>NC_009925.1:4800000-6503724 GCF_000018105.1 Acaryochloris marina MBIC11017
AACGCCCTTGTTGGCCCCAATGTTATTCCAAATGCTCTACCTTACCTAGGTGCAGGCTTAGTTTTAACTGCTGTCGGCGCATGGGGTGGTCTAGGAGTTATTTCTAGCTTTGGCCCCCAAACTTACAGGGCCACTAGTCTGCCAGCGATGATTCTGTTCTTTGTACTCTTCTTCGTGTCACAAAGAGCAGCCACTAAAGTCAATAACAACGTTGCTTTGCCCCTGTTGGCAACATTCAGCTTAGTTACTGGCTATACCCTATCCTTGCTTGTTGACATCGCTCTAAAAACATCCGGAGTAGGTGAAACGGGGTTAGCGATTGCTGCATTGAGTTGTGGCATTACCTTTATTGCCGCTCGTCCTATTGGAGCAAATCTATCAGATGAAGATGGATTTGCCCTCACCAAAACAATTCAACTAGGGGTGATCGCTTTACTAGTTGTCATGTTTGCCCAAGTCATATGTATGTGGTTTGGCATTATTTCTCCTAGCTGGTTGGAAATTGGGATTTCCGGCATTGGCGTACTGTTGTTTGTTGGAGCAGCTGTTGTTGACTTCTTTGTTCTGCCTAGAACTTATGAAGATGAGCAATATTTATCTGCTGCTCTATCCATGTACTTGACCTACGTCAATCTGTTTATCTTTATCCTCAGATTCTTAATCGCAATTAATAGTAGAGATTAACGATTGCAGCCGCTAGTGCTTTAGTTTCAGGGGGTTGGATAATTATCCAACCCCCTGAAACTTTTAAATTTCGAACAGAGTCTTTATAAATGAATAGGAAAAGCACTTAGAAAATATCGACCAGAGGGAAGAATGATCGGTCAAACAATTCTGATGATGGCAGGACTCAGTTTAGGCATGAGTTTGATGGCCAACAAACCGCAAATATCTCCCCCCAATCCCGTCTCTTCTACTGTGGCTAGACCTCCCTATAATTGCTTCACGCGTGAGGTTTGGAGTCCAGCGAAGCAGGCTTGGTGTGATCGCTTTGGTCCTCACTCTGAGAGGGAGCATTGGCCTGATGTAGCGAGACCGGAGGTATGGGAGAGAGATCGCAACCGCTATACGCCAATTAGCCTAGATTCATTCTCCACTGAGGCTGCTTTGACAGGGACTGATCCCAAGTCCATTGCTTTATCCTTGGTCGAGTTACCCGACACTGAGGGAGACTCCCAAAAACGAACCTCCGTCTCGATTCAAAAAGGCCAGTCAGCCGTGGTGATGCTGTCTCAAGTTGGCTTGGCAGATGATTCGGTGCAAGGTCTTCGATACCGCTTTGAATTTGAGCCTCAGGGAATGATTGAGGACGAGGAAAAATGGCAACTCGTTTGGATGGGGCGACAGCAACTCTGTTGGCCAGGCCGAGGGCCAGAAAAATGGACCAACCAACCTTGTCTGTAACTTAGGGATGTTGCGAGCGATCCAGTTCAGCATCTTCCCAGGACACTGGATCTTCGATGGGTTCTAAATGGGTCATCACATGGGTGCCAGGTAAAGCGGTCATAATCGATTGTTCCAAGATGTCGCATAGCTCATGGCCTTTTTGGACGGACCAATTCCCCGGCACTAGAACATGAAAAGAAACAAAATTTCGAGCCCCAGCCACACGGGTACGGAGGGCATGGAACTGAATACCTTGGGATTGGTAGGCCGTTAAAGTAGCGCGAATAACAGCTTGGTCTGCTTCAGGCAGCGCGCTGTCCATCAGCCCAGACATGGTTTCCCGAATCAGCTTGCTGGAGACCCAAGCAATATTCAAGGCAACTAATAGGGCCATGATTGGATCGAGAATCAGCCATCCCGTCAGCTTCACAATTACCAAACCCGCCACCACCCCAACCGATGTCCAAACATCGGTTAATAAGTGGTGAGCATCAGCTCTGAGGGTGATCGAACGTAACCGTTTACCAGCCCGGAGTAAAACCCAGGCCACACCAGCATTGACTAGGGATGAAAGGATGGATAAGCCTAAACCGAGTTCCAACTCTGCGAGGGGCTGAGGATTAAACAATCGAGGTATGGCTGTGATGGCGATGCTAATCGCTGCCACTAGAATAAGAAGCCCCTCTAGACCGCTGGAAAAATATTCGGCTTTAGAATGACCGAAGGTATGTTCTTGATCGGGGGGTTGAGCAGCAACCGTTAAAGCCCAAAATGCCGCTAATGCAGCAATTAAGTTCACACTGGACTCGGCTACATCTGAAAATAAGCCAACGGAAGAAGTGAGCTGATAGGCACCAAATTTCAGCACCATTGTTATCAATGCAGCCGCAATCGATAACAGGATATAAGCTCGGGCAGCCTTACTGCTCATAACGTTATCTACACCTCAGCCCCCATACCAAAGGGCTTCAATTTTATGGGCCATCTCTACGGCCATAACTGAATCTTCAGAGGATAATAACATTGTCGCATGTCCTAGCTTCCGCCCAGGCCGACTTTCTGTCTTGCCATACCAATGAACGAAGGTCTGGGGAAGGGCAGCAATGGCCTGCCGTTTTTGTAAATAATCATGGTGGCTGGTTTCAAATCCCAGTAGGTTGACCATGACGGCAGCGGAAGTGAGGTGAGTTGGCCCTAAAGGCTGACCACTAATCGCCCGTAGATGCTGCGCAAATTGGGAGGTGGTGCAGGCATCGATGGTGAGATGGCCAGAATTATGGGTGCGAGGGGCAATTTCATTGACCCACACTTGGTCGTCAGCGGTTTGGAATAACTCAATCCCCACAATCCCCACCATATCCAGATGTTCTAATATCTGGGATGCGATCTGATCAATTTGTGCCTGAGTTTGGGGCGATAGTTGCACAGGGGCAATAGCCCAATGACAAACCTGATCCTGCTGATGAGTTTCTACCACTGGGAACAGGGAAATCTCCCCCGTGGTAGAGCGAGCTGCCATAACCGCCAGCTCCCACTGAAAGGGGACATAAGCTTCCACCATCAATACAGACGGATCCTGTTTGGCTTGCTGCCAACATTGGGCCAAGTCTGCCGAAGTATGACAAATAAAAGTGCCCTGGCCGTCATAGCCATTGCGCCGCGCTTTAACAACGACGGGAAACTCGAAGGATGGGGGCAGGGAGTCAGATGTTAGGGTTGCAAATTGGGGGACAGATATGCCAAGGGAAGCAAAAAAGCTGCGTTGCTCATACTTATCGAGTAGGGGCGTAAGGCTGGCTAAGCTGGGGCGAAAGCAAGCCCCTTGGGCTTCTAGCTTTCCTAAGGCGTCTAAATCAACAAACTCATTTTCGAAGGTAATGACTTGGCACTGTTGAGCGAGTTGAGCGGTGGCGGCAGCATCCGTAATAGGGGCGAGAATGGCCTGCTGGTCTAGATCCGCCACACTTTGGAGGGCTGAGTCAGAGACGTTGGGGGTTTGGAAAACGAGGTTGAGGTCTAAGGATGGAGCTGCTTGATTTAACATCCAAGCTAGCTGACCACCGCCCAGAACACCAACGGTATGAATGGGGACTTGAGGGGATGTAGGAGCGGACGAAGTTGCGATCGCAAAATCAGACATAAAACCTAGTTATTTTTAAAAGGCTGGCTCAGGCTCTGCTTCTGGTGGTGTTTCCGAAGCGACATCGCCCTGAACCCGTTCAGTATTGCCCATGGACACCCAGCCTTCCACATCCTCGCCTTTTAGGTCAGCTTTAATCTTCTGCCATTTTTGGTCTGGTGATGTTTCAATCACGGTGACGGGCTCTTCGTATTCTAGGACTTTAATAACATCCGCATCCGAAGATCTTTCTTTTCTAAGGAATAAACCGTCGGGGTAAATGACGACTGCTGGATAGGGCTTAGGCTTAGCAGGCGTTGTGGGTTTAGCGTCGTTAGGAAACTTAGGTTTTTCAGGGATTTGGGAAAATCGGTTCAGGTACAAATAGCCAGCACCCACCACTGCTCCCCCAACAATTGTCAAACCCAAGATGATACCAATGACGATTTGAGCGATCTGAGACGGTTTCATACAGGCATCAAGATGACAAAGTTAGTCAAATTCTAAGGGTAGAGAACAATTAATGGTTATTCAAATAAAAATTATTTGCAGCACAGTCCGATTAATCCGGCTGTTGAAGTTGCCGCTGAATGCGCAAGCTTAGTGTACTATGCTTGGACGCTAATCGTGCTTTCCCTGATGCTGCCCAATCTTGGAGAAATTCTACCTGTTCTTGGGCCGTACGGGCTAAAGGAATGATTTGGCTGGCGGCTTCTAAGATATCATCCGTCGTAAAGTCTCGGTTCTGGCTAAATCCCAAATGCATCGCTTCAATAATGCTTTGTTCCAGCTCGGCTCCCGAGAAATCAGGGGTTTCGTAAGCTAATCGCTGTAAATCATATTGATTGAGGTTATGGGGACGTAGCCGAGATAAATGCACCGAAAAAATCGCTTCCCGTTCTTCCTTGGTCGGTAATCCCACAAAAAAGATCTCATCAAATCGCCCTTTTCGTAGCATCTCTGGGGGTAAAGACTGGATATTATTAGCCGTTGCTACGACAAAGACCGGAGAGGTTTTCTCCGCTAGCCAAGTAATAAAGGTGCCAAACACCCGGCTGGTTGTCCCCGAATCCCCCCGACCATCAATGCCTGCAAAGGCTTTATCAATTTCATCAATCCAGAGAATGCAAGGGGCAAGGGCCTCCGAAAGCTGAATCATTTGTCGGGTTCGAGACTCTGACTCTCCAACTAATCCGGCAAATAGACGCCCTACATCCAGACGCAATAGCGGCAGGTGCCAATGGTGGGCAATCGCCTTCGCCGTTAAGGATTTGCCTGTCCCTTGGATGCCGACTAACAATAGACCACGAGGATGGGGTAAACCATACTGTCGCGCTTTTTCAGAGAAGGCACCTCCTCGGCGCAGCAGCCAATCCTTAAGATTATCGAGGCCACCAATATCGGAAATATTTTCCCGAGCGGGATAAAAATCCAGAATCTGGGTTTGGCGAATGGTTTGTCGTTTCTCTTCCAGGATAAGTTCCACATCATCAGCGCTGAGTTGCCCATGGGTTGCGATTGCGCGGGACAATACCCGCCGAATCCGATCCATCGTTAACCCTTGGCAGGAACGGGCCAAATCATCCAAATCCTTACCCGTCAAAGGTTGAGTGGTGGCAGCCAATAGACGTTCCACTTCAGAACGAATGTCTCCTAAATCAGGTAGAGGAAAATCAATCACATGGACCACTTCCCCCAAATCACTGGGAATGGCTACCTCACTGGCGAGCAAGACGATATTCTTGGGCTGAGACTTTAGCAGTCGAGATAGATTACGAAGCTTCCGAGAAATGGCCACATCCTCTAAAAATCGATTGAAATCTCGCAGGATAAAAATCGCAGGGGCAGACGTGGGTAGCTGCTCAATAAGTTCTAGGGCCTGCAAAGGGTTGCGTTGACCAAACCCTGCATCCGTGGGGTTCCCTTGATAGCCATCCACAAAGTCCCAAGTATAGACCGCTCGATTCCCCTGACGTTGAGCCGAATCCGCAATCACCGATTCCACTCGTTCTTCCTCTTGCGTCGGAATATAAATTAATGGATATCGGGCTCTTAGGAGTAACTCAAACTCATGACTGAAACTCATGGGACTAACCCTGACATAGTGAATATTTTTTGAGAGCAAGCATAAATGGCCACGAATTCCATCAACAACCTGTGGATAGATCCCGCTTGCCAATTCTACCTGGGCATTGAGAAGGATTGCATCACGCTGGAATGTGGAAAACTGATGCTTCTCCCTGGGTAAACTGAGTAAACCACCTTATCCATAGGAGATCTTGCACCAACCCAGGCTATCCCAATATGGGACATGGATATGAGGCAAACAATCATCAGGGGGAAATCCCATGTCCATTATTCAATCGACGGATCTGGAAGCACGAGGACTGCTGAATGATCAATCATCAGCACTGCAAATTAAAGGCAAATGGTTTAGGCCTGGCCCTGCTTTTACTAAATCCTTACTACAAACAGCCCTAGAATTCTGTGAGGATGCCCGAAACCAGGGGCGACAATATTTACTCATTGAATTCCCCACCTATTTCATGGCTTGGCAACGCATTCGCCCTAAAAAATCCACATCACCCTCGCAGAAACCGCCCGCTTCCCCACAAGCCATTTCTTCTCAAACTTCACCGCCACCCAAGCCGACCGCTCAGCCTAGCCCACCCACAGAGCCACCCGATCTATCCACTAAAGCAACCCTGGCTAGTGTAAATCGGATCTTTATTAACCGTTGTAAAACGGAGCTGGCTATTCATGTGGGGCCAATGGCTGATTTCTTAACCGAACAGATTTTGAAGCAGTCACCTCAGCTGTCGCCCCAGCAGCTCATTGATGCCCTTGCCCAACAAATACCTGATCCCCAAGCGGCCCTAGCCTTTCGCAAAACCTTGGAGTAAGGTTACTTTTTAAACACAAAGTAAATATGTTCATTTTCTGATATCTACACCCTGGAGAATACTGTTAATCACGAACAGAAACTCTTCCAGGTTTTGATGATGATTAATTTGCGAGCAAGAGATTATTCAGACCATAGGTACTTGTTGCAAAGTAAGTTTACACTTACCGAGTTGACGTTTATACTCATCAATAATTAGCTCTGTTAGCAGAGTGGTTTAGGGGGGATTTGCTTGCTATCACTTCAGCAGGAGGATTCTCTTGAAAGTTATTCAAGTTCAAGATCTGCAAGCACAAGATATTCAAGGCATTAGTGAGCATCAGCTCTTATTTCACGGTCAATTATTTCAGTTAGGGCCTAAAATCTCCAAAAAATTAGAGAAAGCGGTTCTGGAATATTGCCAAATCTCCTGTAGATCCGGTCAAGCCTGCTTGCTTCAAGATGATGGCTCCCATTGGGTGGTCTGGAAACGGGTCAAGAAATCACCTGAACCATCAAGGGCTCTTCCATCCAACTCTGCGCCCAATGTTTTCCAACCGCGCACCCTCTCTCCTCAGTTCATTAGCCGCTGTAAGCAAGAGCTGGCGAACTGCATTGGCCCGATTGCTGACTTAGTCTTTGAACAAACTCTGTCCAGCCTCAACACAGATATCCTTAAACCTCAGGAATTTGTTGCGGCCTTAAGCCAAAATATTCCATCCTCCGCTTTAGCCTCTAGATTCCATGATCATTGCCAACCCGCCTCGGAGGCCGAGATGGTCGCATCTAGAGTTCGATTCATGAAGCATTCTACTCAAGCCGGCGATTATCTCAGCCGTAATAAGCGGGTTCATTCCCCGGTTTCCATTTAATATTGCAGCCAATACTGGGTTTCTGGTTTGCCGAAATCGGCTGTTCTGCCAAGGCAGCATCCAACGCTCCTCGCAAATCTTCCCCCGTCACCATCAGATTATTGCTGGGACGGCTATCGTCTAGCTGTCCTCGATAGACGAGTTTGCGGTGAGCATCAAAGACAAAAAAGTCGGGTGTACAGGCCGCAGTATATTGCTTGGCAACGTCTTGGTGTTCATCAAAACAGATGGGAAAGTTATAGCCGAGGCTGGTCGCCATGGCGGTTAAGTGCTCTGGATCGTCCAAGGGGTGGCTCTGGATATCGTTAGAGCTGATCGCCACAATTCCCAAACTTTGATCAGAATAATCGTGACCAATCTGAGCCAGTTCGGCTTGGACATGTTTCACAAACGGACAGTGCTGGCAAATAAACATCACTAGGAGAACGTTGCGATGGGCAAATGTCTCTAAGGAAATGGTTTGCCCACTGACCACATCTGGCAGCTGAAAGTTGGGAGCGGGTGTCCCCAGATCCAACATTGTCGAAGCGGTTAACACCATAATGTCTACCCTTGAGCAATTAGCACACTAAAACTTTATTCTGCCGTGACCCTACTCAGATTACCAAGCGGTCATTCTTAACCTGCCGCTCATCCATTCAAGACGGATGTCACAAAGCAATGGTGGTCTGTTCACCTTAAAGCTAACAGAATTGGTGAAAGAGATGAAGAAAACGCCTTAAATTAGAGATCTATGTCATCTTGTTGGCAGTGCCACAGCCCAAAATCCTGGGTTCAAATGTAAATCACAACAGAATGTGCTCACACATGAGAAATTGGCAAACGATTGAGAACACGGCCTTTGACCTCATCGTGATTGGGGGAGGCAGTAATGGAGCAGGGGTGGCCCGTGATGCGGCTCTGCGAGGCCTTAAAACTCTGCTGATCGATAAAGATGATTTCGGCAGCGGCACCACAGGCTGGTCGAGCCGGTTGATTCATGGCGGGCTGCGCTATCTGGAATACTTTGAATTCAACCTGGTCCGGGAATCCTTGCGAGAGCGGGAAGTGCTATTACGGGTGGCCCCCCATTTAGTCCGGCCTCTACAGATGTCGATTCCCGTCTATGCCAGCGGCTCGCGAGCTTTCTGGGAAATTCAGGCCGGAATGCTGCTCTATGATGTTCTCAGTTTTGATAAATCCCTACCCAATCACCGGATTTTGCCTCTGCAAAAGTGCTTGCAGCTATTTCGGCACCTGAATCCAAAAGGGTTAAAAGGGGCAGCCCAATATTTTGATGCCCAAGTCGTTCATGCTGAGCGCCTCTGTTTGGAATTAGTGCTGTCGGCCCAAACTGCAGGGGCGACAACCCTGAACTATGCCCAAGTGTCTCAGCTTCAAGTCGAAGGAGATCGAGTCACAGGCATTACTCTTGACGACTTGATTGCAGAGACCACCCATACAGTCCAACTATCCCCCCAAACCGTGGTGATTAATACGGCAGGTCCCTGGGTCGATCAGGTTTTACAAGGGATACAGTCTCCAACCCCGAAACAAGAGCGAAAAATCGGCGGTACTAAAGGCAGCCATATTATCGTCGATCCCTTTCCCGGAGCCCCCGACGCTGCCCTTTATGCGGAAGCCGAAGTCGATAACCGTCCCTTTTTCATTCTGCCCTGGGCCAATCAATATCTGATTGGGACTACAGATATTCGGTATAGCGGTGATTTAGATCGGGTTAAGGCCGATGACGCTGAAATTGATTATTTGCTGAATGAAACCAATCGAGTGATTCCCTGTGCCCAACTGTCTCGGGCTGATATTCGCTTTACCTATGCCGGTGTCCGACCGCTCCCCTATAGCGAAGGGAAAAAGACCAGCAGTATTACCCGCAGCCATGTTCTCTACGATCACTGCAAAGACGGCATTACCAATTTAATTTCTTTAATTGGCGGTAAGCTTACCACCTATCGGCAGGTGGCAGAAGAAATGGTGGATGCTGTGTTGAAGAAGCAAGGTCGCGGCCCAATTCCTTGTGTAACCAAGCAAGAGCTATTTCCAGGTGCGATCTCACTCAACGATACCTTGATCGAAACCATGATCAGCAAATACCAGTCCCTCGTTAGCCGAGAGACTGTCTTTCATCTGTTCTCTATCTATGGCAGTTTTGCTGTGAAGATTTTGGCTCTTATTGATGAAACCCCAGAACTAGCCGAGCCGATTACCCCATCCCTACTCGATATTAAGGCCCAAGTGGTCTATGCGGTCCAATCTGAACACGCCCACACCCTCGTCGATATATGCGTGCGGCGAACGATTTTGGCGATGCAAACCAATTATGGTTTTGATGTGCTGCCAGCAGTGACGGCAATTTTGAAGCAATACTGCAACTGGAGTGACGCAGATTGTGATCACCACATCCAACACTATCATCGGTTTATGGAAGCCAATAGTTTGCCTGATTTTGTGACGGCTCAGACAACAGCGCCTATCCGTTGACGTTCTCTCCAGTTAGGATTTTGCTTGCATGTCCACAACAGCCATCACTATCTTGGGCACAGGGGTGTGGGGGTCTGCCTTAGGAACCCTAGCTCAAGCCAATCACCATACAGTGACGGCTTGGTCCCGCCGAGGACCGTTAACTTTGACCCAGAGCCTTGCCCAAGCCCAGGTGCTGGTGGTTGCCATCTCCATGAAGGGCATTCCTGACCTTGCAGCCCAACTGCAACAACTCAAGCTACCGACCTCAACCATTATCGTCAGTGCGACAAAAGGGTTAGATCCGGCGACCCTCCGCACACCTTCCCAAATTTGGCAGGCCACTTTCCCCAACAACCCTGTTTTGGTTCTTTCGGGTCCCAATTTATCGAAAGAGATTGAGCAAAGGTTACCTGCTGCAACAGTGGTTGCAGGTCCTAATCAGGCTGCCGTAGAAACGGTGCAACAGCTGTTTTCCTCTGACTGTTTTCGGGTCTATACCAACCCTGACCAGCTGGGGACTGAATTGGGGGGGACCCTGAAGAACGTGATTGCGATCTCAGTCGGGGTTTGCGAAGGTCTTAAACTCGGCACCAATGCCCGTGCCGCCCTGATTACCCGAGCGCTGCCAGAGATGATTCGAGTCGGCACCCATCTGGGCGGACAAGCCGAAACCTTTTTTGGGCTATCCGGCTTAGGAGATTTGTTAGCCACCTGTACCAGTCCCCTCAGCCGTAACTATCAAGTGGGATATCAACTGGCTCAAGGCAAATCTCTACCTGAAATTTTGGATCAACTTCATGGCACCGCAGAAGGGGTGAATACCACCAATGTGCTGGTCGATTTGGCCAATCGAGAAGGCATCCCCATTCCCATTGCCCGCCAAGTTCATCGACTTTTGAAGGGACGAATTACCCCCCAGGAAGCTTTAGAAAGTTTGATGGATCGAGAATTAAAGCCGGAAGCTTGCGATTTGCTTTAGTGTGGCCCCAATCTATCCATTTCTTAGTATTGGCATCCCTTTAGGAGACTTACTGGATATAGGTTAGAGACTGTTGCAACTCCGTTGGACTCATAAAAAGCATCAACGTTGAAGTCAATATTCACTAGTGGATTAAAGAACGCTCTTATCCAGAAAGCTCAATATCTTCGGGTGACTATACCTTGCCTGCAGAATCCCGCTAGACTGTGAAGCAGACCTTCCCATGATCTAGAGGTAGTACAGTTGCCTGTCAAACGAACATCCCCATGCAAATCTACTTAGATTACAGTGCAACCACTCCTTGTCACCCAGACGTGATTATCGCCATGGGTAAAGTTTGGACAGAACAATGGGGCAATCCGTCTAGTTTGCATGAGTGGGGACAACGGTCTGCCACCGTTTTAGAGCAGGCACGCATGCAGATTGCAGACTTGATTCATGCTCCCGCTGAGTCGATTATTTTTACGTCGGGTGGGACTGAAGCCAATAACTTAGCGTTAATGGGGATTGCTCGAACCTTTACCCAACCCCAGCATTTAATCATCTCTAGTATTGAGCACTCTGCGATTACTGAACCAGCTCGCCTGTTAGAGCAACAGGGATGGCAAGTCACTCGTTTGCCCGTAGATTCCCAAGGTCATATCTCACCAGATGCTCTGAATGACTCAATTCAAAACAACACTGTTTTAGTCTCAGTGATTTATGGTCAGAGCGAGATTGGTACTCTACAATCGATCCACACTTTAGGGCAAATCGCGCGCGATCGAGGCGTGCTCTTTCATTCCGATGCGGTGCAGGTAGCGGGTCGTCTCCCCATTGATGTGCAAACCTTGCCCGTGGATTTACTCTCCCTCTCTAGCCATAAACTCTATGGTCCCCAAGGAGCAGGCGCTTTATATGTGCGTCCTGGGACTCACCTGATTCCCCTATTGGCAGGGGGCGGACAGGAACAAGGTATGCGTTCAGGGACACCCGCTGTACCCATTATTGCTGGGTTTGGTTTGGCGGCTGAGATGGCGGCGGAAGAGATGGAGGCAGAGGGGGTGCGACTGATGCAGCTGCGCGATCGCATGTTTGCTCAACTCAGCCACTCTCCCTACCTACTGCCAACGGGAGATCTGAGCCAGCGATTACCCCATCACGTCAGCTTTTGCCTCCCTCCTACCACGGAGATAACAGGTAAGACCTTAGTCCGACAGATGAATTTGGCAGGCATTGCCATTAGTGCCGGGTCGGCGTGCCATAGCGGTAAGCTATCCCCCAGCCCTATTTTGAAAGCCATGGGATACTCAGATCAACAAGCGTTATCCGGTATTCGCTTGACCCTAGGTAAGCAAACAACTCTCGAAGATATCGATTGGACCATTACAGCCTTAAATCAACTATTGCATCGACTAATGCCTCAATCGGCGGCAATTGTCTAAACCCCGTCGGATCTTAAGGCGATACGCTCACAGGCCGTTCGGACTGCATTAACTGCATGGCATTGAGTTGAGCATGGGCTAAGAATCCTAAACTGACCATGGCGCTGATATACAGGCCAATGGCCAAACTAGTCTTAGAGCAAAGTCGGGATGTGAAAGAATCCATGATCGTTTCTGAGGTAGCGACGGAGTGATGATGTAGTGAGATTCCCTTAGCATGCCAAGACTTAAGCTACTTTTGAAGTCTTTGCGATTAATCGTTATAAAACCAGCCCTAAGAGAAGAATAAAGTTAATGCTTACCCTAGTAAAGCTCTGTGATGCTGGCGACGTTCAGCATCGGGATCGGGGATGGATGGAATAGCCTGAATGTCCTGAATATAGGCTGCTGGCAGGCTTAAATTCAAGGCGCCTTGGACAATGTAGGCTTTGTACCAATGAAACGGACGCAAAGTTTGGTCTATCAGCAGAGCCAAGTAGGTAAACGCTTCAAGGCACCCCTCAGTGGTCAAAATACTGAGACATTGGCGTTCATAGCCTACCCCCAAGCTTTCAGCTTGGTCCAAGTAGTGAAGCTCAGATAAGTCCATCTGAAAAACGGCTCCCCAAACGATATCGTCTGGTTGACCAGTGGCTTGAATATTCGCTTTACCGGATTGATCTAAACCCACCTTATGGAACTGAAATTGATACCCCTGGAGGTGGCCCAGGGTGATGAAGCGAGCGGACGGGACGCGCGCTAGTAAGCGGGACTGATACAAATTAGAGCCGTAGGCAAAGTAATAGTCCGGATGATTCGTGACCATTATTTTGGCGATTTCATGGTTCCCTGGGTTTGATCGGTTAGGGACCGGGGATGGTCTCGGCGATCGCGATAGGTTTGCTTGTCCTGGTACATAGATTGATCAGCACAATGCATCAGTTCTGATAGGGTACAGCCGTCCTGGGGATGGCTGGCAACACCAATACTAGCGGTTATTTTGAGGGTGATATTCTCAAGTTTTAGGGGCTGTCGCAACCGGAGTAAGAGCCGTTCCCGGGTGGCATGGGCTGCATTTTGATTCACCTTAAACAACAAGGCTACAAATTCATCCCCGCCAATACGGGCGACAATGTCCCCCTGACGCACGCAGGTTTTTAAGCACTTCGCCACATAAATGAGTACTGCATCTCCGATCTGATGGCCATAGGTATCATTAATCGGCTTAAAGTCATTTAAATCTACGTATAACAAGGCCACTGGCCACAGTCCTTTGCCCGCGCTACTCAGGGACAATTGGCCTGAGATTTCCAATTGGCGACGATTACACAGCCCCGTCAGACTATCAAAGTAGGCAAAATGCTTGAGCTGCGCTTGTTTTTGGCGTTCAACGGTAACATCGCGAATAATGACCAAAGATCCTACTAGACGATGACCTGGGCTGTGCAACGTCCGGATTTTGACTTCTTTAAGGAGGGTTTGGGAAAATTGAAATAGCTTGACCGTTTCAGTGATTTCTTGGGTCAGGGGCGTTGTCAGCAAATGCTGATAGGCGGGAAAGCTGACGTGAAACGGTTGCCCCAAAATATTGTCAAACAGGCTTTCGCGATAAGCACTGGGATTGAGATCGACAATATGATTTTGAGTATCCAGAAATATCACCGCATCTTCTGTGTTGAGAAATACGGTGCGGTAGGAAATGGGGGAGACTTCAAATAGTTTGCCGCGAAACAGTCCCACTACCATGATCAAACCGCTGACCGCAAAGCTAATCGGGGTCAGGTCTAACCCGTAGAAATGAACCCTTGCTAACAGATACAACAGGCTAGAAAAGAAGGGAATGATCGACGCAGACAGCAATACCAAAATCTGTTGTCGATAGATTTGGGAGCTGGCGAAATAAGCGTTGAGGAGTACGCCGACGCCCCCTAGCAGCAGCAAGTAGTTGTAGGGCATCATCACATAGCTAAACCACCAGCCATGATCAATCATCAATTGAGGCGCAGGGGTATGCCCCAATTCCACAGATGCCCAAATCAGACCATGCCAAGGATCTGTAAAGGCAAAGATCATGCTCAGTAGGGGCAACACCATCATCCCTCTCGTTCTCTGGGTGTTCAGACGAGAATCGTTATGGGTGTATTGCAGGGTAAAGACAAGCCAAAAGACGGCGAAAAACGGAATGCCGAGGTATTGCAGTTTGCCAAAAACGATGCGGGGAGTGGCTTCAGTGCTGAGATATTCTAAGACCGCGAAAAAGCACCAAATAAAGAGGCAAAGAATACACCTAAAAAAGGATTTTGCCCCTGTAACGGACCGCCGTTGCCATACATAGATAGCAATACTGCCTGTAGCAAAAGCTGCGATCGCAGGTAGAAGCGCTAGGAGGTAGTGAATCAGCATGGTCGGTCTTGAATTAGCACCATCGTAGCCTATTCCACATCCCTCACTGGTGATCGGAAGTGAATTCTCTTGCGTGGGTGGTTTGCTTTACTGGAAAAACATGGTGCTATCGGTAGCAGATCGCAATTCAGAAGAAGAGGTTGGATTGGCTTGCAGAAAGTTAGTCAATTTGTGTTAGCCTAAATTGTGCTGAATATCCAGCGCTATGCGGGTGTAGTTTAGTGGTAAAACCTTAGCCTTCCAAGCTAATGATGGGGGTTCGATTCCCCCCACCCGCTTTGCTTTGTATTATGTACATTGCACAGCTATTTGTCCGTTTTGCACAGTTAGTGTCCAAAATCGACAAGAAAATATTGGCAGAATTTAGGGAACAGTAATTTTGAGCAACAGGCTGTAATCCTTATCCCTAGCCATTAACTGACTAAATTAAACTAATCAAGAGTGGACTCTGATTAGTTTAATATGCAGTACAATTCACATCTTGAGTAAAGAAAAAACTACTTATTTGCTCGTTTTGCACAGTTAGTGTCCAAAAGCACCCACACAAAGCCCTCAGCATATCAAGAGCTGTTGTTGGAAGGCTAAGGTTTCTTTCATCGCTCTAGACTCTCGCAATTATTCTAGGGCTATTCTGAGTGGGAAACACTAGAACAGGGAAGTATGCCTAAGCCTTTCAACTCCCAACACCCTCAAAAGGACGTTGCGACGGAACTCAACGTCATGCTCTGCAATCATTTCAGTTCTTTCAACCCCCAACACCCTCAAAAGGACGTTGCGACACTTTACCTGGAAGCGGCTTGAGGTCAGTCGCGAACTTTCAACCCCCAACACCCTCAAAAGAACGTTGCGACCTCAATTGGAAATTAGAGGAGCAAACGCAATGCATCTTTCAACCCCCAACACCCTCAAAAGGACGTTGCGACAGTACCCAGCTAGAACCAAGTCACCAAATAGGTTTCAAGGAGTGAAATCGCAAACCTCTTGAATGAGATGGAAATTAATGAATATACAGATCCTGGAGGCTAGCTCCAAAAGCCTGTAACTCATACTCGTCAATACTCCTAGGAATTGCGCGGACCTCTTGAATGGTTAGTGACCTACAAAAGCGCAGAGAGTCTAGGGCTCCCCCCGATTAGGTATTAACAACACCCTCCCATAGACAAGGAAGGCATGGTTAATTTCCTCCTGAGGGGCATTTTAGAGCTGCCACGATACGTATGCCTGTATCTTTGAAATAGGTAATGAAACCAATCTCAAAAACATTGCTTTCTGCAACAGGTGCGACCATGCTGCCCAGTTCTTGAAAAGAACTCAAAAGCAGACAACTACAGGGACTGGAAAGTAGTTAAACTGGCCCATAATTTTCACGGTATTCGGCTTTACAGCCTACTATCCATGCGCTGTCGTTAATTTTACTCTCCTAATCAGGAGTAAAATAACCACTTCGCAAATCTTCAGGAACTAGGGGCCTCATACTGAAGATGAGCATAAGCAATTTCTACAGATTGTTCAAAGGGACCAGCATTTTTATAGAATTTCAAGATGTTCACCTTCATCTCTCGCCTCTCAGCACAGTCTGCGATGCATTGAATTAAACGGGTATAGCTCCAACGTGGATATCTCAGGCGAATGGCTTTTGCATACCGTTTCTGGAGCTGTTTATTGTTGGGGAACTTGAGCTGAGCCAGAGACTGAACTCTGGCTTCAATGTGATCTTGAATGCCATGGGGAGATGGAAGGACGATGTCTCCAACTTGATGAGTTTGAGCCCATTGAATCAAATGATACGCAATAAGCTGGTCGCATTTTTTTCCAAGATTTTCTAGTCTCTTTGAACGGCGTAGCCTTCCTTTGGAGAATTCTTTCTTTTTAATCTTGCGCCAATAAACTCTTTGGCGATGTACACGGCCTATCAAATAGGCGAATTGACTTCTCTTAAAAGGTTTTAGCTTATCTTGATAGCCCTCCAATTTGAGTAGTTGAGGAGCCGTGATGGTTGCAACCAGCTTGCGGGTCTGATTATTTACGATTGAAGCTTGAAGTGGGAGCCCACAATAAAGGCTAACACCCATAGTTAATTCAGGGTTTCCAATGCAAGGAGAAACATGGGGCCTTCTGAGAGAAGCGTTCTGAAGACGATTAATGGATGATTGAGTCCGCTTTAGGTATGTTTTTTGCGTTTCCTTGAGTGTATTGAGCGATTTTCCCTCAAAAGATCGCAACTTCCCATTCTCCTCTTCGATTTTTTCAGCGCGGACCTCTGCAGTTCCTTCGTCAGAGAGCAGTCGTTCATCAATGGTGCCGTGAAAATACAGTCGATGAGTTACCCAGGGTTTCTTTGGGGTCGCGGTCCTGGCAGTATTGCTTTTTAGCGTGGTAGACGGTCTGGCCAGACCAGGGGTTCTTTAGCTCCATGGTGGCCAGGGCGATACCGTTGACGAACAGCACCATATCGAGGGACAGGCCCGGATCGCTTTCGGAGTAGTGGACTTGGCGAGTGACAGAAAAGATATTGCGCTCGAAATTTTCGCGGATGGCAGGGTTGGCGTCGTTGTAGGGGAGACTGTAGAGCAGGGTAAAGTCGGCATCGTTGATGGAAATGCCTTTTTTGAGCACGGCCAGGACACCGTCTTTTTTTGCCTTGCGGTGAAAGCGTTCGAGGATGAGGCGTTGCCAGTTGGGCTGGTCCTGGACTTTGGCGAGTTCGTTGGGCTGGGTAGTCTCTAGAAAGCGCCAGAATTTTTCTGTATCGATGGCAAATTCGCGGTCAAAGTCAGCCGGTGATCCTTTTTCGTAGCCTGCCCCCTGTACTAGTGCGTTTTCGATGCAGTTTTCTAGGGCTTTCTCATTGGTTTGGCTGACCATGAATTGTTTCTCACTCTTCTAGGGCTTCGGTTACGGCAGTTTGAATCTCGTTGATTCTGACATCAGCTTGGTCTGATTTAGCGTAGACCAGCAATAGGAGCACGTCTTCAGGTGATATCACTTGGTAAATGATTCGATATCCGCCACTTTTGCCGGTGGGAATATCGCTGTTCTTGGCACGAACTTTGAAGACAGTAGCTGTGGTTCCGGGAATTTGGTCACCGATGAAGTTACCTTGCTCTAACTGTTGAATAACGGGCTGGAGGTCGGATTGAATTTGGCGGTAGCGCTTTTTGAGGCTTTTGAGACGACGCTTAAATCTAGGGGTAAAGCGAACGGAGATCATGGTTCGTCTGCTAGATCATCCCAGAGCTGAGAAGCTGGGAAGGTTTGCCTAGCCGCGGCTTCTTGAAGAGAGATTTTAAGATCGGCTAGGAGCTGGGCGTTGGATTCGTGCTCATCGACCCAGGCTAAACCGCTAGCAGGATCTTTCAGGGTGCTGATCACTTGCTGCCACAGGGCGAGGGGAACTAGAACATCGGTGGGTTCTCCAGCAGCATTGGTCACGTATCGGACTTGGCCCTCAAGGGATGAATTCACCACGGTTAGGGATCTCCTGCTTGTGTCTCTCTATTTTAGTCGGGGCTATCCCTACGTTTTTATATTTTCTGTTCTTACACTGAGTTAGCTATCGGTTGGGCCTTGAGCTATGGGTGCATGAGGTAAGATATCTGAATTGTTATATCTTGAAAGGCCATGGGTGATACGGTGCCAGTTTTCAGGATGTTTTCGGTATCATAGTGCCCATTCTGCAGACTTTTGAAGATATGGAGCTGTTTATCCTTTAAATTGACGACCCAATATTCCTGTATTCCGGATGCAGCATAGGTATTTTTCTTAGTGGTCAGGTCTTGGGTGAGGGTGGCGTCGGAAAATTCGATGAGCCAGTGGATGTCGCTGGGGTAGGGATGATGGTCTAGATAGACGGTGCCCAGGGGTTTAACGATGGCTAGGTCGGGGATGGGTTCTGAGTCGTCGCTGAGGATGATGGGGTGGGCTTCGCGGACTTTGGCTCGGCTGCCCAGCAGGTTACGCAGGTAGTCACCGACTTCGCTGTTGTAGTAGGCGTGGGGTTCACCCTCTGGGGGCATGATGATGATTTCTCCGCGTAGTAGTTCGACGGGCTGGTCGTCGAATACGCCAGCTTGGATGGCCTGGTGGTAGCGGTCTATGGTCCATTTGTAGGTGGTGACGGTCATAGGGACCTAGCCTCAGACTGGGGAAAGGGCTGATGTATCAGTAGTTTTAGTATGGCAAATTTAAGTTCAGACTTTTATCTTGCCGGTTACAGCATGTGATATCAAAATTTCTCTAAATTCTTGAAGCTTATTGATTTGTTCTTCTGCTCTTACTTGAGCAGTTTCAAAACCAAGTAACCGATTATCTAGGAAATCTACAATTTGATTCTGCTCTTCTACAGGGGGACAAGCAGTATATAGAGCTCCAATGCGATCGACGTTTAAGTTTTCCTGAGTACTAACAATTGAGACTTCGTCTAGCCGAGTTTTCAGCACTCCAAACATGTAATAGAGAAAGTCTGCAGAAACTTCACCTGGATTTGGGAAAAAACCAACGGCACTATCAGGAAAGCAAGCATTAAAACCTAAAATTGAAACCTCTCCAGTCTTTGCTCCGGTAATAACCATTACAACTGTGCCAGCAGGAAATTCTTTGCTAACTGC
Organism: Acaryochloris marina MBIC11017; assembly: GCF_000018105.1. Taxonomy (GTDB): domain Bacteria; phylum Cyanobacteriota; class Cyanobacteriia; order Thermosynechococcales; family Thermosynechococcaceae; genus Acaryochloris; species Acaryochloris marina. The sequence goes on from NC_009925.1 coordinate 4,819,111, forward strand.
ATATCCTCTGGCATTGAGAGTCTGTGAATATTTTGTGATTCTTCTCCCAGCTTGGGATATGTCACCAGTTTGAATGAATGGGTATTGTCCACCATAGAACCTTGCATCGTTACGAGGTCTATGAGAAAACTTCCCTCTCAAGATTTGCGTAAGTCTTTTGACACTACACAATTTCCAATGATTAGGAACTTTTTCTAGTCCATGTATGCCGCGATCGCACATCGGCACATTGGGGTCTAGCCCTTTGGTGACGGCTTGATTGATGAGGATGGCTTTTTGTTCTTGTAGGAGTTCGATGAGGCGCTGTTTGGTTGCTATGGCATCATCAAGCTCAACAGTTTTCCGATCAAGAAACTCAACAATCCGGCGTTGCTCATCAATCGGAGGAATCGTTAAAGGTAAATATTTAAAGTCTGTGTAGTCTAAGTTTTGGCGTAACCCAGACCCCATACCGTAATAGACCTTCAGCAAATCATATGCATGTAAGTAAATCTTGGATCTATCTGCTTCGAAGGGGAAAGACATAAATAAGCAGATGTGATAATTCCATGGTCTTGAACTAATCCAATTCGAAGACTCGTTCGATCATTCTGTAAATCTGTTGCCCGAACAATAATGTCCCCTGGCTCAACAATCTGATAAGTCTCAAAGGATTCAGGTACTAAGCCATGTAGTTTTTCTTTGGGCTTAATTACAATTTTTCCATAACTCAGGGATAAAACGGTTTTAACGTGATTACCGATATTTTTTACATTTTTGGGCCTCAGATAATTTCTTCCAAGCTCTACTCGCCAATGGTTTGGAACCTCATTAAGCCAGGAAACTTGACTATCTTGATAAGTTTCATGTTTTGGGAAAGTCAACATCCTTTATACCTCCCCAAAACTCACCAACCGCTTCAACAAGCCTTCCATCTTCTGCTCCAGCACCAAAATTTCCTCAACCACCGTTTCCCAAATCCTCAGCCCACCGCATAGCCAGACGCTTTCCGCATAAACGGTGAGTGCAGCCCCAACACAATATTCTGTTTAGGAATGCCCTGCTCCACCAGCCGTTCAGCCAAATTAATCTCCGTATTATTGCGCTGAATCCAGACCTTATTGTCCTTAATATCAATGTGGACAATGGTGCCGTACACAAACTGCTTTTGCTCCCAGCCCACATCGATCAAAAGATAGTGATTATGCTCCGCATCAAACACTAGCTGAGACTCCACATCGCTATGGCTAGAGTGATCATAGCCGTGTAACTCCCTGAGCAAATCCTCAACTAAGCATCGATAGTCCTTTAACTCAGCCATTCTAAAATCACCTCCGTTTCAGGCTCATAAACAATCAGCCTAATTTGATATTTTTGAACCACCGACTTTGCCAACAAAGACTGAAAAAACGTACTGTAAATCTCTTCAGGAACAGCTAGATATAGCAGACGATTAGGCTCTTTATTTTCCAATGCTACCTGGTAGTTAATAAATTGACCGATAGCCAAATGAAAATCGAAAACCACCGAATCACTGGCAAAGGTTTTCACCTCGACGGCAATTTTTTCCTCACCTCGCTCTGCGGCCAAAATACGCTCCGCACCCAAATCAATATAGATCCGAGTATCGCCAAACTTTAGGCTTAGCGGATCGTCCGTCACCGTCCAGCCTGCACTTTCCAGACCACGCTTCACCGCATCATGAAAGATATCTTTAGCCATCGGTAGTCGCCCCAAAACTGACTAACCGCTTCAATAAGCCTTCCGTCTTCTTCTCCAGCTCTAAAATTTCCTCAACGACCGTCTCCAGCTTCCTCAACGGTTTGTGCTGATAAAAATACTTATTGAAATTAATCTCATAGCCAATCTTCGTACTATCCAACGCGATCCAAGCATCCTCAACATGGGGCCGCACCTCCGCCAAAAAATACCCATGGATCTGCGCCGTACCCCGCTCCAGTGCCTGCCCATAGTTCAACGGCACACTTTCCGTATCCCGCAGCTCACTATCCGTCTCATACTCAATCCACTGCCCCGCCGTTTCCCCAGGCCAGTACCCAAAGTCCGCCAGGTGCTCCTCCGTGGTGCCCAAATGCTCCAATAACTCCGCTAGCTTCTCACCCTTCAGCTTATGCACCTTTTTAATCACCCTGGCCGCCGCCTCATCCCGCCAACTCACCGCATTAAAAATTTGCCTCTTCTCACTAGCCGACAGCTTGCTGTCCAACTGTCTGGCCAAAGTTTTGAGCGTATCATTCACCCGCTCAGCAAAATCATTAAAATCATGCCAAACCTCCTGCTCCACCGAGGCCATGAGCTGCTCCGCTACCTGCATCAAATCCCGCTGATTTTCCCAGGTCTTCGCTGTAAACAACGCCTTGCGATTCTTCGCCGTCAGGCTAATTTCTTCCTTTTCCAGGTATTCCTCAATTTTTTGCTTATGGTCCGTTAGGCTCGTGTAAATCTCATCACCCCACTCACCATAGGCCCACTCCATTACCTCCGCCAGGACAGGCACATAGCGCAGCGTCGCCACCCGCTCCGGCGTAAACTGAGCTAACAGCCGCAGGGGCCGTTCCACAGTTACCTTGTAAAAGCCAAAATCCTGATTATCAAACACCTTAGAGATGGGCGGCGGTGGCAGCTCCCTATCTTCACTAGGCGGCAACGTCGGCTGATGCACCCGATCTAAATACAGGTGAGTAATCTTCTCAATCTGCTCCGGTGCAAACTCACAGTTCTTCGCCCCCAGATTCTTCCGCAGCTTGCGATACAGCTCCGACCTATCAATCAGCTGCACCTTTCCCTGCCGTTCCGGTGCCTTATTATTCGACAGCACCCACACATAGGTGGAAATGCCGGTGTTGTAAAACATATTCTGAGGCAACTGGACGATCGCCTCCAGCCAGTCATTTTCAATGATGTAGCGGCGAATATTGCTCTCCCCGCTACCCGCATCCCCTGTAAACAGCGAAGACCCATTGTGAACTGACGCAATTCTGGAACCTGCCGGACTCTGGTCCAGAGGCTTCATTTTGCTAACCATATCCATTAGAAACAGCAACTGCCCATCCGAAGAGCGGGGCGTTGCCTTCTCTAAACTTTCCTCATCCCAAAAATCCTTCAGTGGTAACAAAAACCGCTCATCCAGGACATCCTTGCCATCTAGGATATGTTTTTGATCCGCTGCGTAGGACTTGCCATAGGGTGGATTTTCCAGCATGAAATCAAACCGCATTCCGGCAAACTCATCCATCGCCAGCGTCGATCCCAGTTTGATGTTCTCAGGACTATTCCCCTTAATCATCATGTCCGACTTGCAAATGCCATAGGTCTCCGGGTTGACCTCCTTGCCATAGAGGTAGACCTGAGCATCTGATTTGATTCCCCCCTCCGGGTCGCTGATAAAGTTTTGGGACTCTGTCAACATCCCCCCTGAACCGCAGGCCCCGTCATAGATCAACATCACGGGCGGAAGCTGCTCCTTCACTGGCATAAACAGCAAGTGTGTCATCAGCTTGATCACCTCGCGGGGGGTGAAGTGCTCTCCAGCCTCCTCGTTATTTTCTTCGTTAAACTTACGGATCAGCTCCTCAAACACATAGCCCATCCCCAGATTGCTCAAACCCGCCAGCTTGCGTCCATCCGGATCTTCACCTTGAGTTGGGCTGAAATTGATATAGGGACTCGTAAACTTTTCCAAGACATCTAACAGTACATCCGCCTGCACCATCCGTTTGATTTGGTCCCGCAGATAAAAACTGTCAATGATCTCTTTGACGTTCTCGCTAAATCCATCCAGATAGGCTTTAAAGTTGGCCTCTAAAATTTGGCGGTTATTGGACGCCGTTTCAACTAATCTTTTCAGCGTCCAATCTGAAGTGTTGTAGAACACATAGCCCGAGGCATCCTTTAACGCACCAGACTCTAGCTCGGTCAGCCCCACGGATTCCCGCTGAAACCGAACCTCTTCCATGACTGCATCCTTGGTCTCCTCCAGCAGACAATCTAACCGCCGCAGCACAAACATCGGCAAGATGACATCGCGGTATTTTCCGCGAACGTAGACATCACGCAAGCAGTCATCTGCAATCGACCAAATGAATGAAATCAGCTTGTTTTGTGATGCTGCATCCATCAGCTACCTCTGCTAAGTCAAGTCATACTCAAAGAACATCCTCCACTATGCCCCCTTTTGGACAATTTCATCCTAGATACTCATATTCTTTTGGTTATCCTGGTCAAAATTGACTCAGTAGTGTTCCCATTAGCCCTGCATATTTATGTAGCGATCTCACCTTGGCCTTGTCTACTTGCCACAAGACCTGGTCCAATACATCAATAGTCCCTTCGCCTCTTGGATGGACCGCAATATTCTCGATCGTCCTGATAGCGCCCCATCCACAGAAACCGGCGAAATGGCCTACGCCCTAGTCCAGCTCGATCAAAAACACAAACAGCAATTTCTTGAGTCCCTGCTTCTGCAGGACACCGACGTTTACATCATTGATAATCGAGGGGTCTTTGATACCACCCAATCGGCTATACAAGCACGTCTCCCCCTTCATTAACCAGGCTGTACTCAAAAGGCTTCACCAAGCTGTAAGAAGACGATAAAGCTCCTCTATGGAAAAGAAACGACACTTAGCTACGCAAAGATCGATATTACGTAGCACAGAAATAACACTTAACGATGCAAATCCGCTCTGGATATGGAATATGAGCCGAATGCCTAAGAGCTTTATCAAATGATAGAGACAAGCATGATTGCCTTGCGACAGTAATTTCTAACCTGCTTCATTTATCCGTGCAATGTACAAATTTTCCAGAATTAATGTCACAAAACTAGAAATGTGACTGGTCGCTAGGGAATGTATACGATATCGTTTTGTGCGAGGATAAAACACAGAACTCTTCACCTTTTGGGCTTTCTAGGTATCTCAGGACCAGCCAGTCACGATGCTATATTAGTAATCTTTATGATTCTAGGTGGATAAAATAGAATTTTCTGGTTCGTTTCCCAGAAGTAGTGTTATGTAACGCCTCGCATCACTTGCTGACAAAGCGCGTAGCAGTTTGGCGGTCCGTGTGCGTGCGCTTGTTAGGCTGGGGGCAACCACTACTGCTCCTTTTTTCAACCAGTATTCCGACCGTGTTAGGTTTCGATCTCATGGCAGACCACTTCAATATTGTGTCCGTCGGGGTCAAGAACATAGGCCGCATAGTACCGCCCACTGTACTGAGGACGTTGTCCAGGCGGTCCGTTGTCTTGCCCGCCTGCATTGAGGGCGGCTCGATAGAACGCGTCGGCCTGATGCCGACTCTCAGCTACAAATGCAATGTGTAGATGCGCGGGTGTCTCTTCCGTTTGGTACAGGCATAGGGAACTCATGCCGGTTGGTTGACTAAGCTCAGCACCATTTGGCGGCCAATCCGTAACTACAGTCACCCCAATTGGTTCGAGTGCCTTAAGGTAGAAGTTCCTGCTCAGCGCAAAGTCGCGAACGCCGAACTTTATATGGTCAAACACAAGTCCCCCTGTTTTACTTCGTTGGGTCAGCGGTAGTGTTTTACATGGCCTAACTATGGTTAGACGACTGACTGACATATACTCCTCTACACAGAATATTAGATGTCAAGTGTCGTGTAATGCTCTGATTTGGATAGATAAAGTGACACATTGGTAGTTATCACTTATCTATTCACTCACTAGAAATATCTATCTCAAGAACAACAGTGCCATCAATAAAATTTGTAGATTTGGCGCTGCAGATAAGAAATGACGCCTAATTCTGGAAAGCCCTAAAAGAAATGACATGTAATTTTGGAAAGATAATCAGTTGAGAAAAAAGTTGAATTTCTCCGAAGTCTTCATCTGGTATATTCTTCAAGGATTTAGAGCTGCGACATTAATTCCGAAAAAGTGTCATTTAATTTTGGAGTGTATAACTGTCATCATCCTAGGGCTTATATCGAACTGGCTGGCCTACTGCGCCCTTAGAAACGGAGGTATGACGAGGGACGAAAGCCTTAGGGTTCTTGGTATGATGCGCGAAGAGACTGCCTCTGCTTTGACAGGGAAAGATCTAGAAACTACAAAAGAACTTATGTTTAGCTAGGCACCGAGTGTCCTATTCCTATAGGGGCCTGGGGTGTCCCCTTCACGACGTCAATGAAAATTAGCCAGAAATATTACTTGATTGTCGATCTTGAAGCCACCTGTGCAGATGATAATTCCATTCCTCGCCGCAGAATGGAGATGATTGAGATTGGAGCTGTGCTTCTCAACTCACAAACTCTGCAGATAGAAAGTGAATACCAGACCTTCATAAAGCCCATTCTTCATCCTGTGCTGACTGAGTTTTGCAAATCTCTGACATCCATCTCTCAGCAGGATATTGAAAAGGCCCCACTTTTCCCGGCGGCTCTAAAAGATTTTCAATCTTGGTTTTACCCCTGTGGGAGTTATCTGTTTTGCTCTTGGGGAGATTATGATCGGCATCAATTTGTGCAGGATTGCCAGATGCATGGCGTTGGCTATCCCTTTCCGGGGGATCATCTCAATTTAAAGCGAGCATTCTCTAGCGAGATCAACTCAAAAAAGAAGTTTGGTATGGCAGGCGCATTGACCGAATTAGGTCTAGAGCTTGAAGGGGTTCATCATCGGGGTATAGATGACGCTCGAAATATTGCCCGCATTGTTCAAACTGCTTTTTCTGAGTGAGTCTCTAGAAAGTTCACAACAGGTGTTTCGCAATGAGTCCCCCTATTCAGAACAATATTGACCGAGCCGTGAGTCTAAGAACATGCTGTTTACCATTGTCGAGAGTTTCTCTCCTAGAGACGGCGATCGCTGGATCACTTACTGCCGATGGCGGGGATTAGCCTTTACCTGTTTTGATTCGATAGATGGCATTCTCAGACCCAGCCTTTTTGATGCAACAGAGAAGGACGATTGGAACCATGTTGTTAATCAGGATTGCAAGACTCACCTAATAACGGATTACGACTACGCTGTTCACAAGCAGAGTGAGATAGGGCAGGGAGATCTGGTGGGTTTGAGATTTAGCGAGCATGATCAAAGCGATCCACGATTTTTAAGATTTGATTTAATCGATGGCTATTGCGACATCTCCTTGCTCACCAATTGGGGAAATGATGTGGATAGTATCAACCGTTCCTTGTCCCCTAATGCGCTAGTACTGAGTTATCAGACCGTTAAGGCTATCCAAAAGGAATTGTTGCAGACGAATGGTACGGATCCGCATGTTGAAGGATGTCAGATCGTGTCAATTTACCGACTCAACGAGACTTAACGAGTCGATGGAATATCCCTTTTGGGTGGGTTTGGACCTCCAGTGGAAACGGACGATGTTGGCCGTTGTATCTATGACGGTCCCGAGCCACTTCCAATGTTCATAGAAAGCTTTAAGACTGCAAACCCAACTTTGATATTGGGCATTCTACGAAGAGAGTGTTATGATACACTAACAGTACAAAAGTACTATATAGCTCGGTCAGTTTAGGTTTACCCCTTGCAACCCGAATGGTGCATCGCCATTCATGTGATTAGTCTAAACGCGCATCACTGGCTTGCTCTTTACTGTGCGGGGCTTCGCCCTACCATCGCTGTTACGGTTTAGTTTCCATGAAACTAACGAGCGATGGTAGGGCGGCCCCGCTCGAGTTGAGCAATCCAGTCCGAAGAGGTTTACGAAGAGGCGCTGAACTGACCGGGTTTATTTTTTTCTAAATAGACCGCTATTTATATCATCGAGTTCACCTTTCTGACTCCATGTCCAATCAACCCCGTACTCGCCAAGAACTCTACGATCGCGTCCGCCAAAGCTCCCGTGATGAGGTCATCCTAGAAGAAATGGTGCGGTTAGGATTTTGGCCCGCCGAAGGCGAGATGCCCCAAGATCCAACGGATGAGATTCGACGTAAAGGAGAAATTCAGCGAGAACTGGCAGCACTGCGGGCCGAGAACCGCAAACTGCACAACGAAGCCGCCATTAAAAAGCAGCTCTACAAAGAGCGACTCGCTGCGTCTAAAAAGAAACGCCAAGAAACCAAAGAACGGAGAGAGCAAGAACGACAGTCCCGAGCCGCTGCATGGCGGGATCGAAAAGCTCGGGATATTGTCTATCTGGGAACAGGAGTTTCCGGGGGCCTTAATCAGACCGAGTGCGATCGGACCCGACTTCAGCAATATGGACTTCCTGCTTACGGAACAGCAGAAGAGATTGCCAAGGCCATGCAGATTAGCGTTGGCCAGTTGCGCTTCTTAGCCTTTTCTCGGCGTACCGCCCAAATTTCCCACTATGTCCGCTTCAAAATCCCCAAGAAAACTGGGGGAGAACGGCTGATTTCAGCCCCCATGCCCCGCCTGAAGCAGGCCCAATACTGGATTGCAGAAAAGCTTCTAGCAGCCATCCCCCTCCACGAAGCTGCTCATGGGTTTTGTTCAGGACGCTCCATCGTTACCAATGCAACGCCACACTTGGGGGCTGATGTGGTGATTAACCTCGATCTCCAAGATTTTTTCCCGTCTATTTCCTATCCCCGGATTAAAGGCTTATTTCGTTCCTTTGGCTATAGCGAAGCTGCTGCCACGATTTTTGCCCTGCTCTGTACAGAACCAGATGTGGTGGAGGTGGGCTTGGATGGTCAGCATTACTATGTGGCCCAGTCTCAGCGACATTTACCCCAAGGGGCACCCACCAGCCCCATATTGACCAATCTGCTCTGTCGGCGTCTAGATCGTCGGTTGACGGCCATGGCGGCAGAGTTGGGATATCGGTATACGCGCTACGCCGATGATCTAACCTTCTCAGCCACAGGTCAGCCTCAGCAGCAGGTGGGCAAGCTGTTGCGAAGGACCCATGCCATTGTCACCCACGAAGGATTTACGATTCATCCCCAAAAGACACGGGTGCTTCGCAGTGGTCGACAACAAGAGGTGACAGGGGTGGTGGTCAACGAAAAGCTGAACGTTGACCGTAAAACCCTCAAGCGATTTCGGGCGTTGCTCCACCAAATTGAACAGTCAGGCTACGACGATCAACATTGGGGTGGCCAACCAGTATCGTTTGCTCAGATCCAAGGCTATGCCAACTTTGTGGAGATGGTGAATCCTGAACGCGGAGCCCAGTTCCAGGCTCAAGTTAAGCGAATTAAGCGCAAGTACCCACCCCGCGTTCAAGCCTTTAAACCAGCTTCTTGATTTCACCATAGGCACGATAGAAGCCACCGCGGGCAGATTCCCGCAGGTCTTCGACCACGTAGCGCGCTCCTGCTTCCCGCATCTCTTTGGGGAATTGGACATTCCAGTCGGTGTGATAACCCGCAGATTCCACCCGGACTCGCAATTTACTGCCGTCTTTTACACAGACTAAGATGATGCCCTGGCCAGCCTGGGTGGTGGTTTCTAACGTAGACGAAGCTGCGATCGCATCTAGTTTCGGCGCTTTCACATTCACCACATCCGGCACCGTACCAGCTTGAGCGGCTTGAATGGCGGCTTCACTAGCATCAATACAGGCCAACGAGCCATCCGTCGTCACAATATATAGACGATCTTGAATAAACTGCATGGAGAAGGCCGACCCACATCCGGTTCCCAGCTTCCAGAGACGTTTGCCGTCTGCATCAAAACAATAAATAGAAGAGGAACTGTCTCCCGCAAAGACATATTTGCCGTCTGCCGCCGCTGCACAGGAATAAACCTGGTTATCGCATTTGAGAACTTGTTCTTGCTGCCCCTGTTTTGTAAAGCAATAGACCTGGCCCTGACTGGTACCGGCATACACGGTTGACTCTTCCTGCCAGCCAAACAGGACCGCCCCCTGAGTTCGCTGATTCCAAATCACCTGACCGTCTTCCCAGTCATACATCGTCACTCCACCGACATGGCCATGGTAAACGCCGATCTCATCGCACCGGACCATCCAGCCGTGATCGCCACTACTGCGTTGATGCCACTGGGATTCTTCTTCATGGTTAATGGTGGTGACGACACCCTGGCGATCCGAGACCCCCAAAATCCCGTCGTTGATATCCAGCCAAAAGATATCGACATCCTCGGCAATAGAATAGGCCACTCGGGGGATTTTACCGCTTAGGTCGTAGACTTTGCCATCGTCACAACCGGCATAGAGCCAATCATCATCAGCCACAATGCATTTAACGCCATCGGGAAGTTTAAACTCTTGAATGACGTTGCCATCGGGGGTGAGGGTAAAAATTTGTCCCTTTTGATTGCCTACCCAGCATCGCGATTCATCAATAAAGATGCCAAAGGCGGAGGCACCAGAGGCAAACTTCCAGAGGACGGGCGCACGCTTGGCCGAGGAGCGGGTGCTGGTGATTTCCCGCCGAGTAATGGCCCGCTTCTTCCGTACCCCCTGGACTGCATGTTCATAGCCTTTGCGCAGCTTGGCTTTGATTTTCTTCTCGGCTTCTGCTTTGGCTTTTTCGGGGGTCGCCAAGGTTTTCTCTTGGGTTTGGCCCGCATTGCCAATCCGTCCATACCGGATTTTTAATTCGGTGCCATTCACCACCACTTCGTAAAACTTGTGGGCAACCCCTTCGTCTTCTGACAGCTCTAAATACGTTCTTTCTTCAGCCATGCTGATCCTCTCTAATCCTCTGTCCTATAGGATTCACCTATCAGATCCAGTTTGACGCAAGGGGGGATCAATTCTCGTAGATAAGCGTAAGGATGGCGATTGCACAGGCCTAGGCCATCACTTTGACGTGAGCATTCTCTAGATATCGATCCAGCGCGGCTTGTAGTTCCTCTGTGCGGATCGGCTTACTGACATAGTCTTGCATCCCAACTGCTAGGCATCGCTCTCGATCCCCCTGCATGGCATTGGCAGTCAGGGCAATAATATGGGGGCGATCCTCGGCGTCCCATTCCTTTTGAATGGTGGCTGCTGCCGTCAGGCCATCCATCTCCGGCATATGTACGTCCATCAAAACAATGTCATAGGTTTGGCGCTTTAAGGCTGCTAAGACTTCATGGCCATCATTGGCGACATCAGCGCTATACCCCAGTTGTTTCAGGATCAGTAAGGCGACTTTCTGGTTTACGGCCACATCTTCTGCCAGCAAAATACGTAGGGATGCCGGGCTGACTCGCTCAGGCTCCGGCGGCTGTTCTTCTGGTTCGGCAGGCTCTCCAAAAATATTAGCCAGAACATCATGGAGCCGTGACTGTTGAATCGGTTTGTTTAGGATAGCTGCGAAGTTGATATTCCCCTGCTGTTGAATCAACTCATCTTTGCCCAAAGAACTCAACATCACTAAGGGAAAGTCTGCCAACTGTTCCCGAATCCGCTTGGCCAAGGTTAACCCATCCATTTCTGGCATTTGCATATCCAGAACGGCCAGATCAAACCCATGATCGGCGGTGAGTAATGCTAGGGCTGCGGCTCCTCCCGGAACGGCCTCGCTGGTCATGCCCCAAGCTTTTGCTTGCAGGGTTAGAATTTTACGGTTAGTGGGATTGTCGTCCACGATCAGCAGATGCTTGCCATCCAAATGGGCGGGAGAAATGATGGGTCGCTGAGCGGGATCAGCAATGGGGACGGAAATCGTGAAGCAGAAAGAAGACCCTTTGCCCACGTCACTTTCGACCCACATGCGGCCACCCATTAGCTCGCACAGCCGATGACAAATGGCTAACCCTAATCCGGTGCCGCCATATTTGCGGGTGGTGGAGGCGTCCACTTGGCTAAAGGATTTGAACAATCGATCCATTCGATCAGCAGGAATGCCGATTCCCGTGTCTTTGACTACAATCTGGAGGATATGGTGACCCTTTCGGACTGGAGCGGCATGATCTGCTGTGACATCTTGAATATAGACCACCACTTCTCCCGTGTCTGTAAATTTGACACCGTTGGTGAGGAGGTTGACGATAATTTGTCGTAGCCGGGTCACATCCCCGATAATCCATTCGGGAGTATCAGGTTCAAATAGGTACGCCAATTCTAAGGATTTATCTACTGCTCTGGGGGCGACGATACGGAGGGCCTGTTCGATACAAATTCGGAGGTCAAAGGGTTGGTTCTCAAATTCCAGTTTGCCTGCTTCTATTTTGGAGAAATCTAAAATATCGTTAATCAGGCTGAGTAATGCATCCCCACTGCTGCGAATGGTTTCTACAAAGTCAGCCTGTTGCAGATCTAAATCTGTATTCAGAAGTAGACCGGTCATGCCAATGACGGCATTCATGGGGGTCCGCAACTCATGGCTCATATTGGCTAGAAACTGAGATTTAGCGGTGTTGGCCGTATCAGCGTCCCGCTTGGCCTGCACGAGGGCCGTATTGTTGCTTTCTAAGGCCTGGCGCTGCTGTTGCTCTTGCTCTAAGAGTTGGGCTTGGGCAATGGCAATGCCCACCTGACCCGCCACGGCTTCTAATAGTTCGATGTCTGCTTCGGACCAAGTGCGGTTGCGATCGCACTGATGTAGCACAATCACCCCATTGGCCTGACCCTGATAGGAGGTGCGAGTCGCCAGTAGGGACTGGAGCTGTGCCTGCTCACAAAATTGGATTTCTCCCTCGGTCATCTGGTCCCGATCTAGTTCAGGTATGGCCCATACGCGATCATGACCAAAGATTTCTGACAGCAGGGGATGATTGCCCATCTCCAGTTCCAGGCAAGAGGCGTAATCCATCTCCAAATACTCCGCCAGATCAGAGTCTGCTGAAATCTGGGCGGCATAGCTCTGAATAAAGCAGCGATTGGTTTCGAGGGTATAGCCCAACTGGTCAACGGTGGTTTGAAAAATATGCTGGGTATCAAGGCTGCGGCGAATGTCTTGGGTAATCTGCTCGATGAGTAAGACCCGCTGAATTTGCAGGTTTAAATTCTGGTTGGCGGCTTCTAAGGCGGCAGTCCGCTCTTGAATCACTTGTTCTTGTTCGGTGGTGAGTTGCTGCAGCTTTTGGTTCATTAACTGCAGTTCTTGGTTCTGCTCTGCGAGTTGCTGATCCGTCAGATAACTCTGAACCGCAGAGGCAATGGTTAACTTTAAATCGTCTGCCTGCCAGGGTTTGGCGATGTAGCGATAGAGATCGGCATGGGTAACGGCATTTGCGATCGCATCCACATCTGCTTGCCCCGTCAGCATCACTGTGATCGTCTCCGGGGACTTCTCATGAATGCGCTGGAGAACTTGATCCCCCTTCATGCCGGGCATGATGTAGTCAGAGATCACCACCGCCACTTCATATTCATCTTCTAGCAGTTCATCCACAATCTCTAGGGCTTCTTCGCCCCCCTGAGCCGTTTCGATGGCGCAGTCCTGGCCAATGGATTTCCGTAATTCGATTTTGAGGGACTCTAGAACAGTAGATTCGTCATCTACACAGAGGATAAAAGGCTTACTCATAGCGCTTCCAGATTTGACTTCAGCAGTTCAATTAATTCGCTTTTGCGCCAGGGCTTATGGATAAACCGATGGAGATCGGCCTCTTCCTTGGCCCGTTCAATCGCTGAGTGATCCGCCTGCCCAGAGAGCATGATTTTGATGATATTGGGATGATCTTGATGAAGTTTGACGAAAAATTCGTCTCCCTTCATCCCTGGCATGAGCCAATCACACAGCACCAAAACTACCTCAACGCCATCTTCCTGCAGCTCCTCCACAATTTCTAATGCTTCGTTGGCATTGATGGCTGCTTCTACATTGCAGAGGTCACTCAGCTCTTTTTTAATCTGTATTTTGAGACTGTCTAAAATAACTTTTTCATCATCTACACATAAAACGACGGGCTTAACCATCACATTGATCCATTGCTAGTCGAGTTCAAATTGTCTCCTGCCCTAAGTCAGGGGGATAGACACGGTAAATTGGGTTTTCCCAGGTTCAGATACCACGGAAATATCGCCCTCATGTTTCTTCACGATCTTATGGACAATATCGAGGCCCAAACCGCTGCCTTCTCCAGGGGGCTTGGTGGTGAAGAACGGTTGGAATATTTTGGGCATCACTTCTGCGGGGATTCCCTGACCGCTGTCGGCAATTTTGACCTGGACCTGATTCTCATGGTGCTGGACATCCAGGGTTAAGGTGCCTTGATAATCCATGGCCTGCAGGGCGTTATGAATCAGATTGGTCCAGACCTGGCTCAGCTCATCGTGGAAACAGGACACCGATGGAATGGGATCATAATTGCGAATGACCTCGACCCCATTTTTAAGCTGACTCTGGTAAAGGGTTAAAACCGTTTCAATATCGTAGATAAGGTTGGTGGGGGACTTTTGGCCGGTATGGTCAAAGTGAGAATAGCTCTTCAGGGCAAAGACGACTTTGGCTGCTTTGTCCGTGGCAGTTTTGATGGTCTTAGTGCTGTTTAACAAGGTTGAAAACTGATAGGCCATATCCAAGGTCTGGCGTCCTTCTGCAGACTGCAGTCGGGGGACGATGGCCTCGATCTCTTCTAGATAATTCAGCTCCGCTAAGGTATCCGCCACGTCATCCGCCTGATCAATCCCTTCCGCTTCTAGCATGCGGATATTTCCCCGCTTCAGCTTGCGCTTTTCGCGACTGCTCAAGATCACCAGATCCTGGTTGGCGGAATCCAACAATTCTGAAAATAATTGTTGGCAATCTCCCGTTAGAGCCTGGAAAAAGGTGGGGAGTGCCCCTAAATTGCGTTCTAAAAAGTCAGAAATATTTTCTACTGAGGATCGGATTGCCCCCAGGGGAGTATTGATTTCATGGGCGATCCCGGCAATCAACTGACCTAAAGAGGCCATCTTCTCCGATTGAATCAGTTGCTCCTGGGTGGTCTCTAATTGCTTAAGAGTTGCCTGCAAATTGTGGTTCTTCTCCTGGACCATCTGCAAGGTTTGCTCTAATTCCACTTGCTTGGCTGCTAACTCTTCTGCCATGTGGGTAGTGTCAGACAGGGCGGTGGACCGAGCCTGGAGCAGATAGAGAAAATCTGAAGTCGGTTCATGGGTAGCAAAATCCTTCAGTTTGACCCCATAGCCTTTGAGATCGGAGAGGTCTGTGACCCAGAGAGAGCCGATGAAAAATATCACATCTTCGGACTCAATGGGCATCAACTGGCCCTTCAACTGGAATCCCCGGTGAATCGATTCGATTAAAAACAGTTTTTTCGACTTTTTCAGCAGGGCATCAAACTCCAACGCTACTTTTGGACGCTGGATCTGAAAAAAATCATCTACCTGTCCGCCCATCAGCCCCTCAGGAGCAATGCGTTGCAGCACCTTGCCCGCTTGCAAAATCTCTAAGTTGCGATTGAAGACAAAATGGAAGGGAAAAACCTTGGCAAAACACTCGGGGGGTAAACTGCGCTCGATCCCATTAGTGGAAAGGACACTTGACTCTGTACTTAACTGAGAACTGATCATGGTCGGCGCCCTCCTCGCGGCTGTGGGTCTGGTTGATATCTACCTCTGTTTCAAATCGTTCCCCCAGCCCTTCTACCAATCCCATGACCATGGGGGCTAGTCCATCTCGCTCCGAGTGATAATGCAGGGTTAATTCTTCCTCATCCGCTTCATCGCAGTCAAAGGATGGGGGCTTCAACTTGGGAAACATCACCCCGACTCGGGCATGAAGATCATCCAGATTCTCCAGGAACTCAGGTAAATCTTCCCCATTCATTTCCATTAGCTCTCCATACCCTTCTTGGGCGGTGAACTGAACCCAATACTTACCGAAGGCATGCATAACGTCTGCAGGAGAGAGCTCCAATACTTCGCTAGCGGCTCCCACCAACCGGTAGGTCAACTCATCGGGGTAGCCTTCCATGCTGATAAAGGCTTCCGTTTTGATCTCAGCTTTTTGTTTGATCGCCTCCCAGGTTGCATCATTAAAATGGCTGCGCACCATCTTTTCGATGGCTTTATTGACTAGGCCATACATGAGAGCCTCCCTAACGATCTAAATTTCAACAGTTCTAGGGTTCCCAATCCACAAAACATGTTCCACAGGGGGTTTGTTTTTGGATTTTTATCTTTGAAAGGACTAATAATGCCCTGATCCTGGCTAAAAAATAATCAAAAGTTGGGGTAATTTTTTAGGAATATTTGCTGAAGATAATAATTTCTAGGCCAGCAGAGCGCCTCTATCTCGAAAACTAGATTTATTTGAAGCAGAAAGAATATATGTCTAGGGCTATGAGTATTCAGAAATCAATAATTAGCCTTTCTTTATTTATTATTAATAATGAATTAATGATAGAATTATAGTATTCATTTTTTAACAAAAACTAAATGATTTATTCTGAAAATAATCAAATTTAAGAACTTAAAGCATGCGTGTAATCACTCAAAAAAACCTTATCTATAGGTGTTTTCGTGCATTAAAGTTACGTGTTTACACTGATGCGACACCTAGATAGACCTAATATTCTCTGATTTATCGTTAAAGACTAATTCAGTTTTATCGATAAATTGACCCAGTCAAAATCACCTGAAAATTCTCCCAAAAAGATATTAATGAGTCGCTGATGATATTTTTTCGTCACAAGTAATTGGAGATAATTCCCCATATGCATTAATATCTATCTCTTTGGCGAAAGAGTATTTAAAAGTGATATTTCTACATATAGTGTAACTATGTAGAAAATATTTTCCATGTCAAAAATAGTGAAATATCTTTTTTTGAAATAATTCAGTCGAATAGTTAACAACGTCAGGCGGTTATTGGTTAATGGCTAATGCTAAACAGGATCAAAAAAGTGGGGATAATTCCCTATTTACTCATGTCTTCTTATCTCTATCTGAAGTAAAAGCAGATTGCAGATTTATGCCAAATTTTCGCTAAAAAGAAGTGTTCTCTAACCTTTCGTTTATGTTGTTAATCCATTTAGAACCCAAGAGGAATTCATGATTACGGCCAATAAACAAGTCACCCAAGCTCTGTACAACGATACAGCGGCTCGATGGGTTCGAGGTGGACCCAGCTCGCTGTCTGACTTCACAGCACGTCCCGCCATTTTGGAGATGTGTGCACCAGTTACAGAGCAAAAGATTCTGGATCTCGGATGTGGTGAAGGGTACTGTAGCCGTCAACTCCGACAGCTCGGTGCAGCATCCGTTTTAGGCGTCGACCTCTCCCAGAGGATGATTGAAGCCGCCCAGGCCCAAGAAGTACAAGAGTCTTTGGGGATTACCTATCAGGTGGGATGTGCCACGGACGTTCGGCATTACACCCAAGACAAGTTTGATTTAGTGGTGGCTGTTTTCTTGTTTAACTACCTAACGGTTGCCCAAACTCAGGCTTGCATGGCAGAAATTTTTCAGGTGCTGGAACCTGGCGGGCGGTTTATCTTTAGCATCCCCCACCCTGCTTTTCCCTATATGCGCCAAGCTGAGTTTCCCTTTTATTTCGAAGTGGATGGCAATAACTACTTCAGTGGACGGGACCAACAATGTCCAGGGCGCATTTGGAAGCGCGATGGTTCCTGGTTAGACGTCCAGCTGATTCACAAAACGATTCAAGATTTCTTTGAAGCGCTGCAAATGGCTGGTTTTACAAGCATGCCGACTGTGCGTGAATTACGAGTCTTACCTGAACATGTCGAACTTGATCCAGATTTTTTCGGACCGTTAGTTGATTACCCCTTACATATGGCGATTGAGGTGCACAAATGAAAACGATTACTGCCTACTCTATGGATTCCTATCGCAGATTGACCATGCGGCACCCCTTGTGGAAGCACCCTTTCCTAGAGCAATGCCGGTCTGGAGAGCTGACTTTGGCCGAAGTGCGTGTTTTAGCGGTACAGATGTACAAGTTTTCCCAATCCTTTAATCGCATCCTGGCGGGCATTATGTCTTGTTGCCCCGATGAGAATGCCCAAATGGTGATTATGGAAAATCTCTTGGATGAAATGGGGCAGGGCGATTTGACTCATGCTCATCCAGAATTATTTCGGCGGTTTACCCGGTCTTTAGGGATTGATGATGGGACATTACAAATGACTCCCCCGGAGCCGGAAACCCAGGCCATGATTGATACGTACCTTGCTCTGCCCCATAAGTATGGTTATTTAGCAGCAGTGGGAGCCGTTTGCTTTGCATCAGAAGGAATTGTGAATTCCCTATATACCCAAATTCGCCAAGGCATTGTCGGGGTATCTCCTTTCTCATCGGAAGCGTTGAGCTTTTTCGAAGTGCATATAGATCTCGATGATGACCATGCTGCTCATTTAGAAGCGCTGATCGAACCCCGATTAAAAACGGTGGAAGACTCCCTCTATTTGAATCGAGCGATCAAGAAAGCGATGGATTCGCGACTGAAATTCTTTAATGGTATTCAGCGTGCTTCTGAAGCTGTGTCTTATGCTTGGGCGGCCTAATGATGCTCTTGCCCTGAGCAAGGGTGTATGTTTTGCAGAGCCTCATCCCATGAGGCTCCAAATACCTAGCAAATGCTAGATACGACGAAGATAAGCGTTGCCATCGGCCTCAATTCTGTACCTGCCCCCTACGTTGCCTGTCGATTCGATCGTTATTGTTATGTCACTCCTTACTCGTATGGGTCATATCGAAGACTTATCTTCGGTGATGATCAAGGCTAAGTCACAGCCAAGCTGGACTAGTGCAGGTTTAGAAACCAATTCTCACTGGAGAATTACGCTCCCAGAGTCTATATTGTCCTCAACTTTAGTGTTGCATCACTGGTTGGAGGCGAGGGGATATACCTGGCAGTCGCCTGAAGCAAGGGGGATGAGAATTCAGAATCTTGATCTTCTGGCGAATGTGATGCGTTATCATCTCACCCAAACCACGGGCGTTGTCTTATTGTCTGGGTTTGATGTCGCTGAATACGGTGAGTCTGCAAGTCGACTGCTCCTGCTGCAGCTGGGCTATGTATTAGGGTCTGTGTTAGATAAACGTGGACTGTTGTATGACGTCTGCGATCGCGGCCAGGATCACCGGCAAGCCAATGTTCTCTTTTCCAGTACCTGTACGTCGCCTGGGTACCACACAGACAGCACGGATGCAGACCTGATGCCCGGTATTGTATCTTTGCTTTGTTTGCGAACGGCTCGCGAGGGAGGTGTCAACCGCCTAGCCAATACCCTGACTGCCTATCAGCGACTGCTTCGATCTCAACCCGAGGTGTTACGACGGCTTTGCGAGCCATTTATTCGCGACAAAATCATTGTCGGTGAGGTTGGCACCCGCTCCCACCTCGATCGATTACGAAATGCGTTCCCAGTGTTTGAGTGGGGCCGCTGGTATCCAGGGCTGACCTGTCGGTATATGCGCTATTGGATAGAGGCGGGCCACGATAAGGCGGGATTACCTCTATCGGAGGAGGATCTATTTGTATTGGATCAATTTGAGGCGACCCTCAATCAAGAGGACATTACCTATCAACTTCAGCTCCAACCGGGTGACATGATTTTTCTGAATAATCACCTGATTGCTCACGACCGCACGGAGTATCTAGATTGGGAAGAGCCAGAAAAGAAGCGACATCTAGTTCGCATGTGGGTTGGGAATGATGCGCTTCAGCGTCATGCTTCCAAACCAGATGATATGAAGCTGAACCATCTCTACGGCTAAATATTGGGTGTAAGTTAAGTGGGGTTGAGAAGATTTTTACAGCCCTACTGTTAATCATTCCATTGGGCAATCAACGTGTAAGCTTTTCGCAATTCCTCGGCGAGTGGCTCGGCAAAATCGCTAATCTTCTTATCGTTAGACCAGGAGGATGTGATTCGCTGGGCGCGCGGCTTCTTGCGTAAGGATGATGGTGCAGCAGATAGACTCTCTGCATCGAGGTAGTTTTCGATAGTACTTATCTGTTCATCCTTCTCTGGATACCACAAACCAATGTTCTGTCCCTTTGCCTCCGCCTTCTCGAACTCTGTCTTGATAAAGGTCTTTGCAGCCTGAAACTTCGATTTATCCTTCAATTTTCCGTCTGACCCGCGAACTGCATCACTGTCAATCACTACTAGAGCATTTCTAGAGAAGCGGAACATCGCGACAAGTTTCTCCAACGCTGCTGTATCTGAAAGGCTGTCTTCTGAAAGAGAAATGCTATCTAGTAGGGAACCCCCATA
Organism: Acaryochloris marina MBIC11017; assembly: GCF_000018105.1. Classification (GTDB taxonomy): domain Bacteria; phylum Cyanobacteriota; class Cyanobacteriia; order Thermosynechococcales; family Thermosynechococcaceae; genus Acaryochloris; species Acaryochloris marina. The sequence continues at coordinate 4,839,164 of NC_009925.1, forward strand.
CATTTGAAAATCAAAGTGAATGCCAGGCACGAGCAGTGGGAGGTTCTTTTCAATTGCATACATCTTGAGCCATTTGCGGATGTAGATGCAATCAGAAGGTCCTTCTACCCAAATGACCCCATTAGTTTGAAGGAGATCCGAGCCTTTAGCTCCTAATCCATCGAGGAGAGAACTGGGCATCCCAGTAGCTTCCCGAACTGTAGTGAAACAGGCAATGTACTGTTCAAGAGGCTTAACAGGTCCATTTTCTGAAAATCGGTAACGAGTCACCTCTGTCTCATTAGATGAGAACTCAAAAATAGCAGCCGTTTCTTCAAGCTCAATCGCTAAATTAATTAGTACTGGTGAGTGAGACGCTACAAATATTTGGCTGAGCCAAGAAATGTGCTGCTGCGTAGGAGGGACTATCCTGAATTTGTCACCTTCACTGGGCCATTTGGTATCCAAGATTGACTGGACTTGGCAAAATGCTTCTTCTTCTTTTGTTGTCCTGTCTTGCTTTCCTCTGACCATAAGCCAAAATATAAAAGTAAAAAGGCGTCTTATCACACGAGGTTCAAGGTGAAGCTCTGGCTCATCGAATAAAAGGACTGGCTTTCCATTCCTACGAAGAATAGAGGTTATTAGCTTCGCGCACTCGCGGACACCCGATGGCAGAGCTGATGGCTCGATCTCGTCAGGACCACTAGGATGCATCCGTCCTTGGGTAAATCGGCCGTTCTTATAGAAGGTGAAGTGTGCCCCGAAAATAAAAAAGAGCCCAAAATTTAAGAGTGGTAAAGCCGATTCAGCGCGATGAGTAATATCCGTGAGATCCTTCATAAATTGAAGGTCGTTTGGGATGTTAACAAGATGGGTTTTTAACGAAAACCCCTGCACATCTCCGTGGATGTAGCGCCACACTGGATTTTTCACGTCATACTCAAACAAGATCTCTTTGTCTAAGGTAGGACCGTCCAGTTCATCTACTTGGGAATACCCGATTCTGAGTATGCCAGAGATATTGGTATCTTGGGACCCAAGGTTATCTGCCAAATTGAAGGGAATCTCTGGTTGGTATAGATCTATACTTTTAGCAATTTTACGATAGTTGAACTGCAGTCCGTCGATGATACGAAGCAGATTCGTCTTGCCAGTCCCATTTGGGCCGATGAGAATATTGAACTGCTTAAGTGGGCCGACTACCTGCCTGGGACCGAACGTAAACAGTCTTCCCAACTCGATTTGCTTGATTTTCATGGAACACCTTTTGACGAGTAAGGCCCCGTTCTAGTGCTGCTTGGGTTTTAAAGTAGTGTGGTCGAACATTAGCACTCTCAAAGAATAAAACATCAAGCTTGGTTGAAGACCGTGAAGATAATGAACATCTCTTCATTGGGCGTTAGGAACTGTAATAAGATTTGGATTAAGGCGTCACAAGTCCCCGCCTATCGTTCATTGCAGAGTCTTACTGGTTATGTTTCCCACCCATCGCCCGCGCCGTCTTCGCAGCCATCCCCAATTGCGCCGCATGGTGCAAGAAACCGTTGTCACCACCAACGATCTGATTTATCCGCTATTTGCCGTGCCGGGTGAAAGCGTGGCTCAAGAAGTCTCATCCATGCCAGGGGTCTACCAGCTTTCCATCGATAAGGTCGTAGAAGAAGCCAAAGAAGTCTACGACCTGGGCATCCCCGCCGTGATTTTGTTCGGGATTCCCACTGAAAAAGATACGGATGCCACTGGGGCTTGGCATGATCATGGTATTGTCCAGAAAGCCTCTACTGCCGTCAAAGAAGCAGTGCCGGATCTAATCGTGATTGTGGATACTTGCCTGTGTGAATACACTCAGCATGGCCATTGTGGCTATTTAGAAACGGGGGATTTAACGGGCCGGGTTCTCAACGATCCGACCTTGGAGTTGCTGAAGAAAACCGCCGTCTCTCAAGCAAAAGCTGGGGCTGATATTATTGCGCCTTCTGGGATGATGGATGGATTTGTACAGGCGATACGGGCAGGACTGGATGAAGGAGGATTTGAAGACATTCCGATTATGTCCTACGCCGCTAAGTATTCCTCTGCCTACTATGGGCCGTTCCGCGATGCGGCTGAATCTGCGCCTCAATTTGGAGATCGCAGAACGTATCAAATGGACCCCGCCAATTCCCGCGAGGCCATCAAAGAAATTGAATTGGATATCGCCGAAGGGGCCGACATGCTGATGGTCAAGCCTGCTTTGGCATATATGGATATCATCTGGCAGGTGAAGCAAGCTTCTAACTTACCCGTTGCAGCTTATAACGTGTCTGGTGAATATTCCATGGTCAAAGCTGCGGCCCTCAACGGTTGGGTGGATGAAGAAAAAGTCGTGATGGAAACCCTAATGAGCTTTAAGCGTTCAGGAGCCGATATGATTCTCACCTATCATGCCAAGGATGCTGCCCGCTGGTTGGGATAGAATCAGACTTCGTTGAACTTAGAAAGCTGGCCTTTTCTTGTATAAAGGCCAGCTTTCTGCTTTTAGCAAGGGGCTGCTACCAAGCCATCAACACCTGGCGTTGTTCCCACAGCATCATGATGCCGCTGACTGCAATAAAGATAAACGTGACTTGTTTAAAAAGGTCGTTACTCATTTTGCTGAGCACCCATTGACCTAACCAATTGGCAGGAAATGCCGCCGCCCCAATCACCACGCCATAAATGACATATTCTCTGTTCAGGTTACCTAAGGATGCATAAGCGCACAGCTTAATCACATGGGCCAAAATAATATTGGCCGCTTTCGTCGCCACCATTGCTTCCTTTAGCAGTCCGTAATTAATATAGGCCGGGTTCATAATCGGTCCCGTACTGCCAATTAGGCCTGAAGCAAAGGAATTCCCAAATCCTAAAGGCAAAAATTGCCAGGTCTTGAGGGTAAAGGTACTTTCCTGATTGCCAAACCAATAGTTCGCCACCATCAACAATAAAGAGATGCCGATGACGAACTGCAGCCATTCTAAATTGATGTAGTTCAGGGTAAAGGCCCCCAGAATTGAGCCAACAATCACCCCCGGTAGCTGCCATAGGGTGACTTCCCACTCAATATCTTCCCAAAAATAAAAGAGTCGCTGGATATTTCCTAACAGCATCCCCGTTGTAATCACGGGAGCAACTGCCTGGGCACCGTACATAAAACTGACCAGTGGAATCAGCATTAAGGGGCTGCCGCCACCCGCCACCATGCTGATAAACCAGGACAGGAAACTCACCACTCCCAAAACGACAAAGGGCATGGAGTTGAAGCCTTAAATGAACCGCAACCTGATTTTAACCCTTTATTAACTTTTGTTGTTGCAATATCGGTGCTTCTCTTGCAGGTCAGTCTACTGGGGAGATTGCTGCTCTAAAAACTTAGCTACGGTTTGGACATCTTTATCGCCCCGACCCGAACAGGAAATAACAATCCGGGGACTGCCTTCTAGCTGGGGACAGAGGGTTTCCAGATATGCGATCGCATGACTCGTTTCCAGGGCCGGAATAATCCCTTCCAGTTCCGTTAGTCGCTGAAAGGCCGCAACAGCCTCTGTATCCGTGACGCTGTAATATTCACAGCGGCCACTATCCTTAAGAAAACTATGCTCAGGGCCCACGCCAGGATAATCCAGTCCCGCACTAATAGAATGGGCCTCTAACACCTGACCATCTTCATCTTGTAGCAGATAACTCATGGCCCCGTGCAGCACCCCAGCTTCCCCTTGGGTGAGCGTGGCTGCATGTTTATCAGTATTAACGCCAGCGCCAGCGGCCTCCACACCAATCATGCGGATTTGAGTATCAGGCACAAACTCATGAAATAAACCCATCGCATTTGACCCACCCCCCACGCAGGCGAGCAAGATATCGGGGGTACCATTCCATTGCTCTTGGCATTGCTGGCGAGTCTCTTGGCCAATCACGGCATGGAAATCTCGCACCATCATTGGATAGGGGTGGGGACCAGCCACAGAACCCAAAATATAGTGGGTGGTTTCTACGTTAGTCACCCAGTCGCGAATGGCTTCCGAGGTGGCATCCTTAAGGGTTCCTGTTCCCGCTTCCACCGGATGAACTTCTGCCCCTAATAGCCGCATCCGAAATACATTGAGGGCCTGACGTTCCATATCCTGGACCCCCATATAAATCACACAGTCAAAGCCAAAGCGGGCACAGACAGTTGCTGTTGCCACCCCATGCTGTCCAGCGCCCGTTTCAGCAATAATTCGCTGTTTGCCCATCCGCTTAGCGAGCAAGGCTTGAGCGAGGGCATTGTTGATTTTATGGGCTCCTGTATGGTTAAGGTCTTCTCGCTTTAAATAGATCTGGGGACCACTGCCATCGGGACGGGCATAGTGGGTGGTTAGCCGCTCGGCAAAATACAGGGGGCTAGGCCGACCTACATAGTCTTTGAGCAGTTGGCTGAGTTCTGCCTGAAACTCTGGATCGTTTCGGTACTGGGCGAGGGCAGATTCCAGTTCTGCCAGGGCAGGCATCAGAGTTTCGGGGACATATTTCCCACCGTAGGGACCAAAGCGACCCAAGGCATCAGGATATTGTTGTGCGCCAGAGGATTGGTCAGCAGAGGATAGGGGAGTAACAGCCACGATGAATACCCAAACAGATGATCAGACACTCATTATAGAAAAAGATGGTGTGTCGCTGGATGATTCTTCATGCGTAGTCGACCTATCGACTTGGAAGTTTAGCAAAGGGACCTATTATTCTTGGCTGCATCGCGAACTGTGTGGTTGGAAATTATGTATGGTGAGCTGGGTATCAAGGTCCTAGGCCCTTTATCCTAATGGCAAGCTGGCAATATGTTCCGGCATCAAGCCTTGGATTCTGTGATGCAGGCAGGCTGATAGATTTACGCTCTCAAGCAATTGTTTGAGCCCTTATGACTGGTATATTCGTTCGCTTTGTAATTAATACTGATGCCCATTGTTAATAAAGCAGCTCCATTAATTATTGAGATTCCCAATATTTTGACATTCAAAGAATGTGATGAATTAATGGGGAAGATCAATCAGCTTAACCCTAGTCTGGCAACGGTTCGTAATGATGGAGAGGCCGAGATTAATACCAATGTACGCAATAATGAGCGAGTTGTTTTCAGCGATTTCTCCCTTGCAGAGAAATTATTTTTAAAGGCACAAGAGTACGTCCCGCCAACAATGCAGGGAAGAATCTTGTTGAGCGCTAATGAACGCTTTAGATGCTATCGATATAAAGTTGGCATGAAATTTAGCCCTCATTATGATGGCTCACTTGAACGGAATGGAAATGAAAAGAGTTATTACTCATTTCTGGTCTACTTAAACGATGATTTTGAAGGTGGACAAACAAATTTCCTAACCGAGTCAATATGCTCAATTACGCCTCGAAAGGGTTTTGGTCTTTTGTTTCAGCATCTCATCCTTCATGAGGGGGTTGAGGTATCTAGAGGTGTGAAATATGTAGCAAGAACAGACTTAATGTATCAGAGGTAAACAGCATGGGGAACGTGGGAAAAGCTCAAGACATCGCAGTGCTATCTGGGTAAAACTAGGGGCATCACTATCTCTTCTAGACGGTTGAGGACAAGTCATAGAACCTGACTACGCTTTAGAGTTACCCAGCCCTCTGATCTAAGAAGAATGCTAGATTTGTCATACAACCTTATGACATCTATGCCATGCGTATTAACGCCCGACTTGATGACGAATATGCCTTCAAACTGAATTACCTTCAGCGGCAGACCGAAAAAAGTGTCACAGAAATTATCAAATTGGCGCTAGATGCTTATTACCAAGAATATGCCCAGCAGCATCCTATCGATCTCCTAACTGAAAGTGGATTTATTGGGTGTGGAGAGGCCGAAAGTAATCTATCGACCCATTACAAATTGGACTACGCCGATAGCCTAGAAGAGAAATATGGCCTAACTCAGTGATTATCGTCGATACAGGATTTTGGCTAGCTTTAGCCAACCGTCAGGATAGCTACCACTCCCAAGCCATTCAAGCGTTAACCCCAATTCAAGAACCCCTGATTACGACTTGGCCTGTCGTCACAGAAACTTGCCATTTTCTGCTGAAGCGTTTGGGGACCTCTGCTCAAGAACAGTTTATTCTCAACCTATCCCAAGAAGCATTTATCATCTTTGAGCTGACCCTTGCTCATAGCGCCCGAATACACGAACTTACTAGTCAATATCGAGATCTACCCATGGACCTGGCTGATGCCTCTCTCGTGATTCTTGCAGAGCATCTTGGACATGGCCGAATTTTGTCCGTTGATGAGCGTGACTTCAACACCTATCGCTGGAAAAACACACATCCTTTTGAGAATCTAATGTTCAGGACGATCTGAAATATCAGCCCTACACAGTCTCGAACCAGCCGAATTGTACGAACTGCAGAATATTGAGCGGCCAGTGCTTAACACAATAAGGTGTATCCTCGGGCCATCGTGCATAGACTTGAGCAAGCCGTTGACTACTCAAGAATTCAATGCCAGCCATAGAGCGCACAAACCTAAGCATAATGCTCTTTCCCCACTTGACCGGATTGCATAGCACTTGGATCGACCACTTCACCAATCAAGAAACAAGGGCGTTCATACTGGATAAGTCGGATCGTGGGACATAGCGTATAGCCTATCGTTGCCTTGTGCAGAAGAGCCTCAATGTAATGATGGGCTGTTGGGATTAACTCGACCTCTGACAATATTTATTTCAGGATGTGCTGATGCTGGCTTCAGTCCCTTAAGCTGCCAAAGATAGCTCGTGTTTATAGATGATTAGCAATCAAGTTACATTGCCGAGAGGAGCGACGACGATTGTGATAGTGCTCAGACAGAAGTCTCGTGTGTGAAGACTAATGATGACTTAGTTTTTAATCTTCTCAAGTTTGAGTAGAGAAAGGACTATTCTCCCATTTCCAAATCTTATAACCCAAGAGTTCAGAACATTCGGTATGATTCTGAGAACAGAGTAGAGCGGCTGAACCGAAATAAGCCAGCTATACTCCTAATATATAGATCTTTACGATTGTCGTTTATCATTCCACTTTTGAATTCATGGTCTACGGAACATCCTCTGCTCGGGCTGAAATGAGTGAACTGCGGCGTCTGCGGACGCTCCTGCCACCTGAGCTGCAAAGCTGGGTCACCGTAGAAGCGACAACAGCCACCAACTCCTCCCTGATTACCTGTGAAGAATTGGGGCAAGATGAAGTCGAAATTCAGATTGATCTTCTCAAGTGGGAGCAGTTTGCCAAAGACCAACGCAACCTCCTGTTTTGGCACCAAGTCGCTCGGATTCAGAACGATACTATTCCCCGAGATGGCTGGGAAATGGCTGCTTTGGCTATTGGTTTAGGGGGTGCGGTCGGTGAGCTATGGGTCCAAGATGGACTCTTGCTGATGTTGGCCTTGGCCCTATGTGGTGTATCTGGTTGGCGGCTGTATCAACGCAATAACTCCCAGAAGAGTGTTGATGATCTAACGGCTGCGGATCAAAAAGCGATCGCACTCGCGACTCGCTTTGGCTATACTCTCCCCAATGCCTATAAAAGCTTAGGGAGTGCCTTAAAAATCTTGATTGACCAATCCCCTAGTCGTCGTAACCGCAAACGCTATGAAACCCGGCTCCAGTCCTTGAAAGATAGTGCTGCAGAAGCAAAAGCGAGAAGTCAATCTATGCGTGCAGAGCAGCGGAATCGGATGCCCGATATGAACTATCCTTCCTGAGCATCATCAGGCGAAGCAGTAAAACATTCTTGCAGCTGAATCCGATCTAATCGGGGATTTACAGAGGCCACTTTGACATCCAGTCGGTCCCCCAAAACAACCGGGTGGTCCAGGCGCATCACCAGTTCCAGTCCTAAATCTTCTAGCAAAATTAGGGCTAAATTTTCATGTTCGCGCAACCACCGCAGCACCATTGCCGGCCAGACCGTCTGACCATGTTGTCGTAAATACTCCAAACTCCAGTAGCGATTGGTTTGCCGTTCCAAAAGGGTGGCCTCATAGGCGGCGGTAGTCACGCTGGGTATGAGGGTTGTTAAGTCCGTTTTACTAAAGGGCAATTCTTCGTCTCGAAGATGAGCCTTAATTTGAAAATGAGCAACTAAATCTGCATAGCGACGGATGGGGGACGTGACTTGGCAGTAACAATCCAGGCCCAAGCTGGCGTGACGAGCGGGACTAATGCTGACCTCACTGCGAGGCATACAGCTACGAATCGCGCAATAGCGAACAAATCCTGGTGCAAGCTGTAATAGCTCTTCTTCCGGCGGCAGTTCAGGCTGAGGCTGGTGGCGAAAGGGCAATGGTAAATCATTATCTTGACCATAACGGGCGGCCACTTCCCCCGTTAAGATCATCATTTCAGCGACTAGGTTACGGGCAGAAGAATCGTACAGAACCTGAATGTCGACCTTCTCTCCCTCCACTTTGATGGAGGATTCCGGCATCTGAATGCTGATAGCGCCTTGGGATTTACGCCAGGCTTGGCGTTGTTTGGCCCATTGGGCCAAAGCTAATAGTTCAGACTCTGCCTCTACTCCAAGCTCCAGCATTTCATCCACATCAGCATAGGTGAGGCGATAGGTAGGCTGGACCTGGCTACAGCGAATCTCATAGGATTCAATCGCCCCTTCTGCGGTGAGGATGACGCCAAAGCTGAGGGCACAACAGATTTGTCCCTGAACCAAACTCATGGGTCCCGTCGATAGTTCCGTTGGGAACATGGGAATCATGCCCGTGGGTAAGTAAACCGTTGTCCCTCGGCGTTGAGCTTCTTGGTCTAATTCATCGCCTAGAGTGATCCAGCGACTGGGGTCAGCAATATGGACCCAGACCCGCTGTTTACCGTCTGGGAGAAATTCTAAGCTAAGACCATCATCGATCTCGGACGTGCTTTCATCATCAATGGTATAGACTTTCAAACTGGTCAAGTCGTGACGTTCAGCATGTAAGTCTGGTGGCGGCATTTTCAGCAATTGATCAACGGCAGCGAGAACAGACGACGAAAATTGAACTGGAGTTTTGCTGCGATACAGATGTAAATTTTGGTGAGGATCCCAGACCTTCACATCGACTAACAACTGAAAAGCCGCATCTGGCGAGGTGCCTCGCTTCAAGGTCGACAATACTTCAGTGGCAGTTGAACGAGTGGTGGCCTCATCTCCTAAAGCAGCAAACTTTTCCAATGCTTGGAGATAGGTGCGATCGCATCCTTGCCACTCTACGGTATCACCCGCGATTGCTTGCTCTAGTTTTTGATAAAAAGCTTGTTGTTCTTGCTGACGTTTGGCTTGCTGCTCAAGCTGATGCTGGAGTTCTGCAACTTGGCTAGCAGAACGGGGCTCAAAGCAATCCCCTTTCTGCTTAAAGTAAATGCGGTCATCGCTTAATAGGCAGTGAGAGGCGTAGCAAAGAGGCGGGCTTTGGTCCGAAAACAATAGCTGGGCCAAATCGGCAGGCGCAACGGACTGGGAGTCTTCCAGTAGGATTTCCCAAGCGACTTCTAGGCTGCTTGGATCAATATAGGACTCAGCCTCTGACTGAAATTCAGCAATCTCAGAGGGCGTATAGGTTTTCCCCGAAACCACAAAGGTGAATTGTCGAGGATGAAGCGTGTGGGTTTGTCCCGTTTGATCAACAACAACCCAGTTCTTCTTTCCTTCAGGTCGATCTAATACGCCCAATTGAAAGGGACGCTGCCCTTCGGCACAATCGCCCCGTCTTTTGAATTCAATTAATGTTCCTTTCTCCACTCAATTGGCTCATCCAATTTCAGTAGTTATGGCAAGTACGAACTAGCCCACAGCAGGGGTAGTTCTATCAGTCGATACCTACCCTCTAACCTTCGCGGTTGATGAAAGGAAGGAGTGCCAGGACTCGAGCCTGCTTGATGGCCCGGGTCAAATCACGCTGCTGACGAGCGGTGAGGCCAGTAATCCGTCTAGGCAAGATCTTGCCGCGCTCAGTGATAAAACGACGGAGGAGATCAACATCCTTGTAATCAATCGGATCACCTGGCTTGATCGGAGAAACACGGCGGCGATAGTAAGGCATAAGGTCTTGATAAACGTCTAATAGGTGGACAACTACTTAATTTCTTTATGGTTTGTATGCTTATTGCAATGAGTGCAGAACTTCTTCAGTTCCAGCCGAGACGTAGTATTACGTCTATTTTTCGTGGTTGTGTACCGGGATACCCCTGGCGATCGCTTATTGGAGTTGGACCGACATTCGGTACATTCCAATGTGACGATGATCCGAACACCTTTTGCCATGTGTTTTTACCGCATCAAAATTTCTAATTGGACACAAACGATAATTATCTCATGATTAGTCGAAAATCAGCTACTTTTTTTAACGATGAACTAAGGTCAAGTTACGATTTACCTCTTTCATCGGCTTGGGCAGACCGCCAAGACAAACATTCATAGACCTTGACCAGATCTTCAGCTTGTCCGACATTCCCTGGGAACAAGACGACTGGTAGCTGAGAAAACCTATGGCCTGGTGCCGTTTGCACAATACAACATCCCGGTAGGATTTGGCCCAATAGTCGCACAGATGTCAGGGTGAGCCCTCGTGCCAAGATGGTATTCGAGGTCATTCCCCCCTTACTGACTAAGTACCCCAGACGAGTAGGTAGCTGTTGGACAATATTTGCCAACAGATCAGACACCAAACTGTTAAAGTACAGCCGCTCCGACAAGTCCGTAAAACTGAGAGGTGGTCGACTCGTATAAATGACCGGGGTATTGTGTCGGTGAAATATTGCATCCGCTTGTGCCAGAACTTGGCCTCTGATTTGGCTACTCTCAACTTCCCTATTTTGGAGAGGTGTTAGATCAATTTCGATGCCCTCAACTTGAGGCAAAGCCAGTAAATTCTTAAGCTGAACCGTCGTTTTCTGAACATAGGAGCCGACGATAAACACACCTGGGTGCGCGCTTTGCACTGTTTCCCCCATTGCTGCTGCCGGAATGGGTTGTGGGGGCAAATCTCCAAAGGCGGTCAGCAAACTCGCCGCACTTCGAAATAAGAAGCGTTTTCCCTGAGTAGAAGCCGACAAGGTGAGTTTTGCAAAACGATCCAGATCGGCTTGTTCAACTGCATCAACCACTACATATTGATTGTCTTGTAAGCTGAGTAACCACTGCAAATCCTGGGAAGTGGATGAAGAGAAATGTAGAACTTGTGAGGCAGGAATTCGCCCTTCTGTTTTCTCAGCTATGTAGTCTGGGAGAAAACTATGCCGATAACCAAAAACGGGATCCTGGGCAAATTCAGTCTCATGCACAGGGACAAGCTGATTTTGAGTTTGGATGTAGTGAATACCGTTTTGGGTAATTCTGCCGCCTTCTAGGAACGCCGGAACCAGAAACTGAGCATCAAAAGGTCCCAGCTCTTCCGTGATCACATCTGTTTCTAAAGGATAATGGCCCCGTAAGGTGGAATCTGAGCGACTGACAATCAAATAGGGTTGAAGGCAGGCTTTGGTCTTGATTGACTGAGCTTTTGCCATTGCCATCTTCAAGTTGCGGCATACCTCCCGTGTCACTTGAGCTGCTTCTGCAGCTGATCTGCCACGGGTATTGGTCAGAACAAATAAAAGCGGCGATGGGTCTAATAATCCCTGGCAAAGGGTTTCCACATCCCATTGCAACAACAATAAGCAACTATGAACGGTTTGCGATCCGGTTGGATCATCATCTAACACCACAATTTTGGGTGAGTCAGCCATCAGCCCTCTGCCATCAATCCGGTTGGATAGCCATCAATGCTGACTTGATTTTTCTGGGCTTGATAGTCTCGCAGACCCTCCTCCCCTTTTTGGGTTGCCCATTGGATCAGCTGATCTCGATCGCCTTGGTAGTCGTAGAGAGGAACACCAAACCCACAGGATATTTGTACAGATTCAATATGCAGCGCGACAATCTGTCGTGCTCCCGGCAGGGCATCGAAGGGTTTGAACCAGTCGGGCCAGGTGCGATCCCAGGGGCGAATCACCTCTCCTTGCCCGTACAATCGCAGAATTAATGGATCCCCTGCAAAGCTACAGAACATAATGGTTAACCGTCCGTTCTCAGCCACATGGGCACTCGTTTCATTGCCACTGCCTGTCAAGTCTAGATAAGCAACTTCATTTTTACCCAGACATCTGAAGGTATTCATGCCCTTAGGAGACAAATTGACACGGCCCTGACGTGGAGCCGATGCCGTAAAAAATATTTGTTGCTTTTGAATGAAGGCTTGTAACGCTGGGGTTAGCTCAGAATAAAACTTAGCCATGACACAGTTGAGGGCAACCTCGAAGATTCCTGAACAAAAATAGCAATATCAAATATAAAAAAAATCTAAAAATCAAGCGATATAGGTAAAGTTAAACGGCAATACGCTCTATTTGAGGCAGGGCATAGCTTAGATAGCTCAGAATCAGCTATTTCCTGGGTACCAATCTGATTAACTGTCCCAAATGGACTTGTGCAAATTTCCTATGTTCTCGATAATATTAGCTGGAAAGTATAAATGCTTAGAGAAACAATATTATGCTCCGACTCAAATCCGCCTTAATCATAGGACTTTTAAGTGCCCTTTCTCTGACTGCTTGTAGCGAAGCAGGTGATGCGGTTAAGGATACGGCTGACAAGGCCAAAGAAACCGCTGCTGAAACCACCGAGAAGGTAACCGATACCGCAACTGAAACCGCAGAAAAAGCTAAAGATACTGTTTCAGATACCGTTAACAAAGGTGCAGACCTCGTTGCCCTCAAAGATAACGTTTCCACCATGAAGGATGGCGTTACCTCAACCCTGGATGCTGCAAAATCTGGAGATTTTGACACTGCAAAAACAGAATTTGCCAAAGTACAGGATGCTTGGCCTGCGCTCAAGGACAGCATCAAGCCTGACTCTGCCCAATCCATTCAAGATGGTATTGAGACCGTCAAAGCAAGCCTAGGTGAAGGTGAGCCCAACAAGGACAAAGTTGTTGGCGAATTGACCAACCTGCTGAAGTCTGTCACAGGCATCAAGCTAGGCTAGCGTCTCATTAAACTTGTAATCAATGTTAAGGGCTAGAAATTGTAACTATTTTCTAGCCTTTCTTATCTCTTCTTCAGGGGCCATCGTTGCTAATCTGCAGCCAGATTGGCAGTCCAAGCTTCCAAGCTATTTAAAATCAGGACTAACTTGAAAGGCTGGATCGAGCAATCGGACTTCATAAGCTTCGTCTGGAGCAATGGTCCACAAGGTATCGGCAAAGGTAACGGATTGACCTGGCCCAATGGTGCTGGGTTTGGGTTGAGCACTGCCGGTTTGCAACAGATTTCCCCGTCTATCTAGAATTTCGTAGTTGACTGCAATGACGGTCACTGGCTGATCATTTTCATTGGTGAGAATTCCAGACAGATGAGATGATCCGTTGAGCTGAATGATGTAGTCCAAGTCAATATCTTCGACCTTAAGGTTACGAAGTATCTTCTGCAGCTTTAGGTCTCGATCGTCACGGGCAGCATATTTAGGCTGAACTGCCGATCTCGGTCTAGCACGTTCCGCTGCTTGGTTGAGATTGATTAACTGCTGCCAATAGGACTGAAATTGCTGTTTTTGCTCCGCTGTCTCACCAATAATGACAATATCCTGTTCAGCCTGAGCAACAGCGGGTAATGCGAGGGGAAACATCGTTAGCAAGCTCAACAGAGCTTTCAGCAGTGGAGTTGGAGAATTGCGGTTTATCATTTCGCTCTTAGCCTTTTCATCGCGTGTATTCAAGTCCCCTTTTCAACCCTAACGAACGGAAACTAGAATGCGTGTGATCAGTCATAAATCTTGCAATGCAGGATTTGAATTTCGCCAATTCTTAAAACAGTCCACAGGCCAAGTGTGGTGAGATTTTTTAGATTATTATCACCCCATCTGCTTCATGAGGATGAATGAATGGTCAACGCCTATGCGGCCTTTGAACAGGGGGGAGTCCTTCAGCCCTTTGAGTATGATCCTGGACCGTTAGGTCGCCAACAGGTGGATATCCAAGTTGAGTATTGTGGTATCTGCCACAGCGACCTCAGCATGATTAAAAACGAATGGGGGATGACCCAGTATCCCTTTGTACCTGGCCATGAAATTGTCGGTATTGTGGCTGAGATCGGCTCTGAGGTGACGACCCTGCGGGTGGGCCAGCGCGTCGGATTGGGGTGGTATTCGTCCTCCTGTATGCATTGCGAGTGGTGCATGGGGGGCGATCACCATCTCTGTCTATCTGCTGAAGGCACTATTGTGGGCCGACCCGGTGGATTTGCCGATCAGGTTCGGGCCGATCAGAGTTGGATTGTACCCATTCCAGAGTCCATTGATTCGGCGGTTGCAGGTCCCCTCTTCTGTGCCGGCATTACAGTATTTCAGCCAATCATTCAATGTGGCGTCCAACCCACGGATCGAGTGGCCGTGATTGGTATTGGTGGACTCGGCCATTTAGCCCTACAGTTTCTCAATGCCTGGGGATGTGAAGTGACGGCGTTATCCACCCAACCTGACAAGGAAGCTGAAGCCCGCAGATTAGGCGCTCACCATTTTGTCAATACTCGCGATCCAGCAGCATTGCAGGCAATCGCTAATTCCTGTGATTACATTATTTCCACCGTCAATGTGTCTTTAGAGTGGTCCATCTATCTCAATGCGCTTCGGCCTAAAGGTCGACTGCATTTGGTTGGGGTGGCTCCTGATCTGTCTTTACCTGTCTTTCCCTTATTGGCGGGACAGCGATCCATCTCAGGCAGCCCTGTAGGGAGTCCAGCCACCATCACTAAAATGCTGAACTTTGTAGCTCGCCATGGGCTTGCACCTCAGACTGAGGTTTTTCCTCTCGCTCAAGTCAATGAAGCGTTAGAGAAGTTACGCAGTCAGCACCCTCCCTATCGTTTGGCCCTGAAATGCTAAGTTCTAACGATTCCGCTCCAACCCCTAAGCTGTTAATAACGGGTGCCAGTGGCTTTTTGGGGTGGTATCTCTGCCAGGTTGCCCAATCCAGCTGGCAGGTCTTTGGCACCGCTTATTCCCATGCCGTCGAGATCCCTGGATGCTCGGTAGTGACGGTTGATTTACGGGATTTTGCTAGCCTCAAACAGGTTTTGCAAACGGTTCAGCCGGATGCGGTCATTCACGCTGCTGCCCAAGCACGTCCCCATGTCTGTCAAGCCGAGCCCCAATCGACCCATGCCATCAATGTAGAGGCGTCCTGGACCCTCGCTGACTTATGTGGGGAGTCTCAAATTCCATTGCTGTTTGTCTCAACCGATTTGGTTTTTGATGGGCAAGATCCTCCCTATCAGGAATCTGATCTGGTTTCCCCCATCAATACCTATGGAGAACAGAAGGTAAAGGCAGAGCAAGGCATGGTGGAACGCTACCCTTCCACAGTGATTGCTCGTATGCCTTTGATGTTTGGTGTGACGCCCCATGCAGCCAGTTTTATTCAACCGATGATCCAGAATTTAGAGGCAGGCATAGCGTTGCAGCTATTTGAGGATGAGTTTCGAACCCCTGTGAGTGGATTGGATGCGGCGCGTGGCATTCTGCTGGCGCTCGCCAAGGGGGAAGGATATATTCATCTAGGTGGCAAAGAACGCCTCTCCAGATTTGAAATGGGACAACAGTTAGTAGATTGCTTAGGATATCCGCCTACTCTATTAACCGGCTGTTCTCAGACAGATGTATCCCTGTCTACACCTCGCCCTGCGGATGTCTCTTTGGATAGTTCTCTCGCCTATTCTCTGGGCTATGCCCCCAATCTTTTTGGCCAGGCGCTTCGTCAGATGCTAGGTCAATCTTGAATTGGATTCAGGTTAACTACCCAACATAAAGGCAATCACAAATAAACCGTAAGTCAGTCCTAGTTTGAAGGTATTGAGAGCTTCTCCCCAGAGGGCTTTGCGAGCATTGCCGCGATTGCGATGAAAGATCCAGTTCACCACTTCTGTAAACAGGAGGACTAGGGCGGCGACGGTGATGTCGAGGTAGGCTAACTGACCTGCGATCGCAGCAAAGGATACGCCAATATAAATCCCAAACAGCAGCGCAATCACCAACACTGAAATCCGCCGCCAAGGGTTGCGCAACTCCTGCTTGAGTTGCTGACCTAGACCAGAGACTAAGGTATTGAGACGGGTATTCTGCATCAGAAATGCTCCCTGCAACAGTTATGACTGAACCTGGGTGGAAATCCAGTTGAGATAGGGCATCGAACCTGCCGTCACGGGCAAAGCAATGATCTCTGGTACATCATAGGTGTGTAATTCACGCACTTTCGTTTCTAAATCCGCAAATTTATCCTGTTGAGTCTTGATCATCAACTGCCATTCTGGCTCATTCTGCACCTTGTTATCCCAGGTATAGATAGATGATACGGGAAATAGACTGACACAGGCCGCCAGGTGATCCCGAACGAGAAGCGCTGCGATCGCAACCGCTTCATCTTCAGAAGAGGCAGTTACCATCACCACAATCGCGTCTGTTTCCATGCTCGAAAATCACTAGTTGGGTTCAACAATAGTGTATCGGCTATTGGGTCTAATCTGGCATGGCAAGCAGATCAATACCCAGGATTCGTAGGTGCGCCATCAACCTTAACTCTAAATATTTCTTATTTCGGGTTAATCCAGGTTTATACAGAAAATTCAAGGAATGAGAGCCAAAAATCTTATTTTTTACTCAAAACTGATAATTCACCACATTTAACGATGCCAGGCAAGCTGTACATCCGGGGCACCTTAATGGATATGCAGCTTAGATTAAGACCACATCCTTGAATATGGTCAACGAGTCCTTACCGAAACGCTGGAAATTCAGAGCCCAAGTCATTCCTGCGCTCTTTGCATCCGAAGCAGACTGTGACCTTCTTTTGCAGTCGTATCGTGTGCGTGCTGATGGCATTATGGTGGCCATGAACGGCTTTTTATGCCTTGTTTGTTTTGCCCTTGCTCCCCTACGCAATACAGGAGCTGCAGCATTAGCGATTGGAGTTCCGACATTGCTCATCTCCCTTTGGCTAAAACATCGCCATTCGGGTGAGTTAGGGACGCGACTCTATATGGCCTGTGGCTTTATGATCTACACGGCTTTAATTATTCATCAGAACGGAGGTGTGACCGAAGCCCATTTTTCTGCCTTTGGACTGATTGGGGTTCTCCTCTATTATCGAGACTGGCGCACCATTCTTACTGCTACCGTATTTATCTACTTACATCATTTCGTCTTGGGTTATGGCCAAACATTAGGTTGGCCCATTTATGTGTTTGCTGACTCCCATTTTTGGCGGATGTTTGTCAGTCATGTGCTCTATTTCCTTCCCTTTGTGGGGATGATGTCTTATCTCTCTATTTGGCTGCGACGAGAAGGCTATGAAAACCAACAGGATCTAATTGCCCTTAGACAGGCAGAACAGGAATTAACTCAATTTAATGAAGTCCTAGAAAAGCGGGTTGAAGAACGGACGTTTGAATTGCAAGCCGCAAAACTGGAAGCGGATCGTGCCAACCAGGCTAAAAGCGAATTTCTAGCCAACATGAGCCATGAACTTCGTACGCCTCTCAACGGCATCCTCGGTTACGCCCAAATTCTTAGCCGTTCCAAAACACTATCCGCTGAAGATAAAAATGGGGTAGGTGTCATATTAGATAGCGGTTCCCACCTATTGTCACTGATCAACGATGTCCTTGACTTAGCCAAAATCGAAGCCGGTAAACTGGAGCTTTTCCCGACCACCACCTCTTTGCCCAGCCTCTTACAAAGGGTCGTGGATATCTGCCAAATCAAGGCTACGCAGAAGGGACTTCAGTTTTTGTATAAACCTAGCCAGCTACCTGAAGGAATATTGGCTGACGAGAAATTGCTTTCTCAGGTACTGATCAATCTCATCGGCAACGCGATTAAGTTTACCGATGCGGGGACAGTGACCTTCCAGATTGAAGTTCACAAGGGGAGTGATGGCCAGGTTTCTCTCATGTTCAAGGTAATCGATACAGGCAGGGGCATTGCTGAAGAAGATATAGACAAACTATTTGAGGCATTTGAACAAGTTGGAGATCATCACAAACAGTCTGAAGGAACTGGATTAGGTCTCGCCATTAGCCAACGCATTGTGCAATTGATGGGGGGGACGATTCATATCAACAGCAAGCCGGGGGATGGTAGTGAATTCTGGTTCATACTAGACTTCCCACTGGTCGAAAGTGGGGAAAAGCGACAGCCCTTCCGATTTAGTCAGCGGATCATCGGCTACCAAACTCCCCACAACCGACAGGGCGAGATTCCCCTTACCCTTCTGGTTGTAGATGACCGTTGGGAGAATCGAGCTGTTTTGCTCAATCTGCTTGAGCCCCTTGGATTTACTGTAATCGAAGCAGAAGACGGTCAAGTTGGGTTAGAGCAAATCCGCCGACACCGCCCTGATTTAATCATCACCGATCTCGCCATGCCCATCATGGATGGTTTTGAGTTTCTGCAGCATATTCGTGAAGACGAGGACTTTAAAGCAACGAAAGTGATTGTCTCTTCCGCTTCAGTATCCCGGTCAGATCAGCAGATGGCCTTGGATCAAGGTGGAGATGCCTTTTTAGCCAAACCGATTGAGGCCAGCTTACTCTTTCAAATGATCACTGAACAATTAAACATCAGCTGGCTCTATGAGGAGGGGGAACGACCTCTTGCATCTGAGACGGTCCCAACTGAGATCATCCTACCCTCGACTCAAGTCCTCGAAGAGCTATTCGCTTTATCCCAATACGGTGACGTATTTCGTCTAAAGGAAAAACTGAATGGGTTAGTGGAATCAGATCCGATTTATACTCCTTTCGCTCAACCCATTTTGGAATTGACCCAGTTATTTATGGTCGAAGAAATTGCAGAGATGCTAAGCACTCAGTTAGAAGAGAAACTGGCTCTATCGGGTGCGAGTAACCCAACAGATTAAAAAAACAGGCGTTCTTCACTACACGTTCCTAGCCCTTTAGTAATGAAGCTGGCAAATCATGACGCGTGTAAGGATCAATCTCATATTTTTTGGCTAAGATAAATATTTCAAAATACCGGATAGTAAATCTTTCCCTAGGATCAGTATGATAAATCCCTCTCAAATTCCGTTTTCAATTTGATCGCGGACGCAGGGATTTTATGTTCATGCTTAAGCCTTAATTCCATCGCACTTCACAAAAGGCATCCATGCAGATTATCTGGCTTCTGATTAAAGCATCTTGGATCAGTGCGACCCTAGCGATTCTGACTGGGATTACCAGTGGGGTTTGCAGTGCCCGGCTGATTGCTTTGGTTAATTCTGCCATTAGCCAGAATGCGACCCAGTCACTGCTTATCTCCTTTGCCGGGTTGTCTATTTTGGCCTTTGTGACCGGGAGTCTGTCTCAGTTTCTACTGGTTGATCTGGCCCAAAATTCTGTCTATCAATTACGCCTGCGTTTGAGTCAGCGAATACTTGCATCTTCCCTACGACAGTTAGAACAGCTAGGTCCCAGCCGACTGTTTGCTGTCTTAACCCAAGACGTGCAGGCCATTTCTAATACCGTTTTTGTGATTCCATTCTTGTGTATTGACCTTGCGGTCGTGGGTGGATGCTTGATCTATCTGGGTTGGTTATCGATTTGGGTCTTTCTGATTGTGGTGGCCTTTATGGTCGTTGCGATTCCCTTGGTCCAGCTGTTGCTCAACTTTGCCTATCGCTATTTAAATCTGGCCCGCCAAGAAGATGACCAACTGTTCACCCATTTTCGCAGCATCACCGATGGTCTCAAAGAACTGAAGCTGCATTCTGTCCGCAGGCAGACTTTTTTTGCCGAAGATCTATCTGTCAGTGCGGCTAAATCCCGTCAATACCAAAAAAATGCCTTTAAGTTTGCGGCATTATCTAGTGGCGGTGGCCAGTTCCTATTCTTTCTACTGCTGGGGGTACTGCTGTTTGGTGTCCCCGAGGCTTTACCTTCCACTCAGGCCGTTTTACCTGCCTATATCCTCACTCTGTCTTACCTGATGGGACCTTTGGGAAATATTATCCAGCGCTTGCCCAATCTAGCCAGTGCCAATGTCTCCATTCAAAAAGTCAACCGTATGGGATTGAAGCTGGCTGAACATGCTGAGGTAGAAACGGTTGTAACCAAACCCACTCCCAAGGATTGGAACCAGTTGAAATTAGCAGGGGTTGTCCATACCTATCAAGATCCAGGGGCAGATCATCAGTTTAGGGTGGGGCCGATTGACCTGACGATTAATTCAGGAGAGCTGGTCTTTATTGTCGGGGGCAATGGCAGTGGCAAATCTACTTTGGCAAAGTTGATTACCGGTTTATACACCCCTGAGTCAGGAGAGATCCGTTTGGATGCTGAGCCAATTGTAGATACTAATCGT
Organism: Acaryochloris marina MBIC11017; assembly: GCF_000018105.1. Taxonomy (GTDB): domain Bacteria; phylum Cyanobacteriota; class Cyanobacteriia; order Thermosynechococcales; family Thermosynechococcaceae; genus Acaryochloris; species Acaryochloris marina. The sequence goes on from NC_009925.1 coordinate 4,859,572, forward strand.
GAGTGGTATCGGCAGCTTTTTTCGACGGTTTTTGCGGACTATTATCTGTTTGAACGATTAATCAGCGAGGAGTTCTCTACCCTAGATGCCCAAGCTCGGGCCTATTTGCGCAAGTTAGAGCTGGAGCAAAAAGTCACTGTACAGGATGGACAGCTATCGACCACGGGACTCTCTCAAGGCCAGCGAAAACGGTTAGCCCTGTTGTCTGCCTATCTAGAAAATCGATCCATCTACCTGTTTGATGAATGGGCTGCGGACCAAGATCCGATTTTTCGGGAGATCTTTTACACGCAGCTATTAGCTGAACTCAAGCAGCGAGGCAAGACCATACTCGTGATCAGCCATGATGACCATTTCTTCCACCTAGCAGACCGGATTATCAAGCTCGATTATGGTCGAATGGAATCTGATGAGTATTTGGCTGGTGAACAGTGGTAAGGCAATCTCGACTAGCAGGGACTTAATGTCCGAAAATTAGCCCACTAATGCAGGTTCCCCCATTCGACCAGAGAGCATTGGCGCTGTATCAAATAAGTCAGAGCACAGCACTTCGCAGGAATTATTCGGACTTTCAATCAGCTTGATGCGATGAAGTTCTGCCCCAATTTTGAGGATCGGCTCTCGCAGGAGTTTGGCGATATAGAATGCAATATTTTCAGCCGTAGGAACGACCTTTTCAAAGTAGGGAATGTCTTTATTCAAGAAGGTATGGTCAAGGGGGTCTAGGACCACATCGTCGACCAGGCTTTGGAGAGCGACTAAATCCACAATCATGCCTGTCCGGGCATCCACCTCACCTTTAACGGTCACTTCTAGGTGGTAGTTATGGCCATGACCATGAGGTCGAGCGCATTTGCCATAGATTTCGCAGTTTTCTTCAAAACTCAGTTCGGGAAGTGCTAATCGATGCGCAGCACTAAAATGACTTCCAACAGTTAAATAGGCTTCCATGCCAGCTCCTTTGTAGTCGGCCCACAGTTTGGGATGTTCAAAAAGTTGAATGTTTACGATTGGCAAGTGGGGTTCTAACCGCTGCCAGATCACCCGTGCCAGATGCTCCGTAGTGGGTAGGGTTTCCTTAAACTCAGGCCATACCTCATTCAGATAGGAAAAATTAAGGGGGGCAGTAACCTCCCGCTTAATCACTTGCTTGACGTTTGAGAGATTTAAAACCATCCCATATTGATCGAGTTCGCCCCACATGGAGACAAACAATTCATAGTTATGGCCATGGCCCGGGGAACGTGTACATTGTCCAAATTTTTCCTGATTTTCTGATTTAGATAGCTCAGGTAACCAATACCGATGGCTGGCAGAAAACTCAGCGCGTCGGTGGATAAGACATTTCATAACAAGGCAAACCGTAGCAACAGCCGCTCTTCGTTGGAGACACGGCGATAACATTTCTTAAAATTTTAACCTATGGCTCAGGTTCTCTGGGTTAAGCCAGAAGCTTACAAGGATTTAAGCCAAGCCAGAGGTAAGGACATCAGCTTCCGTCGACTAGGAACGTAGGCCCGACGGGTAAAGACATCATATTGGTTCTGCTCAATCACATCCAGAATTTGGCGGTAGAGCACCAGAGCCGACCATACGGGCCAGCGAGCATCCTTTTGCAGGGTGCCAATTCCTGACTCCGCCTGAGCAAAATATTTGCGCGCCCGACGGATTTGGAACTTCATAAAGGCTCGCCAGCGATCGTCGATGACGCCATTGAATAAGTCTGCTTCGGTGTAGTCAAAGGCAGCTAAATCCTCTAGGGGGAGGTAGATCCGCCCTCGACGAGCATCTTCACCCACGTCCCGGAGAATATTAGTAAGCTGATTGGCAATGCCTAAATCAACGGCCTTGTTAATGGTATTGACGGGATTGTTAAGAACTCTAGGGGGACTCCAGGGAGCCTGTAAGCGATCGCAAAAGCGTTCCACTCCCATAATCTGGGCCGACATTAGACCCACCGTCCCGGCAACCCGGTAGCAGTAGAGGTGCAAGTCTTCAAAGGTTTCATAGCGATCGCGAACTAAATCCATTCGCTGTCCGGCAATCATATCCCGGAACGGTTGGATATCGAGGCCAAAGCGTTCTACGGTGTCCACAAGGGCTACATCTGGGTCATCCACAGGATGGCCTGCGAACACAGATTCAAGCTGTTCTTCCCACTTATCTAGCGTCTCAGAGGTGGTAAACGCCGCTTGGGGACCATCTACTAATTCATCCGTCAGCCGACACCAGACATAAATAGCCCAAACGCCTTGCCGCTTTTCGGGCGACATCAGCTGAGTGCCCAGATAAAAGGTCTTGGCATAATCGGCGGTTACTTGCCGACATTGCTCGTAGGAGTCTTCAAGAGACGCCAGTTTTTTTGTGGGTCTTGGAGTTTCAGGCAGTTGCAGCATTCGGGATTGACTGGGAAACTGGCTTGGACGTTACGGAAGCGTTATTTGAGGATGAAAGAGCTTTGGCACTGTTAATGGCTTGTGCTGTCAGCTTACCAGAAAGCACCGCCCCCTCCATACTGCCCAGATAACGTTGCATAGTGTAACTTCCAGACAAAAAGAAGTTGGAAATGGGCGTTGTTTGTACTGGACGGAACTGTTGCCGACCTGGAATCGCCTTGTAAACTGAGCGGGGCGTTTTTACCACTCGGGCTTTCAGAAGTTTGGCCTGATCGGGAATTTCATCCGGGAAAAGTTTAGCGAGTTCCGCCAGAGTGGCCTCAATAATATCTTCCTCTGATCGGCTGATCCAGTCTTCTGCTGGGGCTAAAACTAGTTCCAACATCGACTTGTCTGGATCAGAATATTCGCGGCAAGCATTACTCATATCCGCGTAGACGCTTAACAAGGGTGACCGAGAGAAGAGTAAGTGGTCAACATCGCTGAGCTTGCGGTCAAACCAGAGCTGAATGCTGATTACGGGCACCCCTTCCAACTCCTGGAGCTGTTGGAAATAGGGTTGAGCTTTCCACTCATCGGGCATCATCAGCTTCATGGCGTCTACGGACATGGCCGAGACATAAGCATCAGCAGTGATGGTATACTCTTCCGACTCAGTAGATCCTTTCATCAAGAAATGATTCACACTGCCATCTTCGTTGAGGACAATCTTTTTCAGAGGAGCATTGACTAGGACTTCGCCCCCCCGTTCCGTCACATAATCGACGATGGGCTGACAGAGCCGCTCCGGTGGCGCACCATCCAAAAAGGCAATCTTGGAGCCATAACGCTCTTGTAAAAATCGATTGAGAGCCGTTAGGGGAATGGTGGCTGAGACTTCATCCGGGTTAATAAAGGTTAGGGCTTTGGAAGCGGCAATAAAAATATCGGAATTAACCCGGTCGTCGATGCCCTGCTTTTCCAGCCATTCCAGCAAGGAGTAACGATCCATATCTTCAACGTATTCCTGTCCCCGAACAATCGCCGGCAGCAACCCGATCGCAAATCGGATCTTTTGCTCCCAAGTCAACATATCGTTGTTGCGGAGGATGGAAATTATCACGTTGATGGGGGACGGTAGGTCCGGCACATCAAACCGTGATAAGACTCCCGGCTTTTCCGGCTGATTGAAAATCAAGGCATGCTTTTTCCACTGCAGCCGATCTTCAATATCCAGCTCCTTAAGTAGCTGGAGCATATTGGGATAAGCCCCAAAGAAAGCGTGCAGACCTGTTTCTACCCAGTCTCCGTCTTCATCTTTCCAGGCGGCCACTAAGCCCCCCAAGACAGAGGCCCGTTCTAAAACGATGGGAGTATGCCCTTGGTCAACTAAATATTTGGCACAGGAGAGACCTGCCAGACCTCCACCTGCGATCGCAACTCGCATGAATTGTTATGTCCCTTGGATTACAGCGTCTTTTATTAACCACCGACCTGCCAAGTGGTGGCTCACAGCCCTAATTATACCTTTGCAAACTGTAACAATTCAGAAAATCTGAAAAAAATATAAAACTTTCTTCAATCAACCTGTTATCAAGCTCTGAAAATTAGCAGCTATATCATAATTAATTCGTTACCGGAACCCCAAGAGTTTGAGTGTAGGATCGAAAACCCAAAGACATAGGAATTTCTGGATGTCGTCGAATGAAAAAACTAAAGTAGGGAACGCAACAGATGCCCTAACTGGACTAATGCTACCTGACTTGATTCCCGACCATCTCATTCAGCAACCGCAATGCGGCATCACCATCTTGGACATCGACACATTTCGAGTTTTTACTGCATGTTATGGCTATCAGGAAAGCGATGCAGTCCTCAGAGACTTAGCTCAGACCCTGCAAAGAATGGCTCCTGAACAATGTCATATTTTTCGATCCGCAGGGGATGAGTTCACCATTCTGATGGAATACTTACCCATCAATCAGTTGCTAGATTTTGCATTTAAACTGAGTAAGGCGATTAAGGCACAGTTTGCTCATTACCCAGCGGGAAAGTATTTTTATTTGATCAAAGATAAGCCAAGTTCTCGGATTCAGAGTATTCCATTGACCGTTTCTTGCGGCGTCGCTCTTTATCCAGATCATGGAAACAGCTACGCATGGATAAAAGAAGCGATATATCAGGCCTGGTACATTCAAGGGAAGCGAGAAGTAGTGACTTCCCTGCCACTTTAGATTCTGTTCAAGACTTTGCTAAGCAATTATTTGTGGATGATCAGTCAATGAGTGTTGGTAAAAGTCAGTAATATCAAGGCTTAGCTGCATGGCAGTAAGTGTCAGCTCGTCCTTCTAACCCACTTTCCCAAGTCAAGATCTTGTTATATTTAAGAGCGACTTAAGCTTTTCACCCAGTCCCATTAAATGAACGTTTCTATCGTCCTAGTTGCTCTTCTCGTCCTGATTATCGTTGGTATTGCAGTTTATCTGCTCACTGCCCGTAGCTATAACTCTGCTGATTCCGTTGCCAACTCCTACGATCAGTGGACGGAAGACGGCATTTTAGAGTTTTATTGGGGCGAGCATATTCATCTAGGGCACTATGGCTCTCCTCCCCACCGTAAAAACTTCTTGAAAGCAAAATATGATTTTGTCCATGAGATGGTGGCCTGGGGAGGCTTGGATAAATTCCCAGCAGGGACAACCCTTTTAGATGTGGGCTGTGGCTTTGGTGGCAGTAGCCGAGTTTTAGCTAAAGATTATGGCTTTTCTGTCACTGGGGTAACCATCAGTCCGAAGCAAGTTGAGCGGGCTAGAGAGTTAACCCCAGACGGGGTAGATGCTCAGTTCAAAGTGGATGATGCCATGGCCTTGTCCTATCCAGATGCCAGCTTTGATGTGGTCTGGTCTGTCGAAGCAGGCCCCCATATGCCGGACAAAGCCGTATTTGCCAAAGAGCTGATGAGAGTCCTGAAGCCTGGCGGTATATTAGTGCTTGCAGATTGGAACCAGCGCGACGATCGGCAGAAACCCCTGAACTTTTGGGAACGGCCTGTGATGCGCCAGCTTCTAGATCAATGGTCCCACCCTACCTTTGCCAGTATTGAAGGCTTTTCTGAAGAACTGGCCGCCACGGGGTTTGTCGATGGCAATGTGATCACCTCTGATTGGACGAAAGAGACCCTACCGTCTTGGTTAGATTCCATTTGGCAGGGCGTAGCCCGTCCGGCTGGCTTAGTAAAGTTTGGTTTTTCTGGCTTATTGAAATCTTTGCGAGAAGTCCCGACAATTTTGTTGATGCGGTTGGCCTTTGGTGCTGGACTCTGTCGCTTTGGCATGTTTCGAGCCCAACGAGCCAATACTGCGATGAACTCCCATGCAGGCACGGTCAACGAAATTGCTCAGGTATAAAGTAGGTTTGAGTTCGGACAATTTTGCCCTACCTCTGTCAGGTAGCTGAAGCAATGCCTAAATCCTGATAGAAGGAGAATAGACGTTTGAACACCACATTTTCGTCGTATTCGGCTTCTACTCTCTGTCGCCCCGCGGCTCCATAGGCTGTTCTTAAGTCTGGATCTGCCAACAAGGGCCGTAGAGCGTTGGCCAAAGGCGTACTTGTTTGGGACGGTACGATTTCTCCGGTTTGGCCTGGAAGAACAGCCTCCCGACACCCCCGAATATCCGTTGTCACCACGGGCACACTCATAGCCATCGCTTCCAGAATGGAACGGGGTAATCCCTCATGGGCAAAAGTTGCCAGGACAAAAATATCCATTAACCCTAGCATTTCGGGAATATCCGTTCGATCCCCAGTAAACGTGACATGGGACTTGAGGTTCAGCTGTTCAATTTTTTCAGACAGCTGGTGGTAATAGGGTTCTGGATCAGACTTGAGTTCCCCACCCACCACTAAAATATGCAGTTGGGGAAATTCCTCTACTAACTGTGCTGCCGCTTCAATTAAATAGCCACTGCCTTTGGTTCGGGTTAATCGCCCAACTGTACCGACAATCAGTTTGGCAGAGGCTGGAATTCCTAACTCATCTCGCAAACGAGATTGGTGATCTGAATCTAAAACACTGCGACTAAATCGATCAATATCAACTCCATTACCGAGGTAGACCAGTTTCGATTCAGGGCACAACTTCTTTTGGGCAGCCGTCTCTATATCTTCATGGTTTTGGGACAGAATTAAGTTGGTGATTTTTGCACATCCATACTCAATCGCAAAATACATCTGGTATTGCAGAGGTGGAGTCAATTGATGAAACGGCAGACCGTGGGAGGTATACACAATTGTGGGCACCCCAGCCAGCTTTGCTGCAATACGTCCCAACACCGCAGCAATCGGGGTATGAACATGGACTAGATCGTAAGCTTGCGATCGCATCAACTGAATCAGACCCTGTATAGTCTTGAAGTTTAACAGGGGCGAAATCTTACGATCAATTTGAATCGGGTGAACCGTATACCCCTGGGCCTGTAGACGATCGACGGCACTATCGGGGGAGCAAGCAATATCAACCGTAAGATGTTGCGATCGCAAGTAATCAATTTGAGGCAATAACAACGTTTCCGCCGTGGCTCCCAAAGCGCAAACATGTAAAACTTTCATTCCTTCTTTGTTTACCCCTCTTCTTACTCAAGTAGACTTTTAAAAAATGGGCAAAGGACTGATGCGAAAAAAGATACAAAAAGCTATTTCACTACTATGGAGCTGTATTTTTTTATCAGCATACTTTAATGCTAGTACCAATAGAACCATTGCTGCTGAAATAACCAGCACACAATCTCGACAATATGAAAAGAGCAACGAAGACTTCCCCAATCCAGAACGCGGTTTTTTTTTCCATATAGCCCTTGGGGAACTCAACTTCGCCCTTCCCTTAAGCTACATGAGCTGCAAAAGTTAAGAACCCAAAACATAACATTAGCGCGAAGAATCTATCTCATCTCTGAGTTTAGAACACAACCTTTATCGCAATCATTCCTAGATAAAGTATCTACGGATCTTGCAACAGCCCGAAAGGCCGGGATAAAGCTAATCATCAGATTTGCCTACAATTGGCTGGGAGGAGGGGAAGACACCTCAGTAAAGAGAATAAGTTTTCATTTGGATCAGTTAGAGCCAATACTGAAAAACAATTATGACGCTATTGCTTATCTAGAAGCAGGATTTATTGGATACTGGGGGGAATGGAATCGATCAACTAATGGACTACGAACTAACCCTCAAGCAAGAAGAAAAATATTACAAAAATTACTATCCGTTCTGCCTCCCCAACGAATGGTCGCTCTAAGATATTCCTATTACAAAGGTGATATTTTTAACCAACAACGACCGCTCTCTGAGAGCGAAGCCTTCAATAGAAGCGGTAGAGCTAGAACCGGAGCACATAATGATTGCTTTCTAGCTGGAATCGACGATTGGGGTACGTATAGCCACACCGATCCGAAGATTATTAACCAGCAAAAGGCATTTTTGAACTCAGATAACCGATATCTAGTACAGGGTGGGGAAGTCTGCAATCCTAGCCCTTATGATGACTGTCCCAATGCACAAAAAGAGCTAGCCTACATGCGCTGGAGTACATTAAATGGCTTTCCTTCAGATGGGAAAAGTATATTGGCCGACTGGGTGACTCAAGGCTGTATGGCCAATATCAAGCGTCGCCTCGGTTATCGGTTTCGCTTACTCAATGCAGAAATGTCCAACAAAATTGCCGCTGGTGAACCGTTTGCCTTAAACCTTTCAGTCATAAATGAGGGCTGGGCTACTGCCTATAATCCTCGAAAGTTAGAAATTATTCTTCGCCACAAATCAACAAGACGGAACTATACTCTACTTACAGAAGAAAATCCTCAATTTTGGATGCCTGGGCAAAAGACCACTATCAATATCATTGCCAAAACTCCCAGTACCTTACCATCGGGGACATATGAAGTATTTTTGAACCTTCCAGATCCATCGAAGGAATTATCGCATCGGCCAGAGTATTCGATCAGACTAGCAAATAAAGGCACTTGGGAAGAAGATGATGGATTCAATTCACTACAAATGAATCTAATCATTCGAAGCAAGTAAATCGCATTCAAGAGCTTTAAAAAACACTTTATTTAACTTCTGATTAACCTCAGAAATATTTAGGAAAGGTAGATGGAGCAAAGTAAACCACAGAAACTATTTTCTTCCCTAAAAAAAATAAAGAATAGCTCCCTAAATAACCAGATTTTCAGTGCCACACTGATTGTAGTGATGCTGACAGTAGGTGTCAAAATTGCTTCATTTATTAAAGATCTTGTTGTGGCTTGGCGTTTTGGCACCAGAGATGAGTTAGATGCCTTTCTGATTGCTTTGGTCGTTCCATCTCTACTCAGCAATGTTGTCGCATCTTCTTTTAACTCTGCCCTTATTCCTACCTATATACAGCTTAGAGAAACTAGAGGAATATCTGCAGCAAATAAGCTATTCTCCAATTTGATGGTCTGTGTTCTTATAATACTAAGCCTACTATCAATATTGATGTTAGGTTTTGCTCATTTATATTTGCCACTTCTTGCAGCAGGCTTTGATGAACAGAAACTAGCTTTAACGTTTAGAATACTGTGTATCATTTCTCCTATCATTCTCCTAGACGGAATCATTTGTAATTGGCGAGCAGTATTGAATGCGGAAGAAAATTTTACTGTAGCTGGTGTTGCACCAATCTTTACACCCATTGTGACCATTATTCTCCTTATACAGGTTCATTCATGGGGTGTTTATACTTTAGCAGTTGGATTATGTGCTGGGATGATCTTAGAGATACTAGCAATAGGACTCACACTCAGTAGAAAAGGGATTCCACTCATCCCCAAATGGCAGGGGTGGGACGACAATTTAACCCATATTTTTAAGCAATATCTCTTGGTCTTATCTGGAGCTGTTTTGCTTTGCAGTGCCGTTCCAATTGATCAAGCGATGGCAGCAATGCTATCCCCTGGGAGTGTGGCCTCACTAAACTATGGGAATAAAGTAATTGCTGCTCCCATGGGGCTTTTTACCAGTGGTTTAACAGCTTCAATCATACCGTATTGCTCAAAAATGTATGCCAATGGAGACTGGATAAAAATCAGGCAAACGTTTAGACAAAACCTAGGCTTAATTGTCCTCATTGGCATCTCCTTAACTATACTAACAATTCTCTTTTCAGAGCCAATTGTTCAATTTATTTTTCAGAGAGGTTCTTTTGTTGAAAAAGACACTAAAATTGTTAGCCAAATACAATCTTTATACTCTCTGCAAATTCCATTTTATATCGGAAATCTATTTTTAATTCGTCTAGCCAGTTCGATCAAGCAAAATCATCTTCTCTTATGGGTTTCCGGTTTAGATCTCATCATAAATATAATCCTTAATTATATATTTATCAATATGATAGGAATCAAAGGAATAGCACTTTCAACTAGTATTGTCTATGTATTTTCTTTCTTTTTTCTCTTCCTAAAAATCAACAAGTACACGAGTCAAGAAGCCAATAATTTAAATGCTGCGAACCATTGAGGCAAGCATCTAGTGGAATTTTTATACTAAGAATAAACTTATAGATTTAAATAATTATTAGATAAAATAATCCATAAGCGAACCGACCTGCACAACTAATATTCCACATGTAAAGTCATGAAACATTTAGCTTTTTTTCTGCCAACTCTTCACGGTGGAGGTGCCGAGAAAGTAGTTATTGCCTTAGCCAATGGCTTTATTGAAAGAGGTATACCGATTGATTTAGTACTAGTCAATTCAGAAGGTGAATATTTTAATCAGATTAATTCCGAAGTTAATATTGTCGATCTCCAGCAAACCAGAGCTTTAAAAGCTGTAATACCTTTAGTTAAGTATTTACAAAGCTCTAAGCCATCTGTACTCATCTCCCACATGAGCCGGGCTAATCTTGCAGCCATCATAGCCAAAAAATTGTCCAGGGTAGATACGTCTCTAATCTTAGTGGAGCACAATACCCTATCTGCCACTCAGTCAAAATTATTCCGGGCTAAATTATTTCCATTCTTCATGAAACTGCTATATCCCCAAGCTGACACAATTATTGGTGTTTCTCAAGCAGCGTCAAGAGACTTAGAAAAATCATTAAACTTGAAGGCAGGGTGCATTCAAACGATATACAACCCAGTTGTAGATAAGACCTTAGGTTTAATGGCGGAGCAACCCATACAACATCAATGGTTAGAAATTGGATCCCCTCCTGTATTTTTGGCAGTCGGTAGATTGACTGCACAAAAAGATTTCGATACCGCCATCAATGCATTTGCAATTGTCAGAAAAAAAATTCCCTCCCGGCTCATGATTTTAGGTGAAGGGGAACTGAGACCACACATTGAATACCTTATTTCCACCCTCGATATTGCCCAAGATGTGCTTATGCCGGGTTTTGTGCAGAATCCGTTCGCATATATGAGTAAAGCAGCAGCATTTATCCTATCGTCTCGATGGGAAGGATTAGGGAATGTTCTGATTGAAGCAATGGCATGTGGCACTCCAGTTATTTCCACTAATTGCCCCCATGGACCAAAAGAAATCTTGGAAAATGGCAAATATGGCCAATTAGTGCCTGTCGGTGATGCGAATGCCCTCGCCAAAGCCATGCAGAACGTCTTAGAAACCCCCATAGATTGTGAACGTCTGATTGAAAGAGCTAATTACTTTTCAGTCGAGCGTGCAATCACTCAATATCTATCAGTTATTGGCATTAACGAACCCTTGAAACAATCAACTCTATGATCCTATTAGCTTATCTTGGGCTAGTCATTTTCATTGTTATATTTGAACTCATCAGGGATAAACAGACTTTAATTGATTTCCTAAGTTTTTTTAATGTTCTTTTCTGCTTGGCATTTCCTTTGCCAGGCATATTCTTACTTCTTTCAGAGCACAGCAACCTAAATACATCTATCCTCAAAGGAACGACGATTAACCTTAATAGTTTTCAAGTCCCTTTACTGATTTTTTTGACTTATTTTTTTGTTGCCATAGGATTCCATTTAGACTCTGCGACTAATTCTGCCAATAGAATTTATATCAAAGAAAAAAATAGTGGGCATTTTGTTTTCACCTATGCACTAATTTTATTGTTAATATCTTTTTCCTCGATCGTAGTCTATAGCGTTCAAAATGGTGGACTTATCAATGCAATTTCTAATGCATCTTTACTCCGTTCTACCGTTATTGAAACACCTCAATTCTCTTTAGTTAAGAGATTCTTCTTGCTATCTTTTATGGGATCTTTCTTGATATCTTCTATCCTATTCAATGATAAGTCAAAGGGAAGAAGTATTCAATTGTTGATTATATTTATATTTTCAATTTCTATTTCTCTGCTTTCTTTTTTCCTAATTGCAACCCGCGCAAATGTTCTAAGATATTTACTCACATTCTATTTGGTATATTCCATCAGAAAAGGTAAACACTCCTTGGGTGTTGTAATATTCTTTATTACATTACTGGCAATCATTTCTTCTTACGGGAAAGAAATATTTGGGAGTTTAATCTACCTTTCAGATGGTATTGATGCTGTTACGGATAATTTTCAGAATAGTGTTGATGCAAATATACAGTCAGAAAGCGACCCATCTAACGTACTGGATGAATTCAGTGCTCCATTTTTCTCAATATTTGCAGCTACAAACTCCACCTATGAACTCAGGCTGTTGAGTGACTGGTTCTATGGATTAGCATCCTTTCTTCCTGATCGGATTTATGAAGCACCACCAACTGTCTCTTATTACAATACAAATTTCTTAGTTAATACGGATAAATATGAAATTCCGTCTGGCTTTATCTCTTCATGTTTATATAGTATGTCTTGGCCAGGATTAATTATTTTTAGTTTATCCTACGGATGGATAGGGAGATTTATCCAGCAAGTCACTTATAATCATTCACTTGAAATTCATTGGATGCAATATATATATGTCTACTCTGCATTAGTTTGGTCAGACTATACGATATATGCAGATCCCAAAATATTACTACAAACACATTTTTGGTTTTTTATTTCATGTTTCTTTCTGATTGTATTATCAAGTAATTTATTTATATCTGATAAATATTCAATTGCAAGAATGAGGTCAGATAAGTGAAGAACACAAAAACGATATTATTTATAATCACAAACTTTGATAGAAATGGAGCGCAAGTCATACTCTATAATATCTTGTCCAAAATAGATCGCTCACTTTTTAGGCCAATTGTTATTTCTTTAATGAGTACCTCTGATTTCAATAATCAATTTCAAGAATTAGAAATCCCCATATATGCATTAGGGATGCAACAAAGACTTCCCAATATAACTCACTTTTCTAAATTAGTTTCAATTATCAAAAAACATCAGCCAGATATCATCCAAGGGTGGATGTACCATGGCAATATTGCTAGCTGTTTTGCCTCTTTATTCTGTTCTCACTCACCTCCAGTAATATGGAGTATCCACCACTCAATAAATGAACTCTCAGCTGAGAAATTACTCACTCGACTCTTGATCAGAATGGGAACCTTACTTTCTTCGTTTACCAGAGAAATAGCTTATGTTTCCAAAACGAGTCAAGAGCAGCATGAAAAACTAGGATATGCGACTCAAAAAAGTTGTGTTATACCCAACGGCTTTGATACTTCGCTATTTGTCCCTTCTGCTGAAAAAAGGAACGCTTTTAGAAATGAACTTAACTTAACAGAAGCAGAGACTGTGATTGGTATCGCTGCCCGATACCATCCTATGAAGGATCATCATAATTTTCTTACGGCTGCAGCGCTACTTGTCCCAAAATTTCCTAACGTCCATTTTGTCCTTGTGGGGGATGGAGTAGATGAATCCAACACAACCTTAACTGAATTAGTCAAAACAGCAAGACTTCAACAGCATGTTCATTTGCTTGGCAAGCGAATAGACATGCCAAATATTTTCGCAGCCTTAGATATATTGACCTCTGCTTCTGCATATGGGGAGGCTTTTCCATTAGTCGTTGGTGAAGCGATGTCTTGCCAAGTGACCTGTGTGGTAACAGATGTTGGAGACTCAGCTTTTCTAGTTGGGGATACGGGGATAGTGGTACCAACTAAAGATCCTGAATCCCTAGCGAATTCTTGGAGTACATTAATCACACGAACTCCCGAGCAGAGATTTCTGATGGGAAAAGCCGCCAGACAAAGAATTCTTGACTCTTTTTCATTAGAGTCAATTGTGAAACAGTATGAGGGCATGTATGTAAGCTGAGAGTATACCTATGGCCAAAATCTCTCAAGATTGAAGACCTCATAGAAAATTTACGCCTGGCCGGAAGGATAGTTTTCCCATCGCTGTAGAGATGAAACTATCAAATTATCTCAACCCTCATGAGGCAAGGGATGAAATAATGGCAATGACGCGATCCAAATCTGCATCTGTCATGCCAGAACCAGACGGCAAGCAAATACCATTATTAAACAAATCTTCGGACACTGTACCGCCAATATGGTCGCATTGAGCAAACAGTGGCTGCAGGTGCAAAGGTTTCCAAACGGGTCGGGACTCAATTTGATGATCCCGTAGAGCTTCTTGGACCCTATTTCGGCTCACTCCAAATTTGCGAGGGTCAATCAGCATACAGGATAACCAGTGCGTTGCCCGTCCGAAAGTGGGCTCCGGCATTAAGGTTAACCCAGGTAATGACCCCAGATCTTGAAGATATCGATGATAGATGCGACGTCGGGCAGCGACTTTTTTGGATAAGAGCCTGAGTTGGCCCCGACCTATACCCGCTAAGACATTACTAAGACGATAGTTATATCCCAAGTGGGAATGTTGGTAATGAGGAGCTATATCTCTGGCTTGTGTCGACAAGAAACGAGCTTTGGCAATTAACGTGGCATCTTCTGAAACCAACATTCCTCCACCAGAAGTAGTGATAATTTTATTGCCATTAAAAGAGAACACTCCCAGTCGGCCAAAGGTGCCCGTAGCTTTGCCCTGATAGGTTGCTCCCAGAGATTCAGCAGCATCCTCAATCAGGGGAATATCGTACTCATTGCAGAGTTCTAAAATCGGTCCAAGATCCGCACTTTGACCGTATAAATGGACTAAGACAACGGCCTTTGGTAATTTACCTAGGCGAGCTCGCTGTCTTAAGGCCTGCGAGAGTAAGTTAGGATCCATATTCCAGGAGGTGCGTTCGCTGTCTATAAAAACAGGCACTGCCCCTTGATACAGAATCGGATTCGCGCTAGCAACAAAGGTTAGCGTCGAACAAAATACTTCGTCACCCGGTTCAACGCCTACCAGCTGCAACGCTAGATGTATGCCAGCCGTACCTGAACTCAGGGCTGCTGCATGGGAAATTCCCACTGCTTCACTAAATTCCTGTTCAAAGGCATCTAAATGTGGCCCTGCAGGCGCAATCCAATTGGTTTCAAACGCATTCACCACAAAGCCCAACTCATCTGTACCCAAATGTGGTGGAGATAGAAGAATTGGGGGTGCTGTTTTTTGGATATCAAGGTCTGAATGGTCAGCAATATTAGGTTCGCTGGTATCGGGAGTTCTATTATCTGAGGTTTCAGATTGAAAGTGTTGCAAGAAAAAGTTAACGGTATCTTGCTGAATCCAACCTTTTCGCACAGAAATTTCCCCAAATTTGAGATCAGACTGCTCCTGAACTTGGAGAATTTCAGAAATTTGACGTTCATCTAGTAGATCAGCTGCTTGCAGATATTGTCCAATAGGCTGATAAGCAGATTGTGTTAGGAGTTGTGGAAATTTATCTACAAAAAAATGGATGGTGGACGTTTTTAAGGTACCTTGCGAAGCTAGAATTTCGCCAATTTTGAGATTGTTGCATTCTGCCTGCGTTTGCAACGCTTTTTCAAGCTGCTGAGTAGAAACTAAGCCCGCTTTTTTGAGAATAGATCCTAATGGTTTGAATGGAGTTTTAGTGATAGAGCGATCTAAAGGAGTATGTAACATCGATTTAGCAATCTCATGAAGGAAATGAACATGGACGCACACGAGAAACTAATTTAGAACTGGGAATCCCATGAGACTTGAACAAAAGATTTCGCCATTAATGCACTCAATCTTCGTGAAGTCCTTTTAGTGCATTATTTTGGCTAGGTGATCTAGCCTACATAGTCACTGTTCTAAATTTTAGATATCTTGAGGAGCTGATATTGAGTGACATAAGAGGCTCTCACTCAGAAAAGACCGCACTCAAATGCCTTGTGACACTTCACTCCGCTTGAATGACCGATGCTCACTCCGTAACGACAGTAAGGATATGAGCAAGGGGGATGATTAGAATGTTTGAACTAGTTGCGTCACCAAAACCATCACCCCCCAGAATTGTTGATGTAAAGAATAAGTTGGACGCTTTTTTATTTCAAGTCTTGTGGAAATATGAAGTATCCTAAATCAAATCTACCATAATCTTTGTGTTCCTTGGCACAAGAAACTGTGCTTTCGTCACCAAGATTTACTAATGAGCATCTAACTATCTGTTTTAGGGCAAAAAATGGATGTAGATTTTTTTGTACTGAAAAGTGGTTTTATTTCAGGATCAAAATTTAATCTATACAGAATTACATGTACATATTTTTTTAAGATCAAGTAAAATACCTAATAAGCTTAAAATACCTACGGCTAGCACTAAAAATACTCAACACGATTGTTGAGATAGCCAAATTTGTAATATGAATAGCTATTTATATAACTATCACCCTAGTTATATCCTCAAAAAAGTAAGATTTTTTTGGTCGGAATTATTATTGAATTTAGAGATGTGATATGAAAATGATCTAATTTGAAATAAACTCGTTAATACACTCTAATAATATATCTTGAAAATAAAATTCATGAGAAGCTGAATGTCAAAATCATCTATCTATTAGAAAATAAGATTTATTTAATGGTTAGTAAATGAAATTATGTGCATTCTTCTTATACTCATTTACCATTTGTACTAATACCGTTCTAGGCGATGAGGTTTTACTCAGACGACTAAAAATAAAGACTTATAAAAATAGTGGTATTCCAATTCCCCGTAGGACTTCATACAATTTACCTCTTCCATTTGGAATGAATATGTAGCAGGTATCATTATTAGATTGTCAATGCCTTATACTTGTAAGATAAGAATCCATAAAGTCAGCAGATGTGAAAATCAAGTTAGTAAGACCAATGATTACTATAAAATAGTGGAGGGAAGACCATACAAATTTTGAATACTATTCAAAATGTATTTAATACAAGAGATATGTCAGCTTCTATAACGATAAATCTCACTATGCTTAGGTTAATTGGATAACTAACTTAGTAAGTCTGAATACTCTTAAGAGTGAACTTGGATAAATATGAAATAAGCAATCAACTGCCTTTTTGTAACTAGCAATACAATTGAGATTCAATTCAGCAAAATCTTGGAACAGTCGCTATGGTTTCTTTGAGAGTAAAATATCCCGAGCGAGTTCAGGAACAACTACTTCACTTCTAATACTAAGATGACAGAGTCAATAGAATTTTATTGATGAATGATAGTGATCAAGTCCAGCATAAATATCATCTATATTGGGACATGCATTCTCTTGAATGCTTTATCTGACTAACTAATGATTGAGCATCAGCTTAAACATGTATAAGTAAATATATCCGCTTTTTTAAAAGCTAGATAAAAATAAGAGTTAGAGCTGAGGAATTAGAAAATTATTAATGTCTTTTTCTACATTTTTTTGCACAATAGGAGTTGGCATCAGTGTTAGCCTCCCAAATCAGTAAATCAAGGAAATTTAGGCTAATCCTTCAACGCCATTGGCTACCATCTTCAGTAGCGTTCACTTTGGTGCTAACCCTCGGAACACTCGCAATAAAGTTGCTGTACCAGCCTCTCTATGTCGCTGAGGGCCAATTGCGATTTACAAAAGTGAACCCCATTTCTAAACTCACTACATTAGGTACCGAAATTGGGAATTTAGATCCCCTTGATTTAGAGGGCAGGCCCCTGGAGACCGAATCTGCTGTCATCCAGTCCACGCCCCTTCTGCAAACAACCTTAAACAAACTAAGTACCCAGGAGGATATCGATTACTCACTAGATCTCAAAGGTTTTCGGCAAAATTTTGTTATTTCAGATGTAAAGGGAACAGATATTCTCCGAATTACCTATAAATCCATTAATTCTGAGCATGCTGCTGCTGCAGTCAATCTACTCATGCAGGTTTATCTTGAAAACCATCTTCAAGACAATCGCAATTCTATTGAGACTGCTAGTAAATTTATCTCAGAACGAATTCCTCAATCAGAAAAGACTGTTCAAAATGCTGAAAGAGCACTCCGACAATTTAAGCAGAAAAATCAGATTGTAGATCTTAGTAACCGGGAGCAAGATGCCGAAGCAAAAATTGCTGAATTACAAGGAAAAATCAGTGACGCCCAAGCTCAAATTGCACAACTCCAAACTGAAGCCAATGTACTAAGTAATCAATTGGGCATGACGCCGCAACAAGCCATGGCAGCAGTTAGCCTAAGCCAATCTGCCGAGATTCGCGATGTGCTCACCCAGTTACAACAAACTGAGTCTCAGCTCGCCCTACAGACTAACCAGCTTACGGCTACTCACCCTACGGTTCTTGGTTTAGCCCGGGATGTAAACAAATTAAAAGCTCTATTCCAACAACGTGCTGAGAAAATACTGGGGACAAAAGTAGCCGCCCCTGAATCCTTGATTGGTTCCCTGCAAGAAGAGTTGACTGCTGATCTCGTCAAATTAGAGGCTCAAAGACAGGGATTAGTCAGTCAGGTCATTGCCCAATCAAACACTTTAGAATCCTATAAACAACAACTCAACATTTTCCCTGGCTTGGCAGAAAAGCAGCGAGAATTAGAGCGAAAACTAGAGGCAGCACAGTCTACCTATGCTTTACTCTTACAAAAACAGCAAGAGATTTTAGCTGAGGCAAATCAAACAGTAGGGAATGCGAGAGTTTTGGTACCAGCCCAAATTCCAAAGTCGCCAGTTACGCCGAATCAAGCAGACTATTTAGCAACCGGATTATTAGGGGTGTTAGCCTTCTTTGCTACTGCCTACATATTGGAAACTCTGGATAAATCCATTCGGACTGTCGAAGACGCCGTTCATCAATTTGAGTATCCTCTATTGGGGGTCATTCCCGCGTTCGGGAATTCTAATAATTCACTATTTTACGATGGGGGATTACAACAGTTAGCTCCTAAACTTTTCCTCAGAGATTTTCCTGATTCACCAGTCAGTAACGCCTTTCGAATGCTACAAGTTAGCCTAAAATCGGTACAAACGGGTCGCCATTGCCAAACTTTAGTGGTGACGAGTACATCACCCCAAGAGGGTAAATCAACGGTGGTCGCAAATTTGGCTATGGCCCTTGCCCAGGCAGGAAATCAAGTTCTGGTTGTCGACGGTAATCTTCGAAATCCGTTTCAAGACCGTATGTGGGATGTCCTGAATGAATTCGGTTTAAGCAATGTCTTGTTTGGACAAGCTGATTTAGATTCAGCGACTCAATCGGTCACTGCCCATGTGGATGTGATGACAGCGGGTAATCTTCATGCCAATGCCATGGGGACCTTAGAATCCAAACACATGACTGTAATGCTAAATGCAGCAAAGTCCATTTATAACTACATTCTAATTGATGCGCCTTCGTTAAATTCAGCTGCAGATGTATCCATTTTGGGAGGGCAAGCGGATGGCATTGTGATTGTGGTTAAACCTGGTATTGCTAACCTTCCTAATATAGCTGCCGCAAAAGAGCTATTGATGCGTTCTGGGCAACGAGTCACGGGGCTAATTATCAATGGGGCTTTATCACAGGATCAACCCTATGGAGACTTCCAAGTTCACCCCATGAACGGTCAGGTGCCCCCCCAACCATTGCCAACCCCATCCCCTAGTATTTCGTTCAATCAAAATCCTTTCCCCAATTACACCCCTGAAGCCCCATCGCAGGTTTTAGTGCAGTCGAATGGCCCAACCCCAGAAGAACTCCCGTTGCGGGATTTGCAAGATCAAGTTGAACATTTGCGGGCAGTCTGGATTCGATCGGTTCAGTTTGTAGATGAACAAGAAGAAGAGCTTGTTCAACTGCACCATACAGTGTCTGACCTACAAGAGCAGATCCGCGACGCAGGAGGTTACTCCCACAGTTCTTCGGCAGCGACGGATCTGATTCGGTTAGAACTTCGGTTGGCCCATGAAAAAGAACGGTTACGCTTGTTTGAAAAAACTTTGGCTGGGCAACGGCAACGTTTACAGTCCCAGCAGGCGGTTTTTCAACATCACCTAGGACTACTTCAGCGACGTATAAAACGGATTGTAGGCCATCTCGATTAGATATCAGCATTTTTGGGTAACGGCTATATCTTAAGAGAACACTAGGCTGAAGCGCTGAGGCTACCTAAAACAGACGCTAATAAACCAGGGAATAGGTTATCAAGTTCTTCTCGCCGCAGAGAATTAAGATGTTGAGTCCCTTCTTTGCGCGAATAAATCACACCGGACTCCCGCAAAATTTTGAAATGATGGGAGAGGGTGGACTTAGCAATTTCACAATCGAAGGCATTGCAGGTCAATTCACCTGAGGCGGCCAGTTGATTCACAATATCTAATCGCACTGGATCTCCCAAGGCGTATAACACTGCCGCCAAGGAGATTTGCTGCGGTTCTGGGTGGAACAAAATTTTCATAGTTGCATTATGCCATGGGATGATTTATATTTTAATTGTTCGAGATTCTCGAATATACGAACAATAAGGAGGCCCCATTATGTCTTCTACTACTGCTATCAATGACACCACCTTTACTGCAGAGGTGCTTGAGAGCCAGCAACCCGTTCTCGTCGATTTTTGGGCCCCTTGGTGTGGGCCTTGCCGTATGGTCGGTCCCATCGTTGATGACATCGCTGCGGACTACCAAGATCAAGTCAAAGTCGTTAAGTTCAATGTGGATGAGAGCAGTGATGTTGCCAGCCGATATGGCATTCGTAGCATTCCAACGCTGATCGTCTTTAAGGAAGGCCAACCCGTTGAAACGCTGGTAGGGGCATCTCCTAAAGCAACCTTGGTTGAATCCTTAGACAAACATTTGTAAGACGCCTGATTTTTCGTTCCTGACGGTAAGGCGAAGCGCGCGCCGCCTTACCGTTTACTTTGTCCTGCTTGGCAGGCAAGTTCAGTTCTTATACTCCAAACCAACAGGGAGAGTTCCAATGTCAATTTCATCCGTGTTCGAACCCATTCGTCTGGGTGCGGTTGACCTCCGCAACCGCATGGTAATGGCACCGTTAACCCGAGGTCGATCAGGACCAGATCGAGTTCCCAACGCTTTAATGGCTGAGTATTACCAGCAACGGGCGAGTGCGGGTCTGATTATTACGGAAGCGACTCAGGTCTCTGAGCAAGCGGCGGGCTGGTCTGAAACGCCAGGGATCTACTCTGAAGCCCAAATACAGGCTTGGCGCCAGGTAACAGATGCCGTCCACCAGCAAGATGGCAAGATTTTCCTGCAAATTTGGCATACAGGACGGGCCTCTCATCCAGATTTTCAGTTGAATGGGGCACGACCGATTTCTGCCTCGGCGATTAAGCCAGCAGGTGAAGTCCATACTCCGCAGGGTAAGAAACCATTTGTCACCCCCAGAGCTGTGAGTCTGGACGAGATTCCAAGCATTGTTCAAGATTTTGCTCAGGCCACTGGCAATGCTCGAAAAGCGGGATTTGATGGGGTTGAAATCCATGGGGCTAATGGATACTTAATTGATCAGTTCCTTCGAGATGGCACCAACGAACGGCAAGATGCCTATGGGGGCACGATCGAAAACCGTACCCGGTTTCTGTTAGAAGTTGTTGAGGCAGCGGTAGCTGTCTGGAGTGCTGATCATGTAGGCGTTCGACTTTCTCCTACGAATGCCTTTAATGACATGAGAGATAGTAATCCGATCTCAACCTTCACACATGCAGCTCAAGCCCTCAATACTTACAATTTGGCCTATCTTCATGTCCTTGAAGCCTTGCAAGGGCATATGCTGGCAGTGGAAGGCGAGCGGGTGACTCCCTATATCCGACAGGTTTTTCAAGGTCCGCTGATGATCAACGGTGGCTATGATGCAGTCAGTGGTGCGGCTGCGATCGCAAACCAAGAAGCCGATTTAGTCGCCTATGGCGTCCCGTTTATTGCTAACCCTGACTTACCGGAACGCTTTGCAAAACAAGCCCCCCTCAATGAACCCGACCCATCCACGTTCTATACCCGGGGGGCAGAAGGCTATACGGACTATCCATTTTTAGATCCACTAATAACTGCCGCATAGCATTGGGCTTTTTATCCTGATACTTTCCTAGAACGTCTCGTGGTTTCCCGTTGGGGCACTACGAGGCTTTTTTGATCGGTGAGTTTGCACCTAAAAATTAACGGTGTATTTTTTAGGTGCATTGTCTAAATCGGGGCCATTACAACCCTAAGTCGGATAGGCCAGGATGATCGGCAGGACGGGGGCCTAAGGGCCAGTGGAATTTGCGATCGCCCTCCTGAATTGGCAGATCATTGATACTGGCAATACGGCGTTTCATAAGACCTAGCTCATTAAACTCCCAGTTTTCATTCCCATAGGCGCGAAACCAACTCCCCGAATCGTCATGCCATTCATAGGCAAAACGCACAGCAATTCGGTTATCGTGGGTGGCCCAGAGTTCTTTAATCAGACGATAGTCCAATTCTTTCGCCCACTTGCGCTGCAAAAAAGCCACAATTTCGGCACGACCTGAAACAAACTCAGCGCGGTTTCGCCAAACACTATCAACGCTATAGGCCAGAGATACTTTTTCAGGATTACGACCATTCCAGGCATCTTCGGCAAAGCGAACTTTAGCGGTTGCAGATTCGATATCAAAGGGAGGCAAAGGGGGTTTTGCAATATCTTCAGGCATAGAAAAACGATTCAAAGTAGAAAAACAATGAGCCTGGAGGGTTGGCTGGATTGCGGATTAGCCAAACCTAGAGCCACACTCAGTCCCCAAGGATAGGGAGTTCTGTTCCCTTAAAGGGTAGTCTATGATTCAAAATGCGATTTCCGAGGTAACATGGGCCGACATTTTACGCCTTAAGTCGTATTGAATTTTCTCAAGGGGCGTCTTTGAATAGAGGGGTTTAGTCTAGAACGCTTCAGCCAGTAAAGTCTCCGCTATCAGTGCTGAGTCGTTGAGACCCATAAACCAACCCACTATCCGGGAGACAAGCGTTATCGTCTTTAGAGAAGTGGCGATCAGCAAATGGATTGTTTTGGCTAGCCACCATGGCTTTCTCTCAAAGTAGAAGACAGTGTTTATCCATCATCCTGCTCATGGCCTTGGGATGGCTACCTGGATGTCAACTGCCTCGCCAGACTATACCTAATGAGGGAGCTTCGGGTAGCACGATTACCTTCGGTTCAGTCTTGGCTTTAGCTGGACAAGAAGAGGGGCTGGGCAATCGTATGAAGATCGGTTTAGAAACAGCCTTGAAGGATCAAAAAGTGAAAGGGCGATCCATTCGTCTGATCTTCAAAAACGACTATTACGAACCGGCTAGCACTCGACAAGCCACCCAAGAAATCATCCAAGACCAGATCTTTTTAATGATTGGCAATGTGGGGACACCGACGGCAAAAGTATCTCTCCCCATCCTGGCAGAACAGAACATTCCTGCGGTCGGTTTTTTCACCGGCTCGGGAATTTTGAGACCCGGCAAAGGCCCCATCGTCAACTATCGTGCCAGCTATGCGCAAGAAATTAAGGCGGTGGTTCAACTGGCAATTCGCAATGGAGTAACGCCTGAACAAATCTGTGCCTATGTCCAGAATGACAGCTATGGCATGTCTGGTTTAGCAGGGTTAAAGTCAGCCCTCATCGCGGCAAAGGGCGATGCAGCGATTATTCAATCCTTTGAAAAGATCCTCACCATGGCAGGGGATAATCCCCAACGTAATCATATTGGCCCTGTTGGGGTCTATGCGCGCAACACGCCGAATGTAGTCCCTGGTTATCAGTCCATCAAAGCCTGGGAAAAAACCAGTGGCGTCAAGTGCCGCCTCATCGTCACAGTCGGCTCCTACAGTAACATTGCTCGCTTTGCCAGCCACCTTCAACAGCAAGGTGAAAAAAGGATTATCTCAGCAGTTTCCTTTACCGGAGGCGATGATTTTATGCTCGATTTAGAAGAGTATGGCATTCGCGACCGCGTGATCATGACTCACGTCGCTCCTCTCCTGGATTCCAACCTGCCCATCGTTCAAGAAGCGAGAACGAAACTGGAGAATGAATTTGGCCATGTCTCCTTAGAAGGGTACATTGTGGGCAAAATGACTCTGCGTATCTTAAAAGATATTCCAGGAGAAATCACACGCGAAAGTTTTATGCAGCAAGTTGCCCGTTCTCAGTTTGATTTAGGAGGCGTCACGATTAATTTTGTTGAGAACCATAACCAAGGGTCAAATTTAGTGATCTTGAGCTACTTAACCCCTGAAGGATTCAGAACTTTAGACGCTGCAACCTTCAAAGCAATGCTCCAATAACAGGAGGTTAAGTGTGCATCCTACTAGACAGTGACGTTGATGAGTAAAACACCCCCAGGAGAGGACCCCCATCCCCACTATCCAAAGCCAGAGCTGAATCCAACGCTTCTAGAAGAGAACGAGGGTCAGCCCTTGGTAGAGAGCTTTCAGCGAGTTAATTTAATCTCCGAAGATTACCTGCGGTTAGCCGTCATTCAACAGGAAGCTAGCCAATTTCAGCTTTCTTTAGCCACCTATATTCATCAACTCGAACAATATAATCAGGCGCAACAGTCTACTAGCCCTCCCAAACCCCCTCTCCTCAAGCCGTTTTCGATTCTGGATGCCAAGGTAAGTGATTTTGTTGCTTGGCTTGAAATGATTTCGATCATCAAGCTGGCAACGGTCCTGGGGGAAGCAGCTATTCTCATTGCTTTTATTTCCTATCTTTTCTCTATCCCTTACCAACAGCAAAAGAAGATAGAAGATGCGCGGAATGTTCTAGTCGATCAAAAGGGGCAACAACATAGTGATGGCAGAATAGCGGCCCTCAAAACCCTCGATTCACTCTGCGCGAGTAATGCTGGCCTGCAGGCCCCCAAAGCCCAAATGGTTAAAATTCAACTGAATCAATGCCATAAACCCTCGGTCAGTTTCCGTAGTATTCAGCAATGGCCTTTCAAATTTTTCGAGCATCAAGGGATTGATTTATCCCATGCCAACTTAGAACAAGCCAATCTTGCCCATGCCAATCTCGAAAAAGCTAACTTAAAGGGCAGTAATTTAAAGGGAATCAACCTGAGTGAAGCTAATCTACAGGGCGCAAATCTGCAAGGGGCCAATTTAGAGGGAGCCAACCTGGAAGGAGCCAACCTGCAAGGGGCTAACTTTACGGATGCAGTATTGCATAAAAGCTTACTCAATAATGCCAACTTCACGAAGGCCAATCTAACCCGGGCAAAAATGCACCAGGTTCAAGGAATATGGACCAAATTCAACCATGCAATCCTCCATCGTACTGATTTATACCAAGCCAACTTGAATCGTTCCATCCTCAAGGGGAGCGATTTGTACAAAGCCAACTTGGAGAATAGCTCCCTCCAATCGGTAGATTTTTTAGACGATGCCAACTTGCGATCGACGAACTTAAGAAATGCCGATCTCTCTAAAGCTAGCTTTTGGGCACTCCATCAACTCAAACGGGCCAAGCACTGGCAGTCTGCCATCAAAAGTCCAAATTGGATGCAAACCATTGCCCGTCCTCGCTCACCTCGCTTACGAATTGGCCTGATCAAATCAGCCGATAGCACGATCTTTAAAGCCTATGAATTGGGGATGCGGCGGGCTGCCAATCGGCGGGTAGAAATTTGGAGTTTGCTATCCCCCTCCGGGGTTCAAAATGAAGCCCAAACTATTCAGGAACTGATTGATTCCGGGATTGATGCCATTGTGTTGTCTCCAGAGGATCCATTAGGGTCTATCCCAGCTCTTGAAAAGGCTTATCAAGCGGGCGTGGTGGTGATCACAGTGGATTTTTGCTTCGATAAAGAAACCGCAAAAGATATGGTGTTTGCCTGTTTCAACACCAATAGCTTAAAGATGGGAGCCGATTCGGCAGAACACCTCACCCAATGGGCGGCGACCCATCTCCAGGATCAGCCTTTAAATATTGGTGTGGTGGATAGTGCGGAATATGAACGGTATTATCCCAACTATCAAGGCTTCCTCAACGGCATGGCGGCTTCCGACGTTACCTGGAAAGAAGTTTCGTCCGTAGATGCAATTACTCAAGCTGACATCGCTCACATTAAAGAAATGCTATCGGAGAATCCTCAGATCAATATCCTATGGGGGGGATCCAACTTGGCCACAGAACTGTCTGTGGCAGCAGTGGAAGACTTAGGATTGCAAGCAAAAGTCAAAGTTTTTGGCATTCTAGATTTATCAAAAGACAAGGCTCGAATGCTGTTAGATCCCAACAGTCCTCTACAATCAATCATCGATCAGGCAGGCGTCAAAATCGGCTACAAAGCCGTCCATACCGCTGTGGAAGTTTTAAGACACAAAAAAACTCAGTACACTGAATATCCGATAGACCACCGGCTATTGACCCAGACCGATAAAGCGGCTGTCAAAGAGCTATTAACTGAAGCCAATAGCATTCAGTAACCCCATTTATGGGCCTCATTCTCAGATGACCTAACTCTTTTGTTGCAACATGGCCTGGTACCTGCCCAAAGCCGTTAAGGGA
Source organism: Acaryochloris marina MBIC11017 (assembly GCF_000018105.1). Taxonomy (GTDB): domain Bacteria; phylum Cyanobacteriota; class Cyanobacteriia; order Thermosynechococcales; family Thermosynechococcaceae; genus Acaryochloris; species Acaryochloris marina. The sequence continues at coordinate 4,885,768 of NC_009925.1, forward strand.
AAATGCTGCTGGTAAAGGTGATATTTCAGATAGAAATGGCCGGGAAAACCAGTCCCTGTGAAATAGTCTTCATCCCAAGTGCCATCCATCTTTTGCGTCGTCGTGAGGTAATTCACGCCCCGCTCAATTGCAGCCTCGGCATAGACAGAGGTCGCTTCCCCCGCCGACAATAGCCCCATAATAGCCCAAGCCGTTTGGGAGGCTGTGCTAGGACCTTGGCCTTTAAGCTTAGGGTTATCGTAGCTGGCACAAGTCTCGCCCCAACCCCCATCCGTATTTTGGCAACTTACTAACCAAGCTGCTGCTTGCTGAATTTGGGATTGCCAGCCCTGGGGATCGATCAAGGCTAGAGCAGCCAGTACGCCACTCGTGCCGTAAATATAATTAACCCCCCAGCGTCCAAACCAGCACCCCTCCGGTTCTTGCTCAGTTCGCAAATATCGAAGGGCTCGATCCACACTGTTTTTCCCTGTTGTTTGATGGCAACGACCGATCATTTCTAACACTCGGGCCGTGACATCGGCAGTATTGGGGTCAATCATGGCTTTCAGATCCCCGTAGGGCAAGGCGTTCAGCCAGTCTTGATCATTATTGATATCAAAGGCAGCCCACCCTCCAGGACGGCATTGCATCGTGGCAATCCAGTTAACGGCTCTGGCAATGGCTGCATCCTTAGCCTGCTCGTCCGGTAGCTGGACTTCGTTTAAGGCCATGACCACAACGGCGGTATCATCCACATCGGGATAAAAGCGATTGTCAAACTCAAAGGCCCAGCCCCCAGGTAAACCCCCTGGATTTTTCACGGACCAATCTCCGTAATCTAGGATTTGCTTATTCAGCAGCCATTCTCCCGCTTTCACTAGGGCAGGATGATCGGGCGCTAACCCGGACTCAGCCAGCCCTCGCACGACCAAGGCCGTATCCCATACAGGAGAGATACAGGGTTGAATCCAATATTGGTCTTCGGTTTCGAGGGCAAAGGCATCCAGAGCTGCCATGCCCCGTTCAATAATCGGATCGTGGACATCATAGTCCAGGGCCTTAAGACCCAAAAGAGAATTGAGCATGGCCGGGATAATCCCTCCCCAATCCCCCGTTGCTTCTTGACGTTCCAAAATCCAACGTTCAGCAGCGCGAATTCCTTCTTCTCGAAAGGGGACAAGATTGGTCGATTCAGCAAATTTGAATAGGCCATCTAAATAGATAAAGGCATCGGTCCATTCGTTGCTGAGGGGCAGATCAAACTGGGCGCGATGGCGGCCTTCTACATAGAGTTCATCCAAGTTGAACCCAGCTTCCACGGCATAGACTGGCTCCCGATCCATCACGATCAGCAAGGGGACGGTGCTGCCCCTGGCCCAACTCGACATCTCATAAATGGTGAAAGGAAACTGTTCGGGCAACAACATCACCCAGGGCGGAAGAGAGGGAATCCCTCGCCATTCATAGCAGCCAATCAGGGCTAAATGCAGCTTGGTAAACACGCGGGTGCGGCTAATTCCCCCATGCTCCAAAATAAACTGCCGTGCCCGCACCATGGCCGGATCTTCCATGGGCACGCCTAAGAGCTTCAGGGCCATGTAGGCTTCGACAGAGACGCTGATTTCTCCCCCGTCGTCGAAGTAGAGTTCCCAGCCACCGTGGTCTCGCTGTTGCGATCGCAAATATGTTTCCACCTTCTCCAAGGGCCGACTACGATCTGTTCCCCAAATCTTGTGCAGCAGCACCACTTCAGAAGTAATCGAAACATTGGATTCAAGCTCTGCCCACCAATAGCCCGTCTCGTCTTGTTGGGTGAGCAGATAGCTTTGCGAAGCTGCGATCGCAGCTTCAAGGGTTTTGGGATTCACTCTGTCTCGAACAGCCATAGCGCTTAAAACTCAGTCAATTGTGACGACGGTCGATTCATCTTACCGGATTCCGCAAAGGTACAGCACGATGGTGGTTCCACTCTCCTATCTGGAACACATTCTTGGGGGAAGGAGTCTATTTAAATAACCGTTTCCCCACTCACATCTCCCAAAACCCTGTACTCAAGCGATCGCCTTCCGACATTCTCCCTTCAATCCGTGAAGCGGTCAGGATATCGCTTGGGTATGATGAGGGAGTGCTTAGTGTCTGGAACATTTTGCAAGCTCCCCTTGAACCGTTCTGCACCCAACATTTTGAGAGGCCCAGCTGACTAACAATGTCTAAATATTGTTCTACCCCTGCAACACGGATCGCGACCTTAGCAGTGGGAGGCTTAGTGGGAGTTCTATGGTCTGCCTTACCGAGCCATGCTGGATTTAAGCCACCTGGAGATCTATCAAAACCTGGTAATCGTCGAGGGCTAGCGACACGAGCCGTCGAGCCCAGGAAAGGGCCATTAAACGAAAGTACACCTCGACGACCTTCCCGAGTGGTTCCGATTCCGTTACCCAGACCGGATGCACCCCCCATCTGGGAATTACCGGATGACCCTGCCATTTCGCCAGAACCGGGCCAACCCAAAACCTGTACGACCAGTGGTCGCCCCACTCTCACCACATTGGTGCCCAAAAGCAATATAGGCTTCAGTGCAACAGCTTATCCCACCTTTTATTGGTTTACTCCCACCCATAGTTACCGGATTGTTCAGTTCAGTTTGTACGAGGTGGGGGCTAACGGTCGCTCTAAGAAAGAAGTCTATTCCACGACTTTCCAGGCTTCAGGCCAAGCAGGGCTATCCAGAATTGCGATTCCTGATCAAGCCTCCACCCTCGCCTTAAAACCCAAGACAGATTATCAATGGGTCGTGGGACTCTTCTGTACCCGTAAAGGCCGAAATGGCATCATCGCCAATGGTTGGATTCGCTATGTACCGCCGACACCAGAAGTGGCTAAAAAGGTCTCAAAATCTAAACTCAGGGACCAAGCTGATGCCTTTGCTGAAGCGGGCTATTGGTATGACGCGGTGCAGGCCTTAGCTGCCGCACGCCGGGAGAAACCTGAGGATAAACGTCTCAGTAAGATATGGAAAACACTATTTGAAGCAGATGCCGTTCAACTGTCGGGGATTGCTGCTCAGAAATAGCCCAGTTCCAATAACATCTAGAGCATTGTCTAGGTGCATCCCTATGTTCTCAAGGGCAGTACGGAGGACTGGCATAGCGCTCTCTCACTTCAACCTGAATAATTTACGGATGGGTCGTGATGATCTGGCTTCTAGGGAGGTGATCAACTCATACTCTCCTGGGCGAAACTTTTTTTTAGAGGGTGTAATCCCTAAGGTAAAGGTTCCCACCTTGCGATCTAGCTCATTCGTTTCTCGAAACACTTGGATGGGGGGAATTTTGTCATCCTTGGTCTTGCCAAGATAGCGGAGGATATAAGTGATTTCAGAATCTCCTCGGAATTGCACATTGGCAATGCTGGGCAGTTTAGCCGTAAAAGCTAGTGTCTTGATTTCAGTGGAGAGTTCACTCAAATCCTCGGCACAGGGTTCTTCAGCATCGCTACTCCCCTCACAAATTTTGATGCTACTGACGCTGTTATTTAGACCCGCATCTTCAATGTCTCCTTCGTTGCGCTTGCTGACATCCTTAGGATCTGTCCAAACCGAAAAGATCTGCTCTTCGGACAGCGGTTTTTGATTACCAATTCCTTCCGGCGTTAACGTCACTCGATAGGTACCAGGCTGTAGGTCAACCTGATCCAGCTGCAGGGCCACTTCTCGTTTACCCTTCGGGACATCATAAACATTGCTAAACACCTCAGACTCTTGGTCAGGCTCTGGCCAATAATCCAGGGTGGCTTTAACCTGATTTGCTGTTTTACCTTTGCGGAGTTTTGCTCTGACTGTAAGGGTTTGAGTCTCTTCCAAGAAAGCAATCTCATGCTTTTTACACTGACCATCTACCGGCGATTTACAAACGGCCACATTGGTAAAGCGGACCAATTTCCCCCCGGTAATGCCAAGAGCAATGAATAAAATGATCACCGCCAGAAATATTTTCAGAAACCGAGACTTCAGCCAGGGCAAACGCTGATTGAGCCGATCCTGAATGGGAGGAGCCACAATGATGACGGCGAGTAGTGTAATGATAAAACCAAGCCACTCTCCTGAAATCAGCAAACCTAAACTCATCAGGAGCGCTATCACTGCTAGAAGCCACTGCAAAAATTTCATAGTTTTAGCAAAACATCACCAATCTTCCACCGTTTTATAACACTAAATTACCTATTTACTTTACTGAAAAAGTAATTAAGAACTCTGGGTAAAGTCAAAATTTAGCAGGTCATGCGTCACCTATGAGCACAAAAGTTTCTGTTTTTATTGCGACCAGCTTAGATGGATTTATCGCCAGAACCAATGGAGACATCGATTGGCTCAATGAGGCGAATGCAGCAGTCCCGGAGGGGGAAGATTGTGGCTATCAAGCCTTTATGGCCTCGGTGGATGTCTTGGTCATGGGGCGAAAAACCTATGAACAGGTTCTATCTTTTGGAGCGTGGCCCTATGGTCAAACCCGAGTCATTGTCTTGAGTCGAACTCCTATCCAATTCCCAGATGCTTTGCCTGCCTGCATTACGCACTCTGCAGACCCCCCACTCATGCTCTATAACCGCCTTGTCCAAGAAGGAGCCCAGCATTTATATATAGATGGTGGGGCTACAATCCAGCGATTTTTGGCGGCGGGTCTGATTGATGAACTCACCATTACCGTGATCCCTATTCTGTTAGGCGAGGGGATACCTCTGTTCGGTTCCTTGGCAAAAGAGATACCGCTGACCCACCTCAGCTCCTATTCCTATGACTTTGGATTTGTCCAACTTAAATATGCTGTTTCTTGAAATAGGCTCTCAGCTTTCGCAGATGCATGGACAGCATGGTGGTGCAATCTCAGATCTGTATTGCGGTAAGATCTCTCAGATGATCCCATCCTCATCACTGCCCCTTAACTCAAGGATGATGAGATCGTAAAGTTATGGCCAGCTGATCTCAGCACAATGCTTCAAGTGTTTGAATTCCTTTGAGAACTGCGTTTAAGAGTGATATAAACGATGCCGAACAGCTAAAATCTTCAATATCTTCTGGATATACCAAGATCACATCCCGCCGCGGCAAAGATGGAGCATGATCAAGACATCTCAACGGTTCATTAGTTAAGCCAAATCAGTTAAGACATTTGAGGAAGAAGATACCTGTAAACGCTGTCTCGTTATCATCAGTAGTCAGCATCGTCTCCATCCGTTAAGTGCGCTCTCCCATCCAACAAAGGAATTTAAGATCAAGAAGCAGATAACTCTAATCTTCAGGCTATCGGGAAACATCAGTTTTGACCGGTAGTCAGAGCCATCTCCCTCACCAACTTTAGGGTGATCCAGTCCTAACAATCCCAATATTGACCCATCAAACGCTCCTCACACTTATGGTTATTCTTCGACCCCAGGTTGCCCTGCTATCGACTGCCCTCTCAATTGCAACCCTCACAATCGCTTCCCCCACCCCTAAGACTTGGGCAGCCCCAAACTCCGACTCGTCCAAGGCCATCATTGACGAAGTTTGGCAGATTATCAAAAATGATTATTTAGATACATCCTTCAATGGTACAGATTGGCCTGCTATTCGCAGCCAATACTTAAACCGTACTTATACCTCCAAAGAAGAAGTCTATGATGCAGTTCGAGAAATGCTGGACCAACTTGAGGATCCTTATACTCGCTTTTTGGATCCTCAGCAGCTTAAAAACATGCAAATCAGTACTTCAGGAGAACTAACAGGTGTTGGGGTACAAATCACCCAGGATGAAAAGACGAAAGACATCACGGTCATTGCTCCGATTGAAGGCAGTCCTGCCGCCCAAGCAGGGCTCTTAAATCAAGATGTGATCATCCAAGTAGATGACACCAGCACCGAAGGGATGGATATTAATGAAGCGGTCCAGTTAATTCGAGGTCCCGTTAACTCTATCGTGACCCTCACCGTTTTACGGGGTCAGGAGCAGTTGAGTTTTAAGATCAAGCGGGCTCGTATTGAAATTCATCCAGTTCGATTTTCCTCTCAAACGAGTCCCTCTGGCCCAGTGGGCTATATCCGCCTCAACCAATTTAGCAACAAAGCCACTTCTGAGATGCGCGAAGCCATCCAAGACTTGGAAAAACAAAAGGTCACTGGATTTGTTCTAGACCTGCGCTTAAACCCCGGTGGATTGCTATATTCCAGCACTGAAATTGCCCGAATGTGGATGGGGGAAGGTACAATTGTGGCCACTGTGGACCGTGAAGGGGGCGAAGATAAACTCACTTCTGATAAAAACACCCTAACGGATAAGCCGCTTATCATCCTGGTGGATGGAGGGTCTGCCAGTGCTAGTGAGATTCTGGCTGGGGCCTTGCAAGATCACCAACGCGCCGTTTTGCTCGGCACTCAGACGTTTGGCAAAGGACTGGTGCAATCTGTACAGCCTTTAGAAGATAATTCGGGGTTATCTATAACTGTTGCCAAATACGTGACTCCCAAGGGGCGAGATATTCATAAAAAAGGTATTGAGCCCGATATCGAAGTAAAACTTACCGATAAGCAACGGAGCGACCTGTTCCAAAACCCAAACAAACTAGGCACAACTTCTGATCCCCAATATATGAAAGCTGTAGCCGAACTCAATAAGCAAGTTGAAAAACATCGTTGGGACAATGTCACCGTTGCCACTCAGTATCTGTGCTCATACCTAACATCCTTGATCGTGAATTAAGAATGTTTCGATCGCACCCGCTAAATCAGGCAATGCTACTCTCAGCAAAGGCAAGGCATATGATCAATCCCTACCTATAGGAGAAAAAATTTTGACTATCGGGAGTAACCGATGAATTGCTACGTTGGCTATAGGGCTAATATTGAATTACTTCATAGACCTAAAACACAAGATCTCAAGAATTCTGCATAGCAGTCAACGTCATAGTTTTTATTGTCCCGATAGTTTAAATCGCACTATTAGAGACTTTTAAATTAGTCATTTTAGAGGTCAATGAAAGATATATTTCTCTCAATTTTTTATAGGAATGGGTAATATCATACTGCTTGCATTTTTCTTTCGCTTCGCTACCCATAGATTGCGCCACTTCTGAATTTTTCAGCAAGAAAATTAGTTTGTTGGCTAACAGCTCACAATCCTTAAACGTAATAATAAAACCAGTTTTCTGATCGTCGATTGCAGATCCCATGCCTCCAGCAGTCTTACCCACAACCGGTTTGCTCATATTCATTGCTTCCACTAAAGCAATTGGTAATCCCTCCCATAGAGAAGGCATCGCCACAACATCAGCGAGGGCCAATAAGGTCGGAACATCTTCGCGATAGCCAGTGAAAATAACCTGATCAGCAATACCTTCACTTTGAGCAAAGGACTGGAGCATTTCTAAATCTGGACCAGCCCCGACCAACAAGAAACGGGTATTTGGAAACTCTTTTAAAATTGAGGTTGCAGCTTTCAGTAGGTAAATTTGACCTTTTTGAGTGTCCAATCGACCTACATTACAAATCACCTTCTCTCCAGGTAGAATACCTAGCTTTGATCGTTCATGATCGACGACTTCTTGAGCAGGAGCTTTAAACTCTTTTAGCGGTAAGCCATAAAATAATGTTTCTACTTTTTGGGGCTGAACTTTACGCGCGGTCACCATAAAGTCGCGTACAGGTTCTGAACAAGCTATTGCTGTTGTTGTCAAAGGCGATAATAGGGCATCCACTGCCGTCAGATAAAGTGGCTGTTTAGGAAAAACTGCATGTTCATGAACAATATTGGGCAAACCTTTTGCGGTTCCAACTAAGCGTCCAAATGTCGTAGAACCATATCCACTTAAGTGTAGAATATCAGGTTTTTCTTGCTCAATTAATTTTGAAAGATCTAGATAAGTCCTAGGATCAAATTTACTTCGGCCCAAGAAGAATACTGGAACCCCTTGACGTTCAAAAATCTGCGCTGCTTCCTCAGGTGCTCGTAAGCTACAAATGCTGAACCGAATCTCCTGTGAATTGAAGCAAGGAATCCACCGCTCGATAGCCTTAGATACACCATGAATCTCTTAGCCAGCAACGCTCAGCTTATCCATGATATGCATTACATGAATAGCCATATATAAAAAATTTTTAATCAATAGTTTACATATTACTATAGATCCTTTAATTCAGATTTTTTGTAACTTAAATTACAATCCTGAGTCATTTTTACCTAGCTACTAAATTTACCCATCGAGAAGTCATAACTGAGTATTTAGGTTGCAAAAAAATTGACAGAATTAAAAAATCGATAGTTCAAGCAGGTCTATTACTATCTAGTGAAAATCACTTTTTAGGTTCATTAACCCTCAACTAACCTTGAAGAAAATTCTAGCTTTTTATCGGAATATGTTGATAAGTAGTCTACAAACAAGTTTGATGACATTGAGGAGATGATGATGCGATCGCACAAGCTAAACCCGGCGATACTATCCTGATTGCGGGCAGTCATGAAAATTACCAAATTCTTGGCACTGAGAAAATCCATTTCAACGACCGCGAAGAGGCCCAAACAGCCCCTCCGCGCTATGGATACTAGAACTAAGCAGTAATGCCTTCTAGTTCCTCGTCCGTCAGTTCATACAATGCTCGGAGTTGATCCAATATGTCTTGGTCAGGACTCCAAAATCCACGACCATGGGCCTCTAGCATGCGACCGACGATATTACGGAAGGCTTCTGGATTAGCTTGGCGTAACTTCTCCGCCATTTCAGGATCTAGGGCATAGGTCTCTGCGGCTTGGTCATAGACCCACCCTTCTTGGAAATCAGCAGTGCCACCCCAGCCAATCAGGGCCGTCATCCGCTGAGAAATCTCATAGGCCCCGCCAGAGCCTTGATCAGCCATTGCATCTGCCCATTTGGGATTGAGCAGCTTAGTCCGATATTCCATCCGCAGTAGTGAATCTAAATCACGGGGGGTGGTGTCCTTGGAGAAACTCTCGACAAAATTGGCTTTGACCTTGCTGCCCCGCTGCTGCTCCGCCGCTAACTTCAGACCACCGGTGTTGGCGTAATATTCCTGAATATCAGTCAAACCATATTCCACTGAGTCAATCTCTTGGACAATCTGCTCGGTACTTTTCAGTAAGGTTTGCAGGACCTCAGGGCGGGCTTGGCCTTTGTCATTGCGGCCATAGCTAAAGGCATTCCGATCGCTCCAGGTTTGCCCCAACTCATCTGAAGATTCCCAGTTGGAGTCCGTCACACGGTCATTGACCAAAGAGCCGAAATCCCCAGCAGGGTTAGAAAAGAGACGAGCAGAGACATTCTCCACTCCCTGCTCTTTCAAGGCCAGGGCATGTTTACGAATAAAGTTCTGAGCCGGGGGCTCATCGGCTTCTGCTGCCCGTAAAAATAGATCGTCCAACAGCTCAATGATATTGACAAAGCTATCTCGGAATATGCCGGACAGGTTCGCCAAGACATCTACACGGGGATGATCGAGCTGCTCTAAAGGCGTCAGACCATAGCGAACAATCCGACCCGTGCCTTCTTTAATCGGTTCTGCCCCTACGAGTTCTAGAAGAATACCGATAGATTCCCCGCGAGTTTTAATGGCATCTAAGCCCCAAAGCATTACGGCGACAGTTTCTGGATAGGTGCCTTTGTCTTCCAGGTTCTGGGCCAAAATCTTACGAGCAATCTCCCGACCCCGCTCATAGGCAGCAGGAGAAGGCATCCGATAGGGGTCAAGGGCGTGGATATTGCGGCCTGTGGGTAAAACGCCGGGACCATCCCGGAGCAAGTCTCCACCGGGTGCAGGCGGCACATACTCACCGTTTAAGCCCCGCAGTAGGTTAGTGAGTTCATCCCCTGTTTGGGCCAGCAGGCTGCGGATTTGCAAGGCCTCTTCCAGCTTAGGCGTACTGCCATTGAGTTCAAATCGCTGGCGAATCTGATCGGATTCTTCGCCCGTAGCAACGGCTGCGATCGCATCTTCTGGTAACTCTTCTCCAAAATAAGCCTGAAGGTAACTTCCCAGTTTCTCAGCATCAGGAGATTCGCCCAATACATGCAGACCGGAAGAGAATAACCGCGTTTCTAAAACTTGCAGATACTCATATAGCTCCACTAGATAGTGGTTGAAGGCCTCAGCACTAAACATGCGAGCATTTTCAGGGGTAAATTCAATGCCCAACTGCTTGGCTTCTTGGAACGGACAATCTGCATCAATCCCCGCATCAATAATTTTCTTGCAGATAGCCTCCCGCAGCACCGCATTTTTTTCCGGGTCTTCACGGTATTCCTGAATCAGATCGCGTAAGGCAGCTAGCTCTTTATATAGCTCAGCTCGACCATAGGGGGGGACGTTATGGGAGATCAAAACGCCATAGCCTCGACGTTTCGCTAAAATCGACTCCGAGGGATTATTGGCCGCATAGATATAGAGATTTGGAATATTCCCCAGCAATACATCCGGCCAGGAATAGCCGGTATTGCCGAGAGGACTACCGGGCAGCCATTCCACGGTACCGTGCATGCCAAAATGGATCACCCCATCAGCCTGGAATCCATTTTGCAGCCATTTATAGAAGGCCGCGTATTGGGGATGGGGCGTTAGATCCCGCTCAAACATTAGGCGCATCGGATCACCCGACAAGCCTAGGGGTGGCTGCACCCCGATCCAGACATTCCCCATCTGAATGCCGCCGACGCTAAATTCCTCGCCATTGGTTTTAATTCCTGTTCCCGTTAGGGAGTCCCACTGCTTTTCTATCCGATGGGTCAGCAAATATCCCAGCCACCTTTCCAGCTGGCGGACATTGACGGAGGTGGTTCCAGCATGACCATTCATCTGGGCTGGATCAACTAAGCCATTATCTGCTTCCCGCACCCAGTTGACGATTTCCTCGCCATCCTCTGGTAAATCTCCCACGTTATAGCCTTGGGATTTTAGGGATCTGAGCAGACTTAAGAGAGATTTCGGTACATTCAGTAGCGCTGCAGTTCCAGTCGCCCCGTATCCCGGCGGAAATCCATAGAGGAGAATGGCTAACTTCCTTTCTGCCATTGGTTTCTGGCGGAGGGCAATCCATTGCTTCAACCGTCCGGTGAGGCGATCGACCCGTTCGGGCACAATGTAAATGTCATTACCAACCAGCCCGCCTAGGGGAATCGTATCAATTGCGCCATCGAGTTCCGGCAGGGCATAGAGCACCACGCTTTGCAGGCCACCTATTCCTTGGCGAGTCCAGGAATAAATATCCTGAATCAGCAGAGGGGCGGCAACGAGGTAAGGCACATTCTTAGCGCTGAGAATCTGCTTGGCCACGGCCACTTGCCGTCCCGCTTCCATGGATCCTGCGGGTCCGCCGACGAGGGGAAAACCAATTGTCGAGACAATCGCATCCACCTCAGCCGCTTTTTCAGACAAGGACAGAATTTCTTTGGTGCCCTGCTGGCGTTGACCCTGTTCGTGGCGGGTGGTCATTAAATCGCGCACGGCCACATGGCCTTCCACCCCGTTAATAAAAATGGGTAAAGGAATCAGCCCTGCTTCCTCAAACTTACGAATCATTTGGGGAATATAGGGCTGCTTGGTGATGACATGCTTGCGATACAGCAGAATCCCCACAACTGGAGGCTGGGCAAAGTGGATATGTTGGGTTGTGGAGGTTGCTCCCGCTTTCCAAAGGAAGGGCAGCCGATTAATTTTGTACCAGTCCAGATAGTCCTGAGGAGATTCAAAATACCCTTCATAATCTGGATGGAGTAGACCAATATTGGGGGTCTCAATGGGGGGTGGAATTTCCGCGTTGAGGGGTAAGTTGAGGTATTTCTCTGCCAGGGTCCAACACATGGCGGCCACATTCTCAGGCCCCCCAGCATTCCAGTAGCCGTAAATAATCAGCCAGTTACGCAGATCCTGGACCTTTTTGCCGGGGACATACTTGAGCAGTTTAGGACCGACCTTCAGAAAGCTGATATACCCGGCGAGTTTGTCTTCTTCTTTACCGCTACCAAATTTATCCAGGATGTATTTGACGGGCTTGGGCATCCCTTTGGGCTTCTCGCCAATTACAAACTTGCCGAGCTGGGTGAGGCTCATCAGTTCCAACGCCGATTCAAATACCAAGCGGATGGGAATATCCTGCACCCGCTCCCGTAGCCACAGCACTTGGTCGTAGTCGAAGACTAAGCTGCTAAAGAAGACATCCGCTCCTTGCAAGGCGGCGGTGACGGCTTCTGGGTCAGCGTTAATATCGCGATCGCTAAAGATCCGCACCTCCAAACCTGGACAGCGCGCCTGGGCTAGCTCGGCAGCTCTGATATATAAATCGATGTTAAAGGATTCAAATCCCGCAATCAGAACAATCCGTGCCATTGGTGCAGCCTAAAATCGGTTAAGGTCTCTTCCTAAATCTTAATGATCTTTCAGACGTTTTAGCAGCGGAGTTTTTGATAGTGCTAGGGAATAGCACCTTAGCCACTGATTAGAGAGTGGGCATTTTTCGGAAGATTGAAGACTTCAACCCATGATTTAGAGAAGTAAACCAGCCGGGCCGAGCAGTATGGCAATGGCAACTCCCAGAATTGAACCAACAATCACTTGCACTGGGGTATGGCCTAAGAGTTCTTTGAGGCGGTCTTCATTGAATTCGGGATGCTCTTGAAACATTTCATCCACAATCTGATTGAGGACTTTGGCTTGCTTGCCCGCGGCCTGCCGGACACCGGCGGCATCGTACATAACGATGATGGCAAAGACGGTTGCGATCGCAAACTCAGTACTGTCCCACCCCTGAACTTGCCCCACACAGGTAGCTAAGGTTGTCACCGAGGCAGAATGGGAGCTAGGCATGCCTCCCGTTTCCACCAACACTCGGAAATTGATTTTGCCATTTTGAATCAGATCAATAATGATCTTGAGACCTTGAGCAATTAAACTCGCCGCAAGGGAAACCAGCAAGACCTGGTTGTTGAGAATATTGCCAAAATCCTGCATATCTATTGTCGAAACTTAAACCAGGAGAGCATTGACAGCATCTAAGATTGACGAGACGTAATAAAATCAGCGAGGGCCTGTAACGGGGCTGACTGCTCTCCGTAAACCGCTAACTCTGCTTTCGCTTCTTCGATTAAATGCTGGGCTTGTCGTTTAGACTCTGGAATGCCCCACAGACTGGGATAAGTCGCTTTTTGAGCCGCCACATCTTTACCCGCAGTTTTGCCTAGCTTTTCGCTAGTGGCCGTCACATCCAATACATCATCAATAATTTGGAAGGCCAGACCGATATTACGCGCAAATTTAGAGCACCGATTCAAGAGGTCTTGACTCGCCCCTGCCAGCTCAGCTCCCGATAAAACCGATGCTTCTAGCAATGCCCCGGTTTTATGGGCATGGATAAAATTCAAAGTCGAGAGGGTGACATCTTCTGCGCCTTCCGACTCTAGATCGACGACCTGACCGCCCACTAGACCTGTCGCAGCCACCGCATGCCCCAGGCGAGCAACAACTTTCAGAACCTGTTCGGGCGGAACCTGCTGCGTCTCAATTGCCACATGCTCATAGGCATAGGCTAATAATCCATCCCCGGCCAGAATAGCAATGTCTTCCCCATATTTTTTGTGGTTGGTGGGCTTGCCTCGGCGGAAGTCATCGTTGTCCATGGCGGGCAAATCGTCATGAATCAGGGACATAGTATGGATCATTTCTAGGGCACAGGCCGTAGGCATTGCCATCTCAATGGTGCCGCCAGCCAGTTCACAAGCCGCCAAGCACAAAATCGGACGAAGGCGCTTCCCTCCTGCCAGTAAGGAGTAGCGCATGGCCTCATAAATTTTTTCCGGGTAAACCACGGGAATAGAGGCATCTAAGGCGGCCTCCACAAGTTCTCGCCGCTGAGAGAGATAGTCTACAAGGTTAAAGTTGGAGGGGGTTGGAGCAGACAAATCTTGAGTCGATGAGGTTTTCTGAGGGTTTTCAGCGGATATCATCCTGTTGATCCTTCGTGATCTTTGACGATGAAATGGTCACCCTAAGTCGGGCAAAAAAAGCCCTCCAGCTGTTGAAAGCAGTGATTCAGTGCGATCTCAACCATGAGGCTAGTTCAACTATTGTATGATCCTTTGTGCCGTTGCCTAAAACTCCACACGGTATTCTCCAAAAGCATAGACACGGTTATGGGACCGACGCCCCCTGGCACTGGGGTAATTAATGAACTTTGAGACTGGACTGAGGTAAACTCCACGTCTCCTACTAAGCGGGCTTTCCCTTCAATTTCTTGGCGGCTTATCCCCACATCAATCACCACAGCTCCGGGCTTAACCATATCTGCCGTGATCAGTCCAGGTTTGCCGACGGCCGCCACCAACACATCAGCAGTGCGGGTAACCGCGGCCAAATCAGGGGTGCGAGAATGGGCCATCGTCACCGTGGCATTGGCTGCCAACAGCATCAAAGACACGGGTTTGCCTACCAAAATACTGCGGCCAATAACAACCGCATGCAGACCGGACAGCTCCACATCATAGGCTGCTAATAAACGCATCACCCCCGCAGGGGTACAGCTGCGTAATCCTGCCTCACCTCGCACTAATCGCCCTAAGTTTAGGGGATGTAAACCATCTACATCTTTATCTGGATCAATCTCATACAGTAGTGCTGTGGAATCCAAATGGGCAGGCAAGGGCAACTGCACCAGAATGCCATCGACTTGAGGATTCGCATTTAAGTCGTGGATGGTTTGCTTCACTTCCTCAAAGGTCACCTCCGCAGGGAAATGGTGACCAAAAGAAGCAATCCCTAACCGTTCGCAGGCCCGTTCTTTATTCCGCACATAGGCTGCACTCGCCGGATTATCCCCCACCATCAGAACGGCTAATCCGGGTGGACGACCGATTTCGGCTTGTAAGGTTTGAATTTGGGCAGTCAGCTCCCCTTGAATTTTTTGGGCTAGTCCCTTGCCGTCTAGCAGCTTGGAAGACTCAACAGGCATCGGTAACGTCCTTCTGATGCAGTTAAAAGTGCTTCTCGATTGTATCGGCTTACCTTAGAATTCGGGATAGTCTTATACCTAAGGGGCAACGTTACAGTTTTATCTGGCCCTTTGCACTCAAGAAGTCGTGCCCAACTATGTCTGAATCTATTGATATTGGCGATCGCATTCGTATTGTTTCCCTCCCCCCCTATGTCAAAACGGCAGAACCGATGCCCATGTTGCGGCCTCCAGATGTCATTCGCATTGGTGAAGAAGGCACGGTCCTCAGCCGAGAACCGGGGGATTACTGGAGCGTGCGCATGGAGAATGGCGCGTATTTACTCAGCAGTCAATATTTAGAAAAAGTAGATTCCGCCGATTAAGACAGGGCGAGCCAAGGCTGTACAGCGGCCTCTGACCCGACTAAGGAAAGATGGGATTGCTGCAGATGCTGACCAGCAGCCTGATAGACGGTTTCAACATCTAAGCTGGCAATCTGTTTGGGGAAAGTCTGATCATAGTGAATCCCTAATCCCAGCGCTTCATACCAGCCCATCAGATGAGCCAGTTGGGCATTACTCTGTTTGCCCAAAACATATTGTCCTAGCAGCTTACTTTTGGCAGTTTCTAGCGCCTCATCTGCCAGGGGCTGTTGACTTAGGCGATGGATTTCAGCTTGTAGTTTCGCCAGTGCGATCGCAGTATTATCCGCAGCGGTCCCCAAATACACAACAAAATGCGATGGTCCTAAGCGAGTCGGATAGAACCCCGATACCTCATAGGCTAGACCCTGCTTTTCTCGCAGCTCCACAAACAAGCGACTAGACAGACCGCTACAGAGGTAGGTATACAGCAACTTCAAGGCAACATAGTCCGGCTCCTGAACTGAAGGGGCTAGATGCCCCAGCATGACAATACTTTGCTGGGTCGGTTGTGTCGTTATGGCAAGATTTGAACCAGTCTCCATCGAGCTGACTGGCTGTAACCCAATAGGCGGAAGCAATGGCTGCTCTGGGACGGGCCAATCTCCAAATATTTGCTGGCAATAGTGCACGGCCTCAGCCGCCTGCAAATTCCCTGAGAGACTAATCACCATATTGTCAGGCCGAAAATAGGTCTGATGGTACTGATGCAGATCGGCAGGTTGAAGCTGAGCAATCTGGTCAGGATCTCCGGGGCCGATTTGAGTGTAGGGATGGCCTGGGGGGAATAGGGACTGTCGAAGTCCTTTCAGGGCCAAGGTAAAGGGCTGTTCTTGCTGAGACCGAATCGATTGCAGGGCCAGCTTCTTTTCCAACTCCACTTCAGATGGGGGAAAAGACGGAAATTGGAGTAACTCAGCTGCCAGGGACAGGATATCTAAGAAATCTTCAGAAACGGTTTTCAGGCTGAGTAAGAAATAGTCCGGCGCGCGTTCAACTCCTAAGCTGGCCCCGACAGATTCCACCTGTTCAGCAATCTCAGCAGAGGACAATCGGTGGGTCCCTTTGGTAAGGGTGGCCGCCATCACGAAGGCAAGCCCGGCCTGCCCAGAGGTCTCACGAGTGCTACCAGCCCCGACGAAAATACGTGCTGAGACGATATCTGCAATGGGGTTTTCTGTGATTAGTACCGTCAGCCCATTGGCTAACTCAAACTTCTGGCAGAGTAATCCTGAAGTAACGGGAACCGAAGCGGTGGGAGCAGGGAGAGACAGCATTCAGATCAATAAGAGCAGGGTTGCAAGGTGGTGATGGCGTAGTGACTTGGGGACAAGTACTGGTGAACGAGATGTTGCAAGGTTGGGGGCTCAAGGGCCTGAATGAGCTGTGGATAGGCAGAAGCTTGCCCCAATTCGCCCAATATACTGTAATACCCATATAAGCCAGCCAACTGATTCACCATTTCTGTCCCAAAAATAAAGTCGTTGACTACCAGTTGTTGGCATCGATGCAACTCAGCCTCTGGAATGGAGGTTTCCCCCAATTGATACATATGCTCACGAATCACCGTCTCCGCCACCTCTAGATACTTCGGATCTAGCCAGACAGAGATGGTGAAACATCCCCCTTCTCGCTGCAGAAAAAATTCGCTGTGGACATCATAAATCCAGCCGCGTTGTTCTAATAAATCCGAGACTAATCGGGACGTGCGTCCTCCCGTTAATAGCACCGACAACAGATCAAATCCGTACCCCTGCTCTTTTTCCGTTACCCCTGGTCCTAGCCAGGCCATGGTCAACCGGGCTTGATCAATACCTGGAGTTTCCATGGCATGGTAACAGCGTTGACCCAAAGGGGTTAAAGGACTTGGCGTCGACAGAGGTTTCCTAGAACCCGAGGCAGGGGGCCAATCACAATGCCGATGGACTAGATCCATCGCTTGTTCATGGGTCAGATCGCCCACCAAGACGATCGTCATATTCTCTGGCTGATAAAGCTGATGGTGAAAATTCCGCACATGGTCTGCAGATAGAAAGGGAGGCAGTTCTGCCAAACCAAGCACTGGACGCCCATAGGGATGGTTCGGAAATATGAGCTGGCGCACCGACTGATAAACCACCCAATCGGGATTGTCGTAGGCTTGATCAATTTCAGTACGGATGATGTCCTGTTCCTGTAAAAATTCCGTTTCAGGAACTGCTGCATGGATTAAGAGTTCAGCCAGATGTGCAAAGCAGGGGCCAAGCTGATCTGCTAGGGTCACCATATAGAAATGAGCGTAATCATAGCCTGTGGAGGCATTGACCATTCCGCCCTGGCGCTCCAGCAGCCGATCAAATTCTTGGGGAGAAATAGTTTCAGTCCCCTTGAAAATCATATGCTCTAAAACATGAGCTAACCCAGGTATGGTATTGGGTTCCTGAGTAACCCCTGCATTAACCCAAATATCAACGGTTACGACTGGCGTAAACGGTAGGTATTGATGCACAACCGTTAATCCATTCTCCAAACGCGTTTGATGAACGGGATGGGCTGCCCCTAGGGTCTGGGCAGGCTGCCAATGCTTCGCAGGATTGGGATCAAACCACATCAACGAGGGTTAAGACAGGAGGGATAAGGAAATAGATGGTTTTAAAGGTCTGTATTCAATAACGAGAGTATAAAAGGGGATGCCGAACTGGAGGGGAAATCTATAATCTATTTCTCTGTTCCAGAACGTTTCTGTGAGAAGTTACTATATACCTTTAGTCTACTAGACGGCTGGAAGTCCCGTACTTCAGCCCCTTTCTATCTTTCACCTTCTCGGCGCTCCCGACTCATGTCGAATACTCAAACATTAACCATCCAAGTCCCGGCAACAACCGCCAATATTGGTCCAGGCTTCGACTGTTTAGGAGCAGCCCTCTCCCTCTACAATCGCTTTCAATTTACCCGTCTTGCAGATGATGCTGAAGCACCCATCATCCAGGCAACTGGACAGGGGGCCGAGCAACTGCCTACGGATGACAAAAATCTGGTTTACCGAGCGTTTGTGTCTACCTACCAACACCTGGGACAAACGCCCCCCGCCATCAAAATTGATATCCATTTGGATATTCCCCAAGCGAGAGGGTTAGGTAGCTCAGCCACGGCCATCATTGCGGGCCTGATAGGCGCTAATCAATTCGCCAACCAACCGTTAGACCCAGCGGATTTGTTGCAGCTGGCCATTGACCTGGAAGGCCATCCTGACAATGTGGTCCCTGCCATGGTAGGAGGTTGCTGTCTTGCGGCTAAAGACCTAGCCGGCAAATGGCAGATTTGCCCTATCGATTGGTCCCCTGAGGTGGTTCCCATTGTCGCGATACCGGATTTTGAACTCAAGACCGATCTAGCTCGCAATGCTCTACCCGATACCTGTGGATATGGGGATGCGATTTTTAATATGGCTCACCTTGGTTTTTTGATCAAAGGTTTAGAGCAAGCTGATCCAGCCCTTCTCAAAACAGCCCTTGATGATAAATTGCACCAACCCTATCGGCTTCAGCTGATTGCTGGATTTGCAGAGGCTTACCAAGCGGCCCTAAAGGCTGGAGCCTACGGCCTCGTGATTAGCGGTGCTGGCCCGACCCTTTTGGCTTTGGGTGATCGTGAATCGGCAGGTGCGATCGCATCTGCCATTCGCAATCAATGGCAAACAGCCAATCGGTCAGTAGAGACTCAGGTACTCAAGATAGATAGACAAGGGGCTATCGCTCAATTCACCTAAAGTCATTGCCCTCAGCCTCTACCCTCTAAAGGCGCTACTAGGTACTGCTTAGTTCTTAATGCCGTTGGCAACAACACCCAGGATAGGAATCTGAGCAATTTCCAGCATACGGAGGCTTTCCTTCAACAGGCTTCTGGGAACGCTGCCTAGATGGGCAACTACCATTAAGCCATCCGTTTGAGGTGCAATAATCGTTGGATCTGCCAGGTTGAGGGGTGGGCAGTCATAGATAACTAAATCAAACTGTTCAGCGAACACACCCATCAACTTCTGCATCTTTTGAGACGCCAAGATGCGGGTTGGATCCGATGGCAACATCCCTGCTGTCAGTACAAAGAGGTTCTCGGTCCCAGGCAGTGGATGAATGGTGGACTGAAGATTACCTTCCGTCGCCATCAGGTCACTCAATCCAGGGCTGTTGGGTAAGTTGAGGACGCGGCTAAGGCTGGGAGCTCGTAAATCAGCATCGACTAACAAGACTCGTCTTCCCATAGCCGCTGCAGCCTGAGCTAAGTGCATCGAGGTGGTGGATTTTCCTTCCTGGGGTGAGCAGGATGAAATAACCAGGGAAGAAATGGGTAAGTCAGGATTGAGAAGGTGCAGTTGAGAGTAAAGGGAGCGAAAGGCTTCTAGGAACGGTGAATAGGAGTACTCCGAAGCTTTCTTGTTATTGGCAAAATTACTCAAGTTAGCCAAAGAGAATTGCTCGTTATTTAGCAGTGAAGGCTGTTCTTTTTGCTCAAGCAGTGCTAGTCCAACTTCACTCTTCAGGAAGTCACTTTCCGAAGATAGGAAGGGCGTTTCTTCCAGTTGCTTTTGCTGAGGAATGATACCTAGGATTGGACGCTTTAATTCGGCCCGGAGATCCTGTAGGGAGTGAATGGCATCATTGGTTCTATCCAAAAGAATCGCAATGCCTACACCGAGTAAAAGACCCAGCATTGTGCCTAAAGCCAAATCACGAGGCAGATTTGCATTGGTAATGGTTCTAACAGATGGCTTCCCTAATAACTCCCAGGGAACCTCATTTCTAGCGGCGTTGATTAAGAGTTCTTCCCGCTTTTCTAGAAACTTACGATAAGTATCGTTGGCAATCTGAAGCTTCCGCTGCAGGTTTTCATACTGGCGGGTAATGGCAGGCAACTGCCCCATTTTCTGTTGTAGAGAGGATTGGGCTCTCAAAATTCCCTGTCGTTTTGCTTCCAGAACTTGAAGCTGTACCGCAGCATCTACAAATTGTTGACTCATCCCCTTCCGCAGGGAGTTTTGGTAAGGCAGCGCTGCTGTGTCGGGAATCGTACTAGATAGATTCCGGCCAAGGCTATTGCGGGCTGCCTGGTTGATGAGAGGCAACAGCTTACTACGCTGTTCCCGTAAGTCAACCACTTCCGGGTGATTACTGGTGAGTTCTGCCGACCGAATGGCGAGTTGAGACTCAATTTCCTGCAATTGCGCTCGCAACTTCTGATAGCTGGGAGACTCTGTCAGCACCGTGGCTGCTTCTGCACCAGATGGAGTCAATTTTAGTTGCTGTTGTAGGGTTGTATATAACTGCCGAGTCTCCATAAGCTGAATTTGATTTTCAGCTAGCTGGCCTTGAATGGCACCGGCCTGAGAGGAAACCTGACCACCAAACGTTGCCGGGTCCAGAAGCTGATACTGTTCACGGAACCGTTGCAGTAGCTGTTCAAATTGACGAACTTGACCTTCAGCTTTGGGAAGTTGCTGATCAACAAACTGAATCGCTCTTCTTAAGTTCGTTTGTCGCTCATTGACACTGTAATCGGTGTATTGCTGAGCTACTTCAGCGGCAATCACTTTCGCAGAGTCAGGATCGGCAGCATCAAGGGTCACTGACAATATCTTGGTGGGCGCCTTGTTTTCGGCAACTCGCTCAATTGTTAGGTTCTTAGCCAACTTTTTGTAGGACAAATTGGGATATTGAGGGCTCAATTTATCCGCAATGGGTTGAAGAATTTGAGGACTCAGAAGAATTTGGATCTGCGTAGGATAATCAAGAACTGTCTGGGAAGCCTGAGCGTTTCCTAAGTCTTGCGCATTAACTGGGGTATTGTTACCACTAATCGCGGAAACAACTTCACTTTCAGCAGTAACAGGCTCAATCAAGAGTCGAAATTGACCTTGATAGGATGATGGTCGGGTACGGCTCCAGTATAGGGTTGAAACCGCAACAGCAGCCGTCACTAAAACGACCACTGGGAAGCGCCGACGAATAGCTCCAAACAGTTGGCCAAGATTTAGGCCTCCTTCTTCTTCTACACCAGCTTGAAAAGATTGAGGAAGGAGAGTGAGCGATGGGGTAGGAGTTTCTTTAACGGTCTCCAATCGCTGTAATCTCGTCATTTTTGAGTTAGGGCTAGGTTTCATCGCCTTTTAGGGGGGTAAGTAAAGAACTTAAACTAATGCCAAACTTTCACATAGCCTGAGTTTCAAGTCAGACTGCAGATACCAAGGAATGAGGGATTAGTAAAATTTCACATATCTCTAGAATAACTTGTTTGTGAAGGGTTGCAATTGACTCAGATCACATGAACTTGGATACACGAGGCTAGTAGGCTGTTTTGAGGGAATGTAATCACATTATCTGTTAGCAATGGGTGCGTAAGAACAAACATTTAAGAAGCATATGAGGCAAAGGGAAAGCTGGATGTGACTTGAATCAACAGGGTTGCCATGAATTTAGTTTTCTTATGATTCAAATAAAATTTCCTGCAATAAGTCTCACGAGACCCAAAGGCGTTTCTAGCTCTAGAATGAGCGAAAAATGCTCTATATATTGATAATATCTCCCTCATTTTCAATATGGGTGCTGATCGTAAATCTATTGGCTAAAAATCGACCACTATCGGTTTCATTTTCTTAGCAGTAACAAACTCACAGCTATGTCGGTAGTATTAATTGATACAAAACTAATAATTATGGATGTATTCTTATTGTAGGCCTTTAGCATTAACAGAACGGTAAGATAAAGTCTGATTTAGTATGCATTAAGGATGTTTTTCACCTGTAATCTCTATATTTTTTATATTAAAAAAATAAGCAGGCAATAATTTTCCTCTTTTAGTAAATAAAAATTCTATAAAATAAAAACCTTTTATTTTATGTATTCCTCTAATCCTAAAATCCTGAATAATTATCTTTTTATATACAATCAGCTCATTTACTCATGATCAGCTAAACATATATTTCGGTTGAATTTATCTCGTTCTAGTGAGAATATTTGAATTGTGTTTTTATATAAATAATTTTACTGATCTTTAAGTGTGTCCAGTTTTTTTATCTGATTAGCACTCAAAGATAAAAGCAAAGATAGAAGTTCTCATAAGTATAGCAGTCGCCATTCTATTCAGGACACTAGATGTAGAACATGTTCCATTGCTTCTCTGAGAGATCCAAAATGTTCTAATTGGTGACGGATGCGACTTTTAATCCAAGACCAAGACCGCTCAATCTTGTTCAAGTCAGGGGAATAAGGCGGTAAATACCAAACCTCACATCCTGCTTTTTCCACTAATTCCTGTATTTGTCCTCCCTTGTGAAAAGTGGCATTATCTATCACCAGCTTCTGCCCAGGCTTGAGCACGGGTATCAAGCAACGCTCTAGCCAAAGTTCAAACACAGTCCGATTGCAAGCTCCTTCGATCGTGAACGGTGCCATCAACTGCTTTGCTCTCAACGCCGCAATCATATTGACTCGGCCGCTTCTACGCCCAGTCTTCAAAGCATAAACCCGCTCACCTTTGGGGCCATAAGCATAGTCATACTCGTCTCGATGATCCATGCCCGACTCATCCGCATAGACGATATCGTCTGGGTCCACGGTACTCAGACGTTTGATGAACGCTGCCCGTTTGTGCTTATCTCGTTCTCGGTACCCATATGTTTTTTTTTCGAGTAAATCCGATTTTCTGGAGGGCTCTTGAGATGGTTCGATCACTAATCTCTCCATCCCATAGTTGAGCCATCTGAGCTTGGGTTTTATGACGATGCTTGTGGGCAAACGCTCGAAACTTGTCCCAGTCAGTGATTTTATGGCTATGGCCAGGATGATGGACTGGCTTGGGATGCAAATCACCCGTTTCCGCCTTGAGGTGTTGCCATTGGTTAATGGTGTTACGACTGATATCGAACAGCTCACTAGCCTCAGAAGGGCGCATCCCATCTAGCTCAATCGCATCTATCACTTTGCAACGTAGGTCGTAACTATAAATTTTGGGCATCACACAGGAGAAGGAATAAAATACTTCTCTAGTTTAAGTCCTTCTCAATATGGCGACTGCTATACTTCCTAAGGCTGTCCTGCCACCTTCAAAATCACACTCTATGTTCTAGATGTTTTCTCGTGCTATTTCGGCTATATAAAATAGCACTTAGCATTCAGTGCATAACGATGACTCCAAATCATAGAGTTAATTCACCTGATTTATGAGTCAATGGTAGAGTAGGAAAGCTTTTTGGAGATATTTATTTTGTAGGGCTAATAGGTAAAATGGATGATCATTTAGAAAGATGCTTGCCACTTATCATAGAAGATGCATTATTTTTGTATAATTAAAAAATAATGCATCTTTGAGAAGAAAAGTATAGACAAAGTAGGTTCAAATCTCTGATTCTAAAGTGTAGATTTAGGTGTTTACTAACTCGGTAGAGGCTGATTCTGCTGTGGGAGGTTGCCAAATAGCAGCCTTGATCAAAGCCCAAATCAAAGAAACATTATAAATTGCCCAGGCAGAGTTCAGAAGATGCAGGCCAGGGTTATCTAAAGTACCCATTGCATACCGAATTAGACTCCAGGAAATCCCTAATATAGTCAGAATGACAACCGTGAGTTGAGGGATTACAAGACCAACATACATCCCAGATTGACGTTGTTTAGGAGTGACTTGAAACTTAACGGGTCTACCCGTGAACACACTCCACACCGCCTTGATAAAGAGTGGAAAGAGTGCGATCGCAAATTGTTCTGCTCGCCATAGTTCCTCCTTCTTAATGCCCCAAGCAGCGGCCATAAAGGTAATCCGGTTGAGAATGAAAGCAGGCACAAAATGGATGGCAAACGCCAGGCCATAGGTTTGCACGGGTATCGCTTCAGTAAAAAAGTAAATCAGCGGACAGGCAATGAAAATCAGAGTAAAAAATCCAGAAAAGTAGCTATACATCGTCTGGAAGTATTGCAGCTGCTGCCAAACGGTGAGCCCTTTTTTGGTGAGAGGATTCTCTTGTAGCAAGACTTGAACGGTCCCTTGAGCCCATCTCAGTCGCTGTTTTAAAGTAGAGCTGAGGTCATCTGGTGCCAGGCCAACTGCTAATACTTCATGGTGATACACTGACTTCCACCCTGCAGCATGAAGTCGCATCGCCGTATTCATGTCTTCCGTAATACTGGCACTGGAGACCCCGCCCACCAGCTCAAACTCCTCTAAGCGTTTTTGATCTGCGATATATTCATCGGCGAAATTTTGCAGCCCCGTTGTGACTAACGCTTCGCGACGTAAAACCGCATTCGTGCCTGTATAAAAGGCTGAACTCATGCCATCCTTCCCTTGTTGAATCGGGCCATAGAACAGACGCGCTTGATGGCCAAAGGGGTCACCGGGAGGAAGGTTATAAAAGTCTTGTGGGGTTTGAACAAAGGCAATATCGCTGTCTTTGTATGCCCCATCCTGCATACTGTAATCAAAGAAATAGGGCAGGGCTCGCTGGAGAAAATGAGGTTTAGGAATATGGTCGGCATCTAGGGTCAAGATGAGATCGCCGGTTGTTTCTCCGGAAAACAAGGCATAGTTAATGTTGCCTGCTTTAGCATGATGGGGTTTCCCTTTAGGCTTGGGACGAGCAATATAGCGACTGCGCGCTAGGTCAATTAAGTCCTGTTCCTTTTGCTCAATGGTGCGTTGTAGGGTCTTGATTTCGGCCTTGAGATAGTCCGTCACCGAGCCATATTGATGATTGAGTAGACGAGTGCTCTGTTGCAGGCTATGGAGATAACCGGCTAACTGCTGAGTTTGATCTTGAATCCCAGTGGATTCTGGTGAAAAGAACTTGATGGCAATTAAACACTGACGTTGATCGGGAGTCGGATTGTAGCTGATAAAGTCAGTGAATTGGCTCATAATGCCAAAGCCTCTCCCTCCTTCAGCCATTAGATCCACATCTTCCAGGGATTTGAAGATTTTGTCGGGGTTGTCTAGACCAGGACCTCGGTCCCAAATCTGCAGAACTAAGACATTGCTGGAAATGTTTAATTCCAAAT
Source organism: Acaryochloris marina MBIC11017 (assembly GCF_000018105.1). Lineage (GTDB taxonomy): Bacteria > Cyanobacteriota > Cyanobacteriia > Thermosynechococcales > Thermosynechococcaceae > Acaryochloris > Acaryochloris marina. Next base: position 4,911,154 of record NC_009925.1, read on the forward strand.
CAATCGGTGTGGTGGGGGGAAGATCCTTATGGGCATATTTCAAGACATTATCCACACCCTCACCCAATACCGTTTGCAGCTCTAACCATGGTTTCATGGGAATGTGAGGTTGCTGAAGCTGGCTAAACCAGTCCAGGGCTACTTGGGCATTCTCTCGTTTGGTTTCTAGGGTCAACGTATGAGACTTTAATTTCTCCTCTCCAGCCGCAATTTCTGAGGCAAGACTTTGGAGATGCTGCAACTGTGCCTTGAGGTGTAGACGTTGCGAGTTGATCTCGTCTGCAGCGGCACGAAGCTGTGGTGTTTGCAAATCCCCAATACATAATTGCTCCGACATTTGCCGCATTTGAGGAGAATTTCCGTCATCCAGTACATAGACCTTCAACTTTGTCGCAGGATAGTCCATGTTTAGAGCTGCTTTCGCCGTTTCTCGAACCATCTCAACAGGTTCGTTGTAGCAGGTGATAAACACATCAACACTCGGCCATTCAGCTTCTGGCAATGCGGGGCGCATTTGTCTGAGGGGTTTGACATCTCGGACAATGGGCCGCCAGAGACCGATAAAGAACATGACGCCGCCGATATAGCTATAAATTTCCGCGAGTAATAGCGGAAGGGCTAACCACAGGGCATTGAAGTTAACCGAATTGAGGATCCGCCACTGCAAATACCAGCCCCCAAAAATGAGGTTTATGATCACCAGAAACCGAAAGAGTAGGGTCCTATCCTTTAGTCTGATGCGGATATTGCCAGAAAAAGCAGGGGTATTTTCAATAATGGGGACGGCATTAGTCATGAGACTGTGTATCCTTACTGCTTGACTAAAGAGTGATGATGTTGGGTGCTACTAACAATATTTTTGAGAATCACCACAGTACCGTTGCGGTTATGTTGAGTATTGACACTTAGATGCTCTTTCTCACAACATCTCGCAAAATATTTGTCTTGAGATGGTCTTGAATTGGTCACTAGACTATCGACTACTAAAGGGAGAGTTTCCATTCGTCTGTGGGTTGAAGAAGTTATTTATTATTGTTTTTGGACAAAGCGCTGTTGGGAGCCCCCCAATAGGTGCCGGTCGAATCAGTAATGAGCTGCAATTTGGGTTTGGGGGTTGGCGGTAGGCCTGTACCAATTTCTTCGTTGGCTACGGCTTTCCACCAGGGGGAGCTACGGGAGATATCCGCAACGAGTAACGGTTGGCGATCGCGCAAGCGATACAAGATAGACTGCAACACAATACTGTTGGTGGAGCCACTAAAACCAGGATTAGATTGGCCCGATTGCTCATTCACCCCTTCGTAAAAACCCAATACGGGGTTATACAGGTCTAAAGCGGACTGATATAGCTCTTGAGCATAGTCATTGTCAGGGAAAATCGCATGGTAGGCGAAAGCGGCAGCACTACTGATCACGCGTTGCTCAGACTTTAAGGCTTGGTCAGCGGATGAGGCCGCCCAAGCTTTTTTATCTTTGCTGATCAAGCTGCTATGGATCACGTAGGGGGCTTTCGTCGTTAAGGTGGTTCCAGCTGCCGTCAATACCCCTTCACGGTTATATCGTTCTTGTTGAGCTTGCAACATGGGTAGAACTAATTGCCGCATTTGGGGATCTAGGCCCAGTTCTAAGCCGTAAACCATAAACGGATTGCTAACGATCTGTTGATCCTTATCAGACTTCTTGCGAGGTCGGTCTCGCTCAATCGGAATTTGGAACCCTTCTAATTCGGCTGTTTTGTAATTCCCGCCTACCGCCGCTTCTGTTACATCAAAGCCCCAAAGCTGGAAGCCTCGGGCTGCATATTCTTCATAGCCCAAGCGAGAATCTGGTTTGACTCGGATTAAACGACGACCATTGCTGTCAGCTTCGACAAAGGCACTGTGGATACGACCGTCTCGAACAACCCGTAAGAACGACCAGTCCAACACAATCTCATCAATAATGTCGGTATAGCCCTTATGACACCCCTTGAGATTGTGGAGCGCCAACAAGAAACGGCCCACGTCTAAACCGGACCAGCCGATCCCTTCAGGAGAAGGGTTCATGCCGTAATCTACCGCCTCAAGGGTGCGAATATCATAGTTGCGATGGGGCAATTCACCACCATGTAACGGTAACCGTTTTATTGCACCTAAAAATAAGCGAACTCGCTGATCAAATTCTTCGATGGTAATCACATCCAGGGATTCAGCCGCTTGAAGCGCTGCGATATAGTCTCCCATCCCCCAAAGGGTTGCAACTTTCATGTCGCTGCGATCGCTCACCAGTCCCGTACTGGATTCATAATTCGCTTCAAAGTATTTCCAGGCTGCTTTGGCATACCGCTTCTCAGCTAGGTGAGGTCGGCGAGTTAAGTCCTGGCAGACCGAAGAATCTTTGGGTTTTCGTCCCGACAAGATGGGAGCCACAGCCACCTGAACGGGCTGATTCGGCGGTTCCGGCTGTTCTATTTTGCCGATGGGTTCTGGTGAAGGAGCTGGGGCTGGGGTTGATGCGACAACTGGAGCTGGGACTACAGTAGGTGCAAGAGTCGGCAAGGATGTCGTCGTTTGACCAGGGGAGAATTGGGGACTAGCACCATCCCCTTCAATAAATTGGCAGCAAACCACTAGGTTCGGATCAATTGCGCTAGGTTGAGATACCGTTTGCTGAGTGGGAGACTGAGCAACGACAGGGCTAGGTGCTGGCGCAGCACTTGGGCCAGGCGTTGGGGCTGGAGCGGGTGTCGGTGCTGGCGCAGGTGCCGGGGCGGGTGCTGGAGCTGGAGCGGGTGCCGGAGTTGGGGCGGGTGCCGGAGCTGGGACGGGTGCCGGAGTTGGAGCAGGTGCCGGGGCTGGGGCGGGTGCTGGAGCTGGAGCGGGTGCCGGAGTTGGGGCGGGTGCAGGAGCTGGAGTCGGGGCAGCAGCTACATTATCTGGAGCTGGATAACCTTCTGCAACGATTGTATTTTGGGGACTTCCAGTAGACGCATTAACACCATTCCCACCGATCAACGGTCGATATCCCCTGGCCTTGTAATAAAGGATTTCCATGATCAGTCCGTTGGTATTTCCGGTCAGAGCTTGATTAGGCTGATTGGTTTCTTCATACAATCCTGCATAAAAGCCGCCACCATCCGGGCTCATCAACCCCTTCGCGACTTCAAACAATTGATCTGCATAGGGTTCATCGGGAAAGATATACCGCCAGCCAAACGCAGCTTTGGTACTAATACTGCGCTTGTCAGGATGAAGCTCATTTTTTTCGGTAATCGTAGCCCAAGCCACGCCATTGGAAAAAACAGTGTTGTAAAGGAAGTAAGGCGGGCCATCAATATTGTCTTCTGTCACAGCTGTAAGCTGTCCAGTTGCTTGATATCGACGTTTTTGAACTTCTAGAACCCGAGCGGCATAGTCTCGCATTTGGTCGCCCAGAAAACCAAATTCAATCCCATCCAAAATATAAGATTCACTCACCACATAGTTATTGGCATTTGTTTCTTGATAGGCCCGAGTATCTACAGGAATCTGCACCCCATAGATTTCGACCATTTGGAAGGGTTCAAAGGATAGTGCTTTGGGGACAGAGAACCCCCATAACTCATACCCCCGAGCAGCATATTCTTCATAGCCTAGGCGGCCTTCTTGTACAGGTAGGGTTTGGCCATCTTCCAGTACCGTTGCCCCAAACATATTGCCATCTTCAATGGAACGTTCAATCGCCCAGCGATCCACAATAGCCTGTAACCAGTCGGCATACTGAGGATGGCAGGTACGGAGAACATGGAAAGCCGCCAGAATTCGACCAATATCAAGAGCCGACCAGCCAATCCCTCGCTCAATGGGATTGTTACCGTAATCCACCATGTCGCCATTGGCAGCGTTATAGACCTTATTCGGCAGGCTGTCTTCAAATAGTTTCAATCCGGCTAAGGACGTTAAAAACTTATTCAGTTTCTGATCCAATTCCTCTTGCGGGATCAGGTTCATCCACCGGGCTGCATTCAGAGCCATCAGGTAGTTGCCCATATCCCATAAGGTGCCGGAAGGATATCCTCCCGACGAATTGGTAAACCCAGTTGCTTCTTGATAGTTATTGACAAAATATTGCCAAGCAGTGCGAGCGTAGGTTTCTTCCTCTGGTGTTAAAGGATTGGTAATGCCCCCACAGGAATTATCGCCAGGTGGCGGAGGGGGAGCAGCAATAGGTGCCGGAGATGGAGCTGGGGTAGCCGCAGGTGTGGGAGAGGGGGCTGGTGCCGGGGCTGGAGCCGGAGATGGAGCTGGGGCTGGAGCCGGGGCTGGGGCTTGGGCTGATGCAGGTGCAGGAAACTCTTCCATGACCACGGTCGTTTCAGGGTTTCCAGTCGAAGCACTAACGCCATTCCCCCCAATCAGTGGCCGATTGCCTCTGGCCTTGTAATAGAGGATTTCCATAATCAGCCCGTTTGTGTTTCCGGTTAAGGATTTATTGGGCTGTTGGGTCTCCTCATACATACCAGCAAAAAAACCGCCACCATCCGGACTCATTAATCCCTTGGCAACCTCAAAAAGCTGTTGAGCGTAGGGATCATCTGGGAAAATATAGCGCCAACCAAATGCTGCCTTCGTGCTAATACTGCGTTTATCAGGGTGGAGTTCGTTCTTTTCCGTGATGGTGGCCCAGGCGACACCATTAGAGAAAACAGTGTTGTAGAGGAAGTAGGGCGGGCCATCAATGTTATCCTCAGTCACTGCTGTCAATTGGCCTGTGGCCTGATAGCGTCGCTTCTGAACTTCAAAGACCCGGGCGGCAAAGTCCCGCATTTGATCGCCTAAAAAACCAAATTCAATGCCATCTAAGATGTAGGACTCACTGACAACATAGTTATTCGCATTGGTGTCTTGATAATTACGCGTATCTACAGGAATTTGCACCCCATAGATCTCGACCATTTTGTAAGGTTCAAAGGACAATGCCTTCGGAACCTGAAAATTCCAAAGTTCGTATCCTCTGGATGCATACTCCTCATACCCGAGGCGGCCTTCCTGCACTGGTAAGGTTTGACCATCTTCAAGGACTGTAGCCCCATACATATAGCCATCTTGAACGGACCGATCCACCGCCCAGCGATCAATGATGGATTTTAGCCACTCCGCATATTGAGGATGGCAGGTGCGCAAGACATGAAACGCTGCCAGAATACGGCCAATATCTAGGGCGGACCAACCAATCCCTCGCTCAATAGGGTTGTTGCCATAATCCACCATGGCCCCATCGGCTGCGTTGTACACCTTATTCGGCAAGCTATCTTCAAATAGCGTTAACCCAGCCAGAGATGATAGGAATTTATTTAGTTTTTGATCGAACTCTTCTTGGGGAATCAGGTTCATCCATCGGGCCGCATTGAGGGCCATCAGGTAGTTTCCCATATCCCACAAGGTGCCTGAAGGGTACCCCCCGGTAGAGTTGGTAAAGCCTGTCGCTTCTTGATAGTTATTCAGAAAGTATTGCCAAGCCGTGCGGGCGTAGGTTTCCTCCTCTGGTGTCAGAGGATTTGTAATCGCACCACATTCATTGGCTTCTTGGGCATAGGCAACCTTCTCTGTAGTAAAAGGTAGCCACAGAGGAGGAGAAAGAATGCCTAATGCCAACCAGGCAACTAGTCTAACTATTGGCAGAGGACGACGTCGCTTCATCAGATAGGATGGCCCCAATCAAAAAATGTAAAGGAAATACAAACCCTGTTGTAGTCGAGCAGGGAAATAGGGCTAAATCCGATTAAGTTTCCAGCTCAGAAACACCAGCCCAAACGGCTAAAGGTTTGCCAACCTTTTTGAATAATAAGCACTCTAAGATAATGCCATTATTATTAGCTGTCAATACGGCATTTGGCTCATCTAAGGTCTCATAAAAACCACTGTACCAACCTTTTTTAGAACCGACTTTTTCTTGCACAAAAGAAAACAGCTTTTTGGTGTAATCCGTGTTGTAAAGAACATGCCAACCAATCGCCGCTTTCGTACTAACAAAGCGAAGATGATTGTAGTTTTCTCCGGTGTCACTAATGGTTGCCCAGGGTTTACCGTTTACATACAAGGTGTTGTAAACAAAATAGGGTTCCCGATCTAAATTATCTTCCGTGATAGCGGTCAATTGCTTCGTCGCTTTATAACGAGCTTCTTGAGCCGCTAACATCCGATCGGCATAGGCCTTAGGCAGGGCTTTAAAGCCTGTCTCAATGCCATCCAAGAAGAATGGCTCACTTAATACGTAATTATTCGCTTCCGAATTTTCGCGATCGCGCACATCAAATGGAATGCTGTGGCCATAGAGTTCAACGAAGGCCGATTTGTTGTCATAATCTAAAGCCTTATCAACATTGAGTCCCCAGAGTTTCAATCCATAGGCTGCATAATCTTCGTACCCTAAGCGTCCTTCCTGGTTGTATTGCTCTTGACCATCCTTGATACTGGTGCCGAACATTTGGCCATCTTTCGTCAACCGCTTGACATCCCAGGCTTTCCACACTGCCGTAGTTTGGGGTTCAAACTCGGGATATTTAGCAGCAATAATTTTTAACCATAGGGCAATTCGTCCCAGGTCAATTGCTGACCAGCCAATCTCTTCCCGTTTGTCTAGAGAACCATAATTTACCGGCATAAGGTTTTGGGAATTGTAGACCTTATTGGGAAGCTCTCCCTTATACAATTCCAGTTTGGCAAGAGTGGTCAACATCTTGCTCATGGTTGCTTTGAATTCCTTTTCTGAAATCAAGTCCAATTCTTTGGCACTGACCACAGCCGCCATTGCTGCGCTTTGATCCCAAAGGGTCACCGATTGAAATTGATCAACCGAATTAGCCAACCCTGTGTCTGGATTAATATTGGTCTCAAAATAGCTCCAAGCCTTCTTGGCGACCTTTAGCTCGGCAGGGGACAGTTTACCGACATGTGCTGGGATATAAGGTGTGGTTGTTTTTGCAATTTCTTGTTTGCTCACCCGATCACCTGGAAATTTAATTGAGCGGGAATCAGGTTTTTCATTCTTGGCCTTGGGTTTCGCCTTGGCGGTGTCAGAGGTCTTTGAACTAGGAGCGGTAGCAGTGGTCGTAGGGCCAGACTCTTGAGTCGATTCTTTTTGGGAAAGATTGCCCGATAACATTTCTAAACCTGCGATCGCAGCGACGGCTGTCACTACCCCCCCTAAATAGGTGAGAAAAGCAAGTTTTTTAGGTGGCATTTCGAAATTAGAATTCATGACTGCTCCCACTTGGAATAATGACTGAAATAGTCAGTGATTAGACAATATTGATTGGTGAATAGGACAACTGACTAGAGAAAGTTTTCTTAATTCTTGAAAATCAGAAAAAAATATCAATAATAATCGATTAAAATGAACTTTCTTCCGTTAAAAGAGGCTTGTCTGCTCTAGAATTCCCAACTTTACAATAGGTTTAACACTCTTAAAAAATTAAAAATCGATTCTCAACTGCCCAGAAAAGATATGGCTATTACTGGCCCCAGATCCACTTGAAATGATGTTGGTGAGAACATAACCAAAATCAAGCTCTACATTATCGGCCAAAGACGCTGTACATTTCGCTTGTAATCCTCGACCGGTACTTTTGCCCCCATTCACGACTTGGTTGCCAATAGAGGCAGCAAATTGGCAGGTTAAGGGGTCAAAAATTTTGCCTTTCCAACCCACTTCAGCGTTGTAGAGTAAAAAACTGAGGGGAGAAAAATAGCCACTCTCTGATTCTAGATCTTCCGCAAAGTTCCAGGTGAATACGTTTGCAGCGACAGAAAAAGGTCCGATTTTTCGTTCTAATCGGCTGAAAGACTGGATTTCTTGGTTGCCATCATTGAAAAATCCAGCTTGGAACAGCCCAAAGAAGGTGGTTTTACTATCAATTTGCCAAAATACGCTTGGACGAATCCGCCAATAGCTAATTTCATTCTCTAAAGTCGTGGTGTTGAATTTATAAGGACCATGCTCGACTTCTCCAGAAACCAAGACTTGTCCAAAAAGGGATGTTTTCGCTCCCACCTTAAATGTAGGCTGAGGATCTAAACGATTAAATACTTCAGCACCCGCCGCTACATTGATGGAAACCTCTCCAACTTCAGTCTCCCATCCTAAAATCAGCGGAATATTTTTGACGGGTTCTTGCCCTTCCTGGCTATAGGTGTTGACCCCTGTTGTAAAGGTGACAACATCTCCATTCCGAACTCGAAAAGTTATAATTTCTTCGATTTTTAAGTTTTCTTTGCCAAACTCATCGAAATCTAGCTTGAAGTCAGTTGTCGAACTCTCTAAGACAATAAAAGACACCTGTGGATCATCAGCGGCTCCAATCGGGGTTAATTCAGTAGGGAACCGATCTGGAGGTGTTTTTTGAGGCGGTTGAAGAGGGAGGTCTGGAGGTACCGTAGGCGATTGAGCGGTCGTTTGTGCAGGAACCTTAGGTGTGCCTTGCACTAGCACAGGCTGAGAGGTAGGTGAAATATTTTGCTGCCGGGCGGGTGAAGGTAGAGATCGAAAACGAGGGGTAGATGAAGGGGGCGAGCTGTCCCGAAAAGCTTCTGGAACAGTCGGTTGGGACCTTTGTTGCCGCGTTGGGGGCAGACCTGATGGACGGACAGCAGGGCTAGAATGAGGTGCTTGATGAGCAGGCGTTGTCGCACCCCCTGTCGCAGAATCCTTGGGAGAAGTAGCAGAGGGTATGTTTCGAGGAACGGGACCTGAAGGACGGACCGTTGGACTATGGATAGGGGCACTATCAACGGGAGTTACCGCCCCTCCCTCAAAAGAACCTGGGAGTGAGGGATGCTTTGGGAGATCTGTTGGTCGCGGAGCTGGACCTGAAGGTCGGGCCGCCGGACTATGGGCTGGTGTTGCTGCACCGCCTTGAAAATCATCGGGTGAGGAGCGAAGAGGAATATGGGTTGGCCGAAGAGCTGGACCTGAAGGACGAGCTGCTGGACTATTGGTAGGAGGTCTAGGGGTTTCCGCACCTCCGTGAAAATTATCTGATGGGGGCAGTGGTGAGGCTATTGGCCGAGGAGCTGGACCTGAAGGACGGGCCGCTGGACTAATAATTAGTAAGGGTGAATTAGGTGGAACTGGGGACGGAGAATATGGCTGAGAATTCTCCACTAGCGGAACTCCATCCGCCTCTGCTGGAATATTCACATCAGTTGGAAATGAAGCTCCGCCTTGGGGGCCTGCTCCAGATGGGCTGGTCGGGGTAATGGCTGGTGAGGAGGGGAAAGGTTGGGGAGAAGCCTGGGGACGTGCAGGCTTTTTCTGAGAACGGTCAGGTTGAACAATAGGCTGGAGCAAGCCGGGATTCAACTCATAGGGGCCTGCAACTAACATCGGCTGTTGAATCACAGGCGAGGATAACTCCTGAGCCTTTGGAGTATTGAGGTCAGTTTGACAGCCTAAGCATAGCGTTGCCAACACGGAAAACATGAGAGATGATCTACCACAGAACAGGTCATAAGGGGAATTCAGCTAAAAAATCGACATTTTCTGAGAAAAATCAATCTGCCCCAGCTTAGAGTGCCCTGTAAGTTGTGGACTAACGCATCATTTTTCTGTCTGTTTAGAGGAAATAGGTCGCCATCCAGGTAATACACTTTGCCGTTGACGCGCCACGACTAGGACATCATCATCGACATTCTTAGTAATTGTGGAGCCTGCCGCCACGGTAACATTTGCCCCTAAGGTAATCGGAGCCACTAAGACGCTGTTTGCACCTGTTTTGGTGCGATCGCCAATCTGAGTTGGATGTTTATTCACCCCGTCATAATTGGCAGTAATGGTTCCTGCACCAATATTGACCTGGGTTCCTAAAGTGGCATCCCCTAGATAAGACAGATGGGCGACGTTGGTGCGATCTCCAATGGTCGTTTTTTTCATTTCAACGAAATTACCGACCCGGCATTTCTCACCAATCTGCACATTCCCTCGTAGATGCGTATAAGGCCCTATCCGGGAGTTGTCGCCCACTCGGCTGTCCGAGATAACAGAATAAAGAACCTGCACATTGGTGCCAATATGGCTATTCTCAATCAAACTCCCAGGACCGATACGGCTACCGGTATCAATTTTGGTATCGCCCCGTAGGTGGGTTTGAGGCTCGATAATGACATCGGTCCCCAATTCAACGGTTTCATCTATGGTAATGCTGTCTGGATCCATAATTGTCACGCCAGCAACCAGCCAATCATCCTTAATCCGATCTTGCAAAATCTTGTAGGCGGTGGCTAATTGTTTGCGATCGTTAATGCCTAGAATTTCTTGATAATCATCGACATCCAGAACCATAACTGGGTCTAAGTAGTTAACTGCATCGGTCAGATAATATTCTTTTTGATCATTTTCAGCTTTCAGGTTTGGTAATACTTTGGCTAAAGCCGACCAGCGAAAACAATAGACCCCTGCATTGATGCGTTGATTTTGACGTTGGGCAGGGGTACAGTCTCGATCTTCAATAATTTCTTGCAAATGCATTTGAGCATCGCAAAAGACCCGACCATAACCTTTGGGATTGGGCAATTGGGCTGTCAAAATGGTCGCTGCATTCTGATGCTCTTGATGGGTTGCCAACATTTTTTGCAACGTCCCAGGTCGGAGTAAGGGGACATCGCCATTGAGGACGAGCAAGTCTCCTTCAAAGCCTTCCATCACAGGCAGTACTTGCTGGACGGCGTGGCCTGTGCCCAATTGCTCCGTTTGTTCCACAAATTCTAAGTTCGGCCAGCCTTGCATTTCTGTCCGCACTTGATCAGCGGAATAGCCCACAATCACAATCTGACGGGATGGAGAAAGGTTTTGGGTGCTGCTTAATACTCGCTCAATCAGGCTCTTACCCCCTAACTGATGTAGTACCTTGGGCAGGTTTGACCTCATACGTGTGCCTTTACCCGCTGCCAAAATTGCTACCGCGATCATGTCCTTGTCCTAGGGAGTCAACACTCACGGAGTATATCGTGCTTCTTCGCCAATAGAGACAACAGATTGTTGTTAAAGATAGAGTGTGGGTTGAGACAAGGTTGGTTGCCCCGGATAACCTTCCCAAAAGCATCTAATTTGAGTCCCCATCCTTGGAATTGTGAGCATAGAAAAATCAGGGTTTGAAATAACGGATTGCTCAATGTATATTCTGACGGATTCTGGTCAGAAGTATTTGAGATTAGAAATGTTCAAGTTTTATTCTAAAAATAATTTTCTCGACAGCCTCTGGATATGGGCTATTGATGCTAGAGATCTATAATCGTCATCCATTATGGGAGGTGATATCCTGGCACTCTTGCTGGTGGATGAGGACGATATCTTTTACACACAACGCAAAATTCTACTCCCTACCAAGTGGGCAATTGAAGCCTCTATTTCCTAGCATTTTTATGGCTATATCCTCAGACTGAATCTTGCAAATCATGGAAACAAGGGCTAACTCTTCAGCACTGGCTAGATAAATATCACTGGCTTAGAGAAGGCATGTATTTTTACCTATCATGTCTACTATGTCTTGCAGGCTACAACTTGTGGCATGGGAGAAAATAACCACCTCAAAAATCATTCTCCAAATTTTCACAAATCTGAGCTTATATAAGGCTAGCAGAACTCAAAGACTAAGGAATCAAGAGTAAAAAAAAGGAAATCTGTAAATCTGCGAAATTATTATTAATAATCTGAGGCGTTGTTAGAATCTGATTATTTTCCAGAATTACATAGTAAACAACTTTAAGCTGTGCTGATTTTCTTAATCCTTTGTTGCTCAAAACCCAAAAAAATATGGCAGTATTAATACATTCAGGTGATATTTATAGAGAGACTTGTTGATTTATGCCTAGGAAAAATAAGCAGACTAAGCCTTTAACAGGTGAAGCGTTAATTACGAAAGTCAAACAACTGAGTGATTTGACTCGTGAGGAGAAAGCGAAAGCCTGTGGATATATTTCCAATGAGTCAGATGGCTCAGAACGAGTGAAAGTGATGGCCTTCCTCAATGCTTTATTGGATGCAGAAGGCATTAATTTAGATCGGCATTCTGCTGATGGAGATGGCCGAGGTGGGCGCAAAGCCAGTTATAAGGTCAGTGTGCAGTCCAACGGTAATATTTTAGTTGGACGTACTTATACAAAAGCTTTGGAATTAGAGCCTGGGGATGAATTCGAAATCACCGTGGGTCGTAAGCATATTCATTTGAACAAGGTTGCTTAGTTGACACAGCTACCCCCTCAAATGCACTTATAGGCTCCGATGTAGTTGAGAGGCTAACGACTTCCGATATTCTGTTAAGTTTCGCTTACATTCAATACCTACAAATCAACGGATGGCTAGTCTTTGGATGCCATCCGTTTTTTCATGGGCGGTCTTAGTCTTTTATTTCGCGAAGAATTAATAATTCATTTCATTTAAAAATAGATGGGGAGCTATTCATACTTGAAGGGAGTTAGCTGACTACTCCAAATACTGCATGAGCTAGTGACAGCAAGCAATCTAAAGCCCATGAAAAATTCCTTTATCATCCCTATTGCCAGATGTATCAGACTTGCGATCGCACCCCCATCCTCCTCGCAAAAATCAAAACAAATGTACTATAATTTTTCAGTCTATATCCCCCTAACCTTAGCCTCACCACAGCTACCGCAAGCCTCACCACAGCTACCGCAAGCCTCACCACAGCTACCGCAGTCATTCACGCATCAATAGAGAACCCAATATGTCTCGCCTGCTCATTGTCGAATCCCCAGGAAAAATCAAGAAGCTGAGATCGATTCTTGGATCAGGCTGGCAGGTACGGGCTTCCGTGGGACATATCAGACAGCTCGCCAATACGGGTACGGGTAACTTAGGATTTGAAGCAAAAAATGGTCAGATCACCTGTAGCTATGAACCCAGGGATGACCGGGCCAAAAAGACCATCGCTGATCTGAAAACCGCCGCTAAACAGGCCGACGAGATTTTTATTGCCAGTGACCCAGACCGGGAAGGAGAAGTGATTGGGTGGCATATTGCCCAGGTACTTGGGATTAAGAAACCAAAGCGGGTGGTCTATCAAGAAATTACGGAACGAGCGGTTCAGCAAGCTATTGCCCATCCCAAATCTTTAGATATGGACTTGGTGGAAGCGGGGCGCTGTCGAGATTGCCTCGACAAACTCGTGGGCTATCGGGGGTCTCCCTTGATCTGGCGGTTGAACAATGGTGCAAAGTCCGTCGGTAGAGTCCAATCGGCAACCCTGCACCTGATTTGTCAGCGCGAACGCGAGATCCAAGTTTTTGTGCCTCAGGACTATTGGTCGGTATTTGTGGAATATTCCGAAGGGTTCAAAGCGTTTTATCACGGCAGCATGACTGGGAACGAGCCAGACGAAACCACCATTGAGGATGCGGGGTCAGAAGCTAAAACGGAAGAATCGACCCGAGTCACCTCCCAGGCTGCAGCCGATGCCTTGGTTGAAATAGCCCAAGCTCATCCCCACCACATCCTCTCTATCGAAGGGAAGATCACCCCCAAAAAGCCCCCTGCCCCCTTTACCACTTCAGCTCTTCAGCAAGCTGCTGGGTCGCGCCTTAAGTTCAGCCCTGAGCAAACCATGCAGGTGGCCCAAAAACTCTATGAAACGGGTCTGATCACCTATATGCGCACGGATTCAGTGATCTTATCCCCGGACTACTGTGCTGCCGCTAAAAAATGGCTAGAGCAAAATGATGCGGATAATGTTCCCAAAAAAGTCGCCAAGCAGAAAGGGGGCAAGCAAACTCAGGAAGGTCATGAGGCCATCCGCCCGACGGATATTTTCAAACCCTCTGCAGAACTCAAGCAATTCCTACCGGAAGAGCAGTTCAAGCTATATGTGTTGATTTGGACCCGGGCCTTAGCCTCCCAGTGCAAACCCGCTCAGATCCGTAAAACCATCGTCATTAGTCAGTCTGGTGAAGTTCAGTGGAAAGCCAAAGGCAATCTTGTAGAGTTCAAGGGTTACTCAAAATACTGGAAGGACATTAAAGCCGATACAGAACTGCCCACCCTGCAGCCCCAACAGTCTCTCACCCTAGCCCAAGCCGATTCCCAGCAGAAGCAAACCCAGCCTCCTGCTCGCTACAGTGAACCAAAGCTGGTGCAACTGATGGAGAAAAAGGGCATTGGTCGACCGTCTACCTATGCTCCCACGATCAAGACTATCAAGGCTCGGGGCTATGTCGATCTGATCAAGGGTAAACTCCAGCCCACCCAGATCGGCATGGAGGTGGATCAATTTATGGGGGGTGCTTTACCGGAGCTATTGGAGGCTGAATTTACGGCCCAGATGGAGAGTTCCTTGGATGCGATCGCACAAGGGAATCAGGAGTGGCAAAACTATCTGATCGACTGGAACCGCAGCTATTTTGCCCCGGCCTTGGCGAAGGCCTTGAAAGAGTTACCTGAACCGACTGGCAACTACGGAGGCAAAGTCTTACAAAAATCTAGAACCAAATGCCCAGGTTGCAGTCACCCCATGTCCAAGGTGCCCAGCAAAAAGGTGAAGAAGAAGTATTTCCTCAAATGCGAGAACGGCTGCACGGCGGACAATGGTCGAGGTCTAGTGATGTTCTGGTCCGATCGAGATAAAAATTGGCAAGTTCCCCAGGCCAAATCGGATCAACCTACGCCGCCAGCAGAACTCACGGATTATCCCTGTCCGGCTTGTCAGCAGAAAATGGAGATTTACTCATACCACAAGGATGGGCAGACCAAGCAGATGCTCCGATGCTCAGACCCAAAAGCTAGATCTGATAAGAAGCATAAGAATGCGGTCTATTTTCAAAGTAAAGGACGGTGGTGGAGTCCTAAATATGGGGAATTGGAATAAAAACGAAGAAATCCCCTGCAAAAAATCACAGGGGAAGTAAGGCTTTTGTAACTTTAGTACTTCCTCTTATAATGCCCATCGGGAAGCGGGTTTCAAGCTTGGTTCCGTCTGAAACTGAGGCTAATTCATCTTATTCAGAAGTGGCGTTATCACTCCCCTTGTTGAGATGCTGACAAAACATCCATTGGCTGGCATCCCCCCATTACGGAAAATTGATCCTAATGGGTGAGAGACAGGTACTCATAACATCACCAAAGGGCGAATGTCACTGGGAGAGTTTAGTGGCTGTCCAGAACAAGTTAAAGGGATAATTACGCTATTCAGCGAAAATCTTGTTAAACAAGTTGGTGACCTTGCTAAACGTTTGTGCTCTTCTGCGACGTCCCTCTGCTAGCCTCGCATCCAAATCATCACTAGGCTCTTCATCTTCAGCCCTTAGCAATTGATTTACTGCATTTTTAGTAGATGGAATCGTTGGCAATGAATTTTGCGTTCTGTCAGACTCAGATTTGGGGTTGGAAGCCTGTAAAGGTTCGTCTACTTTAAGCTCTGATGAAGCGACAGGGTTTGAGAGTTCCATCTTGAAATATCTCGATACTTAGGGCTTGCTTCGGAAGTCTAAGTTCCAATATTTGCAGTGTATCCAAGTGTTGAGGGCCCTTGAGAAGTGCAAGGAAAATCATTCAAAATATTTAAAACCCTTGCACCTGCAACCCGATGTATCGCCGTCCATCCCCCGGTCAACTGTCCTTTGAGAACTTCTACTTGCCCTTTGGAGGGAAACTTTCAGGAGAGAATCGCTGGGTCAAACTAGCCGAGTTGATTCCTTGGGAGAGCTTTGAGTCAGAATATGCAGACCAATTCAGTCAGACCATGGGGGCACCTGCCAAACCCTTTCGTGTGGCCTTAGGGACCTTAATCATCAAAGAGAAACTGGGTATATCCGACGCAGAGACCGTAGAACAGATTCGAGAGAACCCCTACTTGCAGTACTTTCTGGGGTTTAGTGAATATCGAGAGAGTGCTCCGTTTGATGCCTCCATGCTGGTTCACTTTCGCCAACGGTTGAATCTAGAGCTGCTAGCTCAAGTCAATGACGCAGTCGTGGACTCTGTGCTGGCATCCGAGGGGTCTCCTGTGGCGATGTCCCCTGAGTCATCTCCTCCCTCTGACGATGATGAAGATGAGCCTCCTGCCCCTCCCAACCAGGGCCAATTGTTGATAGATGCGACCTGTGCACCAGCCGATATTCGCTATCCGACAGACTTGGATTTGCTCAATGATGCCCGCAAAGCAAGCGAAGCCATCCTCGATGCTTTATATGCTCAAGTCATGCTGTCCCTCAAGTGCAAACCTCGCACCTACCGCCAGAAGGCCCGCAAAGCCTATCTGGCCATTGCCAAAAAACGTCAACCGAGCCGCAAGCTGATTCGTAAAGGGATTCGTCAGCAGTTGGGCTATGTGCGTCGCAATCTAGCCCATATTGATGGGTTGATAACATTGGGGGCTTCCCTATCCCAATTGTCCCGGCGGCAGTACCGTCTGTTGCTGGTGATTCATGAAGTCTTTCGACAGCAAGAATGGATGTATCAACAGTCAGTACGTCGAGTGGACGACCGGATTGTCAGTATGAGTCAGCCTCATGTCCGACCGATGGTCCGAGGCAAAGCTGGAACACCCGTTGAGTTTGGAGCCAAGCTATCCCTCAGTTGTGTGCGTGGATGTGTGTTTCTGGAGCGCTTGAGTTGGGATGCGTTCAATGAATCCCAGCATCTTCAACATCAAGTGGAAGCCTTTCGTCGTCGCTTTGGCCATTATCCTTTCTCAGTCCATGCTGACCAAATCTATCGGACTCGGGCTAATCGACGATGGTGTAAAGCTCGGGGGATTCGCTTGAGTGGACCGCCGTTAGGAAGACCTCAACAAGACCCACAAGTACAGACCCAACTCAAGCAACAAGCGTGTGAGGATGAAAAGGTGAGGGTCCAGATTGAGGGTAAGTTTGGGCAGGCCAAGCGACGGTTTGGCTTGAATCGAGTGATGGCGAAGTTAGCGGATACGGCTGCCAGTGCGATTGCTATCACGTTCTTGGTCATGAATCTGGAGCGGTGGCTCAGCCACTTTTTATCGTTCATTTTTGGGGTGGGATTGCTGGTTTTGGAAAGCGTTATGGAGCTGTCAGGACTTCCTTGGGGCTTTGCTAGGGCCAGTCAAAGGATATGGCTCTGGCCGTCACAAATGGGTTGCTTGTACGATTTGATGCATGGAATTTGCTCAATTTACTTTCTCAGCAAACCCTACTTATACAGTTCTTGTGGACAGGTTTGCTTTTGGGCAGACGCTGGTCAGCCTTTAGCAATCACGCCAGCATGTAACCTCTTAGGTCCTCAGTGTTCCCCTCTGCAAAGGCTAGAGAAACATTACGACTCCTTTGAGACCTGATCGAAACCGAAGTACAGTAGTGAATTCTTAGGCAAGTGTGGACTATCGGGCAATGCTAAACCTTGCGCAACTTCCTGGGCTGTTGGTCGGATTTCGTGTTCTGATCGCACCTTTATTACTCGTAGATGCGATGGACCATCAAACGAGCATTTGGTTCTTAGTGGGATATGTGTTGGCTATTCTGTCCGATATTTTCGATGGCATCATTGCTCGCCGCCTAGGAGTGAGTACGCCCCAACTTCGACAAGCAGACAGTTGGGCGGATATTTGGTTGTTTTCTTGCTTAGCGCTTAGTACCTGGTGGGTCCATCCAGACGTTTTGCAACAACTCCGCGTCCCTTTGCTGGTTGCGGTTGCCGCTCAATTTAGCCTGTTTGGGATCAGCTTGATCAAGTTTCGTAAGTTTCCGAGTTTTCATACCTATACGGCTAAAGCTTGGGGAATTGCACTACTGGTGGCTACGCTCTCGTTGTTTGGCTGGGGGGATTCCAGGGCATTGTGGGTTGCGATCACAGCCTGTCTCGTCAACAGTCTAGAAGAAATCGTGATGACCCTCGTTTTAGCCAAGTGGCACTGTGATGTCCTGAGCCTCTTTCATGCCCTTAAATTACGTCAATCTGAGCTGATAAACTCGGTGGAGAAAGGCTAAAGTGGTGGGGTACAACGCCAGGAAAAGCATATTCTGAAAAAATGCAAGAGATTTGGGAGCGAATTCATCAAGGTTTTGCCATCCATGCCCCCAAACTCATCTCTTGTCTACAACCTGGCGCTGCAGAAGAGGAAATTGAGCACACAGAAAAACTGCTAGGAATTCAATTGGCACTGGTCTACTAACAGGGCACATACCTAAACCCTTTATTGGTGAGGAGTTCTAAAGTACTCAGTGGGCGAGAACAAAATCCCATCTCCATGGCTGGTGTGGTCTGCTTACTGAGTCCCCAATGGGGTCTAACCCAGTTATGAATCAGGCGTTGTACGTCTAGCACTCGCTGTAACCCCAACCGCTTCTTAGCGTAGAGATTCTGCCGCCTTCGATAAGCACTACATCGTCTCCTCAAGGCAGCATTGTGAGCCTCATTATGATTGGCATGGATCTCAGACCTTGGACTGATAGCGGTAAAGGGATGCTCTGTTTTCACCCACTCTACTCGCCGATTCCCCTGAGACCCTTTAACTTTCATCACGACTTCTAACCCTTCTCGCCAAACCTTGCGATGCCCATAGTCAGGATGACACTCATCACCTTTGAGATAGACACTGGCAAGCTGCCAAAGTTCTTGTCCATAACGCCTTTCACCATCGGTAAACCATCGAATCCCATCACAGGCTTTCACCCACTCCCAAGCTGAGTAAACGCCATTTGCAAAAAGTTGTGCATCCTTGAGGCCAGCTAGTGCTGTCAACCAATAGCGGCTTTCGCGTTCAAGGAAGTGGATGGTCCAGCCCTGGGACTGGCTGGGGGGGAAGATTTTTGCCTACACGAGTGTATACTTCATCCCCTTCTACCGTCACATCAGAGGCTGCTGGTGCGGGGGGGTGACCAGTTCTGTGCTTGGTCTGCTAGGCGTTTTTCCCAACGCATAATGGTGGTATGAGATTTACCAAAGGTACGACCTGCTGAACGGACCCCCATTCCTTCGGTGCGAGCTTTGATGGCATAGCTCACCACTGAACTAGCGGTGCGTAAACGAGCCATTGGGGTGCCTGTGCGTTCGTTGAAACGACGATTGCAATCCTTACACTGATATCGCTGGACTAATGTCCCATCTTGCAGACTATCAAAGCCACGCTTAAGGATCTTCTCACTTTGACAGTATGGGCATTCCATTGATCTACATCAGGTTCCGTCGAAGGCATTATAGCTAGATCCTGCTAACAGACCAGTGCCATTCAATTCCCAGCAGATGTGCGTGCCTCCTACCGAATCCACAATGGTATGAGTGGTTCACAAGGATTTATCGACAATTGGCCAGAGTTTTATTCTTTATCCTCGATCCTTGAGCAGTGGGATTGCTGGAGAGATCTACTTGAGGCTGGAGAATTTCTAGAGTTTGAAAGCGAGCCAAAAGGCCCCATCAAAACAGATTGGTGGAATATAAAATGGATTCCCTTATTGGGGAATAGAGGCGGTGATCACTGTTGTTTGGATCTTGATCCACTCCCAGATGGCCAGTTGGGGCAAATCATTACGATGTGGCATGATATTGGGGCCGAAGAGATTATTGCTCCCTCCTTTAAAAAACTTTTGGCGATCCTTGCAGATGATTTGAATGCAGGGGTTTATATATTTTCCGAAGAATTTGGTGAACTGGTGACTGTTACTGAATTTGAAGAGCGGAATGTAGAACAACGCAAACAAGAACATATGGGTCAGTTAGGCCAATTTTTAAAACGAGCCCAGTTTATAAAGCAGTACGGCAAGAATTCGTCTTGAAGCCTTTCTACAAAAACACCTGCGGAGCTGTTCTGCTCTTTTAGATTGATCAGTCAGCTTTAAAGAATGGAGAAGCATCCAGCAATATCCCTCTATTTCTAGCAATACATGTCTGCTCAACTTTTATCAGTGTAGTGCTGTGATGCCCTGAGGCTCTTTCATGTCTTACAGTTGTGCCAATCAGAACTAGTGGAGCTAGATGAAGAACTTCAATTTCTATAAGACCTTGAGTGGCATCGGTCTCGCCTCATTAACCAATCCAAAACCTAAACCGAATATGTCTGGACTCAACCTTACCTAAAAACGTTGAGAAGTCTTGCAGATCTTGAACCACATACGTTAGTAATTCACCACTATTCTGGACCTGCGAATGGGCAAAGACATCAGGATTCTCCTTCAAGTACTGGATCAGCCCATGCATCGTTTTCATCGCAATTCCAGCATCGGCAGCACTAAACCAGTCAGCCTGTCCTTCCAGTTCATGCAATGTAGTTCGCAAACATCGCCGATCATCCTCAAGCTCAGCCCTATCTAATTCATATGCAGGGTTCAGTTCACCCAATGCATCAGCAATGTCCAGTTCATCTAGGGCTTCTAACCAATCTTTATAAATGTCAGGGTCTTCTATAACAAAATGACTTAACTGGGTTAATCCCTTATCTTTGGCTATTTGCTCCAATCTTTCCCATACTTTGGTGATGGCAAGAGTTTCACTAGGAGAATTCTCAGGTAAGGATTGCATCCATCTCTCGCACTCAAGAGCAATACCAAAGGCGGCACTTGACACTCTCTAAGCCCTATCAATTCTGAGCATATACAGTCGAACCATTAGATACTAAGGTGGATTCAATTCTAGCTAAATGCGGAATGATCTTTGATTTGGCTTCAGGGTGGAGAGCGCAGAGAGTAATTCTAGGGAATTCATGACTTCCCCTAAAAATGGCCAGAATACAGACATGCTCAGCGTGATGTATTGATTAGGGGGTAACCCAGCCTTGAGCAAGAGATACGAATTTGAAGCCTGTTGCAGAAAACGATGCAGTGCGATAGCGCAAAGACTGGATTCAATCTTGCTCTGTGGCGGATGGTTAATGCTGCGATTGACGGTTTTATAACCATTGAGCAAGCCTGACTAATGACGATACAGCGCTTGTCAGATGATAGTTATCGCTCTTTCATCACTCTAGGCAGATAAAAACGGCGTTTTCACCCCAGGCGCAGCCCTGGGTATGGCTCCATGGAGTTGATTCATCATCACAATCAATTGTGGAAATCCCAGTGATAATCTGGGAATGGGAAAAACCTCCAACCAAGGTTGAATCTGATCGAATAGAATCAACGATTGTATTATCACTAACCTCAAGTTGTTGAGCAGATGTTTCCACCCTTTCCCTGTCTGCCAATATCGGTGCTGCGAAAACGTCTCTATCACAGGAGGGACTTGCTGTTTCATGGATAATCCTGTCGGTAGTTCAAACCTATCAGAGTGAAGACTCACCATCAGGTACGCACTCATGACGACCTGCCACCATCGTTCAATCTGGTCATAATCCGTGACCCGAAAATCGGCCCAGCCTAACTCATTCTTGCTTTGCTTGAGACCATATTCGACCCAGTTTCTCAGACCATAGAAATTGCCTATTTGGTGATATTTGACGCCTTCTATTTCGCTCATTACATACCAGGTAGAGGCTTTAGGTAAGTTTTGTGGATCAGTGGTAATATCCCAAAATTGTTGGGCAAGACGCTGACCATAAATGACTTCTCGGATATAGCGAGTTTCACAGGAACCGTCTGAAAAAACATGTTCAAATGCTCGCCAGCGATTACATCGAACCCGTTGTTCTTTCGGCAACCACAATCCATGATTGCTGCGAATGGCAACGACATAAGGAAGCTGCAATGCTTGCAAGTGGGAGACGAAGGTACTACCACTTTCGCCATACAAACTATCCGCAAGTACCAAATCAAATTGACAACCATGAGCAAGGAGCTCATCAATCATCGAAACCGCAATTTCAGGTTTGCTGTGATAGACATCTCCTGACTGGAGGCGACTCTTGGGTTTGTACACTCGAAACATTAACGGCAAGGTCATATGCTCCACTACTCCATAAGCCGTGACAGCAACGATGCCATTGTCAACTTTGCCTAAATTACCGAGATACTGGCGTTGAACGTAATCCGTCTGTTTGCCCTTTTTGCGGTCTTCTGTCTCATCAATGATCAAGGTGAGCGGTCGTCCCGAAAGTACTTGCAAGATCAGGTTAAGTCTTGCTTGTTCAAGGGCTGAGGGACGCCAAGGAGATTCTGTCAAAAAATGGAGGAGACCTTGTTCATTGGCGAGACCACAGATACGAGCAATGGCAGGAAGACTCTTGTGTTTAATGTCAGACATCATTCCCAGATGCAAGTATTTGAACGCTTCATAGCTTCTGACATCTGTAAATAAAGGACGGTAGCACTGACAGTACTCATCAATGAAGGTCAAGGTGGTGGCGGCTGGACGTGGAGGAGTCATGAGCATCAAAACTCTTTGACGGCGTTGAACTCATTATCCTCCTCCTAGAGTGATGAAAGAGCGATAACTGCCAGATAATTACACCAGAAATTAAAATAATTTAATTTCACTAATTTTTTTGGAGTATAGTTTTCAGCTACTGAATATTGATAGATATTAAGCTGGAAAATAATTGTTTTCTGGATGAACAGATTAAATTACCCTTTCAAAAATATGAGAGCTTATCTACTGAAGTAGAGGAATCTCCAAGTGTTCCTAAGCCCATTTTTTCAAGGTACTTCTATTGAAGAATGTAATTCTGAGTCTATGCAAAAATTAGGGTTTTAGCTTATCCCAAACTCAGGTTAATTAGGCCATAACTGAGGTTCAGCTTAAAGGCAGAAGTGAATGGAAAAAATACAGTATCCGCCCTCTCCCCGTGGTCAACACGTAGATAACTATCACGGAGAAATCGTTTCTGATCCCTACCGATGGCTTGAAGATCCTCAAAGTGCTGACACTCAAGCTTGGATTCAGGCCCAAAATGCTTTGACGTTTGAGTTTTTGGAATCCATACCAGAGCGATCGCAAATCTAATCCCGTCTCACTCAGTTGTGGAATTATGAAAAGCTGAGTGTTCCCTTGAAAAAAGGCGATCGCTATTTTTTCTCCAAAAATAATGGTCTCCAAAATCAAAGCGTGCTCTATTCTCGAAAGAGTTTGACTTCAGAGCCCGAAATGATTCTCGACCCGAATCTCCTTTCCGAAGATGGCACGGTCGCCCTATCGGGATTAGCCCTGAGCGATAATGCTCAATATTTAGCCTATGGATTATCAGAATCCGGTTCCGATTGGCAAACCTGGCACATTCGAGATCTATCCACAGGCGAAGATTTATCGGAGCAACTGCAATGGATTAAGTTCTCAGGGGCAGCGTGGACCGCAGATCATCAGGGGTTCTTCTATGGGCGATACGATGAACCGGATGAAAATAATAAACTTGAAGGCGTTAACTATTATCAAAAGCTTTTTTACCATCGTTTAGGAACGCCCCAGTCGGCAGATCTGCTGATTTATGAACGGCCTGACCAAAAAGAATGGGGATTTCAAGCCGTCGTATCAGAAGATGGAGATTACCTCCTGATCCATGTGTGGCTGGGGACAGATGCCCGTAATTTATTGTTTTACAAAGATCTTAAATCGCCTGAATCTCCGGTTACTGAGTTAATTTCCATCTTTGAAGCGAGCTACAGTTTTATCGGCAATCAAAAGTCCCTGTTCTGGGTCAAAACGGATTTAAATGCACCTCGGGGGCGGGTGATTGCCATCGATCTTCATCACCCTGACCAAGAACACTGGCAAACGATCATCTCTGAATCCGCCGATACCCTGGAAGGGATCGGTATTCTCAACCATCAATTTGTCGCAACCTACCTCAAAGATGCGAGATCGCAAGTCAAATGCTTTGCCTTAGATGGGCAGGAGCTAGGAGAAGTATCGCTTCCTGGAGTCGGTAGTGTCAGCGGGTTCTATGGCAAGACAACCGAAACGAAAACCTTCTACAGTTTCACGAGCTTTACGACACCGACCTCGATCTATCGTTTTGATCTAGAATCTGGTGAATCAACCCTCTACTGGCAACCTCAGGTTGACTTTAATCCCACGGAGTATGAAACTCAGCAGGTCTTCTTTACCAGTAAAGATGGTACTCAAATTCCCTTATTTCTCAGCCATAAGAAAGGCTTGATCAAAGATGGGAAAACTCCTGTCTATCTCTATGGCTATGGGGGGTTTAATGTATTCCTGACTCCGTCTTTTTCCCCGGTTCAACTCGCCTGGATGGAAATGGGCGGTATCTTTGCCCTACCCACATTACGGGGTGGAGGCGAATACGGTGAAGAGTGGCATCAGGCTGGGATGAAGCATCATAAGCAAACGGTTTTTGATGATTTTATTGCAGCTGCCGAGTATCTGATTACAGCAGGATATACCTGTACAGACAAATTAGCGATCGCAGGGGGAAGCAATGGAGGATTGTTGGTTGGAGCCTGTATGACACAACGGCCAGATTTATTTGGTGCCGCTTTGCCAGCGGTTGGCGTCATGGATATGTTGCGATTTCATCAGTTTACGATTGGCTGGGCTTGGTGTGCAGAATATGGTAGCTCCGAAAATGCCGAGGATTTCCCTGTCCTATATGCCTATTCCCCCTTACATAATCTCCAAGGGGACACCTCTTACCCAGCTACTTTGATTACTACCGCAGACCACGATGATCGCGTTGTACCAGCTCATAGTTTCAAGTTTGCGGCTGCGCTCCAAGCCGCGCATTCAGGGATGGCTCCAACCTTAATTCGAATTGAAACGAAAGCAGGGCATGGTGCTGGTAAGCCAACTCAGAAACAGATAGAAGAAGCCAGCGATCGGCTTGCTTTTGTCAAGCATGTTTTAGCTTGAATTAGGGGATTGGTATTAGGCTTGATTGGTGCCACATCTAGTAAAATCGCATTGTCCGGCATTAGTTTCTGAACAGGATCTACAAGGTCGAACTGGGTTTTTGAGTAGACCTTTTGCAATCTTCATTTCACGATGGGCTATTCACTCAACCTATGCCGCAATCTGACTTGAATTTTTTAGTCCTCTACCCTGTCGTTAGCGGAATTATGCAAGAGGTCTAATCGTCATCAGAACAATAGTGAGCGATAAAATCCATTGAAATATAATTTATGAAATTAACCTGATGGGTTCAAAGCAGATCTGAAGATTATGGCGTACCCTTGAAATAATCTAAAGAGATTTATCGTTCCTATGTCAGAACCTGCAAGAACCGTCAGTATCTTTCATAAAGCCGATGCTCCCCTGTTTAAGAAAGCAGGAGAAACTATATTTGCAGAAGGTGAGGCCGGCGAAGTCATGTACGGGCTATTAACGGGAAAGGTCGATTTAGTCGTCAAAGGCAAAGTCGTCGAAACCATTCAAGCAGGAGATGTCTTTGGAGAAGGGGCTTTAGTTCAACCCTCCGGGACGCGAGCCTCAACAGCCATTGCCCGGAGTGACTGTAGCCTGGTGTACTTGAATCAGGAGCGATTTCTATTTGCGATTCAAAACACCCCAATGTTTGCCATTGAAGTGATGCGAAGTTACTCCGATCGACTTCGCCGACTGAAGCATTTGATCTAGCGTCCCTTCTTGAGTTACTCCTGATTGAGTTAATCCTGATACAGATAATTAATCACCGCCGTTGCCAGGGTATGGGTGCCATCTTTGGGCAAGGAGGTGTCTTTGCGTGGGGGCAGTAAAGGCTGAAAGAGGAATTCCCACTGGCTTTCGGTAAATTCGTTTTCTGCCAGCAAATAATGATGGTTATAGTCTTGTAGCCCGGTGAGTAGAAATTTCGCTTCGGCAAAATCATCCCTAGGGATGGAAATAATGGGAATATCCAGAAGACAGGCTTCGGAAAAGGTGCCATACCCCGGTTTGCTGATGATACGACCACATAGAGGCATCATATCTACGGGCCGATATTTGCTATCTGTCACTTTGATCAGGTTGCTATAGATATCTGGAGCAAGGCGATCAAAGGTAATAAATTGCCAATCAGGAAATTGCTGAAGGTTGCGGTAGGGAATCTTTGCCAGCCCCAAACCACCAAAGCTTAGCAGTACGGTTTTCTCGGGATCCGCCGTAATCCCAAACACGCGGCGTAATTCGAGGGTTGTATAGCGGGGTGAAGCGCCCGTCAAGCCAATATCAGTCACGTTTGCAAAAGCTGACATGGGTTCGTGAAAGGGGAGACGAAATAAGCGATCACATTTGCCGAAACACTCCCGCACCCATTCCACAATCTCAGCAAAATCCTCTCCCCACTGTTCATAGATCAAATCCCAACCAAAGTTGCTGGCCATCCAGCAGGGTATTCCTGCTTTTTCAGCAATCACGCTCGCTAAGGGGGGAATATCTGCTAAAACGAGCTGAGCTCCCGTCTGCTTGATATAGTCCACCTCTGCATCGACCAACCGCTGTTGATAGGTTTGAATCTCCTGCAATTGCGTTAGGGTCGCCGGAATATTCATATTCAGGCCATCCTTCTGAATCACGCCAACATCGAAGACCCGCGAACGGTAAATAAAATCTCCAGGCAGGTAGGACTCAATCAGCCAGCGAGGGGCACTCGTCACCACAATCAACAGCACATCGGGGACCAACCGCTGAATTTCTGCTAAGACCGCTGCAGTACGAGTGGCATGACCGAAGCCATGATTCGTGATCGCTGCATATAACGTGGGTCGGGCCATCCTCAACCTTTAGACTCTTGTCAACACAAAGAGGCTATCATTATTGCCTCGACCAATGCGTAAGTCCTCATCTAGATAGGTGGTTTCTAGCCAACCCGCCGAACGATCGGTATCTAAGGGAACAGAGAGGGCTGCAACTGGACTCTGGGTTTCCAATCGAGAAATCAGGGTATCCAGGGAGGGATAATTCATGAGCCCCTTCACCCCCACAATAGTCCGCTCAAAATTGACTTGGACTCGTCGCTCCGATACGGGGGTCAGCCGAGCTGCCACACACAACACTCCTTCTAAGAATGGGATACCCTGTAGCTCCAAAACGTTATAGAGCTTCAGCTCTTGTCCTCTAATGCATTGATGAATGGGCCCGGCAGGCACCACGGGCAAACGCGCCAAGCCCAACAGGTCAGGGCTCGTGGTATAAATTAACCGCCAAACCCCACTGAGGCGGTCTCGTTCATTTAAGGGCTTGGGGGTGGGATTTTGAACTTCGAGCTGAACGACTTTATCCAGCACTAGGCTACGATTGGCTTCGGTGGTGATCACGCCTCGATTTGTACCTGCGATCGCAGCCAGTAACTCTGCCTTGGCAATCATGTCTCAGCTCCCCAGTATCAACACGATAATCATCCATTCCCAACATATCGCTCCCCGTCATTGTAACCAACCTCACGAGAGCGCTGTTGGACCAGTTGTGCCGCTCCATTAATCGCAGCAGAGGTCCTGTAATTGTTGCAATAGCTGCTCTGTTCGGCGGGTGATAGCTGGCCAATCCTCAGCTTGGAGTGCTTCTTTGGGAAATAAGTAACTCGATAGCCCCACACCCACTGCTCCTGCTTGTATCAGGGCCACCGCGTTTTCTAGGGTTACGCCCCCCGTGGGAATCACAGGGATATGCCCTAAAGGCCCCTGCAAACTCTGGATATATTGGCTGCCTCCCATCATTTCCACCGGAAAAATCTTGACACTACTGGCCCCTGCCTGCCAGGCCGTAACGATCTCAGTGGGAGATAAGGCTCCAGGGATAATGGGGATATCTTGGGCCACCGCTGCCTGAATAATGTTCAAGTTGACATGTGGGCAGAAACAAAACTGTGCGCCCGCTGCGATCGCAAAATGTAGCTGATCAACCGTCAGAATCGTTCCCACACCAATTTGACAGTTGGGTAGAATTTCACGGAGCTGAGTCACCAGGGTCGCGGATTGATAGCTATTCCAGGCAATTTCGATTAGCGTCATCCCAGCTTGAGCAATCGCCTCCGCCATGCGAACACCAAGGGTTAACTCAGGAGCCCGAACTACACCAATTGCACGATGATGTCTCACCGTCTTTAACCAAAGATTTTGCGTCAAAGTGAAAAAGCTATCGTCACCTACCGCTGAGCATAGGCTGCCATCGGTTCTTTAATCCAGCGGATGTAGAGATGCTTAAAGGTCGATCTCAACACTCGTGGTGCGCCAAAATCAATAGGCATCAAATTATCTGGCAACCGCCAATCCCTGATCTGCAATTCATGGGGATGACATAAAGGGAACTGAATATCTTGCCAGTCTGGACAATATCCAAGGCGAAGCGCTGCCGCCATCGTGGGCACCAGTTCTGGTGCCACCTGCAACATCTCCAGAATCGCTCGGTCTAACGCAAAAACATCAGCAGAAGCCGCTATTATCCCTAGAGGCCTCGGATCACCGTTACTAGGACCATTCCCCTCATGGGCAATGATGCCATCCACAATGGTTAGATGAGGAGAGAGGGTTCGGGCGGTTTCCACTAACATTTCTCCAAACCGATCCACATCCTTACCGGCTTCCATATGCCACCAGGCCTTCATTTTGCCGGGGACGCAACCGAATAAATTTTTAACGCCCAACGTCATCGTCAGCTGAACATGGGATTTTACCTTCGGTAGGTTAATGATCACATCGGCTTCCATCGCTTCCTTCGACAGCCTCAGATGATCAAACGTCTGACTTTCCGTGGGATAACGGCTCCCATGTAATTCCACAATAGGAATATTGAGGGCCGTTAACATCGGCTCATAACCATTGGCCTCTGCTACCCCCCGAGCACTCCCAAACGCCGGACTATCCCCAATAAAAGGATGCCCCCCGGCTGCGATGACCATCTCTGCCACCCTCGCAACCACTTCCGGTCGAGTCGTACATTCGTTCTGGGGACGCCCCCCTGTCAATAAATTGGGTTTGAGCAAAACCCGATCCCCTGGGGTAACAAATTTTGCCATCCCTCCCAACGGTACCAGCACCGATTCTAGGGATTCCTTTAAGGAAGGTTGCTCATAGCTATGAGCCGGAGTAAGGCTGACAGATGAGGTCATGGCATGACTCCTTTACACAGCAAACTAACTAGAGACTTCAGAGGTGGGTTCAGAATCTGGGGTACTCGCCTCGGTAGTAGGCGTATCATCAGAGCCCTCTTTTTTAGCCTGGTCTGCTTCTCTACGTTTTTTCTGGGCTTCCAAAATATCATCCATGGCCTGACGAACTTGGGCAATTTTGTCCAAGTTACCTCGATAGATTTCTAGATCCTTTTGCAGCTTACTCTCAGAGATATTGAGCACTGTGCAAATATTAGGTAAAAACTCTGCCAAAGATTCTTCGTCTTGGGTGATGTTCCCTTCACTGAGTTCTAAAAGGGTAAACAACCCGATCGCAAATAGACGACTGTATTTAAACTTAGGGTTTTGAGCAATATTTCGTAGCTGCCATTGCAGCTCATCGCCCCCGGAGTTTGCCGCTTGGGTAATCCAATCCAACATTTCCTGGGCAGATTTCGACTGGGCCAATTCGGTTAAACGCTGGCCGTCCTTCTTCATTTGGACGGGATCGGCTTCCTGGGCCTTACAGATGGCGCTAAAGATTGCATCTTTATCATTCTCAGGCTGATACCCATCCATAAACCGGTCAAAGGATGTAGTCACGCCCAATGCAAAAATAGGATCGTAGCGAAAATCTTCATTCACCCGCAGTAGATGCATCTCTACCATGAGCTCCTCTACCACCCTTCGATACACTGAATTTACGGGACGGGTATGAATAGAGTAAAAAGCTCGTTTTGTGTCAGAAACAGTACGCAGGTTATTCACAATAAGGGAAAAAAGAAAAACTACAAATATTAACTCAGCGAAATCGGTGGGTCACTAGGTGAGAAGAAAACCATGAGGTCTTAGAATAATAAAACTTCAGTCTTTCTACATCAGTGTGGTCAATAACCTAGATTGGTTTTAGAATCTGGACAGACAGAGAACTAAACGTCCATTTATTGTTGTTGGCTATCGTCTGTTAGGTTAACAGATACTTGCGATTGAATGTTTAACCTCTCAAGGGAAACTAATCCAGGGCTAAATTCAGTCACCATAACCCACCATATTGATGATATTTCAAGAACTAGGATATTTCACACCCTGTAATGGGTAGGATAACTATAGGTGAGAACAGCAAATCTAGGGTAGAAATTTGTAGTGGACGTTGATCAAACAAAAATTCTGAAACTCGCTCAACAAGGAAATCAACAAGCTATTGCTGTGGTACTCAATCGTCACCTGATGCCCAAAGGTGCTCATATCAAAGTGAAGCATAAAGACGATTGCTTACAGATTCTTCTGCATACCCCTCAAAAAGCGCAGCAATCTACATTGATTCAAATGCTCCGGGATCAGCTGTTGATGCTCCACCCTGCTGGGTTTAGTGCAGTCAAGATCTATAACCCGCACCCTGGGAAAAAGACAGCCAGCCTTATTCACGAGTTTGGACTCAATACGGCAGCTTCCGCCCGCAACGCTGCACCTACCCCTAGCCCGCCTCAACCTGTTTCTCCCCACCGCCAGGCTGCACCAACCCCTCAGCGATCGTCTGTCGCTGAAGTCCTGCTCCACATGAGTAGTTTGGAGGATCTTAAAGTTCTCAAGGATCATCCATTCTTTACAGGTAAGTGTCCTCGGTGTGGTAGCCCTTACATTCAACAAGATCCACCGCCCGTTTATTGGGATTGTCAAGAATGTGGTTGGGAAGATAATTTAAGCCAGCTCGTCCCGCAAACGAATTCAGATAATACCAACCAAAAGAACTTTGCCGATAGCAAGAAACTTGGCAATTACCTAATGGAGGCGGGGCTATTAACCTCAGCACAGATCGAAGTAGCCCTGGCCGATCAGCAAATCACTGGTATGCGCTTGGGAGAAGTACTGGTCCGTAGAGGCTGGGTCAAAGAAGAGACCATTGAGTACCTGATGCAGAAGGTCATCTTACCTGAAAGAACCTCCTCCCAAGACCAATCGACGTCCTACATGGAACTCAGTCGGAAGCTCTTAAAAACGTTGATGAGCCAAGCTGGACCTACTTCTAGCGACAATCCAGAGCCAGACACCCCCCCTACACCTACTCCCGAAAAGCCCAAAGCACCCATTGCCAGTGAACGGGCGACTTTAGTGCTACCAGATGCAGATGTCAGTGACTATCTTGATGATTTCCCATCCATGAGCTAAGTCATTTTAATGACTGAAAAGCCCGTACCTGGAAAATCATGAGGACATGATTTACGAAGCTAGAGCAACCTCGACCAACTGCTGCAACTCACCCTGCTGATATAGTTCGATCAAGACATCGGAACCCCCTACAAATTCCCCATTGATATAGACTTGGGGAATAGTGGGCCAGTTGGAATACTCTTTAATACCTTGACGAATATCGTAGTCTTCTAAAACATCTACTGTTTCGTAAGGAACGCCAAGGCTATTGAGAATCTGAACCGCGTTGTTGGAAAATCCACATTGAGGCATCAGCTTAGAGCCTTTCATAAACACAAGGATTTTGTTGGTTTGAACTAAGCTATCCAGGCGTTCTTTCAATTCAGGTGTCATAACAGGATCCAAAAAATACGTCTAATCAGGAGGTTAATCATTGAGGTGGGTTCGCCTTTAGGAAGGCTGCACCACATCGGCTTGTTGGGTCTGCCACTTTTCAGGTGTGAATGTTTTCAGCGCTAGGGCATGCAACTGCTCACTGGCCATCACTTGGTTAACTGAGCGATAGACCAACTGATGTTGTTGGACTAGGGTTTTGCCTTCAAATTCGGCAGAAATGATCGTCGCTTGATAATGATCACCCCCCCCAGTTAGATCCTGAACGAACACTTCAGCCCCAGGCAAACCAGCTTGAATCATTGCAGTAAGGTCATCCGGGTTAATCATCTAGATGCTTGAGGAAAATAAGAACGTCACTAGTCTAGCTTTAAACTATGAGTCCATTATGCTGCCTCAATAGGCCAAAAAGCTGATGAGAAGAGGACTTACTTGGATTGTGCAGGCGCTTCAGAAGAGGTGTCAGGAGACGTAGAGGTTTTGGCTCCTGGGGTACGGGGATAGGGAATGTCAGAAAAGCCGAGTTCTACCAACTGCTGATAGGATTTTTTACCCAAATCACGAGACGGGTTTTGGCTACGGATAATCTCAATTAATAAGGGAATCGCTTTCTCGGGCTTATTTTGGGCGCGATAGACCAAAGCCAGCTGATAGGTTGATTTGTCTCTAAGCTGTGCCGTTTCCAGTGCTTTTTTCCGGTGGCTTTCGGAAACACGGCGGTCAACGCCTAAAAAGCTGGAGGTCAGGGTTGAGTAGAAGTTGGAAAGCTGGTTCATGATTTGACGAGCATCTTGAAGCTTGTTTGCCGCCAAATCGAAATTCTGAGAATCGTAGGCCCCCTCGGCTTCAGTCATCAAGCGTTTCCCCGCTGGAATACTGAACAACCCCCCTGTAATACTGGGACTCAATACTTCAACATTATCTAAATCAGAGGATGGTGTCGCACCAGATCCATCTAGATCTCCTGCACGTTGGGCTTGAACTGATACAGGCAAGAAGGAGGCAAAAGAGACAGACGCAACCAATAGGGCTAAATATCGGTTACCGGGGATGAATGAACGGGAAGGTTGCATAAACACTGTTCGATAAACTCTGTAAGGACGCTGACGTAATCAGTTCAGGTTTTGGTCATCTTATCATTTGCCGTCGTAGCAAAGATCCCTTGAATCCTTGACCCTGCACTTCAACAATCTGTTTGACGATCCGGGTCCCTAAAATTGTTCCGTTGGGGTGAATTAGGCTAAAGAGATTATCTGCCTAATTTTAAAGGCTCTTTGCGTTTATGGTAATTTTTACTATAATTAAGGCAAGCGCTTCTAAATCAATTGAAAATTGTTTTTTGCTCAGCGCTGATTCCTGGCTGTGCAGGAATTTTATGGATATTTACTAGGAGTCCAGTGATGTTAGAACTGGTTACGCCCCCTGAGGTAGCTGATCAATCTTTAAACCTCTCTGCCAGTGACTATAATCTCTTGACTGATTTATATCAAGCCACCATGTCTGCTTGCTATTTAAATGAGAATCTGGCGGAAATACCGGCAAGCTTCGAGTTAACGGTTCGGCGCTTACCTGACAAGTTCGGCTATTTAGTCGCCATGGGTTTAGCACAGGTTTTAGATTACCTACAAAACCTAAAATTTACGGCTCGGCAAATTCAGTATCTTCAAGAAACCGATTTATTTAGTCATGCCCCTACTCAGTTTTGGCGCATGTTAGAAGAAGGAAAATTTACTGGTGACGTGTGGGCGGTCCCGGAAGGAACAACCATCTTTGCCAACGAACCCTTTTTGAGGATTGAAGCGCCGTTGTGGCAAGCCCAGTGGGTAGAAACGTTTATCCTCAATACCATCAACTATCAAACCTTAATCGCCACTCGTGCGGCTCGGTTGCGAGATGTGGCCGGTCCTGATGCCACAGTTTTAGAATTTGGAACCCGCCGAGCATTTGGGCCGCAGGCGTCTGTATGGGCGGCCCGAGCTGCCTTGGCTGCCGGATTAAATGCCACATCGAATGTCTTAGCGGCCCAACTTTTGGGCCGACAGCCCAGTGGAACGATGGCCCATGCGTTAGTCATGGCCATGACGGCCACTCAAGGTACTGAACTTCAGGCTTTTACCGCTTTTCACCGCACCTTTCCTCAGGCGGCGCTGTTGATTGATACCTATGACACCCTCGCAGCAGCCCAAACTCTGGCGGAGAAGGTTAACGCGGGGGAACTAGAAGTACCGGCGATTCGCCTAGATTCAGGGGATTTAGTGGAATTATCCCAACAGATTCATCAGCTCTTGCCGGAAGCCAAAATTGTGGTCAGTGGAGATTTGGATGAACCAGAAATCCTCCGACTCCGCCAAGCGGGAACCCATATCCATGGCTATGGCGTCGGGACAAAGCTGGTGACGGGCAGCCCTGTCAACGGGGTATATAAGCTCGTCGACATCGACGGCAAGCCCGTGATGAAGGAGGCCAATGGCAAGATTACCTATCCGGGGCGCAAACAAATTTTTCGCCAGTTTCATCACGGGCATGTGAGTCAAGATCACCTGGGATTAGTCAACGATTCGGCTCCAGGGGGTCAACCTCTCTTGCAGCTCATGATGAAAGCAGGGCAACGACTCAAAACCCCAGAATCTCTAGAAACCATTGCCCAGCGAACCTTAGACTCTGTGCAGAGCTTACCAGCAGACGTCCGTTCTGTGGTTAATCCAGTTTCTTTACCTATGCAGTTATCGACCGATTTACAAGCCCTAACGGCGGCGACTCGCCGGACATCAAAGGCTGCTTAGCCCTTAACTTCTTGCCCAGTTCGCTCAGATGATTCGATCTATGACAAAAATTGCACTTTTTGGCACCAGTGCTGATCCGCCCACCGTGGGACATCAATCCATTATTGAATGGTTAACTGGGCTCTACGATTATGTGGCCGTCTGGGCCTCAGATAACCCCTTTAAACAGCATCAATCTATTTTGTCTGAACGCCAACGCATGTTGGCCTTGCTCGTTCAGGATTCACAGCAGCGACATCAACAGGTAGGCTTACGGCCTGAGTTAAGTCATTCCAAGACCCTGTTCACGGTGCAGCAGGCCCAACAGCTTTGGCCCCAGGCTGAGCTTACCCTGGTCGTCGGTTCAGATGTGGTGACAACATTGCCCCATTGGTACGGGGTTGAAACTTTATTCCAGCAGGTCCAGCTCCTGATTTTGCACCGCCCCGATGCACAGCTCGATCCGAATGCCTTAATAGCCTTGCAACGGTTGGGGGCTCAGTTTGCGATCGCAAATTTCCAAGGCCCACCTGTCTCCTCTAGCCACTACCGCCATACAGGGGATATTAACGATGTCCCGCCTGCTATTGCCGCCTATATTCAACAACATCATCTGTACTCATGGAACGTGCCCCATCCTCATCTCGACGAGAGTCCACAACCTCTACTCTTGACTACCCCACCCCAGCCCTAGCGGAGTTTAAGGTTGGCGTCGATAATGTCATCTTTTCTGTGGACACTGCTCAAAATCGCCTGCTGGCCCTACTCGTCAAGCGCAACAGCGATCCCTATGCTGGGGATTGGGCCTTACCCGGAACCTTAGTGCAGGAGGGCGAATCCCTGGAAGCTGCCGCCTATCGGATTCTGGCGGAAAAGTTACGGGTAGAAAACCTGTATTTAGAACAGCTCTATAGTTTTGGCGGTCCCCACCGAGATCCCCGAGAAGCACCAGACAGTTATGGGGTACGCTATCTATCCGTTAGCTATTTTGCCCTTGTTCGCTTTGAAGATGCCATGCTGATCGTGGATGAAGGCTGTGAAATCGATTGGCATCCGGTGGAGACTTTACCCACTCTCGCCTTTGATCACCCCGACATCCTTGCCTATGGCCATCGGCGGCTCTGTAACAAATTGGAGTACAGCCCCGTTGCCTTTGAGGTGTTGCCAGATTGCTTTACCCTGGCAGATCTCTATCAGCTGTACAGCACGGTTTTGGGGGAGAACTTTACGGATTACTCTAATTTCCGATCGCGACTGTTGAAATTAGGATTTTTGGCCGATACGGGGGAGAAAATCTGCCGGGGAGCAGGTCGTCCGGCCACGTTATATCGGTTTGATGTGGAAGCCTTTGCCCCTTTTCGAGATAAACCGCTAGTGTTTGTGTAGGAACGAAACATGAAGATTGCGATCGCACAATTGAATCCCACGATTGGTGATTTGGTCGGGAATGCTGAAGCTATTGCAGCGGCGGCCACGGCAGCCGAACAGGAGGGGGCTACCTTACTCTTGACTCCAGAGCTATCCCTATGTGGCTATCCCCCTAGAGACTTGTTGCTCGACCCCAGCTTTGTCGAGGCGGCCCAGACTACCTTGGACCAGCTCGCCACCCATTTACCGGCCAAACTCCACGTGCTGGTAGGCAGCGTGCAGCAAAACGCAGCTCAGGGGGGAAAACCCTTATTCAATAGCATTGTTCATTTGCATAACGGCGAGATTCAGCAGTGCTTTCATAAGCATTTGCTGCCCACCTACGATGTGTTCGATGAAGATCGCTATTTTGAACCCGGCCACCAGCCCAATGTGCTGGACCTGAAAGAAGGCAAAATTGGGGTCACTATCTGTGAAGATCTGTGGAACAACTCAGAGTTCTGGGAGAAACAAGCCTACGCCGTGGATCCAGTTGCTGAACTGATGAGCTACAACGTGGATTTGATCATCAACTTATCTGCCTCTCCCTTCTGCGTCGGCAAACAAGCACTGCGAGAAGCGATGTTACGGCACCATGCTCAGCAATACCACTGTCCCCTGATCTATGCCAATCAGGTGGGTGGAAATGACGACTTGATTTTTGATGGCCGCAGTGTCGCCGTCAACCGCCAGGGAGATGTAGTGGGACGGGCCAAGGGCTTTGCCCCTGACTTGTTGCTCTTTGATTACGAGGCCCATGATCTGCTGCCCAGTCGAATCGAGCCTGCGGTATCGGATATCAATGCTGAAATCTGGTCAGCCTTGGTATTGGGATTGCGAGACTATGCCCAAAAATGTGGATTTAGTCAAGCCGTTCTGGGATTGAGTGGCGGTATTGACTCTTCCCTAGTGGCCGCCATTGCCGCTGCCGCCTTGGGTCCTGAGAATGTATTGGGTGTGCTGATGCCTTCACCCTACAGTTCTGATCATTCCATCAAGGATGCGGAAGATTTGGCCCAGAACTTGGGAATGCCAACAACACAGTTAGCGATCGCATCAGCAATGCAGACCTACGACCAGATCTTAAGCTCCGTTTTTGCCGGGACCGAACCCGGTGTCGCCGAAGAAAATATTCAAGCCCGGATTCGAGGTAATTTGCTGATGGCCATTGCTAACAAATTTGGCCGTTTACTCATTTCCACGGGCAATAAATCGGAAATGGCCGTGGGCTACTGCACCCTCTACGGGGATATGAATGGAGGTTTAGCAGCCATTGCAGATGTGCCTAAAACTCGGGTGTATGAGCTATGCCGTTGGCTGAATACCCACACGCCACCCGAACTGGAAGAGCATGGCATCATCATTCCTGACTCTGTGATCACCAAGCCCCCTAGCGCTGAACTTAAGCCCGGCCAGGTGGATCAAGACTCTTTGCCTGATTATGATGTTCTCGATGATATTCTCTATCGCTATGTCGATCACCACCAATCGAGCCAACAAATAATCGCGGCAGGTCATCCTACCGCGATCGTGGACCGAATTATTCAAATGGTCAAAAGGGCTGAGTTCAAACGCCGCCAAGCCCCTCCTGGGCTCAAGATTACGGACCGAGCGTTTGGCACAGGTTGGCGTATGCCCATTGCGGCTCGAACCACCTGGCCACCTACAGCAGCTCAGCCGGTATCCGTTGAGACCTAATGGCTCGCCAGCGGAACGATTAACCGATTCCAGCCACCACCAATGCGGCTTTTGCCGTTCCACCAAAAGGGAGGAGGTGGTTAATCACTGTATTCAGTATGGTGAGTAGGATGGAGCCCACAATGGGATCTAAAATTTTATTTTTCAGGCTAAATCCAGGAACCAACGCTGCAGCCAGCGCGAAAATAATGATATTCAGAACAAAATGAATGGGGCCAGCAATCACAATATCGGTCAACTTCGGCCCCAACTCTAATAGAGCGAACAATGGCACGACCAAAGCATTTAAGATACCGAAGACAAAGGCAGAAAAGACAGCCTTACCGGGGCTATCAATCTCAACCCCCACAAATGGCAATTTGGAAATAATGAAGAGACTAATAGCGGTCACAATCAGTTTCAGGACGAGTCCCAGGATTGTGTTAACGCCCCATGCTAATGGAATCACTTGTCTATCCTCCTCGGGTAGAGTATTGGTTGATGACTAATAGAGTAGAGTCACTCGTAATAAGTCCCCCCGTGGATTACTCCACACTTAGTGACTACCGTTTTTGATTCAGATTCCTAATACTCCTACCGTATTATTTGCTACTAAACCCCAGAATATTTAGATTTGTTTATAAAAAAGCGAAATACTTCGTCATACTCCTAAGACCTGAAATTATCGAGACGCAACTCAAGCCACTCTCATCTGTAAACACGCCGATCTAGACATACTATTTAGAAGCGAATATCTTTGTCCCCAGATATTCAAGTCACTATTGTCGACGGACTATTGCCGTGTACTCGATCTTGGAGAAAAAATATCAACAGATTCAACGAGAGTTAGCTTTAGGAATCGGAGCTTTTGGGGGGGTCATTGCTCTAGGAACCCTTTGGTATTGGTTAGTCGAACATTGGCCCCTGACCGATGCCCTCTATATGACGGTGATCACTCTCTCCACTGTTGGCTTTATGGAAGTCAACCCCCTCAACGATCGCGGTCGAATATTCACGATTGTCCTCATTATTGTAGGAGTGACCTGGCTTGGCTATATTGCTAATCGTTTTACCGAAGCGATCATCCAAGGGTATTTCCGGGATGGGGTCCGCCTTCAACAGCAACGGCGATTATTAGAGGAAATATCGGGGCATTTTGTGCTCTGCGGGTTTGGTCGGACGGGCCAACAGATTGCCCAAGAGCTAGCCTCAGAGAACATTCCATTTGTGATTATTGATCAGGATGAAGCAGGGGTAGAAATGGCCCAAAACTTGGGCTATGTCACCGTCCAAGGTGGTGCGACCCAAGATCAAACCCTATTACAAGCTGGTATGGAACGAGCCAGCGGTATCGTCACCACTCTTGCATCCGATGCCGACAACCTATATGCGGTGTTGTCTGCAAAAAATATCAATCCTAAAATCAAAGCTATCGTTCGGGCGAATAGCGAAGATGCCCTTGCCAAAATGCAGCAAGTGGGGGCAGATGCGGTTGTTTCCCCCTATATGACCGTTGGTAAACGGATGGTTGCCGCGGCTTTACGGCCCCAAGTCGTCAACTTCATGGATGTGGCGTTAACAGGCAGTGAACCTGACTTTTATATTGAAGAACTGCTGATTAATGCAAATAACTGCCCCTATGTGGGTCAGACTTTGGGCGTTGCGGATGTGCGATCGCAAACCGGTGCCTCCATCCTCGCCATCCGTCGAGCTAACGGCGAACTGATAGGGGCGCCATCAGCACAAACCGAATTTCGCAGCCAAGATCTATTGATTTGCATGGGAACAACCCAGCAACTGCAAGCCCTCAACCAAGCCTTATCGCCTCAGAGCTAACGGCAATCTCTCAGGGTGCAGCCGGAATAGGTTGGGGTTGAGACCCCGGCAAAGGAGCAAGGGGTTGTCCTGGCAAAGGCGTCGTCGTAGATGGCTGATTGGGCACCGTAGGAAATGATCCTGGATTCGGACCATCCACAGACGGCACGGGTAGCACATCATTTTGACCGGGTGGTTGACCAGGGATCTGACCGGGAGGGGTGACTGGATCACTTTTCACTGTCTCTAAGGCAACCCGCTCTCCGCCCACAGACCGCAGCATATCCAAAACCGTAATCACCTGGTCGTAAGTAGCACCCCCATCCGCCTTCAAAATCACAACCCCTTGAGGGGTCGTTTGCAAATAGCGGCTCACCAACTGCTTCAACTGAGTTTGATTCACCGGTTGATTATTAGCCAACAGCTCCCCGAGGATGCCAACTTGCACCCTAAACTTACTGCTAAATTGGGGCGTTCCTGTTTCTGCCTTGGGAAGATTAAGGTTAATCCCTTCGGGGCGACTCAAACCTACCGTCCCCAAAATAAACACCGCCAGGAGACAAAAAACAACATCCAACAGCGGAATTAGTTCAACTTGAATGTCTGCATCTTCATTGTCTAAAAATGTTTTCATAGGAATTCAAACTGGCACTGAACAGGCAAAGTATTATTCTTGAGAATCGTTTTGAGGGGGCAGGGCAGGCCGTGTTTCGGAGGGCTGCAGCCAAAACTGTCGATAGACCAGCTCTAGTTCATTCCCCGTCCGTCGAAATATACGCGCCTGATTAAAGACCAATCCTTGAAACAGCCGATAAAAGGTCAGGGAAACAATCGCAATGGCCAATCCTACCAATGTACTGGTTAAAGCCTGGTCAATTCCTAAAGCTGGATTACCAACAATTTGACCAAATTCCTCAAAATTTAATTTACCTAGGGAATTTTGCAAGCCTAAAATAGTACCAAATAGTCCCAGTAATGGAGATAAAGCAATCACAGCTTCTAGGACTTTGCTTCCCTTTCGCATAGCCGTCAGCTCTTCATCCGCAGAGGCTTCTAGAGCTAATCGAAAAATTTCCGGTTCTTGATTCGCTAACCGTAAAGGAGTAAACAGAAATCGACCGATGGGTTGATTGCTAAATTGTCGAGCCAGGTGAGTCGCTTCATCCCAATCTCGGCGGGCAGCATCCAGAATTTGCTTCGCTGTTTTTCGTTCTCCTTTGAGAAGATTGCTCCAGAACCATAACCGCTCAAAAACAGTTCCAATCGCTAAAATGGAGAGT
The DNA here is from genome assembly GCF_000018105.1 of Acaryochloris marina MBIC11017. Classification (GTDB taxonomy): domain Bacteria; phylum Cyanobacteriota; class Cyanobacteriia; order Thermosynechococcales; family Thermosynechococcaceae; genus Acaryochloris; species Acaryochloris marina. Next base: position 4,951,470 of record NC_009925.1, read on the forward strand.
CCGAGTAATGGCCATATTGTGGGCCCTCCCTTCTCAAATAGCTCGATAATATTCACGATACTTCCTTTGCCCAATCCGACGATGAGATCAATAATGTTCGACGTTTTCTGTCTATTTCTGTCTCATCATGAAGTATAAGATATAGCATGACTTATTCATTTATGAAATAAATCTAGTCGACCATCAATTCCCCGATATTGCTCTATTAGAAGAACAAATATAAGTATTGCCGATTTAAAAAAACATATTAAGCCAATTTTGTCCCATCACAGGCAGAGAACACTCTGACGGGAATCCACACCAGATCTGTTATCTAATTTCTGACAAGATAGTAGGGCAAAGGAGATATAAGCTAATGAATTTTTCGATCAAAGCACTATATAACTGGTATCGAAACAGTCTGCGTAATCCGAAGTATCGGGGATGGATTATTGCCGGCACCTTGGCATATCTCTTAAGTCCCTTCGATATTTCTCCGGATGTCTTTCCCCTCATCGGTCAAATTGATGATCTTGCCTTACTAACGCTCTTTATCTCTGAACTCTCTCAGTTGTTTATTGAAGACTATAAAAAGCGCCAAGTAAACACACAGCCGGAGAGCAATGAGGCCGATAGCCAAGAAACCGTTGATGTTGATGCAGTGCCCATTCAGGACTGATGTATCTTAGGTGGGGCAAGCCGTTATTTGCCGCAATTTTTCATGAATGCTTCCCCTCAAGGTTCAAGTCCATGGTTTGAATATCCCGTTTGGGTTCAGCCTTGTCATACGGATTATGCCGGAGTGGTCTGGCATGGCTCCTACCTAGAATGGATGGAAGCTGCTCGCATTGCTGCTTTTCGTTCCGTGGGGCTGGAATATTCAGCATTAGTCCAATTAGGCTGCGATCTCCCCGTCATTGACTTATCCCTTCGATATCAAAAAGCCATCCGGATGGGAAATGAGGTCATCGTTAAAACTAGAATTAGCAAATTGGACAAGGTTAGACTTTTCTGGGATCAAGATATTTTCTGCATCAATACTGAAAAACCTTGTGTGTTGGGACGCGTTACCCTTGTACCTGTTAACTCTGAAAATGGACGGATTCTGCGGACCCCCCCTCAGGCCTTACAGGATGCCATTCACCAACTCATAAGTTAAAGAAACGCAATCTTACACCACCATTAAGAAAAAAAATAAGTCTTTTTGACTTTTTTCTGAATTTTTTTTAGCTAAAAATCAAGAAAGTCATCACTTTTGTAATTGTTAAGCCCATTTCAGGAAATGTCTAACTTACGTACATCTTATATATAAGATCTAGCTTTTTAGTCTTTTTTGATATTCAAAATGTCTCTTTCTTATACAGATAAATTAATCGCTAATTATGATTGGCAGATTAGTCTTTCTAGGCTGGCCATCTCCAGAACATTTCAGTGACCTGGATCACTCTTTAAAGTGCGTTTGATCACACCTAAATTAGAAACATATTTTGTAATTTGATTACAAGTTTGGGCATACTAATCACACGCTACATAATTCAGGAAGTTGGGGAGCACCTTGAATTAGGAAGCAGTTAACTCAAGCACCCGTGTTTGTTGTCCTGATCACTTAACTGTAAGCCCTATTCTCTAGAAATCCAGTGAACACCCAGTTGCCTTATCATCATCATTCCCGGTCTGTTTCTAATGAGCAGAGAGTTTATGATCATCTTCTTACTTGTGTCCGCTCTGAATCTCCACAAGATGTTTTATACCGATTTCAGTCTCTATTTCTAGGCACATCAGGATACCAAGAACCTGAGATTAGGCAAGCAATCAATGCCATTGTCAAATCTACGACTAAACAAGATGAGTTTTGTTTATTTCTCAATCGATGTTGCTATATTTTAGTCAACCGTTGGCAAACCCAATTTGATTGTCGTTATGCTATTTCACAACTGATTGATCTTCTAGGCCAGGCAAGCGGTATGCCAGCTAGCTTAGGTCGAACTCAGACAAAGACTCGGCTACGGTTGCTCGTCAAGCACTTTACTAAAAGCCAACACTTTCAGCGATTACGCCGATTTGCAGATTTTATGAATCCAGGGGGAGCCGCATCTGGGCAGCAACCCCTAGTCACTCTATTACAGCGATATCCTTACCTGTACAAGCATTGCTTGGTTTCGCAAGGGGATACCCAAGAACATCAGCAAGTGATTCATCAAGCCCAGGTTCAAGCTCAGCAAAAGTTTGAGGTGGATCTATCTCTGTACATGACGGATCTCTTAAAGCGACAAACCCGAGATCCTCAACCGTTAATTCAAACAGTTGGACAACCCCATCCACAGCAGGGAAAAATTATTCAGCCCGTTCATAACCCCACTCTGTTAAGTGATTCAGATCTGCGCAGCTCCTTAAAACATTTTGTCGGCAAGGTGGATGCGCGCAATACCCATCAGGACTTAGCCAAACAGTTCCTGATGCAGCAGCATGCCGCTACTTCAACCTATAAACATTTTAAAAATGACTTTTATGAGTATCTAGTCTCATCCATCGATACAAAGTTTGGCCAATGTCGGTTTAATAACCAGCTGTATCAATCCTTGCAGAACATGTTCCCTGAAAGCAACGATCGCACCATGAACGACTTTTTGATGGTGAGAACCTGCCAGCAGGTCTTAAATTTCCTAGTCATTGAGAGTCGTCAAAAACCCAAGCATTGGATTTTCATGGATTTGATTAATAATGTGGGGTCCACTTCTACCGTTAGCTTGGTGCTCAAAGTAGTCTTAATTTGCAAGAAAATTAAGCCCTACTTAGAAAAAAGATTTGCACTACTGTTTAACCACTATGAATCCCAGAAGCAAGCTTCTGTGCAATGGCTAGTGCACTGTTTTGAGAAGCTGAATCTAGCTTGGTGTGGTCTTTTCGGTAAATTTGATTATTCTTACGTATCCGTTCTTTAACCACCATCACTGCGGAATGGCTCTTCTGTACATGCAAATAGGGGATCGACTGTCCGACCTGAATAAATCAGGAGACTAGCAAATACGGCCCTTTTTCTTACCGAGAAGAGGTAGCCAAACATTGATGGGGGCTACCGTTTAAGCCGCGATGTCAGCTTCTTCCTCATCCGGCAAACCAAAGACTTGACGGAAGACCTTACTGACTTTGTAGCCAGAGTCGATTGATTCAAGAGGATCTTTTCTGAGGCGGTGGCGTAGACAAAGGGTGATCACTCGACGAATATCATCAACCGTGACTTCTGTACGTCCTTCGAAGGCCGCAATGGCTTTAGCTGCACGGTTAGAAACAATATCGCCTCGTAGGCCATCGACGTCCAGCTCGGAACAAACCTGAGAAATATTGACCCGCAGCTCATGATCAATATTGACGTTAGCAAGATTGTTTTGAGCATTAACAATCTGATCCTGGAGCGCCTTTTGGTTATCCGTATGATTGTCCAAATAAGCGTTGGGCTCTTGATCAAATTGAGAGCGCTCTTCCACAATTTGCACTCGCAGGGTTGGATCTTTCACCGTATGAATTTCGGCATGCATCCCAAAGCGATCGAGGAGTTGGGGACGCAACTCTCCTTCCTCTGGGTTACCAGACCCGACCAATACAAAGCGAGCCGGATGACGAATCGAAATCCCTTCTCGTTCTACGGTGTTCCACCCCGAGGCAGCTGAGTCGAGCAACACGTCAACCAGGTGATCATCCAGAAGGTTGACCTCATCCACGTAAAGAATGCCTCGATTGGCTTTTGCCAATAAGCCGGGTTCAAAGGCTTTAACCCCTTCAGCCAGGGCCTTTTCAATATCAATGGTGCCGCAGACCCGATCTTCCGTCGCCCCTAGAGGCAAATCCACCATGGGCACCTGCATTTGGGCGATGGCTGGGGTTTGGCCGCTTGCGGTTAAAGCTTTGACCTCATCACTCATCAGTTCTGGATCTGTGGGATCACTATTAAAGGGATCATCCGCCACCACATTAATCTCGGGCAGCAAATTGGCCAAAGCTCGAATGGTTGTGGTTTTGCCGGTACCACGATCACCCATAATCATCACGCCGCCAATTCGAGGGTCAATGGTGTTGAGGATCAGTGCCAGCTTCATTTCTTCTTGGCCGACGATCGCCGTGAATGGGAAAACAGCGCGTGTAGGCGCTTTGGTCGCAGTAGAACTCACAGAAATACCTGATTTAATAGCTTATATATCCAGTGTTTCCCATTGTGCCATATGGTTGTTCAGGGGCGCTAATCCGTTCAAGGCAATGGACTACGAAGCCAGTTGATATGCTCCAGGGGCCAGAATCGCAGATTGGCCCGGCCAATTACATTCGATAGGGGTAAAAACCCCCAAATGTGGGAGTCATTGCTGTTGTTACGGTTATCTCCCATCACGAATAGATTGCCTTCAGGCACTCGAACGGGAGCTAGTTCATATTGAGGGGCTTCGGCAATGTAATTCTCGGCAAGGGGTTGACCATCCACATAGACTTGGCCGTTTTGAACGGCAATGGTTTGCCCCTCTAAGCCAATCACCCGTTTAATAAACGCTTGTTCAGGCGCATAGCCAACAGCCTGCAAAGGCAACGGCGTATGGAAGACGACAATATCGCCGGCTTCAGGTTGGCGGAGTCGATAGGAAAGCTTTTCAACCACGATTCGATCACCAGGCGTTAAGGTGGGCTCCATGGAGACGGAAGGAATGTAGCGAGACTCCGCCACAAATCCTCGAATCAGTAGGGCGAGGATCAATGCGATCGCAAGGGTGAGGATATTGTCTTTCTGGGATTGCCACAGTTTACGCCACGGGGGAATGGGGGCTGCCTCAGGTGTGGGCCGATCCTCTGAGGTCATAGGGGTTCTCTCGTAAAATGGACAATCAATCTTCTAGATCACTAGGGTACTCCTCAGTAGAGTCGTTTGAGGATATATTCCGTTAAATCAATTAGAGCTTGTCGGGAATCAGAAGCGGGAAGGAAGTCCAAATGATGAACAGCCTGATGGGCAAATTGTTCAGCCAGGGCCCGAGATTTAGGAATTCCTTGACTATCATTCACAAGGGCAATGGCTTCGTCTAGGTCTTCTTCCTCTTCCAAATGCCGATCAATCAAGACTTTGAGGTAAGGCTTTTCTGCAATTGCAAACAGGACCGGGGCCGTTAAATTCCCGCTACGTAGATCCGAACAAGCGGGTTTGCCTAGGGCATTTGTCGACCCGGTGAAGTCCAAAATATCATCGACAATTTGGAAGGCTAAGCCGACACAGCGACCATAGGCATATAAATCTTGGTTGACCTGCAAGGAGGTGCCGCTCAAGACTCCCGCAGCCTTGGCGCTGTTTGCCATTAAGGAAGCGGTCTTATAGTAGGACTTCTCCAGATAGGCTTCGAGGGTCAAGGATGTGTCAAAGCAGTTGATACCCTGCTGGATTTCTCCTTCCGCGAAATCTTTAATCACTTCAGACAGGAGCTTGACCACCTCTAGGTTGTCTAAGTTCGCCAAATACCAAGATGCTTGGGCAAACAGAAAATCCCCTGCTTGAATAGCTATGCGGTTGCCAAACAGGCTGTGGACCGACGGTACTCCACGACGAACCCCTGAATCGTCTACCACATCATCATGGAGCAGGCTGGCGGTATGAATCATCTCGGTGATCTCTGCCAACCGTCGATGTCGAGGGGTGAGGTCTTGATCCGGGAGTAACGCTCTAGAGAGGAGGAGCACAATGGCTGGACGCATCCGCTTCCCTCCAGCTTGAAACAGATGTTCAGCCGCAGCGAAAAGAACTGGATGTTGGGCGCGTACCAGGTCTTTGAGGTTATCCACCAATATGGCTAAATCGGCTTCAACTGGATCAAAAAGGGATGTTACTGAGGTCATTGATTTGCTTATCTCAGACGGTTATGAAATAAAGATTACAAAATTTTACATATGCTTATCACATTGTAACTCTCTTCGTTTACAAGAGGGTTTATAACCCATCAGGAATTCAAATCTCTATGAAGTTGCCGCCAGCAGTTCGTTGATCGCGTCCCGGTACGCTTGCTTTGCTTTAATCCCTTTGAACTCCCGTAATAAGGATTTATCCTGGAATACCTGCACTGTTGGGGTCCCTGTTATGGAGGCAGATTCGGCAATATCTGGATCTTCGGCAATGTCAATCTCCACGTAGTGCACCTGTCCTTCAAATTCATCAATGACGCGACTCAAGATCGGCTGGAGGATATGGCAGGGGCCACAGGTGGGAGATGCATATTTGACTACGATGATGCGATCGCTCTCATGAAACAACTTCCGCAAGGCAAATGCCCCTTGATGGCGAGTGGTGTTGGGATCAAACGCTGCCGACAGCTTGTACTCTGGCGGATGGGTCCCATCTTCCGTTTGTTCAGAGGCTTCCGATTGGTGAAACTCGTTAATCAAATCCTGAGATGACAACCAGCGCTCTGCTAATAAAGCCGCCATGCACCCCGTTCCAGCAGCAGTAATCGCTTGTCTAAACTCATGCTCTTGAACATCTCCAGCCGCAAACACGCCAAAAATATTAGTGCTGACCGAATCGGGCTGAGTCAGGATGTAGCCCGTCTTATCCAAATCCAGCTGTTGGGTAAAGAGTTGGGTATTGGGCTGATGGCCGATGGCATAAAATAGCCCCCGCACCTGCAGTTCTTGGATCTCTGCAGTCTGACGGTTTTTGATTTTGAGTCCTTGGAGCTGTGTATCGCCAAAGACATCCACCACCTCGGTTTGCCAATGGACAGTAACTTTAGGATTTCGCATCACCCGATCCTGCATGGCTTTGCTCGCCCGCATCTGCTCTGAGCGAACCAGTAGATGCACATGAGAGCCATATTTCGTCAGATAAACCGCTTCTTCAGCCGCAGAATCTCCTCCCCCCACCACGGCGAGTTCCTCATTCTTGAAAATAGGTGTTGCCCCATCACAAATGGCGCAGGCCGAAATTCCTCGACTCCAAAACTCTTTTTCTGACGGCAAGCCCAATCGTTTGGCCGTTGCCCCGGTCGCAATAACCACGCTATGGGCCTTCACCGTTCTTTCTTCAGACTGGATCACAAACGGGAACTGTTGGAAGTCAACGGATATTACGTCTTCCGTGACAATCTCACTTCCCCAACGTAGGGCCTGTAGCTTCATCCGATCCATCAGCTGCGGTCCAGTAATCCCATCCGGGAAACCTGGGAAATTCTCTACTTCTGTGGTCGTCATTAGTTGCCCACCCGGCAGTCCCCCAGCCTGATATCCGGCAAACATAAAGGGCTTTAAGTTTGCTCGGGCAGCGTAAATAGCCGCCGTATAGCCAGCGGGCCCTGATCCAATGACCACCAAGTTTTCAATCGCTTCACTCATAAGAACAGTAAGGTAACGGCTGCGGATGGAGCATTGGCTTTTTGAGCCGTTTTGCAATTGTTCTAAAGCCTTTGACTCAAAAAATCTCCAACGCTTTACTATAGTGAAATTATTCTGCTGCCATCATCCGCTTAAAAAGTTTGCCCATGTCTGAGTCCCCCTCTACGAACAAGCCTACTCCTCCCAGCATTTGGCGAACCTTGTCTGGCGCTGTTGTAGCTGGCACCATTGCGTTTCCCCTGGCCAAGCTGTCTTCTAAGATTGCCCAGTCTTTTGCGGAACATCCCTTCACCTCAGATAATCAAACAGCCGTCAAAATCGCCATCGCCCTTAAGACCTTAGTGGTGGGGTTAAGCACCTTAGCCACCGGAATTTTCTGCATGGCAGCCCTGGGCTTAGGCGCTCTATCCATCCAGATCTTCTGGCAAAATCTCACATCGTCCCCTACACCTCCTGAACCTGACTCCGTCGATCAGTCTGAACAATCATCGTGAGTTAACCGCTCTAATCTTGGTAGCATAGGAATTACTAAAAATATTTGCGCTATCCCCAGTCTCTGAATGGACGGCCATACGATTGGGGTCTCTTCTAGGTTTGGCTATCCAGAGGGTACAAACGCCTAGTAATATCAGAAAGGAGCAATTTAATGCTCTATCTGTGCAAACCCCCTCTCATACGGGTTGGTGCCTGGGGTTAGTTGCTGTTGAGATAGGATTTATAAAGGAAATCGTAGTTATGACCACTAAACCAGACCGTGTTGTTCTAATCGGCGTTGCCGGTGACTCTGGATGCGGTAAATCTACTTTCCTGCGCCGACTGGAGGATCTGTTTGGGGAGCAATTCATCACGGTTATTTGCCTAGATGATTACCACAGCTTGGATCGTTATCAACGGAAGGAAACGGGGATTACTGCTCTAGACCCTAGAGCGAATAATTTTGATTTGATGTACGAGCAAATCAAAACCCTCAAAGGTGGTCAATCAATCGATAAGCCCATTTACAACCACGAAACAGGTCTCATTGATCCCCCTGAACGCATCGACCCCAACCACGTAATTGTGATTGAAGGTCTGCACCCTCTCCACGATGAGCGGGTTCGGGGGTTGATTGATTTCAGTGTCTATTTGGACATCAGCGATGAAGTCAAAATTGCCTGGAAGATTCAGCGAGACATGGCAGAGCGGGGTCATACCTATGAAGACGTTCTGGCCTCTATCAATGCTCGTCGTCCTGACTTTGAGGCTTATATTGATCCGCAAAAACAACATGCTGATGTTGTGATTCAGATCTTGCCGACACAACTGCTGAAGGAAGAGAAGCCCGGCAGCATTCTGCGGGTCCGACTGATTCAAAAAGACGGTGTGCCTGATTTTGCCCCGGTCTATCTCTTTGATGAAGGATCAACTATCAATTGGGTGCCCTGTGGTCGCAAGTTAACTTGTTCTTACCCCGGTATTCGGATGGCCTATGGTCCTGACGATTACTACGGTAACGCCGTATCTGTTCTAGAAGTAGACGGTCAATTCGAGAAGCTGGATGAGGTCATCTATATTGAAGGTCATCTCAGTAATACCTCTACTAAGTTTGAAGGTGAGATGACGGAGTTGCTGCTCAAGCATCGGGATTACCCCGGATCTAACAATGGCTCTGGCTTGTTCCAGGTTATTGCTGGATTAAAGATGCGGGCGACCTATGAGAAGTTGACTGCAACCAAGACGTCAGAAACGGTTGGCGTGTAACACATTCCTATCTATAGATTTCTATATTCAGGTGTTGGGGCTGCTCTCAACGCCTGATTTTTTTATGGGTTAACTAGACATTGGCATTGATAGTGTGTCCTGGCCATGGGGCAAAGACACCAACACATCTGCCAGGGGCTTGACCCGAGAGACATTGCTATGGACATTGATCTGATACACGGTGGACGAGGACAGTTCCAGGGCTGTTAACCAACCACTGCCTGGATGGTAAGCGCCAGTATCAATCCCGAGCCAGCCTGCACCTTGAACGATTTGGCCAGGTTCAACCCCTGAGAATGTGAAGGTCATGGTATGGCCGGTAATAATCATTCTGTCTGGGAAATAGGGCTGTGGCATATTGTGGAATTCCCGTCGAATCCAACAAAATTCCTGGGCCGTCTGACGTTCTAACGGCAGATCTGGGTTAATCCCAGCATGGACGAGCCAATAATCTCCTAAATCGAGATGATTTGGCAGGGTTTTAATCCAACTCAAATGCTCCCAAAGATGCTGTTTGGAGCTGTAGCTTTGCAGGGTTTCTCGCCCCCCTGCCTGCAACCACATTTGCAATACGGATGAATTTGGGGAAAGATTCGCCAAAGCCGCTACCATCAGCTGCTCATGATTTCCTAACAAACAGGTGTAAGACTGTTCTCGAACAAAATCTACGACTTTAGAGCTATCAGGGCCTCGATCAATAAGGTCACCTAAAAAGTAGATTTGATCAGATTCGCCAATCTCAAGTAGGGATACTAGATCAAGTAACCCTTGATAGTGACCATGAATATCCCCGATGACAAATCGACGCAGTTGTTGTGCACTCATCCACAAATGCTATGCAAGGTCCAGGGGTAACAATAGCCATGCTATACGTTGAAAAGACTAAAATCTAAAGACAAAATCGCTAAAACTACAGTTACCACTACTCACAAGTATGACTGATTTGAGGTTAATTCGAGTAGTTATTTCTTAAGTTGATTATTCATCTATCAACTTTATGTCTATGAGGGACTATAATCCACAACTTTAGAGGTATCCGGATGGATTGTATACACTTGAACGGCATCCGCAGCTACGGATACACAGGGTTTTTACCAGAAGAACAAGTTTTGGGGCAGTGGTTTGAAGTTGATTTAGTCTTGTGGGTAAATTTAGCCGCGGCTGGTAGGAGCGATCGCATTGAAGATACGGTGGATTATCGCCAAACTATTGAGCAGGTAAAACAGCTGATTCACCAGTCCAAATATGCGTTAATCGAGCGCCTAGCAACTGCCATCGCTGAACAGCTACTGCACCACTCCAGCCTTGAAAAGGTCAGCGTCAAACTGACGAAAGTTGCTGCTCCTATTCCTGACTTTTCGGGTCGTATCACCATCGAAATAACGCGAAACCGGTCTTGAGTAAAACTTTTCGCCCTGTTCATTTTTCTAGAAGAGGTCACCTCAAATCTAAGGGTGGCGAGCTATCTTTACCTTGAAGAAATTGATACTATTGGCTACGAGTGCCAATGTTCAAAGACGTATGTACTCAACCCACAAAAATCACACGTAATATCATATACTTAATATAAAGTTACATTAAGGTACTTACGGAGCCTTCATCCTATGAACCCATCAGATCCAGAACCAATGTGGGGCTTCACTGATTTTGCTGAAAACTTCAGCGGTCGCCTTGCAATGCTTGGTTTTTTCCTAGGCTTTGTTACTGAAGTCATTTCTGGCGAAGGAATGCTTGCACAAATTCTTTCCCTATTTAGTTACTAAAGCTTAGTAGCACAACTGTGTGACTCTTCTCATTGAGAAGCAGCATCGCTGCCATTCTCTAGCTGATTAGCCAATTTCTATCAAACTTTCAATATCTTTGCTCGCTTTGAGTAAGGATATTTTTTTTGCCAGCGATTATCCAGACATGGGGGGCAATCCTCGGCCCATATTCAACACCAGCATCATTACTTAGAGATTGGAACTTCGACTCTAGATAGAAACGGTTAATGCCCTAATCGTCTTCATGTTTAGGGTGTATTGCCCATATATCGACGATTGTGATCCCAATATATGAACTGTCAACTCCTGTCCTAATCCATATAAACAGGAATTCGATTGACGATTTGTAACAAAAACGTTAATATAGTTTACATAACGTTACAAAAATCATTTCGTTGTGGTCAGTATTGATGTCCATCCACTATTCAACTTTAGAAAAGGCGTCTTTACACTCTGCCTCTAGTTTTTCTGCCATTGAATAAGCCGCAATGCTAGCCAAGTTTGAGTCAAGCCCCATCTAATCACAATTAGTAACCTCATCTTTTAGTAGAAACATTTCAAAACTCTATCCCCAAAGGAAAGCCACAATGCCAGTCAATGAAAAGCCTCAACGTCCACGACCGAATCCCATCACCAGTATTTTGCTGTTTGTCCCTGCAATTCTGCTGATAGTGAACCTAGTTGTTCCTTTTATTACAGGACCACGCATTCCCAAAGTGCCCTATAGCTTCTTCCTTGAGCAAGTTCAAGATGAAGAAGTCGCCAGAGTTTCGGTTGGCCAGGACATTATTCGGTATCAAATCAAAAATGCGGATGATCAAGCAGGACAACTCTTAGAAACCACTCCGATATTCGACCTAGAGCTGCCCAAGCTTCTGGAATCCAAAGGCGTCGAATTCGCTGCCACCCCACCCCCCAGCAACCGCTGGTTCACCACCTTACTGAGTTGGGTTATTCCCCCCGTCATCTTCGTCGCCATCTTCCAATTCTTTAGTCGAGGTGGCATCGGTGGTGGTGGTCCCCAAGGAGCCCTCTCCGTCACCAAAAACAAAGCCAAAGTCTACGTCGAAGGCGATGACAACAAAGTCACCTTTGATGACGTCGCAGGCGTTGAAGAATCCAAAACCGAACTTGAAGAAATCGTCGAATTCCTCAAATCTCCCCAACGCTTCACCGAAATTGGAGCCAAGATTCCCAAAGGTGTCCTTCTTGTAGGCCCTCCCGGAACTGGTAAAACCTTAATGGCCAAAGCCGTTGCTGGCGAAGCAGGCGTTCCCTTCTTCAGTATCTCTGGTTCAGAATTTGTGGAACTGTTTGTCGGTACCGGTGCTGCTCGAGTCCGTGACCTGTTCGAACAAGCTAAAAAGAAAGCTCCTTGCATCATCTTTATTGACGAACTTGATGCCATCGGTAAATCTCGAGCAGGTGGAAATGGCTTCGTTGGTGGTAATGACGAACGCGAGCAAACCCTCAATCAGCTGCTCACCGAAATGGATGGCTTTGGAGCCGGAGATGCCACCGTTATCGTCCTAGCTGCTACCAACCGTCCTGAAACCTTAGACCCCGCCCTTCTGCGTCCCGGTCGCTTTGACCGCCAAGTCCTCGTCGACCGTCCCGACCTCAGCGGTCGTCTGGCCATCCTGGAAATCTACGCCAAGAAAGTCAAACTGGGTGACAACGTCGACCTTAAAGCCATGGCTACCCGTACCCCAGGCTTTGCTGGAGCAGACCTCGCTAACTTAGTGAATGAAGCCGCCCTACTTGCTGCTCGTCGAGACAGCAAGGTCGTTGAGACTCAAGACTTTGCCGAAGCCATTGAGCGCGTCGTTGCTGGACTAGAGAAAAAGAGCCGTGTCCTCAACGACAAAGAGAAGAAGATTGTCGCTTATCACGAAGTTGGTCATGCCCTCGTTGGCGCCAAGATGTCTGGAACTGACCAAGTCGAGAAGATATCTATCGTTCCCCGCGGCATGGCAGCCCTAGGCTACACCCTCCAGGTGCCGACAGAAGATCGGTTCTTATTGAATGAGTCAGAACTCAAAGGTCAAATTGCCACACTCTTAGGTGGACGAGCTGCAGAAGAAGTCATCTTTGGCAGCATCACTACCGGAGCCTCCAATGACTTACAGCGAGCCACGGACTTAGCCGAGCAAATGGTCACCTCCTATGGCATGAGTGAAGTGTTAGGGCCCCTGGCTTATGACAAAGGTCAGCAGAATAACTTCCTCGGTGGCGGTATGAATGCGAGACGAATGGTGAGTGATGAAACGGCTAAGGCCATTGATAAGGAAGTCAAGGGCATTGTCGAAACCGCTCATCAGGAAGCTCTGAGTATTCTCAAGGAGAATAAGGAACTGTTGGAGACCATCTCTGAGCAGCTACTGGAGTCAGAGGTGATTGAAGGCGAAGGTCTGCGACAGATGCTGGCTAAGGTTTATCCTGAATCCCATGTCCAGACTACTGAAGAGCCCGTAGCGGTCTAAGTTGATATAGAAAAACATTCCTTTGGGTGGCCCCATGCTTAGCATGGGGCCTTTTTCGATCGAGATGTGATTCAGAAAACTTTTTCTGTTGTCAGTATTTGCAGACAATTAGGTAGATCTAGATGAACGCTTTACAGTTGATTCCACAAAGTGGTAACCCATAAATAGGCGCGTGCATTACTTATAAACAAGGAAGGTTAATATGACTGCGAACGAAACCATGGCTCCGGACTTTCTGTTCCTCGCTTTCATAGCAGCTGTTATTCTCATTATTTTTTTACAATCTCGTTCAATTGTTAAACAGCAAGTTACGGAGAAAGAACTAGAAGAAACCCAAGATCAAATTTCGTCATTAACTAGCCAGATTGACAATATGACGGAAAATCGAGAACAACTCGCGGAGGCGGTGCAAAAAACCCAAGAAAAACTGGTCGTTATGTTTATGGCATTAGAAGAGTCGAAACAGATAGCTGGCCTTTTACCACAGGTGGAAGGCGATCAGCCTAATCTATTGGAAGGTGTGAAAGAGCAATTTGCAGGCATTCTTGAGCAACAAGACGATTGATCAAAATATCCATTTCAGTCTTGCTTCGCAATTTTGCTGGCAGGGTGACGGGTACAACTTACTGGAATTCAACCAATCAATGAGGCTGGGAAGTAGACGCTTTCCAGCCTTCCTGTTAGATAGCCATTAAAAGTTCAAAGCTAGTTGATGAATCATTTGGGTTGCCTTAGCCAGAGAGTGCTCTCGTTCAAGGGCTGATGCTAATTGGTCAGCATGAATATATGAAATATCAGTCAGCCCTATAACCTTAAAAATGGCACTGAGATATGGTTCTAGAAAATCTCGATCTTCTCGTCCTGACCCCACTCGGTAATTATATTTTCGGGTAGTAATCACTAAAAGTTTTTTGTTCGCTAGTTGTCCTTGGGGGATGCCATTGACGATTTGCAAGGTGCGATCGCGTCTAAATACCTGATCTAGATACGCTTTAAACGTAGACGGCACCGTTAGGTTGTACATGGGTATCCCCATCACATAGCAGTCGGCGGCGAACAGCTCATCGATCAGGGTATCGGAGAGTGCGATCGCAGCCTGCATCTCAGCTGTACGTTCCTCCGGTTCAGATTCATAAGCTGCAACCCAAGTCTCATCAATATGGGGGATGGGGAAACGGCCAATATCGCGATAAATGATCTGGTGATGGGGGTTGGCCTGTTGCCATTGAGAGACAAATTTTTGGGTAAGCTGGCGGGAGTAAGAGCCTTGGACGCGGGCACTCACATCCATGTGGAGTAAGCAACGGGGCTTGGAGTCTGGAGAAAGCATACCTAACAGTCTACTTCTCTTGCCAAAATTAAGAATTGTAGTTAATAGAACCTGAAGATGTCGAGACAGTGCAAGTCTATTGGGTGGGATAACTAATCTCAGAGTAAGAGTCGTTGGTTCAACAGGAGTGACGTTGAGTGTTCAATACCATCCTGGTCGCCTTAGATAGCCCTGAAATTTCTGAACGGGTCATGCTGGCTCTCAAAAGTTTCCAATTGGATACTGTGGGGAACGTGATTCTTACTCACGTCATTTCTACCAACGAAACAGGGGAAGAACAGCCTGCAGATCGCCCTTACTCCGATCCACAAGGCGTATTTCGGCATATCGAAGAAGAACTACAAACCTATAAAGCATCACTACCCTGTGACAGTAGCTTAGAAATCGTAACGGGTGATCCAGCCGAAGAAATTATTCGGGTCGCCAATATTTATGAAGCCGATTTGATCCTCATTGGTAGTCGAGGACTCACAGGAGTTACGCGAATTCTCCAACGTTCCGTCAGTAGCCAAGTGGTCAGTGATGCCTCCTGCTCAGTAATGGTGGTGCGCTAAAGGCTAGATTGCCGCCATTCCAAGAAGGCTTTTAGCCGCAAAAGCGTCAAACTCTGACCAGCATTGAGGGGTAGCAAGGAAACACCCTCTAGACGAGACTGCACCCATCTTTCGCCCCAAGACCATTCTTGAAAGCCATCCACGCCTTTGCTCAAGATGAAACGTATGGTGTTGCTATCCACCACATCTATATGGTGCTGAATTTCGACGGGACCCAACCAACTAGTAAAGACGACTCCTGGTTTTAAGGTTGTGGGCAAATCATCAGAAAAGGTCTGGGGCCATAGCCACTGTTTAATTTGTGATCCTTTGGTTAAGGCATCTTGCAAGGCTGCTTCAGAGGCATTAATTTCAATTCTGAGCTTACTGGTTTGAAAACTGCCAAACATAGGGATTATGTCAAAAATAGATCGGGTTGGTTTATCTAATCTGAGTTATGGATCAGGGAAGAATGAACTAATACTGAAAAATCAGTAGTCCTCTCAATATAGGTTAACCCTATGTATCGCTTAGAAGCTCTGCTTTGAGCAATATCACTAAGTCTTTTAACCACTTTGGATTCAGCTACAGTCAGAAATACTCATATTTGAACAGACCGACTGTTTAGAGTTCAAGGAGCTATCAACTGGCTGCATATTAGGAGGAAATTTACCTCCTGATCATAGTAAGGAGAAATATCAGAATGGATTCCAAGCATCTGATCTTGCAAAAGCATGAATGGATTAGACGTTTTCTATCCGCTAAAGACAACACCATTACTGCTGAGATTAATATTATTGGTCACACTCACAATGGTTACCTTTTGGGTTTCCAAGAGGCCCATCGCACTTGTTATTTAGCAGACGATGACTATGAATTCATCATCTTTAATTCAGGTAAAGGGAATCATCGGGCATCATTTGCCTCCATGGAAAAGTGGCTCAACGAAAATGAAATTAGTGATTATGAACTCATGGTTCGGATACATTAGCCGAATGTTCAAAACACCTAATAAAGCGCCGGAGAAGGCTTATATTAACCGCTCACCAACGGTAGACAATTGCTCGGACTAGGGGGAATTTATGTCATCACCAAAGACTCATTGCATCGATTGTAATGTTGAGATTCTCCAGTCAACCTACGATTATAATTGCGGCTATTGTGGTAAGTGCTACAAGAGAGAAATTCGTAAGGATGCATTAAAAAAAGCAAATTTGAATGCCAACAAAGCTATTGAGATAGCTGAAAAACATCTCTATGGTGAGCAGGTGGGTAAGCTTGATGCAGATCATGTATATTTTGACTACAACGAACGTGATGGAGGGCGTTGGGTTGTTTCTGTAAGCTTTGGATGGGAAAATACTGATCCTGATAGATTTTTCGTCATTATTGACGATGAATCTGAGGAGGTTGATATTCCTCAAGTTTTGTAACCATTAGATTCCAGATTGGATATCTTATTCAAGTCCAGCGTCGAATGAATCTTCCCCCATTATATCGGGTCAAAAATACCCGTTGATTTGGTGTTTCCTAACCCTGCACTGAAGTGGATACGATTATCGTGCGTTGATCACTTAATAATGGAACTAGATCAAGCACTCGTCGATGCTGCCATTGAACTTTTAGAAAAGCATTTTCCTGGTGAAGAAGGAATCGCTGCGGCTATGTACACCGAAGATAGGGAAGTCTTAACCAGTATATTTTTCGAACCTGAATGGGGCAGTGGAATGCTATGTGCTGAAACGGGTGCGATTTGTGGAGCGGAGAAATTAGGTAAACGTATCATTGCCTCTGTTTGTGTTTCCAGACAAACAGGTACTTCGCCCATTGTGATCTTGACGCCTTGCGGTATTTGTCAGGAACGTCTGTTTCATTGGGGGCAAGACGTAGAAGTGGCAGTTCCCACTATTGACGATGCCACCCAGTGGGAGGTTAAGACCTTGAAAGAGGTCCAACCTTATTATTGGGGTAATGCTTTTAAAAAAATATGAGTTTTGCCCCTCCAGATATAGATTTGCGCAAAGCTTTCTGGCCTAATCACCAGGACCTATTTTTCAAACTTTGCTCCACAGTGGTGTGGGATGTTCGAATGAAAGCTCGGAGAACAGCAAGCTTCGGAGTCGCCTATAACTACTCACAAATCACGTATTTAAAAACCGAAATGCACCCGGAGCTATTGCCGTTGTGTGCTGCTGTGTTAGAGTCGCTAGGGTTTACTCCGAATAACTGTTTACTCAATTTTTATACGGATGGTAGTTCATCCATGGGATTTCACTCTGATACGGCAGAGGAATTATCTCCAGGTACTGGCGTTGCCACTCTTTCTCTTCGAGCGACTAGAACCATTACTTACAAACATAAGCAGGCTCGAGAAACCCAATACAGTTACAGCTTGGAAAGTGGCGATTTGCTTTATATGTCTAACGAAGTCCAAATCGATTGGCTTCATGGAATCCTCAAAGAAGCGCAGGCAGGTCCACGTATCAGCGTCACGTTTAGAAGTATCATCAGCTAACCTCTCGGTAAGTTTTACTGCTATTTTTAGAGTGCCTACTGCCTAATCTCTAACACTAGCAATATAAATATCATCTCGGCAGCGCTTCCCACATCACGAGTTTCAAAGACGCTCAAACTAATATTGAAGAACTCGGAGAAATCTGGTGGAGAATCTAGAACTTTTAATCGATCTGCATCAGCATAATGACCGCCAAGGGCCTGGTGGAGCACTCGAAACTGAACTTGCCATTACGCTGGCAGCTCTCGATAGGTCGCGACCTTTGAAAATTGCGGATCTCGGTTGTGGCACTGGGGCCTCTACCTTGTGTTTAGCGAACAAGCTCAATGCAGACATTATTGCCGTAGACTTTCTACCTGAGTTTATTGAGATATTGCGACGAAACGCAGAAACGTGCAATCTGAGCCAATCTATCCACCCCCAAGTCGAATCGATCGATAATCTGACATTTGCACCCAACGAACTTGACGTTATCTGGTCGGAAGGGGCGATTTACAATATCGGATTTGAACAAGGCATTAACGATTGGCGGCCATTTCTAAAACCCCAAGGAGTACTCGCCGTATCGGAAATCACTTGGCTGACAGACCATCGCCCCAATGAAATTCAATCTTACTGGGACGCTCAGTACCCTGAAATAGATACGGCTTCGGCGAAAATAAAGCTCCTAGAAAAAGCGGGCTACGTTCCCTTAGGTTACTTTGTACTGCCAGAACATTGCTGGTTAGACAACTACTACCATCCCCTGCAAAGCAGATTTGACAAGTTTCTCAGTCACCATGCCCATAGCGATGATGCGCAAGCCCTAGTAGAAGCTGAAAAGCAGGAAATCGAAGTATTCAAACAGTTCAAAGCGTACTTTAGCTATGGCTTCTATATTGCTAGAAAGCTTGCATAGGATAATCCAGGTCGATTGATACTCGTACTTTGCAGAATTCCAACTCCGGTGAAACTCTGCAAGTTTGAATGATGTCAGAGAAATAGGAGAACTCTTGTTTTGGATTGTGATGAGTGATTCGCGACCGTTTGACCTTTGTGCATTGACTGCTGAAGAACAATTATTCCTCTCACAAAAAGCTTATCCTACACTTGAAACCTCGCTCAACAAGGATTGGATAGCCCTTGAGAGAAATCCTGAGCGGGCCTTGGCCTACGGCTGGGGATTTGTGGAAAACACACCCCGATTTTTGCGGTGGGAAGAGCGTAACTTCACAGATAAACTGCAAAAAGTGAGAATGCTTATCGATCGAATCGTCGTTAGTACCGATGTTTCAAAGCCATGGGCAGCAGAGGCGGTTTCTTAAGAACTTTACTTTCTTGTGCGCAGAACAGGGCATCTGTAGGCTGCCCAAAAGGCGTATGTTCAAAAATAGGACAGGGCACTGTAGCCATTCTGTCCCTCGGCATTGTCCTACAGATAAATCAATGGATGGTGGACAGAAATGAGGCAACCAGATGAATCAGAGCTTCTTATCCTTGAGTATTTGTTTGCTATGGCAGGACTTAAACAAACTCCGCGTAACCTTCGGATTGAATCCATGAATGATGGAGAAATGGGTAGTCTGCTGTTCGAGAATCTAGACGGGGTTAATCGTCGGCTAGGTGAGACGGTTGCCGAATGCTATTTCGAGGACTCGGAGCGGTATTTTGGTTTCAGCCACCTTGAACTTCGACCAGCAGGGAAAGCCCTTTGAGATTGATGTGTGGAAAGTGGATTTTAGCAATTTACAGCGGTGGCCTTTGAAGGAAGACATTCGCCCCCTGACATAGAAACGACCCTTAATCCATCGTTTTGATCGGCAGGGGTAGGCAGACTCTTAGAATTGGGAAAGTAGTATTTTCGTATCCTCTCTGCCTTGGCTAAACAGCGTCTGGACACCTTACTGGTTTCATTAGAGTTATGCACCTCTCGGCAGCAAGCCCAAAGGGTCATACGGGCTGGGGAAGTAAAGGTCAATGACCAAATTATTGATAAGCCGGGGACCGAAGTTCAATTAACAGCAGAGATTCAAGTCAAACAAAAATCTCCCTTTGTTTCTCGTGGTGGTCATAAGCTAGAAAAGGCTTTGGCTGAGTTTCCCATTCAGATACAGGATCGGATTTGTCTGGATGGCGGCATCTCCACTGGGGGGTTTACGGACTGTCTGCTGCAGGCCGGAGCCCAACAGGTCTATGGCATTGATGTGGGCTACGGGCAGGTGGCCTGGAAGCTCCGCAATGATCCTCGGGTCATCCTCAAGGAACGCACCAATCTCCGCCATCTTCAGCCTGCTGATTTATTTACCGAAGATGCGACTATTCCTGATTTAGGCGTGATTGATGTCTCGTTTATTTCTCTAACGAAAGTTTTGCCTGCCCTCTGGCAGCTCTTACAACCGCCACGGGAAATGGTGTTGCTCGTGAAACCCCAATTTGAAGTGGGAAAGGACCGAGTGGGGAAGCATGGCGTGGTACGAGATTCTCACGCGCATCGAGATGCGATCGCACAGGTCTACCAAGCAGCATCAGCGCTGGGCTGGCACTATGCAGGCGTTACCTGGTCCCCCTTACCTGGCCCGAAGGGCAACATCGAGTTCCTGTTATGGCTACAGCAAGAGGGCAGTGGTCCTTCTCCACAAACATTTTTAGAGATTGCCGTGGATGCTCAAAAAACGCTTTCCCAACAGCCAAAGTGATGCTGCTTCAATGGGTGTGGTACGAATGACAATTGTCTCGCTATTGCATCGGTGAGATGGTACTAATCGTTTTCCATCCAGAATCTTTGAGTCTGAGATAAGACCATATCAGCACACTAAACAAGAGTGCGCGCATCCAAACCATTATTCGGGGATGGCTGGACTTCGCCATTTCTTCCAGACTTTGCTAGTACACAATCCTCTATCCCATCTCCAGAATTTAAACCTATATCTCGTTCAGCCAGACATAAATAGAAAATTTGCCTATTTTTGCCATTTTTTGTTCATCCATACAAAAAATCATTCCAAATACTCGGATCAGGCCTTAGATAAAAATTTATTTTTAGGGCATTTATATCAGTTATTTTTCTGCAGTTAGAATGGAGGTCAGATCAATTTCTAGATATTTCCTTTACATGATCCTGTAATCCCAAGTAGCCTGCAGACAATGATTTAACAAAGTCTGGGGCTTTTAAGGTTTGGGCTATAGGTTGTATCAAGTTTTACAAGATAACCAAAACAAATCGATTTTGGCTCTTTACATTGATGCTGAACAGAAAAGGAGAGAAATGTTTGAGTTATCAACTATTCTCTGTTTAGAATGTAATTGTGTTGTTACACCCACTCACTCAATATGTCTGAGCAAGCAGTCTTTCCTCATCATGATCTAACTAAGGAAATCGCTGTGCTGAAAAAGCAGTTAGCCATTGCTCTCAAATTTCATCACAGCAAGACCATTGAGAAACTCCCCAAAGAGATTGCAATGCAAGTGATGGGAGAGGTTTGGGCATCTTGCCACCCAGAGGCAGAACAAGCGACTCATAACCCCAAAACAACCTATAGCGCACCTGAGCCTGTTATCTGTGATGATGTTCCCATCTCAAATAACGGAACGATTTATCTGTAGGTACTGGCATTAATGCACCTGGCTGGCCTATGGAGCTGGTTGATTGGTCGCAAAAGGTTTAAGCCATCCCCGTTGTAGCGCTTGGTCGAGGATGATGCGATCGCAACTAAACACCACCCAACTCTCTACAGCCATCAGCACAAACGGCAATACCGTATCAGTGATACCAAATCCCGTATCAATCTGAGCCAACCCTCGGACCAAACTAAAAGCCAACACAACGCCTGACTTAAGTTGAGGGTTGGTATCTTGGCGAATGGCATAGCGATACGTCACCCCAAATAGCAGCCCAGAAATAGCTACACTCGCAAGAGAACCACTCAGGCTAATCCAGCTTTCAGGCAATTTTGAGACCGCGATGGGCCATTGAGCCAGCCATTCATTAATGACTAGCAAAATCATAAAAACCAGTATGGCCCCACTGGCAGATAATCCCCCGGCTTTGAGCGACTCAACCCGTTCTTGCGGCGTAAAAGGGGTCTGTTCCACGGGGATGATGAACCGTTTAGGGGGACTAGTTCGGTAGGTGTACTAGGGCGCGTCAGACTCACTTGCTTCTTGTAAGGCTGTGCGGCGAATCAGGTTGTGGAGACGAGGCCAGAGTAGCCAAGCCGCAATTGCCAGTAATACAAATAGTCCAAACTGAGACACGCTGCTAACCAAGCGGGATAGGGGAATGATTTCACCGGCAAAGTAAGCCAGGGTTACCATCACCAAAGCCCACAAGCAGGCCCCCAAGGTATTAAAAAACACAAAGCGGGGAAAGGGCATCTCGGCAATACCCGCGAGAGGACTGGCAAAAATCCTCAGCAGCGCCACAAATCGTCCGATTAAGACGGTTCGAGCAGCATTGGTGCTGAACCCGTCTTTAATGTCTAGGAGGCGCTCTTCAGACATATTGACGAGGCGACCCGCTCTCGATAACAAAGACCAACCGCCAAAATGTCCGACCCAATAGCCACAGGTGCCGCCGATGGTTGAACCTGCGATCGCACTACCCAATACACCAAAATAATTCAGGTCACCTTCACCCGCCAGGAAGCCGCCCACTAGGACAATTGCTTCCCCTGGTATGGGTAATCCCAAGTTTTCAAATAATATGCCGAAGCAGACAACCCAATAGCCGTATTGGTGGGCTAATGTTTGCAAAGTGTCTAACGAAATCCAGTCCATAGACCTTTATACAAACTGTAAACAATTTTACGTTTCTCAATCTTGGCTTGTGGACTCTAACTTTGTCAATCCAAGTCCGTGCAAGCCTTAAAGCCACGTTAACTAATTTTACGAGATCCGGCGGTAGATCGCACAAAGGCGACTGGGGGAAAATACTTTGGCTTGGAACATAAAGTTGGGGGGCACGTTGATAATCACGTAATCTTCTGACTCGTGATACTGCTCAAACAGTTGAGGCATTCCTTTGGGGGTATTGGCGCTGTAGGGAACGGGCTGAAAAATTAATTCGGTAAACTCAATGGCTTCTGACTGAGATTCACGGGCGACTTGCTGGAGAAATCCTTCATTGTTGAGCAGATTAAACAAAGCTGCTTTGATCTCAGGATCAAGGGTGAAACTGCCATCAAAGTTATCAATGATTTTAAGGTTGGCCATGGGGAGTGACTAGCAAATATTACGTGGCTCACCTTTCCAGCGTAGAAGATTCTTGGATCCCTGTCAGCTGGATATTGCAGACAACTGTAAGCTAGTCAAAATAATTCGAGCATCTATAGTTGTCTTACATGTCGTACAAGCAGCCATGTTTACTGTCAGATTAGATCCTGAAACAGAGCAGCAACTAGCGGATCTCCTTGCCCACGCACCTGATAGCAATCGGAGTGAGTTAATTAAGCGATTGATCAAAGAGCGCTGGCTCACGCTTGATTTAGACCGTCCTTTTGTCGAACGCCGAGAAGGGCATCCCAAGCATCTGTTGCAAGATGCACCACCTGATTTATCAGAACGAGCGGTTCGCAAACAAGCGATTGCCAGCTATCTCAAAAAGCGGCATTCATGACTTATATGAACCAGAATGGATGGAGACAGAGTATCAAAACGAATGCTGATTACGAAACACACTAATAAAATTTTAAAGGTCGATTTACAGGAATGGTATGACCATTGTCGGGGCATATTTGTAATCAGAGCTTTTCCTGTTATTGGTGTGTTAATTATCCTTTGCGGAAATATTTTCTCTCCAAGGGTACATTTAAGTTGTAATCATACACCCGTTGATTCATTTTTTTCTGAGCGTACTCAAGTCGTTTGTAGACTTACCGAATCAAACATACTGAACGAGAAAATCACACAGATTGAGCATCTTCAGAGAGCTAAAGCTGGCCATCACAGATATCGTGATAATTATGGAATTCGTCGTGTTGTTCTTATTACTAATCGCAAAAAAATACCTCTCACTCCAGATTGTTACAGAAAATCAGTAGTTTCTCAACAGGTTGCTGAGATTAAAGAATTTATCAATAATCCTGGAGATGCCACTCTCAATATTTATGAGGAACATCGCTGGGGTTATTACCTAGCAGGATTTGCTACTATTATTTTAGGGATTTACTTTGTTTTTTATAAATCATTAAAATCCTGTACTTTTGACAAAAACTCCGATCGATTATATCTGGAATACCAGAATAGTCTGCTCCAAACAGCTGTTCGCGAAGAAAGTCTGGATGACATCAAAAAGATCAGCTTTACGGAATCCACTGATGGTGAGGGCAGGGAGGTTTACCATACAAATATTGTGCTCAGTTCAGGTGAGCTTATCTCTTGTAGCTCAGTCAAAGATGACTGTGAAATTACCCAAACTATCAACCAGTTTTTGGGAATAGGTGATTCCGTAGATAGCTGATTCAAAATTTAATACTTAGACCTAACTGGTGTTTTTTTAGTTTAAGATTGATCGCTATTTTTGATTGTTTATAAATTAGTGATAGTGTGACCTCTGATCGTGATTCTGATATCTAAAAAATATTAAAAACTGTCTTTTGAGCGTACTTCTATGTCGAGCTAAGGGTTATCTAAACTGATTGACAATCTCTTCATAAGTTAATCGCCAGAAATTAATGTTCTTTCTACAATATCCGTATTGTCATAAAGTACGCATCACTCAGTGGCAGTTATGTCTTCTATGAACCAGAATGGATGGAGGCAGAATATCAGAACGCATGCTGATTACGAAACACACTAATCAAATTTTACAGGTCGATTTACAGGAATGGTATGACCGTTTTCGGGGCATATTGATAATCAGAGCTTTTCCTGTTATTGGTGTGTTAATTATCCTTTGCGGAAATATTTTCTCCCCAAGGATACATCTAAGTTGTAATCATGCAACCATTGATTCTCTTTTTTCTAAGCATACTCAAGTTGTTTGTAGTCTTACCACATCAAACATACTGCATGAGAAAATCACGCAGATTGAGCATGTGAAGAACGCTAAATTGGACTATTGCAGATTTTGTGACAGCGGTGGAGTATTTAGAGTTGTCCTTGCCGCTAATCGCGAAAAAATACCTCTCACTCCAGATTATATTTATAGAAAGTCAGTGGTCTCTCAACAAGTTGCTGAGATTAAAGCGTTTATCAATAATCCTGGAGAAGCAACTCTCAACATCTATGAGGAGCATCGCTGGCTTTATTATCTAGTAGGATTTGCGACTACTATTTTGGGTGTCTATATTGCTTTTTATAAATCATTAAAATCCTGTACCTTTGACAAAAGCTCTGGTCAATTGCATTTGGAATACCAGAATAGTCTGTTTCAATCTGCTGTCCGAGAAGAAAGTCTGAATGACATCCATAAGATCAACTTCAAGGAATCAACTGGTGATGAGGGCAAGGATTATTACCATACAGAAATCGTGTTCAAATCAGATGAAATCATCTCTTTTCGTTCAGTAAAAGATGATAGTGAAATTGTCCAAACTATCAACCAGTTTTTGGGTGTAAGTGATTCTATAGATAGCTGAAGTAGAAGTTCAATTAGCAGACCTATCAGGTAGTTTTGTGAATTTAAGCTTAATCACTATCGCAGTCTCCTGAGATATCAGTGCGATTGCCACCCTCAACAGCAATTATGATATCTCCCCTGGAGTATGCCGTTAAGGCTCAATGATTAACCAACCCAAAAGATAATCCCACTACAGGTTAATCTGATTGGGTATGAATTTGATGGATTGATGAGCCTGCTGCACCGTCCCTATTTTTGGTTTTTCTCGTTTACCATTCTGTTTTTGCTATCCCTCGATTTTTGGCGATGGGATCAAAGGATATCCCTTGCTTTATTTCAGTTACCGAGCTGGCTGTTTTACTTTGTGATCTTGCAAGGGGGGCTAGTTCTGGCTGTAGCAGGGATCTCTTCTACCCTGTGGCAAAAGACAGAGAGGGACCAGTAGGCCATGGAAACACTGATTCCCTATATTGCCATTGCAACCTACTTGCTCGTTACCCTAGGCATCGGCCTGATCGGGTATCGCCAACAAAAGAACACCGTCGAAGATTTCTTCTTGGCCAACCGCAATATTGGCCCCATCCTTCTCTTTTTTACCCTGGCCTCCACCAACTTCAGCGCCTTCTTTTTCCTGGGATTTGCTGGAGCAGGCTATCGCATTGGCATTAGCTACTATCCAATGATGGCCTTTGGCACTGGGTTTGCCGCCCTCAGCTTCTACTACATTGGCTACAAAGCCTGGTTGCTAGGTAAACAGAAAGGCTTGATTACCCCCTCGGAACTGATTCAAGATCGCCTGCCTAGTCAGCCTCTCAAGCTCCTGTTTATGGCCGTAATGGTCATTTTTACCTTGCCCTATCTCACCCTCCAACCCATTGGAGCCGGATATCTCCTCGAAAGCTTAACGGGCGGAGCCATTCCCTATCTTTGGGGAGCTACCTTATTGACCGTGGCCATCGTCTTCTACGTTTTTTTGGGCGGGATGAAGAGTGTGGCCCTGACGGATGTGCTGCAAGGGGTGCTGATGTGTGTGCTGATGTTGGTGGCCGTGTTTGCCATTGCCCAAGGCTTAGGAGGCTTCTCTGTTGCCAACCAAACCATCTACGACCTCAAACCTGCGCTATTTTCGCGAAGTGGCTTAGATCAGTCCTTCACCCCCAAGACTTGGTTTAGCTACATGTGCCTGTGGTCCTTTACCCTGCCCATGTTTCCGCAGATGTTTATGCGGTTTTACAGCGCGAAAAGCCCTCAGCCCTTAAAGATCTCGGTCTTGCTCTATCCGATAGTGGCCGGAGTTCTGTTTATTTGCCCGGTGCTGATTGGCGTTTGGGGACATATTGCTTTCCCGGACTTAGTAGGCAAAGCTGCAGATCAGATTTTCCCAATGATGCTGACGAAATACACATCTACTGGGCTATCTTCCCTGGTGATGGTGGGGGCATTGGCAGCCTTTATGTCCACGATGGACTCGCAACTCCTGGCCTTAAGTTCCATGCTGACACGCGATGTCTATACCGCCTACTTTCGCAAAGACGCCTCTTTAACGGAACAGACGCTGGTCGGTCGGATTTGGGTGATTGTTTTAGCTGGCATCGGCTTAGGGATTGCAGCCAACCCCCCAGAGACCATTTTGGCCTTTGCAACCCAAGCCTTC
The DNA here is from genome assembly GCF_000018105.1 of Acaryochloris marina MBIC11017. Taxonomy (GTDB): domain Bacteria; phylum Cyanobacteriota; class Cyanobacteriia; order Thermosynechococcales; family Thermosynechococcaceae; genus Acaryochloris; species Acaryochloris marina. The sequence goes on from NC_009925.1 coordinate 4,978,357, forward strand.
ACTGGATTATCGGTGCTGTTCCCCACTGTAATTGCGGCTTTGTATGGCCGCAACATCAGGGCTTCAAGCTGTCTCGTTTCCATTGTCGTGGGTGAGTTAGCGGTATTAGGCGTTCAGACCAAAATCATTCCCACTAGCTGGATGCTGGGCTTTTTACCCGTTGTCCCCATCGTGGCTCTATCGGCCTTGATCATCATCTTGGGGTCCGTCTTTTCCTCAAACCCGGTACAGCAGTCGAGCGACAATCACTACAGACCATCAGAAAAAACCTATTGAGAAAGAGGCAGGGCCATGCAGGTTGGATTTATCGGTACAGGATTGATGGGGGCTCCGATGGCGGCCCGGCTAGTGGAAGTGGGGCATTCCGTTATGGCCTACAATCGCACGGCTTCTAAAGTAGAGCCATTAAGAGGATTAGGCGTTGCGATCACACCCTCCCCCACCCAAGTTATTCAATCTGCAGACGTCATCATTCTGATGCTTACTAATGCTGCTGCTATTCAGGAACTGTTGACGCCCACGGCATCGGCCCTATCAGGACGGACCATTATTCAAATGGGCACCATTGCCCCCGCTGAAAGCAAAGCCATTCACGAACAGGTCCAAGCAGTCGGTGGCACCTACCTAGAAGCTCCAGTATTAGGCAGCATCCCCGAATCTAAAGCCGGAACGTTACTGGTGATGGCGGGAGCTGCCCCCCAAGATTTTGAAAATCAACTTCCCCTCCTCAAAGCCTTTGGCCCCGATCCTTTATTAGTCGGTCCGGTGGGCACCGCCGCTGCCCTTAAGCTCGCCCTCAACCAGTTGATTGGCGGACTGACCACGGCTTTTGCCACTAGCCTATCCTTCTGCCAAACCTATGGCGTCGAAGTTGAGACCTTTATGCAGATCCTTAGAAACAGTGCTCTCTACGCTCCCACCTTCGATAAAAAACTGACCCGAATGTTAGACCAAAATTTCGAGAATCCCAATTTCCCCACCAAACACCTGCTCAAAGACATGACCTTATTTCAGCAAGCTGCCCAAGCCGAAGGACTGCCTACCGAAAATACTGAAGCAATTCAAACCATAATCCAAAGGGCAATGGCTCAATTTGCAAATGCGGATTATTCAGCCCTCTACACAGCAGTGCAGAAGGCTGAGCCCAATGGGTGATTTGCTGCTAGAGAAATTAGCCAAACCGATAATGCTTGCGCACAGCACTTTGAATGGTCCAAGTACAAGACATGCCCGCCGGGAACGTCACCAAATCCCCTTTGCCCATCATTACGGGTTCACCGCCATCAGGGGTGACCACCACTTCGCCCTGTAAGAAATAGCAGGTTTCAGACTCATCATAGGTCCAAGGAAATTCTGATTCTTCTTTGGACCAAATCGGCCAGTTCAGGACCCGCAAATCTTGTAGGCGATCCACACTAGGCTGATGTTCGACCTGAATTTGAGTCTGTTGCTCCGTATTCATTTGGAATTCCCTTTAAACTTCTCACTAAAGCAGCTTAACATTCTGATTTAGTCAGATAGGCCAGTCCCTTTCCTAAATCAGCCCAAGCGGAGTCTGGGGAGAATATCCAGGGAAAATTTGGTTGAGGTGCTTTGATTCAATACCCATTCCTTTGGTGAGCAACGGTGCGATCGCATCTCTAAAATCCGTCGTAATTTCTAGGTCTCGTCCTTGATAGCGCTGGGATTCAGCTAACCCTGGCCACTCCCCATAAACCTTGCCCCCTTGAATCTGTCCACCCAACACCCAAAGGACATTGCCATGGCCATGATCCGTACCGCCATTGCCATTTTCAGCTACCGTGCGGCCAAACTCAGACATCACCACAATTGTCGTGTCATCAAAGGTTTTGCCCAGGTCTGCTTTGATTTGATTCAATCCCTGCCCCAAGGGTTTAAGCAACCGCGCTAGACGACCTTGGGAGGACCCTTGATTGATATGGGTATCCCAGCCTCCTAGAGAGACAAAGGCAATTTGGGTTTCGGCATCTCCACTCAACAGTTGAGCAATCCGACGACCATTCGTCTTCAGACTAGATGGCCCCGGTGCTCCCCTGGACGCTTTCATCATTTCTGTATTGAGTTCAGCTTTGAGGATCTCCCTCGCTTCTAAGCCTTCCTGATAGGCACGACTCAGATTGGTAGCGCCTTCATACAGGCGATCAAATGCAGATTGAATTGGCGGTCGATCCAAAGGCAAAGGCCGGATGGCCTGCCGTCCAAAGGCTAGGTTCGCCACCGACTTAGACCCCGACAAAATTAAGGGCGTCTGATTGCCCAGATTAAGGGCTTGGGTGGGGCGGCCTGCGGGTAAGTGAGCTAATACTCGATTTAACCAGCCATCTCCCTGTTTTTTATTCCCCGGTGTTCCCAGCTCCATATAATCCTGAGCATCAAAGTGGGAACGGGTTGGATCCGGCGATCCACAAGCATGGACAAAGGCTAACTGCCTCGATTTCCACAAAGGCATCAGATCTGCTAAAGCTGGATGCAAGCCAAACTGTCCATCTAAATCAATGGCCCCTCTCGCTTCGCCAGGTTTGGCGATGGCTAAGGTCGGTCGCGCATCGTAATAACCTGACTCTCGGTAGGGAACGACCACATTCAGGCCATCTACTGCTCCCCGCAAGAGAATCACAATTAGTTTGGGTTGACGCCCAGAGAAGCTTTGGGAATAAACGGGTTGCTTCCCTAACCAACCCAACCCCATCGCGGTCACACCTGAGGCAGCTGCATACTGTAAAAATTGTCGCCGTCTCATCATTATTTCTATTCTCAGGGTTGTCAATTCGTTCAGGAATCGGTTTAGCGATACATCATTTCAGGGCTGCCCAGCATCAATGCCGCCCGTAAATTTCGCGGACTGTTATCAATCACAGCTTTCGTTTGAGCAGAAAACCGATCTCCTAAGGTTTGCTCTAATTGGTCTGGTGGCACAGGTGTCTTTTGTCGGCCATAGCCCCGGGCAAACGCGGTCGCTAAACTGATTCGGCGAATGGTGGTATCCGGATTGAGCCAAGCCGCTTCAGTGTTGGCATACCCATTAGGGGGTTGGCATTCATACAGGGGCATACTGAACTGCCGTAGCGCTCTAGCCACCAAGAGAGGTTTCACCGTGGGACGCCCCGTGGCTCTCGCCACTGAAATCAGATATTCATAAGGGGTTTTAAATTTCTGTCCATAGTACCGAGGCTCTCTAAACTCAGGACTCTCAAATAAGGTTTCTAACACTGATCGAATATTGCCATCGGTTGCTAGGAATCGTTGAGCCAGACGATCTACTAAAGCTGGGGGAGGTGTATCCGCCACAAAATACTGGGCTAACTTATAGCTTATATGTTGGGCAGTGGCTGGATGGGTCGCCAATATATCTAGCAGTTCTTCCCCTTCTGCCATTCCTTGCCCCTGAATGGGTTGTCCCAGAAACGTTTTACGGCTATTGTCATGGCGTCTAGCATCAAAGACAAAGGCCTGTTTAGCTTGTAATCTCTGGCGGCCTCGGGGTAACCCCCACCCGGTTAATACTTTCGCGGCTGACACCACATCAGCCTGGGAATAGCCACCCTTAACCCCCATTGTGTGGAGTTCCAGCAACTCCCGGGCATAATTCTCGTTTAATCCCTTAAACCGACCTCGGGCTCCAGGGCTATTGGGGGCTGTATTTTGCCAATTATCAAGATAAAACAACATGGCCGGATGTTTGGCTGTTGCCCCCAATAAATCGCGAAAAGAACCGAAGACATAGGGGCGAATCGCCTCTTCTTCATAAGCACCGACCCATAATCGGGTTCTCCCTTTTTTGGCGGATACGTTGAAGTGATTGAACCAGAAGTTCACCATCACTTCTTCCAGTTGGTTCGGACTAGAAATCGCCCGAATCAACCGAGCTTCAGAGGCCTCGCGAAAAGGGATACGAGATCGACGTCGGCGCTGTTTGCGTTCTTGGGGGCTGAGCTTGGGCTTCCCCCTACCTGGTCGTCTAAAGCCATATTGCCGCTCTAGTTGTATCGGTGTGAGAGACAAGGTTTTATACTGCCGCAGTTGACGCTTCAGTCTAGGTGAATCTTGACTAGGTGAAAGCTGTTCTTGAATATAATCATCAATCCCTACCGTCTTCACATGCTGCAGATCCCCTGGACTGGGACCAAAGCTAAGGCGATTGATGACATGAACCGCATCAGCCTCCATCGAGGTAGCCAGCGCTGGTTCTCCGTTGGTACTCCCTATCCAAATTCCCACGGCCAGCATGAGACTAAGGGAGATTTTGAGTATTTTGTCTGAAAATTTTGCCATATTCTGTGGTGTAGCCTAATTCTTAGACAGCCGTTGTCCGAATTAGGTTCAATGACAAAACCATCAATATTTTGTTTCTGGTGAAACTAGTCGATAAATATCAGCTAGAACAGCAATCGATCAAAACTAGCAGATCTTTCGGTTGGACTTTGAGCTAAAAACTTTTAAGAGTCCCCAATTAAACTTGAACAGCGTCGAATAGAGAAGCAAAATTTTTGTGGAGAACTTTTTCTATTTGTCCTGGTTCCATAGGTTTAGCAAACAAGTAGCCTTGCGCATATTCACATCCCAAGTTTTTCAGCCGGTTGGCCTGCTCTACAGTCTCTACCCCTTCAGCTACCACATCAATATTCAAACTATGGGCAAGCTGAATAACGGCTTGAATAATCTCTGATTCTGTTCCAGAAGTATCAATGGTTTCCACAAAGGATCGATCGATCTTAAGATTATCGACGGGGAGTTGATGGAGATAACTTAAAGAGGCATACCCCGTTCCAAAGTCATCCATACTGAGTTGAATCCCCAAGCCTTTTATTTGCCGCAGCATTGCCGCCGCATATTCCAAATTGTTGAACACCATCGTCTCGGTAATTTCTAGCTTTAATCCCCTAGGGTCAAGCTGTGTTTCGGCTAAGATGCCTCGGATTGAATCCAGCAAATCTAGCTGATCGAGCTGTCGAGCCGATAAATTGACATGCATACTCAACGGCAAATGGGTTTGATTACGCCATTTATGGATCTGTTCACAGGCTTCTCTTAAGATCCAGGCGCCAATGGGAATAATCAGGCCGCTATCTTCTGCGATCGCAATAAACTGATCCGGTGACAACAACCCTAATGTGGGATGTTGCCATCGCACTAACGCTTCAAAGGCCTGCAGAGAACCATCTGCTAAGGAGATGATGGGTTGATAGCAAACCCGTAACTCATTTTGCCAAACCGCCCGGGACAAATCATGTTCCAACTGCATGCGGGTCAGGGATTGCAAATGCATCGTCTGGTGAAAAATCGCATAGTTCTCTGCCCCATGACTTTTGGCATATTCCAGTGCCGTACAAGCATCACGGATTAAATCTTCTGGTTGTTGATACAGAGACGAGCCCATGGCAATCCCCATATCAAACTGTATATGAATGTCTTGGGAGTGGATCGCGTAAGGGACCAAGAGATGGCGCTGAATTTTTTCGGTAATTTTTCGAGTCTCTTGTTCACCATCAACGGGCCGAAGGAGAACAACAAAATCATCTCCACCGAAACGAGCTGCGATATCATCGGGCCTTAAAAGCTCAGACAATCGCTGGGCAACCATCATCAATAGTTGGTCACCGGCCCATAATCCTAAGCGGGTGTTAATGGCCTTAAAGTGCTTAATATCAATGTAGAGAAGGGCAAAAGAGCCATCTGGCCCAGTTTTGGTCTGGGACAGAGCATCCACCAACCGCAATCGAATAAAGGACTGGTTGGGTAATTCCGTTAGCCAATCATAAAAAATACTATGGCGCAGCTGCTCGGCTGCTCGTTTACGCTCAGCACTTTGGGCCAGGGCATTTTCTCGACCTTGCTGAATTAAAACTGACTTTTCTGTATAGGTCGTCTGGGATAAAGCAATCAGTATGATTCTTTGGTCGTCTAAGCCCAGGGCTGATGCTTCCAGGGGAATTTCAGTTCCCGACTGATCCACCTCAACCCACAAGCCAGATTTTAGGACTTGTTCTTGCTCAGTTTGCCAAAACTGCAACGCATCGTCCAGAAAATAAGTCAGAAAAGGAAATGCATCCGCTAGATAAATCACTGCAGATGGCTCTTGATTCGCTCCCATTAAAGACCGATACCAGGATGGCAGATGACCAATCACCTGAAAAGATTGGTCATCTTGGTATTCCAGCACTAAAATCTCTAGAGCCGATAATACCTTTGCTAAAGCAGCCTTTGACATCGTTCAACTATTCCACATGTCTTCTGGCACCATTTTTTCTGGAAGCACTATTACGATTACAGGCATCCCAAACTTCTGCCATGACCTGGACGGCAACCTCGATAGGAAGCCTTTCTAAGGTACTGCTATGGTGAAATTTAAGGCTGATTGCCAGTTGTTTACGCAAGACTGACACTTCATCAGGAACATCAGGTTGGAAATCAGACTGGAAAACAGTTTCATTTTCCATAGGTTTTAAAGATACTCTATTCAGGTTTTCCCTAGTGTTCCCCAGTTGTCCCCTCTTTTTTGCGAGGGAGGCCAAATTCAACGTTCTATTAAATTTAGTCAAAGCAAAATTTGAGGTTTTTTGTTATCAATAGCTAATCTATATTTTGGCTCAAGGTATAGAGCCAAACCCTACAAATTGTCTCCAATTAGAGATTAAGCCCTCGACAGAGTTCTATAATTGACGGCGGTCAATCTGCTGAGGTTTGGCATACTCCCCCGGATTATAGAGGTCTATAAATGTTAAAAGCTGTTGTAAAACTTGCAGTCTTAGTGGCTGTGTTGTGGTTTGGGGCCATTCCCCCTGATCTTGCCCATGCCCAAATGAGAATGGGGCCCCTATCCAAGGAAGCCATTAAAAATGTGCCGGCTCTCCGTCAAACTAAAATCTGTGAAGGTTGTGATTTAGCCGGGGCAAACTTACGGAGTTTCGAGTTACAAAATGGCAATTTGAAGAATGCGGACTTAACAAATTCCACGATCCAATTTAGCGATCTAACGAATGCCACTTTAGAGGGAGCAAACCTCTCCAGTTCTCGTATCGAAGACACGATTGTAACGGGAGCAAATTTCTCTAAAGCCGATTTATCTGTGTCTAACTTAAACGGTTGTGACTTTAGTGGTGTCAACCTACAAGGCGCAATTCTCCGTGCTGCAACCTTGAACAAGACCAATTTTGCCAATGCAGATCTACGAGGTGCAATGCTACGAGCTGCAAATTTGAATGGCGCCAACCTTGAGGGAGCGAATCTTGAGGGAGCAAACCTCTGTAATACGGTCATGCCTGATGGGACCTTAAGCTTTCGCAATTGTCGACCCCCAGAATAATGTCATTGGAGATGTGCCTTCTCTTATCCTTTGCTGTTGAACGGGTATCCCCTTAACGATTTAAAAATTGCACTGAATCCATGACACTCCAGGAGTTACATTCTGGAGTGTTTTTTGCAGTTTCTAGCAAATTAAGAGTGGAGGATATAAAAAACTTGGCGAGTTTATTGGAACAAATAAGACTTTATAGATAGTATTTTCTAGAGGGGGATTTAAATCATCAACATCTTCATCAACGCATTCGGCCTAATTTTGATTAAGATGATGATCATTTAATCTGGTGGTCCATAATATGTGGACCAGGCCAGTGAAAGTAGCCCGATCTTTTTATTAGATAATCCCCAACAATGATCCGCATTCTTCTAGTTGATGATCAGAAAGTGATTCGCCAAGGACTCAAAGCCTTGTTGGAATCAGAATCTGACTTGCAGATTGTAGGACTGGCCGAAAACGGCAAAATGGGTGTGTCAATGGCAGAGCAACTTCAGCCTGATGTTGTTTTGGTTGATATGTATATGCCCATCATGGATGGCGCTGCAGCCACAGAGATTATTTGCCAGCGCTGTCCCGATACCAAAGTCTTACTATTGAGCAGCGCAGATGATGACAAATGCATTGCGGATGCTTTACGAGCAGGGGCAATGGGATATCTTCTTAAGAATGCATCTTCCGAAGAAGTTGCCAATGCAATTCGCTCTGTTTATAAGGGGTATACCCAACTGAGTCCGGGCCTCTTAAAGAAAGTAATGAATCGCAACCCTCCCACCACAGAGGCGGAGACTTCTTCTGCGGACCTTACCGCCCTGGAAAAGCGGTTGCTGCTCATCCTTAAGGACTCGGACACTTTAGACAGTTCCAGCATTGACGCTTTTACAGGCTTGATTTCTTCTCCATCTGAAGCGAAGAAGCTGTTGCCCCACTTGAAGCAAAAACTGGAGCGACAACCAGATCATGTTCTGGCTTATTATATTCTGGGCATTTTATTATTCGAGTATCAACATCAGGCCAAAGTCGCTTTGAACTGTTGGCGCAAAGGATTTAAACAAGCTCTGTCACAAGGGATATCTCTAGAAGGCTTATTTCTCTTTTGTCAGTCCATTTCTTTAATCAGTCCCGATGAAGCTTATATCGGCATCAAGCAAGTTCTAGACACCCATGGAAAGCTTGTTCCTGCATCCACTCTAGGAGCAATGGCAGAACGAGTGTTTGGCCCTGAATCTGAGTGTACTCAAGTTCTAACCATTGCATGGCAAATTAGACAGATGAACACTTTACTTGATGAACATTACCCCTTAAAGTCAAAGCTTGACGACTTAAATATTAGGTTTGCAATGCCTGGAAGAAAAAAACAAGTTTATAGCCTTTGAGGAGACGGGTTTTGAGTGCAATTGATCAACTGGAGAAAGAATTAGAGGATCTGCGAAGTCGGTTTAGTCAAGCTTTTCAGGTGTTGGATGGCTTTTCTCAACTGCAAACTCATTTTGAGCAACTCACTCAAACCCAGCAAGAGTTAGAACAATCTTTAAGCCAAGCTAAAAACTCTTTAGAGGACGCTTCTGCCCCCTCAGAACTACAAGAGCAATATACTGAGCTAGAGTCGCAATTCGAAGCTAAATATGCCCAATTACAATCAGATATTTTAGATTTAAGGCATAGTTTTGAAGCTACAACCTATGATCTCCAAGAGCAGCTTCACCACGATCGCAGTCAACTTAAGCAATTAGAACAAACAGCAGCTCCTGCTCCTGGTGCAGATACCAACAAGCTGGACTGGCTAGAGAATTCTATGCAAGACTTGAGCAATTTAATTTATGCCGACCGCTCTGCTTTGCAACATTTGGATCGACGCCTCAACCACGTCAAACGAGTCACCGACATCATCACGATTGTGGGTGCGAGTGGCTTTTTTGTGATGACGATTATTATGGTGGTGACTCGTTAGTCTGGGCGTTATCGAAGGATTATCTAACCCCCACCACTTCGGCAGAAGCACTCTTAATCGAGAAGATTTTTTCCACGATATCAGACACCACTTTGTCTGGTGTTGATGCCCCTGACGTCACCCCAATGGCAAGGGGACCATTCGGCAACCAATTGTCTGTAACTGTTAGATCGGCGTTAAGAGGTTTATGTTCAACTCGATTGCCTGGACCAATGCGATCGACACTATCAATGTGATAGGAAGGAATATTTTTATCAATTGAGATCTCTTGGAGATGGGTCGTATTGGATGAATTAAAGCCGCCAATCACGACCATTAAATCCAAGGGTTCATCGACCAATTGAAAAATCGCATCCTGACGCTCTTGGGTGGCATCGCAAATGGTGTTGAAACTGAGGAAATGCTCGTTGACCTGGGCAGGGCCATACTTACGCATAACGGTGCGTTCAAACAGCTTACCTATTTGCTCGGTTTCACCTTTCAACATCGTCGTCTGATTAGCAATCCCGACCCGTTCTAAATCTGTTTCTGGGTCAAAACCAGGGGAGTGAGCATTGGCAAACTTGGCCATAAAATCGGCCCGACGCTGCTCCCGTTCTGAGGGGGTGTCTCCTGGATTCAAAATATAGTCTGCGACATATTCTGCTTCTTCCAGGTTGAGTAAGACGAGATAGGTCCCTGCAAAGGAGCTTGTGGCAATGGTCTCCTCATGCTTGTACTTGCCATGAATAATCGAGGTATAGGACCCTTTCTTATGTTTTTCGACGGAGGTCCAAACCTTGGACACCCAGGGACAGGTGGTATCCATTATGGTGCAGCCTTTATCGTGAAGTAACTGCATTTCCTGAACACTGGCACCAAAGGCTGGCAGGATGACGACATCATTTTGGCCCACCACGGTGAAGTCTTTCTGGCCATCAGGTTGCACCGGAATAAACTCTACTTTCATATCCCGCAGGTTCTTGTTGACTGAGGGATTATGAATAATTTCGTTGGTTATCCAAATGCGCTCTTGGGGAAACTGACGGCGCGTTTCATAGGCCAAGGCAATGGCCCGCTCAACCCCCCAGCAAAAGCCAAAGGCTTCTGCTAAGTGAATGGTGACATCTCCCTGTTGAAGGCGATACCCATTATTGCGAATTTGTTGGATGAGCTTGCTATTGTACTCAGACTGCAGCAAGTTGGTCACTTCTTCTTCGTGACCAAATCCCTTCCGATGATACTGCTCTGATTTATGCAGCGATCGCTTAAAGGCTTTTGTATCCATGAATATATTCCTGCATCTAGGGGGAAACGCCCTTCAGATGAGTCCCTAAAAGAACTTTTAAGACACTGAAAGAGGCCAATTCAATCTTGCTGCAACAAGGGCAACTCTTTCATCATACTGGGAACAGATCACCTATACACGGTTGGCCTAGGGGAACGGACTGAATATCTCATTCCGTTTTTGCTAGGGATTGGGTGAGTAATCCTTGAGTGGGGCTAAATAGAAACGCCAATAAAAAGAAGCTGAATGCCACTAAAACGATGGCAGGTCCTGAGGGTAAATTGAAGTGAAAGCTCAGATACATGCCAGTGATACTGGAAATCACTCCGAAGGCAGCCCCAACAATCATCATCATATGCAGCCGATAGACCAGGAGGTAAGCTGTTGCCCCTGGGGTAATCAACATCGCTAACACCAAAATTACTCCCACGGACTTGAGGCTTGCCACAATGGTGAGGGCAATCAACACCATCAACCCGAAATTGAGTAGATTGGTGGGTAATCCTGCGGCTTGAGCACCAACGGGGTCGAAGGTGTAAAGCATCAGTTCTTTGAAGAGCAACACAATCACCACTAGGACAATCAGCGTAATCACCAAGGTATTGATCACTTCTGATTGGGTAACGCTGAGGATATTGCCAAATAAGAAGTGATTGAGGTCAATTTTGTTTTCTTTCTGAACAACGGTCATCAGAGTGATGCCTAGGGCAAAGAAGGCTGAGAACACAATTCCCATGGCGGCATCTTCTTTAATTTGTGATTGGGTATGAATCCAGGCAATCACAATGGTACTAAATACCCCCGCAATAAATGCCCCTAGGAAAATATCTATGCCAATGATGTAGGCAATAACAAGGCCAGGCAATACAGAGTGACTAATGGCATCCCCTAATAGGGCTAAACGCTGAACCATCAGGTAACAGCCGACGGTGGCACAAACGATTCCCACTAGAACCGCTGTGAGTAAAGAACGCTGCATAAATTCTGCTTGCAGCGGCTCAATTAAGAGGTCATACATTCTGATTTGTCGTGAATGGGGTTAGGCGGCGTTGGATTCAAAGAAAGGCACATGCCCGCCAAACGCGCGTTGAATATTGTTCTTGGTCAATACATCTTCGCGAGAACCGCTAGCAATCAGTTCACGGTTAAGCAAAATTAAATCATCAAAGTTGGTAATGGCTTGCCCTAAATCATGGTGAACCACCAGCACGGTATGTCCCGTATGGGCTAATTCATGCAAAATATTGAACACAATGGCTTCGGTTTTTTTATCAATGCCAGCTAGGGGTTCGTCTAGACAAAAAATTTCGGCTTCTTCCGTTAACGCTTTCGCTAGAAAGACGCGCTGTTGCTGTCCTCCAGAGAGTTGACCAATGGGGCGATGCTTTAAGTTTGCAATCCCCACTCGCTCTAATGCATCTGCAGCCAAACGTCGAGACACGGTGGAGTATCGCTTTAACCAGCCAGTTTTGCGAATCCGTCCCATAAGGACGACATCCCAAACCGTGGCGGGGTAGGTCCAATCAATTTGCGATCGCTGCGGGATATAGGCGACTCGATCGAGCTGCTGCTTGAGGGGCTTATCCCCCCACATCACCTGTCCACTCGTGGGCAAAACCAAACCCAGCATTGCTTTCAGCAGCGTACTTTTCCCAGCTCCATTCGGGCCAATAATACCGGTTAACCGTCCTGAGTTGACGGAACAAGTCACGTTGGTGAGGGCTTTTACCATACGGTATTGCACACCTAAATGGTCCACAGCCAGACTGCTAGCACTGTTCATGCACAAATTCTCATCGTTTCTAAGGAAGGACAAAGCGTTTGCACCTATAAATTGCGTTGAATTTTTAGGTGTAAACACCTGAGAAATGAAAGGAATGCAATTAAAGATGAAACGATTATGAAAATACTGTAGCATCAAAAAGTGAAAGCATTATGAAAAATTGATGGAAACGCCATGACAACTTCCTTCCTAAAGCGCCAATTTGATTCCTGGGCATGGGCGATCGGCGGATTATTTCTGGGGTTGAGTTTGGTCGGATGTACCGGAGGTCAAGACACTGAACCATCAGGGAAGCCCAAGGTTGTCGCGACCAACACGATTTTGCAAGATTGGACGGCAGAAGTCGCCGGGGATGAAGTTGAACTGGTGGGTATCCTGCAGCCCGGGGCAGACCCCCACGTTTATGAACCCGTCCCGGCAGATAATTTAAGAATTGAACAAGCGGATCTGATTTTCTACAACGGCTACAACTTAGAACCAGGCTTGATTAAGCTAATTGAATCGACCCAGAAATCTAAAGTGTTTGCTGTGGGGGAAGTGGTGACGCCCCTGGATTTCGATTATGAGGGTAAGCGAGAGCCCGATCCTCATGTTTGGGGCGATGCCAAAAATGCCATCAAAATGGTGAACGCTATTCGCGACCAGCTAATTGAGCTATCCCCGGAGGATAAAGAAGAATTTACTCAAAATGCAGCTGAATTTACGAAAGAACTGGCAGCGGTGGATCAATGGATTGGCCAACAGATGCAAACTATTCCCAGCCAACAACGACAGTTAGTCACGACCCATGATGCCTTTCAATACTATGCCAAAGCCTATGGCCTCACGGTTGCAGGCACCCTGATTGGCATGAGTACGGAAGAGCAACCCAGCGCTCAAACCGTCAAACGGCTTTCGGATGATATTGAAAAAGCCAAGGTACCGGCTATTTTTGCGGAAACTACCATTAACCCAGCTTTGATCAAAACCGTAGCGGCGGAAGCCAAGGTAAAGCTAGCGGAGCAAGAGCTGTACTCAGATTCCATTGGTGCCTCGGGAACTGAAGCCGATACTTATATCAAGATGCTTCAGGTGAATACTCGCACGATTGTGGAAGCGTTAGGGGGCAACTACACCGAATTTCAGGCAGCATTATCTGAGGAAAAGAAATAATGCCTCACCCAATTGATGCAGGCCAGCATACCCTACCAAGGCAACAGACTACCATCCCAGGAAAAGAACTGGCCACTGTCTTCTTTTCCCAGCCCGTCCAGAACCGTCAACAGTTGAGTGACGGTTCGATCAACCGAGAATAGTTTTTCCGGTGGGACATTCCGCTGAAAGGGTTTAGAGAGTTTGGTATCCGTCGTGCCTGGGTGTAGCGTCACCACAATGGTTTGAGGACTGCGACGGCGATACTCAATCGAAGTAGTTCGCATCAGCATATTCAAAGCTGCTTTGGAGGCTCGATACCCATACCATCCCCCTAAATGGTTATCGCCAATGCTGCCGATCTTGGCCGAGATAGTCGCAAAGATACTGGGATGATCATGCTTCAACAACGGCAATAGATGTTTAGCCCATAGAGCTGCCCCAATACTATTGACTTGGAAATATCGCGTTAACTGTTCAGCATTGAGCTGCCGCAATCCTTTCTCCGGCTGTAGATCGCCTTCGTGGAGAATGCCCACGCAGTTAATCACCCAGTAGAGCAGAACACCCTCAGATTGAATCTGATTACAGCAATCTGCAATTTGCGTCTCTTGAGTAATATCTACGGCAATGCAGGACACCCGTTCTGGATATTGGGCCGCTAGAGTAAGTAATCCTACAGCTGAGTCTTGGGAACGATAGGTGGCGTAAATAGTTTGAATATGGGGCCTCTGAAGCAGATGCTGCACAAACCCCAAGCCAATGCCTTGACTGGCCCCGATCACCAGGGCATTGGACTCACTCATACCAACGGTGGACTAACGATAGGAAGCTGGCTACTAACATCGGGGCAGGTTTGATTGGCAAAATCACAGCGATAGAGATGGGGCTTTTGCCAGCTTAACGGAATTTCCAAGAGATCGCGGGTGCCGGTGATTCCTTGCCCCAGAAAGAGAAGGGTGGCCACACAGTTGAGGAGAATATGGATCCGTCGCCATACTTGGGTGCGATCGCGATAAATGTCTTGCACCATGGCCAAAGACAGAATCATCAGTACCGTGGCAATCATGCCATAGTAAAAATGAGATACAAACCACTCATCATCCCGCCGGAATACCCCGTCTTGCAACCCCAGGACAATCACCCCCAGACTGGTTAATCCAGCGAAGGTTGCTCGCCAATACCAGGGCTTAGCCCGATAGAGCAGGACGAGAGAACCAATCGTCGCCAGGAACATGCAGACGATAAATACCACCTGAAAAGGGTTCGTGATCCACAGCTGTGTTTCCAAAATCTTGCGGCTAATGGGAGCGGCCAAGCCCAGCAGTGCCAAGCCCACCACAGATCCGGTTAGCCAACGCCCCATCTGCACATGTTCGGGGCCTACCTGAGGAGGAATTTTACTTTTTCCCGGAGACGTCTGGAGCCGTCGGCGACGGGTCAAAATCGAACGGTTTAATACCATTCCAATCAGTGGGAAGACCACAACCACGGCAAAAACAGGGTGCAGTAATAGAATGACATCATTGAGGGTCATGATTTGCTCCAATGCGCTCGGTCTGGGATCAGACCGATGGTCAACATAAGGTTTGAGGGCGTTAGGTTTTGGCAACTTCCACCGGGTTGATCTTCCTTTGTCGATCAAACAGAATCCGGGGAGTGAAGAAGCTTTTGACGAGTAAGTAGAGGGATTGCAACTCTCCAGGGGCCTGAGGGCTTTTCCACTGACCGGGACGACAGAACAGCATTTCGACTAACCTGCGGTATTGGGGCGTTGTTACCTCGGCAAATTTAAGCTGGACAATCGGGTAATCATCTTCCCGCTGCTGAATCTGAGTAATAACCGCCTGGAGACATAAGTTCTCTTCTTGAATCTCAACCTGGACGGATTCTCCAAAATAATGTCTGGGTAATCCAGCTTGGGTCAGGGCAATTTCTGCACCGCCTTCCGAAATCATGGTGGTGATTCCCCATAACTTCAGGTTTCCTAAGGTGAGTCGAACCGTGCGTCGTAAATCGAACCACTCGTAGAGATCGGGCTTAGGAGCATCCAGCAAAATTAGTAGGGCCACTCCTAACACAATCAGGTTGTAAGAACTCCAGAGCCAGCCCAGTTCGATCCCTTTAATTTGTAGGGCCACTTCTGGTTCAACAGTGGTTGACCAGGCTCCCTTCACCATGCACATGCCGAGATTACGCCAGAGGCTAACCGCTGTGAAGATAAACAGCACTACTAATGGAGAGGCCAATTTCCAGTTGAAGGTGTAGCGATCGCTAGAGACCCCTTTGGGAGTTACCTTAAAGCCTTTGGAAAAGGGATTAAATAGGGTCTGTAAAACCGTGAGCGCTACCGGAAAGCATTGGGATACCGCATAGATATCGGAGATGAGGGCAGAGCGACTGCGCTGATTCAGCCAAGAGAAGGTGAAGAGCTGCACCAAATAGTAGGGCATAAAGAAATACAGCATTTCTTGAGTGGTTGCCCGCCAAGGAATTACGCCAAAGAAGGCATAGGCCAGGGGCATGAGCAAAAACCCCACCCGAGACACACTGGTAAACCACTGCAGTAAGCCATCTAAATGGGCAAGCCGCTGAATTAACTTAAGCCCTCTAATTCTGAGGGGATTGGCTTCAATAAAGAAGGCCTGCAAGGTGCCCCTAGCCCAGCGAAGTCGTTGAGTGATATGGGCCGACATATTCTCTGCGGATAATCCCGCGCTCAGACTTTCCCCCAAGAAGATCACCCGCTTGCCTTTCGCGGAGAGACGAACCCCCGTAAAGTAATCTTCACTCAGGGTTCCTGTGGCAAAGCCGCCTGCCTCGGCCAAAGCGCTACGGCGAGCCACAAAAGAGCTGCCATAACACAGGGCCGTTTCCACCCCATCCCGTAGGGGCTGGTAATAGCGAGAGAAGATCTCAACTTCTTGGGGCAGAATATTTTCCAGGCCAATATTGCGGGCCACGGGATCGGGATTAAAAAAGCTTTGGTGGGTTTGCAGTAGAGCAATGCTGTCGTTCTGAAAGAAACCTACAGTGCGTCGGAGAAAGTTTTTGGTCGGTACAAAGTCTGCATCAAAGACCGTGAGCAATTCCCCGGACGTGAAATTCAGGGCATGATTCAAATTGCCAGCTTTGGCATGGAGATTATCGGGACGGATAATATACTCACACCCTAGCTCGGTCGCTAAAGCTTTGATTTCAGGCCGCCGTGTATCATCCAGCAGGTAAACGGTCTTGCGGGGATAATCCATCGCCTGACAGCCAATAATGGTGCGCTTCAAAATAAAGCTGGGCTCGTCATAGGTCGGAATCATCACATCGACCGTGGGCAGATAGTCTCCATCGAGGACGGCCATTTCATTGATGTCCGCTTCCCCCAGCCGATTGGTTGAACGAGACACCAGAATCAGTTGAATAACATTGGTGACGATGGTAATGATCTCTAAGGTCAGCAGACCAATACTAAAAATACTGTTGAAGGTATCTGAGAGATTGAGGGTCCAGAACAACCGCCACACCACATACTGCACAATCAGCAGTAGCAGAGATGTTCCCACGATCAAACGAGACCAAGGTCGCGGCGAAGACGATACCTGCATAACAATCAGGACAGCCACCAGCAAGAGAACCGATGGCACAGCCAAATAATTTCCTGCGGCGACGGGGACCGCTAGCCAGAGGGGGGGATTGGCAAACAGCAGTTCCACCTGCTTAAAAATGGCCGTGACTCGATCTTCTCGGATAAACCATAGGCCCACCCCCAGTCCAGTGGCTAGAAAAATTCCCACCATGGAGAATAGGGTGAGCCGAATTCGTCGAATAAATAAATTGGGTGATAGTGCAGATTTCTGCAGACTTTTGGGCAGATCGGGGAGGTGTGGCTTCGTAGCGGTCATATCAGCTTCCTTAACGGCCATAGCTTCAGCAGATAGCCTTGCGATGGACGTGTCCTATCCAGTGGGGGGGACTATTTAGGACCCTTCGCAAGGCTGTCAGTACTGTATCAAGGGGAAATCACCAACACGATGACCCAGAAACCAAGGATTGGTGAGCGTTACACCCCCTTGAAGTGATTTCCATCACACCTATTTTGCCGTGAAACGGGATAGGCTCTTCAAATCATCTAAAGCAGACCAGGGAATGGCTGTAGCCAGGACAGACGGTTCTTAATGGTTTCTGCCCCTAAAGCAAGACAAAATCGTGTTGATTTCAGACATGAATTCTTCTGATCAAGGGGTTAGGTTTTTGGGGCCGCACCGGGGGCAGCGTCAGGTTTTTGCCTTATCCATCTCCCATGCAGATTCGATCATGGGTGCTTTGCATGACCGGTATCGGCATTTACCAGACGCCAAGAAGATTGCTGTGATTCAATATTGGGCGGATATGGCTGGATGGTGGGAGTCAGAGGGGGATTGTGCGATCGCACCCCACGATACCGAAAGACTCATTGAAGGACTGGCCAGTCTGCAAGCAGAAGAGTTTGATAGCGACTATCATCTAGCATCAGACTTGATGGACTCTGTTCATGGTCTACATTCCTTCCTCCATCAACATTGGATTAAAGGAGAGATAGTTTACATCGAGAATCTATAGAGTTGCCTAAATGGAACATATTAATCCCCTGTTGACCACCTAGGCAATACCGTTCGCAATGGGAAGAAGATAAGGTGTATAATCGCTCAACGCGAAAAGGTGATTAGCTGACTAGAGCCATATCACGAATCAAAGTTAGACGGCTCTGAATATAAGCTTTAACCGTTTCTAATTCATCATCCGTTAGCTCTTGTCGTTCTGCCAATCGCTGGCTGAGCAAATCAACCAGAGCATGATCACTGGCTCGTAGAAGCTGATGGTGGGGAATCGTATCAACCAACTTCCAGACTTGATTTAGAAGAACTGGGGGCATTGCTCTTAATCTTGGGGTGTTAAAGAATGAATTGAAAACTGTTAAGTACCTTGATCAAGGGCTGGTGTTCTCTTCTGCAATGAAGCTATCACCCCATCACGGGATACTAGCCAACTCTCTTTATCCAGCCTAATGGGTTTGCGATCGCACTCAAGCAGTTGTCATATTTATTCCCAAACACAACAGCCACATTTAATATTTCTAGATACAGGGACCCTCGTCAGCAAAGTCAAACGATACCCAAAACCCTTGGTGTACATGCAGTTGAACGAACTCAATTCAATCGCTTCAGGAAGGAAGGATTAACGTCCTCTTCTCATAAATGCAACACAAGTTGTCAAGATAGATAACGCCCAAACAAGCTTCCCCCATACCTCTATGCCAACGAAATTTCATCCCATGGGGAAGCCATCCCCTTTTCAACTCATTACACGGTCGACTCTACAGAGTTTGAACGGGGCAACATGTCGCCAAGGGCCACCTTTGTCATACAACAAGAGCGCAATATTGGTTGGATTCAGCCATCTCTCGAATCAGCAATAGATGGGAGTCGAGATATTGTTCAAGGCTGGCGCGGTCTTCTTCTTTTAAACAGGACCGATGCTCGAACTGCTCTAGCAACCATGACACTATCCGAGTATCATCCCATCCAAGCAGGGAATAGGTCGGCAGTTCTTCAATCAATTGCCAAAGGTCATGGAGCAGGGAAGGAGACAACACAATAAAACACCGGATGATCTACGTCTGCATAAATTCGTTCATTGGATAATAGCTTAATTTTTTCTTTAGATTTATGCTGACCTGATCCTAACTCTGGCATTTAATGTCGACAGTATAAAGACATACATCTTTACAAGGTCATCAAAAGGCTAATGGAGGAGCAGTGATGTCTTCGGCAGGGCAATTTTATGTCTCTTTGATGGCTAGTAACTTTGTATGCAGGACTGCACTCATTGCATATCCAGAGAAATGGGCATCCTCTTGTTATAAGCCTCAAGGTTTAACGCTCCAAATTTCACATAACGATTTATGCCATTTGTTGCCATTGCTTTAAATGTTGGTTTGCTACTGGCCTTTTTTGCCATTCACCAAGGGGTTGTTCGCCTAATAGCTAGGAGAGATGGTTTTAGGCCAATCAAGCATGATCTAAAACGGCTGGGACCAGTACTTGCGGCTTACCGTTGGGGAAGTGTGCGGATTGGACCATCATCTCGCTGGGGCCGCACTGTGAATGTGACGCTGTTTAAAAACCATATCCACTTGAAGTTGATCAAGTTTTTTGGCGGTGGGGAAATCTTGATCCCGCTAGACTATGCCAGTTATTCCTTCTCGTATTGGATGCATGGTGAGGTTGTTGATATCACTGTCAATGGCAAAACCTATGCCTTTGGTCGAGATATAGCCAAAATTGCTAAACAATACTATTGCTGAGTTAGCTATTGGGAATTCCCATCCAGCTATCCTTAGTAGCTCGAAAACATCATCAATTTTTAGGTGAATAGGTCTCAAATGGTTGATTCGGAGGCATCCCCATCTCCAGCAATGTGGAAATAGGTCCAATAGTCTCGCCAATATTGAAGGACGACCAACAGTTGATCAGGACGGTATAATGTTTGGGGCCTCTCTGCCTTTGAGTGACCCAGGTGATGGGTGTCCCATGTGTAAGTTTTAAGGTTTGCTTTTTGACTCCAGTTCGTCTCTTAAAGTTTTTTGTGCTGAGCCTTTGAGCTGTTTCGCCATTCATCGGATATGGCGCTGAATAAGAAAAACATCAGGTTCAACACCATATCGCAAATCCAATATGTAAGAGGTCTATTGAGTCGTGGAAAATGAGCTTGTCCTGTCTATCGTCCGATGGTGATGGCCTAAGCTCGTACAATCCCAGGCAAGACCTGGTATGTGCTTCCCTCAACATTAACGATCCAGTCTTTAGGGCTGAGTGCTGAGATGAATTTTCAATTTACCCGGATGCTTAGTCATGCTGTGATTGGGGGCATACTCTAAAGGTCCGCTTTTTTGTCCCTATTGATGGTACTAATAGAGCCAAATCCTCTTTAAAAAGTGGGTGAGATAGTGGCTGCTTTTTTGCCTATCCCAGTTTTCAGTTTGTTGGATTGTTTCTGCTGACGAAATCCTTATCAACTCATGCAATACCCATTAACCCTTAAATTCAAGCTTTGGGCCCTCGCCCCTCAGATTTTTGTGACAGATAGTACCGGCAGTCTAGTACTTTATGTCAAACAGAAACTGTTTAAGTTAAAAGAACAGATTACTGTCTGTGCTGATGAGGCTCAAACCCAACAGCTCTATAGTATTAGTGCTGATCGCATTATCGACTTTTCGGCTCGGTATCACTTTCGCGATCGCTCGGGCCAAGAACTGGGCTCCGTCAAACGCAAAGGCATGAAATCTCTCTGGAAAGCCCACTATGACATTGCTGCAGGGCAATCAGAAGCCCCTGTTATGTCGATTCATGAGGAGAACCCTTGGGTCAAAGTCATGGATGCCCTATTTGCGGAAATTCCGATTTTGGGTATGTTTACGGGCTATCTTTTTAATCCCACTTATTTGGTGACCCGCTCTGATGGCACCGTGGTCATGCGCTTTAGTAAAGTCCCCGCTTTTTTGTCTCGAATTTTTACGATCAAACAGGTGGATCAGATGACGGAAGATGAGCAGCAAATGGCCGTCTTAAGCCTGCTAATGATGATTTTACTAGAGCGACATCGAGGCTAAAACCCTAATGAAAATCGGCGTCCCACACCCCGATATAGATCCGATCTTTCTCATTGCGCTGAATAATCCCTTTTAGCTCACCGACCTGAAACTCGTATTCACGGGCCTGTCTTTGGTAAATCAAAGTTAGTTGCTCCATCACTTCTACTGGAGGACGGTCTTTGAGCATGCCTTGCAAGGCCAAGCGGAGAGTGTCGAGTCCTGCTGATTGGGCAAAAGCGGCTTCCGTTTGTCGCAATCGCTGGGTATCTGCATCCAACAAGAAACCAAAGTCTGCTTGATGAGGGTGGAGGTTTTTGTACAACAGTCCATAACTATTCGGCCAATAACCTGGACTTTTCAAAGTGGGAGGACCTAAGGCAGCCTGGATATCTGTATCGGTTACCCCGACACTAAAAACCGGTACCCTGCTATTTTCGGCCAACAACACAACACCACCAGACGCATTAGGTGGTGTTGATTCTATTGGAGTCGGGGTTGATTTAGGTGAGGCGGATGGACGCTCCTCGATCTGAGTTGAGGGTACAGGAGATTCAGGGGAGATGGAGGGTTGATTGGCCGGAATCTGAACGTCTTGTTCAGGCGATGAAGCTAATTCTGTTTGGAGTTGGCGATGCCTAGAGACTGCCCAGATAGCACTACCGATGCCCAATCCGCTGAGGAGAAGGATGCCGATGAGTTTCCAAGATCGACGGATTGGTCCCACCGAGTGTTTAACCCCTGAAAGATGCTCAGAATGCAGAGGAACCTCTTCCGGGACTGTTGCTGCTGGAGTAGAATCCTCTTTGTCTAGGGGAAGGGGATTCAAAATGTGGGAGATATGTTGCTCCAGCCAAGTCTGGTCAAATACCAGTCGATAGATTTGGTTAGCCACTTTAACCTGCTGACCGTCTTGAATGAGAAGCCCCAAACGCAGCAATTCAGCTTCTTCTTCTCCCTGGATGGATGGGGCTTGCAACTGATGCCAAACAACTTGATAGTAGGTCAACAAATCAATGGGATCGCAGTTGGGATTTTGGAGAACTTGTTCTTCGATGCTGCTGAGATGTTTCGTGGCAAATCCAGA
Source organism: Acaryochloris marina MBIC11017 (assembly GCF_000018105.1). Classification (GTDB taxonomy): domain Bacteria; phylum Cyanobacteriota; class Cyanobacteriia; order Thermosynechococcales; family Thermosynechococcaceae; genus Acaryochloris; species Acaryochloris marina. The sequence goes on from NC_009925.1 coordinate 5,000,512, forward strand.
TCGCCAATTATGAATAATTTGGCTCTGGACAAGCTGTTCTACAACAACGGATTCTTCTCCAGCTTCAACGAAGGAACTTGTGCGGACGAGGTGGGCGACTTTTTGGTTGAGTACAGAGTGATTGTTGGTCCAGGTAAGAATGGCTTCTAACAGTCGATAGGGATAAGCTCCAGCTTTACTTAGATTGAGAAATTGAAGTCTAATTTTGTCGTAGGGATGGAGCCTATTGCGTTCTCTCTGAATCCATTCAGCATTAAAAACGGACCGAAACAGGGGATGGGCAATGATAAGGCGGTTATGGCGAAGGGTGACCAGACCCAGGTTAAGTAGTGCCGTTTGTTCTAAGTCTCCAGTGAAGGGAATATCGTAATGGGTAAGAATTTGCTCGTAAATCTGGAGGAGGGAGTAGGGGTTGGCGAGTTCATTTTCTAGTAGGTATTCCCGCTGATGCTGCCAATATTCTGGGGTATCGAAGTTGATGGCCTGATCGGTTTCAGATGGCTGGGATTGAGGGGTGCCCTGGAGATGGGTCAGGAAAAAGTTAATTGTTTGGAGCTTAATCCAACCATTGGCTACGGCTAGGACACCAAACTTGAGTTGGGTTAGGTTTTGTTGCTCTAGGAGGTAGTCAATTTGGGTATCGGTGAGGAGGTGGGCTTGGCGTAAATATTGCTCGAGGGGTAGCGGATCAGGATCGTGAAAGAGGGTGGGCCATTGCTCAGCGAAAAAATCAGCAGTGGGTTCTTTTAACCAGCCATGTTCGCAAAGAAGATCACCAAGGCGATGCTGATTGATGGTTTGTTCTTGAAGGGCAAGACTGACTTGAGCAACAGAGATTAATCCGGCTTGTTGGAGGACTGCGCCAAGGGGCTTGGTGGATGCTGAAGGCATGATGATGATCAGCTTAGGGGCTGTCTCAGGGGGCTGGATACTATGACTCTAGTCCATGGAATAAGTTCTAGCTATAAAAATGATTTCAAAAGACTAAATTAGGTTATCAATTGAGGAATTATTGGCAGAAGAGAATTTAGTAGACCTTATCGGAAATAGCTGAAAGCCTTACTGGGAAAGCGTTTTATTTTTGGAGAAAAATCGACCTCAAAGACTTACGACATAGACGTTTGAAGTTATTCTCACCCATTTTATTTCCGATAAGGTCTAGTGGCTTTGCTGGATGTGGAAGGCTAATAGCTTTGTAAGGCAACGATTGAATATGAGAGTGAGCTGTACGGTCGTTCCTCCCATTGATAGCTTATTGGCAATTAACAAATGAAGTGCAAACGTTTGCATCTAATCTGATTTTCTGTAAGACGGCAACTAGGGAGCTGATCGTTATCCCTAGAGAAAAAGCTAATCTAAGTTAGATCATTATTCTTTTGCCAATACTGCGTAATTCTTTCTATTGACTCTGAAGAAAGAGTAGCACTTCAAATAGGGAATTAAAGCTGAGACAAGATGGTGTTGGCTGTTTCAATGGTCTCTAGAATCAAGAAATAACTTGAAACAATCAACATCTGCCCTCAAGTTACTTATCAACCCCCTGAAAGAAATGCTGATTGATTGTATAAATACTGAATTAAGGATGAATTATGGATGACCGACCAGTAACTGAATTAACTGATGGCGAGAAGAAAGAGCTTACTGCCCTTCTTTCTAAGTTCTTCCAGGAAAAGTCGATTGACACGAAATCGTTGATTGTTGATGTATCAACAAAAGTAGATCGTGATGAAGAACTATCCTCATCAACTAAAACAAAGCTCTTTTGCCGATGGGGGTGTTGGTCTTGCCAGGGGCCAGGCCCGTTCCCAGGAGACCCTTGTTTTCCATGGGGTAAATGTTGGGATTGTCGTTAAAAACGACTCTAAATCCAAAGAACAACTGAATTGTTGACGATATATACTTAGGATTCCGGTAGAGTCAAATATCTTCAAGGCGTAGTGTACAGTGATGTTGACTACGCCTTGCTTTTGGGGACTACAATTTTAAAATGACTCAACATATTCTGAGGTCATATGTACAACTGGGTAGTGCAAGTCTATTCATTGGCTGGACTATCTTCAGCATTGATGTTAGGCACGCTATAGCTCAGGCTTTACCAGATGCTTCCCTGGGAGCAGAGCGTTCTATAGTTACCCCCAATGTCAATGTTAATAATCGCCCTGCTAGTCTTATTCAAGGGGGAGCTGTACGCAATTCGACAACAGTTTTCCACAGCTTTGAGCGTTTTGATATCCCCAAAAATCAAGCCATCTTTTTTGATAATCCCTCAGCTATACGCACAATTATTAGCCGAGTAACAGGTAACAACCCTTCTCAGATTCTTGGGACATTAGGACTTTGGAACAACATTGCAGGGACAGTTGGTAATGCTGATTTATTCTTCATTAACCCTCGTGGCATTGCATTTGGTCCTCAATCCAGCTTAGACCTGAATGGTTCGTTTTTAGCTTCAACAGCAACCTCCATCAATTTCGGGAAAGAGTATCAGTTTAGTACTATCAATCCAGCTCCTCCTCCGATTTTGACAGTAAATATCCCCACTGGCTTGCAGTTTTCGGGTTCTGAGGCAGCTATTCTAAGTCAGGCTAACGTTAACCCTGTTAATCAAACGTTTGGATTGAATGTTCCGCCTGATCGAACCTTAGCGCTGGTTGGAGGGAACATCATAGTACAAGAGGGAAGGCTTTTAGCTCCTCAGGGGCGTATTGAATTGGGTAGTGTGAAAAATGGCGAAGTTGGCCTTCTGCCCCAATTCAATAGTTGGAAACTAGACTATTCCAACATCGAAAACTTTCAAGATATATTGCTTGAACAGCGGTCTGTTGTTAGTGCGACCGGCGTAGGGGGAGGTGAGATTCGTTTGCAGGGCAGGAATGTTCTTATTAATAACAATTCAAGGATTTTTGCGACAGTGAATTTTGGCTTTACCTTAGGAGGTACATTAGAAATAGATGCTTCTGAAATTTTTCAGATTAGTAATGGGAGCGGTGTTTTCACCTCTACTTTGGCAGATGGTGATGCGGGCAGTATTTTAGTCAAAGCCAATAAAGTGTTATTAAAAAATGATGCTGCTATTGTTACAAATTCTGCTTTTATAGATTTTGATTTTTTTCAAATACGGGCTAATGGAAATAGCGGCAATATTTATATTGATGCACCAGAATCAGTTGAAATTATCAATAATAGTCAAATCTCAACAACAACGAATACTCCTGGAGACGCTGGTCTAATCAGTATTAAGACAGGCAGGCTGATTGCCAGTGAGTCTTCATTATTCCCAGCAATAAACTCTGTGGCAGATATTGGTAGCGAGGGCGAAGCAGGTGATATTAACCTGTTGGCAACTCGATTTATTCAAATTGATAATAGCTCTGTTTCTACTTTTACGGCTGGTCTAGGAGATGCTGGAGATTTAACAATCAATACACCAAAGCTTCTTTTGGCAAATGGAGGCAGACTTGAGGCTTCAACATTCGGCTCAGGGAAGGGGGGGGACATTGCTGCTTTCGTATCTGATCAGATTAATATTTCAGGAAATACTCCAAATGCAGACCAACCTAGTGGCATCTTTTCCATAGTTGAGGTGGGAGCAACTGGTTCAGGTGGTCAACTTCTCTTAAATACAGGCCAATTAAGCATTGAAAAAGGTGGCCAAGTTTCAACCTCTACTGCTGGTCCAGGAGTTGCTGGCAAGATCGATATTAGGGCATTACAAGGTGTTAGCTTAGCTGATCCTGGAAGTGGGGTGTTTGCCAACACGACTGCGACCGGACAAGGGGGAACAATTTCATTTGATACCCCAAATTTCCTGATTGAGAAGGGGGCTGTCGTCAATGCCAGTACTTCTGGAAATGGTCGAGGAGGTAGCATTTTTGTCCAGGCTAATCGTTTCACGGCTCGTCAAGGCGGCCAGCTTCTATCTACAGCATCTGGTCAGGGGCCAGCAGGGGACATCACTTTACAAGTAAGGGACAACATCACCTTAACTGGGGCCAATAGTGGATTGTTTGCTAGCACTACACCAGATTCGACTGGGGCTGCGGGCAATATCTTTATCGATCCAATACAGGTGTTGATCGCCAATGGTGCAGCGGTGTCAGCGACTAGCTTAGGTATGGGTGAAGGGGGAGATATTCAGTTGCGCGCCCGTAATTTAACTCTAGACCAGGGACAGATTACGGCTGAAGCGGCAGTGGCCCCAGCAGGGGATATTCAGTTGAATATTGACAATTTCTTATTGTTACGAAATGGCAGTTTGATTTCGACGACTGCTGGAGGGGATGCTACGGGGGGCGATATCAATATTGATGCTCAACTCGTTGCTGCTTTTCCATTTGAGAATAGTGATATTACGGCGAATGCTCTTAGTGGTCCAGGGGGAAATATCACTATTACGACTCAAGGTGTTTTCGGCCTAGAGGTCCGAAACACCCTTACGAATGCCAGTGATATTACGGCGTTTTCTCAAACTAACCCCCAACTCAACGGTATTGTCGAAATCATCACCCCTGAAGTGGACCCTAGCGAGAATCTGTCTGAACAACCCGAAACGGTTGAAAAGCCGACGGAGATTGCTAGGGGGTGTAAAGCCCAAACGGCTAGTAGTAGTTTTGTGAGCAAGGGACGTGGTGGTTTGCCCCAAAATCCAGATGCTGCTTTGAGTGGTGAGGCTATCTGGCAGGATCTACGTGCCCAGGAAATCCAGCCTGCTCAGCAACCCATTAACCAAACATTGCCTCAATCTACTTCACAGACATTTCTTTCCTCGACATCCCAATGGGTAGAGGCTAAAGCTTGGCAAAGATTATCTAATGGAAAAGTAAAGCTTGTGGGCAATTCAATCAATCAAAATACTTTGCATCCTGTGCCCACTTGCTAGATCATGTTCTCTTTTTAGTGCTCTGTAAGGGAAAATCTAAAGCCGCTGTGATCTGAATTACAAACTTATGTTAATATCCGCATAATTTTTTGATGCTCCTCTGAGAGCTAAATAGCTTTGGTACTACTGAAAATAATCATCTATAAAAACTTAATTAGAAACCTAAGTTCTAGAAAATGTAACTTAACCATTGAATTTATCTCTCAAATAAATTCAACCTGGATTATTCATGACATTTTCAAAAACTTCCAAAATTCTTTCCCCATAATGTTTTTAGCGATCTAAAGAGTGTGACACCTTGATCTTTTTTAAGAATTCCTGAACTTCTTACCCATTAAGGACTTGAGAAGTGTTCTGTTGTTCCTCGTGAATAATCCAGGTTAAGCTCTCTTTTTAGACTCTTAAAAAAGTACACTATACAATTCCAATAACAAAAAATATAGATATCACCAATGCTTTTCTTAACAACTTCATGAGCACTTCAGACTCTTTATACAGATCATAAAATTAAATTGTAACTTCTCTAAATATAGCGGTTTTCAGAATTATAGAAACACCAAGAACCTTCCTAACAAGACTTTAAGCTGATCATGTAGTTTCAATAGTTATGAAATTCGCTATAAGCAAGAATAAATATAGAATCTCACTTACATTTCAATTTACCGGGAAATTATAGCTTATATAATGGAGGTTAGCTAAATATTAAAACCTATACAACAAGAGATAATCCTTTGATTTTACAAAAAATTATGGTTATTTTATAGTATGAATAGCTCAAAAAGTTGTTCAAGTTTTAGTTCCTCTTCTAGACTAATAAAAGTTTTGAGAGTGCTTTCTGGAGTTAGTGTTTCTATTGAAGAAATAGATTCAATAAATAGGGGTATTATTGATATAGTTAGTGGCTTCGTTTGTTCTCAAAGCTTTGACAGACTTACTGGATTAAAAACATTATTAATTCGGTCTGATAAGGATGAGATATTTCTGCTCTCGAATAATGGTGAATCTATCCTCAATGACAACATTATTTTTACTCTTGGTAATTTAGGATTCTTCAACAAGCCAAAAAAGATTTATGTCAAGAATATTAATGATTTTTATGATATTTTTAGAGATGCTGCAAAGCATAATCGTTTTTTAGACTGCATCTACAATCGTCTAACAAGAGAGTTGAATTATGTAAGATTATCATCAACAGATATCGCGATAAGCTCAGAATCAAAAATATCAAACTCGGATTCTTTACATCAAAATACTTTATCTCACATACCACTACCTTTAAAAATCTATTTTATTGGTGACTTTACTAAGAACCAAAAGGTTTGTTTTCAGCTTGCCGCTGAGCGTTGGGGGGAAATTATTCATAATAATTTACCAATAGTCAGATTGCATGGAGAGATTATCGAAGGTGTTTTGATTTACGCAGTAGCAGTTGCCCTTGATGGTGAGAGTAAAATACTTGCTCAGTCAAGTCCGCTTCATCTCCGGAAGGAAACTTTACTACCTGCAACTGGAATAATCGAGTTTGATAAAGATGATCTTTCTAGAATAGAGGATAGTGGAAATTTAGTTAGTCTTATATTTCATGAAATAGGGCATATTCTCGGCTTTGGAAGCCTCTGGGAGAAAAAGGGATTGGTGCAAGGCTTAGGGACAAGTAACCCCATCTATATTGGTAAAAATGCGATGCGGGAATATGCGAAATTAGTAGGGTATGATTTCCCTATTCCTATTCCTATTGAAAATTCAGGAGAAAAAGGATCACTTTATGGACACTGGCGAGAATCCATTCTTGGAAGTGAAATAATGACCAGCTATTTAGGTAAAGAGTACAACCCAATTAGTAATATTACCCTAGCAGCTATGGAAGATATTGGTTACTCAGTCAACTATAGTGCCGGAGATTCAGTTCTATTAGCTAGTACTGACAATTACAATAAAGATGGCAATAGGAAGGATAAAAGATGTTGTAGGTTCTTCAAAAGAGATTTTATTTTTGTATAACAGAAAAAAAGAAATTCTAGTAAGGAGACATTATGAGTGGTCCTCAAGATACTTCACTTACATCACATGGTTCCGGTGATGGTGGTACTTCAAAAGATTTACTTGATCGAGTAGTTTCTACTTCTATCTTACTGAAGTTTCTCGAGATTTTTGAAGGTGCAGAACTTAAGTTGTCGCAAATTATAGATATTTCCAATGGGGTCATTGATTTTGTTACTGGGCATGTTGTGACTCAAAACTATGCTACCAAGACAGATAAGGCAAGCGGCTCTAAAACTGTTGTTTCCCGACAAGTTCAGATCCAGACAGCACATGAAGGAAACTTTACTTTAACAACCAATGAATCTGTAAAGTTAAGTGATTCTGCCATCAAGAGCTTAAGAGATACAAATAACACCTACTTATTCAATAAAACAGATGATATTTATGTTAACGATAAAAGTCTTGAGTTTGCTCAAGATTTGCTACAAGAGGCATCAAGATATGGCCAACAAGTCACTTGCGTTTATGATCAATCCAATGGAGATATTCTTTTAGTTCGAATAATTTCAAATCCAACATCTATTTCAAATGACAATAGATCATTCCCTTATATTCTCTCAGCCAGTGGCCCCGGAGTTCCTTCCCCAACACCCCAACCAACCCCTCATCCAACACCTCATCCGCGCCGATAAGAAGACATAATTTAACTAGAGCTTGCTGAAAGATTAAAAAGTGCTAACTAGCTTGTAAGGAAAATATTTTTACAAAGCCAATTAACGATTTTTTCGGCGTTGTAATTGATTTTAACTTACATAAAGTTACTTAGCATAACTTAAAAAATGCGCGATCATACAAGTTTTTTAGCTCTTGATTTACTTCTTCAACAAGCTCTAATTAGCTCTGGGTAATGAGTAACATTTTTTTGTATTTAAGCGATTTATTATCTTGACAGATATGAGACTTATATTGAGAAAGGTTAGTGAGAATTTGGAAGCTCTGTTTTCTCTTCGAAATGTAGTTATTGCTTCAATAGCTACCAGCACTTTTTCATTTGGCCTTTTACATGACATTGGTCTAGGGGAAGCTCAATCTATTTCTATAGATGGTTCTACTCCTACAAATTTAACTAATTGTATTGATAATTGTACAATTAGTGGTGGTTCTTTGAGAGGTAACAACCTTTTTCACAGTTTTTCTGACTTCGGCGTTAACTCAGGCTCAGTAGCAACCTTTATTGATCCTGGTGTAGTTAATATATTTAGTAGAATTACTGGAGCAAATAAATCTAACATTGATGGCTTAATTAGAGTTTCCGGTGGGAATGGAAACCTATATATATTAAACCCAAATGGATTTGTTTTTGGGAAAAATGCGAGCCTAGATCTTAGTGGTTCGTTTATTGCTTCTTCTGCCAATTCTGTCCAGTTTGGCAATCAAGGCTTTCTAAATATTGCTACAAATCAGATATCAAATTTAACTATAAATCCATCAGCTTTAATTTATGACCAAGCTGGGAAGGCCATAAATGTAAATGGAGCACAGCTGACTGTAAATGACAATCAGAATTTACTATTGTTGGGTGGAGAGGTCAATATTAGTAATGGGGCAAGTTTGGGAGCTTTTGGTGGCCGGATAGAGATAGGAGGGTTAGATAAGCCAGGAGCTATTCGATTGAATCCCAATAGAGGATTTAGTTTGCAATATGTCAATGGTACAAGTCTTTCAAATATTTCAATTTCTGATGCACTTCTTGATGTTGCCGCTGGCAACTCAATAGGTGGAGGATCTTTGAGGATTAGTGCAAACAACATCAATATAGAAAATAGCAATTTTTTTGCTGGCCTGCTTTTTTTGGGAGAATCTGAAACACGATCTGGAGATATTGAGTTTTCTGCAACAAATGACATAAAAATTATTAATAGTTCCATTGAGAATCGTTTATTTGAAAACAATCAAGGATTCTCCGGAGATATTATTATAAATGCTAATAATCTGCTTCTAGACTCTAGCAGCGTAAAAGCTGATCTTGATTCTGGTGCCCAGGGCAGTAGTGGTGAAATACGAATAAAAACCAATTCTCTTAATTTATCTAATCAATCATTAGTCTCGACCAATATCTTTGGAATAGGAAATTCAGAAGGTATTAGTATATTTTCTAATGGTGGCATTTTCATAGAATCAAGTTCTATCCTCAGCAACCTTGAAAACAATTCGCAGGGAGTTGGTGGCAAAATATCTATTCAATCTAAGGAGATATCTTTATCAAATCAGTCATTAATATCTACAAATCTTTTTGGAGAGGGTGCTGTTGGAAATATTGGTATTGTTGTTGATAGAGCCTCTCTAAACTCAAGTAGCATAGTAAGTGATGTTGCTCAGAATGGGAAAGGTAACGGTGGCGAAATTTTTATTACAGTTCATGATTTATCTCTAGTTAACAATTCCTTTATTGGTTCCAGTACTTTTGGCGAGGGAAATACAGGAAAGATTTCTATCCTAGCTGAAGATAAAGTTAATCTTGAAACCAGTTTCATTCTTTCAAATATTTCTGCAGGTGGGAAAGGTAATAGTCGTACGATATCAGTCGATACTTCGAAGTTAATACTTTCTAACGGAGCACAAATAGGCTCTAATGTCAGCGCTTCATCTAACTTATTTCCAGGTGGGAATGGAAAAGGTGGGAATATAGAAATATTCGCATCAGAAATTGTTCATATATTTGGCGTTTCTAAGCTAGTAGGCCCATTTGAAGGATTCTCTAGTGGACTTTTCACAACTACGGATGAAGGAGCGATTGGTCCCGCTGGTAAAATCACTGTTACGACCGACATCTTTCGCATAACTGATGGTGCAAGTGTTAGTGCCCAAACATTCAACGCAAGCACTGGTGGTGATATAACCATAAACGCCAGGATTTTTGAAGCACTCAGGGGCGGTCAACTTGTTACCACCACAAGCAGTATTGGTGATGCAGGGAATATTAGGCTGAATGTTTCTGAGTCAATTTTACTTTCTGGCGATGATCCCACATTTTTTGTTCGTAAAGCAAAATTCCCTGATATAGTCCAAAATGAAGGATCGGCTAGCGGACTATTTGCTACCAGCCGTCCCAATTCAACGGGAAAAGCTGGGAGTATCATAATTGATCCTCAATCATTCTTTATTAGCAATGGGGCACAAATTGCTGTAAATAGCCAAGGCAATAGCCCTGCAGGTAATGTAAACCTGCAAGCAGGAAACTTAACACTTGACAAGGGAAAAATACTGGCTACCTCAACTAGTGGACAAGGTGGAGATATAAACCTTGATATTGATAATTTCCTCTTTTTAACCAATGGCAGTCAAATTTCTGCAACTGCTGGCAATCAAAATACTAGTGGTGATGGTGGCAACGTCACCATCAATACGGAACTTCTAGTGGCTCTCAATAATAGTGATATCACTGCAAACGCCTTCACAGGAAAGGGAGGTAATATTCAAATTACTACCCGTGGTTTGTTTCAATCCCCTGATAGTAATATTACTGCTAGCTCGGAAAGTGGTGTAAACGGTCAAGTTATTATCAATAACCCTGAAGTTGACCCTAGTGAAAGTTTGTCAGAACTACCCGAATCTGTAGAACCTCCTCAAGATATTGCCAAGGGGTGTCGCCCAGGTCAGACTCTTGGGGACAGTAACTTCGTTCATGTTGGGCGTGGTGGTCTTCCCCCAGGTCCCCACGAAGCCCAAACTCCATCCACCGTATGGAAAGACCTTCGCGCTAACAATCTCCAACCCTCTTACACAACCACTGTAGATACTTCGCCTACGCCTTCAGCCCCTGAAATCTCTAAAGTGGGTCCTGATATCGTAGAAGCAAAAGGCTGGAGCAAAGATTCCCAGGGTCGCATTTACCTAACCGCCAACGTTCCCCAACCTGTTAACAGCCCCCAACCCATTGCAACTTGCTAGACACCCCAGATTGACCGAAAATAAATGTCTAAATCGAGAAACTGGGCATTTGTCATTCGTTTGTGAACATGGGCAAAAGAATCTGGAAAAGCATCACACCATCAACAACCGTGAGGAAGGGAACATTAATGCTTCAAAGAAAGGCTCGAAGACTACTGCCTCTTACTCGTAAAAGATTACGCTGGGTGGGAGTGGCCCTTTGCAGTACCTGCCTAGTCCTTGGTCTCAGCCTTGGGCAACGTCCCGCCCACTCAACCTCAACTCTCCCCACCGCGAACCAACTAACCATCAGCACTCCCACAACCCCTCACCCACGTCTGGCTAACAACCCAACCCAACTAGTGGAACAAGGGAAAGCCTTTTACCAAGGGGGACAGTACGCCGCAGCCGCAGAAGCCTGGTCACAAGCTGCCCAAGCTTATAAAGGTCAGCCCCTAAATCAAGCCATCGTCCTCAATCAACTTAGCCTTGCTCAACAAGAACTGGGGCAATGGTTAAAGGCCCAAGATAGCCTAAGTAAAAGCTTAGATATTGTTGGCGACCCTCCAGCCCCAGAATATTTATCTATTTATGCCCAAGCCTTAAATGCTCAAGGCAGTTTGAACCTATCCCAGGGTGATCCCAAAAAGGCTATGAATACTTGGGGGAAAACAGCCAAAATCTATGCTCAACTGGGGGATGAAATTGGTCGCATTGGTAGCTTGATTAATCAGGCCCAGGCCCAGCAAGTGATGGGGCTCTACCTACAATCTCGCAAAACTCTGGAAAAAGTTACCGCTGAATTGGACCAGCAGGCTAATCCAGAAATCCGGGCCACTGGATATCGCAGCTTAGGGAATGTTTTGCGCTTAGTGGGTGATCTGGAAGAAGCAGAGAAATCCCTACTGCTAAGCTTACAGAACGCCGAAGCAACCGACGCGCCCCAAGAAGTAAGCATGACCTTACTAAGCTTGGGAAATACCGCTCGCGCCCGGAAATCCTATGACCTTGCCATTGACTATTACCAAAAAGCAGCCCAGTCTCCCATCCCTTCTACCCAACACCAGGCACGGCTGAATCTGCTCAGTGTATTAATCGAGAAACAGGATTGGTCCCAAGCTCAGAAACTCTGGCCACAGATTGAAACAGAATTGGCTGGGCAGCCCCCCAGTCGCCGTAATATCTATAGCAAGGTGAACCTTGTCAAAAGTCTGGTAAAGCTCAATCAAGACTCTCCTAGCCAGACACCAACTATTCTCGATATTGCCAAAATAACGGCAAAGGCAATTCAGCAATCTAACGACATTGATGATCCAAGAGCACAGGCATATGCGTTAGGCAATTTTGGACATCTCTATGAACTAAGCGAACAATGGTCAGAAGCTCGCAAGTATACAGAACAAGCTTTATTTATTGCCCAAGCCACTAATGCCAGCGAGATCATCTACCAGTGGCAATGGCAATTGGGGCGAATTATGGATGCCCAAATGGAAATTGACTAAGCCACCTCAGCTTATCAAGGGGCTTACCAAACCTTAGAGTATCTCCGCAAAGATCTAGTTGCCACCAATCCAGAAGCCCAATTCTCTTTCCGTGAGAGTGTAGAGCCGGTTTATAGAGAGCTTGTGGATCTGTTGCTGCGAGGAGGTAATCCTAGCCAAGAGAATCTGAAAAAAGCCCGTGAGGTGATGGAATCTCTCCAATTGACGGAACTGGACAATTTCTTTCGTTCTGCCTGTTTGGATGGCCAAATTATCAGTATCGAAGACATTGACCAACAGTCAGCAGCGGTGGTGTATCCCATTCTGCTGAAGGATCGCATTGAGCTGATAACCAGTTTGCCTCAGCAGGAAGACTTACAGCATCAATCGATGCCCATTCCTCAAGCAAAGGTAGAAGAGACCATCCAGCGATTTCGTGATGAGATTGGAAAACCCTACACTCATAATGAAACCAAGGTGTTAGGCCAAGTTATCTACAACTGGCTGATTCAACCCCTCCAAGCTGACTTAGAAGACAGCCAGGCTGATACCTTAGTGTTTGTATTGGATGGAGTCCTCCGTAACCTGCCTCTCGCGGCATTATACGATGGTGAGAATTATTTGATCGAGAAATATGCCCTAGCGTTAGCCCCAGGTATGCAGTTGATCAATACTGAGCCTCTACAAGGGCGAGAACTCCAAGTGATTGCAGCAGGGATTAGTGAAGCACGAGGTCCTTTTCCAGCCCTGAAATTTGTCAAAATAGAATTAGATAAGATTAGCAGATTGGTTACCAGTGAAGTGCTGCTGAACCGCGATTTTACCAGTACTGCCCTACAAGAACAAATCCAGTCCTTGCCCTATCCCATTGTGCATCTTGCCACCCACGGTAAATTTAGCTCTGAAGCAGAGAAAACCATTCTGCTGGCTTGGGACAAAGAAATCAACGTCAATCAGCTTAATGAGCTACTTCGTAGCAGTGAACAAGTCCGACCGGAACCTATCGAACTCCTGGTTCTCAGTGCCTGTGAAACGGCAGCAGGCGATGACCGAGCTGCTTTAGGTCTTGCGGGGGTTTCTGTTCAGGCTGGAGCCCGGAGCACCCTGGCATCCCTTTGGAGCCTAGATGATCAATCCACAGCCTCGATCATTGGAGAATTTTACGATCAGCTCGTTCAAACTGGTTCGTCGAAAGCGAAAGCGCTGCAGAAAGCTCAGGTCGCTATGATCCAAGATCCAGATTTCCGTCACCCGGCCCACTGGTCAGCGTTTGTGCTGGTGGGGAACTGGCTGTAATTTAGCTTTCATAAAAAAATGCCAGGAGCCAGAATTGAACTGGCGACACGAGGATTTTCAGTCCTCTGCTCTACCGACTGAGCTATCCCGGCGCGGTTAGTAACTTTTGACCTTTGTCATCGTAGCGAACTTATTACCACTTGGCAACCACAAACTTCTCTTAACTTTGAATTCGGTCCAGTCAGTTCCCAGTATGGGTTGCCCCTGACCTTTCATTTGACTGGGCCGCATTGGCACTACGACATTCCCATGGGAGAGATTCAGTACCTCCCATAGGGGGATAACGAAAGATTGCCCGCAATATTACTACTGGGAAGAGGAGGATTGCAGATTGCCGTTATTATTGGCCAGAATTTTCTCGTTGAGCACAGACAGGGCTTTGGCATATTGAGGGTCGGCTAGGGTACCAATTTTGTCTCGGTCCTGCGAGAGGGCTTCTCGCTGATCATCTGTGAGTTTAACCTCGATATCCGGTTCAATTCCTTTTTTATTGATATCTCGACCGCTAGGGGTAAAGTATTTGGCAACGGTCACTGCTAGGCCTGAGCCATCTTCTAAAGGATGTACGGATTGCACCAACCCTTTCCCAAAAGTCTTCGTGCCAATAAGAACAGCGCGCTTGTTGTCCTGCAGGGCACCCGCCAAAATTTCGCTGGCGCTGGCTGATCCGCCATCTACGAGAATGACGAGAGGTTTATCGGTGAGGGTGTTTTTCCCAGAGGTGAGCTTGTCTTCACCACCTTTCCGGTCAACAGTGGAAACAATGGTGCCTTTACCCATCCACATGCGGGCGATCTCCGCACTGGAGTAGAGTAGACCCCCTGGATTCGAACGCAGGTCAAGGATAAAGCCTGCCACCTTTTGTTTCTTCAACTCTTGAATCGCTTCGCGCATTTCCGAGGAGGCATTGTTGCTGAACTGATTGAGGCGAATATAGCCCACATTGCCAGCTGAATTCTTCTGGTTGGAAAAGCGGACGGGATGAATTTCAATCCGGGCTCGCTTAATCTTGAAACTGAGTTGTTCTTTATCCCGCAGAACGGTGAGGGTAACGTCTGTGTTGACGGGACCCCGAATTAAGCTGACAACACCATTAATATCCATTCCTTTGGTGCTTTTGTTGTCAACTTTGATGATGACATCCTTAGACAAAAGTCCAGCGTCGGCGGCTGGACTCCCTTCAATGGGGGAAATAACGGTGATTTCTTTGGTCTCTTCATCCTGGGTGATTTGAATCCCAACCCCCGTCAGCTCACCGGAGGTATCAATTTGCATACTTTTGAATTGCTCTGGATCCATGAAGCGAGTGTAAGGATCTTCCAGCTTGTCTAGCATTTCCCGGACGGCTTTATAGGCTTCGTCCCGAGAGGTGTAGTTGCGATTTAAATACTGGTTGCGGATGTCGCGCCAATCATTGCCATTGAAAGTGGCGTCAACATAGTCATGATTGATGACTTGCCAAACCTCGTCCACCACTTCTTTCGGACTTTCTTTGAACACTGCCCAGCTGGACTGCCAAAGGTTTGCACCAATGACTACAACGCCCGCTCCAACAAGGGCTGTTGTTCCTAATACTAATCCGTCTTTTGAATTCGCCATAAGCCTAACCCAATTGGTTTCGTGAGGCACTATCTCTTTTTTTATACAACAAAGAGACAGTGAGGTACGCCCACTCTAGCACAAGCATCTAGAAGGCTACATGAGTTTGAAATGAGTTTTGGATGATGCCATTTATTCTTGCTGTTGCCAGGTCTGAATTTGGAGTTGGGCAGAGTCATAGACACGACTATTACTCGGGATTTTTTGTGCGATCGCAATAGCTGCATCCCGATCCGCTAACGCCTGTCCCCGAGCCATATCTAGCAATTGCTCAGACCAGTTATCAATGGAAATTTTGGCCTGAAATTGGGCGGGGGACTCCGGGGCAATCTGATTGGCTTGTTCAATCGCGGCTGCTAAAGCTTTGGGGGTCCCTTGGCTGGCAATGGTTTCTGCACTCTTCAGCAGTTGATCGGGACCGTTTGTGGGTACCGTCTGTAGAGGCTCATCTAGAGGCGTACTTTCTGGGGGTTGCAGCTGATATTGCCAGTCCGAAATCCGAAGTTGGGCTTCATCGTATAACGCTCGCCCAGGTCGTATCCTTTGAGCTTCCGCAATAGCGGCTTGCAGATCTGTCGGTCCACCTTGTAGAGCCAATTGATCGGCTCGGTCAAGGATGGGTTGATCTTCCCGGAACTGAATTTGAGATTGCCACTGGTCAATCTCTTGTTGGGCTTCTTGCCAACGATCACTCTGGGATGAGATTTGCTGGGCTTGAGCAACCGCGGAGGTTAAATCGCCAATGTCTCCCGTTTGGGCTTGCATCTGAGCCGTTTGCAAAAGCTGGATATTGGTAATTTCTTGCTGCCAATGGGAGATTAAAGTTTGGGCCTTGCCATAAAGAGGACTGTTGATATCCAATTTACTAGCCTGGTTAATGGCTTCTTCGAGATTCACAATAGTGCCATTCCAGGCAGAGGCGCTGGCCTGGGCAATCTTCATAAAGTCTTGGGCTTGCGTCCAGACTGGCGTATCTTGCGGAATCAACTGCAAGGCATCCATGCTGGCATGGTAGTTGCGGCGCTCTAATGAATACTCCGCAATGGTAATCAGCTTGCGGGCTATGGTGTTTTGGGTCTTGCGAGCAGAGCGACGATAGACGCTATCTGAAATCAGCTCCTGCACGAGTCCTAGGGATTCCGATAGATTCTCCAGTCCCCCTCGTCGCATTAAGCGCTTGGCTTTGACCAATTTACGCTCATCTTTCTGGGCGACGATGATTTTCTCAGTCATAGAATCAAACTGGGTGCCAGACCAGTAGCGATTATCGACCTGCACCAGCTTGATCATAATGCCGTAGGCTTTGCGCCATTCCTCATTATTAAGGGCAGCCTCAGCTCTTTTATAGATGTCTTCTCCCTCTGCCCAAACCTGCTGCCATTCTTCTACCCGCTCTTTCACCACTTTATAGGCGGTGGTTTGGGCAGGGATACGCTGGGCATATTCAATGGCGCGGTCTAACTTACCTGCATGAAAGGCTTTTTCGGCCAAATCCAACGCTTGGGTGGACCATTGCTCAATGAGAGGATTGATGGCTGGACGCAGGGGATGGTTCGCATCGAGGGCATCCACTAATGCGATCGCAGCAAACAAATCTTCCAGCGTCTGCTTACTCGCTTTTTCTTGGGCGCAGTAAACCCGCAACGAACCGGATGCAAAGGGCCAAAAGACTTGAGCACAATTGGGCTTTGCAGGTTGGTGTAAAAGCAGTCGGTAGGAGCCAAAGCTAACCCCACCGGATAGTGCGATCGCCACCATGCCCCAAATAGGCCAATACTTTAAAAACTTAAATCGGCTGGCACCTCGATAGGGCACAGCTTCAGAGCTGATAGAAGAAGCAATAAGATTGGCTTTAGAATCAGTCGTCATCCTGGATTTACAAGACTAAGGTCTGCAATACCCAACAACACAGATCACCCTGTGATCCTACAACTTTGTTAAGGAGGATGTCCAAATGAACCTCGCTGATGAATTCACTAATTAATAATGTGGCCTGGTGAGGAAAAAAAGAAGTTGATTCTTCTTTAACCCTGTAATTAGTTCTCCCATGTTAACCAATGTAAACATCATCTAGGGTGATCTTGGCAACATAACGCTCTAATGTATCTACTTTCCAAGGCTTCACTTGAAGTTCATTGCAGTACAATTAAAAAGATTTATTAAGAACCTGTAGGGATTCTATGGCCGACCAACTTATTCGAGCCACAGCTGCTGATGATGGCATCCGAGCAGTTGGTGTGATCACCACTCGTTTAACCGAAGATGCAAGACAACGTCATGGCCTCTCCTATGTCGCAACTGCTGCTTTAGGCCGGACTATGTCTGCTGGATTATTGTTGGCGTCCAGCATGAAACAAGCAGAAGCAAGGATTAATCTCCGTATTCGTGGGGATGGGCCATTGCAAGGCATTTTAGTGGATGCTGGCTTAGACGGTACGGTCCGCGGATATGTCACCAATCCTGGGGTAGAACTCCCCCCCAATGCGAAGGGCAAGCTGGATGTGGGAGGGGCTGTCGGTAAAGGTTTTCTCTATGTGATACGGGATATGGGATATGGATACCCCTATTCCAGCACGGTGGAATTAGTCTCCGGTGAGATAGGCGAAGATGTTACTCACTATCTGGTCACTTCAGAGCAAACCCCATCTGCTCTTGCTTTGGGGGTTTTTGTCGGGGCTCAAGGAGTCACTGCGTCTGGGGGACTGTTGATCCAAGTTTTACCAAAAGCAGCTGAAGATCCGGCCCTTGTGGAATTACTAGAGTCTCGCCTTGCTCACTTGCAAGGCTTTACTCCCTTACTGCAAGCTGGCAAAACGCTTCCTGATATCTTTACGGACTTGCTAGGGGATATGGGACTTAAGATATTTCCCCAAACTCAAATGGTGCAATTCCAGTGCCGCTGCTCAACTGAGCGAGTGCTCGGGGCCTTGAAAATGCTCGGGCAAGATGAACTGCTAGACATGATTGAAAAGGATGATGGGGCAGAAGCAACTTGTGATTTTTGTGGTGAGGTCTATCAGGTTACCAGCGATCAGCTAGGAAAACTGATTGATGATTTAAAAACCGAAGCAGGGGCCTAGTTCTAGACCCCTGTCTTATTTCAAGCTAGAGACAGAGTAGAATCCCGTCTCTGTTCTCTAGATTTGAATGCTGCCCCCATCATAGAGGGGAACGGTCATTGTAAAGTTCTCTCCGTAGGTCAGCTTTTGCTCTTCTAAAATGCCGATCGCAATCTTTTCGCCTAATCGTAAGGATTCGATGTAATCGGTGAAGTAATGCACGCCAGCCCAATCCCGTCCAATAGAGATGTTAGCTGCAATCTTATTCAACTCACCTTCCACTGTGAGAGGGCAATCTAAAAGAACTTGTTGAAGACTGCTCCCATCTTGATTAGGTTCGTAGGATATGTATTTCCCATTCGCCATACCCAAATTCAGTTGCCAACCATGATCAAAGAAAGCTTTAAGCATAGTGACACAAGCTCCAGCCACAGTTGCATGTCCTGCACCATAACTAGGGTGCATAGGAGATCCTTCTGGGAAGGCCATTGGTAGGAAGTAATTATCCCCTGCGCTGGAAGGATCGCCACTGCGGTCAAGATTCTGATTTTGGAGTTGATTATGGGCTACAACTTTGCTGAGGAGACCAACATTCTCTAGCGCTTCAACTAAGGCTGCAACGGGTTTAAGTTCATCACCCGCACCTTTACCATGCTTATAGCGATCAACTAAACCACCTAGAGCTTCAGGGCGTAAACGACGATGAACATTGAACTTTTGGAAACGAACTGCTTTTAACCCTCTTGTTGCGGCCTCACAAACTAGGGTTAAGATTTGCGGTCCTCCAAAGTGGGCAAACCCTTGCTGTTTATCTTCCACATCAGGTTTTTGGAACGGAATACCGGGGTCGAAAGGAGCTCCCATACCCAGCAAAATCAAGCAAGCGTTTAAATAAGCTTCATATAGTGCATCGTAGTGAACATAGGTTGCTAAGTCCCGAGGTGTAGTGATGACTCGATAGGCTGGGAATTCACGACATTTTCCCGGATCAGCGTCAACGTAGGTTTCTAGACCTCGCAAATCTGCACCATTTTGCACATCTAACCAAGTTTCGAAGTTAGTCATGAAGTCTTTGCAGGGGGTAGCCTTTCTGACTCGCTGATCAATTCGTATTGCACCATATCCGATATGGCCGGCTTCTTGCCCAAATACCCCACCTCCCAGCGCATTATTACCAATCAGCAGAAACTGGGATAGATAGGGACCGACATCATCTCCAGGTGCGATGCCACGAAAGATATTTTGTCGAGTTACGAGTGGTCGCTGACGAGCCTGCTCATCATCTGTGAGATCGCAACAATTGGCAGAGAACCAATTTTGGCCTTCAATCTGGACAGTATTTAGAATATCTATTGCTTCATAAATAGAAAGTTGGGTTGGGCAAGAATCACAGGCATTCACTTGATCTCCCAAGCCAGGATCTCGTAATTGAGAGAAATGAATGTCCCGGAGCAATGCTTGTGAATAAACTTCTGCGATTTCTGAAGTAAGCTCTGGACTTTCTAATCTCGGAGCAGGGGGCATTGTTACTGCCTGGGCATCGGGACCTTCTAAGTCAAAAACTAAACCAGCCCCCGCACTTTCCCAAGCCCTAAGCTTGGCTCCATCACCACCCGCAGCTCCTTGAGCAATTTGTGACTTCCAGAATCCAGAACGGTGGTCATCATCACAGTCAATCTTTTGTTTGCTCAAACAACCATGAACTTTAGGTAATTCGGCAGGACCTAATGGGGTTCGAGCAAAATCCGTCGTGTCTCCAGATTGAATGCCTAAGACGAACTGGTCATAGTCGGCGGAATTGAGTAATAAGCCTGTATGTTCGTCGTGAGGCAACCCCTTGGTGAAATTAGCAATGTGGCTAGGCTCGTTGCCGTCTTTTTTAGGGCGGCGATATTCGTATTCCTCTTTATTATTTATATGTTGTGGGTGAGGTCGATTAGCAGCTAATTCAGCGGCATTATTGCGGATGTTTTGGGCTTGTTGTCGCCTAGTATTCATAGTTGAATGCTCCGTTAATTCAGGTAACGCTGGGTTTGAGGCAACACACGAAAAAAAGAAATAATTTTTCTCTAATTAGTGAGAAATAATTAATTTTTGCTAGATTTAAGCATCAAGACTGTCATAGATCTATCGGTAGTCAGAAATACTTTTATGCAAAGAATAATTTGCGTTATTTCTGGTTGAATTAAGTTTCATCCTGTAGCCATTTGTACGGTTTTGCTGTGACATTGATTGGACATAACGGTGAGCCACCAGACTGTAAAGCTGTGATCGGTAGCACAGGTATAGCTTGTTTGGGGAATACTAACGCCAGCATTTATTCAGGCAACTATGTCCTCTACTGACGGTTTTCAGCCTTCCCAGTCCCTCGCTCATTTAAGAGAATCTGCTGCCAGTAGGTCCGTAGAAGCGATG
This sequence comes from Acaryochloris marina MBIC11017, assembly GCF_000018105.1. Lineage (GTDB taxonomy): Bacteria > Cyanobacteriota > Cyanobacteriia > Thermosynechococcales > Thermosynechococcaceae > Acaryochloris > Acaryochloris marina. Next base: position 5,021,154 of record NC_009925.1, read on the forward strand.
ACCCAGCTTTTAAATCAAACTTTGGCTCACAAGCAGATTGAAACTGAAGTTTGGTTGGAAGCGGATGAACTACATATCTATCTACAGGGGGAACGGACACCAGATGAAAAGAGTTCGGTGATGTTGTGCTGTCGTGAAATGGTTCAGTGGCATTTACCAGGCGCACAAATTTTGTTGATTTCAGGTCAAGAGAATGGGGCTAGGGAGTCGTCCTGGTGTTGGCAGTTAAGCTTTCTAGCAAGTGATGGACAGATGCCAACACTGAATCAAGCTGCGAATGGAGAGCTTTGGCGACGGCCTAAGTTAGAGAAAACAAGTTGGGAACCCAACAGCCCACCAGATGATCTCTGGGAGCCACAATCTATTGAGCCGGAAGGATGGAAAGCGATCGCAGCCGGTATCGTTTTGGCTCTTCTAATTTTGGCATCTCAACAAGTGACTTTTCTTTTGAGCCCTGTCATCACTCTCGTCCATGAGCTAGGCCATACCCTAACCAACTGGATCTTTGGATATCCAGCGATTCCTGCTTTCGATTTTATGCATGGGGGTGGTTTTACGTTCAATGTTGAACGGATGCCGTTTTTAATGGGGTTGATGTATTGCGGATTTGGGTATCTGTTTTATGTGTATTGGCAGAATTATTTGACGGCGCGAGTGTTGTTGGGGGTTGCGATCGCATATACATTTTGTGCTTTTACAGGTATCCATGAGTTCTTTGTAATCGCTATGGGTCATGGATTTGAACTGATTTTTGGCGGAATTTTCTTAGCACGGGCAATGAGTGGATATGCCTGCCGCTATTCAGCGGAGCGCCCGCTGTATGCCATGTTGGCAGCTTATGTTATCTTCTACGATATTCAATTCAGCTGGCGACTCATTTTTGACCAAACCAACCGTGCTATCTATAACCAAGGTAAAGCGGGGATTGATCACGATCTTGTTCGAATTGCTGAGGATGTATGGAATGTTGATTTGAGCTTAGTGGCAAGTGGAATGTTGTTGGCAACATTGTTGACTCCTTTCGTGGTGTGGGGAATGCATCGATATTGGCGATGGATTGTTTACGGTATCAATCGGCTGTTTAGCTTGAGAGTGGCCCGTTCCTGACTTCATACCAATTCATTCTCTTGTCTGTGGTAAACAAAGGTTTGCCATCATGGACATGGTTGGGAGAAGGATCTGCAAGTTTCTATTGATTTTTATGGCGGTGAAGACGTCCTTCTCGATCTGACTGGGATAATCAGGTCAGAGTTATTACTCGCGCGGATTCAAGGCCAAATTACTCCCTAGACATGTGTTATTTAATCTCTGGAGGCTGCTATGAGTTGGGTTAAGGTTTTATCAGAAAGTGAACTCGACCCAGGGGATCGTCAAATCGTTAAGGTCGAGAAAGAAAAGATTCTTCTGGTTAATCATGGTGGAAGCATTTGTGCAGTCAAGAATGCTTGCCCACATTTAAAAGCGCCACTCAGCAAAGGAAAAATTACGGCAGATGGGGCAATTGTCTGCCCTTTGCATCGAAGTGCTTTTGACCTCGCTACAGGGATACCCAAATCTTGGATTCCCTGGCCGCCAGGGCTTGGTAAGCTCCTAGGGGCGATCTCAAAGGAAAAGCCATTACAGGTATATCCAACCCGCGTGGAAGAGGGGGATATTTGGGTAGAAATCGCTGAATAATTTGCTGGGCTGGATTCTAGTTTTTCAGTAACCCACATGGTAACGGGGGTGTTTTACTTTTTAGGAAGTGAATTAAATTCTTAAGGGCTTCATGAGTTTAAACCACTACTAAATCAATGGGTTTGAGCATAGCCTAAATATTCGCTCAAAAGGGTGATACACTCCCGAACTTAATATTAGTAATACTAGATAATTTTGATTTTGTAGTTATATAACTATTTGTCTAATCTAAAGTAGTTCTGAATAAAAGATTTTAGTCCAGATTTTGATAAATAGCTAGAACGATCATTGCGCCAGCACTGTTTGAGTCTTAAAGTGAAAGGAATGGTGAGTAGATAGTTCCTATCGGAAAATTACCCAGCTATATATGTGTCATTTTTATTAAAGGGGGGAAGATGGTGCAGATTAGTGATGTCCGGATTTTGATGATTGAAGATGATGAACAGGATGTAGAAATCATCAGAGAATTACTAGAGGGCCGTCATAGTTTCCCTGCAGCTCTTGAGCATCGAAGTTCACTTGCAGAAGGGATAGCCCGACTCCATCACGAACCTGCCATTGACCTTGTGCTTCTTGATCTATCTTTAACGGATGCTAGTAATCTAGAAGCGTTTCAACACATTCAACTTGTGTTCCCAGAAATGCCCCTCATTATTCTTAGTGGAAATTTAGATCCATCTAGAGCATTATATCTATTGCAGAAAGGTGCACAGGATTGTCTATTTAAAGGGCATTTTGATGCTACTATCTTACGCTGCTCGATTCAATTTGCTCTAGAAAGGCAGAATCTTTGGTTGGAGTTAAGAGAAAAGAATAAAATTTTAGAGAAACTTTCTAATGAACTCAAAGTAGCTAACCATAAACTCGAAAAGATTTCAGCTATAGATAGCTTGACCCACATTAATAATCGACGTCGCTTTGATTCGATATTTCTAGCAGAATGGATTCGAATGATGCGAGAAAGGCAGCCCCTGTCTCTGATTCTCTGCGATGTCGATCACTTTAAGGCCTATAACGATACCTATGGACATCCTGCGGGAGATAAGTGTCTACAGCAGGTTGCTCGAGCCATCTCTACGGTTGCCAAGCGTTCTGCAGACTGCGTGGCTCGTTACGGTGGAGAAGAATTTGTCGTAGTATTACCTAACACCGATCAATCCGGAGCGGTTCATGTTGCCGAAGCCATTAGAACGGAAATTGAAGCGCTCAGTATTCCCCATTGTTCTTCCACTGTAAGTCAGTATGTCAGCCTTAGCTTAGGGGTAGCCAGTATCATTCCCAGCAAAGCAATAGCTCCATCTCAGTTGATTGAGCTGACAGACCAAGCTCTATATATGGCTAAAAAGCGAGGTCGCAATCGCACTCACACTATGGAACTGATTCAAACGTAATTTTTGACTTTGACCTTTACTGGCTGCTGTATTCATGCTTCTAGGGTGAAAGACATGCATCTAAATTAGTAAGCCATCGGTGAGGGTTGCTACTGATGTACTGTTCAAGGGGAAGGGACTGTTCAAAATGATTCCCTTGGGCATAGTTAATTCCTAAGTTATCTAGCGAGTTAAGGGTCACCTCTGATTTAACTTGCTTGGCAATAATTTTTGAATTCATAACATCAGCCACACGCTTTATTGACCCTACAATTCCATGCAATATGGGATCTGTAGTAATGCTTTCAACCAATTCTCCGTTGATTTTTATGTAATCTGCGTTCATCGGTCTAAGCCGTCTAAGCGTCTTGAAATCTACACCAAAATCATCTATGGCAATCTGACAGCCTAATGCTTTAAGGGATTGTGCCAGCTGCACTGCTGAGGATAAATCCTTCAAGGCGACTGATTCTGAGATTGCAAAGCAAAGGTGATTCGCTGGGAAATCGTATAGATTGAGCTGTTGTTGTACCAGCTCAGATAGATTTCCTGCCTTACAGGTTGCTGCTGAGAGTTTAATAAAATAAACAGCGTCAAACTTTCTATTTGAATAAATCTGTGTATGTTCTAATAACAAGTTCTCAATCACCCACTGGTCAATCTGAGCCATAAAATCATACTGTTCAATCCTGGGCAGAAACATTTCGGGTGCATAAGCTCTGCCTGATTGATCACAGAGTCTGAGTAAGATGTCGAGACGCTCTATGCTACTTGTTCTATTTAATGGGTGAATGGGTTGAACATAGAGCTGAAACAGATCGTTTTGTAATGCCTGATGTAACTTGCTCACCCAATGTAATGTTTGGCGAGTGTATAACTCCGATTTGATGTCCCGAATGGTTTGCCAATTGACCTGATGCCTTCCACGCGCTTTAGCGCCTATCAATGCTTGGTGTGCAGCTTCAATCAATAAAGAGGGCGCTTCTGGATGCCTTGGGATATGGCCTGTGACTCCAAAACTGAGGGTGATGGGTTGATGGTATGGGCTAGAAAGATAAGCTATGCCAAGTTTTTGAACTTGAATGCGGATGGCTTCTGCAATGAAGGTTGCTCCCAAAATATCAGTATTGGGTAACAAGATTACAAATTGATTTTCACTATATCGAGCGACACAATCTGCTGGACGCTTAATGGTGTGGAACATGATCTCAGCGATTTTATGCAACGTATGATCTTCCCAGGTTGTTGAAACTGGATCCATCTCAGTCGCTATCGGGTCTAGCTCGCAAAGAATGAGAGCTAAGGGTTGTTCTTCTCGCTGTAGTCTTTTCCATTCAGATAGGAAAACGTCATCAAACTGAGTTCGATTATAAAACTTAGTTAGAGAGTCAATTGTTTTAAGTTTCTTGATTTCAGCCTGAGCTATTTCTAGTTGTTTCGATAATGATTGAAGAGTACTATTCTGAAGCTCTAGCTCTAGTTTTTGTTTCTGGAGTTCTAAAGCATGTTGAATGGAGTAACATAAAGAGGGGCTATCGAAAGTTCCTTTAATTAAGAAGTCTACTGCTCCCTCATGTAGGGTTTTTTTAATGATTTCTGGGTTTGAATTGCCACTCAGAATGATCAGAGGCTTTTGTGGAAAAGCTTGATGAATTTGATGGAATGTATCTAAACCTTTGGCATCAGATAAAGTGAGATCTAGTAGGATTAGATCAATAAAATCGTTGTTTTGTAAAACATGGATGCCTTCCCGTACAGTGTGCTTATGTTGGAGTATTAACGGTAGTTGAGGCATGTTATCTAAATAACGGCGAACGATATTGGCATCTTGTTCGTCATCTTCAATGATTAATACATGTATTTTTCTTGATCGCATTTTCTCCCCCTTAAATGCAAATCTACATTCAATAAAAAAAGACCTGCTTCCTATTCTCTGTTTTATGCGGTTTTTGATGCATTTGGAAGTAAGGTACTTCTCATTTCGGATGGAACGATTAACTTTCGGCTCCTTGACGAAATGGAATAGATTGATAAGTCACTAAGGTTTCAATCAGGGGTTGGGCTTGGGCATAATAATGACCTTGAGCAAAATCGATCCCAAAACTGGATATTGTGTCGAGGATAAGCTCAGATTCCACATACTCCGCAATTGTTTGCATACCCATACTTTTTGCAAGTCGATGGATGGCTCCGACAATTTCTGTAGCCACTGGATCAGAGCCTATATCTTTGACAAAGGAGCCATCAATTTTAAGATAGTCCGCGGGAATAGACTTAAGATGCATGAAAGAAGATAAGCCATTACCAAAATCATCTAGGGCAACTTGACAGCCGATTGCGTTTAACTCGTTACTGAGTTTGGCTGCATTGGCTATGTTCTTCAGGGCAACGCTTTCACTAATTTCAAAACAAAAGTCTTCTGGATATAAGTTGAAACGAGTGAGCTGTTGTTGCAAAAATTCTATAAGTTGTCCATTATTACAGCTTCTGGCCGATAAATTAATAAAAAATTGAGTATTTTGCTCCATAGTTGCTTTAATTTTCTGGAGATCTGCAAATAGATGCTCAATAACCCAATGATCGATGCGATTCATATAGCCATTTTGTTCTGCGATGGGTAAGAACAAACCAGGTGTTATGACTGTGCTGGGTTGATCACATAGGCGCAGTAAAATTTCAAAACATTGTTTCTCTCGATTTTGGCTGAGGGGGTGGATAGGTTGAGCATAGAGCTGGAAATAATCTTTTTCCAAGGCTTGCTCTATCCTCCGGGTCCACAATAATGTTTGGTTGGCTAGTTGTCTGGGATTTGTAGAATCAGATGTGTTTGCGGTGACCTGGTTTCGACCAAGATCCTTAGCTGTATACAAGGCTTGATCTGCAGATTGAATCAGGCTTGAAGCGGGAATGTCTTCGTTTGGTATTAGGCTGGCAACTCCCAAACTGAGGCTGATGTGCTTACTCACTGATGAATTGCGGTGGGGAATGTTGAGTTCCTCAACTTCTTCCCGAATTGCTTCTGCAACGTGTAATGCCCCAGAAAGATCCGTGTTAGGGAGCAACACTACAAATTCTTCGCCCCCGTAGCGGGCTACACAGTCTGCGGGACGTTGGGCAATTCTAGCAATGGCTTGAGCAACTTGCTGTAAACACTGGTCTCCTGCTTGATGGCCATAAGCATCGTTATAGGCTTTGAAATGATCGACATCGCCCAGAATTACTGATAGCGGTTGCTCTTCACGACATAAACGATGCCACTCTCGTTCAAAGACAGAATCGAACTGACGTCGATTATAAACTCGTGTTAACCCATCCATGGTAGCCAACCGTTCTAGTTCACGATTGGCAATTTCTAGTTGTTCTGAAAGGGCTAATAATGTTGTGTTTTTATACTGCAGCTCTAGTTGCTGTTTTTGTCTTTCTAATGCATATTGAATGGTGCGAGATAGAAGAGTGCTGTTAAAGCGTCCTTTGACTAAAAAGTCTTGAGCCCCATCCTGCATTGCTTCTATAGCTATCGTTTCATCTGTATTCCCAGAAAGGATAACCAGTGGCAGACTGGGGAACATTTCGTGAATCTTATGAAATGTTTCTAGACCCTGGGTATCTGATAGACAAAGATCCAATAAGACCAAGTCAATGGAGTTAACTTCATGTAGAAAGGTAATTCCTGTGGAGAGTGTCCGACGATGTTTGAGTGTAATTGCGCTTTTGTTTAAACTCAGCAATTTTCTAACAATTTCTACATCTTGGTCATCATCCTCAATGATCAAAATTTGAGTCCCACCAGCATACATTGGAATAAACCTGGATTTCGTAATAATGTCTTAAGGTATAACGCAATATCATGAGGAAAATAACCGCAGGAGTACGCAATTCTGTTTATGCTTTACCCTCCATCTCCTCCGTAAAACTAACTATTCTAGCTTCTTGATCTCATATAAATAGTTGACTGACCTCAGTGATAGTACTTATTTTTTAGCCTGATTTTTTGAAAAAACACTAGTCAGGACATGAATCAATTTCAATGGCGGAAAAATATCTATTAGCTAAGCTCCATTTGTTATTAACTTCTTATGGATAGAGAATTTTAATTACTGGTGGATGAAGAAAAAATATCGAGTTTTATAGTTTATGTTTCTTAGATTTGATTTTGTTAAATCTTTGAAATGGAAATATTCTCTTGAGATTTTTTTAGTGTGTGAAGATATAATATTTAGTCAATCAGGAAAGAATATAATGGTGTTTTATTGAAAATAAAATGACTTAAATTTGTGCCATGTATTGAACCTGTATTGAGTGCTGTTGGTTTTAGGTTTTCTCTATAAAATAGGTTTGATAAGGCTCATCGAAATCACCTGCTGCTTTACGAATCAAGCTTGATTTTCTGTTCGAGAATGACTTGACTACATTCCATTTTGGATGGCCTGCACCAAGCCAATGTAGATGGACTCTAGGAACTCTAGGTTGAGGGTGGCAATGGTATCACTGGGTTTGTGGTAGTGGGGATTCCTGGAGTCGGCTGTATCCGTCACCATCACTGCAGAATACCCATAATCCCAGAATGAGGCATGATCGCTACGGCGGGTATCGGGAATGGGAGTGCCGCGTAAGGGGACAGGAAGCCACTCGCAAGGTGCACCATTACGCTTGAAGTGAGTGGACATTTTGAACATGGTGGGAATGGAGCGAAGATTGCCAAGCAGGGCAATGAAATTGCCAGTGGAAGGATACAAATACTTAAGTCCCGGAGGATATCGCTGAGTATGCTTTCTTGCGTCAATATAGCCCAGCATCTCTAGGCTGATCATGGTGGTGATGCGGGTGTTGGTTTGCCTGAGTTCTTGGGCATAGGCTTGGCTCCCCAATCGTCCATATTCTTCTAGATCAAAGCCAATTATGTGGATGGGATGACGAGCGGGATGGTGATGGAAGTGCTGAGCGAGTTCTAGGAGGACGGCGACTCCGGTGGCATTGTCATCTGCTCCAGGCGATCCGGGGACGCCATCAAAATGAGCGCCAATCAGTATGGGGGGCAGAGACTGGCGGCCCGGTAAGGACAAGATCAGGTTTTCATGAATACTTTTGGCAACTTTTTTGAGGGTTCTAAAGGAATGGCGACGCACGGTTCCCCATTGACTGAGTTCTTGGTAGATGTACTCTTTGACAAAAAAATGTCCAGCTGTTGCGAGATAGGGATCGCGTTCTCGCGCTAGGTGAGATAAATGTTGTAGGAGCCGTTTTTGTAGGGGACTGCCCATAGACCGTCACCTGATTTACCAAGGACTACTGATCATCGTAAAGCCTGACCAATAGAAGGGGTGGGTGAAATCGATATTGGAAATATCTGAAACTTCGCTGGGTAAAGATAAAGGCGTATTGGAAAGGGTGAGTTGTCCATTTTGGGCTTGAATTTGACCTCGAAGCATCCGCAATTGGGCTTGACGCAGGGCTTCTGATTTGGTCTTGTGGCGAGGCAACTGTTGATAAAATTCGCTCATAATGGCTAGGGTGCCGACATCACTGACGTACCAGAGGCTTCCTAAAGCTGTTTTAACCCCTGCTTTGAGGGCGATACCAGCAAATCCTAACTCGGCAGTTTGATCCCCTAGTGCTGTTTTACAGGCACTTAGAACCAAGAGATCGAGGCTGGGCTTGGACCAGTCTAGGGTATTCATTTGGTCTAATCGGAGTTGGGTATCTCGGAACTGGATAAATGACTGGTGGGGTTGACCAGGATTAAATTCGGCATGGGTGGCGAGATGAATAATATTGTAGGTTTGCTCGCTTAACTGAGTTTTGAGGTTCTTGAGGGTGAAATTGCGATTGAGTAAGGCTTGGCCCTGCCACTGGGATTGGTTTGGAAGACGGGCCTGGAGAAAGGTCAAAATAGCTGCAATTTCTGTGGGAACGGATGGTAAAGACTCTAGTTGCAAAAATTCTGAGGCTCCACCGGCTAAGATTCTTCCCTGATTACGAGGGGTATATTCGGTTTGAATTAAGTTGAAGGCCGGAATATTGGTGAGGCTATACTGCTCGACGAGGTATTGTTCGCCATCGTGTAAGGCGGCTAAAGGTAGGCCTCGGAGTCCACTGCCTAAGCAAAACAATAAGGTATCAATATTGGCTGCTTGAAGATGCTCTTTTTCAAAGGGGGCAATCAGCCACTCATGAAGCTGTTGAGCAGGTGCTAGGTCCCACTGACCAGGATCTTTGGCTTGTTCTCGGAAGGTCGCGACGGTTTTCAGAAGTTTTGCGCGTGGGACATCGTAGAGATCTCGAATAATGGGCTGGCCGCCGGGTAATAGCAAGACTAGATGTAAATGATCTTCACGAGGCATGATCCACAAGACCCCTGGATGGGTTCCAGTGGTTTGACTAATACGGCTCAGGGTTTGGGCAACTTCTGTCGGATCTTGGGTAACATCTGCGAGATCTTCGCCAAAGTAAGTTTCAAATTCTTTTTCGAAGCTCCGCTCCATGGCCAAGAAATTTTGGGTGACTTTGGGAGGGATAAATGGGCGGTTATATTCGGCTGAACTTGGCAGAGCATAGGTCCAGATACTGCAGAGGCTAATCAGGCCAATAAGGCGGGGAAGATGAACTTGAAATTGGAGGAATCGTTGGTGCGATCGCATCCCCCTTCGTCTGGCTTGATTAAGGGTCGGATTCTGGCCCGGCATATCTAAACCCCGTGTAAAGTCTTACTTCTCAGTTTAAGGGTAAAGGCATGGCTAGACGATTCCAAATGGCGTCGTGAAGGATGAACCCTTGCAGATGGGGAACAAAAGAAATTCCCTGTAGGCTTTAAGCCTACAGGGAAGATGCATGTCCTATGTTTAGAGAGGAAGTGTTTAGTGTTCCGTTTGCAGAGCGTTAGGCTGTTGCTGTTGGAGTAAATCGATTAGCTTGTCGATGCCCTTCTTCATGTTGCGAGTAACAGTGACGGAGCTGACACCGATGCGCTTGGCCACTTCTTGGCGAGAGAGCTGCTGGAAAAAGACGGACTCAATCATAATTCGGGTCCGATCTTCGAGCTGGTTTAAGGCTTGCTGAAGTTCGATGCGATCTTCTTGGTTGGCCTGCAGGATTTGGCTATGAACATCCATCAGGGTGTCACCTAGGGTCATAGCGGAGTCAGACTGAGAGTGACCAGAGGAGACCCGAGCGTTGAGGCTAAGGGGAACGCGATTGGTGGTGGCGAGTTTAACCGAACGCCATTCTTGCATGGAGAGGCTAAGGGCATCAGCGATTTCCTGATCGTTGGGCTGACGACCCAATTCCATGGTAAGGGCTTGTCTGGCTTTGGCAGCATCCCGGCTGAGCTGTTGCCAGCGGCGGGGGATGCGAACGGTGTTAGCACGGTCGCGAAGGAAGTGGAGGATTTCGCCGCGAATGTAAGGCACTGCGAAGGAACTGAAGGCATATCCTTGGGAGGGGTCAAAGCGCTCGATGGCAGTAATCAAACCTAGAAATCCGCATTGCTCTAGATCTTCGTAGGGCTCAGCGCACTGGTGGGTCAGACGGTGAGCGACCTTGCGAACGAGACCCATATTCAATCGCACGAGGCGGTTTCTGAGCTGAACGGAAGGCTTTTGGCGATAAGCGACCAGAAGTTCCATGGTTTGCGATTGAAGAGAAGTTTGATAAGCCATCGTTTTTTAAAGTCCTGTTTTCCTGTATCTGAAAATCATTATGAAGATCCTGAACTCGGAAAACCATCGTTAAAACACGGGAATATCAAACTTTTTGGGTTGTGATTTTTCCGCATTTCTACGGAGCTTTGCATGAATATGAATCATGAGCTGAAAATAAGAAGATCCTGAAAAGCTTGTGAGAACTGGCATAGGGGGATCAGCGAACAATTTTATTTGGATAGAATAAAGGAAATGCAAGGAAAAAAAATTTTTAATGAAGTTTAGGTTTCGCTGGTTAATCCTGGCTATTTTATGGCCCATTGTGATTTTTTTGAGTCAGGCTAGTCCGGCGTGGCCGTTTTATTTAGGGGGAACTCAGGTTAATGAACCGGATGCATCCGTTTGGGTAAAGGAACTGAAATCAGCGGATATGAATACGGTGGAGGTGACGGTCTACGCCACCCAAGCCGAATGGGATTCACCTAACCTCAGATATGACGCTGAAGATGAGGGGGTGCTGCAAGAAATTCGGGCGGCTAAAGCGGCGGGACTAAATGTCGTTTTGATTTTGCGGCTGGCCTTGGATCATGCCTATCCTCACAATAATTTCATCTGGCATGGACTAACGATGCCGGAGACGGATGCCCAACTGGCTGATTGGTTTGAGACCTACACCACATTTGTCGCCCAATGGGCGGAAATTGCAGAAGCGGAGGGGGTCGATATGGTGGGAATTGGTAGTGAAATGAATGCCTTGACTTCCACGTTGCCAGTACAGGATGTGCCGGATTTAGAGCGCTACTACCTCGACCCAATTGAGCAGCGGGCGCTGATCCATAATCTGCTGAAGTATAAAGATCGGATTCCCTTTGCCGAACTGCAGCTGAAAGGGGGGTATCAATTTCCCACTTTAGAAGCGTTTTTAGAGGAGCGACTGAAGGCTTGGCAAGCCTGGGCTAAACAGGTGAGTTATCCAGGGGAAGTGGATCCGATTGCTGCGATTAACCGTCGTCGGCAACGTTTGGATCGGCACTGGCGGCAATTGATTCAGCACACTCGCCAGATTTATTCTGGCAAACTCACCTATGCAGCGAATTTTGATCAATATCAGTCGGTGGGGTTTTGGGATGCTTTGGATGTGATTGGGGTGAACGCGTATTTTCCGTTGCGATCGCAACCTCAATTCCGAAATCAACGCCAGTTAAAGCAGCAGCTCTCGTCAGGATGGCGGAAAATTCTGGGGGATATGGATGCCTTTCGCCGAGACCAGTCTATTCGAAATAAGCCTGTGATTTTTACGGAGTTAGGCTACACTCGCTGGGACCAAAATACTCTCGCTCCTTGGAGTTATAGGGGCTTTTCCTTAGTTGGGAAGCCAGGGCAACAAGAGGTGATTTTATGGACGATGCAGCCTACGAATGATCAGGAACGGGTATTGGCGGTGCAAGCCCTCTATCAAACCGTCAAAAAGCACTATCCCAATTTGCTGCAGGGCATTCTGTACTGGAAAATATCTACCCAACCCGATCACCAATCCTTGGAGCCCTTTGTGCTGATTTTGAATGACTCACCTGTCGATCCATTGCAAAAAATCTTGCAGAAGTTTTTGAAGAAGTAGATCACCCAGCAAGAGGGGGGCTGCAGGATGTGGAATATTTTCTTCTAGCTAAACAGCCCAGATTGGGGTGATTTGAGCCCATTTAGTCCTTTCTTTGGTTCCCACCTTCGAGAGGGTCTAATCAACACGTATCGTGAGTTTACTCAGCTCAGAACTGGGGACAACGGCCTGAACTGTGAAATTAAACCGTCCAAGGCGGGCACCTTGTAAATTTGCTTGCAGTGGATCAACGTTAATGGAGATATCACTGTCATAGACAATTGCAGTACAGGATTGTCCCACTAAATCATTGAGTTGAGCATTGCCTAAGGGCTGAATGTTCAGGACTTCATCGAGATTGGTTTGAGGCAGATTCCCAGCTAAAAAATCATTGAGGGATAAGGGGCCGTTTTGACCATTCAAGGTCTGGGGCAGAGAAAAGACACCTTCATCGCCTGTTTGCCCAGTGGGGATAGTCACGATGTCTCCGGTATAGCTGGTATTCCAGAGAAAAGTAGGATTCCCTAGCTGGGTCGGGTTATTTTTATTAATCAAGGCATTCACGCTAATGCCTTTGTTTTGGGCAGCGTCTTGAATGGTGGGGATATCGCTGTCTATGCTGTCTTCATCCATGACTAGAAGACATGCAGTTGAATTGGTTGTCCCCAATGAAGTTCCAGAAGTCTGGGCAAATTCTAGGGCACGGATAGCGGTTGTGGAGCTATATCGGTAAGTATCCGTTTGCGCCAAGACTTTGTTAATTCTGCCGGTTTGATAGACTTTGGCGATGTCGCCCGTGGCATTAACGCAGACATAGAATCCAGGGGTGCCCGAACCGACCCAGTTGGTTTCACAGGTGGGCAGGGAGCCTTCACTTTCAATCAGATCAATGAGGGGCTCATGGGGCCATTGGGTTGGGGCATCAGGATTGATATAGGTCCCCTGATCGTCATAGGCAGGCCCCCACCGATAGATTGCTTTAGGACCCTGCCAAATACCGTTAGGGGGTGTAGCGAGATAGTAGACGATGGGGATGAGGTTGGTCTGAGCCATTCTTAGCATCAGGACGGGCTGAACTTGGGATATGTCTGGGCTGATACCTGACAAGAATTCGATGGGTTGTTCAGAACTGATAGAGGCATCCTGGACAATTGTGGCGGCTGTTCTGATTTCCTGGGCTATAAAGTCTCCAGCTCGATTCAGTTCTACGCGACGTTCGTTTTGAGCGTTGGTGGTGGTGCTGGTGGTGATGATGGAGACCAAACCATAGCCACTTAGGGTGATGAGAAAAAAGCTGATGACACCCCCCACCAACAACTCCGTTAGGGTAAATCCTGCTATCGATGGACGGTCGATTTGCCTTTTATGCACGGGCTTGATAGCCATAAAATATTATGCCAAGAGAGTATAAAAGTAGATTTATTAAAGAGCGAATCGTTGTTGCTGATTTTTTTAGCTTTTTTAGAATAGCTAGATTTATTTTTTTGTGCCTTGAGAATAGCTGGATTTATTTTTTGCACCCTCTTCGATTGAAAAATGCCTATTAAATATGGAGTTGTGCAATCCGTTGTGAAGTGAAGAAGACGTTAACTTAAATGCTGGTTGCTATCCCTTGTGAGTAGGTTGATTGGATAAATGACTGTGTGGTACAGAGATGAATAAGTTTGGGAATTGGATGGGGATTGAGGGCTGAATTCTACTGGGCGTTTGCTATCAATATCCGTGCAAATGAATTAATGTCGCGACTCTGATCTTCTGAAGACTTTAAACGGTCTAGGTTTGCATATATTCTGAAAAAAAGACTGATAAGTCTTGGGTGATGTGACGGAACTGGAGGTTGTGGGGACTCGGTGAGAAAAATCCTGATTTTGGCAGCCAATCCTAAGAACACCAATCAGCTCAGATTGGATGAAGAGGTGCGGGAAATTCAGGAAGGGCTGCAGCGATCGCGCAGTCGAGACCAGTTTGAAATTGTGTCTCGGTGGGCGGTTCGTCCCAGCGATTTACGACGGGCGCTGTTGGATTATGAACCGCAAATAGTCCATTTCTGTGGCCATGGGGCTGGGGCTGAGGGATTAGCCCTGGAGAACAATGCGGGGCAGATAAAGCTGGTTACTGGGAAGGCGCTGGGCGGACTGTTTAAGCTGGTGCAAGCAAATGTGGAATGTGTCTTGCTTAATGCCTGCTATTCAGAGGCTCAATCGAAGGCGATCCACAAATATATTAGCTATGTGATTGGTATGAGTAATGCCATCGGCGACCGGGCGGCCATTGAGTTTGCTGTGGGGTTTTATGATGGCTTGGGCGCAGACCGCTCCTACGAAGATGCCTTTGAATTTGGGTTGTCGGCCATTGCCCTGGAAGGGATTGACGAGACGGCTACGCCGAAGTTGAAATCGCCAGGACCAGGCTCCTCCCCAAACTCTGTTCAACGGATTAACCCGTCATCTGCGCAAAAGCCTGAATCTGAGAATAAGACTGCCAACAACCCTTTGTCGGGGGAGGGAAAAGCCCGGATTTTTATCAGCTATAAACGGGATGCTGTACCGGATGAACAGTTGGCTTTGGCGATTTATCAGCATTTGGGCCAAAGCCATGAAGTGTTTATCGATCAGAGCATGGCGGTGGGCACAAAGTGGGCCGAGAAGATTGAGCGGGAACTCCGACAGTCGGATTTTTTGATTACGTTATTGTCGGCTTCGGCGGTGGGAAGTGAGATGGTTCAGGGGGAGGTGGAAACGGCGAATCGGCTGGGAAGTGAATTGGGTAAGCCTGCGATTCTGCCTGTTCGGGTCAATTATCGGGAGCCGTTTACCTATCCCCTCAGTGCTTACCTAAATCCAATTAACTGGGCGTTTTGGGAGCAGTCGGAAGATACGCCCCAATTATTGGCAGAACTGGAGCGGGCCATTGCTGGCGAATCCTTGTCGATTGCTTCGGATAGGGCCAAACAAGATCTGGTCCAACTGCCGACGGCAGATAAGGCTGAGATTCCGCAGCCCCTGCCTTCGGCCCAACCCCCAACGCTGGAAATGCCGGAGGGGTCGATGGACCCGGAGTCGCAGTTTTATGTGGAGCGCCAGGGGGACCAGATTGCCTTGGCAGCAATTCAGCGGCAGGGAGTGACAGTGACGATTAAGGGACCGCGCCAGATGGGCAAGAGTTCCTTGCTGCTAAAGACCGTCGATCAGGCGATTCAGGCAGATAAGCGAGTGGCTTATATTGATTTTCAGTTGTTTGATGATGCGGCTTTGGGGGATGCGGATCGGTTTTATCAGCAGTTTTGCCTGACGATTACAGAGCAGTTGGAACTGCCAAACCGAATTGAGGACTTTTGGCAGGATGAGTTGGGGAATAACCAGCGCTGTACTCGGTATATGCAGACTTATGTGCTGCGGGAGCTAAAGCATCCGTTTGTGCTGGCGATGGATGAGGTGGATCGGATTTTTGATCGCAAGTTTCGGTCGGATTTCTTTGCCATGTTGCGGAATTGGCACAACAATCGGGGGTTACCTTTGCCCGCGATGAAGGTGTGGAAGCAGTTTGATCTGGTGCTGGTGACAGCGACGGAGCCCTATCACCTGATCGCAGATTTGCACCAGTCGCCCTTCAACGTGGGGGAAGTGATTTCTCTGAAAGACTTTACGGCGGCGCAGGTGGCGGATTTGAACCAACGGCATGGTTCGCCTTTAACCGCCGAACAGGAGCGGGCGTTATTTGCTCTGCTGAATGGCCATCCCTATCTAATTCGCAAGGCGCTTTATCTGGTAGCCAGTGGTCAAAAGTCGATGGATCAGGTGTTGGCGAAGGCAGATCGGGATGATGGACCCTTTGGTGATCATCTGCGGTATCACTTATTTCGAATATATGATCGGCCCGAACTGGTGCAGGGGATGTTGGGGGCGGTTCAGAAGAATCGATGCGAGGATGAGCGGATTGTACGGCTGCTCTGTGCGGCGGGCCTAATTCGCCAGGAGGGGAAAGCAGAGTTGCCCCGCTGTCAGCTTTATGGGGACTACTTTAAGGCACATCTGGAATAGGTAGAGGGAGGGTATGGGGACTGAGATTTATACCGTTGGCGGTACCGTGCAGGCGAATGCCCAGGGGCTGTATATTCCTCGGCAGGCGGACCAAGACCTGTTGCAGCTTTGCCGAGACTCGACTTTTGCCTATGTGTTGACGCCACGGCAGATGGGCAAGTCCAGTTTGATGATGCGGACGGCAGAAACGCTCTATGAGGAAGGTATTGCTGCTGTAATTATTGACCTGACTACAATTGGGACTCAGTTGACGGCGGACCAATGGTATTTGGGATTGTTAACTGAAATTGCTGATCAGTTGGTGCTGTCGGTGAATGTCTATCAGTGGTGGCAAGCGCGTCAACATTTGGGAGGGACCCAGCGGCTGAGTCATTTTTTTGAGCAAGTGGTGATCCCAGAAACGACTGACCCGGTGGTGATCTTTATTGATGAGATTGATACCACGCTGACTTTGGGTTTTGCGGATGATTTCTATGCAGCAATCCGGGGATTATATGTGGCTAGGGCGAAACAGCCAGTGTTACATCGACTGTCCTTTGTGTTGATTGGGGTGGCAACGCCGAGTGATTTGATTAAAGACGCCAAGCGGACGCCTTTTAATGTGGGAGAACGGGTGGAGCTAACTGATTTTACCCAGGCTGAAGTGTTGCCAATGGCGACAGGTTTGGGATTAGAAAGTCAGCAGGCAGAGCAAGTATTGGGGTGGGTGTTGAAGTGGACGGGGGGACATCCTTACCTCACCCAACGGCTGTGTAAGGCGCTGGTAGATGAGGGGAAGCAGGATTGGCAAGAGTCGGATGTGGATCGGATAGTTCGCCGCACATTTCTGGCGGAGGAAAGCGAAAAAGACAATAATCTGCAGTTTGTGCGGGATATGTTGACGAAGCGGGCACCTGAAGATTTAGAAGAAGAGGTCCTCAAGTCTTATCGGGTAAAAGTTCTCAAGACCTATCGGGAGGTGCAAAGTGATAAGTCTCCTGTTAAAGATGAAGAGCAATCTCTGGTGATATCTCATCTGAAACTCGCTGGGGTGGTGAGAAAAGAGGGTGAACTACTTAAAAATCGTAATCTTATTTATATAACTGTTTTTGATAGGAGGTGGATTCAGCAACATTTACCAGAGAGTTTGTGGCAAAAACTCAAGCCAGCGATGCCATTGATTGCTTTTTTGTCAACTGTATCAGTTGCAGTGTCAGGCTTAGCAGTTTATGCGATTAATCAAAGGAATGAAGCTAGATTGGCAAAGAGTGAAGCTCAAAAATCTGAAGTAAGAGCTGAACAAAAAGCTAATGATGAAGAATATGCCAAAAAACAAACTGAAATTGCCCTTGAACAATCTCGCCGGAATGAAAAAGCAGCTAAAAACGCAGCGCGCGAAGCTCAACGGCAAAAGAAATTTGCTCAAAAGTCAGCGTTACTTGCAAAGCGTCGATTGCAGCAAGTGAATTCAGCACGCAAAGCGGAAGTTATAGCGAGAGAAAAAGCTCAAAAAGCCCAAAACTTAACTGAACGTCTACTAACCGAAGCTGAATTCCAGAAAAGCTTTGCAATCACACAAAGTGAAATAGCCAATCAAGAAAGAGCTGAAGCTGAAAAAGCAACAAAAATAGCAAAATACCAGACTGGCTTGGCCGAAATGAGGCAGCATAATGCTGAACTTTTAGCAGCAGCACTCAATGCTGAGAAACTTTTTGGAAGTGGGTTGGAGATTGCTTCACTAGTTGAAAGCCTCAAAGTAGCCCAAAAACTTAAGGATTTAATTGAGCTAAAACAAGTTCAACCTAGGGTGAGAATTCAGTCTATTGCGATCCTTAAAAATATTGTATATGGAATTAAAGAGCAGAATCAATTAACCGGTCATAGAGTCGGGGTCCGGTCCGTAACATTCAGCCCCGATGGCCAGACCCTCGCGTCCGGGAGTGCTGACGGCACCGTGAAGCTGTGGGATAGACAGGGCAAGGAACTGGCTTCTTTCACAGGCACGGGATATGGCACTAGCATCAATTCCGTGGTCTTCAGTCCCGATGGTCAGACCCTTGCTTCCGGGGGGTGGTTCGGCACCGTAAAGTTGTGGGACAGACAGGGCAAGGAACTGGCCTCCTTCAAGGGACATGGCAATTCGGTCATGTCCGTGGTCTTCAGCCCCGATGGTCAGACCCTCGCATCTGGGAGTAGAGACGGCACCGTAAAGCTGTGGAATAGAAAGGGCAAGGAATTGGCCTCCTTCACCGGACACTTCACTGGACGTTCCTGGTTGCATAGTAATGTGGTCAATTCTGTGGTCTTCAGCCCCGATGGCCAGACCCTCGCGTCTGGGAGCTCTGACGGCACCGTGAAGCTGTGGGACAGACAGGGCAAGGAACTGGCCTCCTTCACAAAACGTGGCGCTAGCATCAATTCCGTGGTCTTCAGCCCCGATGGTCAGACCCTTGCCTCCGGCAGTACTGACGGCACCGTGAAGCTGTGGAACAGACAGGGCAAGGAACTGGCTTCCTTCACAGGACATGGTGATGCGGTCATGTCCGTGGTCTTCAGCCCTGACGGCCAGACCCTTGCCTCCGGGAGTAGAGACGACACCGTGAAACTGTGGGACAGACAGGGCAAGGAACTAGTCTCCTTCACTGAACGTGGTGATTCGGTCATGTCTGTGGCCTTTAACCCCGATGGTCAGACCCTCGCTTCCGGGGGGATTAGAGGTGTTGTGAAGCTGTGGGATAGACAGGGCAAGGAACTGGCCTCCTTCAAGGGACATGGCAATTCGGTCAGCTTTGTGGCCTTCAGCTCCGACGGTCAGACCCTCGCCTCCAGGAGCACTGACGGCATCGTGAAGCTGTGGGGCAGACAGGGCAAGGAACTGGCTTCCTTCACGGGCGGTAGGGCCAAATCCGTGGCCTTCAGTCCCGATGGCCAGACCCTTGCCTTCGAGGATTCTGAGGGCACCATGAAGTTGTGGGACAGACAGGGCAAGGAATTGGCCTCCTTCAACGGACATGGCAATTTGGGCATGTCTGTGGTCTTCAGCCCCGACGGTCAGACCCTCGCCTCCGGGAGTCATTATGGCTCCGTGAAGCTGTGGGATAGACAGGGTAAGGAACTGGTTTCCTTCAAGGGACATGGCAATTCGGTCAATTCTGTGGCCTTCAGCCCCGATGGTCAGACCCTCGCCTCCGGGAGTGTTGACGGCACCGTAAAGCTGTGGGGCAGACAGGGCAAGGAACTGGCCTCCTTCAACGGACATGGCAATTCGGTCAATTCTGTGGTCTTCAGTCCCGATGGTCAGACCCTCGCCTCCGGGAGTAGAGACGGCACCGTAAAGCTTTGGAATAGACAGGGCAAGGAATTGGCCTCCTTCAAGGGACATGGCGATTCGGTCATGTCCGTGGCCTTCAACCCCGATGGTCAGACCCTCGTCTCCGGGAGTACTGACGGCACTGTGAAGCTGTGGGATAGACAGGGCAAGGAATTGGCCTCTTTCACTGGACATAGCTCTTCGGTTAATTCCGTGGCCTTCAGCTCCGACGGTCAGACCCTCGTTTCTGGGAGTGATGACCGCACCGTGAAGCTATGGAATATGGACCTCGAACACTTAAGAGAATTGGGCTGCCAATGGTTAGGCAACTATTTTGCCAACAATCCGACTGGTCAAAAGCAGAGAGAAGTCTGCAATGGCGTTACAGGATCATCTCAACTTCAAGATAGCCAAGCAAAATTTTTCTCGGTTCATCAAATTCCTTTCCAGCTAGCAATGCAATTGCAGAACTTACCCATGCATATAACTGAGAGCTACAGAAACTTAGAAACTTCGTTGAAATTACTTGAATTTCCTCACTCCAAATCTTGATAAAGCATTTCAAACCCAGAACGGTCTATTCTACGATTACCCTGTTTTGGAGAACGTTACCATCTGTACAATTTCAAGGCAATCAATGGCTGCTGAGTTGCGTTCAGAGGATGCTTGGCCTTATAGGTAATAAGCTGAAGGGCTAGGGAGAAAAACCTTTTTTGGTATAAAAATGGAGTCTGATGGCCCTTACCCTACCAATCTTGGGAGAGGGACTTTTAAGACTTCATTCTTAGAGAATGGAAAAAGTGTTGCCAGTTGCGCAAGAAACGGGTGGTTTTTACCGCTCAAGATCGATACCGTAGACGGAGAAAACTGACTGACTCAACACCATGCCTCCTCCAAATACCATTGCCAGCGAGATAGACACCTACGATCGCATCTCCGATGCCATTACTTTTATTCGCCAGCATCACCTAGAGCAGCCCAATCTTTCAACCATCGCCCAGCACGTCAACCTCAGCGACTATCACTTTCAGCGATTATTCACCCAATGGGCAGGGATTAGCCCCAAACGCTTTCTCCAATACCTGACTCTAGACTATGCAAAATCGAGAATCGATCAGTCCCAGAATCTGCTAGCCCTAACCGCCGAGTCAGGACTATCCAGCCCAGGACGACTCCACGACTTATTCATCACCCTAGAAGCCATGTCTCCCGGTGAATACCGAGCAGGAGGGGCTGGGCTCAATATCCGCTACGGTATCCACGAAACCCCCTTTGGATATTGCCTAATTGCCCTTACCCCCCGTGGTATTTGCAACATTCATTTTTTGCCCAGTGCCGACGAACAAGCGAGCCAAAAGCAGCTCCAAACAGACTGGCCCCAAGCCAAAATCATCCGTGATCAAACCGCAACGGGGAACGTGTGCGATCAAGTCTTCGCCGCCTCTCCTTCCTCCCCCTTAGCCCTCCACCTCAAAGGCACCAACTTTCAGATTCAAGTCTGGCAAGCCCTCTTGAGAATTCCCCAAGGAGAACTGACCACCTATCAAACCTTAGCCACCGCCATGGGTAAACCCACCGCCGCTCGCGCCATTGGTAATGCCGTAGGCCGTAATCCCATCGCTTATCTGATTCCCTGCCATCGGGTGATTCGGAGAACAGGAGAATTGGGAGGCTATCGTTGGGGATGCGATCGAAAAGCAGCCATGCTGGGTTGGGAAGCCAGCCAAATCAAGGAGTAACTCTGCAAAATCTTGACCTAGAGATCAGCGCTGATCATGCCAAAATTTATGGTGATCGAAACCTTCAAGCCTAATTGCCGAGACCTCGCCTACGAAAGATTTCATCAGCAGGGACGTTTATTACCGTCCGGTCTCCACTATTTGGATAGCTGGTTAGAAGCAAACGGCAATCGATGCTTCCAACTGATGGAAACTTCAGACATCGCCCTATTTGATCAGTGGATCGCCCACTGGGAAGATCTAGTATCCTTTGAAGTGATCGAGCTGGGCGAGAAGCCACAATTATGAGCCGATCGCAGAGTTTAGGACCATGCCATGATTCGACCGACCCAACCCAAAGATAAAACGGCCATCCTGGCCATTGCTAAAGCCATTGGGTTTCAGCCAGAGGAACAGGAAACCCTGGGGGAAATGGTGGCTGACTATTTCAAGGGCAACGGTGAACTGTGGTTTACGGACGATGAGCAGGGTCCCGTCGGGGTTGCCTACTGCGCCTCCGAACGGATGACCACCGGAACCTGGAACCTGCTGTTTATTGCCATTCACCCCGAACGGCAGGGGCAAGGACGAGGCACCGCCCTAATTCACCATGTCGAGCAAACCCTGACCGCCCAAGGTGTGCGTTTGCTCCTAGTCGAAACCTCAGGCGTACCAGATTTTGAACCTACCCGCCAGTTTTATCGCCACTGCGGTTATGAAGAAGAAGCCAGAATTCGTGAATTCTATGATGCTGGGGATGACAAGATCGTGTTTCGCAAGGTCCTTAAGACCGTGGACTAGGGTAACAGCGCCTCAATTTAGGCTACATCAACCACGACCTTGCCGATAAGTTGGCCACTATCCAACGCATCATGGGCTTGAGCCGTTTCAGATAAGGGATAGTGAGCCGCAATCTTCGCCTGCAGGGCACCATCATTAATGGCTTGATTGATATCTCTGGCCGCTGCGGCATGGGCTTCCTCACTCATGGCATATACCAGCACCGTTCGTAGAGCCGCATTCTTGTAGAGCAGATCGTAGAACGGAATCGTAACCTGGGGTGTGTTCCCCGATTCGTAAGTTGCAATCACCCCATTACGAGCCACAAGCTTGGCGTTGATTTCCATATTGGCCGCCAGAGCCACATCGACAATGCGATCGCATCCCCGTTTGCCAACGAATTCCCGCACCCTGGCGACAATATCCTCCTGGCGATAGTTGAGGACAAGATCGGCCCCGCATTGAGCTGCCGTCTCAGCCTTTTCTTCATTACTCACCGTGGTAATTGCTCGGGCACCGCCCCATTTAGCCAGCTGAATGGCATACATCCCCACTGCCCCTGCACCACCATGAACCAGAATGGTTTTGTCCTCGACGGCACCATCACTAAAGACCGAAAAGTGGGCTGTCATCGCCGGTACACCCAAACTGGCTCCTGCTGCAAAATCGAACGACTCAGGTAGCGGCACTGCTTTATAAGCCGGTACAACCACATAGTCCGCCGCCGTTCCCCAGGCAGAACCTCGTTGGGCTTCATAAATCCAGACCCGTTCTCCGACTCGCGAGGGTGGAACCCCCTCTCCCACTGCCTCAATCATGCCTGCCCCATCATTATGGGGAATGGTTCGAGGATAGGGTTGCTTTAACCCCATCCAACCGCTGCGAAATTTAGTATCCGAGGGATTAACCCCAGACGCATGGACGCGAACCAGGACTTCCCCAGGGCCGGGGGAGGGCTGTTCCAGGTCGCCATATTGCAAAACAGCGGCTGCTTCTCCCGGTTCCTCGTACCAAATCGCCTTCATATCATCTTTTTCCGTTGCGTTTGAGGGTCTCTTGAGGCTGGTTTTAATGGGTAAAGACTCGATAAATCGGATTGAATATGCAAGTTTACGGAAAAATTTCCATTTTCTTAGTGTTATGAATTGGGGGAAATTATATCGTCACTCTGACAATATCACTTCAGCTTTATGCCCCTAGGGATGGAGGCTTTATTGTGTTACTCAATGTTACCAATTGGTCCTAGAAGCTAAAGAATTATCAGGTAATTTCTTAGAGGCTGAAGGGTTTGGATGGAGAATTTTAACTAGCGCTTCGCCAATACCATGAACTCCGATTCTCAAGTCCCGCCCTCTCCGTCTCCAGGCCGATCACAGCCCGGCCAGAATAGCGCTCAGACTCAGCCCGTCCAGCCCCAGCAAATCCTAGATGCTTTGCCGGTTGTGGTCTGGCAAGCAGATAGCCAAGGAAGCATTATTTCCTTGAGTGCTCGGTGGCAAACTTTTACCGGATACTCCTCCCAACTCTCCCTGGGAGAGGCATTTTGGGATAGGGTGGCAGAACAAGAAGTAGCGTTAAGTCGGCAACAGTGGCAGACGTTCTGCCAACAACAGCAGCCTTTTACTCTTTATCTGAATGTGGTTCAGACAGGGGGGACGTTTAGTCGGGTTCTTGTCATGGGGGAACCCCTGCAAGATGAACAAGCACAGCCGATTGGTTGGGTGGGGACAATGCAGTTGGTTGATGAGTTGGAACCGGCGTCACCTGAGTTGGATTATGGTCAACATTTCTTGGCGGCCGTTTTAGATAACCTCTCCAATGGCATTGTGGCCTGTGATTCCCAAGGCGTTTTGACCCTTACTAATCGGGCCACCCAGGAAATCCATCAAAAACCCTTTCGTCAAATTCCGGCGGAACAATGGGCGGATTACTATCAGTTGTACCGACCAGATGGCATCACCGTTCTCGAACGGGATGAAAACCCTTTGTATCAAGCGCTGTTAGGGGAGTCGGTGCAAAATGCCGAGGTGATGATTAAGCCTGCTCAGGGACCACCCCATACGGTGCTGGCGAGTGGAGATCCCATCATTGCGAAAGATGGCCAAACCTTGGGGGCCGTGGTGATTCTGCAGGATATCACCGAACGGAAAAAGGCTGAACAGGAATTACAAGAAAGTGAAGAACGCTGGCAGTTGGCGTTGCAAGGGGCTGGTGACGGTATTTTTGATTGGAGTCTCGTCACCAATAAAGCGTTTCTCTCCCTACCCTGGAAGCAGACCTTAGGTTATGAAGCCCATGAGGTAGAGAACAGCTTTGAAGGCTGGCGATCCTTAGTACACCCGGATGATTTAGAGGATGCAGCGGCAGCGTTGGAAGCGCACTTTAAACAAGAAGAACCCTTGTACCAATCAGAGTTTCGGATGCGGTGCAAGGATGGTACGTATAAGTGGATTCTCGCCCGAGGTCAGACCCAAAGGGATGCAGATGGACAACCGATCCGCATGTTGGGATTGCACCAGGATATAACCCCTCAGAAACTGGCAGAACAAAAGCTGGCTGAAATGAACCGGGCATTAGAGTCTCGCGTCAACACCCAAGACTCCCAGTTAGCGGAGGCCAATCACCAAAACGAAGCATTAGCGGCCCAAGAACAGACGGCCCGTCAGCAGGCCCAAGTTGCCCAAGCAGAAACTGAACTCTACGAAAAAATTGTCAACAATATTCAAGTGGGTTTCCTGGTTTGGCATTCGACCGATTTAACCTCTATTGAATCCTTTGAGTTGCTCATGGCTAACCCAGCAGCAGAGCGGCTGCTAGAAATGGAACTGCAGGACAAAATAGGGGATCTGATTGGTGCTGTTTTCCCCGATTATGTCCAAAATCATCCCAACAACTTGTTGGCACTTTTGCAAGTGATTCGGAGTCAGCAACCCCGCACCATGGGCAATGCCAGTATTTTGCTACCAACCGGAGCAACACGAGTTCTGTGCTTGCGGGCTTTTCCCTTACCAGATGCGTGTGTTGGTATTGCATTTGAACCCACGGCTGATGCTTCGGTTTGAAGGGTGAGAGGGTAGCCGTCGATGTCTACTTCTTTCGGTAGATGCCGTGCAGAAGCAAACTCCTTCTCTTGCCAGATGGAATGCTAGGCAGAATTCCCTAGCCTGGAAGGGCAGCAGTATAAAGGGAGTTAAATCTAGGTGTTGGCAGGAATCCAACTTATTTTTGGAATGACTGATATTCGGTGGAGGAGACTATTGCTCTCCATCATCATTTGGGTGATTTCAGAGGTTGGATTGACTTGTCTGGGGTTGGATGACTTAGCAGATTGTGGTGAATACATCTATAAGCATCGAAACATTGCCGTTGAGATTGCACCGGTCGCCCAAGCATTCCCCACTCCTAGCCTCGTTATTCCCACTATCTGCAGCCAGTTGTAACGGATTAGAGATATAGCGTTTCATGCATTTTGAACAGGTAACTTATCCATTTATCGGCATTGATCAACAGCCTTCAACCTGTATTTTGACGATTTATCGTCAGCCTAATTTTGATGTTGTGATGATTCAGAATTCATCCCAGGAAGACGAGACATTAGCGATTAAGCGATTGGATGCGATCTCAACCGGCGTTACCCGAGATTATCACCTCGATCCGGATCGCACCTGCTGGTTGATTCAGACCCCAGAGCCCTTGAATCTACTGGGGGAATATCGCAAAATCCCGATTCAAAACACGCGAGAGGGGATGGTGCTCGCCAATCCTGAGCAGCGATGGTTCTATCTATCTGAAGTAGATGTGCAAGCCATGCTTGGCATCCCTGTACAGACTGTCGCTTAATCTCACATTCCATTCACTGAATAAATTTGACTGTTCCCATGCATTTGGGAAGAGATCTCACTGTTGTCCTTTAGGAGAAATATGATGGCCGCCTCATCCCCACTAACCGGTATTGAATTAATTAACTGTGCCAAGGCCAATGCCAAGAAAGGTACTAAATTTGCAGCGAAACAATGTGGTTATGGTGACCCGACGCAATTTCTAAATGCGGTTCAAGACGCCTGCCAGAGTATTGGCGTTGATATCGATGAACTCCAAGATTTAGTGTCTGATCCACATCCGGCAAAAGTGATTTCTGGAATCGAGATTGCCCCAGAAACACCTACTAGCCTGTAGCTGAGTGCCAGGTCTTTGCTTGATTGACCTGCTCAATACTCATGCCGATTTTTATAGCAATTGTTTCAGCCGCTTTTTATGAATTTTTTGCAATCCTCCCCCCTAAAATATTTACCCCCGTTACTGGCTGTGGGCTTAGGCTTCAGTTTTCAAGCCATGCCCGGTCTAGCCGTTCAGCCATCAGTGCAGGCGGAATCTCACCTCTACGGACAGTCTCAGAAGCCCAACCAACTTAAACAGGGGTATGTGGTGTTCGAGCAGTATGGAAACACCGTCGTTGGAGCCTCCTACTATCCCCGCTCAGAATTTCGATGCTTTGTCGGTAACCTCGACCCACAATCAGAGGCGGTAACCGGGGTAATGTTAGCCTCGATGCAGAGGTCACAGACCCCGATCAATATCAATCTGTCTCCCTTGCATCAGCTGGATCGGCTGAGCCCAAATGACCAACGGATGCTAGCGACTTGTAAACAAGCTGTGGTTAATCGACAACAGCAACTCCCAGCCCGATGGCAACCGATTCCTGCAGCGCTACTGCAGTAAGCCTACCGAAACCCCCTTACGGCCCAGTAGCCCGATAGGGCTGAAGTTATGCCAGAGGTGAGAGCAATGGCAAATAGCCACCAAGCTGCGATCGCAGCGGACTGACGAACTTTATCGGCCTGACGTTGGGTGTCTTGTTTCAATTCACGGGCCTGCTGTTGCAGCTCGGTTTGCAGTTGATCGACTTGGTCTAAGAGTTGCTGCTGGAGTGCTTCAGCCTGTTCAGACAGTTGGTGTTTGACGGTATCTTCTAAGTCATCGCGGGTATGGATGATTTGTTGGTAGGTGGATTGGGTCAGTACGGAGATGCGATCGCGAATCTGCTGCCAAGAGGATTCTGTCAGTAATTCAGTGGGTGCTTTTCGGGCAAAATCTTGAAGACTGTCCCCGATCTGAGAAACCTCGATATGGGGTAGGGCATCACTTAGCGTTTCCTGGAGTTGAATCGACCCTGCATAGGGAAGCGAACTCAGTATCTCTCGGACCTTAGTCGCTACGGTGTCCAGAGAGGATTGGGCTTGTTTCTGCAAAGATTGAGCTTCCTCTCCTAGCTTTTCCCAAGTTAAAGCAAGCTGCAATGAAATTTGTTCCATTTCTGCAGCCGTTAAATCTTTCCGCTCCTGGAGTAGAGCAATGATTTCAGACTGGCAAGGAAGCTGGGGGAATGGGTTTGGTGATGAACTTCCCATATTGACTTCCTCTAAAAGGCACTTCAAGTCTTGTTCTATAGATTCAATCTTTGTAAGCGCAGCGCGATCCTGATATTTGAGATAGCGTTGGAGCTGACCTTGCCAATCTTGAGCAGTGCGTTGCGTCCGACGAGCCCAACGGCGAGGAAATTTGGCAATCTGCTGCCATTCTTCTTGCAGGGTCGCCAGGATTGAGTTCAGATTTTGGGGGGTAAGATCGTACTCGTCTTGTAACTCCTGAGCCAGTGACATCCAGTCCAGTTGTCCCAGATATTGGTTGAACACAGTTAAACCAGATGTCGGTTGATCGATCAGTTGCATCAGTTGAGGCTTGAGGTCTTCTAAGGTTATGGACTGAACATCCGGCCCTTGCAACTGCTCAGCAATGATGGTCTTAAGTCGTTTGTGAATAGATGGTGGAGCTGGCTGAATCGAATCGGGTAAAAGATGTTGCCAGTTTTCAGAGATTGCAGCTAATAGTGCTTTTCGTTTCTTGGGTTGGAGACCTTTACGCCGTTTCAAGATTTTTTGCAGAGCGTCAAGGTCTGGCGGATAGGAAGCCAGCATTGGAGTTGGAATGGGAATCTCTTCAATTAAGGATTTCAGTTTCTGTTCAATCCCCTCTGGACTCAATTTGCTCAGGGTGGTGTAGCGGCAATAAGACTCCAGTTTTTGTTGGATCTGATGGAGGTGCTCCCGTTCAGGCGGCTTCAGGTCTGAAGAAGGCTGTACTTGATCCAAGATATTGAGGCGCACCCGATTAAGCACGTTGGCAATTTTAGCCAGTTGATGATCAGGTAAATCCTGCCGTTGCTGGAGGAATTCCTGGATCTGATCGGGGGTGAGGAGAATTAGCTGTTGGTGAACAAGTGATGGATCCGCTGCAGGGTCATAAAGAATATCTTTGAAGTCAACCTCAATAATGTCCGGCTGCAGATTCCATGGGGGTGTGTTTAATAGGTAGTCTTCAACGTCCAACTGGATAATATTGATCGGTTGCTTGGACTCAGATGAACCCGTCAGTTTTTGCTGAGTCGATTGCAGGACCTGCCAAATTCGCTGTACGTCCCAGTCCGATAAATCAACTCGTCGGAGAGCAGTGCGAAGTAGCCCTTTGAAATCAATATCCTGTAACGTGCTCCAGGAATGGGAGGTTT
Organism: Acaryochloris marina MBIC11017; assembly: GCF_000018105.1. Classification (GTDB taxonomy): domain Bacteria; phylum Cyanobacteriota; class Cyanobacteriia; order Thermosynechococcales; family Thermosynechococcaceae; genus Acaryochloris; species Acaryochloris marina. Next base: position 5,049,827 of record NC_009925.1, read on the forward strand.
CTAAGGGGGCGAGTTGCGTGGATAAGGATTCGGATTGTAAGTCCGATGGATCTGCCGTTTGCAGAAAGTTTTTGAGATCTGTGACAGGGGCCGATTGCTGAGGGTGTTCTGGAACTGGGTGTGGGTCGTTTCCCACCTCTTGAGTTAGCTTTTGAAGCTGCTGCTGAAGTTCTTCCAGTATGGGCTGAGGGAGGTTTAGCCGATTTTGCAACTCTTCTACGATCTGCCCCAAATCGATCGTGTGATTTTCTGTCGTATTGGCAATCACCTCTTCTGCAATTTGCGAGAGATGGGTTGCTTTAGAGGGGGTTTCAGACTTCAGCTTAGCTAGAGTGCTCTCAAATACAGGAGAGAAGTCCATGTCCTCCAAAGCCTGGATTAGCTTAGAATGTCCTATCACGTCTGGATCTTCATCAGCAGAGCTTGTGTCTGATGATGTGGGATTGAAGAGTTGGCCGACGGCTGCAAACAGTCGTCGTAATCCTGCGCGAGTAAACCCCAAGACCGTATCGGCGATAGTCCCCACTGCTGATGTGCTCAACCAAGTGAGCAGAATCAGATAAACGGCCCAAACTAAGCCCCCTAAAATTGCCCCTAGCCATGGATCGCTTACCTGACTGAGTTTGACTGCTAAATAACAAGCCGCAAATAACACTCCATCAATGGAGAGCATAATGGCCAAGCCTGCTGCGACACCGATCAGCGCAACACTACCAAAGCTAGCGTCTTCAGGTTCTGGTGGCTTATCTGAAGTTGGGGGGTTGGGTTTCAGGTTAAATATGGATAACCCAATGGCAATACCAAAATTAGCCAGCAATAACTGGAAAGCGAGTCCGAATAAAAGACCCGCTAAAACAACAACGATAATCTGTCCACCGGAGAGTATAGTGGCAGAGTCTAGACGAGAATTTAGCAAGGCTCTGTTGACGGTACTGATCATGGCCCTCCCAGAGAATGCATAGTCCTGAAACATTCGGTCCTAGAAAGATTGAGCTGATAGGGGCAAATTCTTAAAACCCTGTTGAAGAATGATGTCTATTGGTGGAATGAACGACTTGGGAGTCACTCGCAGTATGGGATATTTCCTCAAAAATTTCTGTCGGGACGACCCGTACTTTTAATTGAATGGGCTGTCCTAACTGTTCTATCAAAAATTGTCTCACCAGTCGGACTTGGTATTGGGAAATGGAGTCTGCTTTAGCTGCTACCTCTAATTCCACCCGCAGGCCGTTTAGCTGAGGCTGAACCTCAATATTTTTGATTTCCGTATCGGCAAAGGTTAGGGTCTGCCGACGCAGGAGGGCAGCCACCTGTCGATGTACATGCTCTTCTACCAAGATATTTCGCAGCGACAAACCCAACGGAATACCGAGCAGAAACAGGGCTAGAAACCCTGCAAATAAGCCCTTCTTTGCTCGCTCAAGGGAACCGTACTGTTGCCAGAGAAAGACCAGTGCCCCACTGAAGATAATACCCGTCAGGTTGGTGGCAAACAGAATGCTGGCCCCCAATGCGACACGAGCATTCCACCAGGCAATACCGATGCCGATCACGCTTAAAGGGGGAACAAGAGCTACAGAGATAGCAACTCCGGATAAAGCATTCTCAACTTGACGACGAGAAATAGCAAAAGCCCCTGCAGCGCCAGCCGCAAGCGCAACCCCCAGATCAATCAGGGTGGGACGAACCCGAGCCAAGATTTCTGAATTGGTTTGAGTTAATCCAAACAGCAGCGTAATCAGGGTTGCCGCTAGGATGGACAGCAAGATTCCCTTAAATGTGGTCAGGGCAGACCGCTTGAGGAGGCGACGATTGCCCATCACAATCGCATAGGCGATACCAATAATAGACCCCATCAAAGGGGCTATAATCATGGCTCCAATAATCACTGCAGCGCTACCTGAGAGTAGTCCTAGGGTGGCAATAACGCTGGACAAACCCAACATGGCATAGAAGCTGAGGGAAGGCACGGAGCTTTTCCATAAACTCCGATTGACGGCGGCAACGGGTCGGGGCTTTTCGGCAGCCCAGCTCCAATCGCCACTGTTTTGGTGCCACAGCTCAGCGACTTCTTTTTGAGCTGAATGTAAGCCTCGACGGCTTTTGCTGAAGTAGGTGCGGAGCTTAGTCATCAGTTTAGTCATGGATCGAGGATCCGTTAACGGTTGTTGGACATGGCTCCACGGGTGAGTCTAGGAGCGAGGGGCGTTGCGATGAAATATTTTTTTCAACCACTGCGGCAATTGCTGGATGGGGGAGTTACCTGAAGATGAGGCCGCTTTTTGAGCGTTGGGTTGAGAGGATTCCGGCAGAGTGACGGGATCTTGGAGGGCGGTCGCATAATGGGCGGGGCGAATCTGGGAGCCAAAGCGATTGGTATAGACCTTGGTTAGCTCTGCGCCAAAAAAGAAAATCTGTGCTGAATAATTGACCCACAGTAAAACGACGGCGAGGGACCCTGCTGCTCCGTAGGTGGAACTGAGACTGTTTCGACTCAAGTAGAGGCTAATCAAAAACTTCCCTATAGAAAACAGTAGAGATGTAAGGAACGAGCCAATCCAGACATCACTCCATTGAATCTCGACATCAGGCAAATACTTGTAAATTAAGGCGACGATAAAGGTGATGATGCTTAAGGAAAATACTGAATCTAGGATTCGCCCCACATGGATCCAAGAGCTGACATAGGTACTAGCACTATTACTGACCGCCGTTAGCCAGGTGCTGAGTCCTAAGATCAGGATTAAAACCAGCCCAACGCCGAGTACCATGACAAAGGCAAAGAACCGATCCCGCACAAATCCTTTCCACCCCCGATCTGGTGCAGGCTGAATTTTCCAAATGGAATTCAAGGCATCTTTGAGGTTGGTGAAGAGTCCAGTGGAGCCGACAAACAGTAAAACCAAACTCCCTAAGGTATCTCTCATTCCAGATCCTTGTAGGTAGGTTCCCCGCACCATCACCCGGATAATGGCGGCACCATCGGGGCCTAACCATTCTTTGAATTGCGCCATCACTTGCCCTTGGACGGTGCTTTGGTTAAATGCCAAACTTGCGATCGCGATCACAATCACTAACACTGGGGCGAGGGAAAAAGCCGTGTAGTAGGCCAAGGCCGCTGCCAACCGAGAGGCTTTATCTCTCTGCCACTCTAGCCCGGTTACTTTAAGCAACCAAAAGACGTTATCAAAGGGCATGCTGTGTCTCCTGCAAGAGTTGACGACGATTGGAGCAAGGGAGAGTTTTAACAATAGGCTGGAGCTAAATGGTTATCCCTTGGGATGAGTAACGGTGCTTGCTTGGGCAAGAATATTCCCAAAATCAAGCTGTTGCCAAGTCACCACACCCATAATTCCCAAAATTAAAATCATCCCCATACCCAAAAGCCCCTGGGTAAACCCCTGGGCCTGCTGTCGCGGAGGCTCTGAGCCATCAATTGCAACAAGCGGGTTGAAGGGGGGAGAAATTCAGATAGGGATATAAAAAGGCTAGGTAGCCTGAGACTACCTAGCATCCAGAGACACAGGCGTGAAAATGGTTATCCACCATGGCTAGTCAATGGCTTGCTTAATGTCATCCTTAATATTCTCAACGGCATGTTGAGTCTCGGCTTCAGCCTGCTTGGCTCGACCTTCTTCGCGATCTTGAGGGTTGCCGGTGAGTTCTCCCATCATTTCCTGGCCTTTCCCCTCAAGGTTTTTGACCGTGGCGTCAATTCTATCTTCAATACTCATGGCTAAACTCCTTTATTGTCAGTAGTTTTGGCGACATCAATAATCTATCAATCGGTCCACTGGTCCAGGCTCTACCGCAAGATAGTTTGATGGGTCTATCAAAAGACAGAGATCCACAGGGCGACCGCACATAGAAGTTAACAAAGCATTCGAATTAGGAAGAGGTGGAGGATAATGCCTCAAAAGCAACGCTCAGCAAGCCATGACATCCTCTCCCTTTGCCTCAATTATTGAACACTTCAGCGACTTAGACGACCCGAGAGCAGCCCACCGCATAGAGTATTCGCTAGAAGATATCATCTTCATCACCCTATGCGCTGTCCTTTGTGGAGCAGATAATTGGGTGGAAGTGGCCAACTATGGTTGTTCCAAAGCCCAGTGGTTAAAGCAATGGATAGCATTGCCAAACGGTATTCCCTCCCATGACACCTTCGAGTGGGTCTTTGCCAGATTGAAACCTCAACAATTGCAGCAGTGCTTTCTCAATTGGACTCAAGCCATCTATCATCTGAGCGCAGGAGCACTGATTGCCATTGACGGTAAGACGCTGCGGGGCGCGATTGCAACCGGTGAGCAGCGCAGCTTGATTCACATGGTCAGTGCATGGGCCAGTCACAATCGTCTCGTTTTAGGTCAACGCACCGTTGAGGAGAAATCTAATGAGATTACGGCTATCCCTGAATTACTGAAAATCCTAGAGCTTGAAGGAGCTTTGGTCAGTATTGACGCGATGGGCTGTCAAACCGCGATTGCCGAGACGATTATTGAGGGCCAAGGGGATTATGTGTTGGCCCTCAAAGGCAATCAAGGTGATTTATATAACGATGTGGTGCAACTGTTTGACCATGCTTGTCAGACTCAATTTCAGGGGATTGAGCATGATAGCTATCAAACCGTCGAGAAAGGGCATGGGCGAATTGAGCATCGCACCTATTGGACAATGGGGCAAACCGATTACTTACTGGGGGCTGAGCGTTGGGCTCAATTGAAGTCGATTGGGTGCGTTGAATCGTGTCGTCGTCAGCCAGGACACCCAGGCACACTTCAGCGGCGCTATTACCTTTTGAGCATTGAGAGTGATGCACAACGGTTTGCCGATGCTGTGCGCTCTCATTGGGGGATTGAAAACCAGTTGCACTGGATTTTGGATGTGGGATTTCGTGAAGATAAACTGCGTGCCTGTCAGGGATACAGTGCTCAAAACTTATCCGTCATTCGTCATATTGCTGCTAATTTGTTGCAGCAAGAGTCAACGGCTAAATGTGGGGTTAAGGCAAAACGGCTCAAGGCAGGTTGGGATGATGACTACCTGGTCAAGATCCTCAGCGCTGCTGCCAAGGGAATACCTGCTTCATGAAGAACTATGTGCGGTCGCCCTGCAGAGATCCATCATGTATGGCTTAAAGCTCATGTTTGATCGCTAGGCGATGGGAGTTCGGATTACCGCTTTATGTAGTGAGATTGGTCCTCCTGGTTGCCCAAAAGCTCTGGTTGGCCTCAATGCAATTAAAGCCATTGAGAAAAAATTTTGTAGTTGGAGTGAGTAGCCCATGCTCAAAGGGTTTGAGGCTTAATACCACTGTGATCAATGCCATTAAGAAATGGTTGAGCTAAAGAAAAGTGTGAGAAGGGTTGACAAAACTTTACATTGTGTTACATTAATTTATACAAGCATTTTTTACGGAGTCAAACACATGAGTACTAAGAATCCAGTTTGGGGGTTTACCAGCTACGCAGAGACTTTCAGCGGTCGCCTAGCAATGTATGGATTTTTCATTGCTTTAGTCACTGAAGTTTTAACTGGAAAAGGAATCCTAGGCCAGCTTTCTGCTTGGTTCTTCGTTAATTAATTTTTTATTGGCGGCAAACGGTCGCTAATAGTCCTTAATTTCTTCTTCCTTGTTATAAGACCCCGGTTTTGAGCTGGGGTCTTTTTCTGTAACTGTGCTGGTATTGTGGGTGCGATCGCATCACTCATACCCTCAATCATTTGAGAACACCGATAATGTCCTCACAACAGCGTTGCCGTAAACCTGTTAGATCCGCCACTGCTGACTGCCCCGCCTAACTAGTCCTAGATTTTGAAGATAATCCGGCAGTTATACAAGATTGGTCATCAATCGGATAGTGTCAGAGAAACCCTCTTCACAAGATATGATTTCTGCCAATGCCAACTCCCAAAGCTTCTCCAATCGAACTATCGCAGCAACAACACCATTGTTTGACCCAAATCGTGCGACAAACCACCAATCCTTATCGCTTGGTACGTCGAGCAAGCATCATCCTATCAGCCGCCTCAGGCGAAAGTAACACCCAGATTAGCCGTCAATGGCAACTCGACCGCAACCAAGTTCGCTATTGGCGTCAGCGCTGGCTTGATAATCAAGAGCGTCTTGCCCTTTGTGAGCAGGTAGACGACAGCGAAACAGAATTGCACCAGCAAGTGTTGGAGGCTTTAACAGATGCCCCGCGTCCAGGTGTCCCACCCACCTTTACCCCAGAGCAGGTGATCCAAATTGTGGCTATTGCCTGTGAATCTCCCCAGGACTCAGCCCGACCTGTGAGTCAATGGACACCTGAAGAGATTGCTGATGAAGCGATTAAACGCGGCATCGTCCCTCACCTGTCGGCCAGCAGTGTGAGACGTTTTTTGGGGAGAGGCTCAGCTGCAGCCCCATCGGAGTCGCTATTGGCTCAATGCTAACCCTGAGGACCCAGAGGTGTTCGAGGCGAAAGTGCGTCAGATTTGTCAACTGTATGACTCAGCAGCTGAATTGGCAGCTCAACAGATTCACCTTGTCAGTACGGATGAAATGACGGGCATTCAAGCGCTTGAACGACTATACCTAGACCAAGCCATGAAACCAGGGCAACCACGTCGCTTGGAATTTGAATATAAACGGCACGGTACCCTCAGTTTGATTGCCAACTGGCACGTGGCTCTGGGAAAGGTGATTGCGCCTTCTATCGGACCCACTCGAAAAGAGTTTGACTTTGCCAATCATATTGCCAATACCGTTGAAACAGCACCGGACGATGGATGGATTTTTCTACTCGACCAACTCAATACCCATCGCTCTGCTTCCTTGGTGCGATGGGTTGCTGCTTGTTGCGGTATGGATTCAGAGTTAGGTGTTAAAGGTCAATCCGGTATTCTCAAATCGATGGAGACTCGCACAGCTTTCTTGAGCGACCCCAGCCATCGGATCCGATTTGTTTATATCCCCAAACATACCTCCTGGCTCAATCAGATTGAATGCTGGTTTAGTATTTTGGTGCGTCGATTGATTCGTCGAGGCAATTTCACCTCCAAGGATGATTTGCAACAGCGCATCCTCGAATTTATTGAGTATTTCAATCACACGATGGCCAAACCTTTCCAATGGCAATTTAAGGGATTCCAACCTCGACTATAGCTGATGAACTATTTACAGATCTCTGCACTAGGACACTCATAACCCATGACCCAACTGAATTTGGCTACCTGGGACAACCTGCTGCGGAAGTATGTCAATGACCAAGGCCAGATCGCCTATGACTCCTGGAAACAGAACTCCCTCGCAGAACTTGAACAGTGGTTAACGAATGTGAGGAACGTAGATCTGCAGGGGTTAGATAGACAACAAGCAATCGCCTTTCTCCTAAATCTATATAACGCCCTCACCATCCGCCAGGTGCTCCACCAGTACCCCATCGACTCCATTCGACCTCAGGTGTTGGGTATTCCCAACTGGCTCACCTTTCTGCGGTTCTTCACCCAAACGATCTTTACCCTCAACGGCCAATCCCTGAGCCTCAATACCATTGAGCACAAGATTCTCCGCCAGCAATATCCCGAGCCACGCATACACTTTGCCTTAGTTTGTGCCTCCGTTGGCTGTCCGTTGTTACGAGCAGAAGCTTATATCCCAGACAGACTGACTGCTCAACTGGAAGACGACTGTGAACGGTTTATCAACAACCCAGACAAAGTTCGTTACGACGCTGCAAGTCAAACCCTTTACTGCAGCAAGATTTTCAAATGGTACAAAACTGATTTCCTTACCGTGGCGGACTCCATGCCAACTTATATTGGCCGCTATTTCAAAGACCCGCTCCCCCCTGATGTGACCCTGGTTTATCTACCCTATAGTTGGGATCTCAATCAATGCCTATCTTCGTAACGGTGCTCGGCTGGGTTCAAGATCGAATACGATTAAGGACCTGATCGACAGAGAGTATGGAGCGCAACAACCTCGCCTTTTACGACCAACAAGCTGACCAGTGGTGGAATGAGACCGCAACCATCTTCCCCCTGAGTAAGCTGAATCCCCTGCGGTTTCAGTATTTTGATCGGTTTATCCAGGATTGGAATGGACTTAAAGTTTTAGATGTGGGCTGTGGGGGTGGATATACCTGTGAATTTTTGGCCCAGCGAGGAGCAACGGTGACTGGAATTGATCCGTCTGCTGCCTGCATTGAAGCGGCAAAACGCCATGCTGAACAGATGGGGTTGACCATTGACTACCACGTTGGCATGGGAGAAACCCTGCCATTCGGAAATGATTGCTTTGACGTCGTGGTTTGTGTGGATGTGTTGGAACATGTCAAGAGTGTTGCCACTACGGTGACAGAAATTAGCCGAGTAATAGGTCCAGGAGGGCTATTCTGCTTTGATACCATCAACCGTACTTGGCAGTCTCGCTGGCTGATGATCTGGCTACTAGAAGATGTACTGCGACAAATTCCTCGGGGAATTCATGATTGGCATCAGTTTGTTCCCCCAGAAGACTTGCATCAACAGTTGGTGCATGTTGGGTTTTCACAAGTTACCCTCCAGGGATTTGATCTATTTGGCCGAACACCTCTAGCCCAGATATCCAACTTGATTCACTTTCTAAAGACGGGGGAGTTTCGGGTTCAATTCGATGACAACACTGGAGTCATGTACATCGGTGCGGCTCAGATGAGTTAGTGATGGAACGTTAATTGGCCGATGCCAGCTGGAATGTTCAAGAGAAGTTGAAGGCTGGGGTAGGGTCTTTAGTTGTAAATCCCTCCATCATTATTCACAGTTCTGGGCAGTTAAAATCGCGACTCTAATCGCGCTATCAATTGCCAAATCTTTATGGTCGAGATCTATCTGTTCATGTCGTGTTCTCTGGGCTAAGACACCGCAGACACAAGCCGCAGCAAAATGATAGACACCCGCCATTTTGAATAAGGTGCCTGCTTCCATTTCGTAGTTGAGGATGTTTAATGCTCGGTATTCTTCTGTGATGTTTTGCAGAGAACGCAGCAGAGTTGGGTTTGCAGAATCGGTTCGTTCTTGGCCTTCATAAAACGTATCTACCGATGCCGTAATCCCCAGATGATGGGTGAGTTCTAGTTCTTTGGCGGCTTGAACTAAGGCGACAGTCAGAAATGGATCAGCAGAGGCCGGATATTCGATGGGTGCAATATCGTTGGCAGCTCCTTGGCGACAGAGTGCGGCCTGAGAAATAACGATACTGCCTGTTTTGACATGGTCTTGGATGGAACCACAGGTGCCGATGCGAATAATTTTCTTGATGCCAATTTGGACTAATTCATTAACGACAATACTCAAGGAAGGGGCACCCATTCCGCTCGTTGCAGATAATATGGGACATCCGTTGGGTAAGACTCCCCAATAGCTATGCAGACCACGATTTTCTGATAGTCGCTGCACATTTTCTAAATATTGGTCGGCAATTTGATAGGCGCGTTGAGGATCGCCCGATAATAAAGCCAATGTTGGGGGATTGCTACCAAGGTCATCCCGGTTAAAACCAATGTGGTACAGTGTTGAGCCCATTTCATATGATGAGTTGGGGGAATAAATCCAAAAGACCTGGGGGTATTCAATTCATACCTAATGGACTTTAGCAGAGATAACGACTTTTGGAGATAGTTCTGAAGTGATGCACCTCTATGGAAGTAACGTTTTGTTCGAGGTGGTATCACTAGAGATGAGGGGGGCCAGCTCAAGATCCAATCTCAGGTATTCACAACCTACTCCCTAGCAATTAAGAAGACACCTATGTTGAGTATCAGCATCAAAGTTCTTCCGCTAACGTCGGCTACATTGATTTTGCTGTCTCAATACACCCCTGCGATCGCAGCGTCAACCTGGATGCCGGAGTTTGATCCGGGCAAATCAGTCTATGTTGATCCAGCTTTGTCAGGGCATCCTATTGCCCCCTTCCAGTTCTCTCCCAAATTGGAGACTCAGCTCTCCCAGGAATCCAAAGAAGGTCTGCGCTATTTTGTGGTGGCGGCCCAACAAGGTAATGAGCCTATCCCTTCAGGTAAGCCCTTGGGAGTGGCAAAAGTCGATGAGCTGTTGTCAATCTGGACCACTCGCCCAGGCTTTCCCCGAGAGAACTATGTTGTCATCTTCTGGGTTCGTAAGCGTGTGAGTGTCTATAAAGGCTCAGTAGGAGTTAATGCGGGTAAAGCTGGTCGGGAAGCAGGTGTGCTTCCAGCACGGCTCTCCAGTCCCACTGGACTGGTCATTCCGGCGTTAAAAGCCAATATGCCTGCCGATCCTGAAGGGGCAATGATAGATATCGTCACCAATATTGAAAATCAAGTTACATCCTACCGAGAAACACAGGTCCGGCGTCAAAGAGCTGCTAAAGCCCGGCAAGAGCAGGAGCGGGTTGCTGCCCAAGAACGGGAGCAGTTTAACCAAAATCTTCAGTCCTGGTTGCAAGCATTCGTCAATGCGCTCCCATTTGTGGGAGGTATGGGTGGAATTGGCTTCATCCTGATGAATGGACGGCGGCGGAAAGCCAAGGCTCAAAAGCTAATTAATGAATGGTCAACCCTCTGCCAAAATACCTCAAATCTTTATTTAGAGGTAGAAAATAATGAGCTACCGAAACTCCAGGCACTCCCCTTAGACATTGATGAGATGCTCAAGGCCAAGTTTGACCTACTAGTGCATCGCTTAGCAGAATTTATGGCCTGGTCATCGGTTGCCAGCGAATTAGTCACCCAAGCTCAAGCCTTGTTAAACAAAGGGAAGTCTCGTCAAGCGATCTACACTCTAACGAAAGACAGTGTGATCGTTGAAAACAACAAAGTCCCAGTGGTTCTCGCCAGTTTACGTGGAGGGATCGATATTGCCCAAACGTTGATGGCTGATGAGCTTAAAAGTGGCCTAAACGATCAATGGCAATCCATAAAATCGGCTTTGAGCGAACTGCTCTCTATTCAACAAAGCTATTTGGAACTATCCCAGAAAGATATATTCACAGTCCTACTGAAGCGTCCAGAAGAAATTTTAGACAAGCATATTCCAGAACTTAATCGTTATGGACTCCATCAAGGGGCCTTTGTGAATTCATCTCATGGGTTTGAGAACTGGGTAAGCGAATATGGGCAACTGATTCAACAGACTGAACTAGAATTCACATCCTCGCAAATCGTGAATTCAGTAGAGAACCAAAAGAAAGCAATTGAAATGCTAGATCGACTGGCATCTCGTATTCAACAAGCCGTCATGGATAAGAGAAAATGCGAGAAGGTGACCCACCAGAATTTTTCTGGCAAGAAACTGGCAGAAAAAATTGCACAAGCTTCGACAGCCCTTGAGCAAGTAAAGACCCACTTCCCCCATGAGCCATACCTGCGATATGAAGCAAATGTGGAAAAAGCCTTAGCCGTGAAGAACGAGCAGTTTCCCCAGAACCACGCTCAATTTATTCAGGCTTATCAACAGAAGTATTTTAGTGATGCTCTCAAGCGACTAGAGCAGACTCGCACTCTAGAAAAAGATTGGATGATGACCCTTACCCGAATTGTTGACTATCCAGTGAGACTTCAGGAAAAGAAACGAATGCTGGAGAGGCAGCTAGAAAGCATTCAGCGCCGCAACCAAGCGTTGCAAAGTCGGCATCAGGTAGAGTTTGGCACCCTGGCTTGGAATTCATCATCTCTGGACAGTCTGGAGAGCAGAATCGATGCACTTGAATATTCTGTCTCACGAGCAGAGGACGAACAACAGCGGGAATCATCTTCAAGCAGCTCTCTCTGGTCTGACGATAGCTCTTGGAACTCAAGTAGTGGATCGGATTTTAGTAGTTTTAGTGGTAGTGACTACGGTAGTAGCGGCAGCGATTATGGTAGTGGCAGTGGGGGTGGAGATTATTAACCGGAGATTGCTAGAGGCATTCAATCTTCGGAGTCCCACCCCAGTCTTTTGTTCTAAAGCTGAAAAATTGTTTTGATCAACAGCAACGTCAAGAAAGCGCATCCTAGAACGATAAGCACAGTCAGTAGGGTAATTCCCAATACAAAGAGAGGATTACCTTTCTTAGGGGGGGATGACACGGTCAGGTGTTGATCTACTAAAGCCATATTGCGGGTGTTGGCTTTCCAGGTAAAGTCGAGGAAGTCACCTATCCCCGGCACAATCCCCACCAAAGAGTCGAGCAGAATATTCACCACCATTTGCCAAACCACATCCTTGGGGATTCCCATCTGAGCCGCTTGGTAGACAATATAGGCTCCAACCGCACCGCCAACAACATCACCACTCCCCCCCGCAATTCCTAGAAGGCCCAAGATCGGGTCTAGTCCAAAACGGAGTTTGGTACCCGGAATAGAGATGGAGTTGTCTAGCAAAAAGGCCAGACGATGAAGCCGCTGGACTTTATCTGCCATTGGCTGTGATGCAGAATTTAGGGATTTAGATTCGGACATGTTGCTCGCTTGCTATGCTGCTTTATCACTGAATTGGCTGCATTGCCATATTCCTGCTTGGAGACCGTATTTCTTTCCCTAATTTATACTTTTTCTAGTAAAATAGTACATATATACTATTAAAGGAATTGAATCGGCATGGTCCAATACACCCTGAAAGAAGACCCAGAAGCAGTGATCAAGATTCCTGGTAAGGACTCCAAAAAGGCTCGCGAAAAAGCTATGAATCAACTGATGGACTTGATGGATAGTGGAAAACTTAAAACCTCCCTCAATCAAGGCTTTAGTCCCAATGACTTCATTGAAGTCCAGACGACGGTTCCAACTAAGCCGTCTCCCCAGGAAGATGAAGTTGCTCAAGCGGTGCAAATCTTAAATCTCCTTGCCTCTCTCAAGTTGAAGATGCAGGAGTTGCAACAACAGGCCTTGAAAACTCGGGCAATTGTCGATTTACTATTCTCGGATGAACCCATTTCAGAAGAAGACGTTTTGCAGTTGAAAGAAGGGTTTAAAGTGCTGAAAAAATTTGCTCAAGCCAATATTCAATATCAGGAAACCCGGAAACGAGCTGAATCGGCAAGAGCTATTTTAGATCGGGCTTTGCAATCTAAGTAAAGGCTGGATAGGTACCGAGTATTGCGCCTCAATCATCCTGGGTCTGCTGGCAAGGCGACTGGCCGTTGTTAACGAGAAACTTCTTCACCCATCAGGGATGCGGCAATCGTCGCGAATTGATTGATGCTCAGAGAAATACGTCCTTCCTGTGGGTAGGTGATGAGTTGAGTGGTGGTTAGACTCTCTGTCAGTTGCCTAATCATTTTTATGGGCACGTTGCGGTCTTGTTCACCGTAGAATCCAGATCAAGGATATTTGAATTTCTTCTAAATTGAAGTCCCACTCATGGGTATATAAATACTTCTTTGGCAGTTTTGAAGAAGTTATCTATTTATCTTGCATTATCTTGAGCACATTTTTAAATAAACTTAATAACCAAAACAACACCAAAGAGCACAAAAAAGCATTTTTATTCTGATTCTTTACTTATAGGCTTCTATATAGATAGAAGCCCAATTAGATGCTGCGTTGGTGTTGAGGATTCTGTTAGTTATACTTCTGAGAGTGAATTTTGCCAAATTATTCGATTATCAATAGCATTTATCCCCTACTAACTCTGGGTTCTAGTCTAATAAACATCATGCAGCGCGATGCTCAGGAATAAGTATTGTGTAAGCGCTTTAAATTTCTGTTCGCGCCCCTGATGACATGGTTGCTAGGAGATGAGGGATGCAACCAGCTCATAACAAAGGACTCTAATTTATTGCATAAGTAATTTTGCTGTAGAGCTATATCTAGATACGGATGAACCAATCAAGTGGATTGCTGTAAACACAAGAAGGGAAATTTGAGTAAGCGCTGCGCCAAAGATTTTGCACTTAATAGTCAACTAAAAATATGCTATATCTTGAGCCCAAATATATAGATGCAGTAAAAAATGTTTCACAAGCTGCTGACTTATACTCTCTTTTGCAAAATGCGATCCAGCTTGAGCATTCAACTATTCCACCATACTTAACTGCAGCATATAGTCTGAAACCTGCAAACAGCGAAATAAGGCGAATCATAGCTAACATTGCTGCAGAAGAAATGTTGCATATGGCAATTGTTGCAAATATACTTAATGCGATTGGTGGATCCCCACAAATTTCTATTCCGGAATTTATTCCAAAGTATCCAACTACATTACCGATGGGCATCATTGGTGGATTAGAGGTTGGGTTAGAAAGATTCTCCAAAGACTTAGTAAAGAATAAGTTTATGGAAATTGAGCAACCGGAGAATCCTATTTTCGAAGAAAATGATTCTACCTCAACTGGGGCTTCAAGTTCTGATCTCGTAACAATTGGCGACTTCTATCGGGAGATCATAAATAAAATAAGTGAACTTGGAGATGATATTTTTACTGGCGATCCTGAATTACAGGTTGTCATGGGTGCGGGATTTCCCATTAGTCAGCTCTTTCCAATTACAAATAGTGATACAGCAATTAGATCTCTTGAGTGGATTATTAAAGAGGGTGAAGGGACAACTAGACTACCCTTCGATGATGAAGATGAGCCAGCTCATTATTATCAATTTGAGGCAATTTTTGAAGGCCGCCAGCTTGATCCAGATGCAGAAGAAGAAGAAGAAGGGTATCCTTACACAGGTCGAGAGATTCGCTTCGATCCCTCAGAAGTCTGGGACTTTCCTAGTAACCAAAAAGCAGCTAACTATCCAGACGGTTCAGAAGAACGCAGGAGAGTCGATCAATTTAACCTAGCTTATTCAAATATTCTACGAGTCTTACAAGAGGCCTTCAATGGTAAACCAGAAGAAATAGGTGAATCAGTTTTCCTGATGGGAGGACTTAGAAGATTTGCACGAGATGTTGTTTCTAGGACTGATCCAAGGACAAACATGAAATGCGGGCTTACCTTTGAATTTATTGAAGAGTGAGAAATGCATATTTTTCGCAATTATTCTAGATGTCAACAACACAAATAATGCAATCAGAATAGGAGAAAATAATGGCTTTCCCGAGCGATTTTAGCAATGTTGAAATTTGCAAGATTCATCCTGCAATTGGTATTGCTAGAGTATCTAATAATGACGATTTCTATATTTTCGGAAATGATCCAGGAAATTACAAATCAGGTGGCTTAATAAAGAGGCAGGCTGTTCAATTTAGAATTTTTGTCTATGGAGAAAATAATGTCGGTCTTGGAGAGTTGACACCTCAGGTCATGAGTGATCTCGGTATTACAGCAATTTGGTCTGCTAAGGTAGCAAATCGAAAGATTGCTAGATTGGAAGGTACCCCATTAAGCGGCAATGAGTTTGTCATCTCTGCTGAGGCCACATCAAACGATGCAAATAGTGGACAACTTGTTGGTTCGTTACCAGACTTTGATGAAGGCTCTGCAATACCTTTAGGCCAAATTACACGTGAAGGCGTGTTCATCCCTCCAAAAGGTGGTGTCTATAGGAAATCATCTGGTGTTGAAATTGAGCCTTATCCTGCATTATCTGCACAAGTTGCTGACACAAGTTGTGATGGTTCAGTATCAGTGAACCTCACTATAGATGGGGCTGGACAAATTGAAGTTCTACCTGCATGTATCATAGTTGCTCCACAAGACTTCTCTCCTGATACAAATGAAGGATATACACTAAATGAATATCTAAAGGATGCTTTAGATATTCCACTGAAAAGAGAGTTGCCACCTGTTGACAATATACATAATCAGACTGCACGTGAAATTGATGAAGAAGCTCTTAAAACTGGAAGTGCTGATTTTGCTCCTGGATATGAAGTTTCATTAGGTGGGCGTGGTGAAGTTTTAGATATTAGAAATCTTGTTTATAGAAGTCAAGATGATCCTAGGATTGATCCTCGAGAAGTAAGAATTCTCTACAAGAATAAACAAAACAAGTTAGAGCCTCGTGGAGCAGTACCAGGACAGTTGACTAGTGGTTTATGTTCTTCATGGCAAGGTGATTTTACAGCTTGTGTGGGCTATTGGGTAGAACATTTGCCACCAAACGCCTTCTTGGATGAGGACGCTTCAACAGAAGTTCGTGTTTTCAGAAAGCAATATTCTGATACATCTTCATCAGCTGAAGAATTGCGAACAGGTGAAGAATTTAATATAGGAGTAGATAAAGTTGGTATCGTTCGTTTGAGAGAAAGTCGAAAAGTAGAAACAGAACGTGATCCAGGAGATGATATCTAAGCTTAGAATCAATCAGTTGCTAATCCTTTACTGGAGAATCTTTCTTAGGCCATGGATAGGTGATTGCAACTGATTCTCCTTCGATACTAATCATTGATTGTAATCAGGCAATGATACAAATCATGTCCCAATACTCCTCTAAGTTAAAGATGCCGAATGTACATCTGTTTCGAGCAGAAGAGCATTCTATGCTGCTATCTATTGAGCAAGGTTCAATATATGAAATCGATGATATTTACGCTGAGATGCTCGATCGATGGATGGAATTTGGTGAAGTAGAAAGAGTGCATCAAGTATTATCGGCAAAGGGAATACATCTGAATTCAGTTCCTCCTGAGGCTCCACCTAAATCTATTCCAATTCATGCACTCTCTCTAGCCATAGCTCAAAAATGTAATCTTGGTTGCACCTACTGCTATGCCCATCAAGGTAGCTTTGGTGGCAATGAAGGTAGTATGTCTTTTGAGGTCGCGAGGAATTCTATTGATCTCTTGTTGAAAGGAACAGAATCTGGAGAAACAGTTTCCTTAGCCTATTTAGGAGGAGAACCTTTAGCCAATCGTTCTGTTTTGCAGAAAACAACAGAATACACTATTGCCAAAGCTTCTTCAGTGGGAATTAAGACAAACTTCTCATTGACAACGAATGGAACATTGTTGACTGTTGAAGATGCAGAGTTTTTTAATAATCATGGCTTTTCTGTCACGATTAGCATTGATGGAAATCAAGAAAAACATGATTTCCTAAGACCATTTAAATCAGGAAAGGGAAGTTACAAAACGGTCATAGAAAAAGTAAAACTTTTATTAGATATTCCTCACCGACGTTGTCGAGTATCCGCAAGAGTTACAGTGACACCTGAAAACTTGTGTTTGGAAGAGACTCTGGACAAACTCGTTTCACTCGGCTTTGATAATGTCATGTTCTCTCCAGTTCTGAAATCACCAACTGGCCTACATCAAATGGGAGAATTTGAATTTGAAGTGCTGCTAAATCAAATGATAGAGTGTGGCCAAAAATTTGAGCAGAATTTTGAAGATCACAAGATCTATCCCTTTGCAAATATACTGAACACGCTTCAACGAATACATCATTATAGATGTGACGCTTACCCCTGTGGCGCAGGAGGAGCCTATTTGGGTGTTTCTTCAAAGGGAGACTTGTATGCTTGTCATCGATTTGTTGATGATGCTCAAGGTTCAATGGGAAATATCGTAGATGGTGTTGATCCTGCTAAGCAAGAGAATTGGCTGGCGGCCAGAAATGTGCATACTCAGGAACCATGCAAGGCTTGCTGGGCACGATACTTGTGTGGAGGCGGTTGTCATCATGAATCAATTTACAGAGGTCGACCTGCCTGCGATTACATTCGCGGTTGGTTGCATTACTGTTTAGGCGTATATGTCAAGCTTCTTAAGATTAATCCTTCACTCCTGGATCAGATTTTGAACAACCAATCTGTTTCTGGATAGCTATCGAAATGGGAACCAAGGACCAAACCACTTTTGATGTCTGTGTGATCGGTGGTGGTCCTGCAGGCTCAGTAGTATCCCATCGTTTGGCATCGTTAGGATATAAAGTATGCATAATTGAATCCCAAAAGTTCCCTCGACCTAACCATATTGGGGCTTCACTACTTCCCAGTACTTTGCCTTTATTAGATTGTATAGGAGTACGAGAGTCTGTTGAAAATACGGGATTTCTCCTCCACGAGCGCACAATTGTTTGGTGGTCAGAGACTTTTCCTATATATAAAAATCAACATGAGCAGCCTGGATTCCATGTGGATCGTGGCCAATTCGATCAATTACTTTTGCAGAATGCCAAAGAGAATGGAGTTGAAGTCCATCAACCAGCTCATGCATTTCGTCCGGAAAGGATCAAGACTCAGAAATGGCAGATTCGCATCCGTCAAGATGGAATGCAAAGAACGATACTATCTAAAATAGTAGTTGATGCATCTGGTGGGCGAAGTCTAGTTCCCGGACGCCGGATTCTAGCATCAGCTCCTCTTCTAGCTTTGTATGCCTATTGGAAAGGCACAAATTTTCAGACAATTGAAGCACGTATTGAAGCGGGAGAAAGTGAGTGGTTTTGGTATGCACCTTTAAGTCAGAACAAAGCAGTTACTGCAGTTTTTCTTGATCCCAGTTGCTTATCTCTAAACTCAAAACAAGGAATTGAAAATATATATCACAAGTTACTGAATCGATTCAGATTGTTCCCTGCTAAATTTATCAAAGGTATTGAGGGTAAAGTAAAAATATGTGATGCATCAACTCGGTATGCAGAGAACCCTATAGGAGACAGCTTTATTCGAATTGGAGATGCCTGCTTATGTTTAGACCCATTATCTTCTCAAGGTATTCAGTCAGCAGTAGCTTCAGGCTTGCAAGCTGCAATTATCATCAATACTTTTCTCAAATATCCTGAAGATACAGAATTGGCAATTTCCTTTTATAATGCTCGCCAAAAAGAAAAAAGAAACGAATACATAACAAAAACGGCTAGTTTTTATCAACAAGTCGCTGCTGTTCGTAATAAACTATTTTGGCATCAGAGGGCTACTTTTCCTGAAGGTCAATTAGCTCCTATTCTTAAGACAAAAAGTTTCGATGGTAATTGTAAAATTCAACTATCAGATCATGCATATATGAACTCTACACCCATAATCGAAGGAAATAGAATTATCTCTAAGCATGCTTTATATCATGATATGTTATCTCGTCCAATAGCATTTGTTGGTGGAGTGGAAATAGTACCTTTGTTGAGAAAAGTTAGTCCAGGGACAACAATACAAGATATCTTACAGGTTTGGTCGAAGAATTTGCCAGTTGAGCTTAGCTATAATATTATGGCTTGGCTTTGGATTCGTAAAATCATTGTTCCTTTTCATCTATGATTGATACTCGATTCTCAGAGTTGATTTCTCAACAGAAACTAAAGTTACTGATTGATGCGTAAGTAGTCAAATAAAATAGCCATAAATCATGGCTTCACTCGTTTCTGGATAGAGTTCGTAATCCTTCCCCAAACGACGATAGCGATTCAGGCAACTAAAGGTCGTGCATCAAAAAAATGTGGGATCTCGATTTACAAAGGGTTTCAGTCTTTTTGGAGTATCTCCTGTAAGCCTTTAGTGTTAGATGCCTGAGCGATTGTTACAGATTTTTTCACACTTTTCTAATGCACAACCGATAGACTCCATGCAACCCACCTGCGCTAGGGCTGTATAGTCTGCTGGGGGCAGTTGGTTCTTGAATCTAGCTAACACTTTTTCTGGATCACCCTTGAGTGACTGTGCCAGGAAGGATTGCCAAAGTTGGTAGAGTATCGGCACTCTCTTCATAAAGAAGAACATTATGCGGCTCATTGGGGAAAGATCTTCAGCAAGATCCATCTGCCATGCCCCAGAAACAATAACAGCAGAATGGAGTCTTTCAGGCATCTTGGCGACACAGACTGCGACATATCCACTGCCGCCAGACATACCCAAAACAGAAAATTTATCTAAATTGAGTGCATTGGCAAGACACTCTATATCATTGACCCAGTCGGAGAATCCTCGGTGCGGTTGAAAATCAGATTGCCCAAGCCCAGGACGATCGGGGGCAATCAGCCTCATCCCAGCTCGCTGAATGTTCTCATTGCCTAATACCAATGGCTCTAAGCGACAGGAGGGAGAACCATGAAAATAGAAAACGGGATATCCCTGAGGATCACCATATTCAGCGTAGGCTAACTGTCGCTGATCCGGCAGGGTGAGAAAAGTGGTAATTTCCATGGTCATTTCTCCCCAATAGGCGTTCTGGCTAGAGGCCGTTCAATCTTCTGCTGAAGGTTGGTAACACGCTTGGATTTGCTGTTTAACGTGATGGGCGCACTTTTGAAAAGCCAGGATTTCTTCGGCATTGAGTTGGGTTTTTATCCGACGATGCACCCCGTCTCGGCCCACGATACAAGGAACGCTAAGACAGCAATCTGATACATCACAATACCCGTCAATCAAAACACTAACAGGTAGGGTATGTCGCAGATCCTCGACGATGCTAAACACAATCATCTCTACGGCCAACGCTACGGTGTAGTTGGTATAGCCTTTGGCTTGGAAGATGGTCCAGGCAGACCGCTTGGCATCTTCGACCATCTGTTGGCGTAAGGGGTTGGCATCAATTAATTCACCCCCGATCATGGCGGAACTGAGGGCGGCAAACTGGCTGTCCCCATGCTCTCCCAGAATATAGGCGTTGATATCAGAGGAATGGATACCCAACTGGGCAGATAACAGATCCCGAAACCGGGCAGAGTCTATCAATGTGCCGGTACCGATGACGCGTTGCCAAGGGTTGAGATGGGTGTGCTGCCTGATAATTTGCAGAATTTCGTAGTTTAGGGCGTCAACGGGGTTGCTGATATTGATAAAGATGGCATTCGGACTGTGTTGGAGAAGAGGCGGGATTAAGGTGTTCATGATCTGAATGTTCTTCGCCAGCAAGGCACTGCGGGCCTGCATCTGCTTGGGCATAGGAGCACTCGCAGCAATGACGATAATGTCGGACCCAGCGGTGTCCTCAAGATCGCCATCCCGAACCATTAGCCGATAGGGCGTCAGTGCGACGGCTTGCTGAATATCAATGGCCTCGGCATGGGCAATCTCCCTAGTGCGGTTATAGAGAACTAACTCGGAGGCTAACCCTTCTTTCGCCAGGATAAAGCTGATGGTTGAACCTACTTTGCCAATGCCGATTATAGAAATTTTCATATTACGACGCTGGGATGGAAATGGATTGTATATCTGCTTGATTCGTTAACTGCATAATTCTTCAATGGGAAGATGATGAATTGATAGAGGGGATCGAAGCGGGCATGATTGTCTCTATAACGTTGACGACAATTGCACTTATTGCGGGGGCTCAAAATCTGCACTGGGTCAGTCGTTCAGATAGGGTGAATCCTCTTAATTATGACAATCGCTGCTGCTGGCGTGTCTGAGAAATGATCAAACTGTGACCTCGGCATTGAAGAAGCCTAGCCTACCTTCGATTTGAGAAACCATCTGAGATGAACAGCTAGATCGTAATTCGGAGAAAAAGTCTCTGGCATCAGAGTCATTCAGACCAAAAATTAAATATTTTTCTGGCGCTTTCCTTCTCTATTGAAAGATTGCTTGGCTTCTCAGTGGTTCGTTTACCGTCTGAAGTTTTTAGGTAAGCAATGATGACGATTACTTTTAAGCAATATCCAAAGTGTATTTCTGATCTATTCAACTATGGATTAATGTACGCGGTGGCAGAATATAAAATTCATTCTCCACAACCCTTAACCCAGTCTGAAAGTTGGGGCTATTGGACTCAACCTAGATCACCATGGATGGAAGGGTTGGCAAGAATTTATCCGCTTAAGGCACAACGCATCTCTTTCCTAAATCGGATGCTTGCTCAAGATCATGCCAGCGGTATTGAAACTCATTACGATGTTTCCAATGAGTTCTATGCTTTGTTCCTAGACGAAAGATATCGGTTTTATACCTGTGCTGAATTTCAGTCAGAACAAGATTCTTTAGAAGAGGCACAAGCCCATAAAGCTCAATATCTCTTATCGTTAATGCAATTGCAGGGGAACGAGAAGGTTCTAGATCTCGGGTGTGGTTGGGGAGCCATGTTGAAGTTTCTCCAAGATTCAGGCCATCAGGGGCCATTAGCAGGATACACCCTATCAAAAGAGCAGTTAGCCTATGCTCAACAACGGTTAGGGTTAAACGTCTCTCTCACTAATTTTATTACGGATCAGTTTGTAGAAACTCCCTATGATTGCATCTTTTCGATTGGTGCTTTAGAGCATGTTCGCCCCCATGAACTCACAGATTTGTACCAAAAAATTTATGATGCACTCGTTCCTGGTGGCAAAGCGGTGCATCAATTCTTCTCTCTGGAGCGTGAGCCCTATCCAGCATCAATGGTTTTGATGCAACTTTTTTTCCCAGGGTCTCTATTGTCTATGCATAAGACTCATCTCCAAATCGCTCATGAGGTCGGGTTCCGTATTACCCATGACTCAATTCATGACTACAAACCCACTTTGAAAGCCTGGTATGAACGATTGGCCAAAAACCAAGATCAAGCGATTGAGCTAGTGGGGCTAGACATATTCAATCGCTATATGACCTTTTTCCCGATCGCATGGCTGTTCTTTGAGCAGCATGAAGCTGAACTCCATAGAATCGTGATGGAAAAACCAGAGACTTAAAAACTTAAATGAGAGGATCATGAACGAATCTTCACATTTTTGAGATCGAGAGGGATATCTAGAGTATCTGCTCTAAAATTGTTGGGTCTTTAATCTCATGATCTTTAGCCAGCATAATGGCCTTGGAAATCACCTCTGCCGTTTTTGGATCATTATCGGCAAAGGGCAAAAAGAGCCGTCCTCGATGTTGACTATGAACGGGCACCACACAAATTGCGCCACCGGGTTGACGATGCACCATTGCACTGCCCAGATGAACGCTATAGCTACCCATCTTCCCTTCGATTAAGGCATGAGAATTTTGCAGTTGAATATTATTAAGCTGGAGCAGGCGGCTGGTTTCTTGGAGCAGGGAAGCTCTCATTTCTACCGTCGAAGCACTGGCTTCTGGATCGACGCCGCCCTGGTGGGCCACGCTGACGACTAGATCTAGATCCCGCATCACTTCACTAAAAAGACGGGAGGGAACGGCGGATAATTCCAGGGGCTTGTAGGTGGTGCGATCGCAAAAGCAAATCTGATCTAAGGTAAACCCTTCCACCTCCGTCGGCGTATACCAGCCCTCTTCAAATTCAAGCCAGACCACAATCTGTTGATCATGAAAGGTACGCCGAATCCCTTCGTCTGGATGGGCGACCCAGCCCCGCTTGCCCAGGAGGGCCAAGGACTGCCGAGGGTTGACTTGATGCCCTGCATACCGACAAGAGCCAGAACCCCGGCCTTGTTGTTCTGCCGTAGTCAAAACATAGAGTTCTCGGAAAATCTGCTTAAAGGGTTGGACTAGCTCCGACTGGAAACAGTATTGCTGCCAGAGATGCCAATCATCCCGCTCGGCTAAATCAACGGAGTGAGCAATGCGTAGCTGCATGGATGCTGTGATGGCCACGGTCTGACCGTCATGGTTGAATAATCCATCCACCTGGGGCAATCCGGCTACCCCGGTATCACTCTCAATAAACACCAGGCGCTGTAATACGGG
Organism: Acaryochloris marina MBIC11017; assembly: GCF_000018105.1. Taxonomy (GTDB): domain Bacteria; phylum Cyanobacteriota; class Cyanobacteriia; order Thermosynechococcales; family Thermosynechococcaceae; genus Acaryochloris; species Acaryochloris marina. The sequence goes on from NC_009925.1 coordinate 5,073,268, forward strand.
TTTTAACAGGGGATGGGCTAAGAGTTGCTTTAACTCGGTGCCAGTGAACTGATCGCCCCGGCACATGGATTGTTCTAAGGATTGAGTGATACGACTGGCCTGCTGGGTAATCTCTTTTTTGCGCTGTTGCAGGGCTTTGATCTCTGGATTTTTGCGGAGTTTAGCTGGGACTGATTTGAGGGATTTCCCATTTTTAAGCACCGAAATCTGGGGTTTACCATCAGGAGTGATGGTTAAACTGACGGTGACCGGATCAATCTCTACGGACACAGCGCCAGTGGCCAAATCTTGGATCGCCATCCCTTCCATGGCCCATTCCAGCCGCTGCGGATCGGGATACCCAGCGGTGCGCGCTAAGTTATCCATGCTAATGCGAGCGGCTAGCTTTTCACTGGCTTGACGCTGGGAGCCAAACTTACGGCTCTCCCGCAGAAATTCTTGGATGATTTGATAGCGTTCCAGGAGGTCTGCGTCTCGCTTTTTCCCTCTTGCTAAAGGCAGTAGGCCCAAGGCCCGCACACTATCTTGATGGCGCTTGGTTTGCAGCCGTTTAATCAGGCCAGCTCGATCGGTTACCCCGGTCATAGCCTCGGCAAAGAGTTGTGCTCGCTTATGCCCTCCACCGCCAGAGGTGTACTTGGCGGCTTCATTTAAGGCCGTCCACCGATCCGACTTCATGCCTTTGCGAATCCGCTGAAACCAGGCCACATCCACAGCGCCATCCAACAAATCCTGGCTAGAGAGGGGCGTCCGTTCGGCAATCTGAGCGGCCCACAGGTTGCGAATATCAGCATCCACCTGCCAAGCCTCATCTTTGGTATGGGCATGAAACCACCAAACGGCTTCCGCAAACCCTTTCCACCGCAGGGCATGTTCAATGTAATTCACCCATTGGGGCGCATACATGGCCAGCTCTACAAGCTGCTGGGTGGGGATAGCGGCAGCTTTAACGATTTTGGCAAAGTCCTGGGGCGTTTCGTCTTCTCCCGGAAAAGAAACCCGACATAGATGGCTTAATACCGCAGTCCGACTTTTACTATCCGAGACCCAACCCCGAATAAATTTTTCATTATCCAGCTTTTGCAGGAGGTTCACTACGGTGGCAATGCCTTCAATGGAACTGAGATTCTTGGCAACTTCAGTGGCTGCGGTGGGCAGTTCGCCTCGGGTAAGTTCGACTTCCAGGATGCGATCGCAACATTGATTCACGATCTGACCGATCTTGGGATTAGCCTGTATGCAGGGATGCGGCTTCCGTTGGGTCAACTCTCGCAGTTCGTTAAACCTCGAAGACATGGGGCGAGCACCAATTAAGTAATCGCAGAAATCTGCATCAGTAGCAGCTTCAGCACCATAGGCTAGGGTAATTTCCTGCAACTCAGGCCGATGGCGTTGAATAAATCCTTCTTGGACAGTTTCAAAGCGGTCGTAGCTATAGCGAGTTTCTCCTGATTTAACCCGCCAATAGGGGACACTCTTATCGCTAGGTTCATCAATCCAACGCAGGAGCTGCCAAAGGTGGCGAAACTGTTCCACAGACCATTCTGTCGGGTGATCACGGAAATGAGATCTGGCTAAATTTAGCCACACCAACAGTCTTGAATGACGCCACTCCTTCCGCTTGCTTGCCGTATGTTGATGGATGATAGCTAGGGTATATTGAGCTGCATTTAACAAGGCATCAATTAAATTTTGGGGTGGCTCCAAATAAATCAACCAAGATAGAAGGCCGGGTATCAAAGGGGAGGTTAGTTCAACTGGGCTAAACCACTGCTCAAAAAGTTCCAGTTGCCACTTGGGCGGTTGGTTGCGTCCACGATCCATTCCAAACTCGTAGTGAAATGGCTGGCTATTTGCACCATGACAAGCCGCAATGGCACGAATGATTTCCAATCCATCTGGATCTCGTAAAGCCTTTGGGCGATTCATTAACCAAGTCTGCCAAACTTCTGCCAAAGGAAGTCTTTTTAGATTCTCCTCCTGAGATAGCTTGAAATCGGGTGTTGGCAGCCAGTAAAGATTCCCCAATAATTGTTCCTGGGGATAGTCGCTATTGAGTACAACCTCCTCAGTCCGGTGCTCGTCAATTAGTGCATGTAAGGAGGCCAGTATTTCTTGGGCTGCCTCGGAAACCAAGGGAATGGGATGTTTGGGTTGTTTCGGGCATTGGGGATGCGATCGCAACTCCCAAGGCGCTAAACCCAAAGCATCATCCAAGGTGGGAATATCCTGTTGATCCGCCAGAAGCTGATCAAGCAGTTCTTGTTCACTTGCCGTCCGCTTGGGACGCTGGCTAGCGTAGGCTTCAGCGACGGGTTTGACCTGGCCCCGATCCGTTTGCTGAAGTTGGACAAGCAGTTCTAACCCGGCTTTGCGCTGAGGGGCTTTAGACTGGCTTAGAAGTCGTTGGGCACTCTCAATGACGGCATCATCTTCTTGTTTTAACAACAAGGACAGCACACCCCTCCTCAAGTCTGCTGCTTTGCGATATAGCATCGACTCCAGGGTTTGGGCTTCAGGGGCAGTTGGACAGTAGCGATGAGCGTTGAGAGCACTCATGATTTGCTCCCGGACATAGCTACTGCGATCGCGAATTAGTTCAAAAACAACCTCCCGAGTCTGATCATCCCAAGTTTGCTTAATTAACTGTTTCCCCACTTCAATGCGGCCCCATTCGCCCATCATGGTTCGATAAGGCATTAACTGCTCAACAGGGCGGTCACCTAAACTGCGAACCAGATTGTCGGCAACACTCTGCAGGGTAATGGTGTAATTCATCCATGACCACACCAGGGGTTCAATGGATGTTTCTTTCGCGGAAAAGCGGTTGATAAACGTTTCTAATGCTTCAAAGCCAGCCCTGCATCCCAAGGAGAGATAGGCTTGAACGGCAACTCGGATATCATTGTCGGCAAGACTGGGAATAAGGGCCTCTCGGGCTTGACTGGTATCTAATTGACGAAGCAGATAAGCCGCCACAAATCTTTGCTCAACGGTCCCTGTTTTCAGAAGTTCCACGGCAGGTGGAATTGCTAGATCGACATTTTCGAAGGCCAGAGACCAAAGGGCGAGATAAACCCGATTAGGGTCATCATTTTGGAGGAACGCAGTTCGTTGGTTCGGGTGCTCCAACACCTGGAGAAGCAGTTCTAAACTTTCTTGCACCCGACGCTGATGCTCCACCTCCCAACCCAGGCCAAACCATACATCCACGGCTCGGATCGTGGCACTAAAGCGGACAAGATTATGCTCTAGGATAACGCGGACGATCCGTTGAAAGGCTTGGGGATGGGCTTCATCAATGGTTTCTAAAATGGTTTGCCGTAGTCCTTCTTGGCGTTGGGCAGCCACTAGCAGATTCTCAATCAACTCCCAGCCCTCGGGGCGATTGGCGACTAGCAGGGCGCGAGTCACATGCCGCCCCATGGCACCAATCTCATGGTCACCCCGAGCGGAGTCACAGAGAGTCTCGAAAATCTGATCGCCTAAAGCATCGCCTTGGTTGATGGCTGCAGCGAACAAGCGCCCTAGAAGATCGGCACTATAGCCCAGATAAGGAGCCCAAGCTGCATACCAGTCCAGGGGCTGTTCATACCCTCGGACAATCCCCAGTAATGACTGAATAAAATTCCGACGGGCAAATTCATGATGTTCAGGATGGTCCGAGCGAAAGGCTCTGCGAGAGTAACCCACCTGATAGGGGAGGGTCGTAATCAAATCGTAAGCTAGCAACACATAGTCGCTGATTTGAGGAAAGAGAACCTCAAAAAGTTGGGACCGCTCTGATTCTGAAAGCTCAATCGCGTCTTGACAGGGCTGCCAGTAGGGCTCTCGGTTATAGGGGTGGTCCCACTCATAGAGTGAATCATCTAGGCGCAACATTCTCCGGCCAATATGATTCAAGTGGTCCGGTAATGCGGCCAGTTCAGTGGCTCGGCGATCCGACCATTCTTCAACCCGAAATTTCTTCAGGGATTCCTGCGCAAGTTCACGATTTAGCATGTTATCCCCCTACCAGTGCAACGAGTCGAATAAACGTTAAGCGGCTATCGAGCTTGAGATGCACGGTGGCATCTAACGCTTCCTGCTGCACATCATCCAGAAATACGTAGTACAGCCCATCAATAAAGCCCATAATGGCGGTCTCGATCGCCGCCGCCTCATCCACGCCTTGTTCAAAGTCGCGATCGCCCATGGTTACTTTGCCCTCAGCCAAGCCCTGATGGATCTCGTCCTTCCTTAGGAACCGCTGTAACTTCTGCTCCGTTTGCCGCGTTTGAAAAGCCTGGACTTCAGCCCTCACTACACAGGTAATCAGGTCACGGAGCGTGAGGGGAGAATCTTGTAGAGAAGGTGGGATGGGAATGGACCAATCAGAAAAGATGGGACGTCGTTTCCCAACGACTTTTCCCTCAACGGTGATACAGGAAGTCATGTGATTAGGAGGAGAAGTGAAACAAATGTACTATAGCCAATGAAAATTAAATTGTCATCAGTGAAAAAGCAGAATCTTGCGGGTGATACTCAATCTACTTCTAGGGAATGTTCAACCAGGAACCGCCCTGCTGATAATGCCCCTAGATTACTCTCATAGAACTCACCATCGGTATGGACCTGATGTTCGGGGGTGATCACCCAACATTGATATCCCCATTCCAATGCATAGGAGACACCAATTAGCCATCCACCGGGAAATCCAACTAAATCGGTTAGGGAGTCTATTGCCATTCAACCCTCCCTACAAAGAGGAAAAAGAAACTTTTTTTGCCCTGTTGACACAAGACTAGTACAAGTATACTATACTAGTCGAACAACCTCAAATTATCCTTTTGGAGACCCAATCATGGCCACCCATACCGACGCTTCCGAAAAGCAAAAAGCCCTGGACTTGGTGATGAAAAATGTGGAACGGACCTTTGGTAAAGGGTCAATTATGCGTCTTGGGGATGCCACGCGGATGCAGATTGAAACCATTTCTACAGGCGCTTTGACTCTGGATCTGGCGTTGGGGGGCGGGCTACCCAGGGGACGAGTGATTGAGATCTATGGTCCTGAAAGTTCTGGAAAAACCACCGTAGCGTTACATGCGATCGCACAGATCCAAAAAAACGGCGGAGTCGCGGCCTTCGTCGATGCTGAACATGCCCTAGACCCGGTCTATGCCGCTGCCTTGGGGGTCGATGTTTCTGAACTTCTGGTCAGCCAGCCTGACTCCGGCGAGATGGCCCTAGAAATTGTCGATCAGCTGGTCCGCTCTAGTGCCGTTGATCTGGTGGTGGTGGATTCCGTGGCTGCCCTCACCCCCCGTGCTGAAATCGAAGGGGATATGGGCGATTCCCACATGGGATTACAGGCTCGGTTAATGAGTCAGGCCCTCAGAAAAATCACCAGTAATATTTCCAAATCCGGCAGTACTGTTATTTTCCTCAACCAGCTTCGCCAGAAGATTGGTGTGACCTACGGTAGCCCCGAAGTCACCACAGGCGGAAACGCCCTCAAATTCTATGCTTCCGTTCGCCTCGATATCCGCCGCATTCAAACCCTCAAAAAAGGCACGGATATGTTTGGGATTCGGGCCAAAGTCAAAGTCGCCAAGAACAAAGTGGCTCCTCCGTTTCGAATTGCCGAGTTTGACATTCTGTTCGGCCAAGGCATTTCCACTACAGGATGCCTGGTTGATATGGCCGAAGAAACAGATGTGATTGTTCGCAAAGGGGCTTGGTATAGCTTCGATGGCAACAATATTGGCCAGGGACGAGAAAATACGATTCAGTACTTTATCGATAATCCGGAATTCGCTGAGAATGTCGAGCAACAAGTCCGCCAGAAGTTGGAGTTAGGGGCTGAAGTCTCTGCCAATTCGATCACAGCTGTGGAAGTTGAGGAAGAAGAGGCCGCATAATACCGGCTTAATCTCCATCCCCTATCATTTCAACGCTTAATTTGTCCGACCTGATTCTTACATTGAGGAACATTCAATGATTGGATATGTGACTTTAGGTACAAACGATATCGCTAAAGCAGCCCAGTTTTATGATTCTCTTTTCGAGGTGCTTGGCGGCAGCAGGTTTATGGAGTTCGAAAGTTTTATTGCCTGGAGTACGGGACCCGATCAGCCCAGCGTCTGTGTAACCAAACCCTTCAATGGCGAGCCTGCCACCGTTGGCAATGGCGTCATGATTGCCCTCATGGTGGATAGCAATGACAAAGTAGATGAAGTCTACAAAAAGGCCATTGAGCTGGGTGCCCAAGATGAAGGTCCAGCCGGGCCAAGAGGCGACATAGAAGGATTCTATGCGGGCTACTTCCGGGATCTAGATGGTAATAAACTCAATGTTTTTCATATGCCTTCGCCCTAAAAGGTTGCAGGCATTATTAATTGACTGCGTCTGATCGCAGAGGCAGCATCATTTCGGCCTTAATCTGCAGTACCTATTTTCCGAAATCGCACAACTAAACCACAGTAATTCCGCATACGACTGACTACTGCTTAAAAGCAAAAGGAGACAGCCATGGGTTTACAGGATCAAATCGGCAGTTTTTGCTGGTGGAGTTTAATGACAAAGGATGTGCCAAAAGCAAATGAGTTTTATCATCAGCTCTTTGATTGGCAGTTGAGTGAAATGGAAATTCCCGGCCATGACAATGCCACGATTTACGCTGCGGGAAAAGGTGGATTTGCCAATCCAGTCCCCATCGAGAACGACTTTCCGTTCCCCAGCCACTGGATTGCCTACATCACTGTTGCCAATGTCGAGCAAGCCTGTCAGCAGGCAGAAAAGTTGGGGGGCAAGGTCAGTGTTCCTACCTTTGAGATTCCATCCGTGGGCCACACAGCCGTGATCAATGATCCGGTTGGCTCCGCTTTTCATGTCTTCACCCCAGAGCAGGACAGTGACGATCTGAATATGATCGGTAATGGTCCTGGAGAGGTTTGCTGGATGGAACTTCTAGTCGATGATCCAACTGCTGCTTTACCCTTCTACTCCGAACTATTTGGCTGGCAGTTTTCCGCTCCTATGCCTATGAACGGTGGAGAGTATTACATCGCCAAGGTGAATGGTGAGGATGTGGGCGGGATTATGAAGCGACCGCCAGATGTACCCCAGATGCCCCCCGTCTGGATGAACTACTTCTCCGTCAACTCAGTGGATCAGTGGTCAGATAAGGTCCAATCCTTAGGGGGTAAGATTGTGGTACCCAAAACGGAAATACCGGGGACGGGATTTTTTGCCTGTATGGAAGATCCAACCGGTGCCCATTCCTATTTATTTGAGCTGGCCCGTTAAACTTTTAGCACGTCAGCGTGTTTGAATTATGACCTACGAGGCCGCTCATCCGACTCATCCCCCGACCGAACAGTTACAAGGGGTTGTAGAGCGGCTAACCTATCATTCCGATGAATCGGGATATACCGTGGCCCGCTTCAAAGCCCCTAGAACCCGTGAGTTAATCACCATTGTGGGCAGCTTTGCTAATATCCAAGCGGGCCAAACCCTCCAAGTTCAGGGGATTTGGCGGGATCATCCTAAATACGGCGCTCAATTTCAAGTCAAACAATACCAAGAAACGAAACCCGCTACCCTGACGGGGATTGAAAAGTACCTCGGGAGTGGCTTAATTAAGGGCGTGGGTCCGGTCACCGCCAAGCGCATCGTCGCTCATTTTGGCCTAGAAACCCTGGATATTATTGAGAACCAGATTGAGCGCCTAGTTGAAGTCCCCGGCATTGCCAAGAAGCGAGTCAAACTGATTCAGACCGCTTGGGACAGCCAGAAAACCATCAAAGAGGTGATGGTGTTCCTCCAGGGCCATGGTGTCTCCACTACCTATGCTGTCAAAATCTTTAAGCAGTATGGAGACGAAGCCATCGATATCGTCACCCAGAATCCCTACCGACTGGCAACGGATGTCTATGGCATTGGCTTTATCACTGCCGATCAAATTGCCCGTAGCTTAGGCATTCCTCCTCACTCAGAGTATCGCTATCGCAGTGGCCTCCTACATGTCCTTAGCGAGTCCGCCGATGAAGGGCATTGTTATCTACCTCAACCTGAGCTGATCACTCGGGCCGTAAAGCGATTGGCCCTCCCCGAATATCAGCCCAAGCCCGATCAAGTGGAATATTTGATCCATGCCATGGTCGCGGACGCTGAGCTGATTGTTGAACAGTTTGAACGGGAGGATGCAACGGAATTGTTGTGCTATGCTCCTCCCTTCTTTCGAGCGGAGTTTCATTTGTCTCGCCGATTACTCCAATTACTCGCCAATCCCCTAGAAGTCGATCAGGGTCGAGTCCGTCGTTGGCTCGATCGGTTTATGGAACAAACGAATGTCCATCTCTCGGAGCAACAGCAGCAGGCTGTGGAGTTGGCCGCTAGCCAGCGAGTTGTCATTCTCACGGGTGGACCGGGCACGGGGAAGACCTTTACCACCCGGACCATTGTCGCCCTCTGGAAAGCCATGGGGAAAGAGATTGTATTGGCTTCTCCCACCGGACGAGCTGCCCAGCGACTCAGCGAAGTAACGGGTCACGAAGCGAAAACCATCCATCGCCTTTTAGAGTTTGACCCTAAAACCATGAAGTTTCAGCGGGATGTAGACCACCCCATTCCTGCTGATGCGGTGGTGATTGATGAAGCATCCATGCTGGATTTGTTTCTAGCCAATTCCCTAATTAAAGCCATTGATACCAATGCCCAACTGTTGCTCGTGGGGGATACGGATCAGCTACCCAGCGTCGGACCCGGAAATGTGCTGCTGGATCTGATTACCGCCCAGAGAATTCCCGTCATGGAACTAACAGAGGTTTTTCGTCAAGCCCAAGCCAGTCAAATTATCCAAAATGCTCATCAGATTAACCAAGGCAAGTTCCCCCATCTAGAGTCTGTCAGCCCTGCGCCCAAGACGGATTGTCTCTGGCTTGGGGCACCTGAGCCGGAGCAGGGTCAGCAAGCGATTCAAGAACTCATCAATGATCTGATTCCGCAATTGGGATATGTGGCGGCACGAGATGTGCAGGTCCTTTGTCCTATGACCAGAGGAGAGGTGGGGACTCGCAAGCTGAATCAAGTTCTGCAGGCATTGATTAATCCCCCTAGTCCGAGTAAAGCTGAGTTAACCCGAGGGGGGCTGATTCTTAGGGTGGGCGATCGCGTACTTCAACAGGTCAATGATTACAATCGCGAGGTCTTCAATGGCGATATGGGGGTGATCGAGGCGATTAATCTAGAAGAGGTTGCCGTGACGGTTCGGTATGCTGAGCGGTCTGTTTCTTATGATCTGGCAGACTTAAATGAAATAGGGTTGGCTTGGGCCGTCACGATTCATAAGAGCCAGGGGTCAGAATATCCCGTTGTGATCCTGCCTATGTATATGCAGCATTACATTATGCTGAGCCGCAATCTGCTCTACACAGGTTTGACGAGGGCTAAGAAACTGGCGATTCTAGTGGGTCCCAAAAATGCAATCAGCATGGCGATTCGACAGGTGAAGGATAAGCAGCGATATACCTTGCTGGACAAGCGGTTGAGCTTTGTTGCTCAGTGATGAATTCAGCTATGGGGCATTTCTTACCGGACTCTGACGGGAGTCCAGAGTTAAACTCGATTCACGTTTATTGGATTTGAATAGGAGATAGGGACTGAACAAATACATCCTTAGAATTAAATTTTTAGTGGTTATCCCACTCGGCATAGAAACTCCGCAGATAGTGAGCTAGAGAACGGTTATCCTTGGCTTGCCCCTCTAATTCAGCGATATTCTGCTGCCTAAGCTGTTCCTGTAGACGGTCAATGATTTCTCCCTCATTGACCTGACTGGATTGCCCATCCCAGATCACCCAGTCTCCATTCACCATGACATGCTTAACATGTTGACGGGTTGCTCTACGAAGCAGGCCATCAGGGGCTGACAAGGGCCACATGCCTTGAATGGCTGCCCAATCAACGAGCACGAGATCTGCCATTTCGTTCTTGGCCAAGCAGCCAAGGGGGATATCCTCCCCTAACGTAATCCGTCTGCCGCCTACGGTGCCCATCTGCCAAATGGTCTGTGCTTCTAGGTTGGGCGAGGACGCCCTTGGTTGATTACCCAGGGTCCAAGCCAATCTCATTTCCCGTAGATAATCTTGATCATCATCTAATCCATGACCATCTAAACCAATCCCTAGGTTAATCCCGGCCTGATTCATCACCGCGATGGGGGCGATGCCGCTCCGGAGTCGCAAATTACTGCTGGGATTATGGGCAACGCCAACTCCTCGTTCTGCTAAGCGAGCTAAATCTGCTTCGTCTACCCAAACCATATGGGCACAAGTCAACCAGGGACCGAGCACACCTATTTCATCTAGATGTTGGACAAAACTTTTCCCCCAACGACGGTAGGCATATTGTTGTTGATAGCAAGTCTCCAGTAGATGCATTTGCACCCGAGTTTGGTGCTGTTGGGCAAAGTCAACTGCTTCCAGCAGTAATGGATCGCTACACCATTGCCCACCTGCAGGGCTGACATGAATTTGAACAGTATGCTGCTGATCATCGTGAAAACGGTTGTAGAGGTTGCGGCATAAACAAAAGTAATCTTTAGTGGACAACACCGAGGAAGCATCGGTCGGCTCGATCAAGGATCGTAGGTTTGCCGGTAAATGGCGGTGAAAGACTTCTGGGTCATAGGCAATAGGGTTTTGATCGACAATAGGGGGATGGAATGCAACTCGAATGCCCACATCTCGATAGCCTTGAATTGTCTGATCTGCCTCAGTTTCTAGCGTTTGCCAATTACGGGGATTGTGACTATGAGAGACAGTCCCTACTCCAGATTTCAGTAGCTGTAACCCATCAAAGGCTGCTGCAAGATAGGGATCAAGGGTGGGCTGAGCCCCTAACTGGAGCAGCCAAATTTCGAGTAAGTCATCGGCGATTCCAAAGGATCCTGTGCCAATGGCACGACCATGGTCATGACTATTCACCAGTGCTGGCATCAGCAGGAGGTGATCGCCACCCTTTTGTGGAGTATCAGGATAGCGATCCGTCAGTTCCTGGTGTGATCCAGCAGCGACAATTCGGTTCCCCTCAACACAAACACCAAAATTGGATTGAGCCGGAACATGCGGGTTGGGTAGTGCTGTTCCAGCCCAAATAATCTGCTGAGGATGGGGATTCTCTAACACCAAGGGATCTCAGCTCACACGCTGTTTGAATGGATTCCGTAGCATGGGGTTTAGGGTACATTGAAACAGAAAATAGCATCTGAAACCTTTACTGTCAAAGCATTATAGCCTTAGCGTTGCTTTTTATCCCTAATGTACTCTAAACCCCAGATTGCTGAATGCCTGAAAGTCCCGCTAGCCAACGTAGAGAATTCTGTCTGCTATATCGGGCATGGGAAGGATATGGTGTCGATCATAAATCACTTTCTGATGATGCACTGATTCTTTTGACATAATTAGCTTCTCAAAGCTATATTAGTAAGTACTTACTCACTTTAGAAAAATGGCACGCCCACCAAAAATCTCGAATGAAAATATTCTGGCGATAGCACGAGAGATCTTCCTGGAACAGGGGGTGGGGGCTTCAACCCTTGATATTGCTGAGCAGGTTGGAATTTCTGAAGCCTCCATCTTCAAGCGGTTCAAAACAAAGCAAACTTTATTTGCTGCAGCCATGGGCATTTTGGAGCAACCGCCATGGTTGTCTGTACTCGCAGATTATGAGCCCACAGCCAATGTCAAATCGGAACTTACCGATATTTGTGAGCAAATGTTGGCGTTCTATCAGGATCTAATGCCACGGGTTTTGATGGTAATGGCTCAAGGTAAAGTATCCGCTCCACTACCGATAGTGCCACCACCCATCCGAGATCGAAAGCTCTTAGTTGGCTTTCTTGATCGAGCAGTGCAAGCAGGCCATCTCCGAACCTGTGATACGCAGACTGTCGCACAGATGATTATTGGAACCATCATCAATACTGTTGTTACTCAGCATATGATCCACAAATTATCTATCCAGCCATCCATGCCAAATTTTGTATTTCCGCCTTCAGAAACGCTTATCAAAAATTTGATTGAGACGTTGTGGATGGGGATTGCACCTGATTCATAAATTTTTTATTCAATTCGTAAGTAAGTACTTACATTTTATCGCTTGAATATCTTGGAGGCCAACAGTGGTTTCGAGTCAAATACCTACGCAAGAGCCCCGTCAACCACCAAAAAAATATTCCTTATGGCGTAGGCTTCGATGGGGGTTGTTGGTGTTGATGATTGTCTTTGGTCCTGGTCGAACGAGTGTCCAATTTTTAATGGCTCGCAGGGAATCCTCTGGGACACAACTGTTGACTCAATCTGTAGAACGGAAAACGCTACCCGTGACGATTACGGCCAATGGGGAGGTTCATGCAGCTCGATCAATTAATCTTAGTCCCAAATCGGCTGGGGTGATTGAACAACTATTGGTGCAGGAGGGAGATCGTGTTCGTCAAGGTCAGTTGATGGCGATCATGGATGATGCCAATCTGCGAGGGCAACTGATCCAGGTGCAGGGCCAGCTTGCCCAGCAAGAAGCAAACCTCCAGCGGCTGCTCGCTGGAAATCGCCGAGAGGATATCGCTAAGGCCAAAGCTCAGCTCACGGAAGCTCGTGCCCAATTACAGCAATTGCAGTCAGGAAGCCGTCCCCAGGAAGTTGCTCAGGCGGAGGCCCGTCTACAGCAAGCCCAAGCTACGTTAAAGCTAAGAGAAACGGATTGGCAACGATACCAGCAGCTTTATCAAGCAGGTGCAGTCTCCCGAGAAAGTCGCGATCAAAAACGGACAGATCGTGATGTTGCCAAGAATCAGGTTCGGGAAGCAGAACAAGCCCTAGCTTTGCAACAGGCAGGCCCTCGCTCTGAAGAATTGACACAGGCAGAGGCCCGAGTCACGCAGCAAGAACAAACCCTTGCAGCCCTTCAGGCGGGGAACCGAACGGAGGATATAGCCCAGGCTCGTGCCCAGGTCTTATCAGCCCAAGGGTCACTCGCTACGATTCAAGCTCAGCTGCGGGATGCCAAAATCCTGGCTCCCTTCGATGGGGTGATCACCCAAATTTATGCGGATGTGGGGGCTTTTGTCAGCCCGTCTATGGCTGGGAGTGGCATCTCCGCTTCATCTTCTTCGATTTTGACCTTAGCGAGTGATCGCTATGAGGTCGTCGTCAATCTATCGGAAGCCCAAATTGCTCAAGTCAAACTGGATCAGAAGGTGAACGTGAAGATTGATGCGCTACCAAAGACGCCTTTGACGGGGACTGTTTCCCAAATTGCGCCCCAAGCCACCGTCACCCAAAACGTCACCAGTTTTGAAGTTAGGGTCACTCTCCCATCTACTACTACCGAGAAGTTGAAGGTTGGGATGAATGTAGAAGCAGACTTTGAGGTGGATCGATTGGAGAATGCACTCTTGGTCCCCAATGCAGCGGTTGTTCGCCAAGCTAACCAAGAGGGGGTTTATATATTAGCGGAGAATCGTCAACCGAAGTTTCAAGTGATTCAAACGGGAGCAACGGCCAACGGACAAACAGAGGTGACTTCAGGGCTGAAGGGGCAAGAGAGAGTGTTGATCAGTCCGCCTACAGAGTCAAAATCAGGACCTAACCGACGGCTTCCCTTTGGTCCGCGTCCTCAGGAGTAGTTATGGCAGTTTTCAAATCCAAGCCTCAGCGGATTTCAGCCTTTGAAATTGGAGAAATGGCAATTGTCGCACTCTGGGACAACAAGCTCCGCAGTGGACTGACGATGTTGGGCGTGATTATCGGCATCGGTTCAGTTATTTCAATTTCCTCCATCGGTCAGGGGATTCAGCAATCGACTGAAGATAGTATTCGCAGCCTGGGTACGGATGTGTTGCAGGTGATGGCAGGGTCAGCGAAAAGCGGTGGGGTTAGCCAAGGTCAGGGGTCGATCACAACCCTGACTTGGGAAGATGCTAAAGCGATAGAAGCCCAAGCACCCTCTGCAACTGTTGTTTCAGCATACTTACAGCGCAATACTCAAGTTGTCTATGGTGAAGAAAACACGGCCACCACAGTCTATGGTGCTGATCTCAGCTATCCCGAAGCCCGCAATACTTTCCCAAAAACAGGACGATTCTTTACTGCAGAGGAACTGGAAACCGCCGCTTCAGTAGTCGTAATTGCCCCTACCGTTCAAAGCAATTTATTCCCTAATCACGTCAATCCCATTGGTGAAAAGCTGCGGATTCAGGGAGAGATATACGAGATAATTGGGGTGATGGAAGCTAAAGGCTCTCAAGGTCCCATTGATCGCGATGATGCAGTCTATATCCCCCTGACCAGTATGTCGGCTCGGATTATCGGTAACAATGCCCTGATTGGTGTATCAGTAAATGGAATCTATATTAAGGGCCAGGACGAATCTCAACTCGATATTGTCAAGTTCCAGGTGGAGAATATCCTCCGCCTTCGGCATAATATTTCCTCTCCTGCAGAGGATGATTTCCGGATTACAAATCAGGCCGATATTCTGCAAACCTTCACCACAATTTTGGGTTTGCTAACAATCATGATTGTGACCATTGCTGGGATCTCCCTGGTCGTGGGAGGGATTGGCATTGCCAACATCATGTTGGTGTCTGTAGTAGAACGCACACGGGAGATTGGAATTCGCAAAGCGTTAGGGGCTACGGATGGAGCAATTCTGAGCCAATTTCTAACGGAGTCGGTGGTGATTTCCGTCGTGGGGGGTGTAATTGGCATTGTTCTGGGGGTAGGCATCACCTTTATTTCAGCGACTGCCTTTGGCTTTACTTTTATTGTGTCCAGTAGTGCGGTGGCGATTGGTGTTGGTTTATCCACTACGGTTGGCTTAGTCGCAGGGGTTATTCCCGCTCGCAACGCAGCCCGACTCGACCCCATTGAGGCTCTTCGCAGTGATTAGGTGTCTAAAGCGAGCGTGTCAGCCATGATTATTCTGGAAAATATTACCAAATGCTATCAACTGGGTGACAATCAAGTCCCCATTTTGAGAGGAATCGACCTTCACATCCAGCCAGGAGAGTATGTCTCCATCATGGGTGCCTCAGGCTCTGGTAAATCAACATTAATGAACATCATCGGTTGCTTAGATCAGCCCACGGATGGTCAATATTTTCTGGATAACCGCAACCTAACCACTTTTACCAAAGATGAATTAGCGCTAATACGCAATCAACAGATTGGCTTTGTGTTTCAACAATTTAATCTATTGCCTCGTTCCACCGCCTTGGAGAACGTGATGTTGCCCATGATCTATGCAGGGATTCCAAAATCAGAGCGGCGTTGTCGAGCTGTTGAGATGTTGGATCGAGTAGGACTAGGCGACCGCCTGATGAATCGTCCGAGTCAGCTTTCAGGTGGACAGCAGCAACGGGTTGCGATCGCACGAGCCCTAGTGAATAATCCTGCCTTGCTATTAGCAGATGAACCAACAGGAGCCCTGGATTCTCAAACCTCACAAGAAGTCATGAATTTGTTTCAGACTTTGAACCAACAGGACATTACGATTGTGGTAATTACCCATGAACTTGAGGTCGCCACCCAAGCCCAGCGTCGCATCACGATTTGTGATGGTCAGATATTGAATCATTCCAAAGGCGAGGTAACCTAAACGTCTAAAAGTACCTTTCAGAAAGGCTTTTAGAGGCTGAATAGATGAATTTTAAAGAAGTTATTTCTTTGAAACCTATACCTGAAGAACAATACGTCGATTTTGGTGCTTTAAAAAGCTCGAAAGTTATCGCCTGAAATCCATGCTGTCAAATCATTACAGCCTTAGCGTTGTTTTCTGTTCCAATGTAACCATAACCCCAGCATCAGCTTATCCCTCTTGCCGTGACGGTCAAAGCCTGTAACCAACGCTCTATCTAGATGCTAAAAAAGCCTCAGGCAAAAAGCTGTGTATAACCCTACGGTCCAAACTAATTAGCTTGGACCGTAGGGTTGATGGCTTACGGAATCCGTATGGGACTCCAGGCTCGATATCGTCAGTTTAAGCTACCAGACTTACGGGGCGGTTGCTGAAGACTCAGTAGATTCTTCACTGGTTGAGGGGTTAGAAGAACCAGTGGGTTCAGGAGAAGAAACTTTTGGATTAGAAGACGGTAGCGCCTCTTGACTGGAAGGATTCGTGGGTTGAGGAGGAGCAGGCTGGTTTTGGATAATGGTGGGTGGAGCAGCGGGTGTTTCGGTGCGTTCGGCTGCAGGTAGATTGGGTAAGGTGATGTTGATATCAGGCGGTGTTGAGGACTCTGAGGGCTGAGCGGGGATCACTTTTGGCGTCACTTCGGTGTTCTGTCGGTTCGTTAAGATGTACCAAGCTAAAATTCCCAGTCCGAAGAACGTGGTCGCGATCACCCCAACCAAGAGGCCCCGAGCGGCATTATCGTTATCTCGAATTTTGAGTTGGCGATCCATTTCGAGCCGGGCTCGTTCCAATCGTGCGTCCATCGCTGGATCATCACTGCTTACGGTTTCGCGATGTTTACGTACAGACCCATCAGAGTAGCGCACTTCTTGATCGATGATGATTTTTTCATCGGATGACGGTTGGGGATATGGACGGTTTGTAGAATGTGTCATAAAGGTTACTTCCAATTACTAAAGGACAGTGCATCTCTCAATGGGGAACATAGGATAGAGTGCCTAACTGCCAGAACTGGATTCAGTGTTCTCATTACTAGGATTAGGGATATCAATGTCAGGTTTAGGTAGATTAATCTCTGGTTTGGGGACATTGATATTGATGTCTGGTTGGGGTGCTTCCGGTTTGGGGACATTAATCACTTCCGTATCTCCCGTTGATGGCTGATTGGTTTGGGCAAACACAAGCCATCCGCCAATTCCCAATACTGCGACGGCAAAAACGCCCACAAATAGTCCAGTTGCTGGATTGCTTTGATTTGCACGACTGCCAGCTGCATAGCCTTGCTCGTAGCGAGCTTGTTCTTTCTCTAATTGATTCATAGGGTTTCCTTAACGTTCGGTTTCAGTGTATGGGGACCGATAGGGGGGCATCATCTTCCCAAAGTAGGAACTGGGGGGGTGACCGTTCTCCCCCTAAAGATGGAGACAAGACCGTCCTGGATACTCTTGGACAGGGACTAAACCCGTTTTGTTAGGCCAAACAAGAATGAAACAGACGATAAAAATGCAGAACAAGATTTTTGCGATCGCAGCGGCACTGGCAGCAATACCGCTAAACCCAAGAAAGGCGGCAATTAAAGCAACCACCAGAAATGTCAGAGTTAAATTGAGCATAAAAACGTCTCCCTTGTATTGATGTAAATGGTTGAAAGAGGTTAGTGAGAAAAGCGAGATCCGAGGTGCGATCTCATCTCCCTACAAATTGAAGTGGGTGCTTTGTCTGTCTGAGCTTTTCGTTGATAAACAAAATGATTTCTGTTTGTGATGGTCGCAGGCCGGTTGTAGACCATCGCACATCAACTCAATGTCGATTAAATAGGATAGGAGGGGTTCTAGCTCAAATCATCTGGATAGACTGTCGAGCAATGAAATGGCCAAATTGATGCGATTCAAATCTTCATCCTGGATATAGAAGAACTCTCAGCAATAATTTAGCCAGCTTGACTCTGATTGATCTATCTTCCTCACAATTGGAGCCATAAGTAATAATGCATAGATGGCATAAATTAAGCTTCCTAGAATGGAATGAATCTCAAACGACCATCTGGTAGTCAGTCTGCTATTTTTTAAATGTAAATTTTTATTCGAGTAAATACTATTTTAATTTTTTACTTTTGATAATTTATGAAAAATAATAGCCATGTTTTTGGTAGTATTCTTTAAAAGTTTATAGAACCCCTTTTTACAGCACTTAAGAGAAAAAACTAAAGTAAAACCTTGACTAAAGCTAGGTTATTTAGATCATGGTCCCTAGCGAATAGCTTCCACTAGCCAGTGCTTATTCCTATTCTTAGGAATGGCTATATTCTCAATTAAGAATTCTACTGAAATTTGGCTTTAGTAGCTATTTTGGATCGATTCTTGAGATTTAGACTAGTTGTCTAGGTCAAACATAACTACTAATTGAATCTCTGCCTGTCATTGCTATATAGGACTATCTTATAGAGCAATCAGTTAGTGCTGGATATATTTTGCTTTCCTTAAGTAAGCGCTCGGGGATACTGCATATAAATGCAGCATCCCCTCTTCATAACTTGACGATTTTTTCGATTCTTTAATGTCGAAAGAAATCCATCTGGAATCACTAGAAGTAAGTCAAACTCTTGCTTCAACAAAGTGCTGCCAACCTTCTACTGAACTTATTTAGTAACAAGATAGTTTAAATGTTCTTGTTTCCGAATATCTAGATTTTGAGTTGTTCAGTTTTGCTCGCTCGTTTACATCTGTTTATTAGGAAGGAATTCATTCTTATGCGACTATTCATGCGCCGTTTTGCTGTATTGACTTTAGTTTTAGCCAGCTGCTTGGGTTTGACGGGGTGGTTGCAACCTGCCAATGCACTGGATATTAATTTAGCTACAACGTACCGAAATCCTGTAGATGCCAAGCTAGAAACAGATTTTGGCCAAAAAATTGACTTAAATAACACCAATGTTATTGCCTTTAGCCAATATAAGGGTCTATACCCTACCATCGCCGGTAAAGTGGTTCAGAACGCTCCCTACAGTAGTGTCGAAGAAGTCCTAAATATTGATGGCTTAACGGATGTTCAAAAGAAAATGCTGCAACAGCATCTGGGTGACTTTACGATTACAGACCCAGATCCAGCCTTAGTTGGGGGGCAAGATCGCTATAACCCAGGGGCTTATTATCCTGTTCGTCGCTCATAATCACCAAGGCACGGGTGGGATATGGGGGAATTCCATCCGTTCATTCCATCATGAAAGTCACTCTTAAGACGGTTGATCACGGGTAAACCATTATTGCCCGCTTGTTTCCAATATTGGAGGCAATCCACCATGCAAGTATGTTCTAGGCAAGGCTGGCGAGTTATTTACCAGCGACTGATAAGACTTGTAATCAGCATTATTTTTATCTGGAACGTTATTTCTATAGGCTGGCTGAACCCCACGACCAAAGTGTGTTGGGCTGCTCTACCGGTTGGGGATGCCGTCAATCCCATGAGTATTTTGAGGCTGGCATTGCCCGTGGATAACGAAGCCATTCAAACTCTTCATCAATACTTAGAAGAGATGCCTCCTCAACTTGAGGATCCAGCTGCGCGATTACAACCCAAACAATGGTTTGAAATTGGCAATAAGGTCACACAGATCATTCAAACCTTTAATAAAGACGCATCCGATCTTCTTGCTGCCATTCCACCTTCCTTTCGGCCCCAGGCTTTGGTCCGCATGAATCAAATTAATGCAGCTCTCGCGGATCTTAAGATCCTATCTGACCAGCAAAATAAAGAAAAATTTGTGGCAAGACGCACCCAAGCCTGGAATTCAGTGGATTTGCTGGCAGCGTCTATGGAGCCACAAATTCCTGTCAACATACCGAATGACTACCAAACGCTGCCTCATCTGAAGGGAAGAGCAGTTGTGGTTCTTGACACTAGTAAGGGGCCAATCACCATGATGGTGGATGGTTATAACGCGCCTATTACTGCTGGTAACTTTCTGGATCTCGTTCAGCGAGAGTTCTATGACGATCTAACATTTACCCGTGAAGATGGGGCCTATGTGGTGCAAACAGGGAATCCAGGGGGAGCCCAAGCTGGATTTGTGGATCCAGAGACCAGCCAATATCGCTCTATTCCTTTGGAGGTTAGGGTCAAGGGGGATTCTGAACCGGTGTACGGATCCACTTTAGAAGAGTTAGGCTTGTCTGATCCTGTTCTTCCCTTTTCTGCCTATGGGACCGTCGCCATGGGGCATCCTGCTGGCGACCCTAATGGTGGTTCCTCTGAATTTTTCTTTCACTTATTTGAGCCTGAATTGACCTCTGCAGGACTAAATTTGCTGGATGGCCAATATGCCGTTTTTGGCTATGTGGTTGCGGGACAAGATGTATTAGCTCAATTACGTCATGGCGATCATCTGCATTCCGCCCGGGTGGTTGATATTTCTCCACCCAATGGCTTCACCTTACGCTATCTGGATTGGATTCTAGTGCAAAAGAGTCCGATGCCTTTGGCTTAAAACGTTTTTCCATTACCAAGAGCTGAATTGATTACATCAAAATTTATTTTCTATCCATAACTCATAACTTTAATCATGAATAATCAACAATCGAACTTTTCTATCATTTATAGCGGTGATAATAGTTACTCTTCTGTTTTTACAGTGGTGAGTATCGTCGTTTTTTGGCTTCTTTTAGTCTCTATCCTCATTACCATCCTCGCTTATTCAGCGTCCTCTTGTTCTTGTGAAACGACGGGAACCTATTTTGATATTTGGCGTATCGCCTGTCGCCCTTGTGCATAGGGAATGTGGACGATTCCCTATCAAAGTTAGAAACTGCTTGATTTGACTGTCAAGCTTCAATGACTCGCTCAAACAAATCCCCAGGTAGATCTTTTATAATGACCTGCCTGGGGTTTTTTAGCTGGGCTATATGAATAGCGAAGACGCTTATGCCTTGGGGGTTCACACCGGATAAGCAGTGATGGTGATAGATACCCCTTACGCGGTTGCTACTCTTTGCTGAAGAAGACGGCGGATAGCTGCTTTTTCTAGTAAACCGACGAGGGCACCACTTTCTTTAACGACTGCTAGGGTCTGAAGCTTTTCTCTATCCAGCAATGCCACAATGTCGAGGAGTGATTGAGTGGACTGCACCACTGGAGGCAGTACGGTTGGCTGCAAGAGTTCTTTGACGGACACTTGGGGCCATTGCATCGTAGCCACAGAATTTAGATCCTCTAAGTTGACGGACCCGACGAGTTGCCCTTGCTCATCCACAACCAGAAATCTAGACACTTTACCCTGATAAGGAATCGCCTGATTGGCAAGCTGGCGGAGGGAATCATGAAGGCCAATCACAAATTCACCTTCGATCACGACATCTGCTGCAGTGTATCGGCTCAGCTCTTCCTGAAGTTGGGAAGATTGGAAGGCTCGGCCTGCATTCTGGTATAAAAACCAGCCAATCAATGCATTCCAGACACTAAGGGAAAGGATACCGGATGCGATCGCAACCCCACCCACAACCTGGCCAGCACGGGCTGCTATTCTGATGCCTCGATAGCGATTGCCCGTAATTTTCCAGACGGCTGCTTTGAGGACATTACCACCATCTAACGGTAGCCCTGGAATCATATTGAACAAGGCTAAAAATAGGTTGATTGTGGCGAGAAACCCAACGATGGCGGCAATTGGGCCGCTCGGCAAACTCATGCTTCCGTAGGAGAGGAGCGCCCACAGGAGAACGCTAACAGCAGGACCTGCGATCGCAATGGCAAACGCTCCAAAGGGCGTTTTTGATTCCTCTTCCAGACTGGCAAGGCCACCAAACAGAAACAGCGTGATGGACTTCACCTCAATCCCTTGCTGCATCGCCACTAAGCTATGACCGAGTTCATGGGCAAGCACTGAACTAAACAGCAAAATCGCCGTGCCAAGGCCCAGGAGCCAAGGTGCAATTCCCATTAGATTTGGAAACTGTGCTGCGAGGCCGTTGCCATAGGTCCAAGAAAAAAACAGCAATACCAAAAACCATGATGCATTGAGATAGAAAGGGATGCCAAAGAGGCTGCCTAACCTAAAGTTACCGTTCATGAAAAGACTCCTAATCGATGGATGAGCAACCCTCCTCGAAAGGTTAACGGTAGGAATTGCTCCTTATTGAAATTGTAACGAAGTGTAAATTTATGCTTTTCCGTAGTAACCGCCCTGAATCGTTCGGTTCTCCTGTGGGGTGGTCGCCCAGCCCTTATCCAATTCAACGCCCTCGCTAGGATTGCCAGACCTGATGTGGTCAATCACTCGCTATACATTGATCTCGATGGAGGACCTTTCGTTGTGCATGACTCAGGTTCTAGGGGGCAAGCTTGCAGTTTGGCTGCATTCAGTTGGGAAAACTACGCTTCAACCTTAGACGGCTGAATTTTATCGATTGCCTCCAAAAAACTTCGTAGACTGTTGGTATTGCTATAAGGGAGAAATCCTGATGGGATACAATCGCATTCTGGCAGCGGTAGATGCTTCATCCTTGCGATCGATTGTGTATGAGCAGGCGTTGGAAACGGCTCAACTCCACCAAGCTGAATTATTGCTTCTGCATGCGATTGAAGCGGATATCAGTCCGTCGTCGGGTAATCCTCTCGATACCGGGTACCTCTCTCCATCTGTGGTGGATCTGCAGATGGCTCAGCAAGCGTGGGAGGTGCAACTTTCAGAAGCAAAACAATGGCTACAAGACTTTTGCCAAGCGGCTAAACAACAGGGGGTTGAGGCAACCTTTGAAGCGGAGTTGGGAAATCCAGGGTATCAAGTTTGCGATCTCGCTCGGGATTGGCAAGCTGACTTAATCGTTGTGGGGCGACATGGCCGCACTGGCATCACAGAACTCATATTGGGAAGTGTCAGCAATCACGTCGTTCACCATGCCCCTTGTTCCGTCTTGGTGATTCAGGGAGAAGAAAAGGTTATGGACGTGTCCGGCTAATTGTAGCCTTTGGAAGTTTAAAGGTGATTCAGTAGGATTTTCCAGTGCTATAGTCAGCTGCCACCAGCCTTAATGGTTGGTGGCAGATAAAAGGGAAAGGTCTAACTGATGCATGAAATCAGCCCTTTTCTAACTGGCTTGGGGTTGCTGGGGACCGGAGCCAAACAGATCGGTGTCTGTTAAGCCAAAGACCACCATTGGCCATCCATCAGACATCAGATTTAAGCCAATCAAGAGACCCAAGATCCAGGCAGAGTCAGCAGGCCAGCCCAACATAATCGAAAGACCAAACACAACGGCAAATACACCACTCCCTAGGGTCCAATACCAGCCAGACTCTTCCTCTCGCATACGAATAGCCATCATGGCTTGCAAAATACCTTCGATAAGAATGAAAGTCCCCACAGCGAAGGTTAGGCTCAGGACACCTTGAAGGGGATAGAACAGTAGCAATAAACTTGAGCCAATGTAGCCTGCACCTAATAGAAGTTTAAAGGCTAAGCTTTTCACATTAGTACGAGACTGATAAGCATAAATCAGTTGAATAATACCGCTACTAAAAAAGACGCCTGCAATCACTAGTTCCGTAGCTAATGTACTGACAAAGGGCATGGTAATGGCGACGAAGCCTAGGACAACGAGCAGTGTGCCCAGGGCGATAGACCATTTCCCGAATGAAGGCTGGCTTTTTTGAATATCTTGGTTACTCATATATGCATCCTTTTTGGTTGCGGAATATTGAAGTTTTAATTCCGCGAATTAATCTGTAATTATCATCTGTGAAATAGTGTTGAATTGAATCTACCTTTAGAGAGAAAGCCATGAGAAATTCACCTAACCTAAGGTGTATATAGCATTTCTAAAGGGACTATTGATGTTGATATTTTTTGTTAAAATATAGTTTATATCTATAAGGAATTGCAGGTGCTATGCATAACGAATCTACCTTCTCCAGAAAGATTGGATGAGGCCAAAATCTCTGTCTAAAGGTAGTTCTGTGACAACCTTTCTTGCTTATATTATTTATCTAGTTGTTCGATATTGATTGAGCAAAAACGCAGTTTTTTGAGGATTTTTAATGGACGTCATAGCCTACGTTTTTATCTTAGCCTGTATTATCGGCTTATTCTTTTTTGCTGTTTTCTTCCGCGAGAAACCCACCCTTGATAAAATTCAAAGCCGAAGTTTTCGTGAATCTTCTCAGTCTACTAGAAGATAAAATAGTGTATTGCGTGCCATCCAAGAAAAGGATGGCACGCAATAAGATAGAAACAAAAAGATGATATGAAAAATTTTGATTGGCCCAAAATCTGATTCAAATGATCAGTTTTTTGAGGTTTTAGGTAATTAAAGTATGGCTTTGAGATTTCCTGAAGGGAATATTTGTTTCTTGATATAAATTACTCTTCTTGAGGCCAAGTGAACTTGAACGTTGTACCATGATTGACCTCAGATTCGATCTGGATACTTCCCCCTTTAGATTCGATGATCTTCTTGACAATTGATAGGCCAATCCCTGTGTTTTCTGTTGCGTCGCGACTATCTAAGACTTGAAAGATTTTAAAGATCTTATCGTGATAATCCTCGGCGATACCTGGACCATCATCACTAACCATAAACTCATAAAAATCCAATTGCTTTTGCTCTGAGATACGAATATGCCCCTCTGATTGGTGATGATGTTTGATGGCATTGCTCAGTAGGTTGCTAAAGACCTGCTGTAATTGGAGGGTATCCGTTTTTAGAGTGGGCATTGGCCCCACAATCTCAATCTTGAATTCGGCAGGGGGAGCCAACGAATCGATGATGTCAGCCAGTAAGTCTCCGACCCTAACCGTTTCTATCGTGGATTGGCGGCGACCTACCCGAGAAAATTGCAGCAGCCCATTAATCAAGGCCTCCATACGATGAACCCGTTTTCGCAGCAAGTTCATCTGGTAGCGGTTTTCTTCGTCTAGTTTTTCGTCGAGATCTTCTTCAATCCACTCAGAAAGATTGGCAATCGCTCGCAAAGGCGCTTTCAGGTCATGGGAAACCACATAAGTAAACTGGTCTAGCTCTTTATTGCGATCGGCTAAGGTGAGATTTGCCGTTGCCAAAATACGGTTCGTGGCAGCTAATTCATCCCCTCGGCGCAGCATTTGTTTTTCCGTTTGCCGATACAAAGACAATGCGGCAGCAATCCCCAGCAGGCTAATTACACCAGACACCCCCAATAGGGCATCATTGACAAACCTAGCTTGGTTCAGACGGGTGCGACGTCTAACTAATATTTCTTGCTCAGCATCTTTAAAGTCTTGCAAGGATTGCCGAACTGCATCCATCCGGGCTTTCCCTTGTTCCACTAAAGCCCCGAGGCGAGGGGCCTGGGGTGCAAATCGAAAGTCATTTTCAATTTGCTTCAGGGTTTTAGCAAGAATATCCAGTTCTTGTTGGATTAAAAGTTTTAGCTCAGTAATCTGTTGGCTTTGTTCTGGGTTTTCTTGAACCTGTTGAGATAATGCCTGTAGCGTTGGCTCAATTTCAGGTAATGCCTCTCGATAAGAAACCAGAAATTTTTGGTCTTCGGTGAGTCCATAGCCCCGAATGCCTGTCTCTGCATTGATTAAGGCGTTTAAGAGTTGATCGCTGGTGCGCAATACCTTTTGGGTATGGACGATCTGTCGGTAGGTAAAATCTTCATTCTTGCGAGTGCCGATCCAGGCCGCCATCGTGATTAACAGACAGGTTAAAGGGATGGCTAAAATAACGGTTCCTTGGCGCGTTAGGGATAGGTTCGTCCAGAGGTACAGGATGGATTTTCCCTTTGCAGATTTTTTGGCTTTAGACGTTTGCTCGGCTTGTCCCATAGTGTTGCAACGTTAGATTCAGTCTCCCTGGAAACTTATTAAGTGACTAAGCCTGACCGAAGGGCTCTGACGGCAGCTTGGGTTCGGTCATCGGCGCAGAGTTTATTCAAAATGCTGCGCACGTGAGTTTTGACGGTGCCGACGGAAATATAGAGCTTGTCTGCAATCACGGCGTTACTGCATCCTGCCACAATCAGTTCTAAAACTTCTAATTCGCGATCCGTTAACGGTTCTGTTTCTAGGATGGCTTGGTATTCCGGATCGGTGGCTTTAATTACTGTGGTGTCGGTTTCAGCATCTTGAGGAGTCTTTTTTGACGCTTTAGCCTGTTGCAAGACAATCCGAGCAATGTTGGGATCAATCCAAGCATTGCCTTCATGGGTCAGCTGAATGGCGCTGAGTAAATCCTCGACACTAACTTCCTTGAGGCTGTAGGAATCTGCGCCAGCAGCAAAGGCCGCCAGTACGGCATCTTCACTGGTATTGGCTGTCAGCATCAGCACCTTAGTTTGCAAGCTGTCATCCGCTTGCTGGAATTGTTTGAGCTGTAGGGTGACTTCAATGCCGTCGATGTCGGGCAAGCCAATATCCAAAATGGCAACATCGGGTTTGTATTGCTGAATCATCTCCAAACCCTGGCGACCATTGGCCGCCGACCCGAGGACATCCACGGTCCCACTGTGCTGGAGCGCGGCGGTTAGGCCCACACGGCTGAGATCATGGTCTTCGATAATAACAACCTGAATTTTAGTCATGGATTCGCCTTGTTAACGGGTGAGTAAGAGGAGCAGGAAACGGACTAGGGTGCCGTTAAAGATAGGTCGTTCAGAGGAGAATGTTCGTTTGACTTCAATGGGGATATACCGATCGTGGCACTGATTGCTTTGGCTTGCTCAACATTGTCGGCAATCGTTTGGCAAATGTCATCGATGGGTAAATCATTGGCATCTTGGCCAAAGGGGTTATCCAATTCTCGTCCCACCTCTTCCAGTCCCAGCAGGATAAAGCTCACCACCGCCACCATGGGCACTGCCCATCCATGAATCTCAGGCACCCAACGGAAGGGTAAGCCCACACAGTAAATCAGGATCAACCGTTTCAAGTAAATTCGATAGGCAATGGGAAGGGGAGTAGAGCGAATGCGTTCACAGCTACTGATTCCTTCAATCATTTTGCCAAGAGCCTGGTCAAGATTGGAAGCTTGGTTACTGTCGATATAGCCTTGCTGCAGCGCCTGTTGCAGGTGCATCCCGATCCAAAACGTGATTTGCAAGGGAGGATGCTGGGCGTCTGCCAAAATTTGCGCTTGCTCAGGTGTAATTAGGTCTTGCAGGGTGTCACCGATGGGTTCTGATCGCAGGTGCAGTTTTGTGGCTAGGGCAATGGCAACGAGTAGATTGAGTAGGGTGTCTCGATCCGTGGATGGGGTGGCTTTGGGGGAGGGCCAAAGTAAAGCAACCTGACGAGCAAAGTTGCGGCTATTAACGACCAGTGTTCCCCAAGCTTTGCGGCCATCCCAAAACCGATCGTAGGCCGTGTTAGTGCGAAACACGAGCAGTAAGCCCAAGACCAGGTTGTAGACCACATTGGTGGTTAAGTCACCGATTTCTTGGAGGTAGATGGGGTAGTCAAAATAGTCAAGACTACAGATGGCCAAGGTAAACCCGGTAAAGGCCAGAATTCGAGGCAGGATAATGCCCGCGACGGAGCCGTCGAGTCTGAAAGTGGTTGCTAGCCAATTCGATTTGGTTGGAGTATACATAGTGTCGTTTAGCTGGAAAGATTGAGTTCGTCGGCTTGGGTTTCAATAAACAGCCGCATGCGACGAACGTTGCGATAGTTGGCGGCCTGGGATTGCGCTTGGTAAAGGGCTGCCGCTTGGTTTAAATCTGAGATCGCACGTTCATATTGCTCTTGCAAATAATGAACCCAACCTCGCTGCTCCAGAATTTGTGGGTTTTGTCCAGCGGAGAGATCTACCGCTTTATTAAAGGCTTGGAGGCTATTGATATAATCCTCGACAATCAAAGCATTCATTCCCACCGTTTGCCAGTCCTGAGCCGTTTGTAGCGTGTCAGGTAGAGGCTGGCGAACGGTGATGGGTCTTTTAAAGCTGCGGTGCTGCTCTGCAGGTGTTGCCGTTGCTATTCCAGGTAGAACGCTATTAAAGACAATTACTAAACATAAGGTTGGTACTAATCTCAAAGGCATAAATAGCTCGTGTCATTACTAATCTCCACCTTAGAAAATTCAGGAGCTTCATACATCTTCTAAAAGACAGGATTATGTCTCTCTCCAAAGATAGAGATGGATAAAAATTTGAGTCATTTATGGATCACAATCTCTACCTTAGGGAGGATGGCCAGAACTATAAGTTACGGCTAGAGGTAGAGGAGAGTCTTCGGTAGCTTCCTATTAAATGTAACTATCAGATTTAGCCTTAACTCATGAAATACGACCATCAGCTCTTAACCGATCCTCAGACATCTGCCCCTAAGACGGGTGGTATTGCTTACCAGGAAGCCCTCAAAAAATGGTCAGAACGGCCTACTCAGCTCTTATCGCCATCCCAGTCCTTGCTAAGTTTGGAGTCCGTTGGACGGACTGATGTCGGGCTTAATCGCTCCCACAACGAAGATTACTTTTCGATTGATCAGCAGCACTTTTGCACGCCTGATCTTCCTGATGGTGGCTATCGAGGTCTCTATATCCTTTGTGATGGCATGGGGGGCATGGCTAGAGGAGAAGTGGCAAGTGAACTGGCGACTAAAACCCTACGGAGTTATCTGAATAGCCGCTGGCAACGCCATTTACCTACTGAAATTGGTTTAGAACTGGCTATTAATACGGCCAATAAAGCAGTCTATGAACGCAACCAGAGAGAGCAGCGTGCTGGCTCGGGCCGCATGGGAACCACTGCCGTTGTGGTAATGGTAAATAATACCCACATTAGATATGTCCATATTGGAGACAGTCGCCTGTATCGATTGACACGACAATATGGTCTGCAGCAATTAACCACCGATCACAATGCCTATCAGCGGGCTTTGCAGCGGGGCTACTCCCCAGAAGAAGCGCAAGCCTTTGGGCCACAATTGACCAAAGCCTTAGGACCTTGGTCTGGGGAATCGCTCCGCCCTAAGTCTCAAACCTTAGCGGTGGAAGAAGATACGGTCTTTCTCCTCTGCTCTGATGGCCTCAGCGATCACGATTTATTGGAAAACCATGCCAATAGTCATTTAATGGGAATGTTGGATTTTCGTACCGATCTTGCGACTGGGATGGATCAACTGATGGCATTGGCCAACCAGAAAAATGGTCATGACAACATTACTGCGATCGCAGTTCGGTTACGGCCTCAGCCTTAAAGGCGTCAATACCCAGGAACCAGGCTGGTGCGAGATCTGACGTTAGGAGCCCAACCTCGCTTAAAGCTGCTGGTCTCCAGAATGGTGGGAGACCACAAATCTCTTCCTTTCTATAGAGGTAAAATCGAGCAACGGTCCGATAGTCTGGAAGAGTCTCACTTAAAAATAGGTCTGTTAAAACTAAATACAACGTACAGGGTGGCTTGAGAAGGAGATGAATGACAAAGCAATCAACATTTTGCTCGTAGAAGATGACGAAGTAGACGTGATGAACGTCAAGCGGGCTTTCAAAAAAGGCATGATTACAAATCCCTTGTATGTCGCCAATAATGGCCTGGAAGCCTTGTCCATGTTGCGAGGAGAAGCGGGGGAGAAACCGCCCGTACCGAAGCATCGCCGTCTGATTCTGTTGGATCTCAATATGCCCAAAATGAATGGGTTGGAATTTCTAGAAGTCTTGCGCAGCGATCCGGATCTGCAATCGATTCCGGTGGTGGTATTGACCACCTCCGATGAAGATCGCGATCGCATCGAGGCATACCACTACAATGTGGCCGGTTATATCCTGAAACCCGTAACGTTTTCCAACTTTGCAGAGGTGATGACCACCCTCAATAAATACTGGACCCTTTGCGAAATGCTGTAGTGGGATTGATGGACGAGACGCTCAAACTCCTAGTGATTGATGATGATGAAGTCGATCGGATGGCCGTTCGGCGGGCCTTAGGCAAAACCAATTTAGAGGTGGATCTGTCTGAAGCAGAGGATGGAGAAGCGGCCCTGTCTCTTCTTAAAAACCAGCAATTTGACTGTATTTTCGTCGATTTTTTACTGCCTGATCGGGATGGGTTGTCCTTAGCCAAGCAGCTGCAGCGATTGCAGGTAGACACCCCCTTTGTAGTACTGACGGGACAAGGGGATGAGCAAATTGCAGTAGATGTTATGAAAGCTGGAGCCGCCGATTATCTGGCGAAACATCGGATTACACCGACAACTTTGGCTCGAACGATTCGCAGTGCCATTCGCCTCCATCGAGCTGAACAAGCCGCCCGCGCTGCCAAGCAGAAATTGCAAATCACCAATGATCAGTTACGGCAACAGAATGAAGAACTGGCCCACCATCGGGCTCAGATTGAAGCCCAGAACCAAGAGCTGATTAAAGCCTATCGCCTCAAGTCTGAGTTTATTGCCACCATTTCCCACGAGCTGCGAACGCCCATGAATGCAATTATGGGATTCTCTCAATTACTCTTGCGCCAGTATCCCGATCCCTTGAGTGAGCAGCAGTTGGACATGGTGCAGCGGATTTTTGACAACAGCCGCAATTTGTTGACTATGGTCAATGAAGTGTTGGACTTCTCTAAGATTGAGGCCAATCGCCTCGAACTGCACCCCGAACCCTTTCAACTCTCGGTTCCCATCCTGGCAACGATACAAGAACTCCAGGCCCTGGCCGTAGAAAAGGCTCTGACCTTAAAGGCGGAGATCCCGGAGACGCTGCAATCCATCCAGTTGACCAACGACCCTGAATGCCTCCGCCGGGTCCTGGTCAATCTGATTTCCAATGCCATCAAATTTACCGAAGCGGGTGAAGTGACGCTCCAGCTCCACCAGCCCCAGCCCGACCAGATCAAAATTTCGGTGGTGGATACGGGCATTGGCATGACGCCTGAGCAGCTAAGCACCATCTTTGATCCCTTCTGTCAGGCCGATCAGTCTCTAACCCGCC
Organism: Acaryochloris marina MBIC11017; assembly: GCF_000018105.1. Taxonomy (GTDB): domain Bacteria; phylum Cyanobacteriota; class Cyanobacteriia; order Thermosynechococcales; family Thermosynechococcaceae; genus Acaryochloris; species Acaryochloris marina. The sequence goes on from NC_009925.1 coordinate 5,103,841, forward strand.
ATCATTCCGGGACTGGGTTGGGCCTTGCGATCACGGAATCCTTGGTTAAAGCCATGCAGGGGCAGATTTCAGTGAGCAGTCAACCGGGAGTTGGCTCAACTTTTACCGTTGAATTGCCCCTACAAGTGCAGACCTTGCCGAATGCCAAAGCTAAATCCTCTGTAATCTAGTGCCCCCTTTGAGAAGTTTATGTCGCCTGCTTTATTGTCTAACCGCTATATTCTGGCCGTTGACGATCTGCCAGATAATTTGATGCTGCTCAAAATGATGTTGGAGAGTGCGGGCTACCGAATAGAGCTGGTGGATAGTGGTCCGGCGGCGCTGGCACAGATCCAAAAAGCCCAACCCGATTTAGTGATTTTGGATGTGATGATGCCGGGGATGAGTGGCTATGAAGTCACCCAGAAGATTCGCAATGACCCTCAATTACCCTATATTCCTATTCTGTTGATATCCGCCCACGAGCGCTCAAGCGTGGTCAAGGGACTGGATGCCGGAGCCGATGATTTTATTCGTAAACCTGTGGAGTTAGAGGAACTGCAGGCGCGGGTGCGATCGCTTCTGCGTCTCAAGCAATCCATCGACCAGCGGGAGAACTTTATCTCTTGCCTCACCCATGATTTACGGACGCCGTTAATCGCTTGCGATCGCATGGTGGACTTGGTCCGCCAAGGGGTATTTGGAGACATCGCCCCAGCGGTTGAGGAAGCCCTGGCGGGCGTTAGCAGCAGCAACCAAAACTTGCTGCAGATGCTCAACAATTTGCTAGAGGTCTACTGCTATGAACTGGGGGAAAAGAAACTCAGTTTTATCTCCGTTGATATGCAGGAATTGATCACTGAGGTGGTTACAGAACTCCATCCCCTGGCCTTAGAAAAGAACCTAGAGCTAATCGGCAATTGGCAGTCTGAGGTGCGGGAATTGAGTTGCGATCGCATGGAGTTGCGCCGGGTAATCACCAACCTCATCAACAATGCCATAAAGTTTACGGACACGGGTTCTGTAACCGTATCCAGTACCTCCGACACGAAACACCTTCAAATTGAGATTCAAGATACCGGCGTTGGTATTGCCGAAGCGGACCAAGCCCAGATTTTTGAGAGGTTTAAACAGACCCAGCATAATCGCTCTGGCCACGGCCTAGGGTTGCATTTATGTCAGCAAGTGGTCCAGGCTCATGGCGGGGAATTATCGGTGAGATCGCAACTTGGTCAAGGGAGTACCTTCACCCTTCAGCTCCCTCTGGCTGACTCTTAATTGCTGGCCAACATTCCCTGCAAAAAGGATCTATGTCTAAAGGTATAGATCTGTGTATACCTACGGGTAGAACCCTTTCCCAGCTTGGGTTGATAGGGTAAGGATAAGCTTTCACACCTGCAACATTCATTCTGTACTCGATATTGCATCAATATTATCTGGAGAATGGCAAAGTTGCAGAGGAGGAGGATTTGAAGATTTTGCTATAAGGAGCGTTCCCCATGCCAATGACAACCGACAGCAGACAAGCCTATATCGAAAAGGTCAAAGCTCAACTAGATCAATACGATGCCCAACTCGCAGAAATGAAAGCCAGAGCCGATCAAGTGGCTGCAAGTGCTCAAGTTGAATACCATTCCATGATGGAAGAAGCTCTAGTGAAACGAGATGCCATGCAGGCTCAACTCACCAAACTTCACCGTTCCAGTGAGAGCGCTTGGGAAGAGATCCAAAACGGTTTAGAAAAAGCTGGACAAGAATTACAAAAATCTTTTGAAGCCGCTTTAGGAAAATTTCAGTAAAGAATTTGAGTGATCCATCATCCATTGCTTCTGAGAAAGTCAGCAGTGTCCCAGAATTTTGTAGGTAGAAGTCAATCACGATAATGTCCGATATTCTTAAGACTATTGAGTCAAGCTTAAATGAGCTGCTAGCAAGTTCAGTCAAGGTTTTCCCAGCGTTGTTAACGGCTGTCATTGTTTTATTCCTAACCCGATATATGGCGCAATTTGCGCAACGTGTAGTGGGCAAAGCGGGCAAAACTGCCTTTCGGAGTCATTCTATTCAAATCCTCCTAGAGAAAACGGCCTATGTTATGACCTGGGTGATAGGTGTTGTTTTTGCAGGGGTACTGGTGTTTCCTGGCCTAGATTTAGGAGATATTATTGCCACTCTAGGTTTAGGTTCTGTCGCGATTGGTTTTGCGTTTCAAGACATTATCAAAAACTTTTTCGCAGGTATTTTATTACTCCTACAAGAACCCTTCAGTATCAATGACCAAATCATTATCGATAGCTTTGAAGGAACCGTTGAGAAAATTAATTTTCGCACCACTCAGATTCGTACATATCAAGGGGAGCGGATTCTGATCCCTAATGCCAATGTGTTTACCAGTGCAGTCCAGGTGCAAACGGCTTATCCAAGTCGGCGGACGGATCTAGGGGTTGGGGTTGATTACAATACGCCTCTAGAAGATGCTGCAAGCCTCTTGCAAGATACGATTGAACAGTTAGAGGGAGTGTTGCCTTCTCCTAGAGTTGAAATTGACTTAGTTGGATTTGGTGACAGCTCGATTGACTTTATCGTTCGCTATTGGACGGAACCTCAGCAGGCCCAGGTGAGACGAATTCAAACCAAGGCGATTATCGTGATTAAGAAGGCCTTTGACAAAGCGGATATCAATATCCCCTATCCTATTCGGACGCTGTATTACTACAACCAAGATAATTACAACGATTACATGCCAACTAACAGGAATAGTAATAATCACCAGTTATCCAAGGTTTAGGTTGTTTACGCCTAATGGTTATTATTTTGAACCCCACATTTATGTGTGGGGTTTTTAGCTGTCTTGAAAACCTGATCCTGGTTTATGTTCAACTGCAGGACAATTTCTTCTACTGCCATCATCCTGGAATCTATAAAGAGCAATTATCAGTAGATCACAAACCACTAGTTTGACAATGCAATATCCATGGTTTCAGGCTGTGCCATCCCACTATAATATTGCGAACTTTTATACTCCTGAAGAAGTCGTACACAAATGCATAGCTAGAAAATGCCTATCTTCCATGGATCACAGCAGAATTTGGCCACTGATCCAAACGTACTATTGACAAGGCTTCTAGAGACGTTTTCGATCTACATAATTTTGGAAAGCTTACTATGGTCCAGTATGTTCGGACATCACTTCCACTATCCTCAAAAGTTGACTATTTCGTTGACGCTCATGCTGTAACTGATCTTCTTGAGTTTGTAGTTGAGCCTTATAGCTTGCCTCCATTCGTTGTAACTCACGACTGTAATTTTCCTTGGCTGTCGTTTCAATAACACTTTTATCCACCGCAAGCGACCCTTCTAAACGGATAATAAGTTCCTCGCCCTTCCTTTCAATAGCCTGGATGCCAATCGCTTGGTCACCAAACTGGGAGCAGAGCTTCTGAAAAGACTGAAGAAAGGCTCGCCAGTCAATACCATCCACAAAGATTAGATCGATGGATTCCAAAGAGGTCTGGACTAAGGCGGCGAATTCATCCAAACCAAAATTTTCTGTGAGTGGACGACGTTCTTGTTGGGAAGCCTTGAGATAGATATATTCACAAACCACACCAGCAAAGTCAGTCTCAGCATTAATTTTCCAATCTTGAATACAAGCTCTTGTCAACAATGCATTGCGCAGCTTGCTATTAAGGAGATTGGCATTGCTGAGATTGGCACCGCTGAGATTGGCGCCACTAAAGTTAGTATTGCTGAGATTGGCATTGCTGAGGTCAGCATCTCTAAGATTCGCATTGCTAAGGTTGGAACAACTCAGGTCTACACCTCTAAGATTGGCATCACTAAAGTTGGAACGAGCTAAGTCTGAATCACTAAGGTCAGCACCGATGAGGTCAGTACCACTGAGGTAGGCACCAATAAGGTCTGAATCCCTGAGATCAGCACCAATGAGGCCAGAACCACTGAGATTGGCACGACTGAGGTCTGAATCGCTAAGGTCTGAATCACTAAGGTCTGAATCGCTAAGGTTGACCTCCCTGAGATTGGCACCACTGAGGTCTGAGTCTCTAAGATCGGCACCACTGAGGTAGGCACCGATGAGGTCTGAATCACTGAGGTTAGCACCCATCAGGTCTGAACCACTAAGGTTAGAATCGCTCAGATCAGTATCGGTGAGGTTAGTATGGCTGAGATTGGCACCGATGAGGTTAGCACGGCTGAGATTGGCACCGATGAGATTGGCATGGCTGAGATTGACACAGCTGAGATTGGAATCACTGAGGTCAGCACCGATGAGGTCAGTACCACTGAGATCCGAATTGCTGAGGTTAGCACGGTTCAGGTTGAAATCGCTGAGGTTAACATTGTTGAGGTTGGTAGAGCTAAAGTCTATCTTTATGGCTGTATTCTTTGCTCTCCAAGAATTCCAAGCATCGGCACCTTGCTTTAGTAAATCAACCTGTTCCTGATCAGCCATCACACTCTCAAAATCTTCCCGAAACAATCAATATCACTCAAATCTATTTCCAATAGGTAAATGAAAACCATGTCAATTAAATTCAGCGGGTTGGTTCAAATTAGAGAAACATTTTTGCTGAAAGGATAAGGGCTACCACTACTGCTGTGCAAGGACTTTAAGGATTTTGGATTGTATAAAAGAGTTACCCTGGCATCTTAATACTTGGACTTTGCTGTTTTACGCTGAAGAAAAGAGACTCGGGTAGAGTGGCAGCGAGGGAAATCCATTAAAGGCCAACAGAGTATAGCTTAGGGCAAGTAATCAACCTATCAGAATGGTGAAGCCTCTCCCATTTGGCTACTCAGGACTGACAGATTCCGGTCAGCTCTGGCTAAAGGACTCATTTGAGTTCGAGATTAGCAAACTCCCCGATTCTTGCGTAGGGTAAACCCTACCTTCTTCCGTAGAAGGATCTTAGAAACGGACATACCCCGAACTCAGATTAGGCATTTGATGAATCACCTACTCAAAGATGAAATTGTCATCCCTGAGTGTTGTCAGATCAATATTGAGTAATAGAACAGAGTGATTGTCACCAAAGTCGATCGCGACGTCATTCCCTTTTTGACTGGCAGCGCCTAAAGTGGCGTCAAGATCGCTGAAGATGGCACTGACATCAAGGACGTCATCAGCAATATCAAAGTCAGTTACGATATTGGCACCGCTATCTGCTTCAAACACAAACACGTCATTACCAGCGCCACCCGTCAATGTGTCATTACCACCGCCCCCTTCAAGGGTATCGTTGCCTTCTCCACCTTCGAGTAAATCGTCGCCTGCATCTGCGATCGCCACCCGCTCAATGTTGATCCGCAGCAGTAGATCATCATCCGCCGTGAAGTCGCCCACCACTGGATCGATGACGGCACCTGGGGCAGTGGTTCCTCCCAAGATATTGACGGGCGTAGCATCAGGATTGCCCACTGAACCATTGAAGCCAGGATGAGCACCGACAACACCATTCTCATCCAGCCCGGTATCGCGGGCCGTTTGGTTGAGGAAGGCTGCATCTAGCTCATTATTCACTTCAGTTCCAGCATCAAGCACATCGCTACCGCGGCGTTCAATGACAACCGGACCAATAAAGTTTCCTGCTGCATCGAAGATCGGATCGGCCAAGGGATTATCGGGTACCGATAGGAAGGCATCATTAGACGGAATAATCATTGTGCCCCAGGTAAAGAACCCTAGCCCAACTTGATTGGCGTTGACATTTAGCGTCAAAGAGGCACTTTCACCCGGATCAATGGGGCCGGGTATACCTGCACCACCGATGATGGTGCCATCAACGCCATTGGCACCCGTTTGAGCATTGAACTCAGCGGCAATCCCTTCAATAGAACCATCCTCTGCCAGTCTTTCTAGACCAAGACTGGCCGCTTCACCCGCTGTAAACAGATCGAAGTTGGCACCATCATGAAAACCGAACCAAATGGGGGTTAAGAAGGTGCCACCTTCACCCAGCGTGTTGGTGACAGTGACGCGAATCGCTGTGCCAGAACCGATCTCGTCGCCGCGTAGCAGATCGTTGCCTGCACCGCCCTGGAGGGTATCGTTCCCTGCATTACCCGCCAATACATTGTCGCCATCATCGCCAGTGAGAGCATCGTTATTGGTGGAACCCGTCAGATTCTCAATATTGCTGAGCTGATCTTGAATTGGGTTACCGTTGGCGATGTACTGAGCCTGTCCTGTAGACAGATCAGCAGTCACATCAGCACCAATATTTTGGAAGTCAGCCGTGTCGATGCCGTCACCGCCATCCGTGAGGTCGTTACCGCCGCCACCTTGGAGCGTATCGTCACCGAGTCCCCCCAGCAGCGTATCGTCACCGCCGCCACCAGAGAGGAGATCATCGCCGTCGTTACCAGCAAGGGTATTGTCGTTTCCGTCGCCAAAGAGCTGATCGTTTTGGGCAGAACCGTCCAGATTCTCAAAGTTAGAGAAGTTCTCGAAGACGGTGCCGGACCCTACTTCGTAAGATGCGCTGCCACTGGCCAAGCTAGCCACGACCGGAGCACCGATATTGATAAAGGAATTGGTGTCGTTCCCCTCTCCGCCATCAAGCGTGTCGGTACCGCCTGCGCCCGCAATAAAGTCATCCCCTGCGCCACCCTCAATGATGTTACCTGCTGCACCATTGGCAATGATGGTGTCGTTGTTAGCAGAACCAATCACGCCCTCAATACTGGTGAATGTATCGGTGACCGTGCGGCCATTGACTTCATATTCTGCTGATCCCGTACCATCAGCATTGAGCGTGACGTTAACGTCCGCGCCGATATCGGCAAAGCTAGCAATATCTGTTCCTTCGCCACCGTCGAGGCTATCGTTACCGCCGCCCCCCTGGAGCGTGTCGTCACCTGCACCGCCTTCGAGGGTGTCATTGCCGCCGCCGCCCTGCAGCGCATCGTCACCATCTAAACCTTGCAGCGTATTGCTTTCACCATCTCCGATTAATAGATCGGCATCGTTTGATCCAATCACATTCTCAATGTTGGTGAGTGTATCGGTCTCAGCAATGGGGACGAGTCCTGTTGGACCGGCATCGGTGGCGATATTAATAACGACCGGGCCGTTGATACCCGCAGGTGCGTTGTGCAAATGGATGGGGCTGAGCGTTCCATTACCGATATTTACTGGCAACAGATCTTCGGGGTTGATGCCAACTAAGGAAGCACTGGTGCTATAGGTAACGGATCCATCCGGTGCAACTGTAAACAGGGCAGTCGCCGTCCCTGATGAATCAGTGCCAACCGGAGGCACTTCTTGATCACCACTAAGGTCTGTCGCGAACTCAACAGTACCGATGCCGTCTGCATCACGATTGTCGGCAATCAACTCAAGCTGACCACGCACTTCACCGGATGGGAAGTCGTTGGTGTGGAAATTGAAGTAAAGGTTACCGGCAACGCCCTCAGCAATGATTTGGTCAGCGCCAATCCCAGCATTGGGGTCAACCAGGGCCAGTTCCGGCACGGTGAGATTAAAGCCATCGGCACCAATTCCATCTGGTCCTGCATCGCTGGCGATATCGACAACTACGGGACCGTTGATGCCTGTTGGTGCGTTATGAAGGTGGATGGGGCTGAGTGTGCCGTTACCGATGTTGACGGGGAGCAGATCGGCTTGGGTGATACCCGACAGCGAGGCGACCGTGCTGTAAGCGACCGATCCGTCTGGCCCCACGGTAAAGGTGGTGGTGGCAATGCCTGAAGCATCCGTCTCAACGGGAGGCACTTCTTGGTCACCGCTGAGGTTGGCGGCGAACTCAACCGTGCCGACGCCGTTACCATCCCGGTTATCAGCAACCAATTCAAGCTGGCCACGCAGTTCACCGGAGGGGAAGTCAGTGGTATGGAAGTTGAAGTACAGATTTCCGGCAATCCCTTCTTCAACAATGGTGGATGGATCAATACCATCGTTGGGATTGACAAGTGCTAAATCTGCGATCGTGACGTTAAACCCTGTCTCTCGCTCAGCAGTCCCTGCACCCAAGTCAACGGTAACGCCCACATCGCTGTCGTCATAGCGAACCGTATCTGTCCCTCTGCCACCGACAATCGTGTCATCGCCAAGACCACCAGTGACGGTAACACCCGCCCGACCCGATTGAGTAAAGCGATCGCTGCCAGCCCCGAGGCGGACCTCACCGTCGAGCGTGCCATGATTCGTTACTTCAACACTGCCCAAAGCACCATTGGCATCAATCGCAAAGCCATTACCGCCTGCGATTACGCCGCGATTAGTAATCTGACCATCAAAGACAACCCCCGATTCAATCAAGAGGCCCGCATCTGTTTCAGATGCAATGACGCCACCTCTATTATTCGCAATCGTCCCTGAGAAGGTCGCGGTGTCTAAGCCAGAGCCTACGAATAGACGTACTCCTGCCGGAACGTTGTCGCTGCCACGTCCTCGAATCAGACCGCTGTTATCAATACTGATGCCTTCGCTTAAGCCATTTTCAGAAGAGCCGCCCACTTGAATAGAGATACCGCTACCCGAGTTACCAGATCCCGCGTCGATAACGCCCCGTCGCCAATTCCTGACACTAATGTCGTCTGCTGTTCCATCGAGATATAGGGTGCCGTTACGCTGATCCCCAGTACCGACTACATCGCCAGCATTAATGAATGTGACATTATCACCGTCCAAATTAACGGTGCGGCTGCCGGACTTAATGCGTCCATGGTTGAAAATCTCCAGATCGTGCTCAGCATTGCCAATGTAGAGTCCGTTACGGGGACCGCTAATCAACCCTCTGAAGCCATTGATAATGCGACCGTCAAAGGCCACACCGTCTTCCACCACGACGCCGCCAAGGAAACCAACGTTCACCTCTGCTGTAATCGTGCCACTGTTCCTGACCGAGCCGCTGATCGTTGCCTCTGAAAGCCCAGAGCCGTTGAAAAATCGCAGACCACTGGAGCCATTTCCGGTCACCCGGGTGCCATCTGCGAAGACTTCATCCCCATCCCCTCGGCCCTGTAAGCGCCCAAAGTTAACGATATTAATGTCTTCATTACTGGGATCGCCTGCAGCACCCACCTGTACGGAAACAGCATCGCCGAGATTGCCAACACCAGCATCAATCACACCGCGATGACCGTTAAATATCCTGAGGTCATCAACTGTGCCATCCACATACAGCGTCCCGTTACGCTGATTGCCAGTCCCCAAAATTCGACCGAAGTTGGTGACGCGAATACCGTCGCCATCACTAAGATCGATAGCACGGCTATTAGAGCTGATGGTCCCAATATTCGTTAGTCTGAGACCACCACCTGTAGAGCTGATGCCGTTGAAATGACCCGCGATGGACCCGAAGTTTGTAATCCGGGCATTGGCACCACTGACCAGGACGGCTGTATTACCCGAATCGGGAGCTGAAAGAGATCCGCGACGGGAGATAAACAAGGACGCATGGTTCCCTGTAATGTCAACGGCGGGAGCACCGACGGGTGCGATTAGATTCTTGCGGATATAGGCGCGGCCATCATTACCAAGGGTAATACTATTCCCTAATCTCGCTGGACCAAACAGATGGAAGCCAAACCTATTAAATCGAGCATTTGTCATGGCGTTACTATTCCCAATTAACCGCCTGTTGAAGGTTTGCAACAGCGGAGACCTCATATCATGCAGGCTGCAGCAGGCGCTGGGTTGAGACGACGATACTGTCGGAACCCACAAACCTCTGACTCAACTCTAGGGATGCCAGTGGGCATCAATGGATGCAATCACCCCAAACCACCCACAAACTAGAGTTGCAGTAACACAGTTTGTCCAGCGCCGATATCAGACACGTTAAAGCTTCAGCAGCTATCCCCCGTCAAACTATTGTCTGGCAAGGCTTTTGATGGCCATACTGCAGCACTACCGAGGCAAATTATCACACCCTTTGCCTGTCAGAATGTGGAGTGAAACACAGCACTGAATAATGATCTATGCATTAATGGAGAGTAAGATTTGCATGTCTGTAAATATTAATGATGGTCCACCGTGGCTCAAGAATTGTTCCTCATCATTAGCCTTGGCCATTGTTCATTCCACTTATCACTAGCCATCGCTGCTCTAATTTGCAGTAGATTGTGTGCTCCCTCCTGAGTCCACCGGACTTGACGCTGGCTGAGGTCTCTCGCTTCGATGAGTGTATCGATATGGGTTGCGAGCTCTTCACTGGTAAACGGCTTATTGTTCTTTTCCCATTGGCTGTAGTGTACAAGGTAGTCATAATTGATTTGTAAATAAACTTGTAAAGCACCCACCCGAAGCTGTTGCGCCGGATTCGACAGCTTAGCCTGCAGAAACTCAATTTTGGCGAGAGCCTCATCTGCTTGGCCGTGCCAGACGTCCAGCATTGCTCTCTCTATGAACTTCGTGAGCAATGCACTCAGGCCCTGTTGAGCCAGATCAAATTGTTTGGCGACATGAAACCAGTCCAGGACTTGCTCTAATGTCTGACAGTAGGGTTGTAACATCACTAGAAGAGTACCGCTATAACTGGCATGATCGACTAGTCCATAAACGTGGGTCGTTGGGGCCAGACCTTGCTGAAGGCATGCGTTGAAAAGATAGGTTTCAAAGGTTTTTTGATCGTCTGCGATCGCAGAAACGATGTACGTTGGTGTGATCTCATGGGTAACTGTTGCCCCATCTGGCTGCGGGTCCAACCGATAGATCATCCCTAGCAATACTTCAGCTTGATCTTGGTTCTGAACAGGAATGAATCCCCGTTCCAGATGAATCACGAGTCGAGGGGCAGGTGGACTGACTAGTGTTGTTGATTCACCATTTTGGGCGGCAAGGCATTCTCCAATACGGTTCGTAGTGGTGCGAATTTGCACATGATTATTGACGCTCCGCCGTTGACAGTTGAGTTTTTCGAGATTAGCCTGGGCAACCCGATAGCTGTTAGATGCCCCCTGTTCGCATTGCAGCTTTGCCAAATCAGGATGGGTATCAGTGCCAAACTCCGTTAGTGTCGTTGGTGTACTTTGCCAGCCACAGTCTGGGTTGGTGCAACGGTGTTTTTGTAGACGGAGCTTGTGATCGCTAAAGACGGCGTGGAAGATTGATTGCATAAAGCCGTTTTTGGAAGCTTTCTGGCCACACTTCGGACAGAGGGTGAGCTTGGGCCCGAATAGGGCAGCTTGTTCAGCCAGAAGCGCGTTTTGGATTTTGGTCAGCAGCGCAATCTGCTCCTGATGTCGAAGTCCCAGGTCTAAAATGGACGCTGGTTTCTTCAAGTCGTAGATCTTGACGGTATCTCGCTTGACAACAGTTTGGCTGGCATTCGAGAACTTCTCAAATACGATACGAATTTCATCTCCCATGACTGTACAATCCTCTATCGAATATTCAGAAAGCAGTTCCTGTAGCTGCCGTAACTCACTCACTTCACAATCAATCTTTACGCTCAAGTATTTTTGAGTGGTGACTATAAAGAGTTGTTGAGGTAAAGGCGGCAGGCTTGAGTCTGCCGCCGAAGTTTCTTTATCTAGGAAAGGAAGTCACTCGTGTCTAAAGCTTGAGCCTGCACACCTTCCAGCAAGACTGTGTTTTCCTGTGCGAAGGTTAGTAGTACATCACCGCCAATCTGCTGGGCGCTGCTGATCACAGACTGCAGCTCGGTGGTGCCGAGGCTAAAGGCACTCACGTCAAGTAGATCAAGGCCATCTTGAAAATCAGTCACCACATCTGCCCCCAATGCCTCAGGTCCAAAGACAAAGGTATCGGCCCCAAGACCGCCGGTTAGGGTGTCATCTCCTCCATTGCCAACGAGAACATTAACTTCTGCATTACCTAACAACACATCATTATTCTCAGACCCTGTCAGGTTCTCAATAGATATGAGCTGGTCAGTGACTAAACCGTTAGGTCCTTGGTAAGTAGCTGTACCGCGGCCATGCTCATCAATGCTGGCAGTTACAGCAGCACCAATATCAGAGAAGTCAGCAGTATCAATTCCCAATCCACCATCAGTTACATCGTTGCCGCCGCCGCCACGTAGAATGTCGTCACCAGCTCCCCCTAAGAGGGTGTCATTTCCAGCACCACCTGCTAGTTCATTTGCAAGCTCATTCCCAGAGAGCGAATCTGCATTAGCTGAACCGATTAGGTTCTCAATAGAGATCAACCGATCAACAACTCGACCGTTGGGACCTTGGTAGATAGCTATACCACGACCATGCTCATCAAGTCGAGCCGTTACAGCAGCACCAATATCAGAGAAGTCAGCAGTATCAATTCCCAATCCGCCATCGGTTATGTCGTTACCGCCGCCACCGCGAAGCGTATCGTTACCAGCTCCCCCCAAGAGGGTGTCATTGCCAGCACCACCTGCTAGTTCATCATTACCATCATTGCCTTCTAGACGGTTATTACCAGCCGCCGCTAGGATCACATCATTGTCGTTAGAGCCAACGACGTTCTCAATAGAAGCGAGAGTATCTGTCTCGATAATCTCAGTGAAGACATTGCCATCACCCGTATCAACCCCAGGAGCCTGAACAAGTCCAGTGATATCTCCACCAGCATCTTGAACAACGTCAAGAATGACAGGTCCGTTAACACCTGCAGGGGCATTATGCAAATGAATGGCGCTGAACCCAGCAACTGGGAGCAGGTCAAAGGTCGCTAGCCCAGTGGTTTGCAAACTTAGATCATAGGTAATGCTGCCATCTGGTGCGACTGTTAAAGTGACAAGACCTTCGCCAGTTGCTTCAGAGTCAGAAGTGGGTCCAGGTTCTTGGGCGGCATCTAGAACTGCCGAAAGAACGACAGTGCGAACGCCACCTTCTGTGACATCGCTCACGATGTTGTCTAACTGACCACGGATTTCACCACCGTTGAAGTCATTCGTGTGAATGTTGAAGTACAGGTTGCCCGCTAAAGCTTCTGACAAAAAAGCTGCATCATCTGCAACTGCTGCAGTATTCAAAGAATCGACTTCAATATTCTCGAAATGTAGAGCGAAGCCATTTTTGCGGGTTGCGGTACCATTACCATTGTCATCCAAGGTCACGTTGACTGGGACGTCAATATCATCAAAGCGAACGGTATCGCGACCTGTGCCGCCACTGATACTGTCGTTACCCAGACCACCCGTGATAACAGCTCCTCGGCGAGATGAAGAGGTGAAGGTATCATCAAACCCACTAAGGATGACATCCCCTTTGAGAGCACCACGATTGTTAACCGTGACAGCTGCCTCTGCATTGCTGGCATCGATGGCCGCTACTTCACCCGCAATCAAACCATCATTGTTAATTGAGCCAGCAACAGCGCCACTGATCTCAACGCCATTGTTCCTGCCAAAGATAATGCCTCTGTTATTGATATCCCCATCTAGCGTCGTCCCAGTCCGGATATCAATTCCATCGTCAGATCCTAGGATCCGCCCCCTGTTGTCAATATCAGAGGTCAATGTGGTATTGTCAGCACCTGCAAAGACACGAATCCCATCTCCTTCAAGGTTGCCTTCACCCGCTCCACGACCTTGAATCCGGCCAGCGTTGCTAATGGAGGCTGTGACGATATCACCATCCACCTCTCCAGTTTGGAGAGAGATCCCAGCACCTTGGTTACCGCGTCCAGCATCAATGACACCACGACGCTCGTTGACAATGGAATAGTTATCTGCGGTGGCATCAGAGTAAACGGTGCCGTTGCGCTGATTGCCTGACCCAATAATCCGACCTGAGTTGGTCAAATTAACGCCAGTTCCATCAATATTGACTGCGCGGCTATCGCTCGCAATAGTCCCCCGGTTAACAACGTTGGCATCATGGGCAGCATCACCAAAATACAAACCATTTTGAGCACCAGCAATCAGACCGTGTCGCTCGTTGGTGAGAGTTCCTTGATAGGCCAAACCATTGGAGAAGCGAATGGCAGCAGTGGGGCCTTGGGTGCTTTCTGAGAGGATTCTGCCGCTGTTGATGATGTCCCCCTGATAGGTTGTACCACCACCTGTAACACCAGAGAAAATGCGAAGACCGTCACCAGCTAGACCGCTGGTAGCAGCCGCCTGTCCACGGCCTTGGATGGTGCCAGCATTACGGAAAGTTACATTAACCACGTCACCCAAAACTTCACCTGTCTGAAGGGCGACCCCTGCACCTTGATTCCCTCGACCAGCATCAATAACGCCACGACGGCCGTTAATGATGGCATAGTCATCAGCGGTGGCATCGGAGTAAACAGTTCCATTCCGCTGATCGCCAGTACCAACGATTTGACCTGAGTTGAATAGGTTGACACCTGTACCATCAATGTTGACAGCCCGACTACCAGACTCAATGCGGCCTTGATTAATGATGTCTAAATCATGTTCCGCATTGCCGATATACAAACCATTGCGAGGACCAGAAATCAGACCTCGACGCTCATTAGTAATCCGTCCTTGGAAGGCGACGCCATCTTCAACTACAAGGCCCCCCAAGAAACCAACGTTTACTTCTGAGGTAATGGTGCCGCTGTTGGACACTGAACCTGAAATCGTCGCTTGGGGCTGACCAGAACCATTGAAAAACCGTAGACCACTGGAGCCATTACCGGTAACACGACCGCCATTGAATACTTCTGGCCCATCGCCTCGCCCCTGAAGTAGGCCATCATTATCAATGCGGATATTGTCGTTACTAGGGTCACCCGCAGCACCCACTTGAACGGAGATCGCATCCCCTAGGTTGCCTTCACCGGCATCAATCACACCCCGACGAGTATTATCAATCTTTAAATCATCAACCGTACCGTCAACGTAGAGTGTTCCGTTGCGCTGATTGCCAGTTCCTAGAATGGTGCCGGAGTTGCGAACCCGAATACCATCGCCATCGCTAAGGTCAACCGCCCGACTATCCGAACTGATCAGGCCAGAGTTGGAGAGTCTTAAATCATCCCCAGTGGAGCTGATACCGTTGAATGCCCCAGAAATGGCCCCCCGGTTTGTGATCCGGGCATCTTCACCACTGGATAGGACTGCAGTGTTACCGGAATCAGGGGCTGAGATGGAGCCTGATCGCGTGACCCGCAGGGTGGCATCTTCGCCCACAATATTGACAGCAGGTTGTCCCTGAGGAGCAATAAGGTCTTCGCGAATCGTAGCTCTCTCATTATCGTTGAGGACAATGGGGTCATTGAGCTGAGTGGGACCATTGAATCGATTGCTTCGATTAGCCATAAGTGATTTTCCTATCTTTTGTGGTGAGTAATAGCAACGCCCAAATTAGGACACGTCATCGTTGCTGTGCTCTGCGATCAATCCTGCTCGGTGGCAAGTGATACATCGCAATAGTCGAATCATAGGCAGAGCAAGCCTTAGCCGTCCTGAGGCGTTAGACCTAAACCTTGATTGGGACTTTAGACCTAGAATCGTGAATAATGGCGGGTTTCGTATTTGCCAAATGCTTCAGGTTAAGGTGTTCTAGCTTCCTAAGCAGTGGGGGAATGTGGTGTATTCGCAATCATTTACATACCAGTACAGCTGGTATGTATCGGTTGTCACAGTTTATTCACAGTGCTTTCTAAGTTAACTCTCATCCAGGGCTAGGAAACGCCTACTAAAATCCTTAGGTAGAGAGAGAAATACTGTTTTGATCTTTTGTTCAAAAGTGTGGAGCTAGTCGCACATTTATGATGACGCCTCAGAATCCAATTCGAGTATTGCTAGTGGATGATGAGGACATCGTTCGCTACGGGTTAAAAGCGATCGCGCAAGGCACACCTGAGATCGAAATTGTGGGTGAGGCTGGGTCGGGTAAAGCTGCGATCGCACAGGCCAAAACGCTACAACCCGATGTGATTCTGATGGACATCAACATGCCCCAGATGGATGGTGTGACGGCCACCCAAGAGATTAGTCGCATTCAGCCCCATGCTAAAGTCCTCATCTTAACCACCCATGATGAAGCTGAGTATCTAGTGGAAGCGATGCAGCAAGGCGCTGTCGGTTACCTACTCAAAAATACACCCCCAGAAGACTTCATCCAAAGCATCCAGCAGGCACACAAGGGATATCTACAGCTCGGTCCTGGCCTAGGTCAAAAGCTCTGTCAACTTCTGAAAACCCCAGTGCGGCCTCAAATTGAAGCCTTCGAGGGCATCACCCCCAGAGAACAGGACGTCTTGAAGCTGGTTGCGACAGGGGCGAGTAACCGCGAAATTTCTGAGACGCTCCACATCACCGAAAAAACGGTTAAAAATCACGTCAGTAGCATTTTGAGCCGAGTGGGTGTACAGTCCCGCACCCAGCTTGCTATCTGGGCTAATTCCGCTGGTGAAGAGACCTCTTCCTTTGCCGTGGCCTAGTAGAATTATCAATTAGACAGACTCTGAGGGGGATTGCATTACGAACAATGCCTTGGAAGCTCGGTGTCAAATTTAGTGTGTTCTTGGTGCTGATTTTCTTAATCGGCAGTAGCTTGAAAATTTTCACCCTCTCACAACATTTCAATTATCAGGCCGAGAAAGCTGTGCAAGAGCGGGCAGAGATCCTGCTAACCACGATGCAGGCCGTGCGGAACTACACTCAGGACAATATTCAACCGCGACTGGAAGACAGTCCTGAGTGGGATAGCAGTTTCGTATTAGAGAGCGTCCCCAATTTTGCCGCCCGGACTGTTTTTGAGGATTTTAGGCAATATGCACCAGACTATCAAGCATTTTCCTATAAGGAAGCGACCCCTAATCCCACCAACCCAGACGATCGCACTGATGAATTTGAAGCTAGCATTTTCAAGCAACTGCAAACCAGGTCAACGGAGCAGCCCGAACGCTTATCGGGCTACCGAACGTTAGGGGAGACAAAGCTGTTTTATATCGCTCGCCCTTTAATCATGACAGATGCCAAATGTTTGAACTGTCATGGAAAGCCAGGCGATGCCCCCCAAAGCCAGATTGAGATGTATGGTGATCAAAATGGGTTCGGCTGGCAGCTTAATGATGTGATTGCAGCCCAAATGATCTATGTTCCTGCCGACACAATTCTAGACCGGGGATATCAGAATCTGTGGGCTGTCACCACCATTTTGCTGAGCCTGTTCGGAGCGCTGTTCTTGGTCATTAATCTTTTACTGTGGCGAACTGTGATTCGCCCGCTTAAAATCCTCACACGCGTTTCGAAGCAAATTAGCAGTTGTTCACTGCAGGATGAACCGCGCATGAAATTGAATCCATCGCAGGGCTTGGACACGCTAACCAACCGACGGGATGAACCGGGACAATTAGCGAGAGCCTTTCAGTTTATGCTGCATGTCCTTGGTCAACGGGAGCAAGATCTTCAACTTGCGGTTCAGGAGCGAACCCAATGGCTGGAGCAGGAAATGCATGAACGCCAAACAGCCCAGGAGTCGCTACAGCTCTATTCCCATGCCATCAACCATGACCTCCGCAACTTGGTGATGGGTATTTCAAGTGTGGTACAAGGGATCTTATTTCAAACCTTTGGCAAAGATAAAGAGCAGCATTCAACATCAGAGACTTCTGACGTCATCACCATTGAGCCAGCGGCACTGACCCTGATCCAGACAAGTTGCGATCGCCAACTCAATCTTATGAATACTCTGATGACAGAAGAATCATCAGACATCTGGCGGGTTGCCCTCCAATTACAAACCATTCATCTTCAAAACCTCACAGCGGATCTCCAAAAGTCCTACAAAGCGAAGCTAGCCTCATCCACTATTCACAACTGCATCCCTAACGATTTGCCTCCTATTAAAGCCGATCCCAGTCAGCTCCAGCGGGTGTTTGAGAATTTAATTGACAATGCGCTCAAATATAACCCTAACCGCGTTGATATTACTTTAAACGCTCGTGTTGAGGCCAGTGACTCTCCCATGATCCGTTGCACAGTGCAAGATAATGGTGTTGGTATCGACTCTCAAAAAATCAATTCTCTCTTTGGAGTTTACACTCGTGGCCAATCTGATACTTGCGTTACTGGGTATGGTCTTGGCCTCTACATTTGTCGAAAAATTATTGAAGCTCACGGGGGTACAATTGGCGTTGAAACCTCTGCTGATGGCGGAGCTACATTTTGGTTCCTGCTGGAATTGTCCACTTGACTCAGTCAGTCCAGAAGGAGAACATCTGTATATTTTTGCGGGTTTTTACACTGCATTGATTTGAGGTAGCCTGAGCTAAAGTGTCAGGACTCAGTGACCAAGTTATCTATTGTCAATAATATTGACTATTGAATGAAATACTCCTGATATTTAAACGAGAAATCAACTATTTCAAGAATTGAGCTTTACTAGAATTCTCAATTAAAATCTTGGACACTGAATCCTGACACTTTAGCTTGACCCACCCCTTCTCGGCGCTGATGCCTTAAAGCCGTATGAATCGTCTGCCAGATCCCTTGACGGTGCCACTTTTTAGAAATACTTATAGACGGTCTCGTGAGGGGCAAAGCATTTCCCACTGGTAACCACTGCGTTGGACGTAGAATATGGCATTAAGGATTTCTCTGAGATTAACGGTTCGAGGTCTTCTGAATCCATTAGCAGGAGGCAGGAGAGGACGAAGTACATCCCACTCCGTATCACTCATATCGTTGGGGTAGGCTCGACGCCTGCTGTGGGCAATCTCAGGACGTCAGCTCATACATTTAAGTCAGTAGTTGGACTAGATGCACAGACGCCATCGCACACTTCTGGCCTAACTTGTTCGCTTTATACCTTCTTTAGAAATCAGCTCTCATACTTTCCGCTGGTAGCTGCATATAGACAGAGGGAATTAACTGTGGCTCCGTCCAACCGTCAGTGGGAACTATGCCAGAGGCAACAAAGCTAAGGCGGTGTGGAGCTGTTTCAAGAATTGACATCTGAATAGAGCGAACTTCAGGAATTAGTGTAGGTTTAGACATTTTTTCCTCCAATTACTATGAATCTAGGGGAAATAAAAGATTGGCAAAGAATTAGCAACATATCTCACCAGAAAATCTAGCTTTAAACTTTGTTGGAATAATTGGAATAAATTACTTGAGAGCAATCCATCCATATCAACCGGTTAGCTTTTTATGATTTTCTTGTCAGCCAATTAGAATAAAATCAAGCTCAAATCTATGCTTTCTTAACTCAAATATCTCTCCAGGATTTTTGGATATTTGAAAATACTCTAGATAGAGCTTGAGGCTAATAAATCCTGCTAGCTTCTCTTTCTTTAATAAGTCTTCAGTAGAAGCTAGCTAGTTTATGCCGTTTGACTAAAAAATTAATATTGATATTTAAAAATCCAGAACATAATTCTTAACCAGAAAGGCTAAAGCACTATCATGATTTATTTCTAGCCATCCTTTTAGCCTATCCAAAATTAATTTAGTTTTTCTGATAACCTTAAATGCAATATAAGAGAGATATTAAATAGAAACTAGATTAGAATAATGAGAATAAATCCCCTTAAATAAAAAGCACCAAGACAAAATGCTTTATCTTAGCTAGTCTTGGATCATTTGATAGTAGATCATTAAACATCAAGTGCATAATGCTTTTTATTGAGTATGTTGTTCAAAAAACACACTCAAAACTATCTGGTATAGGGAAATAATCCCTTGAAATTAATATTTTTAAAATTTCAATATCTTGAGATTAATAAATCTAAAATAAGAGAAATAAATATTGAGAATATCTTGAAGAAAGAGTTGAAATTTTAGTTATCTAATTTAGTTGAGAGGAAATTAATCGTGAGACACAATCTTTCTATAGCAAACATAATTAGAGTCATCAGTTCTTTGCTACTGGCCTTCCTTTTGTTGATATATTCACCAGTAGCATCAGCGAAACCTATCGGGGCCTGCGTCCAAGATCCAACAGGAATTTGTACAAGAGATATTAACCCTTGTGGTAATCCCAGCGTATGTGGATGTTCAGAAGGCTATACCTACAATGCATCTATTGGGAAATGTCTTATTGATGATATTGGACTAGCAAATGATGCTGGCGTCGAAGTAAAGAGTCGTTGTGCCTTAGAACCAAAGGGGATTTGTACACAAGATATCAACCAATGTGGGCATGCCAGTATTTGCCAATGCCCTGACAACACAACCTATAGTCCAGTCATTGGCCAATGCGTAAAAAAACTTGAAACACCGAAGGGTGAATATTAAGAGCACTAGAGTTACAGCGTGTTTTGAACATTTTTGAATAATAACTAACGGGCATTCTACGGTTCTATTGCTATGCAATGAATTAGCAAGCAGTTGCCTATACTGTATTTAAGAGAATCATTATAGAGATAAGCACCAACAAACAGTTTAGGAAGCTGCAAAGCCTGATTACCCTGACAGTTGGCGAAGTTCAGTTTCCTTTCTATTATCGATATTGGGAAGCTACAATTCTACTGCATAGCAATGGATCGATAATCATTTAAATGGAATAAGCAATGTCTCAATGCCTATGATCTTCTGGTGTTTTGGGAACTGTTTATCATCACTATAGTAAGCTTTTGGTGAGTAGTTCCTATAGGAGTTTTGCCCCTTTCTCTAGAGCTAAGACTAACCCAGAATCGACCATTAACATCAGAGTTGAAGAAGCAACAGATTGTCGTAAAGCCTGAAAAATTAAGCAGATTACAGAAGATGGGATGGAGCTGCACGGACAATGGGGAGTATCAAGCTTCACTGTGAGTCTTTATTAGTAAAAAAGTAGTGGACACGTTGCTTGCTAAGACAGGATTACTAATCTGCTAGAGGAATGCTGTGAAACGTACAATGTGAGGCTTTAATATCTCACTTCCCTTCAAGCTTATGTCCACTCCTCTGCTGCACTATCAACTGAGTTACTGGATCCTTCCCAGGGAGCATTGTAGAGAGCTTTTTGTGGCAGGTTCCACTTTAAGCGGAGCCTGCCACAGTGATTCTCAGTTTGTAAGTTGTTCATATAGGGACTGTTTTCGGGGGCAATTTCGTACCCAAAACAACCCAAAACGGTTAATTGATGCCTGGTTATTGACAATGAAAAATGACCTTTAGGAGTCGGTTCGAATCCCTAAAAGCCTTGCCAGGTATAATTTACCAGCTAAGTGGGCGATACTGGATTTGAACCAGTGACCTCTTCCGTGTGAAGGAAGCGCGCTACCCCTGTGCTAATCGCCCTTGGGCCAATCAATCTAACACAGTCATCTCTTTAGAGCAATAGCCAGCAACGATTGCTCCACAGCATAATGCTCTAGCCTTTAATTAGGATTGTGGGGTGAAAATTATTTGGCTAGTTAAATTAAGCAGAGGTAAACTAATTTAAGTTTTTATTTAAATGTATTGGGCTATACAAAAAAGCTGATTAGCCTATAAGGAAGCGGCTTGTGATGGATTTAGCTCATGAATACTGAAATCTCTAAGAAAAATGGTTTATCGTCGGCATTTGCCCAGCGACAAACCAACATAATGGCAAACTTACAAAATCGTATGGATGTTGCGGCAGCCAAACACGATCAGCATTTGCTTGAACTCCTGACCCATGAACGGTTCCAGCTGGAATACCATTGGCGTGATATTTCACCTCCCCCTCATCGACCGCCAAACGCTATCCGGCTTTGGCAACACATAACCCAGACATTCATCTCACGAAGGAAACTCAGCTTAGAGCGCCGAATCACCCCTAAAGGGGAAGAATGGTGGCATGTCGCAGATCCCCGCTCTGGCAAAACTTTCAATGCCGAATCATTAGGTGTTGCAATGCAGTGGATTGAGCAGAACCGGTTAGGACATTAATCGCAGCAGAGGAGCGCTTATTGCTAAAAAGTTCAGGTTTACCTTCTGTGTGAACTCAGGGCGAGCCTTCTGTATGATCAGAGGGAACAAGCAGCTGGCATCCCCATGAAAGTAGTCGTAACAGGAGCAACCGGATTTGTAGGCCAACGCCTCGTTGAACGGTTGCAAGAAGAAGGCCATCAGGTCTTAGCATTAGTTCGAAGTCCCGATAAAGCGGCTAAGCTTTTCCCTTCCCAAAAATTTCCAAATGTCGAAATCCAGGGCTATGAACCTCAATCTTCAGGGGATTGGCAAACAGCTCTCTCGGGTTGGGATGGGGTGGTCAATCTGGCTGGAGAACCCCTCGTGGGCGATCGCTGGACGACCAGCCGCAAGCAAGAAATCATTAATAGTCGTGCTGTCGGTACCCAGAAGCTGGTTGAGGCCATTGCCGCTGTGGACGAAAAGCCATCGGTGCTTGTGAATGCATCCGCCATTGGTTTTTATGGCACTAGTGAAACGGCTACCTTTGATGAATCAAGCAATCCCGGCGATGATTTCTTGGCAGAAGTGTGTCAATCTTGGGAGAAATCAGCGCAATCGGCCACTGATACTGGCACGCGATTGGTTATTTTTCGGATTGGCATTGTTTTAGGAGATGGTGGAGCCTTAGCCAAAATGTTGCCCCCGTTTCAGATGTTTGCCGGTGGTCCCATTGGTAGTGGCAAACAGTGGTTCTCTTGGGTGCATTTAGATGACTTGGTGAACTTTATTCTGACAGCACTGACGGATAGTAGTAAATCTGGTGTTTATAATGCCACAGCCCCCAATCCGGTAAGGATGAATGGACTGTGTGAATCTCTGGGCAAAGTGCTCAATCGCCCTTCTTGGCTGCCGGTTCCAGACATTGCTCTAGAGCTGTTGTTAGGGGAAGCGGCTCAGTTAGTTCTAGAAGGACAAAACGTACGACCAGAGAAAACTCAGGCCGATGGATTTCAATATAAATATGAGACCATTGACTCGGCCCTTAAACAGATCTTGACCTAATGGCACTCCAACGAATTCTGTTCCTTCACCCCAATTTCCCGGCTCAGTTCCGGCATTTGGCGATGGTGTTGGCGAAGAGTCCCAAGCATCAAGTGGTGTATGGGACGGCTCGGGAGGAGGGACAGATTCAAGGAGTCCAAAAAATTTTGTACAAACCGTCACGGGACGTCCGCCCCGAAACCCATCATTATGTCCGCCCTCTAGAGAGCGCGGTGTTGGAAGGACAGGCAGTATACCGGATTGCTCAGCAGTTGAGCGAGCGGGGATTTGTGCCGGATGTGGTCTATGCCCATTCTGGATGGGGACCGGGATTATTCGTAAAGGATATTTTCCCGAAGGCTAAGTTCTGCTGCTTTTTTGAGTGGTATTACCATGCCCACGGTACTGATGCTGATTTTGACCCTGCCGATCCCCTTGATGCCGATGCAGAGGCCCGTATTCGGATTAAAAATGCCCCCATTTTATTGGATTTAGCCAGCTGTGATTATGGCCTGTCTCCGACTCAATGGCAGCGTCATCAATTCCCGCCAGAATTTCACAGCAAAATCAAGGTATTACATGATGGTATCGACACGGAGTATTTCCAGCCTAAACCGAGAGCCAAGCTAGTATTGCCTGACATCAATCTTGATCTGTCGGCGGTGGATGAAATTGTCACTTATGTGGCGCGAGGTATGGAACCCTACCGGGGGTTCCCCCAGTTTATGGAAGCCATTGCCTTATTGCAGAAGCAACGACCCAATTGCCACGCGGTCGTGGTCGGGGCGGATCGGGTGGCTTATGGCAAAAAACTGCCCAATGGCAAAACTTATAAACAGCATATGTTGGAAACTTTGCCCCTAGACCGGTCGCGGTTACATTTTACGGGGCGGTTACCCTATAGCCAGTATTTGCAGGTGTTACAAGCTTCTTCCGTGCATGTTTATCTCACTCGGCCCTTTGTCTTGTCTTGGTCCATGCTGGAATCCATGTCTGCGGGCTGTTTACTGGTGGCTTCCAATACGGCCCCAGTGACAGAGGTGATTAAAGATGGGCAGAATGGCTTGCTGGTGGACTTTTTCTCACCGCAACAGGTGTGCGATCGCATCCAAGAAGCCCTCGATCACCCAGACGGCATGGCAGAACTTCGAGCCAATGCTCGTCAGACGATTCAGAAAACCTATGATTTGGCGAAATTATTGCCCCAGCACCTGGACTGGCTAACCCGCTAAGGGCTAACCCACTTTTTTAGACGCCAACACCTTAATTTTGGTGACTAGCGTCTTTTTCAGGATTTCGTAATCCGTCGCCGACCCAGAATTGGGTTTAGGAAAAAAGTCTAAGGCCCCCGCCTGCATCAAATTAAAAATATTGTCTACATCGGAAGGATGCACACTATTGCTGATGACTAGTATGGGACGGGGAAAGTCCTTCATCACCTTTTCGGTGAATTCTAAACCGTCCATATTGGGCATCTGCAAATCGGTGCAAATGACATCTGGCATGGTTTGAGCAATAACTCTTAACCCTTCATTCCCGTCCTGGGCAGTGCCCACAACGTTGACTTCTGGGGCAGAATCCAGCAATCGACTGAGAATCTGGAGGGCAACTGCAGAATCTTCAACTAGGACTACTTTGATCGGATCTGTCATGACGCAATTAACCTCCTTAAGGTCTCGATAAGCAATGTTTGATCAAAATCACCTTTGGTTAGGTAAGCGTTGGCCCCCGCTTCCTGACCGCGACGTTTGTCTTCTTCCTTCGCTAGGGTTGTGACCAATACAATGGGAAGCTGCTGGTATTCCTGTCTCTGACGAATCTGGGCCGTCATTTCTAGTCCAGTTAAATTGGGCATTTCCACATCAGACACCACCGCATCAAAGCGATCAGCCTGCAGCTTCTCCAATCCCTCTTGACCGTCTACTGCAGCAGTGACGTCATACCCAGCCCCTTGTAGAATCCGTTTCATTTGCGTTCGGATTGGTATGGAATCTTCAACCAACAACACCTTTGATGTCACGGCTTCATGTAAATGTTCGGACAAGGTGAGATCGTCCATGCCTTGGGTGGCTTGTAGGAAATCTTGGGGATTGAGTACCATACAGATCTCACCATTGCCCAAGATAGTGGCCCCGGTGATATTCCGAATGCGTTTCAGCAATTTACTCTGGGGTTTTAGCACAATATCCTGCTGATCTACGAGTTGATCGATAAATAACCCCAAGCGTTCTGAACCAATTTGGAGAATGACACAAGGAATATTGGTGCGTTCAGTTTCGTGTCTATCCTGTTCGGTTGGTAATTCAAGAACATCACTTAGCCACATTACAGATAAGGGTTGGTCTTGATCCGTAATAGTAGGATGCCCTTCCAACGAAAAGATTTGGTCAGGGGTGACACTGATCATCTTGTCCACATATTCCAAGGGAATCGCGTAAGGATGCTGATTTACCTCAACAATAAGGACTGCAGTGGTGGTTAAGCTAGAGCTGAGAGTGAGCTGAAAGGTGCAGCCCTGGCTAGGAATCGAACGAACTTGAATGGTGCCTTGTAGTCGCTCCACGTTGGCTCGGACCACATCCAAGCCGACCCCTCGCCCCGAAATCTCTGTCACTTGGGTCCGCGTCGAAAAACCGGGTGCAAAGATCAGAGACTGGACTTGGCTGGTGGTCATGCGGGCTAACTCGGTCTCAGTATGTAGCCCTCGTCTAATGGCCGTCTCTTGGATCTTGGTCAGCTCCAACCCTCGGCCATCGTCCGTGAGTTCAATGGCAATACTACTGCCCAATTGATACGCCCTTAAGCGGAGGGTAGCTGTTTCCGACTTACCCATCGCCATTCGTTCGGCTGTAGTCTCGATGCCATGGTCGATGGCATTGCGAACTAAGTGGGTTAAGGGAGCCTGCATCTGTTCCAAGATGTTTTTATCTGCCAGGGTATCTGTGCCTTCTAGAACCAGCTCAATCTGTTTTTGCTGTTGTTTGGCAAGATCCCGCACCATGCGAGGGAAAAGTTGAAATAGACCGGCCACGGGCAACATGCGCAAATTGCGAATGCCGACTTCTAATTGGTTAGCCGTAATATCCAAGCGAGTTGAATCTTCTCCCACTTGGGCCTTTAGATTTTCAATCTGAAAACTGAGGGCTGAGAGCCGCTGTTGATGAACTTGCAAGACCTGATCCACCAACATGGCATCGGCCGCAGAGAGTTGCTGTTTTAGCGGCGTTAAACTCAACTGTTGGGCCTGTAAATCAGTGGTCCATTGCTCCCTAAGGGTGGCTAATTGTTCCACTTCCCCAAGTCTCTGGGCAATTCGAAGTTTCGTAACAGCCAACTCACTCGCCTGAGTCATCAATTGATCCAGCTTGGCTGCCTCTACCCGCACGGTATCCACCTGATAAGGAGAGGTGGTCGGTGTTTCAGCGGGCTTAGATTGTCCCTGATCGGAGGGAGATTGTTTGAGAAGTTGATTCAGTTCAGCCGCTAAATCGGGCTCAGTCTCTTCCGCGACTTGTATCAAGGTGGCAGCAGGGTCAATCTCTACAGTTTCATCCCCTTGAATGATATCTAGGGTCGCTGCAGGCCCTGAAGGAATGTCCGCATCATCGCCAGCCATCAACTGGGCCATGACGTGGAAAACACTCACATCTGTCTGTTCCCCAGTCACTGCCGTATGGGCAATTTTACGAACTGCATCCAAACCAGAGTAAAGGAGATCGCATAACCCAGACGATAAAATTCGATCCCCTTGCTCAACCTCAGACAAAAGATCCTCCATCTGATGAGTAACGGTCTCGGCATCACCAACCCCCAGCATCCGCGAATCCCCCTTAAGGGAATGGGTTGCTCTTAGGAGTGCTTGTAACTGCTGTTGATCCTCTGGGTTTTTTTCCAAATGGAGCAAACCTGCTTCTATGGTTTCGATATGTTCGGCACTGGCAGCTTTGTAAAGTCCACGCAGTTCGTCATCTTCGATGAACATGGTTGTTATGCTTGCTTAGATAAAGGGTGGGGAAAAGCAGGAAAGAGCTTTCGCTTTGGAGTCGAAAGATCCCAGACAATCAAGGGTTTCTTTCCTAAAAATAAGGCGGTCTTAAACCGTAACAGCCAATTGTTGAGCAACGTCAGTCAGCTGTTCTGTAGTGGTATTCACCTCACTCACGGCAGAGGCGGTTTCTTGGGCACCCAGGTTAATGGTGTTAATCGCGGAAACCGCTTGCTGAACCACGACCGCCTGCTGTTTAGAACTCTGAGCAATCGTTTGACTACTTTCAAACACCTCCTGAATGGACTGGGCCATTTTGACAATCACGTCATTGGTGGATTCCGCTAGTTCAATCCCCTTCGTTGCCGTTTTGGTCCCTTCATCGGTTACCATCACAGTGCTATTAATCGAAGCTTGAATATCCGCAACCAAAGTATTAATCTTGTCAGCCGAACTGCGGCTTTGGTCCGCCAGCTTTCGAATTTCACCGGCAACCACCGCGAAACCTTTTCCTTCTTCACCAGCTCGGGCTGCTTCCACCGCTGCGTTTAGGGCCAGCATGTTCGTTTGGTCCGCAATGCCAGCCACCAGCTGAGACACCGTCGAAATCTGTCCCGTTTGTTCACTCAACTGCATAATTTGTTCAGCAATTTCTCCTACTTTGGTTCGGAGTTCGCCAATCCCTTCCACCGTCTCAGCCACGGATTGGGCTCCATTCTTAGAGAGTTCTAGGGCTTCCTGGGCCCCTTTGGCTGATAAATCAGCTTGCTGGGCCGCTTGCATGGAAGACATCCCTAGCCCTTCAATGGTGACCGTTGTATCTTTAACGGATTGGGTTTGTTCGTTGATGATTTGCTCTTGTTTGCCAACGGTTTCCGCAATGGCGTAAGAGCTGGTGGCCACAGATCCGACGGAATTGGTCAATACTTTTGAAGCTTGTTGAATGGTCCAGAAAATAAATCCTAGAACGATCAAGTTCAAGGCCAACACAACGTACTGGGTATTGCTTAGCCCTTGAACGTTATTGGTGGCTGCATTTTCAGCGGCAGACACAGCTTCGTTGGTTAACTCAAAAAATTTTTCGCTCTCATTAATGACCTGAGCTTTCATACTAGGATTTGACCGATATTGCTCAATCATCTGTCCCAATACTTGCCATTCAGCTTCTACAGCCTGAATTTTGTCTAGGAACGCGGCATCTGTGGCCTTGGGCAAACCCAGTTCAGCATCTCCGTTAATCAAGCCGTTGATGAGACCATCAATTTTCTGGCGAAGTTGATTATCCGGTTTGCCATTCGTTTCCAATTTGACCAAGCGCTGGGTGGCCCCCCGAACAATACCTGCATTGTTCACAACCGTACCGTCGTTTGTGTTGCGACCGATGTTGCTAACGGTGTAAGCAGTGGTGCCTAGGGCAAAAACCGTCAAGCCTGCAACGGTCCATCGGAGTTGGTTTGTAATTTTCATTGAATTGCTGGTGTCCTTTGACTAGTAAAGGTTTGATACGAAGTCCGCAAATAGCGGTCATAAAAAGATTGATCGGCCATCCCTGGCCCTAGGTTCAGATCAGCTAAGCCACACTCAAGACTCCTTGGCTAATCATTTTGGGTAGATCCAGAAGATTGAGGTATTGATTGTCGTAGAGAATCATGCCCTGCAAAAACTCACGGTAAGTAGCGGAGACAGCGGCTGGAATCGGAGCAATCTGGGCTGATGATAAAGCAGTCACATCGATCACCTCATCAACGGTGAGACCTGCCACCACATCGTCCACCTCAAAGACGACTGCTTTTTGAGGTGACTCCCTGGAGTCGTCGGACAGATTTAAAGCTTTTTGGATATTCACTAAGGTCATCACTTCCCCTCTTAAATTGATATTGCCCACAATATGTTGGGGACAACAGGGAATGGGGGTCACGGACCGAATATTGATAAATTCTCGAACCCAACTTAAGTCCAAACCAAAATACTGATTGCCTAGTCCCACAACGGCTAAAGACCGCAAATCAGCAGGATCGGTGTCGGTGGGTGCCTCTCTTAAACTGGCCGCCCGTTGCCGAAAAATGTCTTGATCGGCCTCAGACGCATCGGGGCAGTAACGCTCAAAAAAAGTACCCAGCTTAGGAGGTTGAATGGCAGTGGGTTCAGGCTCAAATGCCTCTTCCAGAGCAGCCTCTAATGGCTGATCTGAGTCAGACTCAGCCGCTTCTAGATCAGCCGTTAACATTTGTTCTGAATCAGAGCCTGATTCAGAATCATTCAGTAACGCTTCCCACTGTTGATGCAGGGCTGCGATCTCATCCGGATCTTCAACCTCTTCTAGGGTCTCTGATGATGGTTCTGATTCTAGGTTGAGTGGAATTTCTGGAAAGTCGGGCTCTGTCCTGTCCAGTTCAGATTCCCAGGCCAGGCTAGCGACCTGATCCGGCTGGCGGATCAGGGTTTCTGGGTTGAGAAACACAATAGGGACCTCTAGTTCCCGGGTGACGCCTTTGATGTAAGGGGAAGCTTGAGACCTTCCGTATTCAACAGATGTATCAATTGCAGCTGCGCCAAACGTCAGTACATCTTGGACCTGATTAACGACGATCCCGACTTGAATGCCTTGCCAGTCCATAATGATGACGGCATCCTTGAGCTTACAATTGGGCTGAGATTGGCCCAATCGACAAGCTAAATGCATAACGGGGACAATTTTTCCCCGTAGATTTAGCATGCCAATAATATCTGGGGGAGCTTCTGCCAGAGGCGTTAGTTCCGGTAAAGGAAAAACTTCTTGTACGAGCTCAGCATCAATTCCATACCACAATTCTTGCAGCTGAAAGATCAGATAAGCTTGATTGTCCATAACCATATGTCCTTTGGAAAAATATTGAACCCATTAGCGACTCATTTGGGGGGAAGGAATGTACTTTTCGATGGCGTTGAGTAATGTCTCTTTTTCAACGGGTTTGGTTAAATAGTGGGTTGATCCCGCCATTTGTCCCTTTACCTTATTTAAAAGGCCGTCTTTGGCCGTCAGCATAATTACAGGTAGGTTTTGGAACTGTGGGATAGATCTCACCGTGCGACAGAGTTCAAAACCATCAACATCAGGCATCGTGACGTCTAACAGCAACAGCTCCACTGAATTTGAATTGTTGTTCAGCACCTGTAGGGCATCTATCGCACTATTGGCGGTCAAGACTTTATAGTGATCTCCGATGGCCCGTTTAATCATGGTTTGGACAACGAGGCTGTCGTCCACACTTAATATTACTGGCAAGCCTTTTTGTTCTGTTGTCGATGGTTGAGCCGTAATTTTAGGCTGAGCTCCCGTGAAGGTTATCCACCCTAGCTTGTGCCAACGGAGATAAAGCTGTCCCAATGCCAACGGGTCTTGCTTCATTTCAGATGCAATTTGCAACAAAGATCTCTGACCGTCTATCCATGTCTGTAAATGTTTCTGTGCATGAGCATCATCAACTGCATGATTTTTGTTGATTTGGATGGGATGGGGAATGGCATCAATGGACGGAATATCCGGTTCAAGGTCAGTCCAGGCCTGTTGACGCTTCACTAATGTTGCTTGCAGTTGTTGCCAATCTAGTCCATGCCGATCTTCTCCATAACAAAGATCAAACTCTGCTTGAGCATTGGTTACCAGTCGGCCTTCATAAGGTAAAAGCTGGTCTAACCTCAAGACCGTTTGGTTAAATATCAATTTCTCGATCTGCTCCCAGGTAAAGAGATTGATGCGAGTATAAATAGATAAATAAGAATGAATGGAGGTTGGATCCTTTACCTTTTTCTCTGCCATTTTGATGGCAGCATTGATAATTTTCAGATTCAACAGTTTCCCAATTTCTTGTGAGAAGTCTATGGGATTAGGCAAGTCATTACCGATATAAGTAATCGCTCCTTCTTTGAAGAAAGCGACTTGTGAGCGGACTATATTTTGGGTATTGATAGAAACATCAATATAGGCGGCTCCACTAAAAGCGTCTTGTCGGAGTTCTTCTAAAGATTGCTGTAATTGTCCAGCTTGGAACTGAAGCATTATTGACCATCCAGATGAAGCATCATTTTTTCTTTTTATACAGGAGAAAAAAACAATCCCAGTATTCTAGTGCCGCGATAAAAAAGCTCAGGTATATAGAGTCCTATAGAGCCTTCTTGTTGAGCGACATCAACTTATACTTAACCGTTGATAATCGCAATCATATACCTGGGTTGCTGTCTAATGTCATGCTTGACATCCTTTGGCGCAAAAAGGGATCTATCTCCTTAGCATGCCCAACAGTTAGGGGATTCTTTTAATTTTTCCTTAAGGAAAAATTAATTTCTTGTTATGAGTGTTTCAATTGGCTGAAATCTCCTTATGGTCAGGCTTTAGGGCTGGGTGGGGGATCATAACCAGCGGTTAATGAAGTCTCCAACTCATCACTTTACTGGACGGCAGGTTCTTTTCTATTACATTGAGTAACTTTTCTTTTCTGACAGGTTTGGTTAGATAGTGGGTTGATCCAGCCATCTGGCCCTTAACCTTATCAATCAATCCGTCCTTGGCCGTCAGCATAATCACCGGCAAATCTCTGAACTTAGAAATGCCTCGAACCGTTTTACAGAACTCGATGCCATCGATATCGGGCATTGTCACATCCAATAGCATCAACTCTATGGGATAGCGATTTAGAAGATTGAGAGCTTCAACAGCGTTACTAGCGGTCAAGAACCGATAGTATTCACATAACGTTCGTTTAAGCATGGTTTGGACAACGACGCTATCATCCACGCTCAAAATTAAGGGTAAGCTCTGTTGAGCAGTTGTAATGGGGTTTCCGCCTAAATATGGGAGCTGATCACCAGCGAAGATTACCCAATTCATCTTTTGCCAATGTAAATAAAGATGGCCCAATTCCAGTGGATCACGCTGTAACCCCTCGGCAATATCCAGTAAGGATCGGTTGCCATCAATCCATATTGTCAGATGCTGTCTAGCATACTCATCCTCTACCGCTTCATAATTCCCTTGCACAATGGGCTGAGGGATCGCGTCCATAGACGGGATTGCAGGAGTCAGAGAGGCCCATGCTTGTTGGCGCTGGGTTAAGGACAAACAGAGCTGCTGCCAATCAAAACCGTGGCCATCCTCACCATAGGCCAGATCAAACTCAACGGTCTCTTCCGTTCTCAGGGTACCGGCATAGGACCAGAGTTGATCGAGATGAAATACCACTTGCGATCGCATCACCTTTTCCAAGGCGTCCCAGCCAAACAGATCGAGGCGAAAGTAAATGGCTAAGTAAGCCAGAATTGAAGTGGAATCTTTGGCCCTTTTTTCTGCTAACAGCATGGCCGCCTTCATGACTTTAAGCTTCAGCTTTTCGCCAACCAGTTGGGAAAACTCAAGAGGCGTAGGTAAGGTTTTACCTGCGTAGGTAATTGCCCCTTTATGAAAGGCAATAACCCGTGATCTGACTTTGTCCTGTTGGCCAAGGGCTGCATTGATATAGACGACACCTGAGAACTCTTCCTGGTGTAGTTGGCCTAGCGTTTTCTGTAATTTTCCTGCCTCGAACTTAAGCATTTCATTCCTCCCCCAAGAGAAAAGTGCCAACTTTAGAAGTCTGTAAAGGGCGACTTTTGAATACTCAGCTTACTAGTTAAAAATCTAGATAAAGCCCACCCTTAAAAAGAGTTGAATCTAGAATAGACGGATATTTTTAAATTCGCTGTTGTTAGTGGCACTGTGCACTTTTAAATTAGTTTGCCCATTTGAAAGGCGGATTGTTGCAGGAGGATTTGGGAAGAAAATAATGCTCAAGAAAATAAATTCAGACACTAAAAAAGTTAAGTTCTGATTGAAAGAAAAATCCTTAAAATCATCATTGATTTTGTATCGGATGTAACTAAATTATTGAATTTTGTATAAAATAATACGGTTTTTATTCATGGCTTATTAAACTCGGCAGTCTCTTGCAGAAGGCTCAGAATTTTATCTATAGATTGGGAAACTCTCAGGGAAAACTCATACCGCTTCGTTTTAATGAGTCTGTAAGTTAAGGGGGCTAGCCCCTCAGTCCCTTTGTTTAATGAGCAATACGCGCTTTCGACCCATACTCAAATCCTCTCGATTGATGTCTTGAAGCTGCAAAAAATAAACAAACATGGCATAGTGCCCATGAATGACCATTCATTACAAATCCATCGTTGACCAATATGACGTATTTAGAATCCGCAGCAAAGTTTTACAGTCAAGTCGCTGAAACCCCAGAAGTGGGCTTATGTTGTGTCCAAAGTACTCCTTTGCAACTGCCGGGCCTGGTGGTGCCTCCGCAAATGCAGGAAATGAACTATGGATGTGGTACAACCGTTCATCCGACAGAATTATCGGGTAACCCTACGGTGCTGTATGTTGGCGTGGGCGGTGGCTTGGAAGCCCTGCAATTTTCCTACTTCTCCCGTCGCCCCGGCGCTGTGGTTGCAGTAGATCCAGTGGATGAAATGCGCAAAGCGGCTGCCCGCAACCTGGAAATTGCCGCCAAAGAAAATGAGTGGTTCGATACCAGCTTTGTCACGATTAAAGAAGGCGACGCCTTTGCCCTACCCGTCCCTGATAACTCCGTGGATGTTGTCGCTCAAAACTGCCTCTTCAATATTTTTGAGCCAGAAGATCTGTCTCGAGCCCTACACGAAACCTATCGCGTCCTCAAGCCTGGTGGTCGCTTGGTCATGAGTGACCCCATTTCCACTCGCCCCATTCCAGAGCATCTCCAGCAGGATGATCGGTTAAGAGCCATGTGTTTGTCTGGTGCCTTAACCTACGAACAATATGTTCAGCGCATTATCCATGCTGGCTTTGGACAAGTCGAAATTCGTGCCCGTCGCCCCTATCGCCTGCTCGATCAGGAAAACTACAAGCTAGATCAGCATTTGCTATTAGAGAGCTTAGACTCCGTTTCCTTTAAGGTAGATATTGCCGATGATGGGGCTTGTGTGTTTACGGGCAAGATGGCGGTTTATACCGGACCTGAAGAGTATTTTGATGACAAGGCTGGTCACATTTTGAGTTTAGGCATTCCCCTCGCCGTGTGTGACAAGACGGCAGCCAAACTCGCCAAAGCCCATCCCCAAGCAATTATGATCACCGACTCAACTTGGTACTACGACGGTGGAGGATGTTGCTAAACGACGCCGTTTGTTGTTGTGGATCGAGCTGTTATGACTGTATCAACTAACTCAACCCTCACCCCGTTTGCCCAAAAGCTGGTTGCCCCCCTGACGAAGCAGACAATTTCAGTGCTGCAAATTAATTTAGGGCGACGGTGCAACTTAGCCTGTAGCCACTGCCATGTCGAGGCTAGCCCTAAGCGGACAGAAGAGCTATCCCCAGAGATCTGTGAGCAGTTGGTTGAATTGATTCATCGATTCCCTCAGATTGAAACCGTAGACTTAACGGGGGGTGCCCCGGAGATGAATTACGGCTTTCGTCCCCTAGTAGAGGCGGCTCGCTCCCACAACAAAGAAGTCATTGTCCGTTCAAATTTAACCATTTACTTTGAGCCGGGTTTTGAAGATTTACCGGACTATTTTGCTCAGCATCAACTACGAGTGGTGGCTTCCTTGCCCTGTTATCTGGAGCAAAATGTAGACAAAATGCGGGGTGATGGCGTTTTTGACAACTCAATCAAAGCGCTGCAGCGGTTGAATCAGTTGGGCTATGGCTCCGATTCGAACTTAACGCTGAACCTAGTGTATAACCCTCAGGTGCCGACTACCCTGGACTTTGCCCTAGCGCCAGATCAGCAGCCCTTAGAACTGGCCTATAAACAACATTTAGGGGAGCAGTTTGGGATTACGTTTAACCATCTGTTTGCGATTACCAATCTCCCCATCGGCCGCACCAAGTTTCATCTGGAACACCGTCAGCTTCATCAGCCCTATCTGCAGTTTTTGGAAGGTCACTTTAATGACTCGACCGTTGAGCATTTAATGTGCCGCAATGAGCTATCCGTGGACTATCTGGGCAATATCTATGACTGCGATTTTAACCAAATGGAAGAGATCCCTGCCACGACCCCTAAGGGGGAACGATTAACGGTGAAGAAGCTATTGGATGCTGGCAGTCTCGATGTAATTGAGGACGTGAAAACAGCGCC
This sequence comes from Acaryochloris marina MBIC11017, assembly GCF_000018105.1. Lineage (GTDB taxonomy): Bacteria > Cyanobacteriota > Cyanobacteriia > Thermosynechococcales > Thermosynechococcaceae > Acaryochloris > Acaryochloris marina. The sequence goes on from NC_009925.1 coordinate 5,138,679, forward strand.
CTATTGCTATGGCTGCACCGCTGGGAGTGGTTCGAGCTGCGGCGGTTCTTTGTTATGACATCACACACATTTTTAAAGGTAAATCTATGAATCTTCGTCGCTGGAAAAAAATTCAACCGATATTATTGGCCGCCTTTGCCTTTTTGGTGATTACGGCTTCACCCGCTTGGGCCGCAGATGGGGGTGGGTTTAACCCCCAACAGCTCTTGAAGGATGCTTTATTGTGGATCGAGAGTTTAGGTACTGTAGGTGCGATCGCATTTATCGGTATCTATATTGTTGCCACTGTGGCCTTTTTACCCGGCTCCGTTTTGACCTTAGGAGCTGGTGTTGTTTTCGGGGTGGTTCAAGGCTCTTTTTTGGTCTTTATTGGCGCTACCATCGGTGCGACTCTCGCATTCCTCGTGGGCCGATATGCGGCTCGGGGTTGGATCTCTAAAAAAATTGAAGGCAACGATAAATTCGCAGCCATTGATCGGGCTGTGGGCAAAGAAGGATTTAAGATTGTTCTGTTAACCCGATTGTCCCCCATCTTCCCCTTTAACCTCCTCAACTATGGCATGGGCGTTACGGGTGTCTCTCTTAGAGATTACTTCTTCGGCTCCGTGGGCATGATTCCCGGCACCATTATGTACGTCTATCTGGGATCTCTCGCGGGGAATATTGCTACCCTCGGCACAGGCGATCAACCTTCTAACCCCACCATTACCTGGGCCATCCGCATTATCGGTTTTGTGGCCACGGTTCTTGTGACCGTCTATGTGACGAAAGTGGCCCGCAAAGCCTTGGCAGAAGCAGTCCCTGAAACTGGTACTGCGGTTGAGCAAGAGCTAAGTTAATGCTGCAAGAAGGACTACGCCATCGGCAAGTGAAAGGTCGCAGACGATTACTAGCAGGATTGGTAGGGGTGTTGTTGCTTCCCTTCGCCATCCGGTATGTTCCCTTGCTGTTTGACCAGATGCATTTGGTGGAGTTTGTTCAATCCCATGGTTTATGGGGGGCGATCATCTTTATCCTGCTGCATATTGTCGCCACGGTGTTGGGGGTCCCTGGAGTCATTTTGACCATCGTGGGAGGTGTCTTGTTTGGCCTGCTGTGGGGGAGCTTTTTATCCCTAGCAGGAGCCACCTTGGGAGCCATGGGAGCCTTCTGGATGGCCCGTTACCTATTGTTAGATTGGGCCCAGAGACGTGTGCGAGATCGCAAGCTGCTCTGTACGTTTAACCAAGCCGTGCTCCAGCATCCATTCAGCTTTGTCCTGATTGTTCGCTTTGCGCCTATTTCTCCCTTTAATTTAGTGAATTTCCTGTTTGGCATGACCACCATTCATTGGTTTCCCTACAGTTTAGGAACGCTGATTGGAATTATTCCTGGGGTGATTGCCTATACCTGGATCGGGGTTGCCGGGAATGATGCCATGCATGGTAAAGGCCCTTGGCCCTTGGTGATTGCCTGTACCTGCCTAGCGGTGCTGTCGGCAATGCCTTTGTTACTGCGTAAGAAGCGATCGCTGACTTAAGCCCTTTTTAGGTTCGCGGCCCCTAAACCAGAAGCTGCCACAGAATCACAAATAGAGACAAGATAGACCCGACAAATCCCAACGACCGCAAAACTGGTACGCCAATAATGTAGGCAAAGGCATGAAAGACCCTGCAGGCCACCATAACGATTGCGGTCAGATTAATCAGTGGGTTGGCAGTTCCCGACAACTGAACGACGAGCAGGGTCACCACCAACATCGGTAAATTTTCATAATGGTTGCGCTGAGCCCGCTCTGCCCGTTGAGCCCAGGGGGGAATCTCTGGCATAGTGTCCCGGTTGCTGGTGGCCCATTCCATTCCCCCTTCTGCAAACCGCGCCAGGGTGGGGATGTAATTGAGGGGAAGAGACCACATGGCTAGTGCCAGGGCACAAAATAATACTGTTGTCATAGCCGGTTAATCTAAGCAAAATACCAATAGCCCTAATGGTACTGAGCAATGGAATATTTGTGTGCTACAGCAAGGTAAAAGTCCTGAAAATTGCCCTATGCCATATATTTAGACTCAGGGGCAAGACTGAAATGGATTTTAAGCAGATTGGTACTCGAATCGATCTTGCGATCGCAACAAGGATGTCGCGCCCCTCGCCGTTAGGGGTGGGGCAAACAAAAAGCCTTGGCCGTGGGTACAGTTGAGAGAATTGAGGTAATTAAGCTGGATTTTATTTTCAACCCCTTCTGCTACTACCTGTAGATCCAAATTATTGGCTAATAAGAGAATCGAACGGATAATGGCTTGCCCCTCTGCTCCCATATCGATTCGTTGGACAAAGGTTTGATCGATTTTTAGGGCATTAATCGGTAGGCTATACAGGTAGCTGAGAGAAGAATAGCCCGCTCCAAAATCATCCAGATAGAGTTCTAGCCCCAGCTCCCGCAATTGTTTCAGTAAACTTATCGTCGTCTGATCATTGCGAATAATCGTGCTTTCCGTTAGCTCTAGTTTCAGATGGGTGGGGTCGATGCGAGAGGCAGCTATGATATCCGCCACCTTAGTGACCAAATCGCTATGAAACAGCTGTTTAGCCGATAAATTAACGCTAATGCGCAGGGTCTCATAATCTGGAAGACGCTGCCATTGACGGAGTTGATTGCAGGCCTGCTGCAAGACCGATAATCCTAAGTCCTGGATCATGCCGGACTCCTCAGCAATGCCAATCAGATCCGAGGCGGCGATGGGTTGATGGTTGCTGTCGTACCAGCGGATCAACGCCTCGAAGGCGTCAATGGCTCCAGTTTTTAGACAAACAATAGGCTGGTAGTAAATTTCAAAGGCTTGGCGTTCAATGGCTCGCCGCATTTCCGTTTCCAACTGAGATCGCGCCATTGTCTGGGACTGCATGCCCGTATTAAAGACCTTATGGCAGCCCTTGCCGGCGGACTTAGCCTGGTACATGGCCACATCCGCATCCTGAAGCACCTGTTCAGCATCGTGGTAGCCAAAGTTGCTGAGGGTAATGCCAATGCTGACATCAATGAAAATTTCATGTACCCCTAAATTAAAGGGTAGGGTCAATTGTTGTCGCAGGCGCTCTGCTGTGGAGGTCGCATCTTCTTGGTTTTGGAGGCCATTGAGCAAAATAACAAATTCATCTCCACCTAAGCGAGAGGCCGTATCACCGGGACGCAAAGAAGAGAGCAGCCGTTCAGCAATGCCCATCAGCAACTGATCGCCCACTCCATGTCCCATGCTGTCGTTAATGATTTTGAACCGATCTAAATCCAAGAACAGTACTGCAAACAGATAATCGGGATAGCGCTGCAGCTGTTTGAGGGATTGTTCGAGCCGATTAATAAATAGGGCGCGATTGGGTAGATCCGTTAGGGGATCGTGGAAGGCATGATGGAGCAGTTCTGTCTCTTTTTGGTGATGCTTTAAGGCTCCACTAAGACTTGCCACCAAGGTTTGCAATAGGGAAATATCGGGCGTAGACCATTGGCGCTCAATATGACGATTTTCAAAGCTCATAAATCCCCAGAGCTGGTCCTCGATAATGATGGGGAGTAGAAACACCGAGCAAATGTCAGCTCGTTTTAGATGCGATCGCTCAATCTCATGAAAATCTCGGGTTAGCTGGGAAAACGGTAGACGACGAACCAAGGACTGGTACCACCGTCGTTGACCAATCACATCGGAGGGAACGGTCCAAGGCAAATGTAAACTGGACGCTGACTCGGTCTTTTTTACCCAGGCATAGCGCAGCTGGGGGGTAAGCACGCCAGCGGTCGATGTATGGAGTTCACAAACATAGAGGCGATCGATCTGGGCGGCATTGCCGACTACTGCCAGGGCCTTGGTGACAGCTGTATTGAAATGGGAACCCGTGAGCAGATATTGACTGGCTTCTGCCACGGCGGTCAGTAGGTTATCCCGCTGTTGCTGAGCTAGTCGATGCTGGAGGTGTTCCGTGCGATCCAGCCAACAACCGATCAGTTCTAGTCCGGGTCCGTTGGGTTTCGACACGAGCTGAAAAATATTCTGAACCCAGCGATACCCTAACTGTTTATGAAAAAAACGGTACTCACACTCCTGCCAAACATCTAATGTGCCTTGGCTAAGGGTTTCTAAGGCCAGAGACCGATCGTCAGGATGGATCAGGGAGAGCCAGCGGGTTGGCTCTGCTAGCAAATCCTGATCTGTATAGCCAAACAGGGAGGTAACGCTCTTAGAAACAGCCGTTAATTCATAGGCACCTGGACAGCTGCTATACATAACCGCAGGGCAAGCAGCAGACAGATGATCTAATTTGGACTGTTGGTCGCTTTTCACGATTTCGGACAGCGGAGGGAACGTCACACCAAAATTACTCCAAGCACAGGTAAAACATGACTTTCACCAATTGAAATGGCGTAAATTCACGTATATTTCTGAATACTGGCTGAATAAACCTGCTTCCCTCAAAGGGTACGAGGTGATTTAGGCGGTTGTCCTCCGCAAATATACGGACATGTTTAAACAGAATATTTCGTATTATTAAGCTCGATTTCTAGGACTAGTAATTGGTCCTATTGACGGGCTCTTTTCATGAGAGCTGTAATTCTTCAAAGCCTTGTAGTGCTATGGCTTGTCAATCTTTGATCGGAGGATAGGGGTTGTTGCAGTTTGAGATTGCTTTGTGTCTAACCACGCTAGACCTGCCCCCAAGGCTTCGGCAAGGGTGTTCATCAATCGATACAAAGCGACACTGCCCAACGCTACCCCGTAGGAAAGGGTGGAGGCCTCGGTCAGGACGCCGGGGCGAATCATCAGCTGACAAACGGTGAGTTCAAACACGCCGACTCCCCCTGGAATCCCAGGAGTGACAAATCCCAGCAGCCAACCAATACTGAAAATGCTAATCAAACGCGGAATCGCTTCAATCTCTACAGGCGTAAGGGCTTGGACGGTGAGAGCAAATCCCAGACCCCTCAGGACAATAATGCTAATTTCACCCAGTAAAGGACGCCAGGGATAGTGCTTGAGCAGGAAGGGTTTAGGTCTTCTTTTCGATTTGGATTTAGAAATAACGGCTCCGAGTTGAGACAGCCGTCGAATCAGAAACCGCAAAATTTTAGGATGGACAATAACTAAGGCAGCTAGTAGTCCCAAGCCTGCCGTCCATAGCCCCCCCTGCGGTACGCTTAATAACCCCAGAATCAACCCTGCTGAAATCATTAGAAGAGTGTCGAGAATGACACTAAGGGAGGCAGCGGTGAGAGGAATTCCTACGTTTTGGGCAGCAAGGGTTCGACCATAAAGGTGGAGGAGATTGCTGGGTAAGTATTTGGCAATATTAGTGGTTAGGTAAATCTGGGTTGCCCAAATATTGCTGACGGGATGTCCTAAATCCTCTAAAATCCAGCCCCAAACCCACCCAGTCCAGGTAAAGGCAAATAGGGTGATACCGGTTGCGATCGCAACGCTAGCCCAAGCCGACAGAGTAATCTGAATGGCTGCAATCGCCTGCCAATGCTCGAATAGGGCTTTCCCTAAAAAGGCCAAAACCGCCATCAGCAAGCCAGCGAAAAAAACGGACTTATAGCTTGCCCATAGCTGCTTCACCCAGCTCCATCGCTGCTCCATAAAAATATGCTCTAACTTGGGTATAGACCGCTAGTCTTTATTAATCAGGACTGAGTCCTTTGGCTTTCAGCCAGTCTGGATTAAACAACTTAGACTGATAGCGAGTGCCGCTATCACAAAGCACCGTGACAATGGTATGCCCAGGCCCCATCTCTTTGGCGAGGGCGACCGCTGCGCCCACATTGATGCCGACCGATCCCCCTAAAAACAGGCCATCTTCTCGCAATAGCTGGTAAATGATCCGTAGCGCTTCGGGGTCATCCACTTGAATGGCATCATCGATGGGAGCCCCTTCCAAATTAGCGGTGACCCGGCTATTGCCAATGCCCTCGGTAACCGAATTGCCTTCCGGCTTAATTTCTCCGGTTTTGACATAGCTATAGAGACCGCTCCCCATGGGGTCCGCCAAAATCGTTTTGAGATTGGGGTTTTGCTCTTTGAGATAGAGAGCTACTCCGGCATAGGTGCCGCCGGTCCCCGTGGAGGTGACCCAGGCATCGATCTTGCCATCGGTCTGCTGCCAGATTTCGGGGCCGGTGCCTTCATAATGGGCGAGACGATTGGCCAAATTGTCGAATTGGTTGGCCCACACAGCATTGTCTAGTTCGTCAGCGATGCGGCCCGACAGTTTGACATAGTTGTTGGGATCACGATAGGGCACCGCTGGCACCGCTCGAACTTCAGCCCCCAATAGCCGTAACGCATCCATCTTCTCTTGGGATTGGGTTTCGGGAATCACGATTAAACATTTGTAGCCCTTAGCATTGCAGATATGGGCCAGGCCAATCCCCGTATTACCTGCCGTCCCTTCTACTACTGTGCCGCCGGGTTTAAGCACCCCTCTTTTTTCAGCGTCATTGATCATAAACAGAGCAGCCCGATCCTTAACGGACCCCCCCGGATTTAAGAACTCAGCTTTGCCCAAAATTTCGCAGCCGGTTTGCTCACTGAAACTATTGAGGCGAATGAGGGGAGTGTTGCCAACTGCGCCGACAAAGCCGTGTTTAATGTCCATGGTCGCGGAAAAGATTTACATATTTGCCTATCTTCCCACGACATGTCCGGCTGTGACCAAGGGTTATGGCTCCGCTGTCCCAGTGTTTCCCAAAATTGAGAAATTCCCCAAACCGATGGTGCAAAGGGTCTGCTGTGTATGTTACGCTAATAAACCGTCGGCGCTTGATGAAAGCTAACGCATCAGCTACTTTCACTAACCGACCAATTGGCTCAGTAGCTCAGTGGTTAGAGCAGGGGACTCATAAGCCCAAGGTCGCAAGTTCAAATCTCGCCTGAGCCATTTATCAAATTTGGAGTATCTGAAGGCTCACAAAGAAGATGGCCTTCGATATAAGTTAGCTTAAATTGTCGGTTTGTGAGGTTGAGACAGTCTCTCCTTACCCTTTGGCTAGGCAACACAAAGACACCTACTCTGCATTTTTCGCCGATTGGGATGTGATCTACTGCTCAAGATTAAGTGAGGGACGTGATCTGTCCGCAACCTGTAAGGGATTGAACTCCTGTTTAATTTCGTAATGAATTCAACATGGCCTCTCGAAAACGTGACTTACCCACTAAGATTTGCCCAGTTTGTGGATTGCCATTTACCTGGCGCAAGAAATGGCGCAATTGTTGGGACGATGTTATTTACTGTTCTAAGAAATGTCGCAGAAATCGTAAATCATCGTCTTAACGTAAGGTTTTTTCATGTATTGAGAAAGTTAGGAGGCGTAACATACTCGGCTAAGTCCTAGAATGCTAAAGATCCTGGATTCAATGTCTTGGAGCTGTTCAAAGGTGCTGGCGTAGAGGCTGTTTTGGCTGCGGAGATGCTGGTGGACTTTGACCAGCAGTTCTAGTTCACTCATCATCCGAGTGGTCTCTGACTCATTTGGGTAGAGACTGGCAATAACTCGATTGATATCGGCGGTGGTATTAGCTATCAGCTGAGCACCTTGTGCAACGGCGGATTGGAGTTCCTGACCATGTTGTTTGATCAACTGACGAATGTAATAACCTGTGGTGGCTAAAAGTTGGTGTTGAGGCATCATGCTAATCAGTCCTGTAGAGATGGATGAAGACGAGATGGAGCCTGAGACAGGCTACTGGTGCGTTCTGATCGTGATGGGGACTTTTGTGATGTTCTGAGTATTGCAGGGTCAGTTTTTTGTTCTTGTCTGATTCTGCGTTTTAGTTGTATAAGTTCGTCTTTCCTTGCTGGTGTTCATATTAAAAGTCTGCAAAAAATCCTGAATCCGTCGATGCTCTTCGGCAATTTCCTTAAAATATTGACTATAGAACGTCCGTTGCAGGTGATTTTAGTTTGATTCGATGCCAAAAATGATGCAGATTGATCCTGCCGAGATCATTGCGGGGTACCGTCAAGGCTATTTTCTGATGGATAACGGTGATGGGTTGGGATGGTATTCCAGTCAGACCCGAACGATTATGCCTTTGGATGAACGGTTTCGCTACCCAAAATCCCTCCGTCGGAGTCTGAACCAAAACCGATTTACCTCAGCCATCAATCGCGATTTTTTTGGGGTGGTTGAAGGCTGTGCCAATCGTGACTCGACCTGGATTTCTGATGAACTGAAGATGATCTATTTGCTTTTGTATAAGGCCGGGTGGGCATTTAGCTTTGAAACTTGGCAAGATGATCAGCTGGCAGGCGGCATCCTCGGATTAGTGATTGGTGGGGTATTTATTGGTGAATCGATGTTTTTCCACATCTCTGAAGGGTCTAAAGCTGCAATGGTGATGTTGGTCGATCATTTGAGATCGCAACAATTTACCTTGTTCGATGTTCAGATTATCAATCCCCATTTGGAGCGATTTGGGGCTTACACTATTTCTGAGCAAGAGTATCAGCAGCAGCTTCAAGCCGCGATTCAGCTGCGGCGGGCTTTTAAGACTGGTTCCTAGAAGACAGCAATCTTAAATGTGGGGTTTTGTCCTGAATAACACCCAAACTTAGGTGTATACTGCGGACGACTTGTGACTTAACATTGTGGTAGAGAGATTTGGCACACTGGGAGTATCCCCGCACCTATCCTCCACTCCCATGATTAAAATTGATTTCACCGCAGAGGAAATCCAACAACTCAATTACGAACGCTATCATCACCCTCACCCACGGGTGCAGCGACGGATGGAAGTGCTCTACTTGAAGAGTCAAGGTCTTTCCCATACCCAGATCTGCCAGCTTTGTCAGATTAGTCGCCCCACTTTAGCCAAAACTCTTCGTCAGTATCAACAAGGAGGGATTGAAGGGCTGAAGACCCTTGAATATAAAGGTCAACCGAGTCTACTCAACGCTCATAGCGATAGTGTGAGAGCTTACTTTGAGCAACATCCTCCCCGCACCAGTGCAGAAGCTCAAGCGGTCATTGAGCAATTAACAGGCATCAAACGCAGTCCCACCCAAATCAAAGCCTTCCTCAAACGCATCGGTTGTCGTTATCGAAAAGTGGGGTATGTGCCGGGAAAGTCGAGTCTGCCCGAGAAAATTGAGGAGCAAGAGCAGTTTCGACACACTCGCCTTGAACCCTTATTAGAGGAAGCTCAACGCCAAGAGCGTCTTGTCTTTTTTGTGGATGCTGCTCACTTTGTTCACCGTGCTTATCTAGGGTTTGTCTGGTGCATCACTCGGATCTTCATCCCTTCTCCTTCTGGTCGCCAACGTTTCAATGTCCTGGGCGCGCTCGACGCTATCACCAAAGACCTAGTCAGCGTTACCAACCACACCTATATCAATTCTCACAGTATGTGCCTGTTACTGGCCAAGCTGGCGCTACTTGACCCAGTCATACCCATCAGCGTGATTTTAGACAATGCGCGATACCAGAAATGTCAGCTTGTAACGGACTTTGCCGAGATCGTCGATATTGAGCTGGTCTATCTGCCCTCCTATTCACCCCATTTGAATTTGATTGAGCGACTCTGGCGTTTTGTACGCAAGGAATGTCTCTATTCAAAGTATTATGCTGATTTTCCCGCCTTCAAAGGGGCCATTCAACAGTGCATCGACCAGTGTAATGGAGAGCATAAGGCGAAACTCACCACCTTACTATCACTCAAGTTTCAGTCTTTTAAGAAAGTTAATATCTTAGCCGCCTAGAGTATAGTTTTCACAATATTGCAGGAACCCCCTGCATCACCTTTCGTCAAAACGGGAATGGGATTTTATTGACATGGGGAATACACAGTTCAACCTGTTCAATCCAATCCTAAAAAAGGTGTTAGAAACATGTTTAGTGCTCCTCAGCATGCAGTGGCTGTCGCTTGTCTAACTTCAGTGATCGCCGTTGCCCCTGTTCCTATGCGCTCTGCCTTTGCTCAGTCCCAATTTACGGACGTCAGTAGCAATTGGGCTCAACCTTTCATTGATACCCTTGCTCAAAAAAATATAATTAGTGGTTTTCCCGATGGCTCCTTCCGACCTGACCAACCCGTGACTCGGGCTCAGTTTGCTGCCATTGTCCGCCAAGCTTTTAAGTCTCCAGCTACTCGCCTTTCACGCCCTTTTAAGGATGTAAGCTATGCTTACTGGGCTTCTCCAGCCATTGACTATGCTTACACCACAGGGTTCTTGTCGGGCTATACCAACGGATCCTTCCAGCCAGATCAAGAGATCCCTAAGGTACAAGCGTTGGTGGCCATTGCCAGTGGATTAAAGATTCAACCTGTGGGGTCTGTGGATAGCACCTTGCTCCGCTTCTACGATGCAGCTCAAATTCCCAACTATGCTAAACCGGGGGTTGCTGCGGCAACGCAACGTAATATTCCTGTGAATTATCCAAATGCGGCTACCTTAAATCCGAATCAACAAGCCACTCGGGCCGATATTGCTGCCTATATTTATCAAGCATTAGTTAGTCAGGGACGCTTGGCTCCCATTGGCAGTAATTTCCCTGCCTCACAATATATTGTTCAGGGCGGCTCTCTCCCGGCGACACCCTCAGAAGCTGGTACTGGAACTTTAGCGGTGGGGACTGAGCTTCCCGTTCAGTTAGAAGGAGCAGAACCCGGTGCCAATCTCGTGATGACCGTGGGCGAAAATGTTGAAACCACGTTTGTCGTTGCGGAAGATGTGGTGAATACCCGTCAACAGGTTGTTATCCCTGAAGGCAGTAAGATTGTCGGTCGTTTCCAGCCCTTTGAAGTAAACAAGACCTTAGGGACTCAGTTCACGGCCAGTAAATTAATGATTGGCAATACGCCCTATACCGTTAATGCGTCTTCTGTTCCCATTGCTGCTCGCAAAAAGAGTTCTCTAAGTATTGCTGATTTAACCGGAAGTATCACCACTCTGGCCGCTTCAGCCGCTTTGGATTCTGCTATTAGTGGGAATGTGCGATTTGGTTCCTTAGTGCCTGGGATTATCCAGACTGGGCAAACCATAGGCAAACAGGTGATCGGCAAATCCGATACCAGTGATGAGGTCATTCTTGTTGAACCCGATCTGATGGGATTAAAGCTCAATGCTGATTTTGAGTTTTTACCGGGTTCAACCACAGCCTTTGTGGATCCTAATTCTGCCAATCTATATCAGGTGGACTCTGGGACAAAGGTCGATCTGGCAGCCCAAACAGACAATGCCAGATACGTCATGGTTCCCGGTGAAACGGTTCCCGTGGAGCTAAAAACGGGACGTTCTATCTATAACCGTCAAAATGAAGTTCTTGTGCCAGAGGGGAGTCTGATTCGTGGCCAGATCGTACCGATGACGGTGAATGGCAAAGAAGGAGCCCAATTTGTGGCTAATGAAATTGTGATTGGCACCCAAACATATCCCATTACTGCTGCTTCAGCAGGGATTTCTCCCTCTTCCTTGCAGTCTTTAAGCCCAGCTGATTTTCAAGGGAATGTGATTGCTTCTCCTGAAGCCAGTCAATCTCTTCGCGGGGTTAGCTCAACTGGCGAGCAACAGTCAGGTGGCTTATTAGGCCTAGGAAGTCTGATTGGTGGAAGCGGTTCCGGTAAAAAGGTGATCTTATTTAACCCCACCTCTGTACAGATGGAGTTTCGTGCTCCCTTGAGCTTAAATAACTTCAATAACTAGAGATAATGGGCTGCCCAAGTTGCCTCGATCAGAGGCAATCCCGGTAGGGGCTTGGGCGGTTACCTTGTCAAGATTTTCATAATTGAAGATTGGCTTTGTCAGGGTTTATCTGCATTATTTGCGATGTAGATAGGCTCTGTATCCATTTTGGAGAAAGGATTGCAGGCTGTTTTTGGGCAATAGTCTACGGGGTATTCAATCTTGCAGAATGTTAACTTATATTATAAATTATAATTATTTATAACCAATTTCTCGCTTTGTTCACCTTGTCAGCATGGACTGAAGCAACTCCTATGGATGTTGTAAGGGTGTCGTTCGTTTTTGCGCTTATCAACTTGTTTTTAAAATAGTCTGGAGATTTAGGTCCCTTGGGTAGGCAACATAAAATTTTGATTGTTGACGACGAAGCAACGATTCGTCGGATTTTGGCGACCCGTCTATCGATGGTTGGATATGAAATTGTGGTTGCTGCTGATGGGGTAGAGGCACTTGAGCAATTTGAAGCTGAAAAACCTGATTTGATTGTGTTAGATGTGATGATGCCCCGCATGAATGGGCTGCAGGTTTGTCAGACCTTACGAGAATCAACGGGTGTTCCTATTATTATGCTGACGGCTCTAGGAGAAGTGAGCGATCGCATTAAGGGATTGGAATTAGGGGCAGATGACTATTTACCCAAGCCTTTTTCTCCTAAGGAGTTAGAAAGCAGAATTCAGGCTATTTTACGGCGAACCGTTCCTGGTAAAGGCAAAGCAGGAGCGGGCCACGCTGCAGAGCAGGTCATTATGGAAATTGGGCCGTTGCGGATTGAAACCCATAAGCGACAGGTTTACTTGCATGGCCAAAGAATTCAACTGACTGGCATCGAATTTGATGTCCTCAAGCTATTAGTCTCCAAGGCTGGTCAGACCGTCTCCCGCTCCGATATTTTGCAGCAAGTATGGGGATACTCTGCTAACCACTATGCCGATTTGCGAGTGGTCGATGTGAATGTCTCCCGGCTTCGTTCCAAGATTGGCGATAGCTCCAAACAACCCGAGTACATTCATACGGACTGGGGGATTGGCTATTTTTTTCAAAAAATGAGAAAAAAATCTCCTGAACAAGTGATGTGTTAGAAGGATTTGATATCCTGTTTTTCTGTCGTACCGAGTAGGGTGTGATGGACTTTTCTTTGAATACCTAAAAACAGTTTTCAAAATGGACAGCTCTGTTTTGGGGATGAATTTTTCAGCGCATTTCTGCCCCTAGGAATTATCTTGAAGACCTTAATGGGCCTTGGCTATACTGGATAAACTAGCTTGAAACAAGGAGAGCTGATTTTGAACGGGCTCGAAACCCTTGAGTTGATCGGCAAAGGCTTCTAAGAACGAACAAAGGTTTGTTATCCTAGGCAAAATTCACCAAAAATTTCGGAGTTAAGGAATTGCAATTATGGCGCTGAGAGATCAAGTCAAAGACGAAGAAACTCAAGCTAGTATTGCTGCAGATTGTGCTCAACTTATGGATCAGCAAGTCGCAGCAAAAACAGGAATTTCGGGTCTAGCCTTGAAGACCGCTTATAAAGCGCTAAAGGGAATTGGTCCAGGATACATTCCCCGGGCTCTCAAAAGCCTAGTGCCTCAAGCTTTAGACGCCTTAGATCCCATGTGGACCGCAGGGGTACAAGCCGGAAACCCAGTAGAGCATCTGAGCCAAAACTCTGCGGAGACCGCAGATGTTTTATTAGGGGTGACGGATAATAAGTTGAGTGTCGCGAAGAATAAGATCGTGATTGCCACCTATAAAAAAGTCCGAAAGTCCGTGAAAGGCGATGTGGAAGCAGCGGTGCCTGGGTTAGCTGAAATTCTTGGTAATTATGCCCATAATTAGGTCGGCTCCATTTCATACCTATTAATTGCTCCATACCTAATTAATTGCTTCATACCTGTTGATTGAAGAGGGTGAGTAGATGTATCCCTCTGCTGGATTAGGTGCTCAGCCCTTTATGTCATCCACCCATGCTGGGTTGGATAAACCTAAATGATCTTCCTCTACTCGTTGGTCGCATTGATCCCCATTGCAACAGTATTCTTGCTGTTGGTGGTGGCTCGGCGGCCTGCGAGTCAAGCCATGCCTTTGTCTTACCTAGTGACGGTTGGTATTGCGTTGGGCGTTTGGCGGGTTCCTGGGGTAGAAGTGGCCGCCTCTAGTCTTCAGGGCTTGGTGGCCGCGGCTGAGATTCTGTATATCGTTTTCGGCGCAATTTTGCTGCTCAATACCCTACAAGAATCCGGTGCGATCTCAACCATTCGCCAAAGTTTATTAGGTATCTCCCCCGATCCTAGGGTGCAGGTGATTATCATTGCCTGGTTGTTTGGCAGTTTTATTGAAGGGGCTTCTGGGTTTGGTACCCCTGCAGTAATTACCGTGCCGTTGTTGGTCGCCATTGGCTTTCCGGCCATGGCCGCCGTGGTGGCTGCGTTAATTATTCAGAGTACGCCTTCGACCTTTGGGGCAGTGGGGACGCCGATCATTATCGGTATTGAAGCGGGCTTAGACGGTGTGCCTGCAGTCAAGGAACAGCTGGTTGAATTAGGATTAACTCAACCTGAGTATCTGACCCTGATTGGGCGATGGGCTGGTCTGATGCATGGTGTCGTGGGGACTTTTCTGCCCCTGGTTCTCGTGATGGTACTCACGGCTGGTTTTGGGGCACGTCGATCCCTTAGGGATGGGCTAGGGGCATGGAAGTTTGCCTTGTTTGCCGGACTTGCGTTTACGATTCCCTATACCCTAACCGCTTACTTTCTGGGACCGGAATTCCCTACTTTGATTGGGGGGTTAGTGGGGTTGGGGCTGGTGATTCCTGCTGCTCAGAGGGGGCTGTTTACCCCTCAAACCCTTTGGGAATTTCCGTCCGAATCAGAGGTCAATCCCGCCCCCTTGGTCAGCAACCCACCCCAAAGCGGTCTGACTGCTCGGCAAGCATGGTTGCCCTATGGGTTACTGGGGGGTTTTTTACTATTGTCGCGTCTGGAGTTTTTGCCCCTTCGCAGGGGACTGCAGTCTTTATCGCTAACTTGGACGAATATCTTGGGGACAGAGGTCGGTGCTGCGACGCGGCCTCTCTACCTGCCGCCAACGGTTTTTCTTCTGGTGGTCATGATTACGTTTTATCTGCATCGGATGTCGATTCAATCGATGCAGCGAGCGGTCATCCGAACCCTGCCCATCTTGCAAAAGACAGCGCTGGCCTTGGGGTCGGCAGTTCTGATGGCCAGGGTATTTATCAACACAGGTATCAATTCAGCCGGTCTGGCGAGTATGCCCCTGGCGTTAGCGGAGGGTATGGCAACCCTCGCGGGGCAATCCTGGCCGTTTTTTGCCCCGATGGTGGGGATGGTGGGGTCCTTTGTGGCGGGGAGTGTAACTGTAAGCAATATGATGTTTGCGCTCTTTCAATTTGGGGTTGCCTCCCAAATCGATGTACCGACGGCAGTGATCTTAGGGCTGCAATGTGTGGGAGCCTCTGCTGGCAATATGATCTGTGTGTCCAATATTGTCACGGCGGAAGCGACGGTTGGTCTGGCGGGCTGTGAAGGTCTGCTGATTCGAAAAGTCTTGATGCCGACACTGTACTATTTGATTTTTGCAGGTATTTTAGGTGGATTAATTGTCCTGCTGGCCCCAATCGTTATAGGTAGCAGCTAGCGAAGTGGGGGTGTAAAGACATTGCGAAGGGTTCAAAACTCACATTTTTAGGTCGGGAGTAATCCAACGATTAATCCCAAAACTGCACCGAGCGGGACTAAAAGCCAGGTTGGGGTTTTGTAGCGGATCAAAGCGACTAAGGCGAGTAGTCCCATCACCCCAGACATAATGGAATAGAACAGAGTCGGTTGGGCCAAGGTGGTTCTGAGAAGGGGAAGGGTCGCGGCTGCGATCGCACCCAGTACTGCAGGTGTAACTCCCTTTAAAAATGCCTGTATCCAAGGATTCTTGCGGGCACGGAGTAGAAATGGGGCTGCCAGCATAATAAAGGCAAAGGAGGGTGCGAAAATGGCGATGGTTGATACCAACGCGCCTAAAACTCCTGCCACCTTAAAGCCGACAAAGGCTGCCGTTAACACTACTGGACCTGGCGATAGCTGACCGATGGCAACGCCATTAATAAACTCCGTTTGGGTTAGCCAGTGCAACTGCTCGACCACTTCAAATTCCAGCAAAGGGATAATCACTAACCCACCCCCAAAGATAAAGCTACCCACCTTCAGGAAAAAGGTGGTGAGGGGGAGGAGAAATTCACCGATTCGTTCCAGTCCCCAAAAGCTAGAGAGAGTTAGGGTATCTGCTGGTAGATGGGCCAGTAATAAAGGCATTGGCGGTATCCACCAGTTCCGTATTGGAGAATCGGTTCCTCGGGGGCGGAACCACCAGAGTCCGACCAGGCCAGCCAAAATAAACTGAATCAGGACGTTAATGGCAGTGGTGAGGGTGAGGATAAAGATTGCGATCGCAATACCCATCCCCGCAATATCCTTCAGGGTTTTCCTGGCCAGCTTCCAACAAAAGGCCAGAATAATAGCGATTACGACGGGGGAAACCCCCAGAAAAATATCATTAATCTGAGGCAACCCTTGGAAACGAAAATAGCCCCAGGCCAAGGCCACCACAATTAAAAACGCAGGTGCAATAAAGCAAAAGCCGGAGACTAAGGCGCCCAACTGTCCCGCCCGAACGTAGCCAATATAAATGCCCATTTGGGTTGAGGCGGGCCCCGGCAGCATTTCACAAACAGCCAGCCCTTCTGTGAACTGTTCTGAGGTCAGCCATTGACGACGAACCACAGCTTCATCATTGGCCATAGCGATATGGGCTTGAGGACCACCAAAGCCAATGGTTCCCAGTTTTAAGAAGACTTTGGCCAACTCAGCGAGGCGTTGGGATAGGGGTTGTCCAGGAGCAGGCTTGATCTCTGACTGAACCATCTGGCGCCCCCACAACGAAGAGAAACACTCGAAAATATGGCTGATAGAAAGCCATCCTCACTTGTACAAGGGGCAGCTTAAGTTACGGTTAATGGGGTGAAAGTCCGGTACAGTCTTAGTGCCAAGATATCACTGAGCCGGCTGGTAAACCGGTAGATCCTGGCACTAACTCCCTAGCCGTTTCGACAGACTTCCCCTATGAATATTGAGCAGCTTAACGCGGACTATGGCATTGCCGATCAACTTCAGTTCAGCCTGGGTCAGGGCGATTTCCCCATCATCAAAATTAATAACGCCCATGCCCAAGCGATGATTTCTGTCTATGGGGGACAAGTCTTGTCCTACCGCCCCACCTCTGCTCCAGAAGATTTGATGTTTATTAGCGAGCAGGCTTATTACCAAACTGGAAAAGCCATTAAAGGGGGAACGCCCATATGCTGGCCCTGGTTTGGGCCGGACCCTGAGAGCTTAGGGCGAGCCAGCCATGGGTTTGTGCGCAATCGTTTGTGGACGGTGCAATCTACCTCTACCACCCCCAGCCAAGAGATAAAAGTCAAACTGGGTTTAGTGGATACACCTGAAACCCGAGACATTTGGCCCCATTCCTTCGACCTATCCATCGAATTTACGATCGGTTCGACCCTCAAAATTGAGCTAATAACCCACAATACGGGGGAGCAGCCTTTCTCCATTACCCAGGCCCTGCACACCTATTTTCAAGTGGGGGATATTGCGCCTCTAAGGGTCAAAGGTCTGGAAGGCGCCGCCTATATCGATAAAGTGGATGGGGGAGTGCAAAAACAGCAGTCCGGTGAGATAGCCATTGCCGAAGAGGTGGATCGAATTTATTTAGGGGTGTCCCCAGCATTAGCCGTTGAAGATCCCACTCTTAACCGCCGGATTGAAATTACGGCATCGGGGAGTCAAACGGCTGTAGTCTGGAATCCTTGGGTCGATAATTCCACCAAAATGGCTGACTTAAAGGATGATGATTATCAAAAATTTGTCTGTGTAGAGACCGCAAATGCAGCGAATGAGGTGATTGAGATACAGTCGGGGACTGCCTATAGCCTGACTGCAGACTATCGAATAGTCCAGCTTTAGCGAGCTACGGATCGAAGCTACCCAGGAATAGGGGACATCAATCTAGCCCCTATCCCCCGGTGAGACCATTCAATTAAAGGGAATCTTCCAAAATGCGATGTTCTGGAGGAATTTTTTCAATGGCAGCCCTTTGCCGGGCATCTTTTTCAGCCTTCTGCTTGGCTTTAATACGAGCTTTGGCCGCTTTGGCTCGCATTTTTAAGGCATCGTCATTATAGTTTTTGCGAATCACCTCAGTGTTTCTTGAGGGCACAACCGTGTATTTATCTTGATCCGACATAAACAGATGAATGATGAGACAACGTAAGCGCCTGCATTATGACAGTTATTGATAGGAGTTAAAACCAAGAGGGGGGAGGTTTTAGAAAACGTAATAACTCCGTTAAAGAACTAAAGGGAAAATCGGGTAAAAAAACATCAAATGTATAATTTGCCTGGCTTCTAGAGAATAAATGATAAATTATTGAGACGCCTCAACCCCTTTAGCTGAATATCTCTGTTATCGACCCATGCAGCAACTTGAAAAACAGTCAGACTTGGCAAGCTGGCATGGTCGTCTAAGCTTAACCTACGAGAAAAAAGCTCACCAAACTCAGGTTCAGCAGAGCTATCATCAAGCCCCTCTCAATCTACAACGCCCTTTTTATCCTGAAGGGCCAGTTTGCCATAGCGTCATGATGCATACCGCTGGGGGCATGGTGGGCGGCGATCGTCTCTCCATTAATGTGACGCTGCAGCCCCAGACCCATGCGCTACTGACAACAACATCTGCAGGCAAAGTCTATCGGTCTAATGGTCATGGAGCCCAACAGACGGTCCAGTGCCAGCTGGATACTAACGCGATTCTAGAATGGCTGCCCTTAGGAACAATCGTCTTTGACCAGGCTCAGTTTCGCCAAACCTTACAGGTTGAGCTTGGCCCTGGGGCTATTTTTTGCGGATGGGATCTGACTCGATTTGGTCGCAGTGCCCGAGGTGAGCGATTTATGCAGGGGGACTGGCGATCTCATACTGAGATTTGGCAGCAGGGCGCGCCCCTCTGGATTGATCGACAGTGGTTGCCGGGGCAACCGGACATTTGGGAAAGCCCCCATGGCTTGGCTGGACAACCGGTTGTTGGCAGTTTTCTGTGGGTCGGACAAGGGGTTGAACCCAATCTGGTCCAGACGGCTCGTGACCTTTGGCAGCCCACTACCGATGGGGCTGAGATGGGGGTAACGCGCTTACCCCTTGGACTGGTCTGCCGATATCGTGGTCCCTCTAGTCAAGCGGCCCGTCAATGGTTTATACAGGTGTGGAATCTGTTGCGATCCACCCATTTGGGACGCCCAGCCTGTCCTCCCCGTGTTTGGCCACTCTAAAACGAGGTAACCCATGCAGCTCACTCCCCAGGAAAAAGATAAATTGCTCGTGTTTACCGCGGCACTGTTAGCAGAACGGCGGAAGAACCGAGGTATCAAGCTCAATTACCCTGAGGCAGTGGCCTATATTACGGCTGGTATTTTGGAAGGGGCTCGGGAGGGACGCACGGTTGCTGAATTGATGAGCTTTGGCACGACTTTGCTGAGTCGTGCAGACGTGATGGATGGCATTCCGGAGATGATTCCTGAGGTCCAGGTGGAAGCGACGTTTCCGGATGGAACCAAACTAGTGACGGTTCATCATCCCATTACTTAAATTGGCACGAGAATTGGAACGAGGGGGATAATGCCCAATCAAGGGGGATGGAAACGTTGGATCAGCGTCATGGTTTGCTGGTGGCTGCTTCTAAGTGGTCCAGCCTTTGGGTTTGTTACGGACAATGCCCTGACGAACAATACACCTAACAATTTTGCAGATGATCTCCAAGATGCGGCTCGGTGGAGTAATGTGCCGGGCTCCGTATTGTCTAATGTGCGGGGACTGGGGGAGGGATTGGAATATGCGATCGCATCCGACTTTTGCCCCCAAATCATTCCCCTCTTCCAAGATCGCCAACCGCCCACCTGTAACCAAATTGAGAAGGAGATTCAGAGCGCTTTAGATCACTGGGGAGAGAATCATACCGTCCTTCACTTTACGCCAGTGACCGCCAGCTTAGCCGCCCAAATCCCCCCGGATGGTGCTCGGGAGCCGTGGCGAGGGTTTGGGGCAGAGATTGATCTGTTTGTCCGGAGTCCAGAAGACTATCCCCTCGTCGCTAATTTTGGGGCTTACACTAGCTTTTGGTTCACCAATGAAAACCCCATTGGTCTGCAGGGACAGCCGGTTCCAGGAAAAACGATTACCAGTGCTGATATTGTTTTCAATAATCGCAGCTGCTACTTTTGGGATACCCAAGCCCCAATTGCTGGCTGTAATCACTTTGAGTCTTTGTTGATTCATGAGGTGGGGCATGCCTTGGCGTTAGATCACCCCAATGAGTTTCCCCAACGTAACTTTGATACGGACCAGATTCCCGGCAATGTGATGCCCATTGACTGTCAACAGCCAACGAAGGCCCTGAAGCTGGTTTCCAAAATTGATGCGGCGGCCATCATGAATAGTAGTTTGGGGGAGGCTGCTAAGCCGCTACCGCAGCTCAGTCCTGATGATTTGGGCGGTCGGAATTTCCTCTACCCCCTTTGCCAAACCGTGAGTTCTATTAACCTCTCTGGTACTGGACCGAACCCTTGGCAGCTATTTGGTCTCTTGCTGGTGATCAGTTTTTCGGGGGTGTTTGGTATTGCGGCGATTTTGCAGCGGTTAGAAAAGCAGCGTCGCAAACAACGCCGAAAATGATTCTAAATTGAAGTTCTAGACCTATGGGAAAAAGTACCGTACAGTGGCTAGCAAGTGTACTCCGGTCTGACCCATCATGATACCTGGCGAACTCTTTCCTGAAACAGGCGATATTGAACTTAATGCAGGGCGGGCAACGGTGAAGGTGGCCGTTGCGAACACTGGAGATCGCCCCGTGCAGGTGGGGTCTCATTTTCACTTTTATGAAGTGAATCCAGCCTTAGCGTTTGATCGAGCGCAAGTTAAGGGAATGAGATTAGATATTCCTGCCGGAACGGCCGTACGCTTTGAGCCGGGGGACCAGCGAGAGGTCACTTTGGTTCCCTTAGTCGGGCAGCGACAAGTGTTTGGCTTTAATGGAAAAATCCAAGGTGCTTTATAATTCTTTTGAGCGAAATACCTGTTTTTGAACTAGCGTTTTTATTTAGTGAAATCTTTCTCTAGAATTATCTCTTGATAGATTTTTTGGGGAGAATTTCTAAATCTAAAAACAGTAAAATTTTCGAGTTAAACAGTTTGTTGATAGAGAAAAATAAGATTGGGGAATGATTCATCATTCTCCGGGGCAGATGCTTTCATGATTGTGATGTATGGGGCATCCTGATTAGAAAGGTGCATTGTTAAGGAGTCTGTTCCAAATGGAGCTTGCTATCTCCCAAAACTTACCCCAGTACAAAATTTTGCATGTTTTGTACGAGAGTCAGCGAACGCGAGTCTACCAAGGGATAAGAGTGGCAGATCAGTTGCCTGTGGTCATCAAAACCACGGCTCAGCCTTTGCACTTTTCAGAACATGTTGCTTTTCGCAATCAGTATGTAATTGGTCAAAATCTCAAGCATCCTAGCATTATTCAGATGCTCAGCTTGGAATGTTTTGACAGCACTTATGCCTTGATTATGGAGGATATGCAAGGAGTTTCTTTGGTGAAATTCCTTGAGTCGAAGATTTCCATTGCCGATGGATTACGCATTGCTCTGCAGTTAGCAGATGCCCTCCATTATTTATGTCAGCAACGGGTGATTCACAAGGATATTAAGCCTGCAAATATTATTATTCACCCCGAAAGTAAGCAGGTTAAGCTAACGGATTTTGGCTTGGCTTCCTTGTTACCGAAGGAAATGCAAGGGATTAAAAGTCTCAACGCCCTAGAAGGAACCTTGGCTTATCTGGCCCCTGAACAGACGGGGCGTATGAATCGAGGGGTGGATTATCGAGCCGATTTCTATGGCCTAGGCGTCACCCTATATGAGGTGCTGACGGGGCAGCTACCGTTTCCTTCTACAGACGTGATGGAACTGGTACATTGCCATATTGCTAAAGCCCCAACACCGCTCCATGAGATTAATCCTCAGGTTCCCGTTCAGGTTTCAGATATCGTCCTCAAGCTATTGGCGAAAAATGCCGAAGATCGCTACCAAAGTGCGTTGGGCTTAAAGCATGACTTGGCTATTTGTCTGAGTCAGTTGAATGAACGAGGAGTCGTTGAACCGTTTGAGCTGGGGGTGCGAGACGTGTGCGATCGCATCTTGATACCCGAAAAACTCTATGGCCGTGAAGCCGAAGTTCAAACCTTGCTGGATGCCTTTGAGCGAGTGACTCAGGGGCCTTCAGAACTCCTGTTGGTTGCTGGTTCCTCGGGAATTGGTAAAACGGCGGTTATCAGCGAAGTTCACAAACCCATTACTTGCCAAAATGGTTACTTTATTCAGGGCAAGTTTGATCAGTTTAATCGTAATATTCCTTTCTCTGTTTTTGGGCAAGCGTTTCAAAGTTTGATTGACCAGCTACTGGGTGAATCGGATACGGTTTTGGCAGATTGGAAAGCCAAAATTTTAGGAGTTTTAGGAGAGAACGCTCAGGTTTTGATCGACGTCATCCCTAACTTAGGACAAATCATAGGAGCACAACCTGCGGTGCCTGAACTCTCAGGTTTGGCTGCGCAGAATCGTTTTAATTTACTGCTTGGCAAATTTATTCAACTTTTTGCCAGGGCAGAGCATCCCCTGGTGATTTTCTTGGATGATTTGCAGTGGGCTGATTCTGCCTCTTTGAGCTTGCTAACACTGTTGTTTGATGAATCCGAGTCAAGCCATCTGCTGGTGCTGGGAGCATATCGGGAAAACGAAGTGTTTCCAGCCCATCCCCTCATGCTGACGGTGCAGGGGCTACAAGAACGAGGGAATGTCCTGGATACATTACCCCTGGTACCTTTGGCCGAATCTGATGTCAATCAGCTTGTGGCAGATACGTTGTTATGTGGGGCCAATACTGCTACGCCGCTATCCCAGCTGATATATCAAAAAACTGGCGGAAATCCGTTTTTCACGATTCAATTTTTAATTGAGCTATACGATCAGCACTGTATTTCTTTTGATAGCGATGCGGGCCATTGGCTTTGTGACATTACCAAGGTTCAACAGCTGGCCCTAACAGATGATGTTGTGGACTTCTTGATCGAAAGATTAAAGCAGTTACCCGATACAACCCAAAAAATACTCAATCTTGCTGCTTGTTTGGGGGATTCATTTGATTTATCTACCTTAGCGATTATTACTCAGCAAACCCAAACAAGCCTGGCCGATAGTCTGTGGCCGAGCTTGCAAATGGGGTTAGTCATCCCGACAAATAATACGTACAAATTCTTTCAAGGCACGTTGCAGAATCAGTCCTCGTCAACGGTTTGTGTTGCCTATGAATTTCTGCATGATCGTGTTCAACAAGCAGCTTACGAGTTGGCCTGTAACGAGCAGGATGCCCAATCCCTCAGACTTGAGATTGCCCGCAAACTCTTGCAAAAGCATTGCTTTGAAGCGGACCAACGGCGGCTGTTTCTGATTGTTGAGAACTATAACTGTGGTTCATCCGTTCTTACAACCCCTGAGGAGCAAAAGCTCCTTTTCTCGCTGAATCTCCAGGCCGGTCAACAAGCGCTGTCTACCCTTGCCTATGACGCTGCAAGCCTATATTTCACTAAAGCGAGGGCTCTTTATGATGACTACGGCATCACGAATAGCGACTTAAAGTTCCAGCTGTATAGAGCCTCGATTGAGGCTGAATACCTCAATAGTCGGTGGGACAAAGCGACAGAGCTATTAGAGACGCTTACTTTATCTCAGCTCAGTGAGCATCAACAGCTTCAGATCTCGGCGCTCACGATTCGGGTATGGGTTGCTCAACAGCGGTTTGGGGAAGCACTGGATAGAGGCGTGTCTGTCCTAGCCAGTCAAGGCTTACACCTCGTTAGCCCAACCGAGAATGATCGCATTAAAGCCCAGCTGCTCACGATTCAACTTGAGAAGATTCCATTGATGGATCGTGACATCACCCTGAAGATGGGACTTTTGCTGGAGATGTGCAGCTCTGCTATCTTCACCAATCCCCCCCTATTCTTCCAAATTATCCTGACATTGGTGGATCTCTCCCAGCAATTTGGTTATTCGGAGCAGTCGGCTTTTGGGTTTGCGAATTACGGCATGCTATTAGGCAATATGGAGGATTATGCGGCGGCCTATCAAGCTGGTCAAGTCTCTCAAGTATTGCTGAAGTACTTTAATAGCAAGCTTTTTCGCACCAAGGTTGATATGGTTCACTTTTCCTATGTGGCGTCCATTCAAACCCCTTTACGAGACTGTTTGCAGCCTCTGATCGAAGGCTATCAAAACGGTTTAGATATTGGTGACTTAGAATTTGCAGGATATTGTGCCAATAACTATTGCACATATCTTTGGATGAGTGGCAAACCTCTTGATGAGATCCTAGACCTTCAAAAAAACTACGTTAATTGGCTCCAATCCAAAAAACTGTATTTTTCCTGGGCCTATGTCCAGTTTTGGCATCTGTTGTCTCTTAATCTCTCAGGACACTCCAGTATCGTCACGGAGTTTAAGTCTGAAGACTTTGATGAATCTGTGGTCATTGCTCAACTGGAAGCTGTCCAGGCAGGGACAGGACTATATGCCTATTATCTAGCGAAAGGTATTTTGTTTGTCTATTTAAGCTTATGGAAAAAAGCTGATAGCGCTTTTCAGAAAGCTGCGAACTATCAATCATCTATTGCTGGCTATCAGGCAAAGTTGCTGCCCTTTTATCAGGCAATAACCGCTGCCAATCTCGATTCTGAGTCTACTTACATTTGCATAAACACAGCCAAGAACTTTTTGGCTGTGTTAGCCCAGTGTGCTCCCGAAAACTTTCAGCATAAATATCAACTGGTGTTGGCTGAGCAACATCGTTTGGCGCAGAATTATGCTGAGGCTATTACCTGCTATGAAGCGGCGATTCAGGGGGCGAAAGAGAATCAATACCTCCAGGACGAAGCGCTTGCCAATGAGCTAGCGGCTAAATTTTTTCTCAACTGGGGCAAAGACAAGATTGCTGCTGGTTTTATGCAGGAAGCATACTATTGCTATGCTCGTTGGGGAGCCAAAGCCAAAACGGATGCGCTTGAACAGCACAATCCTGATTTGCTACAACCGATTCTTCAACCCAGTCTTCAGCCTATTAATACTTTGGACTCCATAGCGGGTCTTGCTGGGATTAACCTTTCGATTCATTCTTCTGCTTCTGTTCATTCCAACTCCCGTATTAATACAGCTTTTGACTTAACTGCCCTTCTCAAAAGTAGTCAAGCGCTTTCTGAAGGTCTAAATCTGGATGAACTGCTAAAGCGACTGGCACCAATCATGCTACAAAACTCTGGTGCAGATCGACTAGCACTTTTGCTGCCTGAACCAGAGGGGAGCTGGCTGATTCGTGCCACTGCTACCCCTGAAAATACCGATTTATCTTCTATCCCTTTTGCCAATGCTTCCGATTTACCGGCTCAACTGATTCAATATGTCAAAAATACCCACGAAGCGCTGGCCGTTGATGATCTAAGGACTGACTTGCCGATCATAGACGATTATCTTCAGATTTATCAGCCTCGGAGTGTTCTGTGCTTACCGATTCTGCATCAAGGTCACCTCAACGGTTTGCTTTATTTGCAAAATCAATCTGCGGCGGGAGTATTTACGCACGATCGCATCACTGTTCTTAATTTTCTCTGTACTCAAGCTGCGATCGCATTAGCTAATGCCCGGCTATTTCAGACGCTAGAACAACATGTGGATGAGCGAACGAAAGCACTCCAGAAAAATAAACATATCTTGGAAAACCTCCTGTTCAGCACTGGATCAGTGACGGGAGAAGCCGTGTTTCCCACGCTGGCAGAGCAAATGGCGAACGCCCTGCAATGTGCCCACGTGTTGATCTCCCAAATCAATGGAGAAACCTTAGAAACCTTAGCTTGGTATACCAATAACCAGTTACAGGCCAAACTGACCTATCCAAGGGCCCATACCCCTTGTGAAACATCAATTCAGCAGGGCAATTATCACTGTCCTTGTGGGGTACAGGAAGCCTTTCCCCTTGACCCTGATTTAGTCGAGATGGGGGTCGATAGTTATCTGGGTACTGCCTTGAAAGATCGCTCAGGGCAAGTGATTGGGGTGATTTGCATATTAGACTATGAGACCATTGAGAATATAGAATTTGCCCGCATGGTGCTGCAAGTTTTTGGAGAGCGCGCAGCAGCAGAGCTAGAGCGTCAGCAAGCGCAAGAGGCTTTAGAACAGCTTAACCAGGAATTGGAAGCCCGAGTTCGAGATCGCACCGCCCAATTAGCTGCATCAGAACAGCGTTTGCAAACCTTATTTAATCAAGCTGCCGATGCGGTTCTATTACTCGGTGAAGAAGGGTTTATCGATTGTAACCAGGCAGCGATTGATCTGTTCAGATATACCCAAAAATCTGAAATAGTAACGCTACAGCCTTACCAAATTTCACCGGAGAGGCAGGCCGATGGTCAACTCTCAGTGGATAAGACTGCAGCCATCATGGAAGAAACCTTACAAAAGGGCAGCTCCCAATTTGAGTGGCTCCATCAACGTGCCGACGGAGAAACCTTTTGGGCAGAAGTTTCCCTTACACCGATTCAATATCAGGGGGAACTGATCGTCCATAGCATTATTCGAGATATTAGCGATCGCAAGGCCGCTGAAATCTCTTTGCGAGAAAGTGAGGCGAAATACCGTAACCTGCTCTCTAATCTTGACGGTGCGGTCTACCGCAGTCAGTATGATGCCGATTGGACCCTAGAGTTTGTCAGCGATGCCATTGCCGACTTATCTGGTTATCCCGCGGCTGACTTTATTGATAACCGACATCGTAGCTATGCCAGCATTATTCACCCTGATGATGTTGAACGGGTGGATCGGATTGCAGCCAAAGCCGTTGCTGCTCGTCAATCGTTCTCGATGGAGTATCGCATCCTTCATCGAGATGGTTCGATCCGCTGGGTCACTGAAAAGGGAAAAGGCATTTTTAATGAATCAAATCAATTCCTATATTTTGAAGGAGTGATTTTTGACATTAGTGATCGCAAACAAATGGAGACAGCCCTCCATTTGAGTGAAGCCCGTGCCAAAGCTACGTTTGAACAAGCAGCCGTGGGATTTTTAGAAGTTGATATTAGCACCCAGCAATGTGTCCGCGTGAACGACCATTTTTGTCAGCTCATCGGTTATTCCCGCGCTGAACTTCTGGGGATGTCGGTGATTGAGTTTACTCATCCTGACGATATCCATGAGTCTAAAGCAATGCTCCAACAGCTTTATGCCCAGGAGATTGAGGATTTCACTTTGGAAAAACGCTATCTGCGCAAAGATAGCACCTATTTTTGGTCTGAAACAACGGTCTTTTTGGTGGATTTGCAAGATGGTGAAGCCGTTTATAGTGTTGGCTTAGTGCAGGACATTAGCGAGAAAAAGCGGTTAGAAGCTGAGCACGAGCAGGCGGAGGCCAATTCTCGCTTATTGGCCTCCGTCGTTGAATCTACGGATGATGCCATTATTACCAAGACCCTTGATGGCACCATCACTAGTTGGAACCAATCTGCAACTAACCTATTTGGCTATACCGAGGCTGAAGCAATGGGCCAGCCTATTCTGATGCTTTTTCCTCCAGATCGGTATAAGGAGGAGGTCGAGATTATTGCTCGTCTTAAGAATAAGGAGTGTATTGAGCACTTTGAAACGATTCGGCTTCACAAAACGGGGCATCCCATTGATATCTCTGTAACTATTTCTCCTTTAATTGACAGTCAAGGTGAAGTGATCGGTGCCTCTAAAATTGTGCGAGATATTCGCGAACGCAAAGCAAGAGAACAGGAGCTTATTCTCACAAAGTTTGCCCTTGAAAATACAGAGATTGGAATTTTTTGGATCAACTCAGATGGCCAGTTTATTAGTGTCAATGAGTCCGCCTGTATTCGCTTAGGCTATGATCCAGATGAGCTGTGTAATCTTTACGTTTGGGATATTACGCCTGGTTTTTTTGCGGAAGATTGGTTAGAACACTGGACTGAAATCAGCAAAAAAGGCTACTCAAGATTTGAGGTTTTTCATCAAGCAAAAGATAAAACGATTTTCCCTGTGGAAATCATGAGTAACTACATTGAGTATCAGGGGATTGGTTATTTATTTGCCCAAGTTCAAGATATTAGTGAACGAAAAGCAGCTGAAAAAGAGCGTATCCTCACTCAATTTGCATCTGAGAATACGGCGACTAGTATTTTTTGGATTAACCGGACAGGTAGTCTGATCAATGTCAATCGTTCAGCCTGTGCAACCTTAGGCTATCCTCCGGATGAGCTGAAGCAGATGTTTATTTGGGATATCGACCCCCTTTTCCCAGCCGAGGTCTGGTCAAATTATTGGGAACAGCTCAGTCTCAATGGATACGAACGATTTGAATCCCTTTTCCAAGCGAAGGATGGCTCGACGTTCCCCGTAGAAATTATGGGTAACTATCTGGAATATGAAGGGGAGGGGTACATATTCGCAGAAGTGCAAGATATTAGCGATCGCAAAGCCGCTGAAAAAGTATTGCAGTTTACTCAATATTCCGTTGATAACGCTGCTGACTGTATCTTTTGGATCAAACCCGATGGCGGTTTTGCCTATTCTAACCATGCGGCATCTCGGATGCATGGGTATTCAATTGATGACCTCATGCTAATGTCCGTATTTGATGTGAATCCCACCATCTCTAAGGCGTTTTGGTCACCCCATTGGCAGACTATCAAAGAGCAGGGGAGTGTGAGCTTGGAGTCCCAACATCAGAATAGAGATGGACAATTGTTCCCAGTGGAAATCGTTGCCAATTACTTAGAGTTTGAAGGAGAAGAATATAACTTTGTTCGGGTGCGAGATATTAGCGCTCGTAAGGCGGCTGAACAGGAATTAATCCTCAAACAAAATCACCTAGAAGCGCTTCTCAATAATATTCCCCAGATGGCCTGGCTTAAAGATGCTGATAGCCAATTTATTGCTGTCAACGAGCCGTTTGCCCAGGCTTGTGGGTTGTCGGTTGGTGAAATCATTGGTCTGACGGATTGTGATATTTGGCCACAGGATATGGCCCAAAGCTATCGAGAGGATGATTTCAAAGTGATGGCTTCTGGGCATCGCAAAAGGGTTGAAGAACCGTTTTCCCAAGCCGATGGAACGTTAGGCTGGCTAGAGACGACCAAAACGCCCTTTCAAGATGAGCAAGGGAGAATGGCAGGGACGGTTGGTATTGCTGCAGATATCACCGAACGCAAGGCTGCCGAACAAGAGCTTTATGAGTCCAAGCAGCTACTGAAGCTTGTCTTAGACACAATTCCCCAAAAAGTGTGTTGGAAAGATAGAAACTCCGTTTATTTGGGCTGTAACCAGGCCTTCACAGAGATGGCAGGTTTCACCTCATCTGATGAGATTGTGGGGCAAACTGACTATGAGTTGCCCTGGAAAACCGAAGAGGCTGAGTTCTTTATTGAATGCGACCAGCGCATTATGTCAACTGCAAAAGCAGAACTAGGGATTGTTGAACCAATTTTAACGGCAGATGGAAAGAATGCTTGGCTAAGTACAAATAAGGCACCCCTTAGAGATGTTCAAGGCAATGTCATGGGGATTTTGGCCATGATCGAAGATATAACTCCACTTAAGCAAGCAGAAGAGACGCTAAAAAACATTAATGAAGAACTTGAAGCCCGAGTTTCAGAGAGAACAGCTGCTCTAGAACAAACCAATCATGCATTAGCCGAGGCCAAAGAAATTGCGGATAGTGCGAATCAGGCCAAAAGTGAGTTTTTAGCGAATATGAGCCATGAGCTTAGGACGCCTCTGAATGGGATCCTGGGCTATGCCCAAATCCTCAACCGCTCGGACCAAATCTCGCCTAGAGATAAGCGGGGGCTTGAAGTGATTCACCAGTGTGGGTCGCATTTGTTAACCCTTATTAACGACATCCTTGACTTATCCAAAATCGAAGCCCGCAAGTTAGAACTCAATCCCCATCCGACCGATTTACTGACATTGCTATCCTCAGTGGTGGATATGTTCCACCTTAAAGCGACCCAGAAAGGCATTGAACTCCTGTTTCAACTGGATAATGATCTTCCCAAAGGGGTAGAGATAGACGAGAAGCGATTCCGGCAGGTGTTGATTAATTTGATGGGCAATGCCCTCAAGTTTACTGAAAAAGGTAGTGTGACCTTCCAGATATTGCAGCTTGAGGCTAATGCAGGTCAAGCAACCCTCAGATTCGCAATTATTGATACAGGGGTTGGTATTGCCACCGAACAATTGTCTCGACTCTTTAAGGCGTTTGAGCAGGTTGGCGATCCACGAAATCATACCGAAGGTACCGGGTTAGGATTAGCGATTAGCCAACGGATTGTGCAACTCATGGGTGGAGACATACAAGTATCGAGCCAGCTGGGGGCAGGTAGTGAATTCTCCTTTTGTGTGACGGTTCCACTGGCCCAAGATGGGGCTATGACAGTGACTGAATCTCCTTCCCAGCCAGTCGTGGGCTATCTAGGAGATCGTCGCACCCTATTAGTGGTGGATGATCGCTGGGAAAATCGAGCCGTCATTGAAAACCTGCTAGCCCAGCTTGAGTTTGAAATTGTGGAAGCCACGAATGGAGAAGAGGGGTTGGAAAAACTTCAGGTTTGTCAACCCGATGCGGTGATTCTAGATTTAGCGATGCCGGTGATGGATGGCTTTGAATTTCTACAGCACCTGCGCCATGACGCTGCTTTCACCTCTTTTAAAGGGATTCCAGTGATAGTTTCTTCGGCATCTGTTGGACCAACCGATCAGCAACTGGCGGTAGAGCAAGGGGGGGATACCTTCCTGACTAAACCGGTTGATGCCCAGGCATTGTTTCGAGTGTTAGCTGAGCAATTGAATTTGGCCTGGGTGTATGAGGATCAATCTGGAGAACTTGAAACCCAGGTCATCTCTAAGTCTCAAATGGTGATGCCCGCATCACACATTCTGAAAACCTTGCTGACCTTTGCTCAGATGGATAATGTCGGTGATCTCAGGGAACACTTGGAACATTTGGTTGAAACAGATATTCAGTATCTCCCTTTCGCTGAACCTCTGCTGAAGTTAGCAAAACAGTATCGTACGGAAGAAATAGAAACTTTACTCCAGGAGTATTTGGCCCAGGAGCAAACAGATGGAGAGTAGTACTGAAATTATGGTGGTGGATGATACCCCCGCCAATTTAGAGGTTATTTCTGAAACCTTGTCTTCTGCAGGTTATCGAGTTGCCGCTGCTATTAGTGGGGAACGGGCTCTCAAACGCCTCCATACTCATCCTCCTGCCCTTATCCTTTTGGATATCCAAATGCCAGTGATGGATGGGTTTGAAGTCTGTCGGCAAATCAAAGCCAATGCAGCAACGGCCAACATTCCCATCATCTTTATTACGGCTCGCTCAGATACCCAAAGCATTCTCCATGGCTTTGAGATGGGTGCCGTTGATTACATCAGCAAACCGTTTCAAGAAGCTGAACTCTTAGCTCGCGTTAGAACGCATTTGCAGCTTTGCCATGTCAGTCAACTCTATGATGTGGAGCGCGAAAAAGCAGAGCAACTTCAGCAGCTCAATCAGCAACTGTCCCTCACCCAATTCTCGGTGGATCATTCCGTAGATGGCATTCTCTGGTTCAATCCAGATTCGAGTATCGCCTATGCCAATGGGGCAATCTGTGAATTGCTGGGATACGCCTTAGAAGAGTTATTGCAACTATCCAGTGCGGATCTAAAAGCAACCGGCCATCATTCTGAATGGAACGACTTTCAACAAAAGGTTAGAGAACAACACCGTTTAAGGTTTGAAGCTCAGTTACTTACTAAGGGGGGGCAAGAGCTGCCCGTGGAGATTGCCCTTAACTATCTTCAATTCTCTAGTCGTGAATATTATGTGGTGCATTGTCGCGATATTCGCGATCGCAAAGCAGCAGAAGCAAAGCTGCGACAACTCAATACTGAACTAGACCAGCGGGTTCAAGACCGTACTCAAGAACTCTCGCACACCCTAGAAACCCTGAAATCAGCTCAAGCGAGTCTGGTCGAATCCGAAAAAATGGCTGCATTAGGGGCGCTTGTGGCCGGTGTCGCCCATGAAATAAACACGCCGATTGGCAATACCATCACGGTAGCGTCCACCCTTGCCGATGAAAGTGCAGTCTTTGTGAATGCAGCAGAAGCAGGACAACTCAAGCGTTCAACCCTCAATCACTACCTTGATGTGGTCAATCGATGCACGAAGTTAATTAATAGCAATCTGGGCCGAGCCGGAGACTTGATTCAAAGCTTCAAACAAGTTGCAGTGGATCAATCCCATCGCGAACTGCGGACGTTTAATCTGAAAGACTATGTGGGAGAAGTGGTAACCAGCTTAGAACCCCAGGCAAGACGGTCAGGACTCACCTTAGACTTGGCAGGGGATGATTCCATTGTCCTCACTCATGATCCAGGGGTGTTTGCTCAAGTAATTACGAATCTAGTCACGAATTCCATCAAACATGCATATCAGCCTGGAGAGGTTGGACAACTCCAGATTCACCTTGAACAGCAGAACGATCAGGTCCTGTTGACCTATCGTGATGATGGCTGTGGGATTTCTACTGAAAATTTGTCCAGGGTTTATGAACCCTTTTTTACGACTGCCCGGAATCAGGGGGGGACGGGATTAGGACTCAATATCGTCTACAACATTGTCACTCAATCTCTAAAAGGCACCATTAAGATTGATAGTCAGCTTGGACAAGGAACAACCTTTACAGTTGCGCTTCCCTACGCATCCTAGATTGCCTCACCCCAATGGTTAACGGGCTAAATCTGAGGCAAACTCTTTATGGCTGTGGTCCAATATCGAGTTTTGTAAAGGTTACAGCGATCAAACGTTACCGTTCGATTTAGAATTTACTGGATCAGTCTTCATAAAGGGCAGCTATGGCATATCGAATGGACCGCCGCGCCTATGCGGAAACCTATGGCCCTACGGTGGGCGATCGCATTCGCCTGGCTGATACTGAGCTGATTATCGAAGTGGAGCAAGACCACACCACCTACGGAGATGAGGTCAAGTTTGGTGGCGGTAAAGTGATTCGCGATGGCATGGGCCAGTCGCCGATTACCAATGCCGATGGCGCCGTGGATACTGTGATTACCAACGCCCTTATCTTGGACTGGTGGGGCATCGTCAAAGCGGATATCGGTATTAAGGACGGTAAGATTGCTGCCATTGGCAAGGCGGGTAACCCCTATATCCAAGACAAGATTGATATTGTGATCGGCCCAGGTACAGAGGCAATCGCGGGGGAGGGGATGATTCTGACGGCGGGAGGGATTGACTCCCACATCCACTTTATTTGTCCCCAGCAAATTGAAGTTGCGATCGCATCCGGTGTCACAACCATGCTTGGCGGCGGCACAGGTCCTGCGGCAGGCACCAACGCCACCACCTGCACTCCTGGCCCTTGGAATATCTATCGGATGCTGCAATCTGCCGATGCCTTTCCTATGAACTTAGGCTTTTTAGGCAAAGGCAACTCCAGCCAGCCCGCCGCTTTAGTCGAACAAGTTAAAGCCGGAGCGATGGGCCTGAAGCTTCATGAAGACTGGGGCACGACTCCTGCTGCCATTGATACCTGCTTGAGCGTTGCCGACGAGTTTGATGTCCAGGTGGCGATTCACACGGATACCCTGAATGAAGCGGGCTTTGTCGAAAATACCATTTCAGCTTTCAAAAACCGCGTCATTCACACCTATCACACGGAAGGGGCCGGGGGTGGCCACGCCCCGGATATTATCAAGGTTTGTGGAGAAGCCAATGTCCTACCGTCCTCCACCAACCCTACCCGGCCCTACACCGTCAATACCCTAGATGAACACTTGGATATGCTCATGGTGTGTCATCACCTCGATGCAGGCATTCCTGAAGATGTGGCCTTTGCTGAATCCAGAATTCGCCGAGAAACCATCGCTGCTGAAGATATCCTCCATGACTTGGGGGCGTTTAGTATGATTGCCTCGGATTCCCAGGCTATGGGCCGTGTAGGTGAGGTGATTATTCGTACCTGGCAGACGGGCCACAAAATGAAGGTACAGCGGGGACCGCTTTCAGAAGACTCAGATCGCAATGATAATCATCGAGCGAAGCGTTACGTCGCCAAGTACACGATTAATCCAGCTATTACCCACGGGATTGCCGACCATGTGGGTTCGGTGGAAGTGGGCAAGCTAGCCGATCTTTGTTTGTGGAAGCCAGCTTTGTTTGGCGTCAAGCCAGAAATGGTGATTAAAGGTGGCTTTATTGCCTGGTCCCAAATGGGAGATGCCAATGCCAGTATTCCCACGCCCCAACCGG
The DNA here is from genome assembly GCF_000018105.1 of Acaryochloris marina MBIC11017. Lineage (GTDB taxonomy): Bacteria > Cyanobacteriota > Cyanobacteriia > Thermosynechococcales > Thermosynechococcaceae > Acaryochloris > Acaryochloris marina. The sequence goes on from NC_009925.1 coordinate 5,172,935, forward strand.
TGCATATGCGACCGATGTTTGGGGGATTTGGAGGTGTGATCGCAGCGACGTCTCTTACGTTTGTCTCTCAAGCCGCTATGGAGATGGGGATTCCTGGCCAAATTGGTTTGCAGAAAAACGTCGTTGCCATTTCCAATACGCGCAATCTTAGCAAGGCGGATATGAAGTTAAATGATGCTTTGCCAAAAATTGAGGTGGATTCTGAGACTTATGAGGTGAGGGCCGATGGAGAATTGCTTACCTGTGAGCCTGCAACAGTGTTGCCCATGGCACAGCGGTACTTTTTGTTTTGAAAGGCCAATCCATTGGAGTGAAAGGTGAACTAGATATATCGACGCTTTTATGGTTTTGGCTGTAACCCTCATATTGACAGAATTGAAGATTTTTTAATAAATAGCCTAAGTTCGGGTTAAGCTTATTTTTGAGATTTTTCTGCGAAAGGATAAAGGTTTCAGCTTACTCAAGAATAAAGGGTTTAGCTTATTACGAACTCAGGTTAACTATCTTTTTGAATTTTGTTCAGTGTAGGGAAGCAAGGGAAAAGACTACCTCTGCTTATTCGATTTCATGATTTTACTTCTCCTGATCTGTGCTTCCTTTAAGATCTGTATGCAGACGAAAGATCTTGAAGTAATGGAATCTTTTTGTATGAAATACTCAAATGAGTAAAAAAATCCCAAAAATAATGTCAGGAAAGATGTCGTAACAACAATATCTTGTATTAAGATGATTGCGAAAGAGATTATAGTTGCTAAAAACCTGTTTGCATATTGAGTGCTTTTTGTAGATAGCTTTTCTTGCCTTTCTAAGAAATTCTCTACGATCTTTAAATCTTCTTCTGAGAATAGTGATAAATTCTTGATCTTATATTCTATTAGGTGATTATTGAAATTTGGTAATAACTCTTCCTCCAAAGGCATTCTCTTCCTATAGAAAACTCCATTCTTAACCTTTTCTATATAGTTCAATCTTCTTTCTGTTTTACCTCTTCTGCTTTTGAAATATGATAATAAGCTATGAAGGCCAATAACTGGAAGATATATTAATATCATTATTATCAGAAGTGCGAGATATATTCTTGTGAATTCAATGAAGTTGAATATTCTTAAGCTGCTAAAGAGTATCAATAGTAAGCATATTAATATAGAGACTAAAACAGACCCTAGTAATATTTTTTTTATTTATGAGGAGCTGCATGATTAAATAATCTATACAGAAAAATTTTTAGGAGTTTTCCAATCTTTGGTTCAAACCCTTCTTCGAATATATCTTGAAATTCATCTATTATTGGACCATATGCTTGCTGCCTCCGTATAGGCCATTCAGTATCAATTATTGGGGAGTATCTCTTTTCTCTAAAGAGGAACCACTCATCTTCTTCTTTAGATTTATCTTTATTAGAGTTAAATTGATTTGAATATTGCATGTTTGCTATTTAGGATATTCAACTAACTCATATTGACATTGAGATTGCTTTGATGATGCTCAGATTAAAGAAGAATACTAAATTTTTTAAACCGATTCTCAGATGTTGTTAGCGCTGTTGATGCAAGAACTTGCTTATCCTCGCTGACATCATCCTTGTTTATCAGCTTCTTCACTAAAGGAGTTAGCAGTTAGGATTAAGAGGAAGTACTTCAGATTCATGAGCATGGATGCTCTTGTTGTTTCAGTGCCACCCTCCACTCAACTGACTGATCGGCAGTTCTATGACTTGTGTCTAGCGAATCCTGATCTAAAAATTGAACGAACTGCCCAGGGAGAACTCATCTTTATGCCGCCCACAGGAGGGGAAACGGGAAAGCGGAACGCTACATTAGACCTCTTGCAATATTCATTTGACGATGTGGTATTGCTGTTTGCCATCCCTCAAGTTGTCAAAGATAGCTCGTAGTTATAGATAGCTGCAATCAAGTTACACCGCAGCGCGTAGCGACGACGACGATTGCGATAGCGCTCCGACAGAATTCTGAAAATCTTCAGGCTGCGATTAATGTGTTCAATGCCCATTCGTTCCTGACTCAGAGCACGGTTATACTCTCGCTGCAGGGAAGTCAGTTCACCGTGTTGTGGCTTCTTGAGAGGAACATAGCTGTTGGCATGATAGGCTGCAATCCCTTGATATCCGCTATCTTGCAGACTCTCGGTATCTGGATGGATATGGATACCTGAACCCTTGAAGATCTGAAAATCATGCCGACGACCTGGACCAACGTTAAGGCAGATAATCTCTAAAGTGTTGCGGTTAGCGATAATCTGGCATTTGAAGGTATGTCTCTTTTTTTTCCTGAATAATACGCTTTTTGTCTTGTCTGGGGACGTTCAATGGGCGTTTCAGTCACATCCATCACAACGACATCCGGTCGCTCGAACCCTTGTAGCAGAGATTTCTGACCGGGTAAGCGAAAGAGTCCTGAGTTCATCAGAGCGGTCTCGACCTGGTGGACAATACGGCAGACGGTTGATTCAGAGACTTCCCAATCTCCAGCAATGTGGAAATAGGTCCGATATTCTCGCCAATATTGAAGGGTTACCAACAGTTGATCACATTGACACAACTTTGGAGGACGCCCTGCATTGGAGCGACTCAGGTGATAGGTATGCCATGCATGGAGCATGCGTTTAAAGGTTCGCTTGTAGACTCCAGTTCGTCGCTTAAAGTCCTTTGCACTCAGCTGTTGGGCTGTTTCGTAATTCATTGGGTATGGCACTGAATAGAAAGAACATCAGGCTCAATACCATATCGCACATTCAATTATGCAAGAGGTCTATTGACCAGTCGCTTTGTCATATGGAACGAGAGCGCTAGCTTAGGAGAAGTATTTGACTCTTCTACTTGTTTCAAACTGCCCAATGGTGCAAATCGCTCTCCCGATGTCGCTTGGGTGGGCCAAGAGCGATGGAATGCTCTTTCTCCAGAAGCGCGAGAACAGTTTCCTCCCATTGCACCTGACTTTGTTCTAGAGCTGATGTCTCCTTCAGATACTTTGACGGTTACCCAAGCCAAAATGCATGAGTATAAGCAGATGAACAAAATTAATTACATAGAATTTCCTGGTTGTAAACTACCTGAGTCCTCTGTTTACATCCATTGATTTGATGTTATTAGTCCGTCCTATCTCCACCGAAAGCTTACGCTTATTGCATCGGATTTATCACAGTAGTCGCCATCATCAGGTCAGACAACGCGCCCATTGCCTCATTTTGTTCGCCCAGGGTTGGCCCCCCTACACCTTAGCCTCCCTTTTTAGTGTGAGTCCTAAAACGGTTTACAACTGGCTTAAGGCTTGGAACAACCGAGGATTTGCAGGACTCTATAATCACCCAGGTCGAGGTCGAAAACCGATGTTTAATCCCGACCAACAACAGCAGATTTATGAGTGGACTCAGGCATCTCCCATCCAACTCAATCAGGTGTTAGCTCAGATTGAACAACAGTGGTCAGTACGCGTGTCAAAGGCCACAGTTAAACGCGTCTTGAAGCAGATGGACATGAGCTGGCATCGCTTTCGCCAAGGGACATCAGGCCAGCCTTTATATGCCCACTACCTCGAAAAAAACAGCAGTTAGAACATCTCAAGGAACAGGAAGAGAAGGGAGACATCCATCTATTCTTTATGGATGAGAGTGGTTTTTCGTTAGTCCCCTGTATTCCCTATGGATGGCAACCCATAGGGACGTATCTGGAAATACCGACTCGTTCAAGTAAACGCTTGAATGTTCTGGGGTTTTTGAGTCGACGACAAGGGCTACATGCTTATACATCAGAACAGACCATCACCAGTGAGGTTGTCAGTCATTGCATTGATACCTTTTTTGCTGACGTGGAGTTGCCCACCGTCATTGTGGTGGATCAAGCCCCTATCCATACGAGCCAATCAATCTATGAGATGAAAGCAGAGTGGGCCGAACGGGGAATTACCTTGTTTGAGTTGCCAAGCTATTCTCCCCATCTAAATTTGATTGAGCGTCTGTGGCAATTCATGAAATATCAGTGGATTGAAATGAGTGCCTACTGGGGGTGGTCATCTTTGGTCGAATATGTGGAAAGAGTTTTGAAAGCCTACGGCGATGATTATGTAATTAATTTTAGCTAGGTGCTTATCGATAATGGTGTGCGTTTAGGCTGGCTAATCAATCGTCAACAAAGCTTTGTGGAAGTCTATCGTCCTCATCAACCCGTTAGTCGATTAGATTCGCCTCAAACTTTATCTGAAGAGGAAGTCCTACCTGGGTTTACCTTAGACCTATCTACTATTTGGAGATAGGGCTGAGTACTGCGGTTAAACCTTGTGGACGCTTTTTGAGCTTCGCTCTATTGCCACATCTTGAGTTTCTAACCAACCATCAATCATGGGGTAAAAACTCTTTGGCAAAGTTGGAAACCTCTTTTAGCGGCATGGGGTTAGCACAGTAAAAACCTTGTAAGAGGTGAACCTTGAGTTGTTTCATAACTTCGATATCCTCAGGCTTCTCAATCCCTTCACCAATCACCGTAATCTTGAAACTACTGGCCATTTCCACCATGGCGGACAGTACATTTTGCATGCGCTGGTCTTGAGTTGCACCCGCGACTAGAGAACGATCAAACTTGAGGAGATCGACTGGAAGCGTCATGACGGAACGCAAAGAGGAATACCCCGCCCCAAAATCATCAATGGCGACCCGAACCCCCAGGGTATGCAACCGATCAATTTGAAACCTGGCTTTCGATTCAGCTTCAATCAGCCCCCTCTCAGTAATTTCTAGAATCAGTTTGGCTGGATCAATTTGTTCTGTAAAAACGAGGTTCTCCAGATAATCAACAACCAGACCTTCTACTAAATCCTGTGCTTCGACATTGACCGTAATGCAGGTCTCTTTGAGCGCTGGAATCTTTTTCCACTTTTCTAGAGATTTCTGGGCTTGGTTAACCATGAACCGGGCAATATCGCTAGTGAGACCAATATTGGCTGCAATGCTAATAAACAAATCAGGAGGAATATTTTTTTGATCTAGCTTCCAGCGGGCCAATAGCTCAACCTTGGCGATGGTGCCCGTTTGATAGTTAATGATCGGTTGTCCCCAAGCTACGATCTTATTTTCTGCAACGGCCTGTCTGAGGCTGCTTTCTAGCCCCAGGCGTTCTTGAGCATCTTGGCGTAACGATTGGTCATAGTAAATGACCCGCCGCCGCCCCGCTTCTTTAGCGCGATACATGGCCTGATCCGCATCTCTGATCAGCTGTTCTAGATTGGCGATATCTCCGCTGGTTGTAGCAGTACCAATGCTGGCTGAAATATAGGCTTGGCCTGAGGTTAATGTAAAGGGTTGTTCTAGGGTGTTGAGGATCGTGTCTGAGATCGCAAGTAAGTCTCGCAACGGACATCCCGGCAATACTAGAAAAAATTCATCTCCCCCCAACCGAGCCAATAAATGGGACCGATGCTGGATAACATCTTGAACCCGTTGACCCACTTGTTCGAGCAGCTCGTCCCCCATCGTATGACCCAGGCGATCATTGACCTCCTTAAATCGATCGAGATCCACAAACATCGCTGCTAAAGGTCCAGGAGGAAGCTCAGAGAACTGTTCCTCAATCCCCACACGATTGAGCAATCCCGTGAGGCCATCGTAGCGAGCTTGGTAGGTGAGAGTGGTGCGTAACTTCACCTCATTCATCCGAACTTGTCGAGCTGAATCTAATGCTTTAATCGCCGGGATCAGGAAGAAAATGGTACCGATGCTAATTTGCCATTGACGCGTGGCAGCCATCATCACAATCGCCGTTGCCAGAATTGCTTGAATAAAATAGTCATTGCCAACGGTCACCATAATGGTCTGGGCTGCTAAGGCAATGGCCCATAAGGTCGTCAATGTCCAAAAAAACTCTCCGCCTTGAATAAAGGCTGGCCAATTGGTTAAGGCAATTCCACAGATCCAAATGCCTCGACTGGCGCTAATCATATTGACTAAAATTGGAGTTTCGTAGCGATCTCGCCATTTCCCCAGAATCCGACCGGAATGGGCCAAAAAGGTGATGCCGATCCAGATTGCATAGCCACTCATCCAAACGATGAATAGATTTGAGTTGACTTGAGGCCAGACAGCAACCGTAAAGGCCAGCATCATTGCAAATGAGCCTTGAACAATGCGCCATCGTTCACTCACCAACCTCCGATCCACATCCCGTTGGAGAGCGGTTTGAATCGTCTGAAGATGTGGCTGATTGGAATAACTCAAACTTTTATTGCCGCAATGCTACCCAACTCCATTGTGTTGATTGAACTCTCTCATGTCAGTATTTTGTGATGGAATCTACCCCTGCATAGCTTATAAACAGAGATAAGTACCCATGGCAACAGTGTAAGGGATGCCCTTAAAAGAGAGGGCTTGTTACAAGCCATTATGCCCACGTTAATTCACGAAAGTTTTATTCAATCGTTAAAATAATATTTCAAAAAATATAATTCAAGTCTTTCAGCTTAGGGAGCCAACTGTATCGGATTGTTTAAGCTCCAGCCACAGGCATTATTTCGACTTTGAAGAAATTTGAAAAAATGCATCTTTTGGTATTGGATTTGGCCTGATCACCATTATTAATTGATGAAATAGACAGTTTATGAATGATTGCGTGGATCAGAATAGATTTGGAAGTATGCTAATAGAAATAGTGCAAACACGTTCTTCCTATGGGCATCGAATACTCCGTCCATATCCCTAGTGAATTTATTAGCTCAAATGTCTGCCAGCTCCTCCCTGACTGGCTAGTTCCTGTTCTATCTGTCTTAATTGTGTTTCAACACTGCCCAGTCCTCCTAGTAGAGAAAACAGCAGAAACAGAATTTCATAAACAGCAACTTCGAGCCCAATTTGTTCAAATGGGGAGGTTGATTGTGTTGTCGTTGCAACACCTGGGATATCGAGCTGAGATATTTGATCCCCGTACCGGCTATCCCATTCTTTCCCAGCCAGGACCATTACGGCTAGATGACGTTGCTGTTGTGCAAACGAGTTTGGGATATCCTCTAACCGAAACGGGAGGATGTTGGATCGTCGAGCATCCCCATTGGGGCAATGCCGTGTTCCCCTCCGTGTTGTTATCGTCTGCATCCCCGGACGTCACCCAAGCCGTAGTAGAAAAAGTCCTAGCCTCTTATACCTGCTGACCCAAGAGCTGTAGCCGATACAAGCTCGCGTAGAGGCCATCCTGCTCCATCAGTTGATCATGGCTACCGGACTCCGCTAAATGCCCTCGATTCAGAACCAGAATGCGATCAACATTGCGAATGGTCGATAAGCGGTGGGCGATAATAATGGCAGTTCGCCCCTCCAGCAATCGTTCCAATGCCTCTTGAATCACTGCCTCTGTGCCTACATCTAAACTAGCTGTTGCTTCGTCTAGCACCAAGATTCGTGGATTCCGAATCGCGGCTCTGGCAAAGGCCAAAAGCTGTTTTTGGCCCCCCGATAGATTGGTCCCCCGTTCCCTCAGAATCGTATCGTAACCATCCGGCAAGGCTTCAATAAACTGGGCCACATTCATTTGCTCAGCTGCTGCCTTGACTGCTTCTAGGGAATACTCCTCGCCCAGGGAGATATTGCTTTTCACATCCCCAGCAAAAATAAACCCGTCTTGAAGAATGACCCCCACATGGCGTCGCAACTCTGCCTGGGGTAGATCTCGCACATCCACCCCATCCACGAGAATTTGGCCTTTGGAGATCTCATATAGCCGACATAGCAAGCGAATGATGGAGCTTTTGCCTGCCCCTGTGGGACCCACAATCGCGACTTTCTCGCCGGGATGGATACAAAAATCTAAGTCTTTGAGCACCCAGTCTTCTTCTTTATAGGCAAAGGACACATCCGCAAACTTGACCTCCCCTAACGGCTGATGGTTGGAATGAACGGGCAAAATCTGGGGATGTTCCGGGTCTCGGATTTCGACGGGCTGGTTCATCAAATCATTGATCCGCTCCACCGCCGTCAAACCTGCTTGGATGGCCGTAAACTTCTCTGCCAACTGCTGCAACGGAAAAAATAAACGCTGAGAATACAAAATAAAGGTGGATAAGGTGCCCAGGGTGAGGGCTTCTCCCACCACCTGAACACCACCAATCCAAAGCACCCCTGTTACGGCAATAAAGGCAATCCATTCTAGGGTTGCTGAAACCGCAGAATCGTAGAAAATGGTGTGATCAATTGCGGTGACATAACGCTGATTGATTTGGCGAAAAAGTTCAGCATTATAGGATTCACGCCGGAACAGCTGGACGATACTAATGCCCATAATGTTCTCTTGCAGATTAGAATTGAGGGCCGACAATTCTTCTCTAGCTTTGTAATTGGCGCTCCGATAGCGATGTTGAAAAAAGATAATAAGTCCCGTAACCGGAATCAGCAATAACACCAGCATCAATGCCAATTGCCATTGTTGGAGAAACATAAAAAGCACAATGACGAGGATTGAAAACAAGTCACTAACAATTCCCACTGCACCGGTTGAAAACACATCTCCCAGGGCTTCAACATCATTAGTTAATCGGGTAATCAGTTGACCCACGGGAGTGCGATCAAAGAAGCGAACGGCTAAAGACAAGACATGGGCAAATAAATCATTGCGAATATCTGCTGTAATCTCTTGTCCCACTTTTTGGACTAAATATCCCTGTACGGACTGCAGTCCAAACCGGATAACCACTGTGATCAGGAGTAAAACGGTTAATAGGTTAATGGTTTCGGGCAGGGTTAATCCTTGGAGCAAGGCCGCAAACCCCTCAACCCAGCTATTGATCAAGGACGGTAAGGAAAGATTCTCTAACCCATTAAACAACCAGGCCACGGCATCATAGAGTTGGGACTCGCTGCGAATGGCTGAAATAGCTTGGCCTACCAGAATCGGCTGGAGTGCACCCGCTACGGATAAGGGAATCAAGAGACTGAATACCGTTAAAAGTTCCCGGCGATACCGTCGAGCATAGGGAACGACTCTGAGAATTAATCGCCAATCGCCTTGAGAACGGCGCTTAGAACCAGAGGATGCGGGGGAAGCTGAAGAAGAGGTCATACGTCACAGTGTAGGGCGCAATGTTACGAAGTTGCACAATCCTAGCGGTCATTCCAACGATCCTAGCTGGCCTTAACCTGGTGGGGCTTTTTAGTTGCTAAGTTACAAGCAGAGACAACGGTTGGAGCAGGGTAGTGTCTCTGAGGAAGAAAAAAAAATGAAAGTTGCTATTTTTAGTAGTAAACAGTACGACCAGCAATTTCTGCGGGCTGCCAATCGGGAAGGCCATGAACTTGTTTTTTATGAGCCTCGCTTAACGGCTACTACAGCTCCGCTTGCCAAGGATTTTCCTATTGTTTGCGTCTTTATTAACGATCAGTTGGATGCGGAAACCCTGGAGATTTTGGCAGATCAGGGGACCCAATTGGTGGCCCTGCGATCGGCAGGCTTTAATAATGTCGATGTAGCTAAGGCAACTGAACTGGGCATCACGGTTGTTCGGGTGCCTGCCTATTCGCCCTATTCCGTGGCAGAGCATGCTGTAGGCATGATTTTGATGCTCAATCGCAAGCTGTATAGAGCCTATAACCGAGTTCGGGATGATAATTTCTCCCTGGAAGGGCTACTCGGGTTTGATCTCCATAACTGTTCAGTGGGAATTGTAGGAACGGGCAAAATAGGTCAATGTTTTGCCCAAATTATGAAAGGTTTTGGCTGCCAGCTATTGGCCTATGATCCCTATCCTAACCCCGCCTGTATTGAGCTGGGTGTGACTTATATGGCACTGGAAGACTTGCTGGCTCAATCCAAGATTGTTTCTTTGCATTGCCCGTTGATGCCCCAAACCCATCACATCATTAATGCCGCGACCTTAAAGGTATTGCAACCTGGCACGATGTTGATTAATACCAGTCGGGGTGGGCTGATTGATACCCCTGCTGTGATTGATGCGATTAAATCGGGGCAAGTGGGATATTTAGGCATTGATGTCTACGAACAAGAGGAAAACCTATTTTTCGAAGATCTGTCTGATACGGTGATTCAGGACGATCACTTTCAGCTCTTACAATCCTTCCCTAACGTTTTAATTACGGCCCATCAGGCATTTTTCACTCGCAATGCCCTGGAGAATATCGCCAGCACTACCTTGAGCAATATTGGTGATTTTGCAGCTGGGCGTCCCTGCATTAATCAAGTCAAATTGACCTAGTCCGGGGTATCCTAATCAACGGTTACTTCTATATTTCAGTGGCTATCAACTAGCGCTATCTAGATTTCATTCACTCTCATTAGTGCCAATATTCATGAGTATCAACACCGTCTATACCCAACCGTTCTCGGACCAAAAACCAGGAACCTCAGGACTGCGTAAGCAGGTAACAGTTTTTCAACAGTTTCATTATTTAGAGAATTTTATTCAATCCATCTTCGATAGCCTAGACAACTATCAAGGCCAGACCTTAGTAGTGGGGGGGGATGGTCGCTTCTACAACCGCCATGCCATTCAAGTCATTTTGAAAATGGCGGCGGCCAATGGTTTTGGCAAGGTATTGGTGGGCCAGAACGGTATTTTATCGACTCCTGCCGTCTCCTGCGTGATTCGTCAGAACAAGGCCTATGGAGGGATTGTCCTCTCTGCAAGCCACAATCCCGGTGGCCCGGACGGTGACTTTGGCATTAAATACAACATCGGCAATGGTGGTCCCGCTCCTGAAAAAGTGACCGAAGCCATTTACGCGCGCAGTAAGGAAATCGATGTCTATCGGATCACTGAGGCGGATGATGTCAACCTCGATCAATTGGGAACGTCTCAATTGGGAGAGATGACGGTTGAGGTGATTGATTCAGTCCAAGACTATGCCCAGTTGATGGAGTCCCTGTTTGATTTCGACCGTATTCGACAGCTGCTGACTTCAGGTGGATTTAGCCTGATCGTCGATTCTATGCATGCGGTCACGGGTCCCTATGCCCATGCCCTCTTTGCTGATCGTTTAGGGGCGGGGGCAGATAGCGTGATGAATGGTAAGCCCCTAGAAGATTTTGGTGGCGGTCACCCCGATCCAAATTTGGTCTATGCTCATGAACTAGTGGAGCAACTGTTTGGGGATAATGCACCTAACTTTGGTGCAGCCTCGGATGGGGATGGCGATCGCAACATGATACTAGGGCAACGCTTTTTTGTGACCCCGAGTGATAGTCTGGCCATTCTGACGGCTAACGCGAAGCTTGTACCGGGTTATCAGAATGGTTTAGCGGGCGTGGCCCGGTCGATGCCCACGAGCCAAGCGGTGGATCGAGTAGCCGCTAAGTTAGGCTTTGACTGCTATGAAACCCCCACGGGCTGGAAATTCTTTGGCAACCTCTTAGATGCAGATAAAGCAACCCTCTGTGGTGAGGAGAGTTTTGGCACTGGCTCAAACCATGTGCGGGAGAAGGATGGTCTCTGGGCGGTATTGTTCTGGCTGAATATCCTGGCTGTACGTCAGCAGTCCGTAGAATCCATCGTTAAAGAGCATTGGCAGGAATATGGCCGCAACTACTATTCCCGCCATGATTATGAAGCCGTTGACTCTGAAAAAGCCAATACCCTAATGGCGAATCTGCGAGGTAAGCTCGCGAAGTTGAAGGGTCAAAAGCTGGGGCAATACGAAGTGGACTATGCCGATGACTTTAGCTACACGGACCCGGTGGATGGCAGCGTTAGCCAAAAACAGGGGGTCCGCATTGGCTTCACGGATGGCTCTCGCATCGTCTTTCGACTGTCCGGGACGGGTACCCAAGGAGCTACTCTGCGGGTGTATCTAGAAAGTTATGAACCAGATGTCAGTAAACAGGGCCTCGATCCGCAAGATGCTCTAGCACCGCTAATTACTTTGGCAGATGAAGTGGCTCAAATTCGCACACTGACGGGCCGTGACGAACCCACGGTGATCACCTAAATACCTCCATCGCTCCAATGACAATTAGTGGCATTGGAACGATTTGCCCACTCAAGGTTCTGCCGCATTTCCTGCCCCATGGCCTGAACACTGGGATCAGAGCTTTGGAGCAGAGCTTCTGAAACATTGTGCTGCTCAATTAAGCTGCAGTTTTGGCTGAGCTTATACTTGTCTGTTAGTGACGTTGTTAGACCATCAGCATCACCTTGATCAAGTGCTGAGTCTGTTTAAACAAAATTTTCCCAACCTTACAGCTGCTATGTACTACAACCTAGGTTTAGCCTTAAGGTATGAAGGTTTCCAAGATTTAGAAGCTCAAGTCTCTCTTCAAATGCAGACTTCTTTTCCCAAAGCCTGCGTAGAAAATTCAGGCTTATGTTGAGCAAAAGCTTGCCTCAAGATCCGGTCTTCTGCACTTGCTCGCAAATCCAAACAACCATACTAAACGGGAAAAAATAGGTTAGTTGCCCAGTTTTGGGACGATTGCAGAGGAGGCTTGTAAACAGAATCAAGTTTTTCGTCATCAAGCCAGTTCAGTCTATATTTTTTTGGTTATTCAGTTGACACAATTAGTTCTTCTCGGCGGTCCTCCAGGGGTAGGAAAATCTACGGTCCTAAAAACCCCACCTTTAAACGATTTTAGATGTTTGGAAGCAGATGATATCTGGGCACCCAATAGAATAGGTCCGAGACAGGAAGCAATCCGTGAAGTCATTAGGGCTTCTCAGCTCATCCAACACAGTCATCTTATCTTGGGTCTTCGCTAGATCAGAGCTTTAAACTCCTTTCTACGACTATTTTGCGGACCTAACCTCAATTCAATCGATCTACTTAGTGTGTGATTCAAAAACTTTAGCTTCGCGTCTCGAAAATCGAGGTACTGCAACTCAAGAACACTATGCTCTAGAAAAACTCAGGCTAATTCATACATTACCATTCAAGAAAATAGATACTACCGATAAGGCACCTGAAGTTGTCGCAACAATACTCATTAAAACTATCAAATCTTCTACCTAAAAACTTCTCGTCGAAATATCAATACAGGCTTGCTCTAGTTGTCAATATCTAGCTAGTTAGGCAATAAAAACTCTAGCTTCTATCTTTTTGGATTATCAAAAAAGATAGGAGAAGTCGCTAGCTAATCTCAGCGTATATATGCTATAGACACAGAAAAAAAAGCCCAGATCTGACTAAACAAATGGATGATGATAAGGAATACAAGCTCTCAATTCGGATCGCTGGTAACACGCAGATTCCATGTTTACAAGCAATTTATTCTAAAGGGTATATTCTCTCACACTACTACTTGAACAATACACCTGGCGAATGGAAAGATCCACAATGGGATGCAGAAAAGAATGGTCGAAGATTCAGTGCCACGTCCCTTGAAGAGCTTCTAGGTCTCATTGCTATGTGGGAGATCCGTGGTGATGACTGGCGGCATCAAAGTGGGGAACAAGAACTGTATGATCACCTTATAGAGTCTGCTCCCATGTATAACAGTGAAGGCAACATCATTGACAATTAAATGATATAGCAAGCAAGATCTGAAATTCTGCACAGTTTTCCAGAAAAATTGCACATTCACCACAATATGCCCCTTCTAAACTGAAAGCCTGTTGTAGTTAGGGAAAGGATAATGCGCGTACTGGTGATTGGTGGCACCCATTTTATTGGGCCTTATGTGATTCGATATTTGGTCTTTGCGGGACACACCGTTAAAGTGTTTCATCGAGGACAAACAAAGGCGGACTTGCCCACGACCGTCACTTATCTCCAAGGCAATCGCCAAGACATACACCAGTATCAGTCGCAGATCGAAGCCTTTGCTCCCGATGTCATTCTGGACATGATTCCCTACACAGCAGCAGATGCCCAAACCGTGCTCAACACCATCACCGGAACTTGTTCGCGCATCGTTGCCATCAGCAGTCAAGATGTCTACCGAGCGAGGGATGTTATTTGGGGCTTAGAAACAGACATAGTGGATTCAACACCCCTAACTGAATCCTCGCCCCTCCGGTCACAGCTGTATCCCTACCAAAATGCTCCCCAACGACCGCTAGGTGTTCCCTCCAATTACGACAAAATATTGGTAGAACGGACCTACTTGAATGCAGCTGATATGGCAGTAACCCTCCTCAGATTGCCCATGGTCTATGGTCCTGGCGATCCCCTTCATCGCTTTTACGCTTATCTTCACCGCATGGACTCAAAACGTCCTGTAATTGTGCTCGATGCTCGACTGGCTCAATGGCAGAGTAGCTATGGCTATGTTGAGAACATTGACTGGGGCATTGCCTTAGCAGTTATGCAGAACCCTGAGTCAGAATCAACGACTAGCCATCGAATCTATAATCTGTCTGAACTGCATCCACTGAGTGAGAAGGAGCGGCTGAACTTGCTTGCTCAATCAGCAAACTGGCCAGGCCAGATCCTAGCTGCAATGCCAGACCAGCTCCCTCCCGATCGGCTTATTCCCTTCAATTTTCAGCAAGATTGGACAACAGACTCTTCCCTAATTCGCCAGGAATTGGGATATCAAGAGCCAGTCTCCATTACGACCGCACTAGAAAGAACCCTCCATTGGGAGCGTCAAAACCCACCCACAGATATCCAGAACTCCGCCAGTGCCATGGTCTTACTAGATCCAGAAATAGAAGATCGAGTCGTTGCTGCCTTCAGCCATTAGCTTATGCACTCGCGATTTCTAACGCTTGTTGTAGGCGTTTGAGATCTTCTCCCCGCTGATGGAGTAATAACCAAGACTCCATCAAATCGGGACCCTTCATATCTCCAGTTAATGCAGCACGAAGAGATCGCATTACCAATCCCTTCTTCAGCTTGTTGGCTTTCACCGTCGAATTAATAAACGATTTTGCGATTTCTGCTGAAAACTCCGATTCTGCAGCCGCCGCCAGCGGGTCAATCACCCCTTGTAATGCTACCGCTACGCTCTCTTGGCTCAACTGCTTCTGAGCATCCTCACTCCAGGTCAATTCACGGGTAAAGAGAAACTTCGTCATCTCGACAACATCCTTCAGTCTGACCAAACTCGGCTGAATCAAGGCCGTCACTTGGTCGAGCCAAGGCCGATCGGCCACCGGGTCAAAGTCATATTTCGCAGCTTGCCAATAGGGCATCAACGCATCCGCTAACTCCGCCAAAGGCAGCCCATGAAGATATTGACTACTGATCCAATCCAACTTGTCCCAATCAAACTTAGCCCCCGCCTTATTCACCCGCTCAAAATCAAATTGAGCCGCCGCATCGCTCAAGCTGAAAATTTCCTGGGTCGCATCAGGCGGAGACCAGCCCAATAGGGTCATATAGTTCGCCAAGGCTGGGGCCGTAAATCCCATCTTCTGAAAATCAGAAATAGACGTCACGCCATCCCGTTTCGACAGCTTCCGCCCCTCCTTATTCAGGATTAAGGGAGTATGAGCAAATTCAGGTACCGTACCGCCAAAGGCTTGATAAAGCAAAATCTGCTTGGCCGTATTAGCAATATGGTCTTCCCCTCGGATTACATGGGAGATGTTCAAATCCATATCGTCTACAACTACTGCCAAGTTGTAGAGGGGTTGGCCCACTTCCCCAGAAGCGGTGGCTCTCGCAACCACCATATCGCCCCCCAAATCTCGTCCTTGCCAATGCATGGGACCGCGAACCAAGTCCTTCCAGGTAATGGTTTGGTCATCCTCAATCTTGAAGCGGATCACCGGCTGACGACCTTCGGCTTGGAAAGCAGCTTCTTGCTCCGCTGTTAAATTGCGATGGCGATTGTCGTATCGGGGGGCTTCATTCCGCTCTTTTTGAGCCGTTCGCATCTCATCCAGCTCTTCAGGCGTACAGTAGCAGCGATAGGCAAGGCCCTGATCGAGCAGCTTTTGAATCGCCTCCCGATACAAATCCAACCGTTCCGACTGGAAATAAGGACCTTCATCCCACTCCATTCCTAGCCAGCGCAATCCTTCCAGAATATTCTCGGTGTATTCCGGTTGCGATCGCTCCTCATCCGTATCTTCAACCCGCAGGATGAAGGTGCCCTGGTGATGGCGAGCATATAGCCAATTAAAGACTGCAGTTCTAGCAGTGCCAATATGAAGGTTCCCCGTTGGACTAGGGGCGATACGAACTCGAACGGTCACTAAATCTCTCGGTTACATTACAGATTCCATCCTACCGATAAAGCCACCCGAATAGAGATCCGAAAATCTCCCAGGTGGCTTCATACAGAAATATGGGACAAGAACGGGACTGACGGGATTCGAACCCGCAACTTCCGCCGTGACAGGGCGGTGCTCTAACCAGTTGAACTACAGTCCCTTGCGTTGAGCAATCTTTATTGTGCTTACAGAAACGGCATTTGTCAAACAAATCGTGTGAAATGCCAGAAAATTATCCTGCTGAGAGGATCAATTAGTGAACACGTTGAGCAATAAGCTGCTCCTCTAACGCTGCAATACGGTTGTAAGCAGCGGTCAGTTGAGCCGTCAATCGCTGAATCTGAATTTCAGGCGTGATGGGTCTCTCACCATGCTGTTCTCTCGAATCAAAGGAGTTATCTTCTGCCAGCACATCCTTATGGCTCAAACTTGGGCTGGTATGTAGCGAAGATTCATTAATGATGGCCCCAGGGAGCGGACGTTGGTGCGATTCTTGCTGAGAAAGGGTTGACGTCAGTTTATGATCAAGCTGCTCGATTACCTGGTGCAGGGCATCAACCTTATTACTCACCAGGGTGAGTTGTTCTTGCATTGGATCCATGGTCTTTCCCTACTGATTTGACTTTATTCCATGTTAAGGATTTTTGGAGGTAAAAGGAGTCTTTATGAAGGCACAAAACGGAATTAAATCTAAAGTCTCGTCGCCATAAATTGGGTGTTAGATCCGCATTTTTACCTATTCGACATCACTAAATCCTTGGAACATCTACTGGGCTTGAAAGTTGAGTACTTCTATTTTCAAAAAACTTACAGAAAACATCATTCCATGTTTGTTGAACCGGGACTCGAATAGTCATAATTCGTTAGAAAATAAGAGCCACTTCCCTGATGGCATGCATTATCGACCGTTTGAGTCTTCAAACATCGGTTTCCAATCCAGCAGCGTTATCCTAATAGAGGTGATGAATAAAAAGTGATGGATCGACGTTCTTTTTTACAGACCTTAGGTGCAGTAACCTTGAGTCAATTATTAGGGGCCTGTCAACAGAACAACCGCACCGCATTACAAGTAAATTTGTTGCAGAAGACCTTACCCCCTCAATTGGTAGATAAATTCCGCTCAAACTCAAATATTCCTTTACAAATTTCCCTTAAATCCTCTACCCAGGAAATTTTTACTCAGCTCCAAAAATGGAACAAAGAAGATCAAAAGCAAAGGTCTGAGAAAGTACCTTCAGAAGATCAACCCAAACTCCCATCCCGATTAGCCAGCCTAGGAGATTACTGGTTACCCCAAGCGATCCAGCAAAACCTAATCCAACCCCTATCCGCCGATGATCTGAATCGATGGTCCGCCTTAGCGCCTCAATGGCAGCAGCTCGTTCGTCGCGATCTGCAGGGCAATCCCAGCGCCGAAGGCAAAATTTGGGGGGCTCCCTATCGGTGGGGGGCCACCATGATTGCCTTTCGAAAAGACAAATTCAGAGATTTAGGATGGCAACCCCAAGATTGGTCAGACTTATGGCGCTCTGAACTGAAGGAGCACATTAGCCTCCTCGATCAACCCCGAGAGGTCATTGGTCTTACCCTCAAAAAACTGGGCCAGTCCTACAACTTAGAGGATCTAGACACCATTTCAGAACTCCCCCAAACCCTGAAGGAACTGAATGAGCAAACCCTCTTTTATGCCTCTAGCCAATATTTAGAGCCCCTAATCTTGGGAGATACCTGGGCTGCGGTGGGATGGTCATCTGACATATTACCCACTCTAGCCCGAGAACCTGATTTGGAAGCAGTCTTCCCTGCATCTGGCTCAGCCTTGTGGGCGGATCTATGGGTCCAAGTCCAACCGAGTGAAACGATTAATCAATGGATTAATTACTGGTGGGAAGACACCGTTGCCAATAATTTATCCAAATTTACAGATACCATCTCCCCGCTGTTATCCACCACACTTCCGGTCAAGTCGCAAAGCCATCGACTTGTTGCCGCTCCTAAGCAGTTCGAAAGGAGTGAGTTCTTGTTCCCCCTCTCACCACCCACCCTGCAACAATACGAACGTCTGTGGCAAGCTATGCGAATACCAGTCTAAAACACACTTCGAGGATAATTTGGGTTTAACCAAAGCCGACAAGGTAAAGCCTGGGTGGACTTAGGATCTGCATAGTCCGGAATCGGTTGAGATCGTTCATCCAGCATGCTGGGAATGAACTGTGGATCGCTTTGAGCAAAGTCACAGGTATAGGCCCCTAAGACAAAATCTTGGGAATCTAGCACCATCAGCTGATAGCCAAAACTGCTAGCATCGGACCCAAACTTGAGCACAAATGCGTACCGTTCAAAGTAAGTATATCGAGTCCATAATTCGGGTCGAACCCTCACATTAATTTGTTGGTTGCCCACCTGCCCAACCCCATAGGCTTTCCAGTCCGAGACTAATTTTTCTCCGAATTGCTCATTGGTCCACCAAAGGCTGGGCACTGTAAACCCTTTTTGAGATGGGGTATCTGCAGAAATAATCGGCCCATCCGGACGATTTTCGATCAAGGTTTGTAATTCCATTGGTAGGGCATCCGAGGCCGGTTGGCGTCGGGGTTGAGCTATGGCAATGTCGCTGATCAAGTGAGTCAAACAGACCACCCCTCCCCAACAACATCCCATCATTCCAGCCTTCAGTCCCAGTCGTGGGGTCCCAAGCTGAAGCTTACAGGATGCCTGGCGGACGGTAGCTAGCCGACCTTTCAATAGGAGGAATAATCTTGACATTACCTCAACTCTTGGGATGGTAGGGTTGAATGCACTTCCAATCCCGAAATATAGCTATAAAACAACAGCCAACTAGGCCAAAGACGCTTGTGATCAATAGTGGCCAGTTAAGGCTTAAAAAGTCAATGCAATCCATCTAAATACTTTAGTCAATCCTTCAAATAGACTAAAGTATTTAGAAATTGGCCAGATATATGATCCGATCAAGAACCGGGTGCAATCTACTCATAGCCACCATTACAAGAAACAAGAAATATCAGTCCCTGATCCAAGGAAGCTGCTTTTTAACCAGCAGGATACAAAATAGGGATGCAGAAATGAATACAGAAATATTTTAATCGCCAAAGAGTAATAATCACAAATATGCATAAGTCTACCTCTATTACTCTTCAGCAAAACTAGCAGTTTTACCCCTACAGAAGAGTAAGTTTAACTGACCAGAAGGTCCAATCATCCCTTTTGGAGATTGGCATCCAGCCCAGTGGAAACTATTTTTGGTAGTTGAATTTTGTTTTCTTAAAAAAAATCAAACAAGGGGACCGAAAATGATACAGTTTTTTTCTGGAAATGAAAATATTTTCTTGATCTAGATACCATTATTAATGGGCATATTCAATATATTACATTCCTCCAAAGCTAACGACAGCTCTAGCATCTGTGAAGACACGATCCATGCGTTTAACGATGGCCTGACCATGACGGTTGACCACATCACCCTAAGTCGATACCAAATTCTAGAGCAACTATACGAAAGCTCTAGGACATTGGTTTATCGCGCCCACAACCAGGTCACTCAGACAGATGTTGTCCTTAAGATACTTAAAACCCCCTACCCCACTGCTCAAGAATTAGCTGAGTTCCGGCATGAATATGAAATAGCCCGCGAGCTTGATGTCCCTGGAGTCGTTCAGCCGACTGCACTTTTACCTTATAACAACGGCTTGGCGATTGAGATGCCCGACTTCGGCGGTATCTCCCTCTCCGATTTTGCAACCCCTTCGACCGAGCATGGGAAGCCCCGTTCTCCCATGGCTATCCATATATTTTTAGACATTGCTCTTCAGTTAGCGAAAGCGTTAGAGAGTCTGAGTCAGTATCAGATTATTCATAAGGATATTAAGCCTCACAATATTGTTGTTCACCCTCAAACCTTAGAAACAAAACTAATTGATTTCAGCCTGGCATCTCTATTGCCTCGAGAAAGCACTGCTTTACTGAGTCCTAAATTGCTAGAAGGAACGCTACTCTATCTTTCTCCAGAGCAAACGGGACGCATGAACCGGAAGGTGGACTATCGAACAGACTTTTACTCTTTAGGCATTACGTTTTATGAGTTGCTAACGGGCCAACTTCCTTTTCAGGCCCAAGATCCAATGGAATTGGTACATTGCCATATTGCTCAGGTCCCTGTTGCGCCGATCGTTATCAATCCCAATATTCCCGAAGTCCTCAACCAGATTGTCCTGAAGCTGATCGCTAAAATGGCTGAGGATCGGTATCAGACCGCCTATGGACTCCATTACGACCTAGCCTACTGCCGTCATTTACTGCAAGAGCAAGGGCAAGTGAGTTCTTTTGCCCTTGCTCAAGAAGATCAGCCGACGGATTTTGTCATTCCTGAAAAATTGTATGGCCGAACCCAAGAGGTTGAGATATTACTCAATACCTTTGAACGGGTTGCTCAAGGGGCCAGCGAACTGATGCTGGTCTCAGGGCATTCTGGTGTTGGCAAAACAGCCGTAATTAGCGAAATTCATAAGCCCATTGTTCGGCGACGGGGCTATTTTATTCAGGGCAAGTTTGATCAGCTGCAGCAGAGCATGCCCTTCGCGGCACTTTTACAAGCTTTCCAAGATCTATGTCAGCAGTTATTGATGGAAAGCCCTGAGAGCGTCAAGCAGTGGCAAACCAAAATCCTGACTGCAGTGGGTGACAATGGCCAAGTCATTATTGATGTAATCCCTGAAGTAGAGCTGCTCATTGGTCCCCAACCCCCTGTGGCTGAACTCGAGCCTGGACCTACTTTAAATCGATTTAACCTTGTTTTTCAGCAGTTTTTCCAGATCTTTCCGGGGGTCGATCATCCTCTGGTTCTCTTCCTAGACGATTTGCAATGGATTGATTCTGCCTCCTTAAAGTTCTTGCAATCTCTGTTAGAAGAGTCAGAACGAGGGTATCTATTGCTGATCGGGACGTATCGAGACAACGAAGTTCTGGACGCTCATCCGTTGATGCAGACCCTAAGACGGCTCGAACAATCAGAACTCACCATCAGTCGGCTCCATCTGACAGCTTTACAAGCCAAGGATTTGAATGCACTGATCTCAGACACCTTGGCCTGCTCACCAGAGCAAACCTGTACCCTCACCCAATACTTGTTTCAGAAGACCCAGGGGAACCCCTTCTTTAGTCGACAATTCTTGCAAACGCTGGAGAAAGAACAGCTGATTCGGTTTAACCAAACCTTGCGATCTTGGGAATGGGATATTACTGAAATTCAGGCCTTGGCTCTGACAGGGGATGTCGTTGAATTTATGCGACGTCAGTTACTCAAGCTCTCGCCAGAAACGCAAGAAAGTCTCAAACTCGCGGCATGCATTGGTAATCGTTTTACCTTGAAGACTTTGGCCATTGTCTCTGGCACTAGCGAGGAGAAAACCGCTCAAACTTTATGGGAAGCTTTGCAGGCTGGGCTACTTGAAGGTATTAAAAATGTCAATCTGACAGAACAAATCCAAGCGGCTATAGACGAGAATCAACCTCTATCAATAGAGTCTCGAACATCAGGATTAGCCCCATCCATCAGCACCTATACATTCCTCCATGACCGGATTCAGCAAGCGGCTTATTCCTTAATTCCATCGGGACAAAAACGAGCCACTCACTTAATGATTGGTCAACAGTTACTCAAGCTAGTTCCGGAGATGGAGCGGGATGAGCAAATCTTTGAGCTAGTCAATCAGCTCAACCGCGGGGCTACTCTGCTGGAAACATCAGAAGAACAGGTGAACCTGGCTGAACTCAACCGAGTTGCAGCCAAAAAGGCACGGACCTCTACTGCCTATGATCTCGCTGCTGAATATGCCTCAATGGGTTTGACCCTTTTGGGGAAAGACGGATGGCAGCAGCACTATGATCTGACGTTGGCCTTATCTGAGCTGGCCGCGGAAGCGGCTTACTTGCACAGTGCAATTGGGACCATGGAATCATTGGTCGAGTCAATTCTCGCCCATGCCGCTCATCCCCTTGATCAGGTAAGGGCGTATGAAATCCAAATCCAAGCCTACACTTCTCATAACCGACTGCTAGATGCCCTGGCCACCGCTCGCCAAGCCCTGGCTCGCTTTGGTATCCATTTTCCAGAATCACCTCAGCCAGAAGATATCCAAGCGGCCTTCCAAGACCTTGCCCAAGAAACGGCACTGTTCAACGTTGCTGAGTTTGGCAATTTGCCAGTGATGCTTGAACAACAGCAGCTTGCGGTGATGGGAATTGCGGCCAGTATGATCCCAGCAGCCTACATTGCTGCACCTGATTTATTTCCCTTAGTGACGGTATTGGGGGTTAAAACCAGCATTCGCCATGGCAACTCCCCTCTGGGGGCTTTCTTTTATGCCACCTACAGTATTTTACTCACAGGGGTGTTGCAGGATATTGACCTGGCAACAGAGTACAGTCACTTGGCACTCCAGGTGATGGAGAAGTTTGATGCCAAACCCGTTCAGCCCGCTGTTCTATATAGCTTGGGCGCGTTCGTTACTCATGATTCAGTGCATCTCCAAAATGCGATCGCACTCCTGCGCGAAGGTTATCAAATTGCATTGGATACAGGCAATCTAGAATTTGTTGGCTACTGTGCTAAGGATATTTGCCAATATTCCTATTTCTGCGGTCAAGACTTGGGCTCCTTAACGTCGGACATCCAAGCCTATGTCAAGATTCTAGACAAATTCCAAATCGCCACTACCGCCTCGTTTACCCGCCTGTTTTGGCAAGTGGTTCTCAATCTGCGAGGCCAAAACCAAACCCCCACCCAGTTAGTGGGAAAGGCCTATAACGAGGCGGATGTCTTACCTCAGATGGTGAGCACCAGCAATGTTGCGGGGCTGCACTTTTACAGTGTGCATAAACTCGTTCTCGGCTATTTATTCCATGACCGCGATCATCTCCAGGCCCTTGCGGATCAGGCCCGTTTCTATCTAGACGGCGGCCCCGGCTATTTTACGGGAACGATTTATCACTTTTATGACTCCCTAGCCTTATTGGCCCTCGTTCCCACCGGATCGAGTATTCCTGAACCTTGGCAAGAAAGAATTGAGCAGAACCAGGCTTACTTAAAGCGCCGTGCTCAGTATGGTCCCATGAATGTCCAGCACAAGTATCATCTGGTGGAGGCGGAACGCTATCGAGTCTTAGGTGCTCATCTTGAGGCCATTGATGCTTACGATCTCGCCATTTCTTTAGCAACAGAGCATCATTTCACCCAAGAAGCCGCCCTAGCTCAGGAACTCGCCGCTCGGTTTTATTTGCAATGGGGCAAAACCACCATTGCCCAGACTTATATGGTGAATGCCTATTACGCCTACGAACGCTGGGGGGCAACCGCCAAGCTGGCAGACCTGGAAAGTAACTATGCCCAGTTACTTGCCCCATTCCTGAATAGTGGGCTGCGAATTCAGGCATTAGAGTCCTTTAGTTTGGCCCGAACCCAACCCACCCACTCCAGCCACCAAGGTGGATTTAAAGGCCTGGACTGGGCTGCAGTCATGAAAGCCTGTCAAGCCCTATCTGAAGAGATTGAAATCGAGCGACTCCTAGCCACCACAATGCAGGTGGTCATCGAGAATGCTGGCGCAGAGCGAGGCTGTTTGTTGTTATACCAAGATCAACAGCTCTGCTTAGTGGCGCAACACCCAGAGCAGGCAATGCAGCTTCCCATTTCTTTGAACCATGTGGGAATTAATGGTCACTTGCCTCTATCCCTGATTCACTACAGTGAACGAACCCAAGAAACCCTGGTCATTCAGGATGGTCGTACTGAAACCAAATTTGCCGGTGACCTCTATCAAATTAATCAAGCGCCTCTGTCTCAGCTGTGCATGCCAATTCTACGGCAAGGGGACTTAGTCGGATTACTCTATCTAGAAAATAATTTAACTCCTGGGGCTTTCACCCCCAATCACTTAGAAGTCCTCCACCTGCTCGCTGCCCAAGCCGCCATTTCCATCGACAATGCCCAACTCTATGCCTCAGTTGAGAAAAAAGTCGCCCAACGGACCCAGCAACTCCGTACAGCCCAGCTCGAAGCCGAACACGCCAACCAAGCAAAAAGTGATTTCCTGGCCAGCATGAGTCATGAACTGCGCACTCCCCTCAATGCCATTTTGGGGTTTAGCCAGTTAATGGCCCAAGATGCGAGGTTGCCGCAGCACCTAGGCGAATCTCTCGCCATCATTAATCGTAGCGGGGAACATTTACTTGATCTGATTAACGATGTATTAGCCCTCTCCAAAATTGAGGCAGGGAAAACCACCCTTCAACTCGATACGTTCAATTTTTATGAATTTTTACAGGCCATTCATGGCATGTTGCAGCTGAGGGCTAAATCCAAAAACCTGGACTTTCACTTCGAACAATCCCCTGATATCCCTGAAGTCATTCAAGCGGATGAACGCAAACTTCGCCAAATTCTGATTAATTTATTGGGGAATGCCATTAAATTTACGGAACAGGGGCGGGTGACATTGCGAGTCACAAACGCCCACTCACAATCAGAGGGATTGACTCCCCCAGATATTTCTGTCCTCCAATTTGAAGTAGAAGACACAGGGGCTGGAATTGCAAAGGATGAACTCGATAGCGTTTTTGAAGCCTTCGTTCAAACCCAATCAGGCATTAAATCCCGGCAGGGTACTGGCCTAGGGCTCCCCATCAGTCAAAGCTTTGTGCAGCTCATGGGAGGCCAACTCCAAGTCCGCAGTGAAGAGGGTATCGGAACTTGCTTCTTTTTCAATTTGCCGGTTTTGGTAACGACCACTCCAGTCACCCACAAGCCGTCCCAACAGAAAATTCTTCGATTAGCGGAAGATCAACCAAATTACCGCATTTTAGTGGTGGAAGACCAAGTCGATAACCAACGACTCTTAATCGATCATTTATCCCCCCTCGGTTTTATGATGGCTGCCGTCAATGATGGTCCATCAGCCATTGAAAGTTGGCAATCTTGGCGCCCTCATTTAATCTGGATGGACTTACAGCTACCTGGGATGAATGGGCTAGAAGTTGCCAAAAAAATCAAGGACTTAGCCGCCGCTAGTAACAGCCCTCCGCCCATCATCATTGCCCTTACCGCTAATGCATTTGATGACGTTCGTATTCAAGCCCTGGCCAATGGTTGTGACGGATTTGTCAGCAAGCCTTATATTTTGACGGAGATATTGGATTTAATGGCTGAAAAACTCAATCTTAGTTGGATTTATGAGGAGTCGACCCCTGTTCAGCCTCAGACCATTCCCGTTCGAACCCTTGACCCTGAACATCTCAACCGACTGCCGCTCACTTGGCGAGAGCAACTCAATCAGGCCGCTCTATTTTTAGATGAAGGTAAAGTGGTTGATCTTATTTCAGAAATTGAACCGAACCATCAAGAAATTGCTGCAAGCCTATACCAACTCGTCAAGGACTATCAGTTTGAAAGACTGATTCACTTAACTGAGTCTAGCTGAGGTGAACCGTTCTCACCCTCCGCCTCTTTCAAGACATTACACCTATTAATTGCGGTTTACTTTACACCTATAATTTCTGACTGCTGATACCAAGCCAATAAAGCCGCCTGATAAACCTGTTGCCAAGATAAATGATGCGTTTGGGCAATCTGGGCACAGTCTTCATATTCGGGCTGGACGTTTACCAACTGCTGATCATGATAGGCCAGCTTAATCTGTACTGGACCATAAGCCGTATCAATCGTTTTAATTTCTCGTTGTAGAGCGGTGCGTTGCTGTTGCGATCGCCGAATACCCAGCGTACTCGTCTCTTTAAATATCACCGTTTCACAAGCTGAGACGGTTTCAGGGCGGCAAATCACCGTCAATAGAATGCCAGGCCGGGACTTTTTCATGCCCACTGCCTGGGTAAACACATCTAACGCCCCAACTTGAAACAGGGCATCAAAAACATAGCCAAAGGCTTGGGGGTTGAGGTCATCGATTTGCGTCTCCAGCACAGTTACGGTTTCAGGGTGAGTCCCTGAAGCTGGAGATGCTGCCGATTCCCCCAGCCAAATACGGAGGATATTCGGTAAAGACAAGTCCAGGGTGCCTGCCCCCAAACCGATCTGGTGGAGAGACAGGGGGGGAGGAGGCCCAAATGATTGAGCCAGGGTGGTTGCGATCGCAGCCCCCGTTGGCGTCACCAATTCCTTGTGAATACCATTGTCATAAACCGGTACTTGTCGCGTTTGCCAAAGCTGTAAAACCGCTGGGACTGGAACCGATAATTTTCCATGAGCTGCTTTGACTGTCCCGCCTCCAGTGGGGAGGGCTGAACAAAACATCTCTTCAACCCCCAACCAATGCAGACCTAAACAAGTGCCAACAATATCGACGATGGCATCCGTTGCTCCTACTTCATGGAAATGTACTCGATTGGGTTCAATTCCATGCACCTTACCTTCGGCAAGGGCTAAATTTCGGAAAATATCTAAACTCCAGCGTTCAGCCTGGTGAGGTAATCCAGCGCTCAAAATCAGACGTTCAATTTCCGGCAAATGCCGGTGGTGGGAATGCTGATGTTTCCCTGGTGGCCCAGGCTCAGCTCCCAGCTCAACTCGAACATAGGTGGCTTGCTGGCTTTGACGGTGAACAGCGCTGACCTGTAATTCAAATTCTTGCTCAATGTCCAAACGCCTGAAATAGTCTTGGAGTAAGGAAAGGGGTACCCCCAAATCTAAGAGCGCTCCCAAGCACATATCTCCGGCAATGCCTGTAGGGCACTCGAAATAAGCTAGTTTGGTCATAGAGGGCAGTCCCCGCGCGGGAGCATCGAATTTTAGTGTACCTGTCCTCATGGCTGGAAAGCCAACTGGTTTTGCTCATGGAACAAAGCCAGATGACAAAGGAGAAGATCATGGCCCAAATTTATACAGTTCATCCTCAAGATCCCCAACAGCGAACGATTGACGCTATTCGGGCTGATCTACTGAATGGAGCGGTCATGCTCTATCCTACAGACACGGTTTATGCCATTGGCTGTGATATCAACGCCAAGGCTGCGGTTCAACGGGTTCGGCAAATCAAGCAGATGTCCAATGACAAACCGCTGACATTCTTATGTTCATCTCTCTCGAATATCGCTCAGTATGCGCGAGTGAGCGATTCAGCCTACAAAATCATGCGTAAGCTGATTCCAGGTCCCTATACCTTTTTGTTGCCTGCCACCAAGCTCGTCCCTAAATTGGTCCAAAATCCCAAGCGAAAAACCACTGGCATTCGAGTGCCGGATCATCCAGTCTGCCTGTCCCTATTGGACTCCCTAGCCACTCCGATTATCTCGACATCCGCGCATTTCTCGGATCAGGAAAGTGTTCACGGCTGGTCAAAAAAACAAGAGCCTCTCACCCCAGTTGAACTCTTTGATCATTTTGATAAGCAAGTGGATCTAATTATCGAAAATGGCCAAGACCTAAGTACTAAAGTCTCAACGATTTTAGATCTCTGCCAAGACCAGCCTGCAGTCGTTCGCGAGGGGCTGGGTTGGGATACCCTTTCATCCGAATTCGCCTGGGTTTAGTTTGGGTCCCGCAAACGGTAATAGTCTTCTAAGGTTTGTTCCACCGCATTCAAGATATCGTTTTGTTGCCACCCCTGGTAGAGATGAGCTGCGATCGCACATCCTCCTGCACCGACCCCTTCTTTCACAAACCCCTGCTCAAATATCTGTAACTGTGGATAGCGCGAGGTGGCGAAACTGAGCTGAGTCGCCACCAAGGGCACCTCACCCACCTGATTCGCGAGAGCAACCGTATCTCCAGAAGGATCCTCAACGACCCAGCGGGTGGTCCCTACCAGCAAGTTATCAGGGGTCCAAGGCAGTCGAAATATCTGTGAAATCTGTCTCGCCAAGGCATACACCGCCAGCATTTGTGTCCCCCCTGCCAACATCACCCCACAGGTTCGACTGGCCGTAATCATCATCCCTGCCACCACAACTTGCATGGGATCGCCCACGGCCGCCACTAGCGCCAATGGATGGGCCAGCCAGTCCTGCTGCCCCGCTTGAGCTAAACCAGCCTCGACCAGCTGATGCTTTTGCTGATGATTACAAACTGGATGACTGCTATTGACCTGGCCTGCTACCGAAAAGCCTAACCCTGTCAATATCCCCTGGGCTGTTGACGTCCCCCCCACTACACATTCAGCCAAGATGAGATATCCATCTGCCGCTTGCTTCGCCAGGGTTTCTCCCCACTCCAACCCTTGTTGGAATAACAGCTCAACGATGGGTAGGGGGAGAGCCATACCTGAACTAAGACAACGGGCCGCTTGTCCTCTCAAATCCACCGTGGGAACCGGGGGCGAATGCCTTAAACCTGCATTGAAGAGCTGGAAAGGAAAGTTTTGAGAGGTATAAATGGGCCATGAAATCATGGCTGGAGACACGCCTTGAGCAAGATCAGGTAAAGGATAGGTGGGCTGAGATTGAGGGCCGTTGAACAAGAACTCTGCATCAGCGAGGGCCGTCAAACTTCGATCTGCTGGTGTCGCCCCCGCCGTCGAAACATTAGGAATCAATCCTGTCTCCGTAAATCCCAAGACACAGGCAAAAATCGGTGAACGTCCTTCGTATTGCTTCAGCCACTGATTCCCCCGTTCTAGCTGGGTATACACCCGCAGCATAGGTTATTCGTCCTGGTATTCAAGAAAGGTTTGCAGCCATAGGGGCGGATCAGGGATAGATACACCGATGCGATCAAAAACGAGCCAAGCCACTAAGTGAACCAACAGGATATATAAAAAAGCATTCAACAAAATCAAACCAACCGCAAAGAGCTGGATGACAATCACATCGGGCTGCAGAAGCAGACCTAACTTAATCACCACCCAATCTAAAAAGCCTGTAATTTGACGGTTAATATAAATCCAAAGATTCGTCCCGACCAATAGGGATAGTAGGTTGAGCTGGAAGAAAAATCCAATAGCCATCACCAGGATGCTCCAGCCCATCGAAATGGCCCAGCTGACCTGCCGTTTCCACAACCCTCCTAATATGACCCCCACCACACCATAAGGCATTAAAAACTGAATACTCCGAGGAGGCCCCATCAAAACGGTAATGAGAAGGGTCGTCACCCAAGCGCTCATCCATGCGGAACGATTGCCCCACCGCGAATAGATCAAAGCGGTGGGAATAGGGAAAAAAATCCGTAACAACGGTCCCAGGGGGAAATAGGTATTGATATACCAAATTAATGCTGTCGCACTAGCCAAAAAAGCCGTCTCTACCATAGGTAGTGGCTTATCGACTGGATTGGGAGGGACCTTGGACATTACCGGCGTAAACTGAGAACGTTATTCTTCCGACGCTGAAGACTGAAATTAATCTGGCTAATTCGCTGGTGGATCAAACCCCCAAGAGTATGCTCACCCATACGCAAGCATCAACGTTTCGATCCGACTGGAATAGGCCAGTCTACAGATGGATAACCCAACAGCTATAGAATCAAATCTTCTAGGGCATCAGTATCAATGATGCACAGCACATCCTGATTGCGTTGAATAAGGCCTTTGTTTTCCAGCTTACCTAATTGGCGAGTCACCGTCTCTCGGGCCATGCCGCTAAGGCTGCTTAACTCTCGATGAGGTAAATTGGGAATCTCTATGCCCCCTTTCCCTTCTATTCCTTGACCTTCTGCTAAGAACAGAAGGATATCGGCCACGCGGGATTGAGCATCTGCCTCTCTCAATCGTAACCGCCGATTAAGCT
The DNA here is from genome assembly GCF_000018105.1 of Acaryochloris marina MBIC11017. GTDB lineage: Bacteria > Cyanobacteriota > Cyanobacteriia > Thermosynechococcales > Thermosynechococcaceae > Acaryochloris > Acaryochloris marina. The sequence continues at coordinate 5,202,781 of NC_009925.1, forward strand.
GCCGCAAACGACGAGCCATTAGCTTGGCCAGACGGATGCCAGCTTGAGGCTGCGTCTGCATTAAGTTCACAAAATCCGTAGAAGGCATATTCGCTACAGTTGTGGGGGTAAGGGTAATCACATCTGTAGAACGGGGAACCTCATCTAAGGGAGCCATTTCGCCAAAAATCTCACCCTTGCCGACAATATTTAAGGTGACTTCTTTGCCATCGATGTTATAGGTCCGGATTTTGACCCATCCATTCAAAATGAAGTAAACGGAACTTCCCCAATCATTTTCTAGAAGAATCACCCTATTTGCAGGATGTTCGCGGGTCACAACTTGAGCAACCGCTTGATCAACTACTGGATCAGGTAGACCAGCAAAAAAGGGCGTTGAACGAAGCTGAGTTTCTAGTTTGTCGTCACGGGAACTGTGCCGATCATCCATAGACGTTTTAGGGGGGAGAAATGAGACGGTATCAAAAGGAGTGAAGCACAATTACTGGCTTGAAGCAACCATAACAAACAAACTTCCCTCCTTGAGGAAATCTTGAAGGAAAGTTGCAGACCCTAACATTGTGTGTTACATTTCTTAATATTGAAGGTTTTATTGATTGATGAGCTATCTTCTCCCTCTACATATCAGGCCTTCCTCTTCCCAACACAGCTTATTGAACCAGTCGATTTCTTCCGGCTGGTTCTTCCCAGTTCATGAATATTCCCTAAGCAGATAACAGTTGTTTAGATTTCATTACTTTGCGGTCGTAGACCGTGATACCTTAAAAACTGGTGCGCTTTGTAAAAGAGACTTTTTTCAAAAGCTTTTTACATAAGGCTGTGACTAGATTCAACCCCTGTGAAATCTACTTTCCTGAATATTCACCTAGATTTTTCGCGGCAAGTGGGCTGCAAGATTCAGAACGGTTCTCATATTTACTAGGCTTATCAATAGAGAATTCAGTGGTAATCATACGGCAGAGTAGCGTGGCGGTGGGCACTTGGCTTATGCCAAGTCACCCTCCTGTTCAAATCTAGTGTCCTTTTATTTTTTTTAGCTCATATATCAATCTTCTGGAGGTATTCTCAATGTCCATCCGCCTATACGTCGGTAATTTACCCAAAGAGTTGGACCGGGACGAACTAGCTGCGTTATTCACTGCAGAGGTGGGTGAACTCACGTCCACGAAAGTGGTTACCGATCGAAAGACCGGTAAATGTCGCGGGTTTGGTTTTGTCACTGTGGAAACAGATGAGCAAGCAGACCAAGTGATTGCTAAATTAAATGGGCATATGTTCAAAGACAATGCCTTGAAAATTGAGAAAGCCTTACCGAAGAGCAAGGAAGCAAATAGCCAAGGGGCAGGCAATAACGCCCCCCGTCGTGGCAACAAGAACAAATCTCGCTCTTACACTCAAGCAGAAGCAGCTCAACCTGATCCAAGATGGGCTGACGAGTTAGAAAAGCTCAAGGAAATGTTGTTTGCTCAAACTCAGTCTTAAGTCGTCTTCATATCTTCAGACTTTTGATATAAAGACCCTTGATACAGCGTTTGCTCTTGATGAGTCTCTAACACGCAATCTGAACGGGGATAGGCCACGCAGGTAACGGTATAGCCTTGGCCCATCTCCGTTGCGTTTAAAAATTTCTGTTCTGCCTGATCGACAGTTCCACTCACGAGTCGGGCAACACACGTTGAACAATCCCCCTGTCTGCAGGCAGCAGGGAGAGGTAAGTCATTCTCTTCGGCAATATCGAGAATGTATTCATCCTCTGGAATGGTGATCGTTTGATCCAGTCCTAAGTCAGGGTTGATAAATCGGACTTGGTAGGTTGTCATGATCAGGTGGACGCACCCTGTACGCAATGAATGGCTTGTAACAGTCCCCTAGCCTTATTGAGGGTTTCTTCATATTCTCGAATAGGTTCAGAATCCGCTACAATTCCTGCCCCTGCCTGCACTGTTACTAGATGTTGACCCTTGGTTTGTTGTTGGACAACCATGGTGCGGATCGAAATGGCTGTATTCAGCTGTCCCTCAAAATCGTAGTAGCCATACACCCCTGAATAAGGACCCCGCCGACATCCTTCTAGCTCATGGATAATTTCCATGGCCCGGATCTTGGGTGCACCACTGACAGTACCGGCCGGAAAACAGGCCTTGAGCAAATCCCAGGCGGTTTTGTCATCCGCAAGTTCTCCCACAACATTGCTCACGATGTGCATGACATGGGAGTAGCGTTCAATCACCATGAGATCTGCTGACTTCACTTGAACCGACCCTTTGCTACAGACTCGCCCCAAGTCGTTCCGTCCTAAATCTACGAGCATGACATGCTCTGCGATTTCTTTTGGATCCTGGAGAAGTTCTGTCGCTAAAGCCATATCTTCTTGGGAGGTTCGACCGCGGGGACGAGTCCCAGCGATGGGTCGCACGGTTACAGCCAATCCTCCCTTCTCCTGGGTGCTATGTTCCGCTTTCACCATCACTTCAGGACTGGAACCAATAATTTGCCAATCTTTAAAGTGCAGGTAGGACATATAGGGCGATGGATTGATCAAACGTAAGGATCGGTAAAGCTCAAACGGGTCGCCCTGATAGGCTGTAGATAACCGCTGGGATAAGACCACCTGGAAAATATCGCCAGCCTTGATATAGTCTTTAGCCTGCTGAACATTGTGACAGAATCCAGCTTGGGTCGTATTGCTTGTAAAGTCCGCCGTAACGGACTGAGTGGGCGTCATCCCCGTCAGCTCCAAGCTTTGCCGATCGAGGGGCTGTTGTAGCTTTTGGACCAGATACTCAACGCGATCGCAAGCTTGCTGATAAGCAGTCTTTAAATCAGGCGTTTGTTGCAAGTCCGCATAGGCAATAACCCAAATTTTGCGCTGGACCTGATCGAAAACCATTAAATTATCCACCTGCATCCACAGCCCATCCGGTAAGTCTGAGCTAGCTGCAGGATAGATCGGTACCCGGGGTTCAATCCAATTAATGAGTTCGTATCCCCAGAAGCCAACCAGACCGCCAATTCCAGCAGGAAGCTGAGGAAGGGTTACGGGGTGATAGGGCGCTAAACAATCTTGGAGAATTTGAAACGGGTTACCGGGAAAAGGCACTACCGATCCATTCCGATGGGTCTGGGTCGTTTGCTGACCGCGAGTTTCCAAAATCCAGACTGGATCACATCCCAAAAGGCTATATCGAGCCAGATGTTCTCCCCCCTCAACGGATTCCAATAAGAAACTGTAGGGTTGATCGGCACAGACCCGATACCAAGCTGAGACTGGCGTATCTAAATCCGCAATCCATTCTCGATAAACAGGAATAAAATTGCCCGATCGGGCCAATGCTTCAAATTGACTAAAGTCAGGCAAAACTGTCACTGCAACAACCTATTGATTGAGAGAAATGGCCAAAAACACGTTAATGGCTAGACAATATCAAAAAAAAGTTGAACCCCACCAATGGAGGGGTTCATAAAGTAGAAGAAAAAATGCGCAACACAATCAACCGAAGTTGAAAGGGTTGTTTTGGAGGTAATCGGCCTAATCGTAGGCTTTCTTGCCTGTGTATTTGATGGCACCAGGATTCGGGTTTTCACCAATGGAGCGAGCGACGCTATTGACTGCCGCACGGCCTTCATTGGATTTTTCAGGAAAGACCCCATCTTTTGGATGAAGGAGAGTATTCGATCCATCCGGTAACACCCGGTAGATCTTATAATCCATGATCTTCTTAGTGCGCAGTTGTCGGAGACCCAGAGCAAGGCATTGTTCTTTGCGAGCAAGATACAAGAGATTTTCTCCCTCGTTCATCACCGCTGCGCCACCAGTAGGCATTTCGAAGACCTGTTGCTTCGGACTTGTCCAGGTGATGGCATATTTTTCTTCTGTTTCAGCGCTCGAGAGCAATCCGCCAGTGCTGCCGCCGAACAATGGAGTTTGTCCAGTCAGTGTTTCTGCCATTAACTTTTCTCCCAATACGGTACTGATTGAGGTACCTAAATCTCTTCTAGAGGGCATCCTATCATCGCGTCCGTCCCCTTTAATCAAGTTCAGCTGGATCTGTTACAGTTCTTCAGGGATCAAGGGCAGGAGGAATCTACAGACCGATGATTCGGTAAAGAAACCTGAGGTGAAGAGGAGGGCGTGTGAGGCTGGGGAGGCGTCTGTACACTGTGAATCGTAAAGTGCATCGTGGTCCCCTGATTCCGTCCTTGGGATGAGGCCCAAATTCTTCCCCCCAGATTATGAATAATTTGACGACAGATAGCCAAGCCTAAGCCAGTTCCCCCGGTGGTTCGCCTGAGGGCTCCTTCTTCTTGATAAAACCGCTCAAAGACTGAACCTAAACAATCGGGATCGATACCCCTACCTGTATCCGCAACGGTCACTTCTAACATCTGTTTAGAGGCGACTTTCGCATCAATTGTGATGTGGCCATCAGCCTCGGTGAATTTGCAGGCATTGTCCAATAATTTGGCCAACACCTCAACTAGCCACTCGCCATCGACTTGGGCCAGGGGTAAGTTTTCAGGGATATGAGCCTCAATCTTAGGAAGGGGCTGGCTCTGCGCCCTAATATTACTAAGGGCTAAATTCACACATTCTTGCAGGGCTAAGGGTTCAGAATTCCATTCAATTCTGCCACTTTCTAAGCGGGATAGAGTTAAAAAATCTTGGATGAGCTTGCGCATGCGCTCAGCATCGGAAAGCGCCGTGCTCAACATAATTTGCTGCAGTTCGGGTGCCATATCCGGCTCATTGGTCAGACTCTCTAAACAAATCTGAATGGTTGAAAGGGGGGTCCGCAGTTCATGGCCTGTGATTGCAATTAAGTTACTTCGAGCTTGTTCTAGATCTGCCAACTGCTGGTTCAGAATGCCTAAGTCAGCAAAGGATTGGGCTTGAATAAGAGCAATACTGATTTGAGAGGCGATCACATCCACTAACGAAATTTCAGCGTCCTTCCACGCCATCTCTTTTTGAGAATCCGACTGGTGGAGTTCAACCATCCCCAGTAATCGCCCTTGGTACCACATGGGCACCAGCAAGAGGGTCTGGATTTGAGCCGTCTTTACCCAATCCTGCAACAGGGCTGACTGCTGTAAACGAACATCAGCCATCGCATCACTGACATACACCCACTGCTGAGTGTGGAGCACGTCCTGAAACCAGGGGTTGTCCCGCAAGGGCCAGGTTTGGCCTTTCAGGACAGGCTGCCCGGGTTGAACAAACTCATATTGCAGTTTGGTCACCTTATCCTTGGCCAGACATCGGTAGATTAAACAGCGGGCTGTACCCAGGGTTTGTCCAAGCTCTTGTACCGCGACCCCTAACACATGATCTGGGTCCAGGGATCGGCGGATTGCAGCCGTAATGGAGTTGACTAAGTGTTCTTTACGGGCTTGAGTGGCAATTTGTCGGTAGGCCTTTTGTTGGCGATACTGGCTGGCCTGCAGATAAGTGACCAATCTGTCCGTAAACGGACCTGGCTCCGTTTGCCGAACGGTCGAAGCCACATAAGGAACAATCTGAGCGAGGGCCTGAGTCACCTTGGGGGTGAGGTGGGGACAATATTGGCTGATTCTCTGCAAGAACAAATGGGCCGCTTGACAACTCACCCGCCGATCAAAGGTCCAGATGCCTTCGTAACGACGAGCTTGATCCATCCGTGGGGCATTTAAGGCATCTGAAGTCTGGAGTTGAGGGTGTTCACGACAGGCAAGGCAAGCCGCATATTGTTGGCCTACAACAATTACGTGCCATTCCTGAGTCAAGGGATCGGCGGCATCAAAGGCAATCGTTTCATAGGGCTCGGCCCCATCCCCAAACTCTTGTTCAGGGGTCGCCAGAATATAGACTTGTGGTGAGCGAGCGGCCAGACGAGCATAGCGGTGGAGAGCCTTACGATAGTAGCGTTCCCGTTGACAGCTAATAATCACTAAAGGGTGATCAGTCCCTGCAAGTACTTGATCTTCCATGGCCCGCGATAAAGCCGTGAGGGAAGACTTAAAATACATTTGCGGTCTAAGCTGGGGCTGTGTCTCCAGAAGCTCCTGTATCAGGGAGGTAGCAATGAGCATCAACGTTGGCTTTGATCGAAATACAGTAAGTGCCGCCAAAACCAGCCTACTCGATTCTCCCAGCCTTACAGCACTCTAGAAAAAGGCAAAATATCGTTATTACATGCAAAAAGTTGATTAGTTATGAATTTGGCGTCTTTCCCTTGGCTAGAAGCTGAAATAATTCGTCATAGTTTGAGACTAATAAAGAGTTATCAGCACTGGACAGGAAAACCACTGACAGGGGATGCTCCTTCCCCTGCCGAGATCGCCCATGATTTATTTCATGCCTCTTTTGTACTGCTATCCCATGGTACAGAGACTGACCCCGTTCTTAATTACGGCAACCAGCCTGCCCTTGATCTCTGGGAAACAACCTGGCCTGAACTGACTGCGATGCCCTCTCGCTTGACCGCAGAGCCACATGAGCGGCAAAGCCGGACCCAGCTCCTCCACCAAGCCGCCCAGCAACACTATATTCAGAACTATCAAGGGATCCGGATCTCCACCACGGGCCGCCGATTTAGAATCAGCAATGCGGAAATATGGGATATCTGGGATGAGCAAGAGCAAAAATGTGGACAAGCAGCCAAGTTCAGCCACTGGGAATGGCTATAAGTCGCTTTATCCCCCCCTCAGGGCGACCGCACATAGAAGTTAACAAAGCCGTCGAATTCGGAAGAGGTGGAGGATAATGCCTCAAAAACAACGCTCAGCAAGCCATGACATCCTCTCCCTTTGCCTCAATTATTGAACACTTCAGCGACTTAGACGACCCGAGAGCAGCCCACCGCATAGAGTATTCGCTAGAAGATATCATCATCATCACCCTATGCGCTGTCCTTTGTGGAGCAGATAATTGGGTGGAAGTGGCCAACTATGGTCGTTCCAAAGCCCAGTGGTTAAAGCAATGGATAGCATTGCCAAACGGTGTTCCCTCCCATGACACCTTCGAGTGGGTCTTTGCCAGATTGAAACCTCAACAATTGCAGCAATGCTTTCTCAATTGGACTCAAGCCATCTATCAACTGAGCGCAGGAGAATTGATTGCGATTGACGGCAAGACACTCCGGGGCGCGATTGCGCCAGGTGAGCAGTGCAGCTTGATTCACATGGTCAGTGCATGGGCCAGTCACAATCGTCTAGTTTTAGGTCAACGCACCGTTGACGAGAAATCCAATGAGATTACGGCTATTCCTGAATTACTGAAAGTGTTAGAGCTTGAAGGAGCCTTGGTCAGTATTGATGCGATGGGCTGTCAAACAGCGATTGCCGAGACGATTATTGAGGGCCAAGGTGATTATGTGTTGGCCCTCAAAGGCAATCAAGGTGATTTATATAACGATGTGGTGCAACTGTTTGACCATGCTTGTCAGACTCAATTTCAGGGGATTGAGCATGATAGCTATCAAACCGTCGAGAAAGGGCATGGGCGAATTGAGCATCGCACCTATTGGACAATGGGGCAAACCGATTACTTACTGGGGGCTGAGCGTTGGGCTCAATTGAAGTCGATTGGGTGCGTTGAATCGTGTCGTCGTCAGCCAGGACACCCAGGCACACTTCAGCGGCGCTATTACCTTTTGAGCATTGAGAGTGATGCACAACGGTTTGCCGATGCTGTGCGCTCTCATTGGGGGATTGAAAACCAGTTGCACTGGATTTTGGATGTGGGATTTCGTGAAGATAAACTGCGTGCCTGTCAGGGATGCAGTGCTCAAAACCTATCCGTCATTCGTCATATTGCTGCTAATTTGCTGCAGCAAGAGTCAACGGCTAAATGTGGGGTTAAGGCAAAACGGCTCAAGGCAGGTTGGGATGATAACTACCTGGTCAAGATCCTCAGCGTTGCTGCCAAGGGAATACCTTCTTCATGAAGAACTATGTGCGGTTGCCCTGATCCCCCCCTGGCTAAACTGGACTGCCTCCTAAATCGGCCCCTTGCCCTAAATACTCTTAGTTATTCTTACTTAATTGAGCAGGTAGAGGTCCAGGTTTAACGGCAATGGTTTGCTCCTTCCCATTACGTGTAATTCCTAATTTTAGAGAGTTTCCTAAGGATGTGGCATCAACCTTCTGCTGAACTTGGCTAGCCTTACTAATGGATTGGCCATCAATTTCACGAATAATGTCTCCAGGACGCAAGCCTGCTGCTGCTGCAGGAGACTTAGGAATCACTTCAAAGATTAAGACACCTTTCTCGTCTTTGACTTGAAAATCCACATCTGGGCTGCTGTTGATGCGCTCTTTTAGTTCAGGGGTCAAACCAGCCATCCGAATACCCAGGAAGGGATGATCCACTTTACCTTTGGCAATCAGTTGATCAGCAATCCGCTGGGCTGTTTTGATGGGAATGGCAAATCCCAGGCCTTGAGCTCCCCCAATAATGGCGGTGTTCATACCAATGACTTCACCAGCCTGGTTAAGCAAGGGTCCCCCGGAATTACCGGGATTAATGGCCGCGTCCGTTTGAATAAATCCAACCCGCTTATCTGGAACGCCCACGTCATTGCTGGTACGCCCTGTCGCACTGATAATGCCTGCGGTCACGGTGTTATCCAAGCCGAGGGGGTTACCAATAGCGATCGCCCATTCACCCGGCTGTAGCTCATCTGACTTGCCCATTTTTACCGTGGGCAGATCTTTGGCTTTAATTTTAATGACTGCAACATCCGTCAAGGAATCTTCTCCCATCACGGTGCCTTCATAGCTACGGCCATCTTTGAGAACGACTGTAACTTTATCCGCCCCATTCACCACGTGGGCATTGGTGAGGACTAAGCCATCATCACTGATGATAAATCCAGACCCTGTTCCCCGTTGAACCCGTGTGCGAGGTTGTTGTCTAGGAATATCTCGGCCAAAAAACTCCCGGAAGAAGGGATCGTCAAACAGCCTGGATCGACGACGGCTCACGGTGCGAGCAGAGTCAATCCGGACCACGGCTGGTCCTACCTTTTCCACCGCACGGGCGATAAAATTGGTATCCGTTTGCCCCGGGAGCGGCTTCGGCAATTGAGCGACACTCGGTTGAGGTAAAAGACTGTTACTCGGAATAACCTGTGTTCCCAGGAGTGTACCTAAGGAACCGACTAACAATAAAGATAGATAGGTCGCGGACCTTTGGACTGAAAATTTCGCTGACATATCGAACGATAACTAAAGGACTATGGGATAGCAGTGACTTAAAGGAACAGAATGGATCATGTGGGGAATAAAAACTTAGCCTTTAAGGGAGAGAGTGCTCCGGTTGAACAGACTTACCTTGGCAAGGACATTAGCTTCTTGGACTTTGTTACTTCTAAGAATGTTTCCTGAAGATGAGGCTTGACCATTCACAGGCTTGGGATAGAGCCATCGCTGGGCTACAGAAGTTTTGGGGGTACAGTCAGTTTCGCCCTTTACAGGGAGAGGCTGTTACCAGCCTACTGAAACACCAAGATGCCTTGGTGATGCTGCCAACTGGCTCGGGTAAATCCGTCTGCTTTCAGCTTCCAGCACTGTTACAGTCTGGCCTAACGATTGTGATCTCTCCTTTGATTGCTCTGATGGAAGATCAAGTGCAAGCACTCCAGGCAAAAAAGCTACCTGCTGGGATGATTCACAGCCAGCTCTCTTCTCAGAAGCGTCGGCAGACATTGCGACAAATAGAACAGCAGCAATTACGCCTATTATATCTATCTCCCGAATCCTTGTTGAGCCCACCCATTTGGCAGCGGTTAGGGGATCCGCACTTGCAGATTCGATGTTTAATTGTGGATGAAGCCCACTGCATTGAGCAATGGGGGAGCAGTTTTCGCCCAGTCTATCGCCGCTTAGGGTCGATTCGGGATGCGCTATTGCCAAAGAACAGTGCCGCACCCATTACCGTAGCCGCCTATACGGCGACCGCTAAACCCACAACACAAGCCGCAATTCAAACCGTACTTCGACTGCATCAGCCTCAGGTTCTGAGTTGTAGTCCCTATCGAAATAATCTAGATTTGACCGTTGAAGTGGCCTGGACCCCTGCCTGTCGGCGACAAAAACTTTTGGCATTTATTGGCCGACAGGCCCATTCGGCAGGACTGGTGTATACCTCTAGCCGACGTTTATGTGAGAGTTTAGCCGCTTGGTTCTGCCAGCAACATCAGCCCACGGTGGCCTACCATGCGGGACTCAGCGCGCCTGAACGTCGCCGCATCGAAGCTCAGTGGCTTCAGGGGAAGCTACCATTTGTGATTTGTACAAGTGCGTTTGGCATGGGAATTGATAAACCCGATGTGCGGTGGATCGCCCACTATCATCCCCCTTTGAGCTTAAGTGCTTATCTGCAAGAAATCGGTCGGGCTGGTCGAGACAACTTGCGATCGCAAACCCTGCTGCTAACCAGTGAACCCACTGGTTGGCTGGATCCTCAAGATCGGCAAATGCGACAATACTTCCTCAAACAGTTGAGGGGACAACAAGCATCCGCCCAGCGGTTGGTCCATCGACTTCCCCGGCAAGGTCATATTGACACCATCACAAAAGCCTTCCCAGAGGCCGACCTCGCCCTAGCGCTCCTGCATCAGTCGGGTCATCTCATCTGGGAGGATCCATTTCACTTTCGAATTCTGGCTGCTCAAGGGTTCAACCCTCCCCTCATTCCCACCAAGCTGGATATCACGGATTATCTCTACACCCGCCAATGCCGTTGGCAATTCATTTTGCAACAGTTTGGTTTTGACCAAGAAGCGCATCACTTTCGATGCGGCCATTGTGATCGCTGCCGTTCCCGCACATCCAAGTCCAGATCCTTCCATTAAGCCCCTCGTAAAGGGCCAAGGCGTTGGCTGTAATTCCCTCCAAGAAGGAAAAGTGTGGGGCTTACCCACCTCCTGAATTTTCAGGGTTAAAAGAGGTTGTCTGGTCCCGGCCAGCATGATTTGATAAGGAGGATCTAAGTTAAGTGTGTACCCATGCCTCTTCTTATTCGAGTCCTTGAATCCGTTGGTTGGACCTTCTTAAGTGTCGTCCTGTTCTATGTGGGGCTAAGGCTTTATGACATTTTGGACCCGATTGATCATCGCGCCGAAATCCGTAAAGGGAACTTGGCTTCCGGCATCTTGCAGGCTGCCATTGTGATTGCCCTTGCAGCCATCGTCATTGCCGTTATCTTGACCCCAGATATCTCCTAACTTAGAGACTCAAGCGTTCCTTAAGTACCTCATCGGAAGCCCGGAACCCAACTAACACAGGGGCGCCATCTTTCAGAATCAAAGGACGCTTGAGGAGCATGGCATCTTCAGCAAATGCGGCAATCCACTGGTCTTCGCTCCAGGTTTTTTTCTGTTCTCCTAAAGCCCGATAGGCCCCACCCGATGTGTTCCGCATGGGCTTAGAGCCAAACGTATCAACCCAAGCAGAAATTTGTTGAATGCTGGGGGGTTCTTCCTTTGTATTAATAAACTCAAACTCTAGCTGATTCTCTTGCAGCCATTTCAATGCCTTCTTGCAGGTGCCGCAAGTGGGGATGCCATAGACCTGAATAGTCATGTATTGGTGATTACTGAGTCAACGAAATTATGGAACGAATTTAAACGAGTATCATTTATTTGTACATCCCGACTTTCCATAAACTTCATTAGTTTATGAAACTTTGGGAATAAATCTAGGGCGCTATCAAGATTAAACGCGAAATTTTTTATCTATCAAAGGCAGAAGCTGATCCATTGCCGTAGCAGCTTGAAAGTAATATCCCTGATAGTGAGAACATCCTAATCTTTGTAGGCAGTGCAACTGAGAGGAGGACTCAATCCCCTCAGCTACAAAGGTTACCCCTAAGCTGTTCGCGATCGTCAGAATACCTTTCATGATGCCTTCCTTGGCTGGATCAATGTCGATATCGCTGACAAAAGTGCGGTCAATCTTAAGGGTATCGAAGGATAAATTCAATAAGTAAGCCAAGGACGAGAAACCTGTTCCAAAATCATCGATGGCAATTCGAACTCCCTCATTTTTTAGGGCAGTCAACAATTGACTGGGAACTTCACCGGGATGTAGAAACACACTTTCTGTAATTTCTAGTTCTAATGCAGAGCCGGGTAGTTTGGCAGCGGTTAGGGCTCTCCTCACCCGCTTGACTAATGTACAAGGCGCTAAAAATTCCTGAGCAGAAATATTCACCGCCACATACAGATGAGGATAGGCACTGTTAAGGGGAGCAAGGATGGCTAGGCTATGGTCCAGAACCCAATCTGTTAGGGCAGCAATCAGATGGCTTTCTTCGGCGATGGGAATAAAGGTCGAGGGGGGAACAATACCTAAGGTTGGATGATGCCATCTGACTAATGCTTCTAAACCCAAAATTTGCCCTTCAGGGCCGACCTGGGGTTGAAAAACCAGGTTTAGTTCGTCCTTTTCAATGGCAGTCCTTAAAGCATGCTCAATGGCCAACTTGCGCTGTAGGGTTGCAGACAGCTGAGCACTGTAGAACTGATAATTATTGCGCCCTTGAGCCTTCGCCCGATACATGGCCAGATCTGCCTGCTTCATCAGCTCACTGGAGGTTTTTCCTTGAGCTGGATAAAGGCTAATGCCAATACTGCCACCAATAAAGATCTCGTGGTTTTGAACGTGAAACGGGGTTCGTAATTGCTGAAGAATGGCTTGAGCCATTTTGGCTGCTGCATCTGGGGATGCGGCCCGGGGAAGTAAGACCACAAATTCATCTCCGCCCAGGCGAGCCACGGTATCGGATGAGGTCACAGCCCCCTGGAGCCGCTGAGCCACTTGGCAGAGCAATTCATTTCCAATCGCATGACTCAAGCTGTCATTCACCTTTTTAAAGCCATCTAAATCGATGAAGAGCATGGCAAAGGGTGTGGGTTGATCCGCCGTCTTAGCAATGAGGGCTTCTAAGGTATGGCGAAATAAGGTGTGATTGGGAAGAGCCGTCAAGGCATCATGATGGGCCATAAAGTGAAGCTGATCCGTGAGGGAACGCACCTTGGAAATATCTTCACAGGCCAACAACAGTTGAGGAATTCCTCGATGATCATGGACTCTACGGGCATTTTGACGAGCCCAGATCAGGGTGCCATCAGCTTGGAGCATTTGCGCTTCACGGCTGTAAATCTCGCCAATTTCTAGGTTAGATAAGGTTTGTAAGTAAGCCTGAATTTCTGCAGTTTGGTCATCCGGGTGGAGGATGCTAAACGGGGAACCAATCAGGTGATCCACTAAATATCCCAGTTGACTCGCCCCAAAATGGCTGACACGGTGAATCATGCCCTGTGAATCAAGGGCCAGCAGCAGTAGAGGACTGCCATCGATAAAAAGGCGTACTTGCTCTTCACTATCTCGAAGAACGGCGGCGGCTTCATCTTGTAAGCGAATACGCTCAAAGGTTGAGCCCATTAGTTCGGCCAAGGTCGTTAAAATCGACAATAATTGATTGCCATCTTTGATCCGCTTAGACGAGGCAGCGTTGAGAATGCCTGTAATTTCACCCATTACATGAACAGGAACGCTCCAGCCACAGCGCAATCCTGCTTCCATGAGCATGGCATGTTCGATAAAATCGCTTTCACCCAACTGAGCAAAGAAATAGGGTTGGCCTAGCTCATAAATAAACCCCAAGCCTGATTTCTCTTTGGGTAAAACAATATCCGTGGGTAAATAGGCATCTCCGGTAAAGCGGAAAATGCGAAATCCTTTTAATTCTGGGGCTGGTTCAGCATAGCTAACGCGATCCACCGGAATAATTTTTTTGATGGCCTTTGCGATCGCATCAAAGACTTCCTCATCAGAAATAGCGGCGGATAGTTTGCGGGCAATTTCGTTCAGTACCTGCAGTTGCTCCGCTTGGGACCGATACCCTTCCATAGCCACCTGGGTCTGTTTGAGCAGCATTTGCCGCTCCAGGTTGGTGGAAATCAAGGTCGTGATTTGAGTCAAGAGGCTAAGAATTTGCGTCTCAGCCAAACTCGGATTGGAAAAAGCCGCATTCACTGCCCCGATGGCTTGACCATGAATCATCAACGGTACGCTGACGAATAGAGACATGCCCTCTGCAGACAGACGGACGATATCGAGATAGGGACTGTCGGGAGACGCCCAGTTTACCTGGGGCTGCCCTGTTCGAACCGCTAATCCTGCAGCTGTTCCGTCACAGGGAATGGTTTTACCGATCGGGCTGACGCCTTCTATCCCGTTTAATGCATAAATTTCTAGCTCATGCCCTTCTTCTGTGAGGAGGATGATACTGGTTCGAGCGACCGGGAGAATATCTGGGATATAGGCTGCAACCGTAGCATAAACATCCGTTTCTGATGTAGCCGATGCGATCGCAATAATCAGTTTCCCTAATGCGATCGAAACATCAGGATTCTCTAAAATCGATAGGGACTCAGATAAACTCACAAATTAAGAGAGCAAAATGGATGACAACACTATTACTTAGGGTGCCCGCTATTGCAGTCAGCTATTTAGCTAAACCGAGATATGCTCAATTGTTGGCTGATTTAAAAGGCTCAACGGTATCGTTTTAGTAGAGCCAGAAACACAGTTGCTGAAGCATTTCTCTCCCCCCGATGATATTCCCTGCGGGCAGTTTAGATATCTTTTCAGGAAATCTATCCTTTATGCAAGCGTAAGGCGACTGAATATACGGTAGATCATAGTATCGAGTACTTCTCAAGTGTGTCGATCGCTTACCCCATCGTTCTAGTGCATCTAAATCCCTATGGCAGCTTCTAATCCTTCCAAACCTCTTCCACTCCCTCCTGGCAGTTTAGGCTTACCAGTGATTGGAGAATCATTGCAATTTTTTCAAGATTCTGATTTCGTTTCCAAACGACAGGAACGTCATGGTGCTATCTTCAAAACCCATATATTGGGACGCCCAACTGTAATGATCTATGGGGCAGAAGCCAATCAGACCATCCTAGGCAATGAAAGCAAAAATTTTGAAAATAGTTGGCCAGCTTCGACAAAAGCATTACTCGGCCCTTTGTCCTTGGCACTCCAAACTGGGGAGCTGCATCGCAACCGTCGCAAACTGTTAGCCCAGGCTTTTAAACCTCGAACATTGGCCACCTATGTGGAAATCATGGGTGATATCGCCCAGCAATATACCCAGAAATGGCAGCAAGCTGAAACGCTAACCTGGTATCCAGAATTGCGTAGTTTCACCTTAGATGTGGCCTGTAAGCTCTTTATTGGGCAAGATAATGGCTGTCAAACACCTTTAGGGCAACACTTTGAAACTTGGTGTGCGGGGTTGTTCTCTTTGCCAATTTCGTTGCCTTGGACAAAATTTGGTAAAGCCAAACGCTGTCGGGACCTGCTTTTACAAGAGCTAGGGCAGACCATCCAAGCACGACAGTCAATGGCAAATCCTGGGAATGACACCTTGGGATTACTACTGCAAGCGCGGGATGAGCAAGGTCAAGGACTGAGTCAGGATGAACTCAAGGACCAGATCCTCCTGATGCTGTTTGCTGGGCATGAAACTTTAACATCAGCGATTACCTCTTTCTGTCTTCTAACAGCCCAACATCCAGAAATTACCGCTCGTCTCCGCCAGGAACAACAGCAATGGAAATCTAAAGAGGCTTTGACGGTAGACGACCTCAAACAAATGACTTATTTGGAGCAAGTGCTGACGGAGGTAATGCGGCTGATCCCACCTGTGGCAGGGGTGTTTCGCACGGTGCTGCAAACTTGTGAAATGGATGGATACCAAATTCCCCAAGGCTGGTCCGTTCAATGTTCTATTGGCAGTACCCACCAAGATCAAGCCCTCTATTCCAACCCAAAACAATTTGATCCTGAGCGATTTAGCCCTGAACACTTGGCTCAACAGAGTACAGAACAGCAGAGATATGGCTATGTTCCTTTTGGTGGAGGGATTCGAGAATGCTTAGGCAAAGAGTTTGCACGGCTAGAGATGAAAATCTTTGCAGCTCATTTACTGCAGAACTATGAATGGCAACTATTACCAAACCAAGCTTTAGACTTGGTTGTTATCCCTTCTCCCCGTCCACGAGATGGCCTCAAAGTGACCTTTAAAGCTTTGTCTGAGTAATTTTCAGTTGTATATTCAAGAATTAAATAATGGGCGTACCCAATTTCGTTAAGGAATCTACTAAGCCATAACGACGCTTATCTCGAAAATGACCTCAACCCCAAACGAGTTAGCCCGACGAACGCAGGTAGCTCTTGAAGCCATTCAAGATTCTACTGGAACTGAGGCAGGGAAATTTGGTGCTGATCTGTTTGTCTCACATCACCTAGAAGAAATTGACGCTGCCTATTGGTTGGAAAGGCTGGGAACTGGCAAGCCAGGTTCAAGACAGATTTTGGGACTTCTGATACCAATCTTTGACTCGGATCAAAGAGAAGATGGCGACTTCGAAACACTTGACTTTACTCTGCCTGGAGATGTTTCAAATTACCTCCTCAGTGTTCAGTTCGACGATAGCGGCAACGTTATTGCGATTTACATGGAATCGTAATGTGTAAGGATTTGGTCTAGATCTCAGCAACACTGGCTTGATAAAAACGCTTGTCCTCAAAATTGGTGACCTAATATCAAGGGCAACTAGCCATGCTACTTTTTGCTATGGCAGATATCGAAGGTTGTGGTTCTGCACGGTTAGGACAGGCGTTGAGATCGCCATAAATTACCCTCAAATAGGGAATTTTGAACTCCGGTTGATTTTTAAAGACTAACTCTATGGTTCGGGCTCTCCCTTAGAAAAATGGGCTAAGGGAGAGCATTACCCCACCAAGTATCCTGACCTAGCTCCAATCCATCGAATAGAATAGGACGAAAGGAATTTAGCATCGTCCCTGGTCATCCATGAGCCACAGCCCCACCGATACCGACGCCGCTACCTACGACTACGATGTGTTTATCTCATACAGCCGTGCTGATAAGGCTTGGGTGCGGAAGGTACTGGTGACGCGACTGCAAAATGCGGGGTTAAAGGTTTGTATTGACTACGAAGATTTTCAGCCAGGGGCACCCGCGATTAAGGAGATTAAGCGGGCGGCGATGACCAGCCGCAAGACGTTGTTGGTGCTAACGGCAAATTATTTGAAGAGTGGTTGGACGGAATTTGAACGATATTTGTTGCAAACCCCAGATCCGAATAATACAGAACTGCGATTGTTGCCTGTCTTGAAGGAAGCTTGTGCCCTGCCGCCGGACATTAGTTATCTAAGTTATGTCAATTTTACCGACCCTGAGGAACTGGATATTGCCTGGAAGCAGGTGTTTCGAGCGTTTGGGATTGAGGAAGCCGAAGCGGCTCCACCGCAAGAATATACACCAAAACAATGGTTTCTGGCTCACCCCTACGGGATGCCACCACACTTTACGGGGCGCGTCGCTGAACGGCAACTGCTGAGTGATTGGCTAAATCAGGGTTCCCAGCCATTGCTGGTGCTGAAGGCTTTGGGGGGCTTTGGCAAAAGTGCCCTGACCTGGCATTGGTTGCTGCATGATGTGGAAGAGGGTGATTGGCCCCTAGTGGTGTGGTGGAGCTTCTATGAAGAGAAAGCGGGGTTTGATAATTTTGTCTCTGCTACGTTGGCTTATCTGAGTGGGCAAAAGCCAGATGGTTTGAATCCGACAGAGCGGGTAAGGCGGTTGTTGGAGTATTTGTTGCAGCATCGGATCTTGCTGGTTCTGGATGGGTTTGAGCGGGCACTGCGGGCCTATGGCAGCCTGGGGGCGGCCTATCAAGGAGATGGGGAACAGGAAATCGCCGATGCGGGGCGCGATTGCGTGAATCCGGGGGCGGAGTTGTTTTTGCGGAATTTGGCGAGTTTGCCGAAGCTGCAGGGCAAGGTGCTTATGTCTACCCGGTTGAGGCCCCGTCCGGTGGAGGTGACTGGGGGGGCTTTGCTGCAGGGCTGTCAGGAGGTAGAGCTGACACAGATGCAGGCAGCGGATGCGGTGGCGTTTTTTCGGGTGCAGGGGATCCGGGGCAATCGGGGAGAGATCGAGCAGGCTTGTAAGGCTTATGGGTTTCACCCGTTAAGTTTGCGGTTGCTGGCGGGGCAGGTGGTCAAGGACTTGCGCAATCCGGGGGATATTCAGGCGGCACAGCGGCAGGATTTGACGGGGAGCCTGGTGCAGCGGCAACATCATGTGTTGGAGCAGTCCTATAACATTTTGAGCCTAGAGGGGCGGCAACTGCTGAGTCGGATTGCCTGTTTTCGCAGTCCGGTGACCTTTGAGGTGCTGGCGGCATTGGCGACAGAAGAGTCTGATTTAGAAAATGGTTTGCAGGATTTGATCGAACGGGGATTGGTGCAGCGGGAGGGCCAGCGATTTGACCTGCACCCGATTGTGCGGCGCTATGCCTATGACCGTATGGAGACGACAGAACGCAGCAGCACCCATGGCCAACTGCGGGACTACTTTGCGGCGGTGCCGGAGGTGGAGCGGGTGAAGACGGTGGATGACCTGGCCCCGGTGATGGAGCTGTATCACCATATGGTGCGGGCGGGGCAGTATGACGAGGCGCTGAAGTTGTTTAGAGATCGTCTCGACAAACCCCTCTACTACCAACTCGGAGCCTACCAACAATATATCGAACTCCTCCGTGCCCTCTTTCCCCAGGGGGAAACCCAGCTCCCCCAACTCCAGTCTGAAGATGGCCAGGGTTGGACGCTGAACTCGCTGGCCAATAGCTACAGCCTCAGCGGTCAACCTGCGCAGGCTGTGCCCCTGTTTGAGCAGAGTTTTTTGCTAGCGGAAAAGCAAGGAAATAAGAAAAACTGGGCGATCGGCCTGGGTGCTGTTGCCTCTGTTGCGTATTTCCCTATCGGTGCCCTACAAGCCGCTGAAGCCAACCTGCGCCGTCGAATTGCCATCTGCCAGGAGCTTGAGGACGAGTTCCGGGAGGCGATAGGACATCGGGATTTGGGACGACTGCTGGCTTGCTGGGGAGACTGGGGAGCAGCGGCAGAAGCGTTGGATCGGGCACTGGAATTGTTTGAGAAAGGTAACAATATCCAATCCCAAGGAGTTGTTTGGGTCTATCGAGCTTTAAGTGCTTTGCTGCGGACCCGATCGCACCAGACCTCCAATTCACAGCGGACTGAACTTGCTGCCACTGCCCTTGCCGCCGCCCAGCGTGCGATCGCCCTGGCCGATGAAGATACCCGTACTCGATACCCCCACGAACGAGACTACGTCCGCGCCCACTGGCTCCTCGGGGCTTCCCACCGCCTTACCCCCGATCTCTCTGCCAGCGACCACCACCTCAACGAAGCCCTCCGCCGCTGCCGCGCCATCAATGTAGTTTCCGATGAAGCCGATATCCTGCTCGACCTCGCCCGTCTCCGCCGAGACCAGGGCAATCTCCCCGAAGCCAACCGTCTGGCCGAAGACGCCCGTGCCATTGCAACCCGCAGTGGCTACGTCCTCCAAGGGGCCGATATTCATCTATTTTTGGCCGAGTTAGCCCAGGCGGCGGGCAAATTGCCGGAAGCGAAGGAATTGGCCCAGACGGCGTTGCAGTTGGCCACCTGTGATGGCGGAGAGTTTGTTTATCGGGTCGCCTATGACGAGGCGGTGGCGCTGCAGTTGCAGCTTGGGGGATAAGAACGTTGGCGACGGACAAAGCCCTTGCCATTGATGTTTCACCTTGCGCAGGAGTGGACGGAATTTATAATCCAGGCATCGACCAAAACGATTGGTCAACCCACAGCTCCATGTTAGATAAAAGTTGACTGCAGATCTCAGCGACTTATTCTTGATTACAAGGTAAAAGTAAAGTCATTGACCAATAACCCTGGCATCCGAGAACCACCCAAGGAGCGAGCACCATAGGTGTCTACGCAGGGAATAAACTCCTGGGTATCCGTGAGGTTCTCTAGCTTTGCACCTAAAAATTCATAGAGACTGTCGTCAAACCGCAGGTCTTTAATAGGTGCGATAATTTCACCTTGCTCCACCCAAAAGCAGGCATAGCGGGTCATCCCCGTGATTCGTCCGCCAGTGCGATCGCTCCAGTTTAGGTAATGCAAATTAGATAGGTATAATCCCGTTCCCAATTGCGCCAGAATATCTGCCGTACTGAGGGTTCCAGGTAATACTTCAGGCGATCGCATCCCTTCATGAGCACTGGCGGCATTACTTTTAACCTGATATTCCTTGGCCGTGCGGGCATTAACTAGAGTATTAACGAGCTGACCGTCCACCAGCAGAGGTACTTCTTCCGGGGCGACCTCCCCTAAGCTATTAAATCGAGGTACTAAGCCCAAGCTGAAGTTCTCTTTTAGAGTCAAATGGGAGGACAAAGACTTGCCCTCTCGCAGTTTAGCTAGGGCACTGCCGCCCTGCTGCATGGAGGCTTCACTCACCCCACCCCAGGACAACATACCTATCAATTCGGCAGTGGCAGCAGGGGCAAAATAGGTGCGATATTGGCCCGGTTCAATCACCTTAACGGGTCGATCTAACATTTTGAGCTGGGTGATGGACTGCTGGATTTTGTCCGTGTAGGCGGTTTGGTCCCAGGTTTGGCCCGCCAGAGTTGCTTTGACGGCCTTCTCGGAGGGGGCAATTAAGGAATAATCGAGCACAAAGGTTTCCGTGGCAAACCAATGCTGCTGGCCTGCGGAGTTGCGGTTGGCTCGGACAATGGGACCTGAGGCATAAATGCCTGTAAAATCTACCCCTTGCACCGCTGGTAATAGAGCAGCAGAGACCTGATCGGGTGCGAGTAACTGACCAGGATAGGCTTCCCGACTAGAGCCATAGTTTTCCGGCAGGACAATATAGGGGTCTTCCGGTAGCTGGGGTAAGTCTTGGCGCAGTTGTTGGAGCTGCTCTAGGGCCACGGCACTGTCTACCGCCAGATCCCCTGTAAAGGGGAAGCCTGCGTAGGCAGTGCGCTGGTTGGCAATCAAGCGGATATTAATGCTGGCATCGGTCACCAGGCCGGTCTGGCGAACTTTTCCAGCATTGAGGCGCATAAAGTGGCTTTGTTCCCCCGCCAACTCAATGGAGAGATGTTCTCCCGCCTGTAAGTTATCCAACAGCAGGTCGGCCAACTGATTAAAGGTGGACTCCCAAGCCGCCAGGGTTTCGGTGGGGTGGGTGGCAACACTGGTGCTCATGCGGCTCCTCCAAATACTTCGATTTCTTTAAATACACAGGTGGGTGAGGCATGGCCGACCCGGATGCATTGATTGGGTTCGCCCTTGCCACAGTAGGGGGTGCCATACATGGCAAAGGTGCTGGCATCCCCCACTTGAGCCAGGTTCCCCCAGAATTGATTAGTAATGCCTCGGTAGTTGGGGTTGCGTAAGACCTTGGTCAGCTTGCCGTTTTCGATTAGGCGGGCATACTCACAGCCAAACTGGAACTTATTGCGATAGTCATCAATGGACCAGGATCGATTGGCCTCCATATAGACCCCAGATTCGATATTGCTGATCATTTCCTCAAAGGAGGATTGGCCCGGTTCTAGATTTAGATTGGCCATCCGGTCAATGGGGGCTCGATTCCAGGAACGGGCTCGGAAGTTAGCCACCCCAGGCACCTGGGCTCTGGCTTGGCTTTCTAAGCTCCCTAGTCCCCGCAGTAGCAGTCCTTCTTTGATCAGATACTCTCGCTGGGCAGGCATCCCGGCATCATCAAAGGCATAGCCCGCAAATTCACCGGGGACTGTAGGGTCAAAGGTAATATTCATCAGTGGCGACCCATACACCAGATGACCAAAATCAGAGAGCTTTACAAAGCTAGACCCGGCATAATTGCGCTCATCTCCGAGGATCCGATCCAGCTCTAAAGGATGGCCGATACTCTCATGAATTTGTAGCATCATTTGGTCTGGTGCCAGTACCAAGGTGGTGGTAGCTGTGGGGCAGTCTTCAGCAGCCAGTAGGGCAATGGCCTGTTCCCCCACTTGCTGGGCACGGGCGAGCACCTGGTCGGGGTCAAACACTTCAGAGCCAGCTTGATAACAGCGGGCTAAGGGACCATTATCGGTGCGCTTTTGGATAATGCTGCCGTCCTGGGCTGTCGCTTCATAATTGGTGATCACAAACCTAAAGGTTTGGTGGGTATCCGTACCATTACTGCTAACGAAGATCTGTTCGGTTTCTAAGGTTTGGGTAAAGGCGCTGGTTTTAACAATTTGGTCGGAGACGTGGAGGGTGTCACAGACTTTCACCAACAGATCCAGCTGATCGGCAACGCTAATCAGGTCCAAGGGCTGCTGAAAGGGAGATTGGTATTGGCCCACGGCCTTGGGACGCACCTCGGGAGTAAAGGAGTGGACCGCCCATTTAGAGGTTGCGATCGCTTGTTGATACGCCTGCTCGGCGGCCCCTTGTAAACTAGCTGGGTCTAAGCGGTTGGTGGCGGCATAACCAAACTGGCCTTCAGCAAGGACCTCCACCATCACGCCCTGGGTAAAATCGCGACCATTACTTTGGGGTCGCCCGTCACGAACGGCATGGGTGGTGGTCTTCTCATTCACCTGACGGAGGCCCACCCAATCCGCGTTGATATCTAAGGTGTTGAGAGCCTGATGAAGGTCAAACTTCATATCTATATTGCTCGATAAATAAGGTGCGTAAGCGCTAGTCTAACGTTTCCTAAGAGGGCACAACAGCTCTTTATTAAAATGAGTGTCGCTTCATCATGGATTTCCCAAAGACCGAATTGTGGAGGGTTAAGCCAACCTAATATTTGGAAGCCAGCTGTTGATTCACAATTGGTGTCGTCCTCACTACAGCCACAAGCGCACCCCAGCAATGGTGATGGGATTGCTCCAAAGGCCCGTTAAAATCGTCGAGATATTGACAGTCAAAGCTTTTGCATACATCGCTTCTTAACTGAACAGTGCCTGGAATTTGGCACTGACTTAACCATTCAAGCAATAATAAAGTTTAGACGTGCTAACCAACATACCTAGATGTAGTTAATCCTAGAAGCATCTCACCAATCAGGAGCTTGATAGTGGTTCAAACTGAATTACCACCCACTGATGGACTAATATCCACCCCTGTCGCCGAGCAGCGCTTAACCCTCCATAGCGTGAGTTGGGAGACTTATGAAAAGATCTTAGAGGCGTTTGGTGAACATCGGGCTGCCCACATCACTTATGACGAAGGAATTTTGGAATTTATGGTTCCTTTGGAAGCCCATGAAAACCCTAGCGACATCATTGGAGATTTCGTCAAGGCTGTGACCAGCGAAAGTGGCTTCAATATCAAAAGTATGGCCTCTACAACGCTTCGTCGCCATGACCTGCTTAAGGGAGCTGAGCCTGATCGCTGCTACTACATCCAAAATGAAGCCTTAGTAAGGGGACGAACGGTTGATCTAGAGAAAGATCCTCCCCCTGATCTAGTTATTGAAATTGATATCACCCATACGGATGTCGATAAAAATAGCCTCTATGCGGTGATGGGAGTACCAGAGTTCTGGCGCTACAATGGCAAAACGCTTAGTATTTTTCAGCTTATTCAACGTCAATATCAAGAAGTCGAAGTTAGTCCTACCTTCCCTTGGGTTCCCAAAGAGATTTTTTATCGATATTTAGAACAGTGTAAACAGGATGGGGAGATCCCAGCTCTAAATGATTTGAGAAGCTGGCTTCAGACCCATCAGCCCGATCAAGAGCAATAACTCCTAAGTCTATTGCTAGATTGGATGAGCATTTACTTTCGCTCAGATCATGACCATTAGTGAAAAAGTCATTAAGGGTGCTGTGCTGATAGGCATAGAAGAGATCTGGATAAATGTTTAGAACTGCTTTTCCACGTTGCACTGTCCCAGGCTCAGTTGAACCCGTTCCATTCTCACATCTCACAAGTAGGGGAGCTGTTCCCCAAAAGTGTCGAAATTGCGAATACCTATTTGAGGGAGAGTGTATGCGGGCGATGGAGCAAGTACAGGGATACCTGGGACTCGATCATGGCCCGTGTCCCATTAAAGGCCCCACAAATCCTGTTTTGGTGGATACACCCTACTACACCAGTAAAGTTTATGTCTCCGCAAAATGTCGGTCATGCCGGGATCTCAAACTAGATGACATCCAAGGGTTTGTGTGTAGTTACGAACAAGAGCGTTGGGGAAGCTTTCCGCGCACACTGGATTGGGGATTATGGAACCCAGCACATCCTAATCTGGGTCTCAAAAGTGGACGCTCGGTTCCAATTGAATTTATTCAAGCGGTTCAAGACCAATACGAGGCGCAAGCTGTCAAAGCATTTCGCGCTGCTCATCCTGACGCGACCTTTCGAGAAGCGAGGGATGCTTACGCAGAATTACTCGCTAAATTACAGGACGATTTAAACAAAGACTGAATTTCCTGTATGCTGCTGACCCTGTCTAATCTTGGCGTTCTGCCTTTGACGATTAAAAACCGTTAGAGAATAGCAAGGCAGCGTACAATAGTTCAGTTGAAATCTAGGCAATACATTGATCGAGCGGTATACCTTGCCCAAAATGGGCGATCTGTGGACAGATGAGAATAAGTTCAGAACCTGGTTGCAGGTGGAAATTGCCGTTTGCGAGGCCCAGGCAGAACTGGGAAAGATTCCTGCCGATGCCTTGGCCACGATCAAAGCCAAAGCCAATTTCGACGTTAAGCGCATTCTAGAAATCGAAGCGGAAGTCAAGCATGATGTGATTGCGTTCTTGACCAACGTTAATGAGTACGTCGGTGAAGCTGGACGATATATCCATTTGGGCATGACCAGCTCTGATGTGTTGGATACGGCTATTGCCCTGCAGATGGTGGCCAGCCTCGATATCCTGCTGCCCCAACTCGAAAATCTGATTCAAGCCATTCGTTACCAAGCCCAGCAGCATCGCCAAACCGTGATGGTGGGCCGTAGCCACGGTATTCATGCCGAGCCGATTACCCTGGGATTTAAGCTGGCAGGCTGGTTAGCTGAAATGATGCGACATCGCGATCGCCTGATCGCAGCGCAAAAGGAAGTCGCCGTCGGTCAAATCTCGGGTGCCGTTGGCACCTATGCCAATATTGACCCTCAGATTGAATGTCTCACCTGCCAAAAATTGGGGCTACAGCCAGAAGCCGCCTCCACCCAGGTAATTTCCCGAGATCGCCATGCCTACTATCTCAATGCCCTAGCTTTAGTGGCCGCCTCCATCGAACGATTTGCGGTAGAAATTCGCAATCTTCAGCGCACGGATGTGCTGGAAGTGGAAGAATTCTTTTCCAAGGGGCAAAAAGGCTCTTCGGCCATGCCCCACAAGCGCAACCCGATTCGGTCAGAACGACTCACGGGACTGGCTCGGGTGGTACGAGGCTATGCCATGACAGGGCTTGAGAATGTGGCCCTCTGGCATGAACGGGATATTTCCCATAGCTCTGCAGAGCGGGTGATTGTCCCCGATGCCGCCATCTTGACCCACTTTATGTTGGTGGAAATCACCGACCTAGTGAAACATCTCCAGGTCTATCCCGAGAATATGAAGCGGAATATGAACCTGTATGGTGGCGTTATCTTTAGCCAGAGCGTTTTACTCGCCCTGGTGGATAAAGGCATGGTGCGCGAAGATGCCTATGCCATTGTCCAAACCCATGCTCACCAGGCTTGGAACAAAGAAGGCGGAAATTTTAAAGCCGCCCTCAGCCAAGACCCACAGGTGCAAAAACTGCTCTCGGCTGAGGAACTAGACCACTGCTTTGACCCCAGTCGCCACTTACAAAACCTCGATCAGGTTTATCAGCGATTGGATATCTAGGGGGCTACCACTTCTTATAGGGTAGGAACTTACCGCACATGGTTACCTGAACGCGATCTCCTTTTGGATCTGGCACTTTATCCACCTCAATGGAGAAATCGATGGCACTCATAATACCGTCGCCAAATTTCTCGTGAATCACGGCTTTAACCGGCACCCCATAGACCTGCATAATTTCATAGAATCGGTAGACTAAGGGGTCCGTGGGAATCACGGGTTCTAAAGAGCCTTTCATGGGCGGCACGGTTAGGGGTTCCGCCAACTCTGCGGGTAAGCCCAAAGCTGTAACAATTTTCTCGGCTTCTTCTGTAGAGGCACTCGCCTGGCGGTAAATCACAGAGGCAATCCAGGTTTCATCACAGCCGACAATTTTTTCTAAATCTTCAAAGGAAATACCTTTCGCTTTCTTTGCTGCTAGGAGTTTCTCGGTAATTTCAGCAATGGCCATAGGAATGGGTTCTCCAAAATAAGAAATTTGCAGTCGAAAAGTGAATATTCAGGGGGGTTAGGCTTTGACCTTGATCCGGTCCTGTTCTACAAACCGCGTTTCCCGGTATAGGTGGGCTTCCATTTCTGCCTTGAGCTTGTGGTACTCAGGATGTTGCTCCACCTCCAAACGGTTGCGGGGTCGGGGGAAGGGCACCTCTAAAACCTCATCAATTTTGGCGGCTGGCCCCCGGGTCATCATCACGATCTGATCGGACAGTAGGAGGGCTTCATCAATACTGTGGGTAATCATGACCACCGTCTTGCGATCCTGCTCCCATATGCGCTCCACCTCTTCCTGCAGGAAGCCCCGCGTCAAGGCATCTAAAGCCCCAAAAGGCTCATCCATCAGCAGGATTTTAGGGTCTATGGCTAAGGCCCTGGCAATGCCAACCCGCTGCCGCATGCCGCCGGATAATTCATGGGGGTGTTTTTTCTCCGCCCCATCCAACCCGACTCGATCAATATTTTCCCGGACAATCCCTTGCAGACGCTGCTTGGATAGCTTCGGATAAACGGTCTCCACTGCAAACCGAATATTTTCCTCTACGGTCATCCAGGGCATCAGGGCATAGTTTTGAAAGACCATACCCCGATCTGGGCCAGGACCGAGGATAGGCTGACCATCCAGATCGACGGTGCCAGAGGTGGCGGTACTCAATCCAGCAATAATATTCAGCAGCGTCGATTTGCCGCAACCCGATGGCCCAATGATGGTGACAAAGGTATTGTGCTGGATATCTAAGCTGATATCTTCAATGGCAATAAAGTTCGAGGTTGAGTTGCGCTTGAAGAATGGGATTCCTCCTTTGGCGGGGAAAACTTTAGAGACATTGCGCAAGCTCAGTTGAACACTAGTGGACGTTTCCATATCGACAGGAGGAGAAGAGGTGATCATGATGCTTGCCGTCCAAAAGAAACTAATTTTTCCAGATAAGCGAAGATTTGGTCCAAAACAATACCCACCAAACCAATAATGAAAATGGCCACCAGAATATTGGAGATGGACAAGTTATTCCACTCATTCCAGACGAAATAGCCTAATCCAGATCCCAGGAGCATCTCAGCCGCAACAATCACCAGCCAGGCAATCCCCATGCTGATGCGTAGCCCAGCAATGATATTGGGAAGGGCCGCCGGAATAATCACCTTAAAGACCGTTCTCAATTTGGACGCACCCAAGGTTTTCGACACATCGAGATACTCAGGACTCACATTGGCGACGCCAAACACGGTATTCACCAGGGTCGGCCAGATGCTGCTAATTAAGATAATGAAGACACCTGTATTCTCGGAATTGCGGAAAATATACAGTCCTAAAGGTAACCAGGCCAAAGGAGAAACGGGTTTAAGGAGCTGCACATAGGGATTAAAGGCCTTCGCAGCTACCCGGGACATGCCCAGCAAGATTCCCAGAGGAACCGCAATAATGGACGCCAAGGTATAGCCAATCGCCACCCGGCGCAGGCTCGTCAGCAAGTTCCAGCCAATCCCTAAATCATTGGGGCCATTGTCAAAGAAGGGGTCGGAAATCCAAAACCAGAGTTCTCCCAGGGTGTCGGTGGCATTGGGCATGCCCTTGGCAAAGATTTTGGCATTGGCCCCCACTTCCCAAACCGCGAGAAACAGTGCCAGAAACAGCAGGGAAATCAGGATTGCTTGAGCATTCTCAGAGAGTCCTGGTTTGGTGGGGGCTTTGGGGCTTTGATCAGTACTCAGGGCCATGATTTCTGGGATTAAACATCATATTTCTTGATTTGCTCTTCGATGTATTGGGCTGGATTTGCCGGATCAAATTCATCAAAGGCCAGCGTTTCAGTTTTATAGATTTCGTCAGGCGGAGTCTGCCCTAGTTCCGTCGCCAGTTCACGAGCCACATCGGTGAGGAAAATATCTTTGCCTACTTCGTCATACTTGCCATCAATGGCAGTTTTGGCTTTGCCATCCCCTTGCAAGTCCCAGCGCACGAGCTGCGACGAAATCCAGTTGGCAAAGCTTTGCCAAGGATAGGGGTCAAAGTCAATCCGATCGGGAATGTCCAGGGTTTGACCATTACCATCGTCAAACTTGCCCGTCAGAACGGCTTCCACGACTTCCGTTGGCTGGTTCAAGAAAGCTCTTTCAGAAATCGCCTTGGCAATTTCGGGTCGATTTTCGGCCTTGCTGGCATAGCCTGCTGCTTCGATAATCGACTTGTTTAAGGCTCGGAAGGTGTTGGGATTGGCGTCGATCCATTCGTCACTGGCGGCAAAAGCACAGCAGGGATGATTGGGCCATAAATCTTTCGTTAATTTGTGGATAAATCCTTCACCCTCGAAGACGGCTCGCTGGTTGAAGGGATCCGGCATTAAGTAGGCATCAATATCACCGGCCACCAATTGGGCAATACTGTCGGGCGGGGGAACAGGACGAATCTTGACATCTTTATCGGGGTCAATTCCCCCCGTAGCAAGGTAGTAGCGCAGCAGAAGGTTATGCATGGAGTAGGGGAAGGGAACGCCGATCACAAACCCCTTGAAGTCCGCCGGACCTTTGACTTTACCTTTATGGCGGTTGGCCACCGTAATCGCTTGGCCATTAATATTCTCGATACTAGCCAGCTTGACGCCAAAGGAGCTAGACCCTAATCCCAAAGTCATGGCGATGGGCATGGGGGCTAGCATGTGATACGCGTCCAGTTCACCTGCGATCGCAGAGTCTCGCACCGCCCCCCAACTCGGCATTTTGACCACTTTGGCATTCAAACCATGCTTTTTGTAGAACCCTAACGGCTCAGACATAATAATCGGCGTTGCGCAGGTAATGGGAATAAAGCCCACCTTAAGCTCCGTTTTCTCCAGCTTGGCGGTTAATTCAGGGTCTACATTGGTATCCCCAATATCGGGCTTGTTGCCGCCAGGGGCACAGTTGGTCAGGGTAACTAGGGCGGCCCCTACCGCAATGTTTCGCAGAAATTCCCGGCGAGTCACGCTACTGGTTCGTTGAGCATCCCGAAAGAAGTCTCCAGCTTTAGGCCCAAAAGCAGCAGCAAATGCCTGATCCAGCCCCCCTGCTAATTGGATTAAGTCACCGACCAAGCGTTCTCTTTTAGAGTCTCCTTTACAGACTATTTTTAAGAACAATTGCTTGCGCAGTTCTGCCTCACTGATCGATTGGGCAATCGTAAAAGCATCTGGCTTATATAGACCCATTTTTGCCAGATCATCAACCATTTCTACTGGATCACTCGGCATCGTTG
Source organism: Acaryochloris marina MBIC11017 (assembly GCF_000018105.1). Lineage (GTDB taxonomy): Bacteria > Cyanobacteriota > Cyanobacteriia > Thermosynechococcales > Thermosynechococcaceae > Acaryochloris > Acaryochloris marina. Next base: position 5,232,270 of record NC_009925.1, read on the forward strand.
CGAGGTGCTGCCAATGGTCTTGTGTAAAGTGAACACCTCCGCAGACTAGACAACTTGGTGGAACTTGAGTAGGACTCTCTCGCTGAGCCTTGAAATCTTCCGCCCTTGGGATTCTATTTTTGGTTGTTGCTACCACCATATTTTTTGATCCAGTCGTTGAATAAACTTAAATTAAAGGACTAAAAAATATTTTTTTGTAGTATTTGATACCTGAAATAAATAAAACAAAATAATTATCATTACATGGTTAATCCTGCTGAAATATCCTGTTTGCAAGGCTTTGGCAAACAGGATAAGAGACTTAAAAAAATATAAACTCAGAGTTTATTGGTTCAGCCTCTATAGATTTGCTGGAGACTGAACGGCTATTAATTAATATTTAATTTCTGATAATTACTGCTCATTTATTAGCTTACCAACGAACCTAGACGCTGAAAGTGGACATATTTTAGAAGTCAATAGGATTTTTTTTAGATTTTTGATTTAACTCAGGGAGGACTCAATATGGGATTGTCGTCGCCATCCGTGAGGGGAGGTACCATGATGCTGGCGAAATTGACGGATAAAATAACCTGGATCAGCATAGCCAAGGGTAATCGCTATTTTCTTGATGGACTGTTTAGTCTGCAACAGCAAGGTCCGTGCTTCACTCATCCGTCGTTCCACAATCCATTGCTTAACGGTACGCCCCGTTTGAGTTTGCATCAGGTGGGTCAGATAGGCAGGAGAGTAACCGGCGACAGTTGCCACATCTTTTAGATGCAAGGGCTGGCAGTAGTTCGCTTCAATAAAATCAAAAACCGCATTCAATTGGGGGCAATGGGGAAAGATGCGATCAGCGGTAGAGAGGTCTGGGGCAGGTGGAGTCCCCATCTGACCCCGCAGCTCGGATTGTCTTTGGAAACGGGTTGCGATCGCAGCTAAAAAATCATCAATCGTACAGGGCTTCGTTAAATAGTCATCTGCCCCCAAGGTCATCCCCTGGCGCAATTCTGACATGGTCACTTTGGCTGTCAGAAAGATAAACGGTATTGTCGCAGTCTCTGGATGTTGCCGCAATTGAGACAGCACCTGATAGCCATCCATATCTGGCATCATAATGTCGCAAACCACCAGCCCAGGATGAAACTTCTGGGCAAGTTGAACGCCGAAGGATCCGTTGTCTGCTCCCAGGGCTTCAAATCCCTCAAATTTTAAGCAATTCAAAAATAAGTTGCGGGTTTGCGTTTCATCTTCAATGATCAGGATCTTCTGCATAACGGCAATACCCCAGTCAGGCAGGGCATTTTTTGAGATTGGATGAATTGGTTTTTAACTGCTCCCTGATTAATCTGTACGTTGTTGCCAACCCTAGAGTAGTGTCCTGGAATACAGTCTGAAGAGAGGTACCCCACGGAAGATGCAGATCGGCACTGATTCTGCATGTATATGTCTCAACCCCACAATCAGTCTCTTTTGACCTCTCCCCTATCGAATGAGCCTCCTCCTCGCGATCTCGCATTAGAAATCCTCTGGCAACACCATCAACTGATTCTCGACGCCATTGGTGAAGGGGTATATGGTCTAGATATTGAAGGCAATGTCACCTTTGTTAATCCCGCGGCAGCCAAAATGATTGGCTGGTCCACCGCCGAGCTGATCGGTCAACCCATGCATGCGGTGCTCCATCACTCCCACCCCAACGGCAGCCATTACCCAAAAGAAAACTGCCCCATCTATGCCGCCTTTCGCGATGGGAAGGTCTATCGGGTGACCGATGAGGTGTTTTGGCGTCGGGACGGTACCTGCTTTCCTGTGGAATATATCAGTACGCCTATCCATGATGAACAGGGCCAGATTGTAGGCGCAGTGGTCACCTTTTGCGATATCACCCAGCGTCAATGGGCTGAATCTGTTCTCAAACAAACCAATGAAGTCTTAGAGTCAAAAGTCCGAGAACGCACCGCCGAATTAGAACAGGTCAATCAGCAACTGCAAGAGCTAAGCGCTCTCAAATCACGATTTGTGGCGATGGTCTGCCATGAGTTCCGCAATCCTCTCAATAATATTGCCCTATCGATTTCGTCCTTAAATCGCTATCACTCAAGGTTAACGGTTCGACAACAGTCCGAATATTTGGCAGGCATTGCCGAGAATGTCGAGCGCATGACGGAGATGATTGATGACATCCTCGTCATCGGCAAATTGGATGCAAAACGGATGGAGCTGAAATCGGCAGAGGTGGATCTCGTGGCATTTTGCCAAGATTTAGTCGCCGAGGTGCAGTCAATGGCTCCTCATCATGTCGTTTTACTCATCTGTCGGCATCGGCAGTTAATCACCCCTATAGATGTCCAACTTCTCCGGTCAATTTTGACGAATATTTTACACAATGCGATTCGCTATTCCCCCGAGGATGGGGAGATCCAATTCAAGGTTTCACGCCGAAAGCATATCATTACGTTTCAAATTTCTGACCAAGGGATGGGGGTTTCGCCTGAAGAGCAGTCCCTTATTTTTGATCCATTTTATCGTGGCAAAAATGTCAGTAATGTACCAGGAACGGGATTGGGATTGAGTATTGTCAAACAGTTTGTGGAGCTACTACAGGGCACGATTACTTTAGATAGCAGGATTGGCGTAGGAACAACCTTTACAGTCCGATTGCCCTGTAGTCGTTAGATAGACTTTGGGCCTTATTGACACACGGTCCTAACCATTAAGTCCGTTGCAGCCGATCGAGGATAGTGGCGTTGCTGTTCTGGGTAAGTTATCCAGGATAAACTTCTACAATCTGCTAAGCTCGAAATTTTTTCACGCCCCAAATAGTAAATAAAAGAGTTATAGAATCCTTGCTCATGCTTAATAGAACAAACATTGAGGAGAATCGTTTGTCCGCCTGCAGCTTGGCCCATACGCTGTAAACAAGCTGAGGCAATTTTTTGCGGACCGGCTGGCTGAGGCTTAGCCATAGGAATGGAATGGGCATGAGCAGCAACATTTGTGCTGAGAGCCATTATCGTACTTAAGAATAAGAATTTTGTGCGTTCACCGAACATAAATTAAGTAAAAATAACTGTATCCTTATAATTCCCAAATCATTATCTCACTCCACATTGGAGCTACATTTGGTATTACTATTTATCTCAAAAAAACAATAGGAATAAGGTATGCAGTTAAAAATTATTTATTTATTTTCTGTAGATTAAATAATTAGAATTATGCCTATAAATCATCAAAAATCCAGATTTGAATATTCACAATTGACTGCCTTTGTGGAAGACTTCTCATTCAACTCTCAGGGAACACTCAGCTAAGTCAGGTCTTCAATTTAAGCTTAATAAGGTTGACTAGCTGTATAACGTGCTGTAATCACTCCTTCTGAATGACGGTTCCCGCCACTAACTTTGATGACATTCTGGTCATTATCCCTGTTTTAAACGAGGAAGAAACGGTTGGAACCGTTATTCATTCCTTACAGGATCTTGGACTACAGCAAATTCGAGTCGTTGATAATGGTAGTTGCGATCGCACTGCCGAAACCGCCCTCAATGCAGGTGCAGACGTTCTCTCTGAACCTATTCCTGGCTATGGTCGCGCCTGTTGGCAGGGAATGCAGAATATCCCCGAACATATCCACTGGATTTTGTTTTGTGATGGCGATGGCAGCGATGATCTATCCGTATTGCCAAAGTTTTTTGCTCAACGCCAAGATTTCGACTTAATTTTAGGCAATCGCCGCGTCCGGCCAGAAAGTCGGGCCGCCATGACCCCTGTTCAGAACTGGGGAAATGGATTAGCCACAACCCTGATCCGCTGGGGCTGGGGACATCCCTTTCAAGACTTAGGTCCTCTTAGGCTGATTCGCCGCTCTCGCCTTGAACAGCTCAATATGCAAGATCGTGGCTTTGGCTGGACGGTGGAAATGCAGGCTAAGGCCGCCGAACATAAATTGCGGACCTGCGAGATTCCCCAAGGCTACCGCCCTCGCCAGGGGGGACGCTCCAAAATTAGCGGCACGATTAAGGGAAGTATCCAGGCTGGCAGCATTATTTTGAGCACCCTGGCGGTCCTCTACGGGCAGCATTTACAACTGCTCTACGCAAAATCTCCTCTGCGGAAATACTCTGTATGGCTAAGCGCCATTCTGCTGATGGCAGGCTGCGCCATGATCGTTCCTTATGGTGATTTTACCCAGCCAGGAATGGTACCGCCGTTTTGGCGAGGGGTAAGCGTGATGGGATTGGGGTTTGTTATGTCTTGGACATTGCCCCAAGTGTCAAAGGTGTGGTTTTGGATGGTTGCGATCGCAACCCGATGCATCCTCTTAGCCATGGCTCCTGGCAATGATATATGGCGCTATCTCTGGGAAGGACGATTGCAAAACTTGGGCATTAGTCCCTTTGAACTTGCCCCCACTGCTCCTGAACTCACGCCATTACGCACAGCATGGTGGTCAATGATCAATAATGCGGATGTCTCTGCCATTTACCCACCCATTACTCAGCTAGGCTTTCGAGGACTGGCTGCAATTGCCACCTCCATATTGCTCTTCAAGCTTGCGTTTGTAGCAGCAGACTTAGGGGTTTGTTGGTTGCTGCAGCGGCGCTTCGGCCGCCTAAGAGCCCTGATCTATGCCTGGAACCCACTGATCCTTTACTCCTTTGCAGGCGGAGCCCATTACGATAGCTGGTTTATTTTGCCCCTAGTCTGGGCTTGGCTCTGTTTGGACACTCAACCCCGTCGGGCTGCTATCACCCTTGCCGGATTAGGGTTGCTGGGGGTCAGTATTGCCACCAAATGGATTTCTCTACCTATCATTGGGTTTGTAGGTTGGATCTTTGTGAGAAAGCGAGAGTGGACGTGGGCGAGCATCTCCGTTCTGGTGCCAGTCATGCCTATGCTGATCAGTGCCTTACCATTCTGTTCTCTGACCAGTTGCCCCCTCATTCCCACCAGTTCCTCCTTTGTCACCAAAGGCCGTAGTGCCGAGTTTTTACCCATTGGCACATTGTTATCGGCCCCCGAATGGCACAATGCGGTTTTGTTGATACCCCTTGCGATCGCACTCCTCTTTCTCCTTTGGCGCTCCACCCAGGTCGGTGACTTTACCGAAAGCTATCTAGGAATCTTGCTTTTACTCTCGCCAGTGGTTCATGCCTGGTACTTTACTTGGCTGGTCCCTTTTGCAGTCGCGAGTAGAAACTGGGGAACCCGTCTGGTCAGTCTCTCAGCCTTTGTTTATTTTGCCCTTCCCCACCGCGAAAGCTTGGGGGCAGGTAATTGGTTATTGACCTCTAGTGAGCGCATTTGGCTATGGACTCCCTTTGTTTTGGGATGGCTGTGGACTTGGTATTTTCGACGTTCCCAATCACTTTTTAAGACCAGCCCAGGGACATCTCAGTAAATTCTCAGTTCCATCGGGCTACATAGAAGCATATAGTTTTTTCTGAGATGCCTGGAGATAAATAGATATGAAGAAGATCAAACCCTTTTCTATTTTGTTGCCAGGCGTGCTTCTACTGGGCAGCTGTGCCAATCTGCCATTTATCGGTGCCGAAGATATTCCGGTCCAAGCAGCCATAGACGCCAACAAGCCTTTTAGCAACGATGAATATGCCAAGCTGCTAGCGCAATACGTCACGGATGATGGCTGGGTCAATTATGAGGCACTCCAAGAAAATCGAGGCGAGCTGGATCGCTACTACGCTCAGTTGGCTGCCGTTACCCCAGATACTTACAAAGGCTGGGACGAGAATCAGCAATTGGCATACCTGATGAATGCCTATAACGCCTTGACCTTACTCGCCATCATTGAGCAGGAACCTCTCAAAGCCAGTATTCGAGATATTCCAGGGGTCTGGAGTTCCAAGAAATTTCAGCTGGCAGGTGAATCCAAAACCCTAAACAATATCGAGCATGATATTATCCGCCCCACCTTCAATGAGCCTCGCATTCATGCAGCCCTAGTCTGTGCCGCCAAGAGCTGTCCTCCCCTGCGTAATGAACCTTTCACAGCCGAAAATGTGGATGCTCAATTAGAAGATCAGACCAAAAGATGGCTCGCCCGTCCTGATAGTGGTTTTCGGATTGATCGACAAGAGAACAAAGTCTATCTGTCTAAAATCTTTGACTGGTATGGCGATGACTGGAAACCTGATTTTGCCGTTAAGGATCAGTTCGGTGGCGATGATAAGCAAAAAGCAGTCCTCAACTTTATTAGTAACTATGTCTCTGCCGAAGACAAAGCCTATTTAAAAGCTGGCAAATATCAAGTCAGTTATCTAGGCTATGATTGGTCCCTCAATAAGCAATAAACTCCATGGAATACCCTGACCCTACCGTGGTTCATCCTATGGCGGGGTTTCCGCAAATTTGCTTTATCAAAAATACGGTCACCAATCCCAACATCGTGATTGGTGACTACACCTATTATGATGACCCCATTGACTCCGAGAACTTTGAGCGCAACGTCCTCTATCACTTCCCTTTTGTTGGTGACAAGCTGATCATTGGCAGGTTCTGCGCTTTATCCCGAGGCATTCGGTTCATCATGAATGGGGCAAACCATAAAATGTCCGGCTTTTCTACCTATCCTTTTGAGATCTTTGGCAAGGATTGGCAGCGGATCAATGAGTATCCCTACAAGGGAGATACCGTCATTGGTCATGATGTTTGGATTGGTTATGAGGCCGTGATCATGCCCGGAATCAAGATTGGCGATGGGGCCATCATCGCTGCTCAGTCTATGGTCACCAAAGAAGTTCCACCTTACACCATTGTGGGCGGTAATCCTGCCACTGTAATTCGCCAGCGTTTTCCCGATACAGTCATTCAAACATTGCTAGAGATTGCCTGGTGGAATTGGGATATTGAAACCATCACAGCCAACCTGGAGAAAATTGTGGGTGCCGATATTGCTGCATTGCGAACATGTCGATAATTCTCTACCTTTTGGGCATTGCTAGAAGGAATGCCTTTAGCAGGGCATAAACGAATTAATGTCGATCGGGATTATCAGTATGGGGATTAATTTCGTTCCCATGCTTAATACCGAGCTGAACTAGAATTCCCGAAACAGATAGCTTTGCCCCATCCAAGAGAATTGAGAGAAATCAACCATGCTTGATCGTCTTGTTCAGCCCCTGGTGCGGACGCAAGTCCAGCTATTAGCCCAAACTCACTCTGCTAGCCATAAACTCATTAGTATGATTTCTCAGTGGTTAGGGTATCTGGGCATTCAAGCTAGCGTGACTCATCTCAAAACGAGTAACGGGAAAGTTCAGATATCGCTCGTGGTGGATAAACCGGAACAATGCAGCGAAGACGAATGGCAAAAGATCCTGACCAATATCAATCAAAGTCGTGGTGCTCAGGTTGAGGCAGAACTCACTTATGCCAAGATGTCTAAAAGTCAACAAGGCAAGGTCCATCGCCTATTAGCCTATGTTATTCGGGCAGGCAGCCCTGATCCGACCTTTATTGGCCACGCGCTAAAGCCCCGTTTAGTCTCCATGGGTTTGGAGGAAGGGATGGTCCTCCAGATACAATCTGCCCTAAAAGTTCCTGTGGTCATTGAACCTTTATTAGAAGACTTAGAGCCTGATATTGCCGCTTTTGTCTTATCCAAAGCCATTACGATTGCCTTAATCGATCAAAAAATTAGCCAAGACGAAGATAGTATTCTCAAGGCTATCTATCGAGTGCTCGAGCATAAAGCAAAAGTGTAATGCCCTGGGTCTGTGCTTTAACTGAGATGTTGCACCAAGGGTCTCACCTATGAGAAAAGGGCGTGCAGTTATAGCAGTCGCCATATTGAGAAGGACTTAAACTAGAGAAGTTATTCATTCCTTCTGTTTTGTGATGCCCAAAATTTATAGTTACGACCTACGTTGCAAAGTGATAGATGCGATTGAGCTAGATGGGATGCGCCCTTCAGAAGCGAGTGAACTGTTCCATATCAGTCGTAACACGATTAACCAATGGCAACACCTCAAGGCGGAAACAGGTGATTTGCATCCCAGGCCAGTCCATCATCCTGGCCATAGCCATAAAATCACAGACTGGAACAAGTTTCGAGCATTTGCCCACAAGCATCGGCATAAAACCCAAGCTCAGATGGCCCAACTATGGGATGGAGAGATTAGTGATCGAACCATCTCAAGAGCTCTCCAGAAAATTGGATTTACTCGAAAAAAAAACGTATGGGTACCGAGAACGAGATGAGCACAAACGGGCAGAGTTCATCAAACGTCTAAGTACCGTAGATCCAGACGATATCGTCTATGCAGATGAGTCGGGCATGGAGCATCGAGACGAGTATGACTACGCTTACGGTCCCAAAGGTGAGCGGGCTTATGCCTTGAAATCTGGCCGTAGAAGTGGTCGAGTCAATATGATTGCGGCGTTGAGAGCCAAGCAATTAATGGCGCCGTTCACGATCGAAGGGGCTTGCAATCGAACCGTATTTGAAATTTGGCTAGAGCGTTGCTTGATACCTATGCTCAAACCTGGGCAGAAGCTGGTGATTGATAATGCTACCTTTCACAAGGGAGGACAAATACAGGAATTAGTGGAAGCAGCAGGCTGTGAGGTTTGGTATTTACCGCCTTATTCTCCTGACTTGAACAAGATTGAGCGGTCTTGGTCTTGGATTAAAAGTCGCATCCGCCACCAATTAGACCATTTTGGGTCTCTCAGAGAAGCAATGGAACATGTCCTGCATCTAGCGTCCTGAATAGTATGGCGACTGCTATATCCCTCTTTTATCACTTTAGACAGAGAGAAAATCAGGATGCTTGAGCAATTTCCTCACCAGTGGACAGCAAAATGCCTCCATCTTTGATGTGAGTTGCTCAAACCCCTTTTTCAAAGCACGGCTGGGAAAGACTTCTAACCAGCGCTTTAGAAGATTCCAACTGATTAACGGTTGAATGATCAAGCGCACATTATTGAGCAGATTCTTCCACCCGTTTTGGTTATCCCACCAAGGATGCTGCGCAAAGTGTTGATGTGCCACTGGACAAGAGTCATTGAAGACATCAGCGAACAAACTCACCATCAAGAAAGCGCTCATCACTATCTCCCACCACTTTTCAATTTGTTCGTAGTGCGTCATGCGAAAATCAGCCCAACCCAAGGTATCTTTAGACTGTTTGAGACCATACTCAATCCAAGTTCTGAAGCCATAGCAATCCCCAATTTCATCCAGCTTGATCTCGGGTGCCGCTGCCATGACATAAGAGGTTGAGTTCTCTGGTAGCGTTTGGGGGTCCGTGGTTAATAGCCAATAGCGCTTCTGGTGGTGTCGCTGGCCATAAATGATCTCTTGCCTGTAACGAGTTTCAGTGGTGCCATTGCTGAAGGTTCGTTCAAATGACTGCCACGGTTCGGCAAAGACTGCTTGTTCTGCGGGTAACCACACCGCATGATTGCTACGAATCGCTAGGATATAGGGCAGCTTTAACTCCTCTAAGACATTCACAAAGTTTGTTTGAGCTTCCCCATACAAGCTGTCAGCCAGGACGAGCTCAAAGCAAAAGCCCATCCCTTGCAACTGTCGGATCATTCCAGCAGCAATTTGGGGTTTGCTGAGATACTCATCCTCCTCTTTAAGACGTTCTCGGGGTTTGTACACTTCAAAGGACAAAGGCAAAATCATCCCTTGAAACAGCCCGTAGGCAGTGACTGCGACGATGCCATTCTCTTTCTTGCCCACATTGCCGATATACTGCCGTTTCACATAGTCGGTACTCTTGCCTTTTTTGCAATCGCCCGTCTCATCGATCAATAGAATTAACCTGCGCCCATCCAGTATTTTCAAGATGATGTCCAATCTCTTGTCAGACAAATGTGACGCTACCCAAGGTGATTCACTCAGAAAATGATGCAGGCTTTGATGGTTCTCCAAGCCCACTGCTCTTGCAATGGCGGGCAATGATTTACGTTTGATATCACTAATCATCCCCAGATGGAGATGCTTGAAGGCTTCATAACTGCGGACTTGGGGAAATAACTCTGCAAATAGTTGGCAGTACTCATCAACAAAGCCAATGGTTGGTTCTGGACTTCTTGAAGCTGACATCACTCATTAGAAAAATAGAAACTGAGAATAGTCTATTTTTTATCTGTCTAAAGTGATAAAAGAGGGATATATAGAAACAAGCATGCCAAAACACATCCTTGCCCATGCCCAAGGGCTAGTCTACACTTTGCTCCATCTGATGCCGAGTCCCTATCAGCAAGAGACCTTACAAGCCTTATTGGAGTTGTTTTTAGAAGCAACTGGTCAATCTTTATCTGCTCATAGCAAAGTTAAATCTGCCAGTGCCATCAGTCGATTTCTCAATCAGTATCAATGGCCCACTCGTCAAGTGATTCGTGCGGTACGTCAAGCAGCCATTGAGCAACTATTGAAGGTCAGGATGCCAGGACGTCAGCCCTACTTACAAGTGATTCTAGACCTAACCACCCTAGAGAAAACAGGCAAGTTCAAAACCATGCCAGGTTTGATTCGGGTGTATCACGGCAAACGAGGTCTGCATCTGGTCGTGATGTATCTAGTTGTGGGGAAATGGCGCTTGCCTTGGAACTTTAGGGTCTATCGAGGGAAAGACACGCCTTCTCCTGCTCAATTAGGACTACAGTTGCTTCGGCGATTACCACAACCGTTGGCTCAAGGGTTTCAAGTGTTGGTGTTAGCTGATACAGGCTTTGGCAGCATTGACTTTCTAGAAGGAACCAAACAACTGGGATATCCCACCATTGTGGGGGTTCGTAAAGACCGAAAACAACAAGCAGGGGGACCCATTTCTCAACTGTCTCAGCGAGGGCAGCAGACGCACTTAGTCGGTTTGAGGTTTCCGGTTTGGGTGTCTTGGTTTTGGCTTAAGCGAGAGAATAGCCAGCGGGAACTTCGGTATGTGCTTTCCACGAAGCCTTGGAAGGGTAGCACGATTACTAGATGGGGGAAACGACGATGGCAAATTGAGGGATGGTTCAAGACGGCCAAACATCGGTTTAGCTTAGATCGATTTGCCCAAGGGACATTGACAGGAGTGTATCGCTGGTTGGTATTGTCAATGATTGCCTATTTGTTAGCTCATTGGGCCTATCTCACCACTGCTATGTCAGGGTTACCGGTCTGGGGACAAGCTGCTCGGCTAGCGATGGAGTTATGGTTCCCCCATCTACTGGTGATGACGTTGATTGCGGATGTCGAACAACTTAGACCTCGCATGCAGCAACTGGGACTGGACCTCCATTTATCTTGGTGCAAGATATGAGTTAAGCCTTGCATCTAACATTCACCCCCTAGCCGCCTGACTTTTTCGACGTTGCAACCATCCGGTGATGATAGCCAACGAGAAAATCCCCAAAACTGCCCCTACGGCTAACAATTGACCATTGCCCTCAGCAAATAAGCCCGCACCTATGGCGACAACAGGAGTGTTGTGAATGGTTATACCAATCAGCAGTGCAGGGATAAACTGTACCCACCTGGTTGTCGTTAACCCAACGCCATAGCTGACAAAATCAAATACCCCTGTCATTAAAAACCCCATTAGGAGAAAGAAGTTAGTCTCCAAATGCCGTTGGCTGACTTTGTCAACTTTATCCATAAACTTGGTTCCAACAAGCTTTTCCACCAAATTTCGGCCAAATTTTTTCGCTAGGAAAAACGCCAGGCTACAAGCAATGACATCTGCCAAAACAACCGTAATTAATGCTGTCCAGAAGTTAGCTAAAACACTCCCTGCCAACAGAGACCAGGCCGTACTAGGTAAAGCTGGAATCACCACGCTGATAAAGCGGAGGGCAAAAATGCCGATCGGTGCCCAGACGCCCATATGGGCGACATTGGCCCGAATTCTCTCCATCCCATATTGTTGGATGAGCCAGATTAAGCCCACCACAACCCCGATAATCAAAAGGAATTTAAGCAGTCTGCGCAGAGTTCTAGTCATGGCAATGAAGATTGAGATTGCCAATAGTTTAAAATAGTTTGCTTAATTATTGCTTAATATTTCATCCTAAAGAAGCTCTACCGTTAGCCCACTACTCTTCACCAAGGAACAATGAGGGTAACGTGATGCAGGTTCACTCTATGGACGAGTGGGCCAGGCACTCACAGCATCGCCGCCCCGAAAACATTTTCCTCTTCTCAGCGGGGAATAACTGAATCCATTAAATCCCTCGGGTTACAATCATCAGCTGGTCTTGATTGCTGATAAGCCAACCTCGCACCTGGTCCGTTGAAAAGGTTTCAGTTCTAGCTTTACCTTTATCATCGATGAGTCTCTTGAGGGTCGCCTGGGAGGCTTGGATATCTTTTTGACGACTGCCTTGCAAAATCCGGTTGAAGCGGGCTGCGATCAATTCATCATCCACATTGCTGCGGTCAAAGGTTTCAGCTGTTTGCAGAACCTTATTTGACTTACATCCATACATCACTTCCATCGTCATACCGGGCGCAATTTCGTACTGCTCAAACCAAGGGTCATACCAAGATTTGGGATCAGCAACTAAATCCGCATCCGTGGGTTGCCGATGGATGGGCCAGTTGGATCGGTAAGTCTGGATGGGGGAGTGGCCAAATTTCGTTTGTACTTTATCCTGTTGAGTCTTGGTGTCCACTTCTGATAAGTAGGAGACGCCAAGCCCTGCCAAACTTCGCTTTGCTTTACCAGGAGGCTTCTCCAAATTAATTACATCCAACTGTTGATCGATGGGTTGCCCCAGCTCTAGGTGGACGAGATTCGCAACTTTTTCGCGGGCATCCTGGGCATGTTTCGAGGTGGTGGGCACATTCAATAGGGTACGGATGGCCCCCAGCTCATGCCCCTGCCCGGAGAAGGTATTGGCCGCTTGTACCAAAGGCGTGCCCGTATCTCTGGTCTGATCGGGGTTGGCCGTTACAGCTTGAGGGCCTAACCCTTGGAAACCGAGGGCGATCGCAAATCCAATACCGCCTGCCACTAGAGAGGTCATCACTACAGAGGGGGAAAGCGCCAGGGTCTGACGCGTAGGTGCAGTCGCGGGCTCAGCAAGCTCAGGCTCAACCTGATCTAATATTGTGGGTCGTTCATGAATCGTTCGCTCAGAAATCAGCGTGGCAGCGGCACTCGCATTCTGGAGGGTCAACGCATCGAGCATCTCAGCCGCAGTACTAAACCGATCATGGGGGCTAAATTCCGTCGCTTTGTCCAAAATTTTTGCTAAATGATCACTGACATGGGGCGCATATTGTCGCCATTTAAACTGCCCCGTATCATAGTCGGACTCCATCTCCACCGGTAGCTTTGCCGTCAGAGCATAGATGGCCGTCATCCCCAAGCTATACAAATCGCTGGCATAGACCGTTCGTTGGGCCGCCTGCTCAGGGGCCATAAACCCTTCAGTTCCGATGATCACGGAATCTACAACACTTCCCGAAAAGCTGATCCGGGTTTTGAGATGCCGCTTCATGGAGCCAAAGTCGATTAGCACAGGGCGACTATCCACCTGCCGCAGAATCAAGTTATCTGGCTTAATATCCCGATGAATGACTTTAAAATTTTGCAGATATTCCAGAACCGGAAGCACTCGGAGCAGCATCTGTTGAACTTCTTCTGCCGAGAGCTGTCCCAACGCTCGAACTTTTTCGCCTAAGGTGGGTCCATCAACCCATTCCTGGATCAGGAATAAGCGATTCTCTTGCTCAAAATAGCCATACAGCTGAGGAATTTGATCATGCTTCAGTTGTTCAAGAACCGCCGCTTCCTCCTTGAATTTCTTGAGCGCAATCTCATAGCAGCTCTGGTTAGGCACCTCCGGCTGTAATTGCTTCACCACACAGTGACGCCGCGACAGCATATGGGTATCTTCTGCCAAGTACGTTGCGCCAAAACCACCTTTGGCGAGTTGTTTTAAGATTCGGAAGCGATTGTTCAATAGCATGGGAGAGCTCCAGAGTAGGCCATTCTTTGAGGGGTTGTTCGTGGCCGATACCCAAAGGCTGAATAAAAATCTCAGCCTTTGGTGGTCAAACCGTCCAGAATTTTGGGTTCATTTGCCTGTCCTTTGAGGTAGCGGGGTGTGTCTATAAGATATACAGCCACTGACTTTGTCACTCAGTGATAATCGTCAAATGGGGGTGTGATTGTTGTCACTGAGAAATCAAGTTGCATCACCCCATGGCCTAGAAAGCTCAAGGCATATAAGGCTTTCTGATGACCTATCGTTAGTGCAGAGATGGATATGCATGCCGTCTCATGGAGATGGAAGATCTGGCAAAGATTGATCAAAAGCTACTTCGAGGCGTACAGGTATTGCGCCCCGATCCTAAACAAAGCTCCATACCAAATCCCCCTCACTTCGCCCAAATTCAGTCATATTTTAATAAATGGATATTGATCAGACTGGAGTTAGAATGGCGCGCAAAATTGGATTTGGTTTGATATGGCTAGGGTTTAGTTTCTATGCCTTTGTTTTAGCGCCTCCAGATCAGGGAAATTCCCTGGAGTTAATTCAACAACTCGCTACGATGAACTGGGAAGGCATCAATCCCTTTGTGATTGCCCTGTTTAACCTGATGGGCATCTGGCCCATGATCTATGGAAGCGTCCTGTTGGCTGATGGTTGTGAGCAAAAAATATCAGCATGGCCATTCGCCAGCCTATCCTTTGCTTTTGGAGCCTTTGCTCTGCTGCCCTACCTGGCTCTCCGCCAATCACCTCAACCTGAGCTAGCAGGAGAAAGCAGCCGCAACTTAAAGTTTTGGGACAGCCGAGGATTAGGGTTGGGATTATTAGTGGGTGGGGTCGTGCTTATTGCCTTCGGCCTTTCCCAAGGAGACTGGGCCAATTTTGTCCAGCTCTGGCAAACAAGTCGATTTATTCACGTTATGAGCTTAGATTTTTGTATGCTCAGCCTTGTCTTTCCGGCCATATTAATCGCAGATGCCAATCGACGGGGTTTATCGATTCAGTCTCCCTTATTTTGGGGAGCTGTGTTAGTCCCATTCCTGGGGCCATTAGTCTATCTATGTCTCCGACCATCTCTTTATGCCAATGCTTTACAGACTACGGAAGGTTAAATCTTGAGACCTGAATAAACCAGCATCGGGGATAGACCAATCTTTCTATCCCTAGGATTGCTGTTCAGCAGGGGCAGATAGCTGAAAAACTGTGATTTCAGGACGACTCCCAAACCGAACACGAGGGCTAACCATACCTATCCCACGGTTGGTGTATTGGATTAAATCTTCAATTTGATATTGACCAATGGGATATCGTTTGCCATGGGGGGGCAACACGGGAGCCCCCACAAATGGAATGGCGACCTGACCGCCATGGGCATGCCCAGACAGTTCTAAATCAAACCGATGGGTGGTGACGGCGGTATCCGCAAAATCAGGTTCATGGGCCAATAAGATCGCGGCTCCTGTTTTGGGCAACTGGGCCATCACCTGATCCAAATCGGCGGCCCCTGCCCACACATCATCAACCCCTGCAATATGCAGTTGAGCCTGGTTTCGATGCACCGTATAGACCTGATTACGGAGAGGTTCCACGTTACTATTCTGCAAAATTTGCTGGACTGCCTCTGGATCAGACCAATAGTCATGATTTCCCAAAACAGCGACGGTCGGAGCTTCAAAGGTTTTAAATGCCGCTTCAATGCGAGATGCATATCGCCGAGGAGACGCGGTAACAATATCTCCTGTAATAACGACCAGATCGGGCTGCTGTCGATTAGTTTGGTCAATGACCTTTTCCAGAAAGGGCTGTGGCATTTGATCGACCACATGCACATCACTGAGCTGCACAATCCGATAACCATCAAACTCTGGCTGCAAATGGGGCAAGACTAGGGGGACCGTCTTTACCTCTAACCAATAGGGTTCAATCTTATAGGCATACACCGGTAATCCTAGAGCCAGGAAAAATAGGATCAATAAGGTCCAAATCCCAAAACTTCGCCTTCTGAAAAGTCGTCTTTTAGGCATCTGCCCCAAATCCTGTCCCATCAATTCCTTGCCATCCTTCCCTTCAGAGTAGCCAGATACTCTCTTTAGATGCGACTTTGCGATCGCATCCCAAAACCAGCACCAATTCCTGTGATAACAAATAGGCATCCCCATTGACCACATCTCTGGGATGACGGAGCAAAGTTAAGCAGAGCGGTGATGGCTGAGCTTCTCTCGGATATCTCCTGGGGCAAACACACCATGCTCCGTAATAATGCCGGTAATCAATTCAGCGGGAGTCACATCAAAGGCAGGGTTATAGAACTCAACCCCTTTTGGACAAATATCCGTTGTCCCAATTTGATAAATTTCCGATGGATGTCGCTCTTCAATCGGAATCCCCCCGCCATCCGCTAGATCAAAATCAATCGTAGAGAGGGGCGCTGCGACGTAAAAAGGCAAATTGTGGGCTTTAGCACAAAGGGCAACGCTATAAGTACCAATTTTGTTGGCCGCATCACCATTCGCGGCAATGCGATCAGCGCCAACCACCACCACATCGATCAGGTTCTGCTGCATACAATGGGCCGCCATGCCATCAGAGATCAGCGTCACAGGAATCTCTTCTTGTACGCATTCCCAAGTGGTTAACTTGGCCCCCTGCAAACGAGGCCGAGTCTCATCTGCATAGACCCTGGCCAATCGACCTGCGGTCCAAGCGGAGCGAACCACCCCCAATGCAGTACCATAGCCTGCCGTCGCTAAGGCTCCAGCATTACAATGGGTCAGAAGACAAAGCTTTTCCGGATCTTTAGGTAAAACACTGAGGCCATGATCGCCAATCGCCTTGCAAGTGCGGACATCATCCGCCCCAATCTCTTGAGCCGTCGTTAACAGCTGGTCTTGAATCTGGGAAATGGGGCCTAAGGTTTGGCGAGCCACTTTCAGCATCCGATCTACTGCCCAAAACAAGTTCACTGCCGTCGGTCGGGTGGCTTTGAGGGTATCACCGACACCAGCCAGTTCACTCAAGAATCCATCCCGATTGTCAGTGGTAACTTCGCAACTTCCTAAGTACATGCCATAGGCAGCAGCCACTCCGATAGCTGGAGCACCCCGAACAATCATGGTTTTGATCGCCGTCGCCATATCTTCTGAGCGGCGGATCTCTACAACGCTAAATTGTTGCGGCAAGCGAGTCTGATCAATCAGTTCAACGTGGTCGCCACGCCAAACAACAGGGTAAACGGGATTGGCAACCGATGCAGTCATCAGAGTTCAATTTTTGGGAATCAGTGGACAAGTATTAGGAAACGTAGCTAGGTGCTGGTTTCTGCTTCAGCAACCCTAACACTCTTTCTGCCACTTGAGCAGGGGTAAGTCCCAGCTCCGCTTTGGATTGATCCGGTGTGGCATGCTCTACCAATTGATCCGGAACGCCAATGCGGGTCACAGGGGCCATCACTTGATGGTCCATCAGGGCTTCTAAGACAGCCGAGCCGAAGCCACCGGGTAAACAGCCTTCCTCAAGGGTGACCACTTGGCCAATCTTCTGAGCCAAAGGAATAATTAACTCTGTATCCAAGGGCTTGGCAAATCGAGCATTCACCACGGTGGCCCGTACACCATGCTCCGTCAGCATATCTGCCACTTGAGACGCCAAGTTCACCATCGTGCCATAGGCCAGCAGCAAGACATCGTCGCCATGGCGCAGGGTTTCCGCTTTACCAATGGGTAACGGTTCCCACCCTTCTTCCATTAGGCCTACCCCCAGGCCACTGCCTCGGGGATAGCGCATGGCAATCGGGCCATCGGTATAGTTGATGCCCGTCACTAACATTTGCTGCAGTTCGGCTTCATCCTTAGGCGCCATCATCACCATATTTGGGAGGCAGCGTAGGTAGGCGATATCGTACATACCTTGGTGGGTGGGTCCATCGGCACCGACGATACCGGCCCGATCTAAGCAGAAAAAGACGGGCAGGTTTTGGATGCAGACATCATGAATAATTTGGTCGTAGCCTCGCTGCAAAAAGGTGGAATAGATAGCGACAACAGGTCGCATCCCTTCACAGGCCATCCCAGCAGCTAGGGTAACGGCATGCTGTTCAGCAATACCGACATCAATATATTGTTTTGGTAGTTTGGCTTGTAATTTGTCTAACCCTGTTCCCGTAGCCATGGCTGCGGTGATGCCCACGACCCGAATGTCGTTTTCCGCCATTTTGATTAGGGTTTCGGCAAACACTTTGGAATAGCTGGGTGGCTTGGGTTTGTTGGATGGCTTCGCTTTACCCGTTTCTAGGTTGAACGGACTTTGGGCATGGTAGCTGACTTGGTCTTGCTCTGCGATCGCATATCCCTTACCCTTCGTGGTGGCCACATGCACCAGCACAGGGCCTTCATGCAAATGGGCTTCCTTAAAGGTTGCCAGCAACTCCTCCAGGCTATGGCCATCTACAGGCCCTATATAGGTAAAGCCCAGCTCTTCAAATACCGCACCAACCTTAGACACCGCCAGGCGCTTCATGCCGCCTTTGAGGCGCTTCAAATCGGGAGCGACCTGCTCTCCAAAAGGGAGCTGCTTGAGCTGTTCTTCAAAGTTATCGGACAAGAACTGAATCGGAGGACTGAGGCGCATCTTATTCAGATAACGAGACATGGCGCCCACATTCGGAGAAATGGACATGTCGTTATCATTTAAAATCACGAGCATCCGAGTATGAGGGAGGTGACCCGCATGGTTAATGGCTTCCAGAGCCATCCCACCCGTCATCGCTCCGTCGCCAATGACTGCGACTGTTTTAAAGTTTTCTCCCTTGGCATCTCGAGCCAAGGCCATCCCTAGGACGGATGAAATACTGGTAGACGCATGTCCTGCACCAAAGTGATCAAACTTGCTTTCCCGACGATTTAAATATCCGGCAACCCCATCTTTTTGGCGTAGGGTATGGAACCGCTCGTATCGTCCCGTAATCAGTTTGTGGGGATAGGCTTGGTGTCCGACATCCCACACCACTTTATCTTGATCTAAATCTAAGGTTTGATAGAGCGCTAGGGTCAGTTCAACAACCCCTAACCCCGGTCCTAAATGGCCACCGCTCGTCGCCACAGTGTCTAAATGCTTCTCACGGATCTGATTGGCAATTTGCTTCAGTTCCGAAATAGATAACCCGTGCAACTGGTTAGGGTGGACAATTTCACTCAGATGCATACCGGAGTCGTCTCCCGTCAATTTGCTTGTTTCGCTATCCTCTACTGTAGTCGATTTCAGGCCGTCGCGTTGATTACATTTTGAGAATTGATCCCCATCCGCTCAATTTACTCGCCAAGGATTAAAGCCTATCTATGGCAATTTTATGTGAGTGTCGGTTAATTATTCGATCCCCAATAACCGATGATATCGAGTCCACCACCGGTTCAACGGGAAATAAACTACCGGAGCCCATAAGCTACTCAGAATCCCAGAACTTAGGGCCGTCTGCCGCAGATGCAGCCACACATCCTCTAGACGATGTGTTCCCCCTAAGCCAAACTGAATCGCAGCCACAGCCTCCACCATCAGGGCCATCCCAAATACGATTAGGGCGATGGAGATAAAGTCTTCCTGGATAAAGCGTTTTTTGTTGATGCGTCCCGTCAGCAACCCCACCAGGGCTAAACCCACCGTATGGGTCGGCTGAGCCGCTGTCAGGCCATCTTGAATCAGCCCCAGACAAATACCCGCCACAATGCCCTGGAGCGAGGAGCGCTTAATACTCCAGGTCACCACCCACACCAGCAGCCAATTCGGCCCCACCCCTGATAGCACCATGACCGGCAACCTGAACAGCAACATCAAGGCACAGATCATCACGGATCCAACCACGATGGCAGCATTCCAAAGATTAAGGGGAAGCGGGGACTGTTTTCTGAAGGAGAGAGGTTTGATCATTCAGGTATACGCTAACCCATTCCAACTTGCTAATCGGGACTGCCAATTCAACAATGGCCTGAGGATTGTAATTTTGCTCTAATTTCAAAGTCTTAATTTTACCGACTGGCAGCCCTGGAGGGAATAGGCGACTGAGGGAAGAGGTGACCACCGCATCCCCCACCTTCACGTCCGGATCCTTATCAAAAAAGGTGATTAGGGCTTCGGTGCCCGACTGGCCTTGAAAGATGCCCATGTGGCGGCTACGGGTAACAATCACCCCAATGCGGCTTGTTGGATCGGTAACTAATAAGACTCGACTGGTATTTTGAGAAACAGCGGTCACTCGCCCTACTAATCCCCCCGGCGCGAATACCACGGAACCCACTTTAATGCCGTGATTCTCGCCTTTGCTCAGGGTTAACTGTTGCCACCAATTATCCCCACTGCGCCCCAGTATTGAAACTGCGATCGCTTGCTTGCTTTTCACACTTTTGTGATCAACCAGCTCCTGGAGGGTCTGATTGCGGGATTCCAGATCAGCCAGTTGCTGACGGAGCTGTTTTGTTTGGGCATCCACCAGCTCTTTTTGCCTAACGGCATCCGGCTGCACCGGTCGATGAGCAAACCGAAAGATTTCCAGCAAGCCCACCCCTTGAGAACGGCTAAATACCCACGCTCCTCCTAGGCATAAAATAGCTAGGATTAACCCTAAACGATACCGTTCCCACCAGCGAAACAGAAAAAGCATTGACGATCAAACTAAAGAACGGATCCCCCGACCGGCCTGAGAACTGAATCAGCCCCCCAACCCAGCACTCAATAACTGGCTTGATTGTATAGAGGCATTAGAGATGAATCAAATCACCTTAACTCATCTGTTATGGGTCTAAATGGGGCAGTGAGGACGTTTCTCCGTTCGAGAGTATCATCCTGAAGGTCTTTAAATCAGCCCAATGACTTAAAGAACAGTCGTTGGGTTAGAAAATACACGAGAAAACTGCTGAAAGTTCTCCAAAACCAGCCCCGTGCCCATCACAACACAACAGAGCGGATCAGACGCAATGTGAACCACAATCCCCGTCTCATGGCTGATCAGCTTATCTAACCCCTTTAGCAAGGCACCTCCCCCCGCCAACATAATGCCGCGATCCACAATATCTGCGGCTAATTCAGGGGGCATCCGCTCTAGGGTCCGCTTCACAGCTTCCACAATCGAAGAGAGGGGCTCCGTCATACTCTCCCGAATCTCAGGTCCCTTGACTAAAACTGTTCGAGGGAGTCCAGATAAGAGGTGAAGTCCTCTAACCTCCATATTGGCATCATCATTATCGTTGGTGGGATAGGCTGAGCCGATGCGGATTTTGATATCTTCAGCAGTCCGTTCACCAATCACCAGGTTATGGACTTTCTTCATGTACTGAGCAATCGACTCGGTCAGTTCATCTCCCGCAACCCGAACCGATTCACTGATCACACTGCCTTGCAAACTCATCACCGCAACTTCAGTGGTGCCCCCCCCGATATCGATGATCATATTTCCAGTCGGTTCATCCACGGGGAGTCCTGCCCCAATGGCGGCAGCCACCGGCTCATCAAGGAGGTGAACTTCTCGAGCACCGGCTTGACTAGCAGCCTCCATAACAGCTCGTCTCTCAACGCCCGTTACCCCACTAGGGATACCCACAACCACACGAGGAGAGACTAGGCTTTTACCCCCGTGAACCCGGCGGATAAAATGCTGGAGCATCAGTTCAGCTTTCTCAAAGTCGGCAATCACACCATCTCGCAGGGGACGAATTGCCGTGACATTACCAGGGGTACGGCCTAACATCATTTTGGCATCAGCCCCTACGGCTAGGGTTTGCTTTGTGACTTGATCGACTGCAACCACTGACGGTTCTTGCAGCACAATCCCCTTACCTGATACATATGCCAGGGTGTTTGCTGTACCAAGGTCAATGCCAATATCCCGAGAGAAGCGACTGAAAAGGCCCACTATTTCCTACCTTTGAAGAATTTATAACTAGGTTATTTTATCTGCACTCAAATTGTGAACGTGCTGGATTCTATTACGTTTTTATCAAATCGTCTAGTTTTGTTGGATATTTATTAGATTTCTCCTTCAGATCACGGATTACCCTCGGAGCTGCCCCAGCTTCAAATTCAAAATGGATAATCCAAAGATCAGCAGGAATAACACGAGCCCCATCGCACAGGCATAGCTATAGCCATTGCCCACTTCAGAAAAAGCCTGTTCATATAAATTAGCCACAATCGTAATCGTACTCCCCAGAACCCCGCCGCCAGGGGTCATGACATAGACTTCTTCAAACACCTTGGCAGCTGAGATGGCTGAAATGACGGACACTAGCATGAGATAAGGCTTCATCAAGGGAATGGTGATATCCCAATGCTTTTGCCAGCCATCTGCCCCATCAATTGCGGCGGCCTCATAGAGATCGGGGGGAATTGCTTGTAACCCCGCTAAATAAATCACCATGTAATATCCCAACCCTTTCCAAACCGTAACCGCCATTACGCAGTAAAGAGCGATATCTGGATTTTGCAGCCAAACGATGGGTTCACCGGTCCAGCCCAACTGACCGAGAATCGTTTCCATTAGTGGGTTCTGGGTAATCAAACTAATGCCTTGATTTAATAAACCACGCTCATCGTATAGCCACTTCCAGGCAATACCCGCCACCACCATAGAAATCACAACCGGGGTGTAATAAGCGGCGCGGAACCAATGAATGCCTTTCAGCTTCTGGTTAACAAGGATCGCTAATCCCAAGGGAAGGATGACCAAGATGGGAACGACACCAATCAGGTAAATCAACGAATTCTTCAAGCTTTGCCAAAAGACATCGTCCGTCCAAAGCCGCTCAAAGTTACCCAGACCAATCCATTCTGGGGTTTGGCCCAGGGTCTCAAACTGCGTAAAACTCAAATAAAACGCTTGTAGCGCTGGCCAAAACACACTCAAGCTGAGAACACAGAGGGCAGGGGCTAAAAAGAGATACGGGGCCGCAGTGGACCAAGACAATTTGCGGAGGGACATGGGGTCTCTTACTGGCAGAGGACTGAATTGAAGAGAAGAGCAAAAACCCTGAGAACGGAACGATATTGAGTCTATATCGATCTACTCGGAAACAGCGTTATATAGCTGAAAAATTTCATGAAAGGTTTGCTTGAGCTTCGCTTGAAATCCTGCAGGAGGAGGGGTGTTACCGAGGAAGGTCCAATCGCCAATGGTTGAGAACCGCCATCGTTGGCTGCCAAACGGACCAAAACAGGAGGCTTCAATGCCAATCAAGCGGTTGTCATGCATTCGCAGTTGAACCAGGGTATGTCCTGCAGGCAAATTAAATCCCATATCGATGGAATAGGGATCCACCCATTCCAAGGTATCGGGGTCATTGGTCCAAGGCTTCAGATTGGCTTTGACATCAGGGAACTGCCGCTTAAATAAGTTAACAATGGCAGCTATTTTAGTGGCCGATTCAGGGTTTGTGACTTGCTCAGCCGCATTCATCTGGACCGCTCCTTGAAATGATCTGAATCCTACTGGGCAGGGTTAAGCCGATTGAGATTGGCTTAACGTCTTTACAATACTTTAACGGGACTCTCAATATTAGCAAGGGTTCAGCCGAACAAAGGAGCTGATCTCAGGGCTTTAAATGACCCTGGCATCCTCACTCCGAGACTCAGGGACGGTTTTTCTGAAGTGGCAGCAACAACCTTGAATTGAACCCACCAGACTGCTGTGCTACCTGCCTTTATGGAAAAATGCTATTGTGTCGCTGTCCCCCGTTGATGCAAGGGTCATGAACCGGCTCTGCCCCTATTGTTTTTATCAAAATGAGCCTGGACAGCAGAGTACCTGTGCTCAATGTCAGCGAGACTTAACTGACATCCCTTGCTGTCAAAATTGTGGCGCGACCCAACTTGAATTTGCGCGATATTGCTATCATTGCGGCCTGAGGCTTTTGCCTGCAAGTCTCATTGCCAAGAATAGTTTTACCTATCTTAAGAACCCCTATCCGGGGCTAAAAGCAGTGAATCTAGGCCCTGAAAGCGAGTTCGTTGAACAATTGGATCCTCATGCAACCCAGTTTCAGCAAGAGTCTCTTCGCCTCCTGCATGTTCAATCCGGAACCCTATTGGCCTTGCCAGCTCAGATCAATCCTATTTTGATTGGGAAGGCTGGGGCAGGGCGTTATCCTCATATTGACGTACTTGATTTTCCAAATTCTGAGGTGGTCTCGCGGCAACAGGCATGTTTACATATGGTGCGGGACCAATGTGCGATCGCAGATTTAGACAGCACTAACGGCACCTATGTTAATGAGGTGCCGTTGCCCACCGGTCACCAACACCCCCTACAGTTTGGCGATCGGATCAACTTTGGCCCCTCTGATAAATTCACTTTGCTGTTTATTCGGGAGTTACCCATCAACTTGAAACATCTTCAAACGGTTTCAGGTGGAGATGGAGAATTTGAGCATGAAATTTTAGAAACCTATGGGCAACGGGCTCAGCAAAGCCTAGAGCAAATGAAAGCGGCCTACGCAGAACAGGATCAAGAACGGTTGGTCTCCACAGCTGAAGACTTAACCCTTGCTAGCCATAACGTTGGCGCTCAAGTGGTTCATTTACTCGCTTCTCAATTTCAAACGGCCCCTCAAGGCAATGCTGCCCATTTTCATCGTCAACTCTTGAAGGTGATTGAAGAGGCACTCCAGAAAGTGAGATTCTTTACTAAGGTTTACTATTAGCCTGCCTTTTAAACACTCGATATTCGCCCCATCCATCCCTATGCTCAATGTTGATTCCCAACCCGCCCTCCTGGTTCTAGCTGATGGCAGTTCCTATCGCGGGTGGTCCTTTGGCGCACCTGGCACTGCAGTGGGAGAAGTCGTCTTTAATACTGGCATGACCGGCTATCAAGAAGTGCTCACAGATCCCAGCTATTGTGGACAGCTTGTCACCTTTACCTATCCTGAACTCGGCAACACGGGCGTCAATATTGAAGATGAAGAATCAGACCGTCCTCAAGTCAAAGGGGCTATTGCCCGCAATCTTTGTCACCAACCCAGCAATTGGCGGTCCAACCACACCCTATCCAGCTACCTGCAACAACACCACATCCCTGGAATTTACGGCATTGATACACGAGCCCTAACTCGCAAAATCCGTTCCGCTGGTGCTATGAATGGTGCCATATCCACCGAAATATTAGATTCGAACGCTTTGCTAGAAACAGTGTTGCAAGCCCCCTCCATGGAAGGGTTGAATTTGGCAGAGCGGGTCACTACCCATACCCCTTACGAATGGGTCGACCCAACCCCTGCAGCTTGGGAATTTAGCGAGTCCACTCCCCCTGCAGACTCAACTCAATCCCCTCTGACCGTCGTCGCCATCGACTTTGGGATCAAGCGAAATATCCTGCGACGCTTAGCAAGCTATGGATGTCGAATCATTGTAGTTCCAGCTCATACCTCTGCCGCTGATATTCTCAGCCATCAGCCAGACGGTATTTTCCTATCCAACGGCCCTGGGGATCCAGCCGCTGTCACGGTAGGTATTGAAACAGCCAAAACCCTGATGGCCGAACAAAAGCCCATGTTTGGCATCTGCTTGGGACACCAGTTATTGGGATTATCGCTGGGGGTCGATACATTCAAGCTCAAATTTGGCCATCGAGGGCTGAATCAACCGGCAGGACTACAGCAGCAGGTCGAAATCACCAGTCAGAACCATGGCTTTGCCTTGAGTGCTGAATCCATGACCCATGCCGAAGTAGAAGTCACCCATCTAAATCTCAACGATCAGACCATCGCTGGCCTAAAACACCAATCCTTACCGGTCTTCTCAGTGCAATATCACCCTGAAGCCAGCCCTGGCCCCCATGATGCGGATTATTTGTTTGAACGGTTTGTGCAGTCCATGCTTGAGCATCGTTCAGGAAGCTAAGCCCCATTACGTACCGTGACCAAAGACCATTTATCTCCCCCTAGCTTAGCTGTTGAGATCTCTGGGGCAGGCTTCCCCATTCTCTGCTTGCACGGCCATCCAGGCTCAGGTCAGTGCATGGGTATTTTTACCCATTTTTTATCGAAAAATTATAAAACTTTATCTCCTGATCTACGGGGGTATGGCCAGAGTCAAACCCATGCGGCCTTTACCATGGAAGATCATCTCCAAGATCTGGTCCTCCTACTCGACCAAAATCATATTCAAACATGTTTGATTCTAGGATGGTCTTTAGGCGGCATTCTGGCGATGGAGTTAGCGGTCCGTTATCCTGAACGCGTCAGCGGGCTCATTCTAGTGGCGACAGCAGCCTATCCTCGCAGTAATCACCCTCCCATTACCTGGCAAGACAATCTCTTTACAGGTCTGGCAGGGATCATCAACTGGCTACGGCCGGGCTGGCGTTGGAATATCAATCTGCTGGGAAAGCGCTCCTTATTTCGCTACTTAATGGTGCAGCAAACCCCGCAGGCTTACGAATACTTAGCTCGCTACGCAGTTCCAGCTTTTATTCGCACTTCTAAATATGCCCAAGCGGCGCTCAATCAAGCTTTACGGCAGGGGTATAACCAAGAGGAGCAACTCAAAAAAATTCAGTGTCCTTGCCTCGTGTTGGCAGGGGCTCAAGATCGCCACATTACGCCAGCCTCTAGTCAAACCACTGCTGAACTGATCCCGAGCAGTGAGTGGATTTGTTATGAACAAACCGCCCATCTGCTGCCCTGGGAAATCCCTGAACAGATAGAGCGAGATCTGCAGATATGGCTAAAGAAGAACCCTAGGGCTACTCTCAATTCAGTTGGGGATTGATTTTAACGGGGATAACGGGCTCAACATCGGGTTCATCACAAACCGTCAATTGGGTCGGTTTGCAGCGTTTGACATCTGTCACAATCGTTTGAGCCTGCTCAGCCTCTAAGTCCTCAATATAGCCAGGCAAAGCCTCTTCTGCGTCTTTTTGACTGATGAAAGGGCCAAAAAAATAGATGCAAACCGGCGAAGATGTCTTGATTTCAACCCACCAGGCTAATCCTAAGCGATTATAGAATTCGGCAAAGCGGCTCGACAAATCTGTAGTGTTATCTTTTGTCGTCATGGTGAAAACATTTACCTCTGCAATGCTAGATCCTAATTTCAAACCATCTCGGCTAATAGTTTAGGGTAGAGCCTCTTTATATTCTGTAACATCTGTATACGTCAAGGATGCAAATGGAGGGTTTCTACCCAACGTTGACGATAGACCTCATAAAGGGCCATACCCGTTGCCACAGACGCATTCAAGCTGGCTGTTTTCCCCTGTAATGGGATCGACACCATTTGGTCACAATGATGCTGAGTGGAAACACTCAACCCTGGACCTTCAGCGCCAATCACCAATACAGTGGGCTCTGTAAAGGTCACGGTATGGATAGATTGTGGTGCTGAAGTACTCAACCCATAAATCCAAAATCCAGCTTTTTTAAGCTGCTCAAGTCCCTGGTTAAGGTTAACCACCCGAGCAATCGCCAAAGTTTCTAAGGCCCCAGTCGCTACTTTTGCAACCACTGAGGTGATCCCCGCAGCTCGCCTTTGGGGAATAATCACCCCCTGCGCCCCTAAAGCCTCAGCCGTTCGAATCATAGCTCCTAGATTATGGGGATCAGTAATACTATCAGCAGCAATAATGACGGGTTTAGGGGTAGCAGCGTTAGCTTGCTCTATCAACGTCGAGATATCTAAATATTCATAGGCCGCCACTTGAGCAGCGATCCCTTGGTGGGTTGCTTGCTGGGTCAGTTGATTCAGTCGCCGATGATCCACCTCATCAATAATGGTGCCTTGAGATTTGGCTTGGTTGAGAAGACTATGAAAGCGGGGATCGTAACGGAGACGGGACACAACCCATACCCGATTTAAAGATCGTTGATGCTCCAGGGCTGACAGAACTGAATGGCGTCCATAAATTAAATCTCCCTGCTCCTCTTCAGACTGGGCAGGCTCTTTATCTTTAGAGCGTATTCTAGGTTTCTGAGGTGGCCGTGAGGACGTCGATTGACGATGGGGCTTTTTGGCTGATGAATAAGAGCGCTGAGGTTTGCGCGGCTTACTTTTACCGTGATTATTATGGGATGGCCGCGCTTTGGTCATAGGGATGAAACTCTCGTGCTACGGGACAAATACTACGTCCAGGGCAAAATTAAACCGAAGCTATTTTAAGCAGGATCAGGCGATGAGCGATCAAACTTAATTTGGGCTAGCAGCTCTTCCAATCGAGTGGTATCCGTCAAATAGAGATAACCAATCAAGGCTTCAAAACCCGTTGCATATTGATAAGTCTCTAGATTAATTCTTTTAGGGCCTCCTGCCGCAGCATTTCTACCTTGCTTGAGGATTGCTTGCTCATCATCTGACAGCAGAGGATAAAGGTCTCGAACCATTTCAGCCTGTGTCTCAGCCCGAACATAAGACACGACCTTCTGGTGATAGTCTCGCAACCGAGATGGAGGCAGAAGGCAGTAACGTCTTATATATAGCTCAAAGACAGCATCTCCGATATAGGCCAGTGCTGCTGGCGAAACTGACCGCACTTCTGCAAGAGACAGGGACGCTGGTTGGAGGAATGGAAAGGGGAGACAATATAGCATCGCTGTTGCTCAGGTACTAAGCAACAAGGAGGGACATCAGGAATCTATTTTAGATATGATTTTTAACTGGATTAACTATTACGATAGGTTGAAAACGATAGCTCGAGTTATTTATCAACATTTGCGATCGCAGTATCAACGTTGGGCTGCAATGACAGAAAACTTTCCAATCGAACCAGCTTCACGGTTTGGGTCACTCTTGGATTTGAGACAATTTGGAATGATCCCCCAGCAGTTTGCGCTTTTTTAGCCAACTGCACGAGTACTCCCAAGCCCGAGCTGTCAATAAAGTCAATTTTGGAAAGGTCCAAAATAACGTGAAAGGGGCTGTCATCTAGACACTTGGTCATAACCTTACGAAAAACAGGCTCTGAAAACGCATCTAGTAAGCCTGTGAGGCGAAAAAGTTGGTATTTCTCCCTGATATCTCGTGTGCCTCGTAAGCTTACGGTCAGGGTTAGCTGTTCAGGAATAGTTCCCTCCTAGTACCAAAACGCTAAACAGATGATGAGGGTCCAGTATAGGGTCTTTGAGCAGTTCTTGTCCACTGAACCAAAGGAGAGGAAAAAGTACTCTAGGATGGCTCATTATTCTCTCAAGATCTTAAAAATCGAGATCGGGATCAAGTCTCTGCTGAGCTTCAAATCTGGTGAGTTTATGGGGCAGAAATCAAGAAGATAAAATATCAATAGATATGGCTCACCTTAGCTTGATTTTTAGCACTAATGGGTCGTTCGATTGGAGACTAATCCTACCAACTTCTGGTAATGCTCAGGAACTTCTTGGTTAGGAATAAATTGATCAATTGGGGCTACCTCAGTCTTTTGAGGTATTTTGTCCCATACAGATTTTCCTGAAGGAGCGTTAAAACCCTTCCCTGGCGATGAAGGATGAGAATGGCCAGACGTTAGGGACTTGTTACCAGACACCTCAGCGACAAAACTCCATAGCTTATGACTCATGGGCGTCCTGTCCTCATCTAAGCTTGAGCCCATGTCTGGTTCAGACCTCTGTAAGTTTCGCTCCATCAGAAAATCGGCTTCTGGCTGATTCAATACCTTGTTAACTTCTGTCGCTGCAATCGTTGATTTCAGATGTGGAGTCTGTCTCTTACTCAACACGGGTGGCTGGAGTTTAGTCTGCGAATCAACTGACGTGTCTGCTTGATTAAACTTAATTTGCGGGAATTTGTGACAAATCAGGGCTTCGAATTCTCGGTTGAAGTGATAAAGCGGCTGTCCTTTTCGCTTCCAATCAGCCAGCAGTCCGCCCACAGAGATTGTTTTATATCGCCCACGATACAAGGACTCAATCAAAGCTAGCCGTACCCACTCAGGGGAATAGTCTCCGAGCCAACGGTCCAGTAAAGAGTCTTGGGCTTGACTCTCAGCTTCGTAGCAATAGTACGTCAATAACCCCGTGGTGGTTGTCAGGATGGATTCTGCTGTTGAATCTGTCATTGATGCAATAGGTGAGAAGGACAGAGATAAACAAAATCAAACGGTTCCACAATGTCATCCAATGGATTGAACCGTTTAGTTCGCATATACAGTCTAATCAATTTAAGACGATTGCTGAGTCAGAATCAGGGATAAATCCTAAAGAATCTGGCGAAATCGATTTTATGCATCCAGCTATTCCCTGGCGGTCGGTATGATACGGATTGTGCCAATTTGTTCATTGCACCTATTAAATCTATGTCAGCTGAACACGCTTCTCAATCTGCAATCGGTGTCGCCATCGTCGGTACTGGGTTTGGTCAAAAGGTTCATATCCCCGCTTTTCGAGATTTTCCTGGGACCCAGCTCTTGGCGGTATACAACCGAGATGCCGATAAAGCATCTGCGATCGCATCCGCAAACAACATTCCCTTCGCCTCAAATAACCTAGCTGAAATCCTGGAAAAACCTAATATACAAGGGGTTAGCATCTCAACCCCTCCCTTCCAACACTACGAGATGGCAGAAATGGTGCTCAACTCCGGCAAACATTTATTCCTGGAAAAACCGACCACCCTTAACGCAGGGGACGCTCGCAAACTTTATCACCTGATGCAAAAGCAAAACTTGCAGGCAACCCTCAACTTTGAGTTTCGATTTGTACCCGCCTGGATGCAGCTCAAAACCTTGCTCACCCAAAACTACGTAGGTCAAACACGACTGATCAAGATCGACTGGCTCGTCCCAGGGCGGGCTGATCCGAATCGGCCCTGGAGTTGGCATGCTAGCAAAGAATTAGGGGGTGGCTCTCTCGGTGCATTGGCCTCCCATACTTTCGATTATGTTGCCTGGCTTTTTGGTCCAGTAAAGCGGCTCTGTGCTCGACTGATCACGACAATTCCTGCCCGTCCCGATCCGGACAGTGGCAAAGCAAAGCCCGTGGATGCTGATGATACCTGCGTCTTGATGTTGGAGCTACAAAATGGATGTACTTGCCAGATTAATATTAGTGCGACGACCTATTCCGGTCGCGGACATTGGGTAGAAATCTATGGCGATCGGGGCACCTTAGTTCTCGGTAGCCAAAATCCCAAGGATTATATCCACGGCTTCCAGTTACAAGGGAGTCAGTCTGGTGCCGAGTTACAAGACCTTCCCATCTCCGATTGGCTGCAATTTAAACAAACCTATCCTGACGGTCGGATTGCTCCAACCATGAGAGTCGTCGAGCATTGGGTAGAAATGATTCAAAAAGGTCAAGCCACCGCCCCCTCTCTCAAGGAAGGGATCTATTCACAACTGCTCATGGACTTGGCTCACCAGTCTCACCAGCAAGCAGCCTGGGTGGATGTTCCTGGCATAGATAGCTTCTTAGCAGAGTCCTAGGTCATTTTTCGGCTGTTTATATATAAATGAGCAGGCACCATCCATGGAGAGGTGTTGGGATGTAAGATAAATTACCCATTGCAAAGCGAAGTCATAACGACTATGATTTAACTATTGAATGGCACTCGCTTATGGCTCGTATCCTAGACCTCCCCCTTCAATCAATTCGTCGCCCCCTTTATCGGCAAAATGATCAGCAGCGAGTCGAAGCCTTAATGGCCTCCATTGCAGAAATTGGTCTGCAAAATCCGATTGAAGTTCTAGAAGTTGAAGGTCAATATTACGGGTTCTTAGGATGCCATCGTTTTGAAGCCTGTACTCGGTTGGGACATCAGACCATTCGCTGTTGTGTTCGCCGTGCCCCACGTTCAGTACTTCAGCGACATTTAGCCTAACGTCTGAGTAGAAGCACCCCCTGTATTCCAGTATCTTTAGATGTCCATCCCGTAGTGTTTTTTTGAGGTAATCACCATGCAAGCACCTCCTATCAATATCGGTATTTCAGAAAACGATCGTCAACAAATTGCTGAGGGTTTATCCCGCCTCCTCGCCGATACTTACACCCTCTATCTCAAGACGCATAATTTCCATTGGAACGTTACGGGTCCTATGTTCCAAACCCTTCACTTAATGTTTGAAGCACAATATAACGAGCTATCACTCGCTGTAGACGCTGTTGCTGAACGCATTAGAACCTTGGGATTCCCAGCTCCAGGGACCTACAAAGAATATAGCCAACTGACTTCTATTGAAGAAGCAGAGGGAGTTCCCACTGCTGAAGAGATGATTAAAGAACTCGTCGCAGGCCAAGAGGCAGTCGTTCGTACTGCTCGATCTGTATTTCCACTAGCAGATGCGGCAAATGATGAGCCCACCGCTGATCTGCTCACTCAGCGAATGCAGATTCATGAAAAGACAGCTTGGATGCTACGGAGTTTACTGAACTAGGGGGATTCCAGGTTTACTGAACTAGGGGGATTCCAGTACATCCTTTGCTTACCCATAACAGAACAGGCTCCAGTGCAACACTTCTGTACTGGAGCCTATTTGAATCACCCGAAACTAGGCTGCCATCCGGCATAAATCCAAACTGATATCCCTCCATAGAGAGAAAAGAATGGGTCAGATTTATCACGGATGATACTCCCTGGAATAGGCTACCTAACCGATTTGTTCAGTTTTTAATTTAATTTTTAGGAATTAAATTAAAAACTTTTATTAAACTTGTTGCGTAAGCTACAGCCATCTCTCAACTTTTTGCTTAATATAGGTTCATATACAGAGCTTTTATAGACAAACAAGCCCCCGCCATTTAGCGGGGGTTATATGCTTTAAAGTGATCGATTTCGAACAGTGGTGACCATTCGCCCACTCAATGCCCCCAATAGGAGGGCCATCGAAAGTGATCGTAAAAGTGAAGTCGACCATAGCCTAAAAATTGGCCATAAGCTTGCTCCCCTTGAGGAAAAGCAGTGACCCCAAAGAGATAAACCCCACTCGATCGGGGATTGCGATAGGGGCGCAAACCAATAGTGACGGTCTCTCCCGGAGAGATGGGTGGGTCGAAAAATATCGAGATTGCGCCCTTCTCATCGGTAGAAGCTGCGGCTATGGGCAGGAGTTGTTTCTTTTGCTTATTCCGATAGGCTTGAGTGCGCTTGAGATTAAAAGATATCGAGTCTACCCCTTCTTGCTGATTAAACATCACGCGCTGAAGCGGTTCACCAGCGTCCTCTGGGACATGCAACGTAAAGTAATACGTGGCCCCAAAGACGCGGGCACTGTTGTAGGTGGTCCGAGCATTTTCTAGACGAGGAACATTGGCAAAATATGTTGTTCCATCGGCGAGTTCAATGGCTTGTACTGAAGTCTGCAAAAGACTCCCTAACAACACAGTCGTAGCTAAATTGGCCCCCCAGGCAACGACCTGATTAGAAATGAGCGGTGGCATGTGTTTGGCCCTCCAAAATACCAACTACCCAGTTAGGTGCAGAAGAAAGGTATCCAAATTAACTCCGAGCAATGTCGGGATAAACCCATAATTGTCAGTTGTTGTCTTGGTTACCCATTTGCGTTAATTCCAAACGAATGTTGGCTAACTGGTTTGTCAGGGTTTTGAGTTCTTGTTGGAGAGACGGATCAATGGAGGGGGAAGTTGCCGAAGAAGAGGTGGAACTACCAGAAGACATGGGATTAGTGTTTACTCCATATTGAGTCGCCATGCTATCAATCATTTTGCGAGCTTCTGACTCCGTGATTTCCCCTTTGTCTGCCCAAATCTGAGACAGTTGATCAAAGCCAAGATTGAGTTGAGAAATATTTTCCTCGCGCTTTTGGGAGTCTTGAAGGGATTCCACCACTGAAGTTGTGGCTCCCAGGGTTACATGAAATCCTTTTTTCAGAAATTCGGTCACCATATCAGGATTCATAGCAGGTTGTGTTCCCTCAAAAACAGCTCAGACACCATTAGCCTAATGAAAATTGTCCCTGTCTGACAACTCCAAGGGTGGGATAGAGCAGATTGAGTCTTGTTCATGCGGTCGATATTTTCATGAACGAAGGTAGCATGAACAAATTGAGTCGAAAGAACGAATCAGAATGGCAGATCTCTACGTATCTTGGTCAGAGTATCATCAGCATATTGAAAAACTGGCAGTCCATATCTACCGTTCAGGCTGGTCCTTCAATCAAATTATCTGTTTGGCGCGGGGCGGTTTAAGAGTTGGAGATCTACTTTCTCGCATTTATCAACAGCCGTTAGCCATATTAGCCACCTCGTCCTATGGAGGAGCCACCGGGCAAGATCGTCATCAGCTAACCGTCAGCCAAGCCCTCACAATGACGACAGAGAACCTGGGAAATCGAATTTTGCTCGTTGATGATTTAGTAGATTCTGGTATCACCCTTGAACAAACGTTAATTTGGCTTCAACAGCGGTATGGTGATGGAATTACAGACATAAGGACCGCTGTGTTGTGGTACAAAGCTTGTTCTAGAATCAAGCCCCACTTTTATGTAGATTATTTACCAGAGAATCCGTGGATCCATCAGCCCTTTGAAAGCTATGAGAAGACTGATATAGAAGCATTAAGCCAGGAGTATCCTGCGATAGATTTACCAGCACCAAGGGCATCCTGTAATTAGGACAGTGCTAAGTTGCATTTTGATTAAGTTCATCGCAATTTACTGATCAGATGTATAAGTGTCGCTGATTCTAATCCTTGCTGAAATGATTGGATTTGAGATAAATGAGTGATAATCCTGATCGAATTTTTTATGAAGAATTTTCGAAGAGAGTGTGTTTGAGAATCACCTTTCTTTTATCCATCTCCGCTCTATTTCTGTCTGCCTGTGGTGGGGTTCCTGATTTGCAGGAGGTGGTTGAGGGCGTAGATGTTGACCAGAACCCTCTAAAGGGAATTGATCAAATCTCTAAATTAGAGAAGGATCTTAAAGACATCGAATCAGAACTTAAGAACCTCAAACCGGTTGATCCCCTTAGCTATACCGACTTGATCACCGGTTTACCCGACCAGCCATCTGGTTGGGAGGCCGCAGAAGCCAAGGGCGAATCCACAAACTTTGGCGAGTTTGCCATCAGCCAAGCCAGCCGATCTTATCAACAGGGTAATAAAACCATTAAGGTACAGCTCTTTGACTGGGCCCATCATCGTCAACTCTACGCCCCATTTGTGATCAGCGCCCGATTCAGCAAAGAATCGACCGAGGGCTATAGTAAAGGCTTAAAAATTGGTGATGCTTTTGGACGAGAAGAATATACCAATGCATCCAAGAAAGGGAAACTTAGCCTCCTCGTCGATAAGCGATTTATGGTGGAAGTCGATGGGCGCAACATTGAACCCCAGGAACTGCAAGACTGGTGGAAGCAGGTCAAAATCAAGAATTTACGCGCCAAAGCAAAGTAGGGCCGCCCGGATGGACCAGGCTTCCCTCAGCTTCCCTCGGTTCCCAGACGCCTAATGCTCCTGAATATTTTGGGAATTCCCTTAGATAGCTCTAATCAATCGAAACCCCGCGCACTGTAGCAGCTTGTCGCCGCCCAGCTAGAGGGGCACTGGCGGCAGCTCGTTCCCGTAGACGATGGGATTGGAAATGGGCTTGCCATAGGGAAGGGGCATCTAGGGTTTCTCCACCATGGGCGGTTAAGCGTTGGCGCACTTGGCATAAGACAGGGGTGTTGACACACATACCTGAGATAATCACCTGGCCTTTAGTCAAAGCAGGCAATTCTTTCAACAAATCGCGACCCGCCGCTTCCACACCATATTTAAGGCTGTCTTGATCGACTGGATTGACGATGCGCATAATGAACTGGCTCATGCATTGGGACAAGACATCTGAATCCAGTTTGCCAGGACGTTGAGTAATCAACCCCACCCCTAAACCGAATTTGCGGCCTTCACTGAGGATGGTGCGAATAACGGCTTTGCAGCGGGAGGGCTCATGGGCCGGTGCAAAACGATGAGCTTCCTCCAGCAGAATAAACACCGGATAGGGAAGATAGTTTTCGTCTTCGGCTGTAATTTTTTCTTTCAGGGTATTCATGCGGGCTTGGTTAGCCTGGCGAAGGATGGCCGCACAAATCACCTGCTGTTCTTCTTGGCTAATTTCGTTCATTTGCAGAACGGTCACCTGCCCCGGCTCAAATAAATCTTGCGGGGTCAGGTGCTCAAAGGCATGGAAATAGGGAGAATTCGCAAGCTTTTCTAGCTTCCATTCCAGAGCTTGGGCGGAAGAACCGGGCTGCTCATTACCGTTTTTATCTTGAATAACGTCGGCTTCATTGACCTCATAAATCAAGTCATTGATATCCCAACGGGCATTTTTTCGTTTCCGAGCCTGGAGATTGTTAAAGGCTTTGTTGAGGATGGCTTGCTGGCGCTCACTCATCTCTGGCAGCAGCATTTTGATATCGGCATAGTTAAGAGAGGAGATCCGAATGGTGATCTGCTCCGGGGTGAGAATTTGGACCTGGGGGGCATAGCCATCTTCGCTGCTAAAGGCAGGATGACCGCGCATCGCCTCTAAGGTGCCATATTCACCGTGGGGGTCAAAAATTAGCACAGCTGCCCGATTATAGGGGCGGAGCAGTTCTTCGATCAGGACGCCAGCGGTATAGGATTTACCGGAGCCTGTCCCCGCCAAAATTGCCATATGGGTACTAACAAGAGCTTTGACATCGAGGCTAATGGGAACGGCTTCCAAATCTCGCAGCAGTAATGACCCAATGGTGGCTGAGCCCACGTCCCCCACTTGGCGTTTATTCAGAATTCGCCGCAGGGTCGGATCATCGGCACGATACACTTTAGCCCCTGGCTCGGGGGGCTGGCGAGGGTTCATAAACCCAAGATTGGGGTGGAAGTAGCCGATCACATCCACAGCGACTTCATAGATTTCGGGGCTGGAGTATTTAAAGCCGATCAGAGAAGCAATGGCGCTAGGGTCGATTTCGGTATCAGCAAAGATGCGATCCGGCAGATGATCCACGAGGATGCAGGCTGAAATCTTACCTAATATTTCGACCGGGACATTGTCGGTATGGGTGAGGCGATAGGACACAAACTCGCCAATTTTGATGTGTTGGGTATCGGCGGTGATAAACACATACTGGTTTCCACTTTCTCCCGGTCCTTTGACCGTGCCAATCACATTGGTGGCCTGTTTGTGTTGCTCTCGAACCATAAACCCTGTCCACAAACCGCTTTCTGTTGGCTACATGGTATACGAGGGATGCTAAATTGACACCTTTATTCCTTATCCTGGGCCCCAAAGCGTACAGAACTGGGAACTTTGAGGTCCGTTGGAAACGTCTATAGTGATTACGGAGACTGTGATAGAGCCAACAAAGATACAGTGATTAAGATGACACCTCATGGCGATGGGGTTTGTTAGCCTTTGTAAAGAATCGAGAAGCGTCACAACCGCCAAAATTCCTAAGGGTGGTTTTGCTAAGATGCCAATAACTCAATTTGGCCCTCGATCTCACCCTAAAAATCGCCCTTTTGCGTTCCTGCTCTGTTTCAATCTGCCGATGTGGAGTGCATCTGAATGCCAACGCAGCAGTATCATCCCCCAGCAACAACCATTGCCAACCGCTATCGCATCGTGCGGGAACTTGGCCAGGGTGGATTTGGCTGTACCTATTTGGTCGAGGATATTCATCGATTCAATGAGCGCTGTGTCCTCAAAGAATTTGCCCCGGCCAGCGAAAGTAGTGAAATTCTGCTGACGAAGGCAAAAGAGCTATTTGTGCGGGAAGCAGAAGTTCTCTATAAGCTGGATCATCCCCAAATTCCTCACTTTCGAGAATGGTTTATGGGGCCGCAGGATCGGTCCCTCTGTCTAGTTCAAGACTATGTCGAAGGGGCCACTTACCAGGCTTTGTTGCGAGAACGAGTCAAGCAAGGGCAAACTTACACCGAGTCAGAAATCTATCGGTTTCTAACTCAACTTTTGCCGGTACTTGACTACATCCACCGTCAGGGGTTAATTCATCGGGATATTTCGCCTGATAATCTGATTCAACGACAAGGGGATGGGTTGCCCATTCTGATTGACTTTGGGGGCGTGAAACAAATTACGGCCAGTTTTGGCAAGTTTGTAGACCCCAATAACCCGGAGCAAAAATTTGGGGGAACCACCATTTTAGGGAAGCCCGGATATGCACCCGAAGAACAGATTCGACTAGGGAAAGTCTATGAGCATAGCGATCTCTATGCTTTAGGGGTAACGGCTCTAGTGATGCTGATGGGGCAAGACCCCCAGGCGTTCTATGACGCCAATACTCGGACTTTCCAATGGCGACATATCGGCGTGGATGAGGAATTGGCACGGATTTTGGAGACCATGGTGGCAGCCCAAGCCAATGCCCGCTATCCTTCTGCTCAACGAGCCCTGAGAGATTTAGAACAGCTGGGGCATTTGGCCACGCCTTCTCCCGGACGAAAACTACCTACACCTCCACCGCTCCATCAGACAGAGCCTGATTTTCCACCACCGCCGCCAACGGATATCGCTGAGTTTAAGGCTGAAGTGACCCAACACACGGTGGTGGCTGAACCCGTGGCCAAAGATCCAGGGGTGGTCACTAAGGTTGGCAACACAGTCCAAAACTGGACGATTACCCTACTGAAACAAGTGATGATTCTGGGAGCGATCGCAACTCTGTTAGGCGGCGTGATCTGGGCGATTCGTGAGCGCATCGAGACAAATGATGTTGCCCCTGTCAGCCAAGAGGAGCCTGCCCAACCCCAAGAGTCACCCTCTCTATCTCGGGAAGAGTTGTCTCGCAAAGCCCAATTATTCGAGCGGATTGATGCCCTAGGCGTTTCTTCTCGCTACTTCAACCAGGTCACCAACGAAGCCTTTTTCTTGGAATATCCCAACTACCAGGGGCGAGCCTTGACCCGGAGTGAAGCGGATGCTCCTTTGCGAGAACAATGGGATGAGGTGGGATTTCAGGTTTTAGAAGTTATGGGTAAGCTTAATCCTGAAGTTCGCGATCGCATCGGCCAATACCAACTGCGAGATCGCCAGCGTTTAGACCAGCAATTGCGTCGCAAAAAGGTCAATAGACGCCGCTTTTATCGACGAGTAGAAGACGAATTAGTAGATGATTTACCGATGTATCGCAATGTCGATCTTCAAGGCAAACGCGCTCAGCAATTGTGGTTTGCCATTGCCCAAGATCGATTTTTAGAGCTAGAAGATGATTAGTTAAAAGTTCAGTGGAGCTTTGCATGTAAGCGGGTTAATCAAAAAGCTGCTGGCGCAGGCAATCGAATTCTGCATAGGAAAAATCACGGTGCTTCCGATAGGTCTTCTCCTCATAAAGCTTGGCCGTTTTCTCCAGTTGGCAATAAATCAGCTTCACAAAATGGGCAGCTTTGATATTGAACTCGACCAGGATGGTTTTGGTGCGCTGACTGGATTCAGGAGGGCCTTCCGGGAAGCTGGCGAGTTGGACAGCATACCGATGACGTTGTTCGTTCAGCTGCTTACACCGGAGGATGTGGCCTCCAGGTTCGTCCCAAAGCAAAAGCTCAATGGCAGGAACCCGATGATGTAGGCTGCTCGCAAGATAGCTCAGATCTACGATCGGGTCAGAGAAAACATGCGTGATACAGAAATGATGGATATCTCCCCCCACATAGAAGAGCAAATCGCTCCAGCCATGGGGGCGAAGAACATACAACAAATCGATATCATCCCCCTGATACAAATTGGTATCTCTCCCTATGAATGCTGAATAAGAGTTTTGATATTGCACCTATTAAAGGCAACTCACACCTATTAAATCAGACTTCAGCTTGAGGCTGTCCGGCCCCAGCAAACGCACCATTTCAGCAGGGATCGCCCGAGAGCAGAAACTAATTATCTTCTCAGATTGAATTAAGCTGGCTCTAGTCTGGGCGAGATAAAATACAGTCCTCCACCTCCTTAAACAGGTCAAGGGGACAAGAATTTATTACAAATTCTGAGTATATTCAATCAACGAAAAGCATTATATGGGCATTAGTTTCATTGATGGCATTTCAGGTTTTATTCCTGAGCTATACCTTGGTATTTTGACGCTGATCGCCATATACAGCTTCCACAAAATTTCGATTATTTGGCGTTATTATCTGCATCGTCGTCGAGAAATTTCACCCCTACACAAATTCTCCGACGCTGACCTGCCCCAGGTGACCATTCAGCTCCCATTATTTAATGAAATGTATGTGGTCGATCGGCTCCTAGAGGCCGTTGCTGCCCTGGAATATCCCGTTGATAAACTGCAAATTCAGGTCTTAGATGACTCGACGGATGAAACGCGAGAGATTTGTCGAGCAAAGGTGCGAGAACTGAAGCAGCGCCACCTCAATATTGACTACATCCATCGCTGCGATCGCAAAGGGTATAAGGCTGGAGCCCTAGCCTATGGACTCCAGTCCGCCACCGGGGACTTGGTGATGATCTTTGATGCTGATTTTGTCCCGTCCCCCGATACCTTAATCAACATGGTTCACTATTTTGCCAACCCAAAGGTGGGCATGGTGCAAGCCCGCTGGGGACATATTAATCGCCACTATTCCATCCTCACAGAAATCCAAGCCCTAATGTTGGATGGGCATTTTGTCACGGAACAAACATCTCGCAATCGGTCCGGGTGTTTTTTCAATTTCAACGGCACGGCAGGGATTTGGCGGATTCAAACCATCGAAGATGCGGGAGGCTGGCAGCATACCACCGTAACGGAGGATTTGGATCTGTCTTATCGAGCCCAGCTCAAAGGATGGGAGTGCATTTACCTCCCTAATATTGTGGTGCCTGCCGAATTGCCCATGGAGATGAATTCCTTCAAGTCTCAGCAATTTCGATGGGCCAAAGGAGCCAGTCAAGTGGCGAAAAAGCTGCTGCTACCGATTTTGACCTCGAATGCTCCTGGACATGTAAAGTTAGAAGCCTTTTTTCACCTCACCAATAACTTCAACTACCTGCTGTTATTGGTTCTACTGCTGTTATCGTTGCCTTACCAGCTCTTTCTCGCCGAAACGGGCTGGCGTTATGGTCTAGCTATCCACCTGCCGTTATTTCTGATTACTACCCTCAGTCTATTGGCCTTTTACTCCGTGGCTCAAGAGGAACAACGGGGTCAAAATTCGCCCTGGAAACTCACTTCAAACCTATTTTTACTGATGAGTGTGGGGATTGGCCTCAGTATCAATCAATCCCTAGCCGTTTATGATGGCCTATTTCGGGTGGGTCGCGATTTTGTCCGCACGCCTAAGCATGGCGTTACGAGCAACGAAGAGGATTGGAAAACCAGAAAATACCGCGCCGCCAGAAATTTAGTGCCCTACCTGGAGCTGTCTATGGTGGTGTATCTACTGCTGACCATTAGCGTAGCGGTCGTCAACGCCCATTACCTATCTCTCCCATTTCTACTGCTGTTCTTGATCGGCTATATCTATGTGCTTTCCCTTAGCATGTTTCAACGCCGCTAAGTCTGCCTAGTTTGGCCCAGCTCGACCGAGGAAAATCGGAGCCGCCGGGGATAAGAGAACGATAAAAAGTGGCCTAGCCCCTAAAACAACTTGTGATTTCTGTTGGCTAGCATTTCACCGGCTGTTTCGGCATTCACAGGCTTGCAAAACAGATATCCCTGCCCATATTCACACCCTAAGTTTTCCAGCTGATGTTGCTGCTCTGTCGTTTCAATCCCTTCCGCGACCACATCCATTCCCATGGTTTGGGCCAAGGTGACAATGGCCTGAACAATGGCCACGTTATCGTCTGCGGCATCCAATCGACAGACAAAGGATCGATCCACCTTCAAGGTATTGACGGGGAACCGATGCAAGTAACTTAAGGAAGAATAGCCTGTACCAAAATCATCAATACTTAAGTGAATCTGGCGGTCTCTTAGCTGATCGAGAATCTTGGCCGCGGAGTCAGAATTCTCCATAATGGCGCTTTCGGTAATTTCCAACTTTAGGCACTGGGTCGGAAGTTGGGTCTCTGCCAAAATTTGGTCAATGGTTTCGATCAGGTTGGGTTGAGAGAATTGCTTAACGGATAAATTGACGCTCATGGTCAAGGGAATATCCGTGACATTGTTGGATTGCCATTCATTCAGCTGACGACAGGCTTCCCGTAACACCCATTCCCCTAGGGGAATAATGAGGCCTGTATCCTCAGCTAGGGGAATAAATTTCCCTGGGGAAACAAAGCCTAGCTCTGGGCTGATCCAGCGGACTAGGGCTTCAAACCCCGTAATCATGCCTGTATCCAGAGCCACAATCGGTTGATAGTTGAGAATAAATTCTTGCCGTTCGATGGCCCGACGTAAATCTGTTTCTAGTTGTAGAGAACTTTGGACATCTTCATGCATGCTGGCATTGAAGACGATATGCCGCGCCTTGCCCATGGCTTTGGCTCGATACATGGCGGTATCGGCATCCCGCAACATTTCAGTGGGTTGCTGATAGTCTGGGCTGCTCATGACAATGCCGATACTGGCAGAGACAAAGAATTCGTTGTCGCCAATATGAAACGGCTCTAGTAAACTGCGTTGAATGGCATCTGCAATATTGATGGCTTGCTGCTCGTTGGAGACATTTTTGAGCAGAATCGTAAATTCATCGCCTCCTAAGCGGGCTAGGAGTTGATCGCCCACACAGCGCTGGAACCGTTTTGCGATCGCAAC
Source organism: Acaryochloris marina MBIC11017 (assembly GCF_000018105.1). Taxonomy (GTDB): domain Bacteria; phylum Cyanobacteriota; class Cyanobacteriia; order Thermosynechococcales; family Thermosynechococcaceae; genus Acaryochloris; species Acaryochloris marina. The sequence goes on from NC_009925.1 coordinate 5,274,808, forward strand.
TAAAAATTGGTCCCCGACTAAATGTCCCAAGGAATCGTTAATAGACTTGAAGCGATCACAATCCAGAAACAGCAGCGCAAAGGATTGATCGGTCTGTTTTTGGGTGTCCTGAATCGTTTCTTCGAGACAGGTGAGGAACAACGTCCGGTTGGGCAGATCCGTCAACGGATCGTGCATGGCCATATGTTTTAATTGCTGCTGTACTTTCTCCCGCTCAGCAATTTCCTGATTCAGCCGCTCCGTCCGCTGAACTACTCTTTGCTCTAAGTCAGCATTAAGGGCTTGGATTTGGGCTTCAGCAGCGATGCGATCGCGCACCTCGGCCTGCAGTCGTTCATTTTGTTTACGCTGTTCTTTTTGCAGCCGACCAATGGTCAGTTGATTTTCCACCCGAGCCAAAATCTCAGCCAATTGAAAGGGCTTGGTGATATAGTCCACCCCACCCACCGTGAACGCTTTGACCTTATCCAAGGCATCGTCTAAGGCGCTAATAAAAATGACTGGGATATCTTGCGTTAAGGCTTCTGATTTCAAGCGTTCACAAACGGTATAGCCATCCATTTCTGGCATCTTGATATCCAGCAAGATCAAGTCGGGCATAATGTTCCTTGCCCCAATCAGTGCCATGGAACCATTGGCGGCCCCTCGCACTTGATAGCCTTGTTTAGTCAACGCCGTGGATAAGATTTGTAAGTTGTGGGGCGTATCATCAACAATCAAAATCAAGCCTTTCGACTCGTCATCTGTAGGCAAATCCACCGTTTGGGATGCAGGTGTATTCAGTGTCATGGCTAAATTCGGCTAAAAAAGGAGTGGAACGAGATGCTCAGCTTGCACTTTAGTGTACCCAGTTCGGATACTTCAGGAACTTTCGACACGACAGAAGAAAGCAATTTAATCATTAGCGACGATCCCCCTTTTATGGATTTCGCTCACTTAAGAATGATCTAAGATCCACGCACCTACTATTTTGGACATAATTACTAGTTTTTGTCTTTAATTCATAAATCTTCAGCATAATTCTTTAAATAAGAAGTCTACTGGATAAAGACTTCATTGTTGTTCGTTTTGTTGGCAATAGTCCTCCTAAAGTTCGTGGATCTCGAACCTCACCTTTTATTCATCAACTAGGTCAATCCAGACCTTGCAACCTTTGCTGGCTGGGCAATTTGATAACAATAGATTGACTATGAAATCACTATCATAAGGGGCTGTAATCTTAGGATTAGTATTGGTCTTAGTGTCTTGATGGACTGTTTTTTTTGTCATTGCATCATATAGAAATAAATCAATGTCAAAGCAGTCTTCACTACAACCCGCTGCCATCGTTTCATTCTCAGACAAATATTGTTCGAGAGTGAAAGATTCTCCTTGCTGGAGCCACATGGAATATTCATGGACTTCAGCGGCATAACTCATCCTTGCTGGCACAAAAATGACCAGCAAAAATAGGGAACAAACAATTAGGTATTTCAAAATATCTTTCATGATTCCAATCAACAGGCGTTGCAAATGACATGGCAGGCAAAATCGATTAGGGATTTTGCCCAAGACATAGTGTCTAGTCAACCGTGGCGGTGAATCGGATATAACCATACGAGTTGGCTGGATTTCCTGAACCTACCGCATTCGGAATTGAACTACTAATTTGCACTCCAACGGCACCATTATTATTGGCCCCATCACAACTGATAGTCGGCAAGGTCAGGGTTGGATCGACATTGGGTTCAAAGTAGTACCCCTGATCACCATCGGGTCCATTGGTGAGCGAGACTTCACTGGTGCCTAGACCTAACATCATGCCCCGACCGGAACCCGCGATACCGCCTGCATCTTGATTCGGTTGGTTGTTATAGGTATTGCGTTGGTAAGTCGTGAATTCAGGAACGCGATCGCACAACGTTACCCCAAAGGCTTCCGATAGTCCTGTGTTCAAGAAGTAAATCGAATACTCCAAGTCATCGCCAGGTTTCACTGGGGTGGTTAGATTTAAGGCCCCTCGTAATGAATCGCTAACGGGGGTGGGCCAATGCGGATCATTATCATCCGTACCCGTACCATCCTCAAATCCAGTGACATTCACCCCATTCACGGCTGTAATTCGCTTCACTAGAATGATCTCAGGTGGTAGTTTATCTGAATTGACCACTAATGTAGCCGTGGGTCGAGCCGTATTTTCGATAATCGTGGGGGTTCCACCCGTCATCGGATCGATGGAAGGCTGAATTTGGGCCGTTAATTCACCTCTTTCAATCCGGTTGACGTAATTACCCATTAAATTGGATGTCACATCCACCTGGACTTGGCAATTGGCACCCGGTGCTAGGGTTGCTCCCGTCATCTGCACCGTGGTCCCCCCCGGCGTTACATTGACAGTTCCACTGGAACAGGTCGTGCTGGCATTGGGGGTATTCGCCACAAATAGATCCGTCGGCAGTGTGTCGTTGATCGAAACATTCGACAGCGGCTCCCCAGACTCATTGTTGGTTTGATTATTGGTAATGGTTAAGGTCAATTGGCTGATTTCTCCCCCTTCCATAGAAGTAGGATTAAAAGATTTGCCTGGGGTAATTGCGGCCAGCGCGTTTAATGTTGCCTGTGCGGCTTGGTCATTGGTGACATTTTCTTGGCTAAAGACATCCCCGATATTCAATTGGTTAATGGTATTACCGGTATCTAATAACGTGACCCGTACGGACACCGTACAACTCTGGTTAGCCGCTAAAGCAGCGTTGGATAATGTAAACGTATTCTGTCCTGGCACCGCCGTTACAGTAGCGGCAGTAGTCCCATCGCTTTGAAGACAAGTTGTAGACGCACTGGGAACTGAGAACACCACCATTTCTGCAGGCATTGTGTCCGTTACGCCTAGTTGGGTGACTGGAATGCCGCCATTGGGATTGGAGACGGTCACCGTTAGGGTACTCGGATCACCGACCACAACACTATTCGGACTAAAGGATTTATTGAGATTGACATTAGCAGTTGTACGGGTCAAAGTTCCGGTCACATCGATGGGATTCACAAATCCTTCGTTGGTGGTAATTGAACCCGCAGGTAGGGTGTTGTCGAAGGTGCTGCTACCCCCTGCATTCATAATCACTTCAAAGCGAATTTCACAAAGGCCAGGTACTCCACCGACCTGAGCTGGTACTGTCCCTCCTGCAAAATTAACTGTTCTACTGCCTGCGGTAGTTGTGATGGTTCCACCACAGGTGGTACTAGTTACCACAGGAGAGGCGACTTCGACATTCGTTTGTGTCCAGGTATCCGTAAAAGTAGTGACTGTGAGGGGATTTTCCCAGGTATTGGTAAGCTGAATAACTGCAGTGGATTTACCCCCGGCAACGACCTCCTCTGATTGGAAAGATTTGGTCCCTTCCAAGGGTGATGTGACAGTTAGAGTTGCAGACCCTTCGGTCGCCGTTATGCCTTGATCGTTGGTAAATCCAGATGTCGTATTGGGATAGGTCTGGGGTGGAGGAAAGGCTGCATTCGTCGTTACGATCTCAGTTACATCAAATTGGATCGTACAGGTATCAGCATTTGGATCACTGTCATCCACTGGTGCAATACTGCCATCTCTCATGGTGAAGGAAGTACTCCCAGGTGTATTCCCAGAAAAGGTTGGCCCTGGGTTCGGAGGGACGTCGAAACTACAGCCAGAATGGCTAAAGTTAGCTGGGTTGGCCACCTGTAAGTTAGGTGGAAGATTATCGTCAATATCTACCCCTGTTAAAGGCAGTGTTGTTCCTGCACCTCCCGGAGAATCTGTACGGCGGTTGTTGCGAATGACAATTCTGAGGGTTGAAGGGACGCCTCGACGAACAGAGCTAGCATCAAACGACTTAACAATTTCAACATCATCGACTACGGTCAAACGACCTTCAGTACCCGTGACTCCATTTGAATCAAACCCTTCTGCATTCGTGATGGAATCATTGGCAATCACATTATCAAGGTTGGTGCCTGAAGTCCCCGTTGGCAGAAATACATCCACTTGCACCGTACAAGTTCTGTTGGTATTGATAGTCCCGCCGCTAAAAGTAACCGTACCGGATCCTGGGGTAGCTGTTATGGTCGGAGTTCCGCAATTGCTGTTGGTCGAGATATTGGCTGGATCAGCCACAATCAATGCCCCCGGCAAATTATCCACAAAACCAACCCCAGTCGCACCCACTGCAGACGATCGATTCTGAATGTTGATGGTCATCCGTGTGGTGCCCCCTGGGGCAATACCGTCGTTGTTGGAATATCCTTTGCTGACCACTAGGGCAGGTCGAACATTGATATTGTCGGTGGCCGGGTCGGTATTCGTTCGCCCTTGATCATTGCCTAATGCGCTTGCAGGTATTGTATTGGTAACCGAAGAGCCATTGCTGTCGGCAATATTGCCGACAACGCCAGGATCGACTTTAACTGTGACAGAGATGGTACAGGATCCTAAGCTGTTCGTTGCTGCATCTGAACCAGGCACTTGAGCCGTTGCTCCGCCACCCACATTAGTGCTGTTGAGGGTAAAGCTGGATGTCAAGGGCGTGACCGAGAGGGTTTCTGAACTGCCAGAGGAAGTACAGGTTGTCGTCGCATTGGGTGTGTCTGCTACCACCAAAGGAGCCGGTAAATTATCCGTTAGGGTTGCATTGGTCAGGGCTCCACCACCATTGGTAATAGTGATGGTTAAGTTGGTAGTTTCTCCTTCATCTCTGGTGCCATTACTAAAATTTTTGCCAATCGAAATTTCAGTTTGCACGTTCAAATTCGTACTGGGAGAGTTACTGTTGCTAATCAGGTTAACCGTGCTGAGGGTGTTAGCGAGGATATTGTTGGTATAGGTTCCACCATTCGCTTGCGTAACGGGGAAAGTAACGGTACAAAAACTCTCATTCGGAATGGTGCCGCCAACGAGTTCAATGCCAGTATCACCTGCCTTAATATTGACGGTGCCGCCTGTACAGGTTGTGCTGGGAGCAGGCGCACCAGCTCGGGTATCAACGACGAGCTGATTGGCACCATCGCTGGGTAAATCATCCGTTAGGGTGGGGGTTGAAGTTGTCCCAGTTAGGTCGTATTCGTTGGGGTTGTTGATCCGAATCGTGACAATTGAGCGTCCATCTCCGGGGATTGTATTGGGCGTAAAAGATTTATTGAGGGTTGTAGGAGTTGCACCATCTATCTGTAATGTGGCTGCTGTTGGATCAGGACTATTCCCCACAGCTGTCACTAATGCTTCTGCTGGGATAGTATCTGAATGATTTCCAGCACTAAAACCTCTTACAGGAATCTCAATGGTGCATTGCCCTGGTGATCCAGCAGGTATCGTTCCCCCTGTGATGGCGACGGAACCTGGGCTTCCGGTAGGGGTACCCGTTGTGATGTTGACGGTACTGCCGCAATCATTAAAGGTTGCCGCTGAATCGAACACCAAATTTCCGGGTGCGGATGGCAAAGTATGGTTGAGGCTAGTTATGGATACTGGATTCCCCGTACTATTGCGGAAGGTTAACCGATATGTAACCGGGTCTCCAGGGGGACTTTCTACAGGATCAAACGCATTCAAAAGAGCTAAGTCTGCGTTGGGCATTGCAACAACGGGGTCATGAAAGAAACCCATATGAGCAACTAAGGCACAGAAGAATGCACTAAAGGCCAGAATCAATCCTCTTTTGGTCGAGCGACCCAGGCCATTTAGCCAAGCTTGCCAAGACACAAGATTGAACTTTGGGAAACGAATGCGTTTCAACATAGAAAAATAATTTTTGGTTCAGGGGTGTATTGCCACAGTTCCATCCAGGGTAAAACACCTTTGATGGAGTCCCTATTACAGGAGAAAAAGCATGAATTATTCGTCCAATCTCCTGCTGTTTTGTTAGATAGTCGCCACTTACACCCGCGAATCTCAACTAATAAAGGGCAATTCTCGATTTCGCTCCAATAGTATTCCCAGAGATAGGCCAACTCTTCAATAAATTCTAGATTTCCTTTAAAAGAGTTTCCTGAGAGAGCAATAAGTTTCTCAAGAGCAGTTTTATGCTTATGAGCGCACAAAAAGTACATTTTCTTTCAGCCAGAATAAAATATCCTTCCGTAGAGTTTCATGCCTTAAATCAATTTAAAAGGCTAAATCTTTTCGTTTTGGCCCTCAAACAATCTCTTTACATGAAGAAGTTTTCTATTCTTTTTATTGAATATATCTTTATCAATTAAAGACCTGAACCTGACATCCGTATCTAAATGTTGATTTAGATATAATCCTTGAAAATCTTTGAACTTATATTTTGTTTTAACAGGAACCAGCCAAAAGCTTTACCAATATGGCATTGAGGCTTTTACAAATCCAGTGAATTATTTGTGGAAGAAGATTTATCTAGGAATAAGTTTTCATAAACAAAAGGCATAAAAGCAATCTTTTTCAGGTGCAAAACAGCCTGTGTCCTAGATCTAAATATAAAAACTCTCTTTCCCTTAGCCATCGAACAGATAGCTAGAAATTATACGCAGTCTTATTGGCAGGTTAGCGACTGAGATACAGGCTTTATTTTTATGGCAACAAATTCAAATTTCTTATTTTTATTGCCAATAATTTCATGCGTCAACAAATGATCGATTTAGATAATTTTTTACCCATCCTGTTAGAGACCCTTTTATATCAGCAATAAATTTAGCTTCGCTGGCAGATTGCTATCACCCAAACAGAAATATAAAGCATCAAGTCAGCTGCTTTTGGGTTAAAACTTTATCCTATGTCCAGAAAAAAATGTTCCCTTGTTCCTCCATCCAAAAAGTATTAGCAAGCAAATCTCCATTAACAAAGAAAGGTAAGAATTTGCGACCTTGGTTAACCAGGCTCCTTGTAACTGCAGCCACCACCTCATTAGCCTTTTTCCCAACTGCAGCACAGGCCCAACGTACGTTTACGACTCGCAATGCTTTTCAGCTGAGAGGACGAACCACTATATTTGGTAATCCTGTAACTACCTGCTCTACAACAGTAGGGCCCAATTCAGGAAACTGTACTACTGCCCAACAAACCACTTCAACACCTGGGAACAACGGACTACTAACAAACAATGCCTACTGGATGGACTATGTTGATATTGATAGTGATATTGATACCTTCAACTCTTCCTCCGCTACCTATAACTTCCCAACTGGCAACCCTGGTTTTCAAATTGTTTGGGCAGGACTTTATTGGGCAGGGGATACATCTCAAGGTGGTACTTTCAATGGCAATCCAGTGGGAGTAGAAGCGCCTACACCATCGAACAGGGGGCAAATGTTGCTAAAAATACCTGGTTCTTCAATTTACCAAACCATTAACGCAACTACTCTGGATGTAATTAGCAGTACTCGCTATAGCGCTTTTGCTGATGTCACTAGTCTTGTTCAGTCAGGTGGCAGCGGAACTTATACGGGAGCGAATATCCAAACTGGAAAGGGCGAAGATCGCTATGGGGGTTGGGCCCTGATTGTCGTATATGCAGATGACACCGAGATTTTGCGCAGTATGACTATCTTCGATGGTTTTCAGGGAGTAGGAAGTAGTTCACCTTTGACAACAACTATTAGTGGTTTTCTCACCCCTAATGCTGGTCCCTTTGAATCCTCGATTGGTGCATTTATAAGCGAAGGTGATGTTGGTTTTTTTGGAGATCAGTTTCTAATTGATGGAGATGGCAATAATTCTGATGGGGATGCCACAGATCAACCATTTGTAAATGTTAGTGACTCTGAAAATCCTGCATCTAACTTCTTTAATAGTTCTAGTTCACTCTTTGAGACTCGGATTGGCACCAGTACCAATGTAAATACTCCGGATGGCAAAATGCTGGGACCTATAGGAAGAAATCCTGCCTTTCCAAATTTATTGGCGATGGATATAGACATCGTAGAGGCCGAAGACAACTCTGGCACTGCTATTATGCAAAACAATGCCACTGAGGCAGGCTTACAGTTTACAAGTCAAGGTGATGTCTACTATCCCACGGCGTTTTTCTTCAGTGTGGAGGTCTTTCAACCCGTCTTAACCCAAAACTTTACTAAGACGGTCACGGATGTTAACGGGGGTGATCTCAACCCTGGTGACATTTTGGAATACACCATTACCTACCAGAATACGGGAAATGACAATGCCACAGATGTCGTATTAACGGATGCCATCCCCGCAAATACTACCTATGAAGCAGGGTCACTGAGAATTCTGACCGATCCTGATCCAGGCATAACTACCCCACTAACGCAAACAGACACCTTAAATGACGACCGGGCTGAATTTGATAGCACCAACAATAGAGTCGTTTTTAGGTCAGGTATTGGTGCCGATAATACCAATGGCGGAAATGTTCCCTTCGATGACCCCAATGTTGCTGGAGCTGTCGATGACACGGTTTCCGTGAGCTTCAGAGTTCGTGTTGACTCTGGTATTACAACCTTTCCCACTACTATTTCTAACCAAGCTGTCATTGACTACGTTGGCGAGTTCTCAGGTACACCTTTTACTGGTAATAGTGATGACCCAACCACACCCTCAGAACCAGATGATCCAACCGATATTGATGTAGTTGAACCTACCGATCCGAATTTGATATTGATCAAGCGGATTACCCGTATCAACGGAGTGACAACCAACGGTGCAGTTGATTTAGACGTCTATATAGATGACGTGAATAGTCCCTATGACGACAATGTCGATGAGGTTCCTCCCTTTGCGGCACAACCCGATCCAAACCAAGACGATACAACTAACTGGCCCGATGCCGATTCCCTGAATGGGCCGGACGACTATCTCAAGGGAGTTATTGATGCAGGGGAGGTCCAACCTGGAGACGAGATTGAATATACAATATATTTCCTATCAACTGGAGGGGTTCCCGCGAGAACAGTGCAATTGTGCGATCGCGTTCCCGCATTTCAAACGTTTGTGCTCGACGCTTATAACGCAGAAGCCCCAGCACCTAGTGGAGGTGTGGGAGCGAGTAGAGGCATTCTAGTCGATTACAATAATTCCGTTTTAGCCTACACCAATGATGGAGATGGTGACACTGCGCAGTTTTACCCACCTGGTTCGACTTTACCTGCAGCTTGTAATGGTTCACCTGCCCAATCAGAAGATAACGGAGCCATTGTGGTGGACCTAGGCGATTTACCCCAAGCGACAGGTCCTGGAAATCCTGCCACATCATATGGTGCAGTCCGTTTTCGCGCAACGGTGAAATAATGGCTGGTCCGACTGGAGTCTACTGAATATTTCAGTATCAGATTAGTTTTAGCGAATCGCTAGTTCAATCTTAGTCCCAGCACTGCGTAGACGATCTGCAAGGATATCTCCTAATCCAGTTGATGGAGTTAATATGCCACCACGGTGTTTACCGGGTAACTGATCGGCCTGAGTCGCTAAACACAATGCCGACTCACATAAAAACTTTACCGTTGAGCGGTTCCCCGGATCGCCTTGATTGTAAATCAGGCCCCGTACCTGTTGACCATTGCTAGCCTGTCCGATCAGTTCACACCGGAACCAGCCTTCATCCATCACCTGGGTCGAAGGGCCGCTGCCGGGTTGAGGCAGTCGGGACTGTAGCAGCGTTCTGGCCCACCCTTGGCTTAAGGCCAAACCAAATACTCCTGTTGCCAATGTAGTGCCAAAGGCAGCTAACGGTCCACCGAACTTTAGATATTCCTGATAGGCAAAATGGGGACCGTAGGATTCTTGCCATTGATCGAAGAGGGCACTACTACGTCTGACCACACGAGTATTGACAGGTCCCATAAAGAAAGGGGCAATCCAGGTCTGCAAGTCTGAGTCATACTGCGGTCCTTTGGGGTCTTGGCTCAAGGGGACGATATCGGGAGGGGACTCTTCTTGGGGATTGAGCAAATAGGGGTCCGCCATTTGGGAGGACTCCCCTGACTGCATTAAGTTGATGGCCGACGCCAAGGTGCCGCCATTAAAGCCGCCTGCCGCTTTGAAGCAGGCTTTGACTTGTCGACAGGAGACGCCCAATTCTTGCTGCATAAACCGCACCACTAAGTAGGTGCCGAGGTCCGAGGGCACCGAATCAAACCCACAGAAGGGAATAATGCGGGTGCCATCCGCTGAAGCTTTGGCATGGTAGCGCTGGATCAATGATTTGACCCAAGGGGTTTCGCCGGTGATATCGACATAGTGAGTTTGCTTACGGACACAGGCATCCACCAAGAAATCCCCATATAAGGCAAATGGACCCGCCGTATTGAGAATGACGTGGGCCTGTCCCGCAATGGTATCTAGTCCTTCTTGGTCCTGACTATCGGCCACCAAAACATCCACCGCAGCCGCACAGTCCGCTTTAACCTGCTCAAGTTTTTGGCGATTCCGACCTGCGATCGCCCATCGGATTTGCTCGCCCACATTTTGGGCAAAATATTCAACCGTCTGCCGCCCAGTAAACCCGCTCGCTCCGTAGAGGACGACGTCATAGGGTCGAGAATTACTCATACAGGGTCCAAGTCAACGGCTCTTTAATCGTATACCGATTAACCTTTTGCTAGGTTGAAGGAAAATCATCTTAAGGCTAGGGTCAGGATTTTCCAAACCTAGCTTGACCTGAGATGATGGATCCGTCTGAATCCCTAGCTAACTATGCAAGATATCAAAGATAAACTCGCTGAAGACATCGCGGATATTGAATGGAAAGACCTGATTCCCCATTCTCAACGGGATGCCATTATTGTGGTGACGCCTCATTTAGATCTGCTGGATGTGGGAGTTGCGATCGCAAGCGACAATACTCAATCCGTCCAGCATTGGATTAGCGAAAGTTTGATTTATAAGCCCTCAGCTCAACAGTTGAGCAACTGGAACGCCCAACCCGATACAAAATTCAGCACCTTGATTGTGCAACCCTTTGTTCTCGTTGCTCAGAGCGATTAGAGTATATGTGCAAACAATCCCAGCCACCGCAACGGTGACTCATACAAAACTTGATGCGATTTCTGTCCAGCTTGATAGAGATCATCATTGTGATTCTCTGTCTCCCCTTCTACCTATTGGTCTGGTCATTCATCGTCGCTAACGAGGCGAAAGCTGCATCTCGAATTAGGCAACGGCAGTGCCCTAACTGCAATGGTCTCTTCAACGCAATAAACCGACGTTCGCTAATTCCATGCGGTGTCCGATTTCGACTATCAAAGGGCTCATGTGTGGATAGGGAGCGACTACCTTCTTGGTCAATCACATGTCCAAATTGTAAGACGACTATCTGTTTCGACCAACAGATCAGAATCACATCATGCAATATCGGTAACCACATTTCCCATGGTTTGAACAACCAGTGAACTCTGCAGCAAGTAGCCCTCGATAGCCCAATAATCAACAAATGATATTAGGTAACTACGGTTGGCTCATAACTCCATCTCAACGCTAAAATGCCTTGTCTCAGAGCGGTTTCTATTTTCCGTTAGTCGTTCGTAATTGCCTGGTGAACTTGGTCATTAGAATTGAGTTCGACATAAGCGTTGTCCTACCTGATAACTAAAGTTGACACTCTATAACTTGTTAACTATAGTTGACAGATGATTGAGGTTCGTCAAACGGACATTTTTGCCAAGTGGTTCAATAATCTGCGAGATCGCAAAGCTAAAGCTCGTGTACAAGCACGTATTGACCGTATCGAGATTGGTAACTTTGGCGATGTTGCCCCTGTGGGAGAAGGCGTTAGCGAACTCCGCATTCACTATGGTCCGGGGTACAGGGTTTACTTTGTACAGCGCGATTCAGTTGTTGTCATCTTGCTCTCTGGTGGTGATAAAAGCTCCCAAAATGCTGACATTAAAAGGGCTAAGGAAATTGCTAAACAGTTGGAGGATTGAATGATGCCCATAAGCACAACCTATTGGGATTCTGCTGCACATCTCAAAACAGACGAAGATATTCAGCTCTACCTAGAAGCCTGCATTGAAGAAGCAGAAGATGATCCTGCTTTAATTATTCATGCCCTAGGAGTTGTCGCCAGGGCGAAAAACATGAGTCAACTCTCCCGAGAAACAGGTTTGAGTAGAGAGGGCCTATATAAAGCGCTGTCAGTTGATGGCAACCCCACGTTTGCGACTATCGCTAAAGTCACTAAAGCACTCGGATTCAAGCTAACCATTCAGCCAACGGCTTAGTCGTCGATAATTTCAGCTTTAACTAGCGCTTGCACGGGACATTCGGTCAGCATGACCATTTCTGTATCTCTTGATTGGTATCATGCCCATGAGCGAGGCCATTTTATCCAGTTCCAGAGTGTTGTTTTACTCCTCTGTAAGCATTGCAAAATTTGGATGAATAACAAAGGCTGTAAGCTAATGTGCCACCACACCACCAATGAAAATCAAAATTATCAAGTTAACAGAATCAGCCCAAGTCCCTCGCTATAGCCATGCTGATGATGCAGGACTAGATCTATTTGCCATCGAAGCCCAGAAAATCTTGCCGGGTGCATCTGCCCTGATTCCCACTGGAATTGCCATCGAGTTACCACAGGGAACTGAAGCCCAGGTGCGTCCGCGCAGTGGATTAGCCCTCAAGCATTCCATTACGGTATTGAATTCGCCGGGAACCATTGATGCGGGGTATCGCGGTGAAATTGGGGTGATCTTAATTAACCACGGTCAAGAAACCTTTCAGGTGGTTGAAGGGATGAAAATTGCTCAAATGGTGATTGCACCAATTATGCGAGCCGAGATTGAAGAAGTAACTGAATTAAGCGCCACCCAAAGAGGGGAAGGGGGATTTGGCTCAACTGGATATGCTTAAAGCGGGTCAACGGGACACACAAATGCTTGGCCAAGCTTTGATGGGGAAGGGGATATCCAACCTTAAGGTAGTGAGGTAAAGCAGTGATTATCGATGGGGTTTAACAATTGTTTTGTTGGGTCCCTTCACAACAGTACCTTTGGGGCCACTGGAGACAGTACGCTTAGGGCCATCGTAAAAAGTTCGCTTCGGACCACTATAAAACGTCCGTTTGGGGCCACTATAGAAGGTGCGCTTGGGACTCCGAACTAAGGTTCTTTTAGGACCTTTCCGGATAATGGGTTTCGCATTAGCTGGGATCGCAATTCCAGCGGAACCCAGTACTAGAATAGCTGCTAAAACAAGGGATTTTTTAGTCATAAGTCAATTGTGTAACGCTACTGCTTAGACTGGCGCTATTCCAAAAAGGTTCAAAGATTAGTGAAATTTTTTTGCTCTTTCATCTCTCCAGCAATCTGACACCCAAATCTTTACAGGATAAGCCCTAGAGAGAATTCTACAGTTTCAAGAGAGAGCAGGTCTAAAGGGAAAAGGGCAGATGCTCTATCAGTCATTTTAAAAATAAATTGCCCCGGGAACGACAATTACGGAGTCTAAAGTCGCGGATCCCCGGAGCACACACATGATAATAACTTATGATACCCATAAAATTGCATTGTTGCAAATCTATGTAAAAATTGCTCCACCCATGAGTTTTTGATAGCGAAGATTTAATTCGGATTGCATCAGGGGCCAAGCCCCTAAAGTGCTGTCTTTTTCCAAAACTTTTTCAGCCGCTTGACGGGCTAATTCTAAGGTCTCTTGATCGTCCACTAAGCTGGCTAGGGCGAGATCAGGCAGCCCCGATTGGCGGGTGCCTAGAACTTCCCCTGGCCCCCGAAAGCGGAGATCCATTTCGGCAATAAAAAAGCCATCTTGGGACTGCTCCAATACTGCTAACCGCTGGCGAGCCGTTTCCGTTTTGGAACTATTCATCAGTAGGCAATAGGATTGATGGGCTCCTCGACCGACTCGACCTCGGAGCTGATGGAGCTGGGATAGGCCAAACCGATCGGCATGTTCAATTAACATCACCGTGGCATTGGGAATATCGACGCCCACTTCCACTACAGTGGTTGAAACCAAAATATGCAGCGTATGCTCCCGGAACTGGGAAATCACCTCCTCTTTTTCCGCCGAAGTGAGCCGTCCATGCAGCAGCCCCACCTGGAAGTTGGGGAAAATGGTGGTTTGAAGACGATCATGCTCTTGCACCGCTGAGCGCAGATCGAGTTTTTCAGATTCCTCTACTAGGGGTAAGACAATATAAATTTGCCGTCCCTGGGCGATTTCCCGTCGCATGAGGTCGTAGGCATGGGCACGATCGCGGGTCGTTAGCATCGTCGTCTGAATCGCCTGTCGTCCCGGTGGCAGCTCGTCAATCTGACTGACATCCAGGTCGCCATGGAGGGTTAGGGCCAGGGTGCGGGGAATAGGGGTGGCAGTCATGGTGAGCACATGGGGATGCTGACCTTTTTGCTGCAGCAGGGCTCGCTGCTGGACGCCAAAGCGATGTTGTTCGTCAATGACAGCTAAACCCAAGCGATCAAACTCCACGTTGTCTTGAATCAGGGCATGGGTGCCGACGAGTAAGGGTAGTTCCCCTGTTTTGAGCTGTTCAGCAATTTGTCGGCGTTTGGCTGCTTTGGTGGAGCCCGTCAGCAAATCAACGGGTAGATGCAGCTGGTTAAACCATTCCACGAGCTTATGATAATGCTGCTCAGCCAGAACTTCCGTGGGGGCCATCAGGGCGGTTTGATACCCAGATTGAATGGCTGATAGAAGGGCAATCACCGCCACTACGGTTTTACCTGACCCCACATCCCCTTGAACCAGGCGGTTCATCGGCTGAGTAGATTGCAAATCCGCCAAAATATCTTGAACAACTCGCTTTTGCGCCCCGGTTAGGGTAAAGGGCAATACCTCATAGAACCGTTCCAGTAATTCCCCATGCACGCTTAAGGGCACACTTTCTTGGGTCTGGCGCTGCTGTTGGCGGCGGACTAGCATCCCAAGCTGCAGATAGAAGAATTCATCGAAGATTAAGCGGTGGCGGGCTCGATCTAGGGCATCACTATCGGGGGGGAAATGCACATCTGCGATCGCACTCGGCAAATCCGTCAAATTATTCTGCTGCCGCAGGCCCTCTGGTAACGGATCGCGGAGGCTTTTTGCAGCAGGCAAGGCTGCCACCACCGCTCGCCGTACCAGATCCGGGGTGACCCCTTCCGTCAGAGCATAGATGGGCACCACTCGACCAATGACCATGGACTCAATTTTGTCCCCAGAATGGTTAAGCACCTCCAGGTCAGGGTTATCTAGGGTGATGCCATACTTGCTGCTTTTAACCAAACCAGAAGCTGCCACCACCGCTCCAGGAGGGTAAAGACGCTTTTGTTGTTCTTGCCAACCTCGACTGCGAAACCGATTGCCGGCATAGAAGCGGCTGAGTTTTAACTGGCCCGTGGCGTCTTTGACCACTAGCTCAAAGATGGTGAGCTTGGGATTGCGGGGACTACTAAAGCAATTCACCCGCCGTACCGTCGCCACCAAGGTAACCGTTGCCCCTTCCTCTAGGTCCCGAATCGACACCTGGCGGGCATAGTCAATATGGTCACGGGGATAGTAGAACAGTAAATCCCGCACGCTAAACAGCCCTAGCTTCTCTAATTTCTGAGCGCTTTTAGGGCCAATTCCAGACAAAGACAGAATGGGCAGATCGAGGGATAGTTTCTGGGGGGTGGCCTTGAGTTTTTGGGTGGCTGGCTTCCGGGGCTTGGGGGGCGGATCTGTGGCCTGACGGTAGTCTTTCTGGGTGGAATAAAGAAGACGTCGAGTTTCAGCCACTAGGTGCTGGCGCTGATTCAGGGTCAGGTCTGCGTAACCGCCAAACTTCTGAGCCGTAGACTGCCACCGTTCTTGTACCGCAGACTCGGAATGGGGCGGGACCGTGCTGGCCAAACTCTGTTGGAGAAATTGACTAAAGCGAAATTGCTTGCCTTCTAGGTCACAAAATCCGCGATCCGCTTCTACAGAGAGAGCCTGTTGCAACCTCACCCAATCGGGAAGGTTGGTGGTGGACACAACTGGAACAGAATCACCCATAGACGTTGCAGCGATATTGCCCCCATTGTAATGATCAATGGAGATCTTGAGATCGGTTCATGGCAGATGGCAACAGCTCATATTGCCAGATGGGCATGCCGTTGAGGGAGAGAGTCATCGTTTTCTGGCTACCCAACCGTTGGGCGACCCGTTGCGATCGCACATTCTCGGGATGAATCAAGCTAATCAGGGTGGGGCGCTGTAACTGATTAAAGGCCACATCGACGGCTGCTTTGGCACTTTCTAGGGCATAGCCATATCCCCAGTGGGATCTGGCCAGCATCCAGCCCACTTCTAACCCCGGCCATCCTTCGGGATAGTAGAGGCCGACTCGGCCAATCAGCGTTTGTGTGGCTTTTTCCTCTACCGCCCATAAGCCATAGCCTCTAATAGCCCAATGCCCCAACACCATGGCCATATTTTTCCAGGCTTGGGCTCGAGATAAGGTTTCGCCAGCCCCAACATAAGCAACAACCTCAGGATCTGCCAGCATGGCTGCATAGGCATCTAAATCAGCAGCGCCAAACTGTCGCAGATGAAGGCGTTCTGTTTCTAATATCTGCATCTTGGGGGTAAGGGTTCTAAAAAGCGATGGCAGTGTCAGCCTCAATTCACCAGCAATGCCGGTTGGGGCAAAGTCTGCTTAATATCCTGTTCTGACATTTGATATTGCAAGCTTTTAGCCTGAAGTTTGCTAGTGGCTTCCAGAACCGGGAGGGGAGGGCTAATCAAGAACCCCTGTACGGTTTCACATTTTAAAGACTTCAGCAATTCTAACTGTTCAGGGGTGTCTACCCCTTCTGCCACCACGCTTAAATGCAGCCCCCGTCCTAGAGAAAGCACCGCATTAATCACCTCTAGCTCTTTAGCATCCGACGTCAATCGTTTGATAAAGGATTGATCAATTTTTAGGGTATCTAAGGGGAGCTGGGTGAGATAGTTCAGAGACGAAAAGCCCGTACCAAAATCATCCATGGCAATCTTAATTCCCATCCCCTGAAGCTGTTTCAAGACTTGTTGGGCCAGAGGAATATTCTTAATGGCAATGGTTTCGGTAATTTCTAATTCCAAATATTTAGGGTCAAGCTGGGTTTGCCTTAACACCTGGGAAATAGTTTCCACCAAGGTGGGGTCATAAAATTGCCGAGCCGATAAGTTAACGGAGATGGTCAAGGGCAGACCAGAGATCCGTTGCCACTCCACGATTTGTTGGCAGGCCACTTCCAACACCCATTTGCCAATTTGGACGATGAGATCCGACTCTTCAGCCAGGGGGATAAAGGTGGCGGGAGACACCAGCCCCTGCTCAGGATGTTGCCAACGAATCAGCGCTTCTAACCCGGTAATTTCCCCAGACTGCAAATTGATTTGGGGTTGATAGAACAACATGAATTCCTGACGTTCTAACGCATGACGGAGGTTATTTTGGAGGGCAAACAACTCCGTGGCTTCCGAATTCATATCGGCATCATACACTTGAAAAATGCCCCGCCCTTGTTCCTTACATTGATAGAGGGCAACGTCAGCATTTTGCAAGAGCACTTCTGCTTCTTGACCATCATCCGGAAAGCAGGCAATACCGATACTGGCATTGATGTAGATTTCATGATGATCAATTTTCACCACTTCCTTGAAGGCATCTAAGATCCGCTGGGCAGTCCTTGTTGCATCGGCAATGGTTCTGATCTTTGCTAGTAAGAGGGTAAATTCATCACCGCCCCAACGAGCCACCGTGTCTCCACCCCGTAAACAATGTTGCAATCGATTGGCAACTTCTTTTAGCAGTTCATCTCCGACGGAATGACCCAAGGTATCGTTAATGGTTTTGAATTTATCCAGGTCCATAAACATGACCGCCAGATTATCTTGATTGCGGCGGGCATCCGTTAGGGCATGATCCAACCGTTCGGCAAAGAGCACTCGGTTGGGCAATCCCGTTAAGGCATCGTGAAAGGCTTGCCGATGAATAATTTCATCCTTATCCTGTCGCTCTAGGGCTGCACTGACGCTAGCTGCCATGGTTCGTAGAATGGCCTCTTCTTGGTCAGACCATTGGTAATGGTCATTACAGTCATGGAGTTCTACAAATCCCCAAAAGTTGTTTTTGACAATGATGGGAACTGCGAGAACCGATTGAACCTTCTCTTGGGAAAACACGGTTTGTTCAGCCGTCGAGAAGCTCTGAGTGACACCACTAATGGCAGCACCGCCCGCTAACGTGGTGTACCATCGCTGCAGATGGGGATTGCTATAGAGCTGATTTTGCCGATGTTCTAAATGACGAATTGAAGCAATCTGAGGGCCAGTCCATTCGTAGCGAATGCTAGTGGCTAACCGATGGGTCTCTGCATGGACATGGTTCTCGCTAATACAGATGCGATCCACTCCGGCGGTGGTGCCAAATTGGGCAAGAGCTGCATCAATGGCTTCTTCATAACTGCCATTGGCGAGCAGGTGGGTGGTGGCTT
Source organism: Acaryochloris marina MBIC11017 (assembly GCF_000018105.1). Taxonomy (GTDB): domain Bacteria; phylum Cyanobacteriota; class Cyanobacteriia; order Thermosynechococcales; family Thermosynechococcaceae; genus Acaryochloris; species Acaryochloris marina. Next base: position 5,293,198 of record NC_009925.1, read on the forward strand.
CGGCAACGCTTTGCAACAACCGATCTCGCTTGAATAATTCCGCCTCAACTTTTTTCCGTTCGGTGATGTCGGATAAGCAACAGCGGATCAGACCATTCTCAGAGATAAAGTGAATGGACTGTTCATAAACCTGCTCGTCAACCGTCACTTCCCGGCTAAGGATTTTTTGTTTAGAGGATTGGGTGAGGGCAATGAGTCCTTGAACCGTGGGATGGTCTACCCCTAGAACTTGCAGGCTGGGAAAAGCGTTGTAGGCAGCGGGGTTGATATAGGTCAAATCTCCTTTGAGATTGACTTCAAACATGGGGCTGGGCAAAATTTCGGGAAAAGAGGCTAAGCGAACCAAAGAGGTTGCCCCGAAACTCGGAGGCTCATCCCCTTCATGGACAAAGGTTTCCCGAGGATTAATATCTCGGGTGACGGCTTCTTCAAAATCGAAGTTTTTGCAAAAATCGCCAAATTCGAGATCGGTCAATGCCCCTAAAACGAGGTATTTGGCCTTCATTTGGCGGCCAAACACAATCCGATCGCCATGATTGAGCTTAGTGGAGGCACATTTCTCGCCATTCACAGAGGTGCCGTTCGTGCTGGGCTCTCCCTGCAAGTTGCCATCAATCAGCATAAATCCGTAGCTATTGGGATCCGCATTGGTTACTCGCAAAAACAAGGCATGCTGACGAGAAATCCCTTGGGAGCGGACGACGATGGAATTGGTTAGATCACGGCCAAGGAAATAGGAAGATTCTTCCAAAGGCACTAAGCGAAAACCATCTAAATCCTCAAGGATTAAGAGATGCCGGATTTTGCGTTGCGGGTCATTGAGGTCTGTTGGCACGGATCATGGTGTCGCGACGTTACAATGGTCGTCCAATTTCAGGTTGATCGACATCAGTAAAACTATCGATTTTCTGGGGTGATCCGCATTTCCGCCCCAGATATCTAGATATTTCTACTGGCTATTGGCAAGAGCAAAGGACATTATTGCCACGTTATTCCTGCTGCTCATCGGCATAAAAGCGATAAAACAGGTAGGCATCATCAAAGGGATGCTCATCCAAAACGTGATGAATAATCCGTTTTCGCATCAGAAGCCGACCAATGCGTAGGGCTTCTTTGCGGGTGGCTCGTTGAGTCCGCATCAGCCAAATCACAGCTTCCGAGCCCACAAAACATTGGGGATAAATATTCAGCCGATGACGACGATCTTGAATATCCAGTCCCTGTTCTCCTTTCATCTGGGCCACGAGTTCTGGCAGGTTGATTTGGGGAGCGGATGGCCGGGAGATGGGCTGAGGGCTAGGTGGGGGGGAAGCCAGGATCGGTTGGGATGGCGGTTGCGATCTCACGGAGTCTGGATAGTACAAATGAGGGGCATTCTCTGTCCGCTGCTGCACGAGCAAATCGATCAGCTGCTCTAGATGGGGCGATCGCACATGCAAATCCCGCTGGGGAAACGGAATTTCGATCTGGTACTGGCGGAGCATAGCTTCGATACGGAAATACAAATCGCTTTTTAGACGATACTGCTGCCGAGGTTCACGAAACCATACCAAGACTTCAAAGTTCAGGGCACTCTCTCCAAACCCCAGAAACTGAACTTGGGGTTGAGGATGGGCCAGAACTTCTGGATGATGGCTGACGGATTCAATCAGGGCCGTTTGGACGCGATCCACATCACAACCATAGGCCACGTCCACGGGCAGGTGTAGGCGGGAGACGGGGCTGCTATGGCTCCAGTTCACCACTTCTTTTTCTAAAAAATGGGAGTTGGGGACGATGATCGTCACTTCATCGTGGGTGCGCAGTTCGGTGCTTCGGGTCCCAATTTTCTCGACGGAACCCACTAGCTCTCCCACCTTGATGAAATCTCCGGCTTCGATGGGGCGATCCAGAAGCAGGATGATACCGCTAATAAAGTTGCTGACGATATTTTGGAGACCAAAGCCAATGCCCAAACCTAGGGCACTGCCGACAATAAGCAGGGCACCGATATCCACCCCCAACACTTGGAGGATGACTACCACTCCCAACCCGGTGAGGACATATTGGGTGAGAATTGCGATCGCATCTTGCAATCCCCGATTCACACCCAAGAGCGGCAAGATTCTCGACTTGAGTAGCAGTGTCAACCCCCGTACAATCACCCACAACCCCAGAATCAATCCCACCACAATCAACAGGTCAACAATGCCGTATCCCTGTTCCTGCTCTTTCAGGATCAAGATGGGTTCGTCAAAGCTCCGTAACACCAAGTACAGCAGGGTACGGAATTGGGGGAATAGTTCGCAAATATAGTAACCCACCCCAACCCAAACCAAGAGCTGAAGGCTCGTCAACCCCAATAGCGCCAGAGGGCGCTTCGTATCCTGCATCGTTCGCAGCTGCTGCCGCCGCCAGCGCAGCCGGATCCATTGAATACCGCAGTGCAGGAGAATCGCTAGCAACACCCCCAGCCCACTCTTGAGGATGGCTTGGCGTCGATAGCTCGGGGTGCGTTCCTTCAGACCCGTGGCAATCGCCCGATTAATCGTGCGCTGCCACCCCACGGCTTGTTCCATGGCATCCTGGCCCAACATGACATCGCGATCCGTCACCGTTAAGAGGTGACGGTCGGCTAAACGCAAGGTCGGTAAAGCGCCTGGCGTCACCTTCACTGTGGGAACACCAGGGGAATCCTGGGCTGCTGCAAAATCTCGTATCGCTTGGGCTAAGCTATCGTTGGCCTGCTTAGCCCGATCTTTTGCCGAGAACTCCCTGAGCTTGCTGACTTGAAACAGGACTTTGCCATCTAGCACAATTGGAGCGGTATCGAAGCTGCGACCAATGGTAATCTCCGCTCGGGATGGCAGGGAAAATCCAGTCAGGAAGAGGGTCAGACTGAACAACAGAATTAGAAAGCCTTGAACGGGCCGAAATGGTCGTCGATACAGCATCTCAGAGATAGGCAAACTTGCACCTCACCCATTATTCAAGGGTGACATGATAAGAGTCTGAAATCATGCTGATCTTTTTGGAATGGTGTGCTGACGTCGAACTGTTACACCAGCGTAGGCTATCGGGATAGCCCCTCAACAATGGTCATTGCGAATTTTTCCACTGGGAAAAATGGTTTGGCAATAGCGGCTATAGCTGACATCAGCCCCACTCATATCCGCCCCTCGTAAGTTGGCCCCTTGCAGATTGGATTCACTTAGATCCACGCCGCTCAGATCAGCATTCTGGAGATCTGCATCGGTCAGATTGGCTTCACTCAAATCCACGCCGCTCAAATCGGCATCCTTGAGATTGGCCTTTGTGAGATTAGCGGCACTTAAGTCCACCCCACTCAAATCGGCCTTGTGCAGATCGGTTTGGGCTAGGTTGGCATCGCTCAGATCCGCACCACTCAAATCAGCTTGGCTCAGATTAACCTCACTCAAGTTACAGCCACAGAACTCAGCCCCACTAAAATCGGCTTGGCTGAGATCCAGCTGATGCAGATCCAGGGCCGTGAAATCGGCTCCGGCAAATCGCCGTTCTCCGGCTGCGTAGCGACGGCTTAATTCGTCTCGACTGAGTTTCATAGGTTTACTGGCGTTGCTGACGTTTCAACCATAGCTTACTCCCTTCCCGCTGTAAAATGGGGAAAAGAGCAAATAGTCACATTGAATCGAACACAAGCCTTTCTGGACAAGCCTTTTGATGCGGATGAGTGGCAGAAATTCTACTACCGCAATCAACAACACTACATTCGACAGCGCTTGACCGCGATCAAATTGCTGAATGAAGGACACAGTCGTACCCAAGTGAGCGAACAAGTGGGGTGTAGCTATGATACGTTAACGCGTTGGATGGACAAATATCTCGATGGTGGACTCCAGGGCTTGGTCCAACCCATTCGACATCAAAAACCTAGTCGGTTGAGCCCAGAGGAACAACAACAACTCAAAGAGATGGTTCTGACGCAACGTCCGACAGACTATGGTATTGACCGCAATATGTGGACAGGTGCAATTTTAGCCGTTGTGATTGAGCAGCGTTTCGAGGTGCAGCTGAAAGATTCGCGTATCTACGAATTGCTATCAGAGTTGGGGTTATCTTACCAACGCGCCCATCGTGACTATGCGAATGCTGACCTGAACGCCCAGAAAGAGTGGGTGGCGGCTGTTAAAAAAACTGCAATCACGACAATCGGATGAGCGCATCTTGTTCTTTGACGAATTTGCGGTGTCTGAGCGTCCTAGGTTGTTCTATGGCTGGGCAGAACGCAACACTCGTCCACAGGTCAAGAGTAATGAGCGGGCTCGCAACAAGCTCAATGGGTTACTGTGCGTCGATGCCCACAGTGGCGAAGAGTATTTCGCTCTGAGCCCACAGGCTAAAACAGAAGATATCTCTGAGTACTTTGCAGACCTATGTCTGGATAGCGTTGAGCTGGGCTACACTCAACTGTGCCTTATTCTCGATAACAATCCGACCCATAAGGGCAAGATGCGCTCCCAACTCGCTATCCATCTAGAGCAGATGGGGCTCACCCAATCGATTCAAGTTGAGTTTTTATATTTGCCGTCCTACTCTCCCAAGTTGAACTTGGTTGAATATGTGATTCACTTACTACGCTTACGATGTCTGCACCATCTCCCTCTTGGAACGACCCTGACACAGATCAAACAACAGCTCCATGAGTTCTTTGCTGCTAACCAGTTTCTATCGGCTGAACAAGTTCAAAACAGCCTGAATTTTATATTTTCACTTGTTCCATAATCTTATGGCGGGAAGGGAGTAATTTCCTAAACTAGTAGCAACGAAGGGGCAGACGTCGGAAGGGCAAGGATCATGAAGCTAAACTATCGACAAATTTTGCTAGGGTCCTTTAGTTGGCCCAGATTGATTCTGGCTCCTTTGCTGATCTACGTTTGCGTTGGGCTGTACGTCTTTTTCAGGGCAGACAGCATGATTTTTCTGCCCCAGCCCGCCAGTTATCGAGATACAGACGAGGTCCTAAAGCTCCCCGTCAATGACCAAGAGCAGATCTCGGCCCTCTACTTTCCCAATCCCCAGGCGACCTTTACGTTGCTGTATATCCACGGCAATGCCGAAGATTTGGGAGATATTCGCCCTCGACTAGAACAGCTCCAACAGTCTGGCCTCAGCGTGTTTGCCTACGATTACCGAGGCTATGGCACCAGTGATGGACAGCCCAGTGAAAGCAATGCTTACCAGGATGCGAAACAAGCCTATACCTATCTAACCCAGGAGTTGGGGGTAAAGCCCCAGCGGTTGTTAGTCCAGGGGCGCTCCCTGGGGGGCGGATCTGCCGTCTATTTGGCGACCCAATATCCTGTGGCAGGGGTGATTTTAGAAAGCACATTTACATCAATCTTTCGAGTGGTGGTGCCCATCCCGATTTTTCCCTTCGATAAGTTCACCAGTCTGGATAGACTAAAGCAAGTCAAAGCTCCTGTATTGGTGATGCATGGAGAAAACGATCAGGTGATTCCCATTGACCATGGTAGGCAGCTGTTTGAAGCAGCGTCTGGACCCAAGCGATCCTTGTGGGTGGCAGGAGCAGGTCACAATAATTTTCCTCAAGTCGCTGGTGAGCGGTATTTCCAGGTGTTGAAAGAGTTTCAACAGCTCGTTCTGGACTAAGTAGCAGTGCAGCACATCGAAACCTTCGGTTTATTTATCCCTTTGACGTCAATGCTCGGGGGTGGATCCGTTGGTTTCAGGGTAAAAATGGGGCAGACTGACGGGGTATCGATGGGGCTCCAAATCAGAACTAAGCCTGAGAAAGCATCTATTTGGTGGTACGGTGGGGAATCTTTAATCAGATCAGGCTATTGGTTTCAAGCCGGTTTACCCCATAGAGAGAGGAAATACCAATTGTGCATCAGCAAAGAATTCTGTGGGTACAAGTCTTTGCCCTAGCTCTAGTGCAAGGGGCAATTGTATTGATGTGGGTGATCTACAACCTTTATCTGGGAAAACTGCTGGGTGAGTTTGGATTTACCTCTGTATTTATCACGGGTGTCTTACTGCTGGAAAACGGTCTGGCGATGCTGATGGAACCCCTAATGGGAAACTATTCTGACCGCGCCCAACGCTGGCTAGGCAGTCGATTTCCATTTATTGCCGCAGGGGTGATTTTGGCATCGGGATTACTGATGGCGACGGCGATGCTGGTCACCTTTGGTCAGCCAGAGGGAATCTTTCGCTGGCTTTTACCGATATTACTCGTGACCTGGGCCATTTCCATGACGGTGTTTCGCAGTCCAGCTCTGTCCTTGCTGAGCCGCTATGCCTTTGGTAGTGGTTTACCGCAAGCGGCAAGTGTATTGACCGTAATGGGGGCGATTGCTGGGGCAATGGGGCCTTTGGCCAATAAATATATTCTGGAGTTAGGGCCAGGGATTGCCTTTGGCCTAGCGTCACTCATTTTGCTAGGGGCTGCGGCCATTCTCAGGTCTGTCAATACAGAGGTGAAGATGCCCCATCAACCTTCTGGCGTTGGGGCTCGTCCATCCATCAGAAATTTAGCCCTGGTGTTTACAGTGGGATGGGGCACCTCGTTGGGGTTTCGATTATTGATGACGACGTTTCCCAAAATCCTCAAAACCATTCCAGGCCAAAATGTAGGCCTAACAATGGGCATAATCTTTATTGCCTTGGGGATAACGGCCATTCCAGCGGGAACGGTGGCTCGTAAACTGGGGAATCGTCAAGCCATTCTCTTAGGATTACTGGGATTAGCCCTAACGTTAGTCGTGATGAATGGGGTAGGCCAGACTTGGGCAGCGGTGGGCGTAGCGATAGCCGTTGGTACCTGTTTGAGTTTGGTGAATAATGGCACGTTGCCCTTTGCCCTATCGATGGTGCCTGCCCAGAAAGCGGGATTGGGAACCGGGATGTTTTTTAGTGGTGGAGCCTTGTCTGCCAGTTTATTCGGGGCTTTTTTCCAACAGCCAGATGCGCTGTCCCCCTTAGTGATGACGACTGTCGCGATTGTTAGTTTTGGGGTAGCGATGATTGCGATCGCATCTAGCAAGCCCCCCTCTCTACCATCGACATAAATTGGGACCCGAATTTTCCAGTTCAATCACCCGAAAATCCAGCAAATACATCTCCCAATTGCGACGAGGCGTTTGCCATTCAGGATCCTGAACAATGTTGGGGCTGTCGTAGGTTTGCCCCTGATATTCAAACACAACAGGTACAGTCTGACCCGCTTGGGTCCAGTCGTAAATCATTTTCTTGAACTCAACCACGGGGAGGGCACTGCCCTCTAGCTCTGCATTTTTTGGATCCATGTCTACCACTTCTGGTGGCAAGTTCAAGATCCAGACCACATCTTCTTGATAGCCCCAGCGTTTGAGGGGATTGGTGGCTAGCAGTAAATGGTTGGAGCGGGGGCCTTCGGTGCGGAGATTGCTGAACATGGAGAAGGTTCCTGCGGTGCGAAGTCCTAGATAGGGCATCAGGCCGAAGCAGCAAAGCCCAATCAAAAACACCGCCATAAATTTGGGCATGGAGGCATTGAGCACGGGGAGTCCTTGCCAAGCAGGTCTATCTTTAGGGGTAAAGACCTGGGTGAGTATCGGCCAAAGGAAAATGACTGAAGCAAGGTTAAAGATGGCCCCAGCGATAACTTTGATGTCGAAATCCAAATAGGCAAGGTAATACAGGGCAGAGAATAGACCTGCCATCACATTGAGGCCAAAATACAGGTGTGCTCGGTGAATCTGCCGTCCCCTCAAGGAGATCTCGGATTGCTCTTGCCAAAGTTGAAGGTAGCGATCGGGAATAAAGGTAAAGAGTAGGCTTCCGGCTAGGGCACTAAAATCGACAAAGCCGATCATGGCGATAAAGGCATGCATTAGCCAGGAGAGCAGCAGAATCGGAGCCTGCAATCTGGGCACAAATAGCAAGAGACTCCCCAACAATTCCCAAGCGAGAACGAAGTAGATATTCGTATGCAAGATTAGGTCGGGTAGTAGGACGTAATCTTGATAGGCAAAGCCAAAATAGTAAAGCAGAATGCCGCCACAGGTGAGTAAAGCGAGCAGCAGGATTTTTGGGAGTTTTGAGGATTGGAGTCTGTGGCGAATCAGTCCCTGCCAAAGTCCAAACAAGGCCAGGGCAATCACGATAGCCATAACTGGAATACCCAGGAGATTGGATTGGATCATATCCAAAATCCGATACAGCATCATGCTGGAGCAGGACACTTGGGGATTGAGAAAGTCGGTGTTGAGTTTGTGGAATCCAGCCCAGAAGTAAACGCCAAGCAAGGAGGCTCTAAGGAGGGGACGCATCATGGCGTAGTAGCTTTCTGCGCTGGCCTGTTTGAACCAGGCGTAGACCATGCCTGCCATCAAAGCGAGGTTGAGGTAAATCAGGAAGTTGACGTGGTTGGCGACGTCAGGGAAGCGAAAAATTAGGAAATAGGCAGTAGAGAGGACCAGGAAGGCAAAAAACTTGATCCGGGTTATGCGGGTGAAGACGAAGACGGTGAGTAATGCCAAAAAAGCGAGGGCAAAGCCGGGAGCTTTCCACTTTTCCTGCATTTCTAGCAGGAAAGCGGTCATGTAGAGGAGGGTGAAGATGGAGAACGAACTCATCGGTTGGCTTGTTGATTACTGTGTTCCCCCGTGGTGATGTTGTCAGCTATCGCGGCTGAGCATTCGCTATCTTTCCAAAATAAACTTGATTGTCGAAAGAGCAGTTTTTATGCCTTAGTATATTGGCTGAGGAGCATCCTAAGCATGGCAAAGCAATTGATAGCTACTTTGACACAAGTACTGAATAACAAGCTATTTAAGAAAACTGAACTGTAGGTGTTCAACCTGTTAATCCAGCCTCAGGAAATATTAGATTATTGAGAATCTCATAAAGAGGCTCAATGTAGCCAATAAAAGCTAAGTCCTTAGCTAAGTCCTTATGGCTCCTAATTTTTCTTCAATCTTTTTATCATTAAAGCCTTCAACTCATTAGTATGCAGAGTTCTTTTTAATCTATCTTTTGTGGCCCATCCACCTTCTTCAATAACGCTTTTACATATTTCATAGTATTCAAGATGCTCATCACGTGGCTTATTTAAAGCTTCAATTATTTTGGTGAAATATTTATTAATTCGCCTGGAATTTACTTCAGGCACTTTCTGATTGCCATTAATAGCATATTTTAACAACATAAGTGTATGCCATCTATATTTTCCATAGTTTCCTGGGAGCTTCTTGCTATTAAAAAGTCTAACAAATTTATATAAAGCTAATGTTGAACAGTAGTATGTTATTTCATTTTGATTATCTTCAAAAAGCCTATCCCCCGACTGTTCAAATATCTGTGTTGGGTAGCTAGATGCAGTATGTGGAATTTCTAAGAACATTGAAGCAAATGCACGCGCAACTGTTCTTATGTCAAATATCTTTGTGTCATTAATAGTTTTCCCTGCATATTGATTTTCTCTTCTCTCAAAATATATAACTGAATCAGACTCGCTTTCATCATTCCAACTATTAAAATAGCTTTCGACTGATTTTGATTTTGCCTTTAAAGATAGAAATTTTTCATTAGAGACATAACTCTGATTATTTGTCGCTTCAACAATTTTATTAACTATTTCTGGGTTATCTACTTCGATTACTTTTGCTGTAATCATTGTATTTTCACCTAAGTAGTTTTTGTTCCTATATAAAACATGGCTACTTTGACACCCATTAACAATTTGATAGTTTGATAAACTAATTGAATCACTTTGTACTCTCACATCAGGTGATACTATAGTTATTCCATTATTTAATAGTGCAAAATATTCTTTGAATTTTTCATTTGATAAAGTTTCTTTTATCTTCATATTTACATCATTACATTCCCCAAGATATGCTCGAACATTTTCATCAAATATTCCGCTTCGCATTTTCCCGTCTTCTCCTTCAAGTAAAGACTCCACATAATTCTTGGCTGGGATAATAGCGATATAGGATTCTTCTACTTCTTTCATTTCATTATATGAGACATATCCTTTAACTTTTACTATTGCTTCAACAGGCTGATGAATTGAAATCCATATTTTAATTAATTCATCACGATCTACTTTGCTACAAACTACTTGCTCAAAAACTCCAATGCCTCTAATTTTTCTGCGAGAAGTTTTGAGAGATGCTTCCAGCTCTGTCTCATTATTCCAAACACCTGTAGTCACATAATATGTGTATGCATTTGGCTTGCCATTTTTTACTTTATCAACATTTTCAATTATAGATGCAAAAATCTTTGTAGCCTCAGCCAGAATTTCATCTTGGGGGAACTCTGGTTCTTCAGATGAGAAATCAAAGACTCCTTCACTAAAACTAATGATATCTCTTTTTTCAAATGAATCAGAGGTTTTAGACTGAATAAAAACAATATCAATTTCGATGCTCTTTTTATGAGTTTGAAATAGAGACTCAATTTCTTCAGTAGTAGTTATCAACTCTCCGTCGGCAATAATCGCAATACCATCAATCCCAGCATCTTCCTCGGTAGTAGTTACATCAGAAACATCAAACTTCCCTGAGAAAAATCGACTTACAATACAATAATTAACGAACATTTCAAATTGTTTTGAAATATCTGGCTCTTCAATCCCTTTTGTCTCTAAGAACTTCTTTAAATGTGTTTTGATAATTCGATGCATTTCCCCCTCCAATTTATATGCAATTGTTTTTTGATAGCTAGAATTTAGATTTTAATATTTTTGTATTTACTGAGCTGTACTCACAAGATGTTTATTGTATGCCAAACACATTTGCAAGCTTAGTATATTACCACTTATTTTGATTTTATTTTAAAAATAGCAAGCGAAATATAATTCTAATTTACCTATAGCCTGAAATAAAATCACTCTTTTTTAGCTCCATGTCAATACTAAACATAATGAATACCAAGGTAATATATCTAGCTATGTATTGAAGAACAAAGAAAAAACAATTCATGTCAGATTATATAACTCTGCATATAGAATGCATATTTTGAGATGCTTTCCTCATTTGCTTGCAGACCGCTAGGTTTATTTATTGGCTTATCCACGCTGGATATAATTTATCTCGCCTCTGGTCCTCCCCAAGCCAACCAAAAACTAGTTGCCCTAGATAGCCTAATTTCAGCAGGCGGTCCTGCCACTAACGCCGCTGCCACCTTCGCCCATCTCGGCAATTCCGCCCATCTCCTCTCTGCCATGGGCCAACATCCCATTACCCAACTGATGCGATCTGACCTCGCCAGCGTCAGCCCATCCATCCTCCATACCGACCTCACCCCCACACAAACTCAATCCCCTCCCGTCTCCTCCATCGTGGTCACCCAAACCACCGGAGAACGCGCCGTCATCTCCCTCAATGCCCAACGCCAAATCGCCCAGCCTGACCAAATTCCCCAGGATCTACGGAAAAAGCTCACCACCACCGATATTATTCTGATGGACGGTCATCAAATCCCCGTCAGCCTCGCCATTGCTCAACAAGCCACCAATATTCCCACCGTCCTAGATGGGGGCAGTTGGAAACCTAGCCTAGAAAACCTGCTGCCCTATATCAATTACGCCATTTGCTCCACTGACTTCCATCCCCCCGGCTGTGAGGACACCCAAGCCACAGTGGAGTACTTAAAACAGACCTTACCAGACCCCGCTCATATTGCTATTACCCAGGGCGATCAGCCCATTCTCTACTGGGATGATACCGAAGGAGGGTCCGTACCCCTCCCGCAAATTACCCCCGTTGATACCTTAGGGGCAGGCGATATCTTTCACGGTGCTTTTTGCCACTTTATCTTGGGCAGCGATTTCCCCCAGGCTTTAGCCCAGGCTGCTCATGTCGCATCAACCGCTTGTCAGTTCTTTGGCACTCGGGCTTGGATGCAATCCTATTAAACTGGGCACCCTTTGGGCATAACTCCGGTCTATAGGATTAGACATTCTCCTCCCCCTACAAAGCATGAAGCAGATAACGTTTAGACTTGGGCAACTTCTTTTGATGGGGGTGGTTTCCCTTAGCTTTGATCTGCCGATAGCTTCGGTGCGATCGCAACCTGCATCCCAAACCGCAACCGTCCAGTTTCCCCAAGCCGACAAAAACCAGCTCACTCAGCTTCTCCAGCAAGCTCCTCAACTCCAACAACAGCCTTGGCCGCAACTCCTCCAAACCCTGGCCGCCAAATTCGAAGGAGCCACCTACAAAGGGGGACTACTGGATCAAAGCCCCAAAGAAGAACTAGTCCTCTCCCTCAGCCAGTTCGACTGTGTCCTCTTTGTCGAAACTGTCCTCGCCATTGCCCGCACCCTAACCGTAGAGAACCCGTCTCCCCAAGTCTTTAGCAATGCCGTTCAGACTCAACGCTATCGCCAAGGACAAATGCAAGGCTATTGTAGTCGCCTCCATTATTTCTCTGATTGGATTGCCGATAATCAGCGACGCGGATTAGTCGAAAATATTACCCCCGCCCTGGGGGGCATCCCCCTCAACAAATCCCTCAACTTTATGAGCCAGCATCGCCAGAGCTACCCACAACTCCAGAACCAAGCCAACTGGCAATGCATCCAGGCCGTGGAGACTCGGTTGCAGGCCTTGCCCTTGCACTATATTCCCCAAGCCCAAATCAGAAAGATTGAATCGTCTCTAAAGCCGGGAGATATTATTGCCGTGGCTACAGCAGTTCCAGGTTTAGATGTCACCCATACGGGCCTGGTTTACCAAACGCCTAATCAAACCAAAGGACTGATTCATGCCTCTCCTGGCGGTAGCGTCCGTATTGCCTCGGATTTAGCCACCTACGTTGCCAATGTCGATCAATCCATTGGGATTATTGTGGCTCGCCCTCAAAATCCCCAGCAATAAATGAAATTAGGGTAAATCTCTGAAAACGCTAGTGAGCGTGGGATTAGGTCTGTGATCCGAAAGGTTGTGATTTTTCAGCGGGAGTGAGATTGTAAAAAAGTCCGCTCAATGTTCGCTATGTTACCTAAGAAGTTTATCCCTCTGTTTTGTGCTGCGATCGCACTCGTCTTTTTTGCCAGTTGTTCCACCTCAACCCCCACGAGTACAGCCCCTAGCTCTGCTCCCCAAGACGAGACTGTCGCTGCAGCGGAACCCTTAACCGTCGCCCTCGCGATTCTTGCTCCTACAGAAGGCAATCAGGTCAGTGGATCGGTTAAATTTCGGCAAATAGAGGATAAAGTCACCATAGCTGTGAACCTGAAAGGATTGCAGCCTGACTCAGTCCATGCTTGGCATATCCACGAGTTCGGCGATGCTTCTAGTCTAGATGGCAAAGCCATGGGCGGTCACTACAACCCGGAAGGAAAGCCCCACGGACTCCCCAATAATCCTGAACGTCATGCAGGGGATTTAGGGAACCTCAAGGCCGATAGTCGAGGGGAAGTGATAAGAGAAATTAACGTCAATAACATCACTATCAATGGTCCCAAGAATCCTATCCTAGGACGGGGGATGATTATCCATGCTGAGACGGATGATGGTGGTCAACCCACAGGCAATGCTGGCAGCCGAATTGCCCAAGGTGTGATTGGCCTACCCAAAGCCTAACAGTGTCCCCTGTCTCCATTCAACAAAGCGATCCAACCCATCCATCAGCCCTTCGCCTGATTTAGCAACTGGACGCTTACTTGAACCGGATCTATCCACCGGAAAGTAATTACCTCATGTCTGCAGAAGCCCTCAGGCAGCCCCATATCCAGTTTCTCACCGTGCAGAAAGGCGAAACGGTGGTTGGTTGTGGAGCCTTGGTGAATCATGGCGATTATGGAGAAATCAAACGCTTCTTTATCCAACCTGAATTTCGAGGAATGCAGCTCGGCGTTCAACTGCTTCATGCTCTGGAAACACGAGCTACTGCGCTGCACTTACCCTGCCTCCGCTTAGAAAGCGGAATATTTCAGCCTGAGGCGCTGGGGCTATTTACCAAATTGGGCTATCACCAACGAGAACCTTTCGGCCAGTATCAGGCAAATCCCTACAGTGTGTTTATGGAGAAGTCTTTGTAGCGGTTCCATCTCCCTTCATGATCCCAAAGATTTTCTATCGAAAACCCCAGTAAGGTCCATTTTGGTTGTTTTTGTATCAAACGCTACAGTGGTTAACACCTTTTAACGTAAATACTGTATTACTCGTGACAGTGGACCTAATCTATTAACTTATTGAGAGTTATAGGTGATGGGGCTAGATCGAAACCAATTGATATAATGCCGACCCGCTATCAGCACTAAGGGCATAGAAGGCTATCATTACAGCTCATATTTCTAGATGAGTCGTGGTTTCTGCGCGGGTTAAACACTTATTACGGAGAGGGGGAAGACGAATTTTTTACTTTAAAAAGTTCCTGGCTACTCACTCCCACCGATCCTTTTAGATGAGTGAAGCCTTAATCTTTATTAAATTCTGAACTTGTTCCTTATTTAATAATGAATTGAAATTACAGATTGTCGCGAATTACACATTGAGGAATAAAAAAGTTTAGTGTACGGAATTCATGACAAACTCGATCGTTATAATTAGTCAAAGTGACTGATATAAAGTAATAATCAAAAAGCAGCCTTTGTTAGAATCTACTTTCCTTACTCTAAAGCGAAATAGTTATTTCTTACTACTGATTGAGCATTAAAACAAGGATTAAGTTCAAGGCTCATCATCCTACTAAACAACACTATGAGGGGGAACAAGTCATATGGATCATCAACCGAGCGAAAGTTCCGCCTCAAGCGAGCTCTTGATGTCACCCCAACAGTCTTTTCTAGAATTTTCTCCGTCTAAACAAATGCAAGAAATCCTTCAGCAATATGAACGGATGCTGGAGCAACAACAAAGCCAAATCGAATATTTGAATTTTGAATTGCAATTATTGCAATCTGAAAGACCTTTGCCTTTTAAAGGCAATCAGATTTGGTTGAAATTCAAGAAATTCATATCAAGTATCCACGGTAGTTCAAAGGTTCAACCACGTTTTTCTCTAAGCCAAATTCTGTTTACGTATATCGGGAGTTTCTTGGGAATTGCAGCGTTGGCCTATCTAAGTACGGTATCCGACTACCCTCTGATTGCGGCTCCCTTTGGTGCCGCTGCAGTGCTCGTATTTGCGGTGCCGAATAGCCCCCTAGCTCAACCCCGAAATTTAATTTTTGGCAATTTATTAGGGGCAATTGTCAGTGTGGTGATGGTTTATCTGTTTGGTTCTGAACCCTGGGTAATGGCGTTATCCGTTGCGACAGCCATTAAAGTGATGCAGCTAACCAAAACCCTCCACCCTCCTGGAGGCGCTGTGGCTCTAGTGGGGGTCATGAGTCAAGCAACCTGGAATTTTGTACTCACACCTGTTGTCGCCGGATCAATTGTTTTACTCTTCTGCACGTTTGCGTTTAATAATCTAATGCCAGAACGGTCTTATCCTCGTCACTGGTTATAAAGCCTTTAGTGTTGAACATTATTTAGATCTCGGATAGGTATCGATTGGCACATCAATTAAGAAGAATAAGAAAAAGG
Source organism: Acaryochloris marina MBIC11017 (assembly GCF_000018105.1). GTDB lineage: Bacteria > Cyanobacteriota > Cyanobacteriia > Thermosynechococcales > Thermosynechococcaceae > Acaryochloris > Acaryochloris marina. The sequence goes on from NC_009925.1 coordinate 5,308,710, forward strand.
GTTCGTGTTGATATTTTAGGGGTAGTGGTTACCAACGCTATTATTATGGCAACCCCTTCCTCCAATATAGAATTTGTTAAAAATATTACTCTGACCTTTGCGAATATCGTCATGTTTATCCTGATTTGGGATGCTTATTTTGACGATAAATTATCGAGAAAAAGCCCCTGGGGAATTATCAAAGATCTATTGACCGTCACAGCAGTCAGCACTATCACTACTTTTATTACCTATCAAATTCTGATCAAAAAGATCACTCCCTTAATTATTACCTGGGGGGATCTAGGATGGATCGTAGGAGGAGGGGTTTCTGGTATTGCCACAACCATTTTGGGAGTAATATGGGCATTATACTGTGACGATCTTTATCGCAATTCTACTGCTTGAAGAGATAAAAAATCTCTAATAAATATATAGAAGAAACAGCCATCTTGCTGATTATTTCCTTTAACCTTGATTGGTTCACAAACAGACTGAATTCAGATTAAACCTCTAGATATTGGGTTCCCCAATGGAGATCAGCATAGTCAAAAGATGAGGATAGGCAGTGCTGAACCTCATCTACTTGCGGTCTCTTCACGCCCAGCATGGCATGAATTCTCTATACTTCTATAATGCAACCCCACATAATTGCCATCCAAACAAGGTGATCTTTTCATCTTGTCCGGCCCTGGGGAAAACCATTATCCTGATTCTCGTCCTGCATGCTTCCATCTTTTTTACCCCCCGGCGTTGCTCACCTGACTGAAGACACCTCCATTGCGCTGGCACAACAGATCCAGCAAGCAGCCATTACCACCCCCCTTCTTCCTGACCCGATCCTGACCACCTATGTGCAGCAAGGAGAAGGAGAGACTCCTCTCGTGCTGCTGAATGGTTTCGATAGCTCCCTCTTAGAGTTTCGACGACTGATTCCCAAACTGGCACCCCACACGGAAGCTTGGGCCTTGGATTTGCTGGGGTTTGGCTTTACGGAGCGACCCGAGGGGGTTGAGTTTAGCCCCACGGACATGAAGACTCACCTCTATAGCTTTTGGCAACAGATGATTCAACGGCCCATGATCATTGCCGGGGCGTCGATGGGCGGGGCAACGGCCCTAGATTTTGCCCTTACCTATCCCGATGCTGTGGAAAAGCTGGTGCTGTTGGATAGTTCCGGCTATGCTCCCTCTCCCAAAGCCACCAAATTCATCATGCCGCCCTTTGATCGCTGGCTGACCAATTTTTTGCGTAGTCCTCGGGTCCGACGTTGGGTCAGTGTGCAAGCCTATTGCGATCGCAGCTTCGTTACCCCCGATGCTGAATGCTGTGCATCTTTACATCTAGAGGATCCAAGTTGGCACCGCGCCTTGGTTGGCTTTACCAAAAGTGGTGGCTACAACTTCCTCTATGACACCATCAAAGACATCCCCCATCCCACCCTGATCCTCTGGGGTAAAGCGGACAAAATTATGGGGGTCAAAGATGCTGACAAGTTTGATCAAACCATTGCCAACAGTCAGCTGATTTGGATTCCAGACTGCGGTCACGTCCCCCATTTAGAACAATCTCAACTTACCGCTGACTATATTTTGGAGTTCTTGGTAACGCCTGCAAATACCCCAATATATGCAGAGAACGGAATTTGAGGGCCCATAGAGCACGAGCAGCTAGCTTGAGATCAGCTGTGATGATTGTCTTTGTTCTAGCCCTTGCTGCTGTCTTCTTTTCTCAAAATAGATGTTGACTGGATTCTGTTTATTCTCAGTTTCCAATTGGGCACTCAATTGATCTAGGACAGCAATTTGCTCATCAAATTGAGCACAAACCTCACGCATTCTGGCAACTGAACGCGCTCTCCTTTCAGGATCAGGAATTCTGGGTTGGTTGTTCATCATAGATTCCAATTTCTCTTGATTTCCTGATTACTGGCCTCTCCTGCATCTGTAATAGCCTGAGCTTGAGATATTGATCGGAGAAGTAAATCTAGAAGTAGCTGCTGGTTGAGATTCAGCAATCTGAAGCGAGAGCCGATAAAGCTTAATGTAATAAGAAGTTGCCCGTTCTCTCACATTTTGAAGTTCATCTAGCTCTGGTATGGTCGCTTCTGTCTCTCCAAATTGGGTAAAGATTACAAATGAAAATTTTGTCGCCTCATTAATAATTTTTAGTAATCGCTGCTGCAAGTTGAAGATGATATTTAGTGTTTCTGCTGATAAATCGGCCATTGGTTCTATTAGGTGAGTTGAAGCCTCAGTCAATCTTCCATGAGAAATAGATCTGTCAAAGTTTAGAACAATGGCAGGGGCTTCACATCAAAGTGCTACATCCTTAATCCAACTGTTCTTCCCCAATATCGGCTAGGGCCAAAGGCGCATCTCCAGGGGTACGTAGGTTTTCCACGAGAGCCTGAATCTCAGGGGGTGGGGGTGGGGTTAACCGAGACACCACCAGGGTAACCACTAGGTTGATAAGCATGCCCAAGGTGCCGATCCCCTCTGCTGAAACCCCAAAGAACCAGGGAGACATACCGTAGAATTTCACACCTAAAATATAAACGGTGGTAAATAACAGGCCTGATACCATGCCTGCGATCGCACCTTCTCGATTGGTTCGTTTATCAAAAATCCCCAGCAAAATCACCGGAAAGAAGCTTGCCGCCGCCAAACCAAAAGCAAAGGCCACCACCTGAGCCACAAATCCTGGTGGATTGATTCCAAAATACCCGGCAATCAAAATGGCAAGCCCGACCATTATTCGGCCCACCATCACCCGCTCTCCTTCAGACGCATCTGGCTTGAGGAGCTTGTAATAAACGTCATGGGCAATGGAGCTAGAAATCACGAGGAGCAAACCGGATGCCGTCGATAGAGCTGCCGCTAAGCCGCCCGCAGCCACCAACGCTACCACCCAAGGTGCAAGCTTGGCCACCTCTGGAGTGGACAGGACAATAATGTCGGGGCTAATTTTGACATCGCTCGTCTCTTCCGTAGGCGTCCATTCAATGGTGCCGTTCCCATTTTTATCTTCTAGGGTCAGCAACTTGGTCGTTTGCCATTTTTGTACCCAATCCAACTGTTGTACCTCTGCAATCGGCTGATTATGCAAGGTCCCAATCAGGTTATAGCGGGCAAAAGATGCGATCGCAGGGGCAGAGGTATATAGCAAAGCAATAAACAGCAAGGCCCAACCTGCAGAGTAACGAGCCGCCCGCACATTTGGCACCGTATAAAACCGGACAATCACATGGGGAAGCCCCGCCGTCCCCACCATCAAAGCAATGGTGATAAACAACACATCCAGCATGGATTTGGAGGCAAACGGTTGGGTATAGGCGTCAAACCCCAAATCTATCTGTACCTGGTTGAGTTTATCCACGACATCCCCAAAGGTGAAAGCCAATTGGGGAATGGGATTGCCTGTGAGTTGCCATGCGATCGCAACGGCGGGAATCAAGTAAGCCACAATCAACACAGTATATTGGGCCACTTGAGTCCAGGTAATCCCCTTCATCCCGCCCAAAATGGCAAAGAAACCAACAATTACCATGCCAATAACCACGCCAATATTGACATCCACCTGCAAAAATCGGCTAAAGACAATGCCGACGCCCCGCATTTGTCCCGCCACATAGGTGAGAGAGACAAAAATAGCTGCTACAACAGCTACGAGCCGAGCCACCGTGGAATAGTATCTATCGCCCACAAAATCAGGCACGGTATACTTACCAAATTTGCGCAAATAGGGAGCCAACAGCAGGGCCAATAACACATAGCCCCCGGTCCATCCCATCAAATAAATCGACCCATCATACCCCAAAGATGAAATAAGTCCCGCCATCCCCATAAAGGAAGCTGCCGACATCCAATCCGCTGCCGTTGCTGCACCATTGGCAATCGCTGGAACCCCCTGATCAGCGACAAAAAAGCCCTTGCTATCTTTCACCCGAGCCCGCCAGCCAATGTAGAGATACACCATAAAGGTGAGAATGACGAACATCGTTGTCCAAACTTCAACAGTCATAGGATCACTTCTGCTTAGGGTTAGCGTTGTACTGACGATCGAGCTTATCCATCTGTTTGGCATAGATAAAGATCAAAGCCACAAACACAAAGATGGAGCCCTGCTGGGCCATCCAAAATCCCAGGGGTAAATTCCCAATGGGAATTTTATTCAGGGGCTGAACCAGCAAAATGCTGAATACAAGAGAGACTAAGCCCCATACCATCAGCAAGGTGCGAATCAGGGCAGTATTTTGCCGCCAGTAGTTGGGCAAGCGGGGAGAGGTCATGGAAGGCACTCACAAAAAATTTACCCGCTAGTCTACTACTAGAGCTGTCCCCTATTGATGTAGCGATGGGGAACGTAACATTACCTATTACATTTTTGACTTCAAAACAGAAGCCCAATTTACTACGCTAATCCTCACAGAACAACGATCAGCTCAGTGCTTAGAAATATCAATTTATCTTAGTTGTTTCGCCTTCTCAACAGGACTCTTCTCCTTTTCAAAGAATGAGCCCAGCTACCATAAGTAACAAAAGTAACGATCCAAAAACAAACTGTAAACCCTATGAGACTCCATCCCACAGGGTTTACAATCAATCTGACAATCGGGAGAGGTTAACGAAAACCTAACCAGTATCTCAGGCAGGTCTTCCCTAAACACAGGTTTGAATCTTTGATATTAAAGGTGTCTTAGCTTCTCAAGAAAGAACCGTAAAGAACGCCCGTTCCATATGTTCTAATTCCAATGAAAGGCTTACTCCTCAAACCCATGGGTCTTTCTTAAAAAGAGAACGTTGCCCGAAGTAGCCCCTGAATGACATCGTTATTGCCACTTAAATTAAAGGGGTTTGAAATAAACATCACAGTTGGTGTCAGAGTAATATTGTCGTTAATCGAAAATCGATAAAACGCTTCAAAGTTAGTTTGAGAAGGTTGACCATCACCAGCAACGACAAAGGGTTGACCTATAGCAACGGCAAGTAAAGAACCCGGTGCGCCAAGATCCCGAATGCCTAAACCACCCATCCAGGTTAGGATGTAGTTACTAATACCAGTATTTCCTATACCAGTACCGAATGCATTATTGGGATCAGGGTTAAATAGATCGCCTCGTTGTCCAGTGACTGTGTTAACTACAATCTGTGGATCAATCGAATAGCCGATCCGACCAAAGATCCCAAATCGGCGGTTAAAAGTTGCCTCAACATTAGCACCAAGGGCATTCTGTCGAACGTTATTCGTCTCTGAATGGGTATATTGCAATCGAACCGCAAAATTATTCTGAGCTTCCTCTCCCCAAGTATCGGCATACTCTAATTCAGCGGAAGCCTGATAAGGATCGCCAAATAATCCACCAGTACACGGAAAAGCAGGATCACATAAAGCGCTACCAGGATTTCGTCCGGCAATCTTTCCATCTCTAGCAATATAGAGAGCCCGGAAACTAACTGGTCCACCGTTAACATTCCAATCAACAGCCGCACCAGCACCACCTGGGACCCAGTTTCCAGCAGAAAATCCCGTAGAGTTGGCAATGATTAAAGGGTTATTGATGAAAAATCCAGAGTTGAAATCCTGGGCAGAATTATTGGCATAACTATTGCTATCGATAAAATCGCTCGGGAACATGTTTGTCCCCACCGTAAGAGTTACATCCTGACCAATGGGTTTAAAGCTATATGCTAATCGACGCAAGACTACACCATTTCTCAGTCCGGCGTAGTCAACAGCCCCTAAGTCAACCAGTGAAACCCCAAGATTATTGCCTGGTGAAGTACCACCCACAACACGTGGAACGGGGAACGGGTTTGGATCCCCTCCTACAAATGGTCCAGGATTGCCCAAGGGACCCCCGATTCCATTAGATACGGGAGAGTTAAGCCCTGCTGCTGAGAAAAAGTCTAACCCCCCATTCCCAAATTCGAACTGAGTTTGGAGCAAATCATCGCCGTAAAAACTGGTGTTAAAGTTAAGCCGAACTCGGGCAATTGCCGATGGCCGAGAGTCACTAATCGTAGTTAGATTCGTGGGTTGTAAAGGGTTCAGGGAATTGGTTGCGACTAGCCCAGGAGCATTCCCATTAGGGATTGCCCTTGGAACAGGAAATGTATTTTGAGCGTTACTAACAAAGTCCCCAAATTGAGCGGCCATAACCACCTCACCCTGTAGTTTGGTGGTTGTTGAAAATTGCTGGGCTTCAACCGTTGCTACCCGTGCTTCCAATCCATCAACACGTCCTCTTAATGTGGCGAGTTCTGCAGCAAACTCATCTTGAAGTGCTTTGAGCGCATCTAAATCTTCCTTAGTGGCAAAACGATTGCTGAGATTATCTAAACACGCATTAACCAAAGCAGCAGCTTCACGGCGGGAAATAGCGCGGCTGGGCCTAAATGTTCCATTCGGATATCCGGCAACACAGCCGTATCGCTCAACTAAGGATTGAATCGCTTGAAAAGCCCAGTCTGTTGGATCTACATCGCTCAGTTGGCCTACAGCAGTAACCTGAGCTTGTGAATTATCTTCCAGATCATGAAGACTACGATCACCTTGGTAAGTCTTGTTTGACCCTGATCCCAGCAGCTCATTAATGGTTAATTCTTCTGCATTAGCAATTTGGATAGGTTGAAAAAATTTCGACTTAGGAAAATTCCCAGACTCAGCAACAATAGGAGAATTCTGTTGACCGCTATTTAGTGATGTTATTGGAGTTGCGTTTACGCTTAATTCTCCTGCCGCAATCGCAAGCCCCAAAAAGAATGTTCTAGCATAAACCTTTTTGTGGATATTTTTCTGCATAATTTTACTTTCTCACACCATTAATTTTTAACTAACTTATTTTGTCAGTATTTTGTATGCTTTGAAGCTAAGCTCCTCGCATGGGGTGAGGAGCTTAGCCTGGAATCACGAATTAATAACAGTTTCGCGATGTTTAAGTTGTGTAAAAGGATGGATTGACTTAGTGCTAGGCTTGGAAATAATTATTTTGAAGATGAACGAGATTCAAGGAGTAATTAGGAGAATAATTAAGGTAAACTTGGATTTATGCTGCTTTTTAGGTAAACAAAAATAGAGCTATTCTGAGAGAAGAATTTATATTTATCAAATATTTTGATATCCCTGATAACCACCAAAACGACATTTGTTGAAAAAACATAAAAGTATTCTTAAGAACTTACTCTATTGCAACCTAATTTAATCTCAGCTAGGATTACGCTCTTCTTTAAAGCATTTTCTTGAAAGAATGCATGGTGCAGCTTACGCAAGAATAAGGTTTTCAGCTTATACCGAACTCAGTTTGATTACACTCATAATGAAGGCTCTGACAGGCTTCGAAATTCACTTGCCTGACATTGAGTGTTAGAAGTTCTATCTTGAGCAGATGTTGTAATTCTGGATGTCATGCTCAGATTTGGCCATTTATTTCACCTGAGAATCGATTCCTTTGGTAGGTGAATCCAACACCTATTAAAGAACTCGGATTCAGCATAGATAGATGTGCCAGGGAGCCATTGGGATCCCTTAATTACTTGGAACTTCTGTAAAAATCGAATCTTCCAATGCCTGCAAACTGCCCTTTAGCAGTTTCTCCTTCTGGGAAAGCAGTTGCCTCAAATTGATAAGTACCAACTGAAGGATTTCTAACGGGTCGAACGGCGATAGTAACTCCTTTCCCAGGTACTACTGGTGAATTAAAAACAACAGTGAGAGTTCTGGTGGGAGGGTCTGTAACGATAAGTCCTAGAGGTAATTTTGTGCCTTTATTTCTTGGTGTTCCTTCAAAAGCATTTACTGCTTTAGCTTTAAATCTTGGATATTCAACGCCCTGCTTAAGAGTTAAGTTAATTTGCTGAAGTGGTAATTTGGCTGATGCTGGAACATCAATTGTGAAGTAATAAGTTGCACCTAATTCTTTGGCATTTTTACTTGTTGATTGCGAGCTAACTAATCTAGGTGCTTGGGCAAACGAAAGTTGTGGACCGCGCGTTTTAGGTGGAATCTGGGGAGCATCCAGTAATTCAGCTAACTTAGTTGTTGGATTCGGTTGAATCTTTGGACTTATGGAAGTGGTGGGGAGCTGAGCTGGCTTAGCTGTAGTTTGCAGAGGAGCAGGTGGTGCTTGTGGTGTGGTGGGGAGTTGAGCTGGCTTAGCTGTAGTTTGCAGAGGAGCAGGTGGTGCTTGTGGTGTGGTGGGGAGTTGAGCTGGCTTAGCTGTAGTTTGCAGAGGAGCAGGTGGTGCTTGTGGTGTGGTGGGGAGTTGAGCTGGCTTAGCTGTATTTTGCAGAGGAGCAGGTGGTGCTTGTGGTGTGGTGGGGAGCTGAGCTGGCTTAGCTGTATTTTGCAGAGGAGCAGGTGGTGCTTGTGGTGTGGTGGGGAGCTGAGCTGGCTTAGCCGTAGTTTGCAGAGGAGCAGGTGGCGTTTGAGAAGCGGTAGAAGGAGATATTTGAGCTGGTTGAGTCGTAACTTTTGGACGTACTGATACCGAATTAGGAGAATTAGGCAATTGAGCAATATTGGTATCTATTCGTTTAGCTGCTCTAGAAAATGTGTTGATCGGAATACCAAGATTAAATCCAGTTTTAATGGGGTATTCTTCATATCCTGACTGGTATACCTCTCTGCCCTCAGCCAACCCGTGGATACCGATGACTTCACCGCTCTCATTAAAAATAGGTCCACCACTCATCCCGGCACGAGTGACATTTGTATAGATTAACCGATAGCCTCTAGCAACGGGTCTAGGGCAAATACCTGAGATTTCTCCACTGGTTATTTGATAAACGTGAGGTAGAGCTTTTCCTGGTGCAGGCCAACCAGCAATGAATACTTTATCCCCTTCTGTGACATTATCGGAATTTCCCATTTTCGCTTGGGAATAACTTTTATCACTTGTGAATGACACAATAGCAAGATCAACATTGGGTAACTTTTTAACAGTGTTGTAATCCAAGCGATATCTTGCACCATCAGGTGTCACTATCTCATATTCATCTTCTGTTTCGATAACGTGCTCAGCAGTCAGAACAAAGTAGATATTTCCTTGTTTACCAATAATGACGCCGGAACCAGGATTTTGCCCATCGATCAGAATTGTGCTTTGTTTAGCTAAACGATAAACATCTGCTTGTTTATTTGCCGCAATTACATAAGGTTGAGTCGCTGCAATCACTATGCCCAAAAGTGTTGTCGGTAGAATGGATAAACACATCATTAAATTAGTTAGTGCTAGAGTTGGGCATTTTTCAAATGCAGTTTATAGTTTACCTTGCATCACTTTAAGATAATTCCCAGCATAGCCAATAGATATTAAAGATATCAATGGATAGTGACGAAAGTACATTATCCAAAATTTAATTATAGAGACTATTTAGTGCTAATCGTGTAAGATTTAATCTTATTTAATTCAAATTCAACAAAACAACAACTACTTCCTTGCCTACGGAAGAAAGCACATGATCAAATAAATATTTTAGTATTTTAAATGCCTTAAATATAGAATTTTCCCATTGTTACTGTTAACACATATCAGTGATCGCTACCGAAGATCCTTTATCCAGTTAAGGTCAACCAGACTCACCTAATAGTAAAGATAAATTAGAAGAATAAAATACAATTGCTTTAGGAGAACAGTAGAAATGAGCTATGTTCCTAGACTACTCTACAGAACACCATCAGCATTTTTACTTGGATTGATTGCATGCAACATCGTTGCTATTGAACCAGCAACAGCTGAACCCCTTTTATCGCAATCAATTCTTTCAGGAGAACAAAATTCAAATGCTAATTACCTTTTTCAGCAAGGTATTAAGCAGTTTGAAGTTCGCCAATACCAAGCTGCCTTAGAATCATGGTTAAAAGCACTAAAAATTTACCAAGCTCTCAAGAGTGATGACGGTGAACTAAAGACTCGGAACAATCTAGGGCTTACCTACTCTAATTTAGGCCAGCACAACAAGGCTATTGAGTTCTATGGACAGTCACTAGCAATTGCACAAAAAATTGGAGACCATAATTCTGAAGCTAATTTACTCAACAATTTGGGTTTAGCTTATTACTCACAAAAGCAATATCTCAAGGCCATTAGCTATCACAAGAAATCATTAATCACTGCCAATCAAGGTAGTATTGAAAATATTAAAGCTGACATATTAAATAACCTGGGCAATGCTTCATATGCAAATCAAGGATATAGAGAAGCTTTTAGGTATTATCTCAAATCTTTAGAACTCCAGAAAAAGACCGGTAATCGTGAGGCTGAAGCAAAAGCCCTTAACAATCTAGGAAATTCAGCATATGCATTGGGTGAGTATCAGAAATCGATAGATTTTTATGAAAAATTTATTGCTATTAGAAATAGTGCGAAGCAAGACACAACCCTATTTTCTAACTTAGGAAATGCTTATACTTCAGTCGGTCAATACTCTAAAGCAATTGAACAGTACCAGCAACTGTTAGCACTCATTGGCAAGACAGATAATGAAGCTAAGGCTAAAGTTTTAAACGACATCGGCAATGTCTTTTTTTCGTTAGGCGAATTCGAAAAATCAACGGCATACTATCAAAAGCTTTTAGAAGTTACACGTAAACTCGGTAACAAAGAAAGTGAAGCAAAGGCTTTCAATAATCTGGGGCTTGCATCATATTCTCTGGAAAAATACCAAAAAGCTTTGGAATACTATCAACAAGCTTTGGCTATCACTCGCCAACTTAGCAATACAAAAAGTGAAGTAAAAACTCTCAATAATCTGGGGCTTGTGTCATATTCTTTAAAAAAATACCCAAAGGCAATTGAATATTACTTACAGTCCTTGACCATTGCTCGTCAAACGGGTGAACAAGCAATCGAGGTAAATTCTTTGCATAATTTAGGCAATGCTACCTATGCATTAGGTCAATATGCAAAAGCACTTGAATACTATCAGCAGTCCTTATCAGTTGCTCGGCAGCTTGGCGATTATAAAGTTGAAGTTTCTTCATTGAACAGCTTGGGTAACACGTATGATTCTCTTGGTCAGTATCAAAAAGCTATTGAATTCTATCGCCAAGCTTCAGAATTAAAACAGACAAAATTAGGAGAAAAACAATAGACACTTGTTTCGATATGCTTATTGTTTGTAGTTCGATTCGGTCATAAACATCAATCTAATACTGTGAACGTAAAACTATCCAATTAAGGTGTTGTGGGAATCTCAGAATCCTTTTTTAGCTGGTATTAAAGTCATTTCTAGAAGTGTGGGTTAGCCTGGGATTGTAAAATTATTCCGGGAGGGGGTATGAATACTGATCAGAAAGCCCTCTATAAAAGGATTAAAGCCTTTTCAGTCGATCACTCTAATAGTGAATTTCCATTTAGTCAGCGCTTGGCCCAGGAAAATGGTTGGTCGATTGACCAAACTCAACAAGCCATCAGCGAGTACAAAAAGTTCACTTTTTTAGCAGTTGTGGCTGATCATCCCGTTGCCCCTTCTGATCCTGTTGATCAAGTCTGGCATCTACACCTGCTTTACACCCACTCTTATTGGGATGAGTTTTGCCCCAACATTTTGCAGCAATCCCTCCATCATGGTCCGACCCAAGGAGGGAGAACAGAACAGGCAAAATTTCAGGATTGGTATGCAAAAACCCTTAGCAGCTATGTAACCTTCTTTGGCGAACCTCCCAGCAACATCTGGCCATCCCCTGAAGAGCGATTTAAAACCCACACTGCCTTCGTCCGAGTCGATACCAATTCTTCATGGATTCTGCCAAAACTCTGGTCGACTCTCAACCTGAGTTGGCTTATTCCTTGTGCGATTGTACTGCTGGGGTTAACGGCTTATACGCCTCTGTCGTCCATAAATACGTGGAATCCTCTTAACTTTAATGGCCCTGAGTTTCTTCGCTTTTACCTTGTGGTCATAGCAGTGGGTATCGCCACTGCACTGAGCCTGCGTTTCCATCTGCAACAACCTGAACCCATTGGCTCTGCTTCACCAAAACTTGATATCTATGAGGCCGCATATCTAGCGGAGGGGAGTTATCGAGCTGTTAATACTGCAATTGTAAATCTTGTGCAGCGGGGGCAAGTACAGCTAGACAAGCAGTCTCGATCTTTAGAGTTACTAGCAAACTCCCATGAAAGCAATCATGCTTTGGAACAGGCGATTCAGCAAGCGATTGCAACGGATAACAACATCGAGCATGTTCAAACATCTGTTCTACCGATCGCCATGGAAATTTCTCAAGATCTTGAAGGCCGGGGCATTCTTTTAAATGAGAGACAATCCAAACAGTTTCGACTCTATCCTGCAAGTGTAATCTTTACAGTTCTGTTACTGGGAGCCGGTAAATGTTTCATTGGGATTGAACGTCATAAACCGATTGGCTACCTTATGCTGTTATGTTTGGCGTTGCTGTATATAGGCTTTATGTTTCTAGCCGAGCGATTCCTTTATCGCAGCCGATTGGGTAACCGTCTTCTCAATGCCTTACGGACACAATACTCACACTTTAGACGGAATACAAAAGCTGAAGAATCATCCCAAAGCTTACCGGAACATGTAATGGCTTTTGCTTTATTTGGTTCGAGCGTATTGGCTGGAAGTTCGTTGGCAGATATAGGCAAAGTCTTAGTACCTAAACCCAGATTTAGCAATTCTATTGGAGGCGGTGGCAACTGTGGGGGAGGGTGTGGTAGTGGATGTGGGGGAGGCTGTGGAGGCGGTTGTGGAGGCGGTTGTGGGGGCTGCGGGGGAGGTTAAGTTTTTAGCTATTCTCCAAACAGCCAGGCAAAAAGACCAAGAACTAGACCCGCCGTTAACAGCTTGGGAATGCTCAGAGCGTGAAAGGCATCAATGGGCCAAAACAGCATCATTTTGGTGATTTGAATGCTAATTGCTAAAAGGACAATAAAAACAACAGCAGGCATACTTCCCCTCGGTTACTGCAGGTTTGCAACTTCAATGTAAGTGAGTTCAAGTCGGTTCTTTATTTTGGCTCTGATGGCTCAGTCGTTGCTGGTTGATTTGTTAAAACCGGATCAGAGGTTGGATCTTCTACAGATGACTTAGGTGTATTCTCCTTAGGGTTAGTTTGTGGTTCTTCGACTGATGGAACCCCTTTTGGTGGGGAAGTAGCAGGGGATTTCGATTCCGTATCAGAGTTGGTATCGTTTTTGGTATCGCTATCGGTTGGAGGGGTATCACTCTCAGATTGATCCGAAGATTCTGCTGATTGTTCCTCCTCCTTGGCTTTTTTTAGTTCGGCTCGCACCAACGCTTGAATCCGCTGATGCTCCTCAATACCTTCATAGGCATAGCGATTATAGCCATTATCCGTAATTAAAGTTTCGAGGTACTGAACCCGCTCCAGACTACCCGGATGAGTCGAGAACCACGGGGCAACAAAGGGTTTATCTTCCTTACTTAAGGTCACCATCAAATTGCGAAGACCATCTGCTGCATAGTTCGCAGATGCTAACAAGCGAGTTCCTAAAACATCTGCCTGTCGTTCCATCTCCCGGCTATAGTCAGCCACTACTACGCTAGTAAATAATCCACCGACATAAGGGATTAATCGAGTCAGTCCACCAGCTTCAGCGCTCTCCGTGGCAATTTGAAATCCATGGGAGAGGACTGCATGGGACAGTTCATGGGCAATTAATCCCGCTAACTCAGCTTCCGAGTTGCTTTTGAGGATGGCGCCGCCATTAATAAAGATTTTCCCTCCTGGTAATGCGAAGGCATTGAGCTTCTCATTGTTGACGACATAAAACTGATAATTGAATTCCCGTCCGGCTATTGGCGTTAGTTTTTGGGCAATTCGATCCACATAGGCTTGAACTTCTGGGTTTTCAATCAGAGGGAGTTGGCGTTTGGCACGATCTGCGATCGCATCTCCCACTGCCGACTCTCCCCTCAACAACAGAATAGAAGTCTGCAAAGCGGACAAACCAGGTATCGGGCTCCCTGTAATCGCAATCCCCAAAGCCCCTGTGATAAAACTACCAATCGTATTATTCGTAATCTGTGTACGCAGACGGGCCCGGAACCGATCCTGATACTCTTCCGATAAGCGTACAAACTCCGAGGCTTCTGTATGATCTGGATTCAATAGCGAAAACTGGCGGGCCGTGATCGAAGCCTCTAGCCATTGTTTAGCCCGAGTTTGCTGTTGCATGAGTCCTTTTTGCAACTCAGGTTGATTGGGATAAAGCGCAGCAGCCCGCGCCATTACCCCTAAAGCCTCATCATCTTTGCCATCCGCAACCAGTTCCTCTGCCAGTCGTAAATGCCCAGGTACAAATTCGGGATACTCCTTCACCAGCAGTCTCAGGGGCACAAAAATTCTTGTTTTTAGCTGGAGTTCCGAACCGGCTTGGGCTTCTCGCCAATACACCCGCCCACCAGGTGGCAATTGGGCTGGATCCTGTATCGGCTCAGCTGGAGGTTCAGCCATTGCACGATCTGAGAATGGGCGTTTCACCTGCTGATAGAGAGCTGTAGCAGCTTCGATTTGACCCGATTGATACAGCCGATCAGCCTCGATCAACACCTTTAGCCTAGCTTCTTCCTCCGGAGACTTTAATGTTTGATCATCTGCCTCACCTTTATCAAACCCCGTATCTATCTGATCAGATGCTTCACCAGGTTCAGCTAAGGATGGTTCGGAGGGAGCATCGGCTGTCTCTTCAGGCTGAGATAGATTACGATTGGCCTGAGCTACAGCTAAAGTCGAGGTTGAACTATCAGGCTGACTCCAGGGTGGAGAAGATAAATGGATATGTTTGGATGGTTGGCGCGAACTGATCTCTGAAGCTTCTGATAAGACAGGCAATAATTTAACCTGCTCAATCGCTACCCCATTCGTAGCTCCACTCACAAGGGAACTAACAACGGTCAGAAACAGACAGGATCTAAAAGCAACGAAGGCCATACTGCCTATAATATTAACGGCAACGAATGCTCTCTTCTAAAGCGCGATCTACACCAGCATTGGGTCAAGACAGTCAACAGAGATAGAGAGATCATCACAACCCCATCCAATGGGCCACTCAGATTTCCTAAGTATATGCTCTTAAATGGATGAAAATTATTTTATACCTGGCTATATCCAAAGTTTAGAGTCAGCTTTCGTAAGGTAGCCATCCACATATCGGGTGGATCGCAATAACGCTCTAGCTGAATAATCTGGTAGTGACTAGCGCTGCCCAAACCAGAGATCTCAATATAGTCTCCAGGCTTGACACCGTCTCTTTGGGTCGTCATGTAATAAAGACTTTGATCCGGCGAGGCCTCTAACACAAACTGATTATTGACATCTCGCCAAAGATATTGGTGCCACTTGCGTCCCGCTGCAAGGCATTGATAAGGATATGAGCGACTTCGATTCGTCAATTTACTCAATTTGACTTGAAGGGCATGAAGGCTCATGTAATATCTCCACTGAAAAATTGCTCAAAGCAAACCATATTTGTATTCTAGAGAACCATCGTGAAAAAGCTGTGAACGGGTATAGCGTTATTTTCTATTGATAAGCAAAAAATATTTCCTCCTAATCTACATACCATAGAATCTACCTACAGATAGGATTTATTTCTGAAGAGAGGTTGAATAATCTGGTAAGTTTTCTTACACAGAAATTGTCTCTAGCCTTTATATACAAAGCACATAAGTACATTAATTGACCATCCAGTTCTAAAAAACAGCTAATATTGATTCTTTACAAATAACGTTAATCAATCAAGCATTGTTAGTCTTGACCAAACAAGATTGCATAACTCTAAAAATTCGATCAGATCCTCTTTCTCTTAAGATTTATTTAATCTAAATGTTACGATTTCATTATTTTTAAGAAAAAATGGGTTTTTGAAGAATGTGGTGAATTGCTTGAAAAATTCCCACGTCCTTAGCCCGCTCCATTCGGTGGACTGGATTAAGAAGGATTACAATTCATTCATAAGATGCCGCGATTATTCTGCTAAGGACTGGCCAAATTTCCATGACTGATGTTCCTGTCTCTCGTATTCGAAATTTTTCCATCATTGCCCACATTGACCACGGGAAGTCGACCCTAGCGGATCGCCTGTTGCAAACCACCGGCACTGTGGCAGATCGAGAGATGAAAGAACAGTTTCTCGACAATATGGAACTAGAGCGAGAGCGAGGAATTACGATTAAGCTCCAAGCGGCTCGTATGGCCTACCAAGCATCTGACAAGGAAGATTACGTCCTTAATTTGATTGATACTCCTGGGCATGTTGATTTCTCCTATGAAGTCTCCCGATCTCTGGCCGCCTGTGAAGGTGCTTTGTTGGTGGTAGATGCGTCTCAAGGGGTAGAAGCACAAACGTTAGCCAATGTTTATCTCGCCATCGAACATGACTTAGAAATCATTCCCGTCCTCAACAAAATTGATTTACCCGGCGCTGAACCGGATCGGGTCAAGCAAGAGATTGAAGAGATTGTTGGCTTGGACTGTAGCGGAGCCATTCTGGCATCTGCCAAAACCGGAATCGGCATTGCAGAAATTCTGGAATCCATCGTCCATTTGGTCCCCCCACCGGAAGATACAACTCAAGAGCCTTTGCGAGCCTTGATTTTTGATAGCTATTACGATCTATATCGAGGAGTCGTGGTTTATTTCCGCGTGATGGATGGCACCGTCAAAAAAGGCGATCGCGTTCGCCTAATGGCATCCGGCAAGGAATACGACGTTGATGAATTAGGGGTACTGTCCCCCACCCAAGTTCAAGTGGACGAATTGCATGCTGGGGAAGTGGGTTACTTTGCTGCTGCGATTAAAGCCGTTGAAGATGCCCGAGTCGGTGACACAATTACCCTAGCCAAAGCCCAAGCAGCTGAACCACTACCTGGCTATGTAGAAGCTAAACCCATGGTATTTTGCGGCATGTTTCCCACCGATGCCGATCAATTCCCAGATTTACGAGATGCTTTAGAACGTCTCAAACTCAATGATGCGGCGTTGAATTATGAACCAGAAACCTCTAGTGCCATGGGATTTGGGTTTCGGTGCGGGTTCTTAGGCCTCCTACATATGGAGATCGTGCAAGAACGCTTGGAGCGAGAATATAACTTGGATTTGATCATTACGGCTCCCTCGGTGGTTTATCGGATCACAACCCTAAAAGGCGAAACCTTGCTGATCGATAACCCTAGTTCCCTCCCAGACCCTCAACATCGCGAAAAAATCGAGGAACCGTTTGTTCAGGTCGATATGATTACCCCTGAAGAATATGTCGGCACTCTGATGGAGCTAGGGCAGAGCCGTCGCGGTACCTTCAAGGATATGAAATATCTCACCCCAGGGCGAACGACCCTGGTGTACGAGTTGCCCTTAGCTGAAGTGGTCACTGACTTCTTTGATCAGATGAAGTCTCGTTCTCGCGGATATGCCAGCATGGAATACCATTTGATTGGCTATCGTGAAAATCCCCTGGTCAAGCTAGATATATTGATTAACGCCGATCCCGTTGACTCCCTAGCGGCGATTGTCCATCGAGATAAGGCTTATTATACAGGGCGCGCTTTGGTGAGTAAGCTACGAGAGTTGATTCCCAGACATCAATTTAAGATTCCGATACAAGCTGCGATTGGAGCTAAGGTGATTGCCAGTGAAAGCATTCCAGCGCTTAGGAAAGACGTATTAGCGAAATGCTATGGTGGCGACGTTTCTCGAAAGCGCAAGCTCCTAGAAAAGCAAAAGGCAGGTAAAAAGCGAATGAAGTCCGTAGGAAGAGTTGATGTTCCTCAAGAAGCCTTTATGGCTGTTCTGAGGATTACGGATGAATAAATTCAATTTCCTCCCAGAACAGGAAAGCCCCTAGCAAATAATTTCTAGGGGCAGCTATGGCTTATCAACCTACTCAGGATGCCCATTTTTAGGTAGCTTTGGCGCTTTACAAACAAAAAAAGTTTGGAGTCAGTATCAATTTTTTTTGATGCTTTGGCTATAATCCAGTTAGTTTGATGGGGGACGTCAGCCCATATTTTGATGCATATTAGCGCTTATCGTTGAAACCATGCGGTCAGGGCAACTGCTAGAGCATCTGCCGCGTCATCTGGCCGAGGCAAGCAATCTAAGCAGAGTTCTCTGGCAACGGCTTCTTGCACAGCAACTTTATCTGCTGCGCCATATCCAGTTAGAGCCAACTTAATCTGGGCCGGCGTGTATTCAATAATGGGAAGCTGATGCTGTGCTAAGACCAGCAAGACAACCCCACGAGCTTGAGCCACCAAAATCGTATTGCCCATACGATAGAAGAAAAGTTTTTCTATCGCCACCACATCAGGCTGATGGGTGTTGAGAACTTGATGTAAGTCCTCATAAATAATCTGCAATCGTTTCCCAATATCTGTTTTGGCTGGTGTTTGAATAATTCCGAAGTCAAGGAGTTCAAGGTTATCAGACTCTGTACAAATCACCCCGAAGCCTAAGGACGCTAATCCCGGATCTAAACCCAAAATCTTTTTTGTCACTATTGATAGAGCAGCCTTTAAGCACAACGTATGACAATAGGCTACAGTCATGAGGGCTTCAGAATAGGTTTACGCCCCACATTGGCCTCGATTCTCTATCCTAGGATTCTTATAATAGTAAGGCGTTATGTCATTAACTGACCTTCAACTTGTATAGGAGCAGTCTGTACTGTTTCAGCTTGATTTTTACCTTCCTTATAGAAACCCATAGAAACCGGAATGACTTTCCCTATCTATCTCAGCCTTATCCCTTTACAGACTCCTTTGATTGCGGGCTTTTTTTTACCCATTGATGGCCTCTTCTCCACCCAAGGGGTAATGGTGATGCTTTTAGCTGCCTATGCTGGGGCCATGTGGATGTTCCTGTCGAGTGCGCCCAAGGTGCATACTCTGATGGTGTCAGATCTAGAATTAGCCCGCCAGTTTTTTGAAGGAGAGCTGCAGTTACGAACGGCAGAAGTCCCCCTTCACTACTACTACAACTATGAGCAAACCTTAGGCCTATCAGGGATAGATCCTCTCTATATGTCTACGGACTTTGGCCGACCAGCTATGCAGCAATTAAGCGGAACGGATGGCTTTTGGTATCAACTCAAAAAAAATGTCCAGTTGCATGTGATTGGTGGTGCAAGTATTGGGGACAAAAATAGACAGCGTCATGTTTGCTTTGACCATGACTGCCTAGAGCAGATTTTGATGAAGGTGCAAACCCGCTATGTGAAATATAAGATTCGGCGTGAAAAACCACTAAACTTCTTAGTTAAGACCTACGAAGGTGCTGTAATAGAATTTGCAGAAGTTTCTAATTAGCGCAAGTCATGTCTTTCTCTTGGCAATCCGTCAAATCCTATCAAGATATCCTGTATCACAAAGCTGACGGCATTGCCAAAATCACCATTAATCGGCCCCATAAACGGAACGCCTTTCGGCCCCAAACAATTTTTGAACTTTATGATGCCTTTATCGACGCTCGAGAAGACCCGAGCCTTGGGGTTATTTTGCTCACTGGGGCCGGTCCCCATACAGATGGTAAATATGCGTTTTGCTCTGGTGGGGATCAAAGTATTCGAGGGGAAGCGGGCTATGTCGGCGATGATGGCGTTCCCCGTCTGAATGTTCTCGATCTTCAACGGTTAATTCGGTCGATCCCTAAAGTCGTAATTGCTCTTGTCGCAGGATATGCCATTGGTGGCGGACATGTCTTGCACTTGATCTGCGATCTATCCATTGCGGCAGACAATGCCATTTTTGGCCAAACAGGCCCCAAAGTGGGCAGCTTTGATGGCGGTTTTGGGGCGAGCTATCTAGCCCGGGTGGTGGGCCAAAAGAAGGCCCGAGAAATATGGTTTCTCTGCCGCCAATACGATGCCCAAGCAGCCTTGTCGATGGGCTTAGTGAATACAGTCGTTCCAGTCGCAGAACTCGAAGCGGAAGGGATTCAGTGGGCTCAAGAGATTTTACAGAAAAGTCCGTTGGCCATCCGCTGTCTTAAAGCTGCTTTTAACGCAGATTGTGATGGGCAGGCCGGTATTCAAGAATTGGCTGGGAATGCCACGTTGTTGTTTTACATGAATGAAGAAAGTGCAGAGGGGAAAAATGCCTTTCTCGAAAAACGCGATCCGAATTTTCGGCAATTTCCTTGGCGGCCTTGATGAGCCATGGGATGATCCTAAGCTGAAGAGCGGCATCCCATGTCAGCATTGGCTAATTACAGTTCAGGGAGCAAGTTTGACTTGCTCCCTGACGTTTAAATGGTTTTTGAATTGATCTGAAGACTCAGACTGGGTTTAAAGGTTTTGATAAATCGCATCAATGGTTATAGATGCCGTCTAAAGTGTTGGGGTTAGAACTCGGCGAGCAGATACAGTCTCTAATTGATAGGGTTCAATGGATTTCTGTTGATGACTAACGGAGAGAACCTCTATGGTAGAAGAAAAACTTGGGATCATTAGAGAACACGCTTTCCACTCCCCACGAACTGGAGCCCCAAGCCGCTGACACTGTCCGCCTCGTCTTCCCTCTGGTGAGTAATGTTGACAATAGCGGCAGGCAAAGGTGGGAGAACTCAAATTTTTCATAGAGTGAGTTGAAAATCAGTAGTTTAATAAACAGAAAAACTTCGTAATATTTGTTAATGCTTTCGAAGCATTTCCTTAGTTTTGCTAAGGATTTCTGTAGTGGGTTATTAGCCTTCTTTATATTAGGTTTCCCAAATTTCGGGTTTGTACCATTGGATGGCCGATAAAACCTTTAATAGCAAGCTGTTAGGTGATCCCCTGCCATTAAAGCTGCATTCATCTTTTCTTTATGTTTGACATAAGCAATCCTATAAAAAACTTTAAAACAGGTCTTCGGGTTCGATGAATGAAAGACCTAGTCTGCATTCCCAGAAAAAATATAAATTACAAACATGGGGCAATGGTTAGGGTACCCTGATGAATCGGTCAGGGAGCCAGCAAGGTCAAAAAACTCACTATTGGCCTAGTCGTATCTTTGTATAGATTCGCAAAACTTATCGTCAATTTGGCTACTAATTCTCATAAGTTTGTGCGAAAACAAGAAAAAAAATTGTTAAGGATTTTGTTTCAGGAATAGAAAAGAAAACGTGATGAAAATTGCTAGCTGGAATGTAAATTCTATCCGAACACGCTTGGAACATGTTTTGGATTGGTTATATACCCAATCGATAGATGTTTTATGTCTGCAGGAAACGAAGGTTATTGATGAAGACTTCCCGAAAGCCTCTTTTGAAGAAGAAGGTTACCAGGTCTATGTTTCAGGGCAAAAAGCTTATAACGGCGTGGCTTTAATCAGTCGGACGACTCTTTCTGAGGTCAGTTCTGGGTTCACCCCCTTACTGGGTCCAGACTTGACCCAGCACTATGACCAACAAAAACGGCTGATCACGGGGATCATTTCACCAGGGGTTCGCATTTTAAATCTTTATGTTCCCAATGGCTCGGAAATAGACAGTGATAAATATGTCTACAAATTAGAGTGGTTGGAGCTATTACATCACTATGTTGAGAAGTTGCTATCTCAAGATCCCCAGCATCTTCTCATCTGTGGTGATTTTAATATTGCTCTAGACGATCGAGATATGCATGATCCGTCCAAGCGGGAGGCCCATATTATGTCTACAGATCGGGAGCGACAGGCTTTGCAAAAGGTTCTGGCGCTTGGATTAGAAGATGTCTTCCGAAAGTTCAACTCTAAGTCCGAGCAGTTTAGCTGGTGGAATTA
Source organism: Acaryochloris marina MBIC11017 (assembly GCF_000018105.1). GTDB lineage: Bacteria > Cyanobacteriota > Cyanobacteriia > Thermosynechococcales > Thermosynechococcaceae > Acaryochloris > Acaryochloris marina. The sequence continues at coordinate 5,330,414 of NC_009925.1, forward strand.
TCGGGCAGGTTCTTTTCAACGGAATAAGGGTTGGCGGATTGACCATCACTATTTAACGCCAACCTTATATGAACAGGCAACGGCTTGCACAATTGACGCAGCCCCTCGTCGGTTACCCAAACCGAGCGATCATGCTCCCGTTGTGGTTGAGATCGATACTCAAAACTTATAGGTAAGAAAACTAAGAAACCTCTGGCGCCATGGAACAACGGGGGCAAGGCAACATAATTTGTAGCCAGGCTCCGCCAGTTTGGGGATGGTTGCGGGCCCGAATGGTGCCACCATGGGCCAGGATGATTTGCTGTGCGATCGCAAGTCCTAAACCACTCCCTCCCAAAGGAGCCACAGCGGAAGGTTGCTCCTGTTCTGATAGGGCGACAGAAGTCGCTTGAATAACATCTGACGTGCCTAGAGGTTGCAAACTCACTGCCTCAGGATTTCCCATCGGCACAGTCCCTCTCACTCTGGAGGGATCAGAACGATAGAAACGCTTAAAAATATGGGGCAGGGACTCTGCCGAAAAACCTGACCCCGTATCAATAATATCGATACATAGGCGTTGCCCCCGTTCACCCTCTTCCGCGGACTGAACGACTTCTACCTGGACAATAATGGGCTGATCCACCGGACTGTACTTAATCGCATTGTCAATCAGATTCAGGAACACCCGATACAGTCGATTCTTGTCGACGTTTAAAGTGCAGTCTTCCACCCCCTGGTAAAACAAAGATAGATTCCGCTGCTGAGCTAAAGGTTCCAAATTCAGCCAAGCCTTATGAATCAGACTGGGGACATTAACGGGTTGCAGTTTCAAAGTTTGGGCTTGATTGAACGTAATTCGACTCAGTTCAAGTAAATCTTTCACCAAGTCGCTGAGGCGGGTGACCTCTTGCAATAAGCGATCAATATGGGAGCGATGTTGCCAACTAATGCGGGGCTCAAGGGTTTCCACCATGAGGCGAATGGACGTAAGGGGGGTCTTCAGTTCATGGGCTACATCTGAAGTCCAGCGATCTCGATCCTCAGCCAAATTTTTGGTTTCAGTTCGATCCTCAATAAACACACCTACATGACCTTCTGGCAAAGGAATACCATAAGCTCTCAGGGGCCACTCTTGAGCCCGCTCAGACAGATGCATAATCCACTCAATTTGATGCTCTTGCTGACCTGAGCGAACCTGACTAATTAATTGATCCAGCTCAATGGAACGCACAACTTCTAGGAGGAGGCGGTTGGGCCAAGCGTCCCAAGAACGACTTTGCAGTTTCAACAGATCGCAAGCTCGTTCGTTAATCCAATACAAATTGTCAGCACCATTGACCTGCAGATATCCAACCGGGGCTCGGCGCAGAATATCTTGCCATCCCAACAGCTCTTGTTCATTGAGCTGGAGTTGATCTTGAAGTTGCAGGGTAACCCGAGATAATCGACTCAAGGGAGACAGGGTCGGCCGATAGGGATCACTGGGCAGGGTACGAATGATTCGTTCCAGTTGGTGATTGAAATGACGAGCAGACCAAGCAAGCAGTCCCAGACCAAGACCTAATCCTGCAAGGAACCATACTAATTGCACAAGACTCTCCGTTATTTAAGCTTGAGATGCCCTCCAACCGCTCTTATCCAAACCGATAGCCAAATCCTCTAATGGTGACTAAGTAATCAGGATTACTGGGGTCAAGTTCTATTTTTTCCCGTAGCCAACGAATATGTACATCGACCGTTTTGCTATCGCCGATATAGTCTGGCCCCCAAATCTTTTCGAGAATCTGCTCCCTTGGCCACACTCGCCGGGGATAGCTCATAAATAATTCTAAAATCCTGAATTCTTTGGGCGATAGATTGACTTCTTCATCTCGCACCATGACCCGACATTCATCAGGATGCAAACTGATCTCACGACAGGTGAGCAGGGTGCCTTGAGGGTCAGTATTATTCAGCCGCTGTCGTCTTAAGAGAGCCCGACAGCGAGCGATCAGTTCCCGCATGCCAAAGGGCTTCGTGAGATAGTCGTCAGCACCCACTTCCAGACCGACAACCCGATCGGCTTCCGTATCCTTGGCACTCAACATCAGTACCGGAACCGTCGAGCCTTCCCGACGAATAAACCGGCACAGATCAATGCCATTAATGCCAGGCAGCATAATATCTAAAATAATCAGGTCTAGGGTGGATGCCTGCTGCGATCGCGACTTAAAAAGCTGAATGACATCCAGGGCTGTTTGGCCATCCGCAGCCGTGATTACCCGATATCCCTCACTTTGTAGTGCGGGAGCAATAGTTTCCCGAATATTTTCTTCATCTTCCACTAACAGAATCTGACCCATTGTGGTCGGAAGTTGCTCAAACGAACGCGCATTCGGGTCAGCAGATAGCATACAGAATTTTACTTAAACGGCCATAGGCCGATTCTAACATTGAATCTTCGGGGAACCGTTGACCTGAAAGGGGTTTAACCGAAGCATAACCTAAATATTATCGATTTACTGGGGGAATTAATGAATCGGCCTTGATTTTGCCGCACCTTTGCTGATCGTTGCCAAATATAGCCCCGTTAAGATGATAAAGAAGGCAACCCAATTCAATACGTTGAGCTGCTCTCCAAACACTTTCCAAGCTAGAAGAGCCGTAATTAAGGGTTCCATCAGCATAAACACAGAGACAAAGCCCGACGTAAATTGCTTGAGGCAGTAAGCTAGCAGGCCTTGCCCTAATCCTTGGCTAATCACGCCTAAGGCAATAACCGCTAGCCAAACCGTTGTAGAAGTTGGAAATAGCTGATTCCCCCCCACCAACACAACCGGAATCGTCAACAGCCCAGTCACCACACAGGAGGACAGCATGATGGTTGTGGTGGTAAACCGCGTCCGCAGTTTTTCAATGACCAAAAAATTGGCAGCGTAGAAAACGGCAGATAACAAAGCCGCCCCATCCCCTACCAGACCACTCGTACCGACCTGGAAATCACCGACGCCAATAATTAACACTCCAGTAATCGCTAAGCTCATCCCCATCAGGAATTGGCGATTAAAGCGATGCCCTAGAAACAGCCACCCTCCCAAGGTTGCAAACAAGGGCGTCATGTTATGGAGGAGATTAGAATTCGCCACACTAGTTTGGGTGAGGGACCAAGCCCAAGACCCAGCCCGACCGTAAATCAGGATGCCCAAACACCCAAACCAGAGTAAATCACGAATTTGAATCGATTGGGATGTCTGATCGGTTTCTGCAGGAGGTTGGCGAAACTGTTGGAAGCCGCTCCACATACCTAACGCCAAAGACGCAATCCAAAAGCGGTTAAAAATGGTCGCGCTGGCCGTTAGCTCTTCTTCACTTAACCGGGTAAATATTGCTGAACACGACAAAATACAGACGGCAGCAAGCAAAGCAGCAAAAGGCAAAATAGATGCAGTCTGCGATGCAGGTTGTTCGTAAAGAGCTTCTAGAACTTGTGGATCAGCAGGCCGCTCTAAGGTTTCAAGAGTCTGCTGAGGCCGCTCTAGGTCTTTGGTAATCATTATTGAGTCAGTGGTGAAGAGTGGGCTGTCGCGAGGTTAATGATCCCCATTATTATGTAATGTTACGAGACCCCTGAACAAAATATATATTGTGTAATTTTTTGATACATTTCTTGCGCAATGCGGTGTTTTTATGGTGACAGCATTAAAAAGAATTGAATAACGACCGCATTGGCAATATCCATGCAGCAAGCTCCCAATAAAGGAATGACCAGCAAGGCTTTGGGAGAAGGTCCATAGCGCTGGGTAATCGTGGTCATATTTGCCATGCCCACGGGCATAGCTCCTAGAACCATTCCCGTAAAACCAGCACAAATCACGCTGGCATCATAATCATGACCTGCAGCCCAAAACACCACAAAATAGGCAAATAGCCCGGCACAAAGGGTTTGGACGCCCAAAATAATCAGCAAGGGACCAGCCGTTTGCATCCATGACAGGATTTGCAAGTTCATCAAACTCATGACCAGGAAAAGCTGCAGGCTAACGTCATTCCAAAAGGACAGGGCTGTATCGTTGATCGAAATATTTCCCCAATCTAGGAGATTGATCAGGAGAATAGCCACCAGCATAATAGGCAAAAATCGGGGCAAAACAATGCCCCAATCCAGCGTGAACAGATGTATTCCCAGTCCCACACTTAGGGATGTCGCAATTAACATTACAATCCCAAACATGCCTTCCAAACTCGTTGGCATCGTTACTGGGCTTTCCGCCACAACATCAGGGGGAGGGGATAGGGACTCCAGCTCAAACCGGCGAATCAAATGCTGACTAATGGGTCCCGCGAAAACCCCTCCCACAATCAGCCCTAAGGTGGCAGCTGCTAAGCTAAATTCCAATGCACCAGTCCACCCTTGGGCCTCAAGCAATGTTCCCCAGGTGATCGCTGTACCATGACCCCCTACAAAGGCAATCGTCCCTCCGAGCAGTCCAAAAATAGGAGGGCAACCGACTAAGCAGGCCACCCCGATCCCGACTGCATTTTGCAGGAATAAAAAGGCAATCATCACCCCAATCACAGCAGCAAGGGTTTTTCCCCCTTCTTTCAGCTGCTTAAAGCGAGCAGCTAGGCCAATCGTGCTAAAGAAGATCAACAGCAGGTTGTCGCGCAAGCTCAGATCAAACCGTAAATGCCAAGGTGTGCATAGGTTGACATAGGCCACCAGGCCACAGCCAATAAGTCCTCCCGAAACGGCAGCAGGAATATTCAGGGTTCTGAGGAGAGGGAGGGTGCGGGTCAGAAGGATGCCAATCCCAAGAATAAAAATGCTGATTAGTAGAAAGGTTAAACAGTCAATGTCAACAACGGTCTCAATCATGAAGCCCGCCGATTGAGGAACGCGACACATTCCACATGGGACGTTTGAGGAAAAAAGTCGACGGGTTGGACTCGTGTCAAGTCATATTGTCCTGATTGACACAGCAAATTCAAATCCCGAGCAAGGGTCGCGGAATGGCAACTGACATAGACGATTTGCGCAGGCTTGAGAGCCAGGAGTTGTTCAATCACACTTTGGTGGCAGCCTTTACGAGGCGGATCTAACAGCACCAGATCCGGAACAAAAGGCAGCTCCCTTAAGCACGCTTTGGCCGTCCCAGCAGCAAACGTTACGTTGCTAATTTGATTAAGGGTGGCATTGGTCTGGGCTTGGTCTACGGCTGCGGCCTGCAATTCAATCCCAATAATCTCTTTAACTCGCTGAGCTAGGGGAAGCGTAAGAGTACCAATCCCGCAGTACAGATCAACAACCTGTTCGCTGCCCATAAGCTGAAGGTGATCGAAAAGGGTATTGAGCAAAACTTCCGCTTGTTCAGTATGCACCTGGAAAAAGGTATCATGACGGAGCTGAAAGGTTAACCCCGCAAAGGTTTCTTGCAAATAGTGGTGACCGGCAATGCAAGTGGAGTCATGGCCAAAGATACGATTGGTTCGATGGGGATTGAAGTTCAGACTAATTCCCACTAGTCGGGGATAGCGCTCCAGCCACTCCTGTACTTGGGCATCTAGATCGACTAATTCAGATAAAGATTGGTTCGGTTTGGCATTAATAATCAACGTCATTAGAATTTCTCCCGTCCGTCGACCGATGCGGATCGAGAGGTGGCGAATCAGACCCCGATGATTTTGTTCGTTATAGATGGGCCAATCTTGCTTTTGAATATCTTCTTTAATTTCCGCTAAAAACGAATTAAAGTGAGGATCTTGAACGGGGCATTGATTGAGATTAATGAGCTTGTGGCTCCCTTTGCGGTAATACCCTGCCTGGACTCGGTTGGTGTTGGGGCTTAACACAATGGGATAGGTTACCTTATTGCGGTACTCAATCGGAGATGGAGCAGCCAGCACTGGCTCGACAACAGGGGACTGGAATTTACCGATTCGCTCTAGGGCTTGAATCACATGATTCTGCTTGGCAACCAACTGATAGGCGTAGTCTACCTGCTGCCACTGACACCCCCCACACTTATCAGCCACAATGCATTGCGGCCGCACTCGGTGAGGTGAGGCCTGCTTTATACTTTGAAGCTGACCGTGGGCATATCTGGGTTTAACCCGAATCAACCGAACAGTGATGTGATCGCCAGGTACGGTGTTGGGGACAAAAACAACCAGATTTTGGTTTCCCCATCGACCCACCCCATCTCCAGTCGGACTGAGATCTGTAATCTCTAGATCCACTAGGCTACCTTGTTGCCAATGGCTTTCTGGTCGTTGTTGTTCCTGGGCATTTTGAAGGTTATCCACTGGCATAAATTGATGCACTAACAATTGGGATAAATAAGACGGCGGCTGTCTTAAGCTGAGGCTCTAAATGGGCCAAGGCTGATTAACACTGCCATAGCTATATAGGCAAAAAAGTGATAGCTCCGTTAATTCAGGCTTTTTATCGTATACGAATATCTGGCTAATTACCTTTTTTCCCCCACTAACATTTATGAATGTCTCCCCAAACAGTGACTTTAAGGGAAATAAGTACCGTTTATTTGCTGAACTTATTCCCTTGACGAACAAATAAGTTACTCTATCTTTTTTAGAGCTGCAATTAAATTTTATTTATGCAAACAATATTAAGATTCGGAGAATAGCGGATCCTTAACCCCTTACTATTTTCTTATTCCCAAATGTGAACCGCTTTGTTGCTTGTGTAAAAAGATAAAGCATTAGATTAGTTCACCCTAGAGTGCAAGTTCAAGGGATGCGTTAATCGATACAACAATTGAGGAAGAAGGTAATGAGCCTGCACTCTAGGGTGAATAAATTTTCTGCACGAATTCTGATGATTGGTGCGGTCATATTACTCACGGCTTGCGGGGGAGGTAACGCTTCACCCCAATCGGTCGTTGAGTAATTTATCAAAGCTGGGGCAGATGGCAAGTTCGATGAACTAAAGCCACTATGTGCAAAAGCAGCCCCTGAAGAGTTATGTAATCCTAATGCAGATGACCGAGAAGAATTTGTCTCAATTAGGACTTACGCACTATACACATGACTTCTGTTGTGTAGTAACGAAAATACGTCGTTCTAGCGATTCGAAAATCACTCGTCTGGAGTTGAAATTGTTGAGTAAGGAACGAGATAGCTCGGCTCAAAGTGCTGAAAAGCATAGCTGCTATATAGGTTTTTCTGTCAATGCGTAACTCCTATCAATTATGAAAACGGTCAAAATTGTTGGCGAACCTAAGGTTGAGGGAAATCAGGCTCTAGTTAAGATCGCTATTTCATCTGGAGGTGAAACGGCCGAAGCGAACCTTCCTCTAGTGAAACAGGGAGATAAATGGCTACTGAGTGGCGAACCTGAAAGAGTGGAGTCGTAAATCAATAGGGTGAACTTGGAATAGCTCAAAGCGACGACTAATCTCTATGGGTTAGGTCAAATGCCTTTAAACGATTCACATCCCATCAAGATGTGTTCAGAAGAGAGCCATTTGCTACGTTTACTTCGCTTTGAAGATGAGATCGCATCTTCAAAATACAAAACCAGGTTATGCGAAGTCTCGGCCCTACACAACTCGACAAATTGATTAGACCTCTTGCAATATTCATTTGACGATGTGGTATTGCTGTTTTCCATCCCTTAAGCTGCCAAAGATAGCTCGTAGTTATAGATAGCTGCAATCAAGTTACACCGCAGCGCGTAGCGACGACGACGATTGCGATAGCGCTCCGACAGAATTCTGAAAATCTTCAGGCTGCGATTAATGTGTTCAATGCCCATTCGTTCCTGACTCAGAGCACGGTTATACTCTCGCTGCAGGGAAGTCAGTTCACCGTGTTGTGGCTTCTTGAGAGGAACATAGCTGTTGGCATGATAGGCTGCAATCCCTTGATATCCGCTATCTTGCAGACTCTCGGTATCTGGATGGATATGGATACCTGAACCCTTGAAGATCTGAAAATCATGCCGACGACCTGGACCAACGTTAAGGCAGATAATCTCTAAAGTGTTGCGGTTAGCGATAATCTGGCATTTGAAGGTATGTCTCTTTTTTTTCCTGAATAATACGCTTTTTGTCTTGTCTGGGGACGTTCAATGGGCGTTTCAGTCACATCCATCACAACGACATCCGGTCGCTCGAACCCTTGTAGCAGAGATTTCTGACCGGGTAAGCGAAAGAGTCCTGAGTTCATCAGAGCGGTCTCGACCTGGTGGACAATACGGCAGACAGTTGATTCAGAGACTTCCCAATCTCCAGCAATGTGGAAATAGGTCCGATATTCTCGCCAATATTGAAGGGCTACCAACAGTTGATCACATCGACACAACTTTGGAGGACGCCCTGCATTGGAGCGACTCAGGTGATAGGTATGCCATGCATGGAGCATGGGTTTAAAGGTTCGCTTGTAGACTCCAGTTCGTCGCTTAAAGTCCTTCGCACTCAGCTGTTGGGCTGTTTCGTAATTCATTGGATATGGCACTGAATAGAAAGAACATCAGGCTCAATACCATATCGCAAATCCAATTATGCAAGAGGTCTATTGAACCTTAGACAATCTATAAAGCCTTATTTTCTATCTACTGATCTAAATCAGGATAGATATATTTTGTCGTCATTTCTTCCTCAAAAAAAGGGTTTAATAGCCTCAGCATCGCCTAAATATTTCCAATGGAAAAATCTGAGTATTCTTTCTTCTTCTCTAATTCTCAAGGTAAGCATACACCTATTTAAATATTTACAGTGCATTCAAATCAGCTATAACAGGCACAAAAAGTGTCTAACTTTAGATATAGATTAAATTACTAAGGCAAAATAATTTGCAGCTTATTCATTAGTGGAACAAAGTGTACTCGAAGCATTCCGTTCGTTAATCTTTTCCTTCACTACCAGTCAGTCAATATTCCAGACTCTAGCTTCTAGAATTTCAGATCATTCGCCCTTTCTGAGTCACTTCTATGAAATAGAATAGACGAAATTGGGAGCCCGTCGATGGGCAATTCTTGACTAAAATTACTATTGTCTATCTTTGTATCTTTTCTTCTCCATTTATTATTTCTCAGTTTGCTCCTCAAACCCAGATCGCTCACTCTCCTACTGAAGACTCTCGTGAAGGATCAGAGCATCGAGCAATCTCCATCTCTGCCCAATCTATCTCCCATCGTGATGGGAAAGACTGTTCAGATTAACAGAAGTTATGAGATTTTTTGAGTTGCGATCGCATCCACAATACTAAGAGTGCGATCTTAAAAGAATTCCTACTCCAACATTAGCCTCATCAGAAATTTAAGACATTATTTTAGGTGAGGTAAACAGCCCAATATTATTTGGTAGTTAGTCCACGGTTTAGTCAGATTTTTCCGTCGTGGTCTCTTCACCCAAAGTTAATCTCACATACCCCAAATTCATCAGTCTTGGACAGATTTTATCGATATCTTATACCTAGGGTTACTTTCAGTTTTATGGGGGTATCCAGCTAAGCTGGACACCCCAAATTGATAGCGTTAAGGCTCTACCCAATGAACCACTCCAACGTTGGGGTTGCCATTGAAGGTGATCGAACAGCCAGCGGAGCAGTCAGCGATTGAGGCATCCCCCTCGACGGTCGGTTGTTTAACCTAGGACTCAAAATCTTTGATATGAGCTAAACGGTATCTTTGGTGAAGACTTACTATTCGCCTTCAATCTTGTTCAGATCATCTTGTTAAAGGAAAAGCTGTTGTGATTACCTAAGATTTATCGCAAAACGTCTCACCTAATCCCACCAGAACCCCACAGCCATATTCCGCTCTAAATAATCAACTAAGTCTTCTATGGTTTGCTCGTCCATTGCTTCTGCATAATCTTCCATAGTGGCCCCTTCCCCTAATGGTGGTCCAACATATCCCTGATCCATCAAGTCAGGACAAAAGTCATAAACGTCCTCTGCAAAGGCTAATCGGTCCTCGGGCAGGGTTTTGAAGGCCAATTCTAGAGTGTCTCCTCCTCCACCCATGATCTCAAAGTCGCAGAGCTTCTCCCAGGCGTGCAGCTTATTGATAATATCGACGTTACTCAGTTCGTAGTTCCCGGCAGCAGTACCGAAAAATTGGACAATTTGGAAATGGTCGTCTAGTTTAACCACCCCAATCAAGGATCTTTCGGCTGAGTTGCCCAATGCTTCTTCAAAGTCTTCTTTGAGGAGTTCTTCTCGCCGTTGGAAATCTAGCGTGATTGGCATATAGCCTTTGGGAAGCTTGGATCGCAGTCTGAGGATTACTGAAATAGCGTCCGGGGTATCCACTTCAAAGAAAACGCCATCAAGCTGCAATTTGATAAAGCGGCTGCTACCTGTTCCCTCTAGTTCAACATTTCGTTGGATTTGTACGGTAGCGGGAAAGTCTTGCTCCAGTTGAGCTGATTCTTCTTCATACCAATATTGAATTAGCTCCAGCTTTTTCAGAAATGTAGGAGATTCTGAATCAATGGTGGAGAAGATGCCTGATTCAAAATCAACTTGGGTAGCAAGTTCCTGTTTCTGTTCAGGAGATAAAGACATTGTTTAATTGAGTAATTTAATCACTACATATACACTAGAAGACTAATTTCAGATATTCCTAGTAATATCTGAATCGCCCATCAGATTGAGTCGTTATAATTACCCTTTATTTCTGATATACCAATCCTCAATTGGCCCATCAAACGCCATTGTTCCTATCTCAATGATTGCTGCTTTTCTATCAAAATAAAAAACTCCATATAAATATTTGGCAGGAATAACTAGACAAGGAAGTGTGCCATCAGGAAGTTTAGCTTTGGGTAACACAAATAACATTCCAATATTAGCTTGGGCGTCTATTCGGAATTCATGTATGGCAATTTTACCTGTCCCGTCAATCGGGAATGTAATCCCATGAGCGATCAACCCGAGTTGAATATCTTTATCAATGTCCGACTTCAATTGCATAAAAACATTAGAGACCAGCAGTGATATAGCATCACCTCAAATTACTCCCTTCCCGCTGTAAAATGGGGAAAAGAGCAAATAGTCACATTGAATCGAACACAAGCCTTTCTGGACAAGCCTTTTGATGCGGATGAGTGGCAGAAATTCTACTACCGCAATCAACAACACTACATTCGACAGCGCTTGACCGCGATCAAATTGCTGAATGAAGGACACAGTCGTACCCAAGTGAGCGAACAAGTGGGGTGTAGCTATGATACGTTAACGCGTTGGATGGACAAATATCTCGATGGTGGACTCCAGGGCTTGGTCCAACCCATTCGACATCAAAAACCTAGTCGGTTGAGCCCAGAGGAACAACAACAACTCAAAGAGATGGTTCTGACGCAACGTCCGACAGACTATGGTATTGACCGCAATATGTGGACAGGTGCAATTTTAGCCGTTGTGATTGAGCAGCGTTTCGAGGTGCAGCTGAAAGATTCGCGTATCTACGAATTGCTATCAGAGTTGGGGTTATCTTACCAACGCGCCCATCGTGACTATGCGAATGCTGACCTGAACGCCCAGAAAGAGTGGGTGGCGGCTGTTAAAAAAACTGCAATCACGACAATCGGATGAGCGCATCTTGTTCTTTGACGAATTTGCGGTGTCTGAGCGTCCTAGGTTGTTCTATGGCTGGGCAGAACGCAACACTCGTCCACAGGTCAAGAGTAATGAGCGGGCTCGCAACAAGCTCAATGGGTTACTGTGCGTCGATGCCCACAGTGGCGAAGAGTATTTCGCTCTGAGCCCACAGGCTAAAACAGAAGATATCTCTGAGTACTTTGCAGACCTATGTCTGGATAGCGTTGAGCTGGGCTACACTCAACTGTGCCTTATTCTCGATAACAATCCGACCCATAAGGGCAAGATGCGCTCCCAACTCGCTATCCATCTAGAGCAGATGGGGCTCACCCAATCGATTCAAGTTGAGTTTTTATATTTGCCGTCCTACTCTCCCAAGTTGAACTTGGTTGAATATGTGATTCACTTACTACGCTTACGATGTCTGCACCATCTCCCTCTTGGAACGACCCTGACACAGATCAAACAACAGCTCCATGAGTTCTTTGCTGCTAACCAGTTTCTATCGGCTGAACAAGTTCAAAACAGCCTGAATTTTATATTTTCACTTGTTCCATAATCTTATGGCGGGAAGGGAGTAAGTCAGCAACTATCCAGTAATCGAAATTACGTTGCGAGTAATATTCGAAACTTCAGTTCTCTACCTCGCATCATAGCTTGCACTCAATGCTAGAAAGTGGCTACAATCAGCCGTCTGAACCAATCAACCCAACTGAATTCGCTGCAGGACACCTGATAGCAGCCGGGTATCCTAAGTAAAAAAGCATTTATGACAGTGTCGTCCTTGCCGATGTCCGGGGTTTCCGGCCAAGAGATCTATCGCCGCTTAGCCAAAAATATCCAAACCGTAGTCAAAGGACAGAAACCTGCCATCCGCAAATTATTGGCAGCCTTTTTTAGTGGCGGCCATGTGTTGCTAGAGGACTATCCTGGTACAGGTAAAACCACCCTCGCTAAAGCCCTCGCCCTATCCGTAGATATTGAATTTAAGCGCATTCAATTTACTCCAGATCTACTGCCTTCAGATATTTTAGGCGTATCGATTCTCAATCCCAAAGACCAAACCTTTGAATTCCATCAAGGTCCGATTTTTGCCAATCTGATTCTGGCCGATGAGATTAATCGGGCTTCTCCTCGCACCCAGTCGGCACTGCTAGAAGCCATGGCCGAGTCCCAGGTCAGCATTGATGGTCAGCAGATGAAACTGCACGATCCCTTCTTTGTGATTGCCACCCAAAACCCCATTGACTCCCAAGGTACCTACCCCTTACCCGAAGCCCAGATGGATCGGTTCTCCATCCAATTTGGGTTAGGGTATATCTCCGCCGAAGAAGAAGTGGAAATTCTTTCCAATCAAATGCAGGCTCACCCGATTGACCAGTTGCAGCCCTGCCTGTCTCTCGAAGATGTGTTTACCCTCAAGCAAGCGGTTAAGCGGATTACCGTTAGTGAAGATCTCAAGCAATACGTGGTTAATATCGTCAATGCCACCCGGCAAGCAGAGGAAGTCCAGTTGGGGGCCAGTCCCCGTGGATCGATTGCCTTAATGAAGATTGGCCAAGCCTTGGCCCTATTTGATGGTACCCCAGTCCTTCGCCCCAAGCATATTCAAGAGGCAGCTGTTTCCGTCTTGGCCCACCGTCTAGTGATGGATCCGCAAGCGAAATTTGCGGGTAAAACGGCAAAACAGGTGGTGATGGAGATCATGAGGCGGCTTCCCGTTCCGGCTTAACTCATGGTGGTATTAGATACTCAAACCGATTGCTCTGAAGGGCAAACCATTTATCGTCACTTAGCAGATAATATCCAGCAGGTGATTAAGGGGCAAGATGCGGCCATTCGCAAATTACTGGCGGCCTTTTTTAGTGGTGGTCATGTATTGCTGGAAGACTATCCGGGCACGGGTAAAACCACCCTTGCTAAGACTCTAGCCTATTCCGTTGATATTGCTTTTAAACGGATTCAGTTTACCCCTGACTTATTGCCTTCAGATATTTTGGGGGTTTCCATTCTCAACCCTCAAGATCAGACCTTCCAATTTCACGAAGGCCCCATTTTTGCCAATCTGATTCTGGCGGATGAAATTAACCGGGCCTCTCCCCGCACCCAATCGGCCCTTCTAGAAGCGATGGCTGAGTCACAAGTTACCACTGATGGTCACCAGCGCAAGCTGCGCGATCCTTTTTTTGTGATTGCCACCCAAAATCCGGTGGACTTCCAGGGCACCTACCCTCTTCCAGAAGCCCAAATGGATCGGTTTGCCTTGCAGTTCAGCTTAGGGTTTGTGTCTCCGGCTGATGAAATTAAAATCCTCACCCAGCAACTGGAAGAACATCCTATCCAGCGGGTGCAACCCTGCATTTCCCTAGAAGAGATTTTTACCCTGAAGCAAGCAGTAAAGCAGGTGCGGGTGAGTCGAGAACTCAAGCGCTATATCGTCGATATCGTCGCCGCCACTCGACAGTTGCCAGAGGTCCAACTGGGGGCCAGCCCTCGCGGATCCCTCACCTTAATGAAAGTGGCCCAAGCTTTAGCCCTATTCGATGGATATGAGTATGTCAACCCAGATCATATTCAAGAAATCGCCGGGGATGTCTTGGCCCATCGACTCGTGATGTCCCCTCAAGCCTGCTTTGCTGAGCAAACGGCGCAGGACTGTATTGACCGTATTCTGACCAGTATTCCGGTGCCTGCCTAAGTTATGGATCGCTTTACTTATCGCTGTCTCCGATTGATTTATGTCACCCGCAAATGGCTGGTGCAGCAGTTTACCCCTGCGGGTTTAGGGGTACTAGTGGGCGGTATTGGCAGTGCACTTGTCAGTCTCGGATCTACCCGCAGCATGTGCCATGTTCTGTTCTTCTTTGCCTTGGCTTTGCTAATTTTGGCGACCATTGGCAGTCGGTTGATTCAGTTTCGGTTTAAGGCCTCCCGCCTGCTGCCCCGATTTGGCACCGTTGGCGAACCGCTGCCCTACCAGGTGGTAATTCAGAATCTCTCTCCCCAGCCTCAGAAAGGATTAAAGCTGGTCGAAACCTTTGCCACCCCCTTCCCCAGCTTCCGGGAGTTTATTCAGATTAAGCGTCGCTATCCCGTTGGCAACCAGTGGCGACCCCATTGGCGACGCTATCTAGCCGATCAGCAGTGGGCCACAGCCCACCTCCAGGATCTACCCACCCTCTCCACCAAAGGAAAAACCAAAGCCACAGTAGAGATCCTCCCCTTACGGCGGGGTAGCTTGCATCTCCAAACCATCACCCTCGCTTGTCCCGACCCCCTGGGCTTAATTTATAAACGCCATACTTACGATGTCGGCCAATCGATTTGTATTTTGCCTCAGCGCTATCAGCTCTCGCCCCTCAACCTCTGCCAAGCCAGTCGCTACCAGGCCAGTGAAACCTTACGTACTACTACTGCTGGAGAAGCCCTAGAATTTCGCTCCCTACGGGACTATCGAGCTGGAGACCCAACCAACAAGATTCACTGGAAAAGCTGGGCCAAAGTTGGCCGCCCCATCGTCAAAGAGCAGCAGGACGAGACTGCCATCCACCATGCCCTGATTCTGGATACCTTTCAGATTGAACCTCACAGCACCACCTTTGAAGAAGCCATTGCGGTTGCCGTTTCTTTTTTGATGCAAGAACAGCCTGAAGCGTCTTTACTAGACGTGATCTATGCTGGACCAGATCCTCGATTGGTTACGGTGGGCAAGGGGCTGCGCCAACGGGCCCAAATCATTGAAACGGTTGCCACCCTTAATCCCAACTCCCACCGGGAACTGGATTGTCTCAATCCGATGATTCAATCTCGCTTATCTCGATTGAGCGGCTGCTTTTGCATACTGCTGGGCTTTGATGACACTCGCTATGCCTTTCTGAAAATGCTCAGTCAGTTTGGTATTCCAATCAAAGCCCTTTGCCTATCTGACCTCAGTTTGCAGATGGACCCCCAGTTTCAGGAATATTTTGGCCCCCAGTGTCAGCTACACTCCGGGGCAATTTCCAATCTGCAACAGGAGTTATTGGCCCTATGAAGCAATCCACTCCTACCCTCTGCAGCCTATCCCTCTGCTTTTGGGGCTATCAAACCGGGGCATGGATAATCGCGATTCCCCTGGCCCTTGCCCTGGAAGCGAGGGAAATGATCAAACAGCGATGGTCTCTCTCCCTGGAGCAACTGAAGCAACTTCATATTGCTGCCCTTTTCGTATGGCTGTTGGCGGTCTTCTTTCTACCCCCTGTATCTCCCGAGGTCATCCCCTACGCGGCCCGATATCATCTGATCAAATGTTTGCCCGTTGGCTTATTCCCTTTTGTCCTAGCCCAGACTTATTGTCGAAATTTCGTCTCGGTCTATCGCCAGTATCTAGGAGATTTAGCCCGGTCTTGGAAAACCGTTAATTGGTATTACCCCTACTTTGGCATTTGTCTCCTCGCCGCTAGCGCCACCGGGGGGAACCTGTTCGTCTTTCTGGCTATCAGCGCCCTACTGATTGCCCTTTTCTTGGGCACAGTCCGTTGGCCCGTTAACCGCAAACTGGCTCTGCGTTTTTCTCAGTCTACTTTATACGGCCTGATTGTCTTAGCACTGGTCCTGAGCCTGGTTGGTACTCATCAGTTCTATTGGCTACAGGCAAATGTTCGGCTCCCCGGCCCCGCCGTTTTTGGTGAGTTTTTCCAGAAAATGGCTCGAATCTGGCCCGATGATCCAGGGCGGGGCTACCCGGAAGATCTGGAACGGTTACTGGAGGATATGGAGCTAGAGGCCAACACGGACACCGTGGTTAGCTCTAGAACGCCAAACGGCAATCAAAATTCCAATACGCCTGGCTCATCCAGCACGTCCAACGGAAACTTGTCTGCCACAACCTCAGGAACGCCCAGCAACTCCGGTAACGATAGTCGCAACCCATCAACCTCAGATGGTGCAACTGAGGAAAATACTGGAGAAGCGAATGAAGATTCGTCCTCCACGTCTGAACAAGAGCCTGATTCAGATGTCAGTCAGTCCAACGAAGACACTAGTCCCTCCGACAGCTCCGATTCCAGTCCTGAACAAAACACTGGACCGTCTCTACCTTCAACTATTCCAACGCCCCCTTCAAATCGTGGACAAGGTAACAGAACTCCAGGACGGACTCAGGCTTCTCAGCCCGGCCGGGATGGCGGACAATCTCTCCCCAGTTTGGTGCAGCGATCGGGTGGTATTGTTGATCCAGAAAAGGCCCAGACTCAAATTGGTAATATTGGCTCTTTGCAACGTTCCAATGCCATTCTGTTTCGGGTTGCGCCAAATGCCAATCGTCCCAAACCTCAATTCCCGCTTTATATACGAGAAGCCACCTATAACCAATACCAATCAGGCTCCTGGAATGCTGTTAACTCTAAATTTTCGGTTAGACGCCCACAGTCCCGACAGAGCTGGCGATTGGGAGAGAAAACGGAACAAACAACCTCAGTCCGTATTTCATCAGACTTACCGCGAAAAGACGGAATCCTCAAACTGCCCCTAGGAAGTTCTGAAGTTAACCAGCTTCAGGTTAGAACCCTAGAAGAAAACCAGTACGGCACGGTTGCCATCCAGGGAAAACCAGGCCCCCTTACCTATACGGTGCAGTATGACCCTAAACAATCTGCAGACAGTCCACCCACCGCCTTTGATAAAGCCGTTCCGGCGACTGAAAAACGGATGCTCAAAAAGATTACCAATTCCTTGGATCTAAACGGTAAATCTGATGCAGAAAAGGTTGAAGCTATTTCCACCTTCTTTAAGAAGCAGGGATTTAAATATTCCCTCGATTTGCCAACCCCCAAGAAAAACAAAACGCCGATCGCGGCTTTCTTGTTAGACCATCGGACCGGCCACTGTGAATACTATGCATCGGCTACCTCGCTTTTACTGAGGGCGGCAGGTGTCCCCACCCGTTATGCGGTGGGCTATACCGCCCATGAATACAGCCCCACAGAACAACAGTATATTGTCCGATTAAAAGATGCCCATGCCTGGGTCTTAGCCTATGTAGACAACACTTGGGTCAAAGTCGAAACCACGCCAGGCGGCGGGATGACCGCTGAAGGCAACACCTCGACGGCTCAGAGTGAAAATGCCCAAGGGGATAACACCCAAACCCAAGACGGATCTTCACAGCAAGATGGCGTTCCAACGCAAGATGGTTCTCGGGATGGCAATTCTGGCACCTTCTCCGAAGATGGCAACGCAAACCAGGATGGCATCTCATCTGAAGACGGCTCATTCACTGGGGAGAAAAACCAGCCACCCTCGAAGTCGTTTTTCGAAAAATTATCCGAAGCCTGGTCTGAGTTGATGACCCTGCTCTCTGAAAATTCGGAGACTTTGGCTTGGGCCAGTTCCATGATTATTTTGGGATTGGTGATCGTCTTCGGATCAATTTATTTAATCTGGCGGATGATCCGCAAAAAGCTGTCTAAACGGTCCCAGAGACGGAGACGACCGAGTTCAGAACGCATCAGTAAACCAACTTCGGATGGCCTGGATTCTGAGTTTTACCAAATTGAGAAACGCTTAAGCGATTGGGGTCTTGCACGCCTTCCATCGGAAACCGTTCGCAAATGGTTGGGACGATTGGAGCAGGAACTGCCTGACGCCTATATGAGTGAGTTACATCAAATCATTGATTTGCACTATCGCTACCGTTTTGACCCCCAAGGTCTGACTGAGGAAGAAAGAGAAAAGTTAAAATTAATGATTCAATCCTGGCTCAGTGAATTTAAACAACTGACGGTACAAGGATCTCACTCAGCCATAAAGCAATGAGGTATTGACTATCCCTTGGAATCAATGGCACTGACTTAAGCTCAATCAAACAGCTAGCTTAGCTTTGAGAGCAGAGCGAGGTTGTCGCATTCGCGGGAAAGATTTGGGTCTGCGTTTGACGACTCTCGGTTCGTGCCGATTCGGTCGAGAGGGTAATAGATCGGCTGCCATGGTCTCAAGTAGATGAGTAAACAACCGCTTTCTGGTCGCACGGTTGGCTGTCGCCAACAAAGCAAGCATCTGATTGAAGTGTTGTCGTGCTCCTTGCACAGACAGTTGAGTTCTAGCATTATCTGCTAGCGGTGCCGCAAGTTCCATGAGACTTCTGAGTAGGTTATAGCCCAACAAATGTACCCAAATGTCCTTGCGCACCATATCCGGAGTTTTGGCACTGAGCATCTCCATTTTTAAGGTGGTTTTGAGATGGCGCAGATTGACTTCCGCCACTGGCCAACGCCAGCCATACAAGCGAGTCAGTTGCCCAGCGCTGTAGCGTTGAGCATCCAGCAGCGTCGTCACCACAATAATGTGCTGGTCGCGAAAGCCCTTAAGGGATAAGCGCAAACACACCTCTCTAACGACCAATGTTTGAGGAATCAGGGCAAAATCTTGCTCACTCATGTGCTCAGGCCGTTGGGCTGGCTTATGCCATGTCACCTGATGATCACCAATGCCATGCTTGTTGCCTTTGCGGAAATCAGTCTTGCGAGCATGATGTTTACGCAACACTCCATCAGCCCTGTGTTGTTGAATGATGGCTAGATCAACATAGCTGCCATAAGCTTGGTCCGCCATGACCACATCACCGACCTCAAGGTCTTGATAGAGCAAACGACTCATGACAATTTCACTGGTGTCCCAGGAGGCAATACAAGCTGACGCCACTGCACCGGTAACCAAACAGAAGAACACTACCAAGCGAGCGATGGGAAAACCACAGCCTGCTGTTTGATTGCCATGTTGTGGATATGATGCTTGGTTGGCCGCACTATCAGCCATCAACACGGTGGTTCCGTCGTAGACCTTGACGGGCCGACCACACCAGAGGTGCTCTGGGGAGAGGGGTTGCGCTAAGCACTCAGCGCTTTCGGGAATTAAACGTTGCAACAGTGACTCTGGAAAGCGACTTCTGGCTTTGCTGTAGGCTCCGGTATCAGATGAGGGCGGTTGGATGCCAGCCGCTGTGAGCCAAGTCGTGATGCATTTGACTGTGTTACGAAGGCTTTTATCGGCTGATAGCACTTGGTAAAGCATGGCCCACAGCGTAACGATGGGGCTATATATCCGGTTGCGATAGGAGAATGCTTCTTCTTTCAGGAGTTCCTCTAACCTTGAGGCTGGAAGGATATCTGTCCACGGTAAACCCAGGCTTTGGGAAAATTGCTGCTTGAGAATTTCGGCTGACTCAGACATAGTGAAAGGCAGAAGTTTATGGCGTGCAAGTCTTGATCCTATATCTATCAAGACTTGTAGCTTTTTCCTGACTTCTTAAGTCAGTGCCATTGATCCCTTGGAATATCTTTCTCCTTGACAACACACTTTAAAACTAGTGAGTTCAATGGATACGATCACCGTTCGGCAGTCAGACAAGCTATACGTTCACTGGCCCGAGGGAGGCGAACTTCAACAAATTGAGATTCTGATTAACAGTGTCCCGCTGATTGAGCTAGTCTGAGAAGTTGAATTGCCTTATGCAGAGGAAGAATTCGATCAACGAATTGCTGAGGGTGAAAGCATCGGCGATCTTGGTCCACGAGGAGTACTGGCTGGTGATTATCACTACTTACCCCCATCCATCGCATTACCCCCTTCACAAAATTTCTTTGGTGAACCTTACAATCACGGTTTCGTGACAAAACCTGATGATCCAGTCAACCAAAAGTCTTTAATTTTGTCATGCACCTGTGGTGTCATCGAATGCTGGTTTCTCATGGCTAACATCACCTTAGATTCCCAGTCAGTGATATGGAGCAATTTTCAGCAATTTCATCGTTATTGGATTTATGATTTAGGGCCATTTACATTTGATCGGGATCAATATACGGCTGCGTTCTATGCTGCATAGGCGCTATCTATTCCCCTTCATTCATTAACTGAGATGTTGCACCAAGGGTCCTACCTATGAGAAAAGGGCGTGCAGTTATATCCAGAAGTAAGCATGCCAAAACACATCCTTGCCCACGCCCAAGGGTTAGTCTACACCTTGCTCCATCTGATGCCGAGCCCCTATCAGCAAGAGACCTTACAAGCCTTATTGGAGTTGTTTTTAGAAGCAACTGGTCAATCTTTACCTGCTCATAGCAAAGTTAAATCTGCCAGTGCCATCAGTCGATTTCTCAATCAGTATCAATGGCCCACCCGTCAAGTGATTCGTACGGTGCGTCAAGCAGCCATTGAGCGACTATTGAAGATCAGGATGCCAGGACGTCAGCCATACTTACAAGTGATTTTAGACCTAACCACCCTAGAGAAAACAGGTAAGTTCAAAGCTATGCCAGGTTTGATTCGGGTGTATCACGGCAAACGAGGTCTGCATCTGGTGGTGATGTATCTAGTCGTGGGGAAATGGCGCTTGCCTTGGAACTTTAGGGTCTATCGAGGGAAAGACACGCCTTCTCCAGCTCAATTGGGACTACAGTTGCTTCGGCGATTACCACAATCCTTGACAAAGCGATTTCAGATATTGGTGCTAGCCGACACAGCCTTTGGCAGCATTGAATTTTTAGAAGGAACCAAACAACTGGGATATCCCACCATTGTGGGGGTTCGTAAAGACCGAAAACAACAAGCGGGTGGACCCATTTCTCAACTCTCTCATCGAGGACAGCAGACGCACTTGGTCGGTTTGAGATTTCCGGTTGGGGTGTCTTGGTTTTGGCTCAAGCGAGAGAATGGCAAGCGGGAACTCCGGTATGTGCTTTCCACGAAGCCTTGGAAGGGCAGCACGATTACTAGATGGGGGAAACGACGATGGCAAATTGAGGGATGGTTCAAAACGGCCAAGCATCGGTTTAGCTTAGATCGATTCGCCCAAGGGACATTGACAGGAGCGTATCGCTGGTTGGTATTGTCGATGATTGCCTATTTGCTGGCTCATTGGGCCTATCTCACCACTGCCATGTCAGGGTTATCGGAATGGGGGCAAGCTGCTCGACTAGCGATGGAGTTATGGTTCCCCCATCTACTGGTGATGACGTTGATTGCGGATGTCGAACAACTCAGATCTCGAACAACTCAGATCTCGCATGCAGCAACTGGGTCTGGACCTCCATTTATCTTGGTGCAAGATATGAGTTGAATGAACCACAAAAATTCAATGATTCACAATCAAGGCATTCAGGCCGTTTCGACTGACGTCATCAATGTAGATAAGTTGTGGTCCTCTGTTAAAAAAAGCAAAAGCACTGTGAACCGGAAGAATTGAGCGTAGGCGAATGCTGGATAGCATTGAGTCTCGCCAAAGACAGTAGCTTGGTGCTCAGTGGTCGCATTGGCAAACATACCGACGAACTCGCTCAAGACTTGATTGAGAATACTGAAGGCAAAACCACCTGTCACCATTGGCAAACCGATGGCTGGGAAGGGTCTTCACGACAACCACCCGATGAGGTGATCCATCATGTGAGTAAAGTCTTGACCCAACGGTTAAAGCGGACCAATGGAATACTACGTCAACAGACTGGGCGCTGGCATCAACGGCAGAACAAATTTGGTAAAGTCTGGCAACAACATGCAGTGACCTTAACCCTCTTTTATCACTTTAGACAGATAAAAAATAGACTATTCTCAGTTTCTATTTTTCTAATGAGTGATGTCAGCTTCAAGAAGTCCAGAACCAACCATTGGCTTTGTTGATGAGTACTGCCAACTATTTGCAGAGTTATTTCCCCAAGTCCGCAGTTATGAAGCCTTCAAGCATCTCCATCTGGGGATGATTAGTGATATCAAACGTAAATCATTGCCCGCCATTGCAAGAGCAGTGGGCTTGGAGAACCATCAAAGCCTGCATCATTTTCTGAGTGAATCACCTTGGGTAGCGTCACATTTGTCTGACAAGAGATTGGACATCATCTTGAAAATACTGGATGGGCGCAGGTTAATTCTATTGATCGATGAGACGGGCGATTGCAAAAAAGGCAAGAGTACCGACTATGTGAAACGGCAGTATATCGGCAATGTGGGCAAGAAAGAGAATGGCATCGTCGCAGTCACTGCCTACGGGCTGTTTCAAGGGATGATTTTGCCTTTGTCCTTTGAAGTGTACAAACCCCGAGAACGTCTTAAAGAGGAGGATGAGTATCTCAGCAAACCCCAAATTGCTGCTGGAATGATCCGACAGTTGCAAGGGATGGGCTTTTGCTTTGAGCTCGTCCTGGCTGACAGCTTGTATGGGGAAGCTCAAACAAACTTTGTGAATGTCTTAGAGGAGTTAAAGCTGCCCTATATCCTAGCGATTCGTAGCAATCATGCGGTGTGGTTACCCGCAGAACAAGCAGTCTTTGCCGAACCGTGGCAGTCATTTGAACGAACCTTCAGCAATGGCACCACTGAAACTCGTTACAGGCAAGAGATCATTTATGGCCAGCGACACCACCAGAAGCGCTATTGGCTATTAACCACGGACCCCCAAACGCTACCAGAGAACTCAACCTCTTATGTCATGGCAGCGGCACCCGAGATCAAGCTGGATGAAATTGGGGATTGCTATGGCTTCAGAACTTGGATTGAGTATGGTCTCAAACAGTCTAAAGATACCTTGGGTTGGGCTGATTTTCGCATGACGCACTACGAACAAATTGAAAAGTGGTGGGAGATAGTGATGAGCGCTTTCTTGATGGTGAGTTTGTTCGCTGATGTCTTCAATGACTCTTGTCCAGTGGCACATCAACACTTTGCGCAGCATCCTTGGTGGGATAACCAAAACGGGTGGAAGAATCTGCTCAATAATGTGCGCTTGATCATTCAACCGTTAATCAGTTGGAATCTTCTAAAGCGCTGGTTAGAAGTCTTTCCCAGCCGTGCTTTGAAAAAGGGGTTTGAGCAACTCACATCAAAGATGGAGGCATTTTGCTGTCCACTGGTGAGGAAATTGCTCAAGCATCCTGATTTTCTCTCTGTCTAAAGTGATAAAAGAGGGTTAAGACTGGTGCTGATACCAATTACCCAGCTAGTTGACCTGTATAGCTCGCCGAAAGCATTGAAAATAAGCCAATCATTGGAGTCAAACAGTTCATCTCCACATGAAATTGGTATGACCTATTTCAACTTGATCTGGTGCCGCTCTCGATCCAAGAATACGGCTGCACAACATGCTGAACTGATGGATAATCCTTGGAAATGGCAAGATTTAGCTACCTATCCCACACTATAGACCTCTTGCAATATTCATTTGACGATGTGGTATTGCTGTTTGCCATCCCTCAAGTTGTCAAAGATAGCTCGTAGTTATAGATAGCTGCAATCAAGTTACACCGCAGCGCGTAGCGACGACGACGATTGCGATAGCGCTCCGACAGAATTCTGAAAATCTTCAGGCTGCGATTAATGTGTTCAATGCCCATTCGTTCCTGACTCAGAGCACGGTTATACTCTCGCTGCAGGGAAGTCAGTTCACCGTGTTGTGGCTTCTTGAGAGGAACATAGCTGTTGGCATGATAGGCTGCAATCCCTTGATATCCGCTATCTTGCAGACTCTCGGTATCTGGATGGATATGGATACCTGAAACCTTGGAGATCTGAAAATCATGCCGACGACCTGGACCAACGTTAAGGCAGATAATCTCTAAAGTGTTGCGGTTAGCGATAATCTGGCATTTGAAGGTATGTCTCTTTTTTTTCCTGAATAATACGCTTTTTGTCTTGTCTGGGGACGTTCAATGGGCGTTTCAGTCACATCCATCACAACGACATCCGGTCGCTCGAACCCTTGTAGCAGAGATTTCTGACCGGGTAAGCGAAAGAGTCCTGAGTTCATCAGAGCGGTCTCGACCTGGTGGACAATACGGCAGACAGTTGATTCAGAGACTTCCCAATCTCCAGCAATGTGGAAATAGGTCCGATATTCTCGCCAATATTGAAGGGCTACCAACAGTTGATCACATCGACACAACTTTGGAGGACGCCCTGCATTAGAGCGACTCAGGTGATAGGTATGCCATGCATGGAGCATGGGTTTAAAGGTTCGCTTGTAGACTCCAGTTCGTCGCTTAAAGTCCTTCGCACTCAGCTGTTGGGCTGTTTCGTAATTCATTGGATATGGCACTGAATAGAAAGAATATCAGGCTCAATACCATATCGCACATTCAATTATGCAAGAGGTCTTATGTTGATGCACAATCGATTTATTATCGGGCCTGCCTCTGATAGGTAACCAGAAAAAGAGTAAAGAAAACTAAAACAAAAATGCTATTGAAAAGTATATGACCATCTAAAACACTTCGTTCTCTCCAATAATTCCATATCTCATAGGAATTGCGGGCGGGAATCGAAAAGAGAATTATTTGGCAATACGCTCCATCAATCCATGCCAGTATAGATATTCCGTAAAACATTGCTCTGAGCCAAATGGGGCACAAAGTATTTACCGATTCCCAAGGGTTCTGATTATGCCTGTACATTGAGATTAAATGGCAGGCAAAAGCGCAAAATGGGAACAGGAAGAATAATAAAACTGTACGATTCCAGTTAATAAACTCTTCTGCCTGTGAAATATTCTCCGACAGTGGCGTGATTATTTTGAGATAAATTTGTATGTGATGCCATAAGAAAAATAATGTCATAGAAGACAAAAATAACCCTGTAAATCTGATTATCTTTATCGTTCTTCTATCTGTAAGCATTGACTTGAAATAGAGATTTTATTGAGTAAAATTGCAGCAGTATTTTGAAAAGACTGCTGCAATTTTTATATCTACTATTGCTGGGAATCAACATCCCCTAAATTAAAGAGGAATGGAACGCTGTTGTTGCCTTTGCCATCCATCACCAGCACCTTGGGCATTTGGGCACCCCCTTCACGCCAGGCTGCGATCGCTTCTTTTTGCAGTACTAGCTTGCCCCCTTGGCTCTTCAAGGTCTCAGCCAAAAGTCGTTGGGCTTCGGCTTTACCTTTGGCGCGGTTGATTTCTGCTTGAGCCTGGGCTTCAGCTTTTTTGGCGTCAAAAATAGCTTGCTTGGCCTGCTGTTCGGCGATTTGCTTAGCTTCAACAGCCTCATTAAATTTAGGACTAAAGCTGAGGTTTTCGATGGCACTGCCTTCGAAGTTGATGCCAAAGCTAGAGAGGCGTTTGGTCATCCCTTCGTCAAAGGCCTTACGGAGCTGCTCACGCTTGGTAATGGCTTCTTCAGCCGTATATTGAGCACTCGACGCTTTAAAGGCTTCTTGAGTTAAGGATCTAACTTTAGCTGTGACTTGAGGCATAGTGCCGATGCGGGTTCGAGTGGTGGTAAGTGGGCCAGGATCAACCGTGTAGAAAACGGTTAGCTCAGCGGTGAGGTCTTGTAAATCCTTGGTTGCGGCGGCAGCAGGGAACTGCTCCTCCTGAATGTTGGCATCATAGACATCAATTCCACAAAGCAAAGGACACTTAAAGTTCAAACCACTTTGGGCCATTGACCCTTTCTGCACTTTGCCTAAAAACTTATAAACACCAATTTGAGTCGGACCCAGAATTTGAAAGGTACTGGCACCCATTAGAGCTATAAACAGTCCTAGGCCAGTTTTCCAATTCAACCAACCAAGATTGTTTCTGACATTATTCATTTGTTTGTCTCCAATGAACCATCAAGGTTCAAAAGTTGTATTAATTCTGCCGACGCATACGAAGTAGCGTCTCTATGGGTTGATAAGCCAGGAAAAGCATCCTTAATCATTTGGGCTTATTCGTACTGGCCCAGCGTTAATCTGCTTGTAGAAAAGGCTTTGATTCAAAACCTGAAAGCTCGGCGATGACTGCATTGGGAAATCCCTGCAGTTGCTGTTGGAAGCTTTGTACAGCCTGGTTATATCGCATTCGTTCTACGGCCAACCGATTTTCTGTGCCAGTGATTTCATACTGGAGGTTGATATAAAGCTGGCTGGATTTTAGAGCTGAATGGGTCAGGGCATAGGTTTGAAACTGATCAATGGCCTGATCTATTTTTTCTACTGCATCCTGCTGCTGCTCAAGGCTGTCCGCTTCTAAGTAGGCTTGTTGTGCCTCGATGAGCGTTGTTATCAGGGTGCTTTCATGGGTGGTGTAGGCTTGAGTAACCTTGACCAACTGTGGAATTAGATCTGCCCGTCGCTGACGTTGATTCTCGACTTGCGCCCAAGCAGCTTCCACCTGAATTTTGTGATTGGCAATCGCATTATATGTCGCGATAAGCCATCCTATACTCCCCATTATAGCAATAGAGCTTATAAGCAGCCACTTTCTCATCCATTGTCTTATATTCTGTTTTTTTATTAGTTTTTTGGCGTTTTGAGCTTGAATTTCGGCAATGGCTTGAGGAATATACTCGGCTGGAATGCCAGCTTCTGCAGCGGCCATTTCCAGCTCTGTTCTGGAGTAATGTTCTAGGTCCGCAGAGGCGTATTGAGAGGCTAGCTCAAAAATTGCAGGAGCATCACTGGCTGGAATCATTTGCTTTTTTTGATTCATAGTCTCTACTTCTCGAAACATCTCGATTTACCAACTGCCTCCGGCACCACCGCCACCACTGCCGCCTCCAAATCCTCCACCGCCAAAAGATTCCCCCCCGCTATCGGCAATAGTGTCAGGGGATGGGTCTGACTTGGGGCTCTGAATGGTTTCGTCATATTCCTGGACATAGTCACAACAAGCACATTGCTCAACGATATGAACGGTTCCTGATTGATCTGGCGTGGCTTTTTCCAGTACTTCTGAACGGCATTGGACGGTTAATTCTTGGCAATTTGGGCAGGTTCGAAACGATTCAGGTCTCCATCGGTAGACTCGAATATGGATTCTCTCCGACCCGTCTTTGGGGCAAGAGTTTGGGCATTGCCAACCTGCAAATTTCAAGCTTCCTATTGTCTGAGCCACTTTTTCCGCTGGCGTTAGATGAGCAGAGAGTTGTTCTGGTGGCATTGGGCGTAAGTACTTCTGACACTCAGCACAAACAACTACTTTTCCAGAGTTAGAGCTATAAGCCTCACTCGCTACCCGTGAGCGCTGTCCGGGTTGAAGGACGACCCTTTTCGGTTTGCTCAACGTCCACATGCCTCCCCCCAACAGACCTAGTCCTAGATTTTGAAGATAATCCGGCAGTTATACAAGATTGGTCATCAATCGGATAGTGTCAGAGAAACCCTCTTCACAAGATATGATTTCTGCCAATGCCAACTCCCAAAGCTTCTCCAATCGAACTATCGCAGCAACAACACCATTGTTTGACCCAAATCGTGCGACAAACCACCAATCCTTATCGCTTGGTACGTCGAGCAAGCATCATCCTATCAGCCGCCTCAGGCGAAAGTAACACCCAGATTAGCCGTCAATGGCAACTCGACCGCAACCAAGTTCGCTATTGGCGTCAGCGCTGGCTTGATAATCAAGAGCGTCTTGCCCTTTGTGAGCAGGTAGACGACAGCGAAACAGAATTGCACCAGCAAGTGTTGGAGGCTTTAACAGATGCCCCGCGTCCAGGTGTCCCACCCACCTTTACCCCAGAGCAGGTGATCCAAATTGTGGCTATTGCCTGTGAATCTCCCCAGGACTCAGCCCGACCTGTGAGTCAATGGACACCTGAAGAGATTGCTGATGAAGCGATTAAACGCGGCATCGTCCCTCACCTGTCGGCCAGCAGTGTGAGACGTTTTTTGGGGAGAGGCTCAGCTGCAGCCCCATCGGAGTCGCTATTGGCTCAATGCTAACCCTGAGGACCCAGAGGTGTTCGAGGCGAAAGTGCGTCAGATTTGTCAACTGTATGACTCAGCAGCTGAATTGGCAGCTCAACAGATTCACCTTGTCAGTACGGATGAAATGACGGGCATTCAAGCGCTTGAACGACTATACCTAGACCAAGCCATGAAACCAGGGCAACCACGTCGCTTGGAATTTGAATATAAACGGCACGGTACCCTCAGTTTGATTGCCAACTGGCACGTGGCTCTGGGAAAGGTGATTGCGCCTTCTATCGGACCCACTCGAAAAGAGTTTGACTTTGCCAATCATATTGCCAATACCGTTGAAACAGCACCGGACGATGGATGGATTTTTCTACTCGACCAACTCAATACCCATCGCTCTGCTTCCTTGGTGCGATGGGTTGCTGCTTGTTGCGGTATGGATTCAGAGTTAGGTGTTAAAGGTCAATCCGGTATTCTCAAATCGATGGAGACTCGCACAGCTTTCTTGAGCGACCCCAGCCATCGGATCCGATTTGTTTATATCCCCAAACATACCTCCTGGCTCAATCAGATTGAATGCTGGTTTAGTATTTTGGTGCGTCGATTGATTCGTCGAGGCAATTTCACCTCCAAGGATGATTTGCAACAGCGCATCCTCGAATTTATTGAGTATTTCAATCACACGATGGCCAAACCTTTCCAATGGCAATTTAAGGGATTCCAACCTCGACTATAGCTGATGAACTATTTACAGATCTCTGCACTAGAACGAATACGAATGGCATCCAAGTCCAATAGTTGGTATCAAGGGGGACAAAGGAGACCGACTCAAGCTTGGCAACGATAGCCTGAGTCCCGCTAATGGTTCCCTGATCATAGGAATGGGGATTGGGGCTTTTTACCAGCCCCTGCTGACGAAAATCGTCCTCTATCTCTCTGAAGGCAGGCAGAATCTGTTGATCAATAATCTGTTGAATGGTTTCATCGGGTAAATGGGTTTGGATACCTTGCCCGGTCTCAATTTCAACACGATGATCGTTGACAGATATCAACAGTAGCAAGCCATTCTCCAATCCTTTTTTGCCAATTCCCCAATGATTGAACAAACGGGCTGCAAAGGTTTTGGGGGAGTCTGATGGCAAGGTATCCAGAACAGTAACAACTGCAATTTCACTGCCATTTTTGGTTTCCAACCCAGAAATGATCTGATTGAGTTGGCTTTCCGCTGCAGGAGATAGGATCTCGGCAGTATCGCTGACCCATCCTTGATTGAGCTGGCGGGGGTTAGGAACTTGTTGATAAGGGACTGCCCAAGCTGCAAGGGGCCCGCTAACAAACACTAGGACCACTGCAACACACCACAACTTTCCAAGGATGAGTTTTGTTGCTTTCATAGGGAATACTCCTACACTGAAGACGACAAACTTCACACTTCCTAGTTTCTGAGCGGCAAGTTCGATTGTTGTGAGGTGAGGTAAGAGTCTTGCAGAATCAACTTTCTCTAGTTTTTGTTGACAGTATATGCAGCGTGGCGTTAGGTTTCCTAATTCCTTGCTGTATTCTGGTCGAGGAACTCGAGATCGCTGACCTGGCTCAGGTCTTACGCCTTTTTTCCGATTGATAAAAGTACTCAATATACCCATCAGTCCAACACCGCTTCCAATCGACTTCATCCAAGAAAATTGAAATTATTTTGGGAATTGTAGGTAGGCAACGGTTGATCCACTTTCTACCAACTGCCACCTGCACCACCGCCCCCACTATCGCCCGCACCAAAACTACCGCCGCCGCCGCCAGAGTCTCCGCCGAAGCCCCCGCCAAAACCGCCACCATAATTTTCCCCCCAAAGGTTATCCGAACCACTTCTATGCTTTGAAGCGCTAGCAAGTTTTAGGGGAGGGCTTTTTTCTTCGTATTCTTTGACATAGCCACAACATTCACAGGTATCTGTGACATAGTTTTTCCCAGGCTGATCATCTGTCGCTGATTCCAGAACCTCAAAGGAACGTGAGACTGTAAACTCTTTGCATTCAGGACATTCGCGGAATGAAATGGGATTCCAAATATAGGCCCGAACATGGATATTCTTGGAGGCATCTTCTGGGGAAGATGTTGGGCATTGCCAACCGATAAATTTGACGCTGCCCAGCTTTTGAGCTACTTTTTCTGTCTCGGTTAGATGGACCGACAGATCTTTTGAGGCTATTTTGTGGAGTGCTTGTTTGCAATGGGCACAGCGTGGCACTCGCCCATCCAAATCGTAGCTGTACTTCTCTCGAGATACCCGTGAACGCTTCCCTGGACGCAGGACGGCACCTTTTTTCTTC
Source organism: Acaryochloris marina MBIC11017 (assembly GCF_000018105.1). Lineage (GTDB taxonomy): Bacteria > Cyanobacteriota > Cyanobacteriia > Thermosynechococcales > Thermosynechococcaceae > Acaryochloris > Acaryochloris marina. Next base: position 5,360,915 of record NC_009925.1, read on the forward strand.
AAACTATACATGAGGAAGCCCAAGACACCCCAAACTCCGCCAACACTCAAGATCCCCCACAACCAAGAGAAATCAGGCTCAGTATCGTAGATTGTCCTAACTGGCTGACGGTTGATTGGACTAGACTCGGGGAGAGATGTGTCGGCGCTGAGGTGTTGGATCAGAAGCTGTGTACCGGTGGTCGCTCCCTGGTCAAAGTTGCCAGTTTTGAATTTGGGCAGAATGTGATCATCAATAATTTGTCCGACTTTGGCATCGGGCAAAATGGCTTCAACTCCATAGCCTGTTTCAATCTCGACTCGGCGATCTCCTTTGGAAATCAGGAACAAAACACCACTATCCTGCCCTTCTTTGCCAATTCCCCAATGGTTAAACAAGCTAGTCGCAAAGACTTTGGGTGTAGCGGATGGGGATGTATCTGGCACAGTGACCACGGCAATTTCACTGCCGTTTTCAGCTTCCAGTTGGGTGATGAGTTGGTTGAGTTGGGTTTCAGTTTCTGGACTGAGGACATTGGCCATGTCCGTTACCCAGCCTCGAGTTTGTTGGCGAGGATTGGGGACTTGTTTGTAGGGGACGGCCCAGACAGTGAGGGGAAGAGTTGTGATACCAGCAAGGCATATTGCAGTCCCAAGGCTAATACTTGTATGAATGCTGAGATATGACGCTTTCATTCTGGATGCTCCTGAACTGGATAAAGAGTTAAAGATCTCCCCCAAAAAGACTAAAAGTGGTTTACCTATTTACCTCTGTCGCCTCTACTGAAATCATTTGAGTCGCTATAGTTACTGGAATTGCTGCGAAGGCTATCTGAATCCTTACTGCTATGACTATGGTTATTTCTGCTGTTAAGACTCATCTTCACCCGTCTGATGATGCCGAGGGCAAAACCGAAGAAGAAGAGTGAGGGAAGCCATGCCCAAGGAGGCTTTGTGGCAGAGCGGGGGGTACGATTTGTTGAAGTTGAATATGGGGTGGTGTCAGCTCTAAGGTGAGACTCTAGAGTAGGCTGTGAGACTGTTGTGAGAAAAACGACTGCAGAGGGAGTGGAGAGTGCTGACGAGGGAGCTTTGCTGATTGCAAACTGATGGGGTGTTGCTGATGGGACAACCTTGGGAGTATGCCAACTAGGTTTGGGTATACCTTCAATGGTGGTGGTGGAATTGATGACAATGCCCGTGCTGGTTATCGCGATTCCAGTCCCAAAGCCGATGGCCTGGCAAGTTCTAAACCGTATTGTTCTCATGTGAGATTCTCGTTAAATCAATCAGGAACAAGTTCCCTGGAGTAGTGAAAACGTGGTTTTTGAACTAGGAAAAAGCGTGGGCAGGAAACGGCTCAATCCCCTTCTGCTCCCTAATGGGAACATTGAGCTGACAGGGAGGACGACTTACCAATCTCCACCACCGCCGCCACCGTCACTGCTTCCACCACCGAAATCGCTACTATCGCTATAGTTCCCATAATCGCTAGGGTTGCTAGAATCGCTGCTTCTGTCGTGGCTCTCAAAATCGAACCAGTTGTTGCTACTCCCTTGGTTGCCACTGGACAGATTAGTTAGAAATCGCCAAAGAACAAAGCCACTAAAGCCTAGAATGCCGATCAGCCAAATCCAGTCAGAAGAAGGTTGACTGGACGAGCGGGGTTGGCGACGCTCCGAGTTTGATGCCACCGCAATCGATTGGCCGAAGGGGAAATTGGAAAAGGGAGGCGTTTTCTGGGAAACATTTCTTTGAGATAATCCCGTAGCCAAAATTGCCGATGTCGGGATGAGTGCTGAATCATAAACAATACCGATAGGTGGTGTATTGTCCCCTTTTCTTTCTAGAACTGGATCCAACTGAAGAGGCATTGAAACTCCCTGGTGGACTGACGCTGAAGTATATAAAGGCACAGCTGCAATCACAACACCAATTCCAATCCCCATAACTTTTTAGGAGATATACTGGATAGATTTCATCCGGAAATCCTCTGGTAACAAAATCAATAACTGAGCTAACGGAGCCCTAAGATTGGTGACGTTGGAATGTGTGCAGATTATTTTGGCTAGACAGGACCAGACCTATGGCCTGCTCGTATTGGCTAACCATAAGTGTGGGGTGAAATAAGGTTTCTACATGGTGACGGCAGTCGGCCCGATTGAGCTGGAGGGCCGCTGAGATTTTCTTTACAAACTCATTAATTGTGGAGCAGATAAATCCAGACTTACCATCTGCGATTACTTCGGGAATTACCCCGCAGTTCATGCCAATAACGGGGGTGCCGCAGGCCATCGATTCCAGCATCACTAGGCCAAAAGGTTTATCCCAAATGATGGGAAAAACGGTGACGGCTGCCTTGGCAAGCAGATCTGCTTTTTGGGCATGGTTGACGTCTCCCAGATACTGAATGCGTTGACCATCAATGTGAGGTTTGATCTGATGATCGAAAAACTCTTGCTCAGATGGGTGAATTTTTCCTGCCATTTTTAGAGGTAACCCAGCATGTAGGGCAATTGCGATCGCAAACTGTGGACCGGTCTCTGGTGCCATCCGCCCGATAAAGGCAATGTAAGGCGGAGTCTGGCATTCAGCCGCAAAGGGATATCGTGATAAGTCAAGGGTGTTGTGAATCGTATCACTGTAATTGAGGTGGAGCATCGTTTGTTTCTGGGCCTCGCTAATGTTGATCACAGGAAGTTGAGGACAGGGTGCAAAAAGTGAGGGGTTACTGACCTGATGTCCTTGCTGGACTAGGCCGTCTGTCAGCACGTGGATGACACGTTCAAGACCGCCATGCCTGGGCAATATGGAGGGGGCTTGTTTTGAAGTGAGGGTGCATAAATCGCTCCTCTTGATGCGATAGAGAAGGGACTGAAAGGTGGGTGTATAAGGTTATGGAACGCTGTTTCAATCCCGTCCTCACATAAGATATCTCTTTTATGTGAGATTTGCCAATGATTTTTCTCACATGAGGTTACTCTAGTTGATCATGAATAGAGTCTTTGTCTGTCCAAGGGTAGAGATAGATAGCTTGATAAATTTGAGTTTAGGAGCATAGACTTACTCCATCTCCTTTAAAGACCTAAACATAAAGGAGGTAAAGGGATGCTCACATAATTGAGATTTGCCTCATATAAAAGTTGTGAATTAGAGATAGAATGAGGAAGATCATTATTTATGTGAGTTTATTGGAGTGATTCCTCCAGAGTTCTTGAGTGACTTAGCCACTCAACAGGGTGTATCCAAATCTGAATTAGCGGCTCTCAAACTTGGACTAGCCGGGTATTCCACCGCTGATATTGGCGAACAGCTTGGAATTAGTGGGGATGCAGCCCGCAAACGCCTCAGTGAGGTCTATCAGAAATTTGGGATTGCTGGCCGAGGTCCCGTTAAACTCACAAAGCTGCAGCAACTCCTGGTGACGCGTTACCAAGAAGCCCTTGAAAAGGGAACGGCTGTAAAAGCTGCCGAGCTAGAGCAGGTAGATTGGGGCAATGCCCCCGATGTATCCGTGTTTTATGGGCGTACTGCAGAGTTAGAACAACTAGAGCGATGGATTATCCAAGATCGGTATCGCTTACTGGCGCTTTATGGGATTTCTGGGATTGGCAAAACCACCCTTTCGGTTAAGTTAACTCAACGACTGCAACCTCACTTTGAGAAAATTTTTTGGCGGTCGCTGTACTATGCGCCACTCCTGCAAGATTTACTGATTGAGCTGACGACCTTTCTCCACGGTTCACCATTAGACCCTGCTCTGGCGACGGTATCTGAGCAAATGGATTGGGTGATGGATTACCTCCAACATCATCGGTGTCTGCTCGTCTTAAATGGCTTAGAATCCTTTAGCCGTAAGGGAGACTTGGCGGGGAGTTACCAACCGAATTACGAAAACTACAGTCAATGGATTCATCTAGTGGGAACGGTGCCCCATCAAAGCTGTGTGGTGACGACGAGCCAGGAGAAACTCGGTGAGGTCGCCTATCTAGAGGGCCAAACCTTACCAGTCGGTTCTTTTAAGTTGCGGGGGTTGGAATTGGAGCAAGCGAAAGCGATTCTCCAAAACAAGGGACTGACGGGAGAAGATAAATGGCAATATCTAGTGGATGGGTATCGGGGCAATCCGATGATGCTGAAGCTGGTCGCCGAAACCATCAAGGAAGTCTTTGGTGGCAATGTCGGTGACTTCTTAGATACCAGCTTGTTTACCAGAGATATTCACAATTTTATCGAGCGAATTTTTGACCGGGTTTCAGATTTAGAACGACAAATTTTATATATCCTCGCGGAGCAAAATGACGGGTTAAGTTTTAAGCAACTGCAAACCCAACTCTCCAGTATCAATGCTCAAGACCTAATGAGTGCCCTTTCCTCCCTTCGTCAGCGGTCTCTGATTGAACATGTGGATCAGGGGTTTATCCTGCCGCCAGTGATCAAAGAGGTCACCCAACAAATTATGGTGTCTGAAGCCTAATCGATAGATGGTGTATTGTCCCAATCCTAAGTGTAAACAGCGGCAAAATCCTGCAACGGCGGAGATCTGTCAAAGTTGCGAAACACCATTAATTCTTAACCAGAACTATCGTCTGATTCGGCCCTTAGTGAACCTTGAGCGATCGGGCAACACTGAAGTGTTTGAAATTGAGGATCTGCGCTCATCGGATTCAGCGCCGAAAGTGCTGAAGCTTCTCAAGTACAATGGCGGCGATCTAGAGCGGTTGTTTAAACAAGAGGCAATCTATTTACAGAGCCTGGACCATCCTGCAATTCCCAAAATTGATCCTCAAGACCGTGCAGGCGATGGCTATTTTTCAGTTGTGGAGCCAGCCACTCGTCGAGAAATCCATTATTTCGTGATGGAAAAGGTCGAAGGGAAGAATCTACGAGACTGGCTACAGGAGCAAGCGCCGATTGATAGTGCCACTCTTCTGAAGTGGCTTCGGGAATTACTGACTATTTTGGACTATCTGCATGCCCAAAATATTTGGCATCGAGATATTAAACCTTCCAATATCATGTTGCGACCGGACGGACAGTTGGTTCTGATTGACTTTGGCGCAGTCAAACAAGTTCGGCCTCACCCAGAAGAGGCTGGAGATATTCCCCCTCGACCGGATATAACGGTTACTGATACCTGTGTGTTTGCGGCGGGATATACCCCCCCAGAACAAATGGATGGGAGAACGGTTCAGCAGTCTGATTTTTTCGCTTTGGGGCGTAGCTGTGTGCATTTACTCACCCAAATTCCGCCCTACAATCTGCGGGTCGATGATGGTGGTCAATTAGTCTGGCGAGAGAAAGTCCCTGATGTTTCGGTGGTGCTTGCTGATTGGATTGATCAACTGATGTCTCCGTTGGTTCGAGACCGTCCTCAAACTGCAGCTGAGGTCTTGAAACACATTCAACCAGACAACCTTGTTTCCCCTCCCCAGGCCCAAAATTTATCTGAAGGAGAGATTTCACAAAGTTCTTTCCCTTGGGGCTCCTTGCTGAACCTTATTCTGTTCTCCATCCTGCTCATTAGTGGCCTGTTGTGGTGGCAAGCCCATGAGAATAGTCAACCAGCTGAGGAGACAAATCAACAGGTGCAGCATCATCTTCCATCCCTGAGACTATGAAGGGGGATTCAGTAGCTGGTCGGTTTCTGATGTTGCTTTTTCCATGATTTCTTCGACAGCCTGATCAGAGGTGTCAGGATTAAGAGCTTGACTAAGAGCCGTTTGTAAGATTTCTGAGGCTTGATCATATTCTGGAATGCGAGGTCGATAAATGACCTTGGTGATCGCCTCCTGGACCTCAGGGGATCCTTGTTTGAGCACGGCTTTATGACTGGGAATAAATTGAGTGGCTTGGGTAAATTGGCGCTGGGATTTCTCACTGGTGAAAAATCGAATGGCTCGCCAGGCTTGATCAGAATGCTGTGTTTTTTTGGCAATCCCTAACCCCCAACTGCCATTGCAAGGGCCACCTGAATGCCCCTGGACCTGTAGTTGCATCGGCACTGATTTAACCATCTTGTCTTTAGCCAGAAACAACTTTGCCCTGGGCCAATGTCGCAGAAACATGCTTTTCCCGGTCCTAAATTGAGCGAGGGATTCTGCTTCGCTATAGGTAAGAACGCTGGTGGGAGACACTTTGCTGGTTAAGGTGTTGCGTAGAAACTGAACGGCCTGAATAGCCTCGGGTTGATCAAGCCCAACCTGGCGCGTTTCTTCATCAATCCAATAACCCCCATGTCCTGCCAGTATTTCGACAAAGGTGGCAATTTTGCCTTCGTACTGATCGCCTTGCCAGAGAAAGCCCCATTCCACTAGCTGCTTTTGTTTGAGGGTTTGGGAGATTTTCATTAAGTCCGTAAAGGTCTGGGGCGGTTTCTGGTAGCCAGCCTGGGCGAGTAAATCAGAGCGGTAATAGAGCATGCCCATATCGGAACGCAAGGGGATGCGATAGGACTTGCCGAAATATTCTCCATCCTTGACGGCTTGGGGAGTGAATTGAGATCGCATCTCTGTATCAAACCGCCCCGACAGATCTTGAAGACAGCCTCGAACCGCAAATTCAGGCACCCAAATCACATCGATATACACCAAGTCGGGAGACCCTTGGGGCAAACAGGAGCCTTCCTTGAGCTGCTTGGATAAAAAGCCACCTAAGTTCTTCGTGGTGATCAGACTAATTTTGGTTTTGGGATGTTTGGCCTCAAATTTTTGGATTAAGGGTTTCCACGCTTGCGCTTCATCCTCTGGTACAAGCAGGGTCAGGACAACTGGCGGCCAGGTGAAATAGAGCAGCCCGAGTGCCAGCACTTGTACTGCTGCAATTCCCAACCAAAAACGCTTTGCCATTAACCGTACTGCTCAGTGATGGAAACCAGGTGAAAAGATAGGATTTCAGCCTATAGTCAGGATCTCATGATTTAGACTCACTCCTGGTCTGGTTGACGCTGTGGACTTAGGGCAAGGTTAACCGAGGAATTATCTACTGTTTACCTTCTAAATTTAGGCTTTGGATGCATGTGCAAATTTGAGGAGTGTAACCATCAATGAGTACCCTGGCAGACCAAAGACCAGAGGTTGATCAACCGAGCCAAAAGGGAAATCCAATTTGGCAATGGATAGGGGTTGTCTTATTGGTTTATTTATTAATTGCCGCTGTCGGTATGATCGGATCTGGCTTTAAGTCAGCCACGGGGGACCAAGCGGAAGAACTGTTTGCCTTTGCCACAAACCCCTTTATGGGTTTGATTGTGGGAACCGTGGCAACCGCTCTGATTCAGTCTTCAAGTACCGTGACCTCAATTATTGTCGGCTTAGTAGCTGGAGGATTACCTGTTGCTACGGCAGTACCGATGGTCATGGGAGCGAATATTGGCACCACGATTACCAATACGCTAGTGAGCTTAGGCCATGTGGGCAACAAAGATGAATTTAAACGAGCCTTTGCGGCTGCTACGGTACATGACTTTTTTAATCTCCTGAGTGTCGTTATTTTTCTGCCTGTAGAAATCTTTTTTCACCCTCTAGAAAGAATGGGGCTATTCTTTGCCAATCTAATGGTGGGGAGCAGCTCGGTCAGTATGAAGGATATGAATGTGGTGAAAGCTGCCACGAAGCCAGTTGTAGAAGTTGCTAAAAGTGGGACTAAGATCCTGCCTGCCCCTTTTGACGGTGTTGCCCTGATTATTGTGGGGATTGTGCTGATTTTCTTGACCATTGGTTTCGTGGGCAAGCTACTCAAAGTACTGATGGTGGGTCGAGCTAAGGATATCTTGCATGTGGCCATTGGCCGGGGACCGATTGCTGGGATTGCGGCGGGCACCCTGATTACAATTCTGGTCCAGTCTTCTTCCACGACGACGAGCTTAATGGTGCCTCTGGCTGGATCCGGGGTGTTTGGCCTGTCGCAGATATATCCCTTCACCTTGGGTGCGAATATTGGCACCTGCATTACCGCCTTATTAGCCGCCACTTCCGTTTCGGGGGCTGAAGCAGTACCAGCCTTGGAAATTGCCATGGTGCATATGCTCTACAACTTCTTAGGCGTGGTTGTCATCTATGGCATTCCCTTCCTCTGCCGCTTACCCATTCAAGGAGCCGAGACCCTTGCCGTTGTGGCCAGTGAGAAAAAGTCCATTGCGTTTGCCTATATCGTCGGCGTGTTTTTTGTCGTCCCGGCGGTTTGTTTAGGCGTCACCTCAGTGGTTGGCTAGGACTACCCACAGCCTGTTGTTAGGAGAAGTAAAAAAATGAGTGACAAATTGGCCTATATCCAACGAATTGAGACCCAAATCAGTGATGTCAAAGCGACTTTAGCGCAGTTGAAATCGGATCGCGATCGCATCTTAGAACAGGCCCAACATGAAGAGATTGAACAGTTAGAGCAACATCTCGCCGATGCCCAGCTAAAGCTCACTGATATTGCCAATGCGGCAGATGAAGCTTGGCAAGAAATTACCCAGGCCATCGATGAAGCGATTAAGGGCTTGCAAACCAGAGTACAAAATCTGCTGAATCGCTAGCGTAAGTTCCAGGCCCAGTAAACACTGGTCACCTTTAATCCGCGAGCAGTTTCTAGGGCTATGACCCGCAAACCTCTAAGCTTGTCGACAAACCTTTGGTAGGGGGTGTTTCTCAGGGTTTTATCTAAGATCGTGTAGGTTTTTGCGTGGCTGTGATATTCCTGCTTGCCGTATAGGAGCGCCAGTTCGATCATATCGGTGGAAATGGCCCGCTGCTGCATGCGCCGCTTTGTATGGCTAGGGTCGCTAACGGAACCGGATAGGAAAAACTCAGGTAATGTTTCGAGGCGAGAATCGTCTGTTAACAGTTGATGCAGTTCATGGGCGAGCTTCATAACGTTGACCTAAGTGCAGCTAAATGTAGCTTAAATCTAGGCCCATGAGAGAAAAACGATTAAATTACGGAACTATTGGGACTGCCGTTCTATCCACTTACGCAATAGTACTGATTTAAGAAGGTACACAAAATACTGGGGGAACAGCGAAGTAATTGAGCCTGGATTCATTCCTATGGTGCCATAGCTAACCTTTGCTAGGTTAAGCCTGTTCATAGAACTCTATGATTATTAAATGGGTTGTCACCTCAGTTTATGAGCAAATTCGGCAGCACCTTAACGCTGCCGCCAGATAGGGAATAGGATCTGAAACAAAGCCTATGGTCCCTAAGCTGAGCTAGCTTCTAACTCAGCACCGGTGATTGCGACAGTAAATAACGTTCTAAAGCTGCTTTCAGTTCTTCACTCCGAATGGGTTTACTCACATAATCTTGCATGCCAGCCTCAAGGCATTTCTCTCGATCCCCCTGCATGGCATTAGCGGTCAAAGCAATGATGTAGGGCCGAGCTTCAGGGGACCAAGTTTCTTGAATGGCTCGGGATGCTGTCAGGCCATCCATTTCAGGCATTTGCAAATCCATTAGCACTACATCATAGGGTTGGCGATGGAGAGCTTCTAAAACTTCCTTGCCGTTGTTGGCCACATCTGCCTCATATCCCAACTGTTTCAGAATAAGCAATGCAACTTTTTGGTTCACCACTACATCTTCCGCTAACAAAAGGTGCAACGTTTTTGAGTTAGTACTGGGTTGAGGGCAATCAAACTCAGAATTTTGCGTATTTTCGGATTGCCTGGTTACTGCTCGGACCAATATGGCACTTAGCTGTGCTTCTTGAATGGGTTTATTTAAGATGGCATAAAAAAGACTTTTATCCATCGGAGTTGAAATAGCCTCAACGCCCAAAGAACTGAGCATGACCAGAGGCAAGTCTTTGTATTTTTGTAAGCCATGGATCCTCCTGGCTAAGGTTAAGCCATCCATCTCTGGCATTTGCATATCGACCACGGCTAAATCAAAGCTAGATCTTCCTCGCAGGAGTTCAAGGGCTGCCGGTCCACTGGGGGCTGCTTGGGAATACATTCCCCAAATATTTGCAAATTTGGTTAGAATTTTTCGATTCGTCAGATTGTCGTCAACGATCAGGAGTCGTTGGCCTTTCAACGGTGCCAAATCATGAATCGGGGCACAATCGAAAGTGTCAGCTATTGGAGCTGCAATCGTAAAAGTGAAGGTGGAACCTATTCCAATTTCACTATCCACCCAGATCTTTCCACCCATCAATTCACACAGCCGCTTACTAATAGCTAAGCCCAACCCCGTACCGCCATATTTGCGGGTCGTGGAGGAATCGACTTGGCTAAAGGATTGAAACAATCGATTCAAGCGATCTTCGGGAATACCAATCCCTGTATCTTTCACCGCAAATTGGAATAATCGTCGAGGAGACTGGCCCTCGCTACCAGACCCCTCCCTATCCTGTATCTCTGCGGTTACTTCTTTGACATAGACGATGACTTCACCATTGTCCGTAAACTTCACCCCATTCGTAAGTAAATTAACGAGTACCTGGCGTAGACGGGTGACGTCTCCTACGATGCCGCAGGGTAAATCTGGATCAGCAAGATAAGCAATTTCTAAGCCTTTTTTGAAGGCTCTTGGGGCGACTAATTTCAGGGCTTCTTCAATGCAGGATTTGAGGTTAAACGGTTGTTCTTCAACTTCGAGTTTTCCAGCTTCGATTTTAGAGAAATCTAGAATATCGTTGATCAGGCAGAGAAGTGCATCCCCACTACTGCGGATGGTATCAACAAAATCCTGTTGTTGAGCATCGAGGGATGTATGGGTCAGTAACCCAGTCATTCCGATCACCGCATTCATTGGAGTTCTCAGTTCATGACTCATATTGGCGAGGAATTCGCTTTTCACCTGACTGGCTGCATCGGCGCGGTCTTTAGCTGTTTGTAATTCTGCATTGACGTTACGCAGTTTTGCATCAGCCTGTTGGCGTGCCGTTACGTCCTGATAAACCCCAAGGATGCCCATAATAGTTCCATCCGCCTGATGAAGGGGAACTTTAATCGTTTCCAGCCAAGTATCCGGGTTATGGCGCTTTAATAATGCAGTTTCAATCTCTCCAGTCGTGAGAATTCGCTGTTCGCTGGCCTGGAATGCTGCTAATTCTGGTGGAGCCCATGGGAGATCAGCATCCGTTTTACCAACGACTTGTTCAGGTTGGCTTAAGCCAACATAGGTTGCAAATTGCAGGTTGCAATCCAGATAAATGCCCTCACGATCCTTCCAGAATAGAAGTTGTGGAATCGTATCAATCACACGTCTTAATAACTGCTGAGAAGTTTTTAGATCTTCATTCATCTGCACGAGATGGGCTTCAGCTAGTTTGCGAGGAGTAATATCCTGTAAAAATAGGGACAGCCCATCCACACTGGGAAAAATGCGGACTTCCAACCAAATCTGGCTATTGGCGTAAAAGACTTCAAAGGACTGGCTGATCTGGTCTTGTAGGGCAGTGTGATAGTTTTCCTGATGATCAAGTCCTAGCTCCTGGGGGTACGTTTGCCAGAAGTTTTGGTGGATGCCATCTTGTAGGCCTTGGCCAAAGAGTTCAGCAGCCTTCTCATTGATATAGACGACCTGCCACTCTGGATTTAGGGTAATAAACGCATCCGTGATGCTGCTCAAAATGCCTGATATGCGTTGTTGGGATTGCTGCTGCTCTTGGATAAGCGCCCATTGGCGTCGAATGACGAGATAGGCAGTGCCTCCCAAAATGATCAGTAGACAGCCAAAACTAATCAATCTAAAGATATTCGCTGTCTGACTAGCGCTCTGGTGCTGTTTTGTATAGAGAGCTTCTAGTTGGTTGATGGCTTCTGAAGTGGGTTGTTGAAGGATTGTTTGGGTTAGCTGATCAACCTTCGGTTTGTACTCCAGAATAATTCGGGTATGGGCAATGGCTAATAACAGCCCCTCTTTATTAGCTTCAGCATGGCTCATTGCTTCTAGCTGGGTCATTTGCTGGTTGATTTGTGGCACCAGCGCTTCGTTGGCAGACAGACTATACAGCAGTACGTTATCCAACATGTCTTGGAGTCTTGCTGTACTATTTTTCGTTAACCCCTGAGACCGATCGCCTTGACGGACTTCTCTAACGAGTTCAGGTAAGTAGTTTAAGGAATTTTTGACCACCGCATTGGAAGATTTAAACGATTCAACCCATTCTTCTTTCTGCTGAAAAAGTTTATTGTTAGCTTTCAACTGTTGATTGAGGGTTGACGGGTTACCAATAGAGCCAGGAACCTGCTCTAATTGTTTTTGTATGGCCCCTTGCTCAGAAATAGCCTGCACAAGTGGATCATAGGAAGTGAGCAAGGCATAACGGGACTTGAGAACACCTTGATTTAATGCAGCGTCTTTAACTAACTGTTGAGTAATTAAGGCATGATAACGCTGATGAACTTCGGGATCGACGGATACGCTTTTGTAAACTGATCCAGTGAAAAGCAAGAGAAGGGTAGATACCCCCAAGTATTTGAAAAACTTTCTCTGTTTCATCAGCTAGACTCTTTCCACTTAGGGCAGGTTAGAAAAGAATGAATATTGCAATCGCTGTTGATCGAATTGGTTTGATCACCCAGTGGAGCATTGCTCAAGGTTGTAATGGTTTGGCTTAAGATAGCCCGCTTATAGAAATGGGGAACGGTTGATTGGATGATTGGAGAACACCATTGCTGAACAATTTTCTTAAATTGAGTCACATCCCATAGCGTTCGAATCAAGGGAGAAAATAAGACAATTCCAAATAAATGGACGCTTTTTGTGATTTTTTCCATCTAATATCCCCCTATCTTCAAAAATAAACTAATAGCTAGAGGATCCTTTTTAGCTCTCTCAGATTAAATTTCAGCCAATCTTTATAGATTTGAATGCTTAACTATTAGTTTGCCCAAACGTCTATTCCCACTAGCAAATAATTGGAACTAATATCTAATAAACAAACTAAAAAAATACATCTAAAATCACTGATACAGAGGCAAATCTTGCCAATTTTATAGTTATGGGGTCAATATAAATATTTTGTATAAGCTATTAAATCAGTCTTGAGTGATTATCTTTTCAGTACAAGATTTTGCAAGTTTATTTTTGGCACATTGCTATTCCTTTGGCTTCTGCTGCACCGAAATAGGCCAATTCAAAGCATGCCTAGCTGAGATCTTTCATTATTGATATGACAAAGTGGATGCAACTATCAAAATGGGTTAGTGGATGGGGCGCCAGCAACAGGATGTCACGGAAATTGGATAGATTATCAACTGTCTTTAGCTGAGAATTAACTTAAGAAGCGTAAACAATAGATCGATCACGATTCATCTGGTGGGATCAATGGATCATTAGGCGGGCACATAAAAAAATGAACGTCGATTTCTCAAAATGATCTACAGAGTAAAGCACCTGACTTTCTCCAGAAATCTAATGGTGGTATGAATAAATGAAATATAAAAACATCATAAATTTTTTTGTTAAGAAAATATAGATAAGTTAATGTAATAGTCATAATAAGCACGACAAATTCCTGTTTGGGAAAAGTGTATCGACGGAAAGGTTATCCTTTCTGATAAAAATCGCTGGCCAGCTTATAAATTCCTGTTTCAATTCTTTCATTTAGCCAGCTCTTAAGATCCTGGATCCAAGAGCTGGTTAGTCATTTTCTATGATTAAAACGCTTGAGTCTCAGCCAACACAATTAACGTTCTGTAGCTACTGCAATCCGTCACCTAGGGTTCAAGTCGTGCGGATCACTAATATCAAGAATTGGTATTTTGAGCGGGTGGTCTTTCCCCAACAGACTTTAGTATTCGATGCGCCACGGACGGCCCATCTTGAGATCCATAGCAGCGAAATTGCTACAGCCATTCAAGTAGACTGTATTCCCTGTCGGCGGTTGGCTGTCAAAACCGTCTAGAGTGCCTGGGCAAAATTTATGAGCTGTAATGAAGTGCTTTCAGGCTAATTTTGCTGTCAATTTTTTTGGAGAAAGATAGCCAGTTGAGCCTGTAAAAAAAGCGGACTATGTTTACTTCCAGTAACCACAGGATCCAGAGAATCTATTGTCAATCGCGAAAAATCAGTATAGGCAGAAAAAAGGCAAAAAATAGGATCAGATCAAGGGCAATCAAATAGGACAGTTGTCATATAACGGTCCGCCCATTCATCACCAAATGCCTTCTCCAATATTCGTCGAGTTTTGTCATTCTGTTGTTGTTGCTGGCAGTACCGTTGTTGTCCAGCCATAACTTGTTCAATCTCTGATTCGGACACAGGCTGAGTTGTTATGGCTTGCTGGCAATGCCATTCCAAATAGGCCGAGACTCGATCTAAAAATTGAGTTTCTTCTTGGGATGTTTGGGGTCGGATAAACAGGCAGAACTCAGAAAAGATCGTTCCCCACTCGGGAATCTGCCGTGGCTCGGAAAACTTCAAATCGGGTAAATTCTGGAGATGCTCATGGTATGACGGGGGTAGCTTTCCGTTAGCGATAGGGGACAGATCGGCAATGGCAGCACTAATGCCACTTCGTCCACCGACCAAATCGGTACCAAACATGGGTAAGGCGTACTGCGGTTCAGGAAACATGACGCAGTGCAAGATATCTAAGCCTGTTCCTACTTGAGCCAGCTCCAAATGAAGTTTGCGAAACGGTGGAGCCTGGTAACAAATATTTTCTATGACGAGGAACTCGCCTTCGAGACGTCCTTCAACATGCCCGAATTCTGAGGGAAGGGGATAGTCTGATAACTCTAGATAGTGGGTCCAAATTGCTTCAATCCGATTGGCCCATTCTCGAATGAGTGGATGCTGCTGCTGACGTAAAGACATAGATACAAAATTCACTACCAGTTGGTAGTAGAGTAAAAAAAACGGGCTGAAAATAAGGGTTTATCATGCCACTCAAGCCGTCTGAAATCCTACAAGCTTTAGACCAAAAACAGACTGAGTTCCAAGATTTTCACCAAACAACCCTCAAAGTATTAGAGAAATATCGTAAGGCATTAAGTAAGGTTGCCCAACAGCCTGATGCTGAAATCACGAAAGCATTAATCGATCACCATAATCCAGGGGGGCGTCCATTAGAGGCTTTAGGGGATAGCCCAAACTGGATTATTCCTTCTAAGCTGAAGTGGTCGAGTCGAGAGCAAAGCCTGGAATGGGTGCGGGAACGATTGATGGGGATTACGACCTTTGCTGTGGATGGCTCTCAAGTCTATCCCAGCAAAGATATATCCATTCCGATTGGCATGGTGCAAGTGGGCTGGTTTGAGAATCCCCATTTACCCTTGGGTAGCTATGACAAGGATGTGCGCTTAGAGGTTTTGTCTCCTGAAGATCTAAAGCCACAAGATCGGAGTACTCCGATGGATCGGCTGGTTAACATGCATCGATTTCGCATGGAAATCCAGCGTATGATCGAATTTATGGAGAGCCATACCAATCGTTCAGATTGCTTGGTGTTTCTGGACGGCTCTCTAGTGGCCACGTTTGCAGAAAAATTTGATGCTGAATGTCGAAGATTCTACGTTCAGCAATTAGTGGAACTGTTGCAAGCCAGCGAAAAGTTTCGAGTGCCTTTAGTGGCTTACATTGATACGTCTCGGGCGCGGGATTTAGTTCAACTACTCCATTGCTTAAAGAGATTACCAGAAGCGCCATCTCTTAATGATGCGGCCTTTTTGGGGGTGAATATGGACTGGGGTGATCGCACGCCGATATTTAAATGCGATCGCAAAGGTGAAAACAGCCATCAAGGTATTCTCCAAGACTATGGAGACCAAGCAGACTCCATCGCCTTTACCTACCTAAAAACCCATGAAGGTCCGCCTGCGCGCATTGAAATGCCCATCTGGATTTATGAGGCCGGATTACATTCCACGGTTTTAGATTTTGTCCGAGGGGAAGTGATCATCGGGGGGGGATATCCCTACGTGATTGAAACAGCCGATCGCGTGGCTGTTCTCCAAGCGGAGGATCGCCAAATCTTCTTTCGCCTCCTACAAGAGTGGGCCGAGAAAGAAGAGATTAACCTACGGTTCTCTCGGAAAATGATCAGTAAAGTTCTGCGCCGAGGGAACTAGCTGCTCTCTTCCATCACTGTCCGCAAAAAGCGACTTTCAACGATAACATTCTGCCCATTTGGGCAATTATAATCACCACCCCATAGTTCTGAATATTGACAGGGACACGGGATTACGGTTGATTAAAGTGGATGTGAAGGGTAGAGTCCATGAAGCGCATTTTGGGATTAGCAATTCTTGCTGGGAGTTTGAGTTTGGTCTATCCCCATGCTGCTGTTGCCGGAGATGCCTTAGGGGTGGTCTACCCTGCCAATGGACATAAAACCACTGCGGCTCAGATCTTTCTGATTGGCACGGCTCCTGCTCCAGGAGAGGTGACGGTGAATGGCAAGGTGATTGACCGCAGCCCTACCGGAAACTTTGCCCCCAGTTTTCCCCTAGAGATTGGCGAAAATACCTTTACACTTCAGTACGGTGACCAAACGCTCACCCTCAACATCACTCGCACATCAACTTCACCCCAACCCACGGCAGGTTTATCCGAAGACTCTCTAGAACCCAAAACTGATATTGCTAAACTCCCCAATGAGCCTGTTTGTTTTACCACGATTGCAAAACCGAACGCTCAGCTCTCGGTTAAAATCGGGCAACAAACCGTTCCCTTGCAACCGCAAGGGCAATCCGTCAACTTACCCCCCAACTCATCCGCTTTAACCCAGCAGAATCAACCCCAAACCACGGATCAACCGGGAGTGTATCAGGGATGTACTGCCTTCTCTCAACCCGGTGTCTTGGGTAAGCCCGTGTTTCAGCTGACAAAAGATGGGCAAACCCTCCAGCGAACAGGAGCGAGTACCATTGAAATTCTCTCGCCCCAAGACTTCTCTGTGATCGAAGTAACGAGTGATCAGGGAGTGGCGCGCACAGGACCGAGTACGAACTACTCTCGGTTAACGCCTTTACCCAAAGGAACGCAAGCTCGCATCACTGGACGGGAAGGGGAGTGGTTGCGATTAGACTATGGCGCTTGGATCAAAGCAAAAGAAACCCGTCCCCTATCCCAGAATATTCTGCCCCATTCTATTATTCGTAGTCTTCGCAGTCGCCAAGCTCCGGGCTGGACTGAAGTGGTTTTTCCGCTGCAAAATCCCGTGCCAATTAGCGTCAACCAGGGGGATCAAACCTTTACCTTGACTCTGCATAACACCACAGCTCAAACCGATGTCATTTTTATGAATGACGACCCGGTCATTCGACGACTAGATTGGCAACAGCCGGGGCCAGGTCAGGTGGAATATAAATTCAACCTCAAGCCCAAACAACAGTGGGGTTATAAGCTGCGCTACGAAGGCACCAGCTTGATACTCTCCCTGCGGCATCCCCCTAAAGGCAAAGGACTCTCCAATGTGAAAGTGCTGCTAGATCCAGGACATGGCAGCGAAAATGATCTAGGTGCTCGGGGACCCACGGGTTTACCCGAAAAAGAAGTCACCATTGTCGTCAGTAAACTGCTCCAGGAAGAATTGAAGAAGCGGGGAACAACCGTTGTGATGACCCGCGAAGGGGACGATGACCTCTATCCCAAGGATCGGGTGGATGTTATCAACCAAACGGAACCGACCATTGCCATTAGCGTTCACTACAATGCATTACCCGATAGTGGTGATGCAGTGAACACGGCAGGAATTGGAGCCTTTTGGTACCATGCCCAAAGCCATGATTTAGCAGTCTTTTTACATCATTACCTAGTCGATGATCTGAAGCGGCCTGACTACGGTATTTTTTGGGATAATTTGGCGTTAACTCGACCAACGGTGGCACCGACTGTGTTGATGGAGTTGGGATTTATGATTAATCCGACGGAGTTCGAGTGGATTACAGATCCGAAGGCTCAGAAGCAGTTGGCGGTTAGTATGGCGGATGCGATCGCAGCCTGGTTCTCAAAACAATAAAGCTAATCCCTGGAGCTACTCTTCAGCTCACCCAATCTGAAGAGTGCAACGAATTCCCTAACTAGCTATCCGTTTCAACTTTAGTGAGGTGGATATGCTTGCGCCCCAAAGTCACCTCGAACATGTCACCCGGTGACAGTTCCATTTGTTTGGTGTAGGCCGCGCCAACTAGCAAATTGCCATTGGTTTGGACAGACACCATATAGCTGGGTTGACGTCCTGACGTGCCAGTTCCATTACTGGTTGGCTGAGCATCAAGGTCTACTCCTTCAGCATCGAGGACAGCATTCATAAAAGCCATCACATTCAGACGCTCTGACCCATCTGGATCAAAGGAGAAGTAGCCACAAGCTTTGGCTTTCGCTTCTCGGCTTAAATCACCGAGTTCTTTGATTTTTGCCAATAGTTTTTCTCCGGTCAATGGCTTAACCGTTTTCTTCTTTAGTTTAGGCATAAGTCTCTAATGCAGTAATAAACACAACAGAAAGGAATCAGGGTATCGCTTATTTTTGGGTAAGCTTTTTTACTATAACAAAAGAAAAAATGAATAGGTTCAACAATAACAATTGATTCATTTTTTTACCCTGATGATAGGATTTGGTCTTAGGTAAGGTATCCAAGGCTACCTAGAAAAAGATATCCAGTAAAGTATATATCAAGTTACCAAGAATTGAAGGTTAGGATGAAGGCAGTAAGGATAGATAGTCAGATCACCCATTTCAATGGGCAACTGATTTTTGTTTGGACCAACCCTGATTGTGTTCATAGTCAAAATCTGAATTCCCCCATAATAATGACTAAATTGGACTCGAGACACCATACATATAGATGAGCTAAAAACAAGTCTGGGTGAGTGTTGACTCAACTCAACTCAACTATAAAGGCGTTAGTTATAGACTAAAAAAAGTGGGATATTTCAATACCCAAAATGTACAAGTTCATAGTCTAGTAGAAGTTTTCTGATAGTCAATGCTTTTGTTCTAAGTCTCTTAAGATTGCCTACAACAACCCCTTGTTCAAGTACTTGAGATTAAAAAAATATAAATGTCTGCTGACCCATCCGTATAAACTCGATAGGTTGATTGACTGATACCCATTTCTATCTATATCCGTCAGTTTATTTCCAGTAATAGTTTGGGAGTCAGCCTCCTAAGATTGGATGCCATCGTTCTGCGATATTCATGCTTAAAAGGGGGCCAACAATTCTAGTCTGTACAGATGGCTTCAAGGATGAGATCGATATAGCCATAACTGCTGCTGAGGGACGGGGATGGAAATATTGGCTTCGTCGAAGGCTAACTTTAACCGACGACGCAATTCTCTAGACACGGCCCATTGTTGGAGCGGCTGTGTTTTGATCCAGACCTTGACGACAGGCCCCCGATGATCAAAATCATCCACACCCATCAGTTGCGGTGGTTCTATAATCTGTTTTTGCCAATCCGGTTCATCTGCCATAGTCTGGGCCGTGGACTGAATCAGATCTAGCATTTGGTCAATATCAGTATGGTAGGGAATGGGAATATTGAGATCGACCCGTGACCATTCGCTGGAGAGGTTGGCCACGATGCGAATTTCACTATTGGGGATGGTGATTAACTGACCTTCAGCATTGCGAATTTGGGTCATGCGCAAGTTTAAAGTTTCAACTACGCCGGTGTACTGATCGACTGTGATTACATCGCCTACCCCAAACTGATCTTCCACAATCACTAGGAACCCATTGAGGGCATCTTTGATAACGCTTTGGGAGGCAAGAGAAAGGGCGACCCCCACCAAACCGACACCCGCTAGTAAGGGACCGACATCCACTTTAAGCAGGATTAAGGCCACAATGATGCCTAAGCTAATCCAAATCGGAACGGCAATTCCTTTGATTACATTGGCAATGGTGGAAATTCTCAGCAGCATCCGCCGCGATGCCATGGGGGAGAGAAAGGGAGTGACGGTTAAGGCTAAGGCAAAGCGGTTGACTAAGGCCCAACTCAATCGGATCAACAGATAGGTAACTAATCCGACCCCGGTTAAGGTGAGGGGTATGGGTAGGCTCTTGAGCAACCAAATATTGATAGGACGGGTGTAGGGAAATCGGTCCAAGCAGATGAGCAGGCAGATTACCCCTATTGCGATCTGCAGAATACTGAGAACTTGCCGGAGTACCCCGAGGAATCCTACCCAAAATTGGACCGGCGGCAGCTGCAGCGATCCATCTGTTTTAGGGGCGGCGACTGCTTTAGCAGGGCGTCTTAACCGACGTTGCCAAAAATGGACGAGGCGATTTAAAAGAACGGCACAGCCAATCACGGCGGCCGTAAGAATCCCCTGCTGTCGCAAGAACTGGGGCTGGCGCTCGGTCCTTGCGCGGCGCAGGGCCACTTCTAAAATAGATTTAATTTGATCATCTAGGGTGGTGACGTCCAGCCCTCGCAGTTCTGCATCCAGGGAGGTGATGGTCATTAAATGCTGCTCATCAACATAAATGACGGGTAAGTTATTGCTGATCCGAATGTCTACCTTGGGGTCGACTGAATCTGAGCGGAGATACTTACGTTTGCTGGTCTCCAGACTGTCCTGGACCGCTTGAATACGCTCAGCTAGATTGCCTTTAGTGGCCGCGATTTTGAAGAGACGGCGACCATCCAACCAAATCCAATCCGAAACCAGAGGGTTTGACAGGTTCGGAATAATTAGCGGCTGCTGGGTTGAGGGGTTGGCAACGGGACTGGGGGCTTGAGCCCAGACCGGGATATGCAAAAGAATCGTTAGCGTAACGCTAACTAAAGCAAGAAATAGTCGACGGCGGATGGCAGGCATTCACGGTTTGGATGGTGTCTCAATGTTCTACACTGGCTGCCAATGCCACCTTCTCTAGGATTGGTACTAGGTGGCAACCGTTGCCCGAGTTGGCTTGAGTGCAGCAGGAGCCCAGTTTAGAACATCATTCAGAATAGCAGCTGGACCTTGATTGAGGGGCCAAGCAAAGGCGTGGCGGAAGGCATTTTCTTGGCAAGCTCTCAGTTGATCGAAGCTAATCACGTCTTGAGTGAGGAGAGTTTCGTACTCAAAGGGTAAGCGAACATTGTGAAGACCAGCGTTGTCGGTGCAAATGGCCACATCGACTCCAGCATCAAAACAACGATCAAACACCACTTGCAATTGCTGAATACTTTGTAAGGTTCCGGTTTTGAGATAGGTGGTGGGGCAAATTTCTAAGCATTGCCGACGTTGGGCAACGGCAGGGAGAAGTTCTGGATGCTGTAAGGGGATTTGGATACCATGACCAATCCGCATCAGGTAGGGCAGGAGTTCTGGATGGGCACCGCCTTCCGTTTCATAGAGATGGCAGGTGGTTTTAAGGTTTAGAGAGCGGGCATAGGCATAGAGATCGACAAATTCATCCATGCGATCGCAATACAA
Source organism: Acaryochloris marina MBIC11017 (assembly GCF_000018105.1). Classification (GTDB taxonomy): domain Bacteria; phylum Cyanobacteriota; class Cyanobacteriia; order Thermosynechococcales; family Thermosynechococcaceae; genus Acaryochloris; species Acaryochloris marina. Next base: position 5,382,208 of record NC_009925.1, read on the forward strand.
ATCATCCCCACCGGCTAAATCAATCCCGCAGACATACTCTGGCATTTGGGCGGCAATTTCGACAATGGCTCGGTTGACCTCGTAGGGCAAGCGCGCATGCATACAGAGAATTTGGCTGGTCACGATGGGATATTCTTTGACCTGGCTCGCCTGACCAACAATTTCAACAATCTCCGCCGTTTGATCAATCCGTTCCGTTTGGCTGAGCTGGTCTGAGGTGCGCAGATAAGGGGTATACCGCATCTCCATATAGGCCAGATTCTCGAACACGTAAGCGCCGCGAATCAGGCGATAGATAAAGTAAGGCAGGGTTTCGCGGGTTTGAACGCTTTCTACTAGGGTATGCAGTTCTAGGTACTCGGCCAAGGATTCCCGAGGGCGGCAATAGAATTCTTCAAACTGAGGGTAGTCCGCAAAAGGTTTTGCCAAATCGGGGCGGTTGCGTTTGAAATATCGCCACAAAATCCGTGGCACTACCGATCCACCTAAATGTCGATGCAACTCAGCGTATAAAGACACAATGACCCCTTGCTATGCCAGCCGGAAACTTCTCTTCAATATAAGAAATATTTTTAGAGTTGTGTGGTTAAGAATTCATCCCAAATTGGACATATCCAGTAACGCAAAATTCATTCTATTTTTCCGTATCTTGCATAACGAATTTCGCCCATCCCTACAAGAAGGTGGAGACCGCTCAATGGTGGCTACCGTTGCTTCAGTCTCAGCTCAATTGTCAGGAGAGAATTCATTATGAACAGAATCATGATCGGTGGAGTAACTATTGTTACGACGGCTTTGGCCCTTTCTGCCTTGACCACCCCCGCCCAAGCCAAAACCAAAGGGTTCAATGTCAAAGCCAATGGGTATTGGGCCAAAGGGCATTGCTATTTCGGCAGCATTAATGCTAAATGCGTGGTCAAAAATCGTAAGGGAAAACGGAATCCCAAACGACGTAAAGCGACGACCGAAATCATCTCTTTCTATGTGTTTAATCAAGGCCATTCTGCGCCTATCAAAACTCGCTGTACCAACAGCAAGCACTGCACCCAGAAATTCGACTCACTGGGTTATCTCAAAAAACCGATTGGTATGTGGTCTTGTATTCGCGCGAAGAATCTCAATAACAACGGATATCGGACGTTTTGGGTGGGCCTGAGTAAGTTCAATCAGCCCCTAGGCAGGAGAACTCAGGCCATGGCCAATGCTTGCCAGTCCTAGATCTGGGCCATCGGAATTGAACAGCTAGCCTCTTGGGGGGACTGAAATTGAAGCCTTTCTAAAGGACGATTCGTTGAATGTTGATTCATGCCAATTAAATGGTTTAATGATCTCTGGAACCTTTGATGTGTGGACTCCGATGGCTCTGTTAACCGTAGATAAAATCGAACAGCTTCGTAATCAACTGGAAGCCTGTACGAATCACCAAACTGCGTCAGCATTGAAAGTTGCGATCGCAAGACTGGAATCCCAACTCCAACCTCCAACCCCCACGGAGCCTGAAACTCAGCTAACGGACGAAATTCTCCAACCCCTGATCGCTCAAGGCAGTATCAAGGTGTATCATCCAAGCCGTTAGTGCTCCGTCCTACCGATTGATTTCAGCTTTATTTAGGTGCATTCTCCAGCACCATCAAAACCGACTTTACAGGGCGAAGCAGTGGTTCTCCCTGTAAGCTTCTACCCGTAATCACCTGGTCTTGATACACCAGGGAAGACGAGCTGCCCCCATCCAGATTTAAGGCAGACGCTGCGCCCTGCTGTTCCATAAAATCCGCTAGCTCTGGTAAAGAGAGTCCGGGCTTTGTAGCAGACTGTTGTTCCACCAGCACCCATATCACCTCCCCCTTGTCTGTAATCCCGACCGCACTTCTAGCATTGGGCTGACGACTGCCAATGGCATCTCGAATTACCTGGCCATCAACTGAGTCGGTGAACCCTTCTGCTTGTGAGGTCAGTTGGGGAAGAAGCTGAGGTCCCGCACCCAAGGCGTAGTTAAGGGTGCAGTCTGGCGGAATAGGCTGGTTGTATGAGGTAATGGCATAGGTAGTCTTAGCGCCACATTGATATTGCCGAAACTCCGAGCGATTGAGGATCTTCGGTAGATAGACTTTCAGATCTGGATTATCCACCAATCTTGAATTCTGAGTCGGGTCAGCCAGGATTTGGCCCCCTCGCCGAATATAGGAGGTGGTTAGCTGATTGGCAGGGTCAAAATATCCCCCATTGATTACGGCAACTGGCTTGGGAGTGCCCTGGGCAAAGTCAGCCACGGTTTGGAGTCCGTCCACGACATCAAGACGAACGGTATAGCGGGGATGGTTTGGGATCCGCAGAACATGTACGGTTGCCTGCGATAGTTCCTGCTTTTGATATTGCATAGTGGGGGGTGGTTGCTGCGGCTGTGGCGACAGTTGAGACGGAGCAGTACAAAATCCCAAGCCCATGACCAAAGACATACTGATAGACCATCTAATCAATCTCATATCTATTTCCTACTCAAAGACCTGATCCCCTTGCTGGAGGCGGTGGGCAATCCGATAAGTTTGGCCTTGGGCTCTGGCCGTGGGGGCATGGGCCGCTAAGTAACGGGAGGCGGCTACTAACCAATAGGGACGGGTAGGGCTGTCTGACCATTGTTCATACTGGCGAACCGCGGCCTCTATTTCCTGGATGGTGTGAAAATTGCGATCTTCTCGGAGCAGGAGTTTCCCCAGCTCAGCCAGTAGATGGGGTGCTTCTCCTCCGTTAAATTGAAACTGAGCCACCACCTCACCCACTGCCTTGACCTGCTGTTGGCGATCGAGCAAGTCCGGAAGTCCAGCCAAAGAGGGGGCCTGGGATTCAGGCCGAGGCAAAGGCACCGGAGGAATATTCAAAAACCGATTGAGATAAATCCGCATCGCAGCATCAAACACGCCTCGCAAGAGGGTAACAGAAGGGACTCGCCGCAATCCCTGACACACGGCATTGGCAAAGGTAAAGGTGTGATGGGCAATATCCCAATCCCGAAAATCATTATTGATGCTGAATTGTGCTACCCGCCTAGCAGCGGCATAGGTGACCACCTGGGCCAATTCCACGTCGCTACATCCGTTCTGAATCGCTCGGAGCAACTCGTCAATAATCAGGGCTGGATCATCGCCCAAGAGGATCGGGATTAAAGCCCCTTGATCCACTGGCGTCTTCTGGGATGCTTGATAGATGTGTGGCAACGTCGCAAAAGCTTGCTCCAACAGAGCCACCAAATCAACGGGACTCCGCCAAGCACTAGATTCTTCCATCCGTTCAGCATCGGTATATCCCCTCACCAAGCTGGGCAAAATAGTCTCAGCCTGAGGCCAACCCACCACATCCAAGGCCTCAAGGGCTTTATTGGTAAAGTCCAGGGTATGACCGCCATCCAGAAACCGGTGATCGGTGGCAGCAGCAAACAGCATCTCGGCAACCTGCGCTGGAGGCGCATCACTACGGATAGCGGAAACGAGACAGCGTTCGGCTCCCTGCTGATCTCGAACCTCGACAAATTCTCGAAACCAGCCCTTAAGGGTGTCTAAATCAGCGGTGGATCGCGGGAGAGGCTGAATATCAAAGCGGGGCGGCGAACCCGCGCAATCACGGGCGACGGCGCTTAAGCCGTGATAGAGGGCTAAAGGTCGATCGTCTTGATCGAGGTGGGGTAAGAGATTGGCCATACAGGTCAAGATGGTTAAACCTGCGCCCCATCCGGCCCGGCGATAGCGGCTGCCAAAGGCTAACCCAATTTCAATCAGTTCCGACGGATCGACTCCCAAGGCCAGTAATGCCAATACCGATTTAGCAATCACTAAGGAGATGCTCTGCTCCAAGCCATCCGTAAGGCGCTGTCGATAATAGGCTTTTCGATCTTGAGGTGTGGACAGATCCACCCAAATCTGGCCCTCCCGAATCTCCACGGGAAACGACTGGACATCATCTGCCCACAGATCAAAGGTGCCTCCACTGGCTAAGTCAAAGCGGGCATGGTGCCAGTGACAAATCAGAATGCCATCCTGGGCAGTGCCTTTATGGAGGGGGAAGCCCATATGGGGACAGCGGTTATCGATGGCAAAAATTTGATCCGTTTGCCGAAAGAGGGCAATAGCTTTACCGTCCACATAGACGACATGGCAGCCCGATTCCGAGAGATCGGCCAGATCAGCCACGTAACTGAATGTGCGATCGCAAGTCTCCATGCCTACCTCACCTCTGGGGAACCTTATTGCTGGGGGTATCTTCAGGATAATGCTCTAACGTTAATGGGATTTAGGATAACTCACTTAGTGCTAGGGTGTGGAACGGTCCTCGAATTGAAAATCTCTCTGCTCCGACTTGTCTCCTACTAAAGCCCATGCAAACCACGATTGACACTCAGATTACAGCGGTAACCGTCTATAGCCGTCAGGCCCAAATCACCCGCCAAGGCACAGTTGAGCTGACAGGCAGTGAGCAAGAGCTAATCATTCCTGATTTACCCATGACCTTACAAACCGATTCGGTGCGGGTCTCTGGTTCTAGTACCCAGGCGGTGCAGTTGCTGGGGGTAAGGACAGAGTCCGTGGCAACCCTTGAATCAACTGAGCCAGAAGTGGCCCGAATCGAAGCTCAAATTAAAAAGCTGCAGCGCCAGCAACGACGCTACCAGGATCAACTAGCGGCAGTGAAGCTCAAGTTACAGGCCGTAGAAGCGCTCAGTGCCCAAGCAATTCCAACCCTATCGAAGCAAATTGTCAAACAGCAAACCCTGAATGAGACTCACGCCCTATTCGAGTTTTGGGGTGAGCAATATGAAACCTATAGCGATGCAGTGACCCGTATTGAAGGCCAACAGGAAAATCTTCAGCAGCAGATTCAATTACTGGAAGACCAACTCCTAAAACTACAAACCCGTCGTCCCCATGAGCGCTATCATCTCGTTGTCAAAATTGCTGCCGCAGCAGGTAGCCTGGATTTAGAGATCATCTACCGCGTCAATCAGGCTCAGTGGCGTCCCCTGTATGATTTGCAGTTCAATACCGAAACGGGTGTTCTGGGCCTGTCCTATCTAGCAGAAGTGGAGCAGACAACAGGAGAGAGCTGGGAGGCTGTCGACTTAACCTTATCCACTGCCAAACCTGGACTCGGTTCTTTACCCCCCAAGCTAGAACCTTGGTATATCAACTTACCCCAGCAGGTAGAAATGCTAAAACGGCGAAAGTCTACTGCACCGATGGCTGCAGCGTTAGAAGTTGGAGCCGACCTAAAAGCAGCTTCACCTGCTCCTCCCAGCCCAGCCTCAAAGAAAAAGGCCCAGGTGACAACGGCAGACATCTCCAAATCTGGGACGGTGGTCTCCTTTAGTATTGGGGGCAATAGTGATATCCCGAGTGATGGCAATCCCCATACCGTCACTTTGTCCAATCAGGACTATCCGGTGGACTGCCAGCATATTGCCATGCCGAGCCGGGTTAGTTTTGCCTATCTCCAGGCCACCGTGAAAAACCCAACGGACGGCGTTACCCTCCTGCCGGGGAAAGCGAATATTTTTCGCGATCGCATGTTCGTGGGCACTGCCCAACTAGACCATACAGCCCCAGGGCAGGAATTCAAGACCGATCTCGGTATTGACGAGGGATTGGGAATTGAGAGAGAACTCACGGAACGCCAGGTCGATAAAAAACTGATCGGAGGCCAGCGCCGGATTACCTTTGCCTACCGTTTAATCGTGACCAACTTTCTGGAACAAGCGGCCCAGCTCCAGCTCACGGAACAACTGCCCGTGAGTCGAGACGAACGCCTCAAAGTCCGACTAACCCAGAGCCAACCCCGAATTGAATGTGGCGAACTGGGTCAGTTAGATTGGACGCTAGCACTCGCTCCTCAGCAACGCCAGGTAATTGAGTATCACTTTACCGTTGAATATCCGCCGACAGAAACAGTTCAGGGCTTGGATATTTAGTAATTTTGTTGCAGCTTAACCTTACTGAATAGCCAGTTGGTTTAACTGAACAAACTCCGATTCCATCAGCGCTTTCCATGCCAGTTTCACGCCAGGACTGTTGGGATTAGCCTGTTTTTGAAGCGCTAATTCATTAACAGCGTCGTACCAATAGCCAGCCTCAGCATAGACATCTGCCTTATTATCCGGTTGAGCCGCTAGCTGATTGGATAGCTGGGGGTTAGGTGGGTTATAAGTAATCCATCCAGTGGCAGAGAGTCCCCGTCGGTCGTTGCCGGAACAGAGCAGCCGCACCATCCAACGGTAGCTCTTGCCTGCCTCTAAAGATTGAGTGGTTCCTTGCTTGGGCAAAGAGACACTCGCCAATCCGCCCTCACCAGAAATTTGGGCTGTCGAAGCATAGACCAAATCGGTAGGATTATCTTGTGCATCTACCTTGAACAGGGAGAAATTAACATATTGGTAGGTATTGCTGGGAATAAACCAATAGAAGGTTGGGGTTGCAGATGCCGTCAAACCTACATTGTTTTTGGGAACCAACGTCGTTAAAGTTGGGTTGCCGCTGGCTTTACAACCCCCGCCTCGGGTGGCCAGTCCCCGTCGATTTCCAGGCTTGCCAACGGTGCCCCCTGGATTAAACCCGGCGTAGCTCGGTAACGCTTGTAAGCAAATTCCAGCAATGGATGCGATCGCAACACTTTTGGCTAACAAGGGCATACTTCGGGACAATATCTTAGACATACCGTCGATTGAGACCTCTATAGGACAAGACAAAATTTGAGTGGAAACTCTGGGGAAGGAATTGTAGCCTATCTCAGTCACAATGCTCAAGACAAAGCTATATCTCCAGATTATGGGCACATTAGGGCTTGTGATTGACCTCTTGACTCCAGGAGTATTAAACGCATCCAAGTCATTCAGCCAACTCGCTGCCTTATTTACTGTTCCCTAAAATTTAAACCGCTCTATCATTTTATCTGACTGGGTTTTGAGGCTCTGTGTTCCAGCTCACTGGCCTAATTAGGCCAGTGAGGACAGCATGCCTGTTCACTAGATCTGTGGACATTTGAGCCCAGGTCAATGGAAAGCCGTTGTTGAAACAATCGGCCAAACTCTTACGGTGGCATCACTCCCTGAACTCACTAAGGTTTGGCTATCAGGACTAAATTGGATGGATTGCACTGACTTGGTATGTCCAACCAAATTCTTGAGGGGCTGACCGGATACGGGATGCCAAACTTTAATGGTGCGATCGTAGCTCCCACTGGCTAATTTACGACCATCTGGACTGAAGGCAACGGATAAGACAGGTGCATCATGCCCCTGTAGGGTATGCAGGAGTTTTCCTTGGGAAAGGTGCCATACTTTCATGCTCTGGTCTTCACTGCCGCTTGCCAGTAAAGCACCATCGGGACTAAAGGAGACCGAATGCACCGCTCCCTGATGCCCCTCTAGAGCAACACTCGGGGAAAGACTATCCCGTTGCCAGAACCTGACGACACCATCCCGACTTCCTCCAGCTAAAACCTGACCATCGGGGCTAAAGGCGAGAGATAAGACGACCGTAGAGGCTTTCTGAACTTGTGACTGACTACCCGATTTCAGATCCCAGAGCCTGATGGTTTTATCGGCAGCACTGGCAGCCAAGGATTTGCCGTCTGGACTGAGAGCAATCGCGGTAACATCATCTGCGGCATCTTCGAGAGTATGTAGGTGTTTACCCGTTTGTAAGTCCCATAAACTAATACGGTTATCCCAGCTACCGCTGACGAGTGTTTGACCATCAACACTGATCGTTAAGGATGAGATGGCATCTTCATGGGCTTGCAGGGTTTGACGCAAGTTGCCAGTACGCAAATTCCATAGCTCAACTTTGCCGTCATAGCGTCCACTGGCCAAGGTTTCACCATCTGGACTGAGTGCGATCGCATAGATCCATACACTCTGATTTTTCAATGTTTGAAGCGTCTTGTGAATGGTTGACATGGATTCAGACGGCACAGCTGGATAAGCAACCGTTCGACCCAGTTGTTCATGGGCTTTGAGCCCATATAAAGTGGCTGCAATAGAGAGCAAAAGAAACATAACCCAGTTACGTTTTTGAGTAGATTTAGCCATCTTTCCTTTCCTAGTGAGTACTTGAGGGTGATTGAGCGATGGTGAAGAACCATCAGCTAGTCTTTTTTGGAGGCTGTTGCCTCTGGAGCTTTCGATTGAGACGATTGCGCTTTCGATTTATCAAGGACATAGTTTTCGCGAATAACTCGAATCACAAATAAAGTCGTAATTATTCCAGTTATAAATAAAGAAGGAGGAGTAACCCAAGTCCAATGCCCCCACATTTTGTCGATCACATGCCATAGCAACAAGAACATTGCCAAATAAGTTAGCTTGTGAAGTTTTTTCCAGCTTTTTTTAAGCTTTTTTACACTCCAATCATTAGAGGTAATCGCTAATAGAGCAAATATGAGAAAAGTAAAAATACCTTGACAGTAAATCCAGTAAGTTTGGAGATCTAGAAAGTCAAGTTCTCTCTTAGATACCATCCAGTAGCCATGGATAACAGACAATAAAAAGGCAATAATTCCGAGCAGTCGACGCTGAATTAGTAATTTTTTAGGAATACCTGTTGTTTTCGTAGATGGGAATACAACCCTTAAGATGGTGGGTAATAGAGTGACGACATACAGCAGAGCAGCACTAAACCCAGCCCAGTTAGCAAGAGGAGGATAATCAAGCCTAAACATAGAACTCATTGCGTGAAGAGGTCAGTAAAATTGATGCTTTTCACCTTCTAGTTACATGATTGAAGGTTATAAAAGGGGATAAATCGATTTAAAACCAAAAAAAAGGAAAGTAATCAACAAAGATAAAATCAATATCATTTGCCTGATTGATTGTTTGGATTTCGATGAAAATAATTTTAAGACAATTAAATAAGGCTATTAAGAATGAATTTAAATCAGTTCCTAAAATGTATCGGCCATACTATAAGATTGAATTGATTAGTCTTCTTATCTATCTGAATTGAATAAGTAAAATACGCAAATTCTTTAAAACTTCTTGTGATGATTTTTTTGGTAGATCATTTATCTGTATTTCTCTACCAAAGATTACCGTCTTAATAAAAATTTTATGTTTTTCTGTAATTTAGTCAGTTGATGTTTGAGAATTTGAGGCTTCCATAAAAAACTTGGTTAATAGGTTATTATCGTCAAACAATAACCTCAAAGAGAGATGTATCAGTCCTGATCTAGGATAATGCGTGAAAAGTGACCAGCGTCTCAGAGTTCAGGCCACCCGCCTGACCATGAGTCGAATCATACAGATATAAATCATCACTTCTGTCGAATCGGTTTATCGCTCGTAATCTTTTATAGGTGTGCTACTACCAGAGAGTCATACCGACTCGTGAGTAGGAGGATGGCGATTATCTTAGTCCCAAGCGGTTCGATGCTTATAGAAATGAGTGAGGCCACTGTCTATGCTGTGATGACTCGCGTAATGCTAAGGCGATTGACTGCCTAGAGATTCATTGTATAAATGACCTCCTAGCCCCAGCGCCCCACTAGCTGATAAATCAACTCTCTTAAAGCCAGGAGATCAGCCATTAGGAAACCAAAGTCTCTAATTTTGCCAGAACCTCGTCAATAACATTATCGGGGGATCGTTCAACAAAAATAGCACCCCGAGAGATGCAATCGATTGATTTAATTTGATCCACAAGCACAACCCCCCGAATTTTCATTTGAGGGGTTAATTCAACTTCAAAAGGCCAACCCTTCTGGCGACTCATGATTGGGCAAACCAAGATTATGTCACTGTTTGAACTGCACTTCACCTTGTTATAGACGAAAGCTGACCATCGTTGGTTAAATTCCATAAAAAAAGAACTGAGCCCTGCTAGTGCAAGGCTCAGAACAGTCAACAACCAATGAAACTTAGATATTGACGACTTCGCCAGAGGCTTGAAGTCGAGCACGGGCGCGTTTGAAGTCACGCTGGGCTTCATAACGCTCTTGCTTATCTTCGCTTTGTTCTGATTGATCCAATCGAGCTTGGGCGGCAGATAGAGTGGAACGGGCTTCTTCCCGATCAATGGTGTCACCGCGCTCAGCGCCGTTCACCAAGATAACCACTTCATCGTTTTCAACTTCAACAAAGCCACCCATCAGGGCGATGGAAACCCAGTCTTTACCCGGTCGAACCCGCATTACGCCGACATCAAGCGCCGAGAGTAAAGGTGCGTGACCGGATAAAATACCGAGCTGGCCAGTGGTGCTGGGCAGAATGACTTCTTCAGCCGCAGAGTCCCAAACCGTTTTGTCGGCAGCAATGACTCGTACTGTTAGTGACATAATGCCTCCTTACTTGCCTTCGGCTTTCATTTTTTCAGCTTTGGCAATGGCTTCATCAATATCACCCACCAGATAGAACGCTTGCTCTGGTAAATCATCTAGCTCACCACCGAGAATCTTTTGGAAACCAGCGATGGTCTTTTCTAGAGAGACATACTTACCGGGGGAACCAGTGAAGACCTCAGCCACGAAGAAGGGCTGAGACAGGAAACGCTCGATCTTACGGGCACGGGCCACCACTAAGCGATCATCTTCAGACAATTCATCCAAACCGAGAATGGCGATGATGTCTTGTAGTTCCTTATAGCGCTGCAGAGTAGACTGCACTGCTCGAGCGGTTTCATAGTGCTCGTCAGAGACGATGCCGGGCTGCAACATCGTAGAGGCAGAATCCAAGGGATCCACAGCGGGGTAAATCCCTTTAGACGCCAAACCACGAGACAACACAGTGGTTCCGTCTAAGTGAGCAAAGGTAGTGGCCGGAGCGGGGTCAGTCAAGTCATCCGCAGGTACGTACACCGCCTGAATAGAAGTAATAGAACCTTCGGTAGTGGAGGTAATCCGCTCTTGCAGGTCACCCACGTCCGTACCTAGGGTCGGCTGATATCCCACCGCAGAAGGCATCCGTCCGAGCAGCGCCGATACTTCCGAACCGGCTTGCACAAAGCGGAAAATGTTATCGATAAACAACAGCACGTCTTGCTTGTTGACATCACGGAAATACTCAGCCATGGTCAACGCAGACAGACCCACGCGCATTCTAGCTCCGGGGGGCTCGTTCATCTGACCGTAACACAAGGCAATTTTGGAATCGTTAAGGTTGTCCTTGTTGATAACCCCAGACTCCATCATTTCGTTGTAGAGGTCGTTCCCTTCACGGGTTCGCTCACCCACACCACCAAACACAGACACACCACCGTGGTTGGTAGCAATGTTGTTGATCAATTCCATCATGATCACGGTTTTGCCCACACCAGCACCACCGAAGAGGCCAATCTTGCCGCCTCGACGATAGGGAGTGAGAAGGTCAATCACCTTGATGCCCGTTTCAAACACAGAAGGCTTGGTTTCCAAGTCTGTGAGTTTAGGCGCGGGACGGTGAATGGGGAAAGTTTCGTCGGTACCGACATCTCCTTGGTTGTCTACGGGCTCGCCTAAGACGTTAAAGATACGACCCAGGGTGGCTTTACCGACTGGAATGCTAATGGGAGCACCGGTATCTTCGACTTCCATGCCCCGAACTAAACCATCGGTGGAGCTCATGGATACGGCGCGAACTTGGTTATCGCCCAAGAGCTGCTGAACTTCGCAAGTCACGGAAACGTCGTCTCCGGCAGCATTTTTGCCCTTGGCTTTTAATGCATTATAAATTTTGGGCAGCTTCCCACTGGGGAATTCAACGTCCAAAACAGGACCAATAATTTGAGAAATGTAACCAGTATTCTTATTCGTGGTGGTGACCATGCTCACGCCTACTCTAGTTGTGATGACTGTTATAACTGCTTTTACGCGCAGCTCAGACGTATGATTTCGCCATTTCTAAACCTATCATTTAAGGGACTCAACGTAAACTTTCTTTTCGGAATCCTAAATTTATCGTTGAGTATTTATCCTCATCTTCTTTCTGGGTCTGATTTAAAGGTCAATATATACCCCACCAAACCGGATAGAGCTACCCCCTTTCAGTCCGGATGGGCTCCGGTGTCCCTTGATTCCATAAAGTCTCAAAAGCAATGTTGAGCATTTCACCGAGTCCTGGATGGGTGACATTTAAAGCCGTGAAGCTGGGCGTTCCCGATAGAGGGTCTTGTAAAGATAGCAATGTAATCCGCTGGTCGAACAGCTGCATTTTGAAGGGAACCTTTTCCACGAAGCGGACATGCTGTCCCCAGGCTTGGCACTGGCGAATAAAGTCTTGGCTACTAGGATCTTGCCAGATGTTGTGTTCATAGATGGTGCGGTAGCAAATACCACGCTGTAGGGGATCTTTGACAAGCTTGAGGCCGTCTTCATGGCTCAGTAAAGATGGATAGGTAAAGAATACGCTGATCGACGATTGGGCTGATTGGGAGAGTTTGGCTCCACAATCCGCGATTCGATGGGGTTCGGACAAAACATCAATGTAGGCTAACGGATCTTGGGTGTTGTGGCCTTTGGTATAGAGCGGGGCAAGGGCGGCAACAGCACGGTGAGTCTGCTGCTCTTGGCGCTGAAGTTTAGCAGAGAATTGCTTCTGTTTTTCTTGCAGCAAGGTGGGAAGGGCTTGGGACGGCTCCACGGCTTGGAAGATCCGCTGTCGACCGGAATGGCGTTCGAGACAGAGACCGCGATCGCACAATGATGCCAAGACATCATAAATCCGCTGCCGAGGAACTTGAGCACGGGTCGCAATCTGCGCAGGGGTAAAATCCTGCCGATCCATCAGGGCCAGATAGACTGCGGCCTGATAGCGAGTTAACCCCAAATCTACAAGGTTTTCCAAGTACTGGGCATCGCTCATTAGATGACACCACTAAAGAGTGGTGCTATTTTAAAGTTCATCCTGAACCTTTTGCAAGTGCTGTATCATGACACTCCTTACTCCACTAGATTCACTAACCACGGCTTCTGCTCCAGCATTTCTGCCCATTGCCTTTTTTGAAGGGGAGTTCTGCCCTTTCCCTGAAGCTCAACTTTCAATTGCGACGCACGCGCTTCACTATGGCACTTCAGTTTTGGGTGGGATTCGTGGACTACCTTCTCCTAGTGACTCCAACCAGGTTTTGGTGTTTCGCCTAGCGGATCACTGTCGGCGATTGAGCCAGAGTGCTAAATATCTGAATACCGATATTGCCCCCATGGAGCTGGAAGCAACATTGATTGAATTTGTTCGGCGAAACCAGCCCCAGACTTCCTTCTATATCCGACCGTTGATCTACACTTCCAGCTTGGGCATTGCTCCTCGGCTGCATGATGTCAGCAAAGATCTATTGATCTATGGCCTGGAGATGGGGGGTTACCTGCACCAAGGGGGTGTGCGTTGCCGTATCAGTTCTTGGCTACGACAAGAGGATCGTAGTCAGCCCTTGCGGGGCAAGTCGAGTGCCGGATATATTGCATCGGCCTTAGCTAAAACCGAGGCGGTTGCATCTGGGTTTGATGAAGCAATTTTGATGAACGCTCGGGGTAAGGTTAGCGAGGCATCAGCCATGAATCTGTTTTTAGTTAGAAATGGCCAGCTGATTACGCCCAGTGTTGATCAAGACATTTTAGAAGGCATTACCCGTGCCAGCATTATCACGCTGGCAAAGGATTCAGGGATTCCTGTTATCGAGCGTCCTGTTGATAAGTCTGAGCTTTTTATCGCCGATGAAGTCTTTCTTTGTGGCACAGCAGCGCAAATTTCACCAGTGTTAGAAATTGAAACCTACAAGCTCCCAGCACAACGTCCTGTTTCAGACCAGTTAGGTAAATTGATACGAAACGTGATGATAGGAGCAGAGCAACGCTACTCCAACTGGCTCAGCGTTGTACATCTCAATTCTTAGTCAGATTACTCAGATACAGCGAAGATTCATCCGCCATAGGTTTATTCTGCTTAAATCTAGATCTCGAAGCTTTGAAGGGCAAGCATCCAAACAGACTGTGTAAGAGCTTTCTAAGTCTTGAATAATCTCAGAAATACATTCTGGTCTGGGATGAGCATCCATGTTGATTGAAGCGATAAATCCTCTACTCCTCTTGGCCACAAAGAATTTTCTGATATTTCAATACAACCTACCACCTCGTACCTATGACTCAGCAGCGGGTCAGCTCAGAATCCTCATGGAATAGTGAAAGTCAAACGGGGTAGCCAAACCAATAGGAATGGTCCCCCGTTAATATGTTCTTTTCGAATAGGTGTCGAGAATCGATATCAGCTAATCAGGAAACCTGTAATGGCAGCATTTTCCATCGCAGAATTGTTGAGATCAATATCCATTAGGTGGACGCCATCGATCTGGGTCTTGCTGAGATTAATCTCATCCAAGTCAGTACGCAACATGCGAGTCCCGTCGAAATGAGTGCCTTGAAGCTTGGCATTCCGGAGAATAGCATTGCGAAGGTCTCCATGACTGAAGTTAGCTCGCATCAAGTTGGCACTGTCTAAAATGGTGCCTCTTAAATTAGCCCCTCCTAGATTGGCACAGTAGAGCATGGCATTGCTGAGGTTCGCGCCACTTAGGTTCGCGCCACTCAAATTTGCACCAAACAGGTTAGCACCTCTCAAATTTGCACCCCTCAGATCTGCCCGATATAGGCACGTTGCTCGCAAGTCTGCCCGAAACAGTTTGGCTTTGCGAAAATCTGCACTAGCGAAATTTGCACCTCGAAGCAGTGCATTACTGAGATTGGCTTTAAACAAGTTAATCGGGACAGTCGGATTTTTAATCCGCCAATCATTCCAAGTCTCCGATCCCCTTAACAGAATACTTAATAGGTTATTAGTCCCCGAGATGGGACTAACCTCTTTATTATTTGTCATCATCAGCAAACCCTTGGAAATATTTGGTATCGAGATAAATACCTCTTTCAATATACCCTGCACTTTTAAAATCTTTCACCAGGGATAAAGGCTAGAATCCATACTGGGCAAAGGTATACATACTTTCAGAAGTAAAATAATGAATTAAGTTGAGGGTTAATGGATAAAGTAACCTTTCTAGAATAGATAAAGTCTGTCCCAGAAATATGACATCTTCTGGACGAAAGCAGCCATAAAATGGGCTGTCAACATGTTTCTGAAAATATTGAACAAAGGTAACGATATGCTAATAAATTCAACCTAATTCCCAGATAAGCTTCAGACCATGAAACTGGTAATGTTCGATATTGATGGCACCCTGACGGCCTCCAATGACCTCGATGATCTGGCCTTTGTTCGAACGGTTCACGACATTTTTGGAATAAAGGATATCTCTGAAGATTGGACCACCTATACCCATGTCACGGATGCCTGTATTCTCCGAGAAATCTGTGAGCAACAGTTAGGGCGTTCACCTAATTCTGAGGAAATCGCGCTCTTTCAAAAACAATTGCTGCAGCGACTTGCCCAAGGTGCCGTTCGGGAGGGAGGTGTTTTCCCCATTGCTGGAGCTGATGCCCTATTGGAGCAGCTGCAAGCGTCCCCAGACTATCAATTCTGCTATGCAGGCGGCGCTTGGACTGCATCGGTTCAGTTTAAGCTGCAGTCCGCGGAGTTACCGTTTGCAGACATTCCCCATGCCTTTGCAGACGATCACGATTCACGAGAAGGCATCTGTCAAATTGCCCTAGACCGTGCTCAAACGACTTACCAACAGATTTTCACCCATGTGATCTATGTGGGGGATGGCATTTGGGATGTACGGGCCTCTAAAAATTTAGGATATCCCTTTATTGGTATTGCTACAGGAGAAGATGCCCAACGGCTTAAAGCCGAAGGGGCACCAGTGGTACTCCCCCACTATGAAGATCTGCAGGCATTTTGGGATGCGTTGGTTGCGATCGCACCTTAGTCTCCCCCCGCCATCGACTCCCAATTATGGCTCGTAGCAAATCGACAAAACTGCTCCACCATCTCGGAACACTGAAGCCGCCACTTAATCCCAACCCGACGCTGAAAGTCAATATCGACCACCGGCAGATAAACAATATCCGTCAGTCCCCGCCAAAAGGGCATCACACTCAACCCCAGTCCAGCTTTGACCAAGGAAATCACCCATTCCTCATGGCTGGCTCGATACACGACTTGGGGACAGATTTTTTTCGCCTCTAGCAGTTGACACTCTTGCTTAAAGAATTCACAGTTCACCCGATCAATATAGGGTTGACCATCTAGTTCAGCCAACCGCACGGAAGTTCGCTGCGCCAAGGGATGACGGGCAGGAACGGCGAGCAGTAAAGGTTGAGCAAACAAAAGGGTTGAGGTTTGAGCATCATCCTGTGGTCCCAACACCGTAATCGCCACATCAATTTCACCCTGGGTAAGTTTGTCTTGTAACGCATCGGCAGGATGGTCATACAGTTCCAGGGTCACGTGGGAATAGTGTTGCTGAAAACTATGGACCAAATCGGCCAGCTCACTCACCCGCAAGGTGCTTAGCACCCCTACCTTCAGCGTCGGTCGATCATTAAAGCCTTTAAGTTCGTGGAGAGCCGCTTGGTACTGAGCCATAATCACCGTGGCCCGCTCCTTAAAGGCCTGTCCCGCTGCGGTTAGAACCGTCCGCCGTCCACCCCGCTCGAACAAAGCCACCCCTAGCTCCTGCTCTAGCTTTTTAATTCCTGCTGATAGAGACGGCTGAGAAAGATAAAGTCGCTCTGCCGCCCGCGAAAAGGTACCCGTTTCAGCAATGGTCAGAAAATATCGAACTTGGTAGAGATCCATATATAGTCAATATCTATAGTTTCAATAATAAAAATAGTCTTGCTCTATAGATTAGCCTACTCCAGGATAGAAAGTGTGAATCGTAACTGCGATCGCACCCTCTACCCAGGACTATTCCTATGATGACTTTCGCTCAATCCACTTCACCCAAATTACTGATGGGCCATACAGCCCCACTCTTAGTGGTTCAGACCTTAGATCACGGGCTGTGGCGGTTGGCCGATCAAACCCCTGAGCACTATACGATGGTGGTTTTCTATCGCGGGCTCCATTGCCCAGTCTGTGAGCAATACCTGACGGAACTCGACCAAAAGTTGTCAGCCTTTGCCCAACTTGGCGTCCAGGTGATTGCCTTGAGTGGTGATGGCATAGATAAAACCCAGCAACTTAAAACTCAAGCCAACCTCCAACAGCTATCCCTCGGTTATGGCTTAACTCCCGAGCAGATGCGGGACTGGGGCCTATACCTGAGTCAAGGCCATTTTGAACAAGAACCCGCGCTGTTTAGCGAACCCGCCGTATTCCTGATTCAGCCAGATGGTCGGTTGTACTTCGCCAATATTGGCACCCATCCCTTCTCCCGTATCGATTTTGATTCTCTGTTGGCTGGCTTAGCCTACGTCATTCCCAATAACTATCCTTTACGAGGTACAGCGTAAAGCAATCTGTCCCTTCTCTATCTGCAAACGTTCAATCATCTTAAGGAGCGCATTATGAACTCTGCCCTTTTCTATCTGGCTGCCAGTGGCATGCTCTGTGTTCTTTTGTGGGTCCCCTACATTCTCAATCGCGCTTTTGTCTGGGGGATTCCGGCCTTTGCCAGTAACTATCCCACCCGAAAATTCCCCGCGGAATCCCCCGATATTCCAGTCTGGGCCCAACGAGCCCAACGCACTCATCTGAATATGGTGGAGACCCTACCTGCATTTGCCGCCGTTGTGATTGCAGCCCATTTAACCGAGGCCAATCCTGGTGTGATTACAGCTTGGGCTGCCACGTTCTTCTGGGCACGAGTGATGCATGCCAGCATATATATCCTAGGGGTTCCTTACTTACGAACGCCCACCTACTTAGTTTCTTGGGCGGCTGTGCTGATGATTGGGGCTCAGGTCGTTTTCTAGCCGTCAGTAGATTCGCACCAGAATGTGTAGCCCCGAGGGATTGAGGGCTACACATTTAAGACAGCACACCAATCATGCTGGCAAGTTTTCAGTCCAGCATGAAAGTGAATCAAATTAATTTAAGACATCAGATCTACTGACCGACATCCTGCCAGAGAGTCCCTTCATGGGGGACAACGCCTTCGTGAACGACTGCATTAGCATTTGCAGTATTTTCCTGAAGCGAAGAGCGCGTTAAGGTGTAACCCACAACAAAGGCAGAAAAGCCAACAGCCAGAATCGAGAAAGCAGCAAGGGAAGCGCCAAGAATCCGGTCAGACGAGGAAGACTGGGTATGCGAATACATCTCTTTAAAGCCCAAGATTGAATATTTCAATCTTTATCTTCTCAGCTTATTCCGTATAAATCGATACCCTTTATAAAAGTTTTACTCTTCTGGGACTTGGCTAATTTGAAAAGGCTGAATGAACTGATCTGTCAAGGACAAAGGCAAATCGGTATTATGTGATACAAAACCATGCCCAATTCCGGCAAAAAATCCGATCAAAGTTGCATAAATTAAAGGTGATCTGCTGTTCATACGGGATGTCGAGAAGTGGAAGAAACAAATAGAAAGCCTATAAAGGCCAGCCATCACCACTGCTAAATCTTGGGCTTTTGAAATGCATTGGATAGAAGCTCAAACTCACTGATCACAGCAGGTTTGTTCGTTATGTTACTTAAATTAGCAATTCTTAGTAGAGTAATTCTGTAACGGTTCTTACGGTTTGATAGTTTCAATGGCAATACTATGCGAAAAATGCAATTTAATAATTCAAAAATTGCATTTTCTAGAAATTGAAATTATTTTCAAGTTAATTATTCTGATCCATTTAAGAATCTAGATTGACTGAAATTTTTAAGATTCCAGCACTACCATCTTTGCCATTTTTATCCTGAATTTTTTGCGTTTCTGTTCGCGACCTCGCCTGGGCCAGCAGCTTGTACGTCCCTGGTTGAGTTGGCTTCCAGAGATATCGCCAGAGGGTCCATTCATGGGGAGAGCTGGGCTGGTTGATTTCAGCTTCCGTCCAAGTCTGCCCATTATCCGTACTAATTCTGACCCATTCCATGGGCTGGGCCTGGTCAATCGCCACCCCCGCAACAGTCACTCCTCTCTGCCATCCTTCTTCTCCTGTGCGAGGTAGATCGACATGGTAGTTTTTATTCCAGACTTTCTCCTCTTGGACCTGCTGAGTGATGGCATGGGTGGCAATCTTGGCAGTATTCGACCAGCCCTGACGTTCCCAATATCCTTTTTTGGGGGTGGCAATCGCCTCAATTTCCGTTAGCCATTTGGGTTGCTTTTGGCCATACCGCCCCGGAATGATAATCCGCACAGGAAAACCATGGGCTTTCGTTAGGGGTTCCCCATTCATCCGATGCACGAGCTGCACATCTGGTCTCATCAAATCGATAACGGGCAAAGTCGTCTCGTAGGAGTCAGCCGCATGAAGTAAAAATTCAACAGCCTTGTCCTGTACTCCCACTTGTTTAAGAAAGGGCGATAATGGCGTCCCTGTCCACAGGGCATTGCCGATTTGCTTTCCTCCAGTACGATTGCCAATGCACTCCATCGTTAAATAAAACTCCGTTTGGGGAGCCGCTAGAATATCGTCAAATTTTAGGGGCAGCGGTTGCTCCACCAGACCTGTCAACTGCAGTTGCCATGTGTTGAGATCGACATCTGGGGGTGACGCATAGGATTGCACATAAAACTCACCGACTGGGGTTATTCGATGATCCGGTAAGGGCCGCTCAAATTGTCGTAAATCAGCAGAGAACAAAAGGTGCAAGTGCTGATGGTTTACACATCCTGGTAGGAATGTTGCACATATCCCACCAGATGCTTGCAAAAGTCGCTTTAATGCCTGACGACGTTTCATAAACTGTTGCCCCCTTCAATCTCTGCTGTTTCTAAGCAATTGCCTGGCTCTAGCTTAAAGGAACAATCTAAGGACAACCTGAGAGAGTATAGATGGCACACCAAGGAATCAGGCTAGGGCTGGCAAAGGAAAAGGAATTATTGCGCCAATTCTATCGATTCCTCAAAGATTTGGACTTCATCAAAAGGACAGGATTGAGGGAGTTCCTGGAGATTAAGAGGTGTGTCCTGCTCGACCACAATTAGAGCTAAGGGATAAGCCCATTCAATTGCCTCAGGCAAATAAGGTTTCAAGCTAGGATTTTCCTTGACTAGCCGAACAATTCGATACCGTTGCTCTCGAATCGTACCTGTCCAAGATCGAGAACGGGCCTCTGGCTGGTCATACCACTTCAGCAGATGACCCAACAGAACGCCCAATCGATTGCGAAGTTCTTGCCGTTCCTGCCGACCCAACGATTCAATTTCCTCAACTAGATTTTGAATATCTACTTGCTCCCACTGCTGCGCCTTAATCAGCTCGATTTGACGTTGCGTCCAAGCGTAAAAATCTTGCTCATAAAGGGTAGTGGTTTGCATGGGAGCTTTCGCACTGATTTCATCCTTATTCTGGCATGTTCAGATTTAGTCCGTTGCTGCGATCGCACATTCCACTACAGGATAAGATGACAAACGATCAGTAGCTTGACAGGGTTCATTAATCCCTAAGCTCAAACGATTACAACCTATACATTCAAGCCCTATTCAATAGATCTTATTGGAGAGGACGCACCGCCAGGCGTTACCACGTCGGTTAGCCCCTTCGACAAAATACGTTGGTACCTCTCGCTCAGCATCGATCAGAAGCTCTGTTGCATGCAAGACTTGTCTGTGGAGTAAGTCTTTTTGGGCAATTTATTAACAGATCATCTGCAAGTCGGCGTTCTAAATCGTTATTCACTGCTCTACCACCGTGGGCAACGCAACCAACAAGTGATTCAGGTTGAGGTGCTGCTTGCTAATCAATATGAGCTGTTCTTTTATCGAGAAGATATCAATGACAAGGTTCCGTTTTTCAGCTTTTGTACTCGTCATCCTCAGTGCCTCTTTAGGGGGCTGTTCATTTTTGAACCAAACATCAGCTGGGAATAATAGTCGTGCAAACCTGGAATCATTTTGTGAGGAAGCAATCAACAACAGCGAAAGTACCAATCGTCCCCAACCTGAAGCACCGACTATTCTGGGGACAAGTCCTGAACAAGCTTGGGTCCGTCCAAGCTTCAAGGGTCCTGATGGGCGATTTGGTGCGGGAACGGCTTTCGTTGTGAGTCAAGATAATGCCGTTTTCTTACTAACGGCACACCATCTGTTTGGTCCGGCTGGAGGGTTAGACCGCGAATATAGATGGTCAGAAATGCCAAATCTCGTCTCTGGTGCGTCAGGAGAGAACCCTCTCGGCAAGGTTTCAGTCATCACAGGGAAAGCACTTCCAGTTAAGGGGGCTCGCGGTATGCAGGGAACTCAATTAAATGCGGACCTTGCTATCTTTCCAGTTCAATCGGAAAGCCAAGTGCACGCTATGCCCCTTGCCCAAACCCTCCCTCAAGTTGGTGATGATGTATGGCTAGTGGGTGAAGTCATCGGTAGCTCTGAATATCGGCACAAAGCTGTCGTGAATGAAGTTTCGAAGGAAGGCATATATTACCGTTTTGATAACAAGATTGAACTCCGGGCAACGAGTGGTGCCCCCATCGTGGATGCGAAGGGACAGGTAGTCGCGATGAATCTTGGCGGCGGAGAATATCAGGGGGCCATTATGGGGATTGGCAACCCAGCACCTGTTATGAACTGCCATTTACAGGCCGCTTGGCATTGATAGATTGAACTATTGCCTAGGCAGAAACTGCCCTAAATTGAAGCTTGGCGGATACTTCACAACTGTGGGGATCTGCTACAGGGACACTTCACTGCATGCTCTCGGTAAATAAACGGTTTAAAGCAATGTCTTCATTGATAGGACATAGTCTAGCGGGGTTAACGGTGGGGGTTACCCATAAGCAATTCTACTTCCTAACAACCTCCTGGACAAAGCTGCTGTGGATAATCTGGTTAGTGGTCGTTGCGATCGCACCTGACTTTGATTACATCGTCCCTTTCCTACATCCCAGTGCCCATGAAGGCTTGCGGATTACTCATTCCCTTTGTTATGCCCTGTTGTTACCCTCTCTCACCGTTATTGGTTTGAGGGTATTGGGATGCGATCGCAAATCTCTCCTCAAGGCTACGACACAATTGGCATTGGCAAGTGCATCCCATATGGGCTTAGACCTTTTGGTTGGCGTCACTAGTCTGCCCATCCTGTGGCCTTTCAGTAACCATGTATTCAAGCTCCCTTTCGGTCTACTTCCGAGTGCGGGTAAGCCCAGTCTGTCCAACTATTACTTCTACTACAACTTGGGCATTGAAATGGGCATTCTGATTCCCTTAAGTTGCAGTTTACTCATCAGCCAATATAAAAGACTTTCTCTGTGGAGATGGGGCATCATTGGTTTACTGCTGACCGTATCCACCTATTTCATGCATTTGGCCTATGGGTTAAGTCGCTAGCTGCCTTCTATAGGTATTGGCAGTTTCACTCCCCCAATCAGCCGATTCAATGCAAAGTCCCGATTTGGATCAAAAATTTTCTGTCCCCTTTCTCTCATGGAACTCCATCTTGTTGATCAGAATCCAGCTGTAGTCACAGCTTGGCAAACCGCTTTTGCCAATGTTGAGGGGGTATTTATTCACCCAGGAGATATCCTCTCGACCGCGGAGGATACGATTGTTTCCCCAGCCAATAGTTACGGATATATGGATGGCGGAATTGATCATTTATATATCAAGTTCTTCGGATTAAAAATACAGACAACACTGCAAAAGGCTATCGATAAAAGATCAGAAGGATATTTACCCGTTGGTTGTGCTGAAATCATCCAAACAGCTCATCCTCGCATACCGTATATGATTGCTGCACCCACCATGGTGACGCCAGAAGCAATCCCCTCTAAAAATTGTTTTTATGCAATGATGGCCATCTTGAATTTGGTTTCACAATATCCACAGATTTCGAAACTCTTCTGTCCAGGGCTGGGAACAGGCATCGGCTGTGTTGAACCTCATCTTGCCGCCCAGGAGATGGCCATGGCTTACCGAAAGTGGCTACATCATTCTTAAGCTTGATAACCTTTAGTTCGATCGATAACGCGGCAAGGGATAAGATAATTGAGTGCTTCTTAAGCATTAAGAATATGACACAACTATTGCCTGTCAAAAAGATAATTTTCCTGACTCTTGGCCTTATCAGCATAAGTCAATCTACCGGACAAAATCTCGCACCAGCAATAGCACAAAACGCTTCATTAATCCCTTCGGAGTTTACCCAAAAACAGTCTGATTTATTGCTTTATGGGGGGCCTCGAACCAGATCTCCATTAGTGCAATGGTATCTCGAAGAACTAGCCGTCTCCTATCAGTATATTTCTTTAGATATCCGGGGGCAGGAACAGCGGCAGCCTGAATTTTTAGCCATCAATCCTATGGGAAAAGTTCCAGCAATGGTAGATGGAACTTTTAAATTATGGGAGTCCGGTGCCATTCTCCTGTATTTAACTGACAAATACGGAAAAGAGCCTCAATCTATCGAAGAAAGAGCCCTCTTAAACCAGTGGGTGATCTTCGCCAATGCCACCTTAGGACCCGGGCTATTTCGCGAAGATCGACGAGAACGGGAAATGCCAAGATTACTGGCACCTTTAAATGACATCTTTAAACAACAGCCCTTTATCCTTGGCTCTGAACTCAGTGTCGCAGATGTAGCGGTAGGTTCATACTTGTACTATGCCAAACTCGGGCTATCTCTAGATTTTAGCGACTATCCAGCAGTCGAGACCTATCTCAATCGCCTCTCAAAGCGACCGGCATTTATCAAGACCATGGGACAGCGATAAAGTCGCACCAATCGACACTGGCCATGACTCCCTCAGTGGTGGCTCATCCGTTTACGAGTGATTGGAGAGTTGGATCCGTAAAGTCTTGGATACAGTATTCGGCTCCTGCCTGTGTCAATTCCGCTTCTGAGTGGGTGGTGAGGACGCCCCAGCATCGCATTCCCGCATTTCGCGCCGCTTGCGTACCTGCGATCGCATCTTCAAATACCAAGCATTGATCCGGTGAAACCCCCAATCGTTCTGCCACCAACAGATAACACTGTGGATCGGGTTTGCCCCGATCCACATCCGTTTCAATCACCTGGGCTGCAAAGAAGTCCCCAAGCTGGTCTTGATTCATCAACAAATCCACATTTTCACGGCAGGCAGAGGTGCCCAAGCCTAGTTTCAGTCCGATGGCCTGAGCCTGTTGCAAAAAGGGAATCAACCCAGGCATCCACTGAATCTCATCCTGAATCAAAGAACGATAAACGGCTTCCTTCTCAGCCCCCCAACGCTGGATATCAGCAGCGGCCACGGGATGTCCTAGTAATTCCGGCAATAGATCTTCATTCCGTTTGCCTCCCATTTGCTCTAAACGGTCTCGGCTAGCCACGGCGAGTTCTGGAATCGTCGCACTATACTGCACCCAAGCATCCAGATGATAGGGCATCGTATCGCAAAGAACTCCATCCATATCGAAGATCAGAGCTTGTAGGGGTAATGCAAAATTTGCAACGGCTTGATTTTGAGGAGAGACAGACGCTTGTTCATTCATCGAGCAAAGGATCCAAAACTGAACACACCGTAGAAAACATGCTAACTTTTATAAAGTTTATTTAAGCATTCTGCCTGCCCTTTGCCCTATGACTTTGTCAAAACTCTTGTACTGGATCTATACCTTCATTCATCCAGTCCTGATGTGGACACTGTTTGGTATCTGTATCTATGCCATGACCTTAGGGCTGAAGGTTCGCACCACCCGCACCACCCCTGACAAAGATCTGCGCAAATCTCTGATTAAACAGCGCTTCAATATCAAGCATCATCAAATTGGGGCAATCCTGTTATCAATTATGGTCCTCGGCTCCATTGGCGGTATGGGGGTCACCTATATCAACAACGGCAAACTGTTTGTAGGAGCGCACCTATTGGCAGGGCTAGGGATGACAGGACTTGTAGCCATCTTGGCAAGTCTCACGCCTCTGATGCAGCGAGGCAGTCAAACCGCCCGTGATGTCCATTTATGGCTAAGTGTATTGATTTTGGGCCTCTTTGGTTGGGAAGCCATTACCGGTATGCAGATTGTGCAACGGATTATCGAACAGGGCTAGAAACCCTCACCGCAACGTAATATTGTTAACATAAGTTCACCTATCCACCATAGATATGACCTCTACAGCAAGTTCTAATCGTTGGCTCACTCTTTTATTTCAGTCCACCTCGGACACAACCGTTTGGTTCCAAGTAGCCTTGACGATCTTGCGAGTCATCGTCAGCTTTTTCATGATTCACAACGGCGTTGATAAGTTAGCCGATGTGGATGGATTTGCCACCAACGTGGTTGCCAATGGAATGGGCCTACCTTTCCCCGTATTCCTCACCTATTGCTCCGCCTATGCTGAAATCATCGGTTCTATTCTGCTGATTTTTGGTCTGCTCAGTCGGCCTGCAGCCTTATCGTTGTTCTTCACCATGGTGATGGCAATTTACTTCCATATCAAAGTCGATGGCCTCCAAATTGGGTCCTTTGAAACTGCCACCCTCTATGCCTGTTCCTTTCTCTTTTTCCTGGTCAATGGCGGTGGTCAATATTCTCTCGATGCTTTGATTAGCAATCAGCTAGGCGGCTCTAAAGAGTAGTCCCAACTCTACCCAGTAAAGATTCAACAAGCCCTCAGTTATCGACTACTGGGGGCTTTTTACTGCATTAACCCATACCTTCGGGTTTAGCCAAATTGAAGAAGCGGGTCAGTTTCGGCTCAAACAACAGTTTGACTGTCCCTACCGGGCCATTCCGGTGCTTGGCAATATTCAGTTCGCAGATACCTCGCTCAGGGCTATCAGGATCATAGTAGTCATCCCGATAGAGCAGCATAATCAAATCCGCATCCTGCTCAATAGAACCTGATTCCCGCAGATCCGACATTAACGGTCGCTTATTAGTCCGAGACTCCACACCCCGGCTCAACTGAGAGAGAGCAACCACGGGCACATTCAGTTCCCGAGCCAGTCCTTTCAGTGCCCGAGTAATCTTAGAAATTTCTTGCACCCGGCCATCCGAGGCATCACCTCCACCCATCAGCTGGAGATAATCTAAAAGAATCATACCTAAGCCTTCAGGATGTTCTGACTGCAGCCGCCGAGCATTCGATCTCAACTCGGTAATGCTGGGGTTAGGCGCATCATCAATATAAATTGAAAGCTGAGAGAGTTTACCTATGGCTCGGCTTAGGGGTTCCCACTGGGTCTGATTGATGCGTCCAGCCCGCAGGTAGTTACTATCAATCCCCGCTTCTCCAGCCAACATCCGCTGGACGAGCTGCTCTTTGGACATCTCCAAGCTAAAGATGGCAACCCCCAGGTTATGGATTTCACAAATTTGCCGAGCAATTTGTAGGGCTAACGCCGTTTTACCCATGGCAGGACGACCCGCCACAATAATTAAGTCCGACCGCTGGAAGCCTTGGGTCATGGCATCCAGGTCGTAGAAATTACAGGATAAACCGGGTAAAACCTGCCCTAAAGATCGCTGTTCTAAATCAGCGAAGGTACTCGCCAAAATATCTTCTGTGGCGACTAGGCCTTGCCGCACCCGATCTTGCGTGACGTTAAAAATTTGCTGTTCTGCTTCGTCCAAGACCGTTTCTAAGGTCTTGGAGGTGTCGTAGGCCAATTGCATGACCTCCGTCGCCCCTTTGATCAGCTGTCGCCGCAGAAACTTGTCTTTAATCAGGGCGGCATATTGATCGATATTGATAGCGCTGACCGTACGGTCCACTAGCTGGGCTAGCTTACCTTGCCCACCGACTTTATCTAGGAGTTCATGATCCTGTAGCCAAGCAGTGACACACATCAAGTCAGTGGGACTGCCTTGC
The DNA here is from genome assembly GCF_000018105.1 of Acaryochloris marina MBIC11017. Classification (GTDB taxonomy): domain Bacteria; phylum Cyanobacteriota; class Cyanobacteriia; order Thermosynechococcales; family Thermosynechococcaceae; genus Acaryochloris; species Acaryochloris marina. The sequence continues at coordinate 5,408,997 of NC_009925.1, forward strand.
CCATGCAGATTCAGTGCGGCGCGGTAAATTTCTTGATGAGCGCTGAGATAAAAGGTCTCAGGCCGAAGCAAATCTGCAACTCGGCCAATTGCTTCTGGGTCCAGCAGAATACCCCCCAGAATGGATTCCTCGGCTTCAACATTCTGAGGGGGTAAGCGATCGCTAGCGGGTTGGAAATCTAGCTCGTAAACCATAGGTATGCCAACAGGTAAATCCCTTTAGTTAGAAGATAATCTTACTCGGGAGGTGCCAGCACCCTAGCATTTATTCAGGAACAACTTCCACTTTGACGGTAGCAATGACTTCTGGGTGGAGCTTAATATCCACGGAGTAGGTTCCCAGCTTGCGGATATCAGGGATATCAATGCCCCGTTTGTCGATTTCGAAACCGCTGATATTGGCGATAAGTTCGGCAACATCAGGAGAGGTTACCCGACCGAACAGCATATCTTCTTCGCCGGCCTTTTGTTCAATGCGGAAGGTGCCAATGGTTTGAAGGGCGACCTTTTGTTTTGCGGCCTCGTCCTTAATGCCTTCTAGACGCTTGAGTTCTTCGGCTTTGCGATGCTCAATCTGCTTGAGCACGCCAGGAGTAGCTCGGTAAGCGATTCCTTTCGGAATTAAATAGTTGCGGGCATATCCAGGCGCAACTTCAACTAGGTCTCCTGAATAACCCAGTTTTCTAACATCTTCATTCAAAACGAGCTGAACGCGTTTTCCCATGGCCCTAAGTGCGTCGATACATAAATTTCAGTGAAAGCACTTGATCATACCTAACTTAGAGGTGCTTTGGCAATGTCAATTTTCGAGTGCCTAAGAACCGCTGATAGGTAGGGGTCGATAACAGGTGATTTTAAAAATGGTTGCGTAGGTGCAATGTAGATGTGCTAGAATCCAAAGCTGTTGACAAAGTAGGGGTCGGTGCCCGAGTGGTTAATGGGGGCGGACTGTAAATCCGCTGGCTACGCCTACGCTGGTTCAAATCCAGCCCGGCCCATTGTCTTCGATTTGCCCATGTGGCTCAGTGGTAGAGCACACCCTTGGTAAGGGTGAGGTCACCGGTTCAATCCCGGTCATGGGCTTTAACTAGAAAATCGGCAGCATTTCTCTAGAACGTTTCAATCTCATGCGTTGAGGTGAGAATCATCACAATGCAGGACGCTGCTCTTATGAGAGATAATTTCCATCTCTTTAATTTTCTGACATCTATTGATAACAAAGCTAGCATGGCGATATTTAGAATCGTCTTGTTACCGAGTACACCCCACACCCTAATGACATAAATCCTTAGCAGAGAATACTCAAAGGCTGGTGAAGTCTACAACCTGGCTTGTATGAAGGTGATTAAGGCGGGCAGGTTAGCTCTGGCTACCAATGGCATCTCCTCAGTCATAAACAGTTCTGTCAATCTTTTCATACAGACCTAATCAATACATTTTTAATTTTGGCAATCGAGAGGTGATTTTATGAAGCTTAATCAGCTTATTGCTGTCATGCAGTCCGTGAAAAAAAGAGCTGCAGACGAAAAGACAAAGATATACAAACAGATTCAAAAACCTGAGCTATTTCAAGGTTTGTCGCGGACCTACTCACCGAAGGATGAAGAAGGCCACGTCTATCCCCCCGAGTCTCAAAAGGTCACATATAAGGCGGGAGATGCGCTAGAAGCCTTTTCAAGGGCCTGCCAAGATTTATTTGACAGTGCTTTGACCCAAGATGAAGCCAATACCTCAGCAAGGGCCAACATCACCTTGGATGACGGTACAGTAATTGCGTCAGATGTCCCAGTCACATACTTGATGTTCTTAGACAAGCAGTTGACTGATATCAGGACATTTATCAGCCATATCCCGATCTTGCCCATTGATGAAGACTGGGAATATGACTCTAACCGAGGGTTTTATGTCACTCGCCCTCGCGAAACCACTAAGACCAAGAAGGTACAAGAGTTTGTGATCGCTGCCGAGGCAACCGAACATCACCCAGCCCAGGTCAAAGAGGTCACCAACGATGTAGTTGAAGGAACTTGGTCTTTGGTTAAGTTCTCTGGTGCTTTGCCACAGTCAGAACTAGATGAAATGCGACTTCGACTGGATGCACTTCAAAAAGCTGTTATCAAAGCTAGAGAGGAAGCCAATAGCATCGAAATAACTCGAAGAACTATATCGAATAACATTTTTGACTATTTATTTGGGCAGCGTTAGATTGAACAAGAGCATAGATTTAGATTCAGTATCAAAAAAAGTGATTGGATGGTTCAAATCCTCCCTCTCGCATCCTTAAGCGAGAGTATGCTAATGGGTAAAGCAGCTTTTGATACATTAAGGCTAAAAAATTAAACTCAGTTTATTGCTCTAGTCTTAATCTAAAATCCACTCTTGTGAATCAACCAAAGCTCAACAACACATGGGATATACGAGTTCAACTCTCGTCCCGCTCCCCAAATCTTGAGCGGGTAGTTTAATGGCAAAACACCCTTGTATTAAGCTGATTGAGCTTTAATCAGACATAAACTAGTCACAAGTTAATGGCTCTAATGCATTGAACCCCGGCAGGCGGTATTTGCCGGGGTTTGTCTTTAGCCATACTCACATTCAGCGGTGGCATGATGACATGCCATCCCAATCTGGGTTAAGAGCATCTTCGAAACGCGTCCATGAATGCATAATCAAGGGTTAACGATAGTTTCGAACTTAGGTACAAGAAACTCCAAAGTATGCCCCCAATTTCAGTGGCAGCAGCCTAATCAGAACCCGGAAATTCTTAGGAATTGATTACATCGCAAGATACTTATTTTTTACTAAAATTTCTCTTTAAAATATCGACAACCAAACTTTTCAGTTTACACAGCTAAACATAAATAGCGCCACTCTGTACTGCTATTGTCAGTCAAAATTAGTTGATATAGATATTTTCACGAAGTGATAAATTAGCAAAAAAAGCTAGCCACACTTAGAACTAAGCAAACGAGTATTTATTTAGCTACACTCAAAGACAATTGCCATAAAATAGATAATTTTATCTAACTCTGGAAATCCAAGCTAGAGTATTTCTATCTGCTGATTACAACATAATCGTCGTCGCTTCATTCTCATCTAATAGAGATGAGCAACCATATTGAGTAATCTGCGAAAAATCAGCCAAGGAATCCTCTTTAGTTATGATCTGACTAGATGAATAAAAAACCGCCTTGATCACCCCTCCAAACAAAATTCGATCGCCATTCACTAGAGTATGTCTTTGAACACGGCTGCCATTGACAAAGACACCATTAAAGCTCGATTTGCCATCAACCACACCATCAATCAGTTCATATTGATAAGTTCCTTGGCTTAAATCAGATATCTTCTCCACAGTGGCATGGATACGGGAAATCATATCATTGGCTACAACAATATCACTGGATGAATCTCGACCAATGGTGTACTTCCAGTTCATTAATGTGACTATTTTTTTAGGCTTTGTGTTAATAACAAGATAATGATGCTGCTTGAAGTGATGTGTTTGTTGATACATACTATTTCTGTATATGCATATCAAATACCTAAGATCTTTCTTGAGATACTTAATATAATTGTTGTTCTATTACAATAATTTCTAGAGATATTGAACGTGATTTATATCACATTTCCCCGCAAAAACTCTTAAGCCACCAAATATAGTCAGACCTCGCTTAAAAATAATTAATTTTATATTCGTTGTTAGAACTTAAAAAATTACTTAGACTAAAATCGTCAATTCAATATCTATAGAAATTCACCCAATTCTGGCCAAATCATAGTCAGAATTGAGCATGGTAACACTTAAGATAAACTGGCTTAAAAAATAACCCTGCGTAGCTGCATTAACCTTGGCAGTTCATAAAGGAATCAATTTAACCCACAAATGCCAATCAAGAGACATGTCTGTCAATTATGGGCAGATTATCGTTGGGATTCTGACACCATACGTAAAATTTAGCTTTGGTCACTGGCTGTTGGAGGATCAGGCACTTCAGGAGGCGGTACCTTTTGCAGATAAGGTTCAATGGGCACCACAGTTGTCATTTTGTTGAGAATGGCCTCGATTTCGCTCAGGTACTCACATTGAAAGCGATCTTGAGTAGATAAGACTCGCCGTAAAGCATCCACCACAATTTTCTCGCAGGCTTCAGCAGACAATCCCATTTCACTCTGATGCCCAACTATAAAGTGATGTAAGAAATATGCGTATCCTCCCGTCATTAATCCCTGTAGCAGCGTATTTTCTTGCCTAAGGGCTTCTAGTTCTTGTTCAAGATTTTCCATAGTACTTGGTGAGGGAAGGAGACAATTGACATCATGGTCCAATCCAAATTCTTTCATGAAAGCTGCTATGGATACCAGTATCAGTCGGTGATTGAGGATCTCAGGCCAAAATTGTGTTGCTTGTGTCAGTTCTGATTACGATAGATAAGGCATGACGAATGGAATAAAAGATGATCAAACGTTGGTTTGCGATCGCACTATTGTCTCTAATCACTTGGCTAGGCCCCGTCAGTATGGCGGCTCAGGCCCAAGACCTCGCCAAGGCCACCTTTGCGGGCGGTTGTTTCTGGTGTATGGAGAAGCCCTTTGATGTGATTGATGGTGTCGTTTCCACCACATCAGGATATACTGGCGGCAAAAAATTGAATCCTACCTATAAAGAGGTATCGTCCGGAAAAACCGGTCATGCGGAATCCGTACAGGTGGAATATGACCCTAGTAAAGTCAGCTATGAAACCCTACTAGAGGCATTTTGGACCAATGTTGATCCATTGGATGCTGGGGGACAATTTTGCGATCGCGGTGACCAATACCGCACCAATGTCTTCTACCATTCAGACGAGCAAAAAGCCCTCGCCGAAAAATCTAAAGCTGAAATAGATAACTCTGGTAAATTTGCCACGCCCATCGTCACGGAAATTGTCGCCGCTGAGACCTTTTATCCTGCAGAAGACTATCACCAAAACTATTACCAAACCAACTCTAATTGGTATCGCTTTTACCGGTACAGCTGTGGCCGAGATCAGCGACTCGCTAAACTCTGGGGAGAAGAAAATAGCTAATCCAAATTCCCCTATCGAAGCAAGCTAGACATCTGCAGTCAGTCCAAGAAATTCAGAGAATCGTGCATAGGTTGTATCGATACTCCTATCGATCTCACTCCGTCTTTCCACAAAGGTGAAGGAAGCTGTTTCACTCGACTTCTGGATAAAATTCACTTGAATATGCGAGTAAGTATTTTTACCAATCGGAAACCAACCAGATTTTTCTACCTGAATCACTTCACACCTAGCAATATCCTGTAAGTTGCCTTCTACTTTTTGGCGACGGAGGTAGCTGTTCTGTTCAATGACATATTGATCTTGAGCTTTATCAAAATGGCATCGCAGAACCTTTCCCTGCAGAAGCCAAAGCCAGAATCCTAACACCGCCATCAGACATCGAACCGGGATAAACGCCTGATGATTGAAAAAGTCATATCCACTGGAATCAGCCCAGAACAAATTGGAGAAGAAAGGCAACAGCGAGAGCATTAGAATCCACAGTCCAATCCCACGCCCGGGGAAAGAAACATCTGCATCCAGAATCAGGACTTGATCGTCTTTTTCAGTGACCCATAAGCCCACACGGGTGCTCACTTGACGCATAAATGCCGCTTGGATATTACCCATTTGGTCTGAGAACATGAATAACTTTAATTTTTATCCTCGCCATTCCAAGGATGCCCGATCGTCAGAACAGGACAGACATGAGACAAAATCGAGTTTAGCTCTATCAGACTTCTGAGCTATCCTCTTCGTCAAAAATAAGCGGAGCAATCTGCTCTGGATTGTCTTGGAGCAACGTCGCCAACAGAAAACTAGCAATGGTCCAGGTTTGATATTTCCGCGAAGATTTACCAACCAAACGTCCATTCTTACCGTCATAATATTCAGGCCATTCGTCTTCTTCAAAGCGGTAGGACGCAGTCATCCAAGCCTGTTCACCTAATTTTTGGCGTTTGGTTTTAATGGCAGCCGCCATCAACATCCACAGCAAAACGGGCCAGCTGCCACCATTGTGATAGGACCAGGGGGTATTTTTAGGATCCGAACCCGTCGTAATCCGCCACTCTAACCCTTCTACCGCCGGAAAACAGATTTTCATGGGCATCCGCCCGACTAAATCGTCCCACTGTAGCTCAATTAAATCCATAATTTGTTGACTCTGAGTCGAATCAGCCAGAGAAGTGATGATCGCCATTAAATTTCCCAAGGCAAAGAAGCGAAAATCCATTCGACTAGGGCCAAGGTTTCCAGCCAAATACCCTGCCCAGTCTGGCATCCATTCCGTTAGCCAGTAGGGGATGGAATCAGGATAAATATTGAACTTATTCATCACTGACTCCCCAAATTGATCTCCCTTATAGCGGTGAATTTCATTGAGTTTGTCTAGATCCAGCCAATAGTAGTGGCGCACCCGAAACCTCAGCGCCTTCAAGCGTTCATCAATTTTTCGAATCCAGGCCGCTCCTTCTGAAGTGGGTGTCAACAACTCCCTTGCCGATCGCAATGCCCCGTAAAACAACGCTTGGATTTCCAACGGATGGCCATCAATCCCCATGCGGCGATCAATCATACAGGCCGCATCAGGCACCAACAAAGTGGGGGACATCTCAAACTGCGGACTGAGACAAAGCTTGAGAATCAGGTGCAACCCTTCCTGAAAATCAGATCCCTCCGCTAAAGCAGTATCTCCAGACGCTTTCCCATACGCCCGCAGGACAATAATCCACCACAAACACGAATCAATCGGTGTTACTCGACCAATCGCATGGTCGCCAAAGTCAGCCGTGAGATATTGACGATCTGCGTCCGATTGCACCTTAAAGCTGGCAGGCATCAGTCCCAGAGGAACCTCAAAGCCATCCACACGCCGAACCTGCTTTTGTAACCCTAAGGTCTCCACCAAAAAGTTTTTAACAATATCATGTCGTTTCTGCAGCAAAAAGACGAAGGCGGAAGGGACAAAATCCCGCACAAAGCACTGATCGTAATTCAGGGCATCCGCTTCTGGATCCTGAGCAGCAATCGTGCCCACGGGGCGTTCCTGATAGTAGATAATGGCAGACTCATGCAGCTTTTCTGCCAATTGGAGAATCGGTAATTCAGACATCATGCCCCTCTGTTCTTGATGGGAACATGGTTCCAAAGCGAATGCTCCCGTTGGATAGTACTCAGGATACCCATCGAGCCGGAAGGATTATAATAGTCGAGTAAAGAGCAGCTAAAGACAGTTTTTCAGCGCTTGCTGCAGTTCTTTGGCACTTTGGAACCGATGATCCGGATGGGGATGGGTTACTTTTTCAATAATGGCTTTAATCTGAGTGGGAATGCTGAGGATATTGGCCAATTCAATCCGATAGCCATGGCCCAGATTTTTGTAGAACTGCAATGGACTTTGCCCAGTAATCAAAAACAAAAGCGTCGCACCAATGCCATAGAGATCCGATTGAATGGTAGGACGGCCTAAGCCCTGTTCTGGAGCACTGTAACCCTCAACGGCAATCCGGGTTCCAGGGACGAGGCTTGCTTCTTTAACCGCACCAAAATCAATAATGAAAACTTGGCTATCTCGATTCCGAACCAAAATATTACCGGGTTTCAAATCTCGATGAATAATCGGTGGGTCATGATGATGAATATAGTCCAAAATGTCACAGGCCTGAATCATCCATTGCAGCACTTGATGTGGTGGCAATGGGCCACGTTGGTTCACCCACCGATCTAAATCTTGGCCATGAATCAGCTCCATCACCAGGTATTGCTTTTCATTCTCGGTAAAAAAATCGTACAAGCGGGGAATACCAGCATGCTGCAAGGATCTCAACATCCGCGCTTCCCGTTTGAATAATTCCTGTGCTTTAGGAATTTTTTCCATATCGGCATTCATTTCCTTGAGCACCTGAAGCTGTGGTTTTCTACTCTTATCATCCAGGTGCCGCACCAAGAATGTAGTTCCCATGCCCCCCATACCAATGACCTTCAACACTTCGTAAGGACCAATTGTCTGGAGAACATTCAGAGATTGACCACAATGTACGCAAAAAAGGTTGCCAGGTAAATTCCCAAAATGGGAGCAGGAAGAACTCTGAGAGCGAGTGGTTGCGGATTGACGTTTGGCTTCAATCTCGTGGGGAAGTTGCTGCTGAAATCTCAAAATCGGGCCTGTCAATCCTAGCTGAATAATCGTGTCATTTTTAATTTCTGTCTGGTTCGTCAGCTTCCCGTTTACGAACGTTCCATTACTGCCCAGACTCTTGATTTGCCAGGTAAAGGAGGACTCTATGTGTTTGATCAGGTGCAGTTCAAGGTGATAACGAGACACCAGTATGTCTCTGAGAACAATGTGATTATCGGAAGAACGGCCAATATTAATTTGCTTAGACGTGGTGAAGAGCCATTGTCTGATAGGAGCCTTATTAGTGGGATCAAGAAGGGTTAATGTAACCACATTGCAAAATTAATCAGTCAAGGATTATGAGTAGGGTCCCGTTAATAGGTCTGGGAAGATCGCTGAGGTTGGACTCTCATCAGGATGGCAATGACCGTTATATTGTCGTGACCATTATGTTCGTTAGCCAGCATTACTAGCTCATTGACCCCTTGTTGCAAGGTAACTTGAGAGTTAAGCATGGGCAATAAGTATTGGTCACAGTGGACTTCCAGTAGGTGATTATCGGTTAATCCATCGGAACAAATCAACAATAAAGTATCTTCGGATGCTGTTAAGAGCTGGATATCTGGCTCTAATGCCTCATTCTCTCTAGGTCCTAAGGCTTGAGTGAGTTGATAGGCATCTGGCCGGGCATAGGCCACTGCAGGATCGGTGCCTCGTTGAATCTCTCGTTGCCCCACCTCATGGTCCACGGTGATTTGCTCTAATCCGGATTGATGGGTCAAGCGATATAAACGACTATCACCGACATGAGCAATTTGAATATGCGTATCTTGCACCAGCGCCATCACTAAGGTGGTGCCCATCCGATTATTCCCCGCCTTCTCCTCATTCAGCTGAAAAAGAGCATGGTTCGCTGCATAAATGGCGTCCTTCACAATCGCAGTATCAGGGAATTCAGTCTGCCAATGGGCTTGAAAATATTGCGTTAGGGTCTCCGTGGCCAAAGAACTCGCAATCTCTCCCCCCGCATGTCCACCCATACCATCACAGAGGATATAGAGGCCTTGACCAGACACATGATTCTGATGGGGATTACAAATTTGTTGCAGTCGCTGATCAATCGCAAAATAATCTTCATTATGATGTCGATCTCGACCATCATCGGTTTGGCCTGCCGCCGCCAAATGAACCAACTGATTGGGTAGGATCAGGGTTGGCGCAGCACCAGTTTCAGCCCCTGAAGACTGGTGAGCCTGGGTGTGAGTTATAGAGGGCTGGAGGCTAGGCAGGCGCTGACTTAATTCATTTAAGTATTCCAGCAGCTCTGCTTGGGTAACATTTTCAGCCGATTGCAAATTATCCAACAAGGGCTGAAATTGCTCTAAAAGAGAAGCTCCTAATCCTTGCAATAAATCTAACCAGACATATCTTAAATCGTCCCAGGTCGGGGATTGGATGGAGGTACTCCCCTTTTCGGACTTGCCGGGCCAGAACTGACCGGGTTCAAATAGGAGTTGCTGAAGGCACAGGATTTGTCCCTGATCGACTTTCAAATTTTCTTTGTTGAGAACACTAGGCAAGCATTGCCAGGGTGCACAAACGACTGCAAAGTTCAGGGTTTGCTCTAACCAGTACAGAATTTGAGTGGGACTCGCCTGCCCCTCGGCAATGACTTCCTTTAATGAGGGTAAGTCAGCGCGGTTCTCTAATAAGATGACCGCCTGTTGTTCTGACTGCCAAGCATCATGAACATGAGGAAGTAGGAGAGGAAACTGTTGCCTCAAGGCTAAGTAAGGCTCTAGAACGATTGGGAAAGGTAAAGGCTGCGCTTCCAAAAAACCCTTAATCGTTTCTGGTTGCCCCATGTCAGCGGGATTGATGGTTCCCTCTAGTTGGTTCAGCATGATCGCAAGAGGAGAAACCTGCAGTGGCTGCGTATCTAGAATCGTGAGTTCGAGATTGCCATTCTCTGCCAGTTTCGGGTCTTGAGGCACCATTGATGCCAATAGCTGATATCGAGGGTTCTGATCCAAAAAACTCTGGATAGCAGGAGACAGAGATGGAATCTTTGAGTCACTCGACTGCTGTAACACTGCTGTCGAGGAACCAGAGGAACTGAGTTCCACAGTATCTATTTCTCCATCAGACTGATCACCCACTAAGCGTTCAATTGAGTCTAATAGCTCTTCTGTTGAAGGCTCCTCATCCAAAAGGGCAACAGATTCTCCCATAGGAATCGTCTCGACTGCAGACAGCTCTGCCATGGTGGGGGATGGGTCGAGGTTAGGCAGTGGGGTAATTAGCGTCCACCAGATTGTGCCGGTTAAATGATCACATTGGGGACAGTGAGTCACCTCAAAATCTACTAAATGTCCACAATTTGCACAGTGTTTTTGAGTCAGGGAAGTGCCACATTGTTGACAGAAACGATGATCGTCAATGTTGTGATAATTACACTGGGGACATTTAATCATCCGTAAAAAATTAGTTTGCCTAGAATGGCGGACAGTAACTATGGCAATGGTAACTAGTAATTAGAGGCTTGCACTCCGCTAAATTACGGAAGTTATTGTTACATTTGCTGTGACAAAATATAGCCTGTTATTGAGTGATCCCACTATACAACTCACAATTATCTTCAACTGTAGATTGAAATTTGAAATGTTTTTGAGTGTGCCGACGAATCGGGTTTGGTCTCTTGGGCTAGAGACGAGATACATGGGTCAGGAATTGGAGTTGTTCGATTTCTGCGGGGGATAGGTGGCGCCATTGGCCTGGCTGAAGATCCTGGAGTTGCAAATGTGCGATCGCAACCCGTACCAAACGTAAGGTCGGGAACCCCACAGCAGCCGTCATCCGACGAACCTGTCGGTTTCGGCCCTCATAGAGCGTCATTGTCATCCATGCCGTGGGGATATGCTTGCGAAAACGGACTGGTGGAGTCCGAGGGGGTAATAGGGGTGGCTCAGATAACAGTGAGGCTTGAGTCGGCCGCGTTCGATAGTTTCGGATCGTGACCCCCTGCTTAAGCTTTTGTAACGCAATCTGATCGGGAATGTTCTCCACCTGAACCCAATAAGTCCGGGGATGTCCAAATTTAGGATTACATAACTGATGCTGAAGACCACCATGATTGGACAGCAAGAGTAACCCTTCACTATCCCTATCCAATCGCCCAACCGGATAAATATCTGGGATCGGAATAAACTCTTTTAACGTTGGATGCGACGTTTCTTGTCGATCCGTAAACTGGCTAAGGACCCCGTAGGGCTTATAGAACAAGATATGTTGCCAAGCCATTGCTGTCCGTTAGATTTCAATTTCACTGAATACATCTGACATTCCCTATAGGTATAGAACATCAGCGCTCGTTTCCAAACACCTCAAGTTATGGCATGAGCCCAGACCATTTCTAGGCTCCTTCAGTAAAGCTTAGTGACAGGTATAGTCTTGAGACCACCATTTATATCGTGCAAATACATCTCCTCACCCTAGAAATCACTTAGGATAGGCTGGTGATTAACGCGTCTCAAAGGCCATAGATGGATCTGCTTCGCTCTCTTCCCCTGGGGCTCTACCTGGAACAACCCCGAACTTGGTTACATCGGCTTGATCCTAGAGTAAAACTAGCTTGGCTGATGATGTTTCTGCTCACCCCATTGCTGGCAGATTTACCCTGGCGGTTTGGCTTAGTCTTGGGACTGATTCTCCTAACCATTTCAGCAACCATTCCATTACGGGTCTGGCGCAAGCAAATTGGCTGGTTATTGTTGTTATGCCTATTAGTTTGCAGTATTACCACCCTAATGCCTGATGGCTTAGCAGTGTCCTATCAACCCAGACTCCCGGAGCAAGAACTCACATTTACACAAGCCCCCACTACTCCCCAAGAAGACTCCCAACCCTGGTATCAACCCCTGATCTTCTGGCAGGGTTCAGAAGACAATCTTTCTACCCCCCTCCCTCAGCCCACAACCTATCAATATGTCCTCTTTCATCGTGGCCCCGTCAGAATCACTCGTCGTTCCTTAGAATTGGGGTTACGGTTGGGGACTTGGCTATTCACCTTAATCTATGGAACAACTCTATATCTCTTGACAACGGCCCCGGAAGAAATAACCGTTGCCATTGAAGTTCTATTGCAGCCCTTAAAGCGGTGGCGTATTCCTATCACTGAAGTCACCCTAACCTTAACCTTAGCGCTTCGCTTTATGCCCCTAGTCCTTGAAGAAATTCAAAATTTGATTCGAGCCATTCGTACTCGCGCTATTAATTGGAAAAAACTAGGCGTTCGGGGGGCCTTCCAACTCTGGCTGATGTTAGCGGATCGCCTCATTGAAAATTTGTTTTTACGAGCAGAGCAAGTGGCTAGTGCCATGACCGTACGGGGGTTTACCAGCCCAAACAACCACCAAGTCAGATGGCATCAACTCCGAATTCGGCTAATGGATCAGTTGGCGTTAGTTTTAGTCGTCTTGGTTTGTGGCTTACGGATCTGGGTCGGAACGCTTCCCTAAATCAATACCGTTAATATCCGACATGGACGAATTAAAGCCTTGGTATTGGCGATCGCAGCCACTACTCGAACGTAGCGGTACAGATATTTTTGCAGCCTTATTTGGAGGGCAAGGGATCGCAACCCTGCTCGAAAGCCCTTATCCCCATCCCCTCGGTCAATACTCCATTTGCGCAGGCGGCCCTCGAAGTGAGGCTGGCGATTTACGCTTATGGACACCAGAATTAGGGCGAATCTTACCGTTCTTGGAACACCAGCTACAACTTAAAAAGCCTTTAGCCCCAGATGGAATCCCTGATGACTTGCCCTTTCAAGGTGGGTGGTTAGGGTGGCTGGGGTATGACCTCGCTTGGGAAATCGAACGTTTACCCCACCTTAAACCTGATCCCCTGCCATTCCCTGTAGCCTTTTGGTACGAACCTGAAAACTTTGCGATTTTGGATCATCAACAGCAAATCCTCTGGCTTGCAGCCAGCGATCCCCACCATTTAGATCACCTAGAACACCAGCTAGTATCCTACACTCCACATCCAATCATTCCATCATTTAAGGCAATAGACTTTCAGTTTCTGACAAATCAAGTTGAGTATGAAGCGATGGTACGACAGGCCTTAGCCCATATTCAGGCTGGAGACATTTTCCAGGCCAATCTCTCCACTCGTTTTTCGGTCAAGGCCGACGCCGATCCCTGGCAGCTCTACCAGCAACTGCAAACGATCAATCCCTCTCCCTTTGCCAGCTATTGGCAAACTCCATGGGGATCGGTCGTCAGTTGTTCACCAGAACGGCTTGTTCGACTTAAAGGAACACAAGCCGAGACTCGTCCAATTGCTGGGACTCGCGCCCGGGGAATCACCCTCGAAGAGGATCAACAATTAGCTCATGCCTTAAAGGAGAACTTAAAAGAAAGAGCTGAGCATACCATGCTAGTGGATCTTGAACGTAATGACCTCGGTCGAGTCTGTAACTGGGGATCAGTTGCCGTAAATGAATTCCTAGCCCTTGAATACTACAGTCATGTCATTCATCTAGTTAGCAATATTGTTGGTACCCTGCGACCCAATCGTTCTGCGGTTGAGTTGATTCGATCAGTCTTCCCAGGAGGTACCATTACTGGCTGCCCTAAGGTCCGGTGTATGGAAATTATTGAAACGCTAGAACCTTATCGACGGAGTTTATTCTATGGATCCTGTGGGTATTTAGACTATCGGGGGCAGCTAGATCTGAACATTTTAATCCGAACCTTACTGATTACTCCCATACATCCTCCTAGCAGTGACCCCAAAAGTTCCATCCAGTCTTCTATGATTTGGGGACAAGTGGGGGCTGGGATTGTAGCCGATAGTGATCCTGAGCAAGAATGGTTTGAATCTTTACAAAAAGCTAAAGCTCAAGTGGAAGCCATTCAAGCCGTAAGTTCAGTCAATCTAGTTTGATTATTTAGAAGTAATTTCTTAAAAATGTGTTGGGTAAGGAGTTTAGTTTAAGACTGAGTAAATCTACTCAAAAAGCAGTCGACATTTCGCAAAGGACGTCCAGTATAATAGACGACAATTTCAAATTTTCTAGACTTGGCGAAATTTACGAAGAAAGCACAATCATCTTTGGAAAGTTAGTGATCTTTTTTTACTTTGACAAAATAACTTCATCTATTCCAAGTCACTCCATTATCAAGACCTGAAAACTGACATTGCTTAAAACTGCCCTATCCTTTAGAAACAAAGCTATTTAGACAGGACCCACAGCATTGTTCTAGGGAGTAGTTATCGTTCTATAAAATCACTCCTACTGCTTTGGCCTCTCCCTTACACGCGAATGATCACTGAAACGTATCTTAATCATCCAACTTTTGGTCTACTCTACAGTCTTTGCGTGATTGATGCTAAGAGTGCGTTGTACACCACACTTTATGCCCAACGGTTATTTTTTTTAGTCTCCACATCTGCAGAGCAGTTAGAGTTTTCTCCCATTACTCGACAAGAGGCCAAAGTCGCCGTAGAAAGTCGTCTCAGACTCCTTAGGCGATCGGGTACTCGCCAAGACTACGACCAACTTCAGCTTGTTCACCAACAAACTTTTCAATAATGCCTTCTCCGCAGCCATTGACCCTCAAGGATCGAGTCATCTCTATTCAACGATCCTTGCCGGGATCCGTTCGCCTGATTGCTGTATCTAAATATATGCCGGCTGCATTGATCCGAGAGGCCTATGATGCAGGTTTACGCGACTTTGGCGAAAGCCGGGTACAGGAAGCGATTCAGAAACAAGCAGAGCTACAAGATCTCTCAGAACTCACTTGGCATCTCATTGGTCACCTTCAAAGCAATAAAGCCAAACTGGCGGTTCGTCACTTCGACTGGATTCACTCGGTAGATAGCTTAGCTTTAGCCCAACGCCTCAATCGGCTGGTTGAATCAGAGCAGCATTCACCTCAGTTATGTCTTCAAGTCAAACCTCTCCCAGATCCTGACAAATTTGGTTGGACGTTTGCTGGTCTTAAAGCCGATCTACCTGCGTTAAAAGCCTGTGCCCATCTTCACTGGCGGGGATTAATGACGATATTACCGATGGGGTTATCGAGCCATGAAATCTTAAATGCTTTTCATGAAACTCAACAGTTAGCTCAAGACATTACCCAGCAGTTCCCAGAGGATTTCACCTTACATGAGCTGTCCATGGGGATGTCTAATGATTATCAGTTGGCCGTTCAGGCTGGTGCCACAATGGTTCGAGTAGGCCGGCGTCTTTTCGGGGATCGGCCTCTGCCCTAGGCCATACTTCTATGTGGTGAGACTGATGACTAAATTCTGAACACTACAAACAAGAGGGTCTTCACAAGTTTTTCCGGGGCGAATCACTATTCTATTCAAAGAGACCGTATCCATCTGAATGACAATGCGAATAGGAAGCCTCTGTAAAAGATGACAATTTCATAGGTTATGTAAAGGAAATGATTTCTTAATTTAAACTTTAGTTTCAACACTCGAATTGCTGATTTGCAATTAGATCATTGATGTATAATTCAATCTAAATTTTCCATACCATGGGATTTGTCGCAAAGAGCTGATTTTTTCTAAAGATCAATCTTGGTAATTAAGGCGACAGTGGTATTGACAAATCAAACAAATCCAAGTTTGATGAGAAGATCTAAATTTAATAAAGATCTTTACGAATAAAATTCCTTGATGACCTTAGATCGAACTATTGCTCGGTCTTCTTGAAATCAGGTTCTTCATACCCTCAAAACCTTCATAGATGGAGCCCAACTCGTGAGCAGTTTATTTGGCAGATTAAAGGATTTCGTCGGCATCCCAGAGTCGGATGACGATTATGATTACGTTGATGAATATGACGAAATTCAAAACGATGGGTATTCGGATCATTCTTATTCAGCAGAGTACTCCGAAGAGCCCGTTGAAGTGGGTGAAACGTTGAACAGTCAATCTGAGAAAGAACAGGGGTCTCAAGTGAATTCTAATACTAGCAATGTTGTAGGTATGCCCGGTGCCAGCCGCTTATGGGGATCTACCACTGAGGTTTTAGTGATGGAGCCACGAGCATTCGAAGAAATGCCTCAAGTCATCCAAGCTTTACGTGAACGTAAGTCTGTGGTTCTCAATCTAACGATGATGGAACCTATTCAGGCTCAGCGAGCCGTGGATTTTGTGGCAGGTGCAACTTATACCATTGACGGCCACCAAGAGCGTGTTGGAGATAGCATCTTCCTATTCACCCCTAATTGTGTTCAGGTCAGCACCCATCTGGGTGTCGTTCATGAAGCACCTACTACACCTCATTTTTCACGTCCAACAACCACTGCATCTTGGAAAAATGATATGCAGATGAACCAGGCTATTGCCCAGTAAATAGCCAGAGATGGCCACTTTGGGTTTTTCGAAAAACTAAATACAGCAAGGAATCTCGACTAAGCTTTGGTAGACTGGTGCATTGTTTCTGCCATCAGTTTAGGGGTGTTTTAGTGAGTCAGTTTCGCGATCAGCTTGGCATCATTGGCGGTGGTGTTATGGCTGAAGCCATTTTGTCACGGCTGCTTTCCCAAAAAATCTGTTCACCAAAGCAGATTCAAGTAAGTGATATCTCCAAAGAGCGATTAGAGGTTCTAATCGGTCGCTATCAGATTCAGGGATCTACCCTTAATGATGCGGTTGCCTCCAACGCTCGGGTCTTGCTGTTGGCCATCAAACCCCAAATATTTGCAAAGGTCGCTGTTCCCCTCGCATCATCCATACCCGCTGGATGTTTAATCCTTTCTATTTTGGCGGGGGTAACTTTAGGGACGTTAGAAGCAGCTTTTCCAGGATCCCCTGTGATTCGAGTTATGCCAAACACACCGGCTACAGTTGGGGCTGGAATAGCTGCGATCGCAGCGGGTAACCATGCACATCAGACTCACCTAGATCTCGCTCATCAGCTCTTTGGCGCCGTTGGGCAAACGGTTACCGTACCTGAATCATTGATGGATGCAGTCACCGGGTTGTCGGGATCAGGGCCAGCTTATGTCGCCTTGGTGCTGGAAGCCCTCACGGATGGCGGCGTTTCTGTCGGTTTGCCTCGCCCCATTGCCGCTCAATTAGCCTTACAAACCCTTTTGGGTACGGCCAAATTAGTGGATGAAACGGGACTGCACCCAGCCCAACTCAAGGATCAGGTTACGAGTCCAGGTGGTACAACGATCGCTGGAGTTGCGGCTTTAGAGCAAGCGGGACTTCGATCAGCCCTGGTCAAAGCTGTTCAGGCCGCTTACCATCGTTCCTGTGAACTTGGTCAAGGCTAAAACCTACCATGGGGACTGTAAGGCTGGCGTTGTTAACTCGAAAGCCAAAAAATCTGCTAGCCAATTTTTGATTTGATAGGTGGCTTGGCAATCATCCTCGTTGTACTCAACAATCGTATCGAGGAAATCGCGATCGCCCGTAGACAACCATTCACTATACCAATAGATGGACTGGGCTCCATTCGCTTCGCTATTGCGCCATTGAAACCCTAACCATCGTGCGATCAATTTCAAGGTATAGCTTTCTACGGGCAGCACAACCGTGTGGGTCACATGAGCATGTAAATCAATAAATCGCTCCAGCAAAGGCTGAATTATTGTATCGGGGCTACCATACAAGGCTGCTAAGCGTTCAACGGTTTGAACTTCGTAGGCGCAAAAATGGTAAATCGGCGCTTGGGGATAGGCCAGCACTAAATCTAAGAACTGCTGCCATGCTTGCTCTTCCTGGTGAGGTTGATCGGCTAAGAGGGGATAAAAGGTCTCAGTTTGGTTTTCTCGATCTACGACCAATACCCCATGCAGATAGGCCAAATTGAGACTGGGTTCAGCTTCGATATCAAAATAGAGTTCGATGGGAGCAGGGGAAATTTGGGCAGCGATTGCGCTGACCTCACTGGCAGCAAACACTACAGGAGCCTGGTTGGCAAACGCCTGGGCCTGACAAATCAGTTTATTGGCAACCTCTCGACCAAATCCTGTTACCTCAGCTAATTGGATGGGATTCGCGAATGCTAAATCTTTTACGCTCGCTAAATTGTGAGCTTGGAGGATGGGATATCGACTGGGGGTAACCCCTGGCAATAAGGATAAATGTTGTTCTTGTTGAGCAATTTGGTAGCAGTGGGATAGCCACCCACACAAGCTGCATCGATTACTAACAATAAAAACTTCGGGTTCTTGTTGCGTCTGGATTGTCTCGATGAGTTCAAGGAGTAATTGATCAAGCTTGGGCTGGTTAATCGTCAAATTAACTGAATAAAGCCCTCGTTCCCGCAAGTACAGATAGGACTCCTCTGGCCAAACCCCTTGTATGTTCGCCAACAGGTGAGCATGAAAGGTTGCCAAGATTTGATATTCCAACTTGGGACGCTTACTCAAGCGAATATCTGTTGGGACATACCGCCAATCTCCAAAGTCTGAGGTTCCCTCGATTTTAGTGAGGAGATCGGGAATACTTTGCAAGGCAACGCCATTGCCTTGTTCTATCCAGAGGACGCCCCGCCGAATATAGGGAGTGCCAGCCTGCATCAGGGCTAAGGTTGCTTGGGCCCCGGCTTTCCAGTCATATCTGGGATAGTCCGGTTGAACCCAGGAGTGGCGAGCGAAAAAGGTCTGTTGATGCTCAAGGCGATCTTGCCGAAGTTTGTTGAGAAAATCACTGGGCGCAGATTTTTGAGTTTTGTCTTCATAGACATCCAGATACGCTTGTCGATGACAACGCTGGTAACTCAATAATAATTGGGCGGTCAGCAGCATGCAGACACAATAATGGATTTCCCTGAAGGAATCTTAACAAATACTTCTGGTTGACCGGTAAATTCCCTTGACTGATATCGAGCAGCACAATAGGCTGAGAGCGATGTAATGGATACCGATGTTGTCGTGGCTCAGGTTATCTTTGAGGATGTCTACAAAAGTTTCCCGGCTCGTAAAGGTGATCGCACAGCCAATCCCACGTCCGTTGACCCCAGTTTAAGTTCAACAACCTCCACTCAGCCTAAATCTAAGGACGATACCAAAAGCGATACCGTTACCATATTGCGCCACATCAATTTTTCCGTTGAAGATGGGGAGTTTATGGTGCTGGTGGGTCCCTCAGGATGTGGGAAAAGCACGCTCTTACGCCTGATTGCAGGATTAGAGGACTTAACCGGGGGCAGTATCAGGATTGGCGATCGCAAAATCAATCACCTCCCCCCAAAAGCACGAGACATCGCCATGGTGTTTCAAAGTTACGCCCTTTATCCCCACATGAGCGTCTATAACAATTTGGCCTTTGGTCTGCGTCGTACCCAATCTCAGCGAGACCCTAAACGGCATTCTATTTCTGCATCCCTGCGAAGAAAACTGGAATCTGGCTTAGTATCCGCGACCCGAATATTACCCAAGCCCTTCAGATATCGCTCCAAGCGAGAAAAATTAATTGAACAGACCGTCCATCAAGTTGCCGAAATCTTACAAATTGAGACTTTACTGGACCGCCTGCCCAAGCAACTTTCCGGGGGGCAAAAGCAACGAGTGGCCTTGGGACGAGCCATGGCTCGTGATCCCCAAGTTTTTTTGATGGATGAACCCCTATCTAACCTAGACGCCAAGCTACGGACTCAAACTCGGGCTCAGATCGTCAAACTCCAGCGACAACTCGGAACAACAACAGTCTATGTTACCCATGACCAAACGGAAGCCATGACCATGGGGGATCGAATTGCCGTTATGAATGCTGGCCAAATTCAGCAAATTGCTAGCCCTTTAGAACTCTATAACCAGCCGATTAACCGATTTGTAGCCCAGTTCATTGGTTCTCCCCCCATGAACTTTATCTCCGTCCAGGTTCGATCGTCTCGAAGCTTACAACATCCACAATTCACCCTCACCCTACCAGAAGTGTGGGAAATGGTCCTCCAGAATTATCAAGGCCAAACCCTAACCTTAGGGATCCGCCCAGAACATCTGGATCTAGCATCTCCCAATTCCAGCAATATTCCCACCCAAGTCGAACTGGTTGAAGCTTTAGGCCATGAAACCTATCTGTCTTTACAGTTGACCCAGAACAGTCAAATGGCCCATGCACCTGCCCCATTAATTGCCCGCATCAATCCTTATCAGCAAGTCAGCCTTGGCGAGCAGCTATGGTTCTCGGTTCAACTAGACAAGATTCACTTGTTTGATCAACAGACTGAAGCGGCAATCCGCCCCAGTCATTTACCAGCCCCAACCCATTAGCTTTTTATCGTTTTCCATCTGTACTTTCTTTTACTCTGTGTTGTCGAATACGGAACTTGAGGCGGGGCTCAATTAAGTTACCTCCCAGCATCTTCGGGTTATGCCTTACTTTTGGGCGATGAGAAGCAAGGCGTTTGCTCGATAGGGCAACTAACGCACTTGGGAACAATAGTAAGGAGAAGTTTAGTCGAGGGGGAAACAGCGCATGTCAATAACCATTAACCAAGCTAGAATGTGTACTCACTCAGAAGGGTAATCCTGTGTTTGTCCGGTTAGCCAATCAACACCGTGAATTTGTTCGAGACTTAGTCATGAACCTCCAGGCCCTAGCGATTGTGCTAGAGCGTCGAGGATACGTGGCGTCTTGCTATACCTGCGGTGGCCAAATGAACAGTGCCTCCTTCATGGTGAGTTTAGGAGAAAATCATCTGATTCGGTTTTTAGTGTCCGACTATGGAATCACCTGGACCGAAATGCGAGATGACCGTGAACTCATGAAGTTGGAAGGGGCTGAAGCCATTAGCCAATTGCAAGAATTAGCCAACTTAATCAAGTATGAGCAACCCGCCCAGAGCCCATCATCTGTGCTGGCCGAGTCATAATCCTTAATTTATTTACCTCATTTGTCAAATTTGTCCCCATCTTGGACTTGTTCAGTCGATGATTTAGTCCAAATTCGTTGGTGAAATGTTACGCTGTATACCTAGTTAGCAGGGGGTAAATTGTGTAGCCATCTTGATCCTTCAAGACTGGCTCAATGGCAAACTGTCATGTTTCAATTACCACCCATTGAGGTTGCACTGTAACGTATGACCACTGCGAGTTCCGGCTGGCAACACCAGTTTATTCAAACCAATAAGATTCGGCTCCACTATGTCACCCAAGGTGAAGGCGATTTAGTTATTCTTCTCCATGGATTTCCTGAGTTTTGGTACTCTTGGCGGTATCAGCTTCCAGTTCTAGCCCGTCATTTCAAGGTTGTGGTCCCTGATCTACGGGGGTACAACGATTCAGACAAACCGTCGAGCGGCTATGATATCGACACCCTCAGCGAGGATATTGTTGGTTTAATCCAGAACTTAGGCTATCGCTGTGCTCATATCGTTGGTCATGACACAGGCGGAATGATTGCCTGGAACTTGGCTCAAAAATTTCCCCAATATTTACAGAACTTAGTTCTCTTAAATGCGCCTCATCCCCAACGATTGTTTCGAGAGTTTTCTAGCAATCTTGATCAGCTTCGCCGCAGCTGGTATCTGTTGGCTTTCCAGATCCCGGGGCTACCGGAATGGCTCATTCAATCCAATCTGCGCCAATTTCTCCAGGACTGGTTCCAGAAACAAGCCATTCGCAAAGCGGCCTTCTCTTCTGAAACTTTAGGGATTTATCAGGCTGCCCTAGAAAAACGTGGAGTCCTGTCTGCCGCGATTAACTATTATCGGCAGTTGCTGTCTCCCCAAGACTGGTTGTCCAATTCGGATCGCAAACTGTTGCCCATCCAAGTCCCTACTTTGGTGTTGTGGGGAGAAGATGACACAGTTTTAAGCCCCAACTTAGCACTGGGTTTTGAGCGGTTTGTACAGGCTCCATTTCGCCTCAAGTTTGTTCCTGAATGCGGCCATTGGATTCAGCAGGAAGTTCCCAAAATTGTGAATCGAGAGCTACTAGATTTTCTGCGTCAGAGTAAGCCTGCTTTTAGCTAGGTTAAAAATCTTTCAGCTAATTGCCTGGAACCAAGGAGCTATTTCAAAACAATGGATCGGCAAGAAGCCTTACTTGCGTTGACCCAAGCAGGTCTTAAAGCAAATTACGAACGTTCGAACGGCGATTTTCTAGGTGGGGAAAGTATCCAGGGTAATGGAGAGATACCCATTTACACTAATAGCTTTATGATCTGGAAAAACTCTGAATCTTGGGTTGCTGCGCTTCCTGGTTTAGGAAACACGGATATTGAAATTGAATGCTCTACCCTGAAAGAAGCGGTTGAAGCTACATGCAATTTTTATGCTAAAGAACAAACAGATAATTAACTTAATCACTATTACATCGTCAAAACTCCACCCATAAGCGTTATCCAGGGCTGTTTACTCTATTTTCTTCCTAGCTAACTAGAGTTGCTGTCATTGTTGAGCTCTCTCTTATCTAAACTATTGCCCTATCATTCCTTTTAGGGCACTTACGATCACCTGTCCTGGCACCTGATCCGTGATGTCAATCTTACCGAGCTGAGTGGGCAAGATAAACCGGACTTTGCCGTCTTTGACTTTTTTATCCGTCAGCAGCACATCTGCCACAGCTTCAATGGCAAAGTCAGCCGGGAGTTCAGTGGGTAATCCGGTTTTCTGAATCAGTTGGTGCTGACGTTGCGCGTCTTCAACAGACCACCAATCTAGTTGGACGGCGATATCGGCAGCAGCTACCATGCCTAAAGCAACGGCCTCGCCATGATTAAACAAACGGTACCCCGTTAGACTTTCAATCGCATGGCCAATGGTATGACCGTAGTTAAGGATAGCCCTAAGCCCAGCTTCTTTTTCGTCCTGAGTGACGACATCTGCTTTGGCTTGAGCGGAGCGGGTGAGAATTTCTGTGAGGATATGCGGGGGCATGTAACGGTATTGGTTGGTGCGATCGCAACCCTCCAACACCTCAAACAGCTCTAGATCCCAAATCACACCATATTTAATCACCTCAGCCATTCCCGCCCTAAATTCTCGGCTGGCCAAGGTTTTTAAGGTATCGGGATCGATCAAAACCAACCGAGGCTGATAAAATGCCCCAATCAAGTTTTTCCCCTTCGGATGATTGACACCAGTTTTACCGCCAATGGAGGCATCAACCATGGCCAACAAACTTGTGGGAACTTGGACAAAGTTAATGCCACGCAACCAGGTCGCGGCTGCAAACCCCGTCATATCACCAATCACACCTCCCCCAAGGGCGACAAGGGTGGACGAGCGCTCTAGTTTCAGGTCCAGGGCATAATCGTAAATCTTTTGAATAGAGCGGGGGGTTTTGTAGCGTTCCCCTGCTGGCAAGAGAAAATGCTCAACCTGGAAGCCCGCCTGGGCTAAAGAATCTTGGACAATCTCCCCGTAGTGTTTCCAAATCTGGGGGTTAGAAACGACTAGGACTTTCTGTCCTAGCTTTACTGACTGCAGGGATCGATCCTGGAGCCAGGAGCCTAATTGGGTGAGGCCACCGGATGCGATCGCAATTTGATACGGCTGTTGTGGTAAAGGGACGGGGATAAATGTCTGCTGCATGCCACTCCTGGAACTCCCTTGCCAGTGTGCCTTACAGGAACCCCTTCTGTCACTAGCAACTTTTTGGGGTGAGTTTTATTCCCCATTTAATCGATTGATAATTTGACAGGTCAACCGACGGTGCAACTAAGTATGAGATTGTTGAAGAGAATCCCAATCCATTAAATACTTGTCAGAGAGTAGGGTACCTTAACCAAGAAAGGCATTGCCAAGGGGCAATATCTTGAGCTGATGCCACCGATTACCCATATTGCAGTCGACGTCTGAGAGATCTTGCTAAAACTCCTTCTCCTAAAACTAATGCCTCGGCGATCTTCTCTCCACGCTAGCTCCAGAACGAGAAATCTCTCAACAGCAAGAGATTTGACCAGAATAGTGGGCGTAATCGTTGGTCTATGCCTAGCTGTATTTCTCTTCACCCTTAGCGAGTACCCAAGCTTCGCTCAAAATTCGTCGGATCTGAATGATCTACAGGAACGTCGGATACAAGTTGAGGAACAGCGTTCCAAAGTCACCAAACAACGACAGCAAATTGAGAATCTTGAGGGGGCAGCAAAAAAACGATTAGGCGGGCTAGAGCGCAATATTCAGTTTACGGAAGGCCAAATCAAAGAGAACGAAGCCAAACTCAAGCAGGCCAACGACAAGCTGCAGAAGATAGAAGCAGACTTGACCAAAGCTGAGACGGCCTATAAAAAGAAGCAGGGCAATACCGTTGCTCGACTCCGAGTCTTACAACGACAACGAGATTCCAGTACCTGGGTGGCTCTCTTACAGAGTAAATCCATAGAAGAACTGCTAGATCGCCGGTATCAACTGCAACTCGTTTATAAATCCGATCGCACGTCCCTACTGGCCCTCAAAGATGAGAAAGAAAAGATTAACGACAAAAAGCTGTTAGCAGAGATCCAGAAAAACCAAATTTCCCTGTTATCAGAACAACTCCTCTATCAAAAAGCCAATTTCAAAGCTCAAGCCTCTGTTCAAAGTCAATTGGTCACCCGGTTAAAAAGCGATCGACGCGCTTTACAGGCAGCAGAACAGCAACTCTCCCGAGATGTTAACAATATTTCTCAGGTGATTGCCCAGCGCATCGCTGAACAACAAGTGGCTTTCCGCTCCAATGCACCTGGCTTTCAGCAAATTTTAGGGACGGGACAAATGGTCCGACCCGTGGTTGGTCCCATTACGAGTAATTTTGGCTATCGCTCCCATCCCATTTTTGGAACGGGACGATTTCATGCGGGGACTGATTTTGGCGCACCCACAGGCGCACCCATTTTTGCATCAGATAGCGGCACTGTGATTGTAGCGGAATGGTATGGCGGCTATGGAAATGCTGTCATTATCGACCATGGCAATGGGTTAACGACCCTCTATGGACACTGTAGTGAACTCTATGTCACCGTCGGCCAGGGCGTCCAACGGGGGCAAACCATTGCTGCAGTGGGTTCAACAGGTTTGTCTACTGGCCCTCACCTCCATTTTGAAGTTCGAGTACAAGGCGAACCCACGGAGCCGTTGGCCTACTTGTAAGCGCTATTCTGTAGAATTCAACCGCTGCTGCCATTCAGCATCAATGGCGTCTGCACGCTCATATTCCTGTTCTAGTAGGTCTTTTTCAGTGGTGTAGGCCAGATTCTCTGACGAAACCACTGACTGAGCCGCAAAAGTCTGGGCATAGCCAATTTTTTGTTGCAACGCTGCATCCGGTCGGGACAGGGTCACGGCACTAGTCTGGCGTTGCTGATTGCGCGCATTGATTTTGCTATTTCGTCCTTGAATCCAAAAGTAGCGGATCAGAGGAATTCCCAAGAAGCCGATACCGTAGGCCACTAAGACCCCAAAAATAGAATAGACGAACCCCACTAATCCACCGAGCTGAATCGCAATGGTGCCATCCCGTAGCAAAGACCATAGCACTGCGGCTCCAACTAAATTTAAACCTCCTAGACCAATGGCTAACAGGATTTGACCTGAACCAGCTTGGCTAAATTTCCAAGGATATTCTTGGAGGTAGGTGGAACTCGCTCGCTGTTGACGGGCCTTCGCCGTCGTTTGCAGGGTTGGAAAATGATAGATGATTTCTCCCTGGGGACTGACTTCGGGACGACCATCGAAATGCGTCAATACCGGAATCACATAGTCTTCGTTCTCGCGCTGATGATCAGACACCTCCAAATAGGGCGTGAGCTGTTCTCCTGTCACCGCCCCTCCATTGGTACGAATGATTGTCCCAATTTCCCGCCAGCGGCGATCCTCTAAATTGGCATTGGGATTACCATCCCCAAACAGGAACGAAAAGATAGCTTCTAGGAAGTTCATCTGATCCGGGTCTTTCGGTTGACGACGAACATGCTGTCGGTGATAGCGAGGATTGGGATTAAAGAACCAGAACAAGTCCGGGGTAATCCAGAATCGGGGGATAAAACTACCGGAACGACGATTATCGGAACGATCGTCTTGGCTGCTCATGGCAATTAAGATGATTGCGATCGCAACAAAGATCAGTACGATCGACAACACCAGAAAGATCCCGAAAGAGATGCGAATCAGGTAGAAAATAGCAGGCCAAATCTTGTCCCAAAGGGCCTGAAAACGCAGACGCCAGTATTTATTACGAAGAACTGAACGGAAATTTTTGGGGAACAGATAGGCAATATCTCCAGCTTCAGAGACTTGAAGGTTGCCAGAAACTTCGGAAGCAAGAGCAAGCAACCCTCGCTCTGTTTGATCAATATCTAGACCCGCCTGAGTCGCAACGTCGCCAACGGTCACTCTGTAGTTGAGTTGCTCAACGGCAGTCATTATCTTGGAATTCAGGGGCATGACCTACCTCATAAAGGAGCTGCCAAATGATGCAGCACGGATGGTTTACTTCTCGACACCCTTCTTTCAGTATAAGAAACCCCTTCTAGCCAAAAGGTACGGTTTGAGGTTCGGCTTCCCTGTATCGCAGTAGACAGTCATACCAGACTTATTGATAATAGTCTTGAACTTTAACCCCAGACCCAACAGACCTAGCTCGTGTGTGCCCTTCCCCGAACCACTGCCCATGTCCGCATTACCCACCAGTCCTGGCAACAGGGACAAATTGAAGGCGAAGTTGCTGCCAGCAATTATATCTGGCAGTTTCAATGGTGCTTCCGGCAAGGGGAGTTAAAGGTTACCCCTTCCCTAGGCCGAGCTCTAATTAAAGAACCATTGGGGCGATTCCTTGAGCAGCAGGACTATCGGTTAGAACCCGGTGGTGATTATTCCTTTACGCTCCGCTGCAAAATCTAGGCATAATCTCAAACAAATGAGCTATTCCTCATACCAAAGAGAAGCATGGTCGCATTTTCAGCCAACCTCAAAACCTCGATATTCTCCTAATCCATCTTTACAGGCTGATAGTTACCTCAGCCTGTAAGGGAACAAGAAGTCGATTAGGCATTAGCCTGTCGAATCCGAGATTTTGTAAATCGATTCATCCAGCCCTCTAAATATTTGCGATTGGCTTTTTGTTCTTCCAAATCATCAGTGGTCAACGGATGGGGCGCTAGCCCCTGAAGTGCAGCCGTAGTCACGCAAAACATTGATTTTTGGAATGTCTCGCAAATTTGAATTCTCAAATCTTCTTCCTTCCGCAGACTTTTTTGATAAACCTCCGTTAAGTAGTCAGGCAGATAGTGACGCATATCTTGCATTAACAATGTCGGCGGAATCCCTGAACAGCCAATGGGCAGCGGATCCGCATAGAGCGCTCCATAGGCAAAGTCACCTTGGAACATAGGAATTTGGTATGCCTGGGCATTGTAAGAAACCGTTCCCAGGAATGGCGTTCCCCTAAAAAAAACTGCCTCAACATATGGAACAGCCGTATCCATCAAGAAGGTTAAGTTAGCAGACTTGGGAAGAATGTCATAATCTGTACCGCCGATATTGACGGTATAGGTAATGGGCCGACTTGCATCTGCGACTAGCCCTTGCAAAATATGGTCCACCACTTCCGGGATGGTTTTGATTTCACCAGCATCATATCGATCAGAGAGATCGATAAAGATATCACTCATCACCCGCCAAAACTGTCCCAAGCCGCTGTAATAAGCCGACTGTCGGATTTGCTCAGGCAGAAAGTCAGGGAAAACCTTATCTAAGCCCAACATCAACGGATTGAGTTTGAACTTAGCTTTAATGACTGGCTTAATCGCCTCTAAAAACTCTGGAGAATCCAAATAAGTATCTAACCCGCCCCCTCCATGCCAGAACATGCTTTTCATGCAATATTCAGCATATTCATAGTTAATCCGGTCATGCCAGAGAAATTTCAAAACCTTGCTCGGATTGATCTCACCATTAAAGTACTTAAATAGGGGGAAAAGAACTAAAAATTGGTGATCGGCAATATAGATTAGGTTATTGGAATAGGCGTCCAAAATAATGCCATAGCTTTTGAGAATACCCACCACTTCCAGGACATGTTCCGGGGAATCTCTCAACAGCGCTTCTCCCGCTTCTAAGCGATGAATGAACTCTGCCAATTGGTGTTTAGAGGGTTCTATTTGAGGCGTGCTTACCATAGCTGATGAGGGGTATAAGGAGGAACAAGTTGCAGAAACTAATTCAAAGCTACTCAGTAATTTCTATCTGTGGGCTAGAGGCCACGATAGAGCTAGAGGCATTTGCCATCGATTGATCGGGGATATTGGTGATCATAATTTGAGGCGGTCTAGGATTGTACGGAATCAAAGCAGCGATCTGAGTTTCGCTCCAACGCACAATAAAGTTGGGTTGAATCCCTAGCAGAAAGATGAGTGCCACTAAAATTGCAGCCGGAAGCCGATCAGACCATGTAACGGTAGGAATACGGTCTAACTCATCTGGTAAACGGCCAAAAAAGACCCGATTAATCATTAATAGGAAGTAAACTGCCGTCAATCCAGTCGCTATCATGCAAACTAGCGTTTGCACAGGGAAAATGGGGTAGCTTCCTCTAAAAGTGAGAAATTCAGAGATAAAACCAACCATGCCGGGAATTCCAGCACTTGCCATGACGCCTAGGATCATCATGCTACCAATCAGGGGTAAGCCTCGCTCAGGATTGAGTAAGCCCCTGAGGAAAAACATATCTCGGCTGCCTGTCTTTTTATAAACGACCCCAACGAGCAAGAACAGTAAAGCAGAAATCAAACCGTGACTGACCATCTGACAGACAGCGGCAATCATACTCAGTTCGGTGGAAGCTGCTGCTGCCAGCAAGATAAAGGCCATGTGGGCAATGGAAGCATAGGCCACCACCTTTTTCATATCCTGTTGTGAGATGGCGCAAGAGGTCCCATAAAGAGCACTCACCGCAGCCCAGATGGCCAACCAGGGGCCTAAATATACCCAGGCATCAGGCAAAAGACCCACACCATAACGAAGTAGGCCGTAAGTACCTAACTTCAGCAGCACGCCAGCCAAAAGGACGGAAACAGGCGTTGAAGCTTCTACGTGGGCGTCAGGCAACCAAGTATGTAACGGGAAGAAAGGAATCTTGATGCCAAATCCCAGCAGAATCCCCACCATCAAGATCAGCTGAAGTTTTAAGGTCAAGCCACTCGGGGTATCTGAGGCCCCCACAATAATGGCTCTTAACGGTTCATAGGCAAAGCTAGAGGCACCTGACAACCAGACGATTCCTAGGAATGTGGCAAGCAGAACAATGCCAGAGAAGGCTGTGTAGAGCAGAAATTTAGTGGCGGCGTAGGATCGGCGAGCTCCCCCCCAAATGGCAATTAAGAAGTAAAGAGGAATAATTTCTAACTCATAGAACAAGAAAAAGAGAAGAACATCTTGCGCTAGGAATGCTCCTGCCACACTGGAGTTCAGGAGAAGCATCAGGGCGTAATAGAATCTGGGCCGTTCGACCTCTGGGTCGGTACTCCAAATAGCGATAAAGGTCAGGAGACTATTGAGACCAAGCAAGGGCAGAGATAACCCATCCACCGCTAGGTGATAGTTCAGACCAATGGCTTTAATCCAGGGAATAAATTCCCCAAATTGCATGGTCACTTGCTTGGGATTGAACAGAATCGCAATATAGACTGTCCAAACAAATACAAGACCTGCCACCACTAAGGCTACAGATCGAGCATATTTATTGGCATCAATGCTTTTGGGCAAAAGTGCTAATAACAGAACTCCAAATAGGGGGAACCATACGAGGACACTGAGCATTGGGTTAAGACAAACTCCTAACTAAAGCGAAGAAATTAGATGGTGGGGCTATTGACTAAGGAGTTCAGACCAATACCCAACAATGGCAGACCAATCATCCCTGAGCAGTAGCCATAAAATGGCACTGATGCCGATCATGATCGTGAGCAAATAGGATTGAGATTGGCCAGAGACCCCGTATTTGAGACCTTGTCCACTCAACAAGGTAGCTTTACCTACGAAATTAACGATTCCATCAACAACATATTTATCTAGATAAGTTGTGAATTCAGAGGAAAGGCGAACAATGGCAACTACAGTGAATTCATACACCCGCTCGATGTAAAAGTCGTAGGCCAACAGATCCTGAAAAAAGCGTAGATAAAACGTGGTCGGTCGAGAGAGAGAACGTCTCAGTTCAAACACAGAGCCTATCACAACACCGAGCACACCTGATGCCACCATAATGGGGAGGCCGTAAGGGATGGAATATTCACTAAAGACTACAGCAGATGGAAGAGGATGGAGCCACAGGGACCATTTCAATGGCATCAGTGGGAAAGCCAACACAGCCACAGTCATAGTCACCATCGGGAGTGCCATCAGCCAGGGCACTTCAGGTACCCGTCGAGTCTTAGGTTGGCGTTGCCCCAGAAAGATTAACCGAAAAATCCGAGTGAGACTGATGGCGCTGGTGGTATTCACAAAGACCAACAGAACAAACAGCCAAACGGGCATATTCCACCCGCCCGTCAGCCATTGCTGCATCATTCGGAAAAAGCCCATCGGCAGAATCACCACTAAACTGGCAGCGCCCACGACAAAGGCAGTAGTGGTAGCAGGCAGTCGCGACCACAGCCCTCCCATTTCCGTCATGTCCTGACTATTCGTGCCCAAAATGACGGAACTGATGCTGAAGAAGAGAAGCGCTTTTGCAATCGCATGGGTGAGCAGCAATGATAGAGCAATGTTTACTTGCCCCAAGCCCACGGCAATAAATACCAAACCCAAATAGGCACTGGTGGAATGGGACAATGCTCGCTTGATATCCACCTGAGCGATGGATATCAAGGAAGCGCCAACCGCTGTGACGCCACCAATAATCAGTAAGGTATCGGAAGCAATCAAAGACAGGCTAAAAATAGGCTGCAGCTTAATCAGAAAGTAAGCGCCGATGGAGACAACTGCAGTGTTCCGCATGACCCCTGCAGGATTCGGCCCTTCCATGGCTTCATCCAGCCAGAGGTTTAAAGGGAATTGAGCACAATTCCCTGTAGGGCCTGCAATTAAGGCCAATCCCAGCAAAGCATCCGTTAGGGGAGGTAAAGCAGTGGCTTCACTCCAGGCCCTCAGGTCTGAAAAGGTTAGTCCAGCACCATAGCTGGTCAAAGCAACTAACCCCATTAAGAGGATAATGTCACCGACTCGCTTGGTCAGAAAAGCATCCCGAGCTGCCGTGACCACCAGCGGCTGAGCATACCAAAAGCCCACCAACAGGTAGCTAGAAAACGTCAACATTTCCAACAAAGCATAGCTAAGAATCAGCGAGTCGCTAATGGCGATACCTGCAAGGGCTCCTTCGAAAAAGCCCATCAATCCAAAAAAACGAGCGACAGACCAGTCCTTGTCCATATAGCCAATCGCAAAGACTTGGGTGAGTAAGCTCAGAAAAGTGACCAGTTCTAGGGCACCAATACTGACAGGGGAAATTTCAATCGCAAAGGTTAAATTTAAGTCCGCAACTTGCAGCCATTCATAGACCAGTTGTTGAGGGGGTTGGCCTAGAACTTGCTTGAAAACAATCGTGCCATGCAAGCAACTTAACAACGTCATCAAAATGTTGAAATAAGCGACTGGGCGGGGCCCACTTCGCCGGATTAATCCCAAGGACCAGGGGAGCGAGAAAAGAGCTCCTAGTAATCCAAAAAAGGGAACCCACCAGATATGTTCAAGAAGAAATTGCGACAGCACGACTTAGTCAATTAGGGTTTGCAATGGTTGTTGATAGACTGACAACTAACTTAAAACTGTAAATCTTTATCTGCTCAATACAGTCAGAAATTTCAGATAAAAATTATTCTCGAAACTCATAACTTTTTTTTCTGAAGTGGAAGTAGAAAAATAAGCAGAAAAAACTCTTTATAACAATTGTTTCTAATTTATGACTATTATTGATTTATTTTTCATATATGATTCATCGTATCAAAATATGGTAAATGTCAATAAATATATTTTATTCAATAGTCTAAATAGATATAAATAAATAAATATCTTCCCTTTTTAGCAATAAACGGGCCGCTTTTTCGGAAAAGAACCCTCCTCATTTGTACCTTTTTCACATCGCAGTAATAGTGCAGTCTATGTCCTCTCGATTTAGCTGTTATGGGCTTTTTCAGGGTTGCTGGCCATCCATTGATTTTCTTCAATACCCTACAGACAGATATCTTAAACTTCAGTATTTCGAATGAAATGTCGCGGCGCATTCATAGCTAAAGTTCAATTCACTATCAGTTTTATTTATTGATTCAATTTGAATAAATAATCCACGTTTATATTGACAAAGCTGATCCCGGGTCTATATGCTGAGTTCTGCAAGCTTGAAAGTGCTTCCAAATAAAGCTGTTTACTGGCTTTCATGTAAGAATTTTTGGGTAGCAAAATTACCTACTAATATTTAGTGTTCAATAACAGGAGATGTGGCAATGCCAATTGCGGTTGGGATGATTGAGACGAAAGGTTTTCCTGCTGTGGTAGAAGCTGCAGATGCGATGGTGAAGGCAGCTCGTGTAACGCTGGTGGGCTACGAGAAGATTGGTAGCGGCCGCGTCACAGTGATTGTAAGAGGAGATGTTTCTGAGGTTCAGGCTTCGGTTGCCGCCGGAACAGAATCAGTCCGAAGAGTAAATGGGGGAGAGGTTCTTTCAACTCACATCATTGCTCGTCCTCATGAGAACCTTGAGTATGTACTACCGATGAGTTACACGGAAGAAGTAGAGCAATTCCGAACGTAACTGCGACCAATCATTAGGTGTGAATATTTACCCAGATTGAGTTCATAGAAGTCTTGCCTTTTTTGGGCAAGACATCATTCGTAAAGCGAGAGAATGGAGTTATAAACTATGTCGATAGCAGTTGGGATGGTGGAAACCCTCGGCTTCCCAGCAGTGGTCGAAGCTGCTGATGCCATGGTCAAAGCGGCTCGTGTCACCTTAGTCGGTTACGAGAAGATTGGGAGTGGTCGGGTTACGGTTATTGTTCGGGGCGACGTTTCAGAAGTTCAGGCGTCGGTTGCCGCTGGAACTGAGTCTGTCAAACGTGTGAATGGTGGACAGGTTTTGTCTACTCACATCATCGCTCGTCCTCATGAAAACCTGGAGTATGTGTTGCCCATGCGCTACACCGAGGAAGTTGAGCAATTCCGCGAGAGTGTTAGTGGGCCCCGTGCACTACCTATTCGTAAATCCTAGTCACAGATCTGAGTGAGAATCGCAAAAGTTCTAGGTACCGTAGTTAGTACCCAAAAAGCTCACAGCCTCCAGGGCACCAAGTTCTTGTTGGTACAGCGAGTCGATCATGAAGGTCAATTACTTCCTGAATATGATGTAGCTGCTGACTGTGTAGGCGCAGGGGTTGATGAGTGGGTATTAATTACTCAAGGTAGTGCAGCCAGGCAAATGCCTGAATATGAACGACGGCCATTAGATGCCCTAGTTATTGCCATCATTGATACTGTCTCAGTCTCAGGGGGACGTATTTACAGTAAGTGATTCAGTCATCAATTCCGATGTTTGGATATTTTTCCCAACCTTCTAGGAGGTGTGATTGCTTGAAACCTTACGTAAGATTATCGGCATCCTAGCTGACTCCTTAGGCTATTTGGACCATTAAGTTCCTGAGGTAATGAGCTTGATTCCTAAACCTAATTAGCCTTCACTTCTTTTGTCACTACTCACTCGCGATCGCGTTTTGTGTAGGGGAGTTCGTCATTATGGTAATCCATAGCCCATCAACATCAGCATCTATGCAGGCAGGGAATCTACCCGATCCAAGGGTAAGTTCTTCTGCCTATGTTCACTCATTTGCAAAAGTAATGGGTGATGTTCACGTGGGCGCAAATGCACTGATTGCGCCTGGAAGTACGATTCAGGCCGATCAAGGACTTCCCTTTCACATCGGCGACAACGTTAATATCCAAGATGGAGCAGTCATCCACGCCATTGAACCAGGGCAAGTTCGCGGTAAGGATGGCCAGAATTATGCCGTTTGGATTGGCAATAACAGTTGCGTCACCCATATGGCCCTTATACATGGGCCTGCCTTTATCGGTGACAACTGTTTTATTGGCTTTCGCTCGACAGTCTTTAACGCCAAGGTGGGTGATAACTGCGTGATTATGATGCACGCGTTAATTCAGGGAGTAGAAATTCCACCTGGCAAGTATGTGCCTTCTGGTGCCGTAATTACGAAACAAGAGCAGGCCAATCTTCTACCTGATGTATTGGAAAGCGATCGCAAATTCACTCAGCAAATCATTCATGTAAATGAGGCCCTAAAAAGTGAAATTTCTGGGGCTAGCACTAAAACCTCTATTCGACCGGCCCGAGCCAACATCGGCCATTCTCAATCACACCGTTTTACTACTGATACCAAGCCAATGAACCATACCACCCTAGATGCTGCAATTGTGAGTCAAGTTCGGTCACTCCTGGCACAAGGATATCGAATTGGCAGTGAACATGCCGACAAACGCCGCTTCCAAACCAGCTCTTGGCAAAGCTGTCCATCCATTACTAGTACCAATGAATCGCAAGTATTGGCTGGGATAGAATCTTGCATGTCGGAGCATCAAGGGGAATATGTCCGGTTAATTGGGATTGATACCCAAGCCAGACAGCGGGTGCTGGAAACCATTATTCAACGTCCAGATGGTCCGGTGAAATCGGCCTCTATCAGTTCTGTGACGAAGACGATTAAAAATTACACCACTAGCCATATCAGCAGCAGCGGCAACATTGATGCAGAAACCATTGCCCATGTGCGCTCCCTCCTAGGTCAAGGCTACCGGATTGGCACCGAACATGCCGATGCTCGTCGTTTTCAAACGAGCTCTTGGCAAAGCTGCTCCCCCATTGCCTCGCAGCAGGAATCCCAAGTGGTTGCAGCATTGGAAGCTTGTATCGTTGAGCATCAAGGGGAATATGTCCGCATGCTGGGCATTGATACCCAAGCCAAGCAAAGGGTGTTTGAAGCAATTATTCAACGTCCTAGCGACAAGCCTAAAGCAGCCCCTAAAGCTTCTCGGCCTGCTTCTACTTCATCCTCAAGCAGCAGTTATGCCAGTCCGAGTTATGCCAGCAGCAGTCCTAATAGTGGGACTAGCACAGGTTTAGGGGCGGATGCCATTGCCCAAGTCCGCTCTCTTCTGGCCCAAGGTTATCGAGTCGGTTATGAGTATGCAGACAAGCGCCGCTTCCAAACCAGTTCCTGGCAAAGCTGCACACCCATCAATTCCCAGCAAGAATCTCAAGTCATTGCCGCTTTAGAAAGCTGTATTGCAGAACATCCCGGCAACTATGTTCGCCTTATCGGGATTGACCCGAAAGCCAAACGCCGAGTCCTAGAAGTCATCATTCAGCGTCCAGATAGCAATAGTAAAGCCAGTCCATCAGCCCCTAAAGCGAGACCGGCAAGCTCCAGCTCTAGCTATTCCAGCAAAGTCGAAAGTAATAGTTCAAGCTACCGTCCTGCCCCTTCGGCTGGCCTAGATGGAACGGTTGTGAATCAGATTCGCTCTCTCTTAGCCCAAGGCTATCGAATTGGCACTGAATATGCAGACAAACGTCGCTTCCAAACCAGTTCCTGGCAAAGCTGCACCCCCATTGCTTCACAGCAAGAATCTCAGGTGATTGCTGGCGTCGAAGCCTGTATGGCCGAACATCCCAATGACTATGTTCGTCTGATTGGCATCGACAAGCGGGCCAAGAGACGGATGTCTGAAACGATTATTCAACGTCCTGGTGGATCAACTGCGACTTCATCATCAGTGAAGACGTCAAGTTCTCGCTCTTATCAAGCGCCGGCGGCTAAAAGCTCTCGAGGACGTGGATTTAGCCCCCGCAATGGTGGTAGCTTAGATGCTGATACCGTAGCGCAAGTGCGATCACTTCTAGCCCAAGGCTACCGAATTAGCACAGAATATGCGGATAAACGTCGGTTCCAAACCAGTTCTTGGCAAAGCTGTCCTCCCATTAAAACCCAGCAAGAATCCCAGGTGATTGCTGCATTAGAATCCTGCATGGCCGACCACCAAAAAGAATATGTCCGCTTAATTGGTATTGATACCAATGCCAAGCGACGCGTCTTAGAATCCGTGATTCAAAAGCCCGTGGCAGCGCACTAGATGCCATGTCACAAAGGTCTTAGTCTGAACGATCTTGTCACTCTTAGCCTAAGAGCCTAAGGTTCATTGCTGATGCAACTTTCCCCCCCGCAACCGGTTAGCACCTCGCAATTTTGTGTGATTGGGGATGTTACGATCCATCCCCACGCCAAAATCGCTCCTGGTGTGATCTTGCAGGCTGCCCCCCAAAGCAAAATTGTGATTGGCGCCAGCGCTTGTATCGGCATCGGAGCTGTTATTCAAGCATTTGACGGAACAATTACCGTTGAGAGTAATGCTGTCCTGGGGGCGGGAGTTTTGGTTCTGGGCAAGGCAACCATTGGTGTAAATGCCTGTATTGGCGATTGCACCACCATCATCAATACCGATATTGTGACCCAACAGGTTATTCCGGAGGGTTCACTTATGGGGGATGCCAGCCGATCGACCATTGACGAGTCTCCAAACAGGTCACCGTTCGATGATTCACTGCCATCCACTCCGGTCAATACAGCTTGGCCCAGTAGTCCTCCACCGATCCCGAATCCTACCCCTGCGAGTCCTCCACAAAGGCAATCCCATGTGATTGGACGAGCCTATGTAACCCAAATGCTGCAGGTTTTATTTGCTCGTAATTCCTCTCCATACCCCTGATGCGAATGGGCTATTGCGGTTATTGTTAAACTGAACGAGACTAACTAGAGGTTTTGGGTTCAACGTCTCCGCCTAGGTATTGATCATCGATATGATTCCTGCATCCAAATTAAAACGGAAACGCAGACCCGATAGCGCCTTGGGTTTGTTGTCTACTCCCAGTTTTCCAGCGATTGTAGGAACTGCAGATGCAATGCTCAAGGCTGCGGAAGTAACCTTGGTGGGCTATGAAAAAATCGGTAGTGGGCTGTGCACAGTGATTGTGCGTGGCAATATTGCGGACGTACGGCTGGCGGTAGAAGAAGGTAGTCGCTTAGCCGAAAAACTTGGGCAAACCGTCTCTAAACTGGTGATTGCCCGCCCCATGCCCAATTTGGAAGCCGTCTTTCCCATCGGTAGTCATCTGGTCGAAATCGCCCAGCAACAACGGGGCTATTCTCGCTTGAGCAACCAATCCATAGGGCTGCTGGAAACCCGAGGCTTCCCCGCCATGGTGGGGGCAGCTGATGCCATGCTCAAATCGGCCAATGTCCAACTCTCGGCCTATGAAACCATTGGCGCAGGACTATGTACCGCCATGGTCCGGGGGTCCGTTGCCAATGTTGCGGTCGCCATTGAAGCAGGCATGTTTGAGGCAGAACGGATCGGCGAGCTTAATTCAGTCATGGTGATTCCTCGGGTGATGGATGATTTGGAAGCCATGCTTCCCGTGGCCAGCTGCTGGATCGAAAAACCCCTACCCCTCCTCTTCTCTAATAAGGTAAAAGAGAAGGAAAAAGAATTGGTTCCTCTAGAGAACCTAGAACAACTCTCCCGGTCGATTGAGCAAGAGCCCGAGACTTGAACTTAGGTCTGAAGCATGAATATTCGTAGGTTTTGGGCAATATAAATCTGTAACTTCAGGCAAGATTATCCCTCAGGAGTCGGGAGAGATTCTGACAGTGAGATTGACAGAAGTCTCCCCCACTACCGATAATTGTTGTTTGTTAAATCGTTGTTTTTTAAATAATCCCTTGGCTAACGTAGTTGTAATTGGTGCTCAGTGGGGCGATGAAGGAAAGGGCAAAATAACCGATTTGCTGAGTCGTTCAGCAGATGTGGTAGTTCGGTATCAAGGCGGAGTGAACGCTGGCCATACCGTCGTCGTTAATGACCAGACCTTTAAGTTACATTTGATTCCTTCCGGCATTCTCTACCCCAACACCGATTGCATCATCGGCTCTGGAACCGTTATTGACCCGAAAGTTCTGATCGAAGAGCTGGATATGTTAGATAAGCTGGGGGTCAGCACCAGCCATCTGTTTATCTCCGAGTCGGCTCATGTGACGATGCCCTATCATCGGATGATAGATCAGGCCTCTGAAGAGCGCCGAGGTGACCATAAGATCGGCACCACGGGCAGAGGGATTGGTCCCACCTATGCTGATAAGTCCGAGCGAACCGGCATCCGTATCCTGGATCTGATGGATCCTGAGGGCATGAAGAAG
Organism: Acaryochloris marina MBIC11017; assembly: GCF_000018105.1. Lineage (GTDB taxonomy): Bacteria > Cyanobacteriota > Cyanobacteriia > Thermosynechococcales > Thermosynechococcaceae > Acaryochloris > Acaryochloris marina. The sequence continues at coordinate 5,447,385 of NC_009925.1, forward strand.
CAGCTACGGTGGACCGTTAACTATAAAAACGTCATTCTCGAAAAACTCTATAATCTGCCTCATTTAGATCCAGAAGAGGTGATTGCTGAGTATCAAGTCTATGCGGATCGTCTGCGCCCCTTCGTTGCCGACTGTTCCTTAAAAATCTACGATGCCTATCAGCAGCACCGGAATATCCTGTTTGAAGGTGCCCAGGGCACGTTACTCGATTTGGATCATGGCACCTATCCCTATGTAACTTCTTCCAATCCAGTAGCCGGAGGCGCTTGTGTGGGAACAGGGGTTGGCCCCACGATGATTGATCGAGTCATCGGCGTCGCCAAAGCCTATACCACTCGAGTGGGTGAGGGGCCCTTCCCTACCGAACTCCATGATGAGATGGGAGTTGCCCTCTGTGAGCGAGGTGCTGAATTTGGAACAACCACTGGACGGCGGCGGCGCTGCGGCTGGTTTGATGCTGTGATTGGTCGCTATGCCGTTCGCATTAACGGTCTGGACTGTCTAGCGGTAACCAAGCTCGACATCTTAGACGAGGTGGATGAAATTAAAGTTTGCGTGGCCTATGAAATTGATGGCCACGAGTCGAAGGACTTTCCCACTAATGCTCGCCAGTTTTCTCGCTGCAACCCCGTGTATAAAACCCTACCGGGCTGGAAACAATCCACGATTCATTGCCGCACTTTGGAAGACTTACCCCCCAAAGCCCTAGACTACCTGAAGTTTTTAGCTAGCATTGTTGAAGTCCCGATTGCGATTGTGTCATTAGGGGCTGAGCGGGACGAGACCATTATCGTTGAAGATCCCATTCATGGACCGAAGCGAGCCTTGCTCTATTCCAATGGGGAATCCCAAGCCATGTCTGCTTAGGCCGTTTTCCAAAACTAACCTAAGTCATATCGCTTTATTCCCTCTAGACTTTGTAGCTTGCGATCGCAACCCTGATTCTTCCAAACTCTGATTTGGCGTCTAAAGAGTTAGATACCTGAGGTGAATTGCATGGGAGATTGGTATAAAGCTGACCTGGCCTATATTCACGATATTGGCTATGGCGATTTTGCGGACCAAGCGGCGGTCGGCATCTTGACCTGCTTTCAAAGTCATCAGATTGAATCCGGTTTAGTGATTGATTTAGGCTGTGGGAGCGGAATCTGGGCAGATCACCTAATCCAGGCGGGGTATCAAGTTTTAGGGATTGATATTTCTGAGGCCATGATTGGCCTGGCCCGAAGTCGGGTCCCTGACGCAGAATTTCGGGTGGAGTCCTTATTTACGGCCAGTCTTCCAACTTGTCAGGTGGTGACGGTCCTGGGAGAAGGTCTGAATTATTTGTTCGATGCAGAGCACAATGCGTGTCGATTAGGTCCGATCTTCCAGCGAGTCTTTGATGCCCTAGAACCTGGAGGGCTGTTTATCTTTGATCTCGTTGAACCGGGTCAGGTTGAAGCGGGACAAACGAGTCAAGGCTTTCGAGAAGGCGAGGACTGGATTGTCTTAGTGGAAAAACAGGAAGACTTGGAATCAATGATTCTGACCCGGCGGATTATCACGTTTCGCCAAGACGGCACCCTGTATCGACGGGATGAAGAAATCCACCGACAGCAGCTCTATAATGCCAATGAGATAGCGGCACAACTGAAACAGATCGGCTTTCAGGTTCAGATTTCTAATACCTATGGTGAATACGAACTTGCGATCGCACGCAAAGCGATCACAGCCCGCAAACCCTAACCCCCTACTGGGAAGGCTCAATTTGCTTCTTAACCCGCTCTTGATTCAGCAAAGCTAGGGAATGGTTGGGATTCAGACTAAGGGCTTGTTCTAAGCTGGCAAGGGCTTCAGGAAAATTTCCTAAAGCCTTGAGGGCAATCCCTTTCCCGGTCCAATAATCAGCATTTTTTTCGTTAAAGGCAAGGGCTTTATTATAGGCCGTCACCGCCCGACTATAGGAGCGTAACCCCATCAGAGCCAGGGCTTTGTTATACCAAGCGCGATCGGATTTAGCATCCAGAGCCACCGCCTGATCTGCAGCCGATAAGGCCTGACCATAATCTTCCAGCCGCCAATAAGCTGCACTTTGATTAATCCAGATCTCCACTAGCGTCGGCTGCTTCCCCGCATTGGCATCTCCTTTTAATGCCTGGTCGTAAGCCGCAACAGCTTCCTCTAACTTGCCCAGAGTCGTCAGAATCCGGCCCTGGTTAAACCAAGCTAAAGAAGATTGCGGATCGACGTCTACCCCTTGGGCAGCAGCATCCAGGGCTTCATCAAATCGGCCTAGACGCCAGAGAGACAAGGCCCTTGCACTCCAAGAATGGGCATCTTTTGGCGTTAAGGCTAACGCTCGATCAATGGAGGTCAGCGCTTCTTCAAACCGACCCAGACCAATCAGGGCTGTTCCCCGTTGGCTCCAGGCAAACTCTAAACCTGCTTCTCCCCAGTCTCCGTCCCCTTCTTGGAACGCTTTTTCGCAACTGGCTAAGGCCATCTCAAACTGGCGAAGCTGGTTGGCATTGGCACATTGCTGAATCAGAGCCGCTGAAGAGGTCGGGGCCAGGGTAACAGCAAACCCGTGGGAAGCTTGAGCCTGTTGATGTTCTCCCAATTGATCCAGCAAAATCCCTTGCTGAGACCATAGTTGGGAATCCTTAGGCGCAAAGGCAAGCGCCTTGTCATAACCTTTGAGGGCCTGGTTGTAATCCCCTAATTGTCGGTGTAGTTGAGCAAGTTGGGACCAGCCTATTGCGGGAGAACTGCCTCCCCAATCACTGTCGCCTCGGAGGGCGCGATCGCAGGATTGAAACGCCAAGGAATATTGCTTGAGTGCGGCCAAGACCTGACAGCGATCGGCCCAAGCCCGGCCATCTCGGCTATGAATATGGGTGGCCCAGTCATAAGCAGCCAGGGCTTCCTCTAACCGCTCCAGCTTAAACAGAGCTGCACTCCGGTAATACCAGGCTTGATCTGGTAGCGATTGCCCTCGTTGATCCGCCACTTGGAGGGCCAACTCACAATCCTTAAGCGCGGGCTCATAGTTTTTCAATTTAAAAAGGCTGATACAACGCTTTGCCAAAATCTGGGGCTCATCCGGCTTCAGCTTGAGCACCTGGTTAAAAGCGGCAACGGCATCTGAATGTTTGGCTAGGGCAAATACAATTGTGCTGCGATCTATCCATGTCTGCGGATCGTTGGTATTTAAGGCAATCGCCTGGTCACAGGCTTTCAGAGCGTCTTCATATTGCTTCTGCTGAGTCAGGCTCTGACATAATCCTGCCCAATGATCATAGTCCTGCAGTCCTTCCTGAGCTTTGAGCGGTAGGGGGAGCAGGGCGAAGGCCAACCCCCACAGCAACGGTCCCACAGACCATCTATACCGTCGCAATCGGCAATTCCGATTTCTAGTAACTACTGAGACTCTTTCCCTAAGGACAGGAGTGGGTTGTTCCATCAGGCATTATGGCTCCACACAGATAGGCATCATCAAGGTTTGTGCCCTCAATATTGGCATTCTCCAAATTGGCTTCTGCTAAGTTGGCATTCTTTAAGGTCGCAGCCTTCAAACTAGCTCCTGTCAGATCGGCCCGAAACAGATTGGCTTCCGTCAAATTCGCCCCATCCAAAATACTTTGGGCAAGGTTCGCTTGGGGAAGCTGCGCCCGGAAAAAGTCCACTTGGTTCAAATCCGCTTGGGCTAAATCAGCGGTTTTGAGGTCTAGCTCCCTGCCCCCCTGGTTGACTAGCTCCCACACCTGCCGCCATTTATCCGCCAGAACCGTTTTGATATTGATTTTACTTTTGTGCAGCTTGGCTAGGTTGAGATCGGCACCTTCTAAATTGGCATAGCGTAGATCGGCACCTTCTAAATTGCTATTGGTCAAATTGGCTCGACGAAAGTCCGTATAGCGGAGGCGGGCATTACTAAAATTGGTGGCTCGCAGGTTACTATCCTGCAAATTGACAATAAACAAGTACGCCTGGGACAGATCCGCTTCTTCCAGCTCTGCTCCAACCAAATTAATGCCCACCCAGTGCACACCACTCAGATTTTTGCCCTGTGCTGTAGGGTCTTCCGTCGCAGAAGGTTCTGGAGCAAGTGATTCCGAGGCCTCTTCGGACACAGGGCTTTCAATTTGCTTCTGATTGACAATGGCCCAAGCATTCCGCCATTTCGGATCGATAACAGTAGTGTCATCTAGTTTGGCCTCCCTCAGATCAGCATTCACTAAGTTAGCACCTGTTAAATCCGCCCCAATCAGATTGGCCCCTTTTAGAGACGCGCCTTCTAAGTTGGCGTTAATCAACTGGGTTCCCACTAGGGATGCATTCTGTAATCGAGCCTGGGATAAATTGGCGGTGGTCAAATTAGCCTGATTCAACTGAGCTTTACCTAAGTTGGCCCTCGCTAAATTGGCTTCGGTTAAATTGGCTTGGCTCAAGTTGGCATCGCGGAGTTGAGCATTCTCTAAATTGCTAAGGGTGAGCTGGGCTTGAGATAAGTTAGCTCGGAATAAGATGGCTGCCCCCAGTTGGCTTTTTTCTAAATTGCTGAGGGTAAGTTGGGCACTGGAAAGGTTTGCCTCCCGCAAATCAGCTTGTTTGAGATCCGCCCGAAGGAGATCTGCCCCATCCAACTTTGCGCCTCGCAGATTCGCTTCTTTAAGATTGGCCCCTTTGAGGTTGGCATTCCGAAGATCCGCTCCCCCTAATTTGGCTTTATCCAGCTGACAGTCGGCACATTCACGCGTTTCTTTCAGTTGGTCAACATGATCGCCTTTGGCTGCTTGCACAGGTTGACTCAATAGGGTGAGCGCAACCACTCCATAAACCAATCCAGATGTGACTTTGAGAGTCTGGCTTATCCGCAAAATCCGAACCTCAGATTTTAGGAAAGATCAACTACAGATCATGGCATGTTCACTGGCCGCAAAGGATTAGACAAAGGTCTAGCATCATCAAGAGAAAGACTATATTGGATTAATCATGCGCTAAGAGAATCATGGGTGATCTTTCTGAAACAGAGTGTTCACCCATACGCAGCTTTTGTTTATCTCTTCGCGATAATTTGCGAAAGCCAAGCCCCTGATAGAATTTAGCAACTGAACGATTCGTTAATACGTAAATTGGTGTTGGGTAGTTTTGAAGTAAAGACTGAACTAATGCTGTCCCTAATCCCATTCTTCTCCGCGTATTGTGAATATATAAACTGCCTAAAATTGAATGGCTGCCATGGCTCTTAATAAGGGCACGGCCTACAAAACGTCCCTGCTCTTCGATTACCCAACAATTCTTGGGCAGGTGCTCAGGCTTAGCTAGCGATCTAATCCCCAATGCAATAAATAGACCTAAAAAAGCTAGATAGGCTATAACTATCCAAAGCACATTTATCGGTATTCCTAAGGCACCTAATGCCTGCAAATACATGCCTATAACGACAGCAGAGAATAAATATAGAATTGTACCTGTCCGAAGTTTATAAAATACCAGCATCATTCTCATTGAGACCCAAGATGGCAGTTGATCAGGGCTTTTAGGCATCATCATTAATCTGAGGCGGTCTATATCAGTGGTTTTTATGGGGCGAATGACACAACCAAATGGCAGATTTGATGAGTGATTTGCCATTAATAGCTCTTATACATTCCAATCAAACAATCTACTTTAAAAGAGAATATCCAAATCAAACATCAATTAGTGGGCCATGCAGTAGGTAGGAATCAGAAATCTTTGGGCTTTTGGAGGTAATTTTTGAAAGCGAACTCTCCGAGACCCAATGCGTCTATAGAATTTTGAAGTCCCTAAAGCAGGTGATAAGTAGATAGGCTTCTTCCCTATCTGAATCAGTTTTTTGACGATTGCAGTACCAAGACCTTTGCCTCTCCACTTTGAGCATATGCGTAAACTTCTGATAACTGAGAAAGTTTCATAGTTTTGAAAATAAGCTGAGCCCAAGAAACGATCTTCCTGTTCGATCACCCAATAACGCCAAGGATAGTCCTTAATCCAACCTCTCCCCCCTTGTGCCATGACTATTGCTGTTCCCATAAAAGCAATCAAGAAGCAAGATATTAGATAGATTATTATTGAAACGTTGTCGACATGTATAGTTGCGCCTAGCAATCCTATATGTAAACCGTAAAAAAATACTGCCATACATAATACAAGGACTTGCAAAAATAAAAATATTACGATCCCACTTCTTATTTCAAACAGGGTTATCAAAAAATTTATGGAAACCCAAGAAGGCATAGAAGAAGGACTTTTTGGCATCATTAAAAGTTTGAGGTAATCCTCATCCGTTTTTTGGCAACGCCGAATGACATACCCAGAAGGTAGTTCAGATTGGGACTGGGACATTAATTTACTACTGCACTTTATAGACTTAGTATTGGCCTCAAATATCATCACGCTAAAGTAACTTCTTGATTCTCAACAAGTCTTTTCTTCACCAATAAAATTTTGACGATCTGACTACTTATCCCACAGGTAACAAGCATCCTCAAGCCCCAAGGTGTAAGCACAAGTTGTATTAGTGCTTGTTCGCAGATGCCAAGCACATAGAACAACGTATGATCGATACAAGACAAAGGTTTTAAGCACGAGGCAATTGCATGGCAGCCACGATCGCATTGATCGCTCACGATCGCAAAAAAGATCAAATCGTTGAATTTGCCAAGCAATACCAACCCGTTCTCTGCCGATATCGCATTATTGCCACCGGCACGACCGGACAGCGGATTAAAGACGCCACCAGCCTAGAGGTCGAGAGAATGCTATCGGGACCTATGGGAGGGGATGCCCAAATTTCCACCCAGGTGGCGGAAGGCAAAGTCACCGCTGTTATTTTCCTCGTCGATCCGCTCTATGCCCAACCCCATGAGCCCGACATTCAAGCCCTTCAAAGGATTTGCGCCGTTTATGATATCCCTCTCGCCATCAATGTCGCCACTGCGTCGGCCATCTTAGAGCAACTCCGCCGTACACGAGTCGCCCACCTCATCTTCAATCCCGTGTCTGGACAAGGCAATGCCGACCATGATTTGACCTTGATCGAAGAACTCCTCAGTCCAGCCATGGAACTGGTCGTGCATTTGACTACTCCAGACACCCATCCCAGTGAGTTGGTAGAAGATGCCATGTCAGCCCAAGCCGATCTGATTCTGGCTTCCGGGGGCGATGGCACGATTTCTGCAGTGGCAGGGGCATTGATCGGTAGCGATATTCCTTTGGGGATTATTCCCCGAGGGACTGCCAACGCCTTTGCCGCTGCCCTCAATATTTCGCAGGGATTTATGCCGATTCGAAGTGCCTGCAACATTATTGTCCAAGGCAAGACTTGGGTGGTCGATGTAGCGAAATGCAACGATCGGCCGATGATTCTGTTAGCGGGGATCGGTCTAGAAGCAGAAGTGATTGAGCGAGCGGACCGAGAAGCCAAAAATCGCTGGGGTGCTTTTGCCTACATTATGGAAGGTATTAAACAGTTCAATCAGCAGGAGCTTTTTGAAACAGAGATTGAAGTGGAAGGCGTAATCAAAACTTTTAATGCTGGTGCTGTCACGATTGCCAACGCCGCACCCCCGACTTCAGTAATGGCTCAAGGGGCAGGGATCGTCGATGCCAGTGATGGACTGTTAGATATCACCATTGGTGCACCAAAAAATGATTTGGAAGCCGTCGGGGCGATGGTGAACTTAGTGGGGGCTGCCTTGATGCGCCACCCCACCAATCGGGAAGACATTATCAATCTACAAACCCGTCGAGTCAAAGTGAAAACCCACCCACCCCAAAAGGTTGTCGTGGATGGGGAAATGGTGGGAACTACCCCCATCGAAGTGGAATGCATTCCTCGGGGGTTGGTTGTGTTTGCACCTGAGTCAGCAGATTTACATCAGGAAGCCCCTGAAACTGAGGCTTAATTGAATTGAAAGGCATACAGGCTAACGGAAAAACCCTTTATCGCCATGATGAAACTTATGCTCGTGGTGGTCATGATGCTTGTCGTGGTGCTTTTTCTTCAATACTTTGAACTTCTTGAAGCCAAAACTAGGAGAGCGATGGAAGCGGCGAAAACGACGACGGCCATGATGCCGACGGAAGCGACGACGACCGTGAAATCCGTGGCGACGGTGGCCGAATTTTCTAAATTTTACGGAGACCACTTCTGGCTCTTGTTGATCGGTGAATAAACCAATCTCAGCAGCTGTCGCTTCGCTGATACCAACCGTGAGAACGGATAAGCTGAGTAATGCAGTGGAGAGTATACGTTTCGGAGTCATCTTTCGTGCCTCGCTTTTCATTAATTTCAATCTAAAGCGGGAATCTGAGAAGAAGCTGATGAGTCTCTGAGGTAAGGTGATCAGATTGCTGAAGATTATCAACCATTATGAGAACGCTTCCTTTTGCCAGCATTCACCCTCTCGGGGGCGACTAATTCGTTAAGCTGAAGACTCTTTTATTCCCACTGTCTCCTTAGGTTTTGCATGAGATTGCGACATAAATTGTCTAAGCAACGGACTGATCAACATCCGCCACAGATTCATCCGCTGCTTCGCCCCCACTGGCCCTTTGACCCAAGTAAGCTGCCTTTTTTTTATGGCTGGGCGATTTTAGCAGCCTGCACTATCGGAATCATCATGAGTATTCCGGGTCAAACCATGGGAGTGAGCGTCTTTACAGACTATTTGATTGAGGCGACAGGGGTATCGCGGCTGCAGCTCAGTAATGCCTATCTGATTGGCACGGTGACCAGCGGACTGCTGTTGCCCTTTGGAGGTGTATTTCTCGATCGGTTTGGAACGCGCCTGTCGGTGGTGTTGGCTTCAGTATGGTTGGGACTGACATTGGGATATATGAGTGTGTGCGATCGCATCGCCGTATCCCTTAGTCAAAACTTCAACTTACCTACCTCCAGCTATGTGGCCTTCGGCTTGTTAGTACTGGGTTTCACCAGCCTGAGATTCAGCGGTCAAGGCATGCTCACCATGTCCAGTCGCAACACATTGGGAAAATGGTTTGATAAACGACGGGGACTGGCCTCTGGCATTGCCGGGGTATTTATCTCTTTTGGGTTCGCCGCTACCCCCACTATCGTCAACGCTTGGATTGAAGCGACTACTTGGCGATGGGCCTGGGTGAGTATGGGGCTAATCGTAAGCATAGGCATGGGCAGCTTAGGCTGGATCTTCTATCGCGATAACCCTGAAGAATGTGGCTTACAGATGGACGGCAAAATTTCATCTGCAGGCTCAAATCAATCTCCAACCGATCCAGACACTCGCACTGATTTCACTCGGGGTGAGGCCCTTCGTACGCCAGCTTTTTGGGCCGTCACCTTAGCACTGTCTTGCCAGGCATTAGCGATCACAGGGATTACCTTTCATATCGTTGATCTGGGGGCAGAAGTTGGATTAACCAAGGCTGAAGCAGTAGCCCTATTTATACCGATGGCATTGGTATCGACCATGATGGGGTCTTTGATGGGGTTTGCCGCCGATCGAATTCGGCTGCAATTTCTGTTTATGGGCATGATGACGGCCCTGGGTGTTGGAATTGCCAGTATGGCTAATTTAGATATTGTGGCTTTACGCGGCCTAGCAATTGCGGGATTGGGCAGTAGTGGGGGGTGCTTTGGCACCTTATCGGCTGTGGCCTTGCCTCGTTTCTTTGGCCGAACTCATTTGGGTGCCATTTCAGGGGTACAGATGATGAGTATCGTCTTTGCCAGTGCGATTGGTCCTTCTTGGATGGCACTCTTCAAGGACGTTGCGGGATCCTACAAAATGGGCCTCTATTGCTTCTGTATTCTTCCACCCATTATTCTGCTGCTGAATTGGATAGCCCCAAATCCACAATTGCAAACTCATCTGCCATCCTCCAATTCGAGGTAAATTTTCTATTTCCTCTTAATACAAGATGAGATAGAGTCAAAAACAACGAAGATAAAGCATTCCATATGGAATCAATATCTACCCTAAAAAGAGCACCCCAAAAGACATCCAGGTGTTTTGTCCAACACTAAATCCATCATCCCTTCCATAAACTAAGAATCACTCATTATCGCGATAGTATTCCAATACTTTAGACCTTCAACAATCCAAGATCCCTGTGTTTTATTACAACATAAAGTGAATATTTTCCGAGTTGCAAATAGGCCTAGGACAGGCTTAAGAATCTCTAGTCGATAGTCTGGTTCACCTTGGGTATCATCCATCGTCAAAAAAGACTGGTTTTCTCCCTTAACCTTAAATCTCTTGTGAGGTTTATAGCGGTGTTCACGATATCGGAAAAGCGCATATTTGGTAGTGAGTACAAGAGAATCAGGATGCAAATCAATCTGTAGCACTTGGCTGTTCACATTTAGTAATAAGCAACCTAATCCAAAGGGGAACAAACACCCTATCAAACTCCACTGATAGCCATCTGGCATTCTCGTCAGAATATTAACAACTAAAAACAGGCTTAAGCCGACACAAGCATATCCCATCAAATTGGCCAAATAGTCTCCCAGTGGAGTGCGTTGACGTAATAATAAGCAACTAATATTCTCACCATCTTTGATAATCAGTTTACGATCCTCTTCATGAAAGACCCCCAATTCTTCGCTTGGTTTTCTCCACCGCCAAGGATCAGTATTATCAGAAGAGTACTCAGTATATTTAACCTTTTTATAGGTCGCACGGTAGGAGAAATAATTACTTATCCCAGCTATGATGGCTCCAACAGTCCCTAAGATATAAATGATATCTAGCATATTTCATTTTTAGATACTATTTTTAGTTATAGTCATGAGCTTATGTTTGCCATTTCACACTAGATAAATCCTGCAATCTCACTCCACCATGATTATCAGTAACAACCAGTTGAACGATACCTTTTTGGTTTTCAGAATTTAAAACAGTACATTTAATAAGATCACCTTGATAGGCAATGATATCTGTTGAACCGCAATCAGGTTTAACAGATATCGACTCTGAAGAATTAAACTCTTCTTTAATTATTTGCTCCAGCTTAATAGACGATAGCAAACCAGTTTTAACTTCCCAACTAACCTGATCTGCATCAGCATCTACAACAGCAGAAATTTTTATTTTCTTACCATCAACAGTCTCAAGATCACAAGAGAAACCGTTATCATCCTTATACTCAACATCTTCTGGACAAGCAACGAATTTCACTTCTATCCCTGTATCTGCTAAGAAGTATGATGCAATATCTGCTTCCACTACATCTGCATCCACGGTTGAGTTACAAGCTGACAAAAGGCTCAATACACTCAGAAACAAAAATGTTTTTAGAGTTGAATTCTTTCGTGTTTTATAGAACATTATTCATATATCCAAATATATTATCTGATATCAATTGAACAAAAATGCATCTGATTGTTGAAGCAATGACTTTACTTCCTCAATAGGCAATCAGGTATTAGTCGATCAAGAGGCTACATAAGACTGAGATCTTTTATCTGAATAGATTTATAAAAACTCACAAAAAAATCTTAAATGCTTATAAGAAAAAGTTTATGAAGTTATTATTTTTGTACAGTTATCAGTGCCATCAATCATCCATTAGTTAGTTTTGACTTTATACATTAGAATGAGTATTTTTACCGAACCCCTATCAGAGATCACTAAGAGGCTGTTTGAAAAGGTCAGTCAGTAGTCTACAACCCTTGATATCTCGCTAGTAGACAGAGCATGAAATACATATTTTTCGTGGTAGACAGGTCTTTTTAAACAGTCTCTGAACCAAGTAGAAATATATTGGTCAATATTTTTTAATTGCTTGAAAAATCTTGTGCTAAATAGACAAGATATTGAAGTTTAAAACTACTGACAAAAATATATATTTTCCTCTAGATACAAAGGAAGAATTCACATCACATCTTTGCCCTTATCCTTCTTTAAGGAAGAATAAGAAAACAATTATTGCAACTTTCCTCATTCTCCTTTGCGAGAATGAGGAAAGTTGTCTATCGACTCAATCGAGCTGGCTCTACCCATTCATCCCAAGAACTATCATAACCATCATAGGTGATGTAATAGACACCACCATCGAATGCTAATATTCTTCCGGGATACCACTTTCCTCTCCACAGAATATAGACTGATTCTCCTACCTGGTAAGCTGCACTATAAAGAACAGGTGTTGCTAATTCTAGCTCAGGATTTGCCTCAACTTGAGTTTCACTCGCACTTACGCTAGGAGAAAATACGCCCAAGGATGCAGTTATTAATAGTAAAAATAATGTGATTCTCTTTTTCACTTGCATAAAAATTTGTCGATCAACTCTATATATAGTGTTCCCCATATACATTTGACTTCAGACAAATAGTATTCAAATAGAAAGAGATTCTATTTTTTTAATTCACTCCTTTAAAATCGAATTTATCATTCAGCAAAAATACAATCCGAGGAATCACCCGAAATTAGATAGTGTAGTTACAGTTTCTTCCTAGAATTGCAATATGAAGAAGTACAAAAATAATATTTTACTAGAGAATAATATAAAGATAATAATGTTTTTTGAAGTTCAACCATAGCTCAGAAGGCAAATATAGGTAAATGTCCCCTACCCAGATCTTCATTTGACCTCAAAAAATAAGACTATCGCTATTGAGATTGTGATTGGCCTACTGAAGTTAGCTAGTCGTTTACTTAAAAGACCGCCTTGATTCAGCTCCTTAGTTCAAGGGGTAAGGTGAATACCCCAGCTTCGGGCATAAAAGGGAAAACTGTAATGATTGCTTTGAGCGGAATCATCCCATAAATATGTGGATACTGCTCTTCTCCACCTTCACAATTTTCATATCGCACCTCCACATCCAGGCATTGAGGATTGATTTCTATTAAGACTAAATCTTGCCGATTCTGAAACAGACGGTGAGCAACTTCTAGAACTTGATGCTGATCAGAGCAGTGAATAAAGCCTTCATTCGCGAGAGATGAAGCTTTATACACCCCTGCTGCTTGGGCAGCCTGCCAATCGATTGCTTGAGCAATGTGAAAAATCATGGTTTTGAGCCTAGCATCAGTTCTGATGGGGAAGATCATACCCACTTTAAGGATAGATTTGTTCTCCCACAAAGTTAATCCTGATCTATTTCTGATCAAATCTCTCAGTATTCCTACCCTGAAGCCCCTGATTCACTCTGTTCAAAAGATCTGATTAGTCTTTGGGAAAATGATAGATTTTCTGCAATCAAACCGGATTGACCCAGTTCAGACAACAGTCCATGATAGAAATGGCATTTGGTTTCTTGGAGCGGAGATATCTTTGATGAGTAAAAACCCATTTAAAGAACAATTTGACAAATGGTGGAGCTTAGTCACAGCTAAAGAGACTTGGGACCAATTCAAGCAGTTCTTCCTTCTTCTATGGGAGATCGGCAAAGAGACCTTTTTAATGATTGGCTACGTCCTTTTCTTAGTTGTAGCTGCAATAGGCTGGCTTGGAGATCGTGTAGACGATATATCCGACAGTGTGAAATCTTTTCAAAACAAAGCTAGCGAGACCGAAGACGGCAATCTTGTAGCTGAAGCTGGGAAATCCTTGTTGCTAGCGACAAAGAAAGGGGCAGATAAAACCCTAGAGACAGCCAGAACCACCCTAGATATAAAAGTACCGGAAAAAAAAACTAAAGAGCCAGTAGCAGCCAAACCTGCAAGTAAGCCTGCCGCTGCACCGGCCCCAGCACCGGCTCCCAAAGCAGAAACCCCTGCTCCAGCGCCAGCCTCTACCCCGGCTCCAGCCCCCGCTAGCGAACCCAGTGCAGCTGAAGCTAGCAAGCCTGAAAGTTCAGGAGAAGAGGAAACTGTGCGAGTCGACGATCCTCAATAGTTTTAGTTTTTAATTTCTTTTACATATACAAATAAAAGTAATCCCCTATTGGTTAATCAATAGGGGATTTTTTGGGAATCCCATCCTGATGGCTCTGAAAAACCATAAAATCCAACAAAATCTTCTGGTGGGGATAGGCTAAAGGAAATATACCTTGGGCTTTTTGAGAATACCGCTTGCTCTCTTGAATTTGTTGAGGAGAGAAGAACCCCCAATCCCACCCTTCCATGAGTTCCAAGTCCGAGAGGGAAACCGTAAGCGGAGCATAGTAAACATGACGAACAACACCTGGATCGGGGTACAGATCAAATAGCTTGATATTAGAAGTCTGATAACCCAGTTCTTCTATCAACTCTCGATGAATGGCATCGTCAGGATGTTCACCCGGATCGCAATGCCCACCAAAAAATCCCCAATGTCCTGGATAGGCAATCCCTGGGATATCATCTCGAAGCTGCATTAAGTACTGATCTTGTTGATACAGGATTGCGATCGCAACGTCATGGGCATTGTCTTCAGAAGTCATGGGCATCTCCTGCATAATTCCTGAAATCCTAGCTTAAAGCGGCAAACAACACAGGCATTAGGCCATACAAAGCCCTAAATCTTTACCCCCTAATCTCTGAGCGAAATCCGGAACCAATCATTAGCGCCATTCGACGGTTATTTTAGGTATCCCATCCATTTCTCAATTCCCTGGATTGCAACCCCCTGAGCAAACTGGATTGCAGCCCATCTCTTATCGGGAAAGATGTATGCAACACCCCGCTAACTCTCGCCAACATCGCAAGTTTTGGCACAGACTCCGTAAAATCTTCTTCTTTATCCTGGCTAGCGTCACCAGCTTTATATTGGTTCTCGCGCTCTATCTATTTTGGCCCCGGCCTCTTCCGCCCTACGCTGAATCCTTTACCCTGATTGCTCATCGAGGGGTAAGTCAAACCTTTCCTCTGGGCAATTTGGAGAATGATACCTGCACAGCAAAAATCATTTATCCCCCCACACATCCCTATCTTGAAAATACGATCTCTTCGATTCAGGCGGCTTTTGACTATGGCGCAGACATGGTCGAAATTGATGTCCACCCCACCACCGACAATCAGTTAGCCGTGTTTCATGACTGGACCATCGACTGCCGCACCAATGGCCAAGGCATTACCCATGAACAAAATATAGCCACCCTCAAACAGCTTGATATTGGCTATGGTTACACTGCTGATGACGGCCAAACTTTCCCGTTTCGCGGCCAAGGGATTGGCTTAATGCCCACCTTTGATGAAGTGATGGCGGCATTTCCCAATCGCCAATTTTTAGTGGATCAAAAAGATACCTTTGAGAAAACCGTAAAGCTTTTAGCTGAGTCCCTACAGAAATATTCACCGCAACAGCGTCGCAATATTCATCTATTTTCAACGGATGCCAGATATGAGATCGCAAAAGCAACTGTCCCAGAACTGCAGAAGTTATTCCCCACCCGCAGGGAAGCCAAAGCCTGCGCCCCTCAATATCTATCCATGGTGTTTTCAGGTGAAATCTCCAAAGCCTGTAGACAATGTGCCTTGGGAATCCCGAGCAAAGTGCTGCCCTATGTCCCAGGTTGGCCGGGGTTATTTTTAACCAAAGCTCAAGAGGCAAACTTGAAGGTTTACGTCATTGAGGTTGATACACCTGAAGCGTTTGCCCAACTCAAAGGGCTGCCCTTAGATGGAATCATCACCAACCGCATTGAAGTTATCGGCCCTATGCTAAAGCAGTGAATAAAATTGACTATTTCACTGTCCTCCCCAGCTTAAATGGGGTAACTCTAGTAATCCCCCGTCAGCATTAGGCTGCCATGATTTGTCTTCTGCGGCTTGAAGATCAACTCACCATCATGACCCACAAAACGAATGTGGAGGTCTACGACTTTGACTTCGAGCTATTTTTTCAGTGCGGTCATCCCTACCATTGGGAAGGCCAACATCTATGCGTACTGCGTACAGGCGCAATTTCGGATTATCAAAACAGGTATGACGAATATCTGTCGAAGGGGTTACGCTTAATCAACTCAGCTGAGCAGCATGTTTTAGCGAGTGAACTTCCTGCCTGGTATTCCTATGTTCAAGAGTTCACACCCAGAAGTGTCTGCTTTGAGACCTTCCCATCCCTAGAAGAAATCAGCGATATCTTTTCATTTCCCATCTTTATCAAAGGAGCCCGACAAACTAGCCAGCACAATCCTGAGCTTTCAATCATCCCCACCCCAGCGGACTATGCAGATATTTCGCAGCGCTACCAAAATGATCCGATTCTCCACTGGCAAAAAATCGTTTTGCGAGAATTTATAGAACTTGCTCCTGCACCAGGAAGCGTTCCTGGGAAAATCCAACCCTCTTTGGAATTTCGCTCATTTTGGTGGAACGGTCACTGCGTTGGCTGGGGACAATATTGGTATCAACTCCCGCCATATTCCACCGAAGGAATTGATAAGGGACTGTCCATAGCCCAAGAAGCCGCCTCACGCCTAAAGATTCCTTTTTTGGTGATCGATATTGCAAAAACGATAGACGGGCAATGGATCATCATCGAATGCAATGATGCTCAAGAATCTGGCTACTCCAGTATTTCGCCCCAAGTGCTTTGGAGAAATATTCTTGACCTAGTTTAAGCGTAAATCCATAGGCTAATTCACATATGTCCCTCGAATCTCAGCAACTTATCTATGAACGGGTCACCCGAAATCATGCGAAAGAATTAGAGCCTATTTTGTGCGATCCAAAAGTCTATGAACATATGGATGATGGTATTGGACCAACGAGTGATGAGTTGCTAAAAGCCTTTACACTAAGAGAGCAGGGGCCTTCTGCTCATCGGCACAATGAAACCTGGGTTGACTATATTGTTCGTGACAAAGCTTCCCAAATCGCCATTGGCAGAGTAGAAGCTACAGTAATTGAACATCGTGCTGAAGTCGCCTATATTCTGGGGACTGCATACTGGAGGCAAGGCTATGGCAGTGAAGCATTAGTCTGGCTGCAAGATTTCGTGCAGGAACAATATAGCGTAAGGGAATTTTGGGCAACCGTTACCCCTGGGAACGAAGCTTCTAAACACCTGCTGCTAAAGCAAAGCTATGTTGAAATCTCTAATAAACCTTTACCCAAGGTGACCAGCTACGACGATGGTGACTGGGTATTCTTCCGAAGGGCCTTTTGGTAGCGATGCCTAGCTACTACCTGCAGCGGGCGGAGCATTGCACTTCACAAATCGAACTCTGCCCGCTGAACTCTATTTATTATCCTGTTATACCCTCACCCAAAGAATCAGCTTTATGAAGACGGTATAAGCTGGACAATCAACGCTCGTCGATCAAAAATTTGAACCTCACCCACCTTACTTAAATCATCGATCACTCTCTGCAGTAAATCGGTGGCGCGATCGCGATGTTGATGCTCTCGGCCTCGCAAACGGACTTGGAACTTAACACTGTCCCCTTTCTCTAACCATTGCAAGGCCCTGCTAATGCGAACCCCATAATCAGCCTCACCTACATTGGGGCGGAGTTTGACTTCTTTGAGGGAAGGTTTGGAAGAAGACTGTTTCTGCTTTTTTTTCTGCTCGTATCGATACTTACCAAAATCCATGATCTTGGCAACGGGTGCATCCTCTCGCTCGGAGACGATGACTAAGTCCAGTTTGGCTTGCTGAGCAAGGGCAAGGGCTTCTTGCGTATCAACAACGCCTTGTTTGGTTCCGGTTTGATCGATCAGTAGGACTTTTCTTGCACGGATTTTGCCGTTGATGTTGGGTTTTTTCAGAATAATGTTGACCTCAAATTGAAAACTATCAGTATTATATGTACTGAAATCATAACTGCTCTTACCCTCATTTGGTTCTATCTACAGGATGACTTAGGGTTAGTCATACCGTTGCTTTGTTTGATTTACCTAGGCCAGCAGGCATTAAAGTGGACCCCACTGATTGGGCAATTTTGATGAATTATTTAGTCAGTTGCAGAGCATCCTAATTTCGGGGTCGCCACGCCCTGTTCACATAGATAACCGTTATATGACCAGAGCTACGGGGTTAGGTACTCTGTGAGTTTTATCCATTGATGTTGGACGTTAAGATAGCGTGTTGCATTCGGATCTCAGCTGATCGATGGGCTTGATTGGTTGGCACCCCAATCGTCAATTCACCCACCAAGGAGTAGTAAGCCAAACGAGCACGAACCAGTGCTTCGGCTTCTGAAAACCCAATTTTCAGAAATAACGCTTTGGTGTAGTTGAGCCTTTTTTGATCAACTTGGGCAATGAGTTCAGCCACTTTCTGATCAGTCTTTGCCCAAGCACGAATCGCATTCTCAATTCTGCCATCGGCCAAACCGGGCATAAATTCGTTATCTGCGTAGGCGAGTTCCAATAGGTACAGTAACGTCGTTTTCGGATCCGCGTCGATTTGGTCGACTTGCTTAATAATGCCGTTGGTATCAAGCTCGACCCATTCAGCCAAGATGGCATCCAATAAATCATTTCGATTTTTAAAGTGCCAATAGAAGCTGCCTTTGGTCATGTTCATCCGCTTTGCCAACGGTTCAATTCGGACAGCTTCCACCCCCCCTTCTGCCAGAACCATCAACCCTGCATTAATCCAGTCTTGCCGCCCAAGCTTCGCGTCGGGGCTTTTCTTTTTTTTATTTTTTTCCATACGCCACCGTATTGACAACTTCGAAATCATAGCTTAAGTTAATCACATACGGCAGCGTATGGAGCGTTTTATGCATACGACGTGGCAAAGGCGAGCGATCCAGTTTCTAGGCTGGATAAGCCCGTTCGTCTTTGGTTTGGTTATTTTTTTTGTTAATGCTTAGTTTGGAGACTCCATCAATGGCTCAACCAGTAAATTCATCAACCATCAATCAGAGCTTAAGCCAAGTAAATAAGGACATTGCCCTTCGATTAGCGAAAGAAGGCTGGGGAACACAACCCAATTGGCAACACGTTTGGGATGAGTTGATGGCTCCCGATATCGTTTATCACTTTAATAGTTCGCCGGATAAAATTGTTGGTTTAGAAGCGAATAAACAGTTCAACAAAGACCTATTTATTGGATTTCCTAAAATCAAACAAACTATCGAAAATATTGTGGCCGAAGATGACGTGGTCATTTATCGATCAACCTTAGAGGGCAAGCAGTCTGGCCCTTTTTTAGGCATGCCTGCAACCCATAAAACAGTAAAGATAAATGATTTTACAATGCTCAAAATCAAAGATGGCAGGATCACTGAGTGGTGGTACGAAACCAACTTGCTATCTGCGATGCAGCAATTGGGACTAATGCCTGCTGCTTAGTCATTGCTGCAATGAATAGACCGACAACATGCTTGGGCGATGTATTTAGGAAATTCATTGCCCAATAAACTTTCCCTTCATCTTCAGGTCAGTAAATCATGAATTCCTTGGATGTGCTCCAGTTACAACCGTCACAGATTGTGGATGCTAGTGAAATTGCAGCAAAGGCATTTGAATCTGATCCAGTGTTTAGGTATCTAACATCAGACGATCCACACCTGCGATTTCAGGCTTTAACTTGGTTAACGAATCGAGTAATGACTTATTGCTCCCAGTATGAACAGATCTATACAACTTCAGACTTGCAAGGGGTTGCTGCCTGGTTACCTCCTGGTGAATTCTCTAGTAAACTGCTCCAGCAATTAAAGATGGTGTTGCAACTTCAGTTGTATCGATTGCCAGTAAAAGTGGGTTGGAATCGATTGGGGCGATGGCTCACTGTTCTATACCAAACTAAAATCGCTCATCAACAGGATATGGGGAATTGCCCCTGTTGGTATTTAGGGATGATGGTGGTACATCCAGCCAAACAGGGACAAGGGATAGGTAGTCAGCTACTGCAACCAATTTTGCAAAGGGCGAGTGATGAGGGCTTCCCCTGTTATGTCGTCACTTTTACAGAGCAGGCAGTGCGTTTCTACCAGAAAAATGGATTTGAAATCGCTCGCACACAAAAGTTTTCACCTAGTACACCGTCATTTTGGACACTCAAACGTCATCCGTAATCAATAATCTGGGGCCTCAATAAAAACATTACTTTTTGATATTGCAAAACAATCCTATTACAGCCAATAAACCCAACCCCCTACATCAGAATTACAAGATTCACGACAATTGATGTCCAGAAATATTATGTGGCTATTTTTCAGCGATACAACAGGTCAATCACCCCAATAAAAATAAGAAGTGATGTTCTGCTGAATGACTGAAACCCTGCATAGACTGGATCGGCAGCGAATATAGCAGAGACGTGTGAGCAATTTGGGTATTCTAAGTTACTCCTCAGAGATTTATTTAACTGGCGTTTGACACAGTAGAGATGAGCCTATTTCTCAGATACATTTTGGCTTTTATTATCGTTGTAGGCATTGCCATCAATTTCACTGTCTATTTCTCAGTCAAAATGCTTTGCCAGCCAGAACTCCTTTTTGAGCAAGTCCCGAGCATCAGTGATAGAAAATTCAAGAAAGCTTTCCATAAACTTAATGAATTGGGTGAGTCCCTTTATTTTTCTCACGAAGCCTTTTTTCTATTTCATGGCATAATTTTTGGACCACCCCTACTCTGCGCGTCATGGATCAATCCCCAGGAAAAAACAAGGATGTTGGTCTATTTGGGGAGTGGGATGAGGAATGTTGATTTTGTCACAAAATATAGTGACATTAGTAGTCTGACCACAGCCTCAACCAGCGATGCATTGCTACTCCCATATCCACCGTCCTATCATGTTCAAGCCTTTACGGGGATTGGCGTACATGCTCAATACTATCGACATCAAGAAGCAAGACAATTAATTGAGAAGACGTTAACGGTTAATCCCATTCATCAAAACCAGGATGTGGTGATTGAAGCATCGGTAGCCTTAAGGAAGCAGGCCCATCATATTATGGGTTTGCCCTATTGGTATTTAAGGGGTATCTACTGGTTTATTCGCAAGAATAATATAGTCAATCGGAAAATTATTGTGTAAGTTCTGCCAACAACACTCCAAGCCTCCAAACCTTAACGTAAAATCGAAAAAATCACAGCATTTCATCCATCGTTTCTGATTGCAGCGATCGCAACGCTGCCGTCATCGCCGCCCCCGCCATTGTCGTAATTAAAGGAATCTTATAGGCTAGAGCCGACCATCGAATCAAGCGACCATCAGCATGGGTATTGGTATATGGCTTAGAATATCCAAAAAACCTGAGATTAGCGGATTCGCGCCCATTGGATTAAGCAGACAACTGAACATATCGTCAGCAGAAAACGCACCTCAGGATCTCCACCTACAAGTGAACAGGGGCAAACATGAGAGGAAAACGCTGGTATAGGGCTCTAACAAATCATCTTTCTCACAGGCTTCGGCACTGGCAGTTACTGGTATTAGCCGCAGGTTTAACCTTTAGCATGGTGCTGTTGGGGTCCAGTGCAATTGCACAAATGGATCTTCCTCAAACTAAAGCTGAAACAGGACCAACCAATGCTGCCGTCTATCACTTTAAAGTGGGTGACTTTAAGGCCATGGTGGTGAGTGACGGTACCCTATCCTTTCCACCAAACTTCTTTGTACCCAAAGCCGACCCCAAGGCAGTGACAGCGGTACTGAAGGAACATTTTCTCGGAACCAAAGATGTTTTAGCCCATATCAATGCCCTGTACCTTGAAACCGATGAACACAAAGTGCTATTTGATACAGGCGCAGGGGCTGCCTTTGGTCCTACCGCTGGTCATCTACTGAAAAATCTTGAAGCAGCAGGTATTACAGCCCCAGAAATTGACACGGTCATTTTGACCCATGCTCACCCAGACCATATCGGCGGCATTGTAGACGATAAGGGCCAGCTGCGCTTACCCAATGCCCAGTTCTATATCTCCCAAGCAGAGTCTGACTTTTGGCTGGCGGACACTGTGGAGCTGCCCAAATCCCTATTCGACGAGGAAACAAAGGCTAGGACGATTAAGGGGGCAAAGGAGAGACTAAGCGCTATTCAAGATCGGACGACCCTATTTGCCATGGGCAGTGAGGTCATTCCCCATATTCAAGCGATTGATTCTAGTGGTCATACCCCCGGACAAGCTTCCTTCCTCATTACGTCTGGCGAAGAAAGTCTACTCACCACCGGAGATGTTTTCTTTAGCGACCCCCTTAACTTGGAAAACCCAGACTGGGAAGTGGCCTTTGATGGTGACCCTGAACAGGGGGTAATCGCCCGTCGTCAGTTATTGGAAACAGTTACAGCCCAACGCCGTCTGCTGCTGGTACCCCATATGCCCTTTCCAGGGCTGGGCCATGTCAGAACGCAAGGGGATGCCTATGGTTGGGAACCGATTGTCTGGCGGTTTGTCGTTTAGCTGATCCATTCAAAATCACTGCATTTGCAGATGATAGTCCTGAATGGCTTTTACATCCATGGTTTCTGATTGAAGCGATCGCAAGGCTGCTGCGGTCGCTTTTGCCCCTGCAATCGTGGTAATCAGGGGAATCTTATAGGCCAAAGCCGACCGTCGAATCAAGCGACCATCGGCATGGGCATCACTACCGGACGGGGTATTGAGAATCAGCTGTACCTGACGATTTTTAATTAAATCTAGAACATTGGGGCGACCTTCGTGCAGTTTAAGCACCGGGGCCACCTCAAACCCTTCAGCCTCCAGTACCTTTTGGGTGCCAGCGGTAGCCACTAGCTTGAACCCTAGTTCGATTAAATCCCTAGCAATGGGAATCACCGCTTGCTTATCTCGATCCGTCATGGAGACAAACACCGACCCTGACTGGGGTAAATCCTGATGGGCTGAGAACTGAGACTTGGCAAAGGCTTTGCCAAAATCCGTATCAATCCCCATTGCCTCACCTGTGGAGCGCATTTCAGGACCGAGGATAGTGTCGGTGCCAGGGAATTTAGCGAAGGGTAATACCGCTTCTTTTACAGAAATATGCTGAGGAATTCGCTCCTCTTTAATCCCTAGATCAGCAAGGGTTTGCCCCGACATTAACCGCGCCGCCACCTGGGCCAAGGGTAAGCCAATGGCCTTAGAAACAAAGGGTACCGTGCGGGAGGCTCTGGGGTTGGCTTCTAAGATATATACTTGCTCTCCCTGGACCGCAAACTGGAGGTTCATTAACCCAATCACATTCAGCTGCTGAGCCAGTTGCTTACTCCATTCTCGGATAGTTGCTAGGGTTTCTTCCCCTAGAGACAAAGTAGGTATAGCACAAGCTGAATCCCCCGAATGGACGCCTGCCTGCTCGATATGCTCCATAATGCCGCCGATGACGACTTCGCCAGTACGGTCTGCGATCGCATCCACATCCACCTCAATGGCATCTTCCAAAAACTTGTCGATCAGGATGGGATGATCGGGTTCCACCTGCACTGCAAAGGTCATATAGCGTTCAAGCTCTTCATCGGAATAGACAATCTCCATCGCCCGTCCCCCCAGAACATAGCTAGGCCGCACCACCACGGGATATTGAATCCGCTGAGCTACTTCCGTTGCTTCCTGATTACTGCGGGCAATTCCATTCGGTGGCTGAGTGATGTTGAGGGTATGGAGAATCTGCTCAAATCGCTCCCGGTCCTCAGCAATATCAATGGAGTCTGGTGACGTGCCCCAGATCTTGGGACCATCGGGCTTCCCTTGCAGGTAGGTTTGCAACGGCACCGCCAACTTCAAAGGGGTCTGTCCGCCAAACTGAATAATAATCCCTTCTGGATTTTCCGCTTCCAGAATATTGAGAACATCCTCTTTCGTCAGTGGTTCAAAATACAGGCGATCGCTAGTGTCATAGTCCGTGGAGACCGTTTCCGGGTTGGAATTGACCATAATCGTCTCGAAATCGTCCGCCTGCAGAGCATAAGAGGCATGGCAACAGCAGTAGTCAAACTCAATACCCTGACCAATTCTGTTCGGCCCTGACCCCAAAATCATCACCTTGCGGCGATCGGAGGGTAACACCTCCGATTCCTGCTCATAGGTGGAATAGTAATAGGGCGTTAAAGCCTCAAACTCCGCCGCACAGGTATCCACGGTTTTATAAGCCGGAACTACCCCCAACTGCTTGCGATAGTTGCGAACTTCATCTTCATTGGATTGGGTAGCAAAGGCAATCTGCGGATCACTAAAGCCCTGCTGCTTAATCTGCCACATCAGATCAGCAGTCAGATCATATAGGTTGGTTTGCTTAAGATACTCTTCCGTCGTTAACAGATCCTGAAAATGCCAGAGGAACCAGGGGTCAATCCCAGTAATGTCGTAAATTTCTTCGACGCTCAGTCCTGCCTGCAAGGCATGGCGAACGGTATAGATGCGCTCAGGATTGGGATTCCGTAAACTCGCCCGAATCTGCTCTAGACTCGGCAGGTTCTCAGCCTGGTCACAGCCCCAGCCAAATCGCCCTGTCTCCAAAGACCGCAACGCCTTTTGAAAGGATTCTTGGAAGGTGCGACCAATGGCCATCGCCTCGCCCACCGACTTCATCTGTGTGGTTAAGGCCGGTTCAGACCCAGGAAACTTCTCAAAGGCAAATCGGGGAATCTTGGTGACCACATAGTCAATACTGGGTTCAAAGCTGGCTGGGGTTTTGCGGGTAATATCATTGGGAATCTCGCTGAGGGCGTAGCCCACCGCCAATTTGGCTGCAAACTTTGCGATCGGGAATCCAGTGGCTTTGGACGCCAGGGCCGAGGATCGAGACACTCGGGGATTCATCTCAATTACGATCACTTCGCCATCGATGGGATTGACCGCAAACTGAATATTCGATCCCCCCGTTTCCACTCCAATTTCGCGGATAATCTTGATCGAAGCATCTCGTAGGCGCTGGTATTCCTTGTCCGTCAGGGTCTGGGCCGGAGCAACAGTAATCGAGTCTCCCGTATGCACCCCCATGGGATCAATGTTCTCGATGGAGCAAATAATCACCACATTGTCGGCCAGGTCCCGCATGACCTCCAATTCATACTCTTTCCAGCCAATCAAGGATTTCTCAATCAAAATCTGAGAAACGGGGCTGGCATCCAGACCGCTCTGGGCAATGGCTTCAAATTCTTCTTGGTTGTAGGCAATACCCCCGCCTGTGCCTCCCAAAGTGAAGGCAGGACGGACAATTAAAGGATAAGTACCAATCTCCTGGGCAATTTGTTGGGATTCCGCCATGGTCTCGGCCAAGCCTGACGGGCAAACACCTAAGCCAATCCGCTCCATGGCTTCTTTAAACAGCTTGCGGTCTTCCGCCATTTCAATGGCCGGAAGCTTGGCTCCAATCAGTTCGACATTGTATTGGTCTAAGACCCCTGTCTTTGCTAGGGTCACCGCCAAGTTTAAAGCCGTTTGGCCTCCCATGGTTGGAAGTAAGGCATCAGGCCGCTCTTTGGCGATAACCTTTTCCACCAATTCGGGGGTCAGGGGTTCAATATAGATCCGCTCCGCTGTTTCTGGATCCGTCATAATCGTGGCGGGATTAGAGTTAATCAGTACCACTTCATAGCCTTCGTCCCGCAGAGCTTTGCAGGCTTGGGTCCCAGAATAGTCAAATTCGCAGGCTTGCCCAATCACAATTGGCCCAGAACCAATCAGCAGGATTTTGTGCAGATCTTCACGGCGAGACATAAGCTAAGGGCTTCTCAGAAATAGGCAGGTTGGGAACTTGAGGATGAGTAAGGATAAATCTTGCTCAGGTGTAGTCAGGGACCTCAATTTCCACTTCTAAGGATTGTGACATCCTCTGGTTTTAACCGCTAGTCAATCTTGATGATTCGGTATCTAGAATGGATTTCAACAGGTCCCTGTATCAACATTTGTAATCCGTCTAACTAGCACCAAGGTAGAAACCCTGTTTAGGATACTGCCTACATGGGGATTGGAGATGTAAAACTCTTTCTGAAAAGAGGTGAGCCATCTCAATTCACGATGGGATGATGAATGATGATAACTCGGGCTACTTCTAGTGAATCTCGGGAGAAAGTTTCAAATTGTGCCTCTAAATAATCCTTGAGGGCGGACGAGGAGGACTAACACCATAGCTAAGAGCGCGATCGCAAGTTTGTATTCCGTGGGCAGCCAGTAGGTGCTAACTTCTTGGGCGATACCGATGACCATTGCACCTGCGATCGCACCGTAAGGATTGCCAATACCACCCAGGACCACCGAAGCAAACATGGGCAAAATCAAAAACCAACCCATATTCGGTCGCACCGCCGTAATCAGGCCATACATGCCCCCACTTAAGGCAGTTAAGCCTCCAGCCAACACCCAGGTCCACAACACCACCCGGTTAACATCAATCCCTGAGACGCTGGCAAGATCAATATCATCCGCCACAGCTCGCATTGCTTTACCAATTTTGGTGTATTGCAACAGGCAGTGCAGACCGACTACCGCCAAAATCGCCAGACCAATCACAATCAAACGATAGTAGGGGATTTTGACCACGCCCAAGATTTCAGCTGCCTTGGCAACCGGCAAGTCATAGCTTTTATTGCCGCCGCCCCAGATAAAAATAATGCCGTTGCGAATAAATAGGGCAAGGCCAATCGAAATAATGATTAAGGTGGTGGATGTGGCTCTGCGATCGCGCATCTTCGCCCAGATCAAAAACTCGCAAATCAAGAATCCGCCAATCGTGACGATCGTAGCCAGAATAATCGAGATCCAAACATTGGCTTGGGCAAACAAACTATCTAACCAATCCACCCCAAACACCACATGGTTTAGGACCTGGGTATTAAACAGAAAGGTCAGAAATGCCCCCGTAGTCATAAAGTCCCCGTGGGCAAAATTCGGCAAACGGAGAATGCCATAGGTGAGGGTGAGGCCGACAGCCGCGAGGGCAATAATGCTGCCCACGGCAATTCCATTAATAAAAAGCTGCGCCAGATCTAGAACTAGATCCATTCCTACTGTTCCTGTTATGGGTCAATGCTTAGGCGGTGCAGCGTCTACTCACTTTTCATTCGCGCTAAGCATGAAAATCATACAACTTCAGGTCCCAGAACGCATGGGGATCGGGTTTTCCCAATATCAATCGCTAGATGTTTAGGATCTTGCTTAATGATGTTCTTTGCAGTCCTAGCCGCTAATGTCCTCAACGCCTGAAGATAGCCCTATCTCCCAAAAACTAGGCTGCTATAAATACTCAATAGATAGCTGCATTCTCATCAAGGCCAATGTTGAAGCAGTGACTTCTGTGATCAGGGAGTATTTTGAGCTTGAAATGCTTTCCCACTGTACGTTGTCAGATTACATTGATGCTGAAAAAGGGGCTTGGAATGCAGTAGAGCGTCAGCGACAAGTCAGATACCTCCGGTAAAACCGGAGGCTTGAATTAGAACCCCTTAAAGGGGATTTGGGCTACGCCCGAAACAAGTTCAATTGCTCAAGCTTTTGCTCCTCTTGTTCCTGATGTCTGATATATCGACGAATCACTTCCTCATCTCTGCCGACTGTTGAGACAAAATACCCTCTAGACCAAAACTTATGGCCTGTCGCATTCCGGCTATTGCCTAACTCTCGAGCGATATAAATGGCACTCTTACCTTTTACATAGCCCACCACATTGGACACAGAGTATTTCGGCGGAATACTCAACAACATATGAACATGATCTAGCATTAAATGGCCTTCTTCTATGGCACTCTCTTTATGTCGTGCCAGTTCATGAAATATATCACCTAAATTCTGCCTAATTCGTCCATATATTCTTCTCTTTCGATATTTCGGCACAAATACTACATGATATTTGCATTCCCACACACTATGGGATAACTTGCGATATGTCATTCTGTCTCCTTTGAAGACTTCAAAGGAGACCTTTCTACCGCGGTATAGGTGGAACCTGACGAGTCCTGCGCTCAAAGCGCAGGCTTATACAGGATAGTTAGACAATCTAGCCAAAGCGAACCATTTCCCTCAATACAAAGGGCAATACCAGTATGGCGTTTTAAAGGGCATCAATGGACTATTTTATGGCTATCTGGAGCGGAAGAGGCTCTTGCTTTTGCTCTATCGTTATTGTTACAAACCACAGTCATCACTTTCTATGACAGTGATAATGCTAATTACAAAGCGTTCAAAGTATTTGGAAACGAGTGCCTGCTTGAGCACTATTTGTATGGAGCTGAGTGTGGAGAAATCCCTCCCAACTATTGGGACATCATTTTCGAAGACTACGATGCAGATACTTTTTGGTACCGCGTTCACCACTTCAAAAGTGTGATTAGATCTGTAGATGAAACTGAATTAAGACAGGCCGCTATTTCAAGAAAATGGGATTGGGACGATCGGGGCTTTTTAGATACTTGCCTCAGATATTTTGAGGCTTACATTCCCTTGCTGGAAGAAACGCCACATCATTACCGCAGCGAAGACAGAACAACCTTTCATCAATGGGATAACAATATTGCGCGGCTCGATCTCATCCTTATGCCCTCTAACTGGAAATATCTAGATTGGACAATCCCCAAACAGGTCCTATGAGAACAGTTCCAACCATTGGTTCTGTGGGATTTTGGTAAGTCCGATTTTGTTGAAGGTTGTCAACAAACTGGCAGATTACAAAAGATAATGCTGGAAACCTATCATTTTGACTCCACTCAGAGTAGCAGTTCAAACAGATCGGTTTGCTACACCCCCATCAGCAATACCATGGCTTATGAACATCGATAGCGAGCAAAAGCGTTATCGTCACTGATCGCAGATAGAGTATTTCGATCCTCCGAAAGCTGAAATTCTCTTTCACTCAGCCATGTTTCGCCTTCGCCAGATAACTCAACCTTCACTTTCAAGGTTGTCTTCCCGTCACTTACAACCTCTTTAATAGGCCCCTGACTTTCATAAAACTGAATCTGATTTGGCCCTATCTCAAGCCTAGTCTCGCTAGCCTGGGAATTACATTGCTCTAAATCAGCCTGCCATACCCCTTGAAAAGCTTGAGGAACGTCCTCATACTGCTTTACTTGAGCCAAAGTTGTATTGGCCGATGTTTCAGACTGTTCTGGTTCTAAAGCATTACCAGGGCTGGGGGATTCAGAACTGAGGGATTCAGAGTTTGTTGATGATGTATCAGGGGTTTGACTTGTGGAGCATCCTCCAATAGCAACCATTAGGGAAGTTATACAGACAACCGTAACTACACCAAAGTATCGGGAGAAGCGTTTTGAATTCAGCATGGATCAAAGATATTATTTCCCCACCATAACAATATTGAGATGAGCGATTGCAGCGGTTATGGCCATGATGATCAAAGACCGTGTCTAGGCCGTGATGGCATCCCAATCAACAAGACAGGGGGCACACACTCCAATCACTTAGGTATAAGAAATAAATTTTAGGTGCAATAAGTTAGGTGTAAAACACTGAAAATCAGGGATATTTACACCTGTTTTTTGCGAATTGAAACAGATCAAGACATGGACGATGCGAAGGGCAGTTCCTGATTGAGTTTGCCACTAACAAAGCCTTCTAAATCGAGAGTGACGTAAGTAAAGCCATAGCCCTTGAAGGCTTCTACAAGTTCAGCCAGATCGGTGTTTTGGATAAAAGTTGGAATCTCCGCAGCCGGGAGTTCGATGCGAGCGGTATCGGCTTGAGATCGCACCCTTAGCGTCGACCATCCCAAATGACGAAGATAGCGCTCTGCCTGTCCCACCCGTCGCAATTTCTCAACCGTGATTTCTTCACCATAAGGAAAACGAGAACTCAAACAAGGCTGAGCCGGTTTATCCCACCAGGGTAACCCCAACAACTTTGAGATTTCTCGCACTTCAAGCTTCGTGATCCCCACTTCTGCCAGGGGTGATCTCGTGCCGCGCTCCTTCGCCGCCCGAATGCCTGGGCGATAATCCTGGAGATCATCTGCATTCACCCCATCCACAACATAAGCATAGCCCCATTCTGAAGCTAGGGGCTTTAAGGCATCGTAAAGTTCACTTTTGCAGAAATAGCAGCGATTCACCGGATTCGTCGTGTAATTGGGATTATCCATTTCATGGGTGGCAACCACTTCATGGGAAATACCAATATCAGCCGCTTGTACTTGAGCATCTTCAAAATCTTCTGGCAGCAGGGAGGGTGAATTAGCAGTAATCGCTAAAGCTTTATACCCCAGCACATCAAATGCCACTTTTGCCACTAAAGTGCTATCAATGCCTCCTGAATAAGCAATCAGCGCACGTTCCATTTGGGCAAAGAGGGTTTGCAGTTGTTGCAGCTTATCCTGAACCGTCATCAGCCCTTAGTTATGACTCCTATTCCTACAGTCTAATGGTCCTCAGGGAAAAAGGTTGACTCATAAAAGATGGGTGGGATAACCAAGAGTGATTATGATAGAATTAGCGTTTTGAGAAATCACGGATCGCGTATGGCTTTGTTGCAAGAAAAGAAACACGAAATTATTAATGCCTATCAAGTCCACGAGACCGATACAGGCTCAGCAGACGTCCAGGTTGCCATGCTAACTGAGCGGATCAGCAAGCTTAGTGAACATCTCAAGACCAACAAAAAAGACCATTCTTCCCGTCGGGGCCTTTTGAAAATGATTGGTCAGCGTAAGCGCCTGTTGACCTATATCATGAAAAAAGATCAAGCCCATTACCGTGAGCTAATTAAACGCTTGGGTATTC
This sequence comes from Acaryochloris marina MBIC11017, assembly GCF_000018105.1. Classification (GTDB taxonomy): domain Bacteria; phylum Cyanobacteriota; class Cyanobacteriia; order Thermosynechococcales; family Thermosynechococcaceae; genus Acaryochloris; species Acaryochloris marina. Next base: position 5,477,873 of record NC_009925.1, read on the forward strand.
GGGGTTAACGGTACTTTTTTTATCCCATGGCTCCTAAAACTGAAGGTAATAACACGAATAACAAGGCTGGCTTCGGTTTAGACTTAGCCGATGCCTCGGCTACTGATAACAAGAAGAAAGCCAAATCTGCTCCTAAGCTATCTGCTAAAGCTTCTAAATCAAAGAAAAAGCAGAAAAAAGCTAAGGGGAAGAAGCGAGACGCTCCCTCTTCAGTTATTCCTAAAGTTGTGAGCAACCGGATGCTTAGGCGTGTTGGGATCTTTTCCGGAATTCCCACACTATTGGCTTTTCTGACTATCCCAGCTAGCTACTTCATTACTGAGCAAGGATGGGTAGAGTTTCCCAGTACCGTAGTGCTATTCATAAGCGTTACCTGTCTTGGACTCGGTCTCGTAGGTGTCAGTTATGGGATCATTTCTGCCTCCTGGGATGAAGAGCTAAAGGGATCGGCCCTTGGGATTAGCGAATTCAAACTGAACTTAGGCCGGATTCAAGAGCGTCGCCGCATTCAAAAGGAAGAGCGAAAACGCCTCAAAGAAGAAAAAGCGAAAGAAGAGGCTAAGGCAGAGAAGGCATCGGCTAAAGCAGAATCGACTTCACCTAAAACTACAGCCGAAACCTCTGAAGAGGAGTCAGCTAGCTCGTAAGGAGTCCTCCATGATCATCGTCTTCAAAAGCGGTGCACCTGACGCAGAAATTCAGTCCCTCGATCAAGAAATGCGGGATTGGGGGCTGACGCCAGAGAAAATTGTGGGGCAACATAAGGTTGTGATTGGCCTTGTCGGTGAGACGGCTGAACTTGATCCCGATCAGATTAAGGATCTAAACCCTTGGATTGAATCCGTCCTGCGGGTCGAGAAACCCTATAAGCGGGTTAGCCGAGAATATCGCCATGGTGAAGCTAGTCGCGTAGAGGTACCGACGCCTAAAGGGTCTGTGTTCTTTGGTGAGCCAGATCCGATTGTGCTGGTTGCTGGTCCCTGCTCTGTTGAGAACGAAGAAATGATTGTGGAGACGGCCCAGCGGGTTGCTGCGGCAGGGGCGTCTTTTTTGCGAGGGGGTGCCTATAAACCTCGAACCTCCCCCTATGCCTTTCAAGGTCATGGTGAGAGTGCGCTCGGTTTACTAGCTGCAGCCCGCGAGGCATCTGGATTGGGGATCATTACTGAAGTCATGGACACAGCCGATGTGGAGAAAGTGGCCGAGGTTGCTGATGTGCTCCAAATTGGGGCTCGCAATATGCAGAACTTCCCTCTCCTTAAAGCTGCTGGTGCCCAACCCAAGCCCGTATTACTAAAGCGAGGGTTATCCGCCACCATTGATGAATGGTTGATGGCTGCAGAATATATCTTGGCAGCCGGGAATTCCAATGTGATTCTATGTGAGCGAGGTATCCGCACGTTTGATCGACAGCATCTACGGAATACATTGGATCTCGCAGCAGTCGCCGTATTGCGAACCCTAACCCATCTCCCCATTATGGTTGATCCCAGTCATGGCACGGGTTGGGCAAGGTTTGTCCCGGCCTTGGCTAAAGCTGCGATCGCAGTTGGTACTGACTCCCTGATGATTGAAGTCCATCCCAACCCCGCTAAAGCGCTCTCAGACGGTCCTCAATCTTTGACCCCCGATCAATTTGATGCATTGACTCAAGAGTTAGGGGTGATTGGGCAGGCGGTCGGTCGCTGGCCTCAAGCCCTTGCTGCAGCAACGGCCTAAGACTATTTTTAGGGTAAAAAAATGGAATCTCCTGAAACCATCTGCGAATTTTGGTTTGGGACTGACCAGGATGACTTAGACGTCATCCGGCAACGCTCAAAGCTCTGGTGGTCAAAGAATCCTGACGTTGATACGGAAATCAAAGCCCGCTTCTCTAGCTATCTTGCCAAGGCTACTAATGGTGAACTAGAGGGATGGAAGCAGACGCCTCTCGGTACATTGGCCTTGATTTTGTTGACGGATCAATTCTCCCGCAATATGTATCGGGACACAGCTGAGGCTTTTGCTTATGATGAGATCGCACGAAAGCTGTGTAAGCAAGGTCTAAAAGATCGGACCGATCAATCCTTACGTCCCATACAGCGAGTGTTTTTCTATATGCCTTTAGAACATTCCGAATCTTTAGCAGACCAAGAACACTGCATTCAACTCTTCCAACGCCTAGCTGCAGAATCGAAACCCCACTTAAAAGATGGGTTTGAGCAATATATCGACTTTGCAGTTCGGCATCGAAATATCATTGACCAATTTGGCCGCTTTCCCCACCGCAATGCTCTTCTCAACCGAGTCTCCACCCCAGCCGAAATAGAATTCCTAAAAACGCCTGGGTCATCCTTTTAGGAAGTGGACGATTCAGACTATCAATCCCTCTATACAGGTTTATGAGCAAACAAATACTTACTCATAAAATGTACGTCTGTCTCAACATCCACAAAGCCCGCATCTTGAAGACGTTTGACAAGATTATCGGTACTGTAATGACGGTAATAAGGTTCATGCATCATCACAGGGAAATTATTAATCGCCATTTTCAGTTCTGGGGAATCGTCTAGCTGAATAGAATCACAAATAACAAACGTCCCTCCTGGTCGAAGAACTCGGAAACATTCGTCAATCACATTCTGGCGCGCTGGAGCGGGAAGCTCATGGAAAAGAAAAACGCTACTGATGCCATGAAAATAGTTATCTACATAGGGTAATGACTCAGCATTAGCCTGCAACAACTGCGGTAGAACGCCTCGATCTTGAGAAATGAGCCGATTCGCTTTTTGAAGATAAGTGGGTGACAAATCTACACCGTATAATGAGGCATCTGGGAAAGTACCCCGCAATTGCTTTAATGTCCGCCCAGCTCCACAGGGAACATCCAGAATACGAATCTGGTTGGCAGGAATTGAAGAGAAGGCAGCTAATCCACGTTTCAAGGGGGCGAGAATTCTGCGACGCATAGCATCTGCAGTCCCACCAAATAGAAGTTCAACTTGCAAATCATAAATTTCAGCAGATGTTTCACTCAGATAACCATCTGTTTGGTGGTGAAAATTCTGGATGTAGTATCGGGGATACCCTTCCACATCAATCTCAGGTGCAAATTCTTGAACTTTTTTTTGGTCAACCCGCTGCCAAATTTGAGGAGCATCTAACCAAACTTGAGGATATAAACGGAAAAACTCATCCCAGGGTTGATCAAAGAGAAGACTAACTGGGTAGACCCCCTCTTGTGCATCCTGCCAGTCTCTTTCTAGCAAGTCAGTTTGACGGTTGCGGACATACTCTAAAGTCTCATCATCTAGGGAATCAACCTTACCCAACCTGGGGTAGAAAGTACTTTTTAGATTTGAAAGTACTTGACGATGAACAACACCAAAAACATTCTTACCTTGTTGAATTGCCTCATAGGCAAGTTTGGCAGCAGGTTCAGCTATGGGGAGATCAAAAAGATTGGGTAAGGCTTGCATGAAACTTCATAAATCTTTATATTCCTATTTATCATAATTCATTTTGCAAAAGCGAAATAACAAAGTATGTCAAGGGTCAAAATTAGCTTATGGTGTGGTTAGCTGTGCTATTTTATGAGCCTAGCGTCGTTATTTCGTGGTCAAAACAGTTCAACTGTGAGCAAGAACGGCCGTTCGATGTCCGTGTTTCCAAGCATTAATCCGCAGCACAGTTGCACATAAGGTTTATCGCCAATAAACCGTTTCTTTCCGATACACCAGGGTATGCAAGAACTTTCCTATTTAGAAATCCCCACACCGAATACTGACGCTGTTAGACATTGGTTGCAATCTTCATATACTTCCCCATCAGGCCAAAAGGTGTCGACGCCTTCCGGTTGTCGTTTACAGTTCCCCGGACAGTCGAGCGAACTGGCTGTCGTTATCTGGTCACTGCAGCGGACCACCTATCTAAAGGTGTTTCGCTGGGGTTCTGCTCCCGTCCCCCAGGAAAAGAAACTCGTCAAAGGGTTAGAGCAAGCCTTAAGAAGCGACTTTCCCTATTACTACCCCAAGCCCCCCATCATTGACTTTGAGCAAGAATCAATCTTCTCAGCCCTGGTCAAGGATTATCCGCGCACCGTGCAATATTTTCAACGGTTTCCGAATGGTGAATATGATCTCACTCGGGCCTACTGGTGGGAGCAGCGCTGGCGCGAAGGAGTCCGCCACCCCAAACAACCCCGGCAAGTCGTATTTTCCAACCCGGAAACCAATACGCCAGAGTACGATTTAGTTTATTTGGGCGGTGCCCTTGGGGTTATTCACGCTGCAGTCATGGCTCGCTTGGGATATCGGGTTCTTCTGATCGAGCGATTACCTTTTGGGCGGATGAATCGAGAGTGGAATATCTCTCGCAACGAGTTCGCTAATCTGATTGATTTGGGACTCTTCACCCCCGCAGAGTTTGAAAGTCTGATTGCCTCTGAATATGTGGATGGCTACCACAAATTCTTTGATGCTAACAATCCCGCCCAGTGCAAAGCCCCCGTCCTAAAAACGCCGACGGTTCTCAATATTGCCATCGACTCGGAACGGTTGCTGCGGTTATGTGGTGAAAAGCTCAGACAATCTGGAGGAGAAATTTGGGATCAAACCGAATTTCAGCGAGTGGATATTGGTGAAACAGCAGCTCGGGTCCAGGCCGTCCATTTACCCAGTGGTAAAGAGACAACTGTGGCCGGGCGCTTGCTAGTAGACGCGATGGGAACAGCCTCTCCGATCGCTTGGCAACTGAATGGTGGACGTTCGTTTGATAGCGTCTGTCCTACTGTAGGGGCAGTTATTTCTGGCTTAGATCGAGAAGTTTGGGACGCCCGATACGGAGATGTTCTCAATAGTCACGGAGATATATCCCGGGGGCGACAGTTAATTTGGGAACTATTCCCCGGTAAAGGGGATGAGCTAACCTTCTATCTGTTCCATTACCATCAGGTCCATCCCGACAATCCCGGCTCTTTGCTGGAGATGTATGAGGACTTTTTTACAATCCTGCCAGAATATCGCCGCTGCAATTTAGATGATCTGAATTGGATCAAGCCCACCTTTGGCTATATTCCAGGTCACTTTAGTTTGGACAGTTCAGATCGCACTATCGCATTTGATCGGCTGATTGCGATCGGAGATTCAGCCTCTCTGCAATCTCCATTAATTTTCACAGGGTTTGGCTCCTTAGTGCGTAACCTTCCCCGGTTAACGGACTTATTAGATACTGCTCTCAAATATGATTTATTACAATCAAAACACCTCAACCAAATTCGAGCCTACCAAAGCAATGTAGCCGTCACCTGGTTATTCTCACGAGGGATGATGGTGCCCACGGGGCAACATCTGCCCCCTGAGCGTGTGAATTCCATGCTTAATACCTTCTTTGGCATCCTGGAGGAAGAAGATTCGGACGTAACCGAGGCATTTATTAAAGATCGATTTGGCTGGCTTCCTCTCAACCGGATGGCTCTCAAAGCAGCTTTGATAAACCCTGCTCTACTCCTGTGGATATGGGTCATGGTGGGTTCCAAAGACTTAATTCGTTGGCTGAGCAGTTATTGGAGTTTTACCATCGATGCCTTTGGCAATACATTGCTTCGATCCTGGTTCCCCCGGATGGTTCGTTGGCTCCAACCTTTACTTGAAGGGCGTTTCCCTCAGCTTTGGTTCAGCTTACTAGCTCGTAGTTATGCAGTGACCTATTCATTAGGGCAAGCTCGTGTAGAACAGGTACTCCAGCCACAGCCTAAATCTGAACCTGCCATCATAAAGTAGACACTAACCTAACTTTTCTCAGATATTATTCAACGGCTAAGGAATGACTGAATGGCAGATTTTTCTAGTTGATAAAATCCAAACTAGTAGAGTATTTCTAAACTGGAATGCCCTATTCACCAGCATCTTAGTTTCTTTTCTCAACAGGTAACGATGCCAGCCATAGGGTTGCAGAAATGGCAAAGAACATCACCATTAGATCAATAGTCTTACACATTTCAGGGGGCCAAAACCCTTTGAACATTGCAATTAGTAAAGCAAACTTAAAACCGATATACTCTAAAACGACAATAGCGAATCCAACAATGGGAAGATGGGCTTTCATGTAAGTCATTCCAATAAAGATTCTGAATACGGTCATACTGAATTACAACGGTCGAGAACCATAAAGGTCGACCAATTTGTACAAGAATGGCACCAGAACTATTAAGCTGATGTATCAATTGCTGCAATTCAGATGTCATTAATAATCTGACCTATTTTCTAAATAGCAACTAGTTGAAAGTCAATAATGCTGTTCTATTTCTTTGAAACAGCATTATTGTGTCATTTGATACTTAATAGGGTGGCAGAGAAAAGTCTGCCACCATTCATATTCTCTTGAAATTCAGTTACCCGTATTGTGCCCTTCGTTTTTGAAATTGTGACCTTTATAAATTAACTTTTGAGAATAGTAATGACATCTAAATAATCAACAGTTTTCAGCATTCCCACAACTCAAGCGAGACATGAGATTCAGGTATTTTTAATTTTCCTCACGACAGACAAGATTACTCTCTTTAATTCTTAACAGAGAAGGATTACTTATTAAACAAACTCTCAAATACTTGCCAAATATAAGGTTAAGAGATTATTAGCCTTGATCAAGACTAATATCACCAGCACTCCCCAAATACAGCTTAAAAAAACTAAGAACCAAATATATTAGGGCATTCAAAGATTTTACTCTTAGGCACTACTCTATATTGAGCCAGAGAGTTTTTTATTGAATCTCAATAATTCTGTCTTTCATAGATCAGCATTACTCATAATTCAGACAGAATAGGAACTAGAGCATCGTAAGTCAGCGCTATTCTTTACTAGATATCAATTTCAGTAAATATATTCACCTTTATTTAGTTCTTAGAGTATAGAAGCCTAGCCACAAAATAGTGAATACCCTAAATGCATACTTGAACTCAGATGAATACAATCAATAATTCATAGCAAACCCAATACCAAAGTAATTCCTGGCATAGATTTCTTATTATTTCACTATCAGCTTAAAGCAATCGAGATGATCAACCCATCATCTTAAGTCCTTGGAAATAACGATGGTCTTGATGCGATCGCTATCTTGTACTGGATCTCCATACTTCTTATCAATTTCAAAGGAAATACCCTTTTTAGGATAGGACCACTGCCAAGTGTTTGTGGGTGAACGCTTAGGGTTGCCGTAAGCTTCTTTGATCTGCTTGCGAGTATCCCCTAATCCAATCCCCTGTTCCGTCTTACCTTTGTAGGGGCACTTGTCTTTGATGCAATTCACACGAATCTCTTTTAAGGGCAACGCTCCTTCGCGTTTCAATTGATTAACCCGTTGTTCAAACATAAATTGAAGCCCTTGAGATTTATAGTTAAGAGTGATAATTTCCAGGCGGCCAGATGTGCATACTCCATCTTCACATTTGTGTTCAGTCAACCCTCGCACTTTCCGTTTGTAGTTCCGTCCCAACTGAGCAGTAATTTCTCTCAGTGACGTTGACCGAAGGTTAATATCGCCAAAACCGACTCCGGGTTTTAGGGTTGCATTGAGATACTTATTCTGAGTTTGAATCTGGGTAATTTCCTTACACGAGCTCATGAGGGGGATGCAAAGCAACGTAGCAAGGGATAGTAAAGATCTAGAATACGGCATCATACGGGCTGAAAACGCAGCTTAATTCATCAGGGTTAGGATGCCCATTTTTTTACTTGGATAGAGAATGGGAAGCAGCACAGAAAGTTCAGATCAACAGCCCTGCTATTGCGCGCTACAAGAAACCAGATTCAATCTAAGCCCATCTACCCTATTTTGATTCATTAAGAATAAAAGCAATACAGTCATTTCAAACAGACTTCAAGGGTGAAAAATACAGACTGAGCTAAAGCAGATAAATCATATCCACCCTCTAAACCAAATAGTATTTTGGAGGTCAGTTGGCGGCAGTACTGAGTGAAAACACCATAATCTTGGGGCGCTAAATGGATACCCGCTAACGGATCAGCAGCATTGGCATCGTATCCGGCACTGACCAACAGTAAATCAGGATTGAAGTCCTGAAAGAAGGGCATGATCTTATCTTTAAATTGCGGCTCATAATCTGCCAACGTGCTGCCTGCCCGCATCGGCAAATTCAGGACATTGCCATGCAAACCTGTTTCACCCGCCGTTCCTGTACCGGGGTAGCAAGGGGATTGATGCAGAGAGCAGTAGGCAATCTGAGCATGGGACTCCACAATCGCTTGGGTGCCATTGCCATGGTGAACATCCCAATCGAGAATGGCGACTCGCTCAATACCAGGTTGGGTGAGGGCGTAGTAGGCTGCGATCGCAGCATTGGAAAACAGGCAAAACCCCATGCCTGTCTCTTGTACCGCATGGTGCCCCGGGGGTCTGGCCAACACAAAGGCGGGGGATTGTCGGGATAGCACCAGATCAACACCATCCATCCAAGCATTCACAGCCAGTAAAGCCACTTCATAACTTTGAGGAGACACCACCGTATCCGGATCGAGATAGCCGCCCCCCGATTTAGCCAAAGATTGAACTTGCTGGATATAGTCAGCAGTATGAACGCGGTTAATCCATTCCAAAGGATCACGTTGCGTGATGGGAGTGGGCAATAACCACTGTAATTGATCGGCCCAGGAAGCTTGTTCTAGTGCGGTTTTAATTGCCGTTAACCGTTCCGGTTTTTCGGGATGGTAGGGACCTGTTAAATGTTCAAGAAAGCGATCCGAATAAACAATGGGTAGCATGTGGCTCATCCTTTGGTTATAAAGTGGGACCGAGTTTAGTGGTTTAAGAATACTGGCACTCAAGACCTCATTCAACTCCTGCACTTTAGAGATTAAGATTTTTTCAGATCATTGGTTTGAGCAGGGAATTAGTGACTTGGGCCAATCCATGCACGTATCTACAACGGGGATTCTGCTACTGCGCATGGTGAATCTGTCAGCTTTGAGTGGCCAAATTGACCAAAATTGCCATATTGCCCATTAAATTTCGCCTTTCCTGTTGTTAAGCAGCCTGGAATATTTCTTCAAGTTCACTAACACCTCTGATAAACTTATTCCTTTTATCAAGTAGAGACACGCATTCTGCCATTCGAGTACGAGATCTCAAAAAGTTACACACTTCATCCACCGCTTTGCAAAACTGATGAACTGCTTTAATCCAAGGGTAGGGTGATAGCGCTTTTTGACTGGACTGTGACTTTGCTCAATGGGATTCTCAGTGCAGGGGCGAACCTCATGCTCTACATTCTCACCCAATTCTTCTTCAATAGCAGGAGGTTAGGACGCCAAGCCATCTGTCGCGACCTTATTGGGTGGATTCTCGTGCAGGTTAGTTCGAATTTGTTCTGCAAAATGAGGCAGAAATCTTTCTTTCCAATCCCGCACGGTTTCATGGGCAAATTCAAAACCTCGAATCCAGAAGTACTCGGCCACATCCCGATAGCTATGTTTTTAGCGTACTCGGACTAGGAGAACCTGAAATACTATATTTGTAGGGACCTCAATAAAATTGAAGGGAGTGCCTATACGTTTGTTGTAACTCCTGCAACACACTTTGCATCGAAACCAAACATATCCAAGGGCAGTCTTACTCTGAAGAAATGAGACTCGGGTTGAGCGGCAATGAGGACAATCCATTAAATACAGATAGAGTATGACTCAGGGACAGTACTCAGCCTGTCAGGATGGAAGTGGTTCCTCAATTCTGGGCAATCAACCCTGACAGTTTCTTTAGCTTGATACGTCCCTTTCCTTGGCGATATTTCCTGGTTTTTTCGATCTACTGAGTTTGATTAGACCTCTTGCATAATTCAGCTAACGGCATGGTAGTGGACTAAAAGTTCAAGTCAGATCGCGGCATAAATTGATTGCGTAATACACCGTGAAATGAATATTGCAAGAGGTCTATTAAATCATATTTAGATTAATCCAAACCTTCTGGCATCATATTTGATAAAATTGGTAATGTTCCTCTCCAAAAAAATTCAGATAGCTTTAAACCAGATTCGTGTTCATTACTAAGATTAGTTGGTAAAGACCATCCAAGAGAATCATATAGACTTCTTCGGTATAAATCAAAAGTTGATTCGCAAAGACATCCAAATATCGATGCATTTTTTAGAATGCTTTGGTAACAAATAAATACTGAAATTATACTTAATGGAAATGCCCACCAAAGCCAAATCCCCCAAAAACTAAAAATGCAGCTCCAAAAAAATAACCGAGTTGAAATATATAAATCAGATCTTGCAGATTGTAGTTCAAATTTCACTTTTTCAGGTAATAATAACCAAAGGCGTGGCCAACAAACATTTGCATCTAAACCAAACCTACTTAATGTCTGACTCTCATGTGATCTTAGTATGTTACCTAACTTTGTAGGCATCAACATCATAGGATCTGTTGGGTATTGTCTTAAATTTTGGTCTAAGCGAATATAAAGTTCATGCTCATCTCTTGTCAAATTACTAAGTTCTTTCTTAACAGCTAATTGCTGCCAGTGATGTTCTGCATGACTAATCAATTTTCTTTTTCGAGCAATTAAAATCTTTTTAAGAGATTGCATGTAAATAGGCCAGTATCCCTCTAGTAATCTTAAAAGAGATAAATCGAAACTTTTGACTAAGAATGCAGAAAGTGTAATTAAAATGAAAGCAAAAATTAAAAAAATTATTTTACTAATTTCTGAATATTGATTTAGAAATAATTCAAGGGATGTTATCCCATATTTATTAATATAAGCTAATAGTCCACCAAACCAAAAAATAAAAGATGGTGCTAGAAATGAAGAAAATTGGGGGTCAGATAATTTAGATCCGATATTGTCAATAAAATTTGTAGATATCATTTAAATAGTACTAATTAACTGGTATTAATTCTCCATGCGTAGGGCATCTAGGTACTTTCTGTGAGCTATTTCTTTGGTACCAGATAAAATCGCCATATGGACAAATAAATTTCTTTGAGTCAATAAGTCCAATAGAATCAGGTAAATGATCGTATCCTTTAGATACTGCGTTTAGACTTAAAAATTCAGCTACCCATTCTTTTGTTTCTTGAAAACTAACTAATAGATCTAAAAGTTGATCGTGCTGAGGTTCTCCAGAATTTATATTTTCTACTAATTGAGCTATTTTTTTATCAATTAAATAAGTGTCTTGAGAAAATAAATTTGGAAGATGCCCTCTTATGGTACATGCACATTCAAGAATAAGTTTTGGCTCAAAATTTTTATTATAAGACATAGGAATATTATAACGATTTAAGGATAATAAATTTAATTAGATAGCTCCAGATGATTGTAGTTAAAAAAATTAAAGTATTTTGATGGGTTTGATATGTAAATTTGATATCAAAATTAATGAAGATTTTAAAAGTGATTAAAATTCAAAAATCAAGAAATATTTTGAAATTAAAATTTGAAATTAATCAAAGTAAGTTAGTTATTTATATAATCAATAGTGTTTTACTATGATATTACTGTAATATATCGTCTGTATTAGGTTGCTGCTGATTACTATCTTCAGTTGTAGTGTTATTACCTTCACTTGTTTGACTGCCATCAATAACACCTCGTATTATATTATTAATAAATAGCTCAATAAAGGTTCTAGGAATATTTATTCTAGAAGGAGGTTTAATCTCAGGTGTTTGAAAATATCTTAAGTCATTTCTTGTTTCACTAGGCCAGTTTTCCGAATCAAAAAAGCTTGAAATTTCTGGCGACTGAGAAATTTGAAGAGTATTTATTTTGTCAATTGTTTCTTGCGGATATGTATATTTATTCCCTGATTCAACTAAAATTCCTTCGCTATTTTTATAAGAGCGAATCAGTACACTTCCCAATAAAACATCAACTGACAGTGAACCCCCATTATCATTAGAATGAAAGATAGTAGCCTTTTCAGTGGCAGGATAAACAATTATACTATTAGGCTTTATGACATTTAATGAACAAACAGTTGAATTATCAGATTTAGCTTGTTGAGCTAAATCTGATATGAGTCTAAGGCCTATTTGCAAACCATTTCCTTTTGCTTTATATAATCGGTTGTTAGCGCAAGCAATAACAACAAGTAATTCTTCTTCCCTTGCAAACCAATCCCCAATACCAACTGCTTTACAATTTTGTTTTGGACCAGTTTTAAAGCATTCTTGAAAGGCTTCATTACAGGGATTCTCAAAATCTCCAAAACGGAACCACCAACCACGACCTTTTGCAGCAACAGAGCAGTATCTATAAATAGGGTTTTGATTTAAGGAAGACTGAGCTTTTAAAAAATAGCTTATTGTTTTGTTTGCAACAAAAATTTCTTGAGAAAAAACTTCCTTAGTCAAATTTCTAACATTTGTACCAAAGCTATGTGTAAATCCTGGATTAGAACATTGTCTTTGTTTTACATCTGCTGGAAGCCACCCAATAACATATCTTCCATTTTCTGCATGGCACGGGAAAAAATACTGTGTGGACTTAAGAGAAGGTCCAGCTTTCATGCCTAATGTTTGATCCTTCTGACCATCAAATACGTAGCTTATGAATGCTTCTGCCCTTGAATTACCTATCATCCATAAATACTGTCTCAAGTTTAATAGTCTAGCGCCGATTTGAAGAGGATTACGGCGCCTAAATTTGTAATCACCTAAAAACATTAAATCTGTTGATGATGGTTCAGGTTTAAAACGAGATATTTCAGCAGCATCTGCAATAGTACTAGCCTCTGCAACATCTTCAGCTACAAAGAAAAAAAGTGTTAGAAGAATACTAAATGTTAGTGAAGCAAAATTTTTTGTGTATTGAATAATCATGATTTTTTTAGGAAGAAGTTTAATGAGATAGAAGTTAATAATGCCCTATCTAAAATAAGAAGCTCATAATATCAGTCAATAAAATAAGTTATTTTATTGACTGATAATCTTAAAGCTCTTTAAGACAGAGGTTAATACGATCTTTTATCAAATAGTCAGAATTAGGATCTCCAAAAATTTGGCTTCCAAGTGTTTTTCTATTTAAAGCATTACATTGTTTAGAGACTGAACTATCTGGATCATCTTCGAGCCATACACAACCTTCTTCATTCCATAATTTCTCTATTTCTTTAATTAATCTACATGGTATTAATGAAATTTCAAGTGTATTTTCTAATCGTCCATTATTATTTAGATCAGCACCTATACCAATATTTTTATATAGAATAATATATGTTTTTTTAAGTGCCCCTTCTGTATATTGATTTTCTTCATCAGAGAATTCTGCATTTATTTTAACTTCACCATATTTTTTGTTTTTTAAATCTTTTTTGATTGCTTTAATCCGATTTTGTATAACTAATTTGGCTAACTTGTTATCGGAATATTTTGCTAGTGATACGAGTTGACGCTTTTCATTGTTATCTATTTTAAGTGAATTCGGTAGTTGATTCTGTTTGTAATCAAGTAGTTTCCATATTTCACTGTCATTTTGGATTTTATCAAGTAAAGTTGTAACCGTAGAGATACGAACTCTTCGATAATATGCCATTGCAATATTCAATTTACCATCTTCTTCATGTTGATTGGCTTGCTCAATTGTAGTTGTGAGCACTTCCAGTTGCACTGGAGTTTCATTACCTAATACCCAAGAATGAATAATACTTAATTTGAGTTGATAAGAATTCCATAATGCAAAACTAATAATAAAAATTAATGAAGCTAATGAAACACCAATTGCAATGATTTTATTGCGGTAGACTTTTTTTTCTTGTTGAATTTCTCGCAGTTTACGTTCAACTGCTTCCTTCTTTATTTGATTTTGTTTCTGTTGACTTAACTTTATATACTCTTTCCCTACTTTTGAAATGATCTCTAAGTCATTATATTTTTCTATGAAATTTTCTGCTTCAATTAATTTATTTCCTTGAAGTAGCCAAGATATATCTTTTTTTCTTCCTCCACTTTTCCATTCCATTGCAGAATATTCAATTTTTCTTGCAATCTTAATAGCATCTCTATGATCATTTATCCATATTTGAAGCCTAAACCAATATCGTATAAGTGCTTCATGAACAATATTAAGAACAACATTATCTTTTGTTTTATATGAGTCTTTTTCTAGAATAGTATCCGATACTATAAGTCTTTCCGATACCAGTGTTTGGATAACACTATCAACCAACTTCTCTGATTTTTGATAAATTACAAGTTCGTGTTTATAAATGCTTCTTCTTGTATCACTAGTGCCCTCTCCTAGTTGTGTAAGTGCTAAAAAAATTAGTTTAGCTATCTTTTTTTCTTCTGTTGAGAATGATTCATAAACTTCTTCAGCTCTATTTTCTAAAGCTTTCTTTACACCACCTAAATATACATAATTTTCTAATGTGATACGATTAGATTTCCTATGCTTCCATAGTAACTCCAGCGTATACTCTAGTAATGGTAAGCTGCCTGATTCAAGACCAAAATTGTTTATGTAGTCTGAATTTTTATCTATAAATGGCCTAGTATTTAAATCAGATGTTATCTGAACAACAAGACCTTCATCAATCCTAAGGCCAGCTTTTTCAGCTGGTTTACCTATTGCTTCCTCTAACTCTTTCATTGTTAATGGCTTGACAGAAACTAAATTATTTTGAATTCCGTCAATTAAACCACTGTAATTTTGCTCTGTACACTTCCCAAGAAAATCTGCTCTCATAACAATAATTATTAAAAGCTTATCTTTAATATATTCGAGAGCACTAAATAAGCATGAAAAGTATTTTTTTCTTTCCTGTTCGGATTCACATAATGTAAAAACCTCTTCAAATTGATCAATGATTAATACAGTCTTAACCGTATTAGAAATACTAATAATCCTTGAAAGACCCTCACTATTATTTGAAAATAAATTTTCAGCTTTACTTAGTTGGAAAGCGCGATCAATATCCGATATTCGTTTATCCACAAATGGAAGTGCTAAACTTTTAAGTGGATGATAGCCTGGTGTAAAAATATGAATTTTCCAATTCTCTGAACCTGAAATTTTTGTTCCTTTCTGCAATTGATAAGCTAATCCAGCTCGAACAACCGATGATTTTCCGCATCCAGATGGACCAATTATGGCTAAAAAATTTATATCTTTTTTCTTGATCTTACTTAAAAGCTCATCAGTAAGCTTTTCTCTACCATAAAAATATTCAGCATCACTAATTTTAAAGTGTTGTAGTCCTTTGTAAGGACATTTACCTATAGGATTAACTTCAGCAATATTAATTTCACTACCAGTCAATATTATTTCATGATTAGGATTTAACCACATCGGTTGTTGAGGTGTTTCTTTCAATTCACGATTGATATATTCAATTAGTGAATCGTTAGTAACCACCTTTCTAATACTATTTCTGTAGTTTAGTCCATTAATTATTGCATTTGTCAAAACACTATGACTTCTGTCAATTTCCTCAGAAATCTCGAATTCTCTTGATGAAGCAAGTAGAAATAGTGAGCTTCTTTTTTCTCTAACTCCTGGCTCTATATCAATAAAGTTTAATAAGCCTCCGCTATAACAGCAATCTAACCATACTATTGGTTGCTTGATTGGACTTTCGTGTAATAATCTTTGCAATGTTTGTAGAGAATATCCCCAAAAACCCTTTGAGGGATTAACATCACTAGATGCTATATATGCTTCATTAATCCCCCAATTTTTTCGTAGACCATGACCAGAATAATATAATAATGCTGTATCTGGTATGTTTTTACCTTCTGGTTTAAATAGTTGACTAATGGCTTTATCTAATTGTTCTAAATTTATCTTTTTTTGAGATGCTATCTTCCTTTTATTTGCAATGAATGGATCTATGAATTCAGGAAGACGTTTAATTCGAAAATTTCCATCATTTTGCAATACTTGCGCTATTCCTTCAGCATCTTTTGCAGGAGCATAAAGTGGTGATAAATATTCATATGTATTTATACCTATAATCAATGCATCTCTAGACATGTTTTATCATTCAAGTTTAGTAAAAAGAATATTCATTCAAAAAAATTAAGTCAATGTTAACAACTCATGGTAATTAGCCTTGTATCAATAACTTGTATCAATAAATAGATGTTTGAATGCTTCCTGTTATATATATCAATGTACATCTCAGATTTTACGCAAAAAATCTAAATTCATGAGAGTTTGCTTAATACAAATCGAAGGAAACTAAATTTTGAAGAAATTGTCAGGGATGGTTAGCCAAATTGACAAGAATTGCCATATTGCCCGTTAAATTTTGCCTTTCCTGTTGTTAAGCAGTCTGAAATATTTCTTCAAGTTCACTAACACCTCTGATGAACTTATTTCTTTTATCAAGTAGAGACACGCATTCTGCCATTCGAGTACGAGATCTCAAAAAGTTACACACTTCATCCACCGCTTTGCAAAACTGATGAACTGCTTTAATCCAAGGGTAGGGTGATAGCGCTTTTTGACTGGACTGTGACTTTGCTCAATGAGATTCTCAGTGCAGGGGCGAACCTCATGCTCTGCATTCTTACCCAATTCTTCTTCAATAGCAGGAGGTTAGGACGCCAAGCCATCTGTCGCGACCTTATTGGGTGGATTCTCGTGCAGGTTAGTTCGAATTTGTTCTGTAAAATGAGGCAGAAATCTTTCTTTCCAATCCCGCACGGTTTCATGGGCAAATTCAAAACCTCGAATCCAGAAGTACTCGGCCACATCCCGATAGCTATGTTTTTAGCGTACTCGGACTAGGAGAACCTGAAATACTATATTTGTAGGGACCTCAATAAAATTGAAGGGAGTGCCTATACGTTTGTTGTAACTCCTGCAACACACTTTGCATCGAAACCGAACATATCCAAGGGCAGTCTTACTCTGAAGAAATGAGACTCGGGTTGAGCGGCAATGAGGACAATCCATTAAATACAGATAGAGTATGACTCAGGGACAGCACTCAGCCTGTCGGGATGGAAGTGGTTCCTCCATTCTGGGAAAACAGCCCTGACAGTTTCCTCCCAGCTGCTTAACCCGAACTCAGGTTAGCTAGATAGAACGTGGACTCTTCCAACAATTCCCTCCGTGCTAGGACCCTTCTCAAAGTAAGAATTTCAAACACAAAAGCGCCAAGAGTAACAAGGCTCTCTTAGCGCTTTTTTTGATGCCAGACAGTCTTTTCTACAAACCTAAGTCAGCCAAAATATCAGTGGCATGGGTATCCGTATTAACGGAAGTATAGACTTTATCGATTTGGCCTTGGCCGTTAATCACATAGGTGACACGCTGAGCATACCCACCACCATCAACGTCGTAGGCCTTCATTAGACTATGGTCCACGTCAGCGAGTAGGGGAAACGGCAGATTGAACTTACTGGTGAAGTCTTGGTGAGATCCTTCATCATCACCACTTACCCCAAAGACCACAATATCTTTGCCTTGGTAAGCAGTGTAGTTATCACGAAAGCTACAGGCTTCTTTGGTGCAGCCCGGCGTATCGTCTTTGGGATAGAAATATAGGACAACCGTCTTCCCAGCATAATCGGCAAGGGAAACCGTGTTGCCATTGGTGTCTTTAGTCGTAAACGCAGGAGCAGCAGTACCAGCGGTTAAAGCCATAGGGTTTCCTCACAAAAACAGGATAAAAATCTGGATGGTTCACTCATCCCTGGCTAAAAACCAGAGATACCCAAAGTAGTGTTACATATTTTTTCTTACTTGGGGGGGATGGTTGCAGTGGGGTAAGGAATACGTTTGTGGTGAAACTGCATCCATACTTCCACAAACACCTCTGCTAATACATTTAACTCATCTCGGGTGAGCTGAGAATCCACGAGCTGGTTATCCTGCCAGCGGGCTTTGAAAATTTTGTTGATGGTTTTTAGGGCTAAGTCTGGGGTCGCATCTTTGAGGGATCGCAACGCCGCTTCGCAGGAATCCGCCAGCATTACAATCCCTGTTTCTCGGGATTGAGGAACGGGTCCAGGATAGCGAAAATCAGACTCTTGAACCGGATCTAGCTCAGGATTGGCAGACGCCTGCTGTTGAGCCTGATGGTGGAAAAATGCGATTACCATCGTGCCCTGATGCTCAGGGATAAAAGCCTGTACAGCGGCAGGCAAACGACATTTACGGGCCATCACCAGCCCTTCGGACACATGCTTCTTGATAATCTCGGCACTCTGCCAAGGGTCGTTGAGCAGATCGTGTTTATTGGTGGTGTCCCGCTGGTTCTCAATAAAAAATTGGGGGTCATGCATTTTGCCAATGTCATGGTAAAGGGTTCCCGTCCTCACCAATTCGACATTACAGTCTAATGCACTCGCCCCTGCTTCCGCCAAAGTGGCCACAAACATCGTGTGTTGAAAGGTTCCAGGGGCTTCTCGGGACAACCGTTTGAGCAAAGGTCGATTGGGATTCGCCAATTCCGCCAGTCGAATGGGGGTCACCAGGTCAAACACATGTTCGATATAGGGGCTGATACCCAAGGCCACAATGGTCCACCCTAACCCCACTAACCCTTGAATCAGAGACAAACCCAAAATGCTATAGACCGGGGCTCCTGCCAAAGTCATGAGGATAAACAAAGCCACCCCTTGGGTAATGGCGACAATTACCCCTAACAGGGCAATCTCTTCCCGAGAACGTCGTTGGCGCGCTACAAGGCTGGCGACCAAACTCCCCGCAGCAATCGCTCCTAGCTCGATAAACCCACTACTCAGCCCCAAGGAAATCAAGCTCGAAAGAATAACGACGACTGTTGCCCCCAGCACCGGCCCATAAAAACTACCCACCAGTAGGCCAACCGCAGGCAAACTGGTATATCGCAGAGCGGTCGTCCAAATCAGCAGGGATGCACTAGCCGACAGCATTAACACCAACACATAATCCCGCCGATCAAATTCAAGGCGACAGCGTCGTTGGACGACTAGAAATACAGCAATCCCCCCACTGACGGCCGCCATCGTCCCAAATAAGCCCAGCAAGTTGATGCCCCGTCGACTCAGACCAAAATGTTCGAGTAAGGCAAAGTCAGCTTGGGAAATTCGCTCACCGGATTTAACAATGACCTCATCTTTATCAATAGGAATCAGAATGGGAGGAATCTGCTCCGCAATAATTTCTCGCTGACGTAAGGTACCGGTGGGGTCAATACTCAGGTTGGGTTTGAGGACGTTGGGCAATAACTTGATGCCCAGGGCTTGAACTTTGGCAGGATAGTCCTGGAGTTGGACCTTAATGGTACTTCGCATCACGGTCCCAGGTAATCCTGGAGGAATCCCTTGGGTAAGAATCCGTTTTAACGCCGTCCGTAGCCTTTTCTGGGCCATTGCCCACTCGGGTTCTGTAAATTCTAAAAGGGTCCGGCTGGAGAATCCTTGTAGACGGGGAGGAACCTTACCTAAAGCAGCCTGATAGTCTTGCTGGGCCTGGGTGATACTCCGCATCAAGGCAGACCATTTAACCCCATCTTTTTCTTTGGCTCGATAGGTCCGCAGGGCTTTAATTGCCGCCTGGGCATTCTTGGTTTTTAGCCACGCCGTTGAGGGAGGGGTCGTGGCATTGACCTGCTTCAGGAGGGTCTGAAAGTCTCCGGTATTCTGTTGCCGTAGAAAATGCTGCACCCTAGGGGATAAAGTCTTAATCGATGTATAGGGAAACTCGCCAGCGGACCCTCGGAATTTTTGGATATCTGCCAAGTAAGAATCCAAATCCGCTTGAATAGCAGCCGTTTGAGATGGATTAACCATATACACGCTCACCGCATTCCGAAAGGCGGCTTCACGAGCTGCAGCCGTGGCAATGGGATCGGCGGCTTGGGCAGACTCTGGGGCCTTAATCGTTTCTGGGGCAACGGTACCAATCGTGAGTTGCGGCTCATTATAGAATCGATGGCCGATCACGCTGGTTAGAGCAGCGACAGATACCACAAACAATAGAGGCGATTGCTGCTTGAGAGACCGACGAGCAGAACGGTTTGAAGGAATACGTGACGCGGCAGAGGAAGATAACCAACGGCTCAGACGTACCTGCTGAGAACGGAATAATTTCTTCATTGGATGGTTAGGCGACTAAGGCATATAGGCCATTCAATTGGGAAATATCCTGAAGGCAGAAGTCAGTAGTGCTGGCATAACGGTGTTCCTTGATTTGTCCACAACTGTTGTTCAAGTCCTTCAATTATAGTCAAATCACTCATTGATACTACTGCCCATGGTTTTTGTACCCCTAAACTGGAGCTGAGGTCGGCTTTTACATCTGGGAGTGAAAGCGGCAGGACTACCCACGAGGCCGCAGGACGCCTGGTGCAGAAATGGCTGTTTGCTCCAGGGGGAGGGCAATGATGTCATCGCTCAAATACCCTGACCAAGCCGCCAAAAGCTGATCCGCTTGGGCGAGGATAGAGGTACGAGCCCCTGATGGGGTAGAGAATGCTCCTTGCCAAGCCCATGGAATGGCATGAACACCGTTAAATACGCCAGACAAAGCGCCAGTAATCAAGGCCACAAGCCGAGGGAACTGGGGTAAGGTCAGAGGCCGGGTCACCGTCAAGGCAAAGGTATCCGCTGTACTCGACCAGCAGTAACAGGCCATGGCTAAGGCAGTTGCCAATGGTGAAGTCTCAGGAGATCGTTTCGCATTGACTTCGCTCCACACCCTAGAAAGACTAGATCGGGTCTGAAGGAGGGTCTGCACTTGTTGTAGCTGAGTATGCAAGGTCGTTCCAGAGAGGAAATCCTGGACCAGCAGTTGAGAAACCAGGGTTTGAGGGTTGGCCTGTTCCTGGCAGAGGAGTGCGATCGCAACCTCAATACCCAGCATTTCTACTTGCAGATCAGGACTGGCTTCTCTCAGTCGATGGTCACAAATATAGTTTTGAAGACGAGGTAAATTCTCATGGTAAAACAGAGCTGCTGGTAGCATCTGGGCAATTAAAACAGCTAATTGAATTTCGTCCTCAGGAGTGGGAATAGCTATGGTAGGAACTTGAGACTCGTTTGCCCCTTGACTTGAATAGGCAATTACCTCGGATTGGCCTAAGGCAAGCGCTTCACACCATTTCCCTGACTCTCTGGGCAACGAAACGTTTTGCCCTGAAGCCAAGGTACTGTTTCCGTGTGAGTCGTCCTGCCCATACCCATGGGCATCTAAGACGGCTACTCCCAAAAACAATCCTCGGAAACGGTCAATCAGTAACTGCTGCATGCACATCGGGGCAACTAAACGCTGCCATTGCTTAATCTTTGCTCAGCATAAGATAGATCTATTGCCAGTAGATTGGGGAAGGTTCCATGAAATATTTAGGCAGTTGCCATTGTGGCGCGATTCAGTTTGAAGTTGAAGCTCCCAAAGATCTCCAGGTCGATGCATGCAACTGCTCTATCTGCTCAAAAGCAGGATTCTTGCATCTGATCGTGCCTCAATCCAAATTTAAGTTACTGAAAGGACAAGACACCCTAACGACCTATCAATTTAATACAGGCGTTGCGCAGCATACCTTCTGTCGAGTTTGCGGCATCAAGCCGTTTTACATTCCTCGCTCCAACCCCGATGGCTACGATATCAACGTTCGCTGTCTGGATACTCAACCTGACTCCATAGAAGTGGTGCCCTTTGATGGTGTCAATTGGGAGCAAAATGCCCATAAAGTGGCCCATAAATCCCAGGAGAATTAACCTATTCCAGGATTGACTAGCTCACTTCAGCATCTCGATGACGCCAATAGGATGCTTTTTCCGCTTCTAGCTGCTCAATCGTTTGTTGCAGGGTTTCAATAATTCCGTACATCTCCAGGGGGTCAAATACCTTTAACAAACTAGTTTGCGTGACAATGCCCAAATCTTGTCCCCAATTCCAGGACACCACTAAGCGTCGGACTCGTCTGCGCTGCATTTGCTGATGGGCAGACCATAGGGAATCCCCAGGATTCAGCAAAAATAGCGGAGAACTCATCACCTCTGACGCCATAATTCTGCCAATATCAAACTGCATTGCCTGAAATTGGACAATATCTCGCTCGGTGACGATACCAATGGGCTTAAGGCCATCATCCGGTGCAGGTTCTACAATCACAACGCAACTCACCCGATGTTCAGCCATCAACTGGGCCAGGCTGAGCACTGAACAATGGGGAGGAGCATGAATAACGGAGGTGGACATCACCTCAGACACCCGGCGCAGCTTTAACAGATTGGCAGGTCGCAACACCCGGCGCAAACTACTAGGTTCGGTGATGCCCACGAGCTTGTTTTGGTCATCTAAAATCGGCAAATGGCGAATTCGATACCGCCGAAACAGAAACATGACCGCAAAAATATCCTTAAAATCAGCCAAGGGCAGAGTCTTGACGGGATGGGCCATGACATCGGCAGCAGTGATGCGATCGCAATCCATGCCAGCGGCCGCAAAGCGGACAATATCTCGCTCCGTCAAGATGCCCAAAATCTCCTGGTCCTGCATAATCAGAGCACAGGTGGGTCGAGTGGTTTCCGTTTCCACATCCCCAGAGTCTTGGGAAGATGCCCCCAGTTCACAACAACTAAAGGGGGTTTGGCTCATCCGGGCAATCACATCTACTAACGCCGTTTCAGGTGCCAAAATTAAGGGCTGATAATTAATGGCTTCCTCCAAATTAGGAGTACCCACCATCGGATCATTTTGCTGCATCAGTACACACACCCAACTGGACAAATCCAGATCACGAGAGGAGTCATCGGATCAAATCAGCCTGGTTTAAGGGGCTTGGCTCCTCCTGAAATCCGAGCCGTTTTGCCATACAACCGATCTAACACTCGCTTAACAGAAATACGCTTCCACGAACGCCCTCGCTTGGTCTGATAGCCATTTTGATTGAGCCAATCAGCGATCTGCTGTAGGGATTTACCAGATTTGTGATGACGACGAATCAGATCAATAATCTCCGTTTCCCGGGGATTATCCACCAACTCCCCGTTATGGGAAAGCTGGCCAAACGGAGGAGAACCATATCCTGCATACCCGCCCTGAGCCGCCTTCGCTTGGCGACCTTCATTGAGCCGACGGCTCACCTCATTGACATTCCATTTCTCAGCAGACATAGCGGATTCGTTGAACTCAGAGGAATGTTACAAGAAAATACATTTAAATCATATATGAAAATGAATACACGCCCTGAAGGTGTATATTAAGGGAATGTTACACCTCTTTCGCCATAAAACTTATTGGTTAACAGTTTTAGTTCAAAAAGGTCTTAAAACTTTTTGGCAAAACACTAAAGCAAAAAACCAAAGTACCTGGTGACATCTTAATTCAAGTTGAGTAACATCACTCCTCCTTTCGCCGTATAGACGCAGTTAGAGCTTTCTTCGATCAACCTCTTAGTTAAGCCTTATGGGCCAGCTGAAATTTCTATCACAGCTCATAAGGCGCTCCCCTCTTGATCGTTGTCCACCTTACCTATCAAACTTACAAGGATTTCATTTAATGGCCACCTATAACGTCAGACTGATCAATGAAGCGGAAGGCATCGACGCAACGATAGCGGTCGAAGATGATCAGTATATTTTTGACGCAGCAGAAGAGAATGATCTGGATTTACCTGTATCTTGCCGATCAGGGGCTTGTTCCAGTTGTGCCGGCAAGGCCATCTCGGGAGAAGTAGACCAATCCGATCAATCCTTCTTAGATGATGACCAAATGGCGGCTGGATTCGTGCTGACCTGCGTTGCCTACCCTGCATCAGACTGCACGATTCAAACCCACCAAGAAGATGCTCTACTTTAGGTTTTGAAAAGATTATGAGTACCGTAGCTTACATACAAGACAACGAGTTTGAACAGTTGCTTAAGGATGAGTCCATCCTTGTGATCGACTTTACAGCCACCTGGTGTGGTCCCTGCAAACAAGTGAGTCCCATGATGGACAAATTGGCCACTGATTATGATGGTCGAGCCAAAGTCACCAAAGTTGACGTTGACAAGAATAAAGGTATTGCCAAGCAATTTGGCATTCGCAGCATTCCAGCAGTCTTAGTCTTTAAATCGGGCGAACTCGTCGAAACTCTGGTGGGCATGAGTCCCTATGAGAAATTTACCAGCGCTGTGGATAAACACCTTTAAACCGTCGATCCATTCCTTTCGACCAGGATATACCCATGAGTCAAATTGGCACGAATACCACCCAAACCATTTGCTGCCCTCAATGCGGCTCCCCTGCAAGGCGGCTGTATTTTACGAGCTCATATCCGACTCATCTCAAATGTCCTGGTGGCCTAGTTAACCAGGTTGAGTGTCCGAGTTGTGATTATTTAATGGTGTCCTGCGCTGTTGATGGTCAAGTCGTCGAGGCCTATGCAGAAGGGATATCCACCTATCATCACTCCACTCAACCTGGCTCTCCAGACAAGCCTCCCTTACCCATGGCCTAGGGGTTAACGCTAGTTCAGTCAGCCTTTCTAAAACCTAATTCAATCACCATTCCTCAGGAGTCAATGCCATGATGCGCGCAGAAGAAATCATGACCCGAGACGTTGTTGCCATTAGTGGCTCAGCAACCGTCGCCGATGCCGTCAGCAAGATGAAAGAGAAAGGTCTTCGGGCTTTAATTGTTGAGCCTCGGTATGCAGGTGATCCCTATGGGA
The DNA here is from genome assembly GCF_000018105.1 of Acaryochloris marina MBIC11017. Classification (GTDB taxonomy): domain Bacteria; phylum Cyanobacteriota; class Cyanobacteriia; order Thermosynechococcales; family Thermosynechococcaceae; genus Acaryochloris; species Acaryochloris marina. The sequence continues at coordinate 5,502,468 of NC_009925.1, forward strand.
TGGTGACCCAAACCGACATCGTCTACAAGGTGGCAGCCTTTGGGTATGACCCCAAAAAGATGAAGGTCTACGAAGTCATGACCAAGCCTTGTATTGTCGTTAATCCTGATTTAGGGGTCGAATACGTCGCTCGTTTATTTGCCAATACAGGCATTCGCCGTGCCCCAGTCGTTAAAGATCATCTCCTCGGGGTTATTTCCATTAGCGATATTCTCAAAAAGAGTGATTTTGTCGAGAAACCCAAAAGCAATTTTGAACAATATTGCGAAGAGTTCCCCAATGCTCCTGAAGCCCGAATCTACGAAGACTAGGGCAATACTCACAAGGCTTATCGCCGAGACAGCTTGAGGATCATGGCACGGATAATGTCGTTCAACTGATTATCCCCCTCCCGTTGAGCCTTAAACCCAGCAGTTTGTAATTGGCGGAGGCCCGTTTGCTGATCGCCTTTCAAGCTGCTGAGGAGCCCCTTATGAATATCAGTGATGGCTGAGTTAAATGGAAGTTGGAGCTGTCTGATTTTCTCCAGCTCGGCAATCGTTTTGGCATAGGCAGCCGAATTGCTACCGTTGGATTTATCCTGCAAAACCCGAACAACACCTTTCATCACCTTCGCTTCCGCTAATCGGGGATTGAATGCGATCGCACGGTCCAATGCAAACATTGCCCCCTGGTATCGCCACAGCTGCAGTTCTGATAAGGCCTGCCGATAGAGGATCGTGGCATCCAAAGGGCTGAGAACTAGAGCCTGCCGATAATCACTGAGAGACCCCGATGTATCTCTAGAATTCGCTTTCACCACTCCCCGCTGTACATAGGCTTGGGTATAGTCTGGATTAAGCTTGATCGCCTGAGTCAGATCCTCAATTGCCTTGAATGAATCTCGTTGCCGATAGTGACCCAGACTGCGGCCATAGTAAGCTTCCACATATTCAGGATCTAGCTCTATAGCCTCAGAAAAATCAGCAATCGCCCCTGCATAATCCTTACGCTTGAGTTTATCCCCCCCTTGCAAATAAAAATCTGCTGCAGTGGGTTCCTGCACATCTGGCAGAGGATCAAGCGTTCCTAGGTTGAGGGATGTGAGGGTTAAGGGTAATGAATTAAGAAAAGTATTGATAGGAATCCCTAGATTAAATCCAGTTTTGATATAGATATCAGGATTGGTTGCTTCATCTTGAGGTTGAATCGTTTCAGTATCAGCTCTACCATGAATGGCCACCAATCGACCCTGTTCATCCAAGACAGGACCACCACTCATACCGGGCAACGTACTGTTGGAATAAACCAGTGAGTAGCCATCTGCCAGGGGTTTCGTGGCATTAGCCGTCACTTTCCCTTCTGTAAAGTTGTAAATCGACTCCGTCAAGGCCAGGGTTTGGGCTGGAAAACCTGCCACATAAATGGGAGTCCCTTCTGGGGCATCATTCACATTACCCATCTTGGCGACTGCATAGGTTTGGGAACTTGAAAATTGAACAACCGCCAGATCCACCCCTTTAAATTTCTGGATACTGGAAGATGTAATCTGATGAGTTTGCTGATCAGGAGTTTGAATATCGTAGGTATTAGGCAGATCAACCACATGGGCCGCCGTGGCAACGGTGTAGGTGTTGCCCTCCTTTTTGACAATCACCCCGGATCCTAAACCGCCTGGACTGCTAATTCGAACCGTGACATTTTTGGCAAGTTTACTGACTTCCGCTGAACTCAATGCCTGAGCTTGGGGCTGGCACCAAACCAACGCGGCTGTTGTACCAAACAGGATTGTGGAGAAGTGAAGGGCTTTATGCATAAATCAAATTGACGAAAACAATAGACAAAAAGGTTCGAGCGCCACCTAAAAAGGAAGGCCACACCAATGTTTAAGGGTTATCTAGCACTCATAAATCGATCTTGAGCAAGGTTGCGAAGCTGCTTCAAATGTTCCTGTCGTGAAACCGATAACGGAATCATGCCTTGAATCTCTTGAACCAGTAACTCCGTATCCAAAGGTTTCTCTACATAGAGCGCGCGATAAAGCGCTGCCACGACCGCCTGCTCGATTTCAGCACCACTATAGCCTTCCGATGCCTGCAATAGAGTAGGCATATCAAAATGGCTGGGATCTTGCTTACGCAGCATCAAATGAATACGGAAAATCGCCCCTCGTTCTTGCAAATCCGGTAAATCCACATAGAAAATCTCATCAAAACGGCCTTTTCGCAGCAGTTCTGGAGGAATTTGGGAAATATCATTGGCAGTGGCCACCACAAATACCTCTTGGGACTTTTCCTGCATCCAGGTTAGGAAGAACCCAAACATTCGCCGACTCAGGCCCCCATCTGAATCAGACCCTGTAGCCCCCAAGCTTTTCTCAATTTCATCAATCCAGAGAACGGCAGGAGCCATAGATTCTGCTAAGGAGATGGCTTTGCGAAAGTTCTTCTCAGATTCCCCCACAAATTTATCGTAGAGACGACCTGCATCTAACTTCAGTAATGGCATTTTCCATTCTCTAGCGATCGCTTTAGCTGCAAGAGATTTGCCGCATCCTTGAATCCCTACAATCAAAATTCCCTTCGGTGGAGTTAGGTTCAAAGCTTTAGCGGCGGGACTAAATCCGACCTTGGCTCGTCCCAGCCAATTCTTGAGATTCGCAAACCCACCCCATTCCACACGATTCCCCTCGACCGGAAGGTAATCCAGCACCCCACCCGCTCGGATCAGTTGGGCCTTGCGATGGAGAATACGCTCCACATCGTCTGTGGTCAATTTGCCATCATCCAAAGCCGCATAGGCCAGCACTTGTCGGGCTTGTTTCAAGGTCATACCCGTCATGGCTTGAACAAGGGCCTGCATATCCTGATCTTCTAATTCCACGATGGTGCGGTGTTTATGTCTCATAGTCCGCACCACTTCTTTCACTGTCCGAGACAGCTCATCGCGATCGGGCAGCTTCAGGTCGTAGACCACAGCATCATGCTCAATTTCCCTAGGTAGCTCAATATTGTCTCCGGTCAACACAAAGGCAGACCGTTTTTGAGAAAAGAGCTGAGCCGCTTCCCGAAAGTGGCGGGCTGTTTCTGGATCTTCAAAATGTTTGCCGAAATCCTTGAGCCAGAACAATGCCTTAATAGACATATCCTGGACATGTTTAAGGACCGCTAAGGGTTCGGCAGTATTACCAATAGCAGCAGGTTTGAGGGTGCCAGGTGGCGCATATTCATTTACCCAAGGCGCATTAAAGGTGCCAGGAGACCGAATCAGGCCCTGAGCAATGCTCCATTCAAACATCGGAATAGACATTTCCTCCGTCGCTTTCTTAAGAAGGGTTTGAACCCGCTCTTCCTCTAAAGTTTCAATTACTATGACGGGGTGATAGGACAGGATTAAGGTCTGAATGTCTCGTACACTTACGGATAAGGGCATAGCCAGAGCGCCAACCAGGAAAGGATATTATTCTCAAGATTCCCGAATACAAGGATTTTGCTAAAGGCAAGCCTATGTAGCCTCCTTACTAATGCAAGATTTTTAGCCTATTAGACCACCAGCCAGAATCTAGATTTGGTAGAGTACTAGACGGAGACAGCAGGTCTGGGAGCCATTATGCAACATCTATCGTGGATAAAATGGGGCAAAACAAGTTGCCTCACCGCAGCACTGATGATGAGTGGAGCATTGATTGTGCCAGCTCAGGCTCAAGGAGATAATCCTGGTGCAAGTGAACTCCTGCCGACGGAAATTGATGAGCAACCCCTGCGTCTACCCACGAAAGATCCCAAAATACTGAATCCTGATCCGAAAATACTGGACGTACCGACTGCATCGCAAGATGTCACTATTGATCCGGACCTCGATCAAGCGATTACATTGGAGCAAGCTTTAGAGCTGGCTAAGCGCAATAATCGAGATTTACAGGTTGTGGAATTGCAGGTCCGCCAGTCAAAAGCAGCATTAGCAGAAGCCAAAGCCGCAGAACTCCCAACCATCAGTGCCCAAGCGAGCCTCAACCGCACAGATTCTGCAACATCACGGATCATCAACGAGCAGCAAGTAGAAGCCCAAGTCGAAGGTATTGAAGATCAAATTCAGCAGCTACAAGCCCAATTACCTGGGGCAAATGCAGCTCAAACAGCGATTTTAAATCAGACGATTCAAGGATTGCAGACTCAAATTCAAACCATTCGGGATCAGCCCCCTCTTTTTCCTTCAGTCAGCAATCTGTTCAACACTAGCGTTCAGCTAAACTACGATGTCTTCACTTCTGGACAACGCTCAGCTAGCATTCGCGCTGCTGAGTCTGCCCTTAAGGCCGCTGAAAAATCCCTAGAAACCCAGTTACAGCAGCTGCGCCTAGACGTTTCAAATGACTATTACGATATGCAGCAGGCCGATGAGTTGGTCCAGATTGCCAAGGCAGCGGTGAAAAATGCTGAAGAAACGTTGGATAATACTCGGGCCTTGGAACAGGCAGGTTTAGGCACTCGATTTGATGTTCTACGTTCAGAAGTCCAGCTGGCAAACCAGCAGCAACAGCTCTCTCAAGCCCAAAGCCAACAGCTCACTGCTCGACGCCAATTGGCTCAGCGCTTAAGCCTCAATCCCAAAGCAACTTTATCGGCTGCTGATCCGGTCAAAATTGCCGGGTTATGGCCCATGTCCTTGACAAATACGATTGCCAAGGCCCAACAGAATCGGTCCGAACTTGGTGAGATATTAGACCAAAGACAAATTGCCCAGCAGAATGAGCGATTGGTTAAAGGAAGTTTTGGCCCCCAGGTTAGTGTAGCTGCCAGTGGGAATTTTGCGGTTGATTTGGACGACTTGACTGATGCCTTTGGCTATTCCCTGGGTGGACAGGTTACCAAGTTATTGTTTGATGGAGGCGCGACCAAAGCCAACGCCCGACAGCAAGCCCTAGGGGCAAAAATTGCTGAGACTCAATTTGCCAATTTTAAAAATCTGGTTCGGTTCCAGGTCGAGCAGAACTACTTTACCTTACAGTCCAGCTTTAAAAATATTGCGACCAATGAATGTGCGGTGATCCAAGCAGAGCAAAGTTTAGAGCTAGCTCGATTGCGCTCCAAAGCAGGGATTGGGACTCAACTTGAAGTCAGTAACGCTGAAACAGAACTCACGCGAACCCGCAGTAATCGCTTGCAGGCAATCATTGACTACAATCGCGCCTTAATTGCCCTGGAGCGTTTTGTCGGCCATCGACAACAGCAGGCCAGAGTCGGTGAAGTTCCTTCCCCTGGGGAAAAACTTTGCAATCAGGCTTAACGGGAAAGCTTAAATTTCTTCCTCATTGCTGCGTAATCTCACAATATTCATCTGATAACTAGACAAATGCGGGGTAGGTGCCGCATTGGATCTGCATGAATGAGGGTTGGGGATGGCTCATAATCGATTGCTGGTGTCTTTGAATGGAGACAGGCTACAGTTATCGTGGCAACGGGGACAGGAATATCCTCGGCAGGCCCCCGAAGTAGATTTTAACCATCCGTTTGAGCCCAAGGTACTTGCAGATTTACGCTGGTATCTAGAGGAATATTTGAGCTTTCCCTACGGATTAAACCCAGACAAAGCGATAGCCATTGAACAAAAGTTCCAGGGCTGGGGACAAACTTTATTTGAGCTAATTTTCCAAAGCACTGATGAAGGCCGAGAATTTTTTCAAGAGGCAACACGGTCAGGCTTAGATACTTGCGAACTGGGGATCTCTTCGGACAATCCTCAAGTGTTGAACTTGCCTTGGGAATTGTTATATTCCCCCAAAGATTTATTTCTAGCCCCCAAGCTGTCCGGGATGTACCGAACCCTAAGCCATCAACGGGTGCGGGCGGAAACGCCTGAATTGCCAAGGGATCAGCTCAATATCTTACTTGTGATTGCTCGTCCCTATGAACAGGATATCGGGTTCCAAACGATTGCCCGTCCCATGTTGGAAGCGTTACGCCCGTTGCAGAAGTTTGTGAATCTGAAGGTGTTACGTCCCCCTAGTTTTACCGAGTTTGAAAGAGAGCTAAACACTCATCGACAGGGGTTTTATCACATCGTCCATTTTGATAGGCATGGCTCCTTTAATCCCAATGCTGGGCGGCAATTTAATCTGATGGATGCTTCTGGCCAAGGGGAGTTGGTGTTTGAAACCTTAAAGGGCGAAGCAGAGGTGGTCAGTGCAGACCGCATTGCCCAAAGTTTGACAGACTGCCGAGTCCCTGTGTTTGTTCTCAACGCTTGTAAGTCGGCCCAAGAGGGAGAAGAAGAGTTTTCTTCGGTGGCAACCCGGTTTATTTTCGCTGGGGCCAAGGGGGTCGTGGCTATGGCCTATAGCATCCATGCCGAAGCGGCTAAACATTTTAGGCTCTCCGGGAATTAGCGTGGTAGCCGCTAGATATAGTGTTTAGGTCACAGCGAATGTCTGGATTGTGCATCAACAAAGTGTGGGATAGGAAGCTAAGTCTTGCCATCTCCAAGGACGCTCCGTCAATCCAGCTCGTTGGGCAGCCGTGTTCTTGAATCGAGAGTGGCACCAAATCCAGTTGAAATAGCTCAGCACCAATCTTAAAGTCATCGCACTCTGTTGCCAGACTTTGCCAAATTTATTCTGTCGTCGATGCCAACGCCCGGTCTGCTGACGCACGATGCCATTGGTCCGCTCTAAGCGTTGGGTCAGGGCTTTACTCACTTCATGGACGACCTCATCGGGTAATTGTCGTGCGTACCCTTCCCAACCATCCGTTTGCCAATGATGACAGGCGGTTTTGCCCTCAGTATTTTCAATCAATTCTTGAGCTAGCTCGTCGGTATGTTTGCCAATACGGCCACTGAGCACGAGACCACTCTCTTTCGCAAGACTCAATGCTATCCAGCAGTCGCCTACCCTCAACTCCTTCGGCTCACAGTGCTTTTGCTTTTTTTGACAAAGGACCACAACTCATCTGCATTAATGACGTCGGTCGCAACGGCCTGAACTTCCCCATTGTGAATCATTTGGGATTTATGACTCGCTGAACGAACCACACTCACACAAGTGTTATACGCTACACCCGTGATGCGAGAGAGTCCTCGTAGACTACTCCCTTCAACATGAGCTTGAAGGATGGTCTGGATCGTTTCAGGAGAGATCTGACGGCGATAACACAGGGTGTCAAAGGTCTCACTAAAGGTCTGTTGACAGTGGGGGCAACGGTAACGTTGACTGCCTTTGCTGGTCTTGCCATGTTTGTGGGTTTTAGGATGACCACATAGAGGACATTGCATGAGGAAATAAAACAACTCGACTCCCTATCGGTTTAACAAACCCACACTTCTTTGATGCACGACCAATGTCTGATACCCATTGAGGTCAAGAGAAATCCTTTGGAAGAGTCTTTCAATATCGAAAATACCGTAGCATCGTCTTTTTAAGACTTTGACTCGGTTATTAAATCCTTCCACAAAACCACTGGTCCACCCCTCCAGGAAATAGTTGGTCATCTCGTCCATCCAATTATTGATAGTGGTCAGAAAACAATCGAATTCCTTGATGTCACTCTTGAGTACTTGTTTACACCAAGCACGGATGGCACATTTAGCTCCGTGCTTGGTGTACCTGCCCTCAAATATCTGCGTGAGTTTCTCTCGGAGGTTGTACGCCTGTTTCAGTTGTGGAGAATAAGCAAACAATCGCTCAAGGAGTTGTTGCTCTGACTCTTTCAGATTCTCTGGTCGTTTTCTAAAAGGCCACATCGCGCCTTTGATGCTGTCATACTCTTGCTTAGAGAGCTCTCGTCGTAGACGTTTGACCTCACGTTTACGAACCGTATCAGCACAATTACGATAGGCTTTGGTCACATGAAAGCGGTCAATGACAATTTTGGCTTGCGGCAATTGTTCTCGGACTGCACTGACAAATCCTTGGTACATGTCCGTACAGACGCGCTCAATGGTTTGGCGTAAATCAATGGGAATCGATTGAAGGAAATTTGCCACTGTCTGCTGTTTACGGTCGGCTAGAACTGCCAATATATCCACCCCATCCGTCGTAGGAATCGTGATCAAAACCACAAAATCACGATGGCCTCGTTTGAGAGAAATCTCATCCATCCCCATAACTTTGAGGTCTGCATATTCGCTCCAGTCAACTTGAGCGGCAATCCAACGATCAATGATTCCACTGACGATATCCTCACTAACGCCTAGTTTTCTGGCAACATCTGAGACCGTTGAATTGATCAAGATTCGCAGAAGCCAACGCTCATATGCTTTTGTATTGGGACTGCGAGGTTCGTGCCATTCTAAATGTTGAGTTGTTGTGGGATGGTCATCGCAATACTTGCATCGATAACGCTTGGGCCGAATTTCTAAGTAAACGGGGACTTCAAATAATGGCAGGTGACGAATCCGAAAAGGCTGATCATGACAATGGAGGTCAGTAATCTCACGTCCGCATTGATGACAGGTTGTTCCTTGAAGCGTACTCTCAATCTTGATGAGCCAATCCCCTCTCTCAGTCTTCGATAGCTCTAGAACTCGAATATCAGGAAGGTTGAGCGGGATGCGAATTGAGTTATCCATTACGCCATTGCTCTGAAGTACTACCTCAGATCATTCCATAGGGATGAAAAAGGAAACACACTAAATGTAGGACTGCTACACGCTAATTCCCAGAGAGCCACATTTTATGGCCCGATTTTATGGTGAGTTAGTTGGAGGAGCCAACCTATCAACTGCCGTTGCAGCCGCTCGCATTTCTGTTTTAAACCAACCCAAACGGCTAAGCCCACGTGGGCAACGAACCCTAAAAGATTGGTTAGTACCTGTGCTTTACCAACAGGAAGCCTATACACCCTTTACACCCCAAACCCCTACCCCTAGCTTTGCTGCCTTGATGGCCGCAGCGGAACAGGAGGAGGAACAGGTCGAAGCCCAGGTAACAAATTTACCCGAAGCGGGTACCTATGGATTTGTGGGGCGCAGTGCCGAAATTCTGGTACTAGAACGAGCCTTTCGGCAAAACAATGTGGTGCTACTCAAAGGCATGGGTGGAGTCGGCAAAACTCAGTTGGCGTTAGGGTTTGGCCGCTGGCTAGCCGAAACCCAAGGCCGTGATGGTGGTATTTTCTTTACGTCCTTTGAACAGGGAGCAACGTTAAGCAATGTGGTCAATGAAATTGGGCGTCAGTTGGGAGGGGAACGCTTTGTCTCATTGATGGCAGACCAACAAGAACAAATCGTTCTGGAGTATCTAAACACTAACCCCTGTTTATTGATTTGGGATAATTTTGAGCCCGTCGCCGGATTTCCCGCCGGGAATCAGCCCCTGTTGACAGAGCCAGAGCGGCAGCGACTCCAGCAGTGGCTAAAGGCAATGCGAGGAGGAAAGTCTTGGGTGTTAATGACCAGTCGGCGGGATGAGCCTTGGCTGGATTGTGGCTATCGCTTAGTGCCTTTGGCTGGATTATCAAGGCCAAATCGCCGCTATCCGGGGTTATCGGACTCGGAAGCGTTGGCTACTCAGATTTTGCAAACGGTCAATGTAGAACTCAAAAACCTACCCCCAGAATACTTAGAGCTATTGAAACTACTGGGGGGCATCCGCTGTCTTTGCGAGTGGTGTTGCCTCATTTGCAACGCCAAACCCCAACAGCTTTGATCGAAGCACTGCGGCAAGGACTAAACACCTTTGTCGGAGCTGAAGAGGAAGGTCGAGAAAAGTCCCTAACGGTGTCATTAGACTACTCCTTTGAAGCGTTATCAGAACGGACCCGCCAACATCTCCCTTTCTTGGCCCTGTTTTCGGAACGCGTCTTTGCAGATTGGCTGTATTTTTTTTCCCGTGACCCTGAGAGTGAATGGGGGCAGGTCTATCGAGAAGTATTTGGAGAAAATTTGCAGCAGGCAGATTGGATGGCTATTTTGCAGGAAGCCGCCGCAGCCAGCATCGTGGAGCCCTTAGGGGCTACGATTTTTCAGATTCATCCAGCATTGCCTTGGTACTTACGGCAGCGTCTGAGTCAACAAGCTGTCAAGGCTGGTGTAGATGCAGCAGATGGAGGGATTGCAAACCTAGAAAAAAAGTTGCTCAGTTTTTATGGCAGTTTAGCTACTCACTATGAACAACAGTTGATCAGCAATGCTGAAGAAGCAAGCTTCGTCCTACGAGTAGAGGAACCTAACTTGTTGCAGCAGTTACGATTAGCTGAGCAACAGGAGGATTGGGGCAATGCACAATACCTGTTACAGGCATTAGGAGAACTGTATAAGAGGATTGGGCGAAAGCCTGAGTTAAGAGCTTTATGTGAGCAAGGATTATTTCAAGTAGGCATTCGTTTATCAGAAGTACGTGATAAAGGTAGCGATGCATCGGAGTTCTGGATGTATTTGCAAGGACGAAAAGCAAACGACGCTTTGGAAGCTGCAGATATTGATGGGGCACGTGAAATTCTTGAAGAACTCTTGGCTGAGTTGGAATTACTCCGTGATCCTAAGTTTGGTAGCAAAATAGCTGTTGCTCAACACCAATTAGGCAGGGTTGCCGAGAAACAACGCCGATTTGACGACGCGATCGCACTCTACCAAAAAGCTCTCAAAATCTTTGAAGATGCCGGGGACCTATACAGCGCGGCCCGTGATTATTACCTATTAGGTAGGGTTGCTGAAGCCCAAGAAAATTACTCTGAGGCCCTGCAATATTATATTTTGACTCTTGCAATTGCTTTAGAACACAACCAAGATTTGATCCCATTGAGTCTTCAAGCTCTAGGGCAAATGTTGAAGCAATTTGGTACAGATAATTTTAAGTCTCGATGGAGAAAAATTACCCAAGCAGAATGCCCAGATGAATACTTCTCAGCCATTCAGACTGCAAGTCAACAAAGCGAGAATTAATCAGGCTTTCAATGTAACTTGATTCCCCCGAATCTCTAAATTCAAAATACCTATGGACAATCAACTAACCACAACCGAACTCCAAGAAACTAGCCAGCTTCTTCAAAATTACGGACCTGCTCAAGAAGCCCTCAACACCCTCAAACAACATCAGGGCAATCTCGATGCGAGTTTTAACGAATTATGGACCTCTGCCGTCGGTACCCCCGAAACCTTTGCCCGCGAAGGACAATCCCTCTGGCAAGCCACCCTTAGCGTCCTCCGCGATGAACTCTGCGGTGATGAAAGCTTTCGGTCCAAAATTTTGGACTACAACAAAAATCCAGGTAGTGCTTCCCTGTTAACGGGGGCCGTTATCACCTTAATCGAGCTAACCACTCTCCCCCTTAACCCAGCCATGGCAACAATTGTTGTCCTTTATATTCTTAAAGTGGGCCTTAACATTTTTTGCAAATACACAGAACCCAGTTCTAGTGAGACATAATTGATGGCTCACTCTACCTATTCGCCAGCTACTCCAATACCTGAAAGCATTGAAAGCGTTTGCACTCGCCCCCTCAATCCCCCATTCTGGGGGACTTTGAGCCTATATCTAGGCTGAGTATAGAAATTGAAATCCCTAGGGCTGCTGAGGTTTAACTCTATTGCAGGACTTGTGCGGGTTGATCAGGCAAGTCCCCCACTGGTGGGGGATTTAGGGGGCCATCAGTGGCATTAAGGCTGTGGGAGATAGAGGACAGAGCCGTATTCAACCATAATTTCCGGTGTTATTGAGTTCATTATCCCTAATTTAGAACTTGCCCCACAAAGTCCTGATGCTCAACGGTACCTAATCCTTGCTGCAACACCGCCAATACTTGTGCCATATCGCCAGCCAGCAAAGCTGTCCCATCCAGCCATAGCCCTGGAAATACCTGACTATGAAAGACGCCCTGCTTGTCTGTCCCTAGCGAGACATACTCATCTTCATTTAACACAAACCAATCAAGCTGCGCTTCCAGCGTCCGCCACACAATATATTCCTGAACACCATTGCGTCGATACGCCCGCTTCTTATCATGCAAATCAATAGCAACACTGCTTGCTGCAATCTCAATCACTAGCTCCGGTGCCCCTTCAATATAGTCATCCTCCCCAATCCGGGCCTGTTGCCCCGGTACAAACAAAACAACATCGGGCTGCGGCTCATTATCAGGATCTAGACGAACGGTTGGTTCCACCCCCATCACTGTTCCTGGCGTTAAAGCTTTGTAGGTTCCTAACCAAGCAATGACATCACCATGAGGTTCACCATGACTTTTAATTCTGAGAGGGGATGACATGTTGTAAACAACACCTTCAATAAGCTCTGCTTTTCGCAATTGCGGCATGGCCTGATAGCGACGCTCAAACTCAGATCGAGATAGGCGGTCGCCATTCTCTAAAGGCGGAATAACCAGTCGTTGTTGAGGCGTTGACACCATCTTTTGGGGGTTGGGGAGAAAAGCTTGCTGTCTTCAGTTTAGCCTGGACAAAGACTTGGCAATTACCCTCGACGATTATCCTTCATCTTCAGATTTCTCAGGTTTTAAGAGGGGGAAAGCAATCACATCGCGAATACTGGCCGCATCACTCAGCAGCATTGCTAAGCGATCTATACCAATGCCTAATCCGCCTGTGGGAGGCATGCCATATTCCAAGGCAGTGATGAAGTCCTCATCCACACCGTGCGCTTCCAAGTCGCCTGCTTCCTTACGGGCAGCTTGAGCCTCTAAGCGCTGACGCTGATCCACTGGATCCGTCAATTCTGAGAAACTATTGGCGGTCTCTCGACCCACGATAAACAGTTCGAATCGTTCAACCAGTCCAGACTGCGACCGGTGGGGTTTCGCTAAGGGGGAAATCTCAACTGGATAGTCAAGAATAAAGGTGGGTTGAATTAGAGTCGCCTCTACCTTTTGCTCAAAGGCTTCGTTCAAAACATGCCCCACACTCTCACAATCGTCTACCCCTGTGATGCCTGCCTTCGTTGCCGCTTTTTGGGCTGCTTCTACCGTCTCAAAAGTGGTGAAATCTAGCCCCGTTTTCTCTTGCACTGCATCATGCATAGTCACTCGTCGCCACGGAGAGGTGAGATCGATGGTTTCGCCTTGGTAAGGCACTTTCAAACTGCCCACAGAACGTTCTGCTGCAGTACAGATCAACGCTTCCGTTAAATCCATCATGTCGTTGTAGTCGGCATAGGCTTGGTAAACTTCGATGGTCGTGAACTCTGGGTTGTGGCGGGTGGAAATCCCTTCGTTACGAAATACTCGTCCCAGTTCAAAGACTTTTTCAAAACCGCCAACAATTAGGCGCTTCAAATGCAGTTCCGTTGCGATCCGCAGATACAGATCCATCTCCATTGTGTTGTGGTAAGTGATGAACGGACGGGCCTCTGCACCTCCTGCTTCGGAGTTCAAGACGGGGGTTTCAATTTCAATAAATCCCTGCTCGTCTAAATAGCGGCGAATACTGGCGGTGATCTGAGCCCGTCGTCGAAACGTCTCCCGTACAGATGGATTGACAATCAGATCTACATAGCGTTGGCGATATCGCTTGGCAATATCAGTCAAGCCATGCCATTTGTCAGGTAGGGGCAATAAGGACTTGGTGAGCACAGTGTAGGTCTGTACATAGACAGAGAGTTCACCTTTATCGGTACGCTTAATAGTGCCTTGAACCCCGATGAAGTCCCCCACGTCAGTGAGCTGTTTGAGGTGGTTAAAGGCTTGCTCATCTTGCTCCCCCATCTGCTCTTGAATCCGCTTTTTTTCCAAGTAGAGCTGGATGGTTCCTGTTTCGTCCTGGAGGTTGAAGAAGGCCAGTTTACCGAAAACGCGGCGAGCGAGGATACGACCTGCGATCGCAACCTCAAAATCCTCCTCTTCACCATTCGCCAGATCCACAAATTTCTCTTGTAGAGCCTGGGCAGTATGGGTAGACTGCCACCGATAGGCATAGGGGGTTAAGCCTGCTTGTTTGAGCTGCTCAACCTTTTGCAAACGAGTAGCTCTCACTTCTTCTAAAGTGGAGCCCTGGTTGGGTGACTCAGACGCCCGATCAGCAGCCATAGATAATCCTTAAATGAAAAACTTCAAACCAAGTTCTAGATCAAATCACAACTCATTCCACAGGAATGATTGCAATACCAGAGTTTCGATTATAGAGGAAGGATGACCTGCAACTTGACCAAATCAGGGGTAGACATTTGCCTCATAAGACTGCTGTCCCACGCTCAAATCATGGGGATGCTGGCTTCTAAATTTCAGATAAAGCTGGCAATGTAATTGCGGATGTCTTCATCAGAACTCAGCTTCATCTGGTCTGAGTGATCAAAGAAGTCAATCTGAACAGTTGAGCCATCCGGACGCCGAACCGTGAATCCGAAGTCCTCCAGAATGACGTCACGATGCTGCCATTGGTCAACAATGGTTAATTCAGGGGTATCTCGAATAATCCGCTGAACCTGATGAAATTTACCGTAATACCCAAACTCAACCCATGGAGCAGTAATCGGCGCAAATACGTATAGCCATATACCAAAGATAGAGAGTAGGGTAAACCCACACATCAATCTGAGTAAAGTTCGTACCGTTTTCATGGCCAAAAACTAAATTTTTTCCCCACATACTATTTAAGATAGCTTTTCTTGAATTAGAAACTTGTTAATTTAAGCGATTCAGCACATACTGCCATTGCTATCACAACACAAGCAGAGGCAAACATCAAAACATAGAGTTTCAGCGAACTTACGTCACCATTCTTAGACTCGTCAGCAGATTAATAAAAAGCGATTCAAAAGGCTTAGAAGCCACAACACTGACAGTTCCACTTCAAAGTCTTAGTATTAGTAACAGATTGCTAGACTTCTTCAGTAAGATTTGCCAGTATCTACCTTAACGTCGCTGACAAACTTTTATTTACCGTTAATTCTCATTATCAGGAATTGGAAAGTCTTCTGCAAAATAGTTCTCATTCGCATAGTTAATTGCTGATCGGACCGTATCTTGATGCCAAGGTACAAAGACAGCCAAAATATCCCCTGTCTCAGCCTTAACCCGCTTTAAAACATGAGTGTCACTAACCCCTACACCTTTTAACTTGAGGAGGGCATACTCTTGCAAAGTATCCACCTCGATTAGAGGGAGTTCTTGACAAACCCGAATTGCCCCAAGGGATTGAACTAACATCTCTTGCAATGCCCGATTCCGTTCCTCAAAAACCCACTGGGCTTGCCATTCTTGAGGATGAACAGTGCCATATTTTTCAGGTATAGGAGTTCCGTGATACGCATAGGCAGCAAAACCATCCGCAAACTGCACAGCAGGCTCTCCCTCACCGTGCAATTGATAATCATCATCGATCAGAATATGAGTGGGGCGATCACAAATGATACACAGATTATCAACTGCAAAAACCCAACCGCAATATTTAGCTAACCCTTGTAAAGCAGCCCATTTCTTAGCATCATAGGGATAATTGAGTTCTGAAATAGCAAAATCTAGCCAACTACATTGATATGCAAATTCAGAAATAACTACAACTGCATTCTCTACTAAATACTTCTGCTCAGAAAAGGATAGCGGCATAGCCAGGGTTTCCCGAAAACGAGGGGACTCCATACCGTTAATTTTTGCAATTAATGTCCCCTGCAGATATTTCTTCATCCATCCCTGAAAGAAATATTCTTTGCCTGGAAGCCAACCCAATTGCATGTCAAGAGCAAATGCTGTATCACTAAATGATCTCTGCCAATCTTCTTGAGATTTATCCTGGATCCTTTTTGAAAATTCTGGATCTCCTCGACGAGCTTGATGTTTGCCTAGCAAATCAATCATCGGCGTAGCACTCAGGAAAACTTGCTCAACCATGTCTTGAGTACTTAGATCTTTAGGAAGGCAGCGTTCAATATGTTTTTCAACCGCTTGGGTGGGTTTATTTGAAACTTCCTTCAATAAATCATAAATGGGTTTCGTACCTGAATTCTGCTGTTTATTGCTTTGCTTGATCGTCCCCCATGCTGCTTCTGCAAAAAACTGAATGAAATTATTCTGGATATCTTCTTTCGTTCGACTACGGGGATTTTGTGGAATATCTACTTGCGAGACTTGGGCTTGCAGATGATCTAACGCCGCCCGCGGGCTGGAGCAAAAAACAACATCTGGTTCGGGTTTGCCCATAACGGCATAAACACCTTTAATTGCAGCCGCTGCTCGGACTTTTTCAATCGGTTGTGTGATTACACTAATTCGCTTCCATTTCTCCTGATATTCAGGGGTTTTTGCTTCTTGTTCAGGGGTCAAAAAACGAATCTCAGGCATTTTGTCACTACTTTAAAACCTTCTGTTCATATTTATTATTCCCAAGATTTAATCCGAACAGCTAGAGACAGATCATAAAAAAATTGAGCGCTTAAATTATCAGCTTCACAATATTATCAATGGCAATATTGGATTTTGGCTCACATTAATAGCAATACCTCCCCGTCTGATAAAGGATCGCGATGCACTAAATCTTTCCCTACATACTCCATACCCAGTGAGGCAACACTGAAGATCGGGTGATGTGGGTAAACGTAGCGATTCGAGACCTAACCTTTTCCTGTTTTGATATGGAGCGATTTCTCAAAAACCTCATCTGTAACTTATGAAGATTTGCTACTGAATCCAGGCCGTAGAGGGACCCGTTTTAGTAGCCTGGGAAGGTTGGATGTTCAGTAGAGTGCAAGTGATGACAAGGATATGGCGGTGGTTTGGGTGGATGATAGTCGTAGTAATGCTGATGCCAGCGGCTTGGGCCAATCTAGGACCACCGTCCTATGGCGGACAAGTCACCGCTGAACCGATTGGTATTGAAGATATCGAAATCACCCGTGAGACCCTTACCCTTGACCTCCGGCCTATTGCCCAAAAAGACTTAGCTCAAGTGGAAGCAGTTTATCATCTCCAGAATGAAGGGGACGAGAAGCAGCTGGACCTACTGTTTGCCTTAGGAACATTAGGCACTGAAAACTTTCAGGTCTGGCTAAACGATCAAGTCATCACCAGCCAACCAGCCCCGAATGCTCCATTACCTCCAAATTGGGCGGTGCCAGAGTACACGCCAGGGCTGGATAACCAACCCTTGGATTACCTCCGCCATTCTCCGCCGGTCACCCCCATGGCCCTAACTGTCACGATTCCACCGAGGAAACAGGATCTCAAGGTTCGGTATGCTGCTCAAACCGCTACTCATCTCTTGGGCAAACCCACGATTTATCACCAGTTTGCTTACGTCCTTGCCCCTGCAAAAGCTTGGTCAGCCTTTGGTGGATTAGACGTCACTATTTATCTACCTCCCAAGTGGCAAGTTGCCACAACCCCCGAGTTCACGAGAAAAGGGGATGTGTTGACAGGTCAGTTTACGGAGCTGCCGGGTGATGAGATCGCACTCACAATGCAGGCCCCCATAGGATGGGCCTATTATCCCGTCAAATACGGTTCTCAAGGATTACTGGGCCTAGCTTGGTTGGCAGGCTTGGTTTTCGGCTGGCGTTTGGGTCGCAAAAAAGGAAAGCAACTGGCCACCCAAAAACCGACTCGCCTACAAGCATGGTCCTGGTCTTTAGGGTTTGGCGTAGCTTGGGGAATGGCACTCTTAGGCATCGGTTGGTTAGCCATTTACAGCCCCAATTGGATGCTCCCGGCAGGCCAAGTGAGCCGATACGGCTATGGTCAAGGCTTCGCCATCATCGGTGTGATGGGGTTAAGCCTATTCTCTGTTGTGCTGGGCAGTATCGTTGTCTGGGTTGCGACTAACCGTTCTCGGCCGTTGAAGGCGTCGAACTGACTAGGGTTTGGGCCAATGCCAACGCCTCTTCTGAGGTGGTGATACTGCCTTCCGCTTGGGCTAGAGTCAATTGTGAAAGCAGGTGACCCACTTCTGGCCCAGGGGATAAGTGAAGGGACTTCATTAAGGCTGAACCTGATAAGAGGGGTTGAGGATGAGCTAAAGCGCTGAGCGGGTTGAGATATTCTGCAATCCAAGGCTTTAGCGCTGGTAGACAAGACGGCGTCTCAGCCCCCCGTAGAGATTGCTGCATCAGCTCCACCGCTAATGTCACCATCACAACAGCAGGGAACGTCGTATCCGCGTCTTGAAAGAGATAAAACTGATCCACACGGCGGCAGTGTTCCTGCTGCAAGAGCTGTTTTAAGCGAGGCCAACCGTTCAACACCCGCGTAATCACATGGATTTCGCCCCGACTGAACTTCATCTGTTTTAGAGTTATTTCTGCCTGAGTTGGATTGTCAGACAGGAGGGAGACCCACTTAGTGGTGGACAGGAGGGTGCGCTGGGCGGCCTCTTTTCCTTGGGCTCGCTCATTCAGTTCCTGATGAAAAGCGGTTGCTAAGTCCGGGACCTCTTTCTGGAGCAGACTAGCCGCTTGATCGATGGCGGGTAAAAAAGCAAGGCTCGTTGATGATGCATGGGGAAACGATGTGCTTAATAGGCCATCCTGCCAAAGTTGATGAACCCAAGGTGTGGCCTTGGAATCGCTCAACAGATAGCTCAGCTCCACTTTGATCCGCTCTGCGGCAATGCCCTTTAACTGAGGGGTGAGTTGACGAATATTGGCTTGGGTCTGGGGCTCAATGGTAAACCCCAATTGGGCGGCTTGCCGATAGGCCCGCAACAGTCGCAAGGGATCTTCTTCTAGGTTTTTGGCGGCGATCATGCGTAGCACACCTGCGTCGAGATCTTGCTGCCCCATCAACGGATCAACCACTGTATCGGAAAAGGGATGATATGCGATCGCATTTATCGTATAGTCTCGTCGCTGCAGGTCCTCTTCTAAGGAATCCCCCACCTGCAAGGCGAAATCTGCCGTTGCGTCTGGGAAAACCACCCGCGCTATATCTCGTTCGGCATCCAGAAGCACAAACCCGGCATTACAACTTTCGGAAACCCTACGAGCTGTTTCCACTGCAGCTTTAGGCAAGACAAAATCCAGATCTAAATAAGCCGTATGGCGATTTAGTAAGGCATCCCGCACGCATCCCCCCACTAAGCAGGCAGATTGGGGTAAATCGCTAGCTGGGAAGGGCCAAGTTTGGGGAGCAAGGACAGATTGGATAGACATGCAAAATCAAGAAAAAAGCCTGCAAAAGCCCTACCACAGCTAAATGCTCAGGCAAGTCACTGGCAAACAGACAATCAAGTTGGAATGGGCAGGGAGAGACTCGAACTCTCATGACCGAAGTCGCCACATTTTGAGTGTGGTGCGTCTACCATTTCGCCACCCGCCCTGGGCCTTGAAGGCAAAGTTCCACCATTATACAAGAACCCATCGGCAATGCAATGGTTTTATTCAATTTATCCCAAACCCCTTAGATGTTGGTATCTCAAGCCCATAAAGCTTTAGCTAATAGAATCTGACTAAACGATTGTGCGTCAATAGAGTGTGTGATAGGTGACTAAGTCTTGCCATTCCCATGGATGCTCCGTCAGTCCAGCACGTTGGGCAGCCGTATTCTTAAATCGAGAGTGGCGCCAGATCCAGTTGAAATAAGCCATTACCAGTCTTAACGTCACTGCACTCTGTTGCCAGACTTTGCCAAATTTGTTCTGTCGTCGATGCCAACGCCCGGTCTGTTGACGTAGTATGCCATTGGTCCGCTCTAACCGCTGCGTCAGAGCTTTACTCACGTGATGGATCACCTCATCGGCTAATTGTCGTGAATACCCTTCCCAGCCATCGGTTTGCCAATGGTGACAGGCGGTTTTGCCTTCGGTATTCTCAATTAATTCTTGAGCGAGTTCGTCGGTATGTTTGCCAATACGGCCAGTGAGCACCAAGCCACTGTCTTTGGCTAGGCTTAATGCTATCCAGCAATCGCCTAAGCTCAATTCTTCCGGTTCACAGTGCTTTTGCTTTTTTTTAACAGAGGACCACAACTCATCCGCATTAATGATGTTGGTCGCAACGGCCTGAACTTCTTGGTTGTGAGTCATTTGGGCTTTATGGCTCGCTGAACGAATCACACTCAGGTGTTGTAAGCTACACCTGTGATGCGGGGTAGACCTCTGAAGCTGCTGCCTTCAGCATGAGATTGAAGGATGACCTGAATGGTTTGAGGAGAAATCTGACGACGATAATAGA
The DNA here is from genome assembly GCF_000018105.1 of Acaryochloris marina MBIC11017. Lineage (GTDB taxonomy): Bacteria > Cyanobacteriota > Cyanobacteriia > Thermosynechococcales > Thermosynechococcaceae > Acaryochloris > Acaryochloris marina. The sequence continues at coordinate 5,522,488 of NC_009925.1, forward strand.
GGGTATCAAAGGTATCACTGAAGGTTTGATGGCAGTGGGGGCAACGTTACCGTTGGCTGCCTTTGCTAGTTTTACCGTGTTTGTAGATCTTTGGATGACCACATAAAGGACATTGCATCAGAGGATAGGAAAACTCAATATGTTTAACAAACCCACACTTCATTGATGCACGACCAAAATTTGGGTTTTGTCCTCTTTAATCCCTCTTCCCTTCTTGGTGCTCTTTCACGAATTCTTGTGCTTCTTCTAGGGTGAGAAAAATTTCTGGGATTTTATAGAACAAGACCGCAGCAAGCTTGTTACAGTCCCTATTTGGGTCAATATTGATGTGTGGAGGAAGTGGCGTGTTACAAATCAATGATGAATTTTGTCCCACCAGTTGAGATTGGGTAAGATTTACTGTTTTTCGGAGATCTGTCGAAAACAGAATAGCAAAGTTGAGTTTGGTGTTACTGAAGTTAGCCTTACTGAGGTCAGCCCTAGTGAGATTGGCGTTGCTCAGGTCAGCGTTGCTCAGGTTGGTGCTGGTGAGATTGGCGCTTATGAGGTTGGTGCTCATGAAGTTGGCGTTGCTAAGGTCTGCTCTGGTGAAATTTGCAAAGGTGAGGTTTGTCCTAAGGAGGCTAGCTTTGCTGAGATTAGCATTACTAAGGTTGACAGCTCTAAGATTGGCATCACCAATACTGGCATTGCTGAGGTTGGACTCAGTGAGGTTAGAGAAACCTAAGTCGGCCTTCGTAAGATTGGTATGCTTGAGGTCAGCACCATTGAGATTGGCGACGGAGAGGTCAGTTTTCCAAAGTTTGGCATGTATGAGATTTGCTCTGCTGAGATTAGCCTCACGAAGGTTGGCAGATCTAAGATCTGCGCTGCTGAGGTCAGCTCTACTGAGATCGACTCTGTTGAGATTGGCGTAGCCTAGATAGGCTCTTTGGAGATTGGCACTGTTGAGATTGCAACCAAAACAAGCACCTGTTGTTGCCAGGTGTTTTAAGGCGTCCTCTTGACTCAAGTCACTGAGGTCTTCAATGGTCTTTCTGAGGTTTATGGTCTGACTGTGAACCCTAGGGATATATCCCACTAATCCAATAAGGCTTGTCAAGATCGCAGTACTCAGTATTTGTTTCATCTCAACATTTTCCCTAGATTATTTATTGAGAGGGCCATATTCAGGTTGTTTCGAAAAACATGATTCTGATTACAAACCGCTTCTGAAATCCGTTCAAAACGGGGCACCTGAACTATTTTGCGCCTATATTTCTTCTGGTTAGTATGACTATGACTGTTTGGATTTGCGGGTAAGTGCAGCAGACCGGATCTTGGGGCAAGCTTTTGCTCAACATAAGCTTGATTTCTCGACGCGAGCTTGGGGAAAAGCAGTCTGCATTTGAAGAGTGACTTGAGCTTCTAAGTCTTGGAAACCTTCATACCTTAAGGCTAAGCCTAAGTTGTAATACATAGCAGCTGTAAGGTTGGGCAAATTTTGTTGAAACAGACTCAGCACTTGATCAAGGCGATGCTGATGGTCTAGCAACGTCACTAAGCGATCATAGGCCGTTTCTCGTACAACATGACAACGTCGATCGCTAGGGCTATGGTCAGGAAAGGCTTGAATAGCTCTAAAGTAGACTTGAACAGCCTCATCAGGCCGTTTTGTTCGCTCCAGGAAGCTTCCTAATGCCAAATAAACGTAGGGCTCGGTTTGTTTTTGCTGTAGCAATTGGTCAAAAATTTGGTGCGCTTCTTCTAAGCGTCCAGCCGATTCCAGATTACGAGTGAGTACCTGCCAATAGTTCCAAATCAAATCTGGATTGCGCCGAATTCTGTTCTGGTAAGCTGAGATCACCTCTGCAGGTGCTCCATATAAAGCCAATAAATCGAGATATTCCGATTGGGCGGGTTGGTAATCTGGATAACGCTTCACAAGCTCCTGATAAAGCTTAATCGATAAGTTGAATCGCTGGTTGCGAATGTGATTCGATACGTAATCCCAATGCAAGGACTTAGCAGCCCTAGGCAGTTCTATGAGTTGATTGGGGGAAAGCGGATAGCCTAGCTGCTGCTCTAGCAATGAGATCGATTGGAGCGCCTGCCCCTGAGCTGCTAGACCTGTCATTAGATCCTTATAACCCTCTGTTGAATTGGGAACAGCCGTAATTTCTCGCAATCCATCTTTAACGTTGGTTTGAGCTTCCTGTAACTGATTCTGCACATGTTCTAGGAGATGGTTAGCACTAGCAACATGGTGAGAGTTAACATTATCCAGGGATACAAGCTGTTGCAACACTTTAATCGCCTCTGTGAGCTGTCCTTGTTCAGAAAGGTTCACCCCCAGATTCAGCCAAATATATTGATGCATATAGTTGTTCATGGAACTGGGTTGTGGCTGACCGAGCAGTTGACGGTAGATCTTTTCTGCACTGCGATAGTCATGGGATGCTTCGTATTGACCAGCTTGGTCTAGCAACTTCACCCAATCTGATGGTTTTCGTGGTTTTGCTGGGTTTGATGCAGGAAGTTGTGACTGAGTTTGTCCCGGCAAGCTGCATAAGTTCAGTAATAGTGCAGAGACTACTATACAGCTTAGCCAGCGTCTCAAAAACAACATCCAATCATCTCCAGTAAACAAGCCAGCGCTACAACTTTTTCAAGTGTTTGGATGCACAGGAATTTTCTTACTATTAATACGGTAGTTCCTTTGCATCTCTACGTGAATGAATTTATATTCTGTGTCTTCTGATTGCTTTTCTTGCGAAGGCTACCAAGAAGTTGATCAAGCAGAACCCTTCAAAGGTTTGCTCTATAGGTTCTAGGGCTTATTCCTGTCCATTGTCGAAATAGACGAGAAAATTGACTAGGATTGGAAATCCCGACTTGATGGGCAACTTCTGAGATGGCTAAGTGTCGATGACGTAGGAGTCTTTGGGCCGTTTGAATACGACATTGGGTGACATATCGATAGGGAGAAATCCCCATTGTCTGCTTGAACTGTTCCGCAAAGTAGTTGGGACTCATATGTACCACCCTCGCCAGATCCGCTAAGCGAATTGGGTCTTGGAGATGGTCGTGAATATATGCGATCGCATCCTGAAACTCTCCCTTGGAATATTGCCATTGCAGATCAGGTGAACAGGACGCATAACGCCGCAACAAATGTCGTCCCAAGGTATGGCTTAAGCTCTCCACATACAAAAAATCAGGTTGGGTAGAGCCAGTCAGTTCAGTATTCAAGGCCAAGGCAATTTGAAACAGCAGTGGATCGAGGACTTGTAGCTGTAAATCTAGGGCGTATTGCTGAACCCCCGTCACATCATTCGCCAACTCCCTTAGCCACTGGGGACGAATCAACAAGCGAAAATAGTCTAAATGGCCGTCCCATTGACTTTGGGTGATCTGCTGTGCAGGTAACAGCCAAATTTCTCCCGGTCGGGCCACCTGGCGCTGCTGCTGACGATTAACGGTAATTCGCGTTTGGCCGGGATGGGATTGGACAATACAGAGGGCATGGTCGGTATTGACACATTCCGGTAATTGGGTTCGGGGTTGCTGGCAATGTTCAAAGACAAACCCTAGACCAGGGCTGGTAAAAATAGGTGCATTAAGGGTGTGTTGAAGTGTATCAGATGAAGAAGACATGGCATCGCTAACGTCGTGGAGCAGGATCAAGACTGACTAATTGCGCCGAGGAATGCGAGCATTTCTTGTTGGGGAGCCGTCAAGTTTTGGCAGTTGGATAGGTTTAAGCCTTCGCAAAGGCGATCGGCCCGCCACGTCTCCCGACAAGTTCCAGTTTGCACATCCCAAAACCTGAGTTCCAATTCGCTGCTCCCTGTTACTAAAGTTTGACCATCGGGGCTAAACTCAACAGCCGTGGACCAGCTGGGATGTCCAGATAGCTTAGCCAGGCATTGACCCGTTTCCACTGACCATAATCGGGCCGTCTCATCTTTGCTACAGCTGGCTACGGTTTGGCCATCGGGACTAAAGGCGACCCCCATCACCCAGTCCGTATGGTCTGTGAGGACATGGAGACATTCCCCAGAGTCCACATCCCAGATGCGGAGGGTCTGATCGGCTCCACCTGTGGCCATGCGATTGCCCAAGGGACTCCAGGCCACATACCAAGCCCAAAATGGGTGCCCAACTAAGGTTTGGGATAAGGTAGCAGACGGCACATCATAAATCTGCACATGGGCGTCAAAGGAACCAATGGCGATCTGTTGACTGTCCGGGCCCCAGCTTAAGCCACTGACAAAATGTCCGGGGATGGCCTGAACCATCTGCCCCTTGGCAACGTCCCAAAGTCGCCAGGTGCCATCCCAACTGCCACTGGCTAACCACTGACCATCGGGGCTAAAGGCGAGGGAGGCGATGGTGGCTCCATGTCCGGGCAAGACCTGTAGGACTTCTTTGGTGGCGACATCCCAGATCCGAATTTGCTGATCATTACCCGCACTCGCCAGTAGATGTCCCTGGGGATGGAAGGCGAGTCCATAGACCCAGCCCTGATGTTGCCAATAGGTTTGATAGGTGCCAGTTGCCACTTGCCAAAAGCGAATCGCCCCATCTGTACTCCCACTTACTATCGTCTGGCCATCTGGGCTATGGCGAATGCTCAAGGTGCTATTAACTTGTGCTCGCCAGGATTGCAGGGCTTGTCCTGTGGTTAAGTCATATAGCCGAATCATGGGTTCATCGCCCCCGCTGGCTAACAGGTTGCCCTGGGGATGGCAGGTCACACTATTGATACAACTATGGTGTCCGAGTAGGCGGCGCTGGCAAATGCCCGTTTCTAGATCGGTGATACAGATGGTGCTGTCGAGTCCCGCACTCGCGACAACAGAGCGATTCGGCAGAAACGATGCGGAAAAGATGGCCTGGGTATGGGGAGTGAGGACCTGAACACATTGGCCAGAACTGACTTTCCAAATACGGAGGGTGCGATCGCATCCCCCACTCACCAGCCACTGACCATCGTCACTAAAGGCCACCGTCCGCAGCCAATCCGTATGGCCTTTCAGGGTGCGCAGACAGCGACCCGTTTCCAGGTCCCACACTTTGACCGTGGCATCATGACTGGCACTCGCTAAGGTATGGCCATCGGGACTAAGGGCAATTTCCCAGATTCCTTGCTCGTGACCCGGGGTGGTTTGGAGACAGTCTCCCGTTTGCAAATCCCAAATACGCCAAGTTCGATCTTCCCCAGCGCTGATTAGCCGCTGGCCATCGGGATGCATCACTACCGAACGGACGCAGTCGGTATGGCCTGTGAAGATGCTAAGGCATTGTCCTGTGTCCACCTGCCATAGCCGAATCGTCTGATCCTCGCTGGCGCTGGCCAGAATGGAGCCATCGACACTAAAGGCCACGGACCACACATTATTCTGATGACTTTTAAAGATGCCGATAGCTTGGCTGCCTTGCTTCGGATTCTGCACATCCCACAGCATAATCACGTTGGCAAAATGGCCTGTTGCCAATCGTTTGCCCTTCGGATCAAAGGCGGTGGCGGCAACATGGGGAAAGGCGGTGGCAAAGACCGTATCCTTAAGGTCGGCTCCGGCCATATTTACCTTCATTAGGGCCGTGTCCCGGAGATCGGCTTGCCAGAGGGCGAGGTGTGACAGATCAATGCCCGTTAAGTCCACCTGCAGCTGCACCATTAGATTCAGGCAATTTCCAGCGGCATAATCTTTTAAATGGGCCAGTTCTTTTAATTGGTTCCGCAACTGGGCTTCGATGGCTGCTGTAGAGTGCAGCTCCGATAAGAGCATGTCGATCACAGGTTGCAGGATTACCTGGCGCTGGCTGTGGCGGATACTATCTTTAGCTTGGGCTTTCAGCAGGGCATGACTCTGTAAGCGGGAAGGCTCTGTCCCCTGCGGCTGCAAAAGACTCTGGCCAATGTCTTCAATGAGTCGCTGGGTCACATATTCCATCAATACGGGCTGCAGGGTGAATTGAGGCAACTCTGTGCCAGACTTAATCACCACGCATAAGGATCGCCGCCGTAGGGCCTCCATGGCTTCCAATAATTTGGGCATGGCCACAGGAAACACCAGGTCATGGCGTAGATCTGCCAAGGTCAAGGGGGCGCGATTAATGGCTAGCCAATACATGACGTCCTGTTCGAGAGGAGACAGGCGCTGAAACTGCTGATCGAGTAGGATGCGTAGGCCGTTAAAGACGGTGATGCCTTCCGCTAAAAAAGCTTGAACATCTCCGGCAAAAATATCCTGAATGGCCGTGGCGACAATCTTGAGACCCAAAGGGTGACCTTCATAAAACTGGATCAGCTTTTGAAAGGCATCTGTGTCCCCCGTTAGCCCTTTTTGGGTCAGTAAGGGCAAGGCTTTTTCCGGTTCCAGCCCGGCCATGGCTAAGGCTCGGACAGTGGGGCCTTCTAGTTCAGCGAGGGTGGTGGGCTTCTCGCGGCTGGTGATTACCAGGCAGCTTTGGTGAGGGGTTTCCCCAAGCGATCGCAACAACGTTTCGTAGCCTTGATAGGTCGGTTTATGCTGGCCTGCTTGGGGGTGAGCATTGTCAGCGCCACTTTCTAACAGGGTCTCCCAGTTATCCAACACCAATAAACAGCGATGCTGTCGCAGGTAGGCCATTAATTGCGAGAGCAGGGTTTGGGGTGGGCTAATACGGGTCAGCTCTGGATCGAGGGATTGCAAAATATCCACCAGCAAGTCTTCGGTTTTGGGGCCATGGCGCACCGAGCGCCAAACGACCGCTTCAAACTCAGGGTGCAGATGTTTAACCAGCTTTACTGACAGGGAAGTTTTGCCGATGCCGCCGATGCCGAGCAGGGCCACAAGCTGACAGCGTTCAGTGCTCAGCCATTGACTGAGGGTGGCGAGTTCTTGAATGCGGCCATAGAAGTTAGAAATATCGACCGCTTCTCCTAAATCCAGGCGGTGATCAGTGGATACTGAATTTGCCAGGGCTTTGTCTGGACTAGGCTTTGCTTCAGGGCGGCGAAAATCTTCGTCTTGTAGGGGTAACTCAAAGGCAGTAAAGAATAACGACAGGGTGCGTTTATCCAGCCCCACTTCTCCGTCGAGGACTTTGGCCACGGTTTTGGCGTCGAGCTGGGTGCGGTCGCTGAGGTCTTGCAGGGTATAGCGACTATCTTGATTATTCTGGGCTTCGCTATCCTGGATGGCGGCTCGTAACCGCTCTAAGCCAATGCTGGTTAGAACAACGCCTCGTCTTCGCCTTTGCGGTGATTGCGGCATTTGCGATCGCACAACAATTCCCTTCAAACACCAGGGTATACCCATTCACTGAGTCGTGGCTTCCACTATTTCCAAGTCATCCCATAAGCAGCTCTACTACCTGAACCTATGGATTCAGCGGCTGAACCATGGTGTGGAAGAGGGGCGAATGCTGGTCAATCTGCTGGACTACATTCGTGAGCAAATTAGAGAAAGGACCCACAAGAATTGAATGCTCCTAAAAAGTCCACCAAATGGAAGGGGAAAGGTGATTTAATCAAGCAGCATCTGCAATGTCAAAGTCCATTTTCCCTAGCTGTGCCCCCTGGGCAATCGTCAGAAATAGTCTCGCATCACTAAATAGTCGAATTACGGTAGGTAATGGTTGACCTGAAAAAATCTCATATCTCATTCGAACTCAGTGTTGAAGGAAAACCTAAAAGCAAGGTCAGTGCAGCTTATATTGATATCGGGAATGGCTCAGCCATTTTATTCCTTCACGGTTTTTTCTCAGATGCAATGGTCTGGGAAGGCATCATCACAAACCTCAAAGATAAATACCGCTGTATCAGTCTAGATCTGTTGGGTTTTGGTCATTCTTCTCGATTAGACATTGAATATAAAGTTGATTCACAGGTCGCTTTTGCTAAGAAATTTATGGAAACGCTGGGGATTGAGCGTTTCTTTGTTGTTGGCCATTCTTTAGGGAGTTGGACCGCATCCCGTTTAGAACTTGCTGCCTCTGAGTCAGTATTAGGTCTTGTTCTGTTAGCTCCTGCAGGCGTTGGAGAGTATCTGGAACCGTATCGTATACTCATCCCTTTCTCTTGGAAAACACCAGTTGTTGATTGGTTAATTAACTTAGTCTCCCCTGCGTTGAAATTGACAGGGGCTGGAAATCTAGTACAGGAGATCAAGTTTATTAGAGAGAGGTTTTTGCATGATCCTGTCTTTCAGGCCTGGATACAAAGAGCATTTCGCCTAGAAATCAGTGATGAACTGATCCATGAGGTTGCAAAAAATATCCATTCTCCAACGTTCATTATTTGCGGCGAGTCAGACGAAACGATTCCAGTTGAATTTGGAGAGCACCTTGAAGCAAATATTTCGAACGCAAAATTGCATGTTATTCCAGGTGCAGATCATCAACTCCCCACAAAATGTTGTCAGGTATTATCTGACTTAACTTTAGATTTTGTTAGCGGTGTTGCAGTATGAATAGAGGTTGATGGATTTATGCATTGTTTTATCTCATCTGATGAGCTAGCTGTTTATCCGAGTTAGTCAACGGTTTAAGGCCTGAAGTGTTGGACAGCTTCAGGATATTGTGGAGGCAGAAATGGATTACCTCAGTGTTAACCGGGAATCTTGGAATCGGCGGGCGGAGGTGCATTTTGTCTCTCAGTTTTATGACGTTGATGGGTTCTTGGCTGGCAAGTCATCCCTGACAGAAATTGAGCTAGCCGAACTCCCCAACGTATCTGGACAGCGTCTATTACACCTGCAGTGTCACTTTGGGTTAGATACACTCTCCTTGGCCAGAATGGGGGCCTTCTGCACAGGAGTCGATCTCTCTCCAGTTGCCATCGATAAAGCATTGGAACTTAAGCGAAAAGCTAATCTGGATGCAACCTTTATCTGCTCGGATATTTATCACTTTGATCGAGGAGCAGAACCTCTCTATGACATTCTATTTACGTCTTATGGGGTGGTTTGCTGGCTTCCTGACCTGAGCCAATGGGCTGCAGTTATTTCAGCTAACTTGGCCCTGGGAGGCACTTTTTATATGGCGGAATTTCATCCTGTTTACGATCTCATCGCGGGCTACTCCTACTTTGCACAATCTGATCCAGATATTGAAGAAGAAGGCACCTACACAGAAAATAGCGGCAACTTAAAATCAACACTTATCACTTGGGCACACCCCCTCAGCTCAGTAATCAATGCTCTCATCAATACCGGAATTGAAATTCGTTGCATCAATGAGTATCCTTTTAGCCCCTATCCATGTTTCGAGGGGGTTGAAGAGCGTGAACCCGGTAGATTTTATCTGCCTCATTTAGGACAAAACGTGCCCCTGGTTTACACAATCCAGGGAAGGAAAGCTGCATAAACTCCTGAGGACTGGATTATTTCTAGGATTTAGGAGGGCTTTTTGGCCACAATAAATACAGCTTTGCCTTTGTTGGGTTGCCATTGGTGGTCAATCTTAAAACGAGCATTCGTCAAACTGGTTGCAAGTTCATCTACCGTAAAGACCTTCACCAATGGAAAAAAACCAAAAAATTTGCCGATGGGGGCAATCCATTTAAACCAGGCCATCTGATCTCCTAAGCAGACTGTACTGGTAACGAAAATGCCACCGGGTTTGAGCATGTCAAACACCTTAGCAATGACGGCTTCCTTATCTTCCAATAAATGCAGAATACTGAGACCTAAGACAGCATCAAGGCTCTGATGGGGGATATCCAACTCATCAATGGTGAATTGTTCAAAGGTGAGGTTTGGGATATTCTGAGCAGCGGCTCTAGTCTGAGCGATGTCAATCATATTGGCAGAGAAATCAATGGCTCGAATATGTTTGACATAAGGGGCATGCACGATTGCAGTTGATCCAGTGCCACAACCAATCTCCAAGACTTCCATGTCTGGCTGAAAGTATTCTTGGGTCACTTGTAACTTTTTCTCGTAGGCGGCTACATCGGCAATGGGTTGTTTCAAATATCGATCAGCAATTTTGTCCCAAAACTTCGTAGACTGGCCCATACCCGTTCTCCTTTGATTTATGGAAGATCGTTGCAACCGACAGCGATTCGCTGCTGTGTCTATTCTAAATCCCCCCAACTTCTGACAGACGGCATCGATTTCAGTGACGATGAGTTTGGTATTGCAGAAGATGACCGTTCAGAATCCATCATTCATTTCCCTAGTTTGATCCGGATCACCTAGGTTCCTTAAGTTCCAGATTAGGCTTCCGATCTTCCCTGGAGGAACCGCCTTAGAATCGCGATAGTGCAGGTATGAAATCCATGGAAGGAATCGATCATGTTTGCACCACTTGTTGTCAGATTAGACCATGTCCTTGGCCATCAGCGCTTTATCAGAATACGGGGAAAAGCCATTGCGACTCATACCCAAATCATCAATCAGTTTTGCGATTCAGTTGGACTAGAGCGGCCTTGTCGCCAACACCTGATCAAAGTTGCCCATCACAACGGCAAAAAGCTAGGGTTACTGGCCTAGCCCTTGTGATGCCCATCACCCAGTCAATCTATGGATATCACCACCTGCTTGGCATCGGATCACGGCTATCTCCCTTTATCTAAATCAGCATAGATAGCATCCAGTTCAATCCTCTTTCAAACCCGATATTCTGTCATGAATCGGCAAACGCGACTTATCCAATACCTGCAAGATGAACTAGCCCTCCCCCAGGATGCGCTCTCCTTGGCCACTCGGTTTCAAGATCGCACGGCTACCCAAATTCCGATCATCCTGTGGCAGTATGGCCTCGTTAACATCGATCAATTGGGCCAGATTTACGATTGGTTAGCTTCTGTCTAAAAAGCGTTACTCTTTTGTCACTTTTTAGACGTGTCTTAACGGCTCTCTAAACCTTATTTTTAACCTAAATCATTCTTCAGTTTTTCATCCCATTCTTCTCACACCAACCCTCAATAGTCAGTATTATTACGGTCGTGATAATACTGATTTTTTTATTTATTCCCTCAACAATCCCTTTTCGAAGTTCTCCATAAAATCACTCCGTAAATTCACGATTGTTCTCTCCAGCAAAGACTTGAGACAATAAGCACATATCTGAATCACTCCCCAGTTGTTCCTTCTGTGTTCCCCCTCTCATTACCTTGCGATCAACCGTTCGACTTCGATATTTGTCGTTTTATCCTCTAAAAAAATTTAATATTGATAACCGGCACAATTATTCCCGCAATTTATCTGCTCGCATACGCTTTTGACCATGGATGCCGAAAATTTGATCCGGTTCAGCCCGCTGAATGTTTTGCCGCGCAATCAACGCCTACTAAGTGGGCTGGTGTGTGGATTAGATTTATTCGTCATCCTCGGTCTTCTCTGGATGACGACTTTTTCGTTTGGCCCAGTCAGTTCCGATGAGCTAATGGCCCTGAGTGCGCTTCTGATGTTGATCGTGCCCACTATCTTTCAGAGCGTTGGACGCTATACCTTTCAGCCTGCCAATCCTCCTAAGCTAGACTACTCAAAGATTTGGCTGGGATGGGGAGTTGTCATAGCCGCCTTGCTGTTCCTGGAATATATGAGTCACACCGCTTATCTTTCCAGCCTAGAGACTCGCCTTTGGTTGTTCCTAACCCCTTTGGGACTGTCTCTCCTTAATCCCATCATCCGTGGTCCTTTACAGCAGCGTGTATCAGGAGACTACAACCGTACCGCCATCATCGCGGGCACGGGAGAGATGGGCCAGCAAGTGGCCGATCAGCTTTGCCAAAGCACGAAGTCCGGTATCAAGTTCTGTGGCTACTTTGCTGATAAAGGTACTAAACTCGAAGCCGAAAGCTGCCGACCGCTGATTGGCTACCTGGACGAACTGCCTGATTTTGTCCGACGCTCTCGTATTGATGTGGTTTACATCACCCTGCCCCTAAGTGAAGAAGCAGCCATCTCCGACCTGATTTTAGCGTTGCAAGATACAACGGCCTGTGTGTATTTTGTCCCCAATTTGATGATGCTGAATTTGATGCAGGCTCGGATTCACGACCTCAATGGACTGCCCATGATCGCAGTGATGGAAGTGCCATTCTCTAAGGTTCAGGCCTGGATCAAGCGCTGTATTGATTTTGCGATCGCTGCCCTTATTTCCATCGCCATTTCCCCCCTGATGATCCTGATTGCGATCGCAGTCAAGCTGTCTTCTCCTGGTCCAGTCCTCTTCAAACAGCAGCGCTATGGTCTCAATGGCGGCAATATCGTCGTCTATAAATTTCGCTCCATGCGGGTGATGGAAGACGGAGCAAAAGTCACCCAAGCCACCCAAGGCGATCCACGTATTACTAAAGTTGGGGCTTTTCTGCGTCGCACCTCCTTAGACGAACTGCCCCAATTTATTAACGTCTTGCAGGGTCGCATGAGTCTAGTAGGTCCCCGTCCCCATGCCGTTGCTCACAATGAGCACTACCGCAAACTGATTCAGGGTTATATGCTTCGCCATAAGGTCAAGCCTGGGATAACGGGTTGGGCTCAGGTCAACGGCTATCGAGGCGAAACCGAAACCTTAGATAAAATGGAAAAGCGGGTGGAATACGATATCCACTATTTGAACCATTGGTCCCTGTGGCTCGATATTAAAATTATTTTGCGCACCGCCCTCGTCTTTTTCAACCACCAAAATGCTTACTAGCTCTGTTAAGTTTTTCTGAAAATCGTTCCGGCATACAAACACCTGCGTTAAGCTTGCTCCCGAAAATGCCCTCGACTTAAATGGCTTCATCGTCAAGCAATATTTGAGCTAGAGTGTATCGGGCGAGTGACCGTTAACTGCCCAGACCGGTTTCGTAAGCACCCATCCAATAGGCAGAGTGATGAGCACGTTAGCCAATCGCTACAAAATTATCAAGAACCTCGGCGCAGGCGGATTTAGTCAAGTCTACTTGGCGAAGGATTTACAGCGGGATGATCACCGTCGATGTGTGATTAAAAAGCTGCAGCCCAAATCCGATGATCCCTTCACGGTGAGAACCTCCAGGCGCCTTTTTAAAACGGAGGTTAATGTCCTCCAAAAGCTGGGCAATCATGACCGCATTCCCCAACTCTTTCTCTCCTTTGAAGAAGATCGGCAGTTCTATTTAGTTGAGCAATATATAACAGGCCAGAGTCTCAGTCGCGAGCTGAATTGGTGGCACTGGACCGAAGCCAAAACCGTGGCCTTTTTGCAGGACATTCTGGAAACCCTGGCCTTTGTCCATCGCAAGCAGGTGATCCATCGGGATATTAAACCTGAAAATTTAATCAGACGCGATCATGATCAACGGATTGTCTTGATTGATTTTGGTTCTGTCAAGAAACGTCAGCAGTCTGAACATACTGCCATTGTGGGGACCAAAGGCTACATGCCCCTTGAGCAACTTTTGGGCAAACCTCGCCTCAATAGTGATGTTTATGCTGTCGGTATGATTGCCCTCCGAGGTCTCACAGGCATCAATCCGGCCAAAACTGCTTTTCCGACAGACCCAGATACGGGTGAGTTGCTTTGGCAACATAAAACCGATGTCAGCCCTGAACTGGCCCAAGTTCTCAACACCATGGTCCGCCAGGATCATCGGCATCGTTACCCCTCGGCTCAGGAAGCTCTAAAAGCAGTCAGTCAACTGGGTGAAATCCCAGCTCCGAGTCGGCGTCGTCTACTGCAAGCCGCAGGCTTAAGCGTTATGGGTTTGCTGGGAACCGGCATGGCTTATCCGGCCTTTAGCCAGGAACTCCCCAACCGCAAGCCTCCCTCATCGTTCCCTGGTCATTCACCCGTTGCTGACAAATCTCCCACCCCTGAGCAAGAGGTATCGGTTGAGAAATCCCCCAATTCTGAGGGGAAAGGTACCACCTCCAAGGAGAGAAAAGAACCTTCTCCAGCATCCCCCGCTCTAGCAGCGGCCCCTCAACGTCTGGATAAGCAAGAACTGCTCCGTCGATACGGCTCCTATAACGAGTGTCGCAAGGTTGCGAAAGCCAACGGCATTAAATTCTCGACGACGCCCACTTGGGATAAGTTGGTCTATGCCTTTAGCTATTCCGAAGCCCTGCAACAAATGAGTCAGGTTTATCTCAAGACCTATCCCAACCCGGCCTTGGCGGGCATTTCTCTGGAGCTGCCTCTACAGAGCTGAGCAAACTACTCGAAATCCCACATCATAGGTGAAAAATCCAGAGGTGTTGTAGGTGCGAGACGCAGACCGACAAAGCTTGGGGTTAGACGACATAGAGCCCCCCCGCATGACTCGACGGGCAGTCCCTTCTTGCTCCCAGGCCTGACCATTAGTTGGTGCGCCCTGATAGGTCTCATGCCAAGTATCCTGGCACCACTCGCTCACATTGCCATGCATATCATGGAGGCCAAAGGCATTGGCAGGGAAACTGCCCACCCCTACAGTCTTTTTACGGTATTGTCCCCTGGGACCGTCGCCATAGGCATGGACTCCCCAGTAATTGGCTAACTCTGGTGTAATGGTTTCTCCCATATGAAAGGGGGTTGTCGTCTCCGCACGACAGGCATATTCCCATTCGGCCTCGCTGGGTAAGCGATAATCCCGCCCGGTTTTCTGAGACAGTCTTTTGCAAAAGGCAACAGCATCTTCCCAGGACACATTATCTACGGGGCGACTTAAGGCTTTCTCCCGTGAAGGATTAGAGCCCATAATGGCCCGCCATTGGGCCTGAGTCACTTCAAATTTACCCATGGCAAACGCCGGAACCGTCACCTGGCGCTGGGGTCCTTCGTGGCTCTCCCGATCAGACTCTCGATCAGGAGACCCCATAGTGAAGTTTCCACCGGGGATACTGACCATCTCTAGGGTGACGCTATCGCTCAAACGCTCTTGAAAAACTGAGGCTTTCCCCTCCGTCCGCTTCACAATTTTGCCTTGGGGATTAACTTGCACATAGGCAAATGCGCTATCCAAGGCGGAGACGGTTGCCGTCTGGTCCGATGACAGTTGCTCCAGCGAAAACAAAGACACGGCTGTGTCAATGGGAATGGCTAAATTAAAGCCAGACTTGACGGCGACATTGCCCACGGTTTGGCCTTCTGCCCGACCATGAATGCCCGCGACTTGACCTGAGCGGTTAAGAACAGGTCCACCACTCATGCCCGGTTGGGTAACAGCCGTATAGGTAATGCCATAGCCTCCCGCCTGGGTCCCGACGGAGGTTACTTGTCCCGGGGAAATCGTATATTGGGGCTGAGTAATCGCTAGTCCTGGCAAGGGGAATCCGGCTACAAACACTTCATCGAGTTCGCTTAAGGCATTCTTCCCGGCCAGCTGAGCCACGGCATAAGTGTTTTTGCTATTGATAGTGAACAAAGCCAAGTCGACGTTCCCCCCCGACTGAATCCCTGACGTGTCAATGGGATGTTGCTGACCATCAAAGGTTTCGATGTATGCTTCTTCCCCAGGATTGGTGTCTTTGAGGACATGGCCAGCCGTTAAGGCATAGTAAGTATTTCCAGCTTTACGAATCAATACTCCAGAGCCAGAAGTGCCTTGGGTCACTACTCGTACGGTGATTTTTTTAGCTAAATCTTTCAGGGTTCGCCGGTCTTGGGCTAGGAGCGAGCGCTGCCAAAATCCGACGGACAATAAGGTTCCACCAAATAATAGAAAGTCCCTGCGTTTGATTTCCATATTCCTGAGTTGAAGGGTGACTGCCGGTAGACCTCGGGCGTGATGCGGTCTCGATTGCGGCTCCACTATTCTATGCCAACCTTTTGCGAATCTCCCAACAGTAAGACTTTTGAGGCGATAGCCCCTCTTTCACAACGGCTCTTTTTTACAGTTTTCGGGCTAACTGCTCTAACTGCCGTTGGGCTTGGCTATAGTTCTTGAACTGTCGTTCATCCCGGCGAAATTCAGGCGTATGGACCCGGCGACGCCCGTTCTGAGTCCGTCCGCCATGGACTTTATGCAGGAGCTCATGGTACATCACAAATTCAATCACGTCCTTGGGGAGTTGGTCCGTATCCAGACTCAGACTGATCACCACCCGATCTCGACTCGGCTCATAGTGACCAAATTTGCGGTTGCTGTAGACTTTGCTCCAGGCAAGCCGGGGCTTTTCTAGGTTCTGGTTAAAGTACACCTGATTGACCCGTGCAAACACATCATCCAGATTGTGGACATTGCCTTGAGCCGTGTCCCGCAGATCCTCCACCATCAGATCCAGCGCTAACAGCAGCTCAGAAAATTCTTCCGATAGGGAGTACTCCGTCATGATGGTCGTAGTTTCAGGCGTTTTGCCCAGAAGCATGGAGTCGAGAACCGCTTGGATCACTTCCGGTTCTGCCAAAATAAATCCTTCATTGATCTTGATTTTGAGGTGGGGCGGTTTAAATTGGCAACGATAGAGGGCGCTCATAGGAGCGAATTCAAGCCTGAGATGCTCCAACGCTTTGAATTGCTGAGCCTTGCGGCCAGGCAATGGATTGGCCAAGATCTGTTCAACCCTTGCTTTGGTTTGGCGAGCGGCATGAGCGTGCAGATGGAGATGATCTTCCTGCTGGAGAAATTTCATCCAACCGTAGATTTGTTGAGACTGCGGGGTTAAATTCCCGGGGGTTGCCCCCTGGGCGGTACAGAGCTGCTCGATTTGTGTCGTTCGTTCTCCAAGCTTCTGTTTCAGCTTGTTTTCAGCATCGGTATCGTCGGGAGATAGGTCGGCAATTCGGTCTTGAAAGTATTGGAGCTGGCTGCGAATTCCCTGGATAGAAATTTCCAGCTTTCCCTTCGGTGATGATTGGTTGTTCCCATCAGATTCAACGATTGGTAAACGGTTGAGATTCACCCCTTTCAAAAACCTGTAGGCATTGCGAGATGGCACCGGCAGCTGACTGGGTTTGATCCGAGCCTGGGCACAAATTTGGTCTGTGGCCTGAATCGTCCCTTCCACATACTGTCGAAAGGCTGAGATTTCGTGACTGGGAATGCCAATCTTGAGTTGCTCTCGCACTCGATTAGAGGCTTTCACTAATCCGCGAATTCTCATGAACGGCCTATCAGGATGGACATGAGCAGAATAGCAGACAGAGCAGGGCGATTCCCCATAAGCTACCCCATTCCCTGCCCGATCCGACAAAGTGGATAAAAACCCTGGTTTTTTAAGAAATGCGAAGTTATCTTCCTATTGATCTGTTTTTGGGGTACTACCTCTACAACGGCTATTTGCGGGGAAAAGAAATTGGCGACTCAACATGACAGTCTGCATTACTATCTCAAAGAGATAGGGCGGTTTCCGCTGCTGACCCATGAGGAAGAAATTACCCTAGCTCGGCAAGTCCAGGCAGGTAACCCTCGCGCAAAAAGAAAAATGATCGAGGCGAATCTCCGATTGGTGGTCTCGATTGCCAAAAAACATCAGAATCGAGGTTTGCCGCTACTCGATTTGATTCAAGAAGGTAACTTGGGCTTAAGTATTGCCGTTGATAAATTTGAGCCGGAGCAAGGGAATCGGTTTAGTACCTATGCCTACTGGTGGATTTTGCAGGGGGTGACCCGTTCCTTGCAAAACAAAGGTCGCGTCGTCCGGTTGCCTGTGAAACATTGGCAAGTAGGTAATCAGATCAAACGCACTCGACATCAGTTGAGCCAAGAGCTAGGTCGAGAACCCACCGTCGTTGAAATAGCTGACGCCATGGAGATGGATCTGACCCGCTTGAAAAAGTACCTCCATAGCTTGCAAGAGACGGTGTCTTTAGACAAGTTTGTGGGCAGTGAGCAGGATACAACCCTAGGGGATCTGATTGAGGGGAATGATTCCACGCAGTCCTACCTCGATCTGCTGCTGCAGGATGAGGAATTGTCTGGGTACTTGGCGTTGTTGGATGATCGCCAGCGATTTGTGATTTCTGAGCGATATGGGTTGGAAGATGGTAAACCCAAGTCTATGGAGAAAATCGGCCAAAAGTTGGGGATTAGCCGTGAACGGGTCCGGCAGATTATCAAAAAGGCGATGCAAACCCTAGAGAAATGCGCATTATCGGCTTAGATTAAAAAAAGGGCATGGAAGACCCATACCCTGATTGGTCTCTGTTGTGAAAATTAGGCTTCTGCGTCTACCTCTACTGCCGTAACGGAATTGGCAGAAACTTCAGCTCCCAACTCTAATCGCTGACGGACCTGTTGCTCCACGCTATCGGTAAACTCAGGATTATCAGCAAAATATTGAATCGTATTGTCTCGACCTTGACCGATATTATTGCCGTCAAAGCTATACCAGGCCCCTTTTCGGACGATGATATTGGTTTCTTCGGCCATATCCACTAAGCAGCCCAAGGTGGAGATACCCTGTCCAAACAGAATATCGAACTCGGCAATCCGAAACGGGGGCGCGACTTTATTCTTTGCCACTTTGACCTTTGCACGGATGCCATACATCTCTGTCCCTTTTTTCAGGGTTTGGATCCGACGAATATCCAGACGAACGGAGGCATAAAACTTGAGGGCATTACCACCCGTAGTGACTTCGGGGCTACCGTAGGTGACGCCAATTTTCTGGCGAAGCTGATTCAAGAAGATCACAGTGCTACCAGACTTGCAGATATTGCTGGTGATTTTGCGTAGGGCCTGACTCATCAGCCGGGCCTGCAGGCCCATATGGGAGTCGCCCATATCCCCTTCAATTTCGGCGCGGGGGGTGAGAGCGGCGACAGAATCTACGACCACAAGGTCGACAGCGCTGGAGCGCACCAACTGATCGACAATTTCTAAGGCCATTTCACCAGAGTCGGGCTGACTGACGAGGAGTTCAGAGACATCAACGCCTAAGGCAGCGGCATAAACTGGGTCGAGGGCATGTTCAGCATCCACGAAGGCAGCGACGCCCCCGTTTTTTTGGATTTGTGCGATCGCATGTAACGCTACGGTGGTTTTACCCGAACTTTCTGGGCCGTAAATTTCAATCACACGTCCGCGGGGTAGTCCACCCCCCAAGGCCAGATCCAAGGTTAAAGCACCACTAGAGATGGTTTCGACCTGCATGCGAGCAGCATCACCCAAGCGCATAATCGACCCTTTACCAAAGGAGCGCTCCACATTTTTCAAAACTAAGTCTAGGGCTTTTTGCTTTTCTGATACTTCAGTGATGGCGGCCATACATCTCTCCTGAGAAAGGTGGGTGATTGAATTCATATAGTATACTTGTACTATAAATGTGTCAACCCGGCACAAAGATATAAATTTACAGCCAGTGTGGATGGTTGAGATGGATACCCTTGCTGAACTGATCGGATTTACAGGTAATTGGCTGGTGGGGGCGTCCTTTACCTTGGATCAGGGATATCAATGTTGGGTGATTACCCCAGAACGGCAAGTCTATACAGATGGTGAGTATTATGAGAGTCATCTGATGGCATTGGCTGCCGGTCGTTACTTGGTTGAACAGTCCCTGGAGGTGGAGTAATTATGTGTGGTCGCTTTGCCCTGACGGCAACCCCAGATGAGATCGCCACTGCCTTTGGCCTCCAGAATGTCCCACCGTTTCCACCCCGCTATAATATTGCCCCCAGTCAGCCCGTGGCCGTGATTCGGCAGCTACAGCATCAGCCCCGGGAATTTCGATTGATGCAATGGGGACTGATTCCCAGTTGGGCCAAAGATCCCAGTATTGGCAATAAGCTGATTAATGCTCGCTGTGAAACCGCCCATGAAAAGCCTTCCTTTCGCTCAGCGATTAAGTATCGTCGCTGCCTGATTCCGGCGAGCGGTTTTTATGAATGGCAAAAGGTCGATAAAAGCACGAAGCAGCCCTATTATTTCCACAAGCCTCAACCTTTTGCCCTGGCGGGGCTGTGGGAGTCTTGGAATGATATTGAAACCTGCATTATCCTTACCACCCAGCCCAATGATGTGGTGGCCCCCGTTCATCAGCGGATGCCCGTGATCATCTCTCCTGAAAACTATAAGGTGTGGCTCAACTTTGATACGCAAACCCCGAGTCACCTGTTTCATCTGTTTGACCCGGATTTAGTCCAAGATTTATCGGCTTTGCCGGTGACCACTTTAGTCAACAGTCCGACAGTGGATCGGCCTGAATGTATTGAGCCGATGCTGTAGCCTCTAGCCAAAAACGATGCGTAAGATCCTGCATATCGATATGGATGCGTTCTTCGCCTCCGTGGAGCAGCGAGATAATCCCCGCCTACGAGGCAAGCCCGTCGTGGTGGGTGGACGTCCAGAACAGCGAGGTGCTGTCGCTGCCGCCAGTTATGAAGCCCGCAAATATGGAATTTTCTCTGCCACACCATCGCGGGTAGCGGCCACAAAATGCAAGGACCTGATCTTTGTGGCGCCTCGGTTTGAGGTCTACCGCCAAGTCTCTCAGCAGATTCGAGCTATCTTTCACCAATTTACGGATCTGGTGGAACCAGTCTCTCTAGATGAAGCCTATTTGGATGTGACGGAGAATAAACCTGAAATAAACTCAGCCATGGCGATTGCCCGAGAAATAAAGGGTTTGATTCATCAGGAAACTCACTTAACGGCTTCAGCAGGGGTATCGATCAATAAATTCTTGGCCAAGATGGCGTCTGGATTGGATAAACCCAACGGCCTGTCTCTGGTCGCTCCCGACCAAGCCGAAGCCTTTGTTCAGCAGCTCCCGATTGAGAAGTTTCACGGCATCGGTAAGGTCACCGCTGCTAAAATGCACCAGCTCGGCATTCAAACGGGTGCAGAGTTGCGTCAATGGTCCGAACCTTCATTAGTGCGCCAGTTTGGCAAGGTAGGCCACTACTACTACGGCATCGCTAGGGGTATCGATGAGCGCCCAGTGATTGCCAATCGCATTCGTAAGTCCATTGGCGCGGAGCGCAGCTTTTTTCCGGATATTTCGGGATTGCCTGTTTTGATGGAAGAACTGGATGCGATCGCAGCCCAAGTACACCTGCGATTGGCTGAAAATCAACGGTCTGGCCATACCCTGACCCTGAAAGTAAAGTATGCCAACTATCAACAAATCACCCGCAGTCGGACGGTAGATCATCCCTTATATGAAGTGGATGAAATTTTGGTCCTTGGGAAAGAGTTACTCCAAAGCCATATCGATGAACAGCAGGCCGTCAGACTATTGGGGCTAACCCTCGCCAATCTTGTAGACAAAGACCGTAGTCCCAAACAGTTATCGATTGGGTTTGTCTAAGACCGTTTGGGCAACCCCACAAAAAGCAAAGGATGGTGATTCAAAGTGTCTAATCAACCCAAATTTGAAGCAACGTTCCCCTTTCAAGAGGATGTGCTAGCCTTGCCAGTCGTCGATCTGGATACCACGTCTAGCTGGTATGCCCAAGCATTTGGCATGGTAGAGGTGGAGCGCAAGGATCAGCCCAATCCCACCGTTATTTTAGAAAGAGATGATGTGACAATCGGTTTCTCCATTAATGGTAGAGATGCGTCGCAAGATGGTGCTGCCATACTGGTCTCCAATATTCAGGGCATCAAATCAGAATTGGAAGCAAAGGGGGTGGAGATAGGGAACTGGCGAGTAGACGAGCGAGATGGAAGAAGATTCCAAGTCTTCTTTGTCGTAGCACCGGATGGACTCTGCTATTGCTTCAATGAGCCTATTTGACATATGTTGAAAAGCTATGTTTAGCAATAACCTCAACGGGTTGGGATAAATATGGGCGAATACAAGATTTGCAAGATTATGTAGAGTGAAACAGGATAGCTCAAGGACTAAAATATCAATCTACCTTGGCATAAACATCTTCATCAGCCTTCTGCAAAGCAGGACGTTCCATTAGTCTAGCGAGATAGCTTTTAACTGGACTTTCTTGCTTGAGCATTCCTAGTTTTAATGCCCATAACAACACACCACCAGTCACGATATCCGCAGCCGAAAAATAGTCTTCTACTAAATAATCATTCGTTGTTAATTGCTCATTTAGGGGCTCACATACTTTAGCAAACCATTGTTTAGCTTCTTCAGGGGAAACGGTTTGTCGCGCTTGCTTAGGGAGTACCTTGTTAGGCAAGCCCGGTAATACATGGAACATATACTGTTCAACGGGTGCTTCTAAGGTTAGAGAAGCATAAAACAACCATTGATAGTAATAGGCCCGTGCTGGTGCATCTAGTTGTGGTGCAAAACCATGATCGATATATTTATCAGCCAGATAAGCACATATTGCTGCTGACTCGAAAATAGTGACATTCTCATCAATCAATACCGGCACTTTTCCGTGGGGGTGGAGATGACCATATTTTTTAGAACGAGACATGTCCATCGCCACACGAATTAATTTATAGGAAATATTAAGTTCTTCGAGCAGCCAGCGGGGACGGACTGCCCGTGTAGTCGGCATAAAATATAACTTCATATCTTAAATCGTGCCAAGTTCTATAAAAACTATTTTTTCATGGTGGTGAATTATCGGATTTTAATCAAATTGAAATTTAATTTATCCCTCTTTTATCACTTTAGTCAGATAACAAATAGACTGTTCTCAGTTTCTATTTTTCTAATGAGTGATGTCAGCTTCAAGAAGTCCAGAACCAACCATTGGCTTTGTTGATGAGTACTGCCAACTATTTGCAGAGTTATTTTCCCAAGTCCGAAGTAATGAAGCCTTCAAGCATCTCCATCTGGGGATGATTAATGATATCAAACGTAAATCATTGCCCGCCATTGCAAGAGCAGTGGGCTTGGAGAATCATCAAAGCCTGCATCATTTTCTGAGTGAATCACCTTGGGTAGCGTCACATTTGTCTGACAAGAGCTTGGACATCATCTTGAAAATACTGGATGGGCGCAGGTTAATTCTATTGATCGATGAGACGGGCGATTGCAAAAAAGGCAAGAGTACCGACTATGTGAAACGACAGTATATCGGCAATGTGGGCAAGAAAGAGAATGGCATCGTCGCAGTCACTGCCTACGGGCTGTTTCAAGGGATGATTTTGCCTTTGTCCTTTGAAGTGTACAAACCCCGAGAACGTCTTAAAGAGGGGGATGAGTATCTCAGCAAACCCCAAATTGCCGCTGGAATGATCCGACAGTTGCAAGGAATGGGCTTTTGCTTTGAGCTCGTCCTGGCCGACAGCTTGTATGGGGCAGCTCAAACAAACTTTGTGAATGTCTTAGAAGAGTTAAAGCTGCCCTATATCCTAGCGATTCGTAGCAATCATGCGGTGTGGTTACCCGCAGAACAAGCAGTCTTTGCCGAACCGTGGCAGTCATTTGAACGAACCTTCAGCAATGGCACCACTGAAACTCGTTACAGGCAAGAGATCATTTATGGCCAGCGACACCACCAGAAGCGCTATTGGCTATTAACCACGGACCCCCAAACGCTGCCAGAGAACTCAACCTCTTATGTCATGGCAGCGGCACCCGAGATCAAGCTGGATGAAATTGGGGATTGCTATGGCTTCAGAACTTGGATTGAGTATGGTCTCAAACAGTCTAAAGATACCTTGGGTTGGGCTGATTTTCGCATGACGCACTACGAACAAATTGAAAAGTGGTGGGAGATAGTGATGAGCGCTTTCTTGATGGTGAGTTTGTTCGCTGATGTCTTCAATGACTCTTGTCCAGTAGCAAACCAACACTTTGCGCAGCATCCTTGGTGGGATAACCAAAACGGGTGGAAGAATCTGCTCAATAATGTGCGCTTGATCATTCAACCGTTAATCAGTTGGAATCTTCTGAAGAGTTGGTTAGAAGTCTTTCCCATCCGTGCATTGAAAAAGGGGTTTGAGCAACTCACATCAAAGATGGAGGCATTTTGCTGTCCACTGGTAAGGAAATTGCTCAAGCATCCTGATTTTCTCTCTGTCTAAAGTGATAAAAGAGGGATATAAGGTGATGTTGGCGGGATTGCTGAGTGCGCGCAACCTGGTCTACCAGCGATAGGGTTGCCCTATACGACTTGCGGGACAGCCACGCGCTATGCTAATTCAACCCGCTCTTCACCCGTACGGACCTGGACTACTTTCTGCAAGGGAGAAACGAATATTTTGCCATCTCCAACTTGGCCGGTTCGAGCTGCAAAGGTGATTTTTTCGACGACTGGTGCCACCATCTCTTCATCTACCTTGACCTCTACTTTTAATTTGCGATGAAGCCGAATCTCGGCATCTGAGCCTCGATACTGTTGTAGTGATCCCTGCTGTCTGCCAAACCCTTTCACGTCTGACAAGGTAATGTCGATAATTCCCAGTTGGACTAGGACTAATTTGACCTGATCGCACTGTTGGGGGCGGATGAATGCGGTGATTGTCCTCATCTGAGCCATGATGGAACTGCATTAAGTCGCAAAACTTACATCACCATTGTTAACCCTATTCTGGCAAACAGTCATTTTTGATACAGTTTGCAATCGGTCGCCAGCTTTGCTGTAGAATCAAGAGTGAGGTGCCATGCTAGAAAAGCACCTTCACACATTGGGATATCAGTGTGAAACTCCCCACTTACCAGGCCATTCGGATTGTGTCGGCTCCCAGATATGGCAGTTCTCGGCCAATCGTGGTGGAGACGGAGGCTGGATACTTTTTGACTAAGTTGCGAGGGGCTGCCCAAGGCACCGCAGCCCTGGTCTCAGAAATAGTGGTGTCGGCCTTGGCTGAAGCCCTTGGGTTCTGGGTTCCCAGTCAGGTGTTTATCTCCATTGATGCATCTACCCAAAACGATATTTACGAAGATGAGTTTTTAGATCTCCTGGGTGCAAGCCACGGACTGAATTTAGGGTTTCAATATTTAGAAAGGGCTCGTGATCTTCGCCCCCAGGACATTGAAGCGGTGGATCGAGACTGGGCATGCCGAGTTTTGTGGTTGGACGCCTTGGTGATGAATCGTGATCGGACGCCGTCTAATCCCAACCTAATGGTTTGCCAAAATCAGCTGTGGGTCATCGATCATGGAGCGGCTCTTCCTTTTCAGTACAACTGGTCTCAGGTCACAGAAGAGGCGCCTCGGCGGTTGAATTACGCCATGGATCGGCACCTGTTCGGGGAGAAAGCGACCGCACTCCAGCAATGGGATTTAGCCTTGACCGCAAAGCTGTCTAGAGACGTGATCCAAGAGGCTATTGCCCATATTCCAGATTGTTTTTTGATGCCCCTCTGTCGCCCAGGGGCGATGGCCGAGCAGCTTGAACGTCGGCGGCAAGCCTATGGGGCATTTTTATGGAAACGTTTGAAATTTCCTAGACCCTTTGTCCCGGAGTTTTAGGACAGGGCATCATGACGCTAAAGCATTCAATGGGCGCTGACTTTGTCTCTTGAACAGAAAAGCAAGATTGCCCTGCCCAGACCTTGGACAATAAAAAACCCCCTGACGGGGGTTGGAAATCGCAGTCTAAATCACGAAAGGCTTATTTGTTGGGTTGAGGAGTCATCCGTAAATAAGGCTTGATTTCAGTGACCCCTTTGGGGAATTTCTGCTTGGCTTCTTCTGTAGGAATGGTGGGAGCAACGACGACATCATCACCATCTTGCCAGTCTACGGGAGTAGCAACTTGATAGTTATCGGTCAATTGGAGTGAGTCAATGACCCGCAGGATCTCATTAAAATTCCGACCTGTGCTAGGTGGGTAGGTAATGGAGGCTCTGAGCTTTTTATTGTTGTCAATAATAAATACTGTTCTGACAGTGACTTTGGCGTTGGCGTTGGGATGAATCATGTCGTATAGATCAGACACTTTCTTGTCCGCATCCGCCAAGATAGGGTAATCAACGGTTGTATTTTGGGTTTCATTGATATCGCCAATCCAGCCGTTGTGGGCCTGAGCATCATCGACGCTCAGGGCAATGGTTTTGACGTGGCGCTTGTCAAACTCAGGCTTAAGCTTAGAGACAGACCCGAGCTCAGTCGTACAAACGGGGGTGTAGTCCGCAGGATGCGAGAAGAGAACAACCCAGCTATCGCCAGCCCATTCAAAGAAGTCAATTGTGCCAGCAGTGGAATCTTGAGTAAAGTTAGGTACGGTGTCCCCTAGTCGCAAAGACATGGTGAAACTCCTGTCATGAAAGGTCGGTTTGTGGTTACAAATGAGATCATGCCATAACCGAATTCGGATAATGTCCGGTTTCCCGACCGAGAAACAGTTCTTAATGTAGTTGACGAAAAATGATCCTGAACAATAGATGGATTGATGCCAGGGCAGGAAGCCTTGAAGTCAAAACAACAAAAGGCTTACAGGCCTGGAGACTAGCTTGAATCACAGACTTCCAGTATTAAAGGGATGCTTAATTTAACTGTGAGGAGAAAACTGAGTGACTTCTCGCCATTCATGGATTACGGCAGGAGGGGCGATGATGTTGGCGGTCAAACCGCTCACTAGGGGAATTTCGAGGACGAGACGGGTATCACTATCTAAATTTTCAAGCAGAGGCTGTACGTTGTACTGACCTACGTTCTCAGGCAGCATCAAGGTTGTTCCATCCATGGCGGGTTGAGACTGCCAAAGAAATTGGTCGGCAATGCTCAATTGCAACGGCTGTTCGGGGGCGACTTCGACTTGCCCTGGGAACCCCACAAGACGCAAAAATATTCCTTCGAGCTGGTTATCGACATAGCGTTTAAAGAGAATGGTTTGCCAACTGCGCTTGGCCTGATCTTGGAGACTTTGTTGCGATCGCAACGTCACTTGCCCCGGTTTCTCTTGGTAAAGATGGGTCTCGGCCTGAACGGGCAGGGGATATGCAGTCAGACTGAGCAGCAATAGCAATAGGGTGATTAGACGACGAAGCATCATAGGGACAACACCTTAGACTTAAGGGTTTGAAAGGCTGCATCTAGATCATCATTGACCAGCTGAAAATCAAATTCATCGGCGGCGGCAAGCTCGACCTTGGCCTGGTCTAAACGGCGGGCAATGGCTTCTTCTGAATCCTGGCCTCGCCCCCGAATCCGAGCCTCTAAATCGGCCACAGAAGGGGGGCTGACAAAGATTTGAAAGGCATCGGCAACCTGATCTCGGATTTGACGAGCCCCAACCAGTTCAATTTCCAAAATCACTTTTTTTCCTTGGGTAATTTCCCGCATCACGGGAGCCCGTAGCGTTCCGTAGAAATTACCTGCATACTCTGCCCATTCCAAGAGCTGATTTTGATCAATGCGGGTTTGAAATTGGTCTTTGGTCAAAAAGTAGTAGTGTTTGCCATCCACTTCTCCCTCTCGGGGAGAACGAGTCGTGGCGGAAACCGCAAGGTATAAATCTGGGCAGGCTTGTAAGAGCTGCTGCAAAAGAGTGCCTTTGCCGACACCGCTGGGTCCAGTTAGGACGATCAGCTTACCCGTTTTTGTCATTTCCTGGGACCTTGCGTCTTATAGGGGGAAAACACCTCATTTTAACGCCAGTTCGGGTTAAGCCTGGTTTGAACTTTTTATATGAAGAAATAAAGGAGTTCGTCAGCACGAAAATTGGAGTTTTAGCATAAAATGAACGGCGTTCATTTTATGAGCATAAACTGCCAAATAATAAACCATTCCCTTCAAGGACTGGTTGAGGATGTACCGGGTAAAGGAGACATTTTGCTCGATACCAATCCTGAAGGAGATAGGTCGCCCTATTTATCTGAATCCTTGGTGTCCTTGTTGGACATAAAACGGTGAGCGACCGTTTCTGGCTGAATTGCAGACAGGACAACATGACCTGAATCAGTTACGATTACTGCGCGTGTGCGCCGCCCATAGGTGGCATCAATCAATTGGGCCCGATCTCGGGCTTCACTGATGATACGCTTAATGGGTGCAGACTCGGGACTGACGATGGAAATCACTCGATTCCCAGAGACAATATTTCCAAAGCCTATATTGATTAACTTGATATCCATAAATACAAATCCTCACGCAGATTCCAACCTTTTGTAATATCAGAGCGCATCACCCAAAAAAGCTCTGATATCATCCTTTTTTCCATCTTATCCACAAAAGATCTAGACCTACAACCTATTTTTAAGTATTTATTTCTAGTCATAGGAATCTTATTTAGGATTTACAGGATTACTTAGGGTGAAATGTATCGCAGGATACAAAATGGCTATGAAAAATCAGCATCTCAAGGCTTGGGTCGACAAATCAGTATTAATTCTTAAAATATGAATGAATTTCTGAAAGATAGGTTTTCCTGCCTAGGAACTCCTCACAAGAGGTCCATTTACTTGTAATTACCCGTGCAACAGGTTGACTTTACGACATTGACTGCAGCGTGCTGCGAGTTGCGATCGCAATGGCTACCGGCACGCATTGAACAAGTGGTTCAGCAAGATCGGTTTACGGTCTATATTGCCCTGCGTACCCTCGACCATCGAGGATGGCTTTCCTTGAGTTGGCATCCTCAAGCGGCCCGAATTTGTATGGGAACCCCACCCCCGAAAGGCGCAGATACCTTTACCTTTAGCCAACAGTTACGTCACCAGCTCAATGGCCTCGCTTTGATAGCCGTTGAACCGATTGCCGATTGGGAACGGGTGATCGACTTGCAGATTGGTCAGCGCCCTCAAGCCCCTGTGGATTGGCATGTCTATGTAGAAATCATGGGTAAGTATAGCAACGTTATCTTGACCAATGGAGAAAATCGAATTGTCACAGCGGCCCATCAAGTCAGTGCCCAACAGTCTAGTGTTCGCCCCATTCAAACCGGAGACCTTTACCAGCCACCGCCCCACCTAACCGACCCCATTCCCACTTTGTCGGAATCCTTTGAGCATTGGCAGCGACAGGTCAGCTTAGTACCGGGTCCTCTGAAACGAAATTTACTCAAAACCTATCGAGGCCTGAGTTCGGCTCTGGTATTGTCCATGCTGTCCTCCATTCATCTGCAGCCTGATCAATCTACTGAAACCCTGCAAGAAATGGATTGGCAACGGCTCTTTCAAGCTTGGCAAGATTGGCTATCGGCTCTAGAATCCCAATCCTTCACTCCTGGTTGGTGTTCATCAGGGGGCTACACCGTAGTGGGTTGGGATATCAC
This sequence comes from Acaryochloris marina MBIC11017, assembly GCF_000018105.1. Classification (GTDB taxonomy): domain Bacteria; phylum Cyanobacteriota; class Cyanobacteriia; order Thermosynechococcales; family Thermosynechococcaceae; genus Acaryochloris; species Acaryochloris marina. The sequence continues at coordinate 5,551,384 of NC_009925.1, forward strand.
CCGGCTAGCAGCGGATACGCAAACGTTGCTGGATGACTATTACAGTCAACAGTTAGGCGAGCAGGTCTTTAAGCAGCTCCGGCATCAGCTGCAGCAAAAGGTCAAAGGCCATCTCAAGAAGCTCAATACCAAAGCTAAAACCTTTCAAGATCAGTTGAAGGCATCCGATACAGCTGAAACCTATCGGGAAAAGGCTGACCTACTGATGGCTCATTTACATGAGTGGCAGGTGGGAATGAAAACCCTAACTTTGATGGATTTTGGGTCGGGTGAACCTCGAACCCTAACCCTCAATCCAGAAAAGAATGCAGTTCAAAATGCTCAAGCCTGGTACAAACGCCATCAAAAACTAAAACGCTCTCGTGCCCAAGTGCAGCCTTTACTGGAAGAGGTGCTATCAGAGGTGGTCTATTTAGAACAGGTGGAAGCCAGTATTCAGCAGCTAGAACAGTTTGAAGATGTCGCGGATTTGTTGACGCTGCACGATATTCGAGATGAACTGATCCTACAAAACTATTTCCCGAAACTGGAGTATCGCAAGGATGCGCCACCTGAAATTCCGTTTTACCAGTACCAATCTCCCTCAGGATGGGAGCTATTAATTGGTCGCAATAATCGCCAAAATGATCTGCTCACGTTTCGGACAGCTGCCACCTACGATCTGTGGTTTCATACCCAGGAGATTCCCGGTAGCCATGTGCTCTTGAGATTAGAGGCTGGTTCTGTTGCTGAACCCGAAGATATGCAGTTTGCTGCCAATATGGCCGCCTACTATAGTCGGGCTCGGCAGAGTCATCAAGTTCCAGTAATCTATACCGAATCCAAAAATGTGTACAAACCCAAAGGGGCCAAACCAGGGATGGTGATTTATAAACATGAACAAGTGATTTGGGGCCAGCCCCAATCTGTGAAAGATCAGGTTCATGGTTCTGGCTCAGTTTAGGATGCACTGATTCAGTCCCTTAGGATGCAATGCGATGGACCTGCAGGCGTGGCGTACGCTCTGCTTGGCTAGCGATTTTTGAGCATACCTCTAGTTCTGCTGTAGGACATGGAGTTCGAATGTATACTAGGAAGCTAAGTGACAGGAGTCTCATTTTTTTGCTGAAATTCTTCCTTGTCTGCAAAAATATCGAAAATTTGGTCCATTCTGGATAATTTCAGGACAAGGCTAACCTGTTTTCTCATGGAGCAGATAGATAGCTTGCCACTTCTACCATGCACTGCTTTATGCATCGCGACTAAAGCACCAATTGCCGAACTATTGATAAAGGTGACATCTTGCAAATCTAATAGGATCGTTTTAACGCCTTCATTCAGCACCGTATCAATTTCATTACGGACCTGATTTAGACCAATTCCATCTGTCAGGCTAAGGGGTTGGATAATTTTATAGCTCATTGGTTGCACTCCTAGGTCAGAACTGTTGGTTTTGAGTCAGGTAAAGGCGAGAAAGCTACCAATGAACGACCCGTAAACCATAAGGAATTCGTTGTGTATTCAGAATTCCCGTTTCTGAAAGCGAGCGAACACTTTTAACGCAACCAGAAAATCTGTGCACTATCTTGAATGATTGCCCAGACTGCTACGAATAGAGACTGATAATGACGAGTAGTCCTTGGGTTACCCAAGATAACTGGAGGTCCAGCCCCAGTTGCTGCATGCGAGGCCTGAGTTGTTCGACATCCGCTATCAGCGTCATCACCAGAAGATGGGGGAACCATAACTCCATCGCTAGTCGAGCAGCTTTCCCCCATTCCGGTAACCCTGACATAGCAGTGGTGAGATAGGCCCAATGAGCTAACAAATAGGCAATCATTGACAATACCAACCATCGATACACTCCTGTCAATGTCCCTTGGGCAAATCGAGCTAAGCTAAACCGATGCTTGGCCGTCTTGAACCATCCCTCAATTTGCCATCGTCGTTTCCCCCATCTAGTAATCGTGCTACCCTTCCAAGGCTTCGTGGAAAGCACATACCGAAGTTCCCGCTGGCTATTCTCTCGCTTAAGCCAAAACCAAGACACCCAAACCGGAAACCTCAAACCGACTAAGTGCGTCTGCTGCCCTCGCTGAGACAGTTGAGAAATGGGTCCCCCTGCTTGTTGTTTTCGGTCTTTACGAACCCCCACAATGGTGGGATATCCCAGTTGTTTGGTTCCTTCTAGAAAGTCAATGCTGCCAAAGCCTGTATCAGCTAACACCAACACTTGAAACCCTTGAGCCAACGGTTGTGGTAATCGCCGAAGCAACTGTAGTCCTAATTGAGCAGGAGAAGGCGTGTCTTTCCCTCGATAGACCCTAAAGTTCCAAGGCAAGCGCCATTTCCCCACAACTAGATACATCACGACCAGATGCAGACCTCGTTTGCCGTGATACACCCGAATCAAACCTGGCATGGCTTTGAACTTGCCTGTTTTCTCTAGGGTGGTTATAGAATCACTTGTAAGTAGGGCTGGCGCCCCGGCATCCTCACCTGCAGTAGTCGCTCAATGGCTGCTTGACGTACCGCACGAATCACTTGACGAGTGGGCCATTGATACTGATTGAGGAATCGACTGATGGCACTGGCAGATTTAACTTTGCTATGAGCAGGTAAAGATTGACCGGTTGCTTCTAAAAACAACTCCAATAAGGCTTGTAAGGTCTCTTGCTGATAGGGACTCGGCATCAGATGGAGCAAGGTGTAGACTAGCCCTTGGGCGTGGGCAAGGATGTGTTTTGGCATGCTTGTTTCTGGATATAACTGCACGCCCTTTTCTCATAGGCAGGAACCTTGGTGCAACATCTCAGCAGACTACTTTCAGCATGAGATTGAAGGATGGTCTAAAGGGTTTGAGGAGAAATCTGACGGTGATAATAGAGGGTATCGAAGGTCTCACTGAAAGTTCGCTGGCAGTGGGGCAACGGTAACGTTGGCTGCCTTTATTGGTTTTACCGCGTTTGTGGGTCTTTGGATGACCACATAGAGGACATTGCATCAGGGGATAGGATAACTCAACTCCCTATCGGTTTAACAAACCCACACTTTTTTGATGCACGACCAGTCAGTATGTCCCACGAGCCCATAAGTGAATGCTGATGGTTTTTTTATTAGGACTTATCCTAAACTTCTGGTTTTCGAACTGCACATAAACTACAGACAGACCAGCGTTGTAGTTCAGTCTTAGGTGTTGGACATTGGCAGATTGGGCAAGTCGGATACCCATGAGACCGTTTGTGAATCGCATTCGTCCACCGTTCAAACGCCTCATTCGGATCGAGACTAGGCTCCAGTCGAGCAACAGGTAAAGCAGGAAGCAGACTAGCCGGTGTAATCGACGGAGGGACAGAACGCCGATGGGTGTTGTTCGATCGTCTTGGCCATTGACTCGTGGAAAAACGAATGTCTGTAAACTCGTAGGAGAGCTGGGTATTTAGTTTATGGAGAATGCGACTCCGTTCGAACGCCAAATTCTGAGCCCAGGCAGAACTGGTTGTAGCCACAAGCAATATTTTTCGCGGTGTAATTTGGATGGGTTGAGTTTGGGCCGCAACGACAGGTCCAACAATCTGGGTCCAGGTATCCAACAACTGCACAAATTCCTGTTCATGCTGCCAATGGGTTTGTTTTAAGGTTGATAAAACCTGTTGAACGGGTTGTAGAGACATAACCAATTAAAACAACAGAGAAGACAAATACCTACTCAATTCAAGTAGAGGTTTGATTCAGCTCTTGGCCCCTTTATCACCTGATAGGGTGAGAAAACCCTCCATATTTTCAACTAAAGCAGGGGGCCAACGGCGAATTTCTGTTAACCAGGCTGTATCTTTATAGCGCGAATCTAATCCAATCGCAGCCACCCAATTACTTTCTGCTTCCCCAATTTGGCCTTTGTCCCATAAAGCTGCCGTCATTGCCGCACGCATATCGGCAAACTGGGGATATTTGCGAACCAAATTTCGCATGGTTTTGATGGCCTCATCCCGCTCACCCACTTGATACAACGCGAGGGCATAATTGCCTCTAGCAAACGCAAACTGGGGAGATAGCTCCATGGCCGTTTCAAAATCCGTAAGAGCGGCATTCCAATCCCCTTGCCCTGCTTTGGCGTTGCCACGATTGTTGTAGGCAGCGGCCTCCTTTGGATCCAGTTCAATTACTTTGTTGTAATCAGCAATCGCAGCTTCCCAATTGGCTAGCCCTTCCTGGACTGCACCCCGATTCAGATAAGCATCGGGTTGTTCGGGGGCAAGTTCAACGGAGCGGTCATAGTCGACCAACGCGGCCTCAAATTTCCCTTGGCTTATCTTGGAGTTACCTCGATTACTCCAGATGGCAGGATTGTTAGGCAGAAAATCAAGGGCCTCGGTCCAATATTGCTCTGCCTTGGCGAAGTTACCTTTGTTTGTGGCTTCCATGGCTGCATTAAATAGATTCTCTACCTGAGTCTCGATCTCAGCAGTATAAGCAGGTGGGGTAGATTGCTCCGGGGCAGCGAACGCCGGATGTCCACCGAACGTCATTCCAATACTGAGTAGACACAGTAGTAAAATTAGTCTTCCAAAGATCCAACGGAGGGGATGCCTCATGGCTTGCAAATTAGTCCTTGACACTTAAATTCCTTCTTTTACCGTAACGATTTCGCTGAATTTTGTGGTTAGGGGCAACAGAGTAGTGATTAAGCCTGGGCAACTATATTGTCTTTCTCGTCAACCATTGATATTGTCAAGCAGTGATTCAAAATCTGAATTAAATCATTTTAGCCAACCTCCTGATCCCTAATCCTGCTATCTTAATTGGGGAGCAATTTTCGTAGCAGTTATCATTGCATGGGGAATACCTATCAACGGGTCCTATTAAAGCTTAGTGGCGAAGCCCTAATGGGAACTTTGCCCTATGGTATCGACCCCACCATTGTTCAGGGAATTGCCGAAGAAATCTCTGATGTCGCCAGTCGAGGCATTCAGGTCGCTATTGTGGTCGGAGGGGGCAATATCTTTCGCGGCGTGAAAGGTGCAGCCGCAGGCATGGATCGAGCAACTGCCGACTATATTGGCATGATTGCAACGGTGATGAATGCCATGACCCTGCAAGATGCCCTTGAACAAATGAATGTACCGACTCGGGTACAAACCGCTATTTCCATGCAGGAATTAGCAGAACCCTACATTCGTCGTCGCGCCATGCGCCATCTCGAGAAAGGCCGGGTGGTTATTTTTGGTGCAGGGTCTGGCAATCCGTTCTTTACGACAGACACCACGGCAGCGTTGCGGGCGGCTGAAATCGATGCAGACATCATCATGAAAGCCACCAAGGTAGATGGGGTGTACGACTCAGATCCTAAAATAAATCCCGATGCCAAGCGATTTCAAAGTTTAACCTACGGACATGTCCTCACCCATGATCTGAAAGTGATGGACAGCACTGCGATCGCATTGTGCAAAGACAACGATATTCCTATTTTGGTCTTTGACCTTTCCGTTTCTGGAAATATTCGACGGGCCCTATTGGGCGAATCTATTGGCACTATTGTGGGAGGTTCTTGTGGAGTTAGCTGAGGCCGAGACTTTAATGCAAAAGTCCATTGAGGCCATGAAGCGGTCCCTCAACACCATTCGGACGGGGCGGGCCAATGCTTCTTTATTAGACCGAATTACGGTGGAATACTACGGCACAGAGACTCCCTTACGGTCTTTGGCCACCATCAGTACTCCAGATGCCAGCACCATTACCATTCAGCCCTTTGACCCCAGCAGCTTGACGGATATCGAGCGATCTATTTCTCTTTCTGATGTGGGCTTGGTGCCTAACAATGATGGCTCCGCCATTCGCCTCAATATTCCGCCGTTGACGGAAGAACGCCGTAAGGACTTCGTCAAAATGGCTGGCAAGATCGCCGAAGAAGGGAAAGTTGCCATCCGCAACATCCGCCGCGATGCCATTGATACAGCCCGCAAGCAGGGAAAAAGTGGTGATATCTCAGAAGATGAATCCAAGGATCTTCAAGACAAGATCCAAGGTTTAACCGATAAGTATACGGGCCAAGTCGACAAGATTTTGGCTGAAAAGGAAACAGAAATCACCACGGTTTAATATGTTTGATTGCATTATTGTCGGGGCGGGGCCAGCAGGGGGTACCGCAGCCTATCACCTTGCCAAGAAAGGTCGATCGGTCCTCGTTTTAGAAAAGGAAACTTTACCGCGCTATAAGCCCTGTGGTGGTGGTGTGTCGCCAGTCGTCGCAGACTGGTTTGATTTTGATTTTTCTCCTGCCATATCCCTGAAGGTGAAAACCGTTCGCTACACCTGGAATATGGAAGATGTTGTGCTAGCGGATTTACAGACCCCAGAACCAATCTGGATGGTTCGCCGAGATGTTTTTGACCATTTTTTAATTCAGCAAGCTCAAAAACAAGGGGCAGAACTGCGGGACGACACAGCAGTTACTGGGATTGAATTTCAATCCGATCATTGGCAGGTGAATACAGCCGATGGTCCCGTTTCTGGGAAATATTTAATCGCAGCGGATGGAGCCAAAGGCCCCATGGCCCGGTGGTTAGGCTTTAAAGAGCGAAAGCGCCAGCTGGGTGGAGCCCTAGAAGCTGAGGCCATGACGGAAATTGAGAACCCTGATACGGTTCACTTTGAATTTGGTTTGGTTAAAAACGGCTATATCTGGAACTTTCCCAAAGCAGATGGCTATTCCATTGGCATTGGCGCTTTTCGCGGGGGTGAACGCCAAGACCTGCGAGCCATCGTCACCGAATATTCGAAAATGTTTGGGGTGGATTTCACCTCGATTCGCCAACATGGCCATCCCCTCTGTCTTTGGAATGGCGACCAAACTCTCCATACCCAACAGGCGATCTTAGCAGGCGAGGCGGCCTGTGTCGTTGATCCCTTTACGGCGGAAGGGATTCGCCCTTCTATGTTTAGTGGATTAAAAGCCTCCGAGGCCATTGATCATGCTCTATCCGGCCAAAACAACGCCCTCGAAAAATATTCTGAGGTGATGGCAACAGAGTGGGGAGGCGAGATGAAGTGGGCCCAACGATTAGCCAGCGTGTTTTATCGGGTACCCAAAATTGGCTATCAGATTGGGGTTAAGCGACCGAGCGCTACCCGGAGAATGGGCCAGCTACTCTCCGGCGAAGTGGGATACCGAGATGTCGCCAATAACGCCATCCAACGCTTAAGTAAAGGGATGATGCCTGGTGTCAATTGAGATGGGCTCACCTTCTCTTAGCTTCAACGGCCCTCATGTGCGCAATTCATGTCGACCCCATCCACCACGAACCTACTGCTTAACTTAGCGTTTGAACCGGCCTTGGAAGCGCTGGGCGAAGGATTTTACGATCCAGTTATGGCAGCTGAGTTTCCCCATCATCTCTTGCGATTTCGCAATGATGATGTTCTGGGTCAAATGGGTCTGGATGCGAACCAGGTGAATGATATCGATTTTGTGGAAGCCTACGGGCAGTTTCAGAGTCGAGAACCTTTGCTAGCTCTTTGCTATCACGGTTATCAGTTTGGGGACTACAATCCCCGCTTAGGGGATGGGCGCGGCTTTCTATACGGCCAGGTCCGTGGAACCGATGGCGAACTTTATGATCTGGGCACTAAGGGATCCGGAACGACGCCTTATTCCCGAAGTGCAGACGGTCGCTTAACCCTAAAGGGGGGGGTTCGAGAAGTGTTGGCAGCAGAAGCCCTGCACCATTTGGGGGTGCGGACCTCTCGCTGCTTGAGTTTAATTGAGACGGGAGAATCTTTATGGCGGGGAGATGAACCTTCACCGACTCGTTCTTCAGTAATGGTGCGGTTTAGTCGGTCCCATATCCGCTTTGGCACCTTTGAGCGGTTATTGGCCCTGCAGCGACCTGACATGATCCAGCAATTACTGGATCATGTGATCCAGTATTACTATCCTCACCTATGGCAACAACCCGATGCCTATGCTCGCTTTTATGCAGAGTTGGTCCAACGGACTGCGGCGTTAGTCGGCCAATGGATGTCTGTGGGGTTTTGCCATGCGGTCTTAAACACGGACAATATGTCAATTACAGGGGAAAGCTTTGACTATGGCCCCTATGCCTTTATTCAAACCCTAGACCCTGACTTTACCGCTGCCTATTTTGATCATTTCCGGCGCTACAGCTATGGCAACCAGCCCGGTATGTGTCATTGGAATTTGGAGATGTTGCAGCGTCCCCTGGTGGCTGTAATTCCTCAGGCTGATTTAGATGCAGGGCTTGAAACGTTTAAATCCCATTACTATTCGGCCTATCGACAGCGGATGCTGGGGAAGTTGGGGTTTGAACCCACGGAAATGTCAGAAGCGGAAGATTTGTTGGTACAGACTTTGGATTTTTTGCAGCGATCGCAAGTTGGATACCATGCGTTCTTTGCTGAATTACGGCTGCAATTCCAAGAGACCTGGCGCGTTGACCCAGGCCATATTTTTAGTGAATCAGAGCTTCTAAGCCCGCCCCAATGGCAAGATCAATTGGAGACATGGCGGCAGCTTTATCATCGGCTGCTTCAGCAATACCCTGAGACTGAGTTAGCTGCTATCAAGCAACGCTTGCAGCGCAATCCCCGGACGGTGATTACCCGTCCTCAAATTGAAGCTATTTGGGAGCCAATCATGATAGAAGATGATTGGCAACCCTTCTATGACTTACTGCAGCACCTGCGTCAGCCTTAAAGAGTGAGGTTAGTTAATGCGTACTAACCGAATTTCGGTGCGTTGATTGCGAGCATCACTAGGTGGAATGCCCGGTAACGGTGCACTGAACCCCTTCCCTTCCGCTTGAATCGCTTGCTTTATCCCCAATCGTTTCAGATATTGAACGACTACTTGAGCCCGTTGTTGGCTTAGGGATTGATTTAAACTAGCAGACCCAGTTTTAGAGGTATGGCCAATCACTCGCACGGCAACTGTATCCGGGTTAAACTCCGCAATTTCCTTAGATAGCTTATCCAAGGTTTGACGCCCCGAGGAAGTTAAATTGGCGGCTCCTACCGCAAACTTCACTTCCCCTCGCACTTTGAGGTTGCCAATACTGGGGGCAGACTTGATATCAGCTGTCGGTTTAGATGCTGTCTGGGTGGAGGGCGACTTTCCTTCCAGTTTTTTAGCGAGTTCAGGATTATCAGCTCGAACAATATCGATTAATTTTTTGGTGTTATCCGCCGCCTGGCTCACAAACTGAGGGTCATAGAGCTGTGAGGGATTCTCCGGCACCTGAGTTAACGTGCCCGACAGGACCAAAACAGCGGCTGTTGCCGTAATCCGCTGGTTGAGTGCGTCTTGCTGCATCCAGTCTTGGGCTTCTAAGGCTGTAAAAAAGTTAATCCCGTTCAGGACCGTATCTGCATCGGGAGCAGATAAATCACCATCAGTCGCAATTTGGTCTTGAAGTTGAGACCGATTGCTAATGCCGGACTCAATGCGTCGATAGTAGGCGGCTAGAAAGGCCGAAATTTGTTCTGGCTGAGACTGAATTACCTTGTCTGAGGCCACCAAGACATCCACGATGGTATTGGGGGCATCTTTGCTAGAAAGAACGACGGTATGGCCTTGCTTGCGCGCTTGGGAAACAAAGGGTTCCCACAAAACTGCGATCGCAACATTTTCCTTCGTATCTTGCATCAGCTTCCAGGACTGGGAAGCGTCCTCCACCTTGATTACCCGGAAATCTGAGAGGTTAAAGGCATCAAACTTGGTATCGAGGACCAGGGCTAAATATTCACTAGGCGTATCGCCAGCATAAACAATGGAATATTGTTTCGATTTCCCTTGCTTAACCAGTTGACTGAGATTAATTAAGGATTTGAGCTGAGGAAACTGACGCGTATTCAATACCACTGCATCAGCCCCCACCGTTCGGTCGATCAGGCCAACAATTTTTCCTTTAGGCTTTTGCTTCAGAAACTGATCGAGGGTCGTAACGATAAAATCTGCTTTACCTTGCCCTAATGCCTGAGCCCGTTGGGACTGATCAAACTCATCCGCATAGTCAAGGCGGATTCCTGGTTCTCCCAACGCCTCTTGAAAGGCGTCATTACGAAAGGTACTGTAGCCGCTAAACGTATCCCCTAAGACCTTGAAGGTTCCTTTCGATCGTCTAGAACCACTATTGTCTCCTGATTGCCCTAGTAGGCTCGGCAACAGGTCCGGGGCTGTATTTTGCAACAGCAAAAGCCCACCTGCACTCAGTCCTAAAGTTAAACCCAAAGACGCAAGGAGGGCGATATTTTTATTTTGAGGCATTGACTCACTCTAGACGTGCCACAACTAGCCATCCTAGCAAGCGTGCCCCAAAAGGCATCTTATTTAACTAAAAACATGCCTGAATGGGGAATTAATCCTCATGCTCTTCAAAGGGATCTGCCAATTGTTTGGAGGGAGGACCGAAAGCTGTATATAGGGAAACCGCAGTAAAGGCAATGGTTACAGCCAAGATGGTTATGATAAGAACTGTTGCAGGGTCAGAAAATTGCATTTTTTTATGAGTATCTTTCCTCTATAATATTACGATAAGTTAAAAAATAGTGTTGTTTGTTGTGAGCCGATAAGCTATGCCAAAACAGACCTGGTGGGGAGATGTTCTCAAAGGTAACAATAATTCCGAAGCCGGCAAATTCGTGCCTGGTTGGGGGACGACTCCAGTAATGGCTGGTTTTGTAGTCATGATTACGTTGTTGTTGCTTATTATGCTTCAAGTTTATAACCACACTATCGTCCTTGATGGTGTTGATGCAGGCTGGACCAGCCTCGGTGGTTTCGGCCAATAAGAACATCTTTTAGCATGACGTTTTTCCTGTAGGTGATACCAATTTCTCTTGAAGTTGATATCCCATCTGCCCCGGTCTTCCGGGGCTTTTTATTGTCGTGAGGTTAGATTTAGGGGAGACTCTAGAGATCCATTACAATCGAAGACTAGACCCGCTGCGATCGGAATCTTGAGGAGGACCCCATGAACGTATTTGGTATTGGCTTGCCAGAGATGGCCTTGATTATGGTCATTGCTTTGTTGGTATTTGGTCCGAAAAAACTCCCAGAAATTGGTCGGAGTATGGGCAAGGCCCTCAAAAGTTTCCAAGAAGCCTCGAAAGAATTTGAAAACGAATTTAAAAAAGAGGCGGATCGGATTAATGAGACTCTAAATGAAACGCCCATGGAAGCAACCTTAGAGACCCCCAAGCCTCAAGAACAGCCTCAGCTGGAAGGCCAAGAGATGGCTGAAGCCCCAACCGACGACGTAATGGCTGAATCTCCTGAAGTAACGAACTCCTAAATGACCGCTCCACTGATTATTCCTGAACTGATTGTCGGTTTAGGAAACCCTGGTTCCAAATATGATCGCACTCGCCATAATATTGGTTTTGCATTTATCGATCGATTGGCTCAGCACTGGCAAATTTCCTTAACTTCAGAACGGCGATTCCAAGGTGAATACGGGGAAGGCTTGGGTGGCCAGGGTCGCCGGGTGCGCTTGCTTAAACCCCATACTTATATGAATAACTCTGGCCAATCCATTCGCGCGGTGATTGATTGGTTCAAGCTAGAGCCCACCTCTGTTTTAGTCATCTATGATGAAATGGCTTTGCCCGTTGGTAAGTTGCGACTGCGGCTGAAGGGATCTGCCGGGGGACACAATGGGATGCGCTCCATCATTTCCCATTTGGGTACACCTGAAGTACCCAGGCTACGAATTGGTATTGGCAGTCCACCCCCAGAAAGAGGCAAAGATACCATCTCTTTTGTGTTAGGACGTTTTGCCCCGTTAGAGAACCAACTGCTTCCGGCGGTTCTTGATCTCGGTGTAGATGCGGTGGAGATGGCACTCAAGAAAGGGATTGAGCAATCCATGACTCTTTTCAATGGGCGCACAGTTTCCATATCTAGTTCTGAATAAACTCAATAATCCTGAGGCGAGATTATATAAGTTGAGCCTATCGATAGGAAATTCTAATCTATTTCTAGATGACAATGACCTATGAGTCTTTCTCCGTAAGGAGTTTAAGGGTTCTTCCGCCGTTTTTTGCTCTTTTTTCTAAGAACCAATGATGACTTTTTTTAGGCGCTATAACCCTCTTTCTGTATTGCTTTTAAGGTATTTGTCTTTACTGTGCTTGCCAAAATCATAATGTATCTATTTGACATTAGATAAGTAAATCATGGTCTAAATGCGTTCATTCATTACAAATCCCATTGGCCCAAACCCTATTTCAGCTTTATAAACCTTAATTTTTTGCGTAGTATCAGAGAAGAAGGTTCAACCTTGAGTTTTCCTTAAGTCTTGAAAACCCATGGCTGAGCTTTTTGAACTGCCGTTTCCACGAATTTTATTGAGGAGTACATCATGGCTACATATAAGGTCACACTGAAAAGTGCATCTGAAGGGCTAGACACTACTATCGAATGCCCTGATGACGAATATATTTTGGACGTAGCTGAAGAGCAAGGTATTGACCTTCCTTTCTCCTGCCGTGCTGGCGCTTGCTCCACCTGTGCTGGAAAAATCACTGCTGGTACTGTTGATCAGTCTGATCAGTCCTTCTTGGATGATGATCAAATCGAAGCTGGTTTTGTGCTAACTTGCGTCGCTTACGCAACTTCTGATTGCACCATCGAAACTCATAAAGAAGAAGATCTCTACTAAATCCAACGCCACAGGTTGTGGCTTGTGGCTAATGGTTTGGGGCGTTGTTGAGCGCCCCAATTTTTTTTGTCGATAACGTTAAAGTAGAAGACATCGCGGTTAGTTGTTCCTAGCCCTATAAAAGGCTGATGTAATGAATGCAGTTGATTATCTTCGAATTAGCTTGATTGATCGCTGCAATTTTCGCTGTCAATATTGCATGCCCGACACCCAGGACTTGCAATTTTTGCAGCCCACAGCCGTTCTGACAGCGACAGAACTATTGACTTTAATTCGGGACGTTTTTATCCCGTTGGGATTTGCTCGCTTCCGCCTTACAGGTGGGGAACCGCTACTGAGGCCCGATATTTTAGATATTGTGCGCGGAGTTATCGCATTGCCTCAGGTTAAAGATTTGGCGATGACGACAAATGCGTTTTTACTTGAGCCTCTAGCTCAGGATTTATTTGAGGCTGGATTGCGTCGCATCAATATCAGCCTAGATTCCCTCGTGCCAGAGACCTTTGCCACTATCGTGGGTAGAGATTCACAGAGACACAAACGCTGGAATAAGGTCTGGGCAGGCATCCAAAAAGCTTATCAAGTCGGGTTTAACCCTCTCAAACTCAATGTGGTGATTATTCCTGGAGTAAATGATCATGAGGTGTTAGATCTGGCAGCGTTGACCATTGACCGCCAATGGCATGTGCGGTTTATTGAGTTTATGCCGATTGGGAACGCGGATTTATTTTGCGATCGCGGCTGGATACCCTCAGAAGAACTCCGAACCCAAATTCGAGATCGATGGGGCCTCACAGACGGACAAGTCCAGGGCAATGGCCCAGCCGATGTGTTCCAAATCCCAGGAGCCCAGGGCACATTAGGGTTTATCAGTCAGATGTCGGAATGCTTTTGCGATCGCTGTAATCGCATGCGATTATCGGCGGATGGGTGGCTGCGGCCTTGTTTACTGAATGAAACGGGACAGTTAGATTTAAAGACGGCCTTGAGGGATGGCGTGTCTACAGACGAATTAAGAGATCGCGTCCGGCAGTTATTGGAACTCAAGCCAGAGATAAATTACAAGGAGCGACAATCTGGCACGGTGGGAGCAAACTATAGCCGCACCATGTCTCAAATTGGCGGATAACTCAAATGTACGCGCAACATACACTAGAAGAGGCGTACGTTGATGCAACGTATGTTTGTTGCCGACTACGGGTAAAGGTAAAGTGTGAATTGTGCCAAATAATGCGAGCAAGTTTGTGCAACCTCTTATACGTTTATGAACGACTGCATACTCGAAATATGGCAATATACGGCAACTTCCAATGGCTCAGCACTGGTTATTCCTGATGGTTGCAGAGATATTATTCGATCCACCTCGTTTGGCAAACGACCTTATTGGCGAATCACAACATTAGATACTCAGACTCGTAATGTGTATATCCACAAAGGGGTTAGCCTGATGGGCATTAGGCTAAGACCTGGCACTCAGATCAATGAACAGAAGTTATTAGGTAACCTGTCTACTGGCAGCAATAAGCTGGACCTCAAGGATCGGATCAATAGTTTCTGTTTTCTAAATCAGGCAGTGGCTGAATCTCTTGAATGCTTGAGAAGCCAACCCAGAACAGTATCCACAGCAGCTAAATGGCTGGGAATAACCCCAAGAACTTTACAACGGTTGATCACAAGTCAGACAGGACAACCACCACGTTTTTGGCTACAGCTAGCACGGGTTCGGCAAGCAGCTTTAGCCTTAAAAACCTCCACTCCTCTCAAAGATATTGCCCATATTCATGGATATTCAGATCAGTCCCATATGAGCCGAGAAATCAAACACTGGTTTGGCGTATCGCCTTCGAATCTGACACCTGAGCAATATGACCGCCTTATGGACTCAGGTTACAGCTAGCTGGCAACTGGCGAACAGATCTCAATCAGAAAACCATTGGGATCGATGACATAAGCGGTGGTTTGCCCCCAAGATTCCTCTCGAATATCCTGCTGTAAAACTGCACCTGCTTCTAAAGCTCTTGTTAAATCAGAGCGAACGTCATTTGACTCAAAAGCCATTTCAAACACAGGTGCATGGGCTTGGGCCTGAGCTGGAGACTTCCCTAAGTCTTTCATCAAGCTGAATGCTGAAAACGAAAGCGTTGTACTCCCGGTACTCAGCTCACCATAATCGCCGCTTTCGTGAAGAAACTGCTGATTAAACCCAAACGCCCGCTTAAAAAAGTCTAGGGTTGACGTTACATCTTTCACATAGAGAATCGTGTATTTGAACTTCATTAGATTCTAATTGTAAGAAGGTCGAACTTTTTGAGGATAAGGCGGTATGGCTCAGATGGTCTTGAAAATATGCGACATTTTTTTGCAGACTTTGACTCCTGAAGGGTTCTTAAGATGGCTAGTCGATGATATGAATCAACTTGCTGCTTCAAACGGGTTTTAATTCCGCAATAACAGGCCGATGATCAGAACCATTGGCACGGCCTGCCCAAGCATCCATACAGACAAACCCACGGTTCGTAATATGATCGATAGGAATCTTGGCAAACCAATGGGGTAAAGAAGACTCATAACTCCAGGTAGCCCAGATGCCTTGTCCTCGGGTTGCACTCCATAAATTTGCCTCCTGTAAGAACTGATCGAAATAAGGTGACCAGGGAGAGGTATTGAAATCCCCCAGAACGATGACACGATTGGGAACCTGCTGAATAAAGGGGGCTAGGCGTTCAAACTGTTGGTTGCGAACGGCAAATGAGGATCGGGTTAGCGGAATGGGGGGATGAATCCCCACGACCGTCAGCACCTCCTGGGGTGTTTGAATTTGAGTAACTAAGCTAAACGTAAGACCATGCTCCGTCACATTGGGATATTCCGGAGTCGCTGAGAGGATAGGGTAGCGACTAAAAAATGCATTAGACCCCCGATTAGAGCGTTGACTATAGGGATAATCCAAGCGGTTTTCCAAATCACGCATGGCCGACTTCGTAATCTCTGTGAGAAACAGAATATCGGGATCTTCCTGCTGAATAGACTGTTGAATGGCACCATAATCTTGATTTTGGGTCCAGATGTTGTAAGACATCACCCGCAATCCTGATGGTTGCGCCCCTAGGGAGGGTAGTCCTAGCCATTGAATCCAAGGAGCAAGACTAATAGCCAGTAGAAGTGATGCCAATCCTAGCCCTAGTCGCTGCCTGCGCAGGTCTAGGTGAAACAATCTAAATCCAAGACCTAAACAAGGAATCACACAAACATAAGGCCAAAACTCCATTCCTAAGGTTAACGGGAATGAACGATTGACCCAGGGGCATAGATAGAAAATATATAAGCAGAGGCTCAGGAGTAAGGCGGTATGGGAAATGCCCTGTTTCAGAGTCATGCCAACGGTTTAGAGGCTGGGTATCGACAAGGATTGGTTCGATTATACTGGGGCAATTTCGAAAGCAATGTAACCTGAGCCTGCCCTTTAACCCTAGCCTGGATTATTCATGACTATTTAGGCAATTCCTCGAACACGTTTCTAATGGATTAAACGCAGCACCTGCCTGAAATACAGCTTGTTTCTAGAAGTGTCCCTGTAATCAGTGTTTGAAGCCCTCATGAATCATTCGGACTAGCGGGTGTGCTGACCCTCATAAAAAAACAGTCCCCCTAGCAATAGGAGGACTGCGAACCAAATGATTCTTGAAAGACCTTAGCTCATTAGATCCTTGGCTTTGGCGAGAACGTTCTCAACGGTAAAGCCAAACTGTTCTAGGCAAGTGTTTCCAGGTGCAGAGGCACCAAAGCGATTGATGCTGATAGATTGACCTTCAAAACCAATATACCGATGCCAACCGAAATCGGCTGCAGCCTCTACGGCTAAACGCTTAGTAATAGCCTTGGGTAAAACAGACTCTTTGTACTCCGGCGTTTGAGCTTCAAACAATTCCCAGGAGGGCATGGAGACTACGCGAACCTTCTTGCCTTCAGACCGTAACTGCTCAGCAGCTTGTTCACAAAGGTGTACTTCACTGCCTGTCGCAATCATGATCATGTCGGGTGTGCCATCGCTGTCGGACATAATGTAAGCGCCCTTGGCCACGGCATCAATGGAGCTACCGGCTAAGTTAGGGAGGGCCTGACGCGTAAAGGCGATCAGTGTGGGATATTTACGACTTGCGATCGCAACTTTATACGCCCCAGAAACCTCGTTTCCGTCTGCAGGTCGAATCACCGTTAGGTTGGGAATGGCTCGCAAGGAAGCAATTGTTTCCACGGGTTGGTGAGTTGGACCATCTTCACCCAAACCAATAGAGTCATGGGTCATGACGTAAATAACACCCGCTTCAGCTAGGGCAGATAGACGGATGGCTGCTCTCATATAATCTGCGAACACCAAGAAAGTGGCGCAGTAGGGAATTAAACCGGAATTATGCAGGGCAATACCGTTACAGATAGCCCCCATGCCATGCTCACGAACCCCAAACCGAAGGTTGCGGTTATTGTAATCTCCCTTTTGGAAATTCCCTGAGCCTTTAATTTCCGTCAGGTTGGAGTGGGTCAGGTCAGCGGATCCACCAATCATCTCAGGAATGGCACCTGCCAAGGCATTGATGGTGATTTCGGAGTGCTTCCGAGTGGCTAGACCTTTATCTGCAGGGGTGTATCTGGGAAGAGCCTTATCCCAATCTGCGGGGAGTTCTCCTTTCAACATCCGCTCAAATTCAGCTGCTTCAGCAGGGTATTGAGACCGATAGGAGGCCAGAACTGCATCCCACTCGGATTCAGCCGTAGCACCCCGATCCACTGCTTGCCGGAAGTGGGATAGAACATCGTCGGGAATATCAAAGGGTTCATGGCTCCAGCCCAGATTTTCTCGGGTGGCTTTAATCTCTGCATCTCCAAGGGCAGCGCCATGAACACCAGCGGTATCGGCCTTATTCGGAGACCCGTAGCCAATGGTAGTAGTGACCTTAATCAAGGAAGGCTTATCGGTTACAACTTTCGCGGCTTCAATCGCTTTCTGGATCCCGTCAAGATCGGTGTTGCCATTCTCAACATGCTGGACATGCCAACCATAGGCTTCAAACCGCTTGCCCACATCTTCTGTGAAGGAAATATCTGTAGAACCATCAATGGAAATATGGTTGTCATCGTAAAGGGCAATCAATTTACCCAAGCCCAAGTGCCCTGCCAAGGAGCAGGCTTCGCCGGACACCCCTTCCATATTGCAACCATCACCCAAGATGACATAGGAGTAATGGTCTACAAGGGTATGCTCTGGCTTGTTGAACTTGGCTGCCAAATGGGCTTCGGCCATGGCCAAACCGACGGCATTACAAATGCCTTGGCCCAAAGGCCCAGTCGTGACTTCAACCCCAGGCGTTTCAAAGTTCTCAGGGTGTCCCGGAGTTTTTGAGCCCCACTGACGGAAATTCTTAATTTCTTCAAGGGAAACGCTGTTAAACCCAGTCAGATGGAGAAGGGCATATTGCAGCATGCAGCCATGCCCTGCAGACAGCACAAATCGATCGCGGTTAAACCAATAGGGATTTTTAGGGTTAAACCGCATGATGCGGTCCCAAAGGACATAGGCCATTGGGGCAGCACCCATGGGTAAACCTGGGTGTCCCGATTTGGCTTTTTCGACGGCATCAATAGCCAGAAAACGAATGGCATTAATACAAAGTTCGTCTAGGGATTGGGTCGCAACAACCATAAGCTTGAATTTTTAGTATTTACTGAACTGCAAGAAGGGATAAGCGGCAAGAAAAAGCGTTGTCTTTATTCTCTATGGGCGTCAAAAAGAGGCTTGGTACAGACAAGCCTCAAATACAGATGCCATCTCGGCAAGGGAATCCAACATTAATCGACATACTTTCGGAAGGCAAGGGTGACATTGTGACCGCCAAAACCAAAGGAATTGGAAAGAGCAACATCCACCGTTAATTCACGGCTGGTATGGGGGATATAGTCTAGATCGCACCCTTCATCAGGATTGTCCAGGTTAATGGTCGGTGGGACTTGATCATTGGCAATGGCCATGGCAGTCGCCACTGCTTCAATTCCGCCAGACCCGCCGAGTAGATGACCCGTCATCGATTTGGTGGAACTAATGGCTACCCGATAAGCATTATCACCTATCGCATGCTTAATTGCAGCCGTTTCCGTTGTATCGTTGGCGTTCGTGCTGGTGCCGTGGGCGTTGATATAGCTGATTTGATCTGGGGTGAGGTTCGCGTCTTTGAGGCATAGCTCAATGGCTCGCGCAGCACCCACGCCGCCCGGAGAGGGGGAGGTCATATGGTGAGCGTCGCAGGTGACCCCATAGCCAATCAGTTCAGCGTAGATTTTGGCCCCTCGGGCTAGGGCATGCTCTAATTCTTCAATGATGAGAATGCCAACGCCTTCTCCCAAGACAAAACCATCCCGATCTTTATCAAAAGGTCGGCTGGCTTTCGTGGGCTCATCATTGCGGGTAGAAAGGGCCCGACAGGCCGCGAATCCAGCCATGGACAAGGGTGTTACGGCCGCTTCGGTGCCGCCGCAAATCATCGCTTTGGTATAGCCACGTTGGACAAATCGAAACGCATCGCCAATGGCGTTAGACCCAGCAGCACAGGCCGTCACGGAACAGGAGTTCGGCCCCTTAGCGCCGACATGAATGGCCGTCAATCCCGCCGCCATGTTGGCAATCATCATCGGAATCATAAAGGGACTACAGCGATCTGGCCCTTTGGTCAGGTAGATTTCCTGCTGATCTTCTAAAACTTTTAGGCCCCCAATGCCGGTACCGATAATAATGCCGATATCGTTGGCGTTGGAATCGTCAATGGTGAAGTTAGCATCCGCTAGGGCTTGTTTGCTGGCAGATACGGCAAATTGGGCAAAGCGGTCCATGCGTTTGGCGTCTTTGCGATCCATATAGTCTTGGGGATCGAAGCCTTTGACTTCTCCAGCAATGCGGCAGGCATGTTTCGCTGCATCAAATCGGGTGACGGGGCCAATTCCACTGCGACCTGCAAGCAACCCATCCCAGTATTCAGAGAGGGTATTCCCCAATGGAGTGATGGCCCCCAGCCCTGTAATTACAACGCGCTTAGGCTCTAGGTTAGTCATGATGGTCACATGTGATCAGCATAGGATGAAATATTGAGGGGTTGGCAATCATGCTGCATGCTCTCTAGCACGCAGCATGATTGCTAAGCCTTTACTTTGCCGGCGATAAAGTCAACGGCAGCTTGAACCGTAAGAATTTCTTCGGCTGCTTCGTCTGGAATTTCGATGTCAAACTCTTCTTCTAGAGCCATGACCATTTCCACAACATCCAGGGAGTCAGCATCTAGATCGTTCTGGAAGCTCGCTTCTGGCGTTACTTTGTCTGCATCAACACTTAATTGCTCAGCAACAATATCTTTTACTTTGCCAAAAATTTCCGACTCACTCATGGGTTCTCTTTTCTCTAAAACTACGGACTCTAGCAGAAGGGTGAATGCGGCTTCATATGAGGCCAAATGCTTTACTTCCTTCCCTGAGCATATTTCAATGTCCTTGCTCAAAGATCAAGGCCAGAGAATGTCTGATCCAGTCTTTCAGGGTTTCAGCCATTCCTTCCATAGTAATCTGAAACCGCCCTTCTGAAAGCATCGATCTTGTTTTCTTGCTAGACCATAAATTAAGTCTTAGCCAAGGCATGTTATGGAATTTGGGCAAAGCGGTCGGTTGCTTCTATCAAAGCATTGCGAATGCCAGGTTCTGTAATGGAATGGCCGGCATCAGGGATGATTTGTAATTCGGATTGGGGTAGTTGTTGGTGGAGTTCCCAGGCGGAGATAACGGGACACACCACATCGTATCGGCCTTGGACAATGACAATGGGGAGATGCTGGATGTGATCGCACCCCCGTAACAGCTGATCCTCAGTATCTAAAAAGCCCTTGTTGACAAAATAGTGACATTCAATGCGTGCAAATGCCGTGGCAAAGGTGTCTTCACCACATTTTTCTTGTAATTCAAGATCGGGGATTAGTTTGCTGGTTGTCGCTTCCCAAACAGACCAGGCTTTGGCGGCTTCTAATTGAATCGCTGGATCATTGCTGGTGAGGCGGCGATAATAAGCGTTGATTAAATCATGGCGCTCTTCTGGAGGGATGGTCTGGAGATAAGCTTCCCAGGCATCTGGGAAAATATTGCTGGTCCCTTCTTGGTAAAACCACTGCAGCTCTTGATTGCGCAACATAAATATGCCCCGCAAGATTAATCCCTTGCAGGCTTCAGGATGGGTTTGGCTATAGGCCAGCGCCAAAGTACTACCCCAACTCCCACCAAAGACCACCCATTGATCGATACTTAAATGCTGACGCAGGGCTTCAATATCCCTAACTAAATTCCAGGTGGTGTTTTCTCTTAACTCTGCATGGGGGGTACTTTGCCCACAACCCCGCTGATCGAACAGCACCAATCGCCATTGCTGCGGATCAAAATATTGCCGATAGACCGGATCGATGCCGCCCCCTGGCCCGCCATGCAGAAATACAGCCGGTTTCCCCTGGGGATTTCCCACTTCTTCGTAATAAAGGGTATGCAGCTCAGAAACCTGAAGTTTTCCCGTTGTATAAGGAGTGATAACTGGGTAAAGGTCACGCATTTTGGAATTCAACGGCTATCTCTTGCTCTTCAAGATAAATGGTCTCACCGCTCAAGACCTCTGATTTCACCGTTTTGTAATGTTCAATCACAGGTAACCCGAATTCTCAGGCCAACATGCTAGCGTTGCTCTAGCAAAGGCTCAGTTACAGCGAGTAATTCAGATGTCGGTCCCAACACTTCAATATGCTTACTTCCCAGGATGTGTCGCTCAAGGCGCTTGCCGAGAATTGTACATGTCAACCCAGGAAATAACCCAGGCCTTAGGGATTAAACTCATTGAACTGAAGAAAGCGGCCTGTTGTGGGTCCGGCACATTCAAAGAAGATTCTCAGCTACTAGAAGATACCGTTAATGCCCGCAATATAGCCCTAGCTGAACAGCTCAATTTACCTCTACTCACCCATTGCAGTACCTGCCAAGGAGTAATTGGCCATGTTGATGAGCGACTCAAAGACGCCAAGGATAATGACCCTGACTATTTTGATCAGATCAATAACCTCTTATCTGAGCAGCATTGTTCTCCCTATCAAGGTAGTACTGAAGTCAAGCATCTTCTCTGGGCCTTGGTTGGAGACTTTGGTTTGGAAGCTCTGTCCCTTCAGGTCAAGCGTAAACTTAGCGGCTTAAAATGTGCGGCTTTTTATGGTTGCTATCTGCTCAGAGCTCAACAGAGCCTCCCCTTCGACGATCCCATTCACCCTTCTTCCATGGAAAACGTGTTTTTGGCCCTCGATGCCACCCCGATCTATTACTCAGGGCGCACCCAATGTTGTGGTTGGCCCCTCGCGAGCTATGCTACCCCTCAGTCCTTTGCCATGGCTGGTGGCAGAATTCAGGACGCCATTGCAGCCGGAGCAGATTGCTTAGTGACTCCTTGTCCCCTTTGCCATTTGAATTTGGATTCTCGTCAACCTGAAGTTGAAAAGTCCATTGATACCAAGCTAGGGCTGCCTGTTTTGCATTTACCTCAATTAGTCGGGTTAGCTTTAGGAATTGAGCCCCAGAAATTAGGGCTAGAAAAGCATGTGGTCTCTACCAAACCCATACTAGAGAAATTAGGCCTAACTTAACAGGCTCAAAATCTGTCTGCAGTTAGGTCTTAATCTCTGTTCTGACTTGCTCCCGTTCCCAATTGTGAGACACATTACAGCCTGAAGAAACCCGAAGGATTAGGTTTAGGGTTTAAGGAAACGGGAATTAGCCAGGAACCTGAGGAATTTTCCCAGCATCTTCATGATCTAACCCTTCCCTCTGTCGTTAGCTCCCATGCGCCCCCCTCTGCCAACAATGGTTTTGCTGCCCCTTGGAACACTCTTACAAAAAGGAACCTATCGCTTAGAGCAGCTGGTCCGGCATCAGGGCTTGCAGTTAACTTATGAGGGCACGCATTTACCCAGTCAGCAGACTGTTCTGATCAATACCCTTAATCCATCCCGTCAAAATCCTAAAAAAATTGTTCTACATCGCGATGCTTTTATACAAGAGGCCCAAGCCTGGCAGAACTTAAAACATCCTTCTCTAGAATCCATCCGAGACATTTTTGTAGATTCCGTTCTCCCCTTTCTAGTCAGGGAAAAGCTATCAGGACAAACTTGGGCCACAAAAGCAAAAAAACAGCCTCTACCAGAGGTGGAGGCGATTGCCCAAATTACCCAAATTGCGGATGGCTTGAATCAGGCCCATCAGCAGCAGCTTCTCCATAGGGATATTCAACCCAAAAATATCTTTATCCACCCCCAAACAAATCATCCAGTTCTAGGAAATTGGGTTTGGCAACCCAGTGCTCTGGGGGGCTCTTCTTCCCTTCTTCATGCCTATACAGCTCCTGAAGTCGCTCAAGGTCAACAAACTGTTACAACCGATATCTACGGATTAGCGGCAACTTTATACACCTTGGTGACGGGAAAAATTCCGATAGCAGCCTCCCAGCGGCAGCATATTCGCTTGGAGATCCGTCACCCAGACTTAAGCCAGGCAACGATTGTTGCCCTACTCCGGGGAATGGCCATGCAACCTCAGCACCGTCCCCAATCTATCTCGGAGTGGTTGAAACTCCTACCCAAAGCCCCTTCTCCTCCTGTATCATTCCCAATAAAATCGGGTAACATAGGCGCAGCTTCCCTTTCCTCGACTGAGGCAGTGCCTCAACCCTCAGCAAAATCCACTACCCCAGAGAGCTCTTCTCTCCCCGATTCAGACCCTTCAGATCCAGAAATTTCTTCCCCTTCAGAGGAATTATCTTTAGCTCCCGAGGCTGAGGATCTTCCTACAGCATCAACAGTCCCTCGCCAGGAGCCCAGTCAGACTGTGTCAACCACTCGCCTTCAACCCTATTCCGTGCCTCCTAGATTTCCCTACCGAGCACTACTCATTTGTTCCGTGCTCTCAGGGGTTGTAGGAATTGCCTTTGGTCTGTTGCTCCGATTTCATTATCAGAATCAGTTTACGAACCCACAAGTGCCTGCAAAGGCCCCCCCAGTTCAAAATGAAGATTTTCTACCAAAGCCAGGAACAACCAGAAGACAATTAGAAACGCTGCCGACTCCGGCGGAAACACCCCTTGAGTCTCCCGAAACCTCGCCTCTAGAAGAACCGACGGTTGATCCTCAGTTTGAGCAGGGTGATATTGGGCCAGATCCCACTCTTCAAGATCCCGTCCCTCTTAGCCCTGTCCCCGCCGATCCCTTAGACCCGGATCCTGTCCTACAAACGCCAATAGAATCCTATCCTGATAGCCTGGCTCCCAGCCCAGAGCCATCTCCCTTCGATCCCTTTGCTCAGCCTGATTTTTCCACACCGCCTCCCTCTGAATCTCCAGAAAGCTTCCAGTAAGCCCAGGAGCTAGCCTCAAAGTATCGTATGTCCTCTACTCTGCTGCGGTAGAGTTGTTGAGTATGTGTAACAGTGACGATACTTCTGAAAGTTCAGTGCTGGAAGGCAGTTGGGTTAGGTTAGCATGAGAAAAAACCTCTAAGTCTCCCCGCTCAAGGGCCATCTCCTGGACCTCAGGATGAAGAATAACAAAAGGGAAAGAGATTAAGGGAGAGTCTGCTGCCATATTCAAGAACGGCGCAGAATCATCATCGGTATAGAGAATAACATCAGGTTTCCAAATATCTACCAATAACTCAGCTTCATCCAAAGTTGTAGTCGATATTACTCTCCATTGATGTTTATACAGGGATTGGCTGATATTAATGGGTAATGCGTTGCCGGATTGATCTTGATTGCTGTCTAAATGGAGAACGGTTAATTTTTGCGCTGTTGGGAAGTTGGATGGTGTGAGGTTTTTCGGCTTAGGGGCCGATCCATGGGTAGGAATCTTGGATTTTAAGCACTTCTCTAACCATCGTGCTAGGCCGGGTTGCAGCTCGTCTAAGGTTAAGCAACCATCCACTCTAAAGTCAGTAATTTGTTGACAGTCTGCGGTACTTCCTATTAAAAGGATGGGGCAATCCCTCTCTCGCTGTTGGAGAATTGAAAGGATATCCCATCCTGAGCCAGTGGTGAGCAGAGTTTGTAGAATAATGGCTTGAGGTTTGAATAGGATGATTTTCTGAGCGGCTTCTAACTCTGAACGGGCCACGACGACCTTTAGAGATTGCTTCGATAAATATTGATTAACTTGTTCAATCAAACTAGGGTTTGTGGCAATCAGAAGAACCAAGCTTTGAGTAATTTTAGTTTGCCGTCTTCGCAGGGGTTCTGGAGGCACATACAGTGAGAAAGTGTTCCCCAGCGTCGGCCCAGAGATAAAGGAAATATCCCCTGACATCTGTTCGGCTATGCGTTGGGCCAGCACCAACCCTAGTCCTGTTTTACCCAGAAAATCTTGGTCAGGAATCGTCCAAGCTTGGGGGAGTTGAAAAATGAGGGGTTGTTGTCGGTGGGGAATTGAAACGCCCTGATCAGAAATGGTAAAAATAGTCCACCCTTGCCACTGCTCAACTCTCAATGCGATGGGGGACTGCCCCTGAGTTGCCCCTAAAGCATTGTGTAAAAGATGTATCAGAATTTGACGTAATTTCAGCTCATCACTGGTGATGGAGCCAAGGACGCCCTGAGGATGCCGATGAATGATGAGAGAAGCCTGATTAGCTGTGCCTTCTTCCAGTTGATAGTATCGTTTCGCTTGTGCGATCGCATCGTCACAAAGCAGATCAAGGCGAACATTTGTCTGGGTTTCAGGCTGAACTTGGCCTGGTAGTTGAGTTAAGTCCAGCAGCGTATTGAGGATCCCCATCAGATGCTGACTTTTCTGATGAATCAACTGCATATATTGCAATTGCCGCTCCGATAAATTTTGAATGCCCTGATGACTGAGAACATTGGACAAACTGAGAATTGCCGTCAAAGGAGATTTAAGTTCATGGCTAATTTCAGCCAATAGTTCCGCACTCAAGGGAGCAGGTGTGGATATTGGGTCTTGAGAATCTGATGACTCTGGTGATGCCAGTGGTGTATCGGATAACGCTAAAGTTGGCGAGACTGAACTTTTTAGATCCGAAGAAAACTTGATCGCAACGCTCAAGGGGGCATGATGGGCCAAGAACTGAACGAGCTTAGGGGTATCCAATAAACCCAAATATTTACCGGTTCCATCCTCAACAATTGCCCAAGACAAACTGAGATCTTGGGAAAAGGTTTGTAAATACTGCCAAAATTGCTTGAGAGAGCTTGTAGCTGCCACCTGCTGTAAGGGGTGATTATGCAAATCGCCCCATTCTCCAATGGGTTGCTGAGGCGAAACCGCTTCGGCGGACTGTTTTTCAGCAATAAACAAATGGATAAATTGCGATAAAGGCACAAGACTAATAGGTTGCTGCTGTGCATTAACCACCACTAATTGGGATAGATTGCCCCCATCACTAGCCTCATCCTCAGACAGAGCATCGGGAGATACAGAACCTTGCTGCTGAAGTCTATCTAATATGTCTTGAATAGAAGTTTCCGCTTGACATACTAAGGTCTGCTGCAAAAACTCACCAACAGTGGTTTGTTCGAATAACACAGTAATCGTCTTAATTCGTGATCGGCTTGGAAGTTTGGCCAATATCGATACTGATAAAGAGATATAAAGAAGGACTTTGGTTGAAGATCGCAGATTTTAGGGCAGAAGGGGATACTAAAAACGAGATATGGCGAAATTAAATAAGAATCTTGAACTACTCTGGCTGCTTGTATTATTTCATGAATTGCCAGCGTACCTTGCAGATCGGAACTGGATAAAAAAAGATGGACTTAGACCTGGCCTAAGGTGATATTTCCCAAAGAAGTGGCAATCTGATCAAGGGGACTGTTGACCGAGGAGTTTAGATCTTAGATTCTTGATGCGATCGCGATATTTTGCGGCCTCCTCAAACTCCAGATTCTTCGCAGCTTCTTTCATCTGTGCTTCCAACTGGGTGATCAACTCTGGCACGCTTTCCAAGGGCAAATCATCCGCTTGTTCATAAGCATCTTCAAGTTCCTGGGTATTGAGGCGGCGGGAGACTTCCAGAAAGGCCAAAATCGCATTGTCAGATCCTTTTTTGACCGGTTGTGGAGTGATGCCATGTTTTTTATTGTAGGCAAGCTGAATCTTACGCCGCCGTTCAGTTTCGGAAATCGCCTTCTCCATACTATCCGTTAGATTATCGGCATAGAGAATCGCTTGGCCCCGGACATGTCGTGCAGCCCGGCCAATGGTTTGAATCAATGAGCGTTCAGCTCTGAGAAACCCTTCCTTGTCTGCATCCAAGATCGCCACGAGAGAAACTTCCGGTAAGTCCAATCCCTCTCGCAATAAATTGACTCCAATGAGCACATCAAATACGCCCTCCCGTAGATCCCTTAAAATTTCAATGCGTTGAATGGCATTAATTTCTGAGTGCAAATAGCGAACGCGTACCCCCCGCTCTTCAAAGTACTCCGTCAGGTCCTCCGCCATCCGTTTAGTTAGAGTCGTAATTAACGTCCGTTCTTGTCGCCCCACCCGCTCTTGAATTTCAGCCAATAAATCGTCCACTTGGCCTGTTGTTGGACGCACAAAAATTTCTGGATCGACAACGCCAGTGGGTCGAATCACTTGTTCAACCACGCGATTCTCTGATAACTCGATTTCCCAAAGGCCGGGAGTCGCTGATACAAATACACACTGCCCCACTTTCTGCCAAAATTCCTCAGACTTGAGAGGACGATTATCTGCTGCACTGGGGAGCCGAAAACCGTGATCAATCAAAACCTTTTTACGGGCCTGATCACCGTTATACATGCCTCGAATCTGAGGTACGGTCACATGGGACTCATCCACAATTAATAACCAGTCCTTGGGGAAATAATCTACCAGGCATTCTGGCGGCTCTCCCGCCTGCCGACCCGCCAGATGGCGAGAATAATTCTCCACGCCGTTGCAATAGCCCACCTCTCGTAACATTTCCAAATCGTATCGAGTGCGCTGATTCAATCGCTGAGCTTCCAACAGTTTCCCAGCTCCTTCTAGGTGCTCAACTTGGGCTGTTCTCTCCGCGTCAATGGCTTCAACGGCCATCTCCAATCGCTCTGTAGGAGTTACGAAGTGGCGTGCAGGGTATACATTCAGTCCTTCCAAACTCTGTAATGTCTCTCCAGTAACGGGATCGACATAGCGAATGGCATCGATCTCATCCCCAAAAAACTCTACCCGAATAATCCGGTCTTCATAGGCTGGACCAATTTCCAGAACATCACCTTTGACACGAAATCGCCCTCGCCCTAAGTCCACATCATTACGGGTATATTGCACGGCTGCCAGATTTCGTAGCAACTGCCGCTGATCGACCTCGGCTCCAACCTTAAGGGGGATTGATGCCTTAAGGTACTCAGCGGGAATCCCCAAGCCGTAAATACAGCTGATCGACGCCACGACGATGACATCCTGACGTTCAAAGAGTGACCGTGTGGCCGAATGCCGCAGCATATCAATTTCTTCATTGATAGAAGCTGTTTTTTCAATAAAGGTATCCGTGACCGGAATATAGGCTTCAGGTTGGTAATAGTCGTAATAGCTGATGAAATACTCAACGGCATTGTTGGGAAAAAACGAACGAATTTCGTTGCATAGCTGTGCAGCTAGGGTTTTGTTATGGGCCAAGATTAGCGTGGGTTTACCAATCTCTTCAATCACTTTTGCCATGGTGAAGGTTTTACCCGTCCCCGTCGCACCCAGCAACGTTTGCCTAGAATGGCCAGACTGAAGGTGCGTTGTTAGTTTCTCAATAGCTTGGGGTTGATCACCTTTAGGAACAAACGGAGCATGAAGGTCAAAAGCTGTCATTGGGGCGAAGAGGTGACTGCCTCTTTATAATGCCGAATTTTTCGAACTACGGCAGCAGCATGACATAGAACAATACCCCCCCGTGACAACTGTCACGTTCAGTCCCATTTCCTCCGCCTAAATTATAAATAACCAAGGACTCAAATCAAAGCAGGTAAAACAGCCCCTACATAGAGGATTCACGCTTTCTGCTTGAGTCACAGAAAGGAGTAATACATCATGTCTAAGTTCAATAAGATTTCTGCAAAAGCACTGGTAATGGCATCTGTGGCCGTAGGTGTTCAAGCGGTCAGTACCTTTGGTGCATTTGCTGGCCCTGCCCTCTTTTATCGCTACGGCACGGTTCGACTCAATCAGCGGGATTGTATGCGCAGGGCTTCTGTTTCCCTAAGACGAGAAGGTCTCAATGTCCGGAGGCCAGAAGTGAATATCAACAATACCCCGTTTATCTTTGCTGACAATGAAGATTATTCTGCCATTATCGATTGTTCTCAGTTTGCCAAACGATATCGTGCCAATAAGCGTGTCACTGTGATGGTCAGCGGTTATGGAAGAGGCGCAAATACCCTTTCCAGCGCATTGATTGACAACATGTACTAACCCGAGCATTCTCAACATAAAAATTAAGGCCGGACTGGTTCTTAATAGAGCTAGTCCGGCCTTATATGGTCGAAAGGGGAAAATTCCTACTTCAGTAAATCCTCTCCCCGTCGAAATAGTTCACGGGCATAGTCAGTCCAAGTCCCTTGACCCCAATATCGGAAACAACTCGTCTCTACTAGGAGAACGTAAAGTAAAGCTTCCTGATAATCGGGCCGTTGAGTCGTACTTGGATCCGCTTGAACGAGGGGATCATATTTCTGATGAAACATAGCGCTCAACTGGTTCATGGGTTCGAGAACATTCTCATATCCCTTCACCCAGCTCAAGTCATCCGTCCAAGAGGCCCCATCCATATGGAATTGGTGATCGGTAGCTTGTAGCTCTTTAATTGCAGTTTCGACCTTCTCTGGGCTAACCGCATCGGTCCCAATCTTATTCCAGATTTTATGTTGGCCTACAGCCTGGCAAGTGGGGTAATCGTCTGGATTCACACCCGCAGCATCCAATAGCTCTAAATACTCCGTACCATGGATGCCAGCGACCCCAGCCCCTTGATCTTTCAGCTCATGCCAAACGGGTTGGTAGTCCCGGGCGAATTCATTCATCATCACGCCCCCATTCTCACCATCGGCGATTTGGGTTACGCAGGAGGGTACTGAGATGCCTCCAATCTCTTGACGTCCCCGACCTTTAGCCTCGTGGTAAGGCTGCATTTGGGCAACCAACTTCGTATCAGACCCTTGAGTTTTGATCAAAGCAGTAATGCTGATGGTCTCGCCTTTTGAATTGCGAGCCACGAGCTGATTAGGGATGTACTTATCGTCATGCCATAAGCCGGATCCGTCTAATCGCTCAACAGAATGCTCTTGCACCATCAACCAACGATAGCCACATTCCTTTAGGGCTTTAATGTATTCAAAAAGGGTATCAGGATGGTTGGGAAGATGCATCTCCGGGGGAGAGAAGCCTTTGACCCGCTTGAGAGCCTCATCTCCAAATAGGCTGGCAAAATACTGCTGCCAGGCTTGAATTTGCAATTTCAAATCGGGGATTGGTGTGGAAGGAGCTACAGCATGACTCCACATGGTTCCCAACCATTCAACATAGGGTTGATACTGCGGATTGCAAGTCAGCTTTTTCAGGTTATCCAGAACATCGTCTCGTCCCATCTGTTGGAGTCCCCACAGGAGGTTGCCGGAGTAATCCAGCATGATTCGTGGGGAACAACCCGCACTCACTAATTCAGGGATGAAATCACCCATGCGGCTGTAACACCAGGCAAACACTTCAGCGTTATGGTTATCGCCATCACCAGGGTTCTCAAACATATGCTGCAGATTGCTGATGAGCGCTCCTTGTGGGCCCGCTGGGATAGTGGGCTGATGCATATGGAGGGCACAAGCAAAACTGGAGTAGATGTTCTCTAACCGTAAATCGGTTGTGGGTAAGTAAATTGGATCAGAATGGTTGACTAGGGCTGCTAGTTCTGATTCCCGTCCCGCAAGATTGGGTAACAGAGACTGAAGATTATCTTGTTGTGAATGGGGCAATGGTGCAGTTGCAATCATAAAGGCTTAATCCTTGCAATAGTGAGGATTTGGGTCAATCTGGAAGATTTTCCTGTCAGATGATAGATCACTCTTTCAGGAAATATGTTTAAGCTCTGATAAATTCTACAAATTATTGTCAGGATTCTGAATCGAATGAATTCCTACACCAGGATCTGACTCCTCATCGATATTGGGTGATTTTGCTTCTAAGTGGAGTATAGGATTGGGAAATTGTTGCGATATATAGCATTAAGGTGATGCTAGCGTTCAAATATTTAATGGTGCTTCTTAATTACAACTATTCTCTCGATAATATGTAATTAAAATTATGAATACAACGATATTTGATATTAGAAAATAATTTCAAGCTTTATTCTTAAACTAATTTTTTGCATAAAAATTAGATTCATTGCTGATATAGCTTATGAAACCACCCATTATCTAATCCACATTCTGGTCAAAATAGCCAAAAACTTCATCCATACTAATGGTAGTAGTTCCATGGCTTAACAATAAATTTAAATTCTAAGGAGAGGGACTTCTTTTTGCCGTTGTGGGAAAGGTGGGGCTTGAGGTTTGAGCTAATAGGTTTGATAACCTGTTGGCTGTCCTGAAAATCAAATTTGATGAGGGTTTTCATGCAATCAACATTTAAATTTTTACCATTGCAATTTAGTTGGGTTGCGATCCATCCAAGGCCTGTTGGGGTTGTTCAATTTATTGGAGGCGCTTTTTTTGGCTCATTCCCCACCATCTTCTACCGATTTCTCCTACAAAAGATCTATGACCAGGGATATACGATTATTGCTTTGCCCTATCGATTTACATTTCGCCACTGGTCTGTCGCCATTGGACTAGTTCGTGAGCAAAGAGCCCTCCGTCTAGCCATTCTAGAAGAGGCAAAACGGCGGAACTATGATTATAAAATTTATGAAGAGAATCCCAAATCAGCAACTAAGAATTATTTCTGGTTAGGACATAGTTTAGGAAATAAATATATAGCTTTACTTGAATTGCTAACGGATCTAGAAACTAAGTCTGAAAAAGAGATTTTAGGAAACTGTGTTGGTCTCGATCAGTATCAGGAACTTGAAGATCGCCTAAAAGGAGTTGATTTTAAAGATATTTCTCTCTTGAATCAGCCTTCTATATTGATGGCTCCAGCTATTACAGGCATTGAAAGTGCGATACCTGTTAAAGCAGTCGCAGATTTTGTGAAACGCCTGGGGTTAGATGTTAAACCTAGTGTGGAAGAGACTCATTGCCTTATTAAGGGAAGTCAGTTATTTGGATTGATGGGTTTAATCTCATTTACGAAAGATAAAATTGCTGAAGATACTGTAGATTGGTTGAAACAGAATTTACCCCACAAGCCTGCCCAGATGGCTGAATTACCTGGCGAGCATTTGACACCGATGGGGTTTCGGCTGGGCGATTCAGTACTAGTCGAAACTGTCTTGAAATTCCTAAAAGCGCTTTAATCAGCACCTGGCGCTGTTGAAACACTATCAAAGGATAGTGCAGTGCTTAGCCTTATTGACGGCTCAAGGTAATTTCATTTTCCTTGAGCTGTTTAGGTATATTCAAACGATGACATTATTGATGCTTTTCAGGCCTATGTGTTGAGTTGTTATCAATTAGGATCAATTTAGAAATGCCTTACTCGATATCTTTTTCAGCGACAATGACGCTTAAACTTCACGATCTTACGTTCATGGCGGTAGGTAAAAATTGGGCGTCGAAAACATACCCATTTTTTATGCCAACGCCAACGAACCCGACGAAATTTTCGTCTTCTTTGCCTGTGACCATGTGCTACTAATGAACTGTTCTTCTGTTCAAGAGCTTCGGATTGTTGCCCAACCTCAGGGGTAGTAAGCATTAGCTTGAGGAATAGCGAGTGTGGTTGTAGTTACTGCTATTAGTCCTAGTATTGTAACTTTAATTGTCTTTAGAAAAGTGAATTCCTCCAACAGAAAAATCTAATGAGAACGTTGAATGATGTGCTAGGTATATATCAGATTAAGCCGCAATAAATTCTCTCTGTTTTTATTAATTTAAGAGCTAAAAAATTGCTTTTAATCTGATTATTTATCTTCTAGTAGCTTATCGGCTAAGGCCAATAATTCATCCAGCCTAGATCACATCAACAACGTGGTTTTTCTGTGTTCTAGCATGATCTTTAGCCGGGATATTGTTTGTTAGTATTATGTATCTCTAGAGTTATTTTCTATAAATGCTTAGAGATGTTGGTTGGCATTTTTTACTTGTGATGTTTATATTTTTAATTCTTCTCTTAAGGCTATTGCCTTTATTCTTTATTAAGGATTTGGATGGCCTATTGGATATATCGATGACCATTTGGACTATGAATTTATTAAAAAAGGGATGTTTTTTGAAGTTTGTTTCATTTGAATTTTATTCTTTTTTGAATTTTCTGATATAAATATTGATATTGAACAAGGGGATTGATGAGTTGATTAAAAAAGTTTTTTTAAGGTTGGTTTTTGAAGTGAGTATATGCCAAATACATTAAAATGACACTTGAGAATATTTTTAATGAATACTCATGCCAAGGTCTTTGTTTGGTATGAAAAAAATATACATCTTCTGAGCTAGACTAAAGTTCAGTCGATCTACCTTCACTTTTTACCTGGGACCTAGAACTTTGGTACTACTCCCATCCGGTTCTTTAGATCCATAACAATTTGGGAAATGCGATCCTATCGGTCATAGAGGTGCTTTTCTTATGATTAGAGTGTTGGGAGTACTAATGCACACACATCCACCCAACATCTCCAAACAAGAGGTTTTCTAGTATGAAATTTCGTGCTGTTTATTTACTGGCTGCTTTACCACTATTAATCCCCATAGGGAATGGTTTGAATATTGCGACCGAATCCTTGTTTCCTAGCTACGCAATTGCACAAGAGACAACTGAAAAACCAAATAAGGAAGAGTTCAAAAAACGTCGACGAGAGCAGTTCCGTCAGCAACTGAATCTCAGCCCAGAGCAAGCCGCAGAAATTGATCAGATTCGAGAGCAGAATAAACAGGATAAGCAAGCAAAACGAGAAGCCTTGCGAGCTGCTAGAGACAAAATGCAGACCTTGATGGGTAGTGATGCAACTGATGATGAATTGAGAGCACAACATCGAGTTTTACAAGACTTGCGCCGTGACATGGGTGAAGCCCGATTTGAAACCAAACTAAAGATTCGACAAGTTCTCACACCTGAGCAACGAACTAAAATGGCAGAGTTCAAGAAGCAAAGAAAAGGCCGTTGGGGGCGCCGCCATGGTCGTCGACATCATAGACCAGGAAGTGCTCAAGGGGAATAGTGCCACAAGCACTACCCCAATAACCATAATTCCTAACCCAAAGCAGATTTGGAATTATGGTTATTGGAAAGATAATAAATTCACTTACCCCTCAAAACCCTAGCTAGTGTGGTTTGGTGCCTCGAATATAGTATCGAATGGCTTCCCTATCTCCTAAACTATTCACTATGGAGTATCAAATTAAAAAACTAAGCAGAAATATCCTTTGTGTTGTTCCTCCTCCGAGTAAACCACTAGAACCTATCAGTGATTCGGGCTTGGACTAAGTATGATCGCTATCCGGGTAAACCACTAGAGTTTTGGGCCACCTCGCATAACAAATCCGTGATAACTCTGTTTCGCTCCCAATTACTTTGGCAGATGATAAAAGAGAACTCAGGAAAAAAGCGGGGAGATCATGTTAACCAGCCTGTTAGCCGAAGCATTAGCAGTTACCTTTGATAACTTGACCATGACAGCTACAATCCTAGATTGTGCAGAAGAAGCTGCAGAAGATTTAAGTCCAGAAGCACGGCAGAGATTAGCGCTGGTTCATACTGGCCTTGCAATGGCTATTCAAGGAATGGAATGTGATGAACTACAACAGTTAATCAAGCAATCTGAACTATTTTGCGACTATTAATAACACCTCGTGTTAGTAGGTTGAAGAATCAAATGAGTAGTAGATTCGTTGATCTTCCTCTAAATTCGCAAACTCCTCTAATAACTTGGATAAAAAATTAAGGGTGAGTTTGATCGAAGCTTGGCCAGAGCCTTAACAAGGTATTGCATCGAAGGTTCAATATAAGGCCAAGTTATTGAAGATACTCGACTTCAGCCGTTTTCACTAGTACCGAGCTGGTAAAATCAAAAAATTATTCAAAGAGCGAGAAAATTCTCCTTCACAACAGAAAATCTGTAACAATTATTAAAGTTTAAGAATAGTTGTTACACAATGCCCCAAAAACTAGATTTATCTCTAAGCCATAATTGTTCGTTTCCCCTTGTCCAAGAGATATGGTTTGACAGCTTAACCATTTTTTGGGGGGAATGGCTAGATTTGCGTGTAAGGGTCAAGCAAATCATTGCCTCTGGTATGGTTTCTCCGATCATCTACATTTTGGCTTTCGGGTTGGGCTTAGGGAATTCTTTAGGCAAACCAACTGTGGGGGATACCTATCTGGAGTTTATCCTGCCAGGTATGATTGCCCTTTCGTCGATGACGATTTGTTTTGCTGGTACTACTTTCTCTATTTGTGGCGATAGGTTGTATAGCAAAACCTTTGAAGAGCTTTTGTTGCTGCCCATACATCCTTTAGCCCTCTATCTTGGGAAAGTCATGGCTGGTGTTGCACGAGGATTGCTAACATCATCGGCCGTGATCGTAATCGCGATTCTTAGTACAGGTAAGATATTCGGCTTTTTGAATCCGCTGTTCTTGCTCTTGCTGATCTTAAACTGCTCGGTGTTTGCTGGACTAGGTGTTATTGCAGGTCTAAACGTATCCTCAATCGAAAGCGTTGGGCTCTATAACAATTTTCTGATCGTACCAATGTCATTTTTAGGGGGAACTTTCTTTGACCCGAGTAGTTTGCCAATATACTTTAAGGCACTTCTTTACGTTCTACCTTTAACCTACACTAGCCTAGGGTTAAGGGCTGCTGCCTATTTACCATTACAGCAATTCCCTTGGTTTACTCTACCCATCTTACTCAGTATGGCCTTGATCCTTGCCATAATTGGAGCTCACCAGTTCTCCAATCAACAAGACTAAACTGCGCTTTTGGGAAAAAATCCGTTTCGAGAATTTGTAATACTTTATTTAACCTCCGGAGATACTAATTGAGTGCTCCTCGAAGCTAGTTGAATAGAGTTATTAGATACTTCAGTCACAACACCCATTTGTACCGTTGGCAAATGGACTCGGAAACAACTACCTACTCCAACTTGACTCTGAATAGTAATTTTGCCTTTATGGAGTTGAGCAATGGATTGAGCGATAGCCAACCCAAGGCCTAAGCCTCCTTGCCTGCGGGCTCGGTGTTTATCCACACGATAAAAGCGGTTAAAGATATATGGAATTTGCTCTTTAGAGATGCCTATTCCAGTATCTTCCACACTGATAATAGTGACCTGGTTAGTCCGAGCTACGGATAGAGTAACTGTCCCTCCAGAAGGGGTGTATGCTACAGCATTCCTTAACAAGTTTGAGAATAATCGAGCCAATTGCATGGCATCTCCAACTAATGTCATTGGAACTATGCCTTGGGTTACTAATGTAACCCCTTGCGTTTGGGCGGAAGGATCTAAAAAGTCGACTAGGTCTTTGAGGACTTCATCTAAAGCCACCCTAGTCCATTCGCGTCGGGCAGTGGGTACAGATGTATCTGTTCTCGCCAAAAAGAGTAGATCTTCAACTAAGCGGTTCATTTGTGCAGTTGCACTGGAAATAGCTGCAAGTTTTTTAGCATCTTTAGGATGAACCCTTTCTGGATGATTCATCATCACCTCAACAGATGTTTTGATTACTGTTAGAGGAGTGCGTAATTCATGGGAAGCATCAGCGGTAAACTGCTTCAGCCTCAAAAAGCTTTGCTCAACCGGCTTGAGTGAATATTCCGTTAGCCACAGCCCTCCTATCCCAACTAAACCTAGCGCAATTGTTCCTCCTACACCTAATCCCCACAGCAGTCTAAGCTGAGCTTTTTCAACAGGTGCAATGGACTGACTTGCCCGGATATACCCTTCTAGTAAGGGACGTTTTAACGCATCGGCATCGCTATGAACTGAAATAGTAAAGGCACGAACCTGAAAAGACTTCTCTTCTCTTATGACTCGGACGACTATATTTTGTTCTCTCAGTTTTGGTGGCAAATGAAGGGTAATCGCCCCTTTCCGAGCCAATAATCGGCCATCTGCTGTAAACCATTCCAAACTATGGCGGTCTCGATTAAAGATATCGCGCCACGGCACTTTATCTACTTTATCGAGATAGGGTTTACCTTCCTGTTTAATATCAGAGAGAGAAAGGGCTGCAGATTGGGCTAAAGTTTGTAATTCTGCATCAATTTGAGCGTAAAGTCGTCGACTAACGAAAACATAGACTTGTACGCTAAAAACGGCCAATATTGCTGCCATAACCAAGAGGTAAGACAGCAGTAAACGCCACCGTAATCCTTGAAAGAGAGGATTACGAAACCTGTTTAAGACGATAGCCAAAACCATAGACCGTTTGAATTAAATCATTGGGGGCTCCTGCCCCTTTCAATTTATGCCGTAACCCTTTGATATGGGCTTTCACCGTATCTTCTTCAGGTAAAACTTCATAAGCCCAAAGATGTTCCAGGATTTGGGCTCGACTGAATACTCGACGCTTGTTTCTTAAAAAAAGCTCCAATAGACTATATTCTTTGGGTGTCAAAGCAATTATCTCTTCTTGAAAAAAGACCTCACAGGTATTGGGATTTAACTTTAGATCCTCCCATTCCAGGATAGGTGGCGAGGTCATGGGACCCCGACGCAAAAGGGCTCGAATCCTAGCAGATATTTCCTCTAACTCACAAGGTTTGACGACATAATCATCGGCACCTGCGTCTAGACCATCGACTTTATTGGCCGTGGTATCTCGAGCCGTCAGCATCAATACAGGAATATCCAAACCTTGTGCTCTCATCTGTCGACAAAAGGCCAAACCATCCATTTTAGGCAACATCACATCGAGCAAAACCAAGTCATAGGTAAACGCCTCTAGTAGTTCCCAGCCCATTTCCCCGTCATGGGCAATATCTACTGCATAATGCTGATCCGTCAGATCTTCTGCCAATGCTTCTGCAATTCGCTCGTCATCTTCTACTAGTAGAAGCTTCATTCTGATTTTTCTCTCTTTGTCTCAATACCAAATGGGGAAGATCTAGCTACTCATCAGATGTCCCATACAGAAAACATTACGGCAAACTGGGTGTGCCGTAATGTTTTCTTATCAAAAAAGCAGATTCACTAAATGGGTGAACCGCTCTAGTTTGTTTGCAACATCTGCTGAACTTTAGTTCGCAAGGATTGGTCTTGGCGAACAGCCGCTAGGATTTGACTAAATCTCTGAGGCTCTAGTCCCTGAGAGCGAATTACCTTCTCTTGCTCAGCTTGTCCTTTTTTTTCAATGGCCTGAATTTTGGTCATCGCTTGCTCAAAAGATTGCTTCTCTGCGTCAGTTGCGTCTACGGTTGGGCTGCTGGCTTGCTGCCCATTGTATAGTGCATTGAACTTATCTTGGCTAAGTCCTGACTGTCCGATCACTTGAGAAATTTCACCTTTAGTTGTTTTCTCAAGGGAACTTAACTGAGGTATAGCGGTTGCAAATTGCTTGAGCTCACTCTCAGAGATGGAGGATTGTTCTCCAGAAACAGATTCTGCTTCTGGCTTCAAAGCATCAGCACTGGGTGTAGTTTCAGGAGTACTGCTGGAGGGTTGATCGGTTTCAGAAGGCATTGCTCCTTCAGGGCTCGCTTCTTCTATAGGGGCTGCAGGAGTGGCACCCGTATCATCTGTAGGTTGCGCAGCTCCCCCTTCACCGCCTTCAGGACCTGAAACGGGGGGAGTTACGGCTGGAGGGGTAACTGTAGGAGGCGTAACGGTGGGAGCTGACATCGCCGGAGTAGTGGCATCGGCAGGAGCATCACTGGCAGACGGATCATCAGCGGGTTGCTCTGCACCACCTTCTGCAGCAGCGTCCGTCTCATCAGTGGCCTTCATGGCGTCGTCGGTAGGAGCATCACTAGCAGATGGATCACCAGCAGGTTGCTCTGCACCGCCTTCTGCAGCAGCGTCTGTCTCATCAGTCGCTTCCACGGTATCTTCAGTAGGGGCATCACTGGCAGTAGGTGTTTCGGTGGGCTGTTCTGCACCACCCTCTGCCGTACCTGTTGGTTCAGTTGCAGCATCAACTTCACCACTTGGAGCATCGCTCATGGCGGGAGAATCAGTGGTTTCTTCTGATACAGTCGCATCTGCAGGTGCGCTATCTGATGCTGAAGCATCTTCAGTACTTTCAGTTGCGGCTCCAGTGCATTGAGAGTTGAGAGGAAAATTCTTGCATAGAATTTTCAAAGCAGCAGGAGATAGCTCTTTAGGCGCTTCTGCTTCAGCTATTAACTGGGTAGATGAAAGAAGGGAAGATTGGCTGGCAACGCTAGGTAAGCTGGTCAAAACACTCATGCTTGCTAGACCGAGCAGCGTAGGGAAGATTTTCAAAGTTGAGACATACTTTTGAGTATTCATAGGTACTCCTAATCAAAATAGGTAACGAATGGTCTGGAGTGATCTGTAAAACTCAGCTCATTAGTGGTCTGAATGCTTATGTCCTGAAACAAAGCTATCTATTGCAATGATTGTCGACTTGACAATTACTCTGTTCAGGAAATTTGAATGCACACAACAGTCGGAAAGCTCAAAAAGCATTTGCTGATTGTGAAAAATAGTTAAGCAATCCTATTCCTAATAAAGGATTCAACTGTTTCTTTGTACAGAAACAGTTGAATAGAAAAATCTTGCTTCTAAACCTAAGGGGCTTGAGGTTCAGTTGAATCTGTTGCATCAGGCGCATCTGGAATTGCTGGGGCTTCAGCGTCAGGTACAGCAGGAATTCCAGATGCTTCGTCTGGGCTATCGCCAGGAACTGCATCAGGTGCTGGGGGATACTTGGGAGTTTCTGTATCGTCTAATTCTGCGCCACCCTGAGGAACTTCAGCTTCGCTCCCAGGCTGAGTTGGAGCATTTTCGCTAACTGTTTCGCAAGCGCCAAGGAATGTGGCTAGTCCTAAAGTTAGTAATGCTGGGATGAGTTTAAGTTTCACTTCAAATACCTCCACCAAAGTGATAAAACAGAGCTTCTTTAGAACTCTTTCAAATACTGAGGATAAATTTAAAGTGTGAAGAAATTGGGAAATAGATGTACTTTCTTCTCCAAAACTCATGTGCTACTAGTCGCGTTTATCTATTTTTTTCTCCGATAAAACAGCTGTAGAAAGCCTTTTACGCTGTTGTAAGAGTGCGACGAGGAACTTGATAATTTAGAAAATCATAGGCCAATTCGGTATGGGGGAAGATAGCACTTGCTTCTGTTAAAAGCTCTTGCAAACCAGTTGCACTGTTTGGGGCATATCGAGGACTAAAGTGAGTGAGGAAGAGTTTTTTCGCTCCAGCGGCCTGGGCCACTTGAGCGGCCATTGTAGAGGTCGAATGCAAGCGTTGATAAGCTAATTCAGCTTCTTGATGGGAAAAGGTGGATTCATGAATGACTACATCGGCATCCCTAGACAACTCAACTGCCTCTGGACAATAAATTGTGTCGGTACAATAGGCAATTTTTCGTCCAATTTCTTTAGGGCCACAAAAATCTTGGCCAAAAAAAGTACGTCCATCGGGCAAAGTAATGCGTTCTCCCCGTTTTAGGCGTCCATAGAGAGGGCCTGCTGGTATTCCCATACTGATGGCTTTATCGGTATCGAAACGGCCAGGGCGATCGCATTCTTGTATCCGATAGCCAAAAGCTGGAACCCGGTGCTTCAAAGGCGCACAGACAACTGAGTAATCTTGATCCGAAAACACTTCTCCAGGTTGAACCGTATGAACTTGTATCGGGTAGGAGAAATGCGTTTGAGAATAGCGTCGACACGCTTGCAAATATTCCTCTAAACCTGCAGGTCCGTAGATATCAATCCGTTCTGTATTACCAGCCAGACCACAGCTTGCTAATAACCCCATTAAGCCAAAAATATGGTCCCCATGCATATGGGTGATAAATATGCGTCTGAGTTGGCTGCTCTTCAACTCACTCCTCAACAGTTGGTGTTGAGTTCCCTCCCCACAGTCAAACAACCATATCTCCGCCCTTTGAGGCAATCGAAGGGCAACACTAGAGACATTGCGCGATCTCGTAGGCACTCCTGAACTTGTACCTAAAAAGGTAATTTGCAAAACCCGACTATCCTTATACCTGATTTACCGTTTAGTCTATTTTCCCCGATTATTGTGACACCCCGGCAACCGGGCCACTATTGTCTCGCCAATAGTATTTGCTAGGCTGAAACCAATTCACACTCATGAACCTATGCGTGATCACTACCTTGAACTCCTGGATCAGATTGTTGCAGATACGTTGAAAGGCAATATTCGCTCCAAAGGGCAGATTTACCATACCTTAGAAGCTAAGATTGCCTCCGGAACTGGAGAACTCTTTGAAAGATGCTTACAAACACGCATAGATGAAATCCAAGCACTGCTAGACGATGACGATGAACTTAAGCAAGCCAAAGCCATCCGTAAGCAAAGAGCCCTCAAGACCATCCAAGGTGAATGGGAACGATGGCAAAAGCAAAACCAGGGTAATACTATATTGACAAACCTGGTGCAGGCTTTGACCACAGCTCCTGCTGAACAGAGATTACAGCCCCTACTCAAGGTGTTTGATCCGAACCAAAAAGAAATCTTAACTGTAGAACAACTACATCAGCTACAAAAATTACTTGAGAAAGTGAGCCATCCCCCTAACGATCTAGAACCTTCTGTATCAACCGCTTTGTTAGAGATTGCGAGGGGGCTTCAACAAGGGCTGAGCTCATGGCAACAAATTGAGTCCCAAGTTGTGAATTGGATCTACAACCAGAGTCAAAGCAATCTTGGGTTTGGCAATGGGACTGAACAACAAGGACCCTGGAGTCATTGGGCCAAGACGGTCAATAGTCAATCCCTCCAGCAAGTCTTCATGGATTTGGCTCAGCATCAGGCAATTACAGAAGCAGGAATCGAACAACCGGTTCAAATTAGCGACTGGCTGGAATTGGCGCTTGTTCTGCAGAAACTGCAATCGAACCTTGTCCGTTGGTTCGATCAGCAACCCTATGACGCCAAAGCAGGAAAACGTCTTTCCATCGCGACCTACTTAACCTTCACCATTGTTTGGGGACAACTTTCACAACGATTTCAACAATTAGGACAACCCATTCTGACTGAAGCCTGTTTTCAAATGGCATTGCAAGGGCTAGTCCAATTTGCTCAGCAATCCTACTTCCCCCTATACGGTGGATTATTTACCGCCCTATCCGGTGAATCATTACAAACCCTCCTAGACTATCTTGATAGTCCCTTGAAACAAACCCCTAACACTGGTATAAAAGCTCGTATTCTCATTCTTTTGGGATATACACAACAAGCCCTTGGCCACTATGACCTAGCCCTCAAATTCCATGATCAGGCTCTGGAGATTGCCCGTATTGCCCAAGATCTTCGTTGTGAAGTTGCCAGTTATAACCACTTGAGTCGAACCTATCTCACGCAACAGGACTTTTCTGAAGCGATTACCTGCAGCCAGAGAGCGTTAATTCTGGCTCGTCAAAGTGGAGATCGATTGGGGGAAGCGAATGCCCTTGCCAACTTTGGTTACAGTGAAGTTCTACAGATTCAGGCCGTAGACCCCCTAGATTCCCAGCGATATGAACAAGTCCTTCCTTATCTGGAGCAAGGCTTACAACTTTCTGAACAGCTAGGGGATCGACCCAGCCAGGCGCTGTGTACAAATAGCTTGGGTATTGTCCTCGTAATCATGGGTAAATATCAAGCGGCCATTCCAATCCTTGAGCAAGGAACCCGTATCGCTGAAGTCATTGGCGATCAATGGCTTGTCAGCCTCAATTATTGCTATTTAGCAGAGGCGTACCACGAACTCGAGAATATTGAAAAGGCTATCTACACCGGCAGCCTAGCCATGTATTTGATGTTCCAAATTGAATCCTCAACGTGGCGCCAACCCGCTGGCTTACTGAGTATTCTGTATGGGCAAATTGGTCCCGAAACCTTTCAAGAATACTTGAATCAGCTTCGGAAGAAACTGCTCATGGTTATTGGAGTTGATGGTTATGAGTATTTACCAAAACTGTTAGCAGAATATCGACAATCCCTAGCTTGAAGGATGCATTCTACCACATTTTAAACAATGATTCCCCATTACAAAACGGAACACAAGTGTAAAGAAGTCAAGAAAAGAATTGATTTAGAATCTAATAGTTTCGAGAATAAGCAGAATATTGAAGATCCTTTAGATGAAGTTCACTAATCCGTTTATGCTGCCACTGTAGACCGATGATCATGATGATGAAGAGCATAAAACCTGGTTCTTCCATTTGAGAGAAAATCAAGCCATGGGCAAAAACCGTTAGCCAGCAAAACTTGGAGAAATCATCGCGACATAAGTAAAAGAAGACCAACATATACAAGAATAAATAGGATAATAGGCCAAATAGTCCTGTATCTCCCCAGATTCCTGCCCAACCAAACAAGGGTGAAAACATACTGGATTGATCTCCCAGCCAGCTTTCTCCAACAGCCCCCCAAACGGCACCACTCGCCGGATGAATACTAGAACCGAGTGGAGCTAGTAAATCTTCATACTCGCGCAACATCCAACCCCCAAGTCTGCCAACCGTATGGCCTGGACCAAGCCCTAAGAACATATTCAATGGAGACTCATAGAACGTAGGGATGATTCGCAAGGAAGCCATTTTTAGTAACGTGGCTTCACCATCAGAACCATATATTTCAGGTCTCATCCAAGTATTAAATGCACCAAAAGCAGGGACATTTTGAACACACCATAAGAAAATAACACCCAAGATAAGGCCAGGGATCAAATACTTGAGGGTTTCAATAATATCTTTCGTCTTCGAAAGAAATAAAATTCCACCCGCGATGATAAAGGTAAATAATACCTGCTTAGCATCTGCAAGGAGCATCCCCCAAAAAGTTGCAAACAGCACGGATATTCTCATCCAAGTCGGAGCTGCCTTAGCAAAGAAAAAATAATATAACCCAAAGGTTAACCCAACTGAAGCGCCAACAACGTGTCCTGAACCAGATTCATAAAATATTCCTTGC
The DNA here is from genome assembly GCF_000018105.1 of Acaryochloris marina MBIC11017. Classification (GTDB taxonomy): domain Bacteria; phylum Cyanobacteriota; class Cyanobacteriia; order Thermosynechococcales; family Thermosynechococcaceae; genus Acaryochloris; species Acaryochloris marina. Next base: position 5,595,359 of record NC_009925.1, read on the forward strand.
ACATAATCTGGATTGCCGGCTTTAGGATGGCGTCCAAGCACGATGAATAAAAAATACTGGCTGTATATCAGAAAAATATGAGTGAAGCAAAAACGGATCAGCCATTTCCGAATAAATTCATAACTCTGAATCGAGAGAGGAATACTGGTTATCGCTAAAAGTAAAAGAAAGGGTTCCACTTTTAGTAGGTAATCAACTACTAAATTAATGATTCCAGCCTGGTTAATCAGAGCGCTAGCGGTCATGATGGTTAGATATACAAGTAGCCCCCCAATCACCAACCACGAAATATTGATCTGTTTAGGATCCTTGGACTTACTTTGTGAAATGGCCAGAATGCAAGCAAAAGGAACAGCGATAAAATGAAGAAAATTGAGTGGTTTGGGGACGCCTACACTGGTAATAATACGCGGTAGAAATGCTGTAGCAAAAGCCACAAGAATCAGTGTAGACGTCCTATAATAATTTCGGCGCTTAGCACTCGTAAATTGATTTGCTCTCATTGTTTTTAATAAAATAAAATCTAAAAAATCTCAATTATTTGCAGCCATTCGATAAATTTCAATGAGTTGTTGATAATTAGCCCTTGCGGTGTATTTAGCTTCAAATTCTTGGCGGACTTCTAAGCGCATCTGTTGTAATTCCTCAGGATGAGACAGAGCCCATTCAACTTGCTCTGCTAAATCCAGGGAATCGCCTGGTTGAAACTGTAAGCCTGTTCTCTTATGTTCTACCAATTCAGCAATCGCACCGATCTGGGAAGCAATTACTGGTGTTCCCTTCGCAAACGCTTCTATCGCCACTCTGCCAAAGGTCTCATACCATTTCGAAGGGAAAATCAAAAAGGAGGCTTCCCCCATTAGTTGATGCACTTCATCGATTGATTTACGGCCTAACCAAGAAATATGGGGAGACTCTTTTATCTTGTCAAGAACTAATTCGGATAAAGGTCCATCACCAACAATGCGAAGCGGAAAAGGAGATTGCAACTTATCCCAAGCTGACAACAGGGTATCTAAACCTTTCTCAACCGATAATCGCCCCACATACAACGCAAATTGGCCTTTGCCGTGACCAACACCCGGATCTGGGTTAACAAAATTGGGTTTTACAATAATCTTATTTGCTGGTAACCCCCCTTGGATGAGTTTATTCCTAGCAAAGTGAGTCAGGGCAATATACTTATCTACCTTTCGGTCCCAGGTTTTTAGCAAACGATGAATGCTGATCATGCTGGCGGTAATGCCACTCGCTAAACGATTATTGCGATAGCAGCTGTGGATGATTCCAGGCCATGGAATTGCCTTATTTAGACAGTCCTCACAGACCTTCCCTTGCCGGAAAAATAGAGCATTGGGACATAATAATCGATAATTTCGGATTGTTTGGATAACTGGGACCCCTTCTGCTTGAGCAGCGTAATAGACAGAAGGTGAAATTAAAGGGAAAGAGTTTTGGACATGAACAACATCATAAGGCTGGTGTTGTAATTTCTGTCTCACTGCTTGGTAGGACTCTTGCGACCAAATCGTTTGGGTGGCGAGTTGCCAGCTTCGATAGGACGGAATCGATATGTTGTCTTTTTCATATTCATCAACGAGATGTCCCATCTCCCTCAATAGGGATTTCTCAGATTTGCAAGACTCGTCTTCACCTCCTCGAATTTTGTAATAGTTATGAACACTAAGAATACGCATACAGTGGCCTATATCAAAATCCAAGAAACTTAATCGCAAGCTGATAGATATCTAGAGCCAAACATTATGGTCTCACCCCAATTTGGTGACTGAATTAGGGCAAATCTACCTCCATTATGACGACCTATTCCTTGACCTAGATGAATAATAGAGAGTTTCAGAAATGGCATAAAAGCTCTAGATTCTACCACTCAGCACAGATTCATAGATTCCTTCTAACACCTTAGTTTGTTTTGCTCGATCAAATTGGGTTTCAACATGTTCTCGCCCTTTATAACTCATGGTTTGCCATAGGGTGTGATCTTGAAAGAGGCGTACCATCGAACCAGCTAGACCTTGTGAATCGGCCTCGGGGGATAAATAGCCAGTCTCACCATCAATCACTGCTTCTGGGATGCCAGCATGCACTGTACTCACAACTGGTAGTGACATGGCTTGTGCTTCCAGGACAACATTCGGCAACCCTTCCGCATCGCCTTGTGACGACGTCACGCTAGGTGCTGCTAATAAACGCGCTCGATTCATCCAGGATTTAACGATTTCTGGTGGTTGAACCCCTAGGAATTGATATTTTTTAAGACTTCTTAGAGCAATGGTTTCTAGCTCAGCTCTGAGAGGCCCATCTCCAATGATGACTAACTCAACATCAGGACACTCTCTTTGGACTATCGTAATGGCTTCCAGCAGATACTTACACCCTTTCTTTTCGGTAAGACGCCCGACGAATAAGACAATAGATTCACGAGCAATTTTAGGATCTGCCCAAAACTTCTGAATATCGACACCATGATAATGGTTGAGAATCTTGTCTTCAGGAAATCCCTGGGCGATGAGTTTCTGGCGTATAAACTGAGAGACAGTGAGGAAGAGTTGTGCTTTATGCTTAAGCGTCTCTTTCTTCTGAAAATAGAGCCAATGATTCAGTGAAGTGTATTTCGAATCTGCCTCAGATATAGTGGCATCCGCTCCTCTGTAGTGAACAATCAGAGGAATCTCCAGATCCTTGACCCAAGGCAGCATAAGTACACCACTTAAACCAAATTGAGCATGGATAAGTGCTGGCTTCAATGCCTTGATTTGTTGATAAAGCTGAGGAGCAAAACCAGTGAGTTTAAAGACTTGTTCTCCAACTTTGCCGAGCAGAGTACCTCGATTAACTACCAATGTTCTTTCAAGGGGTAATTCGAGTCCTTCAACTCTGCGGGACCCTACGTAGTAGGCTGTAAACCGCTCTAGTTTTTCTGCTGGATCTCGGATGAAAGTTTGAGATGGAGGCAATAATAAACTATTAAAAATAATGATATTCATAAAAAAAGTGACTTTCTACCGATAGGCGGGCAAAATACATCAATCTGTGAGGGGAATCATTAGATTATGGGGATGTTGTCTGCAGGAGATTCTGATAAAGTTTAGCTTGAGCTAACCCTTTACTTTCCCAGCTAAATTGGGTCTGAGCGCGCTCCTGCCCGGCCTGACTAAAGTGTTTCCATAGATCTGGATCGCCAGCAATCTGCACTAGGGCAGATGCTAAATCATCAATGACCTGTTGCGGGGTTTGTACGGCAATTTTATAACCTGTTTCTTCGGTTACATGAATTGCTGGACCTCCTATGTTTAGGCATATGACTGGGCAACCTGCAGCCATAGCTTCAAGACAGACTAGACCACCCGACTCATGCAAACTGGGATGAATGAGTGCCAAGCATTCCCCTAATTTATTGAGGGTTTCTTCTCGGGAGAGTTGAGACCAAAACTTAACTTGGTGATCGATTTGAAGCGTAGCGGCTAGTTGCTGTAAGTGTTGACGTTCAGGGCCATCACCAATAATCCAATATTCGGTATTCTCAGGTAAATTCGCTTGAGCAAAGGCCTGCAACCCTAAGTGAAAGCCTTTCCAATGCAGCAAACGCCCAATACTGACAAACCGCGTTGCCCGCTCGTGGTTATTCGATTTAAGATTTAACGTGGCAATTTCGCTTGTGGACAATCCTAATTGCGAGTAAACCTCCACCTCAGATGCACCGAGAGCTTTGAGCCGATCAACGGTATCTTGAGTGGTCCCTCGAGCGAGGGAACTTCTTGCAGCGGTCTGATGGACAAAAGGATCGACTTCTCCTAGTCGACGAGCAGATTCACGGAGGATTTCATAGATCTTGCCCCTAAGACTGAAACTTTGCCAGAACTGATTGGGAGTGGTTTCTCCGCCGCCTACCGGCCCCCAAATAAAAGGCGGGGGTAAGAATGACAGAAAACTTGGGGTGGAATAGCGAACATAAGTGACATGGTGGATAATGTCGAAATTTATTTCGTCATGTAATTTTTTGGCAACCCAATATGCTTTTAACTGCCAAAGATAATAGTGTAGGTGAACAATTCTCAGATTTTGATTGAGCTTGGCTAGAACTTGAGACGGTTCACAATAAATAAAGTTGAGATCGGAAACAGGATGTTGACTGAGTTCAGTTTCTATAGGAATTTGATTGTTTCCTCGAGTTAACACCCAAATACGGTGATACTTGGATAATTCGAGCACCAAATTCCAACCTACTCCAGGCTCAGACCCTTCATGGGGTCGGCAGGCATAAGCAGAAATCAACACATTCAAGCGTTGAGACATTAGCAGAAATCACCTTTATTGCAATGTGCCTTTAGCAACGCTAGCAAGGAATTCTGCTGCGGCTTCAGGAGTATATTGAGCCATGATTTGTGATGACCGTTCTCCCATACGCTGACTTAAAGAGGGGTCATCTACAAACTTCTTCATTACAGATGCGAATGCATTTGTATCATTAGGATCGAATATATAGCCATTATCGTCATTTGCTACCAATTCCGAGGCTCCAGCAAACTGAGAGCAAAGAATGGCCTTACCCACAGCCATGGATTCTAAGACAACCATCCCCCAAGTGTCTTCCAACGTTGGTAATACGAATATATCTGCATAACCAAAATACGCCCCTAATTTCTGATAATCGACTTTCCCTATCCATTTGACGTAGTCTTCCAAGTTATGGGTGCGACAATATTCCTCTAATCCTTGGCGTTGATCACCATCTCCTACAATCATCACCGTGAAGGGCTGACACCCGTCTTGAACTAAAGAGGTGCACGCCTTAAGGAGTAAAGAAATCCCTTTACGAACACTCACACTTCCAACAAATATAAAAATGGGTCGTTTAAATTCAAGATGACTTAAATCCTCCCCTGCAGAAGAGGCCTGGAGCGCATTGCCGGAAGGAACCTCATAAGGATGTAAATGAACAAGCTCGGCAGACGCTGCAAGGCATTCTTCTAAATACTGTTTGCCAGCATGGCTATTCGTAATACAGGCATCAGCTGCCCGGACCATTGCTTTGCGAATCGACAATCTCAGGTTGGAATTTCGATAATCTACTCCGGGCGAACTACCTTCATAGGCAATCACGACCCGCCATTTGCCGATGGGTTTAGACAAGAGTGCCAGAATCGTCCAAACCCCAAAGGAGTTGCAGAAGATCACATCAGGCTTGAATTTCAGTAAGCGGTTGACGATATTTAGGGGCATGACGGTGAAATTGTCACCGTAACTCGCCGCTGATTTTCGCAAGGAAACGACTTTCCGTTCACCGACAATATCAACTTTGAAGGCCTCTTCATAGCCTGGTGCAAATCCTCTCCAATTTGCCACAAATGCCTGAGTATCAGGGTTTATATCTGAGAGGCTTTTGAGCATCGGATGCCAGTAGTCAGCTGCTGAAGTTAAAAGCCAAGCAATACGAAGATTTTTCATTTCATGTATGGGGGTAGAGCAGTTCCAAACTCGAAACATCAACTAGTAAGGCGAATGTGAGGTTTATTCTGGCTTCGTATTATTCATTTAGTTCAATCATGGCTCTTGCTTTTTCAGATTACCCCCAAATGCAGAATGGACATTGGCAAGTTTGAGTTATGACATATTTACCAGAATTAACTGGCGGCGATGAATTTGAGTCAATACTATTGGCTGTCCACTGATATGTTCCAACATAAACATAAGATGTTCTGGGCGTAGGATAGTCCCATCATTTCGGCAGCTGCCAATATAGTTTATTTGAGTTGGGTTATCTGTCCCCAAATTTAAAGAGAACAGTCGATCACGTAAATTGACCACTTTCTGTTTCCCAGATTTGGTTGTTTGCTCAAACAAAATTTCTTTTGTCTCCAAAATTTGATCGAGCCAGATTTGCCATTGCTTAGCTTCTATGGACGAGTTGTTGCTGGCTGTGACGGTGAGTGAATATTCAGCCTGGCCCACGGCTTGAGTGGCGGAGGGGGCTTTGAGATCAATGACTTCAGCATTGTAGATGGGGATATCAGACGGCAAAAAAGTGTCTAGGGTTTGCCGAAAGGTTTCAAGGTCAACGCATTCTGTTAGTTCAAAATCGACGATTTCACCTGAACTGGTTGCGCCTAACATCAGGGCGTTAGCTGGGGCAATGCGAGGACTGGGATGAAAGCCTCCGGTGTACGCAATAGGAATGTGCGATCGCCTGACGATACGGTCAAACAATCGCAATAAATCCAAATGGCTGACCAAAGCCATATCCCCCTGTTTTCCGAACCAGACTCGAATGCGTTGAACACGCTCTTGGTTGGGAACGAAATTGCCGTTAAATGCAGGAATCGGTTGAGGGGGAACAACGACGTTATGACCAAAATCAACGCTACAAACTCCACAGTGGGAGCAGCCCTCGAAGGAGCAATCCGGGACAGTCGCCGCTTGCAGGGCTCGTTTCAGATCGTCCTGAAGCCACTGTTTATCGATGCCGGTATCCAGATGGTCCCAGGGTAAGGGGGCGTCTAAGCTCTGGAGAGGGTGATGGCTTGGCTGGAGAGAGGTTTCCTGGTCTGGAGAGGAGTTATCAAACAGATTCCATTCCCCTTGCTCGACTTGACGATATTTCCAGGTGAGATTCGCTTCTGCGATCGCATCGGTCCAGGCGCCATAGGCTTTGTCTAAACTTTCCCACCAGGAATCCATACCAGCCCCCAGTTCCCAGGCTCGTTTAACCACAGGGGCCAAGCGGCGATCGCCTCGGCCGACAAAATCTTCCATGGCCGAAATCCGCACATCCGTGAAGTTCACCTTCACCCCTTTTAATCGTCTAAATTCGGCCCGTAGGAGATCTTGCTTGCGCTGGAATTCCTGGGTGGAGACAGAATGCCACTGAAAGGGGGTATGGGGTTTAGGGGTGAAGTTAGAAATGGTGATGTTGAAGTTGAGACGGCGCTTGCCTTGACCCTGACATTCTCGGCGCAGCCACCGAATCGTCTCCGCAATGCCCAAGACATCGGCATCCGTCTCTCCGGGTAAGCCAATCATGAAATAGAGTTTGACTTTGCTCCAGCCCTGCTCATGGGCCGTTTTAATCCCTCGCAACAGCTCCTCATTAGTCAAGCCCTTATTAATGATGTCCCGCATCCGCTGAGTACCCGCCTCGGGAGCAAAGGTCAAGCCTGTATTACGAGTGCCGCCAATAATATTGGCAATATCTTCATCAAATCGGTCCACCCGCTGACTGGGCAAAGACAGAGAGACATTCTCATCCTTGAGCCGATTCTTGATTTCCATGCCCACAGCAGGGAGTGCCAGATAATCAGAACAGCTGAGGGACAAGAGGGAAAACTCGTTATACCCCGTCTCCCGCATGCCCGTCTCAATGGCATCTACGACCTGTTCCGGCTCAACATCCCGAGCGGGGCGGGTGAGCATGCCGGGCTGACAGAATCGGCAGCCTCGGGTACAGCCCCGCCGCACTTCGATGGTGAGGCGATCATGGACGGTCTGAACGTAGGGGACCAAGCCAATGGAATAAGCGGGCATGGGATCGGCCACTCGTCGCAAGACTCGTTTTGGGACATCGGGACGGTTTGGATGGACGGCTCCATCGTCAGCCATATCGTAGAACTGAGGTACGTATACGCCGGGAATTTGGGCTAAATCAAGTAAGATGGCCTGGCGGCTCAACCCTTGGGCTTTGCCTTCTTCTAAAATTAAGCCGATTTCCGGTAAGAGTTCTTCGCCATCCCCCAAGGCCACGAAATCAAAGAAATCCGCATAGGGTTCGGGATTAGATGTGGCGGTCTGTCCGCCAGCGAAAATCAACGGATAGGTGGCACCACTGGTCTTGCCCCAACCGGCCTGATTGCGTTCTTGCCAAGTTAAAGGAATCCTAGCCAGATCCAACATCTCTAGAATATTGGTAGCGCCCAGCTCGTAACTGAGGCTAAAGCCCAAAATGTCATAATCAGTTAACGATCTTTTCGTTTCAACTGCAAAGAGGGGCGTTTCCGTTTCCCGGAGTTTGGTGGCCAAATCTGCAGCTGGAAGATAGGCGCGATCGCACAACTGTCTCGGCTGGGCATTTAGAATGTTGTAGAGAATAATATGCCCCAGATTAGATGCCCCGACCTCGTAAACTTCAGGGTAGGTCAACACCCATCGTACTGAAGCTGAATCCCAGGCTTTATGCACAGCACCTAACTCATTACCGAGGTAACGAGCTGGCTTCATAATGTCTGGTGTAATCAGTGATTCAACAGCTACAGGCACGGGCAATCTCAAACTTCAACGTTAACCGTTCAAATCTACTATAACGAGGGACCACTCGAGTCAGAGATCCACCGTCATATTTATACTCAGGGCAATTCAAGATGGCCTCTATATTGATAAAGTCAGATCAGTAGGTCAATCGAGCAGTTCAACCATGACAAATGCAACGCCAACTCCCGTTATCGTCACTGGAGCCGCTGGCAAAATGGGGCGGGAAGTGATCAAAGCTGTAGTCCAGGCCGATGACTTGAGACTCTATGCTGCGGTTGACCGCAATCCTGACGTGTTTAGTCTAGATGCAGGGGAGCTTGTTGGTCTTGACACTTTAAATATTGAATTGACCAATGAACTTGAACCGGTTTTAGCAGCAGCGGCCCAAGAGAAACAGCCCTGTGTCATGGTGGACTTTACCCATCCCAGCTCCGTTTACAGCAATATCAGATCTGCGATCGCATATGGAGTATTTCCAGTAATCGGCACCACTGGCCTTAGCGATGAGCAAATGAATGATCTGACTGAATTTACTGAAAAAGCCAGTATGGGTTGTTTGGTCATTCCCAACTTCTCCATTGGTATGGTGCTATTACAACAGGCTGCCGTTCAAGCCTCCCAATATTTTGACCATGTCGAAATTATTGAACTACACCACAATCAGAAAGCAGATGCACCCAGTGGAACTGCCGTTAAAACGGCTCAATTACTCGGTGATTTAGGCAAAACCTATAACCCTGCCCTGGTCGAAGAGAAAGAGCATTTAGCTGGTGCTAGGGGTAGTCTAGGTAGCGAAAATATTCGAATTCATAGTATTCGGCTGCCAGGATTAATTGCTCACCAAGAAGTTTTATTTGGTGCCCCTGGTCAACTCTATACCTTGCGCCATGACACGAGCGATCGGGCCTGCTATATGCCGGGTGTTCTGCTTTCTATTCGAAAAGTTACCCAGTTACAAACTCTGAGTTATGGATTGGAGAAAATCCTGTAGCTCTCTAAAAAACCTGGGTTATGCAACAGCATGAAGCTGGACTGATAGACCGGCAGACGTTCAAATTGAGGTGAATACGTTTGTCTATGATTATCCTCTAGGGGCTAATTCCCGACAGGCCAATATTGACAAAGAATTCAATGCTTATTGGCGGCTTCTATGGAACATTAAGGTCGAGTATGTGAGTATAGTTAAAGACAACTTAACTGTTCTTAAAATATTCAACTCACATTATGTCAGCAGCAATTCAGTTTATCCGGGGCGTTGATGAAGAGGTCATCCCTGACGTACGGTTAACACGGGCTAAAGATGGTAGTTCAGGCCGGGCTATTTTTTACTTCGAAAATCCAAATCTTATCCAAGAAGGGAAATTGGAAGTGATGGGGATGTATCTGCAAGATGAAGAAGGAGAGTTAACGACTCTAGACGTGAGTGCCAAATTCGTCAATGGCAAGCCTCATGCTATTGAAGCTAATTATGATATGAAATCTGAAGAAGAGTGGGATCGATTCATGAGGTTTATGAATCGGTATGCAGAATCCCACGGGCTTGGGTTTTCGAAATCTTAGGTTGCGGCCATCAATTTAAGAACCACCTTCCCTTCAAGTCACTTCGCTGTGCAAAAGAGTAATCATCAGCCGAACATTTGAATTTGGACCTTGCACAGCGACTGTGGGGATTTTCTACTCGTTGGGTTGTTCGGACCAAAGATTGCAGATCAGCCTTATGGAAACTCACTTCATAGAATCTGCTTGAGCACGATTCACCGTTTCAGCCTTTCTGTTTTGCTTAGGGATTGCTACGGAATTTTGAGGTTTCCCATTATGTGAATGAATGGATTGCTGTAGACTTCGGATCGCCTGCATGTATTGAGGATCATTAAAAGTAGCCAGTTGACTGGGATCCGAGTAAAGGGTTTGCAATTGCTCCGGCGTCAGCTTCACAGGAATATCAGGTGTAATTCCTTTGTGGCTAATATCAGTCCCGTTTGGAGTGAAGTACTGAGATACAGTAATCGCAACCCCTGAGCCATCCGATAGTTTGTGGACAGACTGTACTAAGGCCTTCCCAAACGTCGATGTTCCGATCACTTTTGCTCGATGGTTATCCTGTAAAGCCCCTGTCAGAATTTCGCTAGAACTTGCAGAATCTCCATCAACCAAGACCACCAAGGGGCGCTTGGTTAGTGCAGTGGGATGTGCCCGAATATCATCTTGCTTGCCTTTGCGATCAACCGTGTGAACGATAAATCCTCGATTTAGCCACATTTCAGCAATTTCGATACTGGCATTCAAAAGTCCTCCTGGATTCCCCCTTAAATCGAGCACAAAGCCGTCGACATTTTGAGCTTCCAGTTCTTTGATCGCCGTTTTCATTTGCTCGGAGGCATGAGCGCTAAACTCCAGCAACCGAATGTAGCCAACACGATTATTCCCTTCCTGTTTGATTTTGGTATGAACTGTAGGGAGTTCAATGACGTCTCGGGTAATATTCAGGTCAAACGGATTTTGCCCAGCTCGACTGATCCGTAACTTGACTGCAGTATCAATCTCCCCTCGAATTAAACTGGAGGCATCTTTAAGATCCATGACATCAGTTTTGTTGCCATCGATAGCTAGGATACGATCTCCAACCTGTAAGCCAGCCTTTAATGCAGGGGCATTAGGTAACAGCTTAATGACTGTAATTGCATTCGTCGCTTTATTCTGTTCTAACCGAATACCAATACCAGACAACTGACCTGAAGTTTGAGTTGTCAGAGCCTTAAACTCTTGAGGCGACATGAACCGTGTGTAGGGATCATCCAGTTCCGCTAAGGCTTTACGGAGGGCAGAATAAGCATGCTGTTTGGAAACATACTGCTCACCTAACAAAGTCTGACGAGTTGCCTGCCAATCCTTCTGATTAAAGGTACCGTCAACATAGTAGCGGTTGACTAACTGCCAAGCTTCATCCAGAACAACCTTTGGACTATCTTCAAGAGCAGCCTGGACTTCACTCGTTAAACAAGGCTGTAACAAGGTAAAGGTCGTTGCTGGAACTAAGACGACACTTTTCAAAATCCCATGGCTACGAGTCGTCGAACGGAGCTTGAATGATTGATTCATATACCGAAGAAGAAAGAATGGTTACCGAGGCCAAGCGTTCAAAGAAACCTGCCATCTTTGCCAAGGCAAAAAAGTGGGTACACTCACTGAACAGCTAACGCTATTGAATTGAAAATTTTTTACCCCGCTGCATTTGTCATTAGGATGGACAGAAAGAGCTAGAAACCATCACACCCACAAAAAATTTCATAAACTCAGAACCAGCAAGCACATCTAGAGCAGACTTACCAGCGGCCCGAAGAGCGTGCTAGACCTTTTAATCCTATTCTAGCCAGGCCTGCACAGAGAAGATGAGCCCGCCCCTTACCAAACTGGACACTAAGGGTTGGGGAATCAAATTCTTCCTCACAAACTACACATCGAGGCTTATTGGACCGGGTTAGTCGAGATTGTTGAAAGAGTCGCTTACGCCTTGCTCGTCGTCTTGGTGCCATATAGGAACTGAGTATCTGCAGATTGTCGTTAGACTTACCGCCATTGTATTGGATCGATCTCAAAAAGGCTGCTTAAGTCATATTCATACGCGATTACTACACCAATTCTCAGTGATTTCACGGTTATCGGATGGGTTAATTAAGAGAAACGCCTACTGTTGTCGAGTCACCTAGAAACAGCTCAGCATCATTCACTCTAAACATGTGCTAGCTGTTATAGCATCTGGCTTGTGGCTCTTGCGCTAGATTTTTTATCTAACCTCTAGTCAAAAATAAAAAAACAAGAATCAGTGGTTATACGGTCGATGGGCCTTCTGGGAAAGAAGATACTAGGAAACATAGAAATTTTTCAAATCTCACTTTCTTAAGTATGTTTTCCCAAACCAGCTCAACAGTGGTGAATCGCTTAGCATTTCTCAGAACAACCGATTTTCTGCAACATATTGAGAATGAAGCTTTCTTAGAATGTTTAGCAGCAGACATGGAAGAGCGAACGTTTGAGGAGAATCAAGCCATCCTCCACAAAGGAGATCGAGAAAGATTAATCTTTTTCATAGTTGAAGGAAAAGTCAAAATTCATGTAGATGATATCAAAATGGCTGAGCTTTCACGGGGAGCCCATTTTGGGGATATCAATCTCTTTGATAGTCAGCCAGCCTCTGCAACTATCACTACAATTGAAGCCAGCAAATGTTTGGTTCTACATCAATCTAAACTACAAGCTGCATTGCAAAAGCATGCCGAAAGCAAGGCTGAGCTGGTTGCCAGCCTCTACCAGCGCCAGCAAAAGGCTCAAACCTCAACCTTTCAACAAAACGCACTCCAAAACTGGTGTACCAGAATCCAAAACCCGAGTTGGGCCTATTAAAACGCATAATTAAAACCCGGGTCCCTTCCGACAGCAATTAAATGTTTGAAGTGGACTAAAAACTTCAACTCGAATTTGTCGCTCCGGCATTTCTTTGCCGGAGCAAAATTGCATAAAGGTTTCAGTGGAACTCAAACTAAGGGCTAATTATGCCTTATCTGTCCAGCTGAACATCGCTCGTAAATCTTTGCCGACCTCTTCAATCGCATGTTCAGATTCACGCCGACGAGTTGCTGTAAATCCTGCCTTGCCGGACATATTCTCTAGCACAAACTCCTTGGCAAACTGCCCCGTTTGAATTTCATGCAGAACTCGGCGCATTTCAGCCTTTGTTCTGTCATCAACAATGCGAGGTCCACGGGTGTAGTCTCCATACTCTGCTGTATTAGAGATGCTATCTCGCATTTTGGCAAGCCCGCCTTCCACAATGAGATCCACAATTAGCTTCACTTCATGCATACATTCGAAATAGGCCAGCTCAGGCTGATATCCAGCTTCTACTAGAGTTTCAAAACCTGCCTTAATGAGGGCAGTCAACCCACCACATAGAACAGCTTGTTCTCCAAATAAATCCGTCTCTGTTTCTTCCCGAAAAGTGGTCTCGAGGATACCTGCTCGGGTTCCTCCTATCCCTTTGGCATAGGCCATTGCCCGATCTCGTGCTTGGCCTGAGGCGTCTTGGTACACAGCAAATAAGCAGGGAACGCCTTGCCCTTGGGTATAAGTCCGACGCACCAGATGCCCAGGACCTTTCGGAGCCACCATGACGACATCAACGTCGCTAGGGGGGACCACTTGGGCAAAATGGATGTTAAAGCCGTGGGCAAATGCCAATACCTTATCTGCACTCAAATGGGGTTGAATATCCTGGGTGTAGACGGTTCTCTGCACTTCATCTGGCAGCAAAATCATAATTAAGTCAGCAGCTTTTGCAGCGTCTGCAGCTGACTTCACCGTTAGTCCTGCTTCCTGGGCCTTTGCTGCAGATTTGCTCCCTTCATATAGGCCCACAATGACCTGAACACCGCTATCCTTTAGGTTTAAGGCATGGGCATGCCCCTGAGAACCATAGCCAATAATGGCAACGGTTTTATTTGCCAATAAATCTAAATTGGCATCGGCATCGTAATACAGGCGGGCCATAATATTTTGCTCTCTCCTTAACAGCCAGGGGCTATCTGCTGGCTTCTAATTCTACAATTAATCGCTGGTGAATCATACTACGAACACGTCAACAAAGAGCAACAAATTTCTGATGCTGTTGCTCAAAAAAGTGCGTTGTCCACCACAACAGCCACTGCCTCTTCTAAGGGAGGCAGCGGCTTAAAAACTATTTGCTTGTTGCTTGGCTGCTGCAGTCAAAAAAACTGGACAGACTACTAGAAATGCATGCCCTAGCGAAAACGACGCTTACGACGAGTAGCGATGCGCTTACGCTTTTTCTTCTCTAAGGGGGTCTCAAAATGGCGTCGACGTTTTACATCTGCCAAAATTCCGGCCTTTGAGACTTGACGCTTAAATCGTCGCAATGCAGATTCAATGCCTTCGTCTTCACCTAAAACCACCTGAACCACTACTTGACTTCTCCTTGATGTTGTTTCATTTACAATATTGACTTTCCTTTGAAGGTGATATTTCACCCTAGGGAATTGCTATCTATTCTACTGTTTTTTGGAGAAAACCAGCCATTCCTATCCATTGCAAGCATACCCTCACAACAAGAATGGCGTCACATTCCTATGATTTGTTGCCTATCCAAAACAGAAGTGAAATAGATCAGATTTTGAAGACTATTTTTGCAGAAGCCCCAGATATTGTGACCTCTGCAATATCTCTACCAGGAAGGTTTGGGAGTACGAGGGCGAGCTTTGTTGACTTTTAATTGGCGCCCCATCCACTCAGCACCATCTAGGTCTGCAATCGCAGCCTCTTCTTCTGAATCATTCTCCATATCCACAAATCCAAAACCGCGTTTGCGGCCTGTTTCCCGATCAACGGGAAGGTGAACTTTCACTACTTTGCCATACTCTGCAAATACGGCAGTCACGTCATCTTGGCTCGCTTCGTAGGATAAATTCCCAACATAAATCGACATTAGTGTATCTCCAAAGGGCGGGTAAATAAGGGTAAACAGGAAATATCCTGTCTATTGTTGAACTAAAGGTGTAGCTTTACAGTCACAGCCAACACAGCAGAGGTTGTGGGCATCTAGACCTAAAGGGCGCGTTGCGGCATGATTTAGGTCAAAATGCTATAGCAATAAATACCTGCAGTAATTGGACATGATCTTGCCCCAAGGATTGATCGGAAAAGTTAGCATGGAACAATGGAATTAGACAATGTTGATCTAACTCTATCGCCTTTACCGCATTTTTCCTAATGCTTACCCACTCACTATTTTGAACATGAAGAAAGTTGTTGTTGGCCTCTCTGGAGGAGTGGATAGCTCCGTTGCCGCAGCGAGCCTTAAAGAAAAAGGATATGAAGTCATTGGTCTTACCTTGTGGCTAATGCAAGGCAAGGGACAATGCTGTTCTGATGGTTTAGTGGATGCTGCTCAACTTTGCGAAGATCTAGATATTCCTCATCATGTGGTGGATAGCCGAGACCTATTTTCCAACAATATTATTGACTACCTAGTTGAGGGATATCAGCAGGGTATTACCCCTTTACCCTGCTCACAATGCAATAAAACGGTTAAGTTTGGCCCCATGCTAAACTATGCCCGCCATGAACTTGATACAGATACGATTGCCACAGGTCATTACGCCCGGATCGCTTACAGTGAGAAAGAAAAACGCTATCAGCTCCTGCGGGCTGTGGATCGAAATAAAGATCAATCCTATTTTCTCTACGATTTAGATCAAGATCTATTGAGTGGCACCGTTTTTCCGTTGGGAGACCATACAAAAACCGAAACCCGCCGTATGGCGACCCAACTTGACCTTCATACAGCCGAGAAACCTGAAAGCCAGGACTTATGTCTAATTGAGGCCCATGGTTCAATGCAAACGTTTTTGGATCAGTATATTGAGACCCATCCAGGAGAAATTGTTGACCAAGAGGGCAATATTCTTGGTCATCACCAAGGGGTGCATCATTTCACGATTGGTCAACGGAGGGGGATTGGTGTAGCTGCTCCTCATCCGTTGTATGTGGTGGATTTAGATCCAGGAAAGAATCGAGTCATTGTGGGAGATCGAGAAACGGCCCTTAAAACTGAATGTATGGTGAAACGGGTGAATTGGGTTTCAATTGCCCCTCCCCAAAATCCGATTCATGCTGAAGTTCAGGTTCGCTACCGGTCAAAACCAACAGGCGTTACTATTATCCCCCTGGATGCTGAAGCACCAGGTGGGCGAGTGAAGTTGGTGTTTGAGGACCCCCAATTTGGTATCGCTCCAGGTCAAGCTGCGGTTTGGTATGACCAGGAAATCCTGTTGGGTGGAGGCATTATTGAGGCGTTCTCTTGATTTTGACGTTTGTGCGTTAAACTGCTGTACCCGACTGCATTAACGCTTGCATCGGCTGCCAATTGCAGATGTCCATTAATAGGGATTGATAGCCTTGGGGATTTGGATGTAAACCATCCGCTCCAAGCTGTAGATCACGCCAGTCTGATCCTCTTTGTTGCCAGATATCAAACAGATCCAAGAATGGAATTTGTCGTTCATGGCAGGCCAAGCGAGTCGCTTCATTATAGAGATGCTGATCGGCGTGGTTGTAATAAAATGCGTCCAAAAACGGCATTGCCTGTTCATTCACCGGTACCATACCGACAAACAACACTGGGCAAAGCTCAACGGCGCGATCGAGCAGTTCTGCTAATTGATTTTGAAAATCTGAGAATGGAGTAAAACACCGACCGCCGAGACGACCCAGGCGAGCAGAATCATTCACCCCAACCGATAAGATAATTCGATCCGGGACCTGATGTCGCAGTTCCCCTCGATAACGAAATTCGCTTTCTAGCCGTCGCGCGACATGCTTAATGGTATCTCCGCGCACCCCTAAGTTGTAGAGAATGTGGCCTGCATTATCGGGATACATCCACTGTCGCCGGAGCCGCTCGACCCAACCTCCTCCTTCAGGATCGCCATAACCATAGACCAGGCTATCCCCCAACGCCACAAGTTTCAGGGGGATTGGGAATTTAGGCGTTGGCTGTTTGAGTTGGGGAGATGCAGAAAGACTATGCATAGGGATATGGTGGTTTGAGTTAAATCGAAAATTTAAAGTGCTTTGAATTAAGTTTTATTAATTTCTTAACATTAGCATTCGATTTCCCTCACTTTAAAGCGCTGTGCCAAAAAGCTGCAGTGATGAATCTCACATTTTTTGATAAATAAACAGGGCAAGCTAGGTTCGCACTGCACAAGCAGATGGGCAATTCACTGGATGAGTTGTAATGCGAAACTAACCAAGTACTTGCCATATTGAGCTTGGCAAATACTTGGTAAAGGTAGACTAACTTGCATTTGATGTAAACAATAGCTAGTCAATATTGAATCTATGGGGAGATGGGGCTAGAGATCACCGCGAATATCTTCAACCACACCATCTCGCAGGAGGATTTCAACCTGCATTCTGCGAATGAGGTGATCTCCTTTTTTGATGTAAAAGAAGCTATCGATTTGTCCTTGCTCAACTTCTTGTTCCATCTCAAGGGATTGGACCTGGTTCAGTTGCTGCAAGACCTGGTTTTTTTGATCTAAGAGCTCACTTTTGCGATTATTCGCTTGCATTTGGATATTTTGAATTTGAGCTTGGGTCTCTTCTGAAGTGCTACCTTCAGCCCCAATAATTTGAACCGTTTGCTTTTTTAACTCACCGATCATTTGTTGAACTTGGGTATCAAGTTGCTGAAGCTGACCATCAAATTGATTGATTTGGGCTTGGAGCTGTTGTTGAGCCTCATCTTTCCATAGAGGGGTAACAACTGCTTTCACGGTAATGGGGCGTTTCAACAGAAGCTGATCAGCAGGAATTTCCATAGGTCTTTTGCAGCGAATTTGAATCTATTTAAACATTCCGTTGATCATATCGCGGTAATGCTCCATGACAACACGACGACGAACTTTTAGGGTTTGTGTAAGCATTCCATTTTCGATGGAAAATGCTTCTAAGGCAAAGGCAAAGGGACCAATGCGCTCATCTGGGCGGTAGTTTGGTCGATTTTTGACTTCTCGTGTGAGTTCCTGGCGATAGAGATCTTGGATGGGCTGATCGGTAAAGGTAAGTACTTTACTCCCTGGCGTGGGAGTATTACCGGGGTGTTGAATAGAGGCATTTTGCTCTGATGCCCACTGCTGCAATGCATCGAGATTAGGAACAATTAAGGCCCCCAGACTTCGTTGATCTTGACCAACCACCATGATTTGGTCAATGAAGGAGCTGCGGGCACAGGCGTCTTCCAGGGGTTGCGGCTCAATATTTTCACCGTTGGAGAGCACAATGGTATCTTTGGCTCGTCCGGTTAGAACCAAATCTTGTGTAGGCGTCAACCAACCTAAATCCCCGGTATCAAACCAGCCTTCTTGATCGATCACTTTAGCAGTCGCTTCAGGATTTTGGTAGTACCCCTGCATGACTTGAGGTCCTCGGACGATAACGAGACCTTGTTGACCTGTCGGTAAGGTTTGACGAGTTTGAGGATCAACAATTCGAATTTCGGTCTTGGGAATGGGCTTGCCTGCTGAGCGGCGCAAATTGTGTTCCGCGCGACGAGAAGTCAAGACCGGTGAGGTCTCCGTTAATCCATAGCCTACAATCAGTTCAATGCCGACGGCTTCAAAAAAGGTTTCCAGGTGCATGGCTAAGGAGCCACCGCCACTAAACGACTGCTTGAATTGCCCGCCCATGGCTTGTCTGATCTTGGTATAAACGATGCGATCGCCCAATTGATGCAATGGACCTAGGAAAAGCATCTGCAGTTGAGCCAGAAACCGTTGTAGCCCTGACGGATTGAGATTATTAATGTCCAGCCCTTGCTGAGTCCGGCGGGCCAGAATGTATTTCTGGCTGATCCCAAAAAACGTATTGATTAGTTTTTGACGAGTGGCAGGTTCGCCCCGAAACTTTTTCTGCATCCCTTCGTAAAGGGACTCCCATAAGCGTGGCACACTGCCCATATAGTGAGGTTTATAGGTTTGCAAATCTCCTTTGAGATTTCGAATACTGGTATAGATTTGCGTGCACCCTTGGGACAGAAAGTAGTAATCTACCAATCGGCCGAAAGAATGCCAGGTGGGGAGGATACTGAGAATGCGGTCCCCCACTTCTGGCTGAACCGCCGCTGGCATGGCTGTAATGATATGGAGTAGGTTGCCATGACTCAGCATGACACCTTTGGGTTTACCACTGGTACCAGAGGTATAGATCAGTGTCGCTAAATGTTCTCGATCCAACGGAACCGCACGAACAGCTCCGTGAGTTCCTTCTTGGAAGATTTGGGGGAAGTTCAATACCTGGGATTGACCGTTGTTTGCCACGTCTTCATCGGAAAGCAAGGCCACTAACTTTAAGGGTAGTTTTGTTAGGAAGGGTTGTAACTTACTTAATGTTGCTGCATCTTCAACCAGTAAATAGGTCGCCCCACTGTTTTCCAGAATGTAGACAAGCTCCTCTGGGCTAGCTTGGGAACTACGGACCACATTGACGGCCCCTGCCATAATGCTGCCTTGATCGGCGATAAACCAACGAGAGCTATTATCGGCAAATAAAGCAACGCGGTCGCCAGGTTTAACCCCTAATGCCTGTAAACTAGCAGCGAACCGTTGGACTTGGCGATTCAATTCCACATAGGTGAGATTGACTTCTGGTTTGACATGGGGATCTCGAAGGGCCACAATTTCCCCAAATCGCTGGGCAGCAATCGGCCATATTTCAGAAATAGACTGTAACTGGTTATATTCCAACTTCACGGTTTCTGAAGGATGTGGAGGATGGCCAACAGACATAATTTGTCTTTCTCCAAAGATGTGTTTTTTACCTATATGACGATTCTCTTATATATTTGAGCCGTGATTGCAGGGAACACATTTAGATTAATTTCCTTAGAGGCCAGAGAATATCAGATGATTCCCCAGTTTACTGAGAACTGCCGGGATATCCATTGGGCAAAATGGTGGTGGGATGAATCTCAGTACCACTGAAGTCAACAAAACTGGCGCGGAAAAAATTGCTGCGAATTAAGATGGATTGTGACAAGTTGCACTGCTCCATATTGGCTCCACTGAGATTGGTCCCAATTAGATGAGCAGCAGAGAGATTGGCTTGCTGTAAATTGGCGTTTTGCAAATCGGCATGGGTTAGATCCGCTCTGATAAGCTGTGCAAATGCTAATTCTGCCCCGATTAGCGAAGCCTCTTTTAGTTTGGAATCGGCTAACAGAGTAGAGTCCAACCAAGTTTTTTCTAGCTGTGCTTGGTTTAAGTTGGTTCCAGTTAAATTAGACCGACTCAAGGTTGCATAAGCTAGATTGGAGCCGGTTAAGTCACTCCCTTGAAGATTGATCTCTGGCAAATATGCCTCAAACAAATTAATTTGACTTAGGTCAGTATGGCTGAAGTCTCTAATTCCTGAGTCATATTTGGCGAGTAAATCTTCAGCACTAATCTTTAGCATATAGATTTCTAACGACGCATATCCCTATTAGGTGAGCTGAGCATTTATACCTAATGCTTAATATGAATTTACAATCCTGCATTGGGGAGCAGGCCAGTCTTAAGAATGGCTTTAGCTTTTACACTCTTAGGATTGTCTGCTCTTATCGGACTGATTAGAGGAAATTAATGGTCGAAAAAATCAGCGAAATAACGTAAAGCATCTACACAAAAGATCAAGATTCAAATCGGTCAGTAAATATTCTGTTTAGATACTTAAAGGGGGCGCATCAGATCTGTGCGTATGTATTTGCCTATAGACTTCGGCTATGCTTGATGGAGGAGCTAAGAGCAATCTAGGCTTGCAAGCATGATTTGAAGTCCATTACAAATTTCCTTGCAAATTGTGTCAGTTCCTGACCACCGTACCGTTTCACAGCAAATTATTTGGTACAAATCTTTATAGAACCTAATAGTCGTGCACAAGATTGTTCACGTTAAAGGAGCGCGATCGCATGTTCACTCACGTCAAGTCCACCATTAGACATATTGTTCCCAAGGAGTTGCGGGGACGTTCCTTAATGAAGGTGGTCTATGTCGTGTTAGAGCCTCAGTATCAGAGTGCCCTGACGGCAGCCGCCAATGCCATCAATAGTAGCCATGACAGTGTAGCCGTAGAATTAAGCGGCTACTTATTAGAAGAGCTGCGGTCACCCGAAAATTACGAAGCTTTTGAAGCAGACGTGGCTGAAGCCAACATTTTTATTGGATCTTTGATCTTTATCGAAGATTTAGCCGATAAAGTCGTTGCTGCGGTGGAACCTCATCGTGATCGGTTAGATGTAGCAGTGGTTTTCCCCTCTATGCCTCAAGTGATGCGCCTCAACAAGATGGGCAGCTTCACAATGGCTAATTTGGGGCAATCCCAAAGTGCGATCGCACAATTTATGCGCAAGCGTAAAGAGCAGTCTGGTGCCTCGTTTCAGGACGGCATGCTGAAGCTGCTGCGAACTTTACCTAAAGTGCTCAAGTATTTACCCGTTGATAAAGCCCAGGATGCTCGCAACTTTATGCTCAGCTTCCAGTACTGGCTGGGGGGGTCCCAAGACAACTTGGAGAACTTCCTGCTGATGTTAGCCAACAAGTATGTGCCGGAGCTGGAGGATAAAGTCCAGTTTGACGATCCAGTGACATATTTGGAGATGGGGATTTGGCATCCCTTGGCCATGGAGATGTTTGCCGATGTCAAAGAATATCTCAACTGGTTTAGCTCTCGGCGTGATATCCCTGATGCGCTCAAGAATGGCACTGCACCTACCGTCGGCCTGATTCTCCAGAGAACTCACTTAGTAACGGGCGATGACGCCCACTATGTGGCGACGGTTCAGGAATTGGAGTCTTTAGGGGCTCGGGTAATTCCCGTGTTTGCCAGTGGCTTAGACTTTTCTAAGCCCGTTGAAGAATTTTTCTATGAAACCCCTGGTGGAGATAAAGCCTTAGTCGATGCCGTAGTTTCTCTCACTGGATTTGCCCTGGTGGGAGGGCCTGCTCGCCAAGATCACCCCAAGGCAGTGGAATCCCTGAAGAAGCTAAACCGTCCTTATATGGTGGCCTTGCCCCTAGTCTTCCAAACCACGGAAGAATGGGAAGAAAGTGATTTAGGCTTGCACCCGATTCAAGCTGCTCTACAAATTGCCATTCCTGAATTGGATGGGGCGATTGAGCCGATTATTTTGTCGGGTCGTGATGGTGTTACTGGACGTGCGATCGCACTGCAAGACCGGATCGAGATGGTGGCCCAACGAGCTATGAAGTGGGCTTCCTTACGCCGGAAGACTAAAGTTGAGAAGAAACTAGCAATTACGGTTTTCAGCTTCCCACCGGATAAAGGCAATGTCGGTTCCGCTGCTTACCTGGATGTGTTTAACTCCATCTACAAAGTGATGGAAGCCATGAAAAAAGATGGCTACACCATCGAAGATATGCCTGAGAATTCTGAAGCGTTGATGCTGGAGATCCTCCATGACGCCCAGGCTCAGTACAACAGCCCCGAACTAAACATTGCGCACCGGATGTCGGTGCATGAATATGAGTCCCTCACCCCCTACTCAAAACGTCTAGAAGAGTCTTGGGGGCCCCCTCCTGGACAGCTCAATAGCGATGGCCAAAATCTCTTGGTTTTCGGAAAAACTTACGGCAACCTATTTATTGGAGTTCAGCCGACCTTCGGTTATGAAGGTGACCCCATGCGCTTGCTGTTCTCCCGCTCCGCTAGCCCCCATCATGGATTCGCCGCCTACTATAGCTATCTAGAAAAGATCTTTAAGGCGGATGCCGTTCTTCACTTTGGCACCCATGGGTCTTTGGAATTTATGCCCGGTAAACAGATTGGCATGTCCAACGACTGTTATCCCGATACCTTAATCGGAAACATTCCCAACCTTTACTACTATGCGGCCAATAATCCATCAGAAGCGACGATTGCCAAACGCCGCAGCTATGCCAACACCATCAGCTACCTGACCCCGCCGGCAGAAAATGCTGGTCTTTATAAGGGATTAAAAGAGCTCAGCGACCTGATTGGTTCCTATCAAACCCTCAAAGAAAGTGGTCGAGGCATTCCTATCGTTAACACGATTATGGATAAAGCTCGCCTGGTGAACTTAGATCAGGACATTGACCTGCCTGATCAGGAAGCCAAGGACATGACCCAAGAGGAGCGCGACACCATTGTCGGCCGGGTTTACATCAAACTGATGGAAATTGAGTCACGGCTCTTACCCTGTGGACTCCATGTTATTGGTAAGCCCCCCACTGCAGAGGAAGCCATTGCCACCCTCGTTAACATTGCCAGCCTGGATCGCGGTGAAGACAATATTTTGGGTCTCCCTCGACTGATTGCCAATAGCATCAATCGAGACTTAGACGAAATATTCCGCAATAGCGATCGCGGTGTTCTTGAAGATGTTGATCTCCTCAACACCATTAATGAAACGACGCGAGCTGCCGTTGCTGCGATTGTCCAAACTCAAGTTGATGAAGAAGGCCGAGTGTCTACGGTTTCTCCTCTAAATTTATTTAACTTCGGTCGCCAAGAAGAACCTTGGGTAAAGGCCCTGAATGAAGCAGGTTTCCCCAATGTGGATCAAGAAGCGCTAACCCCCTTGGTGGAGTATCTGGAGTTCTGTCTCAATCAGGTCGTTGCTGATAATGAACTCGGTGCCTTACTTCAAGCCTTAGAGGGAGAATATGTGCTCCCTGGGCCAGGCGGTGACCCGATTCGTAACCCAGATGTGTTGCCCACCGGCAAAAATATCCATGCTCTTGACCCTCAATCCATTCCCACAGAAGCAGCGGTCCAATCCGCTAAAGTTGTCGTTGATCGGCTTTTAGCGCGCCAAAAGCAAGAGAATAATGGCGAATGGCCTGAATCTATTGCTCTAGTCCTGTGGGGCACAGACAACATCAAGACTTATGGCGAATCTTTGGCTCAAGTCATGTGGTTTGTGGGGGTAAAGCCATTACCAGACTCCTTAGGTCGAGTGAACAAGCTAGAACTCATTCCTTTAGAGGAATTGGGTCGACCTCGCGTTGATGTGGTCGTTAACTGTTCCGGTGTGTTCCGCGATCTGTTTATCAACCAGATGGCTCTGTTAGACCAAGCTGTTAAGATGGCTGCCGAAGCGGATGAACCATTAGAGATGAACTTTGTCCGCAAGCATGCACTCAAGCAAGCCGAAGATATGGGCATCAATTTGCGACAAGCTGCCACTCGAATCTTCTCCAATGCCTCCGGTTCCTATGCCGCTAACGTCAACTTGGCGGTGGAGAACAGCACCTGGGATGAAGAAGCTGAACTGCAAGAGATGTACCTCAAACGGAAGTCCTTTGCCTTCTCTGCTGATTCTCCTGGCGATATGGAGCAGTCCAGAGAAATTTTGGAAGCCTCCCTCAAAACAGTAGATGCCACCTTCCAAAACCTCGACTCTTCTGAAATTAGCCTCA
The DNA here is from genome assembly GCF_000018105.1 of Acaryochloris marina MBIC11017. Classification (GTDB taxonomy): domain Bacteria; phylum Cyanobacteriota; class Cyanobacteriia; order Thermosynechococcales; family Thermosynechococcaceae; genus Acaryochloris; species Acaryochloris marina. Next base: position 5,619,628 of record NC_009925.1, read on the forward strand.
CGGACGTGAGTCACTATTTTGACTCTGATCCAACTAAGGTCGTCTCCAGCCTTCGGGATGACAAGAAAAAGCCCAATGCCTATGTTGCTGATACCACAACAGCCAATGCTCAGGTCCGCACCCTTTCAGAAACAGTCCGCTTGGATGCTCGCACCAAACTCCTTAACCCGAAGTGGTATGAGGGAATGCTCAGCCACGGTTATGAAGGTGTGCGTGAGCTATCAAAACGCCTAGTCAATACCATGGGCTGGTCAGCCACAGCAGGTGCAGTGGATAATTGGGTTTATGAAGACGTGAACACAACCTTTATCGAAGATGAGGAGATGCGGAATCGTCTTAAGAATCTTAATCCTCACTCTTTCCGCAAAGTAGTAAGTACATTACTTGAGGTGAATGGCCGTGGATACTGGGAAACCTCTGAAGAGAACCTACAAATGCTCCGAGATCTCTATCAAGAAGTTGAAGACAAGATTGAAGGTGTTGAATAGCCGTTTGAACTATCAACCTTAAAGAAAAAGCGCCCTACTCTAAGCAGGGTGCTTTTTTGAAGCTTTAGATTTCTGGATTTGAGTTCTAAACTGCAATATAAAGACCGATTTCAGCTCAATCTGAATTCAGTGCTTGATGGTTTTATTCATAAAGGTTTTACAAGTTCCCGTAAACAGGCTACTAGATTGATAAAGTGCAAGCTCAATCAAGATGAACAGTAAGAATTCTAATTTTTCAGCCTGTCTTTCGCTCTTTTCGGAGATAGACATCGCTTATTGAATTACTCTTGCTTAGCTTGTGCTCTTTTTTCACTTGTTCTAAAAAACAATTAATGTATTTCTTACAATGGCTGAATTCCCCCAAGCGCTGAGTTCTCTCCTAACTCATGCAGAAAATACTCAGATTGATCAAACTTTATTGCCCACGAGAGAACGATTCTCCATTCGCCTCACTGTCTACTGTTGGCGATACCTTCAGAAAATTAGTGAACAGATTCAAACCCCGATTGAGTCGCTTTCGGCGATACAAATAAAAGAGTGCATTGGCACCGATACAGAGTTACTGGCAGGACCACAAGTAGATGACCACTTTGTGGATTGGTTCAGTCACCTGGTCAACTCTTCACTCAAACCGTTGAATGCGATCGCATTAGAGGAACAAGTGCTCATTAATAATTTGTCTTTAGAAACAATAATTGGTTGGTATGCACGAAAAATTGTGCAATAAACAGATTAATAATCCATAAGATAGTGAGTAAAATACTAACCTTCTTGTTCTCTTGTTGAAGTTAATGCTATGGCTAAACAAAGGGCTGAAAAATCATTATAGATATTGGTAATTCACTAATTTGTCTAACCTTTGCAAGAAAATGACTATCTTTAACGATATATCTCTGAATGATGAGTAGTTACCATATCACTATTGTCGCAAATAAAAGTGATGGAATTGGCCTCCCAGGCGAGTTTAGATTTGTTTTGCCCTTCGTTAACAGCCAAATGAGCCGTAGGTCTTGATTTACCTTGAAGCTCCCAGAACAAAAGGGTTTTGGACTTGTAAATCATTCTGAGGTAAAAGTGAAAAAGTGACAGTTCTTAAAACAAATTGTGTAAAAAGAATTGTATAAATGACTTGACGGTGATCTAAGTCATTGAGTCCCAGTAAGAATAATATTAAAATAACGCAAATTTTATGTACTGTTTTTTATTTCCATACATAAAAAATAATTGTTGAATTATTTGGTTGTTCAATTGCCTGGATTCTAAGTTGTATAATTAACTTTTTTAGACTGAAGAAGATTTTTTCAGATTTCCATTATTTAAAAATTATTGATAAGGTTACAATGATTATTCGCAAAAATATTGTAGCCAATAAGTATTTCTATTGATAATTTATTTAACTCATATTCTTAACTATGTTCCAAAAAGTGTTTTCCTTTGATGTATTTGATACAGTTATAGTGAGGGTATGGGCTAGGCCAACCGATTTATTTGTCCAAGTTGCTGATGAGCTTGCCAAGGCAGGCCTGATTACGACAACCCAAGAGCAATGGCCAAAAATAAAAACTAATATTGAAAGGGAATTACGATCTAAAAATCGTACTAAAGAGATTCACATTGACTCGATTTATAATGCCCTAGCACTAAGATATAATTGGTCATCTACTGAACGTGAATTAGCTCTTCAGATTGAGACTGAGATAGAAAAAAAAGGATGGAATTTAGTCCCTTCAACAAAGAAGTATATTCAAGAGATACACCAATCTGGAAATAATGTTATTTATATTTCAGATATGTATCTGCCTGAGATCACTATTCGCTCATTTTTTGAAGAAAAAGATTTATGGAGAGAAGGAGATATTTTATATGTCTCTTCATCCACAGGATTAACAAAGAAGACTGGAAGCCTATTTGATTTTTGTCTAAAAGAACAAGGTCTTAGCCCTAAGCAGTTAAATCATATGGGCGACAATGTCATTAGTGATGTTTTAGTCCCCAAACGGTCTGGGATAAATACGTGCCAATATACTGATACCCAATTAACAAGATATGAAAAGAGAATTGCAGAGCATACTTCTCTTCCATTAAAATTGCGTTCATTGCTGTCAGGCTCTTGTCGCCTTAATCGCTTAAATTCACCATATACAGACCCTCATCAATTAGTCATTTGGCAAACAGCTAGCGATGTGATGGGTCCAGTATTTTTCAGTTTCGTTTATTGGTGTATTGTTGAAGCAAAAAAGCGAAATATTGAACGTTTATACTTTATAGCTAGAGATGGTCAAATCCTCCATAAAATTGCAATTTTAATTTGCAAAGCCTGGGGGTATAAAATCGATTGTCGATATTTATATGGTTCACGTCAAGCAATTAAGTTTCCTAGTATTAAGAAATTAGATGCATATGAATTAGACTGGATTTTTCAATTCAAAGAAGGATCTTTGTCAGTCGATAGTGTTTGTGAAAGAGTGAATATAAGTCCATTAAAAATAAGAGATGCATTAGTGCGGAATGGGTTTTCACAAGATATCTGGGGAATGGAACTCACAATTTCGGAAAGAGATAAGCTTAGAAAAATTTTTCAGGATGAGCAGGAAATTAGTAGTTTAATTTTAGCAACTGTACAAAGCTATCGTGAATCAGCTTTAGGTTATTTTTCCCAAGAAGGAATGTTGGACGAAATTTCTTATGGCTTCGTGGATTTAGGGTGGACAGGCAGTGTTTTAAAAGCACTTGGTGATTTATTGAAAGGTGAGAGATTACAGCCAAATAAAGAAATACAAGGCTTTTATTTTGCGTTGAAACAGCGAGTGGATTTACCTTCGGAGAGCCTAGCTGCGTATTATTATGATAATTTAAACCCTAAATTCAAAAGACTTTTAGTGTGCCAATCATCAGAACTATTTGAAGCTTTAGTGGCTGCAGACCATGGAAGTACGGTTAAATATGAAAAACAAAATGAACGATATATACCTATACTTCGCAACTCTGAAAAAAAAGAAATATTAGACTGGGGAATACACGCCTACCAAAAATCAATTTTGTCATTTTCAAATATCCTCTTGTTGAATGTTGAAGAAAACTTGTTTAGTAGCTATGACTCTCTTACTATAAGTGATTCGCTTTTAAACCTATTTGTAAAGTCTCCTAGCCGTTTGGAGTCTGAGGTCTTTGGACAGCTTCAACATTCACAGGATATGGTAGAAGCGCAATTATTCTATTTAGCTCCCAAATTGAGCGCGAAGGATTTTTTATATCTATTAGTCCAGGGAAATCCTTTCCCAAGTTATTTATGGATCAATGGCACTGACTTAAGCTCAATCAAACAGCTAGCTTAGCTTTGAGAGCAGAGCGAGGTTGTCGCATTCGCGGGAAAGATTTGGGTCTGCGTTTGACGACTCTCGGTTCGTGCCGATTCGGTCGAGAGGGTAATAGATCGGCTGCCATGGTCTCAAGTAGATGAGTAAACAACCGCTTTCTGGTCGCACGGTTGGCTGTCGCCAACAAAGCAAGCATCTGATTGAAGTGTTGTCGTGCTCCTTGCACAGACAGTTGAGTTCTAGCATTATCTGCTAGCGGTGCCGCAAGTTCCATGAGACTTCTGAGTAGGTTATAGCCCAACAAATGTACCCAAATGTCCTTGCGCACCATATCCGGAGTTTTGGCACTGAGCATCTCCATTTTTAAGGTGGTTTTGAGATGGCGCAGATTGACTTCCGCCACTGGCCAACGCCAGCCATACAAGCGAGTCAGTTGCCCAGCGCTGTAGCGTTGAGCATCCAGCAGCGTCGTCACCACAATAATGTGCTGGTCGCGAAAGCCCTTAAGGGATAAGCGCAAACACACCTCTCTAACGACCAATGTTTGAGGAATCAGGGCAAAATCTTGCTCACTCATGTGCTCAGGCCGTTGGGCTGGCTTATGCCATGTCACCTGATGATCACCAATGCCATGCTTGTTGCCTTTGCGGAAATCAGTCTTGCGAGCATGATGTTTACGCAACACTCCATCAGCCCTGTGTTGTTGAATGATGGCTAGATCAACATAGCTGCCATAAGCTTGGTCCGCCATGACCACATCACCGACCTCAAGGTCTTGATAGAGCAAACGACTCATGACAATTTCACTGGTGTCCCAGGAGGCAATACAAGCTGACGCCACTGCACCGGTAACCAAACAGAAGAACACTACCAAGCGAGCGATGGGAAAACCACAGCCTGCTGTTTGATTGCCATGTTGTGGATATGATGCTTGGTTGGCCGCACTATCAGCCATCAACACGGTGGTTCCGTCGTAGACCTTGACGGGCCGACCACACCAGAGGTGCTCTGGGGAGAGGGGTTGCGCTAAGCACTCAGCGCTTTCGGGAATTAAACGTTGCAACAGTGACTCTGGAAAGCGACTTCTGGCTTTGCTGTAGGCTCCGGTATCAGATGAGGGCGGTTGGATGCCAGCCGCTGTGAGCCAAGTCGTGATGCATTTGACTGTGTTACGAAGGCTTTTATCGGCTGATAGCACTTGGTAAAGCATGGCCCACAGCGTAACGATGGGGCTATATATCCGGTTGCGATAGGAGAATGCTTCTTCTTTCAGGAGTTCCTCTAACCTTGAGGCTAGAAGGATATCTGTCCACGGTAAACCCAGGCTTTGGGAAAATTGCTGCTTGAGAATTTCGGCTGACTCAGACATAGTGAAAGGCAGAAGTTTATGGCGTGCAAGTCTTGATCCTATATCTATCAAGACTTGTAGCCTTTTCCTGACTTCTTAAGTCAGTGCCATTGATTTATGGATTCCTGCAGTTTTTGCCCAAAGTAATCGTTATTCAATTCTACCTTTTGCCCTCTTCTTCAGCCTTTTTCAAGCTTTAAAGCTAGTAAAACAGCGAATTATTTGGTTAGTAAATAGCTAGGCCCAAGAATGAGTAAACTGATGACCAGGAAGAATATTTTTGGAAGTTTAGGCTGTTGTAACAGGAATAGCCGGGATATGAGGTAGGTTTTTATTGGTTAGGATTGATTCCACTGATTCTTTTTTGAGTGGCCTAGAAAATAAGTACCCTTGGGCGAATTCACATCCCATTTCTTGTAAATACTCTTGTTGGATTTTAGTCTCGACACCTTCCGCCACCACTTTCATATTGAGGTTTTGGCCTAGATTCACAATTGTTCTGACAATGGCGAGCCCATTGTCTTGATCCATACGGGAGACAAAAGAATAGTCTACTTTCAAGACATCAAGAGGAAAGGCATACAGATAACTCAGAGAAGAGTATCCTGTTCCAAAGTCGTCAATAGCCAGATGAATGCCCAGTTTTTTCAGATTATTTAATTGTTCTGAAATATTAGGTGCATTACTGAGAATGACTCCCTCAGTGATCTCCAGCTTCAGGTGATGGGGCTTCATCCCGGTTTCTTGAATGATGGCATTGACTTTCTCGCAAAAGGTCGATTGCAAAAACTGATGGGCCGAAATATTGACGTTGATGGTGAGTTCAGTTGAACCAGGATAGATATTCAACCAATGGGCCATCTGCTGACAGGCCTCAGTCAGCACCCACCAATCAATGGAAACCATCAGCCCTGCATCCTCTGCCACAGGAATAAATTCTGAGGGAGGGACTAGCCCTCGCTCAGGGTGATTCCATCTCAATAAAGCTTCAAATCCGACGATGTTTTCTGTATTGAGATCAACAATGGGCTGATAGACCAAGTGCAACTCGTTATTGCTAATGGCTCGTTGTAAGTCGGTTTCCAATTGCAGTTGGCTGTTGACTTGGGCTCGCATGCCCGAAGAAAAAACTTCAAAACAGTTTTTACCCTGTTTCTTGGCGCGATACATGGCGGTATCAGAGTCTTGCAATAGCTCTTCTGGCGCTTGGTAGTCTGGACTGGAAACCGTTATGCCAATGCTAGCGCTGGTATAAACTTCATGTTCTTCTAGTGAAATCTTGGCCTTGAGCGCTTGTAGGATTCTTTGAGCAACGTGAATTGCTTCATCAGCATCTTCGACCGTGTCCAGAAGAATAGCAAACTCATCTCCACCAAAGCGGGCAATGGTGTCTTGCTTGCGCAAACACTGCTGCAATCGCTTAGAAACTTCGATGAGCAACTGGTCTCCAACCCTATGGCCCAGGCTATCGTTAATAATTTTGAATCGATCTAAGTCGAGAAAGAGAACGGCAAACAGCCGAGATTGTTGATGTTTGGCCATGCGAAAGGCATGGGTCAAACGTTCCATAAACAGGACCCGATTGGGTAACTGGGTCATTTCATCATGCTGAGCTTTGAATTCTAGCTGAGCTCGAGTGGAGTAGTAGGCTGTAACGTCAGTTTGAGAACCCGCAATCCGAAAAGCCTGATTTTGATCATTGCGGAGGGCAAGACCGCGGCCCTTGAACCACAAATACTCCCCATTGCTGTGGAGAATGCGATATTCACACTCAAATTGGGGAGTATCCCCTCTCAAGTGAGCAGATAAGTCCTCCGTCACTCGGTCCTGATCCTGAGGATGAATGCGATTAAACCATTCGTCGGGACTGGCTCCAATCTCTTCCTCTGAGAAGCCCAACATGGCTTTCCAGCGATCAGAGAAGTAAATAGTGTTCCCATGCAAGTCCCAGTCCCACAGGCCGTCATTGGCACCCTTTGCTGCAGCTGCATAGCGAGCTTCGCTCAGCCTCAGTTGCTGTTCTGTCCGGCGATGTTGAGTAATCTCGATGAGATAACTACGGATCAGACCATTTTGGAGAATGCAATATATCGCTTGTTCATAGATAGAACTGCCGATTTCCATCTCTCGGACAACATATTCAGATTGTTCCTGGACCAACTTCTCGTACAATCCATCTGTCAGTGGGTGGCGTTTGATGGTTCGTAACTCGGGGAATTTGTTTGAAGCAGCCGGATTGATATAGGTAATGTTGCCGTCCAAGTCTGTCTCAATGATGGGCAAAGGGGTCAGTTCTGGAAATGAAGACAGCCGCACAAAAGCGGCGTCACCAGACTGTTGAGGGACGAGACTGTCTTGAATCCCTTGGGGGTTGCCCACGGTCGCTTTATGAAAAAGGGTAGAACCCAAGGTAAGGTTCGGTTTCGGTAAAGGAATGGGTAAGGATTGGACATGGTTTTTTCCTATACCAATTCTGGGATCGTTGAGGTTTGAGGTCGAAACATAGGTGGCATGGATACGTTCGCCAAAGGAGATGACGTCATGATCTTGTAGGTCATGAATAAAGCATCGTTTACCATTAACCCACAATCCATTTTGGCTACGTTTCCCGTTTAGATCACCATCAATGATGCGAAAAGAATGTTGTTTCGTATTGACATCACAGATTCTCAACAAAAAAGCGTGGTTGCGAGATACGGTTTGGTCATCTAGCACGATGGCATTCGCTTGGTGACGTCCGATCGTATAGGTTGCATCTTCTAAAGAAATCAGCTGTTTCTTTTGATCGATCTCAATTGCGAGAATATGATACGTTTGCCGGTTTGGATGAATTAGAGCTTCAACATTCCTGGCCGTTGATGCAGCTTTTTTATCCTTGCGACTAAACGCAATGGTGTATTCCTCTTCAGGGGAATTGGGGGAGTGCAGCATAGGAATGATCGATGCTCTGTTGAGTCGGAGGATCGCAAAAATGTGATTTACCTGGACTCAAAGATTGGTCTCACTTCCTGCTTAGTGTTCCCATACCGACCTGGATTGGAGCAACTAGAAGACAGATCCCGCTCTTTCCCCCGCCTGCCTTTGCTAAACAATCTTGAAGAGTGTAGGGAATTTACACCATCGGTTCTACACTCATCACAGGAATGCGGACATTACCATAGAAATAAGGTTTCATTGAGACAACCGTTATGCAGCAAGGTTCAAATGCAAACAGGCAGGTGGGGGCGGTTTTTGGTATTCCCCTCTATGTAGACCCATCCTGGTTTTTGATTCTGGCCTTAGTCACGTTTGCCAATGGCGTGTCCTGGCAACAGCTCTATCCCAATTGGTTAACGGGTACGGCCTGGATTGTGGGCTTTGTTATGGCTTTACTGTTGTTTGTCTCAGTGTTGCTCCATGAGCTTGGCCATAGTTTAGTGGCAAGATCCCAAGGGATAAAGGTGAATTCCATTACCCTATTCCTGTTTGGCGGCATTGCTTCCATTGATGAAGAAGCCAAGACTCCAGAACATGCGTTTCAAGTTGCGATCGCAGGTCCTGCCGTTAGCATCAGTATTTTCCTGTTCCTCAGTCTCTGTGGAGAGTTTGCAGCCGCGGAAAGTCCTGCTCGAGTTTTGTTGCAAAGCCTGGGAGAAATTAATCTAGTCCTGGCCCTATTTAACTTGATTCCTGGATTGCCTCTAGATGGCGGCCAAATTCTCAAAGCGTTAGTATGGAAAATCACTGGCAATCGACTGCAGGGCGTCCGATGGGCTGCTCGTGTCGGTCAGGCATTAGGCTGGTTTGCTGTAATTGTGGGTCTTGCGTTTACCTTCTTACTGGGACAGGTGAGCGGCATATGGGTGACCATGCTGGGATGGTTTGGTCTCCGTAATGCTTACAACTATGAGCAGTTCACGCAACTCCAAGAAGCATTAATCCAGCTCCAAGCCCAAGATGCAATGACTCGGGACTTTCGGGTAGTAGATGCTGAAAAATCTTTGAGTCAGTTTGCCGATCGCTATCTTCTCGACACAATGCGTCGATCTGCATATTTCGCAGCATCGGAAGGTCGATATCGCGGCATTGTAGATATTGATGGCCTCAATACCATCGAGCGGAGTCAATGGGAGGTACAACCCATTCAATCGGTGGTCCGTTCCTTACAGCAAATCCCTACAGTGCGGCAGGATACGCCAATCACAGAAGTAATTGAACTCCTAGAATCAGAACAGCTACCCTTGATTACGGTCTTATCCCCGGCAGATGCGGTTGCGGGTGTTATCGATCGAGGAGATACCGTTAAAGCGTTGGCGAAAAAGCTTAACTTGCCTATCTCCGATGAAGATATTCGACGGATTAAAGACGAAGGCAGTTATCCTTCCACCCTCCAGCTTCCAGCTATTGCCCGATCCGTTATGGCAGATATGATGGTTCCCGAACCCACACCAGAAACCAGTTCACACTAATTTCTAGCCAGATTGTTGCCAACTTTAGTATCAGCTTGCATCGACTTTACTTGTTCGATAGCTTCCAGCTCTTTTGGAGAAAGCGGTTCATAAGTAAATGTGGCTTCAAAGCAAGTTTTTGCAGCTGCAATTAATGCAGAGATAATGGCTTTTTCTGGGATCGGGTGGAGAGTTGGGTCATGTTCAGCAAAAGCTTGTCTGAATACCTGTTCAGTCAGTTCTTGACTGGGATTGATTCGCATTGAACCATGTTGCAAGACCGTTTGGTCTTGCCAAGCCTGGGCACTACCAATGAGTTTGTATCCATTCTCTAGAACTAGATCGGCATTCGTGGCAGTCGCAAAGCAATTGGCTTGGTGAGTATAGTTTCGGCGTGGTTCGCCAAAGCGCAGGTTGTACCCTAGTTCTCGCCAACCTTGAATTAAAAATTGACAGAGATCCTTATACGCTTGACGGCGATTGCGGTGGGGATGCGAAAGTATGATCCCATAGGTCAAATCCCCTTCATGCAAAACCGCCCGACCACCTGTTGGGCGGCGCACCAAATCAACTGGGCGACCCTGCCAAGCTAGGTCTTGCCAATGTTGAGGCCAAGTCAGCTGGTTGCGCCCCAGAGAGATTGCTGCGGGTGTCCAGGTATAAAACCGCAATGTGGGTGGATGGTTGCCTTGATGGCATTGGTTAAATAACCATTGATCAATGGCCATCTGGGTTATGCCATCGGTCTGGAGGTAAGGGATTAATCGCCAATCCAAAATTAGACAGCAGCAGCGGGAAATTCGGCCTGCAATTCGTCATCATGATCATCGGCAATGGTGGCCACTAGAGTAATGAGATGAGAAATTTCCCCAGGGGACAAATCAGCGACTGATCGGCTGGTCACGGCAACAACCTGCTGATTAAACATACTAAAGTGAGCCTCAAACGTGCTCAACCAGTTCAGTTCCAGCAACTTCCGCATGAGGTGAGTCTCATTTTGTACTGGGAGTTGCAATACCGGAGACCAAACTGTAAACGAGTCATCTTCTGAGCTGCCTGTCAATTGAATGAATACATCCACTGAACCGTACTTGAACTTCCAAATGTGTCCGTCTTCGGAAGAATTCACCAAAACGTTATTATGCTGGTCCAGGCTAGAAATAACGGTTTCGATAATATCCGTATAGTTTAAGGTTTCGACTTCGTTTGACATATCAGGATTAGTCTCAGTTTTATAGCTCATCATAGACAAACTATGTGAGGTTTACAGATGGGCGAACCGGCTGAAAATACGTTCAACTTATATAACGGTCGATGTGAGAATGCTCGCCGAGGGGAATCGTGCACGAAATTTTCCCAATCAACAGGCTAGTTTTATAAAAAGCCTACTTTAACCAGAGAGAACTCATATCGCTCTCTATCTTGCCCTAGGGATTGATAGAAATAAACATTCCATTGATAAAGTTTTAATTTATCCAATCTGACTTCGACTTTCAATCTGAAGATTTAAATAAGACTCTGCTGTCTCGGCTAAGAGCTAATTCAAGGTATTCTGAGCAAAATGCGACGAGACCCAGATCGCCATAAGCCTCTAAAGCCTTGTATTTGGAGGATATATGGAGATTAGAAGTTCGACTTGTTCTGGATTGATCAACAAGCTTAAGCTCCTACTTTTGCGGCTTTGCACGTAACAATGGATGACCGTGGGATCAAAAAGTTGCTCTGGGATCAAGGCAACTTCGCTGATCCTCTTGCGTCAAATCTGCTAGAACAATGTCATACCCTTGACTTTACGAAATGTTATAGTTTCTGCCAAGGATCTCTTGCAGGAATGTGGTTTTGAGGAAGTGAATCTATGTCGATTAGTCTGAAAGAGGCCGTTGAGGTTGGAACCTATCTCGTTACCCAACGTATGAAAGGCCGGAAACGATTCCCATTGGTTCTAATGTTGGAGCCTTTATTTCGCTGTAATTTAGCCTGCTCTGGCTGTGGCAAAATTCAACATCCACCCGAGATTCTGCGCCAACACCTTTCCCCGCAAGAATGCTTTGATGCAGTGGAAGAATGCGGGGTCCCTATCGTTTCTATCCCTGGAGGTGAACCCTTACTCCATCCCCAGATCGAAGAAATTGTGGCGGGATTAGTCGCACGCCGTAAATTTGTATATCTTTGCAGCAACGCGATATTGCTAGAGAAAAATCTTCATAAGTTCAAGCCCTCTCCCTACTTGACATTCAGCATTCATCTCGATGGATTGAAAGAACAGCATGACCACTGTGTTGATCGAGATGGAGTCTTTGATGTGGCGGTCGCTGCAATCAAAGCGGCTAAAGCTAAAGGATTTCGGGTCACTACTAATACGACCGTTTTTGATGGTGTAGATCCCAATGAAATGCATGAGTTCTTTGATTTTGTCAGTTCCCTGGGAGTAGATGGGATGATGATTTCGCCAGGCTACAGTTATGAGTGGGCCCCAGATCAAGATAGCTTCTTGAAACGTGAACAAACCAAAGCTTTGTTCCGCCAAGTTCTGGCTCCATTCCGCTCTGGCCAGAAAAAGTGGAACTTTAATCACAACCCCTTGTTCCTAGACTTTCTGACGGGAGAAAAGGATTATGAATGTACGCCTTGGGGTAGTCCCAGTTATAGTGTTCTCGGTTGGCAAAAACCTTGCTACCTTCTAAATGAAGGACATTACAAGACCTTCCAAGAATTATTAGACAATACCAACTGGGAGAAATATGGCCGAGCCAGTGGTAATCCCAAGTGTCAAGACTGTATGGTGCATTGTGGGTTTGAGCCCACTGCTGCTGTAGATGCGCTTCAACCCAATAATATGGGGCGAGCGGTTGCGGGTTTGTTTGGATAAATAACTGAAACTATGACTGCAAAAGTAGAAATTTATACTTGGGCCGCTTGCCCATTTTGTATTCAAGCCAAGCAGCTACTAGATAGTAAAAACATCAACTTTACTGAATATGGGATTGATGGGGACGAGATGGCTCGTTCTGAAATGGCTGAGCGGGCTTTTGGACGACGATCATTACCGCAAATCTTCATCAATGATGAACATATTGGGGGGTGTGATGACCTTTATGACTTGGAGGGACAAGGTAAACTGGATCCGCTGTTGCAAACTTAGGGTGCAGCGTGAAGCTAGCATTTATCATTGATCCCATTTCTGCCTTAGATCCAGGACACGATACCAGTGTTGCCTTGATGGAATCTGCACAAGCCGCTGGCTATGAAGTGTGGATTACCCAATTTGATCAGCTCAGCGTTTTAGATGGACAGGCATGGGCAACCCTAACGCCTGTGTCTCTAAAGCCTGTGGAGCTGATCGATGGGTTGTGGGTAGCGACTAAAGACTGGTTTGTATTGGGCGATGCTCAATTTCAACCTTTGGCCAATATGGATGCTGTATGGATGCGAAAAGATCCCCCAGTGACCGTTTCGTATTTGTACACTACCTATCTTTTAGACTACGTTAATCCTCAACAAACCCTCTTAATTAACCATCCTCGGGGTCTAAGGGCTGCTAATGAAAAGATGTATGCTCTACAGTTTCAGGGGGCGATTCCTGAAACAATCGTGAGTCAAGATAAGAGCGTGATCCTGCAGTTTGTGCAGGATAAGGGCATGGCTGTTCTGAAGCCGCTGGGAGGTAAGGCTGGAGAAGGGATCCTACTGCTGCAAGCGGAAGATCGCAATCTCAATTCTCTGATTGAGATCAGTACGCGCCGTGGACAGGAGCCAGTGATGGTTCAAGTCTATTTGCCCGAGGCTCAACAGGGAGATAAGCGGATTATTCTGCTGGATGGCGAACCCATTGGTGCAGTTAACCGTGTTCCTAGGGGACAAGAGTTTAGGGGCAATATGGCAACCGGAGGACGAGTAGTTCAAGCTCAAATCACCGATCAGGAAAAATCGATTTGCAGCCAGCTCGGCCCGGTTCTAAAACGGGATGGTTTGATGTTTGTTGGGATTGATATTATTGGTGGTTACTTAACAGAAGTGAATGTAACGAGTCCGACGGGGATTCGGGAAATTGATCGCTTAGATAATACGTCTCTAGGCGAAAAGGTGATGCATTGGTTGGTTACTGCTAAACAAGGTCTCTTACATTAGTCTGCAATAAATGAACAAACCCACTGTATTGGTAACTGGTGGTGCCGGTTACATCGGTTCTCACACTGTTCTGGCACTGCAACAAGCAGGCTACTCTGTGGTCGTGTTAGATAATTTAGTCTATGGTCATCGCGATATTGTTGAGTCCGTCTTGCAAGTTGAGTTTATTTGTGGCGATATTTGCGATCGCACTCTCCTAGACCAGATCTTTTCCCAACATGACATTGCTGCAGTCATTCATTTTGCCGCCTATGCCTACGTTGGTGAATCCGTTGAAGATCCAGCGAAGTATTACCGAAATAATGTCTTGGGCACCTTGACATTGCTAGAAGCGATGCTAGCAGCCAAAGTATCAAACGTTGTCTTTTCTTCTACCTGTGCATCCTACGGCCACCCTAATCAAATTCCCATCCCCGAAGAGCATCCCCAGGATCCCATTAACCCCTATGGCATGACTAAGTTTATGGTGGAGAAGATTCTCACGGACTTTGATCAAGCCTACAGCCTGAGATCAGTGCGGTTCCGCTATTTTAACGCCGCAGGGGCCGATCCAGAAGGTCGCCTTGGAGAAGATCACAACCCAGAGACCCATTTAATTCCTCTGGTGCTAATGACAGCTCTGGGAAAACGGGAAAGCATCACCATCTTTGGCACCGACTACAAAACTTCAGATGGCACCTGTGTCCGTGACTATATCCATGTCACCGATCTAGCCCAGGCCCATGTTTTGGGATTGGAATATCTCTTATCCGGTGGCGAAACCAGCGTCTTTAACCTAGGCAATGGCGATGGTTTCTCCGTGCGAGAAGTCATCGATATGGCCAAAAAGGTTACCGGGTTGCCCATCCCTGTTGTTGAAGGCTATCGACGAGCAGGCGACCCTGCCCTACTCATAGGTAGTGCCGCCAAGGCTCGCAAAATTTTGAACTGGCAACCCCAATATGCCGATTTAGAAAAAATCATCAGCCATGCGTGGCAATGGCATCAAAAGCGCCATGCCTAACTATTCTTGGGTCTGTACCGTTAATACCTGCGGTGGCGTGGAATCCGGTGGATAGAGGAAATCAACTTGAACCAGGCGAATATCCTGGGGCGCGATTTCCAAATTCACCAAGGCTTGGGCAGGCTCCCCTCGATGTTGAACAAAATGCACATAGCGAGTCTGGGGACGTCCCTGGTCATCCTGATAACGGGCTCTAACGGTTCCCCGAAAGAACACCTGTTTGGCAGGAGGCTCAAAAAATTGGAGATTTCCCTCACTTTGATCATTTTTGATTGGGGTTTGAAATGTAATGGCAACCTTCTTAGCTTGGTCACTGGAATTGTGGAGCGGTAGATTCAGGCTATATTGAATCCCATAGTTGCCATGGGCAGCATAGGCTGTATCTGGATAGCGAACGATCATCGGTGCACTCTGGATCTGTTGAGTTCCAAAGGTTCCTCGATCAACACTACTCAAGACATAAGAGAAAGCTTTGCCTATCTCTGGAATCTTAAGGGTATAGCCTTTAGAATCGGGATCGGTGATTTGAACCCTCCAGATAGAGCCTTTTGCGACTCCTGCAACTCGACCGTAAATTAATTGCCCTGGTTGTCCAGGTGGGGTAGGGGTTTTGTCTCTAGGACCAGACAACTTTCCCTCTTGAAGCAGTTGTTCCCATTCGGACAGAGTGGGTTCACGCTCCTCTCCTTCTGTATTGGTTGGGGCAAACATCGCTAGACTGGCTGCATAGACTTTCCCCGTACTGCGTAACCTCGCTAGCGTAGATCGACCATTGATGGGTGGGTCTAATTTCTTCACTGGGATAGGGACGTTCAATAGCATTCGACTTTCGCCTGCTGGAATGATGATTTGAGCGGGCCAACTATCTTGTCTCTTGCCCCTCAAGACATCATCAGTGGCCCGCCCCCCCGGGCCCGCATAAACGGCTCCGTTGGGATTAGGCAAATAGTTATCTAAAGGGATAAATGGAGCATCGGGCTGACTTAAGTAACTCGCTGCTTGAAGTATATTCACTGTGACAGGAGTTTGGCCTGGATTGTGTAAGAGCACCCCCATATATAAAGTCTTTAAGTCATCGGGGGCCGTGGCTTTTGCAATATGGTGGGTGAATACATCGAACCGGCCTTGTAAGTGCTGGTTAAGATGTGCGGTTGGAACTGCTTTATCTGTCCCTGGGAAGGTAGATAACAAGATTCCTTCCGTTTGGACGACTTCAGGACTATTGCTGTTAAATACCATGACTGAATCAAGTTGACCTGGTAGCGCTCTAACTTCCTGTGGCTGGACAACAATCTCAGGTTTGGCAGGTGCAGAAGATTGAGCAACAAGTAGAGCAGAGATCAGGGACAACATAGGCAAGAACCGAATAGAGGTATCACGAACAAGAAAATCTTACTGGTAGATGACGGTTCTCCCATAGGTTAAGGTCCACTTTCGATCATCTACTTAATAAATAGAGCTGTCGTCTGAAGATTTTACAGTCAAATTTGCCAGCTAATGGTTTAGTGGGTAAGTCTACAGACGAGGAGTAGGAAATGGGGTGGAAGTTTTGTAAGCCGAATAGTTGGTTTGCTAAGTAAGAGAGAGTACTGTCCAACTGGATATGGATGTACCCAAAAACTTTTTTTGGAAAAGCTTGACAGACCATAACAGGGTTGTTATATTGGTCAAGCGCTCGAAACGAGGTTCGCCTCCAGAAAGCGCCCCGAACCTAGACAAATCAATAGTTTGAAAGATTTAAGACAATCATCCTCGTCGGGGTTTTTAGACGAAGTGAAGCTTGCTTCTCGTAGTTTAGGAACTTCAACTTTAAGATAATTACAGAACAAATTCTCACATGGAGAGTTTGATCCTGGCTCAGGATGAACGCTGGCGGTATGCTTAACACATGCAAGTCGAACGGCAGCACGAGGAGCTTGCTCCTTGGTGGCGAGTGGCGGACGGGTGAGTAACGCGTGAGAATCTACCTTCAGGTCTGGGACAACAGTTGGAAACGACTGCTAATACCGGATGTGCCTTAGGGTGAAAGTTTTTTCGCCTGAAGATGAGCTCGCGTCTGATTAGTTAGTTGGTGGGGTAAAGGCTTACCAAGACATCGATCAGTAGCTGGTCTGAGAGGACGATCAGCCACACTGGGACTGAGACACGGCCCAGACTCCTACGGGAGGCAGCAGTGGGGAATTTTCCGCAATGGGCGAAAGCCTGACGGAGCAATACCGCGTGCGGGAGGAAGGCCTTTGGGTCGTAAACCGCTTTTAACAGGGAAGAAGATCTGACGGTACCTGTTGAATAAGCCTCGGCTAACTCCGTGCCAGCAGCCGCGGTAAGACGGAGGAGGCAAGCGTTATCCGGAATTATTGGGCGTAAAGCGTCCGCAGGTGGCCTATCAAGTCTGTTGTTAAAGCCCAGGGCTCAACTCTGGATCAGCAATGGAAACTGAAAGGCTAGAGTACGGTAGGGGTAGAGGGAATTCCCAGTGTAGCGGTGAAATGCGTAGATATTGGGAAGAACACCAGTGGCGAAGGCGCTCTGCTGGGCCGTAACTGACACTCATGGACGAAAGCTAGGGGAGCGAAAGGGATTAGATACCCCTGTAGTCCTAGCTGTAAACGATGAACACTAGGTGTTGGCCGTATCGACCCGGTCAGTGCCGTAGCCAACGCGTTAAGTGTTCCGCCTGGGGAGTACGCACGCAAGTGTGAAACTCAAAGGAATTGACGGGGGCCCGCACAAGCGGTGGAGTATGTGGTTTAATTCGATGCAACGCGAAGAACCTTACCAGGGCTTGACATGTCGCGAATCCGAGTGAAAGCTTGGAGTGCCTTCGGGAACGCGAACACAGGTGGTGCATGGCTGTCGTCAGCTCGTGTCGTGAGATGTTGGGTTAAGTCCCGCAACGAGCGCAACCCACGTTTTTAGTTGCCATCATTCAGTTGGGCACTCTAGAAAGACTGCCGGTGACAAACCGGAGGAAGGTGTGGATGACGTCAAGTCAGCATGCCCCTTACGCTCTGGGCTACACACGTACTACAATGGTTAGGACAAAGAGCTGCCAACTCGCGAGAGTGCGCTAATCTCATAAACCTAGCCTCAGTTCAGATTGCAGGCTGCAACTCGCCTGCATGAAGGAGGAATCGCTAGTAATCGCAGGTCAGCATACTGCGGTGAATACGTTCCCGGGCCTTGTACACACCGCCCGTCACACCATGGAAGCTGGCCACGCCCGAAGTCGTTACCCCAACCCTTGTGGAGGGGGACGCCGAAGGTAGGGCTGGTGACTGGGGTGAAGTCGTAACAAGGTAGCCGTACCGGAAGGTGTGGCTGGATCACCTCCTTTTAGGGAGACCTACTTGCTAACAGCCGAACTCACGTATATAGGCGTTAGACAAGTCATCCCAAGGTCGGTCGAGGAGTCTTAACTTTCAAACTATTCTAGGTTTGGTGAAAACTCTAGATTCGGATTCAGAGGTCTTGTACTTTTGGATCTGTTTTTGAGTTAAACACCACGGGCTATTAGCTCAGGTGGTTAGAGCGCACCCCTGATAAGGGTGAGGTCCCTGGTTCGAGTCCAGGATGGCCCACTCATTATTTATTTGGGGGTATAGCTCAGTTGGTAGAGCGCCTGCTTTGCAAGCAGGATGTCAGCGGTTCGAGTCCGCTTACCTCCACCAAAAGATTTTCAACTCGATACGGATAACTGCCTCTTGCAAGCTGTTTTGTCTGATTTTATGTTGACATAACAACCTGCTGGATGCGAGTCCAGCTAGAACCTTGAAAACTGCATAGCATTATAAATTCTGTCAGGTAGGTCAGTTGATTGCCTAGTGCAATGGACTGACATTTACAGACACCAATGAAAACTTTTTGTGGTCAAGCTACAAAGGGCTAACGGTGGATACCTAGGCACACAGAGGCGATGAAGGACGTGGTTACCGACGATACGCTTCGGGGAGCTGGAAACAAGCATTGATCCGGAGGTTTCCGAATGGGGCAACCCTTAAAACGGCTGACTGAATCCATAGGTCAGCACGAGCGAACCCAGTGAACTGAAACATCTTAGTAACTGGAGGAAGAGAAAGCAAAAGCGATTCCCTTAGTAGCGGCGAGCGAAGCGGGAACAGCCTAAACCAAGGGTTTTTACTCTTGGGGTTGTGGGACAGCGACATGGACTCTAGCGGTTAGACGAAGCAGCTGAATACTGCACCAGAGAAGGTGAAAGTCCTGTAGTCAAAAACTTAAAGATACTAGCTGTATCCCGAGTAGCATGGGGCACGTGAAATCCCGTGTGAATCTGCGAAGACCACTTCGTAAGGCTAAATACTCCTGTGTGACCGATAGTGAACCAGTACCGCGAGGGAAAGGTGAAAAGAACCCCGGGAGGGGAGTGAAATAGAATATGAAACCGTTAGCTTACAAGCAATGGGAGGCCGATTTAACGGCTGACCGTGTGCCTGTTGAAGAATGAGCCGGCGACTTATAAGTACTGGCAGGTTAAGGCGGAAATGCCGAAGCCAAAGGGAAACCGAGTCTGATAAGGGCGTTAGTCAGTATTTATAGACCCGAACCTGGGTGATCTAACCATGGCCAGGATGAAGCTTGGGTAACACCAAGTGGAGGTCCGAACCGACTTCTGTTGAAAAAGGAGCGGATGAGCTGTGGTTAGGGGTGAAATGCCAATCGAACCCAGAGCTAGCTGGTTCTCCCCGAAATGTGTTTAGGCGCAGCGGTTGAGATTATAGCGGGGGGGTAGAGCACTGAATCGGTGCGGGCTGCGAGAGCGGTACCAAATCGAATCAAACTCCGAATACCCCGTGTACACTCAACTAGTAAGACGGTGGGGGATAAGCTTCATCGTCGAAAGGGAAACAGCCCAGATCACCAGCTAAGGCCCCTAAATTGTTACTAAGTGGCAAAGGAGGTGGGAGTGCAGAGACAACCAGGAGGTTTGCCTAGAAGCAGCCACCCTTGAAAGAGTGCGTAATAGCTCACTGGTCAAGCGCTCCTGCGCCGAAAATGAACGGGACTAAGTAACATGCCGAAGCTGTGAACTTGTACTTGTACAAGTGGTAGGGGAGCGTTCTACATTAGGTTGAAGCATTAGCGTGAGCAGGTGTGGACG
Organism: Acaryochloris marina MBIC11017; assembly: GCF_000018105.1. GTDB lineage: Bacteria > Cyanobacteriota > Cyanobacteriia > Thermosynechococcales > Thermosynechococcaceae > Acaryochloris > Acaryochloris marina. The sequence continues at coordinate 5,639,458 of NC_009925.1, forward strand.
AAGTAGAAGTGAGAATGTCGGCTTGAGTAGCGAAAACATTGGTGAGAATCCAATGCCCCGAAACCCTAAGGGTTCCTCCGGAAGGCTCGTCCGCGGAGGGTTAGTCAGGACCTAAGGCGAGGCTGAAAAGCGTAGTCGATGGACAACGGGTTAATATTCCCGTACTGATTTTGGATTGTGCAGAGGGACGGAGTAGGCTAAGCCAGCCGGATGTTGGTTACCGGTTGAAGCGTTCAAGGTGTTGAGGGACGGCGAAAACGTCCTGAGCTGAGGCGCGAGTACGAGGAGATACGTCTCCGAAGTGGCTGATGTCAAGCTTCCAAGAAAAGCTCTAAACACGTTAATCCAAGATTACCTGTACCCGAAACCGACACAGGTAGGGAGGTAGAGAATACCGAGGGGCGCGAGGTAACTCTCTCTAAGGAACTCGGCAAAATTGCCCCGTAACTTCGGGAGAAGGGGTGCCACCGCGAGGTGGTCGCAGTGAATAGATCCAGGCGACTGTTTACCAAAAACACAGGTCTCCGCTAAGTCGCAAGACGATGTATGGGGGCTGACGCCTGCCCAGTGCCGGAAGGTTAAGGAAGTTGGTTAGCTTCGGCGAAGCTAGCGACCGAAGCCCCGGTGAACGGCGGCCGTAACTATAACGGTCCTAAGGTAGCGAAATTCCTTGTCGGGTAAGTTCCGACCCGCACGAAAGGCGTAACGATCTGGATACTGTCTCGGAGAGAGGCTCGGCGAAATAGGATTGTCTGTGAAGATACGGACTACCTGCACCCGGACAGAAAGACCCTATGAAGCTTTACTATAGCTTGGAATTGGGTTCGGGCTTTGATTGCGCAGGATAGGTGGGAGATGTTGAGACAGTGCTTGTGGGCATTGTGGAGTCACTGGTGAGATACCACTCTATCAAGGCTAGAATTCTAACCTTTACCCGTTATCCGGGAGAGGAACAGTTTCAGGTGGGTAGTTTGACTGGGGCGGTCGCCTCCTAAATGGTAACGGAGGCGCGCAAAGGTTCCCTCAGGCTGGTCGGAAATCAGCCGCAGAGTGTAAAGGTATAAGGGAGCTTGACTGCGAGACCTACAAGTCGAGCAGGGACGAAAGTCGGCCTTAGTGATCCGACGGCTCAGCGTGGAATGGCCGTCGCTCAACGGATAAAAGTTACTCTAGGGATAACAGGCTGATCTCCCCCAAGAGTTCACATCGACGGGGAGGTTTGGCACCTCGATGTCGGCTCATCGCAACCTGGGGCGGTAGTACGTCCCAAGGGTTGGGCTGTTCGCCCATTAAAGCGGTACGTGAGCTGGGTTCAGAACGTCGTGAGACAGTTCGGTCCATATCCGGTGTAGGCGCAAGAGCATTGAGAGGATTCCTCCTTAGTACGAGAGGACCGGGAGGAACGCACCGCTGGTGTACCTGTTATCGTGCCAACGGTAAACGCAGGGTAGCCAAGTGCGGAGTGGATAACCGCTGAAAGCATCTAAGTGGGAAGCCCACCTCAAGATGAGTGCTCTCATGGCATAAGCCAGTAAGGTCACGGGAAGACGACCCGTTAATAGGCGGTAGATGGAAGCGTGGTAACATGTGCAGTCGAGCCGTACTAATAGACCGAGGGCTTGACCTCATTTAATTGGTGTTGATGACAGAATTTAGCTATGCAGTCTTGAGGGTTTTAACCCTAACAGTCTTCCTGGTGCTTATTGCACGGTGGACCCACTCCGACCCATCCCGAACTCGGTTGTGAAACGCTGTAGCGGCGAAGATACTTGGGGGGTAGCCCCCTGGAAAAATAGCTCGGTGCCAGGTTAATATTTCAAGCAGACCTTCTCTGATGAGAAGGTCTGCTTCTTTTGTTTGATATTATCTGATATTCATTTCACCTAGTTTTTATCGATATTAAACGGAACCCTGAGGATGCATGACTTTAAAGGAGATATACTCTATGCCTGAACAGTTCTCTCAAAATAATTCTGGTGGAACTAAAAGAGAGTCTTCTGCCAAATCTCAGTTGGTTTCTTTAAAGGCAAAATCTACTGATAGTCAGTCGGGTGATGCTCCTGGAAAAAGAGAATGGTGGGCACAACGTTGGGTTGATGTGTTGGAATCTTTTGGTTGGCGTCGCAGACTAGAACGAGCTCGTAACTATGTTCGTGAAGGACGGGTACTAAAGTTAGAGTTCAATGGCCCTAAGGTAGTTGCAAGGGTTCAAGGAACTGCGGAAGATCCTTATAAAGTCTCTTTGGCTCTTGACTCATTTACAGATGAACAGTGGGGCTTTGTGATTGAGGAGATGTCTCAGCGGGCTATCTTTGCGGCGAAACTTTTGGCTGGTGAGATGCCTCAAAATATTGAAGAAGCCTTTACTGCGAGTGGTCTTAGTTTATTCCCATTTAGTAAGTTTGATATCCACAGCCGTTGTTCCTGTCCTGATCCCGTTAACCCTTGCAAGCATATTGGTGCTGTGTACTACTTACTGGGAGATTATTTCAGTCAAGATCCCTTTATTCTATTACAGCTTCGAGGACGGACTAAGCAGAGCATCGTAGAAGACTTAAGACAAATGCGGAGTGCAGGATCAGACCTTGAAGAAGGTGAATTAAAAAGCTCAGATGCTCCCCAATCCTCAGCCATTAAGGTTAAGGCCGATTTTTGGCGATATGACCAGCAGCTGGATCCATCTTTGGTTGTAATTACACCACCTCCTACAAGTGAAACAGTTTTGGATGTGTTAGGTCCCTTACCATTGTCAACAGAAGGTAAGGTTGGAAGCGATCCTCTGGTTAGTGATTGTTTGCGAACGATTTATCAAAGAGTCAGTCAGAGTGCCATGATGAAGGCAATGTTGAGTCGGGAGAGTGGGTAAATGGCGGAGCCAGCCAATGCAAGGCCGAGTTGGTTTGTCCGTAAAGATATTGATGGCTTTTTTGGTTTAGCGATTGATAATATTGTTCAAATCCTGTTGATTGTGGGTTTATGCCAAGGCGTGCTGGGGTTCAATTCGGATTTAGTCTATGGCCGAATCCTACCAGGCGTTGCCTTGAGTTTGATTTTAGGAAATGTCTACTACAGCTGGCTGGCCTATCGGCAAGGACTCAGAGAGGGACGAAATGACTTAACCGCACTCCCCTATGGCATCAATACAGTCAGTCTGTTTGCCTATATATTTTTGGTCATGTTGCCCGTTAAGTTAGATGCTATGGCCTCGGGGATAGCACCTCCGCAAGCGGCTGAAATTGCTTGGCGAGCGGGATTAGTAGCTTGTTTAGGGTCTGGATTGATTGAATTAGCAGGTGCATGGATCGGTAATCGGTTAAGACGAATAGCGCCTCGAGCTGCAATGCTTTCAACCTTGGGAGGGATTGCGTTAACGTTTATTGCGATTGGGTTTTTGCTGCGCACATTTGCAAATCCTATTGTTGGTTTGTTGCCGTTGGGGGTGATCTTACTGACGTACTTTGGTCAGGTTGATTTTGGTCTTCCAGGCGGGTTGTTGTCAGTTTTAGTGGGGATGTTGCTTGCTTGGGCCACTGGGTTAGTTCAATGGGATCCAGCTGTATTTGAACAGGCATTGCAACCTCTAGGTTTTTATCTTCCAAAGTTTTGGATAGGTGCAATTTGGGAGCAAAGTGGGGTGCTGAGTAAATATTTCAGTATCATTTTGCCAATGGGATTATTTAATTTGGTGGGAAGCTTACAAAATCTGGAGAGTGCTGAGGCTGCGGGAGATCGATATCCAACGGCTCCTTGCTTGGCTGCTAATGGTATTGGAACGTTAGTGGCAGCAGTATGTGGTTCTTGTTTTCCCACAACGATTTATATTGGTCATCCGGGCTGGAAAGATATGGGAGCCCGAGTTGGGTATTCATGGTTGAATGGTTTGGTCATGGGGATTTTGTGTTTGAGTGGCACTTTGGGGGTGATCACTTATTTGGTGCCCATTGATGCGGGTATGGCTATTGTGCTTTGGATTGGCATTGTGATTGTGGCTCAAGGCTTTACCGCAACGCCAAAAGCTCATGCACCAGCTGTGGTAGTTGGATTGATGCCGGGAATTGCTGCGTGGGGTGCATTGATTGCTAAAAATAGTATGCGTGTTGCAGGAGTCGGCACACCTGAAACCCCCTTTCAACCAGAAGTCTTGGTGGCAAATTTTAAGATGAGTGATACCTTCATTGAGGGTGCGTTTGCTCTGGAACAAGGGGTCATATTATTGGCAATGATTTTAGCTGCCATTACGGTCTATATCATTGAACAAAAATTTGGACTAGCGGCTCTTTGGGCCATTGCAGCTGCCATTCTAGCTTGGTTTGGGTTAATTCATAGTTTTGCATGGACCCCGACGGATACAGTGGTGGATTTGGGGTGGGGAACTGGAAGGGATTGGGCGATTAGTTACCTAATGTTGGCAGTTCTTTTTGTTTTTGCTTCTTGGCTTAATAAGCGAAACAAGCAGAATAAAACAACTTAGACGATTAAAATGAATGAAATTTTCCTAAATTCGAAAGAAGAACTCTGTTCGGGAGGGAGCAAGGCAGATGTTCACTAATGGGTTATTTGGAAGGAAAAATACACTCTAAGTCGGAGTTAGTTTACGAAGATAGTTGAGTGTCATCTCAAAATTAGCAGTTTTACCGGTATGCCAGAAAAGCTGAGCGGCATACTGGAAGTCAGTAATAGCACCTTCTTGATCTCCCAAGTTAAGTTTGAGTAGACCGCGATTACCATAAGCATTGGCATTCTCGGGGTTGAGGGAAATAACTTGGGAATAGGAATGAATAGCGCCCCAATAGTCCTGTTTTTCGGTTTGAGCTGCAGCTTGCTTCATCAATAGTTTAAAATCTTTATCATCCTGCTGCTTTGAGTGTTGAGAGGCGGGAAAGAATGGTTTTTGCTGGGAGAGGTGGTGAACGTGATGGGCAGAGCCTGCTCTATATGCATTTTCGAGGCGGCATAAGAGTTGGTAGTCTTTTAATCCACTAAGGACGTCGATGGTTGCATGGCGGATATCTGGATTGGGATGGCAGATGAGTTGATCTAATAAGAGGTAGGTTTGAGGTAACTGCATTAGGTGGAGGGTTCGCAGAGCAAGGTTACGCCATTCCTGTGTCTCAATAAGGTCTGTAAGGACTGCAATGGCTTCAGGGGCAACGGTAGTTAACATTTGGCTGATTTGATGATCAAACCGATCGTCTTCTGAGGCTTTTAGGGTATCAATTAGGCCAGTTACTAGAATAGATCGATCGAGTGAGGCGAGTGCTTGACCTGATAGGTGTCGCAAGGTCGAATCACTATTCTGATGCTGGAAGATGACGAATAAAGTGGGTACCGCTTTTGCACCAAATTTGGGTAGTAGTTGGGCAACTTGATGGCGGGCGGTTAGATCCTCTTCTGTGAGAAGGATATGAAAGGCTAAGCCTAGAAATCGATCAACATCCCACCAATTTAGGTCAACAGCCTGCATCCTCTGCCCTGCGAGAGGGATTAGTTTTTCAACACATTCAATAAATAAAGAATCTTGGGAGATAGGGGAACTTGGATTTGTAGGCTGAAAAGCTGACATAAGCTATTTCTAGTATTCAAGTTATATTCCTACTTTCTTATAAAGAATGTGTTTATGCACGTTTGTGATGAATTAAATATATGCGTTTCATTACATGACTCTTTGCATGGGTATTTCTCAAGAAGGATGATGGCAGGCTGCTAAGAACCTTGAATTTACTCCTATAAAACCTTTCAGGCTGACTAGCATTCGTTATTCTCTTAAAGTTTGTACAATGTGAGAGGTAATCTGTTTTCAAAAGTTTGCATTCTGATGTCCCTAAATTCCAATCCTGATGTCAGTAAGCAGGAAGATAGCCTAAAGAATAGACACCCACCAGAAATAGAAAAAATCCTCTGTCCCCATTGTCGACGTACGGCAACGAATGGAATTAAATGCAAGGGAATATGTGTTGCGGATAGCGATTATTGAACCCTTGCATTTAACCTTGGAGGGTTTGGTCTTTATGAATACCTGGCTATGGTGAATTTGGAATTGAGTTAAAGATGATGGTGGGTGATAGGGACAAGAACAATTACTGATAGATTTTTAAGCTGACTACTAGTTTTTAAAACGGTTATTTAGCCAAATAAGGTTAACGTGCGGGATAAACACGACCTTTCCAAGCTCCCCCTTTGCCTTGCCAATGCTGACGGGCAGAATCAAGGGTCATTAGGTTGTAGAGTAGTGCAATTAAAGGGAGTGAAACGGCCCAGATTGGGGAGAGTTGATAAAGCCGAATAGTGGGTAGATAGGCTAGGGTCATTAAGACCCAAGTGATTAATCCTGTAACGGTAATGCTGATACTTTCAAGATAGAGACCCAGCATAATACTGATGGGGGGGACCATATAAATTAGGAACATCCCTACTACAGTTCCTATAAGCAGCAATGTAGAGTAATTAAGCTGCGTGAAGGCTGTGCGGGCGACCATTGACCAGATGCTATCGAGGGTGTCGTAAGACCGCAAGCTCTGGGTTGCGGAAGTTAATCCGAGCCAGATGTTGCGGTTGGGTTGAGCGTTGGGCGTTTGTTTGATGGCAGCGGCAAGGGCACAATCATCGATCAAAGCGTCTCGAATGACTTGGATTCCCCCTATGGTACTGAGGGTTTGACGACGAACTAAAATACAACCTCCTGCTGCTGCTGCCATCTGTTTCTGGGGCTGATTGACCCAAAGGAAGGGATATAGTTTTTGAAAGAAAAAGACGAAGGCGGGAATTAGTAGCTGTTCCCAAATACTTTGGCACCGGAGTCGAACCATTAAGGAGACCATGTCTTGGTCTTCTTGTTCAGCTTTGGTGACTAAGCTGAGGAGGGAATTGGCCTCATGCTGGATATCAGCATCTGTCAATAAGAAGTAGGTGGGTTGAGTTGACTCGGCTAGAACCATTTCTATTCCTTGGTGCATGGCCCACAATTTACCGGACCATCCTGGGGGGAGTGGGGCGGTTTGGATGACCTGTAGCTGGTGGTTTCTATCTAGGTCAGTGGCGATTTGCTGGGCGATTTCTCTAGTTTGATCGGTGCTTTGATCGTCTATAAGCAGAATTTTGAAGGGGCCAGGATAGGTCTGTTGGAGAAGAGATCGCAAACTCACGGGCAGCACTTCGGCTTCGTTCCGGGCGGGGACGATGGCACAAACGCTCGGCCATTCTTGTAGGTCTAAGGTCGGCGGTGTGGGGTCTAGCACTTGATTGGCCCGCCAGAACTGGCCTCGGAATAGGAGGAGGCCAACCCAAATTAGAGCTGAGAGCAAACTGATGCTCAGCCAAATAGTGGTGAAGTTCATGCCTTATTTCATACCTAAAAATTCACTTCATACCTAAAAATTCAGGCTGAAGTTAGTACTGGATATTCAGGAGGGTGTTGAGAAGGTGCCAGCAGGGCCAGTAGTAGGCAGCGAGGGCATCGTCTAAGCTCCAGAAATCAGCATAGCTGTCGCTGGAGCAATAGCAGCCGACAAATAGTAATAACAAGTCTTGAAACGGAACGGCGTTTTTATTGATGGGCTCGGCATAGAGCTCGTTGAGGACGTTCTGCAAATAGAGCAGATTGCTGACGATATCGGTAAACAGACTGGCTTCCCCCGTCAATGTGGGGAGGTAAGTGGTGTTGTATTCCTGGAAGAAGATTTGGTAGAGGGCTGCGATCTCAGCTTTCAAGCTCGTTTTTAGTCCTAAGGAACTTACATCAACGCCTACCTGACCCCATTCGCGGAGGAGATCGATTTCCAGAGGGGTTTCTTCAAGGGCAGATAGATGGATCTCTACAAGAGGACGCAGTACCTGTAGGAATAGGAAATCAATATCCGCTAGGGTAAGATCTAACTTGGTTGGGAGGTCCTTAAAAACGGAGCTACTGAGAAGTTGGTCGGCCTGGTGAGGATTATCCCAAACGAACTTAAACTCAGCGGCATCTGCAATCATTTCTGCGATCAGATGGGTAAAGAGAAGCCCTAATCGTTGCTGGACTTCTCCATGGAAAAATAGATGGGCTTTGGGGGGATCGAGTTCAACTTGATCCCCTTGGACCTGAAAAAGCATGCGGCAATTGATAGGGCCATCAGGGGTATAGGCAGTTTCTCCAGCATGGAGGGGCTGACCACAGTCCTTGAGAATGGCGTAGTCACTGGCAAATTGGGTGCAGAGATATTGCCAGTGATGGCCCCAAACATCATGGATTAAGAAGGCCTCCATTTTATGGGTGGGGATGATGCCAATGGCTCGACTGAGGACACGGGCAATATCCGTTGGGGAATCGCCGGTTGCTTGAGCGAGAGCTTGGCACCAATCCGGATTGATATGGGCAGGATGACAAGGGCCAAAGGTGGGGAATCGATCAAACTTCTGGTAGTGGAATTCATCCAGTTGGTGAAGGAAAGATTGTAATGACTCAGAAAGTTGATCTGGAAGGGAAATATCTGGAGTCGAGCGATAGAATTTGCCGTCCTTATAGGGAAGACAGAAGTAGAGCTGGAGGGGAGTGTGGATATAGTCGATGATTTCTGCAGGGATTGCCAGGGGGCCAAAAAGGGCCTGGAATAGCTTGAGTCTTCCTTGGCTCGAATCCTGAAAAAAGGTCATGGCTGCTGCCATGATCCGTTTCTGCTGAGCTAGACGCTCAGTGACTTGCTGCTGACTGGCTTGTAGCTGGGACGCAAAGTCATCAGAGAGTTGGAAGAGTTCGCATAGCTGAGAACCCATGGTGGGTTCTTGCAAGATTGTTGGCAGTGGATCAGGGCGATAATGCTCCAAAGTGGGGGAGCTGAGCGTTCCTTGCCAATTGCTGCCGCCAATGTCCTGGTAGGGAACGAGCCTAACGGTGGCTTCTACAAATGCTTCTCGGACAGCCACTGGGATTTCATGGGCGGGGATGGGTTGTCGATGAACTTTATGGGTAAAGCGTTGTAAGTCTGTCTGAATGGCAGCCAATCGTTGGGAAACATTATTTGTGTCCTCTTGGCGAGCGAGCTGCAAAGCTTCTGCTAACAGGCGTTGCCGATGGGGATCAGCTTTGGGGATAGACATGGAGGTGCCCTTTACTTCAGGCTAGTCTGGCGATCTAGGTTAATGCTGGATGCAAGAGAGGCCCTTACTCGTCTGTGGAAGCGAGATAGGACCGCATGACCTGAACTTGATTCTTATCGGGGGACGCATAGTGATGCTGTTCTTTGACAAATGCGATCGCATCTTCCAATCCCAACCCCTGTTTTTGGGCCACGTAGAGGCAACAGACAGAAGCAGACCGCCCCACACCCGCTAGACAATGCACATACACCACATGGCCTTTGCGTTGCCAACGATTAAGGATTTTAAGGGCTTGGTCAAATTGTTCTTCCGAGGGAACGCCGCCCGTAAACCCGTCAGGAATGGGAACTCGCTGCCATAAAAATCCATGCTGAATATCATCTGGGACCGGTTGTTCACCCTCTTCATTGAGGCAGAGAATCGCCGTAATCCCTTCACGTCGAAGTTGAGATGCAGAGGTTGTTTGGTGGGGGAAGGAACCCACAGCGAGTTGGTTCGGTATGATCCAGGAGAATCGTTTGGGCATGGAGAATCGTTTAATCCAGGAAGAAATAGAGAAGACAACTTAGGTGAAGATTAAAGCTAACTCAAATTAGGGTGTCTTGGCTTAGCATTAACCATATCCCCCACTTAAGGATGATGATCATGGACCCCACCCCATTGTCACCCATGGCTGGGGTGAAGAGGAACCTTTCAATCATATTTCATCCCTATACTGCCCATGACCTTGAGTTCTATTGCACCTGGTTCCGACTTTAAGTCCCTAGAAGAAGCCCTCAAACACTATTTTGGGTATGACCAGTTCCGGGTTGGGCAGCGACCCGTCATTGAAGCGGCACTTCAGCGGCAGGATCTGATGGTGGTGATGCCGACCGGGGGTGGCAAATCCCTCTGCTTTCAGCTCCCAGGGTTACTCTTGCCTGGGTTGACGGTGGTGATATCCCCTTTAATTGCCCTGATGCAGGATCAGGTCACAACTTTGCAGGTCAATGATATTCCAGCCACTTTTTTAAATAGCAGTATTGATGCTGCCACAGCTCGGCAACGGATTTCGGAGATTTATTCTGGGAAAATCAAGCTGCTGTATGTTGCGCCGGAACGGTTGCTGAATGAGTCCTTCCTTAATTTATTGGATCAGGTGCAGGCCCAGGTGGGATTGGCGGCGTTTGCGGTGGATGAGGCCCATTGTGTTTCTGAGTGGGGACATGATTTTCGGCCTGAGTATCGTCGTTTGGCCGAGGTACGGCAACGATATACTCAAGTCCCCGTGTATGCCTTAACGGCAACGGCGACGGAGCGGGTGCGCCAAGATATTATTCAGCAACTGCAGTTGCGACAGCCCTTCGTTCATGTTGCCAGCTTTAATCGTCCTAATCTCTATTACGAGGTTCGTCCCAAGTCCCGGCAGGTCTACGCCGATCTCTATCGCGAGATTCGTCAGCACGGCCAAGATTCAGGGATTGTCTATTGTTTGAGTCGACGAGAAGTGAATGAAATTTCTGCTCGCCTCCAGGCTGATGGAATTAGTGCCTTGCCTTACCATGCGGGCATGAGTGATAGTGCCCGTACCCTCAACCAGGAACGGTTTATTCGAGATGATGTTCAGGTGATGGTGGCGACGGTTGCCTTTGGCATGGGCATTGATAAGCCGGATGTGCGGTTTGTGATTCACTACAACTTGCCCCGCAATATCGAGGGGTATTACCAGGAGTCAGGACGAGCAGGTCGAGATGGTGAACCGTCTAAATGTCTGCTGTTTTTTAGTACGAAGGATATTCACACCATTGAATGGCTGATTGAGCGTAAGGCCGATCCAGAGACGGGTAACCCCTTAGAAAATGAACAGCGCATTGCCCGCCAACAGCTCCGGCAAGTGATCGATTATGCAGAAAGTACCGTCTGTCGGCGAACGGTGCAGCTGGGCTATTTTGGCGAAACCTTTGCAGGAGACTGTGGGGGCTGTGATAACTGTTGCCATCCCAAGCCGGTGGAAGACTGGACGATTCCGGCTCAAAAACTGTTGTCTTGTGTAGCCCGCTGCCAGGAACGGTATGGGATGAGCTATGTCATTGATGTTTTACGGGGATCCAAAAATAAAAAGGTCTTACAGCGCCGCCATGACCAGCTTTCTACCTACGGAATTGGTAAAGATAAAACGGTGGATCAATGGCGGTTGTTAGGGCGGACTTTGCTACATCAAGGTTTGGTGACCGAAACCACTGATGGTTATCCGGTGCTTAAGTTGAATGAACTGAGCTGGGAAGTGTTGCGGCATCAGCGGTCCGTATTCGTTCCTGTGCCTGTCGCTCCAACTCAAGATAGGCCCAACGCCCGTCGGGAAGAGGCTGAAGCTCTATTTCAACAGTTACGAGAGCTGCGCAAGGAGTTGGCTGATCAGCAATCCGTTCCCCCTTACGTGATTTTTGCGGATTCCAGTTTGAAGCTGATGGCCCAGCAACAACCCCAAACCATGGTGGAGTTTGCCAAGATTTCGGGAGTAGGTAAGCGCAAGCTAGAACAATATGGTCAGCAATTCACGGCAGCGATTCGCACCCATCGACAGGAGCAGGGCTTGCCTGTGGTGAGTGAGGCAGATGCGGCTGAGTTGGAGGTGCAACCGTCAACTCTAAAGTTATCTAATACGGTTTTGGCAACCTTTCAACTTTATAAACAAGGGAAATCTCTGACTGAAATTACAGATGAGCGAGAGTTGAAGGCCAGCACAATCTCCATCCATTTGGAAGATCTGATTGAGGCAGGCCATATTGAGGAGATTGAGGCGTTAGTAGAGTGCGATCGCAAACAGACCATCGTCGAAATCATTGATCGTATTGGCCCCATTTCCCTTACAAAAATTCGAGAGCAGCTGGGAAACAACTATTCCTATGAGGAAATTCGGTTAGTCAGAGCCTGGTGGCAGCGCCAACAGTGAAGATCGATGTTGACAGTGGATGCCCCTGTAATAGAATCTGAAGACAACCCCAGGATTGATGCAACTAGAGTAGAGCACACCTATGCCGCCATTTTGGCCCCGAGAACCCGATCGCAAAAACGATACCGCTTTTCGTCGCTTTGGCGATCGCGTCAATTTAGCGTTCAATATTGCTATTTATGCCACTGCTGCTTCATCTCTGTGGTTCTTTAAGCTACTCATGTATCAAGATTGGCCTTGGCTCAAGAATTTAACGCTGGGGTGGTTAGGAGTGATTGTTCTGCAGGCTATTTATGTACTAGCGATTGCAGATTATAGCGATGCAGATGATACCAAGCCTATTTTCAAAAAAGATAAGGATAAGCTCGCCGATGAATCTAGTGAGTCTCCTGAAGGGTAAATAATTTAAGACAGATAAGCCTTAAATTTTCCCTGTAGTCCTTTCATGTATTCCTTATCAAAGTCAGCTCCAAAATGCTCAACTTTTTCTGCGACTTCTTGTAATAGTAGGTCTATTTTTGACCTTTACTCGAATAAGTGGACAGTTAATTTAAGCTACAAGTGTTTGATGTCGTGTCCTCCAGTAATTTTCTTCAAATTGGACAGGGGCGCAATGTCCAATGGTTGAATGCAGTCGTTGTCGGTTGTAGAAAACCTCAATCCATTCTGCAATGGCCGTCTTAGCCATCGCTCGGTTAGCGAACGTTGTGGAATAAATCAACTCAGTTTTAAGAGTTCCAAAAAAGCTTTCAGCAACCGCATGACCTTTAATACTAAATCCGATTTAAATAACCCCGATATTATGTATCGTTAGAGAATGCCAAGAAAACTGTATCTCGAAATTTTTCACCTGAAGAGCTAAAGTCTCATTACCGAGCCAGCAAAGACCCAGTAGAATCGCGCCGCTGGCATCTACTATGGCTCGTCAGTGAGCAAACAACCCTAACTCACGCAGCCCAAGTGGTGGGTCTCAACTACGATTACGCTCGAGAAATCGTCAGGGAGTATAACCACAATGGCGCCCATGGGTTACGCAACCACCGTAAAGATAAGCGACCTCATCAATCTCGCAGTCTTCTCACTCAAGACCAATGTGAACAATCGGCGACTCGTCTACAAACACCACCTGCCGACGGTGGTCTATGGAACGGACCCAAAGTAGCCCAGGTCATCGCTCAGATGACAGTAGTCGAGAAGGTGTGGCCCCAACGAGGCTGGGACTATCTCAAGCGGTTGGAGCAGTCCCTGCAACGCCCACGCCCTCATCACCGTAAAGGTGAACCGGAGGCCCAAGCCGCCTTTAAAAAAACTTCCTGAATACAAAGCAGAATTAGAGCGATGCTATCGTGATGCTCAGGTCGAAATTTGGTCTTTTGATGAACACCGATTAGGCCTTAAACCCATTATTCGAAAGATTTGGGCGCCTGTGGGGCAGCGTCCAATTGCTGAGGTGGACCATCGCTATGAATGGACCTATCTATACGGATTCGTTCATCCCGCAACCGGCGATACCGAATGGTTCATTCTACCTCGGGTCAATGGAGAATGGTTTAATCAAGCCCTACAAAGCTTTGCTCAGCAAGTTGGAGCGGGAAAGCACAAACAGATTCTTCTCGTTCTGGATGGAGCCGGATGGCATACCTGTAAGAATCGGGTGGTGCCACCTGGCATTCATCTGAAGATTTTACCCCCCTATTCTCCAGAGCTACAGCCAGCTGAACGGTTGTGGCGGCTAGCGGACGAGCCACTGGCTAATCAGTGTTTTGAGACCTTGGATGACCTCGAAGATGTTCTCGAGCAGCGCTGTCGAACCTTAATGACCATGCAATCGGATATTAAAGCTCTAACTATCCTGTATAAGCCTGCGCTTTGAGCGCAGGACTGGTCAGGTTTCACCTATACCGCGGTAGAAAGGTCTCCTTTGAAGACTTCAAAGGAGACAGAATGACACATCGAAAGTTATCTCACAGTGTGTGGGAATGCAAATATCATGTAGTATTTGTACCGAAATATAGAAAAGGGCGAATATATGGTCAGATTAGATGAAATTCAGGAGATATTTTTCATGAACTGGCACGTCATAAAAAGAATGTCATAGAAGAAGGTCATTTAATGCCAGATCACGTTCATATGTTGTTGAGTATTCCGCTGAAATACTCTGTGTCCAATGTGGTGGGCTACGTAAAAGGGAAAAGTGCCATTTATATCGCCCGAGAATTAGGCAATAGTCGGAATGCGACAGGCCATAAGTTTTGGTCTAGAGGATATTTTGTGTCAACAGTCGGCAGAGATGAGGCAATGATCCGTCGATATATCAGGCATCAAGGGCAAGAAGAGCAAAAGCTAGAGCAATTGAACTTGTTTCGAGCGTAGCCCAAATCCCCTTTAAGGGGTTCCAATTCAAGCCTCCGGTTTTACCAGAGGTAATTGACTTATCTAGTTGAGCTACCTTGTAGGCTGCGATAGAGTCGTAAACATACGATTCAGCCTAATGATCCTCCATGAGCGATTCTGTTGCCCCTGATGTCCCTGTTATAAGAGAAGGCAAAAACCCAGCCCAACATCGAGATCGCACTACCGTAGATCGGGAAGCTCTCTCCCCGATGATGCGCCACTATGTGGACCTCAAAGATGAATACCCCCAGACTATTTTGTTGTATCGGATGGGGGACTTTTATGAGACCTTCTTTGAAGATGCTTGTACTATTGCCCAAGCATTAGAACTGGTCTTGACCAGTAGGCAGTCTGGGAATGAGGTGGGTCGGGTGGCAATGGCGGGGATTCCCCACCACCAGCTCGATCGCTACAGTCGCTTGTTGGTGGAAAAAGGCTTTGCCGTTGCTATCTGTGATCAGATGGAGGACCCAGCCCAAGCTCAGGGGTTAGTGAAGCGGGAGGTCACTCGGGTGATAACCCCTGGCACCTTGTTGGAAGAGGGGATGCTGAATGCCCGCAGTAATAATTTTCTAGCGGCGTTTGTGTTGGCAGGTAATCACTGGGGGTTGGCCTATGCGGATATCTCCACCGGGGAGTTCTTGACGACTCAGTTTAGTGAACGGGAAACTTTGGCTCAAGAATTGCTGCGGCTTCAGCCTTCGGAAGTATTGTTCCCAACGGATGCGCCCGATATTCAGCAGATTTTGCGACCTGGCGAACAGTCGGATCTACTCCCGGAAGGATTGCCGAATCAGTTTTGCTACTCATTGCGATCGCAAACGTCATTCACGCAAGCAGAAGCCCGTCAGCGCATCCAAGAAGTCTATGGGGTGCGCTCTTTGGAAGGGCTTGGATGCGAACATCTCCCCTTGGCCGTGCGAGCGGCGGGTGGGCTATTAGCTTATCTAGAAGCCACCCAAAAAGATACCCACATTCCCCTTCAACCCCTGGCCACTTATACCCTCAGCCAATATCTGGTGCTTGACCACCAAAGTCGGCGTAATTTAGAACTCACCCAAACCTCCCGCGATGGAACCTTTCGGGGGTCTTTGCTCTGGGCAATCGATCGCACCCGTACTGCTATGGGTAGTCGAGCCTTGCGACGATGGTTGCTGCAGCCCTTACTCGATCTCAATGATATTCAGGCCCGCCAAGCTGCCATTACCGAGTTATTGCCTCAAACTGGTTTTCGCAAAGAACTCCAAAACCAGCTGCAGAAAATTTATGATTTAGAACGTCTGGCAGGGCGGGCGGGCTCCGGCACTGCCAATGCCCGCGACCTCGTTGCTTTGGCAGAATCTTTGGGGCAATTAACAGAGCTATCTCACAAAGTCGCTAAGTGTGAGGCTCAGTATTTGCAGGCTCTACAAACGGTTCCTCCCATCCTCGATCAGCTGGCCCAGCGTCTGCGTGCCCATTTAGTGGAGTCTCCTCCCATCTCTTTAACGGAAGGGGGCCTTATTAAGCCGAGCGTTAATCCTGAGCTGGATCAGATGCGTCAGCAAATTGTTAGCGACCAGCAGTGGATTGCCAATTTGGAGAAGGACGAACGAGAACGCACGGGAATTTCCACCTTAAAAGTGGGGTTCAACAAAGCCTTCGGTTACTTTATTAGTATTTCTCGTGCCAAAGCCGATCAAGCACCTGATGACTATATCCGTAAGCAAACCCTGACGAACGAAGAGCGATTTATTACCCCGGAGCTAAAGGAACGAGAGGCTCGGATCTTCACTGCCCAAACGGAACAATTTCAACTGGAATATGACCTATTTGTTACTCTGCGCACAGAAGTCGGGGAGCAGGCCAGTTTGATTCGGACGGTGGCTGCCGCCGTTTCTGCCGTTGATATTCTGGTGGGGCTGACGGAAGTTGCGGTGTATCAGGGGTACTGCTGTCCAACTATGAGCGACAGTCGCGAGATTCAAATCCTTGACGGTCGTCACCCGGTGGTTGAGCAGTCTCTGCCACCCGGTTTTTTTGTCCCTAATGCGACCGAATTAGGGAGTGCTCCTTCCGCTGAATTAACCCCCCATCCCGATCTAGTCATCTTGACGGGGCCGAATGCAAGTGGAAAAAGTTGTTATTTGCGCCAAGTGGGTCTGATTCAGCTTATGGCTCAAATTGGTAGCTATGTGCCAGCACAATCGGCGCGGTTAGGGATTTGCGATCGCATCTTCACTCGCGTAGGAGCCGTGGATGATTTGGCCACTGGACAGTCCACATTTATGGTGGAAATGAATGAAACCGCAAATATCCTCAACCATGCTTCTTCTAAATCATTGGTCCTATTGGATGAGATTGGTCGAGGCACCGCTACCTTTGATGGATTGGCCATTGCTTGGTCCGTGGCGGAGCACCTTGCTGCCGTTATCCAAGCCCGCACGATTTTTGCCACCCACTACCATGAGCTGAATGAGCTGGCGAGTTTGGTGGAAAATGTGGCTAACTATCAGGTGTTGGTTAAAGAACTTCCAGATCAAATTATCTTTCTGCACCAAGTGTGCCCGGGTGGGGCTAGTCGTTCCTATGGGATTGAAGCGGGACGGTTGGCCGGTTTACCCCCATCGGTGATTAAGCGAGCGAAGCAAGTGATGAAGCAGATCGAGCAGCATAGCAAAATCGCTGTGGGGCTTCGCAAAGGTAATACTCAACCGCGTGCCCGTAAATCATCTGCTGAAACTGAGGCTAAAACCCAGCAGTTTGAATTACCTTTTTGAGGCTGATGCATGAGCTGGTTGAAATAGCCCAGTATCCCTAATTGTGGGTTTGCAAGGGTGTCATTCAATGTTGCATTCTGGAATTCATATTTTAGATGGCTTAATTGATGGCAGTTAACGCTTCAAAAGTCCCTGACTACACCCCAAAGCTGATCGAATTGATGCAAAGAGTGGGGGTTCAGAGCTTTGCTGGGCTATCCCGAACGTCAGGTCTTTCGAGAACGAACATTAACTGGATCCGACAAGGTCGAATTCTGGATTTGAGTTTACAAAAAGCTCTCTTACTGAGTGAAGTTTTACAAGTGGATTTGGACTTATTACTGTCCACCTTTTCTCAAAATAACTCCGTGATAATACGGAGATCTCAGTTTCCTGATGGAAACAATCAGTCCATCTCCGTAAATTTGCGTAGAGATTCTGACCCTTCTGATCAGAAGTATGAAGAACTTCAGAAAAAGATTGTGAGGTTGGAACAGGAATACCAGCGCCAACAGCAACAACTACAGATCCAAAAAGAACAACTGCTAGTGGAGTACCAAAAATCCACGATTCAAGCTCTAGAGTCTTTGATATTACAATGGCCCACAGCTGCCTATGCTGCCCGTAAAAACCCGGATGCCCCGGCGATAAAATTGTTGCCTTTAGTCAGTCCCCTAGAAAAATTATTAGGCTCTTGGGGCGTCATTCCAATTGGTGAGGTGGGAACAGAAACGCCCTATGATCCCCAGTGGCAGCAGATTATGTCGATGGCTGAACAGGCTTTGAAACCAGGAGATCCAGTCCGAGTTCGCTATGTGGGGTATCGTCAGGGCGAGCAGCTCTTATACCGGGCTAAAGTGTCGCCTGTTTGAGATGAAAAGTAGTCTAGGTGACGGTTTGTCTGTCGTTTGGCCTTCTAAAAAATAAGGTTTTAGGATACTTCTAAATAATCCGTATTTTTTCTGATTTGTTTGGTTTGTGATCTCGGTATTGTTTAGTTAATTCAAAAAACAAGTCTGAACCGACTTAACTGACACTATCAACAAAAGGGATCGATACATCATGAGCACAACCACATTAGCCCACAAAGGTCAGCCCCTTATGCAGGCCATTGCCGAGGTGTATCAGCGCTATCTTAGAGGAGAGATTGGTGTCCACCACTATTCCTCCTTGGTGGATGAGCTAATTGAGCAAAACGCTGCCCACACTACTGCGAATGCCCACTGACCCTCAATGGCATCTAATTCAAGCTGTCACGCCACCGAAGTGGCTGATTGCTGATATACAACGTGTTGCGCCAGAAATATCAGGTCAATATTTAGCTCAATTGCTCTGGCAGCGGGGGATTCACGACCCTCAAATGATTCCTGGATTTTTAGATCCGAATCATTACCAACCCACTCCTCCTTCTGCCTTTGGAGCAGAGATGGAGCAAGCGGTTCAACGGCTGATACAGGCTTGCGATCGCAACCAAAAAGTAGCCATCTGGGGCGACTTCGATGCCGACGGCATCACCTCAACCGCCGTGTTCTGGGACGGACTCGGACAATTTTTTACCCAGAATCGCTTCCTCACCTACACCATTCCCAATCGCATCACAGAATCACACGGTCTGAATCGGCCTGGAATTGAGCGGTTAGCCGTGCAAGGTTATCAGCTGATCGTGACCTGCGATACGGGTAGTACGAATCTGACTGAAATTGAATATGCCAACGAGCTGGGGTTAGATGTGATCATCACGGATCACCATACCTTGCCGCCAGAACGGCCTCCCGTGACCGCTATTATTAACTCGCGGTATTTCCCCTCGGATCATCCCTTGGCCCATCTATCTGGAGTAGCAGTGGCTTTTAAGCTGGTGGAAGCCCTTTACTTGGCGTTGCCCCAGGTTCCTCAGCAGCCCCTAGACCATCTACTAGACTTGGTGGCGATTGGTCTGATTGCCGATCTGGTTGCTCTAAAAGGAGATTGTCGGTATTTGGCCCAACGGGGCATTCAGCAGCTGCAACGGCAACTTACCCAACGGACTCGACCCGGCGTTGCCAAGCTCTTAGAACTGTGTAAGCGCAACGGCGATCGACCCACCGATATTTCCTTTGGCCTTGGCCCCCGCATCAACGCGGTTAGCCGCATTCATGGCGAGGCTAGTTTTTGTGTGGAGTTACTGACCAGCAAAGATTCGGCTCGCTGTCGGCAGTTGGCGGAAGAAACTGAACTGGCCAATACCCGCCGCAAATCCCTACAAAAGGATGTGCTGCGGCAGGTGACCCGCAAGCTAGAACAACTGGATCTGTCTACTACGTCCGTTATTGTTTTAAGTGATCCGCAATGGCCCATTGGTGTATTGGGATTAGTCGCAGGTCAGATTGCTCAAACCTATGGCCGACCGACCATTCTTCTCTGTGAAGAAACGGTGGCGGGCAAGAACAATGTTCGCCTTGCCCGTGGTTCAGCCCGGTCTGTAAACCAGATCGATCTCTATGAACTGGTGCATAGTCAGGCGAATCTACTGACGAGCTTTGGTGGTCATCCCTTTGCCGCAGGGTTGAGCTTACCCGTTGCCAACATTCCCTTACTGGTGGAGGGCATTAATCAGCAGGCTCGACAACAGCAATCCTCAGACCCTGCAGCCGTTGTTCAGGCAGATTTGGTGGTGACCTTAGCTGAACTAGCCACTGATGGGGGCCGGTCACTATTTAAGGAATTAAAGCTGTTAGAACCCTGTGGGATGGGTAATCCTGTACCCAAGTTACTGATTCGCAACTGCTGGTTTGATCAGGTTTGGAACAAGAACATCAAAGACCGTAAAGGCAACAAGGTTCAATACATCAAAACCACCTTCTATATCTGTGATACGTCGTTTGAGTCAGGGTTCCCAGGATTATGGTGGGGGCATTATAAGGAGGAGATTCCCGCTGGTCCTTGTGATGCGATTGTGGAGCTGGATTTTAATGCTTACGAAAGACGATATGAGGTACGCCTTGAAGCAGTGCGACCAGTAGCAGAGAATCCAACCCAGACCTTGAATTCAC
This sequence comes from Acaryochloris marina MBIC11017, assembly GCF_000018105.1. Classification (GTDB taxonomy): domain Bacteria; phylum Cyanobacteriota; class Cyanobacteriia; order Thermosynechococcales; family Thermosynechococcaceae; genus Acaryochloris; species Acaryochloris marina. The sequence goes on from NC_009925.1 coordinate 5,659,626, forward strand.
CCATCGTGGATTGGCGACAGAACTCAAATAAGGCTGAACCCAACCCAGAACTATTGGTGATGGATCACTGTCCCGATTCCTGGGCTACGGTTCAAAGTTGGGCAAAGCAGGCCAAAATGGCGGGCAAGACGTTAGCCGTCGCTTATCAGAGCGCTGATGCTCCTGACTCAGTGGCGGTATGGAAACAGTTGGTGGGGATGGCTAAGTACTTGGCGCGAATGGAGAGAGGCGTCAGCCGAACTTTGCTGCAAGCCAGCCTCAAGATTGGCCCTCAGGCGCTACAGGTGGGCTTAGAGAGTTTGCAGGTGTACGGTTTTACAGTACGTGATCACAAAAACCTGATCCATATTAGCGGCAAGCCATCTACTAAAACCTTGACGGCGGAAGAGCGTCAACAGGCTATTCTGCAATTTGTAGATGCGGTCCGAGAAGAACAGTTTCAGCAGCAGTACTTTCAAGCCGTTTCGGTAGATGTGATGGGTGGAATCATTGCTGACCAGCAGGATCCTGATGATGCGATGCCCTAGGTGCGATCGCAACTTTCCTCCCTCCACAATCAAGCTTTCCTTAATTCCATCTTCTTTCTGATTCCATCACCCATCATGCTCCGAAAACTTGTCGCAGCCCTGGCTTGGATCCCTCTATTAGCAACCCCCGGAAAACTGAAGGCTCAAGTTGCCAAGGAAGCTCCATCGCTTGTGACCTTCCCCGATGTGGGTGTTGCGATACTGCAGCCGTCAGGATTTGAGAAAGCAGAAAGCTTCTATGGCTTTCAGCAACCTTCCACTGGGGCATCGGTGATAGTGTTAGCCATTCCAGGACCCTTTTCAGAGGTGACTCAGGGGTTTACGAAACCGGTTCTGTCAGAAAAAGGAATGACCCTGCACTCTAAGGAGTTAACTGAAGTTAAGGGGCAGTCTGGCGTCAAGATGTATTTTTCTCAGCAAGCCCATGGCCAGGAATTTCTGAAGTGGGCAGTGCTTTTTGGTGATACCGAACGAACAACAATGGTTGTGGCTACCGCTCCCAAGTCCCATGCATCTAAGCTAAGACACTCACTGCAAACGGTTCTTCAGTCCGTTGAACCTTCTCAAATGGCAGCAGCTCCCCTTCCCTTCGAGATTGAAGCGTCTGCTGACCTAACCCAAGTCCAAGGGGTGGCAATGGGGAATACCGCCCTCTTCACCCGAAATGGAACAATTCCTACTGCTACTCCGAATGAGCCAATGTTTATTGTGGCGTTATCGATTGGGGAGGTATTCGCTGGGAATCGTAAAGAATATGCACGACGGCGGTTGTTGGAAACAGCCCAAACTGAAATTGAATCGGTCCAGACCACTACACCTATAACCATCGATGGGCTAGAGGGCTATGAACTGACTGCGACGGGCAAAGATCAAAAATCTCAAACTCCCTTGATGCTTTATCAGGTCATGCTTTTCCCGGATGAAGGGGGATGTATTCTGATGACGGGAATGGTCGGTCAAGAGCAAGCCAAGAGGTATTTGCCCCAATTTAAGGCAATGGCATCAACATTCAGTTGCAACTTCAAATGATAATTTTCTTCGCATGGAAAGCCAAAAAAATCCAATTTTTAGAAAAATTACTACTTCTGAATCACTAATGCACTATCTAGTCATAGGGGCAGCATTCATCATCTTTTTAGGCTGTTCATTGTTTAGAACTACCTCAATCCAAATAGACTGTGATCGTTATATTAGTGAAACTCTCCAATGTGCTGTAACCAGGAGAAACTTAGTTTTAACAATGAGTCCAGTTAAAATCCCAAAACCTATAGCAGTAGATATTATTGACCACCACGGTGATTGTGACGGTTGTAATTCATATGCTTTAGAAATGAGGTCAGCATCATATTCATTTGCTGTGCCATTGTATTTGACTGAGAATTTTGAAGTCGCAAAACAATTGTCTACTGATGTAAATAACTTCCTGCTTCACTCACAAGAATCTTCATTTTCCAAAAGATATCCATAATCATGGGGTAGGTGCCAGCATGACTTCATCTATCCAAACCATAGGAATGGTAGTGAGAGGCAAGTGTTGCTATTAATTTCAAATGGTTGAGAAAGGGCAATCATCTAACGCCCTTAATCATGAGATACAGATAATGCTTAAAATCTTGGAGATTTGTGTGGCACTTTAAAAATTTAGGTCGCGATCATAACCTGTGAGTTCCACATAGCCCTTGCCCTGAATCGACTGTTGGGATTGGGTTCCAGAAATGCCAACTGCTCCTTCCCAGTACTTTGTAGATAGGAGTAGCTCTTGATTATTCATCATGGGTGCGACCTGTATCTCTAAATCGAGTTTGGGAACAGAAATAGCCCATTTGGATGGATATTGGGTTCGAGATTTAGGGCTAGTCCATCGCTCCAAGACTTGAATTTGATAATCTTCACCATTCAAATGCTGCACCTTACCATCAGAATTAATATAGGTTCCACTCGATTCTGGTAAATCAAAGCCATCAATTGAACGAAGACCATAGAGCATTAACGCTGAACTATCTTCTAACTGCAGGGAAAACCAATCCCAACCTTGAGTCCCTTGACTCAGCGGTCTGGTCGCAAATTCATGATCCGTCCAGCTAGAACCTGAGACCGTGAAGGGTTCTCCTTCAATAATGACTGTGCCTTGGGTGGGTTGCTGTACGACTGAGTAATAGTAGGAAGCATTGCCTGGCTCAGTCCCTTTGACAATAAAACCGTTATTACCCTGCAGAACAGGAGTGGTTAGCGATACCTGTAAATTAATTTCTGCTTTTGGTCCTTGAGCATGAAGTTGTAACGTTCCAGGTTGCTCCTCCTCCACAGACCAGTCGTCTAGCCAAATTCGGTAGGGATTGGCCTGTGCTCCTGCCAGCTCTGCGGCCCCGCGATTAAATCGCTCTACAGGGTAAAACTGTTGATTCTCAATATCGCTAAGGGTGAAGTGGGAGAAGTAGACCTGATTGCTGCGCCAAGCCGATCCCTGCTGGTTGGCTAAACCAGGCGTAAGCCCTCGACGAAATAGGGTTAACTCATAACCAAAGGGCCGCCCAGTTTCTGTTTCCAGATTACCTGTGTAGTACCACCATTCGGTTTGGTAATCTTCATGGAGACCAAAGTCCTTGGGGAATGAGAGTTTGATCGGGGCAGTTGCTTTTTGAAATTCAGGAACTTCTGTGGGAGTGGCCCATTCCACCGTGCCCTGTTCCATTGCCCAAGCGGGGCTGCCGATGATCAACAGCCCCAGAATCAGACTGATCAACCAGCCAAGCCATCTCTGCATGATTATTCCTCCCGAATTGCACTTGCCACTGTGACTCGACTTAATCGCCAAGCCGGATAAATGCCTGCTAATAAAGCAGCCACAATTGCTACTAACCATGCCTGCCAGAAATAGCTAGGATTGAGCTGCATTTGCAGGGTCCAGCCGAACGACCGGACATTAATTACATAGATCAAAATCCAGGCCAGAACATAGCCGAGAGGCATGGCCAGAAAACCAGCCACATTGCCCATAAGTCCTGTTTCCAGTAAGGTCATCCACCAGAGCTGTTGAGGCGTCATACCTGTGGCCCGGAGAATACCGATTTCGCGGGTACGCTCTAGCTGCAGGCTCATCAAAGCACTAAGCACCCCGATAAAGGCTACGATTACGGCTAGTAAGCGCAGGGCTTGAGTAATAGCAAAGGTACGATCAAAGATTTCTAGGGAGCCGTCCCGAAGGCTACGGGTGGATTGCACCACCACGTCCGTGCGGCCCTGATATCGTTCCCTTAGATCCTCCACTACGGTATCTAGGTCAATATCGGGGGCAGTAAACAAGCCCATAGAAGCAATCCCTTCATCCCCCCAGATCTGGATAAACGGATCGTTGTCCAAAATCACCGTGCCTTGATCCGAGGAATAATCATAAAACACTGCCAAGACAGGGAAGGTCTGTGGACCTTGGGGGCTGTCGATGGTAATTGAAGTGGGTGGATCGCTGAGATTGGCTTTTAGAAGTAGAGCTTCGGAGACAATCACGCCTTCACCCCGATTTAGGGCAGGCCATGGATCAATGGAATCCTGCCGCCAGGAGTACGGACGCTGACCATGGGAGACATCGCCTTCAGCGGAAATCAGTTTGATAGATCGTTCGATTTCTAAGGTTTGGTCACCATAGGTAAAGGCAGTGACGGTGGCATCGGTATCGTTATAGGTGACCACATCCTCTAACCCTGGCCAGCGTTTCATTTCGGCCACCACAGCTGGATCGAGTTGGCCTAAAACTCGGTTAGCGGTGGTACTGGGGGGTGTGACATAGATATCCGCCTGCAGGGTTTGATCCAGCCACTGGACCACGGTAACCCGGAAGGACCCCACCATAATCGAGACACCAACAATCACTGAGACCGCCACCATTAGAGCTGCGATCGCAACTGAAGTCCGGCTCAAAGATCGAACAATATCCCGAGGGGCCAACCGTCCCAACACTCCCAGGGACTGGGTAAGGGGCTGGACCAACTTCATCAAAGCAGCAGTAACGGGAGGCGTCAGCAAAGCGGATCCCAGGACAATGGCAAATAGCCCCGCAAAGGCCACCACTAATCCCGCTTTCAGTCGCAATAGGCCAATGCCAATCACTGTAATCACTACCCAACTGAGAAAAAGCCAGGGCAGAAGCTTTTGCACCTTATTTTCCAATGAGGAGCGCTGCAAGATGGTTTGGGGGCTAGTGCGCATGGCTTCTATGGCAGGCACCAAAGCGGCCAGCAGAGCAGAACTGATGCCAATCAGCATTCCCTTCACCAGCAAGACGGGCGGGATTGCCACCTGCTGCACACTGACCACAAAGTAAAAGTCGTTAATGGTTTGAGTAATCAGACCGACAATACTGCGGGCCAATACAATCCCTAATCCCAGCCCCAGAACTGATCCGAGAATTCCCAGAATGGCCGTTTCACCCATAATTAGGGTAAACAGCTGTCTGGGAGTGGTGCCTAGGCAGCGCAGCACCCCAAATAGAGGACGCCGCTGGACCACGCTAAAGGTAACGGTGTTGTAGATCAAAAACATACCTACCACAAGGGCTAGCAGACTGAGAGCCGTCAGGTTCAACCGAAAGGCTGCCGTCATCTGCCGCACAGCATTTTTCTGAGCAGCAGCGGTTTCTAGTTTGGCGTCTTCGGGTAGTAAGGTTGCGATCGCATCCAAGTCTTCCTCAGATTCGGCAATCAGATCAATATGGCTGAGATGCCCTGACCTCTGCAAGATTTCTTGAGCCGTGGCAATGTCCGTAAAAATTAGGCTGCTTAAGGCCCGCTGGGTGGTGGTGCTCTCTGGCTGCACCTTGCCCACTAAGCGCACAGGAACTAGCCGTCCTGCTAAATCGAGGGTCAGGGTATCGCCTAAGTCCACCTGATAGCGCCGGGCCACATCTGTAGAAAGGACAATGGTATTGGGTTCAGTGAGAAACGTTTGCAATCCTGCCAACCCCACGGTTTGATTCTCGGAGGCAAAGTAATTGCGAAAGGGTGGTTCCGAAAATAGATCCACACCGACGAGGCGCAAGGGTTGGTTGCCCAAATCAGGGGCTAAGACATAGCCATCCACAATTGGGGCCGTTTTAGTGAGGCCCGCCTGTTGGCGAATTTGCAGATAAACCGACTCATCGATACCCGCGGGAGCAATGGATTCAATTTGGTGGGTAGCGCGACCTGCGATCGCATCTGTAGATAATTCAAAGGCCGTTTGAGCGGACCCATTGGCCAGATCAATGGACACCAGCATGGCCACACCCAAGGCTACCCCCAGCAAACAGAGAAGATACTGCAAGGAGCGCTGCTGAAACCGTCGCCAAGCCATTCGCCACAGGGGCCGATTGGAACTTTGAGGTTCTCTTTGGGGTTCTAAGGCTGCGGTCATCAGGCCACTCCCAGTCGAGTGTCTTCCACCAGATGCCCATCCTGCATCCGCACTACGCGGTCAGCCAGCTTGGCGATTTCGGGGTTATGGGTGGCCATAATTAGGGTTTTGTGAGCCGAACGGGTTAGTTCTAATAGTAGATCCAGCACAATCTTGCCTGTTTCTTCGTCTAGATTTCCCGTGGGTTCATCGGCTAAGACCAGCATGGGGTCATGAACCAAGGCCCTGGCAATGGCCACCCGCTGCTGTTGGCCCCCTGAGAGTTTGTCAGGAAAGGCATCGCCGCGATCTTCGAGACCGACCCGCTGCAACAGTGCGATCGCCTTTTTAGAAACCTCCGCCTGGGAAATCCCTGCCAATTCCTGGGGCAGAGTGATATTCTCCAACACGGTCAGGGTGGGGATGAGGTTGAAAAATTGAAAGATAAAACCGATGCGATCGCGGCGAAACAAAGTGCGATCGCGCTCATTTAGATCAGATAATCCCACGTCATGAATGGTGACTCGCCCAGTGGTGGGCTGTTCAATGCCGCTAATTAAGTTTAGAAGCGTGCTTTTACCACTACCGCTCTGGCCCAACAGGACCACAAACTCACCTGCGGCAAAGGTAGCCGTAATCTCCCGCAGGACTTGACGATCAACCATCCCTTCTTGGAAGGCTTTACTCAGTCCCTCTAATTGGATAAAGGGTTGATTTTCGCTAGAAACCTTGTCTGAAGCCGTTTCTTTCAGGGGAGAAGATCGAGCCATCGCAAATTAACCTGAATAAGAATGAAAATCCTTTACAAAGGTTAACATTTTGAGGCGACAAGGTTAGAGAAGTGTTTGATTTCGAGAATAACTATCCTGTATAAGCCTGCGCTTTGAGTGCAGAACTGGTCAGGTTTCACCTATACCGCGGTTGAAAGGTCTCTTTTGAAGTCTTCAAAGAAGACAGAATGACATATCGAAAGTTATCTCACAGTGTGTGGGAATGCAAATATCATGTAGTATTTGTACCGAAACATAGAAAAGGGCGAATATATGGTCGAATTAGGAGGATTTAGGCGATATTTTTATGAGCTGGCACGTCATAAAGAGAGTGTCATAGAAGAAGGTCATTTAATGCCAGATCATGTTCATAAGTTGTTGAGTATTCCGCCGAAATACTCCGTGTCCAATGTGGTGGGCTACGTAAAAGGAAAAGTGCCATTTATATCGCCCGAGAGTTAGGCAATAGTCGGAATGCGACAGGCCATAAGTTTTGGTCTAGAGGATATTTTGTGTCAACAGTCGGCAAAGATGAGGAAATGATCTGTTGATATATCAGGCCAGGCATCAGGAGCAAGAAGAGCAAAAGCTAGAGCAATTGAACTTGTTTCGGGCGTAGCCCAAGTCCCCTTTAAGGGGTTCCAATTCAAGCTTCCGGTTTTACCGGAGGTAATTGACTAAATTTATAGAAAAACTTAATTCAAACACTATTGTAAATATTGGGTTCTCATTCTCAATTGAGACCTATGTCTACATTTCGACTTTTCTAAGATCGCACCTTGATTAATTGAGGGTAAGCTTTTTGCAGAGGGCACTATTTGTGCATTGATGAGGCGAACAGATTGGACTGGTCTACCCTTGGCGTTGTAATCGTGCCACCCATTGCTGGTGGCATCATTGGCTATTTCACCAATGACCTTGCCATTTCAATGTTGTTTAAGCCCTATCGAGCCATCAAAATAGGCGATCGTCGGCTTCCTTTTACTCCAGGGCTTATTCCTCGCAACCAAGAACGGTTAGCCCAAAAGGTGTCTGACGCAATCATGACCTCCCTGCTAACCCCAGAAGAGTTACAAGCCATTGCCCAGCGATTGCTGCAAACTGAACGGGTACAAGGCGCTATTTTTTGGCTACTCCAACTTGCCTTAGATCAAGTCAAATCTGATACGGGTCAAAGAACCGCCCAAATTTTAGCCAACATCCTTAGGGATTTTGCTGATCAATCCTTACCTCGCATCATTGTGGCTCTAGCCCGTCGCGAAGATTTTCTCCAAGATCAGCTGGACCAAGTGTTCGATCAAGTACTCCTGGACTTACAGCTGACAGATGACCAAGCCCAACAGCTCGCCAACTGGATTATTAATGTTGTAGTACCACCGGACACCCTACGACTACTGTTGATTGACTTCCTGACCGACCGCAATATTGCGATCCTAGATCGCGATCTACGCACCAAAACCAGTGGAACCTATTGGTTAGTCGCCAATGTAATGGGAGTCCAAAGTAGCTTAGTGAAATTGCGGACCTTCTGTATCGAAGAGAAGTTAGCGTGTAACGCGATAGTGGCAGAATTACTGACATCCCTGGGAATTCGTCAACGGTTTGTCGAATGGCTAGCCAGTTTATCGCTACAAAACCTACCCGTTCGCACCGTGCGACAGCTCCGGCAGCAGTTTCGTGAAAGCGTACGAGGATATACCCAAAACAAAGGAATTTCCGTATTGCAAAACCTTGGGACTTCCGTAGATTGGGATGAAACCGCCATGCTAATTGTCAAACGATTGCAGACTTCTGAAGTTGTTACAACATCTCTCAAAGACATCAGTGAAGATTTAGCCTTGATCTTGGAGCGATACTTGGAGCGTGATTTAGAAATGATTGTGGTGAAAGCCCTGCCCATTTTAAATTTGGACCAGGTGATCATCGATCGCGTCAACCACACTGCCCCAGAGGATCTAGAGGCAGCGATTCAGGGCATCGTCAAAACTGAACTCCAAGCCATCGTCATTTTAGGAGGGGTTCTGGGAATTGTAATTGGATTATTGCAGTCCTTAATTCTGTTATTTTCCTGACAAACAAGGCGACCAATCTCGATAATCTGAGGCAGGAAAAGTTCCACAACAAGATGTCATTTTCTGTTTGAAGTGCGGCTAGGTTTAAGAGTCAATCAAAACTAGGGAAAGATAAGGGAAGATTTTATGTTGTCTATTCATCTACAAAGGCTGATCACCTTTTTGCATTCCCAAAAGTCATGAATTCTGAACCTAAAGTCACACCCACATCCGACAATCCTTCATCCCCTGAGCAGGCCGAACAGCAACCCATTATCCAAACCTTTAGTTTACGGAAGACCTATCGTACTGGCTTCTGGATGAACAAAACTGTCACCTCCCTGCAGCAATGTAGCGTTCAGGTCATGGCTGGTGAAACATTTGGTCTACTGGGACCCAATGGTGCGGGAAAAACCACTTTATTGAAGATCCTCTTAGGCCTTGCTAAACCCTCTGCAGGTAGAGGTTTCCTATTGGGCAAGCCTTTAGGGGATCGGTCAGCCAAACAGCATATCGGATACCTGCCCGAGAATGCCTACTTCTACGACTATTTAACCGGGTGGGAATTTCTCAAGTATGCGGCGGGTCTTTTTCAAATCCCCGAAAAAGTCCAAAAACGACGCATCCCAGAACTATTAGACATGGTGGGATTAGATCGTAAAACCGCCAAGAAAAAGCAGATGCGACGCTATTCCAAGGGGATGCTGCAACGGGTGGGTATGGCCCAAGCATTGATCAATGATCCAAAACTCGTCTTTTTAGATGAGCCCATGTCAGGACTCGATCCCATGGGGCGGTATCAAATGCGGGAAATTATTCTGTCCTTAAAAGAGCAAGGCAAAACCGTATTCTTCAATAGCCATGTTCTGTCTGATGTGGAAGTGATTTGCGATCGCGTCGCCATACTGGCTTTGGGAGAACTGATCTGCGAAGGCACTCTGGATCAACTATTAGGCGCTAATACCCAAAACTATCAAGTGAAAGGGAGAGGGGGCAACTCAGAAGTCCTTTCAAAAGTTCTGATCGATTTTGAGATGCAGGCTGAGCAATGGCATGGCCAGCTTCAAGGCGATCCACAAACCTTTATTTCCAAACTAGACAGCATGGGAGGCACTTTGGTGGAAATGAAACTGATGCGACAATCCCTAGAAGACTTCTTTATCCAACAACTCCGGCAGCGAGGCATTCAAAAGAGCCGCTAAGCTTCGTTGAGGTCACCCGTAGGGTCGTCGTCCATAGCAGGCGTATCAGCCCAGCTCGAACTTTCCTCTTCTTCACCATCGCCTAGGGCAACAAGCACAACGGTAATATTGTCTTGCCCGCCTTCGTCTTTCGCCGCTTCGACTAAAGCATCTACAACCGTCTCGCAGGGATGTTTTGCCTCGAAGAAAGGTGCAATTTGCTCATCGGCCAACTCTTCAGTGAGGCCATCACTACAAAGTAACAACTGATCGCCAGACTTGACATCAAGCTGTTGGATGCCGATTTCATCTAGCTCTTCACGCCCCAAGCATTGGGCTAGCACATGACGCCAGGGATGGCTTCGCGCTTGATCCTTCGTCAACAAGCCAGATTTCACAGCTTGGGAAATCCAGGTATGATCCTCGGTAATCTGCGACAACTGGGATCCTCTCCATCGATATAACCGCGAATCACCAATATGAGCGCACCAAGGTTGACCTTCTGCAGGAAATAAGACCACCACAACGGTCGTTCCCATGTCAGCCCGTTCTGGGAAGTCTTTTTGATTCTGAATAATATCTTGATTCGCTTTCAGTAGTGCCTTTTTCAATAAATCCGGTGGATTAAGCTGGGCTTGCCAATTTTCCACCAAAAACTTCTGAATGGTTTCAGCGGCAATCCGGCTCGCTTCTTCGCCACCTGCATGGCCCCCCATTCCATCCGCCACGATAAAAAATCGGCCTTCGGGTTCATCAATCCGGTAAGAGTCCTGGTTCGCCTTACGGACTAACCCTTGATCACTAAGGCCTGCAAACAGACGTTTCATATTAGTTTCAACGATTCTATAATTCCTCTACTGTGATTACCATCTGCGTCAATTTAGGAAGATGATATAAAGCCTCAGACATTCAAATAGTGTAGCGAAAAAAGCACCTTTCCTGATTTGCCTCTAAAATGCTACAACATTCGTTCAAAACTGTCATAACGTTTCATTCTTAATAACAGCCGCAAGAAGACAATAGCAGCGACACTGGCAGCTAGAGCTGCAATCGCAGCCAGCCACACATACTTATTAACCAGCAGAATCGTTGCAGAGAGTGTAAAAGCACCAATCAGCAAAGCATAGTTGGTTCCCATATGGGTTAAATTAAGCCGCCGCAAAATCCGGTCTGTTTCCACTGAGCGCACTCGCATTCGGAGATCACCCTGCTCTAGCTTGTCCAGGGTATCTTCCATCCGTCGGGGTAGGCCCAAGGCAGTATTACTAACCTGGGCAGCCTGCCGCCCCAACTCTCCCAACAGATCACCATTTTGATTATTTGAAAATCCACCGTTGGTCATAAGTTCTGCTGCAAAGGGTTCTGCAACCTCCATAAAGTTAAACGTAGGATCTAAACCTCGCCCCACCCCTTCTAAAGTGGAAAAGGCCCGCATGACAAATGTAAACGTTGCGGGGAAACGAAAGGGTTGATCATAAGCAATCTCAAATAGATCATCGCCAATTTGAGCAACAGACTGTTTATCAAACGGCTGCCCCATAAAATTATCCAACATATATTGGATCGAGCGTCGGATCGGACCCATATCATCTACAGGTAATAGTGCCCCTAAATCGATCAAAGAAGCAATCACTTTATTGGCATCTTTTTGAGCAAACCCGAAAAACGTCTTTAGCAGCTTCTCTCGGGTCAGCGTCGTAATCTGGCCCATCATGCCAAAATCATAGAAGATCAGCTTTCCATCCGAACTCACAGCTAAGTTGCCAGGATGTGGATCCGCATGGAAAAAACCATCCGTCAATAACTGATAAAGATAGGCTTTAGCACTCAGTTGGGCAATTCGCTTCCGATCGATACCAGCTGCATCAATGGCATCATAATTACTAATTTTGAGACCTGGAACATACTCTAGGGTCAGCACTCGGGGCGTTGCATATCGCCAAAAGACTCGGGGCACATACACCCATTCTTGTTCCCGGAAATTGCGCCGAAACTGATCGGCATTGCGGCCTTCATTTAAATAGTCAATTTCTTCATAGAGGATTTTGCAGCATTCTTCGTAGATGCCCAGCCAGTCTCTCCCAGGCCCCCACTTGGGGTGGTTTTGAAAATAATGGGCAATGCCTTTTAAAATTCTCAAGTCAATATCAAACAGCTTTTTGAGACCCGGACGCTGAATTTTGACAACAACTTCTTCCCCAGACTGCAGTTGAGCACGGTGAACTTGACCTAAGCTCGCCGCAGCTAGAGGAACGGGATCAAAACTGCAAAATAACTCTGGAATAGTGCGGCCAAAGTCCTTCTCAATAATTCGTTCTACAATCTCATAGCTAAAGGCAGGCACACGATCCTGGAGCTTGGACAGCTCTTCGACATACTCCGCTGGGAATAAATCCGCACGGGTTGAGAACAATTGTCCAACTTTAATAAAGGTGGGTCCTAGATCGAGTAAGGTCTCTCGGATCCAGACGGCTTGCTTGCGTCGTCGGGTCGCTCGCTTGTCTTCCGTCATCCCTCCGGCATAACTCCAAGACTTACTCAACCACCACCTAGAGCTAAGCAGCTGCAGCACAAAGGCCCAAATATCCAGGAAACGACGTTGCCGAGAATAGCTTTCTCGATTCCAGCGATAGGCTTTGCGATTTTGTTTTGGGAAGGTCAACTCAGAGGATGAAACTGACACAGGCACTAACCAGAATGGCTGCGGTAGTTTTGCAGAGCTGAACGGAGCTGGGCAATTTCTGCCCGCAACTCATCAATGGTCTCTTGTAAATCACCAGAATTAGCAGAACCGGAAGCCGACGAGTAGCTTTGAGGATTGCGAGCTGCTTCTGAGTCAGCTCTTTCCCTGACCTGATCGGTGAAATGACGGATTTTTTCCCGTTGTTCAGCATCAAACTTTCCCACATTGCTGAGGGTATCTGTTAGTTGATGCTCTAGCTCTTCATATAAAACTTCAGCAGTAGCTCTACCCAAGAAAAATGCGCGGATTAAAGGGTTGGTCATGGGATAGTTACATTACGATGGCTTCGCAAAAATTATAACTTGCCTCTTTGCACTCCTGCTCTAACTTGAACCCATAGAATCATCCTGCTATAGATGAATTCAGGCTAACGCTAGGGAGGTACACCCTCAACCGTCAAGACTATCCGAAAGAAAAAATATGGAAAACCTTTTGAATTGATGACAAGGTAGGGGTTACTCCTAATAGGTTTCAAAGTTAAAATAAAGTTGTAAATCAATACCTTGTCGAATACCATGCAGATTCAAGCGAACACTGCAGAATTCCTGCAGATGTTTTAAAATTCTGCTGTTGTTATTCAATCCCTACTTGAGCTAAACGACAATGTCTGTTGAAACACTTGAAAAACGCTCTACAAGCCGAAAACTGGCACCAAAGTACCGTGTTTTGCTCCATAACGACGATTTCAACTCGATGGAACATGTCGTCCAAGTGCTTATACAAACCGTCCCCAATTTAACCCAGCCCCAAGCGGTCAGCGTGATGATGGAAGCTCATACCAATGGCATTGCCCTCGTGATTACCTGCGCTTTTGAACATGCGGAGTTCTACTGTGAAACGCTTAAAATGCATGGTTTAACGAGCACTATAGAACCGGACGAGTAAGCAAATTTTAGGACGGTAACTAGGGCAAAGCTGATGTCTCAGCCCTAGTTATCATCGCAACACAAAATTTTCTATCCCGGCCAATGGAGTGCTGTCTTCATCCGTGGTGCAACATCCAATTAGAAGGTGACATTTGTTGGTATTACCAGTCTATTCACCACTAACCAAATACCAACGCCCCTCTTTCCTAACGAGAAAAACTTTCCCATCCTCTTTGCCGTCTTCGTTGTTAAGACTCACCGTTGCTTTGTCGCCATTGATTTGCGACTGAGCCAAGCTTCCTTTAGAAATATCTGCTGAAAAGCGCTCCTGTGCTTCCTTTTCTGCATCCGCTAGATCGCATATTTTTTGGATTCCTTGGTCGGCCTCTGGAGCACATAACCCTCTTAATTCTTCATAGTTTTTGGAGGTTGCAACATCAAAAACTTTTTGAACAACCCTTTCAGGGGTTGAGTGCACCCCATGATCTGCACAGGCCGTTATCAGTAAAACTCCCAATAGCGAACCTAGACGCTGCATAGCCACCATCCCTCATACGTCATCGATCTCCAGCCCATCAGTTTCAAATCTGGTTCCACTAATATTCCGGGCAGAACTCAAACTTAATCCGTCCAACAAGGCTCAATACTACTCTTGGAAACGCTGCAAATACCAATTGCCATTTTCCTGAATGAGTTCGAATTTAAGGGAGTTTTGTTGGTTAGGACTCATTACGGCTTTTACAGTTGCTGTATAACCGCTAAATTCTGTACTTCCTCTTATTTGTGCAGTCAAGAAGCGATCAACAAACTTTTCTTTTTGGTCAGGCTGAGCTTCAGAAATTTCGCAGATAATGTTAGCCGTGGTTTCTGCCTGGGGGGCACACAAACGACTCAATTGGCTTAGGTCTTTCGTTTTCGCTGAATCAAAAATTCTTTGAATCACACCTTTAGGTGTGGATTGAGTACTACCTTGACATGCGGTAATACTCAGTAGTGAAGCGAATAAGATGAGCTTTCTCAGCATGAGATAGAGGCTCGAAAAAGGGGCAAAAGTGGCTTATGTGGCAGATTATACACAAAATCAGATTTCGAGACCTAAACGTAAAACCTAGTTTTATGAAGTACTAATAATTATTATCAAACTGGGTATCGTTCATAGGTTCACTGGCCCTATCCCTGGCGCAAAATAGCCATGAAAAATCCATCCATGTTTTGCTGATGAGGCAATATCTTGACGCTGCTTTGTGGGCCTGAAGTGGGCACCCATTCTGCTATAGGCTGTTGGGTTTGCCATTGAGGCATCTGTGCCAGAAATTGGTCAATAATATTCTCATTCTCTAGAGGATGGAGCGTGCAGGTGGAATAGAGGAGTATCCCCCCAGGTTTTACTCTACGGGCACTATTCAGGAGTAGATCGAGCTGAAGGGTTGATAAGTCTTGAATATTGTCTGGAGTTTGCTGCCAACGGGCATCGGCGTGACGATGTAAGGTCCCTAAGCCAGAACAGGGGGCGTCTACCAATACATAGTCAGCCAGAGGAATATGGTTGGAGAGTTGCCGACTATCCCCAGTCCAGATGGTGACGGTATCGATCCCTAAACGTTGGGTGTTTTGATTCAACTTGCGTAAGCGAGACGGGGTGCGATCGCACGCCCAAACCTCCCCCTGATTCTCCATTAGCTCCGCTATATGAGTGGTTTTCCCGCCCGGTGCGGCACAGACATCCAGGGCAATGGCTCCGGGTTGAGGATTCAGCAAATGTCCGACAAGCTGGGCGCTCGCCTCTTGCACAGTCCACAATCCCTCCTGAAAACCAGGCAACTGGGGAATGGGACCGGATTTACCTTCGATTCTGAGGGCTTGGGGTAAATGGGGGAGGGGCGTTGTGGTGACTCCTGCTGATGCAAGTTGCGATCGCACCGACTCCCGATCCGTCTTTAAGGAATTAATTCGTAAATCGATATGGGGAGGCTGGTTGCAGTAATCACATAGTTTTTCCGTCTCTTCCGAGCCAAGTTGATCATGCCAGACTTGAACAATCCAATCTGGATAACTATACAGAATCCCTAGGTGCTGAATCGGATCAGGGGGTAACTCTAGGGGGTCATTCAAGTTGGCGGCTGCCCGTGCATATTGCCGAAGCAATCCGTTGACGAACCCCGACAAACCCGACAGTTGATTCTGTTTCGCTAGCTCCACGGTGGTGAAAATAGCGGCAGCATCAGGAATATGGTCTAGGAAGCGCAGTTGATAAAGTCCCAAATGCAATAAGGTGCGTAAATCAGGCGGCTGCTGATGGGCAGGCTTTTTGGCAAATTGGTCAATCAGCGCATCCAGAGTCCTTTGGCGACGAACACTGCCGTAAAGTAGCTCAGTTAATAGGCGGCGATCGGCATCGGCTATCGTTTTTGGCATCACCCGACTAAGGGCAACGTCTGCATAGGCTCCTCGATGGACTGCTTTGAGGCCCCGATAAGCCAGTTGTCGAGGATTGGGGGTCATTCAGTACTGGTTCAGCAACTGGCCTCATTGTATAAGGACTCAGGTTCATGCACGGCTAGACCGTTAATCCCCCCATGTTCTGAAGCATATCTGCGACTCAACCATTTCAACGTCCTTGCTGGAGGCAATGAGCTATCAGGAGCCTAGAGACGATGAAAACTCAGCTATCTGTAACAGAAACTACCCAGACTAGTCCCATTGAACAGCACCTTACGCTGCGTAACGGTTCTTGGGAGACTTATGAGGAATTACTGGATGCTTTTGGCGAACATCGAGCCGTTCGGCTTCATTATGACAAAGGAGTTCTTGACTTCATGGTTAAGAGCTATCTATTGCAGCTCAAGGGATGGCAAACAGCAACACCACATTGTGAAATGAATATTGCAAGAGGTCTAGTGAATACCGGATCAACTGGGGGCCAGGATACCGTATCTACCTGATCCAAGATGGCAAGGAATTGATTGTTTTATTGGGGGGAGGAACGAAGAAGGATCAACAGTCGGATATCACCAAGGCTAAGGAGTTTCTCAAGAATATAAAAATCGGAAGAAGCAAGCGAATATAGATTCTCAAAAGAAGAAACAACGGCGAAAGCGTAAAAAGAAGTAAACATCATGGCATTGACGAGAGATTTCAAAGAGACCATCCACTCCCGAGTGCAGTCGGATCCTGAGTTTGCAACTGCTTTATTGGATGAAGCTGCATACCTCATGCTTAATGGTGAGCCGGAAACAGCCCGATTAATATTGAGGGATTTAGTCAATGCAACGGTTGGCTTTGAACAACTCGCTGTTGAAGCGAATAAGCCCAGTAAGAGTCTTCATCGAATGCTATCTGCGAAAGGGAATCCAACGATGGATAGTCTGAACGCAATTTTTAGTGCACTGCGTAAGAAGTTAAATGTGGATATTCAAGTTCATGCAGTTTCTACTTCAGGATAGATTTTCAGTTGAAACCAAAGTGGAAGTTTTCAGAGGACTCCACATTAAACATCGATTGGCCAAATCGTATTGTCTGAAAGGATTACTCTTAACTTAATAAAAAGGTGTGATCCTTAATACAAATGTGCTAGGGAATAGGATAAGTTTCTAGTTTTTCCAGAATTGTCATCCATGAAATTTATCCATCCACTCGCTCCGATTATTGTCACTGCAATGATTGCTGCTCCCTTTCAGAGTGCCCAGGCATTGAGTTCAGCGGAAGTGAGTGAGATCGCAGAAGCCATCACCGTCCGGATCGATGGTCAAAATTCTGGTTCGGGAGTGATTATCAAGCGCCAGAATGACGTTTATACAGTGCTGACTGCGGCCCATGTGGTAGCTACAGCGGATGAATATGATGTGGTGACAGCTGACGACTTACGATATCCATTGACCTATAGCAAGGTTAAAAAATTTCCTGGGATTGATTTGGCATTGGTTGAATTTACCAGTTCAAAATCCTATCAGGTGGCAAAACTGGGTGACTCGTCGAATGTACGAGCCGGAGAGTCCATTTATGTCTCTGGATTCCCCATGCCCACAGCTGCTATCACTGAGCCCATTTGGAATTTTTCTGAGGGGAAAGTGACGGCGAATGCCAAGCGCCCTTTGGCCGATGGCTATGGATTGGTTTATAGCAATAACACCTTGCCGGGGATGAGTGGTGGATCTGTTTTAGATCGCCAAGGCCAACTGATTGGGATTCATGGTCGGGCAGACGGGGAAAGGCAAGTTAAACGAACGGAAACGGTGTATGTGAAGACCGGCTTTAATTTGGGCATTCCCATCAATACTTTTTTAAGTTCGGTGGGCACGGTTCATCCGGCTTTGGGATTCTCTGGAACAGTGGCAACAGGTGGCGCTGAATTGACCCCGGATGATCTTTATGTGCAGGGGACCGATAAATTCCAGCGGGGAAACTACCAGGGTGCGATCGCAGATCTAAACCAATCCATTGATCTCAATCCCCAGAACGCCTTTGCCTACAACAGTCGCGGCAATGCCTACTACGAATTGCAGCAATACGAAGATGCGATCGCTCAGTACGACCAAGCCATTGCTCTTAACCCTGACTATGCCGAAGCTTATTTCAATCGAGGGCTTGCCCATCAGCTCATGGGGAATAACGCTCAAGCCCAGCAAGATCATCTGAAATCAAAGCAGCTCTTAGGGGGGCAGGTCGACTCACTGCAAAATAAAGCCGATCGCATTCAGCAATTGTTAGATCAGAAACTCAAACCCTTTGAGCGGCGATAGTTTTTGCAAGTTGCTTCCTATTCATAAAGAAACAGAGGGTCTTTAAAACCAGGGGCTATCCTAGAAAAGATAATCAAGTGAATTCAAAAGTTCACGCTATCCACCCCTAAAACTGGGGGTACCCTAAGCTATGGCAGACCAAATTGCAACTGTAGACGTAGAATCCCTCGCCGCAGATATTGGCGAAAAAATCTACATTGATGTGGCCAAATGGCACCTCTTTTTGAGTGATGCCCATCTGCATCAGTCTTTGGCAGAGCAATTTTGTAACCTTTTAGAAAACGGATTATTGGAGGAACCTCAGATCCTGCAAGTGTTGTCAGATGTTTCTGTGCCCCTGGGGGGTGGTAAACGGAAATTACCATTGATTGATCTAGTGCCTGCTGTAGGTCAACAAGATCTGATGGATATTCTGACGAACTTCCGTCATCGTCTTGAAGAGTCTGGATATAGTTTTTAACGTCTGAAGTGAGCACTAATCAAAAATTTTCTCGCCAGGTGCGGAACGGCAAAGTCGTTTACGTGCCTGCAACTCCGCGTACTCATACACAATCTGCTCATTCTCAAACCTCTCGACCGCTACTTAAACTCCGGTCTAGTCTGAATTTGCTGCTGTTGGTGGGTATCGCTACCACAGTAGTGGGCTTGGCTTGGTTAAGTTACCAAGTCATTACGGATCCAGATGTGGCGTTTTGGTTGAATCAGTATTTGCCAACCACAAAAGGGAAACAAACCGCTGCCCATCAACCCCGTACCTTGCAGCAAATTTTGAAGCGTCTCCAGGATCAGAAACAGTCGCCCGGAAAGCCAATTGTGTTAGCGGCGAATGGCAATACCAATCTTTCCCGACCCGTCACTAAAGATATTTTGGTCCCTATCTATGGCAAGAAGTGTTCTCGGCCTCCTTGCCAGAACATCCAATCTTTGCAGGTATACCGTTCATTAAAACTGCCCTCTCTCCTGAGACTGTTCCAGGGCAAACGCTATTATCGTTTGTTGGATCGGATGACGGTGCGTGGTCCCACGGAAGAACAGCTAGTGAGCTTAGCCCGTAATCCACGTTTGGTGACAGGGTCCACCCGGCCTTTAAATTTATCTCGGGTCGAAGTTTATAATCCTGCCCCTAAGCCAGGGGCTTGGTTACGGTTAACAGGGCTGAGGACAGAAGGGAGTGCAACGGCTACCTATGGCCAAGTTTTATATTTCCATCCTGATGAAGCTCGGTTGGTCTTGATGTTGAATTGGGCTAGCCCCTCGGGGGAATATCCTCAATGGCGTCAAGTGACGGGGGATCCGCAGCCAGAATTGGTCGTCAAACAAACAGTGGGTCTAGAGCCACAATATGCAGTCTATTGGCTGCGTCCTGCGCCAACAGGTGACTTGCAGGTAGAACATATCTCCCTAGCCAAGCCCGCCTTCGCCGATCCAGGCTATACCCAAAGCTTGTTGCTGGCTCGAAGTGGTTTATGGTCTCCAGCTCAAAAGCGGTTGTTGGCGGTCAAAAAAAGGCAGTTGCGTCGGTGGTCGCCTAAGGCTCAAGCCCAATTGGACTATATCAATCTCCATGCGGCTGTAGCCAAGTCTCAAGCCCAGCAAATTTCGGCGAGTCGAGTGCAAACGATTGTGGCTCGGCTGGTGAATGGAGAATGGAGTGCGGCCCTGAAGCTCTTTCAAGCCCCCCAAACGGATCCAGTAGAAGTGAGGGCCATGCTGGCTACCGATCCAGGGCGCTTATTTGCACGAATAGAAGCTTCATTAAAGGTCAATCCCAAGAATCAAGATGCGATCGCATGGGGTACCCTTATCCGTCATGTACAGGATGATCCGAAGACAGCCCTGGTTTGGGCCCAGCAGCGGACGGGAAAAAATAAGACTTCACTTGAGACCATCAAGAAACTGTTGAAACGTCTGGATCAGCCGCGCTATACCCCGAAAGAAACCCCCACTAAGCCCAAGCCCCCCGTTTCCCAAGAAAAGCCTCCCGCCCAGTCTTCTCCAAAAGTCAAGCCTTCCCCCAAGGCTCCGCCTCCCCAGCCCCAGTCATCCGGGGCTCAACTTTCTTCGCCGGGGTCTTCGCCAGCGCCCCCTAAACCTGCCCCCGTCCCCGAGCAGACTGCACAGCCTGAACCTTCACCGCCACCAGAGGTTGCTCCTGTTCCGGTTGAGGAGACGCCAAGGGAATAGCTGGAAAGACAGGGCTGACTTGAATAAGGTATTCTGGATCTTTCCACTATTTTGGTGCCTTAGCTGTTGTAGTTCCCCAAGCCTGATCTAGAGTCTATGTCTACTGATACTGCAAGTCTAAAAGGAAGAGATCTGCTAAGTTTAGCAGACTTAACAAGCCCAGAAATTGATGGTTTGTTGGAACTGGCGGCTCAAATCAAGGTGGGACAGGTCAAGCCCCATTGTCCCAAGGTCCTGGGGTTGCTATTTACCAAGGCTTCTACCCGCACAAGGGTTAGTTTCTCCGTGGGCATGTACCGTTTAGGAGGACAGGTGATTGATTTGAGGCCGGATGCCACCCAGGTGGGTCGAGGAGAGCCGTTAGAAGATACGGCTAGGGTCTTAGATCGATACTTAGATGTTTTGGCGATTCGCACCTATGAACAGCAGGATTTAAACATCTTTGCTCAATACGCTTCAATACCTGTGATTAATGCCCTGACAGATTTAGAACATCCCTGTCAGATCTTTGCGGATTTGTTGACCCTACGAGAAGCCTTTGGACAGCTAGAAGGCTTGACTCTTACCTATTTAGGGGATGGCAACAATGTCGCCCATTCCTTGCTGTTGGGGTGTGCCCTAGTCGGAGTAAATATTCGAGTCGCGACTCCCCTGGACTATCAGCCTCTCCCTGATTTTGTTGAGAAAGCCAAGATACTGGCGGGCGATCGCAGTTCTGTACTGATCACCACCGATCCCCAAAAAGCCGTCGATGGGGCTCATGCCCTCTATACCGATGTCTGGGCCAGTATGGGCCAAGAAGAGTTGGCCAGTAATCGGATTCCTATCTTTCAGCCCTATCAAGTGAACGAATCCCTTTTGACGAAAGCGGATCCTAATGCCATTGTCCTCCATTGCTTGCCTGCCCATCGCGGAGAAGAAATTACAGCAGACGTGATGGAAGGGGCACAGTCCCGCGTGTGGGATCAGGCCGAGAATCGCTTACACACCCAGCAGGCCCTGCTAGCTAGCGTGTTAGGCGCTAAGATCGACTGAGCGTTTGGCGATTAAGCCCCATCAATCCGTGAATGAGTAAGTCTTCGATTCAGCCAGCTTTAATTTCAGGGGTGGTCCCCGATTCGATTGCAGCAGAAGTCGGATTTGAGCCGGGCGATCGTTTGGTATCGATCAATGGCGAAGTGCCCCGAGATCTGATTGACTATCGGTTTCTCTGTGCAGATGAGGTTCTGACCCTTGAGGTCTTGGATGCGGCAGGCCGACCCCATCAGGTGGAAATCGAAAAAGATTTTGATTCTGAACTGGGACTGGAGTTTGAGACGGCCCTGTTTGATGGACTGATTCAGTGTAATAATCACTGTCCCTTTTGTTTTATCGATCAAAAGCCGCCAGGGCTGCGATCCAGCCTTTATCTCAAGGACGACGATTATCGCCTCAGCTTTTTGTATGGCAGTTATTTAACCCTAACCAATATCCCCCCCCATGAATGGGACCGTATTGAGGCGATGCGTTTATCTCCTCTCTACGTGTCTGTCCATGCGACCCATCCAGACGTGCGCATACGGCTGCTGAAAAATCTTCGAGCTGGCCAAATTCTGGACCAATTACAGTGGTTTCAGCAGCGACGACTCCAGATTCATGCCCAGGTTGTGGTTTGCCCTGGCATCAATGATGGGGAGATTCTGCAGCAAACCATTCTGGATCTGGCTCAATTTCACCAGTCGGAGGTGCCTGCAGTGGCGTCTGTTGCGGTTGTCCCCGTGGGATTAACCCGATTTCGCCCGCCAGAGGATGAACTGAATCCAGCCGAATCGACGGATGCCATCGCCGTGATTCAGCAAGTTCAGCAGCTTCAGACCCAGTTTCAAAATCAGTTTGGGACAACATTTGCTTGGTTAGCGGACGAGTGGTTTTTAATTGCTGGACAAGATCTGCCGCCTGAGAACCACTACGAAGACTATCCGCAAATTGATAATGGTGTGGGGTCAATTCGGCAATTTCTGTCACAGTTTGATCGAGCGGCTAACGCTTTGCCCTCCCAAATTCCTGTTGCGAAGCGCTTGACTTGGATCGTGGGAAATACGGTGGAAAACGCTTTTCAACCCATTGTGCAGCGTTTAAATCAAGTCAAAGGCCTGACGATCACTCTGGCCCCACTTCGAAGTGATTATTGGGGGCAAACGATGACCGTGACGGGACTTCTAACCGGACAAGATATTTTATCGGGTTTACGCCATCAACCTTTAGGGGATGGATTACTCTTGCCGACCTTAATGCTGAAGTATGGAACCACTCAATTCCTGGATGATATGACTGTCGCGGAGTTATCTGATGAATTGAATGTTCCGATCGGCCTTATTCAAGGAGGGGCTGAAGATGTTATCCGAGCTTGCCTACAGGACTGTGTAGTCCCATAAAATTCCCTTTTTATCATGAATAAATTTGGGAGTTTTAGTTTAGAGCTGCAAAAGGGGCAATATGATTGGGTGGATTCAAACGGACCTTGGATGTAGCCCTTTTGAAGAGAAATTTGGTTGAGTTGGGATTCCACCTAATCAAGGAGGTATAACGCTGAATTCTCTTCAAAATCCGGCCTCACAATTTACTATTAAGCGTAACAATTTCTTAATAAACTAGAGTATGAGCTGGTTATTGGGAAAAATCTAGAGGTACTGAGGCAAAAAGACAAAATTTTAGCTAAGGTTTATTTGAAATTTTTAGATCGACCACAGGGTTATCTTGTTTGGATTGGCTTGTCGATTGATATTCAGTTGTGAAATGTGATGGCAACATCGGGGGGTTGGTATGCAGGCTAGTGCGCAAATCTTGATGATAGAGGATGATGATCAAGATGCGGAGCTTGTACGCAGATACTTGACAGTCAAGCAGGCTTTCCCGATTCAGATTGAGCACAGCAAGACCTTGTCTGATGGCATTAATCTTCTCAATCACAGAGAGGGAATTGACTTAATCCTGTTGGATTTATGTTTATCAGATGCTCAAGGATTAGAGACGTTTTATCAAGTCCACCAAGCTTTTCCTGCCAAGCCTTTAATTATTTTAAGCGGCAATACCGATCAATCTTTGGTGGAAGAGGCTCTCCAAAAAGGAGCATTGGATTTTCTAGTGAAAGGGCAGTTTGATAGCACTTCCCTTTGCCGTTCGATTCAATATGCCCTAAAACAGCAGCATCAATCTGTTGAAATTGGATATCGAGATCTCACCCTTGATGCCCTCACCCGGCAGCTCAAAATTGCTCAACAGGAGCTAGAACGATTAGCGGAGGTGGACAAGGTTACCCGCGTCTTTAACCGCTGTCGGTTTGATGAAGTGTACCTGTCGGAATGGAATCGCTTGACGCGAGAAGGCTCCCATTTATCCTTAGTCTTGTGTGAAATTGATAATCTACAAGCCTACCAAGAGAAATATGGGGCTGAAGTCTGCGATTACTGTTTGCAGCGGGTTGCTGAAGAGATCGTAAAAGTTGCCAGACGCCCTGCTGATTGCGTGGCTCGTTATAGTGGGCGAACCTTTATGATTCTGTTGCCCAATACCGATTTGGCCGGTGCCACTTATCTTGCAGAAGCGATTCGCACGGGGGTCAGGTCGGTGCCGTTCCCCCCTGAAAGTTTAGGGGTAACGAATTCCCCGATCACCCTGAGTTTAGGGGTGGCTTGTCAAATTCCACGGGCAAAAGTTGCGCCGTCTTTGCTGATTGAAGCGGTGCATCAAGCCCTCCATTTTGCGCGAGAACAAGGGAAAGATCGAGTCCAGATTCATCATACGGGGTGTGCAGACCCAGACCTCCACTCAAACCAGACCCTGCATTGGGTGAGTCGACTATTAAAGGCTTTAGATAAGGACCAATTTAAGCTTTATGCTCAGCCCATTTACCCCCTGAGCCGGGGGCAAAAGTCCTGCAGTTATGAGATTTTATTGCGGTTACAGGATCAGCCTGGTATTGTTTGTTCCCCCAGTTTGTTTTTACCCATGGTGGAACAGTATGACTTTATGACTCGAATTGATCGGTGGGTGATTAACAACTTGCTGGCTAATTTGGAAACTATGCCTGCTTTGGATGAACTGGATGCCCGGTTCTTTATTCACTTGTCAAGCGCGACCTGCCGCAATGGAGAACTGTTTGAGTTTTTGGATAAACAATTTTCTCACTCCAATCGTCATGTGCAGCGATTCTGCTTTGAGGTGACTGAAAATGTGGCTCTGAGTCATTTGACGTCTACAGTGGAATTGAGCCGTTTTCTCAAATCTATGGGATGCCAGATTGCGCTAGATAATTTTGGTAGTGATATGTCTGCCTTTATGAATTTGAAACATCTGCCCGTCGATTTTGTGAAAATCGATGGGTTGTTGGTCCGGGATATTGCCCAAGATCAAATTTCTCGGGGCATTGTTGAGTCGATTCATAATGTGGCCAAGGTGATGGGCATGCAGACGATTGCTGAGCATGTGGAGTCGGATGTCGTGCTGGATGCGATCGCAAATGTGGGTATTGATTATGCTCAAGGGCATTACTATGATCGCGCCAAGCCTTTACTCGACGTAGTGTCAGCGACTCGCCGATCTCGCTAGAGCCGAGCGTATTGTTCAGACTTGTTCGATAGCTTCCCTTTAGCCCTTGAGTCTCGAACCCGATTTCTAAGATTTTCTGGGATTTAAGGTTGTAGGCTAAGGGGGGACCTATAGGGATGGTTGTCCTGAACGGAAAGTCTATCGAACGTACGCACGACATCAATTTATGATCAGAAAATTTTCTTCTCTTTGTGCAGCTCTTCTGGTCGCATTGACCTTGGGGAGCTGTAGTAGTTCTGAAGCTGCTGGAGGCCGGTTGCAGCAGGTGCTAGCTCAGAAGAAGGTGCGCTGTGGTATCAGCGGCGAGTTGCCGGGCTTTAGCTTTGTGGATGAAAAAGGCAACTATTCGGGATTAGATGTGGATATCTGTCGTGCGATCGCAGCTGCGTTATTTGATGATCCTGATGCGGTGGAGTATCGTCCCTTAAATGCAAAAGAGCGATTTGCTGCAGTTCAGACTGGGGAGGTGGATGTTCTCAGCCGGAATACAACTTGGACTCTTGATCGAGACAGTTCGGTGCGGATGGCGTTTGCACCTGTGGTGTTTTATGACGGTCAGGGGGTAATGGTCAAAGCAGATAGCGGTATCAAGACCCTCAAGGATTTCAAAAATCGGACGGTTTGTACTCAGACTGGCACCACCAACGAGAAGAATTTAAAGGATCAAATGCGGAAGCGTAAGGTGGACTATAAGCTTGTGGTTTATGAAGATATTAACTCTGCCTATGCTGCCTATGCGGAAGGCCGCTGTGACGGGGTGACCTCTGATCGATCGCAGCTGATCTCCCGTCGAACGGCTCTACCCAAGCCTGAAAGCCATACCATTCTAGATGAGGTTCTATCCAAAGAACCCCTAGCCCCTGCGGTTGCAGATGGAGATGTGGAATGGGCCGATGTGGTCCGTTGGGTGGTCAATGCCACGGTTGAAGCGGAAGAGCTGGGAATTCAACAAGATAATTTAGCGTCTTTTGCTAAAAGTGAGGATCCCGTCGTTAAGCGCTTTTTGGGCACGGAAGAGGAATTGGGGAAAAGTTTGGGCCTCAGCCCAGACTTCGCTGCCAGAATCGTCAAGCATGTGGGCAACTATGGCGAAATTTACGATCGCAATTTGGGGCCAAACACTAAACTGAATTTACCCAGGGGCCAAAACCAACTGTGGAGTAAAGGTGGATTGATGTATTCTCCCCCATTTCGCTAGTTGGAGAGTTGAGGATTTTTAGGACGATAAGCAGAAAATCCCGTTCGGAGTTTTCCTAGGATCCTCTGGTGAAAGCCTGAGTTTCTAGGAGTAAAGTTCTTGAATCGTTGAGCTGGCCGACTAAGCAGAGCTTGACATAGGAATTATCTTGGACAAAGACTTTGAGGCCTTTGCTGGTTGGAGGGCTGTTCCCGCTGCCAGTGCAGTTTGGATTGACACTTGAAATTGCATCCACCAACGCATATGTGGAAGGTCCAGCAAGTGCTGGCGCAATTTGCTGGCGATAAACAGTTCTTGGTCCTCTCCAAATGGCACTCGCGCTTTTCGGAGCCGTATAATAGGCAAATTCAAATTCTTGCCTCGCAGCTCCTTCACCTTCAACTTTTGTTAGCTTAAACACTCCCAGATAATTGGCCCTCGCAGGGATATCACTAACTGATACCGACGTAGCAGTTTTAATATCATCGACGATAAAGTCTAAAGCTCTATTCAGTTCTGACTGCCGTTCTGCTTCAACTGTATTGCGTTCGTTGGCTCTCAAGATCTGAATCAAACCCAAACCCGCTAGGGTAATCACCAAGCTCAGAATTAGTGATGCAACTAACAATTCTGGTAGCGTAAAACCATTAGAACGGCCTCGAACAGGGAAAGTATTTCTCGATAAAAGCAAGATAAGTCTGACTTGCGGAGTTAGGGTCTTACACATTTATCTATTCCCAAATCGTAGTTGCCGGTACGCATAAGGCCAATTCCTGTGGAGATTGCGAGACATTTGGGTGTAACAGAACTATTAGGAATAGAAACCCATAGTGTAGTCCCTGGAGGGGTATATAGCCCTTTAAAGTTGAAGGATATATCGTGTGGAGCGGAATGATTGTAGAAGATGGTTACATCTTCAATTTTGCGACTTCCTGTAACTAGGCAATTTCCGGTAATGCTTTGGTTGATTCCTTTGGGAACAGAGATAGTACAATCCTGACTTCGTTTGATAGCTTCCCTTTGGGTTTCCTTAATGGCCCCCTCTATTTTGGCGAGGGCATCATCCACTTTTTTTTGATTGAGCCAACCCAAAAAGCTGGGAGTAGATAGGGTCGCGAAGATACCAAAAATGACGACTAGGGCAATCGTTTCAGTTAGTGTGAAACCCACTGAGGTCTGTTTGCGTCTTGGAGTGAAGGAATAATAGCGGTGTTTCAATTTCAATGATATTGAGTGGAAATTTGAGAAGAATTTTAGAATCCTGCACTCATTTGTGGCGCTAAAAAACTATATCTTGAGAGATGGTTTTCTAGGATTATATTTTGTCTCTTATCTTGTCTGAACTACAACAAACTTTATTTGACTTAATAATTTTGCCTAAAAAACAAAAGTTTTTGTGGACGGTTACAAGGTGTAGCGTAGGCTCAATCGATATTGAAATGAATGTTGTTAAGCGTTAGTGAGGTCAAACTCAGAATTCAGGACTGACTGGATCGACCTGCTGGCAAATCCCTTGTGAACTCTATGGTGCGAACTATCGTAAATATGACTGGAAATTTGGCTCAGCCGTTCCCCTCTCTACTCGGAAGCTTTAGACGTCGTTGGTGGGTGCCCATATTGGCAAGTGCTAGTGTGTGTTTGGTTTTCGATGGGGCCGTATTAGAGCTATTTTCGATATCTTCTGGTTGGAATAGCTCGGGTCAAGTATGGGCTCAAGCCGTTAATACACAACCCCTTAATCCTCGCATCAAAGTCAGTATTAAGCAGCGTTTTGGTCGCAAACCTACGGATAAACTGACGGTTGAAGCGCTTCCAGGGGACCAACTGACCCTTCAATTTACGACGGGTAAACGGCTACAGACCCTCACTACAAATAAAGTTGAGTTTGCGATTACGCCCATTCCCTTAAAGCAGCCTAGATGGGAAGAACGGGTGGTTTTGAGTGTTCATCGGAGTTTTGAAACAGCAGAAACCAAGGCGAATGAATTGAAGACTTTGGGAATTCCGGTGGAAATTGCCCAGCCCAAACAGTGGCAGGTGTGGGCAAAGCGCGATCAATATCCCACTTCAGCCGATCGGATTCTCTTAATCGACACCCTGAAGCAACAAGGCTATGACAATGTGTTTCTCCATCGGCGACGGTTGCGTGACAAGCCACAGCTCAGTTTTGTCACCAATGGTACTCAATTCAAACGCAGTATTGTCAGTATCACCAGTAAGAAACAGCAGTTTCAGGTGGGCGACGAGCTGCATTATGGCAGTTTAAGATTTCAGCCCAATACCTATGGGACTTATACCTTGGTGAATAGGGTGCCAACGGAAACCTATCTTCGAGGGGTTGTTCCCTATGAAATTGGCTTTAATGCGCCCACGACGGCCATTGAGGCGCAAACCATTATTGCCCGCACCTATGCTTTGCGTAATCTGAGACGTTTTCAGATAGATGGATATGAGTTATGTGCGGATACCCAATGCCAAGTTTATAAAGGAATTGCTAAAACCGATCCCATTGTGGATCGCGCCATTAAAGCGACAACGGGACAGGTGCTAACCCATAACGATGAGCTAGTGGATGCCCTTTATTCTTCCACCACGGGTGGAGTGACGGCTGCTTTTCAGGAGGTTTGGGAAGGAACCCCTCGCCCTTATCTAACGGCAAAAATTGATGCCTTACCCAGGGGCACGTGGGATTTGACCACCCGCAGCTTGGCAGAAGAGTCGAATTTGAAAGCCTTTATTAACCTGAAACAAGGGTTTAATGAAGCGTCTTGGAAGACCTTTCGTTGGCAGACAGAAACCCCTATTGCTGAACTAAATGGGTTCTTGCGGAAATTTCTGCGTCAGACTAAGCATCCCTTGGCTAATTTCAAAACCATTCAAAAGCTGGAAGTGGTGGAGAGATCCCACGGTGGCAGAGTCCAGAAATTGCAGGTCACCACGGATATAGGTACTTTGGTCTTAGCCAAGGATGATATTTTACGGGGATTTGAAGCGCCCAATAGCTTGCTCTTTTATGTTGAACCTAGGTATCGAACCGTAAAGCCTAAGCCAGCGGACACGACTCAATCCAACCCGGAATCGGTGCAGTTGACTAGTTCAACGCCAGTTGCTAAACCTCAGAAAATTCTTAAGGGATACGCTTTTATTGGTGGAGGCTTTGGTCATGGTGTTGGACTAAGCCAGACGGGATCGTATCACCTCAGTAATTTAGGCTGGTCAGCGACTAAAATCCTCAATTTTTATTATCCTGGGACAACAGTTCAACCCTTGAATGAAAGCATTGTATTTTGGCAGCAGCCTTCTATTCCTGTGGTTCCTAGCCAAACAGTTCCCAATGAACTCAAGCCACAGAGCAATCAAAGTAACCGGCTGATTAGCCATAAGATGCCGTTCCTGAAATCCTTCCAATGGGTATGGGATTGGATACCGTTTTTGTAGAGAGAGTTCAGAACGGTTCGAAAAAAAGATCTGAGGTTTAAGAGATACGGGATACTGGCTGGGCTTTGGTTTCTGATTCTACGGAGACCACAGGAATATCTGGGGTGGCTGCTGAATCGGGTGATACCATCCGCAATCGCAAACTGATCAACGCCGTTTTAATTACTACAGCCGTAGGGACAGCAATCACAACCCCGATCAGCCCGCCGGCCTTAGCCCCGATCAGAATTGAAATAAATACCCATGCTGGATTGAGCCCCGTCATGGTGCCTAGAATTCTGGGGGCAACTAAGTTGTCTAAAATTTGCTGAACCACTACAGCTGCAGCTAATAGTTTGAGGCCCAGCCAAATATTTTGTAGGGTGACCAAGCACGTTACCAGAATAATACCGACAGTCCCGCCAAACGGGATAAGCGCCATTGTACCAATAGTGAGGCCGAACAGTAGGCCAAAGGGTACTTTCAGGATTAAAAAGGTGGGTACGAGAACAGAAGTCATGCAGATACCAAACAGCAGCTGACCAATAAAGTAATTCTGGAAGCTAGATCGAAGGGTTTCGGACACAGGCTGTTGACTTTCTTCTGGCAGCCAATCAATCAAACTGTCCCAGAGTTCATCCCCATGTTGGAGGAGATAAAAGGTCAGAATTATCGTTACAAGGACATCGATCAGAATATCTAAAACACTGCTAACCGTTCCCAATGCGATATTGAGCAGACTTTTGGTTAAAGCTTGGAGTTGACCCTGGAGCCGATCAAAGGCTTGAACTGCCAAGACATCCAGATTGAGGGAGACCCCTCGTTCCTCTACCTGCTGACTGAGAAGGATTAGCTGCTGTCGGCCTGATTCCAACCAGTCGGGTAAGCGGTTGGCCAATTGTTGGGCCTGATTAAATGCGATCGGAATCAGAATAATGCCGATGCCAAACAGAATGGAAATGGCTAATAGCGCCACAATAATCGATGCAGGCTCTCGTCGCAGTCCTCGCTGGACACACCAACTCACTGGATAGTTAAGGAGAAATGCCAGAAGTGACGCTATCACAATAATTCCGATCAACACCCCAAAGTAATTGGAAATCGAAGCTAAGGTCCAAAAATTGAGGGCTAAAATTGGTGCGGCTAAGCCGATCATCAGTAGGCGAGAGGGAACAGATAACTTCTGCCACCAATGAAAGTAATTGGGTTTATCCATGCCTACTCTCCTGCACAGAGGAATACTTACAGCAAGGGAAGAATAATCTAAGCCAACCTTCCAGGTGATTGTCAACCACGAGGTCCCTGTCGTCAAGCTGTTGTTGCATGGTTAGCTTGGTACTGAAGAAGAAAGCGGGACTTCGATTCGGTCGCCAGGAGAAGGATTCAGCACTTGGGTGTCACAGCCGTTCTCTTGCAGGCGTTGACGAAATCCATCAATGGTTCCTTCCATACTCAACAATTTGTCCAACATGCCGCTGTATTCAACTTCGCCTCCCGATGCGGTGGGCAGAATAAATTGGGGTTGGAGTTTTTTCACCACCTCTAGGGCAAAGTCACCTCCCTGGATAAAGGGTCCCAAGAGGGGGAGTACTAAATCCTGGATGGGAGCAATAATTATATCCGCCGCTTCTAGCTGGTCAATGGCTGCAGAATGAAAACCATGGGGTTCATAGTAGATACGACTTTGGGAGGCTTGGTCCATGAGCACTAAGGCATTCTCGACCAGGAATGGTCCAATCGGTGAACCGGGCAATGCCTGGACTTGGAGTCGGTCTGCCCAAGTAAAGGTTTCGCCATGGGCCAGGGTAGTGACATCGGTATAGCCCAATTCTTCCACGACCTTAGTGGCATTCTCGGAGGCCACGACCGGGATTGATCGGTCTAACTGCTTCAACGTGGGGACATGAGCGTGGTCGGGAAGTCCCTGAGAGAGCAGAATCAGATCAATCGATTCAGGAATATCAATTGTTTTGGCCCGCTCACCCTTGAAGAACCAAGGCTGATTCCCAAACACCAACGGCCCAACCAACCAAGGATCTAAAAGGATTCGCTGTCCGGCCATTTCGATAAGCCAACTGTTGGAATCCATCCAGGTTAAAAACATTGTTACTTTAGGGAACTTAGTACATCTTCTATGTTACGAAATTCCAGCTATCTCTTCACCTCTGGCTTAGAATCGGCTGTGAAGGATAAAAGACGTTCTTCTCTCCAGCAGGCAAGACGAACTAGCCTAAGACGGTCGCTAGGTCTAAAGATCCCTGACTCCATCAGCAAGATGTTTCCTATTCTCCTCAGTTAGCCCCACCTATTGAGTTAAATAGATTAGAGTAATGTAAAGAGAGGTTAAGCTGCTTAGCCCAATTTAGTGTGTTGATGCCCAAAGCGATTGTAAGTAACCCATGCGCGTAATCTTAATGACTGGCAAAGGTGGGGTTGGTAAGACCTCTGTTGCTGCTGCTACTGGACTCCGCTGTGCCGAGCTGGGTTACAAGACCCTTGTTCTCAGTACCGATCCCGCCCATTCTTTAGCCGATAGCTTTGATATGGAGCTGGGCCATGAAGCCCTGGAGGTTAAACCTAATTTGTGGGGGGCTGAGTTAGATGCCCTGCTTGAATTAGAAGGGAATTGGGGCGCGGTTAAACGCTACATTACCCAGGTGCTGCAAGCCAGAGGACTTGAAGGGGTGCAGGCGGAAGAGCTAGCTATTCTCCCTGGCATGGATGAAATATTTAGCTTGGTGCGGATGAAGCGTCACTACGATGAGGGCACCTATGATGTCCTCGTGATTGACTCAGCACCGACCGGGACGGCTCTTCGTCTCCTGAGCTTGCCAGAAGTGGGCGGCTGGTATATGCGTCGGTTTTATAAGCCTTTCCAGCGCATGTCTGTGACCCTCAGACCTCTGGTAGAGCCCTTCTTTAAGCCTATTGTCGGTTTCTCACTGCCTGATGAAGAAGTGATGGATGCTCCCTATGAGTTTTACGAGCAGATTGAAGCCCTAGAGAAAGTATTAACAGACAATACCCAAACCTCCGTTCGCCTGGTCACCAACCCAGAAAAGATGGTGATCAAAGAATCCTTAAGAGCCCATGCCTATTTGAGTCTGTACAATGTCTCCACAGATATGGTGGTGGCCAACCGGATTATTCCTGACCATGTCTCTGATCCGTTCTTTATGCATTGGAAACAGAACCAGAACCAATATCGCCAGGAAATCCACGATAACTTTCAACCCTTGCCTGTTAAAGAAGTGCCTCTCTTTCAGGAAGAAATGTGTGGGTTAGAAGCCCTGGAGCGTTTGAAAGAAACCCTATATGACCAAGAAGATCCGACTCAGGTCTATCACAAGGAAACTACTTTAAGGGTGATTCAGGAGCAGGGACAGTACAGCCTAGAAGTGTATCTCCCCGGAATCCCTAAGAACCAGGTGGAGTTGAGTAAAACGGCGGATGAGCTGAATATCAGAATTGGTAATCACCGTCGTAATTTGGTTCTCCCCCAAGCGCTTGCTGCAATGCAGCCTGCCGGGGCCAAGATGGAAGAGGACTACCTCAAAATTAAGTTTAGTGGGGCTGCGGCATAGCCCACCGATACATCGGCCCCCGCAATGTCATAAGATAGTTGAGCAGATTTTTTGGCTCAGAACCGTTCATGAATTCATTGCAAGATAAGGTCGCAATCGTTACGGGTGCCTCTCGAGGGATTGGACGGGCTACCGCTTTAGCCTTAGCAGGTGAAGGGGCCAAAGTCGCTATTAACTACGCCAATTCTAGTGGTGCAGCGGATGCTGTCGTCGCCGAAATTACGGGTCAGGGGGGAGAAGCATTAGCCCTCCAGGCCAATGTGGCAGAAGCCGATCAGGTGGATACCCTATTTAAGACCGTGCTCGATAAATGGGGGCGGGCTGATGTATTGGTCAATAATGCAGGCATTACCCGAGATACTTTGCTGTTGCGGATGAAGCCGGAAGACTGGCAAGCCGTGATTAATCTCAATCTCACTGGAGTTTATCTCTGTACTCGGGCCGTCAGTAAGGTGATGCTCAAACAGCGCTCCGGTCGAATTATCAATATTGCTTCGGTCGCAGGACAAATGGGGAACCCAGGACAGGCCAACTACAGTGCTGCTAAGGCAGGGGTCATTGGTTTTACCAAGACGGTGGCCAAGGAGATGGCGTCTCGGGGAGTGACGGTGAATGCAGTGGCCCCTGGATTTATCGCCACGGATATGACGGAGGGGCTAGGGTCCGAAGAGATTATCAAATTTATCCCCTTGGGTCGATATGGCCAGCCTGAGGAAGTGGCCGGTATGATTCGGTTTTTAGCGGCTGATCCGGCGAGTGCTTATATTACCGGTCAGGTCTTTAATGTGGATGGTGGCATGGTGATGGCTTAGGCGATTTTCCTATCCCTAGAGATAGGATCGCTGTGGCGTCCCCCTTTATTGTGTAGTATTTTAAAGTGTTCTTAATGAAGTTGAGTTTGTTATCAAGCCAGCTTGAGGGTATTTGTTGCCCAGGGCACCCTTGCTAGGATCGATTAATTGTCTTTGGCACTATTAATCAGGACAACAAGGCTGAATTGTTTATCTTTTGACTAGGTATCTGCGAATGGCTGTTTCCGATCGCAAACTCCAACTGCTTGACTTTGAAAAACCCTTAGCTGAATTAGAGGATCGGATTGAGCAGATCCGTAGCCTCTCTGAGCAGAATGGGGTGGATGTTACGGATCAAATTGCCCAGCTAGAAGGTCGGGCTGAACAGCTTCGTCAAGAAATCTTTAGCAGTTTAACTCCGATGCAAGAGCTTCAGCTGGCTCGGCATCCTCGGCGTCCGAGTACCTTGGACTATATCCATGCCATTAGTGATGAATGGATGGAATTGCATGGTGATCGTCGGGGGTATGATGATCCAGCGATTGTTGGGGGTGTGGGTCGGATTGGTGGCCAGCCCGTGTTGATGTTAGGCCATCAAAAAGGACGCGATACCAAGGATAATGTGGCCCGCAACTTTGGTATGCCTTTTCCGAGTGGGTATCGGAAAGCAATGCGATTAATGGATCATGCGGATCGGTTTGGCTTGCCTATCATTTCTTTTATTGATACGCCTGCAGCCTGGGCCGGATTAGAAGCTGAACAATTTGGGCAGGGCGAAGCGATTGCCCTCAACCTCCGGGAAATGTTCCGACTCGATGTACCCATTATCTGTACAGTGATTGGAGAAGGTGGATCTGGGGGGGCCTTGGGAATCGGTGTGGGTGATCGGCTATTGATGTTTGAACATTCGATCTATAGCGTTGCGCCACCGGAAGCCTGTGCGGCGATCCTTTGGCGGGATGCCCAAGAAGGCCCTCAAGCTGCGGAAGCCCTCAAAATTACGGCGACGGATTTGCAAGAACTGGGGATAATCGACCAAATTTTGCCTGAGCCCCCTGGAGGAGCGCATGTTAATCCTATTAAGGCTGCAAATATTATTAAAACTGCGATTTTAAGTAATTTAGAAGAATTATGGCGTCTTAGCCCCCAAGAGCGTCGCCAACAGCGCTATCATAAGTTTCGGAATATGGGGATTTTTTCCCAGCTTCCTTGAGTATGCGCTCCATCTTGAACCAGTGGTATGATTACAGGGGCGCAACATTTGTTTACAATTAGCGTAAGCTCACGCGCTTTGACTGCCTCTCATCTGCGCTGATAGCTTCAAGGAGTCTACACCCGTCTTTTAAGTCCCTCAATGATTTGCTCGTTCATCTCGCAGAAGCGTTTGTTGTTGGGCAAGTTTTTACCGAGTATTGATTTTAGGAATTTTGCATGACTGCTCAACGGAAACTGCGAGCTCTGATTACAGGAGCGAGCAGGGGTATTGGTCGGGCCACGGCCGAAGCATTTGCTGCGTCCAATATTGATTTGGTTTTAGTCAGCCGCTCTCAAGCTCAGCTGGATGAATTAGCGCAGACTCTTCAAGAACAAGGGGTCGAAGTCCGTGGGGTTGCGATTAACTTGTCTGAAGTTGGCCAGGTAAAGTCTCAGATCAGTCAACTTTTAGATCAGGTCGGCTCCATTGATATTTTGATTAATAATGCTGGGATGGGGTATACCGGTGAGCTGATTGATATGCCTTTGGCTGATTGGCAAAGGGTGCTGGGTCTGAACGTGACCAGTGTATTTGAATGTGTGCAAGCGGTGTTGCCAGGGATGCGATCTCAACAGCAAGGCACCATCATAAATATCGTTTCCATTGCGGGGCAACAGGCGTTTCCCCAGTGGGGGGCCTATTGTGCTAGTAAGTTTGCCTTAATGGGCTTTACTAAGTCCCTCGCGCAGGAAGAGCGTCCCCACGGGATTCGGGTGACGGCTGTTTGCCCAGGTGCTGTGAATACGCCTTTGTGGGACACAGACACCGTAGATGCCGATTTTGACCGTAGCGCTATGCTCAGACCTGAGAATGTGGCTCAGTCGATTTTACATATTGTCCAGATGCCTCAAAATGCGGTGATTGAGGAGCTTGTCTTGATGCCGAACGCGGGGACATTCTAAATCTCCTTGTTGTCATCAACCCCCAACTCTTCTGTCAAATTTCCTACAATTAACTGAAACAATGACTACTTTTTCTCCTAAACCTTCTGATCAAGCCAATTCTTCTATGAACTCAACTTCTAATAACGCTCAGCTTCGTCCCGATCGCAGCTTATCTCAACGGGCCAAGGAGAAAGAGACCCATCGTCAAGCCAGCAAAGAAGAGATGATGGGAGCGGTAGAAACGATGCTGCTAGGGGTTGGTGAAGATCCAGAGCGGGAAGGTTTACTGAAAACACCGAAGCGGGTGGCTGAAGCCATGCGGTTTCTCACGAGTGGCTATCAGCAGTCCTTAGAAGATTTGGTGAACAATGCCATTTTTGATGAAGGCCATGATGAAATGGTCCTCGTTCGAGATATTGATGCCTTTAGTTTGTGTGAGCATCATATGTTGCCCTTTATCGGCAAAGCCCACGTGGCATATATCCCTAATCAAAAGGTGATTGGTCTGAGTAAGCTGGCCCGTATCGTAGAAATGTATTCTCGCCGGCTGCAGGTGCAAGAAAGATTGACTCGCCAAATTGCAGAAGCAGTACAAACGGCTTTAGAACCGAAGGGTGTGGCTGTGGTTATGGAAGCCAGCCATATGTGTATGGTGATGCGGGGCGTACAAAAACCAGGTTCCTGGACGGTGACGAGTTCTATGATCGGGGTCTTTCAGGACGATCATAAAACCCGAGAAGAGTTCTTAAATCTGATTCGGCATCCCCATAATTTCTAAGTTGGACTGGTAGGAAAATGCAAATCTGTTCTCTCTTCGGGGCATACTCAGGGTTGATACGCTTTTGTTGAGGGGGGATTCCTCCCATCTGTTGGAGTTATAGAACATGGGCAACCGTCGGCTCAAAAAAATAGGTCGCAAAGTTGCGATTTCTTTCTTGATTGGGAGTCTTGCTACATTCTTAGCACCATCAGTCAGAGCTGAGAAACCTGAACATTTGCAAAGGATTAAACAAACTCGAACCTGCTTTAACTGTGATCTCAAGAAGGCAGACTTAGCTAACATCTCTTTAAAGGGTGCTTTTCTGAGAGAGACCAATCTGCAAGAGGCTAATCTTGAAGGGGCTGATTTGCGGTTTGCTGTTCTGAAAAAGGTGAACTTCAAAAAAGCTAATCTTAAAAATGCCGATTTCACTGGGGCAATTTTGCATGATGTTAATTTGGATGATGCAGATCTAAAAGGGGCCACCTTACCCCCTAGATATCGGAGAAAATCCAATTCAAATTCTAAGATTCGTGCCCAAGAATTAATTATAGATGTCTTAAAACTGCAGCGCCGTTGATATTGCAAGCAAGACTTAAGTGAATACGCAACTGCCGCCATTGTTCCTTGCTTGCTGTAGGTTGCGATCACCGGCTTCTATGAATGCCTCAATGCCTATATCTGATGTGGGCTGGATGGAGGCGAGGCCAATACTAAAAGAAAAGGTCTCCTCTCCTTCCTTGACTTGCTTTGATAACTCTTGAGCAATTGCCTCAGCTTGGGCAGAAGTCTGTTGGGGTAAAACGATGGCAAAGGTGAAGGTGCCATATCGACAAACTAGATCATTCGGACCATGTACAGTTTGCTTGATAGTTTGAGCAATGCGATACAAATACTGGTCTCCTTTTTGGGAATTTCCACCTGAACCATAGAAATTGAAATGATCAAGTTGGCAGAGCATTAACGTCAAAGAGTGTTGGTCTTGAATGGCTTCATGCCAGGATGTCAAAAGGTAGGCGTCAAAGCGGCGGCGGTTGGCGACCTGGGTGACATCATCCAGGGCAGCTAGACGCTGCAGTTCTAAATTTGCTTGGTGGAGTTGTGCGTTTTGAGTCTTAAGCGCTTGCTGGAGTTGTTGAATTTTTAGTTGATTTTGTACTCGGGCTAAGACCTCTACGACCTTAAAGGGTTTGGTGATGTAATCTACTCCTCCCACAGAAAAGGCTTTGACCTTATCCCAAGATTCATCCAGAGCGCTAACGAAGACTACGGGAATGTCTTGGGTGGATGGATCAGCTTTAAGCTTTTGACAAACAGTGTAA
This sequence comes from Acaryochloris marina MBIC11017, assembly GCF_000018105.1. GTDB lineage: Bacteria > Cyanobacteriota > Cyanobacteriia > Thermosynechococcales > Thermosynechococcaceae > Acaryochloris > Acaryochloris marina. Next base: position 5,697,828 of record NC_009925.1, read on the forward strand.
CCATCCATTTCTGGCATTTGAATATCTAAGAGAATCAACTGAGGTTGATCGAGAGACACGGCCTGGAGAGCAACATTGCCGTTGAGAGCTTGGAGAACTTCATAGCCCTGTTCTTCTAATACGTCTGTGAGCAACCGTAGATTTTGGGGTTGGTCATCCACCAGTAAGATTTTGACTTTTCCAGTGGGGACAGTGGGTTCAGGGGGTGGAGGTGCCTCGATAGAGGCGTTAGAGGATGGGTTATGCGCACTGCTGGTTTGAGTCGTGTTGCGCATCTCCTGAGTGAGGATGATTCGCACATTAGATTTTGAAACTTTTTTATCTAGGGCTTGGGACAGCAAATGCCAGAGTTTAGGGGCAACATCCTGTTTGACATATTTAGGGGAATAGCCACATTCATCTGCGAGCTGATCGTAGGTTTTGCGTTCTCCTTGCAAGGCCGTACTGAGGATACGCCGTTGAAGTTCACTGCAGTAGGTGTCCGTTTTTTGCAGGATTAAGTTTTCTGCAAATTCTAAGATGGGTTCACTGGAATGATCGATGTCGCTCATAGAAACGGACCTTAAGGTTTGTCTTGCGTTAATTTGGTCGTAACTTCAGTAATATGAGCATATTCATAGTTCTCGGCTAGCTCAATCAAATATTGGGAGGCTGATTCATATTCCGGTGGCATTTCGGATAAAAGCTGGATCACTTGTTTGCCCTTGAGTCGGAGGGCAGCATGGTGCAGTTCATCTAACCAGTTGGCGGACATCGATCCTAAGGCTTGATCAATGATCTCTGAACTAATGACGGCTGAGGGGAGTGCTTCTGGTTCAACCCTATCATTTGGTGGTGGGGGGGGAGCCACCCCGTCTGCAATATTTTGTAAACTGGCGTCACTGTCGGACTCTGCGATGGTGACTTGGGCCGTAAAGGTGAAGGTTGTCCCTTGCCCGACTTGGCTGGATACCTTGATATCCCCACCCATTAGCTGAGCGAATTGTTGACTAATGGGTAAACCAAGTCCTGTGCCAGCTTTCGATTTCTCTCCACTTTCAGTTTGTTCAAAAGGAACAAACAATTTGTGCAGTTCAGAAGCGGCAATTCCTTCGCCTGTGTCTTCAATTTCAAACCGTAATGTCAAACCTGCTGGTGTGGGTATGCTCCCTATGCGGAGAAAGATGTGTCCGGCCGGGGTGAATTTAAGGGCATTGCTCAACAAGTTGATGAGGACTTGTCGGAGTTTCTGGGCATCTCCGAATAAATAGGGTGGGAGATCGGGGGTGGCTTTAACCCGAAAGGCTAATCCTTTTTGTTCGATTCGAAGTCGAAAGATGCCTTCTACGGTCTCCAGTAAGGTACTGAGTTGGAAGGGACCTTCTCGCAGTTCTTGTTTTCCTGACTCTAGTTTGGCTAGAGATAAAATGTCGTTGATCAGTCCTAATAAGTGTTCGCCACTTTGGTTAATTAAGCGATTGCGTTTGTGATTGGCTTCAGAGAGAGTGGTGTCTTGGGCCATCATTTGGCTAAACCCCAGAATGGCATTGAGGGGCGTGCGTAATTCATGGCTCATTTTGGCGAGAAATTTTCCCTTGGCCCGACTGGCCATTTCGGCCGCTTCTTTGGCTTGGCTGAGCTCTAGATTTGATTGCTGAAGTTCGGAGGTTCGTTGGGCAACCTGAATTTCCAGATCGGTTTTGGCCTGTTCCAGGATGCGAAGGGTCTGTTGTTGGGCTTTGACCTTGGTTTGGATGAAGCGATCGTACTGATAGAAGGCATCTAGACTGAGGCTGATTAGCAGAAAGCTGGCTAGGGTTGGGACCACGGGTAGCCACCATCCCCAAAGTAGTGCTAGATAGCTGATGCCGGATACCAGTAATGCGGAGAGTGCGATCGCAAGTATCGTATACCGAGGTGAGTGAATATAGGCGGCAACAATGATGCCCACTAGACCGCCGCCCAAAATACAGAGGTACTCTATCCAATCTGGCCAAGTACTGATCAGCGGTCGTTGATCTAAAGTTGCACTCAGAATTTGACTAATGGCATGAGCATGTATCTCAATGCCATAGACCCAGTTTGCTTTCGGAGAGATGATGGAGGGAATGGCAGCGGGAGAATAGTCCTGGAAGCTAGGGGTGGTGATGCCAATCAGGACGATACGATTTCTGACTGAATCCGGTGAAACATTGCCTGATAGTAATTTATGAAATGAGACAGTCTCAAATGCTTTGGGATGGTTGCGAAAATTGAGCAGCATTTGGACATCTGCATTCCCAGTATTGGTGCGAATATAGCCCCCAAAATTAGGTCGAATTCGAGGAATCTCCGCAGACTTAAATCTCATGGCTACGGGATCATTGATGCCATTATCTAGATGGATATTTTGGGCAATTAGAAATTTCTCGGCTAGGAGTAATGCTAGGGAGTATCGGAAGACTTGTTTTTTCGTTTGAGTTCCCAGCATGACCCGACGTTGGCTACCGTCCAGATCGACAGGGGCATCAGCAAATCCAACTCGGTCTAGGGGTAAGCCGGGGGGAGGATTCACTCGTTCCGATTGGTTCTCATCCAGTTCTTTCTTATTCTCATCCAGAATTTTATCGATACCAAATAGATTTTCCATCTCCTGAAAGGCGGTGGCCAAGTCTGCTGAACCCGGTTCTACGGGGATATCTCGGAATAAATCCAGACCAATTGCTCTAGGCTCATGCTCTTGAAGAATGTTGAGCGACTGGGCGAGGTATTGATCGGGAATGGGATAGCGGCCAATCGAGCGAATACTATCCTCATCAATCGTGACCAACAGAATGCGTTTGTCTTGGGTTTCTGTCGGTTGATATTTCAGAAAGAGATCTAAGACTTGCAATTCCCAGGATTGGAAGGTTCCTGCCCATCGTCCACCGAGGATTAGGCCCAGTATAAGTAAGCTGGGGAGCGCCACAAGCTTCAGTGGGGCTAATGGTTGACGAAGTTTATGCCAAATCTCAGACTTCAATCCTTATCCCCTTAATTCGTGATATGTGATATGAACCCATTCCCCCTGCAATCCTCGAATTCTGGTCTAGATTTCGTTTTGAAGATCAACCTGAACGCTCTGATTATCAATACCTGAACTTTGGCTGAAGTTTCCTGATGATAACGGGATTTTTTCTGCCAACAAGCTCAATTAAGGTAATTTCAATAACCGAATTACGGGGAGATCTGATATGCCTTCTGACTTTAGGTATGGAGAACCGATACACATTACACTGCCATCATTGTCATCAATGATGGCAGTGATAAAGGAGCAATTTCAGGAATGGGTCCGTCGAGAAATTATTGATTTTGACCCCTATGACGACGAAGGGGGATTAAGCAATTTTCCAGAAGAATTGAGAATAGATAAATAAAGGAGGTATTACTATGTTTTTAGAGAAAACCCGCCACTACTTCCGTTCCGCTACCCAACGATTACGAGTGTCATTAGAACCTTGGCAGGAGGCCGCTTTGGGATGGATCGATCAGAACTTACAGATCATTGCTGATCGAGATGATTGTTCTACTCAGGGGCAAACAGAACAGATTGCGATCGCATTTTGTACCGTCAGTGCTAAGTGAGGTATGCACCTATGGTTATGGCTCATCTCAATCCAATTCATCTGCTGAAAAGGCGCCGGGGAGAAAGACAGAACGGCTTCAGCTATCGTTTCGGGCTAGGTCTATTGCTCGTGTCCCTGTCGATATTGCCTTCCCCCGCTTGGGCAAGACGATATCAGCCGCCCAAGGGTGATCCGCCGAAAGGTAAGTTTGGGTCCAATGGTTCTCGGGGTTGTAGTTCTGCCCCATCCAAGTCATCGGCTTTGAGTCGTCCAACGGTGCCAGAGCAAAATCATGCCCAGACGGCAGCGGCTCAGCCCAGCAGCATTCCCGTTACCCTGTTAGCTCCCAGTACTCATGTGGGGAGAACCAGTGTGGTGGCACCTACGCTGGCTTGGTTTGTAACGGCAACGGATCCCTATCGCGTCAGAATTTCTCTATTTATTCTGGATGCGGATCAAAGTTCTGAACTGATCCATGAGTTGGAATATATCGAAACGTCTTCTGGACTGGTTCAATACACTGTGCCAGCGGACCAGACCACCCTTGAGGATGGCCAACGGTTTTTTGTGGAGTTGAGTATTGCCTGTAAACCGGATGACGATCGATTTAGTCCCCCCTTTGTGGCTGAAGTAGATGTTGATTTGCCGGATACTGCTTTAAAAAAGGCATTATCGAAAGCTGAGACGCCTAGTCAGAAAGCAGCGTTGTTTGCAAAAGCCGGTTATTGGTTTGATGCGGTTAGAGAGCTGTTATTGGAAGCCAATGAGTCCCAGTCATACCAAAAACTTCGGACCTTTCTGAAGGAACAAGCTCAGGCTGGTGAAGGGGAAAAGCATAGCCAGACATTGGTTAATATTGCTGATCAGCTAGAGGATACAAATCTAAAGTCTGTTGTGCGGCCTTTGGATATGAACCCATCCCCCGCTACCCCTTGAATTGAAAGTTGTGTGTTCCCGTCTTTAGTACACTTTCATTAGCCATAAGATTATGAAAAGGATTGGGTGCGATCGCATCCTGATACAACATTGGGTAAGGCCAGCCATTGCTCCCCTGATGGGAGTGATTTTGAGTCCACTGATGTTCTCGAAAATGGTGTTGGCTCAACTAATTGTCCCCGACAATACCTTGGGACCAGAACAGTCTGTTGTTGCCCCGGGCGCGACGGCTGACGAATTTTTTATCGATGGTGGGGCTCAGCGAAATACTGCCCTGTTCCATAGCTTTGAACGCTTTGGCATCAATCCCAATCAAACTGTTTTTTTCAGTAACCCGGCTATTGTCGAAAATATCTTTACCCGGGTGACCGGGGGGACGGCTTCCAACATTAATGGGTTGCTGGGTGTGGACGGTCCAGCTAATCTGTTTTTCGTCAATCCCAGTGGGATTTTGTTTGGCCCCAATGCTCAGTTGGATGTGGCAGGTGCATTTGTAGCCACTACGGCGGATCGATTTTTGCTGCCCAATGGTAATTCCTTTAATGCGGTGAATCCAAATGCGCCCCCGCTGCTGACGGTTTCGGTACCCTTGGGGGTGCAGTTTGGCGCTACTCCTCAACCTATCTCAGTCAATGGTTCCACTCTAGAAACGGCCGTAGGAGAACCCTTCGCCTTGTTGGGGGGGCAGGTCAATCTCAATGGAGCTGAAATTTTGGCACCTGGAGGCCGGGTGGGTCTCAGTGGCCTGTCCCAACCTGACACTCTCCTTTTTGATTTAGAAGCAGCAACACCTGATACTTTTCTGACTGTTCCGGTGGGGGGACGGTCTAATCTGACCCTCACTAATTCAACCATCGATACGGTAGAAGAGGGTGGGGGAGATATTGTCTTTGAGGCTGGGAATACCTCTCTCAATCAAACGAATCTATTCGTGGGGCTGAATGCGGATGTTGCTGATGTTAATGCCCAAGGTGGATCCGTTCTTCTGAATGGAACTGGGGATATTCAACTCATTGACAGTACTGTTCGAAGCTTGGTAGAAGATCTGGGGCAAGGTGAAACCGTCAGGATTAGCGGCCAGAATCTGACTCTGCAGGACAATTCTCAGATTTTGACGAGTACGTTAGGAGATAGCTCTAGTGGCGATATCCGCATTGATCTAACCAACCGTCTTCGCCTAGAGAGAGGGTCAGAAATTGTAAGCCAATCCTCAGCGGATGGGTTTATGAGTGATGCAGGATCTATCTTAATCAACGCACCTGATATTCGTCTTAGTTTCAGCTCTGGCATTAGCTCTGAGAGTGCTGGATCGGGAGGAGATATTCGTATTACGACGAATTCTCTTTGGGTTCGAGAGGAAAGTGGTATTAGCACGAGAAAACTGGGACCGAATACCTCGGAGGGAGATATTCGCATTCAGGCCAATAGTATTTTGGTGGATGATCGAGGCGGACCCACGCTAGATCGATCGCCGATTGGGATTACAACTAGTGTGACCTTCTTCCCTGAAGATTTAGGACTACCCCCTGAAACCCTGGGTGGAACAGGAGGAAACATCGAGATAGATACCCAGAATCTGACCCTAATTGGTGGACTGATTGCTCCCGTTGTCTTTGGGAATGCCCAAGGGGGAGATCTGACGATTCGAGCTGGAGATACAGTCCAGTTAATTGGGGATCCAGCCGCAGCTCGAACGGACTTTGCTGGGGTGGCCGAGTTGTCCACTGCCATTCGGGATTCGACAACGGAGGGGTTTAGTGGCGATATACGCATCAATGCTCGCCATTTAATTCTGAGAGATGGTTCCATTATTGATGCTGGGGCTGAAGGGTTAGGCAATAGCGGCGATATCTTTATCAACACAACAGAGTCCGTGACCCTGCAAGGCACCTTGAATGGACAGCCCAGCCGGATTCTGACCCAATTGCAAAACCCTGGTCTGTTTGAAGGCGGCAATATCGATCTGGTAACTGGACGGCTAACCATACAAGATGGTGGACAGATTTCAACCTCAACTACGACTAACTCGATTGGGAATGGGGGAGATATCTCAGTCGTTGCCAATCAAAGTGTTCTAATCACTGGTTCATCGCCTCGGGTGACATTACCTGCTGCTGATGCAGATTCCCCTTTTGTTCTGGATTCAACGAATACCCTATTCCCGAGCGGGATCTTTGCTACTGCACCCGGTGATGGGAATGCCGGTGGGATAGAAGTTGTTTCTCCCAATATCACCTTGAGAAATGGTGCTCAATTGTCAGTGAGCAGTAGGAATGATGGCTCGGCAGGAAATTTATTTGTGCGTTCCAACAGGTTTGTATTGGATGATGCAGCCCTGTTAGCTGAGGCTGTGGAAGGGAATCAGGCGGATATTGGGTTGATCGTCAGGGATTCCTTGCAAATCCTGAATGGGAGTCGAATCTCAACGCTGGCTGGAGGGAATGCTGATGGCGGCAATATTGAATTAACAACGGGGCAGCTGACGATACGAGATGGAGGGCAGATCACGGCATCGACCACTGCTGATTCCGTTGGGAATGGCGGGATTGTAAGGGTGAATGCCAATCAAGGTATTTCCATCACTGGCTCTATGCCATCTCCCACTGGGATTTTTACCAGCTCTTTAGGGGAAGGGGATGCCGGTGATGTGGAGATTGTGACCCCCACTTTAATGGTCAGTAATGGTGCTCAAGTTTCCGTGAGTAGTTCGGCGGGTGCTGCGGGATTTTTATCCATTGACGCCAACAAGGTTACCTTGGATAATTCCGCACTTCTGGCTGAGGCGGCTGACGGAAACCTGGCTGATATACGGCTATCCATTCGTGACTCACTGCAACTGCTCAAGGGGAGTCGGATTTCGACGGTGGCTGGGGGGAATGCGGATGGCGGCAATATTGAATTAACGACTGGGCAGCTGACGTTACGAGATGGGAGCCAGATTTTGGCATCGACGACTGCTGATTCAGTGGGAAATGGTGGCGTTGTTCAAGTTAATGCTAATCAAGGTATTTTGATTACTGGTTCATCGCCAGTTCCCAGTGGAATTTTTGCTAGCTCTCTGGGAGAGGGAGATGCCGGCGATGTGGAGATTGTTACCCCCGCTTTAATGGTCAGTAATGGTGCTCAAATTTCGGTGAGCAGTGCGATGGGGGCTGCGGGCCTTTTATTTATTGATGCCAACACCGTTGTTTTGGATAATGCTGGACTCCTGGCTGAGGCAGTGGAAGGGAATCTTGCCAATATCGAGCTGTCGGTTCGAGATTCATTGCAGCTTCTGAACGGAAGTCGGATCTCAACCGTTGCTAGTGGTGATGCGGATGGAGGCAATATCTTTATTGGCGGGACTGATACACAGCTACTGCGATTTTTAACCCTCCAAGGCGGTTCAATTATTTCTGCAGAAAATTCTGGTGGATTTGGTGATGGCGGAAGTATTGATATTAGTGCTCAGTTTATTATTGCTTTTCCCAGTGAACTGAATCGCATTATTGCCAATGCCTTTGAGGGGGACGGAGGCGATATTGATATTTTTACGAATGCAATTTTTGGCCCACAGTTTCTCAACATCTCTGCATCGTCGCAGTTAGGGTTGAATGGCGAGATTAATATTGAGACCATTGCTACGGATCCGGCGAGTGCCCTCAGTCAACTCCCCGAAAATGTGTTGGATTCAAGTACGCGAATTGCAGATGCTTGCGCTGTTCCGCGTACGGGGCAATCGCAATTTGTGGTGACGGGCCGAGGTGGGTTACCTCTGATGCCCTCCAGCCGACCCGCCGGGAGTTATCTGTTAGTGGATTTAGGTACTCAAGCACTTCCGGAGGTTACACCTGCTTTGCAAGAAGCGAAGCAGCTAGTGGTTACAGCCAGGGGAGACTATTACCTGCAGGGAGAATCGTCTCGTACCCTCCCCAAGCTGCTAGAAGAGGGTCGTCAAGCCTATCAACAGGCTAACTATGCCGATGCAGTTGTCCACTGGACGCAAGCTGCAACTCAATTATCCAAACACCCTGATGCATATGCTTCAGTTCAGAGTCATTTAGCTTTGGCCTACCATTATCTAGGAGATTGGGAGCAGGCGAGAAGCGCGATAGAGTCTAGCCAAAGGGCATTGACCCCTGACCTCATAGCTGAGCAACCTGCTCTTCAGGCTCAGGTGCTAAGTGCAAGGGCGAGTTTATTCCTTGCTCGGGGTGATACTCGTAGCGCTCTGGAGGATTGGCAAGCGGCGGCGAATGCCTATCAACGGGCGGGGGATGATTCGGGTAACCTGCAGGTACAGTTGAATCAGATTCAGGTTCTCCAAGATCTGGGCTATTTGCGCCAAGCTCAACAGCAGCTCGTGCAACTGATGCAGATTCTAGAGCAACAGCCGCCGTCACCCGTAAAGGCGATGACTCAGTTGAATCTGGGGAAAGTGTCGCGGGCTGAAGGGAACATGTTGCGATCGCAACGCCAAATCGAAGCTGCTCTAAATACCGCTCAATCCCTCAACCAGCCAGCCCTAACCAGTACTATCCTTCTGAATTTAGGCCATACTTTTCGGGGACAGGGAAATACCCAGAAGGCTTTGGATTACTATCAACAGGCCCTTGGAATTGCACCGACCCCTCTGATTCAATTTCAGGTGCAAGTGAGTCGGTTTGATCTGTTAGTTGCTCAAAAAAATCCTGCAACATCAGAGCTTTTGCAAGAGCTACAGGAGCAAACAGGATCGCTTCCCAGCAGTAGAGAGGGGATTTATGCACAACTCCACTTGATCGAAACGGTTCTGACTGCGGCAAAGAAGGATGAGTCCTCGACTCTATTGGACTTACTGAACCGAGCACAAAGTCAAGCCCAAGGGTTAGATGATCCCAATGCTCAGTCTTACATTCTGGGGTATCAGGGACGGATTTATGGTGAGGCTCAACAATGGTCCCAGGCGGTGTCTTTGACGGAGCAAGCCTTACAACATGTCCATCGGCAGCAATCTCCAGAAGTGCTGTATCAACTGGCTTGGCAATTGGGCCGCTATCGTCGCCAACTCGGCAATCGCCAAGGGGCAATTTCGGCCTATCTCGATGCTGTGGCAGCCCTGGACTCTTTACGAGGAGATCTCAAAACAGCGAGTGATGATGTTCGCTTTACCTTCAGAGATGGAGTAGAACCCGTCTATCGAGAGTTGGTGGGGCTGCTGCTAGAGGGGGATATGACCCAGGCAGATTCTTCGAGTAATCTAAGGCGTGCCCGCAAGCTCATCGAAAATTTGCAGCTCAATGAAATTCGAGACTACTTTCAGGATGCTTGTGTGCAAGCCGAACCGCGAGAAGTGGATCAAGTGGATCCAAACGCAGCGGTCATTTATCCCATTGTTTTAGAGGATCGAGTCGATGTAATTATCAGTATCGGTGATCAACCCCTGCGCCACTACAGTACGCCGATTGAGCCTGGACAAGTGGATGATACGGTGAAACAACTGTTGCGATCCCTAACCACGCCCTTGGGGTCCGTTCAGAAGAAAAACCTCACTAAACTTAAGCAAATTTACGACTGGGTGGTAGAGCCAGCAGCTGCAGATCTAGCCCAACAGGATGTGGAAACGTTGGTGTTTGTCGCCGATGGAGCCTTGCGCACCTTACCCTTGACCATGCTCTACGATGGCGAGCAATATTTGATTGAACAATATAATGTGGCGCTCTCCCCCGGTTTAGATCTATTAGCGCCTCGTCCCCAGGCGAGAGAAAAGGTAAAGCTGCTTGTGGGAGGCGTAAGTGAGGCTCGGTCTGGTTTCCCGGCTTTGCCCTATGTAGCCAAAGAAGTAGAGCAGATTACGTCACAGATTCAAGAACATGCTGTTCTGTTTAACCAAGATTTGACCCAACAGAATTTGAAGGATTACCTGACAGAAGTATCTTCTGAAGTGGTGCATTTGGCGACCCATGCTGAGTTTGGTGCTAGCCCTGAAGATACGTTTATTCTCACTTGGGAAGGGAGACTCTCGATTCAGGCGATGGCCTCTTTACTCCGAACTCGTATTCGCACGTCTGAGGTTCCCATTGATTTGCTCGTCTTGAGTGCTTGTGAAACGGCTACGGGAAATAGTCGGGCGGTGCTTGGTATTGCCGGGATGGCGATTCGATCCGGCGTTCGTAGTACTTTGGCTGGCTTATGGGCGTTGGATGATCAGGCGGCTGCGGCGTTTATGGGGCATTTTTATAAAGCGTTGGCTCAACCCCATACCACGAAGGCCGCAGCGTTTCGTCAGGCCCAGTTGGCTTTGATGAAGGACCCACAATTTAAAGCCCCCTATTTTTGGAGTCCATTTGTGCTGGTAGGTAACTGGCTGTGATTTGGTCTGCTGATGGGCAATACTATCCGTCCATTATCTTCCAGGTGATTTCTTCTCCTGCCCTGAGGGGGACAAGGCCAGTTCCTGGGAAGGGGACTTCATCAGGGATTTGCCAAGTCTGTTTCGCCAAAGTGATTGTCTTGGTATTGCGGGGAAGTTGGTAAAAGTCTGGACCATAGAAGCTGGCAAAGGCTTCCAGTTTGTCGAGGGCATTCGCACTTTCAAATGCTTCCGCATATAATTCCATGGCATGGAGGGCCGAATAGCAACCAGCGCAGCCACAGGACTGCTCTTTCGAATTGCGGGCATGGGGGGCGCTATCGGTGCCGAGAAAAAACTTGGGATTGCCGGATGTCGCTGCCTGCAACAGCGCCTGCCGATGTTTCTCTCGTTTCAGAATCGGCAGGCAATAATAATGGGGACGAATTCCTCCTTTAAATATGGCATTACGACTGAATAGAAGGTGTTGAGGCGTGATCGTTGCACCAATGTTTTCGTTGGTATTGAGGACAAACGTCACTGCTTCGGAGGTGGTGATATGTTCAAGTACCACTCGCAGTTTAGGAAATCGCGATACGAGGGGAATCAGGTGGGTTTCGATAAACACTTTTTCGCGATCAAACACATCAATATTGGTGTCGGTCACTTCTCCATGGAGTAACAGCGGGATATCTTCTTGCTCCATGGCTGCGAAGATGCGATCGCATTTCCGAATATCCGTCACACCAAAGTCAGAATTGGTAGTTGCCCCTGCTGGATAGTATTTCACCGCCTTGACAAATTTCGATGCTTTGGCAGCACTGATTTCTTCAGGGCTAGTATTGTCGGTCAGATAGAGGGTCATCAAAGGTTCAAAGGTTTGACCCACTGGAAGGGCTGCCAAAATTCGGTTCCGATAGTCTGCAGCATCAGCCACGGTACGGACTGGGGGCTTTAGATTGGGCATAACAATGGCCCGAGCGAACTGGCGTGCCGAGTGGGGGAGAACTGCCTTTAAGGCATCTCCATCCCGTAGATGGAGGTGCCAATCGTCGGGCCGAGTGAGGGTGAGTTTTTGCATCTCTCAATCATAAATTCTTGTCGTTAGCTTACTCCACATCCTTTTGCTTTAGTCACGGGAGCAGACAAGCAGAAAACACCTGAACTTACCTGAATAAATCGGGATTTTATCTACCGTTTGATTTGGCGATAGTAGGGACATCAACGAAGCAACGACCACACAGGACAGCTTCTAAATCTTTTAACCCAATCAATACAGGTAATCCATCATGACCACTACCCCCGCAACAACTGAATTCGATCTAGAGCAAATCCAAGAAGCACCTGAAGCAGACCTCGTGATACCCGTTGATAACGCAGCTATCCCTGAACCTATTGAAGCGACAGATGGCCATCCAGAACAAGATGCTATTACTTCAGGTTCAACTGAAGAACAAGCCCCTACTCCTGAACAACGGGAAGAGGCTCAAGCTCAAACCTCACCAGAGGTGATGCGGCAGCGATTACAACTTTTAGGCGGCATTACTTGGTTAATGTTGCAATCTCCCCAACACTGGCATTGCACCATCGAAGAATTAGAAGCGAGAATTTTACCCAGTCTCACCCTCAACCAATTTCGTTATTACGAAGTCGGTGGTCAGCCTATCGGATTTGTGAGTTGGGCTTACTTGTCCGATGAGGCAGAAGAGAAGTATCAAACTGGAGAATACAAGCTGCTTCCCCAAGAGTGGCGGAGTGGTGAACGGCTTTGGTGTACCGATTTTATTTCACCTTTTGAGCATGACCAAAGTATATTTGAGGACTTGCGCCAGACGATTTTTCCCCAGGGCACAACAGCAAAAATGATCCGCACCCAAGAAGATGGCTCTCGCTCCATCGTTGAATATCAACTGGGATCCAATGAATAAGAGACATCACCCAAGCTGAAGTTGTAATAGATGCGCTTCAGACCACCCAAATTTTAAAAATTGAATGATCACCTCACTCCTGTGGAATGGTTTGACTTGCACTCAAAGCCTATTCTGCAGGACTTTCTTTTGGGTTAGAGAGATAAAGAAACACCTGAACTTACCTGAATAAATCGGGATTTTATCTTCCCAGAGATTTGGCGATAGTAGACCCATAGACTCATAGATAACTTCTCCAGTTTCTCGTCTAGCCTTGCTTTTCCACCCCATCACTAGAGGTAATGATCATGATGACTCAAGATATGCCAACAACATTCGATACCACTCCAGATCAGATTGAGGCTCCTGAAACACCCCTATCAGCGACAGCCAGTGCAGATGATCTGCCTCAAGTCACCCCAGAAGACGTGCAACAACGGCTGCAATTGCTGGGATCAATCACTTGGTTGATGATGCAGTCTCCTCTCCATCGGTCTTACACCCTTGCAGAACTCGAAGCCCGCATCTTACCGAGCTTGATGCATGATCAATTTCGCTATTACCAAGTGGGCGGACAGCCCGTGGGATTTCTCAATTGGGCCTGGCTTTCGGAAGAGGTGGAAGCGACTTATCAAACGGGAGAATACCAACTATTATTTCCCGAGTGGAAATGTGGTGACCGCCTTTGGTACCCCGAATTTATCGCCCCCTTCGGTCATGCTCGCCACATCGTCAAAGATATTCGCAAAAACATCTTCACCAAGGGCACCCCCGCTAAAGCGCTTCGGGTGGATGCTGATGGCAATCTGCGTTCCATCGCCAAGTACACCCTCTAAGTTTATTTGGCACTAATCATTCTATTTCTCTCAGTCAGAGGCCCCTGCATTGCAGGGGCTTTTTTTTGATGGCCATTCGTCCTTACACCTGAATTGAGGTCCTGAACATTTACCTGAATTTAACTGAATAAATCGGGATTTTTTCTACTTGGCGATTTGGCGATAGTGCATTTAGTCAATCGATTAGTAAAAAACACAAGGAGAAAACCCATGGGACGCGTTGTTAAAGCAGTAGTAAAAGAAGTGAAGAAAATTGCACCTTCCCCCACCAAGCACGGGGGTTGGGGCAATGACACCCTTATCGGATATATGCCCGTCAACTATCTTTATGGTCATGGCGGCAACGACACATTAAAAGCCTACGGTTGGAAAAACACAGTTGACGGTGGCAGTGGCAATGACCATGTGGAAGCATGGGGTGGTCGCAATACCCTCCGAGGCGGCTCTGGCCATGACCGCATTTATGGCTATGGTGGTTCGAATTATGCTCGCGGTGGTAGCGGTAATGATCAAATTCGTGTCTTTGGTTGGAGCAACACCGTTTATGGTGATTCAGGAAATGACTATATCCGTGCTACAGGTGCCAAAAACAAACTTTACGGTGGCTGGGGCAATGACAAGATTGAAACTACAGCCTGGGGCAATAAAGTTTACGCTGAATGGGGCGATGACCATGTAATCGCCAAAGGGGGCTGGAACCACATTGACGGAGGTTCTGGACGAGATTGGCTGCAAGTTTATGGCATTAAAAACCATATCAATGGTGGTTCTGGAGCTGATTGGTTAAGGGCTTATGGCGCTGAAAATACAGTCTACGGCGGTTCTGGTGATGACAGTATCAAGACATTTGCTGTAAAAAACACCGTCTACGGTGGCTGGGGCAATGACAAGATTGAGACTACAGCCTGGGGTAATAAAGTCTACGCCGAATGGGGCAATGACCATGTAATCGCTAAAGGGGGCTGGAACCATATTGATGGAGGTTCTGGACGAGATTGGCTGCAAGTCTATGGCATCAAAAACACTATCCAAGGTGGCTCTGGCGGTGATTGGATTGAAGCTTACGGTGCTCAGAATACAATTTACGGTGGTTCTGGAGATGACAACATTAAGACGTTTGCTGCATCAAACACAGTTTATGGTGAACAGGGCGACGACCATGTAATCGCTAAAGGGGGCTGGAACCATATTGATGGAGGTTCTGGACGAGATTGGCTTCAAGTTTATGGCATCAAAAACACCATTCAAGGTGGCTCTGACAGCGATTGGATTGAAGCTTACGGTGCTCAGAATACAATTTACGGTGGTTCTGGAGATGACAACATTAAGACGTTTGCTGCATCAAACACAGTTTACGCAGGGGATGGACATGACACGATTACAACTGCTGCTGTTTCCAACACCATCCATGCAGGTTCTGGGAATGACAAAGTCATTGCCCTCGGTGGAAAGAACACCGTTCATGGCAACGGAGGCAACAACACGCTAATTGCGGCGGGCGGATACAACCGTCTGACTGCAGGCTGGGGTAACGACACCCTGATTGCGGTCGGTGGTTACAACAACATGGATACAGGCCACGGCAACAACACCTCAGTGGGTGTCGGTGGTTTTAACACCATGAACGCTGGCCACGGCAACGACTTTATGTTTGGGTTTGGTGGAGCCAACAAAATAAATGCAGGCCACGGTCGCAACACTGTTATCGGTTTAGGTGGCGCTAACGTTATCAACTCTGGTTCTGGCAACGACACCATCATCGGTGTGGGGGGTGCCAATGTGGTCAATGCGGGGGATGGCAATAACACCGTTATCGGCTTTGGCGGACTCAACAAACTCCATAGCGGCAATGGTAACGACATCATGGTCGGTGTTGCCGCAGGTAACTGGCTCACCTCCGCTGGTGGTAACGACCTGATCATTGGCCTAGGAGCAGCCAACTACTTAAACGGTGGCGCTGGAAATGACATTCTGATCAGTGCAGCCGCAGCCAACGTTCAAGTCGGTGGCGAAGGCCAAGATGTGATGGTGGCCCTTGGTGCAGCCAATGCCATGGCGGGCGATACCGTCGGCAAAGACACCCTTAAGAACATGGCTAAAGATTTAGACCTGGGTTCTCTGAAGCTTTCTGATGCCAGCTTGCCAAAGTTAGACTTCTCCGACTTCAGCCTTCCCAACTTCAAAGAATTTGAAGTGGACTTTAGCGACTTGGGTGACGTTATCCCTGCCTTCCAAGCACCTAGCTTCTTTCTGGGTCAACTTCCCAATCCTGGCAGTCTGAAGTTCAGCTTGAACGGTCCAGAAATCAAGTTACCTGAACTACCTGATGTTCGCGACTTGTCCCTCGATACGCCTGATATTGGTTTGAACTTCCCAGGATTTGACTTTAAGGTCACGGGCTTTAAGAATGTGCAACTGCCTTCCATACAGATGCCCTCCATTAACCTGCCTGGCTCATTAATTCCCAGCCTGAAACTGCCCACATCTAGCATTGGTTTGCCTTCCCTAACGATTCCTAGCTTGAGCCTCCCTACTATCGATATTCCTAAGGTCAACCTACCTTCAATTCCCGTTCCTCAGGTCACACTCCCGACCCTCAATATTCCAGCTTTAGGCTTACCTTCCTTACCTGACTTGCCTTCTATTCCTTCGGTTAACCTTCCAGATCCCTTACAAACCCTTAAGGACAAAGCCAATAGCGTCGCCCAATCCATCAAGCTTCCCAATCTGACCCTGCCTAACTTCAATCTCTATAGCCACGGTGCCAACAGCGACATTATGGTTGCAGCCGGTAAAGCCAACTTCCTCCTCGGTGGTCAGGGCAGCGATATTCAAGTCTCTCTCGGAAAAGCCAATGCTCTCTGGGGTGGCGACGGTGCTGATGTCCAAGCTGCTCTGGGTGCAGTTAACATCCTATCGGGTGGTCGAGGTGATGATATCCAAGTCGCTGGCGGTAAGGTCAATGTAGTGGATGGTGGACTGGGTAACGATATCCAAGCTTCCATCGGTAAGTTCAACCTTCTCAAAGGCGGACAAGGGAATGACCTGATGTTGGCGGGTGGCTCCCTCAACAAGATGATGGGTCAGGATGGCAACGACATCATGATTGGTGGCGGTAAGCTCAACACCATGATGGGCGGAGCTGGTAATGACATCATGGTTGGCGGCGGTAAGTTCAATAAAATGCTTGCCGGAACTGGGGATGACCTGGTGGTGGGCGGCGGTAAGATTAATTCTTTATCCGCTGGCAAAGGTAACGACATCATGGTGGGCGGCGGTAAGTTCAACACCATGCTGGGGGGCGAAGGCAACGACATTCTCCTGGGTGGGGGTAAGACCAACACCATGCAAGGCGGTGCAGGGGATGACATCATCGTCGGTGGCGGTAAAATGAATCGCCTCTTCGGTGGAGCTGGCAATGACCTGATTCTAGGTGCCGGTAAGACCAACATCTTCAAAGGTGGCAAGGGTGACGATATCATCCTCGGTGCCGGTAAGAAGAATGTCCTCAAGGGTGGCGATGGCAACGACATCATCCTCGGCGGTGGTCAGACCAATAGCTTCACTGGTGGCAAAGGTAACGACATCCTCATCGGGGGCGGTAAGAAGAACACTCTCAAAGGTGGTGCTGGGGATGACATCCTCATTGGTGGCGGTAAGGAAAATAAGCTTATCGGTGGCAAAGGCAACGACTTTATCCTGGCTATCGGTCAAAAGAACACCTTTGACGGTGGTAAAGGCGATGATATTATCATTGGCCTCGGTCAGGAGAACAAAATCAAGTCCGGTTCCGGTAACGATATTGTCCTGGTCAAGGGAGCCAAGAATAGCTTTATGAGTCTGGGTGGTTTGAACCGCATCTACGGTGCCGGTAAGAACAACACTATCCAGGGTGGACAGGACAAAGACACCATCCATGCAGGTGGTGAGTCCAATACTTACGATGCGGGTGCTGGAGATGACACCCTGATTTCTATCGGTAACAACATCACCTTGACGGGTGGGGCTGGTAACGACACTTACCAAATCGGTAGCAAAGATGCGTTTGGCGCTTCTCTGGGGGCCAATCCTGGCGGAATTCGCACCACCACTATCGATAACCAAGGCGACGCCAGCACCACGGACAAGCTATTGCTAGGGGCCAATATTGATTACCGCAATATTGACTTCTCCAGAAGCGGCAATGATGTCCAGCTTAATGTCCTAGACACCAATGAGGTGGTTATCCTCAAGGATTGGTATGCGACGCCTCTATCCCAGCAGGTTGACACTATCCAAATTGGCAACGGAGCTTCTATCCAGAGTTCTCAGGTCAATGACATGGTGGACGCTTGGGATGCTTATGAGAACGCAGGGTCTACTCTAGCGGCTAAGACTCAGTTAGATTCAACCCTTAAGCAAGCCTGGGCTATCTAGAACCAACGACTGAATGAGTCGATTTAGGAGAGGAGGGAAACCTCCTCTTTTTTTTCTGCATGGAAGGGATGGATGCAGGTCGCTATCAATCCAGGGCGTTTCAGCAGGCTAATTCATGGCTGGCGAATTTTTTTCCACCGCTTTCGGTAAGTTGATCATCTCTAGGAGGGTTCAGCATTTCTACCTATCGGTAGAGGCGATTCTTATCACTCTTTTGTTTAGGTGGATATAGATCAGCCCCATGATTGGGTGGAGAGTATGTATAGCGCGATGGAGGCTCCAAGTTCTTTGGGTGAGGACTTATCGATTATGGCCCAATCAACCTCCGAACTATCGATGCTCGGAGGTGGTGAAAAGAGTCTTTTCCTCCTCCCTGTAAGAGAGCCAAGGATTTTACCTTGCTGTATTCAAACGTATTGAATGTGCCTGTATGAGTTATTTTCGAAACTTTAGACGATTTTTTCAGCCATTGAGTCATCTTTGGCGTTGGTTGGCTTTGGCCGTAGCTACCGCTATTCTTTGCAGTAATTTTGTCTGGATATCAGCGGCCATGGGTCAAATTCCTGGTAGCTTCCTGCCATCGATATCAGGCCAGGCGAATTCGTCCGCCAATCCAATTAAGGGACTGAAACAAAATTCCTCACTGAATGAGGATTTTGTGGTTAAGGGTATTTATTTAGATGGTCGGCGAATGGTTGATATTGCCGTTCCAGCTTCGAAAGTCCAAAATGACTCATCGGAGGAAACTGAAGAGTCTACGACGTCCGTGTCAATTTCTAACCGGGCCGAAGTGATTCAAGATCGGTTGCAAGACTTAGCGCAAGATAATCTCAATCGCAGCTCTCTGACCGTTGATTTTCAAATAGATCCTGAAAACCAGTTGCCTCGAATCATGGTCAATGGGAGCTATTTGATGACGGTGACGACCAGCGATGCAGAGGTTCAAGGGGACAATCTAGTGCAGAGATCTGTAAATAGTTCATCAGCTATAGTCGAGGTTGGAATCCCTTAAATTGCCATTGGAAAGGTTTGGCCATCGTGTGATTGAAATACTCAATAAATTCGAGGATGCGCTGTTGCAAATCATCCTTGGAGGTGAAATTGCCTCGACGAATCAATCGACGCACCAAAATACTAAACCAGCATTCAATCTGATTGAGCCAGGAGGTATGTTTGGGGATATAAACAAATCGGATCCGATGGCTGGGGTCGCTCAAGAAAGCTGTGCGAGTCTCCATCGATTTGAGAATACCGGATTGACCTTTAACACCTAACTCTGAATCCATACCGCAACAAGCAGCAACCCATCGCACCAAGGAAGCAGAGCGATGGGTATTGAGTTGGTCGAGTAGAAAAATCCATCCATCGTCCGGTGCTGTTTCAACGGTATTGGCAATATGATTGGCAAAGTCAAACTCTTTTCGAGTGGGTCCGATAGAAGGCGCAATCACCTTTCCCAGAGCCACGTGCCAGTTGGCAATCAAACTGAGGGTACCGTGCCGTTTATATTCAAATTCCAAGCGACGTGGTTGCCCTGGTTTCATGGCTTGGTCTAGGTATAGTCGTTCAAGCGCTTGAATGCCCGTCATTTCATCCGTACTGACAAGGTGAATCTGTTGAGCTGCCAATTCAGCTGCTGAGTCATACAGTTGACAAATCTGACGCACTTTCGCCTCGAACACCTCTGGGTCCTCAGGGTTAGCATTGAGCCAATAGCGACTCCGATGGGGCTGCAGCTGAGCCTCTCCCCAAAAAACGTCTCACACTGCTGGCCGACAGGTGAGGGACGATGCCGCGTTTAATCGCTTCATCAGCAATCTCTTCAGGTGTCCATTGACTCACAGGTCGGGCTGAGTCCTGGGGAGATTCACAGGCAATAGCCACAATTTGGATCACCTGCTCTGGGGTAAAGGTGGGTGGGACACCTGGACGCGGGGCATCTGTTAAAGCCTCCAACACTTGCTGGTGCAATTCTGTTTCGCTGTCGTCTACCTGCTCACAAAGGGCAAGACGCTCTTGATTATCAAGCCAGCGCTGACGCCAATAGCGAACTTGGTTGCGGTCGAGTTGCCATTGACGGCTAATCTGGGTGTTACTTTCGCCTGAGGCGGCTGATAGGATGATGCTTGCTCGACGTACCAAGCGATAAGGATTGGTGGTTTGTCGCACGATTTGGGTCAAACAATGGTGTTGTTGCTGCGATAGTTCGATTGGAGAAGCTTTGGGAGTTGGCATTGGCAGAAATCATATCTTGTGAAGAGGGTTTCTCTGACACTATCCGATTGATGACCAATCTTGTATAACTGCCGGATTATCTTCAAAATCTAGGACTAGAAACAGCGACTCAGGGAATCATTCAATCCATTAAGGATGGGCTTCAAAACTATAAGCGGGAACGTCAACCCGATTACCTAAGACGGCAAGGGTTGATTGCAGGTGGGCTCACCGTCGGATTGCTGGTATTGACGATTGGCATTAAGTATCGACAGCGACAACTTAAAGCTCGATACAAACAGATTTTGGCTGAGATTGAGAAGGCTGAGTCATTCGTAATTTCTTCTTCTGAATCAGATACCAATTCTAAGGAAACGTTATCTGAGCAGAGCAACGGGGTGGCCCAAAAGCAGCTTGCCAAACACAAAAGATTGAAAGTATGGATGGAACTTCGACAAAGATTATTGACGATTGGTCTGATTGGAATTTGGGCCGGAGGAGTGGCGTTAGTCTTGCGCCTTTTCCCCCAAACCCGGTGGCTGCAGTCATTGGTGTTGTCTGGTTTAGGGCAGGTACTCCTAAAAATTATTGTCATCCTAGTGGCGACCTATTGGGCG
This sequence comes from Acaryochloris marina MBIC11017, assembly GCF_000018105.1. GTDB lineage: Bacteria > Cyanobacteriota > Cyanobacteriia > Thermosynechococcales > Thermosynechococcaceae > Acaryochloris > Acaryochloris marina. Next base: position 5,718,627 of record NC_009925.1, read on the forward strand.
GTTCGGATCAGTTTTGTGTTGATCGATGGGATCTTCACTTTCTTGGGTCGAAGTAGTCTCCTCTCTTCTCCAGCCTCAGTGCGAAAACAGCAGCGGCTGCAAACGGTCGCAGGCATTGCTAAAGGAATTGTCACCATTTTGATGGGAATTATTGGATTCCTGATTGCGCTATCAACCCTGGGAGTCAATATTGGTCCTTTGCTAACAGGAGTAGGGATTATAGGTGTGGCGATATCCTTGGGTGCTCAGAATTTAGTGAAGGATATGATTAATGGATTTTTTATCCTGCTGGAAGATCAGTTTAGTGTGGGGGATGTGATTACCATCGGGGATGCGTCGGGATTTGTCGAAAAAATGAATTTGCGCATTACTCAATTGCGCAGTATTGACGGTGAATTAATTACGGTTCCAAACAGCAGTATTTCAGAAGTCAGAAATCATACGAATAAATGGTCTCGGGCCAACTTAGCGATCGCAGTTGGGTATCACACTGATCTGGATCAGGCGATTTCGATTATTGATGATGTTGCTCAAGAGATGGGTAGTCCTAGTCCTGTAAGGATGCATTGTAGTGATGGACAAACATCCAGATTGCTCCAATATGATTCTCTAGCTTTTTCGAAAACGACAGTGTCTTTCGAACTAACCGAGACACTCGCTGGCGCATGGTGCAATTAAATCGTTCAATGTAGCAGGTTTGGCCTGTTTCCTTGCCCACAGCTTGATGTCGTTGTTTGGGGAAAACACAGCCGTAGGCATCCCAAAAATCCGTGTAGGCAACCGCACATTGACGATAGATTCCTGGCAAGGAATTCCATAGCTGACGAGCACCTTGCTTGGAGCGTGCCCCCACATAAACACCGACTATCTCACGCGTGATGACATCAAGAGCAAGCCATATCCACTGTTTATTGCTCTTATCGTTCACAAATGACCACATTTCATCACATTGAAGAGTTAATCGGCCTTTTTTTTGATGATATGTTCACAGTACGAGGCACTGCTTCATACTTACAGTTCACGTACTCTTGTAACCAGCTTTCAGAAACATCACAGACCCTGGCAATACCTGCCAGAGGTATCTTTTCAAGCAATAGCTTATCGATCAGGCCTTTAGTGGATGAATCAATTCGCTTTTGCTGAGGAGCTTCCACAAACTGACGACCACAGGTTTTACATTTGTGGTTTTGCTTGCCATTATGGATTCGACCGTTTTTGACAACGTTTTGAGAACGACAGTTAGGGCAGGTCAATGTCGACATTTGTGATGCTGGATTTTGGATGTTGGATATATCTATCCTTACATCTGGCGGACTACCCAAGAGATGAATCGGGTGCAACCCTGGCAGGACCTTATCTTAGAGCCTCCTACAGTATTGGGGGTGGATGAATTCAATGAAAATCATCTGACGATTCGGTTGTGGATTAAGACTAAGCCGTTGAAGCAGTGGGATGTGGCTCGAGAGTATCGCCGTCGCCTTAAGAATGCCTTTGATCGAGAAGGCATTTCTAATCCTCTCCCCCACCGAACGATTCAGATTGAGAGTGCAAGTGAACTAAGCAATCTCAATGGTCGTAAATAGACCTCTGACATAAATTACAAAGGGCGGTATGTATCGTTCTAGCCGATTTTTTAATCGTCCTCAAACGTATACCCAGGTACAGCCAGATATGACAGGATTTACGATAATAGAAACGATGAATAATACCCTTTACAAACTTCCATGAAATCTATCGCTGAACGCTATAAAAGTCTCGCCGGAGCTTATGTCAAACTCTCTGACAAATTTCATCAGCTCGACGTGGCTCATATGAATCTCAAGGAAAAGCTGTTGCCTGCCGTTAAAGCTATCAACAGCTATCGTTCCTTAATCCAACAGCTTCAGCAGGATAAAGCCGAACTTGAGCGGACGGTTCAGACGCTCACAGAGCGACAGAAGTATTTGGAGGACAATCAGCTCACCCTGCAAGCGAAAGAGGTTGAGCTGTCGATGGCAGTCAATACCCTGACAAAGGAGAATACTGATTTACAGGTTGCCCTCCAAGACTTTCAGGCGAAGTACGAAGTGGTGTCTGGTTTTGAATCTCTATTAGCGTCTGAGCCTCAAGCCATGCTGACAGAGGCGGAACAGCAGATGGAACTAGTGGAAGAAACTCTGCAAGAGATCGCGCTCAACAGTGATCCTGACCTGAGCCAGGAAGAAAAAGAACTGATAGAGGCTTATCAAAAGGAAACCGAGAGTTTGTTTGGCTCTATGGAGCCTTTAAAGGACTGGGATTCTCCAGAAGTGCCAGAAGCGATACCCTGCGTTGCATAGGTGTAAATTTCTAAGGCGTTTTACTGTTATTTTGTAACTCCCCTGCAGTTGACGATGCGGGGGAGATTTTTGATGTGCGATCGCATGTTCAATACCGGGATGCGATCTCAACTTACAGGCTACTCAACCGACTTGGGGATAGAACAGACACAGGACAAACGCATTGACAGAAATTACACCCAATGTTCAAGAGAGCTATCCCAACAGTCAATGGCACTGACTTAAGAAGTCAGGAAAAAGCTACAAGTCTTGATAGATATAGGATCAAGACTTGCACGCCATAAACTTCTGCCTTTCACTATGTCTGAGTCAGCCGAAATTCTCAAGCAGCAATTTTCCCAAAGCCTGGGTTTACCGTGGACAGATATCCTTCCAGCCTCAAGGTTAGAGGAACTCCTGAAAGAAGAAGCATTCTCCTATCGCAACCGGATATATAGCCCCATCGTTACGCTGTGGGCCATGCTTTACCAAGTGCTATCAGCCGATAAAAGCCTTCGTAACACAGTCAAATGCATCACGACTTGGCTCACAGCGGCTGGCATCCAACCGCCCTCATCTGATACCGGAGCCTACAGCAAAGCCAGAAGTCGCTTTCCAGAGTCACTGTTGCAACGTTTAATTCCCGAAAGCGCTGAGTGCTTAGCGCAACCCCTCTCCCCAGAGCACCTCTGGTGTGGTCGGCCCGTCAAGGTCTACGACGGAACCACCGTGTTGATGGCTGATAGTGCGGCCAACCAAGCATCATATCCACAACATGGCAATCAAACAGCAGGCTGTGGTTTTCCCATCGCTCGCTTGGTAGTGTTCTTCTGCTTGGTTACCGGTGCAGTGGCGTCAGCTTGTATTGCCTCCTGGGACACCAGTGAAATTGTCATGAGTCGTTTGCTCTATCAAGACCTTGAGGTCGGTGATGTGGTCATGGCGGACCAAGCTTATGGCAGCTATGTTGATCTAGCCATCATTCAACAACACAGGGCTGATGGAGTGTTGCGTAAACATCATGCTCGCAAGACTGATTTCCGCAAAGGCAACAAGCATGGCATTGGTGATCATCAGGTGACATGGCATAAGCCAGCCCAACGGCCTGAGCACATGAGTGAGCAAGATTTTGCCCTGATTCCTCAAACATTGGTCGTTAGAGAGGTGTGTTTGCGCTTATCCCTTAAGGGCTTTCGCGACCAGCACATTATTGTGGTGACGACGCTGCTGGATGCTCAACGCTACAGCGCTGGGCAACTGACTCGCTTGTATGGCTGGCGTTGGCCAGTGGCGGAAGTCAATCTGCGCCATCTCAAAACCACCTTAAAAATGGAGATGCTCAGTGCCAAAACTCCGGATATGGTGCGCAAGGACATTTGGGTACATTTGTTGGGCTATAACCTACTCAGAAGTCTCATGGAACTTGCGGCACCGCTAGCAGATAATGCTAGAACTCAACTGTCTGTGCAAGGAGCACGACAACACTTCAATCAGATGCTTGCTTTGTTGGCGACAGCCAACCGTGCGACCAGAAAGCGGTTGTTTACTCATCTACTTGAGACCATGGCAGCCGATCTATTACCCTCTCGACCGAATCGGCACGAACCGAGAGTCGTCAAACGCAGACCCAAATCTTTCCCGCGAATGCGACAACCTCGCTCTGCTCTCAAAGCTAAGCTAGCTGTTTGATTGAGCTTAAGTCAGTGCCATTGATCCCAACAGTGGTTGTTCAAGAATGAACTGTCGCGCAACCTCCTGATATAAATTACGCTGGAGGGCATACCAGTTGTCTATCTGTTGGTGCCAGACTTGTAATTCAAGCTCTACAAAAGCCCTCAGAGCGCAAAAAACATGGGTATGAACAGCTTCCGTCAAACGCACCCGAAATCGCTGAAGCCCACACAGTTGTTTACCTGCACGATGAAAGCATTCAATACCCCAGTGCAGGGTATGTAAGTGCTCAAACTCTGCTTTACCAGCATAAGCTAGCTCTTTCGGGTCTGGCGCATAGAGAAGGTAATAGCGACACGATCCGTTTTTGAACCGCTGGCAAAAAAACTTGACGATGCCCACCCCTTTGAGATGAACGTGTAATCCTTGTTCTGAAATAATGAGGTTATCCACTCGTTGATACTGCTGAGCGCCCACTCGCACCTGTCGATTTTTGGCAACACCAACCAGGAATCCCATTTGCACGTCTTTGAGTAAATTGAGATTGGCCTTGGACGCATACCAAGCATCGCTAGTGAAGGTCGTCGGTCGGAGCCCCCAATCCAGAACTTCTTGGAGCATCTCCTGAAGATATTGATTCTTTGTTTTACCCTCCTGTTTGTCATAAATTCGATAGTTGATGGGGACTCTCAAGCCATTCGGACTGCTGTAGTACAGGGTGATTAAGGGAATTCCTAAAATGGGTTTGCTATATTTGCTACTCCAGTAATATCCCAGCAAGTCCATTTTCTTGGGGTTGCTGTAGAGTTTTTCGAGGATGGTATCATCAGCACTCACAATGCCTCCAGTAAGCTCAACCCATCCATTACCAACCAGCAAATCAAATAGGTCTTTGGGTTCATACCGTTCTCGAAGCAAAAAGCGATTGATGCTGTCGTGAGAGACATCTTGGAGGATTTCAGCCATATGGCTGCACCCATCTCCTTTGGGTTGAGCCAAGAGATAGCGGACATACAAGTCTTGGGTGCAATGAGCTGTTGAAGGCTTACTGGGTATTCGCAAGAGAGGTAGAACGTTAACAGCCTTTATCTCTACAACTCACACAATAAAGTCCATGTCAATGCGTTAGTCCTGAGACAATCCGAAACCCCTGAATTAAACCAGCAATAGGACTGCGACCACGATTCGCACAGCGACAGAGCCTCGGACCGCTGATGTAGGAACCGCCACGAGCTACATGATATTTAGGATTATGATCACTCCAAGCATTCCCATCCGTTGGCGCACCTTTATAGTTCCCATGCCAGGTATCAAGGCATAATTCCCAAACATTTCCATGCATGTCGTATAAACCAAATCCATTGGGAGGAAAGCAACCGACCTCTGTTGTCTGTTGCTGATTCTTTCCCTCGGAGCCATAGTTAGCGTCGTTATAGTTGGCAAGGGCGGGGGTAATCGTCTCTCCATAATGAAAGGGAGTTGACGTTCCGCCTCGGCAGGCATATTCCCACTCTGCTTCACTCGGAAGGCGGTAGTCCTTGCCACTTTTCTGGGACAGTTTTTGGCAAAAGCCCACTGCCTCATTCCAAGTAATATTTTCGACGGGCCGATTCGCTCCTTTGAATTGAGAAGGGTTTGACTCCATGATGGCTTCCCACTGGGCTTGAGTCACAGTAAACTGACTCATCAAAAATGGGGCGATGATCACATGATGTTGAGGCCGTTCCCGATCCCAACTTCCTTCCTCTGCTTCAGATGCGCCCATGATAAATTCCCCTCCTGGTATCTCAACCATATAAATAAAGGGTTGTTGATCAAGATGTTCAATATATTGCTGCAAGGCGGTTCATTGGGTAGAAAAGCCGATTTAGCCCCCAGTGTATTCCGATTTGTGTTGATGCTTGAAAGAGATGAAGTTGATCTCCAGGCTAGCTATACTAACCCTTTCAAGTATCTTTGTCGTTCAGATTGTGGGAATTTCTCAATTGCATACCGTAACATCGTCCTAGGCATCTCCTGGTAATGGGCTTTGAGAAAGGCTTTCTCTGTTTCTAAATCCCGTTTGCCAATTTCCCGCAGCATCCAGCCTACGGCTTTATGGATGAGATCTTCGTTGTCGTGTAGCAGTAGTTTGGCAATCGCTAATGCATCCTCAAAATCATGGTTGCGAATCCATTGTAAGGTCGCCATCATCGCAATTCGTCGCTCCCAAAGACTGGGAGACTGGGCAAGGGGGTAGATGGGTTGGCGATCTTTCTCTTCTAGGAAGGCCCCCACGATTTGGTAGGCAGAACTGTCTACCAAGTCCCAGTTGTTGATGAACTGGGTATGGCGGAGATAGAGACTATAGAGATTAGCTTGTTCTTCTTCAGGGGCTTTCTGGAATTGTTTGACCCAAACGAGAAGGGCGAATAGGCGCTCTTCATGAAAAGGGGATTGCAGAAGACGAATCACTTCATCATTGGGAAGTTTTTGATATCGAGTGACCTGCTGCCGAAGCACAGGCACCCGAATCCCTAAGAATTGATCCCCCTCTCCATATTCACCTGCCCCGGTTTTAAAGAATCGCTGAGAATGCTCAGCAATTTCTAGATTGGCTAGGGATAGGAGCTGTTGATGAGCAGCTTCAGCGGTCAGGTTATTTGCCACCGTAATAAAAAGCGATTTCCTTATCTTTTAAGGGAGCGAAGTCTGCATCCAAGAGCATTTGGTTCAGTTCAGCTTGAGCAATATGCTTGGCTCCAATGCGGACAATCCGCGATCGCATCGTATTTGATACGCCACTGCGCTGCCGATTAGACTCTAGGCCCATCACCTGATTGTAGAGATTGAGTTTGGCGGCGGGGATAGGAGAGCCATCGAGATCGAGACCGTTTGCGATCGCAGCATCAACAGCCTCAGCACCAGTTGTATTGCCAGTATTTGCCATATTAATAGGGGTTGCTCAGTTCACGTTGGGATTGTACCAATGATTGGGCTGTAGCTCACCCTCATTTAGGTAAAGAGATTGCACCTATGATTAGTAGGGGTATCATTCAGAGCACCTAGGAAATAAATAGGTGTAAAGAAGGGGCGGAATGTATACCTTTTCTTTCACAAGCGATATCCAAAGACTTCACTCTGTCGAATGAGCCGATGATCCACCCGGCAGGGCGGCCACAATGGCGTCGGCAACTCGGGCGACGGGGATGACTTCTATATCCAGACTGGGAAAAGACTGGCCTTTGGGAATGATGGCCCGTTTAAATCCTAGTTTCAGGGCTTCTTTGAGCCGTAGTTCGGTTTGCGATACGGAGCGAACTTGCCCCCCCAATCCCACTTCACCAATCACAACGGTGGTAGGGTCTACCAGGCGATCACGGAAGCTGGCTGCCAGTGCGATCGCAACTCCCAAATCTGCCGCAGGTTCAGCCACACTCAATCCGCCGGAAGAGGCCACATAGGCATCCAGCTTAGACAGAGGAATGCCCAGCCGTTTCTCTAACACCGCCAGAATTTGCAGCAACCGATTATATTCAATCCCTGTCGTTGAGCGGCGAGGTGAACTGTAGCTGGTGGGGCTAACCAAGGCCTGTAGTTCCACCACAATGGGGCGGGTGCCTTCACAAGCCACGATAGTGGCTGTTCCGGGCGATACCTCTTCACGATCGCCCAAAAATAACTCCGATGGATTCAAGACTTCCCGCAAGCCCCGATCAATCATTTCAAATACACCGACTTCGTGAGTTGCGCCAAACCGATTTTTGACGGATCGGAGTAATCGGTGATTGGCAAATCGATCCCCTTCAAAGTAGAGCACCGTATCCACTAAATGTTCTAAAACCTTGGGACCGGCGATGGCACCTTCCTTCGTGACATGGCCAACGATAAACAATGTAATGTGGTTCCGTTTCGCCAAGCGCATCAGGGCTGATGTGCATTCCCTCACCTGGGCAACAGAGCCAGGAGCCGACGTTAAAGTGGAGAAAAATAGGGCTTGAATACTATCAATAATGGCCACTTGCGGTTGCAGGGAATCTAGTTCTTGCAACACCATTTCTAAATCCGTTTCCGGCAACAGGTATAAATCGGCATTTGCGGATTTGTCTTTTGATTTGGGAGGTGGATCCGTGATTTCTTTATTTAAATTTAAGGTTCCAATTCCCAATCGCTGGGCACGCAATTTAACCTGTTGGCCAGATTCTTCTGCACAAACATAGAGAACCGTTTGTCGGGCACTTAAAAAGTTGACAATTTGCAACAAAAGAGTCGATTTACCAATTCCCGGATCACCGCCCACCAACACCAGGGAACCGGGAACAATACCGCCTCCTAACACCCGATCGAGTTCACTATAACCGGAGCTAAACCGCTGAATTGGCTGCTCAGAGATTTGGGCCAAAGTCAGGGAGGAAAGTGCCTTGGGTGAAGTGTTTTGACGTTGGCGATGTCGTTGTGCCAAGCGGGTTCCGTCGGTTGCCGCCGGTGTATTTGGCACCACTTGTTCGACCAAAGAATTCCAAGTGTGACAGGAGGGACATTTACCAAAAAACTGAGGAGAAGCTGCACCACATTCTTGGCAAATGTAATGAGTTCGTATTTTTGCCATATAATTCTTAAATAAAATTGAACTGTAAATATTTTTAAAGTCTTTAGTCTGAAAGCATTTCAGCGTTTTTTCCTGTTACTAACTTCATGCTAACTTAATAACAGAGGACTAAAATTTAACTTTTAGAAATGACTCGCAATTAAGGAGCATTACGGAAATTGGAAAATCATAAAGAGAAAATTCTGGTGGTCGACGATGAAGCGAGTATTCGTCGCATCCTAGAAACACGCCTCTCCATGATTGGCTACGATGTCGTCACCGCCGCAGATGGAGAAGAAGCCATCGACACATTCCATCACGCCATTCCTGACTTAGTTGTCCTTGATGTCATGATGCCAAAACTAGACGGCTATGGCGTCTGCCAAGAACTCCGCAAAGAATCCGACGTTCCCATTATTATGTTGACCGCCTTAGGGGATGTCGCTGATCGCATTACCGGTTTGGAACTCGGTGCAGATGACTATGTGGTTAAACCGTTTTCACCGAAAGAATTAGAAGCTCGCATTCGCTCCGTGCTAAGGCGTGTGAGCAAAAATGGTAACTCTGGTATTCCCAGCTCCGGGGTGATCAGTGTCCATACCTTGAAGATTGATACCAATAAGCGCCAGGTCTATAAGGGAGATGAGCGCATTCGGCTCACCGGCATGGAGTTTAGCCTGCTGGAATTATTGGTCAGTCGCTCCGGTGAAGCCTTCTCCCGCTCCGATATTTTGCAAGAAGTTTGGGGTTATACCCCGGAACGCCATGTGGATACTCGGGTGGTGGATGTCCATATTTCTCGATTGAGAGCCAAACTGGAAGAGGATCCCAGTAATCCTGAACTGATTTTGACCGCTAGAGGGACAGGGTATCTGTTTCAGCGAATTGTTGAGCCTGGGGAAATGCCTTAAGGCTTAGCTGTACCACATCCAATTTAGTAAAGCGATGCCCTATAGATTGATATCTATAGGCGTTTTGCTATGGAAACTTATCTTTTCAACATCACTGACTCAACAAACTGTTTCCGACAATCCTTACAGACATAGCATTGTTGGTTTCGACGTTTCCCATTTTTCGATAGTCGATCCGATTGGCAATGGGGGCATATCATTACTTTCATTACATTCTGGCTGAGAGGGTCCCCAACATAAGGTTCTAAATATGACGTGAGTAGGTTTTCGATCTGCTCCGTTAGGCGTTGACGATGCCCTACGTCGTTCGTTCGCAAGGCGGATAAGGTGACGGCATTACTGCTATGGACACAGACTTCAGCTAGCAGATTACATTGGTCCTCTGGTAGAGAAGGATTTCGTTGTTGCAGGATATTCGCTAAAAAGTTGATGGCCTCTTGGGTCATGCTTTCATCAATGGATTGGAACATGTCCTGGGAGGTATAAAACTGAATAAAGATGATCCGCGATACGGGATGCTCAAAAAGTTCAACGGCTGCAGTGATCAGCTGATGCATCATTTGCCGTAGGGGTAACTGCACCACCTCTGGGGTATTGAGTGTACTCCAAAAAGTCTTGACCCGCTCAATGTGGCGCAATTCCATGGCGTTAAAGATGGCGGCTTTATTGGGGAAAAACTGATAGAGGGAGCCGACGGCAGTCCCGGCTTTGGCGGCAATCTGGTGGGTGGTAGCCGTTTTGTAACCCACTTGATCAAAGACTTCTGCTGCCGCATTTAAAATTTTATCGACCCTGTCTTTACCTCGTTGTTGTTTAGGCTGTCGACGGAGATGACTTGACGAATATGAATTAGCTGTCATATTTTTAAAACACGACGAATCTTTCACAATTTTATAGCGAGCAAAGAAGATGATGCGATCTATGCTTCCGGGTGCGCCTTGGCTATTGGCGCACAAGTCGATGCTGCCCGTTAATCAACCCCTGAAAGTAACCCTATACGGAGAAGACTATGTGCTTTGGCAAGATGGTACGGGTACCGTACAAGCCTTACCGAATCGCTGTCCGCACATGGGGGCGATGCTATCGGAAGGTTGGTGTGAACCCTTGTCAGATAAGGATGATGGCCAATCGGGAATTGTGTGCCCCTTTCACGCTTTGAAGTTTGATGGGGCGGGTTGTACCGTTTTACCAGGGGCAAACCAGGAAACATTACCCCAATTACAGCCTCCAGAGCTAATGATTCAAGGCGATTTTATCTGGTCTTATGGTGGGCATGAGCCGAAACTTCCGATTCCCAAGATTATGAATGAAATTGCTCAAGCCTATGACTTTATCGGATCCGCCGCTGACTATAGCGTAGAGACTGATTTACTGAGCATGCTGCTGGTCATGCATGACTATAACCATCAAAATGGCACTCACCGAGATTTATTTCAGATCACCGAGGTTGAATTTCATCAGTTTATCGACAATGGGCATCAATCCCATGCCTTTTACGATATGCCCACAGAAACCTATTCCTGGACGGAAAAACTGCGAAAGCCTGACTTAATGCTATTGCCCAAAACCATCAAGGCGCACTTAGAGAACTACTTTCCCAGCCTAGTGATTTTGCATGCCCAAACCCCTATGGGAAAAATTGCTCAGTGTCATTTTTTTGTGCCTGAAACGGAAAACCAGACTCGCACCTATATTTTGCTGTTTGGTCGGGTTAAGCATCCTATTTTTAAGGGGGCAGGAGGGACGTTTTTGAAATTTGGACAAGTTGCTGTTGAGCAGGATGTGGATATTTTGGGCAAGCTGTATTCGGATTCTCCCCAACAAATTAAGCTCAACAACGAAGTGGGAATGGATTGGGTGCGACGAAATTTTGAGAATTTCCCAGAAGTTGTGGCGCCAAATCTATCCAAGTGAATAGGGCAGTAGGATGGTTCTATCCCTAATCTTGAGCGGCGGTTTGAGATTGGAACCACTGGTTTGAAGGGAATGAAAATACAGCCTTTCTGACCACACCTACATTGAGGAGAAAAATTCCCATGGCATCCTCAGAGGACAAAAAGGCTTGGTTACAGGAGCATACTGATTTAAATATCTTTCCCGAAAAGATCTTGGATCGGCTGGCGAGAAAGGTAAAAGTACAGACCTTGGAAGCCAATCGGCGGTTGATTCTAGAGGATACGTTGCCGGATGCTGTATATATTTTGCGTCAAGGCCATCTTGAAAGTTATCACACCAGTTTGGTGGATACGGCCCAGGTCTGTAGCTTGTTACCCGGGGCAGTGCTGCATCTATTCGATATCTTGCTCGAACAGCCGACGCTTCAAACCATCATTACTTTAACGGATTGCGAATTTTGGGTCATTTCTAAAAAAGACCTGCTCAAGATCGCCGGTGAATATCAAGACGTGACCCGCATCGTGTCGCAAAAGCTATCAAAAGATTTGGCTCATGTTTCACGAGAACTGGAGGCTGAACAGGAGCGACAAGCCATCCTCAGACCCTATTTGGTCCCTAGAGTAAATCGGGGAATCGTCGGTTCTAGCCGCTATGCCAAGCGGTTGCGAGAACAACTCAAAGAGGCAGCCTGCACCCGCCATTCAGTGATTATCTTTGGTGAACCCGGTCTAGAGAAAGATAATGCTGCTGCTTTGATTCACTTCGGCTCGAACCAGCGGCGCGAGCCGATGGTGAAAATTAACTGCAATACGCTTCAAATTAGCGGGGCCGATTTGTTTGGTCGAGTGGGGGGTAAGCCTGGGCTGCTAGAAGCGGTGGGTGAGGGGACTGTTCTTCTCAATAATATTCAAGATCTGCCGCCCGTACTATGTCCAAAGCTACGACAGCTGCTAGAAACCCAAACTTATTTACCGGTTCAAAGAGACGGGACTGCTGCTAAGCCCCGAACCAGCAACGCTCGTTTAATCTTTACGGCTGAGAAAATTCAGCCGGAACTGGATGGGGAGATTTTCCATCGGATTAAGATGCCGCCGTTGCGGGTCAGTAAGGCGGATGTGGAGGCTCAGGTTGAGTACTATATCAGTCTGCTTTCTAAAGAACAGGGATTTGCTAAGCGCCAGTTGACCCCTGAAGCCTTACGACGACTGCAAAGCTACAATTATCCGGGCAATATTGTCGAGCTTCATAGCTTGGTGGAGCGTGCGATCGCACAATCGTCTCCCAACGAAGATCTCACCGCAGAAATCTTTTGGGCAGCCCAAGATCGCCAACAGCGCTTCCGTCTTAACCTGCTGAATGCCAACCCTTGGTTGCGCCGTTTTCTCCGCAGTCCCTGGTGGCCCACCCGCATTAACTATGGAATAGTCCTACCCCTGTTTATTTTTGTGGTGATTATTCTATTTGTGGGTCCTCAGCAGCGGAGTCAGAACTTTGCCTTGAACTTGTTTTGGGCTTGGTGGTGGCCGTTGATATTAATTGGCTTTCCCTTTGTGGGCCGTCTCTGGTGCTCCGTCTGTCCCTTTATGATTTGTGGTGAACTGCTGCAAAAACTGTCTTTATGGCTGGTGCCTAGACAACTGCAGCGCTGGCCCCGGCAGCAGGCGGAGCAGTGGGGAGGCTGGTTCTTGTTTGGTCTGTTTGCTCTGATTTTTCTCTGGGAGGAGCTGTGGAATCTAGAGGATACGGCTTATCTGTCTAGTTGTCTGCTGTTGTTGATTACGGCGGGGGCAGTGATTTGTTCGCAGATTTTTGAGCGACGATTTTGGTGTCGATATCTTTGTCCCATCGGGGGAATGAACGGGTTATTTGCCAAGCTGTCCATGACAGAGCTAAGGGCGCAACAGGGCACCTGTTCTGCTGAGTGCAGTACCTACCAATGTTATAAAGGTGGACCTGAAAAAGGGGAAGGACAAGAAACAGATGGTTGCCCTCTCTACTCCCACCCTGCCCAGTTGGAAGATAACCGAGACTGTGTGCTCTGTATGACCTGCTTGCAGGCCTGCCCTCACCGCTCTGTTGAGTTCAATTTGCGTCCGCCCGGCATTGAATTATGGACGACCCATACCCCTCGGATCTATGAGGTTGCACTGCTCCTACTGTTGCTAGGAGGGATATTCCTGCATCGATTACCCGAGCTGCAAGCCTGGTTGGGGTTAGATTTTCACTTACAGCAGTTTTCAGCTCATTTACTGGTGTCGGTGTTGGTGTTGGGAATCGCTGCCTTGATTCCCTTGCTTACCCATACGATCCTATGTCGCATCAGTACTAAATTAAAACCTCGACCCTTTATCGAATTGGTCTATGGCTATTTGCCTTTAGTTCTGGGTGGTACCTTAGCCCACTATTTAAGGTTAGGACTCACAGAAGCAGGCCAAATTCTTCCGGTCACCTGGGTAACGTTTGGTTTCTCTGGCGTAGGTTTACCCATCTGGGTGGCCCATCCTGCGGTAGTTAGTTTCCTTCAGGGTTCTACGATATTGACGGCAATTTTTTTGACATGGGTGTTGACTCAAAAAATTGCCCGACAACCCATTACTGTTCTGCTGCCCCAGCATATGACCAGCCTGGGACTAGGATTCTGTTTATGGTCAGTGATTGTTGGGGTTTAATTACTAACGGTAGGTAATCTAGAGACTAACTTGGGCAGTAATTTGAGTCTTGATTCGAAGCATTAAGCCTCAATAAAAAATCGATCAGTTTGGGTCGTAGTGGGTGAGCAAGGAAGGCCATACTTGCAGCTGAGTGTTTTGCTGTTGATCCATCGCTTTTACTCAAAATAGCAGGAATTTTGAAGTCAAAATTCCTGTTTGGATAGGAAGTTGGGCACGCTATTCTAAATAGATTTTTGAGCTTCCCTTCAGGTATTTGTTGATTGAATTTTGTCTGAAAAAGCTCACTCTTCGCTGATGGACCATTTTTATGGCTTTTGCAAACTTGCACCATTACTCTCCCAACGTCGAGGAGCTAATCGATTCAGAACCGTTGATGGTGCCGCCTTCTATGCCATTGCGGAATGTCGTTGATTACATGAGCCATGCAGAAGGGAGGAGTTGTGCTCAGCAGTCTCCACCCCGAGAAACTCCCTTCGAAACCGCACCTCAATCAAGCTGTGCTTTGATTGTCCAGGAGCAACAGCTATTGGGGATTTTTACAGAAAGAGATTTGGTGCGATTAACGGCTGGGGGCCAAAGTATCGAGGGTGTATTTATTGCAGATGCCATGAGTGTCCCTCTGGTGACTCTACCTGTACATAAATTCAGAGATGTGTTTACAACCTTGGCCCTGATGCGGCAAGAGAAGATTCGCCATTTACCCGTTGAAGATGATCAGGGCCACTTTGTGGGGCTAATTACAACGGAAACCCTCCGTAAAGCGATTCAACCGATTAACTTGCTGGGGTTATGGTCCGTAGGGCAAGTCATGATTGATGGTGTCATTTGGATGAGACCCAATACACCTCTGATCGATATTGCTCAAAAAATGTCTGAGCATGCCATTAGCTGCATCGTTATTGCTCAACCTTTAGCTTCGACACAAAACCATCATGCCGTTACGCCATTAGGAATCATCACTGAGCGGGATATTGTTCAATATCAGGTTTTAGCCTTAAATCTCCATCGGCTCACAGCCGAGATGGTGATGAGTACTCCCCTATTTTGTGCCCACCCAGAAGACAACTTATGGGCTGTGCATGAACAGATGGGAAATCGGCGGATTCGGCGTTTGGTGGTTATCTCAGAAACAGTTCATGGACGCGAACTCCAAGGCATCGTTACTCAAAGTGATTTGTTACGCTCCTTTGATCCGATTGAGCTGTTCTCCCTTACGAAATCATTGCATCAAGATGTCTGTCGGTTAGAAGCAGAGAAGGTGGATTTATTACAAAAGCAGAATCGTCATCTGGAACAAGAGGTTCAACATCGCACGGCAGAATTAGAACAGTTAAACCAATCCTTAGAAATTCATGTTGAGCAACGTACGGCTGCTTTAGAAGCGGCGAGGCAAAAAGCCGATCAAGCGAACCGGGCTAAAAGCGAGTTCCTTGCCAGCATGAGCCATGAGTTGCGTACACCCCTGAATGCCATTTTGGGATTTAGCCAATTGATGAGTGAGGATCAGGCTATCTCAACCCAGCAGCAGAATACACTCCAAATCATCAATCGAAGTGGTGAACATCTGCTTGAGCTGATTAACGATGTTTTGGACATGTCCAAGATTGAAGCTGGTCGAACAACCCTCAATCCAGCAGATTTTAATCTTCATGGTCTACTTCAGTCTTTGTATGACATGTTCAACTTGAAAGCTCAGTCCAAGGGATTGAAGTTGGCGCTGAAGTTAGATGATCACTTGCCTCAGTTTATTCATGGGGATGAGAGTAAGCTGCGTCAGGTTCTGATCAACCTGATTGGGAATGCGATTAAGTTTACGGAGGCTGGAGAAGTCTCGATTACGGCTGGTATGGCAGAGCAAACTGGTGACGGTGAGCTTTCTCTTACGTTTGCAGTTGAAGATTCAGGGCCAGGCATCGCTCCTGATGAGGTAGAACGAATTTTTGATCCATTCATTCAAGCCAAGTCCAGCCAAGCTCAGCAGGGAACGGGTTTGGGATTAGCTATCAGTGCTCAATTTGTTCGGCTGATGAAGGGGGATATCTCCGTTTGTAGCAAACTAAGCCGAGGCAGTATTTTTCGGTTTACGATTGGTTGCCAAACACCCCTGTCGTCGGTTGCTCCAAGGGCAGATTTACCACAGGTGATGGGGTTGGCTCCAGGTCAACCCACTTACCGAATCCTAGTGGTTGAAGATCATTTGGATAGCCAACTGCTCTTGCAGTCCTGGTTGACCTCCGTGGGATTTGAAGTCAAAACTGCGAACAATGGCCGAGAAGCTGTGTCGCAGTTTCAGGCTTGGCATTCCCATTTGATTTGGATGGATATGCGGATGCCAGTGATGGACGGAATGCAAGCAACCCGAGCGATTAGAGCGTTAGTTCAGGAATCTGAGAGCCAAGCTCCCGAGCCTGTGATTTTGGCCTTAACTGCAAGTGTGTTTGAAGAAAATCGGGAAAAGATTCTCTCTGCTGGATGTAATAAATTTGTGCGCAAACCCTATAAAATTCAAGAGATTTATCGGTTGATGGCAGATTTTCTAGAGATTGAATATCTCTACCGTTCTTCAGCGCAAAGCTCGACTGAGCTTCCTGAACCAGAGCTCAGTCGAGACTGTTTTCAACAGCTTCCCTCAACTTGGATTAGTCGTTTGAGAACTGCCGCAATGCAATTGGATATTCAAGCAATTGAAGCTTCTTTAGAAGAGTTAACATTAGATCACCCCTCCATTAAGACTAAAATTCAAAAATTGGCGAATGATTTTCGGTTTGATGTCATCTTAGAACTAACTCAAGGACTAGAAGCAACGGTCTGAATATATCCGCTGGAAAAGCTCAATGAATCTATATCTAAGACTGGTTAAACATCATAAACTCGACAGGCATCGGACCAATCGTTGATGGCACAGTATTGCTCCCAAGTGGCTGTCTTAGCGTCTGCTTGACCTTGCTTGGTGAGTAATTCAGTTGTGGTGGTGGGGGTTGTTTGTGGTTTGATTTGAGTCATTGTTATTTACCTGAATTCTACTAGTGCAGTGTCGTAGATTGGAGGCCACAATTCTCAAACGAGCCATCAGAAAATCGTTTAATACTGAAGCCTTTTTTCTGATGTAGCCCCATCTGCGATGTCTTTAATCTAGGCGATTTCTTGAGATCACCCTGAATGGTTTCTGAGAAAACTGAATAACTTTGAAAGGGATCAGTTTCAAAAAAGACACTAAGAATAGTTGGGATTCTTTTGCTGCAAAATTAGCTTTGTTTCTGAAAGCGATTGGTGCCAGCAAAAGCACCGGAAAGCCACATCATGAAGAACATCATTAGAGTGATGGCTGAAGCGTGGCCCAATATTCTGAGAGTGTCGAGAAGAACCATAACATTGTCCTCTGCTAGGTTGATACGGTTTAGTATGCTGGGTCAGCCCATCAACAGCAGTGATCGATTTCAGAGATGGGAGTGATGGTCATCACCCAGACAAGAGGTGTCCCTAATCCAGCGTTTTAGGAAGAAGAGAGGGACCGATTAAGGGGTGGATTTAGAGGATTCTCGGTATAGCTCGGTTAGGGTGACGACTCGATATCCTTTTTGTTTAAGCTGGGGCAAAACCTGGTTGAGGGTTTGGATGGTTCGGATTCCCCAGGCTCCTTCAGGACCATGATCATGGAGGACAATAATGCTACCAGGCTGGACATTAGCCAAGATTTGCTGAGCGGCAAACCCTGAAGAAGGCAGGGACGTGTCATAGGGCCAGGGTGCTCCCAGGGCGATTTTGTAGCCTTGTTGCTGGGCTATCTGGGCCATATCTAAATTACATCGGCCACTACCTGGACGCATCCATGCTAGAGAGGTTTGACTCTCTGAGGCGGCGAGGATCTCCTGTTCGGCCATTTGCAAAGCTGCTTTGAATTCTGGCAGGGAAAGGTTAATGCTGGGTTCATCAACGGTGAGATGATTACCTAACTCGTGGCCTTGGCTGACCATTTGGGCAATTAAGGCTCGGTTTTGCGGGGTAATCTGACTACTGATCAGGAAAAAGGTGGCTTTGGCGTTGTGCTGGGCCAAGGTTTGCAAGATATTTTGGGTGGTGTTGGCGTCGCCTATTCTCTGGTCATCTGGGCCGTCGTCAATGGTGAGGGCAACAAGCGGTTGATCCATGGGCAGATAGAATTTAGCCCCTGGACAAATATAGGATGTCAGACGATCCAGCGCCCATCGGGGCTGCATCCACAGGATGATCAGAACGGCAACGAATAAACCTGTGGCTAGGACCGCGATTTGCAGTCGGTATCGAACAAAGAAGCGAAAGTTAGCCATTTAAAACAACGGATGGAGGCGGGATGAATCCTATGGTTCAGCAAGACTTCCAGCGGAATTTAACGCAAGAATCGTGACAGGAATTCCAAAAGCTGGAAAGATAAAGATTACGGAAAGTAAACATATCATTAACAAAATATTCATTCTATGAAGATGAAACATCAATATGTGATGGCAGGCATCTGTTTAGGTGCTTTAGCGTTTGCTGCTCCCGCTCAAGCGGCTGGTCGAGTGGCTGGCTATCAATATGCAGTATTTAAAGATAGTGAAGCCCCCCTCGAAGATAATGTGATTCACTATATCCCTTGCTATCCCCAAAATGACTGCAAGGAGTTGGCCACTAAGCTCACTGCAGAACTTCGGCAAGCCCAGGTAAACCTGACTCGGGCCCGATTAACCCTAGAAAAGCCGGTTGAAGCTTGGACTTTATTTACTCAACTCGATCAGCAGTTCTTGCCTCAGATTACGGATAAGAAGGGCTATAAAACGACCACGACGCAAAAGAGAGGCGTTTTTTCCTTTTATTGCCCTACTCAAACTTGCTTGGTCTACTCTTTCGGGACCGTCCGCGATCGCTTTAATTATTGGGTCACCGTTGCCAAGAGTCGTAAGCGTTGGGACCTAGGGCCTGGAAGAGGCTTTATCGAAGACAAACCTGAAAAGCTAGCGGATTAAGGATCAAAATGATGAACTATAAATCTTTAGTCCTGGCGGCTGGTTTGGTTGCGATCGCACTTCCAGTACGGGCAGAATTACCTGAGCATATTCAAGAATTACTCAATACCCGTCGCTGTATTCGGTGTGATTTGTCTCGCGCCAATTTTGGCGGTATGGATCTGAGCGTGACCAACCTGCAAGGGGCAAACTTGATTTTCTCTAATTTGGAGAATGTCAACCTCAACGCCTCTAACCTGACGGGGGCCAAGCTGATCCAGGCTCGGATGTCTGACGCGAATTTGCAAACCACCAACTTAAGCGTCACGGACTTAAGTAAAGCGGATTTGCGAGGCGCTAACTTGGTGGGGGCAGATTTGCGCAGTAGTCGCATGACCTCTGCCAACCTGAAAGGGGCAAAACTGCAGCAAGCCAAGCTGCAAGGGGTCAACCTAGGGGCCGCCAATCTGAAAGGGGCAAAGCTAAATGGGGCTAATTTGTTCTCGGCTGATTTACGCGGGGCCAACCTTCAAAATGCGGACCTATCAGGGGCCAACCTCAAGGAAGCTGATTTGAGTGGTGCGAATGTGAAGGGGATTAAACTCACGGACGCCGACCTAACGGGGGCCACCCTCCCGGATGGCATCCCCCAGTAGGTCTTACTTACAGGTTGCCAAGGCTTGAAGAGAAGCGGGGATATCCATCTGACAGAGTTTAGCCCCGCTTAAGTCTGCATTGCTCAAGTTGGCACCGCGCAAGTTGACATCTTTCATGGCAATCTTGCCTAGGTGAGCGCTGCTGAGGTCGGCTTCACTAAGATTGACGCTTTCTAAAGATGCTTTCCGCAGATCCGCGTTATTCAGCTTGGCCCCATTGAGGTTGGTGTACTTCAGTTGGGCCTGCTTCAGCTTTGCCCCTTTTAAGTTGGCTTCGCTCAGGTTGGCATTGGATAAATAGACCTGGTTAAGGGTGGCATTCTTAAGATTACTTTTATTGAAATTAGCCTCTCTCAAATCGCTGAAGTAGACACGACGAATGCCTTGGGTCGTTTCCACCACTGCAACGCTAAAGTCCGCATCTTCGAGAGTCGCTTCAAATAAGTTGGCACGACGCAGATCGGCCCCTTTGAGCTTAGTTTTGACTAAGGTTGCCTGGGTGAGATTGGCGTCTTGCAAATTGGTGGCTTGCTTGAGGGTTGTGGTTAAGCTGGCCCGTCTAAGAGTTGCTTTGCTGAGATTGGCGTACTTTAAATTAGCGCTTTCTAAATTGGCATCGTCCAAATTAACGCCCTGCAAATTAGCGCCTTGCAGGTTCGCCCCTTGCAAGCTAGCACCCTTTAGATTTTGATCTTGCAAATTGGCTCCCCTGAGGTCGCATCCATCACAACTGTTGGTGGCCTGTAGCTGCTGGAGATGCTCCGGGTTGGGAGTCTGAGCGCTATTGCTGGCAGCACTCAGGGGCAAAAATGCGATAGAGAAGGAAGCCAGGGCTGTTCCTATGACAAGACTGCCTTTATTCAACTGTTTCATGTAATCCACCCAAATTAAAACGGTCTGCAATAGGTATTTATTCTCTAATCACTGTACTGTGATCAGGGCAAGGTTACAAAATGCTAAGGAACCAGAAAACTGCTAAACGCCTGCCTGAAGGGATTTTCGTTACAACACGCGCCAAATTAAGGTCCAAAGGGTCAAAAGACTGGTGGTGAAAACCGCTTTTTGCGGGGCAAGAGTCTTAACGCCCCAGTACAGTAACCATAAGGACCAAAGGCTACCGACCAAGACAAACCAAAATAGCACCTGTATAAAGACCTGACTGCTCAGGGTTTGACTGTATAGGCTCAGCCAAGTCAAATACTGGTTCAGCCAGGGGGCTTCTGGTCTAAACGCCACAAATTGGCTAAAGGGAATGACTCGTCCGGTAGCAGGCCAAAGTCCTGCTGCTCCCACCAGCAACAATCCTGCCGCGGCCAGGGGCCATTGGCTCCACCCGGCAAGTTGCCATGCCCGACATTGGCTTCTAGTGGTGAGCTGAATGATCCATCCGTAAATGCCCCAGCTTAATAGGGGCCAACTGATTAAACCAATCAAGATAAGGCTGATCAAAAAGGTCCCTCCAGGTGTAGTGCTGAGGGATTGCAATATATCTAGGGAAATAATGGATGGCAGGTTTCGAGTCCAGATCCAGTAGGCGGTGTATCGTAGCCAGCCGGCACCTAAGACGATTCCCAAGGGCACCCAGAATTTAGGCGGTTGTTCGAAAAGCTGCCGGAAAAATAATTTTGGGTGGGCAATAAGGGACCAGAGGTTCATCTGGAGTCATATTCCCTTTCTTAAAGTACTAAGCTTTACGGATTCTAATCCTTTTGGTGGACTGGATGGCTAGGGAATTCGTATTCCAAAAATAGACATCAGGGGATAGGGGAACTCAACTCTCTATAGCTTTGAAAATCCACATTTATTTGAGGCATAAACAAAGATTTGGGGTATTAATCGCTGTTTTCAAGGGTTGGACTAACCACTTCTGACAGATTTTTCTGAAGATGAAGAGTAACATGAAAAATCAAAAAATTTAGGGTTCAAACGCTTTAAATGGTAAGGATATCAAAAACTCTATTTGCTGATAACCATGGCTTAGGGAAAGGATAAAGTAGAATATTCTTCAAATCTTTAAAGCATGAATCCTAATGGAAGTTCAAAGCAATTTTTGCCTAGCTATTACTAAAGATAACTCTCTAGTATCATGAGTTTACCATAGAAGCAAAACAAAAGCTTATATTTTTTATATGGGAAATAAATAAATTTATATTATTTAACTATAAAAACTAAAAAATAATGGTAGCAATAAATAAGTGATATTTTATGGAAAAAATTAACGTTTATCGATATTTTTCAAATTGCTTGTTCAAGTAACTAATATAAAGACTCAAACTATGCCTTCTACTTTAAAAAAACTAAAAATATACATTCCAGCACTTATTCTACTATTACTAATAGTTATTGCCAGACTAAAGACGAATATTCCTATAAATGTTTTTTTAAGTGATCCAGCTGTTATTGCTGGTTCTAATGGGCTTAGCTCCTTAATCCAAGCCACAACAAATCCTTTCGTTGGAGTAGCTTCCAATATAGGTATTTTGTGTTGGTGTATTTCTGCATCAGTGTGTTTTTTTAGCTGTTTTTTAATCAGAAAAAAACTCATGCCTTATAGTAATGGCTATAAGGAATTATTTAATTTTTTGCTGCTATCAGGACTGATTACCTCAGTGTTATTAATTGATGATTTATTTCTTTTACATGAGGCTATTATTCCTAAGCTACTTAAAATCCCTCAGTATCTTACTTATTCATTATATATGGTTACAGTATTCTACTGGATTAATAGATTTAGGAAGATAATTATCAAAACAGAATGGGATTTACTTGCTTTAGCATTTATATTTTTTACATTCTCTATTTTTACTGATACTGCAATGGATTATTTTGAATTAAGTAATCATATGAATATACTATCAAATAATGAATTACTAGTATTGTTAGAGGATGGTTTTAAGCTATTTGGAATAATAAGTTGGCTTACATATTTAAGTAAAACTTCCTTGTTGATTATAGA
Organism: Acaryochloris marina MBIC11017; assembly: GCF_000018105.1. GTDB lineage: Bacteria > Cyanobacteriota > Cyanobacteriia > Thermosynechococcales > Thermosynechococcaceae > Acaryochloris > Acaryochloris marina. The sequence continues at coordinate 5,741,214 of NC_009925.1, forward strand.
AACCATTATTGAAGGAGAAAGACTATAAAATAACGTATGTCATTTTTAAGTCTAAAAAAATAAAATATATGAAAAATAAATATCATTCAATTTTAATAATAGATGAATGTGATCAGCCCATTGCTTATTATGTATTGAGATGTTTGAAATCGGGGAATCAGAATTTAAAGATCAGTATAATTATCCCGTTAAACCAGTCATCTATAGAAAATAATTGGATAACTTTCTATAAATATTCGAGATATATAGATCGTCTAATTATTGCAAGTAATGAGATAGATTCCAATGACTTTCTGAATGAAGTAATTCAAGCAATCCAGCAAGAATCGATCGATTATATTTTTCCGGCTTCTGAAAATAGTTTTAAGTTTGTATCCAGACATAGGGTTCAACTATCATCTTCAAGTAACTTAATAGCCTTACCCAGCCAAAATTCTTTAGATGTGACATTTAATAAGTGGGAATTGAGTCTTTTTCTGAAAAACAGAAAAATTCCAACTCCTAAAACTATTCTACCAAGTTCAATCACTCAATCGAATCAATTATCTTACCCAATTCTACTAAAACCAGCCTGCGGAAGTGGAGGTGAAAATATTAAAAAGATCGAAGAAGTATCAGTGCTTAAATCTATAATACATAATCCAATTGCTAAGAATGATTATAAAGATTATATATTGCAAGAATATATTGATGGCTATGATATTGATTGTAATGTACTCTGCAAAGATGGAAAGATTCTTACTCATTCTGTGCAAAAACCATTAGGTATAGAAAAAGGATTTTCGCCAAAGATTGATAAATTACATTTTATTCATGATAACTCTGTATTGAGTATCGTAAAAAAAACAATGTTTGAGCTTCAATGGAGTGGAATTGCCCATCTAGATCTTAGGTACTGCCATAAAACAGGTAATCTATACTTAATTGAAATAAACCCTAGATTTTGGCAATCTTTAATGGGCTCACTTTCCATTGGTATTAATTTCCCATATCTACTATTTCTAGTATCAGCTGGGTTTGATATCGGAGACGTTTATTATGATGATCAATACTATGCAAAGTTTTCTAGATATATAAAAGATATACTTAGTGGTTCACTAGACTATAGTCTAGATAATACTAACCTAAAATACTTGCTGACAGATTTAAATTCAATTGCTAATTATGGTATAAAACGTTTTTTTGGAAGCAAGACCATTAGTTAGTTTAGCTATTTTATTGATATATCTTATAAAGAGTAAAAATGGACGTAAAGATAATTAATACAGAGAATGATTTGTGGCTAAAAGTCTTATCGAACTTGCAACATGATATATATCACTTGCCAGGATATATTGCTTTAGAAGCAAAAAGGTATAATGCTATCCCTAAAGCTATTTTAATAACTGATGAACGGAAAATTTTCTTCCTACCTTATCTCCTTCGTCAATTTAATGACTTATCTCTCCAAGGAAATGAAGTGGGGCCAATACTTGATATCATCTCTCCCTATGGCTACCCAGGTATATTGCTAAGTAAAGATGCATATTCAAGCCCAGAATTTGTGAATCTAGCGATTGAAAAGCTAAAAATAAGTATATTTGAACAAGGTGCCTGCTCAGCTTTCTTTCGACTTCATCCCATCCTTAATAACTTTGTAAGTGATTCTCAGCCTGAATCTTTTGTTGAAAATGGAACAACAGTATCTGTTGACTTAAAACTCTCTGAAGAAGAGATATGGGGCCACACAAGGAAAGGGCATAAAAGTACAATCAATAAATGTAAGCGGTTGGGTATGCAAGCAAGAATGGTTCCAGTTCTTGAGTACCTTGAAGTGCTATCTAACATTCAGGAAGAAACTAACGAGCGGGTAGGCGCTTCACAAAGCTACTACGATTTTAATTATGATTATTTTTTAAATATGTTCAATGCTTTTGGAGAGAAACTACATATATGTATTGTTGAACTTGATGATCGGATTTTGTGTGCTGGCCTATATTCTGAGTGTTGTGGAATAGTGCAAAGTATATTTGGTGGTACAAAAAATAATTATATTAATTTATCTCCAAGTACTTTAGAAACGGATTATGCCAGATACTGGGCTAAAAAACGCGGGAATAGCTATTTGCATTTAGGTGGTGGTGTTGGTGGAAGAAAGGATAGTGTATATACATTTAAGTCAGGCTTCTCAAAGCAAAAACATTCTTTTGTTACACTACGTTTAATTAGTGATCAACCTGTCTATGATCGTTTAGTTCGGTTGCGTGCCAAATCAATAGGTATAGAAACAGATAAACTACTTAGGCTAAATTTTTTCCCGGCCTATCGATACTGTTATCAACCAAATCTTAGCTCTTGATAACGGAATAGTAATTTATCTGATTGAATATATCATGGAGAAGCTGGGGAAAAGAGACTCAGGTGGAGTGGGGAACTGGTCTATTAACAGGTCATATCCTTTAACCCTTTACTTAGTGAAGAGTTCTAATGTGCTCAACGGACGGGAACAAAATCTTATTTTCATTGCTGGTGTCGTCTGCTTACTGAGCCCCCAATGGGGTCTAACCCAGTAATGAATAAGTCGTTGTACGTCTAGCACTCGCTGTAACCCTGACTGATTCTTTGTGTAGAGATTCTGCTGCCTTCGATAAGCACTACTTCATCTCTTCAAAGCAGCATTGTGAACCTCGTTGTAATTGGCATAGACTTCAGATGTTGGGGTTATAGCGGTAAAAGGATGCTCTACTTTCATCTATCCCTCTTTTATCACTTTAGACAGAGAGAAAATCAGGATGCTTGAGCAATTTCCTCACCAGTGGACAGCAAAATGCCTCCATCTTTGATGTGAGTTGCTCAAACCCCTTTTTCAAAGCACGGCTGGGAAAGACTTCTAACCAGCGCTTTAGAAGATTCCAACTGATTAACGGTTGAATGATCAAGCGCACATTATTGAGCAGATTCTTCCACCCGTTTTGGTTATCCCACCAAGGATGCTGCGCAAAGTGTTGATGTGCCACTGGACAAGAGTCATTGAAGACATCAGCGAACAAACTCACCATCAAGAAAGCGCTCATCACTATCTCCCACCACTTTTCAATTTGTTCGTAGTGCGTCATGCGAAAATCAGCCCAACCCAAGGTATCTTTAGACTGTTTGAGACCATACTCAATCCAAGTTCTGAAGCCATAGCAATCCCCAATTTCATCCAGCTTGATCTCGGGTGCCGCTGCCATGACATAAGAGGTTGAGTTCTCTGGTAGCGTTTGGGGGTCCGTGGTTAATAGCCAATAGCGCTTCTGGTGGTGTCGCTGGCCATAAATGATCTCTTGCCTGTAACGAGTTTCAGTGGTGCCATTGCTGAAGGTTCGTTCAAATGACTGCCACGGTTCGGCAAAGACTGCTTGTTCTGCGGGTAACCACACCGCATGATTGCTACGAATCGCTAGGATATAGGGCAGCTTTAACTCCTCTAAGACATTCACAAAGTTTGTTTGAGCTTCCCCATACAAGCTGTCAGCCAGGACGAGCTCAAAGCAAAAGCCCATCCCTTGCAACTGTCGGATCATTCCAGCAGCAATTTGGGGTTTGCTGAGATACTCATCCTCCTCTTTAAGACGTTCTCGGGGTTTGTACACTTCAAAGGACAAAGGCAAAATCATCCCTTGAAACAGCCCGTAGGCAGTGACTGCGACGATGCCATTCTCTTTCTTGCCCACATTGCCGATATACTGCCGTTTCACATAGTCGGTACTCTTGCCTTTTTTGCAATCGCCCGTCTCATCGATCAATAGAATTAACCTGCGCCCATCCAGTATTTTCAAGATGATGTCCAATCTCTTGTCAGACAAATGTGACGCTACCCAAGGTGATTCACTCAGAAAATGATGCAGGCTTTGATGGTTCTCCAAGCCCACTGCTCTTGCAATGGCGGGCAATGATTTACGTTTGATATCACTAATCATCCCCAGATGGAGATGCTTGAAGGCTTCATAACTGCGGACTTGGGGAAATAACTCTGCAAATAGTTGGCAGTACTCATCAACAAAGCCAATGGTTGGTTCTGGACTTCTTGAAGCTGACATCACTCATTAGAAAAATAGAAACTGAGAATAGTCTATTTTTTATCTGTCTAAAGTGATAAAAGAGGGCTATACTCTAGACGGTTAAGAGATTAACTTTCTGGAAAGACTGAAACTTGAGTGAGAGCAGGCTGGTTAGTTTCGCCTTATGCTCTGTATTGCATTGGTCAATGCACTGTTGAATGGCCCCTTTGAAAGAGTGAAAATCCGAATAATACTTCGAGTAGAGACATTCCTTGCGCACAAAGCGCCAAAGCCGCTCAATCAAATTCAAATGGGGTGAATAGGAGGGCAAATAGACTAACTCAATATCGACGATCTCAGCAAAGTCAGTCACCAGCTGGCATTTTTGATATCGGGCATTGTCTAAAATGACGCTGATGGGTATGACTGGGTCGAGTAGTGCCAGCTTGGCTAGCAACAGACACATGCTATGAGAGTTGATGTAGGTGTGGTTGGTGATACTGGTGACTTCTTTGGTGACAGCGTTGAGTGCACCCAGAACATTGAATCGTTGACGGCCAGAAGGAGAAGGGATGAAGATCCGACGAAGGCACCAGAGAAACCCCAGATAAGCCCGGTGAACAAAATGAGCAGCATCCACAAAAAAGACAAGACGCTCTTGGCGTTGAGCTTCCTCTAATAAGGGTTCAAGGCGAGTTTGTCGAAACTGCTCTTGCTCCTCAATTTTCTCGGGCAGACTCGACTTTCCCGGCACATACCCCACTTTTCGAGAGCGACAACCAATGCGTTTGAGGAAGGCTTTGATCTGGGTTGGAGAACGCTTAATACCTGTCAATTGTTCAATGACTGCTTGGGCTTCTGCACTGGTGCGGGGCGGGTGTTGCTCAAAATAGGCTCTCACACTATCGCTATGAGCGTTGAGTGAACTGGATTGACCTTTGTATTCCAGGGTTTTCAACCCTTCAATTCCGCCTTGTTGATACAGACGAAGGGTTTTAGCTAAGGTCGGACGACTAATCTGACAAAGCTGACAAATCTGGGCATGGGGAAGACCCTGACTTTTCAAGTAGAGCACTTCCATCCGTCGCTGCACCCGTGGGTGAGGGTGATGATAGCGTTCGTAATTGAGGTGTTGGATTTCCTCTGCGGTGAAATCAATTTTAATCATGCAAGTAGGGGAGTCGGTTGAGGGATACTCCCAGTCTGCCAAATCTCTCCACTACAATGTTAAGCCGCAAGTCGTACGCAGTATAATTTGATTTTGATCTGACGTTTCCCCTTTATTTCATATCCCTAAGGATTCATGTATAGTCCACGGTGGCCTCAGCTCAATAATCTATAAGATGTCAAACTTGTCCTCTAACTCCTATTCAGCTTGTTTCAAAGCATTTATCTGCAAAGGCAGCAACTTTAGTGTAAATTCTGGAACTGAACTGATCCCAAATGAATTTCAGAGCAAAGCTTTACTTGGAGAAGAGGGTTGAATAGAGATTCTAGGAGCGGCGAACAAGTATACACCATTGCCAATCTCTCTAAACTGACCCCTGATGGAATAGGTACTACCTGCTAGAAAGTCAGTAATCCTTCGAGCAGATTCATAGGGTAATTTTCCTAAGTTAACGAGCAATAGCTGTCCCTTTTTTAAGGCTTGTGCATCTACTTCTGCTTCAGTAAAGGTATTTGGATAAGATAAGATTATTTCACAAGCAAGACCATGGATTGGCGTCAGATTATTCATGATTTAATGGCATACTAATCAGATAATTATTTTTTTTCTGTAAGCCTTTTATCCTACTCATATATGAGAAATGTTTGGAATTAAGTAAAATTTCAGATATATTAAGCAAAGGATTTTAAGTCATTAAATGAGTTGATTGATAATGAATTTACTTTGAATCTCTTAAAGATAAATCACCAAGCCAAACACTGGTCGTGCATCAAAGAAGTGTGGGTTTGTTAAACCGATAGGGAGTCGAGTTGTTTTATTTCCTCATGCAATGTCCTCTATGTGGTCATCCTAAAACCCACAAACATGGCAAGACCAGCAAAGGCAGTCAACGTTACCGTTGCCCCCACTGTCAACAGACCTTTAGTGAGACCTTTGACACCCTGTGTTATCGCCGTCAGATCTCTCCTGAAACGATCCAGACCATCCTTCAAGCTCATGTTGAAGGGAGTAGTCTACGAGGACTCTCTCGCATCACGGGTGTAGCGTATAACACTTGTGTGAGTGTGGTTCGTTCAGCGAGTCATAAATCCCAAATGATTCACAATGGGGAAGTTCAGGCCGTTGCGACCGACGTCATTAATGCAGATGAGTTGTGGTCCTTTGTCAAAAAAAGCAAAAGCACTGTGAGCCGAAGGAGTTGAGGGTAGGCGACTGCTGGATAGCATTGAGTCTTGCGAAAGAGAGTGGTCTCGTGCTCAGTGGCCGTATTGGCAAACATACCGACGAGCTAGCTCAAGAATTGATTGAAAATACTGAGGGCAAAACCGCCTGTCATCATTGGCAAACGGATGGTTGGGAAGGGTACGCACGACAATTACCCGATGAGGTCGTCCATGAAGTGAGTAAAGCCCTGACCCAACGCTTAGAGCGGACCAATGGCATCGTGCGTCAGCAGACCGGGCGTTGGCATCGACGACAGAATAAATTTGGCAAAGTCTGGCAACAGAGTGCGATGACTTTAAGATTGGTGCTGAGCTATTTCAACTGGATTTGGTGCCACTCTCGATTCAAGAACACGGCTGCCCAACGAGCTGGATTGACGGAGCGTCCTTGGAGATGGCAAGACTTAGCTTCCTATCCCACACTTTGTTGATGCACAATCTCTTAATTGAGCTGAAATTCTTCTAGGATTTTGAGATATTAAAAATTGACTAACTTAGTATTCAGTGAATTAGATGGTTGCCAATGCATATTTTCGACTATTCAGTTCTAGAAATTCGAGCCAAAGCTTTGACAATTGGTTGGCTTCGTCCAGCCTACTTGAAGGGATTATCAGCATACGCCTAGGCCTTCCTCTTCCAGGAAAATTTTTCCAATAAGAAGTAATAATACCTTCATGCGTCAGGAAGTTTAATGCGTTATATAAAACTGTATCTGATAGACGATATGGTGGATATTCAGTTTCTACATATTGCATTAGAGCAGAGCCATATGATTCACCATTATTAATTAAAATAGTGAGGATACAGCAAACTGCGGCTTCTCTATGTAAATAAATGGGAGGTGGGTTCTGAAAGTAACTAAAAATATCCTGAAAATTCAATATGATCAACCCTTGGTAATTGAGCAAAATATCCAATTAAGCTTACAAAATACCTGATATTTGTAGGCAGTAAACTGGCATGAATTATATGAAAATAATCATTGAGAAAATGCAGATTTATATCTAGCTACCAAAGAGGACGGTTTATTCTGTCCAATGGGTTAGTTTCTCCCATTTTAGCTCCTGACCATTTTCTAAAAATAACTTTGAATCTCCAGCAAAATCTTGATGTGGTAAACCAAGCTCGTACATGGAATTTTTGGTATTCACATAAATACGACCATTTTTTGAAAAACAACCCTGGATCGGCGATGTTTTTAGCCTTTTACCTGATGGATGATTTGGGTGATTGTGAATTTGACCAAAGATGATTACCTTTTTATCGACGTCAACACAAAGCCAAGATTCTATGATTGAAGAGCAAAGCGAAGACAATGATATTTTGCTTATTGTAGATTGATAATTCTGTAAATAGTATTCTATGATATCGTCTGCTACCACTTTCAATCTCTCAAAAACTAATCAGTATTTATGTTGGTAATATGGTGAGTTGTTTTATATACTCTATGTTCTTCATGGAAGGCAGTATCACCTACTAAATTAATCAGGAAAAGTAATCGAAATGAAAAGGCTGCTCATAAAATAGTCCAACCTTGATTTGAGATTGATTCAATATAGATTATTTCAGTGAGAGTCCCAATAAGGTAGATGATTTTATGATATTGAGCCAAGTGATTTTATTTACTTAGTGAATTGCAAGATTGCTCCTCGTTACTAGCTTGTACCTGAATATTAAAAAAGTCTGTGTGATATTGTTACTATTTTTCTTATGAGAAGCTATCTAATTGTGTGCTTGATGTTGAGGATTTCATGGTTATAGTCATTACTTTTGATTTTAAGAGATACTATTCACACCAATCGGTTCTGTACCTTAGGATTGGTGTGACGACTTCCTTGATGGATATAGACCTGTGAATCACATCTAATGACAGTTGATGAAGCACTAGAAATTATTGATGTTGCGCTTGCACCCCAACGTCTTAATGCTCTCCAGGAGTTAATCTTTAAGCAATGCTGGAAGGGACTTACGTATCAAGATATTGCGGCGTTAGCTGGATATGACAATGACTATATTCGGCGAGTCGGATCGCAGCTTTGGCTTGAATTAACGGATTTATTTGCAGAAAAAGTCACAAAAAGTAACTTTCGTTCCGTCCTCAGGCAACAAAGCCATAATTCTGACACCCAGAATACCCCTGATACAGAATATTGCCAGAAATCTAATCCTATACCTGATTTCCCCAGCAGTTCAGTTCCCTTGGAATCACCTTTTTACATCAAGAGGAACCTAGCCGAGAAACGGTCCTATGAAACGGTTGTTCGACCTGGATCTCTCATTCGGATAAAAGCACCAAAAAAGTGGGGGAAAACCTCTTTACTGCTCAGAATAATAGTTTATGCTGAGTCACAAAATTTTAATACGGTTAGATTAAATTTTAATCAGGCAGATCAATCTATTCTCATGAGTTTAGATAAGCTGTTGAGGTGGATATGTTTGAACTTGACTAACCAACTCCAAATACAATCGAAAGTTGATGAATTTTGGGATAGAGACCTAGGCAGCAAAGTAAGTTGTACGAATTATTTCAGAAGATATATCCTAAGCCAACTGAGTGATCCCCTCGTGATTGCATTGGATGATTTAGATCGATTGTTTGAGTATTCTCAAACAGCTCAAGATTTTCTGCCCATGCTGAGGTATTGGCATGAAGAAGCAAATAATTTTGAGGTATGGAAAAAACTCCGACTCATTGTTGCCCATAGTACGGAAGCCTATATCCCCCTCAATCTCAGTCAGTCCCCTTTTAATGTAGGCCTTCCCATTCAGTTACAAGCGTTAACTGTCGATCAGGTCCAAGAATTAGCAGATAGATATGCTTGTACTTGGACAAAAGGTAAATCTGGTCGAACAAAAATATCCTGCCTATGTGACTTATGTGGAGGTCACCCTTATTTATTGAACCTGGCTTTTTACCACCTTTTTCATAAAGATCTCTCTCTTCAGGAGCTTATTGATGATGCCCCGATACCGACTGGACTCTTTAGCAGCCACCTAAGTAACCAGTTGTTTACGCTTCAACAGCATCCTGAGCTAGCTCGTCACTTTAAAGAAATTGTGTCTGTGGAACAGCCCATATCTATACCATATGTTTCAGCTTATAAGCTCGAAAGCCTTGGCTTGATTCGATTTGAAAAAGATCAAGTGGTACCAATGTGCGAGTTATATAGACGATATTTTCGCAATTGCACAAGTCAATTTTAGGAAATTTGGTTTAGGTTTATGCTATCCAACAACCACAAGAACTATGAGTACCAAGTCGGGGGTAGCCTCAGCATTGATTCTCCAAGTTATGTTGAACGTGAAGCAGATTCTTTATTATTTGACGCCCTTGTGAGAGGTGATTTCTGCTACGTCTTTAATTCACGTCAAATGGGTAAATCTAGTTTACGAGTGCGTGTTAGACACAGACTTCGACAAGCTGGTTATAATTCGGTATCGATCGATATCACGAGCATTGGTAGCGAAAGGACTTCACCTGAACAGTGGTATAAAGGAGTCGCCAATGAAATATTTTACGGATTCAATTTACAGGAAACACTTCACTTCAATCATTGGTGGAAACAGCAATATGGCTTGACTCCTGTTCAAAAGCTGAGTCTTTTTATTGAAAATGTACTGTTGACCCATATTGTAGGTGAGAAGATCTTCATCTTCATCGATGAAATCGATAGTATCCTTAGCCTCGATTTCCCGATGGATGATTTTTTTGCACTCATCCGGTCATGTTATAACCAACGAGCAGATAATCCTCAATATAATCGCCTGGCCTTTGCCCTGTTTGGGGTTTCCACACCCTCAGACTTAATCCAAGATCGAAATCGCACCCCCTTTAACACTGGCCAAGCCATTGAATTAAATGGGTTCCATTTAGAAGAATGCCATTCTCTTGTGCAAGGGATGGTAGATAAGTACGATCGCCCCGGTAGATTTTTGGAAGAAATTCTATTTTGGACAAATGGACAACCTTTCTTAACTCAAAAGCTCTGTCAAATTGTTGTCCAGCATGTTGAAGTTGAAGAAAAATGCAACTGTCCACCAGCTCTTTTATCTGACTCTCAATATTCTATTAAGGATTTTATTGAGCATATTGTTCAGTCCCATATCATTCAAAATTGGAAATCTCAAGATAACCCCGAACATCTTCGTACTATTCATACTCGACTGCTAAGAAACGAACATAAAGCCACCCGACTATTAGGAATGTATCAGCATATTCTCCAGGATGGAGTTTTAGCTGAAACGAATAGCGATACTCAAGTGGAATTATTACTTTCAGGCTTAGTTGTTAAGCGAAATGGTTTATTGAAAGTTTCAAACCGCATTTACAAGTTCGTTTTTGATCAGATGTGGGTTCAAGACCAACTGGAAGAATTAAGGCCGTACTCGGAAGCATTGACTGCTTGGATGAATTCTGGTGCTCAGGATGAATCTCGGTTGCTTCGAGGTCAGGCATTAGCAGATGCTCAAGCTTGGTCTTTAGGAAGAAGTTTAACCAATCAAGACTATCAATTCCTTGCCGCGAGCCAAGCCTTAGATAAGCAACTTGTTGAAGAACGTTTAGCCTTAGAAAGCGCTAAGAACATAGAGCAAAAACGACGAGAAGACGCCTTGCGTTTAATTATGGAAGGTACCGCTGCCAAAATTGGAGATGAATTCTTCTACTCCTGTGTGCGCTGCCTTGCTGAAATTTTAGATGTTGAGTACGCTCTCATTGCTGTCTTGGATGATAAAAACCACACCCATGCCATGACTTTGGCTTACAGTGGTGATGATGAGTTAGGCAATTGCTGGGAGTATGAGATTGCTGGAACTCCCTGTGAGCAGGTTATTCAACGGCTTGAAATCTGCCATTACCCTCACTCTCTCCAAACCCTATTCCCTAACGATCCCTATTTAATCCCTTTAAATGCTCATAGCTATCTCGGCATACCTATCTTAGATAGCCAGGGAGACTATTTAGGCCATTTGGCTGTGATGGATACAAAGCCGTCTAAAGAAAATATTTCAGATGAGATTGTTATTCTAAAAATTTTTGCTGCTCGTGCGGGAGCAGAACTAACGAGGAAGAAAACGGAAGCAGCGTTAGCAAAGCATTTAGAGCAAGTATTGCTCTTGGAGCATATTACTCAGAAAATCCGACAGAGTCTTGATACAACACAGATATTGCAAACCACGGCAAATCAAATTGGCAAAGTCTTCCAAGCCAATCGTTGTTTAATTTATACTTATTTACCTAATCCAACTGCTCAACTACCATGGGCTGCTGAATACTGTGAAACAGGGTTCACCTCTTTGCTGGATTGGAGTCGTTCCATCATTGATATCCCTTTTGTACGAGAGAGTTTAGCAAACGATGAAGCCATTTCTCTTCCAGATGTACATACAAATTCTCTGATGGAACCTCTGCCAGATGGGGTTAATATTACTGGCTTGAAGTCAATGATTGCCATTCGAACGTCCTGTCACGGCGAACCCAATGGATTGATCCTGATCCAACAATGTGATCGATTTAGGCATTGGACTCAAGAAGAAATTGAATTGTCTGAATCTGTAGCATTGAGGGTAGGAATTGCTCTGGCGCAAGCTAAGCTCATTGAAAAGGGAAAGGAGCAAATGCTCCAATTGGATCGACAGAATCATCAACTCCATCAGGAAATCTCTGAACGTAAATGGATTCAAGACTTCGTGGATGGACAGAATAAGGTATTAAACTTGATTGCCAAGGGAGCAGCCCTTTTGGAAACCTTAAATCTTCTGGCTAAGATGATTGAGGATCTTTCAGATCAGTCTTTATGTTCTATTCTCTTGTTAGATAATTTTACTGGCAAGCTACATCATGGGGCAGCTCCAAGCCTACCTGAAGCTTACAACCAAGCCATTGATGGTTTAAAAATTGGACCCATGGTTGGTTCCTGTGGGACGGCTGCCTATTCAAAACAAACCGTTACAATTACGGATATTGCTACTGATCCTCGTTGTCAATCAGTCAAGGATGTAGTTTTACAGTATGGACTCAGAGCATGTTGGTCTACTCCAATCATCATCAATGATGAAGTTGTAGCCACCTTTGCTATGTATTATCGAGAACCTAGAGCACCTGGTTCGAGAGATATAGATTTAGTTGCTAAAGCCACCGATCTAGTCAAAGTTGCGATAGAGCGTTACAGAGCTCTAGAGAATTTAGCTTGTATATAGAGAAAACTCGCAGTTATTTCCTTGGAGGTATTCCGAGATGTTGAGATTCGCTACAACCCCCTCGACTAATAAGCTAAATTTCTAAATTTTGGTATGAAATCTGGTTTATTTAGGTGCACTTCGCCTCTGTGAATTCTGACAATATTCGTTCTAGCCCTTTAAGACGAATGGGTTTGGCAATGTAGTCATCCATACCTGCAGCTAAATAGGACTCGCGATCGCCTTGCATTGTATTGGCTGTCATGGCCACAATGTGAGGCCGATTCGTTTTATCCCACTGTTCACAAATGCTCTGGGCCGTGGTGATGCCGTCCATCTCCGGCATTTGGACATCCATTAGCACCACGTCATAGGATTGCTCTTGCAGGGCAGTGAGCACCTCCAAGCCATTGGTGACTAAATCCGCCTGGTAACCTAAGCGGTCTAACAGTTTAAGAATGACCTTTTGGTTAATAACATTATCTTCAGCTACCAAAATTCTGACGGAGGAGGGCGTTGGTTTGGGAGGAGGTTGGGATATGGCAGGCTGGGGAAGATCAGGCTGGTGGGTGGAGAGTGCCTTAAGAAGGGTCTGGTAGAGCCTAAATTGCTTAACCGGTTTGCTGAGGGAGGCGGATAGCAGGGGCTGATATTGCCAGACGGCAGCACTTTCTCCGATGGCACATAAACCAATAATCGGAAGCGGAGCGTGGATATGATTTTGGGTTAGTTCAGATAGGAGTCGAGACCAGGTCATGGTGGGGAGTTGCAGATCTGCGATCGCAACATCAAACCGCTCTTTCTTGACCCATGCCAACGCCTCCAAGCCAGAAGAAGCCAGGGTAGGAACGAGCCCCCATGCCTGGACTTGTTGGCAGAGAATCTGCCCCGTACTGGCATTGTCCTCGACAATTAAAACCCGCTTGTTTTGGAATTGGGGCTCCGTGGCTCGGTGATCTTCAGGGCCGGGTAAGGCAGAAGCAGCCATGGTAAAGAAAAAGCTTGAGCCGATTCCCACCTGACTTTCCACCCAAATGGTTCCGCCCATCAGCTCGCAGAGTTGCTTGCTAATGGCCAATCCTAATCCCGTTCCGCCATACTCCCGGGTAATGGAAGAGTCCAGTTGGCAAAAGGACTGAAACAACTTCTGCTGATGTTCTGGCGCAATGCCAATACCGGTATCTTTGACTTCAAAGAGGAGTTCATGGAGGGATAAAGGGACTTCTGGGGTCATCTCAGCAGTGGCAACATCTCGGGCGGAGATGGTCACAATCACTTCGCCATCAGCCGTGAATTTCACCGCATTCCCCAGCAAGTTGACGAGGATTTGTCGGAGGCGATTGGCATCCCCCTGGATATGGTTGGGTGTTCCCGGTTCAATCAAATACGCTAGTTCCAGCCCTTTGGCTGTCGCTTTGGAATTAACAATATCTAAGGCTTCTTCCACACAAGTGGAGATGGGGAAGGGGTGCAGTTCTAGTTCTAGTTTCCCTGACTCGATCTTGGAGAAATCGAGAATGTCGTTAATGATATTGAGGAGTGATTCACCGCTGGTTCGAATCGTTTCCACAAAATCCTGCTGATGGGGATCGAGGTGAGTATCTTTCAGTAAATCCGTCATGCCGATGACGGCATTCATGGGCGTGCGAATTTCATGGCTAATCATGGCTAGAAACTCACTTTTGGCTAGGTTTGCCGCTTGGGCGGCTTGGCTACTTTCTAGCAGGGCCTGGTTTTTGGTTTGCAGGGCAGTTTGCAGCTGTAGGGTCTTTTGGAGCTGGAGGTACAGGGCCGCCTCGGCCTGTTTGCGTTGGGTAATATCCTGCATCTCAGCAATGAAGTAGGAGGGTTTGCCTTGAGAATTGAGGATAAGGGCGACGCTTAAGAGGACGGACAGAGTGTGGCCTAAACGATGGAGGAACCGCTTCTCAATTTGGTAGCTCGATGTTTGGCCGATGAGTAGCTGGCGGACTTGATGCCGATCAATGTCTTGATCCTCCGGGTGAGTGAGATCTTCAATGCGTAACTTTAGTAATTCAGTTGGGTCATAGCCGAGGAGTTGACTAAGGGCTGGGTTAACTTGAAGCCATGACCCATCTAGGGCAATTAATGCCTTGGCGATGGTCGCATTATTAAACGATGTCCGAAAGCGCTCCTCGATCTGGATGGTTTGCTGTTTGAGGAGGGCTTCCCGCTTCTTTTGTAGATCCTTTTTGATGGTGATATCTCGGCAAATTCCCCACACCTGCCGTTCGCCTGTCCTGGCATCTGTGGTGGGGGTATAAATCGTGTCGTAGTAGTAACGTTGCTGATTAAACACAAGTTCCTGCTCAGCAAAGACTCGTTCCCCAGTTTCTAAGGCCGACATCAGAAACGGATCAATCAGTTCTGCTTGTGCCCCAAAGAGTTGCTGATTGGTTTGTCCCAGGATTTGTTCATAGGGTCGCTGCAGCCGCTGCGCCCCGATGCGGTTGATGGTGATAATTCGCAGATCCTGGTCGTAGGCCACAAAAATATCAACCGTTTGGTCGATAAAGGCTGCGAAGGGATTGGCCAAGGACAAAGGGGATGCAATGTCGAATGGATCAGCAGGCTGGTGGGGCATTGGCATAACCGTTGATTCCCTCAGCCGTTTGAACAAAGAGGGATAAAGCTGACGTAATTATGGCATGCTCATTCAAAGACCTGCATTGACCTTGTTACAGTGTTCACTGATGGATATGGACGTTCCTCTCTATGTGCCGTTTGTTGGGCTATTTAGGCGAACCGGTTTCGTTAGATACCTTTCTCATTGCCCCCCGCCATTCCCTCGTGGCCCAGAGCTACCAGCCCAAAGAAATGACGGCGGGTTTAATTAACGCCGATGGATTTGGTATGGGTTGGTATAAGCCAGCTTCCCAACATCCCCCCTATCGGTATCGCAACAGTTTACCCATTTGGAATGATCCCAACTTTGAGGAACTCTGTCGCTATATTTCGTCCGGGAGTTTTCTCGCCTATATTCGCAGCGCCACCCTGGGACAAAGCCTGCAGCTCAGTAATTGCCAACCCTTTGGCGATCGCCAATTGCTGGGGATTCACAATGGCTTTATTGATCGGTTTCGTCAAACTCTCTATCGACCGATGCGGGACTGTCTCAGTGACGAACGCTACCAAAGTATTGAAGGAACAACGGACTCAGAACATATTCTGGCTTTGATTTATGAAACCCTGACCCAAAATCCGACTCAGACCTTGGCCCAGGCTTTGACTCAATCCTTGCACCAGATCCAAGCTTGGGCTAAATCCTATGAGGTGCGGGTAAGCCTGAATATTGTGCTCAGTGATGGTGAATCTATGACCGTGTCTCGTTACGCCTATCCCGATCCGCCTCCGTCTTTGTACTGGTTAGAAGTGACCCATCCGGTGAAAGGGGTACTGGTGGCGTCAGAGCCTTTAGATGCCGATGCAGAGATGCGATCGCAATTTGGGGAGCGTTGGCAATCCATTCCAGCCAACTGTTTGTTAACCATCAATCCCAGGAGAGAAGTTGCCACCCATGCCCTCTAAGGAACTATTTTCTGGAACAGAACCGCTGCAATTAGAGATTAAGGACACCTTGACCCAATCCCGCGCCCGCACCCTCCAGCTTTTTGAAGGCGTTAGTGAGGAGACGTTTCGCCTGCAAGCCAATTCTGACTTTAGCCCGGTGGGGTGGCATTTGGGACATATTGGCTTTACCGAAGGACTGTGGCTTTTAGAACATGAAGCTGGATATGCCCCCCTGTTTCCAGAGTATCGGCGGTTATTTGCGGCGGATGGCTTACCTAAGGCTGAGCGCCAAAACCTGCCCTCCTTTGCGGAAATATGTGCCTATCTAGAGCAAATCCGGAATCAAGTTTGGGACTATTTGCTAGAAGCCCCTTTAGACACTCGGGCTTGGCTATGGCATTGGTTAGTCCAGCACGAAAGCCAGCATTGCGAGACCATCACCTGGGTGCTCCAACTGCATCGCCGACAATCCCAACCCGTTTCGTTTGTGGCCAAGGAAAAGCCATGGCCTGCTGCCCTTGTCAGTACCTCTAAAGAGAAGCCCACCCTGCCAGATCATCAAGACATGGTTCCCATTGAAGGGGGGCAGTTTCTCTTAGGCAATGACGGTTTGGAAGCCCTCGATAACGAAAGAAAAGCCCATTGGGTTCAGGTGGATTCATTTTGGATCGATCGATTTCCCGTGACTCAAGGCCAGTATCAACAGTTCATTGAAGCGGGGGGATATCGTCAGTCCCAATTTTGGTCAGATGAGGGATGGCAATGGTTACAAGAGAATCCCGTTAACCATCCCACCCATTGGCTTGCCGAGGGGGGAGCTGATCATCCCGTCTGTGGGGTGAGCTGGTATGAAGCAGATGCCTATGCTCGGTTTGTGGGCAAACGACTACCGACGGAGGCGGAATGGGAGAAGGCAGCCTGTTGGCAGCCTAGACCTCAGGATCCACCCACCAAGCGAATCTATCCTTGGGGCAACCAGACCCCGGACAACCACCACTGTAATCATGGGGGCTTGCATTGGGGGACGACCCCCGTTCATCAGTATGCAAACGGGCAAAGCGCCTTTGGTTGTTTCGATTTACTAGGCAATGTTTGGGAATGGACCAATACCTGGTTCCATCCCTTTCCTGATTTCGATCCCTATCCCTACAAAGGCTATTCCATGGTTTATTTTGATCACCAGCATCGCATCTTAAAAGGGGGGAGTTGGGCGACCCAGGCCCCGGTTCTTAGGGGGGCCTTCCGTAACTGGTATGAGCCTCGGATTCGAATTCATTTTGCAGGGTTTCGCTGTGCCTATGGGTGATTGTGCGGGTTTGTTGGGGATGGTTTACAGTGGTTGGGAACCTAAGGCGACCCCTGTGTTGCCTCCCTGTTGGAGACCTCTCACCCATGCTTGAGTCTGTGCATACAGAAACTCAATCCCTGTCGGCACCATCCCCCACTGACCTTCAATCTCGTTTACAGATTACCCAATTTGCCTCGGATCCGTCTTCGACCGCTAGCCAGCCCGGATTAGATGTGATTCAAGGGCTGTCGAAAACCCCAAAAACGCTCCCAGCCAAATATTTTTACGACGATCAAGGCTCCCAACTCTTTGAACAAATCTGTGAGCTGCCGGAATATTACCCGACCCGGACCGAGACCGCTATTCTGCAGGCCTATGCAGCCGAAATCGCCACCATCACTGGCCCGAGTGAGTTAGTGGAATTGGGCAGTGGCAGCTCTACAAAAACACGGTTGCTGTTAGATGCCTATGTTGATATGGGGCTGGCCTCCTGGTACTGCCCTATTGATGTCAGTGGCGGCATCCTCAAACAAAGCGCCATCCATTTGCTAAAGGACTATCCCACCCTCAATATTCATGGCTATGTTGGCACCTATGAGGCTGCCCTCGCTGCGTTATCCCCCTCTCAACTGCCAACCCGAATGATTTGCTTTCTGGGCAGTACCCTAGGAAATCTCAATCCGCAAGAATGTGAACACTTCTTTGCTGAGTTAACCCAAGCCCTGCAGCCCGGTGAGTATTTACTGTTAGGGGTAGATTTGCAAAAATCGGTTCAGCAATTGGAAGCAGCCTATAACGATAGCCAAGGGGTTACAGCTGCGTTTAACTTGAATATGCTGCATCATCTCAATCAGCTATTTCAAGGGGATTTCCAGGTGAACCATTTCCACCATCAATCCTTTTACAACCTGGATAAACATCAGATCGAAATGCATCTTGTGAGCCAAACGGCTCAGAAGGTGAACCTAGCCGCTCTGGATTTGACGGTTGAGTTTGAACCGGCAGAAACCATCCGTACGGAAATCTCTCGTAAATTTGATTTAGAGACCTTAAAGCAACAGTTGCGCTCCGTCTCACAGACTGGGGCTCAGGCTTCGGGAGGCGGGGAAATTGCGGCACACAAGGAATTAACCCCTTTGCGAACTTGGACGGATGCCAACCAATGGTTTGGGCTGGTGCTGTGCCAATGCCAGGAAAAGGCTCAGGTGGTCCAGGAGGATTGATGGCTGCCCCGGAGAGAAGACGGCTGAGGTATTCTGTAGACTTAAGGAGAGGCGTAGAACCGATGGGTGGTTAACATCAGGGAGGTTGCTCCTCAGTCGGGGCGACTCTTAAAGATGTTTATGATCAGCTGAAGCATTCGTTCTTTGGGAGAGACCCTTCTTAAGCATGGAACAGATCTTAAGCACAGAACAGAATCCGTTTAGCAGGATAAAATATTAAATTCAACGGTTCACGATACAGATCGCACCAGGCTGGCGATAGGAGAAATAGAGTTCATGGGCAGAATTGTCGGCATTGACCTAGGTACTACTAATTCAGTGGTGGCAGTGATGGAAGGGGGCAAGCCAGTGGTGATTGCCAATACCGAAGGTAGCCGTACAACTCCTTCTGTGGTGGCGTTTGGCAAAGAAGGTGAACGGCTGATAGGTCAGCTGGCCCGCAGACAAACCGTCCTCAATCCCCAGAATACCTTCTATGCCTTTAAGCGATTCCTGGGGCGTCGGTATAGTGAACTATCGGCTTTTTCCAAACGGGTGCCCTATACAATTCGGCGCGACCAGGCGGACAATGTCAAAATTAAATGCCCAGCTTTGGAGCGAGAATTCGCCCCGGAAGAAGTATCGGCCATGATTCTGCGGAAACTGGCGGATGAGGCGAGCCGTTTTCTGGGAGAACCCATTACTGGGGCAGTGATTACGGTGCCTGCCTACTTTAATGATGCTCAGCGACAGGCCACGCGGGATGCGGGGCGAATTGCGGGGTTAGAGGTCAAGCGGATTATCAATGAGCCGACGGCGGCAGCCCTGGCCTATGGACTGGACAATCAGTACAACCAGACGGTGATGGTGGTTGATTTAGGCGGCGGGACCTTTGATGTCTCGATCCTAGATGTGGGAGATTCGGTCTTTGAAGTGCGAGCGACGGCTGGAGACACGCAATTAGGCGGCACGGACTTTGACCGGGTGATCGTCGATTGGCTGGCGGAACAGTTTCTAGAGAAAGAAAATATTGATTTGCGCCGGGAACCCCAGTCTTTACAGCGCCTGACGGAAGCGGCGGAAAAGGCCAAAGTTGAACTATCGGGCTTGCCGGAGACCAATGTGAGCCTGCCCTTTATCACGGCGACAGAAGAAGGCCCCAAACATATGGATGTGGTGTTGAGCCGGGGGCAGTTTGAGAATTTATGTGCCGATCTAGCAGAGCGACTACAGGCTCCGGTGGAGAGGGCTTTGCGGGATAGTAATCTTCGCTCCATCGATATTGATGAAGTGGTGTTAGTGGGCGGCTCCACCCGCATCCCCATGGTCCAGACCTTGATCGGTCAGATGATCAATAAGCGTCCCAATCAGAATGTTAACCCGGATGAAGTGGTGGCTGTGGGAGCAGCGATCCAGGCTGGGATTACGGCAGGGGATTTGCAAGATATTTTCTTGTTGGATGTGACCCCCCTGTCCTTTGGCCTAGAAACCATTGGTGGGGTGATGAAGACCCTAATTCCCCGCAATACGACGATTCCCGTGCGGCGGTCTGATGTCTTTTCAACGGCCCAGGACAATCAAAACCAGGTGGAAGTCCATGTGCTCCAAGGAGAGCGACAGCTAGCCAATAATAATAAATCCTTGGGACGATTTCAGCTGCGGGGTATTCCCCCCGCCCCCCGAGGGGTGCCCCAGGTCCAGGTGTCTTTTGATATCGATGCCAATGGCATTCTGCAAGTGACGGCGATGGATAAATATACGGGCCGAGAACAAACCATTACGGTCCAAGGGGCGGCCAATCTGTCGGATTCTGAAGTCAACCGCATGCTCCAAGAAGCGGAGCAGTTTGCTGATAAGGATCGCCTGCGTCGGGAGCGCATTGATAAGCGGAACCGGGGGCAAGATCTGATTAGCCAATGCGATCGCAAGTTAAGAGAAATCACCCTAGATTTTGGTCCCCAGTTTGCCAGCAACCTCAGAAGGCGGGTCGAAACCCTCTCCCGAGATTTGCAAGACAGCATTAACCAGGATCAGGATCGTCAAATTGATTTGGACTATGCCAATCTCCAGGACGCCCTATACGAACTTAATCAAGAGGTGGCTCGCGTCAATCAAGAGTACTACGATGATGAAGAAGAGCTGTTCCCCTTGCCTTCCATGTCTTCCATTAGTGAGGCGGTCTCTAAAGGGGTGAATAAAGGCGTGGAATTGGTGACCGGGCGACCATCCTCAGATGATCCGCCCCCTCGTCGATCTTCGAGTCGAATGGATGGTGACTTCTGGGAAGACTGGGATGATGATGATTGGTAAACTCAACGGTATCGTTGCAAATTTGGCGAACTAGGCTAACAAGAGGTAGATGCAGAACTTCCGCAATTACTACGACATTCTTAAGGTGTCTAAAGAGGCATCCACGGAAGAGATTAAGCGTTCCTATCGAAAATTAGCCCGGCAATATCATCCCGATTTGAACCCGGGCGATAAAGCGGCGGAAGAGCAGTTCAAAACCATCAGTGAAGCCTACGATGTCTTGTCGGATGTCGAAAAGCGTTCTAAGTACGATCAGTTTGGCCAATATTGGCAGCAACAAGGATTTCAAAAATCGAGCAGTCCCCAATCCACGAAGAAATGGGGGGGACAAACCAATCCCTTTGTCTCTGATAAGGTGGATTTTAGTGAATTTGCAGATTTCCAAGAGTTTTTAGATCAGCTCTTAGAGCGGCCCTATGGCAAGAAGAGCAATGCTCGTAAGCAAACGAGGAAGAAGCCGAAATCGTCCTCGGTGGGTCAGCGAGATGCCGAAGCTCGCCTGACTCTGCCCTTGGAAAAGGCTTATGCCGGGGGCCGAGAGCGTATTCGCCTAGAAGATGGACGGTCCTTAGAAGTGTCGATGCCCATGGGGATGGTGTCGGGCCAGCGCATTCGTCTGAAGGGGCAGGGAACTTCCGGCGGTGACCTTTATCTCAAAATTGATGTTTCGCCCCATGCCTTCTATCGCTTAGAAGGGAACGATATTATTTGCGAACTACCGATTACCTGTGCAGAAGCCATCCTGGGGGGACAAATCGAAGCCCCCACCTTAGACGGATGGGTGAAGGTGACCATTCCTAGTGGGGTTCGTTCTGGCCAGCGGCTACGGCTGGGGGGGAAAGGATACCCGGCTTCAAATGGAAAGCGAGGCGATCAATTAGTTGAGATTCGCATTGAATCGCCTAAAAATATTAGTCCTAGAGAGCGGGAACTCTACGAACAAATCCGCCAAATTGAAACCTATAAACCACGGGCAAATTTACCGATTATGTGAACTATCTTGATCGGCAGGTATTTTAGCAGCGGCTTTAAGATGGCACCCTTAAATTAGGCTGATGTTGAAGAGCTGCTTTATTCCTAGCTTTTAAGGGTCTAACTGCTAGTAGCTTTGTAATCTCCTTGATATCAGCATTTTTCTGGCGGTAGATTTTTAATTCCACATCAGTGGCATTGAGCTGAGATTTATATCGTCTCTCAATCGCTTTAAGCTGAGCAGAGTAATGCTGTTTCGCCTGGGCTTCAATCGCCTCATAATTGGCGTCAATGGGAACTTCTAGGCGGACTGTAAAAGCACCTCCACTTTTCTTTTCAATAGCCTGAATCTCGATGTCACACTGTTCAAATTCCTTGGTAAGCGCTTGGAAAGCGGCGACAAAGGCCAACCAATCGATACCGTGCAAAAAGAGTAAGTCAATGGTGCCTAAGGGTTTTTGTATTAAGTTGATAAACTCACCGGAGATAAAATCGCCCGCTAGGGGATGGCGATCGCGTTGGGAAGACTTGAGATAAACATAGGCACAGTCAACTTCATCAAATTTGGTGTCGTTACTGATTTTCCAGTTTTCGATACTGGCCCCAGTAAAGGTGGCTCCGGTAAAGTCAGACGAAAGTGCGATCGCATAATCTAGCGACGAATACCGCAAATCGGCCCCGCGCAGATCCGTCCATCGCAAATCCGTTTCATATAGGTTGGCTCCCCGCATATCGGCCCAGCGGAGTTCTGTCCAACTGCAATCTGCCTTTCTCAGAATCGAACGGCAAAGGGTGGCCCCACTCAGGGTAGCCCCTCGGAGGTTAGCCTGGGTGAGTCTGGCAAAGCTAAGGTCAGCCCAACGCATGGTTGCCCCACGCAGTTTGGCATAGCTTAGGTCCACCTGTTCCAGGGTGGTGCCACTCAAATCGGCTCCCCATAAATAGGCCCCTCTCAAGGTGGCTCGACTCAAATCCGACCAACGCATAAAGGCCCGACTGAGATTAGCGCCAATTAGGTGAGCATGCCTGAGTTCTGTTCCACTCAGATCCGCACCGCTCAGATCCGCTCGACTGAAATTGATCTTGCTGAGGTTTTTGCCATTCAGGTTTGCCAATTGCAGATTAGGACGAATATTAGGGTTGGCATCTCTCCACTGATTCCAGGCTTTAACGCCCTGATTCAGTATGTTTAGATGCTCTCGACTCGCCATGCTCGACTCCAAAATCCCCTAACATCTCCACTAAAATAACTCTGAAAAAATTTTTTCGCCGCATTTCTGTGAATAAGAGCAAAAGATTTTGCTAAATCCCTCTATTCGGGGGAAAAAGGTTGACAATCCCTGGATTATGTGTAAGATAGCTTCAACGTCTATGGGTAGGGCTAGTTCATGGCTGATCAGAGTGGCGAATGGTTATCGGTGGTCGTCAATAATGGATTTCATCTACTGAAACAATTTACCCAGGGAATATGCTTACCTCGGTGGTTAGCTCCCCTTGGTATGGTGGGGGTATTGTCTGCCTTAGATAAGCTTCTACCTGCCATGCAAAAAGGGTCCTTTTGGGCAGGTATTGGTAGCTATCTGCTAATCGGGATTCTGATCGTCAACTTGTTGGCTTTGTCCTTCTTTTTGTATTTACCCGGTCACATTGTAACCTCGACCACCCCTGCAGTAGCTCAGTCTGGCCGAACGCTGCTGAAACTCTTGCTGATGGGCTGCTTAGTGGTGGTGAAAAACGTGGTGGTCCAGAGCTTGAAACTGGCGTTTGATCTCATCGTCCTGCTATTCGCCGCCTTGACCTATCCACCTCGCGAAGCCAACCAAATTGCAGCCCACTGCTAAGCTGCTGTTGGTGGAGGGGGCCTAAAAGCCGTCAAGAAAGGCTGCAGATACCTGCAAATGCTGGTCTAGCTTGTCGCCCATGCGATCGAGATGGCTGACGGTCATCCGCGTGCGAGGATTGCGCTCAAATAATGATCGATGCTTGTGCATAAACCGCCAATACAAACCGTCCCAAAGGGTGCTCCAGTCTCCTGGCTTGAAGTAACTCATCTTGCGCAGGTAGTTGGAAGAACTGACATAGGGTTTAGTAATCATTAGGCCCCCGTCGGCATACTGGCCCATGCCATACACATTTGGGACCATCACCCAGTCAAATGCATCGATAAACAACGATGAAAACCACCGATAAACCTGATCTGGATCGAATTCGCAGAGCAAGAATAGGTTGCTAAACACCATGAGTCGTTCAATATGGTTGGCATAGCTATTGTCCAGCACCCGTGCCATGGCCGAATCAAAAGGCAGGATATCGGTGTTGGCGTCCCAAAAATCTTCAGGGATAGGCCGTTGGTGCTGGAAAAAATTAGTGGTTCTTTGGGTTCGTCCTTTTAGCAGGTAGACACCTCGGACATATTCCCGCCAACCAATTACCTGACGAATAAACCCCTCCAAGGAGTTGAGAGGAATGGGGCGCTCTGCATGCCGGTCTAAGGTGGCTTGGACGATTTCTTCTGGATGCAATAAACCAATGTTCAGTGCAGGCGTCAACACGGAGTGGAATAAGTAGGATTGGTTTGTATCGATGGCATCTTGGTAGGCACCATACTGGTCAATGCGGGTTTCTAGGAATTGATAAAGGAATTGCACGGCACTGTCGTGATCAATCGGATAGACAAAACCGTGGCTACTACCTGGATTACTGGCAAAGTGTTGCTGGGTGTAGATAACGGCCTCTTTGACATAGGTATTGGCTGCAGGCCACTGGATACGAGGAAGCTCAATTTTTTGAGGTAAGCGCTTCCGATTGTCCGCATCGTAGCTCCATTTGCCTCCTACGGGTCCCTCCCCGTCCAGGAGAATCCCTAATCGCTGGCGCTGTTTGATATAGAAGGAATTCATCCGTAAGGATTTGTTGGTAGGCAAAAGGGATTCTAATGCGGAGGTTTGGGTGAGGAAGTTAGGGGTTGGATACCAATACAGCTGGATGTCGAAGGTCAGTGCTGCTTTATTAATCCGTTGCTCTAACCAGTCATCGGTTACTTCGCAAATATGGGCACAGCGAATGCCCTGGCTCTTGAGAATGGCGAAAACGGTGGACGAAGATTCAAGGTCATGACTTTCTAAGTATTGGGCAGTTATCCCTTGGGTTTGCAAGCGATCGCCATAGCTTTTCATCGAAGCTCGATGTAGGATAATCTTCTTTTGGTGAAAGGGATATTGGCGAAAAAAAAGGGGCTCTTCGATTAAGAAGGAAATACGCTCTGGTGAGACGGCAGGATGAGATTCATATAACTGATGAGGGTAAATGAGGGTTGACTCCATGAGTCTTCTCTTCTGTTTTGGCAACAGTTCCCTATCATACAAACTCTTATCAGGACTGCTTAGGAAATGAAGGGGTAGGCGATGAGTTGAGGTCACCTGGTAATTGCACAACTACTGGAAACCTTGAGCCTGAATCTTGAAAACTTTTCGGCTGGGCATACTTTAACTTGAGAGAACATCAATGTTTTGTGGTTATGCAACGGTGGTTTCAGTGGATCTCCTTTAAAAAAATCTCCACACCTGAGGAGTTTGATGCTTTAGTTTGCCGAGTTGAGAGGATGGCTCACCGAAATCCAGGTTTCTACCGGAGTCGGTTAAGACTATTAGCCTGTTTAGGTTATGTCTATATTTTGGCTGTTTTTGTCTTGCTCTTTGCTGGTTTATGGGGAATTCGACTGTACTTAACCACTATCCAAGACCTGGAAACCATTGAATCGCTTAATTATGTGACTATTCTGGTTGGATTTAGTCTGTTGCGCTTGTTTTTCGTTCGTTTTGATCGCCCCAAGGGGATTCCCTTGACTCGGCAACAAGTCCCTGAGCTGTTTGCCATGCTTGATGAATTAGCATCGGTTATGAAAGCTCCTAAGTTGAACAATGTCATCCTCAATGGGGAGCTTAATGCTGCGATTGTTCAGCGTCCTCGGTTGGGATTTATTGGTTGGCAAAGCAACTATTTGTTAATGGGACTGCCCCTGATGCAAGCACTGTCTCCCCAGCAATGTAAAGCAGTATTAGCCCATGAGCTTGCCCATCTTTGTGGAGATGATGGTCGGGTATCCGCATGGATCTATCAAATTCGTCGGACTTGGTACGATCTAGCAGAACAATTTGAGTATAGTAGTGGGGGATTTCTGTTTTACCGCTTCTTTAGCTGGTATGGACCATTCTTTCGTGCGTTTTCGTTTGTCCATGCTCGCGCTCAAGAGTATGAGGCCGATCAGCAGGTAATAGAAGTAGTGGGGGGTCACCATCTAGCCGAGGCACTCATTTGGCTTTATGTGTATGATCATCTGCTCTTAAAAGAGTATTGGTCCACCCATTACCATCGAGCACTCCACCAGCCAGAACCGGATGATGATTCTATTTCCCAAATTCTCCAGGTTCTTAGATCAGGACTATCTCCAGATCAATATTGTCGATGGTTGGCCCTATGCCTTGCGCGACAAACCACCAATGCCTCGACTCATCCCTGTTTATCAGAACGTCTGGAAAGGCTGGATTATATCCCCGCAGAATTAGCTCCTCCTGAGTTGAACGCTACAGTTTTACTGGGGGATAAATTTGCTGACTTAACTGCTCAATTAAATCAGTTTCAAAAACAGAAAGAAATCGAGGAGTGGGCTGATGATCATGACTATAGTCAACATCAGTTGGCTTGGTTACACCGTTTGAATCAGAAGCCTGAACATCTGCTCACCCCAGAAGAAAAAATGAAACGGGCTTCAACCACCTGGCAACTTCAGGATCAACAGCAGGCACTATCCATGTTCCAATCGATTATTGCTGAGAACCCGAATCAGGTTGGTGCTCGCTATTGGGTTGGATACTTACTGACAGAAGAAGGGCAGGCCGATGGAGTGACACACCTTGAGTTTGCGATGGATCATGATCCTTCACTTGTGATACCTGCTTGTCGTCAGCTCTACGGTTACTATCACCAACGATACCAACCAGATCGGGCTGGACCCTATAAACAGCGATGGCAGAACCATCAGAAAGTTTGGAAGATGGCCCTGGCGGAACGATCGAAGTTTGCGCAGGATACCCAATACAAACCTCATGGATTACCGGATGCAGAAATTCGACAGCTAACGGAGTACTTCTCCAGTTATCCAGAAATAAAATCGGTCTATTTAGCTCAAAGGGTGCTTGAACGTTTTCCTGAATGTCCCTACTTTGTATTTGGGATGACTCGACGTCCATTTCATAGAAAGAAGCATGATTTTTATAGCAACCAGAAACTGAAGGGCTTGATCAATTGTGCGATCGCATTCTCGTCTGACTATGTCTTGCATTTCCTGGATGAGCTGGTCAATTGGGAACGTTTAAAACGGCTGCCAGGAGCCAAAATATATCCCCAGAGATAGGGGAGTCTAGCTGAGTCTTATGGCGTTATACCCACATCCCGGCGATACACCGTACCGTTCTGCCCAGCAATTTGGCGGGGAAGTTTGAGGTGGTCGATCACCTGTAAGGTTTTCATATCGTAGGTGGTATAGGTCGTTGATAACGCCTCATAATCAATATCCATCACCGTTAAGGTTTTCTGAGGGGTGAGATTGCTTCCCACTAATTGGCGTGGGCCCCCTCCTAACGCTCCGGTATGTAGCAGTTGGAGCTGTCCCCGGCGACCGGGATAGTAAGCATGTTGGTGACCACTAATATAGGTATGAACGTCATAGCGTTCCATGATCACCCTTAACTGCTCGGCATTGCGCAAATACTCACCAGGTTTGTTACGGCCCACCGCAATTCCATAGAGAGGGAGATGACCAATCATGATCCGAAGTTTCGCCTTCTTGGCTGCGGGACTCTCCAGGCTTCTGACTACCCAGGCGAGTTGTTCTTGGGTGATTTTAGCAGTGGAAGCATCCCAAACGAGATAGAAGATATCATCCTGAGCAAAAGAGTAATTGAACGGGAAGTTTGCCCGATCGACAAAGGGTAAATTGGGGCGCTGTTGATTCCAATAGGAAGAGGCCACTTGCCGATCGACGGTAAAAATATGACGACCTGCCGGTGATAAGGCGCCAGAACCATCGTGATTGCCAATGGTGAATCCCAAGGGAAGTTGAGCTTTACGAAGGGGGGCTGCTACGTTGCGATCAAAGGCAGCCCACATGGCTTGCAGTTGGGCTCGGTTTAGCGAACGAGATTGTCCCGCCACCATATCTCCCCCACTTAAAACTAAATCGGGTTGCCAACCAGGGATAAGTGAGATCGCTTTAGTGACTTCGGGGGCATAGGTGGTTGACCCATACTGACTATTAAAGTCACTAATCACTACTAACCGCACGTCTCCCCTCGGCGGGGCAAATAGCCCTGGAGGTGCTGGAGCTGCCTTGGGTGAGTTTGGGGCAGGACCAGGGGAGGATGGTGTCGAAACGGAAGGGGGTGAGGAGGCCTGAACGCCTTGGGAAGAAGACCGCCACTGATAAATTCCAACGGACAACGCGAACCCGCCAGCGAGAAGACTAGTAACCCAAAGTCGGTGATTGCGAGAAGGTTTCATGGGGGTCAGGTCGTTATCCTTTGGCGCAATGGACTGGACAGTGGTTAAGCGCTTCATAGTGATGCGAGACTGTTTCGCTATCTTGAGCCTTGCCACTCCTGAAAAGTTCCAGTTTTACATCGATTTAAGGGATTTTGGCTTCTGTATTGATCTTGTAGTTATTGATAATGCGATTGAGGGGTTTTTCAAGTTCCTTGAATTGATCATTGGGAACGATGAAGCTTAGAATAGCCACTCGTTTGTCTTTGCGTTCAATAAAGCTATTGCCCAGCAGTTTTACTTCAATGTTGCCGGTTGCTTTGGCGGTATACCCCCAGATGAGCAAAACGCTGCCATCTTTTTGGGGTTTAGCGTCTCGGAGAAAGAAGCCCGGTTCCTTCTCAAACGAGTTCTTGAGGAAATCTTGGAGTAACTTGGTTAAATCATCCTGGGTGGGATCATAGTCAACATCGAAAATATCGGCGACGAGTCCACCGTTACGGGTTGGATCGGTCCATAATACAATCACTTCACCCGGCTTGCTATTGTCTTTGCTTTTCCATCCATCGGGAACCAGTAAGGAAAAGGCTTTGGTTTTATGGGTATAGGTGGATAAATTATCAATTTCGACGGACTTAAACCGCCGCCGACTGGGCGGGGATGGGCTGGGCGAGGGGCTGATCCGAGGGGAAGAGGAGCTAGATTCAACTGGCGAACTCGATTCTTCTGAGGATACGGTTGGATCGACACTATTAAAGCCAGCGTAGACAACACCACCCAGAATGATGAAGGTCAAACCACCGGCAATGGCCCATAACTTAACGTTATTATTGCTGGGCTCTTCCACTGCAGCAACTTGTTGTACAGGGGCAGAATAGTTGGCGGCGAAAGGATTAGATGACTGGGTGGCCTGGGGGGACGGCTGAGTCGGAGGTGGGGCCGCTGGCATGGTTGGCGGCATGGTTGGTGGTACCCCAGCGACGGGGGGTGGCTGCATGATTTTGGTGGGGGGTGGCTCTATCTGAGTATTGAGGGCTTGAATGATTTCTGCCGCAGACTGGTATCGATCCACCGGTCGGGGTGCCAACATCTTGTTGAGGATATCAGCCAAGTTAGGGCTTAAGCTGAGTTGTTTTTGCCAGAGCCACTCTAGAGATTGGGGATCTTGGAGCTGCTGGGGTGGATGTCCCGTCATCAGCACTAAAGCCGTCACTGCTAGGGCATATAAGTCACTATGGGGGGCCACTAAGCCGAGGCGCATCTGCTCATCGGGCGCATAGCCAATTTTCCCTAAGCGAGTCCCGCCTGTGGATGCTCCAGGAGAACTCCCTTGAGTGGCCACTTCTGTGGCAACGTCCAGAGCCACTTGCTTCACCCCACCCATGTCAATCAGGATGGGTAAACCATCTTTGTTCCGCCGGATAATGTTATCGGGGGAAATATCTCGATGAATCACTCCCTGGCCATGGAGATAACTGAGGACTGGCAGCAGATCTCGGAATAGTTGCGTGACTTCGGTTTCGCTAAAGGTTTGCCCTTGCTGTTGGCGTCCTTCTAATAATTGCTGGTATGTGGAGCCTTCGGCGAAATCTTGGACCAGGAATAGCCGTTTTTGGGCGGTAAAAAGCTCCCAGAATCTGGGGATTTGGGGATGCTCAAGGCGATGGAGGGTGGCCGCTTCTCTTTGGAAGAGTTCTTCCGCTTTCTTTAGGGCGTAGGTGCCTTGAACGGATGGCGTTAATTCCTTGAGGACAATAATTTCGTTAAAGCGTCCGGTATCCTCTGCTCGGTAGGTTCTGCCAAATCCACCTTGTCCCAACTGTTGTTGAATCACATAGCGATCGCGGAGTCGCGTTCCAGGAGGTAACGAGGTATGGATATTTTCTGTGGGGTCTATGTTTGCAGTCGCTTGGGTAGGGGAAGTAGCAGATTGATTGCTGGTTTGAGGAGCGACTGCAGGGCTGTTTGATCCTGTTGTCGGCGGTTTCAACAATGAAGTCCCACAATATTGGCAGAATCGAGAGTCTGATGAATTTTCTCGCCCACAGGAACTACACGTAATCTGAGTCATAGAATTAGCATTTCAATTAATGCAGCATTGTCCAAACCAAGTGAAACGCAGAAGTGATTGACCCCTTTCCCATACTGGCGTGTAGCCATTGATAATTTCAGTATGAGTATTAATTAAGATGTCTGAGACTTCCTGCGTTCACATCATAACCTAGCTCAGTTTAGGTCCTGTTTGAATGATAAAGATCACCTGAATTGTCCCGTTTTATTCAATCTCAATATTGATGCTGTAGGGGCTGGTTTGATTGGTCGATACTTCGAAGCGATAATCTCCAGATTGAGGTAGTTGCCCTTGCCAATTGGTTGCCTGAGAGTCGAGTTGACCGATGAGTTGGCCACTGGGACTGAAGAGAGTTAACTGAATATCCCCTTGGCTGATCTTGACTCCCATAAACTGCTGTGCTCCGGCATTGAGCAAATATCGCTGCCGTTGGCCGGGTTGAATCGTGTTGTTGAGTTGAGTCCCCGTTGTACCAGGGGCAAACTGCACCCTTGAGGTGGTGTCTTTTGGAGAGATTGGTCTGGGAGTGACCACTTCAACGTCTACGGAAAATTGTTCAGCCCCAGGCTGCTGATTTTCTACCGCGATAGTATAGTCCCCATTTGTAGGTAAGGTTGTTTTATCCACAGGGGTTTGCCGATCAGCTTGGGCAATCACACGACCTTGAGGATCGAGGACTTGAACTTCTACACTGCCCCTGGTTAAGCGCACCGTCATGGTTTGTTGGGCTTGAGCCTGGAGGAGGAACGGTTGCCGTTCATGCTGATTCAAGGTTTGAGTCAATACAGCTTCTGTTGCTCCTGGGGCAAACCGAACCCGATTCGCGCCTAACGGGCATACTTGCCGGGTTAAGTTTTTGGAAACCCAACCGTCAGGAGATTGAATTTGCAGCCATTTCCCTTGGGAACCGAGCACTGACAAGGGGGTGCCGTTGTCAGCGGTGGCAACGATATTGTTGGGGGAGACTTCTGGACTGGACCGAATATTTAGGGGAGGGTTTGGATCATTGACGGTGACCTTGCAGTTGGAGGGGAGCGGCGTAATGTTTCTGGTGGGGGGAGGACTGAATGAAGGGGTGGGGGAGGGCTCAGCAGAGGGTTCAACAGAAGCAGAAGGACTGACGGTCGGATCTGAGGATCGTCCATTGAGTCCTGAAAAATTAGGCATTAGACCGAGGGCGTAAGCGCCCCCTAGACCTGATAAACCGACAATCCCAGCAGCAATCCACCAAGAACTACGAGACGGTTGGGGAGAAACGGGTTTTGGACTCACAACATTGGTGGCAGGTAAGTCGGTTGGGGTTGGGTTGGGAATGGGGGCGGTAGGGGGGATGGATCCACTGTGAATAACGGGTTCGGTGGGAGGAATGGCGGCAGGGATAGGTTGCGAAAGGAGCTGCAAATCTTGAAGAACGTCTGCAACCGATGGGTAGCGAGTATTAAATTGAGATCGCACCATCCGTTCCAAAATTTCAGCAAACCGGGGAGACACCTGGGGAGCTAGGGAACGCCACTGAATCTCCGCCGTTTGTTCATTAAAGGGAAGCTGTATGGGTTCTACCCCCGTCATGGCTTTGATACCAATCATGCCAACGGCATAAATATCGCTGTTGAGGCGAGGGCGGCCCGATAGCTGTTCCCCTGGCATATATCCTTGGGTGCCGATGCCCACGGTATAGCCGACGGATTGGCCTGCGGGGGCAATTTGAGTGCGGATTTCTTTGACAGCCCCGAAATCAATTAAGACCAAATGACCATCGGCTCGGCGACGAATCAGGTTGTCCGGCTTGATATCCCGGTGAATGACTTGGTGATAGTGAACGAAATGCAAGACGTTGAGAATCTCTTGCACAATGCCCAACACTTGGGCTTCGGGTAGGGGTTGGCCCAGGGGCATTTCATCACTGAGGGGCTGACCTTGAATAAATTCCTGAACGAGATAAAATTCCTTTTGATCTTCAAAGTAGGCGAGTAGCTGGGGAATCTGATCATGGCGTCCTAGTTTCTCCAGCATTTCCGCTTCGGTTCGAAACAGACGTCGAGCCACATCAATAAATTGGGTATCAGAGCTGGCTGGTTTCAGATGCTTCACCACGCATTGGGGATTGCCCGGTCGGCGAGTATCTTCGGCAATATAGGTTTGGCCAAATCCACCGGCCCCTAAGACTGCCGTCACCCTATAGCGCTGATCGAGCAAAGTACCCAGCATAAAGGTCCCCTGTGCAACACTCCTGATTCTGGCACACAATGATCTCAGTTCCCGCGTGATGGGAGTGATGGTCGCGTATCATCAATGGGGCTTTGTTTATATTCTGCTGCTGAACTGAGTTTTCATGTCTCAAGTGTCGATCATCCTGCCCCTGCTCAATGAAGCAACGGTTCTCAGCCGGACCCTCAAGCATTTGATGGCCTTAGAGCCTCCCGCCCATGAAATTATCTTGGTGGATGGGGGCAGTACGGATGGAACGGTGGCCATTGCCCAACAGTATGCTGAGACCTGGGAAGGAACGAACCTTGTGGTGGTGACGGCAACGGAGCAAGGCCGGTCATCACAGATGAATTATGGCGCTGCGATCGCAACCGGGGACATTCTGTGTTTTCTCCATGCCGATACCCTTGTTCCAGATGATCTGGTAGTCTTAATGACCCAAACGCTAGCCCACCCCAATACCGTCTGCGGGGGCTTTATCGCTTTGATGTGTGGCGATCAAAGTACTTGCTGGGGCATTACATTGCAGAACTATCTAAAAACCTATCTTGCCGCTGCCATTACTCATCCCTATCTCTATCTATGCAAGGGATTTAGAGTCTTATTTGGTGATCAGGTTATCTTCTGTGGCAAACAAGCCTTTTGGGACTGTGGAGGCTTTGATCCAGACCTGCCCATTATGGAAGATGCAGACTTCTGCACCAGAATAGTTCAACACGGCAAAATTCGGCTGGTCAACCGCATTGTCCAAACATCCGATCGCAGATTGCAGCAATGGGGGGCTTGGAAAGCCACATTCATCTATCACTCGATAGGTTGGCTGTGGTTTATGGGTTTACCCGCCGAATTTTTAAAGCGCTTTTATGAAGAGATTCGTTAGGCGTTGCCAGATAGGGCAGGACTCAAGGCTTGCTTGAGCAGATCTGCTTTATCGGTGGCTTCCCAAGGCAGATCTAAATCGGTACGACCAAAATGGCCATAGGCCGCCACATCTTGGTAGAACCGACCGCCTCGCTCACCTGGGAGTTTGGTTAAGCCGAAGGTTTGAATCAACCCCGCTGGACGAAGTTCGAAATTTTCTTGAACAACCTGCAGCAGACGATCTTCATCCACCTTGCCAGTGCCAAACGTCTCGATCAAAATGCTAACGGGGCGAGCAACACCAATGGCGTAGCTGAGCTGAACTTCACACTTCTCGGCCAGCCCGGCAGCAACGATATTCTTAGCTACATATCGGCAGGCATAGGCGGCACTGCGGTCTACTTTTGTGGGATCCTTACCGGAAAAAGCACCACCGCCATGACGGGAATATCCTCCGTAGGTATCTACAATAATCTTCCGTCCCGTGAGTCCGGCATCGCCTTGGGGACCCCCTACAACAAATTGGCCAGTGGGATTGACAAGGAATCGAGTATTGTCGTCGGGCTTGATGTCAATATCAGCAAAGACAGGGAGTACAACCGCATTCCACAGATCTTCCTTAATCTTGGCCTGTACTGCGGCAGGGTCAGTAATGTCACCAATGGTGGCATCATGCTGGGTCGAAACAAGAATTGTATCAATGCCGACGGGACGCCCATCTTCGTAGGTGACTGTAACCTGAGATTTACCATCGGGTCTTAAATAGCCCAGTTGGGTTTTGCGCACGGCAGCCAAGCGGCGAGTGACTCGATGGGCGAGGCTAATCGGCAATGGCATCAGTTC
This sequence comes from Acaryochloris marina MBIC11017, assembly GCF_000018105.1. Classification (GTDB taxonomy): domain Bacteria; phylum Cyanobacteriota; class Cyanobacteriia; order Thermosynechococcales; family Thermosynechococcaceae; genus Acaryochloris; species Acaryochloris marina. Next base: position 5,775,627 of record NC_009925.1, read on the forward strand.
AGGGGTCTCGTTGCAGGCAAACCCGAACATTAAGCCTTGGTCACCGGCCCCAATGGCATCCAGCTCTTGATCGCTTTTCTCTTCGCGGGTTTCTTGGGCGGAGTCAACCCCTTGGGCAATATCTGGAGATTGCTCATCTAGGGCAACCAGGACAGAACAGCTATTGGCGGCAAAGCCATTATCGGAATCGGTATAGCCAATTTCAGTAATTTTCTGACGAACCAAATCAACAAAGTTGACTTGGGCTTTCGTGGTGATTTCTCCAGTTAAGAGAACGAGGCCAGTGTTAACCACTACTTCAGCCGCAACCCGGCTAGCGGGGTCTTGAGAAAGTAGAGCATCAAGAATCGTGTCAGAAATTTGATCACAAACCTTATCGGGATGGCCTTCAGTCACAGATTCTGAAGTGAAGAGATAACGCTTAGGCAAGATCTTGATCCTCCTGTGGAGCAAAGCGAGAGAACAATAATGAGCAAAAATTCCTGTGAGTCCAGAGAATTATAGCATTCTCTCCTGAATAGACTTTGAGGGGATTGCTAGAATCCTACAATCGCAAACAGAGCATGATTTTATGGGCTGATGGAGAGCTGCTGCCACCTTTCTAAGGAAACATCGGCGAGATGAGTGGAGACTGGATGATGCCATCCCCATTTGACGTATATGCAACCTGCCGCATGGGCAGATTTTGCCATTTTCATATCCACAGGTGCATCCCCAATCATTAAGGTTCGGTTAGGGGCGGTCTGCATTTGAGCGCAAATATTAATGAAGAGGGAGGGATCGGGTTTCGAAATCGATCCGTCAACTCCTTGGGCGGCTTGAAATAGCTCCTGCAGGTGATAGGTATCTAGGAACGCTTGGACATTTTTGCTACTGTCTGCAGATAAAATTCCCTGCTTCACCCCTGCCTTAGATAAGGTCGTCAAGGCTTCTAAAGTGTGGGCGAGTAAAGGAGTATGCTCTGCTTTCGGTATTAAATAGGTATCGGCTTCGTCAAAAGCGGATTCAACCACTTCTAGTGCCTCTAACCAGTTGTATCCAGTTGATGCGACAGAGGCTGCAGCAGCAATTTGATTCTCATAACGACTCCCCACGGCGAGTAAGCCAGCAGGGTTGATATAGGTCTCCTTTAGGCCAAAAGCGAGTAATATCGGTGCCTGAACGGCTGGAACTTTTGCCTCTATCAAGCGAGACCGGATCTGTCCCAAGCTCATTAAATAGGATTCGACGTTGGCTAAAGTACCGTCTTTGTCAAAAACGATGGCTTCAATATTGGTAAATGAATGGTCTAGACAGTGAATAGTGGCCATGGAACAGGCAAATCCTTTGGCAATTAGACCTCAGTGTAAATGATTTTAGTCTGGTCTTTATATATCAATTGATATCTTCTAGTTTGTTTGGTAAATAACAATATCTGGCTGAGGACTTTTATGCTGCGCTGGTGCAACTAAATATCGATTTTATGATAGTAGATAAAGTTGTGATTCTGGTAATTAAATAGGATTATTGATCTTGTATTTTAGTAGGCTATTGGGGAATTTAATTGCGATCTTAATGGATTCTGTTTGCTTTGTTGATGTGGTGATAGTCTGCTTGTGTAGGATAAATATTTCTACTGATAGATCGATCTATGGCTAGTGTTTTTTCGGCGACAAACTGGGAGTTTTGGGTAATCCAATTGTTATTGATCGAACTCTTTTGCTGCTGGGAAAACTAAGGTGTATTAAACGAGACTTTATTTGCTTTTTCTACTGTTTTTAATAGGTAGGGATTGAAGTTTTCTCCATTCCGGTATCCTTGGATAGACACTGCACATGAAAGACCCTAAAGGGATTTCCCTAGATCTGGCACCAGAGAGTAATGAGCAGGTATTTGGACCGGCATTGCATAACATTTCTTCCTCCTCAAAATTGGATGATGGTCAGGATGCTGTTCATTATGCTCGACGCTTGCAAACCCTTTCGAGCAGTATCAGCCGGATTCGGAAATTACTAGACTTAACGGCTATTTTGGAGGCGACGGCTGAAGAGGCACGAACTGTTCTAAATGCAGATCGCGTAGCAGTGTTTCAGCTGGAGCGAGACAATCAATCTCGCGGGGCATTTGTGGCTCAATCTGTTGCTAGTAATTGTTCATCCATACTGGGGCAACCAGCTTGTGACCACTATTTTGGCGATCGCTTTGTGGCTGCCTATCGACAAGGAAGATACCAAGCTCTAGCGGATGTTGAGTCAGGTGAAATTAGCGAGTGTCATGCTGATATTTTAAGAAAATTGCAGATCAGGGCCAATTTAGTGGTTCCTGTCTTGCAAGAAAAATATCTTTGGGGGTTGTTATGTGTCCATCAATGTCATACCCCCCGTGAATGGCAGCAAGAGGACATTCAGTTTGTTCAGAATTTAGCAGAGCATTTTGGAGTTGCCGTTTCTCAAGCAGAGTTGATTCAAGAAGAAAAAGTTAGAACTCATCAACTTTCTGCTGCATTAGAGCGAGAGAAACGTTTAACGGAAACCTTTGGTAAGATCCATCAATCCTTGGGAATTGATGCCCTGATTCGCTCGGCAACGGTGGAATTACAGCATCTACTGGATGTGGATCGGGTGGCAGTCTTTCAATTTAAATCAAACCAATTGAGGCAAGGGGAATATATTGCTGAACAAGTCAGGGAAGGCAGGACGTCAATATTGACGGAACCCACTTGCGATCGCAACTATTGCCAGCAACTCGCAAACCTCGTTCGAGAACAGACCCCGCAGGTCATTTCAAATATCGATACCACTCTAGAAGAAGGAAGCTTTAAAGCTCACCTACAGCATTTCGACGTAAAAACTCTCTTGTTATTACCGTTATCCCAAGAGAATTCTCTTTGGGGATGTCTAGTCATTCATCAATGTGCAAATATTCGAGAATGGTTAGAGGATGATCTGAGATATTGCCAGCAAATTAGTGAACAACTGAGTGCTGCTCTTACCCAGGCTGCTTCAGTTGATCAAGTCTACCAACAGAGTATAGAACTCAAAAAAACGACGGAGCATCAAAAAGTATTAGTAGACACCATTGATAAGGTGCGGCAATCTCTAGATACGGATGTTGTTTTTCAGACGGCTACAGAAGAAGTCTTAAAACTGATCAACGTAGATCGAATTGCCATTGCCCAGTTCAATTCTAGTTGGGGTTACTCGTTTATTGCCGAATCCTTTAAGTATGGTTGTTCTCCTTTAGTTGGAAATATCCCGCCCATCGAAGATGCATATTTGCAAGCTTCCCAGGGGGGGAATTTCGTTAATCATGAAATTGATATTATTGATGATATTTATGCAGCTGACCTGGCAAAGTATCAACTCAAGTTATGGGAAACCTTAGATGTCAAAGCTTGTGCTTTGGCCCCCATCTTTTTAGGCGAACAGCTATGGGGGTTGTTTGGTGCATTTCAAAATTCTAAGTCTCGGCATTGGTCCCAGGATGAGATTAGTTTATTGACGCAGGTCGCAGCCCAACTTGGCGTGGCCTTACAACAGGGAAATTACCTCCAAGAACTCAAAGAAAAAACAGCTCAACTTAATCAAGCAGCTGAACGGCAAAAGTCTTTAGCCAAAACGATTGATAAAATCAGGCAATCTCTGAATATTGATGATATTTTTCAGACGACAACGGTTGAAGTTCGTCAATTGCTAGGAGTGGACCGGGTGGCTATTTATCGGTTCAATTCAGATTGGAGTGGCTCCTTTGTGGCGGATTCCATTGTGGATGGATGGGCGCCTAATCTGAATCCTCAAGCTCCTGTAGAAACCGTATTGGCAAAGTTAGACAAAGAAGGGACTTATCCCCGTCATGAAACCTTTGTCCCCATTGTGTTGGGAGATAAGTTTTGGGGATTATTAATTGCCTACCAAAGCGCAAGACCCCGTTACTGGCAGGAGGATGAAGCATCCTTATTGGCCCAAGTTGGAAATCAATTGGGCGTAGCCCTCCAACAAGCAGAACTCTTAAAGCAAACTCAACAACAGGCCGCCGATTTACAGCAGGCACTGCAAGAGTTAGAGACAACCCAGTCCCTGCTGATGCAGGGAGAAAAAATTGCCATTAATCAGGCCTATTTATTGAAGCAAGAACGAGAAAATAACCGACTCTTGAAAGAAGCTCGAAAAGCCGCAGAAGAGGCTGTCCAAGCCAAGAGTGAGTTCCTCGCCAATATGAGCCACGAAATTAAAACCCCTATGAATGGGGCTTTGGGGATGGCAGGGTTGTTATTAGATACAGAACTACAGTCTGAGCAACGCAACTTTGTGGAAACGATTCAGAACTGTGGGGATTCGTTGATGGTAATTATCAACGATATTCTCGATTTCTCCAAAATTGAAGCAGGAAAGCTTGATTTAGAGGAATGTTCCTTCAACTTACGAACCTGCATTGAAGAAGCCTTAGATTTATTGGCAGTGAAAGCGGCGCAAAAGCAGTTGGAACTCAATTACCTTTGGCATGCCGACATCACAGAACAGGTAGAGGGGGACCCAACTCGGTTACGTCAAATTCTGGTCAACTTGATAGGGAATGCCATTAAGTTTACAAATGTGGGAGAGGTGACGGTAGCCGTTGGTGCCCGTGAAATACAACATGTTTGTGCTTTAGATCCTCAAAAAATTGCCGAAGAGGTTCAGCACTTTGAAGTGGAAATTGCGGTGAATGATACGGGGATTGGGATACCACCGGACAATATGAGTCGTTTGTTTGACTCTTTTAGCCAAGTTGACTCATCCATTACTCGGCAGTATGGGGGGACAGGCTTGGCGCTCACGATCAGTAAACACTTATGTGAACTGATGGGGGGACGAATGTGGGTTAGAAGTGAGGTTGGGAAGGGCTCTAGCTTTGCCTTTACGGTGCAACTACAAGTCAAGCCAGAGTCAGCAGGATTGGCAGCCGAAACCCGGACTCCAGCACTCGCCAACAAACGAGTCTTAATTGTTGATGACAATGTAACTAGTCGAAGACTGCTCACCCAACAAACCATTGACTGGGGAATGAAACCAAAATCGGCAAACTCGGTGGAGGACGCCCTTAAAATGTTGCAGAATGTGCCGGAGCCTTTTGATGTTGCCATCATTGATTGGCAAATGCCTCAAAAGGATGGAGGCGTTTTGGCCCAAGAAATTCGGAATCGATCGGCCTTAGCCTCAATGCCTTTGATTGTATTGTCCACGGTGATTGATTCAAAACTGAAAGCTGAAAATAAATTGCTCTTTCAAGCTCGATGCCATAAACCAATTAAGCCAAAACTATTACGACAATCATTACTGGACGTATTTGCAGCACCAGAACTCTCTAGGAAAGTGCCTCAATCCACTGCCCCTAAGATTGATGAAGAGTTAGCTCAGCAATTCCCCTTAAAGATATTAGTGGCTGAAGATGTGGTTGTGAACCAAAAATTAGTACTGCTGCTGTTACAGAAAATGGGATACCGGGCTGATGTTGTTCAAAATGGATTGGAAGCTTTAGATGCCCTACATCGACAACCTTATGATTTAATTCTGATGGATATGCAGATGCCCGAAATGGATGGGTTGACCGCTGCTCGTCAGATTTGTGAGGAGTATTCGGAGGCTGAAAGACCCTATATTATTGCGTTGACGGCTAATGCAATGCAAGGGGACCGACAAAGATGCTTAGATGCTGGAATGAATGCTTATATTAGTAAACCCATTCAAGTCGAAGAGCTAGTCAGAGCCATTCAGGCTATTCCCCAGAAGACGTCTCAGAACCAAGCAGCTTGAAAGGAACGGAATCTACAGTGAAAGTGAAGCGCGTAGAAATGAGATCGTAACGAGTATGTTGCAGGTCAAAGGAACTGAGGGATATTCGGCAGCGACCGAGCGGTTTATGACAGCGACTCATAAAATCGCATTTCAAGACCTGCATCAATCTTTCCTTAAGTTCATCCCCACAGATTCATCCAATGTACTGGATGTTGGCTCAGGGATTGGCCGGGATGCTGCTGCGCTTGCCGATATGGGACATACCGTAGTTGCAGTAGAACCCACTAGCGAATTTCTATCGGCTGCACAAAAACTCTATGGTACAAGCATTGAGTGGATCAATGACTCGTTCCCATTCTTGCCCAGCCTTGGAGATCGAAATGAAGGGTTTGACTTTGTTCTAGCCTCAGCCGTGTGGCATCATCTCGATCAGCATGAACGCAGGATTACCTTATCGCGCATTGCTGATTTGCTGAGACCCACAGGAATTTTTGCTCTTTCTCTGCGTCATGATCCTGCTGGAGTAGGCACACATATATTTCCTACGGATGGACAGGAAACAGTGCGAGATGCAGAAAGAGTGAATTTGAAGCCGCTACAGGTATTGGGAAACCAGCCCAGCTTGGTCAAAGGCAAGAGAAATGTGACTTGGACCCGAATTGTTCTACAAAAAATCTGAGAGAGCTAACTCAGTTATCAAGTTTGAAGTTGGTATTGGTAATTTAAGCACTCTTTCTGGCGATGAACTGGACGACGGAGGCCATACCGGTGTGATATTTCCCTTCAAGGACTTCGCGTTCCAGTTCCCTCATGAGTATGGGTTCGCAGTTGGGGAATTCACGTTCAACTTTGGCACAGGTCATCAACATATCAAGGTCTTTTGGACCGCCTGTGTCGCGAGTAATTTGGTTTTCTGAGTAGGCCTCTAACAGGATGATACCGTTGGGTTTTAGGCATTGCTCCACTAATGGGTAAAGCCTGTTGCGAATTGTGCTGGGAAGATGGGCTGAGATTGAAATAACCGATCCGTAATGATGTGCTGGTGGTTCAAACAGGCCAAGATCAGCCACTTCTGTTTGGATGTCTACGCCTTTGGCTTGAGCCAACTTGAGGGCTTTGGCAAGGCCCACTTCTGAGCCATCAATGCCAAGGACTGAAAATCCTAATGAGGCTAGAAATACAGCATTCCGTCCTTCTCCTTCAGCTAAGGATAAGATTGGGTTACTGAGCATGTCTGCATGTTCAGCCAGGAAGGAATTCGGTTCCGTTCCATAAATATAGTCGTCGTTAGCGTAACGTTGATTCCACATCTCTTATTCGTCAATCTAATTTGGGCAGTTCAAAAAGCGAGTTGCAGTTGATGAAATAGCTGGGGCACTGTTGATCAAAGAGTTTTGTCATTTTCTGAAGGGTTGAACAGGGAATGAGCATGTATAGGCAGAATTCCGGGATTTAGGAAATTATTAAAAGGGATTGTTGGCATCGCTGATGTCGGTCGTTGGCGAATGCATTTTTATCGTCTAACCAAAACTGAACACCACAATATGGGCATTGGATCCACCGCTCGGAGTTTGCCTTAACCCTTAATGCGGGTCGTTGATTGGAAAAAGAGAATCTCAGGTCGATTTTCTCAAAGATAGACTTAGGCCAGAGAACCTTGGCTTTCTCGATTGCTTTTTGCTCACGTTCTGAGAAAAAAGTATGCCATTGGACGGGGGAACTGGCAGTTGAATAACCAAGCTCAAGATATTTTCTGACGGATAGTGGAAACTGTAGCACTTGTGCGATGACAGGGTCTGGAAAACTATCTTCAAACAACTTTTTCTCAAAGTAGGTCTGGCACCCAGATATCGTTAACTGCACCTCACCTGGGATGGAATTATGTTCAACAGTTTTAAAGGTATGGGTTGAGTTAAGGGACCCGTCGGGATAATGGTGCTTGATTCCCTGGATCTGTTCTTGCCACTCGTTCCAACCAATTTGAATGGCATTTAGATCGTCTAGGGTAAAACCGATGGGTGAGTGTAGGTAGAATGTTGTGGACATTTTACGAATGCCTGATCTTCATATTGCCAACATTCAGTTACGATGGGCAAGCGCTGTGTTTGGAGCTCTTGTATTTAATTTGCCACAGATCTTCTCACGGCATCAGCGGTAACACTCGTCTATTCCATAGCATCAACGCCGTTTTTTTGTATAAGTTTAAAAATCTATATCTAAAGATAAGATTGAAACCTTGTTTTTTGGCCTTAGCTTTTCGTGATATCTAGGTAGAAGATAGCTAGAAAATATACCAGTTTAAAAAACAATCCACCACCATGTTTTTACAGCTTAGGGAATGGAAGATTATTGAGTTATTTTTCCTGTTGAGTAGACCATTTAACAGTTTAAGCTACATTCTGATGACAAGATTTGGTACCTGGTTTGGAATCTCGCCCTTGCTGCTTATATCGATATAGCTCAACACCTCCCTATCTTTAAAATCTCTTGAAGAAGGCTTTTTTAGACAGCTTCACTTGAACTCAAGATTAGTAAATTTTCAATATCTATTGGGAAATTATGGGATGCTTAAGATAAGGTTCTTAGGGTTTTTTATTCAATGAGCGCTAAGGGCTAAATTGTCAAAAGAACTACAGACCCCGTATTTGTAGGGCTAAGGATAATTCAGGGGGGATAAGATGTATATTATCCAGTCAGCGAATTTAATGGCGCGGGGCATATTGACGGATCAATCTGCTTCACTCATGATTCGAGGGAGATGGTTTAGACCTGGCCCTGCATTTGCCCAATCATTGCGTCAAATAGCAATTGAGTTTTGTGAAGAGTCACTTTCTCAGGGACGACAATACATACTGATTGAATTTCCCTTGTACTTTATGGCTTGGCGTCGTTTTCGTCCCAATCAAGAGACTCAAGCCCAATCGAGCAAGTCTTTGAAATTCACGGTAAATCCACAACAAGTGAGACCTACAACCTATCAGTGGTCACCCGCTTTTACAAAGCCCACTTTCCCAAATAAACAGTTTTCTCAATCAGATCGAGATAAAGAAAGAATCAAAACTCCAAAATTAGGTGGTGCTGGAATTGATCATGTGTTGATCAAACAGTGTAAAGCAGAGCTAGCGATCCATATTGGCCCCATGGCCGACTATATTACAGAACAAACATTAAATAATTCGGCTCAACTGAGTTCTGAGCAACTTATTGCAGCCCTCGCTGCCCACATCCCGAATACGAAAGCAGGTCTCTTATTTAGGTGGACTTTAACAAAAAAAATGCAGGACCTGAATAATAAGCATGTTTAGAGTAATAGCATTTTATCCAGGGCAAGTTCATTACCTGAACTACGAGAATTGTGTGCGCTGTTTTTTGGAGTTGCGATCGCATTCCCACTACCGAGCCTAACCTAGCTTACGGATGCTTGAGTAATCTGGGTTACGCCAATTCAACCCTCAGAGATGTGAAAATCTAACAGCAAAACAATGGGCAGCCCATCATGGATCGACAAAGAGCAATCGGAGCCACGCTGATCCTTGCATTTATTTCCCTAGCAGGCTGCATATCGCTGCAATCTTCTCAGGCACAAAAGTCTCCCTCTCAAAAAAATAAGGCCAGGCAATCTATCACACTACGGAATGGTGCCATGACCCAGGGAACGACTGTCCCAAACTATTGGCATCAGCAGTGGGTGGGCAAAGGCAAGATATCTGTTACACGGGATACTCAAATCTTTAAACAGGGGCCTGCGGCCTTAAAAGTAGCCAGTACTTCTGGCCCGGCAAAAGGACAAGCCTTTCAACTGATCCAAGGTTCACCCAATCAATCTTTCACTATCAGTGGTTTTGCCAAATCAACTGGAAGGGTCAAGGTCAATGTTGCGATTCAGTCCTTCTCTAAAAAATCGCGTCCCCTCCAATTCCGGCAAGTCCAGTATCTCCACAATACCCAAGACTGGAGTTCCTTCTCTCAGGAGGTGACCTTACCGCCCAAGACCCATAAGTTTGGCATTGTGCTCCTAATAGAAGGTGAAGGAGAAGCTTGGTTAGATGAAGTCAAGTTGACTGGCACTAATGTGAAAAATATTGCCGGGAAGCTTGAACAAGCGTCTGCTCCAAACCAGCAAGATTCCACTGTTGTTAAGAAACAGCAAAATCCTACGGTTCCTACACCGGGTCACTACCCAAAGTTTCCCCAAGCCTGGCAAAAGCTTCACCAACAACATCTCCAACAAACTCAGAAACGCGAAATCAATGTTGTCTTTCTGGGAGATTCGATTACTCGGGGATGGCAAAAACATAAAAAGCTCTGGCAGAAACACTATGGCAAACTTGATGCGGTCAATTTTGGTATTGGTGGCGATCGTACCCAACAAGTTCTCTGGCGAATAAACAATGGCTTATTTGATCAGATCCAGCCCCAGTTGGTTGTTCTCAATATTGGTGTCAATAATCTCTGGCAAGATGGTTATGGTTCAGAACAGATTGCTGCAGGAATTGAGAAGATTGTTGCTGCCATCCACACTAAAAGCCCAAAAACAAAAATTCTGCTGCTTGGAATTTTACCGACAGGTAAGCAATTAAATGCTCCAAAAAGAGAAAAAATTCAGGCTATTAATAGCAAAATTAGACAGCTCGATAATGGCTCGACAATCCGATTTTTAGATATGGGTTCAAACTTCTTGGAACCTGATGGTTCAATTTCTAAAGACGTTATGCCAGACTATTTGCATTTATCCAGGCAAGGCTATCAAATTTGGGCTACATCAATGGAAAAAACATTAAGTGAGATGTTGAATGAGTAATTTTATCATCTCTTTATTAGATTTTTATCAAATGCTGACATTTCAGATATCTCTGTCAGTACGGCAATTAGGCTGGGAATCATATAAATAAGAATTAGCGATTGTTCTAAAGCTAAAACATCAGAATCTATTTGCTAAATGCAATAAATTTTTATTGGATAAAAATTGTGTTGTTTTAGTTTAAAGGGCGCAAAATATTTGCAAGTCCTCATCGGATTCTTTAGTGCTCTCTAGCAAGTTAGAAGAAGAGAGTTTTTATTAGTTGAGCATATTTGTGAGCGCGAGTCATAAATGTTGAGGGGATTCGAAATGTCAATAATCTTAGTCAGATCAGTATCCATAAAACGTAGCCGACTGGACTCATATCCGATATCGAGAGCGTTAGGTCATACAAGATAGTATCTCTACAGCAAATATCTTTGCTACTACTATCACAGAAATCAGGCTGATTAGCTATTACGAATCCAAAACTATTCAGGTTGTGGTCGTCTATGACCTGTGGTGTCACTACTCTAATTTCACTTAGTCACCACTAAATAAAAAACAAAGATAGTGAGTTCAAGTAAAAGTTCTCACTGATATCTATAGCTGTTTTCCTCTGATTATAAAAATATCCCTTTTGTAGAAAAGGGATGGAATATTTTCTGACTAAAAATAGATCAATTATTGAGGATATAAAAATAAGAGAAAATGCTAAATTTTGATGATTATTTAATTAAAACATATGGTGGCTATCAAGAACAGAACCTTAGCTTTTCCACACTGTCAAATGGCAATATATTGCAGTTGTCTGGGAATGGCTGGAAAAAAATTAGACGACCTTATCAGATTACTAGAAATACAGTTCTAGAATTTGACTTCAAAAGCAATATCCAAGGAAAGATTCACAGTATTGGTTTTGATAATGACAATGTTCTGAGTTCAAACCAGAGTTTTCAGCTCTATGGCAGTCAACCTTGGGGATTATCTCAGTTCAATGATTATCCGGCTACTGGGGACTGGCTCTCTTATCGGATTCCGGTCGGAGAATTTTTTACGGGGCAGTTTGCCTATTTAACCTTTGGCAACCATCAAGATACCCCTCAACCCAATGCTAATGGCTTTTTCCGAAATGTCAGGGTGTTTGAACAAGTTTCCGCTCCCTCATCAACGCAGACTGGTTCGGGAACTCCTGCATTTGCATCCCAGCTTTCAGCGTCGATGCCAGCCACATCGATGGCCACAATTGGTGAAGTTGGGCAAATTTCAGGACTGACCCATCTCAAACAGACAATTGAACTTCAGCACAACTATATCAATCCCGTTATCTTTGCCCAAACCCTGAGTTTTAATGGAGGACAACCAGCAACGGTTCGCATTGACAACATTCAAAGTAATCGGTTTGAACTCTATATCCAGGAGCCTAGTAATCATGATGGTCGACATGTACCCGAAAACATTAGTTTCATCGTCTTGGAGGCTGGTTCCTGGGTTCTAGAAGATGGAACCCAGTTAGAAGTTGGTACTTTGAAAACCAATCGTTTAGTCACCAGCGGATTTGAAACCGTTGACTTTAGCCAAAAATTTTCAGATTCTCCCATCGTTTTTAGCCAGGTTCAAACCGCTGACGGTTCGGATTTTGTTCGTACACGACAACAAAAGACATCGGCTATTGGCTTTCAGGTCGGCATGGAAGAGGAGGAGAAGAAAAAATACTCAGGTCATGTATCAGAGTCGGTAGGGTGGTTAGCTATTGAGCCTGGATCGGGAACTTGGGGAAGGCTAGCTTATCAAGTTGGGCAAACCAGAGATACGGTGACCCATGATTGGGCATCTATTGATCTGTCCGGTTTTACGTCCACCCCCAATTTTTTAGCGTCTCTTGCTTCTTATGATGGATCCGATTCGGCTGGGGTTCGTTATCGTAATCTTCACAATACTTCTGTAGAAGTCAAGGTAGAAGAAGACACCACTGCAGATGCGGAGACTTCCCATACGAGCGAAGTTGTTAGTTTTTTAGCCATTCAAGGCAGTGGGTTACTTCAAGGTTCTAAATCTACGAACTCTACAACTGACACTGGAGGAACTGTGGCGACACGGGATGTAACCCAGCGGCCTTTTGCTGCCAATTCGATCTGGAATACCCCCATTGGATCTGATGCTGAATATGTTGATGCCAAGATTGAATGGGCTAAAAATGCAACAGTGGATGTCGATCATTTTTATATCCTCAAGGGTGATGATCCGCTACAACCGCTTTATAAACATGGGACCTGGGGACCTGGTCGAACAACGGGCAGTGCCTATCAAGGAATTTCCCTGCCCCTTCCGAATGATTTACGGATTGCGGATTCGACCAATACCAAGACACCCAATAATTCTGCGGCTTTCTTGATGCCTGATGGTCGGACCTTGGTTCAGGTGAATGCATTGACCCGCGATCGCAACAACGATTTCGTCTATGGCCAACGATTACCCTTTACCCTGAATGTTGCTCGGTATGAGGATATTTATGGAACAGGTATAGAGGGAGCCCATGCGGGGTCTGGGTTATCCTCCATCGGCGGCACCATTCGAAAGGGCGAATTGATTGGCTCTGATCCCATCCGCCATGCCCTGAAAGTAAATCTTTGGACTAAAAACTATTTTTCCTATACCGATGGTCCAGGTGGTGGATTGGGTTATCGGTGGCCCGCGGTCAAAGCGGATACCCATGCTAGTCCAGGAACCTATGCGGGTGCAGTACCTGAACTGCTCAACGGCAGCTTGCTGGCTATCCCACCAGATATGACACCGGATAAATTAGGGATACAGACAGAAGTTGGTAAAAAACTCTTCTATGCCTTTCAGGACTATGGGGCCTATCTTGCTGATGATACTGGATGGGATGCCCATGCCATCGCGGTTGAAAAAGGGGTCACTAAAGAATTCTCTGACCACTATGGCTTTAGTTTTACGGACAACAGTGGTCCTTTTTATGAAGACTATATGCAGTTGTTTTCGGCCTTGCATGTCGTCGATAACAATGCCCTAGACAATATCGGCGGGGGAGGAACACCCCGTGCTCCTCTAGCTCCAGATTTTGACGTTGCTCCTCCGCCAGCATTTATCGGTAACGCCGACTCGAACAACCTAGAGGGAGATGACCAAGCCAACCGAATGGATGGCAAAGCAGGAAACGATCTGATCCTAGGTCGTGGTGGACATGATTTCATCACTGGTGGGTCGGGTAGAGATACCCTCGATGGGGGTAAGGGCAATGATCATCTTATTGGTGATACCAGCTCTGATCATTTGCTAGGGGGAGATGGGAATGACTATTTAGATGGAGGAGCCTATGGTGACACCCTGGAAGGAGGAGATGGAGACGATCATCTGACGGGGGGAACTGGTAAAGATCGCTTCATGGGTGGAGCTGGATTTGACACTGTGATCGAGTCTGATGATATTGACTTTGAGCTGACTAAGAACAAACTGATTGGCACCTGGACCGATACCCTTGACAGTATTGAGCACGTCATTCTCAGTGGTGGGGATAGCAATAACAAACTAGATGCATCCCAATTTCAAGGTACGGTCCATTTAAATGGTGGTGAAGGCCATGATCAGTTAATCGGTGGGCAACAGGGCGATGTCTTGGTCAGCAGTTCTGGGAATGACAGCCTGACAGGGGGGGCAGGTACCGATACGTTTGATGTAGTGGGGCGAGTTGAGTTTTTACAAAGTAATCGTAGTACCCCTTTGAAGACAGGTGAATTTGCGCTTATTAATGACTTCAACAAGGATAAAGACACCCTCATCCTTCTGGGATCTGCCCAACAGTATGTTGTCGGTATTAGCAATATAGGGGCAGAAATATACTTGGATACCAATGGTGATGGCATCACCACTCAAGCGGATGAAATCGTCGCGATTATCAAGGGTTCAAATTCATTTAACCTAGACGGTTCGTTTGTTAAATACCTTGATTGAGCTGTTAATCGTGAATGGGCGGTGCCAAGGGTGCTCTAGGGTCGCCCCCTCCGCCCACTGATTCAGGGGTATTGTTAGATACGACTGAAAGTCTAGTAAACAACTTCATCACATCCTCAAAAAAAGGACCTTCTGAGCGATTAAACCCATAGCCGTAGGTCTGTCGAAACTCTTTCAGGACACTATGCTCCAAGGGGATGGCATGGGCATTCCAGGCCGTATCATCCACCACGTAAGCGCCATAATCTTGCAACGCATGGAAGAGCTTTTTGGCGGGTTGTGTTTTGAGTCCCAGACTGGACGCAGTGATATCAGGGGGAATGGCCAATAGTGAGCCTTGAACCAGCTCGGGATTCTTACCACCATATTGCTGAGCTGCATACTTATCCGCGCGATCTGCTGGCCAACGATATCCAGGGATGCCCTTGGAATAGTAAAGATATTTTTTACCCCACAAGTTAATCTTTAAAGCATGCCGAATAGGGGCGTCTCCCACTAATTCCCCTTCCCGGATGGAGCCACCGATAGAAGACAATCCTGATCCAAAATGAGCACCTCCAATACCGGCATCGTAGATATCGACATTGGGAAAATATCGCCAGCCGTAGATGGGACCGCCTGGCTTACAGCGTGCTAAAGGTTCTAGCTGAACCAATGTCCTGCCGTCTGGCATTAGAAATGCAGAGGCATTATTGGGGGTCTTTCCTTTCCCTGCATCTGGAACGATCAGATCATCTGGAACAGGCAGGGAAATCTTCATGGACTTTTTTTTGCCTTTACAGCGCTTTCTCCAAGAACCAGGTGCATAGACCGGTTGGCGAGGATCATCGCCCTTTAATTCAAAGAAATACTCTTCATCGGATCGCAATCGGGGAGCTGGCTTAATGTGGGCGGGCTGATATTGAGCATTGGAGCCAATGGGCATATTCCAGATGGAGTCGGCGGAAAACGGCCAGAGAAATTTATCTCGAGAGGTGGGGGCGCTGTGGCTATAGTCCACTGGATAAGACGAGATGCGTCGCTCGAGCGCAGATGAAGAGCCGCTACTAACCTGTTGACAGGCTAAGAGTCCGAACATGCCAAGCAGAACGCACAATAAAATGAAATACTGTTTATAGCGATTTCTATTCAACATGGGCTATCTGTAGCTTCACGTTTTCGTTCACCCGGACTGGCACCTTTCTCAGAAACCACTAGCCAAATTTGAGTTGTGCCTTCACCCGCTCTAGCGCCGTTAAATGCTTGATAAAGGTCAACACAAGCCACAGCTGCAGTTTCTGGTGGACCGTATCTACCCGTGCCCGAGCAAAGGTCTTGAAAGGGGGGAAGACATCTCTGACAATATCCTTGATGAATTTCTTTAAGGTGTAGGTACTAGACTGGCTCAAGTCATAGGGGCCTCGGGTTGTTCTGAGGATTTTCTGGTAAAGCTGTGCAAAGGAATGCCGAGCTGGGTGATGGACAAAAGCCTCTGCTGAATAGACTTGTGGATACCCTGCCTTGAACACTCGTTGTCCCCATTCATAGTCCCCACCAGATTTCAGGGTTTGATCAAACAAACCGACTTTGTGGAAGACCGATTTAAAGGTAAAGACATTGGCCGTAGCGCCAAACTTGGCATGTTTTAAATACAAATCTTGCTGTAAATACAGCACGCTATCACAGAGTTCAATGGGGTTTGGCTGTTGTGGATTTTGATAGCTGAATTCGATTCTGCCAGCCACTAGACCACAGTTGGGAGTATCGTGTAAGCTCTGAACCCCTTTTTCAATCCAGTCAGGGGCAGGTATACAGTCTGCATCCGTGAACGCTAGGATGTTTCCTTTTGCGATCGCAATCCCAGTATTTCGGGCAGCATAGGACCCCCGCTGAGGCTCAATCACGACATTGGCGTGGGGGAAATGGGTAACAACAGCCTGCACATCATCTTCAGATGCATTATCGACGACTATGACTTCATAGGAATCTTGGTGAAAGGTCTGTTGCTCGAGGGCCAATAAGCATTGTGCCAAACGCTCCGTATCATTGAAGACTGGAACGATAACCGAAATAAAATCTGGGGAAGGGAGAGTCATGGCTATGTGTGTGCTTTTTTAGAAATACGACCCGATAGCTAGTGTTGTCCTTGCAAGGAGACTTTAGTCTGGGTGCCCAATCTTTTAAGTAGGGCATTCAGACGACCCAAGCTTTTGGCAATATTACAAATCCAAGCGATAAATATGATGGAAGTTACGTGTTGTCGAGCTTCGTCACTCTCAGAATCGAGAATAAACTGTCTATAACGCCAGGGATTGGGTGGAAGAATTTGCCGAAGAGTATGGCGGATGACCGCCCATAAGGCAACATTTTGATCCAGCTGCAGGTCCAACTGGCCTGCCCCCACCCGGTAGCCTTTCTTCACGAGAGAACGGAAGTTGCGGGTAGGATGATGAATTTCTGCCTCAGGAGAGTAGATAAGTTTGAACCCTGAGTCGGTGGCTTTCTTGGTCCATTTAAAATCTCCCCCAGATTTTATACTGGAATCAAAATAGCCTATGGCATCAAAGACCCTTCGATCGGTAAATAGGTTTGCTGTAACCGTCAACTGTCGGTTTTCAATATTCTTCTTAACTTGTAAGGACGTAATGGAGTCAAATAACTCTGCTGCTGTTCTTTGAGGTGAAAAGGAAAACGTCACTCTACCCCCTGCCAGATCGGCTTGGCCTAAATGTAGCGAATTGACCCCGCTCTCCAACCATTGTTCACAAGGGGTGCAATCGGAATCGGTGAAAGCCAGTATCTCGCCCTTGGCAATCGCTATTCCTTTATTCCTGGCTGCATAGGAGCTTTGCTTAGCTTCATAAGCATAGATAAAATGCTCAAACTCAGCTACAACAGCATCAATGGACTCATCTGAATTATTATCCACAACAATCACTTCAAATAAATCTTGAGGATAAGTCTGGCAGCTTAAAGCGGTTAAGCATTCTCTCAAACGCTGAGTATCATTAAAAACCGGGATAATAACAGAAACAAAATCCATAATTAAAAAATTCTATCGATTGCTCATTAACGTCATAGAAGGGATTGATAAATATCAACTAACTGATCATTCAGGTGATGGATGTTGTAGTCTTTCTCGACAATTCTTCGGCCTGTCAAACCCATCTCGGACCACATGTTTGGGTTGATCGCCAAACACTCTAATTTATTTGCCAGTTCATCAACGTCTCGTTCTGGCACCAAGAAACCAGACCTATTATGCTGAACCAATTCAGGAATACCGCTATGTTGGGTACTGACAATGGGCATTCCCATAGCCATCGCTTCCATTAAAGCGACCGGAATCCCTTCCTGATCACCATTGTTACTGGTGACACTCGGAGCGATGAGAATATCTGACTTCTCAAGAATTTCGATCACATCACTTTGCTCTTTCCAACCCAGAAAATGGATGTGACGCTCCATATTCAAGTTTTTTACAAGTTGTTGAAGATGATCAGACAGTGGTCCCTCACCAACAATGTTGTACTGGACAAGAATATTCTTATGGATAAGCTGGGCAACTGCCCGAATCGAATACTCAACCCCTTTTTTCTCGACTAGGCGATTGACAGTGGCCAGAACAATAGGCCGATCTGAACTCAAATGCCTGCTGACATACTTAAATTTGCTGCAATCAATCCCCATATGGTGGACATGGGTCTTGTCTTGTTGACATCCTAAGTTGACTATCTTTTTGAGAAATAGATCACTAATGGGTAAAAAAAGATCACCTTTTGTCCAAAGCTGATCGTACATATCATTGCCATAAACCTGGAGATGTTTTGTAATGTCCACGCCATGGAAGGTGGTTACCAATTTCCCTTTTAAAGCCTTGACTTCTTTAAGAAGCAAACCGCGAATCGCATTTAAACCAAAATGGCAATGGACAATGTCATAGGAGGAGGGCCGTGAGATAGCGGGTTCAGCCCGACAGAGCAACTTGAAGGAGGTTGCTTGTTGGCCATATCTAGCTGCATTGAGAGTATTGAGAACAGCGAAGGGATTCCTAAAGAAACAATGGGCAAGTAGTTTTATTTTTTCGGCCTGTCGGGCTAAGAACTCAGAAGGCAGTGGATATTCATAACAGATATTTTTATATAAGTCATAATTTCGAATATCACCATGCACAGAAGACTGATACGCAGGGACATCCGCATAGATATCCACTTCATGCCCCCTATCTACTAAACCAATAATCTGATTTAAGATAAACGTCTTGGAAGCGACGGGAAATTGTCCAACAATAAAAGCTATTCTCATAAGCTAAAGTGCAAAAAATAATCTCATGCAATAAGGCTGTATATAGCGAGGATAAATATAGGACTCTCGAACAACGGTGTTATGACGCAACCCTAGAAATAACTCTGAATAATTTAGGACTCGTTAACTCATAATCAAGCTGGTCTAATAGAGCACCCGCTACATGCTCAATTTCTGCCACTTGTATACGAGTTAACTTTTTCTTCCAGGCAAAGGCTCGGGAACCATTAATGGGTTCAGCCACCCTGGCATGTAAATGCCAATCTCGATTGATATGATCCTTAGTCTTAGTGTGATGTTGCAGCATGTCTGGTGAATATTCAATCCCCAACCAAGTACAAAGCTTTCGCAAAGACAACTCGGGTTGAGTCACTAAATCTTCGTACTTTAGTTCGTAATATCGTTCATTTCCCAATTGACTGCCGATAATAGTGCCATAGCTCACTCGTTGTTGCCATCTTGAGGCAGCACTTTTGATATTCTTTTCCCAACCAGCTTTCATCAGGCTTAAGGCGACATCTCTGCCATCTCTCAAGACATGCACAAATTTTGCTGTGGGATAAGCTTGGGCCAACCAATCCAGCTGGGTGACATGGCGGGGGGTTTTATCAGCCCAAAACGGCTTTCCTTGCTTATGAGCAGAGGCTTGAAATAAGGATGCTGCGGCACCATAAAAATCTGCTGGGGCTACCTGCTTCAGGGCTGCTTCGGCTTCCGATAAAGTCAGTTGAAAGATATCGAAGGAAAAGGTATCTTTCGTGGCGTGATTGAGCTGTAGGTCTCGAATAAAAAACCACCGTTGATGGGGTTGACTAAAATCACCATAACTATCACGATGTTTACTCAATTCTTTGAGAAACCAGGACTCTCCAGGAATATGAAGTTCAGCACTCTGGTTTAAGATAATGCGCAGCAAAGTCGTCCCAGAGCGCTCACATCCGACGATAAATATCGGTTCAAACACAATACGGACCTCTCAAGGGGTTGATAAGAAAAAAAGACATAAGTGGAGTTCAAACTGCTAACCAATGGGATAAATCTCGATTTAATAGTTCCTGGAGTTTATAAATACTCTCCCTGTAATCAGCCAGGAGGCTAGCCTTTATCTCTGGTAACATTTTGGGCCGATCATAGGTATTCATTGCCATCAGCATCTGTTTGGCTTGGGCACGACTTGTTTGGGGTAATGTTCGCCGAATGAATCGTTTGATCGTGCTGGGACGGTTGAGAAAATCTCCCAACCTTTTGGATCTCATTAGCTTGGTAACGTTATATCTTTGAACAACGTTAGGCTCAAATTCACTATCAATCTCTAGAAACTGGAAAATATCCCGAAGAACATTACTCGGATCTGAGCATAAGTCTTCATAGAGATAGACTCGTATTTGTTCTCTGCTAAACAGTTGGAAATATCGGGTAAGGTGCTCGTAATAATATCCTTCTTGTAAGTAGTACCAATCAGGAAGCCAATTTGATTGCTTACGCTGTTCTTCTGCAAAAATGGCTTTCTCAAAAGAATCTAGAGGCTCCAAGTCTTTTCTATACAAGTGCCAGTAGTGTGAGTAAGCCCTCTCGGCAGGTTCCCGAAGGATAGCAATCAGCTTCACATCAGGAATATAGTGCTTAATCCGTTCAGGGGCAGTTGGAGAACTTAAGTACCAAGTTGAAGCTTCTCCAATGGCCTGCTCATCAGCCACTTGGGAAAAGAGCCGCTGATACTCATCGAGGTTGGTGACAATGTTATACCTGGACACGCCATGGCCATTAAAGCCAGTGCAGCCCTCGAAAGCAAAGAATCTGGGTTCTTTGTGGGAGCTCATATATACTTGGGGATGTTCTTCCAAGTACTTATAGAGAGAGGTCGTTCCCGATTTAGGAGCACCAATTACAAGGAAATTAGGCAATACCATAGAAATGATGAGTGACGGAGGAACAACAACAGGTTATAAGGGGCAATCCATCCGGTTTCCTAGACGTTGACGGTGAGTTCTGCCCGTTCACATAGATATTTGAAAGACTCAATAAACCGCTCTTGGTTATGGGAAGACTTCACCCATCTTTTTCCATCTATTGCTAAACGGTTACGCAGATCTTTATCGTCGAGAAGCCGCTGTAAACTTTCTACAAATTTGGGTAGAGCCTCTCGTCCAGAGCCATCCCATCGCCCCACATACACACCGTATCGAGAAACGACATTCTCAGAATCTACACAGCTCAGGATCGGGGTCTCACACATCAGGGCTTCTAAAAAGCTAATGGCAAGCCCTTCATGAATAGAGGTATTGGCTAAAACCCATGCAGAGGAAAGAATTCGAATTTTCTCTTCTCCATCAATATGACCCATCATTTTGACATTACTGGGTAGGGAATCGGGTTCCCAAGCCCCTAGCCCTTGAAAGTGATTTTTGCCCATAAAGATAAAGTCAACTTC
Organism: Acaryochloris marina MBIC11017; assembly: GCF_000018105.1. GTDB lineage: Bacteria > Cyanobacteriota > Cyanobacteriia > Thermosynechococcales > Thermosynechococcaceae > Acaryochloris > Acaryochloris marina. The sequence continues at coordinate 5,796,847 of NC_009925.1, forward strand.
AGGGAAATAGGTTGCCAGCTCAGCAAATAACCAAGGACGTTTATAGGGATCGAGTCGGGCTAGAAAAACAACGCTAGGCTTTTCACTTTTGACGATTGTTTTTGGCTCGTCAATAATATGCTCGATAATATTGGGCAACAGGGTAATTTCTGACGGTTCCACGCCATAGGTGCCCACGACTTTTTCTTCGTAATAGGCCGCGGGTTGGGCAAATAGTATGGGTCGTTTCGAGAAAGGGGAATTTGACTTCTTGACGATCTCTGCTAAGGAGGTGCAGTTCACGGGTTTCAAGCCTTGAGGGACATTGTCTCCTTGACCAGGAATCCGGGTGCTCTCGATCCGCTTCATATCATAGGGCGTTCTCGGATCGTGTACCCAAATAATGACGGGAACACGTGGTAGGGCATCAATAATGGGTCGATAGTTAGACCGGTAATCCATCGTTAAGATAATGTCAAACTTCTCATTGTTAAGCAGTTGACGACGTTGATGCTTATCCTTAGGCAGTATCAATAGGCGGGTGCCATGGGCCATGACTTCTGTTTCACTCACGTCCGATAAGCTGCCAGTGATAAAAACTGGCTCAACCCCTAGCTCCGAATTTTGGTTAAATAAATCGGCGACTTGACGAATAGCAACACCAAAGCCACCCATTCTTCCTAAAGACAGATCATAGAATTCGTTGGCAATAAGCCCTAGCTTGATCTTGTTTTTGGGAATGGCAGAAGTGTCAACTGTTCTGTCTTTCGTAATACTAATCATGCTAAATTCACCACACTAAAACAGTACTTTTGATAAATCTTGAGGCAAGTATTTTGAGAACTTTATGCCTGCAGCCATGGTGAAAGATCTCTATTGACTAAACCTTGGAGGTTAAGAATGTCTTCTTTATAAACATTAATAAACTCCTTCCTTGTTTTTTTTGATATTTTTGGCTTTTCTTTTAGGTTAAGCAAAAAAATACCGGATTCAATTTTCTGAAGTAAATCATTCGCTATTTTTGGGCCGATTGAGCGGTTTACTTTAGAGCCATTCGACCAAATTTTTTGCAAAAAGTAGGTATGTAATCTTTTGCTCCTAGGGATGCCAGACGGATTATGTCGAATGGAAAAGTCAGGACTAAAACAATGATCAACACCTAAGAAACGATAAATATCTTTTACTATTTTCTGAGGATCCTTAATCAGATCTTCAAAGAAATAGATTTTTATATTTTTTTTATCAAAAAGCTCGAAATAAGGTTTCAATAAAGAGAAGTAAAATCCTTTTCGTTTGTAATGCCAATGAGGAGCCCATCGATTTTTAATCCGCTCTTCTTCTAATAACATGGCTTCTGAAAAATTATCAGTGGTTTCAATACCTCTACTGAGGGAGTCCAGAAAATTGGAATAAGCTCGTTCGATTGGGTCTCTCAATATTGCGATTATTTTAGCGTTAGGAATATGATGATGTATTCTCCGAGGTGCCTTAGGCGTTGTCAAGTAGATTGGAGAAGCCTCACCAATCGCAATTTCATTTGATACCTGATTAAATAACTTCTGATAATCATCAATTTTATTGATGAATTTAAACCTTGTATCATCCGGACCTTGAAAGTTAATCTCTTCATCTTCCACAGCAAAGAAACGAGGTTCTTTTTTAGGGCTCATAAAAATTTGTGGGTGTTCTCCTAAATATTTATAGAGTGATGTGGTTCCAGCCTTCCCAGCTCCAATAATTACGAAGTTTGGCATTGTCATTTTGAAGAATCCCTGCAGATATCATGTGTGTGCGAGCAAAAAAGTCAATAAGCAATTGAAATGATAAAAATCTAATAGTTTGTCAACAGTATAAAGATGGAAAATGAGAAAGATGTACCTAGTGTATGTTGATTAAAGTAGGCATAAATCAATCATTAAAAAATCCAACTTCATATATCAATCATTTGAAAAACGAGGATCTTTTAACATCAATCATTAATGCTGAATTGGGAATTGGTCGATTATCCTGTCGCAAATTGCATCTGATGGTATTTCCATAATTCTCCTTTCTGGTTGAGTAACTCTTGATAATTTCCCTGCTCTACTACTCGTCCTTTCTCAAGGACAACAACTTGATCGGCATTGACTATGGTAGAAAGCCTGTGGGCAATAACAATAACCGTTCTACCTTGGGATAAATTCTCTAAGGATTCTTGTATGAGTCGTTCGGTAACTGAATCTAGGGCACTTGTTGCTTCATCTAAAATGAGGATCTCTGGATTTCGGAGTAACGCTCTTGCGATCGCAATACGCTGACGTTGCCCTCCAGAAAGGCGAACACCTTTATCTCCCAATGAGGTTTTTAAGCCATCCGGAAGATCCTGAATAAACTGAAGGGCATTCGCCTGTCGAGCTGCCTCCCAAACCGCTGATTCATCGATTCCTTCTAATCCGTAGGCAATGTTGTAGAAGACAGAGGCATTAAAAATAAACGTATCTTGGCTGACGATGGCTAACTTCTGTCGAAAAGTATGGATATCAAATTGCCGTAAATCAATCCCATCTACAAGAATTTTGCCGTCGGTCGGATCATAAAGTCGAGGAATCAAGTCTGCCAGGGTGGTTTTACCTGCCCCAGAAGATCCCACTAGTGCCGTGGTCTGTCCTTTAGCAATGGCAAGGGTAATGTCATGAAGAACAGGCTCATTCGCTTCATACCCAAAATTAACCGCAACAAAATCAATGGAGCATTTAAGCTCTGAGAAGGGGAGTTCACCATTTTGGAGATACGGTTTGTCAGATTCTTTCAAGAGGTCTTTGACATTCTTAAATGCACCTTGAAAACTATTGAGTTTGGTCCAAGCCCCGTTGATGTGAGTGACCACAGGCATCGTTCGGGACAAGGTCAGCAGAAAAGTGAGTAAGGTAGTGGCGCGCATCTGCCCACTTTCCACCAAAGTGCTAAACGCGATAGCAACCATCAAAATTAAAAGAGTGCCCGACATCCCCTGGGTCAAAGGCCCCACCATGGTGGATAGCTTTGCCACTTTAGAGGTAGCCTTCACCACCTGGCTTGTTGCTTTGTAAAAGCGTTGACGCTCGTACTCATGGGTCGAAGAGGCATGTACTGTACGGATGCCGTTAATCAGTTCCAATGCAGCGGACGAAAAGCGTCCATTTGCGGTCGGCACATCAAAACTGGCTTCTCTGACCTTGGCTGTAATTTTTGATACACAGATGGACAATAACCCGAAGACCAAAAATGCTGCGATGGAAAGCTGCCAAGAGAGGAAAAACATCAAGCCCACATAGACAAGCAATGTCATTCCTTGGGTAAAAAAGACCGAAATAACATTGAAGGCCTGCTGCAGTTGGTTCGTTTCTCCCCGAATACTATTGATCAATTCCCCTGGTTGAGTCTTCGAATAAAAGCTTAAGCTCAACCCCTGTAGCTGTTCAAAAATGCTGCGACGTAAGCGCTCAGTTAAATTGATGGCCGCTAATCTTGAAAAGAGTTGACCCAAATAGTGCGATAGAGACTGTAGCCAGATTGCAAATAAAATAAAGGTTGAGAGCCTAATAATCCGTTCAGCCGGGGGAGCGGTAATGCCAAAGACCCAATGATCAATAAAATATAGCCCCGTTTGGATTGGGGATTCCTGAGGATTTGTCAGCCCTTGAAGGAAAACACCAATCAAGGCAACTGTAGAGCCTGACAAGCAAGCGGCGAATAACGAGAATGAGATGGCAGCTACAGTAACGCCAGGGAAAAATTTAAATTCTCTCAGGATCAATCGATTATCCTGCCAAAGTGCCGTTGCTTTTAAGAGATTCCGAATAGCAATACGTAAATCTGAAAACATATCAAACGATTAACTAGAATGACCAACGGGGCTAAGCGCATGATTTCGCGAGAAAATTTTCCGAACAGTATTGAACAGACTCAAACACCAAACGTAACTTTTCATACCCACCAATTGCATCAGGGTATTTGCAATAGAGAATGAAATAAACTCTCTAGAAAATCGCAAGTTTGGATAGTGGTTTATTGCCTGCTGACAGAAGAAGTCCGCTTTTTTAAAGTCTGGTTCTTTAGCCTGAATACATTTCCAAGCAATACACAAATTTACGCGTCCATAACTCCGGTTTCTAATCGGTAAATAATCATAGGGAACAGATTGAAAAGCCCGCTCAATAATCGTTCTAAAATCCTCAACCATTTCTGGATAACGTTTCGATTTGCTCGAAGGGTGAATTCTGTATTGAACCAACGGATCTTTAATCACAGAAATCCGACAGACTGCTGCAACTCGGATCCATAGATCCCAATCTTCAGCAACTATCAATGCTGAATCAAAAATACCAACAACATCTAAACAAGACCGCCTTACCATTACTGAAGAACAGGCAATCATATTGGATTCGACAATTTCCTCCCATATTGCACCTTCACTCTGAGGTTTCATGACTCTACCCGTGAGCCGACTTTCTTCATCCATCAAGGCCAGCCAGGTATGAACCAACCCCACCTCATCTTCAAGCGCTAACACTCTAACTTGCTGCTCTAACTTAGTAGGAGCCCAAAAATCATCACCATCTAAAAAAGCGATGTATTCTCCCCGTGCCAGCCTGATGCCGGTATTTCGGGCTGAGGACACACCTTGATTGGATTGGGCGTGGAACACGACCCTCGAATCTACAACAGAAGTAATCCAATCAGAAATGCCATCAGAACTACCGTCATCAACAATGATGACTTCAATATCAGAGAAAGTCTGTTTCAAAACACTTTCTAACGTTTCAGGAAAGAAACGCATCGAATTAAAAGTTGTGATAATAACTGAAACTTTAACCATTAGATAACTTCAGTACTAATGTTTTTTATGGATTCAATAAAGTGGAAGTAAACAATTTCTTGAAATTGATCATCCACTAGACCTCTTGCAATATTCGTTTCATGGTGTGTTACGCACTCAATTTATGCCGCGATCTGACTTGAATTTTTAGTTCGCTACCATGCCGTTAGCTGAATTATGCGAGAGGTCTACTAACGTAGGACAAGCCGGAGTGAAAATGATTTAAGCGAATAACTTTGGCAGGGTTACCAGCGACTACAGCATGGGCAGGAACATTGGATACCACTACAGCTCCAGCTCCAATAACAGCATTATCTCCAATTTCGATGGGGCCAAGAATAACAACATTACAACCAATTTCAACATGGTCTCCAATGGTGGGAGATGAAGAAACTGACCCATCCGATAGAATCTTATTTCCAATCGTAGTGGAGTGACGAATGATACAATCCCTACCGATAGTTGCATGGCGATTGATAACTAGTGAAAATCCATGCTGAAGTTGAAGATTCTTGCCTATTGTAGTGTCAGTAGGCAATTCTATTGCAAATAGTATCTCCGTAAAAATCTGATATAGATAAGTTAGTAATCTAAGTGGATAGGGAAGGTTTGATAGTAATTGAGAAGTCCTAAAAAAAGAAAGCACAAGTCGCGACTTTAAACTGGTCAGCTTATTAACCTCCCAGTCTTGAAAAATATATTCGAGCAGCTGGTTTTTTATCATCAATCTCACCTGAATAACCCGGATCAAACTCGTTGATTAGCAACTCTAAGTGCAGGCCTAGCCTGACCAGCAGTCATTTGTTTATCGAATGCTTGATCAAGCCTACTGAGTAAGCCATCACAGAGTTCTTGGATATCCGCTGAAAGATCTAAAGATCTCCCTTTGTCTACAGAATATGAATTAATCTCCCACGTATTTCTAGCTCTAAATCTTTTTCCCAAAAAAGAATAGATATCGTTTATAAATTGATTCGGATAGCACACCATATGCTCATATTTACACATCATTACTCTTGAGTTCTGATTAAGCTCTAACTCAAAAAAGAATGAATTTCTGACATACCAAAACAAAGCAACTGCATCAGCGGGTTGGATATCATCCCTATAAAATTCAACTAAGGTTGATCGGACAGAAGATGGGATGGATTCCGAATACCAAAAATCCGTATTTCCCTCAATAATGGCTTTGATATTTCGTATTCCTACATTTAGACTGAATTTATTTAGAAATGAATTTATAACGTCTTTATACCCCCTATACATCCATAAAGCTTTAGATTGAGGAAAATGATCGAGTAAATGCAAAATATTTTGCGTTTCTACCAATGGCTTCAAAACGATCGTAGGAGACTTATCTTTTAATAAATCTGATTCCAAATCCTGAAATGAGTTGAGCCGAAGCTTATAATATCCTGTCTGAGTTGAATCATTCGATGACAAGCAGCTAGATTCTCTATATACACTGATATTGAAATCCCTAGCAAAAATTCGGTTAATCAAGCTTGTGCCTGAACGTTGACAACCAACTATCATCAGAATTTGTTGTTGAGGACAAGTTAGATAAAATAATTTTTGATATAGAAACTTTAAGGCATAAATAAGATATAAGTCAAAGGTGACATGCTCAATATTTAATCGTTTTTTTATTCCATTCATAAGTATTTCCCCGAGATAATCTAGGAACTGTAATTAGATATCTAGTTAGTAAGACTCACTATTTCTGGAGAATTCCAATCCCAGCTTGATATTGCAAATAAAATAGAAAAATAGAAGAAGAATACCGTATGACTCCATATGTTTTCTGTGAGCATTCCCACTAAAACTGCAATAATTAAAGCAGTAATAATCAGGCTTAAATCCTTGTGAGAGTCTAAAGTGGAAGTTCGTACTAATTTAATCGATTGAGTGAGATATATCCCCCACAATACTAAATAAGAGAAGAGCCCTAATATTCCGCCCTCAATCAATGCCCTTAAATAGTCATTATGAGGTAAATATTTACTATCAATGGATTGCTTGCTTAGCCCCAAACCATAACCAAGGAAGGAATGTTTTTCCCATGCCTTTAAAACAGTATGCCAATGAGATAAGCGCCAATTAAAACTATTATGATCAGACTCAGACAAAAGTATCCCTCGATTAATACTAATCTCTGGGTTTAATAAAGGCGTATTAATCGTTGACTCAAGTCTCGACCGACCATAGTCCGTACTAGCAAATAAACTAATTACCAGGGAAAACTTAATATTCCAAAAATCAAGGTCTTCAAATTTAATTTAGGAAGAATGACTACCAGTAAAGATACTAACAACATCACTAGAACAAACAATGCTTTAGTACTAATCAACAAAAAGGATAGTCCACCTAACAGCGTTATCCAAAGCCCCTTGAATTTAGATGAATTCTTATATTGCCACCACACTATTCCCATAAATAATAGGAGAAATGAAGCAAATGCATTTGAATGAGCAAAAGTCGAGTTAATTCGTTCTATTCCATTTTGGAGCTGAAATAAGGCCATCAAAATTGGGATAGGTAAAGCCAGCAATAGGACAGAGAGAATCTTTTGAGGTGAGACCTTCCCTTTTAACTGCAGAACTAAAAAATATGCGGTTGGCCATATCAGTATTCTTAGCCACTCTCTAACACTTTCAGCTAAATAAGAAGCATCAGAGCCTAATGCATCGAGAGGCATTAACAACAGCCATAATCCTTGGGAGATTGTCCAGCCGAATAATAGCCACCAAAATGAGTCTGTTTGAATTGATTTATTACTAATAAAACAAAACACCATATAGATTACGGCTAACATCTCAATTCCGACTCCATAAGCAGCAGGAATCTTAGCTTGAGAAAAGAAATCAAGTGAGCTTCTAAGCACAAGTAAAAAAAGGATGCTGACTTCAAACTCCTTTAGAAAAAAAGACAATAAAATAGCTATTATTACTAATAGTATGCTTGCTTTAAGGGTGACTTCTCCCAACATGGCAGTACCCAAAGCAATTGACAAAGAGAGCAATCCAAAACTAATACTTTTCTTATTGAGTTCAAATATAGTCATATATGCTTAAGAAAAAGATTTATCCATCCGAGTTCATGCAGCCAAGGCATAATCTTCTTTTAAGTAGCGATAATATTTATCCGTTGAGGCCGTTACTCCATTTATTGCCAGACCGACAACATTGACATTATTAGAATTTAAGATGTCTATGGACCTATTTAGAACTTGCTTAGGAGTAACGTCAAGCCTTGCAACCACAACCGTTTGACGCCCTTCTTGGCTTAATACTAAAGCGTCAGAACAAGCCATTACGGGTGGAGTATCAATCACAATCACATCGTAATGTTGTTGCACCTCAGTAAATAGTTCCTTTGCTCTTTGGGTTTCAAAAGAGAAGACATTATCATATGAAAACTTCCCTGAAGTCATCACCGATAAGTTTTTTACTGAAGTTCTGTGGATAGCAGCGGGTAAACCTTCTTTTACTGAACCTCTGAGGTAATCTTGCAATCCTGGATCCTGAGGCAACTGAAAAATCTTATGGATAGAAGGACGCCGCATATCAGCATCAATCAGTAAAGTTCTTTTTGACAACATTGCCGATAAAACAGCCAAATTCGTGGCGACAAATGATTTACCCTCACCAGAAATTGCACTGGTTATGACTAAAACTTTGCTTTCAGTTGAATTTTTATATTCAATATTTTTAGATAATGCTCTTACTGATTCTAATAATGGCAAGTTATTATAAAGTTCAGCAAATGGTAATGAAGGGAACAAACGGCTATTCTTTTGTTTGGGAATTACGCCTAACACAGGAACGTTTGTGTTTTCTGCTATGCTCTCTAAGTCTCTGAGTCGTCCATCCATCCCTTCAGCGCTTAAAGTGACCCCTGCCGACAGTGCAACTGCAGCCATCATTCCTAGCACAAGAAAACTAGGAATATTCGGATATGAGGGTAAAGTTGGTTTATTCGCTTCCTCAATGATTCTGAGATTACTAACCAGTTGAGCTTCTGCAATACGGGCCTCATCAAGCTTCTGACGGAGAAGATTGACTGATTCTGTTGCCCCTTCCTTTTTTCTTTGTAAGGAGGCTAAAGTTTTTTCCAAGACAGGGTATTGCTTACGCCTAGCATCTAACTTAGATATGTAGGCTCTTGTGTTCGCCAATTTGTCCCTTAGTTCATTCCGTTCAACCACACTAAGGACTAATTTTTCTGATAGTTCTTGGGTCACTTTTTCATTTGCAACCTGAACTGTGCCATCCGAGTTTAAGCGGCTCCTTGGAGATATCGTTGCAAGCTTCTGTTGATACAGAGCTTGGGCAGCATCCTTCTCAGTGATTAGTTTTTGAATATCTGGATGATCATCCGTTAAACTCTCTCGCCTGATTTTTAGCTGCGACTCAAGATTAGACAGTTGATCTCTCAAGCTAATTAGCTCAGGATTCTGCCCAGCCTTCGCTGATAAGTATGATTCTTTACCAGAACTTTGGTCTATGACTTTACTGAGTGCCAAGCCTCGTGCTTGTACTTGTCTCAAATTAGCCGATATCTCCTCAGCCACTTTCTCGGCTTCAGCAATACTTTGAGTTAGTCGCTTATTGTCTGTTTCCTCTAGTGAAACAATGTTGTATTGCTGCTTAAACTGACTGATGGAAGATTCAACTTTAACGAGTTCCTGTTGCCTGCGAGGGATTTGATTCTCTAGAAATTGTCGTGTTGCCCTTGCTTCAGAGCGAATAGTCTCAGCATTCTCTTGAATGACGCTTGAGGCGATCAAATTCAATAGCGATGAAGTTACTCCTGGGTCAGTATGGCGAAATGTAATTTCAATGATCTGAGTACCGGGAATAACCTCTGTGGCAACTTCTGGCTTAACCTCGCCTAGGGTAACTTTCTCAATGGCACTATCCTGATTGCTTTGGTTAAACAGCACAATAGCTTTTGTGAGAACACTTTTTGAACGAACAAGCTCTTCTTGGGTTGCTAGCCCCTTGTTGTTATCCCCTGGCGTTTGAGCAATATCACGACCCAGGGGGGAAATACTTGTGGCTGGCCTTTGATCCAAAATTAACCGGACTTTTGCGGAATATAGACGAGGAGTAATTAGCAAATACACGACTATTCCAGTAAAAACAGACAGAAAAGTTCCTACGGTAGTCCAACGATTCCTATAAATTATTTTGATTACTTTTGAAACAGATTCGTTCATAACAGGATAAAAAAGCTAATGACTTACTTTGCTTATTTAGAATGCTTAGCTAAACTAAGTAGCTTTTCTACTTAATTAGTCCAAGCCAATACCCATACCATTCAATTCCACCCATCAAAAAAAGATGAAGTCAAAAAAGTGTGGTAAATTCGAAGACACTAGCCTCCCAATTACTTCACATCTAACGGTTCACTTTTCTCAGGATTAAGAGGAAAATCCGAACTCAAAAGCGCTGAATAAAGGTCCAAATTATCGGCAGTTATTTTTTGCCAAGTATAGTTCTCAGAAACGTGCTTTTTAGCCCTCATAGCCATTTGGGATAGCTTTTCTAAATCCCTCAAAGCAACATCAATGCTATCAATACAAGATTGTAGATTTCCTGCTTGGAACATAATGCCTCGATCAGTACCTAGCAATTGACGATGTGCCAAGATGTCACTAGCCAAAATGGGAATACCTTCACGCATAGCCTCCAACATGGCCAATGGCAAACCCTCTAAATCTGAAGGTAGGGTAAATAACCCTGCACCTCTAACCAGCTCTGCCAATCGTGCACCTTTCAGCTCACCTGCAAACACTACATCATCTCTATCCTCAGCTCTATTCAAGAGTTCTCTTTGATAGACTGTTGTATCGCTAACGCCACCCACGAGTACTAATTTCCAGCCACAGGCTTCTATCCTCTTAAAAGCTTCAATTAATAGCTCAGGTCTTTTTTCAGGTACAAGCCTGCCCAGAAAAATAAAATATTTACCAGGTTCTAAACCGAGAGATTTTCCGAATTTAAAGTCTGGATCTGAATTTTTATATGTGGCAGGTGCATTGGGAATATACACCGTCTTTCGCTGATAGGTATGCCAAAAATAGGCTTCAAGCTCTCTTGAAACAACGGTTATTTCATCAGCGAATAGCGCAGCTGCTCGTTCACCTAACCGGATGATAGTGCTAGAGAAGGTTCCCCATTTTGCTCTTTGCCAGTCTAAACCTTGGCAAGTGACTACAATCTTAGGAGGCTTCTGGAAAGGATTTAACTTAGGTAACCAACAGAATAAAGAAGGTCCTAATGCATGAAAGTGGACAATATTATATTTTCCTAAAGAGGCTGATATAGCTGCAATCAAAGAAGATAGAAAAGCATCAATCCCACGTAGCCAAATACTGGGAAGATTGACAACCTCTACCCCCTCATAGGAGGTTCTTTTAAACCACGATAAATTAGTATAAGAGGAACGGGCAAACAAGACCACAGAATTTCCTTGGGCAACCATTCGAGGATAAACCTCTGAACAGTGATGCTCGATTCCACCTTGTTTTGCTGGTAGACCCTTTGGTCCAATAACGGCAACTTTCATTTGGCAACCTTATTCATGACATCAAGTACTTGGGGTTAGCGGTCTCAGATTGGCGTCGGGAACCGCAGATTAAAATAGTTAGTTTGATAACGTTAAACAACGTGTAAGTTTAAGCAACATTGCAAACTTAGGAAAATCATTTTTCATGGGATTTATCTCGAATTCAACATAGCTTTTAACTCAGATACCCTAACGGGTTAGATCTGTTTGATTAATATCTCTAAAAATTGCTGCTAGCATGGGATTAGGCTCCTACATCAGTACTTGGGAGTTAAGAGAGCAGTCTCAGATTGGCGTCGGGGGCTGCTCTTGCAGCTTCGAAGTAATGATGTCCCATAGACTCATCTGGGACAAATTCGTCGTCAATTACGCTGTCGAGAAAGTTTTCTCTGACAATTGCTGTCTGTCTTTCCATCGTTCTCGCATATCGTTATAAACTTCTGAAACAACCAACCTCGCCCAATAGGGACTGGATAATTGAGCGCAGGCTTGACTGGGATAACTTTGAGGGTTTTCCAATACAGTCCTGAGAGAATCAGCGGTGGATTTAGGGGTTCTCGTAGGAATGATGACTCCTGTTTTTTTCGTAAGCAATTTAGAGGTTTCACCCGAATCAGTCGAAACGATTGGAATCCCGCAAGTTAGGGCCTCCAATACAACCATCGGGAGCCCTTCATAAACGCTTGTTAAGGCTAAAAGGTCACTCACTCTGAGAATATCTGCAATCTCTCGCGAATTCATGGAGCCCAGCAAAGTTACCTGTCTATTTAATCCTAAATTCTTGATTTCCAATTGAATATCTTCTTTTAGTTCGCCTACTCCAATCATAAGTAGATGGATATTGGCGTCATCGAGTTCTGCTATTGATCTAACCAATAACAAAGGATCTTTTTGAGGGTGCAATCGCCCCACGTAGGCAATGAAGTGTGTCTTCAAAGACAGCTCCATTTCTGTGATCAGTTGAAGACGCTTTTGGTCCTTTAGTTGAGTAGATAGTGGGAAAAAGATTTCATCATCCACGGTATTTCGGATCAGCTGATAACAGCCCTTAGTGGAGAAGTAAGTTTTCTGTAAATACTTCAGGGATTCGGAATTGCAGGACAACACATAGGAGAATTGCTTAATCAGCATATTTTCAAGCAGGAAATATGCAGAAGGTAAATATCTCCATAAAAAGGTTTTATTATCACCTTGACTATTGACTTGCTTTTTTATATCTGCATGAATAAATAACGTTTTTTCGCCATGCCAACTAAATGATGCTAAAGAAGGCTCAATTCTATGAAAATGGAGAAAGTCAGAATTTAAATCCTTTCCAAACAATGCTAGAAGGAATTTTAAGGTAGTGGGTATTAGTCCTCTGATGTTGTCATCTTCAATATAAAGTATAGGGAGATACTGTATCTGCTTGTTAAAAACTAAAATAGTTTGCCAGCTACCAATACTGCACTCCTTTCTAGATGTGATCCCTACCAGTCGAATATCAAAATCCTGAGGTGCATATTTAATAAAGTTCAGAATGGTTGTCTGAATGCCACCAATACTGACATCCAGTGGATCAATTTGATAAAAAATAGTCAAAGATGGATTTAACATTCAGCAGATTGCTAACGACTTTGCACAGCCTTAGATAGAAACAAGAACGTCTGAGATAAGCAATTATTCTATCTATGGAATTCCGAGCAATCCTCAACCAACATGGTTTTTAGTAGATTACTAAGAAGCATCTGAATTTACATCAGCAAACTAATCCAATAGTTCAATAAAAACTGTGTAATGACATACCAATAAATCTAGTTTCCTAGAGAAAATCCGTTTTTGTAAAACACACTACACACTTACACTTTATAGCTTTCTTAGTAATATTTTGTCCTGACGTTGTCATATTACACATAGTCTTTCATCTTTCGAGTAACCTAGGTTACATTATAAAAATAAAAAATAACGTTCCTAAATTAGGATGTGTATTCAGAACCGATATTTAGTGACAGCAAAATAATCTTTTTTTTGCTGTCATCATAGGATTAAAATAAGATCAAGTCATGATATTTGCTCTTCTAATAGGTCATTTACCTTATAAATCCTTAATCTAGCTATGCTTTACTACCTTGGATTTTGATATCCTCCTAGTATTGGTAAATCACGATGTTGAAATTTGAGTCGCATTTGACGTCCATTTCCTGACGCCAATGCCCCTCCAAAAAGCTAGAGTGAGAGGCAGCGCCAAATTATTCTGACACCATGAGAACGGGAATTATTGCAGCAGTGGTCTTTGTTGGACTATTAACTTGGCTAGGTAATAGCTCTAAACCATCTCCACAAAGCCTTTCACCCACAACAGTTTCTCCTCCCCTGCCTGAGTCTTCTACGAATATACCGACTGTTCCTGTGGACGAATCAGCGGGCCTATCGATTATTGCGCCCAATTCTGATGAAATTATTGAACGAATTCGATGGACAGGGAGTTGTGCTAACTGCAATTTACGGGGCATTAATTTGGAAGGGGCCGAGCTCGTCTTATTTCTACAGCCTCAAAAAGAGGAGCTATTCCAAGCGGAACAAGCTTCTGCGATCGGCGTAAACTTGGAAAAAGTTAATTTCAGTAATGCTCAACTTAGTAAAGCCAACCTTTCTAGAGCTTTTTTGCATAGTGCTGTCTTAGAAGAAGCTGTATTGAAAGAGGCCATATTGACTCAAGCTATCCTGAGACAAGCCAATCTTCGGTCGGCAAATCTTGAATCAGCGCTGCTAGAAAATGCCCGTTTCCAAGATGCGGATTTAAGGCGGGTGAATTTACAGCAGGCCTTTGTCAAATCAGCAAACTTTGCCCGGGCAAATTTGGTAGGGGCAGATCTAACAAAAGCAGATTTAAGAGAAACTGATTTTACCAGAGCTAATCTAACTCAAGCGGCGTTAACACAAGCTAAACTGCGGGATGCGAACTTCAGTCAAGCCAAACTCATCAATGCAAACTTATCTGACACTCGCATTGATGGTGCGAACTTCAGCGGTGCAGACCTAAGAGGGGCGCAATTACCCAAGGCAGGACTCAATAATGTAAATTTCTGCCAAGCAACCATGCCTAATGGGAAAAAAAATACGAATTGCCCTAAACCTTCATCCTAGAGGTCAAATCGGAGACTGATGTGGTGGGTTACCAAGAACGCTAGAGTAAAGTTGGGCGTTTAGGCAATAGATGAATTGATGAGATCTCCTAAAATCGGCTTCGGAGCGGGTTTGGCCCTCTCACTCTTCTTACCCATCGCAGGTTGTAGCGGAGATGCGGTTCAACAAGCTTTTTCTGCAGATCCACAGGCCAGTCAGTGGAGTAATTTGTCAACGTTGCCCAAGGGGTTTCCTGCGGACTTAAGCTATCCCAATGCCAACTTACAAGGGGTGCAACAAAGCCAGACCAACTTGCCTTCCAGCCCAAATAGCCAACGCCCGCCCCAACAAACGCGATGGGCGACACCAGATAATAGCCAGAAGGTGCAGCAATACTATAGTCAGTTATTACAAAAAAAGGGCTGGCAGCTTTCAGGGCGAAGATTAAGTCAGCAGCAGCTTATTTTGCTGGCTAAGCGAGATCAGCTTCAGGTTAGAGTGACTATCCCTGCTACCGGGACCTTGGTTCCAGTACAAACGGGAAATAATAGTGGACGTCGAATCCCTATGACGGTCTTCTTCATCGATTTTTCCCAGGAGAAGGCGTTATCGAAGGTTGAATCACCGACCCAGACTTTGCCTAAACCCGGGGATTTAGACTTTATTGGGCCAGTCGCAAATCAGACCCCTGAGTCATCGAATACCGACGCTAGCCTAAATTCAGCGGAGATACCAGCAGCACTGAAAGCCTATGTCAGCGATATCCAAAGGCTAGAAGTGATTGATCTAGGCAATCCCAATCAATCTATCCAGCGGGGGACTTTTGCCCGCTGGTTAGTCAAAACCAATAATCGGCTATACCAAGATCGCCCTACCCAACAAATTCGCTTGGCCGCTACCAGTCAACCCCCGGTATTTAAGGATGTTCCTAGTTCAAATCCAAATTTTCCTTATATTCAGGGTTTAGCGGAAGCAGGTTTTATTCCGAGTCCTCTCTCTGGGGATGCTGACCAAGCTACGTTTCAGCCCAATCAACCCCTCACCCGCGAGGTGCTTTTGAGCTGGAAAGTTCCGATTGATTTCCGCAAAATCTTACCTTCGGCTACAACTGCAAAAGTGCAGGAGGTGTGGGGATTTAAAGATACTAAGCAGATTTCTACCCCCACTCTCTCAGCCATTTTTGCCGATCATAATAACGGTGAGCTTGCCAATATTCGTCGACTGTTGGGGTCAGCCCTACTGCTGCAACCGAAAAAATCTGTGACGCGAGCTGAAGCTGCCGCTACACTATGGTTTATCGGAGTTGCTGGCGAAGGCTATTCTGCCAAAGACGTTTTGCGAGCTGAACAACAAGCTGAAGCGGCTAGCTCTTCCTAAAGGGGGGCATTGAAGCCCTTGGAAACAGTAGACCGACTTAGCTTATCCAGGCTGTTGTTTGAGCTTCAATTTGATGGCTGGGATGAATCACTGATGCAGGCATTGTATTAGCGTTATTGAGCCATTGGATCGAATAGCCAAAGAAGGGCAACGCCAAAGTAATTGCTGCCGCATGGGAAATCAAAATGAATTGTTTTTGTACGGTATTCATAGCGATTACTGACCTCATCACCCATCACACTTCCGAGTATGCCCGGTTTATTCAATTGTCGCGGTGATGATGACGGAAGTTCCCAGTGATCTTGATCACAGAAAGCATTACACAGAGGTGGATTGAGAGATCGCGACTTCCAATCCCTTGAGCAAGGCTTGATTCTCAGCCGGTGTCCCCACGGCTGTGCGGAAATAATGATCTCCTAATCCAGGCTTAGAGCCAAAATCTGCAACCCAGATATTTTGTTCTTGGAGCGCTTTAACTAAAACTTTTGACTGCAGGTTTAATGGCTGGGTATCCACTAAGAGGAAATTGGTTTCGCTGGGATGGACCTTCAATCCTAGATCCGTTAATGCCTGCTGTAATCGAGGTTTCTCTGCCAGAATTTTCTGGATATTAGCCTCAACATACGCCTGATCTTTGAGGGCAGCAATACCAGCTGAGATCGCAACTTTATTCACCGGAAACAACTGGGCGGCCCGGTAGAGGTAATCCACCACTTGGGTATTGGCAATCCCATAGCCAATGCGCAAACCAGCTAGTCCAAAACTCTTGGAAAGGCTACGCAGCACAATTAGATGGGGATAGGTATCCACGAGATCCGCGATTGTGGTTTGGCATAGCTCAAAGTAACATTCATCCACCACGACCATGCAGTTGACTCGATTCAGCACCTCCACCAAGGTTTCACGGGCCACTAAATTCGCGGTGGGATTATTGGGATTGGCAATGTACAACACTTTGGTGTCGGGGGCGACTTTGGCTACCAAGGCATCTACATCCAGGCCAAAATCAGGGGTCCGTTGGACAAAGACCGGTACACCTCCCATCACCTGGGTTGCATGCCAATAGACAAAAAAGCTGGGCACGGGCAAAAGCACTTGCTGCCCAGGTTGAACAAAGACCTTGATAATCAGCTCAATCAGATCATCAGATCCATTGCTGATAATGAGCTGCTCAGGAGAGGCCCCGGTGTAGGTAGCGAGTCTCTCTCGTAAAACCCCTCCTAGGACAGCGGGATACCGATTACAAGTGGTGGCAACTTGGGTAATGGCCTCCACCACTTTGGGGGAAGGGGGATAGGGTAACTCGCCTTTGTCCAGACGAATCGCTTGGTCATCTTTATGGGGACCTACCGTTTTGGAGGCGAGGCTGCGAATAGAGGGGCTTACCCACTGTTCGAGGGTATCTAGATTTAGGGTCATGTCGGCTCAATTCCTAACACTTGAGGCAAAGCTTGGATACTCTCAATCACTCGGTCACAGCCAAGATTCGAGAACATTTGCACCTGTTCGGCCTTGGCCCGACTTGCCGTAAATCCCGTGAGGACGCCAACGGAAATACAGCCAGATCGCTGTGCTGCCACCACATCGCTAGCAGCATCGCCAATATAGACCGCATAGGTGCGCTCTTGTTTCTGAAAGGCTTCGGTACAAAAGCGTTGAGGGTCTTCGTCTACATGGAGCGCTTTGAGGACGACAAAAGGATGGGGTTTGCCTAACTTGATGGGGCATGAGGTGGCTTTCAACTGTTCTTCGGCAGCCAAGACTTCATCGTAGGTAACGATACGCTTTGGATCGAAGAAGGATAGTAATCCTAGGGCTGTCAAGGGTTCGATCACTTCGTTGCGGGGGCGACCGGTTGCGATCGCAAGGGTAAATCGATCGGCGTCCATGAGGATTTGCAGAATGGTCCTAATCTGGTACACATCCAGAACGGTTTCATCATCGGGCAACGTAAAACCTTTGCGACCTTCATACCAAGCTTGGAAGTTTTGATAACACAGGTTCCACAGGTCGCTGTGGGTTTCAGGCAAGGAAATACCCAAATGTTTTTGGTAAAACGGTCGAACATACTCAGTCACAGATGAACCTTTTAGGTCAGTGGTCTCCTGCCAGAATTGAGCAATGGTAGATTCACTCACATTTGGATCGAACTCCAAATCCTGCAAGCTTCGTCTTAAAAGCTGCCACTGTTCGGAATTAGCAAGATCAATTTTATGGTTGAGACTGGACCATTCTTCAAGGTCTTGGTGCTGGAGTTGCTGCAGGATGCCAGCTAAATGAAGGCAAAACACAAAGTAGGTCAAATCCCAATTGGAATTGATGGCCCGTCGTTTGAGTTCATAGATAAAGTCATTGTTAATGGTCTGTTGACCGTTGGTGAGAACTTGATGGGGTTGGGTAGGGCCAAAATAATCGGTTAAGCCTAAGTATTCGGGCTGGGTGATCAATTCCCAGACAGTCAATCGAGCAGTATTCCAATATTTCTGTTCGCTGGTAATCACCCCATCTAAATCAAAGACGAGAAATTTAATGCGATCGGCTTGGTCAAGAATGGTTTGAGTTTGCAGAGATGGGTTGGTTTGATTCACGCTGGTATACCCACTCAACTAGGGGTATTGAAGTCTCAAAGTCTGACGATAGCATCCAGGCTGAACCAAACCCAAGTATCGACACTGCAACCTCCCTTGAGAACAAAGATGTGATGCATTGAAAGTGGGCATCGATTCCACTATTGCCCAAGTACAACTAGAAGTGCGAGTAATACCAGTAGAGACATTAACGTAAATAAGCCCAACGGACTAAATTGCCAAAACTCAACGGTATTAGCAGAAAGAAGAACCAAAGAATTCAGAGAGCTATACACCATAAGAAATCTCCTAGACAGCGCTTAAGTTCAAAGATGCTTGAGTTTTACCTCATTTGAAATTAATAAATATCTAATTGGCTTCTGAGTCGTCTATACCCTCATAGAGCTTGGACGAAGGGAAGATACTGCTTTGTGCATCACCCTGGGTCGGCAAAATGATTTATGTCTCCTTCTCAGTATCAGCCTTCGGTATGACTACGGTGTTTTCCAAAACCTCTCCCCGCTTGGTTTTGAGTAATTGAGTCCCAGGACCATCCTGCCCCCACATGGGCAAAGTCTCAATATTTAACCGAGCGGCTCGCTCCTGATTACTGAGGACAATCACATCTTGATTGGGATTGGCTGGCAACAACGCGATCAATCCATCCGATTTGATCATAAACTGCATTGCTTGAGTGCCTAGATCCCCCACTTTCCCTAACCGCAACAAATCAATGGGTAATCGTTTGCAATAGCCCTTACTAGATATCAGCAGCAAATCTGCATCGTCTCGAACTGCTGCTAATCCGACAATCGATTCTTGCTTTCTTAACCGAAACACTTGATTGCCCTGGGCAGTGCGGCCCATTTCAGGAATCTCGGTTATGGGAATATTTAACAGGCGTCCTGAAGAGGTTGCGATCGCAACATTGGTTTCCTGCTCAGCTTTAACCACCCAGCCCAACTGATCCCCCGATTTAATCTTGGCAGCCCCCAATCCCCGACTCGTCATCTCGGCAAACTCGCTCATGGGCAGGCGCTTAATTTTGCCCTGTTGAGACAAAAGGATAAGCTGACTCGTATCGGAAATTTCAGTGCTGAGAAAGCGGGCAATAATTTCGTCATCGCGTCCCGAATCGGGCAGCAGGGTGACTAAGGGTTTCCCCTTGCCTTTGCTTGAGGTAAATGGGATGGACTGTAACCCGACGCCATAGGCCTTGCCACTGCCCGTAAACAACAGTAGGTCTGTTGTCAGTTCTGTCGTATGCCGAAAAATGGTCAAATCTGTTGAAACGTCTGCTAGCTCCCCAGACAAATCAGGTGCATTATTTTTACGCTTAGATACGCGCATGCAGCGAGCATACCCCCGCTGGTTCAGCTCCACAATCACAGATTCATCACTAACCGGTGCGGCGAATATCTCGGTTTTAGCTGCGGCTCCATGGATAACAGTCCGCCGCGGATCGCTATATTGCTTTTTCAGGGCTCGTAGATCTTTCTTTAAGGCTTTTAAGAGTTCATGGCGATTCCCCAATAATCGTTCTAAATCGCCAATTTCCTGGGCCAAATCATCAAATTCTTGCCGGAGATTTTGTTGCTCTAACCCCGTCAATCGCCGCATCGGCATCGCTAAGATGGCATCGGCCTGACTGCCACTCAATTGGAATTGAGATTTGAGCTGAACTTTTGCCGTCGTCCCATCGGGGGCATGGCGAAGAATCTCGATTAGGTCATCTAAATGGTCGAGGGCTTTAATGAGTCCTTCGACTAAATGTTGGCGGCTTTGAGCTTGCTCTAACTGATTTTGATATCGGCGGGTTAAGGTCTGTTCTCGGAAATCAAGGAATTTCTGCAATACCTCCTTCAATGACAGCTGCAAGGGCACGCCATTGACCAGGGCCAACATAATCACCCCAAAATTTGATTGCAGAGGAGTAAGCCGATAAAGTTGCTCTAGCACAGCCGGGGGTTGCGCTTCCCGCTTCAACTCAATCACAATTCGCATCCCTTCGCGATCGCTTTCATCGCGCAGGTCTGCAATGCCTTCAATCCGACCCTGGTTAATTAAGCTAGCGATTTTTTCAATACAGCCTGCCTTATTTACCTGATAGGGCAGTTCCGTCACAATAATCACGGGACGGCGATGTCGGCCTCGGCCCGGCTGGATTTCCTCAATGGAGGTCACAGCTCGCACCGTGATGCTTCCCCGACCATTGGTGTAGGCGTCGATAATTCCCTGCTTGCCGACAATCTCCCCCCCTGTGGGAAAGTCCGGCCCAGGTACCAAGGCCATTAATTTTTCTAAGGTCATGTCTGGAGAATCAATCAGCGCCACCAGAGCATCAACAATCTCTCCCAAATTATGGGGAGGGATATTGGTCGCCATGCCCACTGCAATCCCCGAACAGCCGTTGAGGAGAAGGGTGGGGAGTTGGGCCGGTAAGACGGTGGGTTCTTGCTGGGAGTTATCAAAGTTGGCGGCAAATTCAACGGTGGATTCGCCAATTTCTTCTAAAAGGGACTGATTGCCAATGGGAGACAAGCGTGTTTCCGTGTATCGCATGGCAGCCGGTGGATCGTTATCCACAGAGCCAAAGTTGCCATGCCCCGCCAATAGAGGATACCGACTCGAAAAATCCTGAACCAGCCTGACTAAGGCATCATAAACCGCCTGATCGCCGTGGGGATGATATTTACCCAGCACATCCCCCACGACTCTGGCACATTTACGGTAGGGACGGTCTGGCGTTAGTCCTAGTTCGTGCATGGCGTAGAGAATGCGCCGATGCACGGGCTTTAATCCATCCCGGACATCGGGTAATGCGCGCCCGACGATCACGCTCATGGCATATTCCAAGTAGGACTGCTCCATCTCGGTATGCAAAGCCGTGGCGATGACTTTACCGGATGAGAGAAGATTGAGTTGCTTGGACATGAGTGAGGTTCCTTCAGATCTGGCGAAATCAACGGGGTACAGGAAGGGGACAATCCAATTCTGCCCAACCCTCGCGAAAAGGCATCAGGCTACAATGCACTTGTACTATGGAAACCCCATTTTTCTCAACTCTGTCCATAAAACGCAATTTCTTAATCTGTTTGGGTTATCCCATCCTCTGAACACATTAGCCCTTTCTAATCTCACCATCATGCATCTGCTGTTGTCCCTGCTCTTTAGTCTAGGTATCGCTATTGCAGCAATTTTGTCTGTCCAAAATGCTACAGCGGTTTCGGTCAATTTTTTAGCTTGGCGCTCTGTTCCCATTCCCGTGGGGATTGTGTTGGGGTTCGCAACGGGGTTGGGCCTATTGGGCGGTGCGATCGCAATCCCAATCTGGACCAAACGACTATCTCGCCGTCGGCGATATACCGAGTTTGAAGAGTCTGAATTTACTGAAGATAATTCCTATTGACGTTCCATAACGCCAAGAGATGTTATCGAAACCCGACAGGCCCAAGCCTGAGTTTGCAGCCCTAATTCGAAGAGGTATGGGTTAATCGAAGGTAAATAGATCGTAAATGCCCGGTACTATCAACGGGCGTCCGAGGCTGGGGCAGTTCATTATTAGGCCAGTTCGATAAGTCATGGCAAGGACATTCAGGGGAGGCGATACCTGCCACTGGCAAACTCACCGGCATCTGACAGCGAGAACAATCCGTAATTTCCCATTGATCTGTCAATAGCTCTTCTATCGTGGGGACGACACCCTCCAAACAGCATTCTCCAGATTCCGAACTTTGGATATATTGCCACAAAAATTCGAACTCAGGACTATAGTGCTCGCCCTGGATAACGCGCGGAACAGAGTAGGGTTTTTGTTGCAGACCTACCTGGATTGATTTACCCAACTGTAACCAAGAGGCTAGATAATCTTTAACTTGCTGTTGGGAAGCCATAATGCTTAAACCCCTTTTGGATCACACACGGTTAGGGTGACTCTAACTCAAATTTTAGGATAATGACATCAGTCTCCAGATGGCGCTAAAAACACTTCAACACCTTATAGTCAGTCTCTTTTGGGACCGTCAAGGGGGACCATCGGAGTAACATAAATCCCTAAAGCTTTAAGATTTAGGGCATAACCCGCCGACACTAAATAAACTTGATCCGAGATCGCCCCAATCTGACGCAGCAATTCCCCCATGCGATCGCGAAATCGTCTCCCTAAGGGATACCCTGGCACCACCCCCCAGCCCGTCTCCTCACCCACAACAATAATTTGGCACTCCGCTTGTGTCATGGCTTTCAACAACGTCTCTAAAGTAACTGCCCACAATTCAGCCTCCTGGTCCAAAATATTGGCCAGCCAAGTTCCTAAGGAGTCAATCAGCAAACAAATCGATTTAGGCTGGGCTTGAATTGTCTTGGCTAAATCCATCGGGGCATGTATGGTTTGCCAATTTGTAGGACGGCGCTGCTGATGGGCTTGGATCCGCGTTTGCCATTCCTCATCTTCAGGATAGTCTGCTGCCGTGGCCACATATATCACCGACCTATTAGACTGACCTGCCAAGTTTTCAGCCCATTCGCTCTTACCGGAGCGGGCTGGTCCTGTCACTAAAACTAAATGCCGATTATCCATAGCCTTTCCAGCATTTGTTTGCATAACACATCAACACATTCTCAAAAATCTACGCAAAATCTTTAGAGTCGGCCTTTCTGCTCCGAAACTTCGTACTTTGAGATAAGCTGCATTACGGGCACTATCCCTGATAATAACTAGAGAGTTCAACCCCTTCCCGTGCAAAAAAAGTCTAACCGCTGGTTCATTTGGGTTTTTGTTGTTGTTGCCGTTGTCGCCTTAGTTGGATTTTCCTTCGGCTCGATCTTCGATAGCCTCCTTAGCTCCCGCCCTTCTCCTTCTCCCACTGTTCCAACCCCAGGTACAACTCCAACTCCACCGGTCGTATCAGATATTGAGAAGAAAAACTTGAAAGACCTTGAAAACGGTTACTTGCAAATCTTAGAGAAAGAACCAGACAATCCAGATGCTTTGCGCGGTTTGGCCGAAGCCCGGAGTCAAATGATTAAAATCGGTCTAAAAACCGAAAAAGATCTGCTGGACCCTTTAGAAAAACTGGTTGAGCTGAATCCAGAACAGACTCAATACCAAGTACTTCTCGCCCAAACCCTGCAAAAAACGGGTAAACGGGAAAGCGCGGCTCAAACCTATCGGAGTATTCTAGCCACTGAACCTGGCAATATGGATGCCCTCCAAGGATTTGTCAATCTATTGGTCGAACAGCAAAGACCCTCCGCTGCCACCGAACTCCTACAGACAACCCTTAAAAATGCTCCTCAAGCCAATCAGGTAAAGCCCAACAGTATTAATGAAAGTGCAGTCCAACTCCTACTCGGGCAAGTCTATGCCACCCAAAGGCAATTCGATCAAGCCGTTGGCGTCTACGACAAACTTATTGCTAAAGATCCTAACGATTTTCGCCCAGTTTTTGCCAAAGCAATCCTTTTAAGGGAACAAGGGAAAACCAAAGAAGCTGATATCCTCTTTAACTCAGCCGAAAAATTAGCCCCTGGCCAATATAAAGATCAAATAAAAGCTGCGGCCCAAAAGCCGAATGAAACACCTGAAGCTTCTCCCAGTTCCCAGTCTCCTAGCGCCAGTCCCCAACCCTCTCCCAGTTCAACACCAGGGACCCCTGAATAGACCTAAAAATTTCCCTAGCAACAGAGCGTTACTAGGGAAAATGCAATATTCAGTTGTATTTACCCCGCAATAGCAAAGGAATGTCCGCAGCTACAGGTCTCAATCGCATTTGGGTTGTAGAAGCGGAATCCTCCCCCCATCAGATCTTCGGTATAGTCCAGGGTTAAACCAGAGAGGTATTTCATGCTTGCTTTTTCGACAACCACCTGAATGTCCTCACAATCAAAAACTTGATCGTCGGGTTGGGGCGATTCAGCAAATTGCATTTGATAGGCTAACCCTTTGCAGCCGCTGGCATCAACCACAATACGGAGCTGGCCACCTGGTAAATGCTTCCTTTGAAGGCGTTTTAATTCACCTATGGCAGTAGGGCTGAGTTGAATCATATTGAGTTGAGTATTCCAATCGCAAATGACTATCGTGCGTAATCGTCATCAAAGCGCACAATATCATCTTCGCCTAAATACTCACCGTTTTGAACCTCAATCAAAACCAAAGGCACCATACCAGGATTCTCCAGCCGATGTTGGGTAAACCGAGGCACATAGGTAGACTCATTCGCACTCAGCATCAAGTCTTCCTCGCCTCGCACAACTTTAGCGATACCGGCAATCACAATCCAATGCTCACTCCGATGATGATGCATTTGCAAGCTCAAACGGTGTCCAGGCTTCACCTCAATCCGCTTGATCTTATAGCCTTGGCCTTCTTCCAAAATCGTAAAGGATCCCCAAGGACGCAGTTCAGTTGCAGCGACACCTTGGTGGGTAGGCACAGGTGCTGCTAAAAGGTTAGATGGTTGAGTTTGGACCACGGTTCCGACTTACCTCAATAGGGTTTTTCATTGGCATGAGTAGACAATTGCTTAATCAGGATAGGACGGGCCAAAATCCCCAATCGTCTAGGAATAATTTGATCGAATGCACTTGAGCGTTCAATGCATAACATTATGATTTAAGCAACCAGAGGATTTTTTTTAGGTGATCTTTGTCACTAGCAAAGGTCAATTTATAAAAGCAAATATTTATTTACAGTGAATGCAAAAAAGATTAAGCGATAAATAAATTTGCTTAAGATTTTGTCTTTAATGCAATCTAGATTAAAAACAACTTAGTTGACAATTTGTCAACCTTGAACAATTTAACCTAAGAAATTGGGTTCAGCAAAATTTCTACAGTGAAAAATTATCTAGCATTAGGCCGCCAAAACACCCCAATACCATTTTGAACCCGAGCTGCCGTCACTGGATGTCGATCCAGCAGTTGGCCCCCCAGATACAAACTTGTCGAACTTCCTCCATCTAGATTTAAGGCATTGACGGATCCCAACCGCTGCATAATAAGTGCCCATTCTTTCAATGTTGGGCCAGGACCACTCACCTGGTTGTGAACTGCTGCCAACAAAATCGTGCCATCTGCCGTTTGCCCAATCCCACTCCGAGGAGCAGATTGAGTATCAAACGGTGGGCGAAATTTTTCAGCCTTAGCATTCAGCACCACTTGACCATTACTCACCAATAAGGGGCCAGCCCCCACAATATTGGGAAACCCATTGAAGCTGGCAGGTGTTGTCGCAGTTTGGATTTGGAGTTGAGTGCCAGAAGCCAAGGCCCCACCGACATCAAAGGATCTAAGCACCAGCAAATAGCCATTCTTAGGAATCGCAAAAGACTTAGTACTCGTACTGACCTTCTCAGAAACGACCTGATTATTAATGACAGTAATAATTTTTTCGGTTTTCAAAATAGGGGTATAGGTGGGTCCCCAAGTCGGTGTATATCGAGCAATGCCTTTTTGGGGATAGCCACTATCCAGGGACACAATGGATAACCGCTTGCCCCCCGATGTACTCAGAACTTGCTGAAGGTTGAGTCGTCCCATTTGGAACTGACCTTGGGGATTCCAAGCCACCACGCCCCGATTTAGAATAGGGCTGGAAATCCACTGACCATTTTGACGAATGGCTCCCAGGGGCGTTTTATTATTGCGATTAAAGTAGCCAGCGTTAATCGCTGCTGCCACTTGATTTCCTTGAGCCATTGATAGGAGGGGATGAATACCCAGAAGAGCATTCCGATTCCCCCAGATGGGCTGAAGCTTTAGCCCTGGTGTTTGAGGGTTCAAGGCTAACCAGGTGACGGGATATTGTTTGTTGCCTAAGCTGATGACTCGCTCTTGCCGAAGAATGCCCGGAGCCCACAAGATGCTGCGTTGTTCAGGGATGCCGCCTTTAATATCTATAACCAGCCGATTAGGATTGGTCAGCATCCACACCCGAGGACGTTTCGTTCCTGCAATCACACCGCTGAGCAGAGTCCTTCCCTGTTTACGGGTAATTTTCAGGGACTTTAAGGCAGATTTCCCAGGGAACTTCCAAGATTTACCTAATCCAGCGGCAGCTGTCGCATCTATTGATAAAACAAACTCACGATCTTTCTTCCCAGTGCGACTATTCGTCAACCGCTCCATTTGCCAGGGAGTCGGCTGATCCAGATCTATCACTAAACGATGTCCCCATTGCTGTCGGCCAGACCTGATCTTGCCAATCTTTGCAGCTGGGGACTGAATCTTAAGCACATTACCCTGGGGTTGGATCTGCCAGTTAGCGGAGCGAGCTAAAGCGGAAACGTCAAGATACCGAGACGCCCCGTTTTCACTAAACCGAGTCGCTAAGGCCAGGGGTTTAGGGGTGAACCACTGTACAGGCTGCTGCCGAAAATCATTCGAGCTGGTTAAATCCACGCCAAACCGGCGATTTAAACCACT
This sequence comes from Acaryochloris marina MBIC11017, assembly GCF_000018105.1. Lineage (GTDB taxonomy): Bacteria > Cyanobacteriota > Cyanobacteriia > Thermosynechococcales > Thermosynechococcaceae > Acaryochloris > Acaryochloris marina. The sequence continues at coordinate 5,823,712 of NC_009925.1, forward strand.
ATCGCTAATCCCTACGGACGGTGCTGTCTGGCCTGGATCTTGCCATTGTGTCCAAGCCACTGGGTAGGTACGGCCATTAAGTTGAATCTGATTGCCCTGATGAGTACTGGCACTGGCGACCTGAACAATCGGTTGATTAACCGCAACTTGGGCGGCAGGGTTAACAGCCAGCACACCTGGGCCCAGCATCAAGAAAGAGGAAAGGTAAGCCAAAAGCTAGAAAGGGGGGATAAAGGACAAAAAAACAAAACTATTTACCCAAGATACCCAGCAAACAGAACAAAGATTTCGATTCGAAATAGTCCTTAAGGTGTTTCGATCTCAACCCCGCTGACAGCAGGAGCAGACTGAGTCGGTGAACCTAACTGCTCCTGCTGTTTTTTACGAAAGGCATCGACGGCGGAGTCGAAATTTTCAGATTGATCCTCTGCAAACTCACTACTGGAGCGACTATTCACCTGCTGCAAGCGATTCAAAAGGTTCAGTAAGGATCCTGGGCCTCCCCGATCCGTAAAGACCTCCTCTGCACTATTGGAATCTTCCAACTGGAAATCCTGTAAAGGATCATTGGTGGGTGAAGACTGAGCCAAAGCAGGGAGTGGATTAACACAGGTGAGAACACTCAGGACTGTTAAAGTCGAGACTTGGAAACGAATCAGGCGGATATTCATGATTTTCATTAGCTCAGAAGCGAAATAAACGATTAATTGATGAACACAAGCTATATACGATATTACCCATATCTACACCTCTGCCAAATTGAGGCCATACCCGTCGCGGATATTTTGATCCGCAACTTTTAGAAAACCCAGGGCTGAAAGGTGATCAAACTCACTGATTAGAGTATGAACCATAATCTTTAATGATTCTTAGAATAAAAGATAACCAGTAAGCATTTAGACTCTCGCTTCGGTTCGAATGTTTCTTCTTCAGAAACTGCACTAAGGTTCCAAAATATTAATTTTTCGACGACTGTCGAAATTTAAGTGGAATTGGTCGATCCTAAAGAATGAGGGTTTTAAAGACGGAGTCATAGGTAGGCAGATGCATTCATCCAAGACGCAGCAAGATATCGAGAAGCAGCTCGTTCCATGTCCTGAAGCAGGATGTTTAAGTCAATCAGATTCTTCATCTAGATTTGTTCAGTTTATCTCTGTCACCCATCCCGAACTCGAAGCTAGTTTGCCCCAAGCCCTCCATTTCAAACATCAGTTCAAAGGCCAAATGGACCTTAAGGCTGATAAAGACACGGTAATGGCCTATTTGGATGCTCATCAAGGCTGGTTCTGTCGATGTGCGCATCCCATGAAGGTAGAGCCAGTGGGGAGTAATGGATATATTCTTTCCTTGGGGCGGTATGGCTCCTTTGGGTTTGAAGTGGAACCCCAAATTGGCCTAGAGCTGCTCCCTCAAGAGGAAGGGGTTTACCGGATTACGACCATTCCTGTCCAGAATAAGTTTGATCACTGCTATCAAGTCGACTTTCAAGCTGCGATGTATTTGAACGAGACTTCTGATCCGGGCGATAATTCATCCACCCCCCAAACCTCGGTGGAATGGGACTTAGCCTTAGACGTTGCGATTGTGTTTCCTCAATTTATTCTCCGTCTTCCTCGCAAAATGATTCAAGGGGTAGGTGATAAGTTGCTACAACAAATTGTCCAACAAATATCCCAACGGCTAACGAAAAAGGTGCAAAGTGATTTCCATGCTTCCCATGGTATCTGCTAATCCAAAGGTGTCTTGGTCATCCACGACTTTCCAAAGGGGACGCGCTGTTGAGAACCACAAGAGACATAAATGATTCACCTGGGAGGAAAAGCTAAACCTTTATGGGGACTCAACGCCCAAGGCAAAGAATTTAGGTATTATCCATTAGCAACTATAATTTGAACGAAAATTTGAGGATTGTGGCTGATGGGCAACTTTCCCTGCTGTAGGCAGTCATGAATGAAGGTATTTTCCTCCTCGCAGCTAAATATTTTGACTTTACCTACCCGTCAGCCTGTCATAAAATCATGCAGGTTATGACTCGTATGATGTCAAACTCCTTTTAGGGCAAGGGGGACTAGACCCTCGGTTTTCAGTGCCATTCCTGGTTGCGTTGCTCAATTTCTCAGTTCATCATTGGCTTATGTTATCGGCATTTCAATTCAAACTTCATCGCTATCTGCCGTTCTGTACGGGATGCTTATCCCTGCTGCTGTCTTTGGTTGCGAGTCCTGCGATCGCATTAGAGTTACGCATCGCTCTATTACAAGGGCAGGGGGATGTCGTGATCGGGAGTTCCACCTCTGCCAACATCGTCAATGGCCAAGGAACAACGGTAGGCGCGCTACCCCCCTTAGAAGGGTTCTTTGCCAAATCCACTCCCGGGGCCGTCACTTTTTTTGGCAAAAAGGGATGGCAGCTCTCCATTGAACCCTCGGAAGGTGGTTTTGTGTACATCCAAGATCGATGGTATCGAGGTCAAGTCCGCTTAGTTACCACATCCCAAGGTATCTCAGTGATTAATGAAGTGGATTTAGAGGACTATCTGGCAGGCGTTATTGGCAAAGAGATGCCTAGAACGTGGCCCCAGGAAGCCTTAAAGGCTCAATCTGTAGCAGCCCGATCCTTCGCCCTATATCGAAAGGGCAAACAGAAAAATCCGCTTTACGATTTGGTTAATACCACCAAAGATCAGGTTTATGGGGGCATTGATGGCGAAGCCGAGAGTACAAGAGCTGCAGTCCGAGCTACAGCGGGGCAAGTGTTGACCTATCAAGGCAATATCGTTGAAGCCTTGTTCCATGCGAATTCTGGTGGCCATACGGAGAATTCTGAGCAAGTATTTAGTGGCGTTATTCCCTACTTGAGAGGTGTTCCCGATTTTGATCAAGAAGCGCCTAATTTTCAATGGTCTGTGAACTTTTCTCAAGCACAACTGCAGCAAAAACTATCGGGACTGGGTAATATTCTTGCAATGACTCCTCAAGGGACCACAGCCCATGGTCGTGTCAAACGCATCAAAATTGTCGGAGAGCAAGGGACAAAAATAATGAAGGGGCGTGAATTTCGCCGAGCCCTGAAGTTAAAAAGCACCTTATTTCAAGTTGTTCCCCAATCTGATTTAGTGGCGAGTCAAGCTCAAGCTGTGCCCAGTAAGCCCTCCGGCTTCACCATTAACGGTCGTGGTCATGGCCATGGGTTAGGGATGAGCCAGTGGGGCGCTTTAGCCCTTGCCCAGCGAGGAAATACCTACCAGCAGATTTTGCAACATTATTACAAAAACACTGTTCTCCAAACCTCCTATTGACAGTAGGAACTCAATCCTTGAATCCATTTGTCAATAGGATCCGCGCCATTCATTTCTATTAGCAGCACAGTTGAATCACACATAGGATAAATTTCATGGCAAAAGTCGCTCTCATTACTGGCATTACGGGTCAAGATGGAGCCTATCTGGCAGAGCTATTATTGGCCAAAGGCTATCACGTTCATGGGATTAAACGACGCGCTTCACTCTTCAATACAGATCGTATTGATCACTTATACCAAGATCCCCATGAGAAGGATCGACGCTTTTTCCTTCACTACGGTGACTTGACCGATTCAACCAATCTTATTCGGATTGTGCAGCAAGTCCAGCCCGACGAAATTTATAACTTAGCGGCTCAAAGCCATGTGGCGGTTTCGTTTGAGACGCCAGAATATACCGCCAATGTTGATGGCCTTGGCACCTTGAGATTCTTGGAAGCCATTCGCATCCTAGGCTTGGAGAAAAAAACGAAGTTTTATCAGGCCTCTACCTCTGAATTGTATGGTTTAGTGCAAGAAGTGCCTCAAACGGAGAAAACCCCCTTTTACCCTCGCTCTCCTTACGCTGTTGCTAAACTCTATGCCTACTGGATTACGGTGAATTACCGAGAAGCCTATGGCATGTATGCCTGTAATGGCATTTTGTTTAACCATGAATCTCCACTTCGGGGTGAAACCTTTGTCACCCGGAAGATCACCCGTGCGATCGCACGAATTTACCTGAAAAAGCAAAAGTGCCTATTTTTAGGAAATATGGACTCCTTAAGGGATTGGGGCCATGCTCGGGACTATGTGGAAATGCAGTGGTTAATGCTTCAGCAAGACCAGCCTGAAGATTTTGTGATTGCCACGGGACAACAATACAGCGTCCGCCATTTTGTGACGATTGCCTGTAAAGAAGTCGGCATTGACATTCGCTGGGAAGGGGAAGGTCTTGACGAAAAAGGCTATGACCAGGAGGGGAATTGTATCGTCGCAGTCGATCCCCGTTACTATCGCCCCACAGAAGTAGATACCTTATTAGGGAGTCCCGAGAAAGCGAAGGAAAAACTCAAATGGGTTCCCAAAGTTAGCTTTCCAGAGCTAGTCCAGGAAATGATGGCAGAAGATTTGAAAGCCGCTAAGCGGGATAAGATTATTGAGGATCACGGCTATCCTGTTCCTCTCGTCCATGAATAAATCTGCGTTTTAGGCTAAATTTTAAGCCTGTGGATAGGGGCGATTCCCAGTGAACATTATTTGGTAATGAAAGTACTGCTAATACATGGCCTGGGACGTTCTCCCCTATCCGTATTTGGGTTATCTCAATACTTACAGCAAGCCGGGTATCGCACTGAGTTATTTGGCTATTCATCCCAAATCGAATCCTACGCCCAAATTATTGAGCGTTTACAGCACCGTTTAGGAGAGTTAGAGCCAGAACGCTATGGCATCATTGCCCATTCATTGGGGGCAGTGTTAGTGCGGTCTGTCATTACACCTCATTCTTCCTTCACACCCAACCCAGTGATTTTGTTGGGACCGCCCAATCAGTCCCCCCGTATCGCTCAGTTGGCCCAGCGATTGAGCCCCTTATCGCCATTTGCAGGAGAATGTTTACAGAACTTGGCGGACCCCAGTTTTTACCAACAGCTCCCTAATCTAGCCATTCCTCATATCATTATCGCCGGGACGAATGGTCCTCGGGGGACTTGGAGCTTTTTTGGCAACGAGGTGAATGATGGCATCCTCACCTTAAAGGAAATGCAGCTGGAGGATTGCAGTCGCTCTATCATACTGCCCGTCAACCATATCCAAATGTTGAATAATCCCCTGGTACAGCAAACGATTTTACAAATCCTGGCGGACCCTGCCTCAAAACTGGAGGCTCACCCCATATAACCCAAGCTACTCCGACATTTCTTGTCTACAGTAGGGGTATGACCATCATTACTTGCGACCATCTTGAAAAAGTTTATCCAGTTGCCATTAAGGAACCCGGATTTAAAGGCACTCTATCTCACTTTTTTCAACGACAACATCGCCTTGTCAAAGCAGTACAATCCGTCACCTTTGAGGTTGAACCCGGAGAGGTTGTTGGTTTTTTAGGTCCGAATGGTGCAGGCAAAACCACAACCTTAAAAATGTTGACCGGTTTGATCCATCCTTCGGGGGGGCAGGTGAACGTCGCTGGCCAAATTCCGTTCCGACGTAGCTCGGCTTTCCTAGAAAAGATCACCTTGGTCATGGGCCAAAAACAGCAGCTGTTATGGGACTTGCCGGCTTTAGATTCCTTGCGGATCAATGCAGCCGTTTATAAAATCAGCCCCCGTGAGTTTCAGTATCGAGTCGACGAGCTGTCTGAGATGCTGTCTTTAGGGGGAAAGCTTACTCAACCCGTGCGTAAGCTTTCCCTCGGAGAGCGGATGAAGGCAGAGCTACTGGCTGCCCTCTTGCATCGCCCCCAGGTCCTTTTTCTCGATGAGCCGACCCTTGGTCTAGATGTCAATGCTCAAGTCAGCGTTCGTGAGTTTCTCCGGCAATACAACCACCGCTACGATGCTACGATTTTGCTGACCAGTCACTATATGGCAGATATTACAGCCCTCTGCGATCGCGTTCTCTTAATCCATCAAGGTCAACTTATTTATGATGGGGGCCTCAATCAGTTAATGAATCGCTTTGCTCCCTATCGAGAAGTCAAGTTAGAACTCATGCAAACGCCCGATCCCATAACCTTGGAACAATATGGCGAAGTTGAAGAAATCACTGGACGAGAAATTCGCTTACTCGTCCGTCGGGAAACTTTGACCCACACCGTCTCCCAAATTTTGGCCAATCTCCAGGTACTGGACTTAACCATTACAGATCCTCCCATCGAGGAAATTATTCGGCGAGTCTTTCAATCGGGCAAAGTCACATGAGTGCTGTCCTCCGCAAAATCACGACCTTCTTGACCGTCTATTACGCTTATATGTTGGAATACCGAGCAGAATTGCTGCTATGGGTATTAGCCAACTCACTCCCTCTAATCATGATGGGAGTCTGGTCTCAAGCCGCTACAGAGGGGCAATTTCCCCTCACAGCCCTAGACTTTGCTCGCTATTTTATCTCTGTCTTTATTGTTCGGCAATTTACTATCGTTTGGGTGATTTGGGACTTTGAGCGGGAAATCGTCGAAGGCAAACTTTCTCCTCGATTACTCCAACCCATCGATCCCGTCTGGCACCATGTCGCTGGCCATGTATCTGAGCGATTGGCCCGCCTTCCCTTTTCCGCCGGATTAGTCATTCTATTTTTCGTTCTTTATCCTCAAGCCTTCTGGTGGCCTAGCCCCCTGGGCTTGGTTTGGGGGTGCTTGGCAACAGCCTTAGCCTTTATTCTGCGCTTTATTATTCAATACACCTTTGCCATATTTGCGTTTTGGGCTGAACGGGCCACGGCGATTGAACAACTATGGTTTTTATTTTATTTGTTCCTATCGGGAATGATTGCTCCCCTCGATTTATTCCCGCAAGCGGTTCAGGCGGTTGTGGTGTGGACCCCCTTCCCTTATCTCATCTATTTCCCTGTTAGCCTCTTAATCGGACTGCCAACGCCTATTGCTAAGGGCTTTGGTATCATGCTGGCCTGGTGTGTGTTGGGCCTAGTAATGAATCGCTGGCTGTGGCGTCGAGGCATCAAACATTACTCAGGAATGGGAGCTTAGGGTCTCAAGCAGCAATGGCTTGAGTAATAGCTTGAGCCATCGCTTGGGAATCAACCCCTTCAAAACCAACGGGATTTAAATCAGCAGTCGTATCGACATGGCTTGCAACCACAGCCTCCACTGCGGCCTGTAATCTTTGAGCAGCCTCCTGTTCTCCTAAATGGCGCAACATTAGCGCACCGGCTAGGATGAGCGAGGTCGGATCATGCCCCACGTCATCTGTGCCCGTTGATTGGGCACCAAACACTGCATATTTATCGCCGACATGCGCAATCGGTACACTCAATCCACCTACCATGCCAGCACAGAGATGGGCAAGCAAATCACCATATAAATTTGGCATCACCAGCACATCAAATCTTTCGGGTTTCTGCATTAATTCCTGGCATATCACCTCTATGGAGCGATCCGCAAACGCTATGTCTGGAAACTCTTGGGCAATATCACGGGCAATCTCAAGAAAAAGACCGTCTGTATGGGCCATAAAATGCGCTTGATGAACCGCAATCACTTGGTGCCGTTTGGTCTTTCGAGCATAATTAAAGGCAAATTCAATGATTTGACCACAGCCTTTAACGGAAATCGGTTTAATGCCTACCGCAGCATCTTCTCGTATTCGTTTGCCAGACAGTTTTGACAGAAAAGAACGAGCATCTGCAGCTTCTACTGAAGTGCGCTCAAATTCGATGCCAGCATAGATTCCCTCTGTCGTTTCTCGCACAATCATTATGTCAACATTCTGATAATTGCTGGGAATCCCCACCATCGTTTTTGCGGGTCGCAAGTTGACATAAAGATCTAGCTTTTCCCGGATGTCTGCTTCCATCTGACGATAATTATCCGGCATCATCAATGGTCCAATGACAGCAGTTTTAGCCGTTCGGATAATATCAAAAATATAGTTCGGTAATAGACCCTGCTGATCCTCTCCACCGATATCGACAATCTGCCAAGTAATGTCGACCCCTGTTGCAGCAATAGCCATCTGCAAGGCATTCGTCACCTGCGCCCCTAGTTCCCCCTCCTGAATCAAGACCACCGGATATCCCATTTACTTATCCCCCTCAATTTAGGACTTTAGCCGCGATCGTTCATCATCCGAATCTAGTTAACACTTGCACAGGCACCCTATTCCTGTCCTCGTAACCTCACCCCAAAATACTTCTTTGAGGGGGATACACTGATATACTCCACCAGGAAACGCTTGGTCACCTTACTATTAGGTTACCCATACAGCTGGTCAAGGTGCTGCAACCTTTAGAGAAGATACATGTCCCCAAAAAAAGCCACAAGAATCATCTATACCCACACGGACGAAGCCCCCGCCTTAGCCACCTATTCTTTCCTGCCTATTGTCGAAGTTTTTACCCAAGTAGCCGGTATTGAGGTGGAAACGAGGGACATCTCCCTAGCTGGACGCATTATTGCGAGTTTCCCCGAGAAGCTAACTGCTGACCAACAGCAACTCGATAATCTAGCTTACTTAGGAGATCTGGCAAAAACTCCTGAAGCGATTATCATCAAACTCCCCAATATCAGTGCCTCTATCCCCCAATTAACTGCCGCGATCCAGGAGTTACAGGCCAAAGGGTATAACATTCCTGATTACCCAGCCAGTCCTCAAAATGAGCAGGAAATCACGATCAAAAACCGGTATGCCAAGGTTCTGGGAAGCGCAGTTAATCCAGTTTTAAGAGAGGGGAATTCAGATCGGCGAGTGGCTGCAGCCGTCAAACAATATGCCCAGAAAAACCCTCACTCTGTCGGTCCTTGGACATCCGATTCGAAATCTCATGTGGCTCACATGGATACTGGTGACTTTTATGGCACTGAGCAATCTGTTGTGATCAGCCAATCAGGACAGGTCAAAATTCAGTTAGTAAGAGAAGACCATTCTCTGCAAGTTTTGAAAGAGAATGTCCATGTTCTTGAAGGCGAAGTCATTGACGCAGCAGTAATGCAGGTACAGGCGTTAAGAGCCTTTTATGAACAGGAGATCAAGGCAGCAAAGGCTGAAGGCATCCTCTTGTCTTTACATGTCAAGGCCACCATGATGAAAGTCTCTGACCCGATCTTATTTGGCCATGCTTTAACCACTTACTACCAGGGTGTATTTACTGAATATGCTGATACATTTCAGGCGCTTGGGGTCAATGCCAACAATGGATTAGGCGATCTTTTTTCCAAGATTCAAACCTTGCCAGATTCAGAACGCTCAGCCATCACAACAGCTTTTAAGACGGCAGAACAATCTGGTCCACCCCTGGCCATGGTTAATTCTGATCTGGGCATATCAAATTTCCATGTCCCCAGCGATGTCATCATTGATGCATCTATGGCGGCTGCCATTCGGAACTCCGGCAAAATGTGGGGGCCCGATGGTCAACTCCATGATACGAAGGCGATGATCCCCGATCGCAGTTACGCAACCATGTATCAAGAATGCATCAAATTCTGCCAAGAACATGGCGCTTTTGATGTCCAAACCATGGGAAATGTTGCCAATGTAGGGTTAATGGCTCAGAAGGCTGAAGAATATGGTTCCCATGATAAGACCTTTGAAATTCCTGCTGACGGGACTGTCCAGGTCATAGATCAGACGGGGCAAATTTTAATGGAGCACTCGGTCCAGAAAGGGGACATTTGGCGCATGTGCCAAACTAAAGATATTCCCATCCAAGACTGGGTAAAATTGGCGGTTAATCGAGCCAAAGCTACAGGTTCTCCAACTATTTTCTGGTTAGATCCGGATCGGGCTCATGATGCAAACCTTATCCATAAGGTGCAGCAATATTTGGCTCAATATGACATGACGGATCTAGATATTCGGATCATGTCTCCCGTTGATGCCATGTGCTTTACCTGTGAACAGATTAAAGGTGGCCAAGACGTCATTTCGGCTACCGGGAATGTCTTACGGGACTACCTTACGGATTTGTTCCCCATTCTAGAATTAGGAACAAGCGCCAAAATGCTATCCATTGTTCCCCTACTCGCTGGAGGCGGATTATTTGAAACTGGCGCAGGGGGCTCTGCTCCCAAGCATGTTCAACAGTTTCTGAAAGAAGGGCATTTACGATGGGATTCTTTAGGAGAATTTCTGGCTTTGGCTGCAACTCTGGAAGATTTAGGACATAAGACCAGTAATAAAAATGCTCTAGCTTTAGCGACAGCACTCAATCAGGCGAATAGCCAATATCTAGAACAAGCTAAATCCCCTTCCCGTGCTGTCCACGAGTTAGACAACCGGGGGAGCCATTTCTATTTAGCCCTCTACTGGGCTCAAGCTTTGGCCGAGCAAGATCAAAATCCTGCTTTCAAAACTCTGTTTATGGACTTATTCCAACAGCTCAGCGAGCACAAAGAGACTATTTTGGCCGAGCTTAATGCTCTCCAGGGCCATCCAACAGAGATTGGTGGGTATTACTTGCCAGATACAGAAAAAACTTGCCAAGCCATGCGTCCAAGCCAAACTTTGAATCGGATTTTGGCCTCATACCTTAAGAACAGCCCAGGATAGGAGATTTTTATCGCTCACCCACTTCCTCCTTGAATTAAGTCCTGGTTTTAAGGAGACCATTAAAGTTTTTTGTCGTTACACAGCTTTTGATGGGCATTCTAGAACCGGAAGGTTCTGGGATAAGCCTAACAGTTTATCCCAGACCTACTGCTCCCAAACTCACTGTGTCAGAATCTTGTATTCTGCGCAGTGAGTTAAGATTACATCCTTTATATACCTTTGCCAGTTTTTGGCAACCTAAATTACCATAACGGTTCATTGTTATTGGATTGCCCTGAGCCGGGTCCCCAAAGAGGCTCTTGCCGTCGCGGCGCGGGAGCTGGAGCGGGGCGCGGTGCAGGTCTAGGTGCTGCCCTTGGCACTGGGGCCGGAGCTGGACGAGGTGCTACATAAGTCGACCGTTGAGGAGGCACATAAGCTGGTGTAGATCGAGCCGGTACTGATGCAGCTTGGGCAGCTTGAGCGGCCTCCAATTTTCGCTGAGCCTCTGCAGCCGCCGCAATTTTCTTCTGTCGCTGTCCATTTAAAGCTTTTAGTTGCTTATCAAAGTCTTTTTGTTTGGCTTCAACCTGTGATGCAACTAGAGTGTCTTTCGGAACATCTTTGAGTAGCTTGATAGCTTTCGCCCATTCCGCTTTGTGTTGATCGAGGGTCGCAACAGAGTCATCGCTTTTAGCCTTCTTTTGCACCGCTTGGGCAATGGTTGTTGCCTTCTTGAAGGTTTCGTCCGCTTTGTTCTCTGTCTGAATCCGAGTTGAGATGGCTGTGCTCTCAGCTTGGTACTCGGCTATGGCCTTTTTAGCATCATCGTAAACCTTGACATTTTTAGGAATTTTTTTGAGCTCTGCAATGGCATCATCCATCTCTTTCAGGGCCGATTGGAGATCATCAATGGTTTTAGCCTGTTGCTCGCGAGTTTCTGCAGACTTGGCATCCTCAACGGCTTCGTCGAAGGTCGCTTTAAATTGAATGTCTTGAGAACAGTTATTTAGGACAGTGCAAACAGATTGAAGGTGGGGGGAGGTAAAGGCCAACGCCGTCCCACCCATTAACAGGGCTACCAACCCTCCAGTCAACACTTTAGTTCGACTCAATCCATTCGTTTTTTGGGGAGATCTGGGAGAGACTGCAACGGTTTCTGGAGGCATGGCCCCAGGAAGATTTGCCGCAGATGTCTGTGGAGTCGTGGGGATGGGATCAGCCTGTTGAGCGGTGTCTCCTATTTGTGGCAACCCGTTAGAGGTATCTAAATTAGGAACATTGGTAGATTGTTGAGCCGTTGTTTCTAATTGCTGAACCGTATTGTCTGTTTGGGCCGTTGTTTCTAATTGCTGAACGGTATTGTCTACAGCAGGCAAGGGCTGTACGGGATTGCCCGCTCCCTGACGGAGATTGACTACTGTTTCAGGCAAATTATCCACGGGAGGGGGTGGCGAGACTTCTGCCTCTCGCGCTGCTATTAAACTTTGAACGGCCAATAAAGCATCATTTGCAGACCGATACCGCTGACGGTAATCGTAAAGCACCATCTTTTCTAATAAGGTGGCGAAGGCAGGCGATACGGAAACGCGATCGCGCCAAGCAATTTCCCCTGTATTCTCATCTTCGGGCAACTCACCAAAAGAAGGACGCAACCCCGTCAAAGCCTGCAAGGCAATGATTCCCACCGCATAGACATCACTACACAGGCGGGGTTGTCCCCGGAATTGTTCACTCGGCATATATCCCGATGTACCGATGAGGACGGTACGAGGCATTTGGGTTGCCGATTCTGCAATTTGGGTGGTGACCTGTTTTACCGCCCCAAAATCAATCAATACCAGTTTGCGATCGCTCTGACGCCGAATTAAATTAGAGGGCTTAATATCCCGATGAATAACCTGCTTATCGTGCACAAAGGACAACACTTCTAGGATGTCATGCAGCAGTTCAATCACCGTTTCTTCATCTAACTGCTGGCCTGGAACTAACTCATCCGCCAGACTTTCCCCTTCTACATATTCTTCCGCTAGGTAGAACTCTTCTCCATCTTCAAAGTGAGCCAGCAACCGAGGAATTTGAGGATGGTCTCCGAGCTGGTGCAGTACCTTCGCTTCCGAATCAAACAATCGTCGCACAGTATGCAGCAAAGCCGGCTCATGGGAACCGGTTTTAAGCTTCTTGACCACACACTGAGGAGAGTCAGGTAAATGGGTATCTTCAGCTAAGAACGTTTCGCCAAAGCCACCTTCTGCTAATGGTTTAACAACGGAATAGCGTCCTGCCAGTTTGCGTCCTAACATAGGATGGATCTCAGCGTCTAACAACGATGTGAAACAATGAAGGGTGTTTCTTTACAGAACACGAACTGTGTCACTCTCGGTAATCACTCTAGCACCAACCACAGGCCAACCGCCCGTAGGTCTTTTCGTGGCTTTACATGGATGGGGATCTAACGCTGAAGATTTAGCGTCACTCGCACCCTATCTCAATTTGCCAACCTACCAATTTTGTTTTCCCAACGCCCCATTACCCCACCCTCATGCCCCTGGTGGATTTATGTGGTATGACCTCAATACTCAAGCTGGCTTGCCCGATAGTCGACAACTCCTCTTGGATTGGCTGCAAGGGCTAGCCGTAGAAACTCAGGTTCCTTTAGACCGGATTATCCTCGTTGGATTCTCCCAAGGGGGAGCAATGACCCTGGACATTGGTGCTCGGTTACCCTTGGCCGGATTAATTTGTCTCAGTGGTTATCTACACCCTTCGATTACCCCTTTATTTAGCCAGAATACTGGGCCTGTTCTCTTAATCCATGGCCAGCAGGATCCCGTTGTTCCTCTGAGTGCCGCCCAGACCTCAGAACAAGCACTGCGCCAAGCAGGGGTTGCTGTTCAGTACCATGAGCTACCCATGGCCCATGAAATCAACCCCGAGGCATTAGGGTTGATTCAAGATTTTGCCGTTTCTCTTGCTCCATAGAGAGGGCCTTAACGAATCATTCAAAGCGAGTTTGGCAGAATTTATCCTAGTTTGAATCGGCTGGGCATAGCCCTGTTAAATTGCCTTAAAACAGAGTAAGGAAAAATTAAATGCAAATTCCTTTAGAAAACCTCTATAAGCGTGTAACAGCGGTCTGATAGACTTGTAAACTAGTACTTAAAGATACAAAACAAATACAGTCGCAGTTACTTTAAGATACAGACGCAAGACACAGTCAGGCATTTAGGAGGAATCTTTGCGTGGATAACGTTATCGGCCTAGAGATCATTGAGGTGGTTGAACAAGCAGCCATTGCCTCAGCTCGATGGATGGGAAAAGGTGAAAAAGATACTGCAGATCATGTTGCAGTAGAAGCCATGCGCGATCGCATGAACAAAATCCATATGCGGGGCCGCATCGTTATTGGAGAAGGGGAAAGAGATGATGCCCCTATGCTTTATATCGGCGAGGAACTGGGCATTTGCACTCAGCCCGATGCTGCTCAAGTTTGCAACCCCGATGAGTTGCTAGAGATCGATATTGCAGTGGACCCCTGCGAAGGAACCAACCTGGTTGCTTACGGCCAGAACGGCTCTATGGCTGTCCTCGCCATTTCTGAGAAAGGCGGATTGTTTGCAGCGCCCGATTTCTACATGAAGAAATTGGCTGCTCCTCCTGCAGCCAAAGGCAAAGTAGATATCAACAAGTCCGCCACCGAGAACCTACAAATTTTGGCTCAATGCCTGGATCGCTCCATCGAAGAATTGGTGGTCGTGGTTATGAAGCGAGAACGCCATAATGACCTCATCAAAGAAATCCGTGAAGCTGGAGCAAGAGTGGCGCTAATCACAGATGGAGACGTTTCCGCAGCTCTCTCCTGTGCCTTTTCTGGAACGAATATTCATGCCCTCATGGGAATTGGTGCAGCACCGGAAGGCGTGATTTCTGCGGCTGCCATGCGCGCACTAGGTGGTCATTTCCAGGGTCAACTCATCTATGATCCCGATATCGTCAAAACTGGACTAATTGGCGAGAGCAAGGAAAGCAACCTAGCTCGACTCAAGGAAATGGGCATTAGCGATCCTGATAAGGTTTATACCGCTGAAGAATTGGCCTGTGGTGAAACTGTTCTGTTTGCTGCTTGTGGAATTACTCCAGGCACCCTAATGAAAGGCGTTCGCTTCTTTGGTGGGGGTGCTAGAACTCAGTCCCTGGTTATTTCTACCCAGTCCAAGACCGCCCGATTTGTCGATACCGTTCACATGTTTGAAACGCCTAAACGTCCTAAGGCACTTCAGTTACATTAGGCGATAGCCTCTTAATTCTGAAGTTTGAATCCCTCAAACGACGCGGCTAGATAAACAGAGAAGGAGGACACATGAATATTGCGGTTGTCGGTTTAAGTCATAAAACAGCGCCAGTGGATGTGCGAGAAAAACTCAGCATTCCCGATGATGTGAAAGAAAAGGCTACCTCTCAATTAAGGAGTTATCCTCATTTAGAAGAAGTGGCAATTTTGAGTACCTGTAACCGCATGGAAGTCTATGTGGTTGCGCAAGAAACCGATGACGGTATTCGTGAGCTGACGCAGTTCTTATCTGAGTGGAGTCAAATCCCTCTGTTAGAGCTTCGTCAGCATTTGTTCATCCTTCTGCATCAAGATGCCGTCATGCATTTGATGCGGGTGTCTGCTGGACTAGATAGCTTGGTGTTGGGAGAAGGTCAAATCCTGGCCCAAGTGAAACAGACTCACAAATTGAGCCAAAAATACAGCGGCGCAGGCCCCATTCTCAATCGCTTATTTAAGCAGGCCATCTCTGCAGGTAAGCGAGTTCGAACCGAGACCAGTATCGGTACCGGAGCAGTATCGATCAGTTCAGCAGCAGTCGAACTTGCCCAGATTAAGACTGAAGATTTATCAGCCCATCGGGTCGCCATTATTGGAGCGGGCAAAATGTCTCGCTTGTTGGTCAAACATCTGCTGAGTAAAGGCGCTAATCAAATTGCCATTTTAAATCGGTCGTTGAAGCGAGCTGAGCAATTGGCCGATCAATTTCAAGGTGCTGATCTAAAACTGCATACTTTAGCCGATATGCAGGCAGTTCTAACCGAATCTGATTTAATTTTTACGAGTACGGCTTCAACCGAGCCTCTGTTGGATCGCGACATTCTAGAGCCCATCGTCTGCGATCGCCAATCTTGCATGATCTTTGATATCTCTGTACCTCGAAACGTTCACAGCAATGTGAATGAATTATCCCAAGTGCACGCCTTTAATGTGGATGACTTGAAGGCAGTGGTGGCTCAGAACCAAGAGAGCCGACGACAAATGGCACTAGAGGCTGAGTCCCTGTTAGAAGAAGAAGTTGCCAGTTTTGATGTCTGGTGGCGTTCCCTAGAGACAGTTCCCACCATCAGTAGTTTAAGAACGAAGGTCGAATCCATTCGAGAGCAGGAATTAGAAAAAGCGCTTTCTCGTCTAGGAACTGAGTTTGCCGAGAAACATCAAGAAGTGATTGAAGCGTTAACCCGAGGCATCGTCAACAAGATTTTGCACGACCCCATGGTTCAACTGCGGGCTCAACAAGATATTGAAGTCCGTCGCAAGGCCATGCAATCTCTCAATATGCTCTTTAATCTCAATTCTTCTCAAGGGGTTGCCAAACAGCGCAATACTTAGGCTTCACGCTGGAACTTGTGCATCAATAACTGTTGACTAACCAATAAGATAAACAGGGGGTTGTTGATTAGATAACGACGCCAAAGTCTTCGGGGCTCAACACAAAATCGGTAAAACCATTCAAGACCAAGCTGCATCATCCATCGGGGAGATTGCTTCACTTCTCCACTGTGAAAGCTAAAGGCAGCTCCTACACCGATCATCACGGCATTTATTTTGCCCTGTTGACGAGCCATCCATTGTTCTTGCTTAGGGCAGCCCAGGGCAACAAAAATCACGGATGCACCGGATGCGTTGATGCGATCGCAATCCTGTTGTTCCTCCTCTAAAGTTAAGGGCCGAAAGGGTGGTGAGTGGGACCCTGCTATTTTCAAGGTGGGGAATTGTTCACTTAATTTCTGAGTGAGCTTTTTGAGTATCTCTTCAGAACCCCCATAGAGGTATATGGAAAGGTCTTTTTCAGCTGCACGCTCACACCAAGCCAACATTAAGTCTGGACCATAGACTCTAGATTGACGGTCACTTCCCAACTGCCGCATCACCCATACTAGCGGCATACCATCAGGGGTTACTAAAGCAGCGTCATTGATAACTTTTTGATACTCTGACTGCCAGAAACCAGTCATAACGACATGGACATTGGCAGCAATCATATAGCTGGAGGTTTGGGATTCGGCCAATACTTGGATGAGATCGCAAGCGTCAGAATAGCTGGTGATGTCAATCCTGCTTTTCAATATCCATTTTGAGTCTCCAATTGTTTTCATTGTGGTTGGAACCATTTTTATCTTTATGTGGAGGCCTGAACGCCGTTACCTAGGGCCAGATCATCTCCTGATTTGTTCATTCTTAGTATGGGATTATGCTAAACCAGGAGGCATTGGTATTGTCAGCCCAGTTGTTACTAGAATAACAAGCCTTTAGTAGGCACTCCGTGGGACTTTGATAAAAAATGACTAGGGATGGGTACATTAGGGTGAGAAACCCATAATTACTAGGTTTTAAAGGCTGTAACAGGCAACCATCCTATCAGTTGGAAGATGATCTGAACAGATTACTCTGGAAAGATCTTAGAGGTATTTACTTCGTAAATATCTGCCCAATATTTCTACTCAGGATTCACAGAAATAGAAACAAAATCATTATTTTTTTAGGTATCTTTTGATGGTCCAGGCTTCTTTACCTGAAATGGGAAATTTTGAGAACTTCAACCACTTCTCCCAACTTCAAGACAGCATTCTCAATCGAAAAGCAGTTGTCTGTGTGATTGGATTAGGCTATGTTGGTCTCCCGTTTGCTGTAGAGAAAGCGAAAGCAGGATTCGATGTCGTTGGTGTTGAACAGAATCCAGCGAGAGCGGGACAGGTGAATCAGTCGGACAGCTACATTGATGATATCAGTTCTGCAGAACTGGGGGCTGCTGTGAGCGCCGGTAAGCTGAGGGCTTCAACTGATTTTGATGAGATCCGGAATGCTGATGTGATCGTTATCTGTGTCCCCACTCCGCTAACAAAAAATCTAACTCCCGATTTAAGTTATATCGAAAGTGTCACCACAGAAATTTCACATCGGTTGAAACCTGGACAATTAATTGCATTGGAGTCTACGACGTATCCAGGCACAACTGATGAGGTGATGCGACCTATTCTGGAAAAAAATAGTGGATTAGTTCAGGGAAAAGATTTCTTTCTAGCTCATTCCCCAGAACGGGTTGATCCTGGTAACCAGCGTTATACCACTCAGAATACAAATAAGGTTGTGGGCGCATCTGATGCACAATCCTTGGAAATAGCATTGTGTTTTTACCAACAAACCATTCAACATGTTGTCCCGGTAAGCAGTGCGAAGGCTGCAGAATTGGTAAAGGTATTTGAGAATACTTTTCGTGCGGTCAATATTGCCTTGGTAAATGAGCTGGCATTGTTGTGCGATCGCATTGACTTAGATGTATGGGAAGTGCTAGATGCCGCTAACACTAAACCTTTTGGGATTATGCCCTTCTACCCTGGCCCAGGGGTAGGTGGTCATTGTATTCCTATTGATCCACATTATTTGGAGTGGAAAGCGAAAGAAGTCAATTTTAATACGCGCTTTATTGCTTTAGCAGGTGAGATTAATCGCCGTATGCCCTCTTTTGTGAGGAGTAAAGCTTTTAGAGTACTGAATCAGTTGGGAATAGCGCCTTCTAAAGCCCAAGTTTTAGTTTTGGGTGCCACCTACAAAAAAGACTTGGCGGATTGGAGAGAGTCCCCTGCGATCGAGGTGATGACAGCCTTAAAAAGAGATCAGGTTAACCTGTCCTATCACGATCTATATATTCCTGAAATTCAAGTGGATGGACAAGTTCTGAACAGTATTGAGTTGACCCCAGAAACATTAGCCCAGATGGATCTGGTGCTCATTGCAACAGACCATAGTTGTGTTGACTACCCCTACGTAGTGCAGCATGCTAAAGCAGTTTTGGATACCCGTGGTATTACTCGCACATTGGACTGCGATCACACTAAAGTAACATTGCTCTGATTCTTAAGGGTGCTTACTGAATGTTCTAAGAGAATTAATCAGCAATGGAAAAACAGGTAAAAATTAGCCTGCATTCAATCTGTTTAAGTCCTCTTCAAATATCACTAAATGATGTAAAGGAAAACAATATCAATGGAATTATCAGGCAAGCGAGTATTAGTTATTGGGGGAGCAGGTTTGATTGGCTCCCATACTGTTGATACTCTTCTTAAAGAGGATGTTGAAGAAGTACGAATTTTTGATAATTTTACTCGAGGCAGCCGTGAAAACCTCTCAGAAGCACTCAAAGATCCACGATGTAATATTTTTCCCCTAGGTGGGGAGTTGATGCATCGCGACCTTTTGGATGCTGCAATGAAAGGCATTGATGGGGTTTTCCATTTTGCGGCTATGTGGTTATTGCATTGTTACAACTTTCCCAGATCTGCCTTTGAAGTCAACATTGGTGGAACCTTTAACGTATTGGAAGCTTGCATCAACAATGGTGTTCAGCGTTTAGTGTTCTCATCTTCTGCTTCGGTTTATGGGGATGCCGTTACGGAACCAATGACCGAAGATCATCCTTATAACAATCAAACCTTTTACGGAGCAACAAAGATTGCAGGGGAGCACATGTGTCATTCCCTCTATCACCGCTATAAAGACACTGATCAACATTTTGACTATGTTGGTTTGCGCTACATGAATGTCTTTGGTCCGCGGCAAGACTATCAAGGGACCTATATTGCAGTCATTATGAAAATTCTCGATCGGTTAGATCAGGGATTGCCACCCATTATCTATGGTGATGGATCTCAAGCGTACGATTTTGTTTACGTTGAAGACTGTGCTCAAGCTAATGTTTGCGCGATGAAGGCTCAGGCCACTGATGCTTTTTACAATGTCGGTACTGGTATTAAAACCTCATTAAAAGAGTTAACGGAGTTGATCCTAGAGATCACAGGTTCTTCACAACAAATTCAGTACGAGCCAAGTGGACAAACGTTTGTGAAAAATCGAGTGGGATGTCCCCTGAAGGCAGAAGAAGAAATCAGCTTCAAAGCTAAAGTCCAACTTCGCGAAGGATTAGAGCGGTTAATTGTTTGGCGGAACCAGCATAAAGAGATTGTGGCCCAAAAACGAGAACATGCAGGAGTATTGGGATGACAGAGCACCGCAATATTCCCATCTCACTACCATCAACGGGTGAAGAAGAATGGTTAGCGTTGAAAGAGCCTCTACTGTCTGGTTGGTTAACTCAAGGCCCTAAAGTTGCCGCTTTTGAAGCAGATTTTGCGAAGCGACATGGAGTCAAACATGCGGTCGCAACTACAAGTTGTACAACATCACTCCACTTAATCTTGACAGCCTTGGATATTGGCCCTGGTGATGAGGTAATTGTGCCAGCGTTTACTTGGGTCTCTACTGCAAATGTGGTTTTGTATTGCGGAGCTACACCTATTTTTGCTGATGTTGACCCTAAGACCTATAACTTAGCCATTGATCAAGTCGCCAATAAAATAACTGAACGGACAAAAGCGATTTTGCCTGTCCATTTATTCGGACGCTGTGCCGATATGGATGCTTTAGCAGAACTCGCTCCTAATATTCCTTTGGTGGAAGATGCGGCTTGTGCAGCTGGGGCAGCTTATAAGGGTAGAGCTGCTGGATCCCTTGGAATAGCAGGAGCCTTCTCATTCCATCCTCGCAAATCAATTACGACGGGTGAAGGGGGCATGGTTACTACTAATGATGATGCCTTGGCAGATCGCATGCGAATCATTCGCAACCATGGTGCCAGTATTTCAGAAGAACAGCGTCATTTGGGTCCTAAACCTTATATTTTGCCTGAATTTAACCTGCTAGGGTTTAACTATCGGATGACGGATCTCCAGGGTGCAGTTGGTTTGGTGCAGTTGCAAAAACTGGATGGTTTGTTAGAGGAACGTCGGCAGTGGGCAGAATATTACAGCCGTGAGTTGGCTTCAATTAAATGGTTAAGGACGCCTCAGGTTACTGAGGAGTATTCCCATGGTTGGCAGGCCTATGTGTGCTTTGTTGATGAGACGGTTGCACCGCGGCCTCGAAATTCAATGATGGAGTTCCTTCAATCTAAAGGGGTTAGTACTCGGCCAGGTACTCATGCGGTGCATTTATTGGGGTATTACAAAGATCGATTTGGTCTTGCTCCAGAGGATTTTCCTGGAGCAAGAGATTGCGATCGCTTCACGCTAGCATTGCCCCTTCATAATCAAATGACTGCGTCCGACTATAGATATGTGGTGGCAGCCCTCAAGGAGCTGGAGTAATCTATGTGCGGTATAGCAGGGCTGATCCATATTAATGGTGATCCCGTCTCTCCGGTGATTTTGCAGCACATGACTGATGCGATTGCCCATCGTGGCCCTGATGGTGAAGGGCATTGGATTGAAGCTAATGTGGGTTTGGGCCATCGCCGTTTAGCTATCTTGGATTTGTCTCCTGCAGGACATCAGCCGATGGTATCGGCAGATCACCGTTTTGTGCTGAGCTATAACGGAGAGATTTATAACTATCAGACACTTCGCGCTGAATTGGAGACGATTGGCTACTGGTTTCGTTCTAAAACAGATAGTGAAGTGGTTCTCTATGCATTGGCAGAATGGGGAGTAAAGGCATTTGATCGGTTAAACGGAATGTTTGCCTTGGCTCTATGGGACCGTAAAACGAAATCGCTTTTACTCGCCCGAGATCGCTACGGTATTAAACCTTTATATTACACACAGCAAGGTAGTCTGTTTACGTTTGGATCTGAGCAAAAAGCTTTGCTAGCGATACCCGGATTTGAACGTCGTCTAGATAAACCAGCACTACTCGAATATTTTACGTTTCAGAATTTTTTTACGGATCGCACCTTGCTTGAAGGGGTCAGATTACTACCTGCAGGTCATTATGCCATTTTGGATCTGGGGCAAAGTTCACCCGGCCTGAATATAAAGCAGTACTGGGATTATAACTTTTATGAACCAGCAGAGCCGATCAATGAGCAAGATTATAGAGAAGAATTAGATCGACTATTTCAACAAGCTGTCAATCGGCAATTGGTAAGCGATGTTGAGTTAGGATGCTACCTCAGTGGTGGGATAGATTCAGGTTCAATTAGTGCGATCGCAGCCCGTTCCTATCCTTATCTAAAAAGTTTTACCTGTGGTTTTGATCTAAGTTCAGCTTCTGGGATTGAGCTTGCCTTTGACGAGCGGGCTCAAGCGGAAGCGATGTCTTACCACTTCAAAACAGAGCATTATGAAATGGTGCTCAAAGCAGGGGATATGGAACGGGTTCTACCAAAGCTAGCATGGCATTTAGAAGAACCTCGGGTAGGACAAAGTTACCCCAACTATTATGCCGCTCAGCTTGCAAGTAAGTTTGTAAAAGTAGTTTTAAGTGGTGCAGGAGGAGATGAGCTTTTTGGAGGTTATCCCTGGCGCTATTACCGAGCAGTAGTCAATGAAGATTTTGAAAACTATATCGATAAGTACTACTTGTTTTGGCATCGCCTAATTCCTAACAGCCAACTTAAGAAAGTGTTTGCGCCCATATGGAATGATGTAAGCCAAGTATGGACACGTGACATTTTTCGTGATGTGTTTCAACATCACCCAGACCGTTTAGAAGGACCAAAGGATTACATTAACCACTCGCTATATTTTGAAGCGAAAACGTTTCTACATGGCCTATTAGTTGTGGAAGACAAGCTAAGCATGGCTCATGGCTTAGAAAGCCGTGTGCCTTTTTTAGATAATGATTTAGTCAATTTTGCTATGGGGTGTCCAGTCAACTTAAAACTGAATAATTTGGCTGAGGTGGTGCGACTTAATGAAAATGATGTTGGCAACAAACCCCAAAAATTTTTTCAGAAAACTCGAGATGGTAAACAGATATTCCGGGATGTGATGCAGAAATATATCTCTGAAGACATTACTAAGGCTGAGAAGCAAGGATTTTCTGCTCCAGATGCAAGTTGGTTCAAAGGTGACAGTATTGAGTTTGTGAAACGGAAATTATTAGACCCAAATGCTGCAATTTATTCACTAGTAGATAGAAAGGCAGTGCAGGATTTGATTGAAGAACACTTAAATGGACAAAAAAATCGCCGTCTACTAATTTGGTCTTTGCTGAATGTAGAAGAATTCATTCAGCAGATAGGTAGTTTGTAATGGATATCCATCTAGAAATTCATAATAGCGATAATGTCAATACCGAAGAATTATTAACGCTTAGTTGCAATTCTTTGATGCACTATACACCTCAATACTTAGAATTTTTATCTAGAGTCCTTATTAATGTAGAGGTCGCTTATTTAGTTGCTCGCTATCATGGGGAGCTAAAGGGATTACTGCCATTAGCTATTTGCAATGATAGCAACATGGGCACAGTCATCAACTCTCTCCCTTTTTTTGGTAGTCATGGAGGGCCAATAGTAGTAGATAGAGATAACAGTAAACAGATCAACCTTGATTTGCTACATGCTTTTAAGGAACTAGCAATAGAACGGCAATCTCGCTCTGCAACATTGATTGAAAACCCTTTTCACCCTTTGGATGATATTTTAATCGCTGCCTCAGGGGGATCTGTAGTTGATGATCGGATAGGGCAATTCACGAGACTTCCACAAGGAAAATCTGATATAGAAGAAGCCTTGTTTTCTTCTATTCATGTGAAAACTCGTAATGCTATTCGAAAAGGACAAAAGTATGGACAGCGAATTCTACGCCGGACAGATTCACCTGCAATTGAATGGCTTCAAAAGGTTCACGAGCAGTCTATTCAGGCACTAGGAGGTATTGCCAAACCCCTTAATATCTTCCAAACTTTGATGGATATTTTTGATGACAAAGCACGAGTATATATCGGTGAGTGTGATAATCAACCAACTAGCGGTTTATTTGTCATCTTATATGGCAACACGGTTGAATATTTCACGCCTGTTATCGAATCAGAGTTTAAAAACAAACAGCTACTCTCTAGTCTGATATTTAGTGTGATGGCTGATCTCACACGCGAAGGCTATAGCGTTTGGAATTGGGGTGGGACATGGCGTTCACAAGAAGGGGTATATAGATTCAAAAAACGTTGGGGAGCGCAGGATTATCCTTATCGATACTTAAATCAAGTTATGGATCCTGATTTTAAGTTTCAATCGAAGAATGCTCTCGTAAAATCTTTTCCATTCTTCTATCTATTTAAATATTGAAATATGACTAATAGATTTCAACATGTCAGAGAGCTATATGACCAGAGTTATAAACTATATGGAGACTCTCCTGCATCTCTACTTACACCAAAAGGTCGAAGTGAACTTCGATTTAGAGCAATAGATCCATATTTAATTAGGAGCAATGTCCGTGTTCTCGACTATGGGTGTGGCTTAGGATATTTGTATGAATACCTAAACCAATCAGGTTTTGAGGTTAATTATACAGGTATAGATATATTGCCTTCATTTATAAATGCCTGCCGCGATAAATATCCTGACTGTGCCAATTTTCATCAAATAGAACCTGAGTCAAATATCACTGGTGAATATGATGTAGTTTTTGCATCTGGGGTGTTTAACTTGGTTAGTAGTAAAGACGAAGAATCATCTAAATCTTATGCCTATAACCGAATTAAACATCTATTTGAGATTACTCGTGAAGTTTTAGTCTGCGATTTTTTAAGTCCATATGTAGATTTTAAGCAAGAGTTAGCACAGCACTTTTCGATTGATGAAATCGCAAATTTATGTTCAAAATCACTTACTCGTCGCTTTATGATTCGCCATGACTTACTGCCTTATGAATTTACATTGATTGCGCATCAAAAATCAAAAATTAAACGCCCTGAAAATTTTTTTGAAGTTGATGCTAACTTAAGCTTCAAAGGTGAAATATAAAATGAATTTTGCCATCGTTGGGGGAGGGATAACTGGCTTAATTGCAGCTAAAATTCTAAATGATAAATACCCTAATAGTAACATTACGCTCATTGAAAAAGCTAATGAGATGGGTGGAATTCTGGCTGGAACCTATTATAAAAAACAAGGAATCTACTTTGATAAGGGAACTCATATATTTCGTGAAACAGGTTATCCTCAGATTGATGACTTTATATTGAGCTCTATTCCGAAAACTGAACTTATCCATTTTGATGTTCATCAAGGTGATATTGCTGGGGCAGTTTTTGATGGAAAGTTACAATCGAATTCCCATTTCCCTGATATTCGTAAACTCACTAATTATGATGATCTTTATATATCTTTAAGCAATCAGGTTAATTCCTGTAACCCTATTTCTCCTATAGAGAGACTAGAACCTTTAATAACTAATGCTTGTTCTCGTTTTGGAGAACTATACACTAAAAAGGTTTTAGCTCCTATACTGTCAAATTTATTTCAGAGACCAGCCGAAGACTTGGCTAGTTTTTCTCTGTTACTACCAGGACTTACACGAATCGTCTGTTCAAATTATCTTGAGTGGTTGCAGAATGCCCATAACATCCAATATCGTGAAATATTTGCTGTACCAGATCAGCGTAAGCTACCAAATCAATTACGCCATGGGAAAAGAAGTTTCTATTCTCATAGCCTTGGCTCAAGAAATTTCGTGAAAGGTATTACTGCTAATCTTGAGTCTAAAGGTGTTCAGTTTTTGCAAAGCACAACCATTACATCATTTAATCTTGATAAATTACTCATAACTTGTCTTACGCCGAAAGGTGAGTCATTAGAGCTCCAAGTGGATGGAATAGTGCTTGCAACAGGTGTATTTGGTGCTGCCCAATTATTAGATATCTCAATGGAGATCTTTAGTTTTGATCAACCAATACTTAGTCGAATTATAAATCTCATTGTTAAGAAATCTCCAGAGAGCGATCTTTGTTATTTTTATGGTCTTGATCCGAAGATGGATTTCTATAGGGTGACGAACTATCGAGCTTTTTCGGGAAATCCAAAAGATCGTCGTTTATCTATTGAGGTACTAGGTAATAATGCTATTGATAATTCAATACTTCCACAACATGTTCTTAAACAGCTTTTTGATATTGGATTTATATCACATGAAGGGTTTGAATTTGGCGATGTTGTTAGACTAAAAACTGGTTTTCCTACTCCTACAATTAGTAATATGCAGTCCTTGGTTAAATTGAGTGATTATGTCCATGAGCAATTACCAAATAAGGTATTATTGGGCGGAATTGGAGCCAAGAAAGGCTTATTTTTTCAAAATGAGATCATCAAAGATATTTCCGATAAAATTTTAGAACGATTTTAAATGTTTAAGAGTTTAATTGTATATGTAAAATCTGTTTTATGAATAATAAAAGAGGGCTATTTATTAAACAAGTAGTGACATATTTTGTCGCCACACTCACTATGCCATTTTTTTATATCATTTCTTCGGTTTTTGCTCTTATATCCAGATCAAAGAATTCAAAAAATTCTACTCAAGCACGTTTAGTTTGGGGGCCAGTTCCAGTAATTAATAATAAATACTGGTCCAATGCAATGAAAGAGGGTGGTTGGAATTCAATCACTTTTATGCATAGTTATTTTTCTGTAATAAATCAGCGTTCAGACTTTGATGAAATACTAGCTGAAAAATATTTATTTTCCCAAAAAGTATAAAAATAATTATTTCTTTTTGGGAAAGTTTATTTAGGTTTGATGTCTTTTTCATATCTTTCAGAGGATGGATATTAGGTCAAACTCCCTTTTGGTGGATAGAAGCACATCTTCTTAAGTTAGCTGGGAAACGGATTGTTGCAATTCCTTATGGTTCAGATGCTTTTGTATACCGAAAAATTAAATCTTTGCCACTGCTTCATGGTTTGATGATGTCATATCCTGAAGCATCTCGCTTGCAAGATGATGTTGAAAAAAGGTTGCATTATTGGTGTAAAAATGCTGATTGTGTTAATCCAGGAATGATGGGACCTGATGGATTTGGACGATGGGATATTTTACGACCTAGTAGTCTAACAATTGATTTGAATACTTGGTTGCCAACTACACGTATTAGTGATGCTGATGGAATAAAAAGTACAGTTTATGTGGCCCATGCTCCAAATCATAGAGGCTTTAAAGGGAGTGAATTCCTAATTGATGCAATTCAAAAACTTAAAGATGAAGGGTTAAAAGTTGAACTAATTTTAATAGAAAAAATTCAAAATGAAGAAGTAAGAAAAATATTTCAAGGTGAAGTTGATATATTAGTTGAACAATTGATTGCAACAGGGCATGGGATCAATGCTATTGAAGGTATGGCTTGCGCATTACCAGTTATATCGAATTTTGAAGACGATGATTATACATTAGTATTTCGCAGATGGTCATTTTTAGATGAATGTCCTATTGTTTCTGCTAGCCCTGAGACAATTATTGACCAATTACGTAAACTTATTACACGGCCAAAGCTTAGGGCTAAATTAGGTGAATCTGGCCGTAGATATGTTGAGAAATATCATAGTTATGATTCAGCAAAAATACTCTTTTCTAATATTCTGAAATATGTTTATGGTGAGATTGATAATTTAAATAGTTTATACCACCCTTTATTAAGTGAATCTTCGGATATAGAAAACTCAGTTTTACATCCACTCATTAAAAATAGAATTGTAAGCTGATGGTATTTCGACAGATAGCTAAAGATTCTGCGATATACGGTGGAGCTGATTTTCTGGGGAAATCTATCTCATTCTTTACTTTTCCTATAATTGCAGCTGCTTTCACACCGACTTCATTTGGCACTCTTGAATTAGTACGTACAACTACGGCATTGTTGGCTCTGGTTATGAACTTTGGTCTCAATAATTCTGTGCAACGTTTCTATTGGGACTCAGATACAACAGAGAATCAACGTCCTATAATTGTTTCCACTGGTTTAGCAACCCAAATACTATTTGGGTTACTTACTTGTTTACTTGGATTCTCATTGATGCCTTGGACCATGAACGAGGTACAGAAAGTAAATCTTTCACTTAGCTGGATAGGTTTTATTTCTGCACTTCTTTTGATGTTCTTCTCACAATGTCTTCAGTATTGCTTAGATGTTATTCGGCTTCAATTCTCTCCTTTTAAATTTTTGTTTTTAACATTTCTAAGTCGCATACTTAGTGTTTTATTGTCTGTCTTAGTTGTAGTTAAGTTTAAAGGAGGGATTAATGGATTTTTGAGTATTCAACTACTAGTAAATATCTTAGCTATACCTCTAGCTTTCTGGATGATTAAGAAAGATTTAACTCTTAAAATTGATTTATCTTGGCTTCGAGAACTCGTAGTTTTTGGCTACCCATTTATTTTTGCTGGATTGGCCTATTGGTTATTTGGATCAATGGACCGATGGATGCTTGCAACAATATCGTCCGTTGAGCAAACAGGTTTATATTCAATAGCCTTTCGTTTTGCATCTATCGTTCTTTTTGTTTCTGCGGCTTTTGGTAAAGCATGGAGTCCAATATCAATCAAACTTCGAAAAGACTATCCTGATGAGTATAGAAATATTTATGCCCAGGTTTTACTACTAATATTATTTTGTATGCTGACTATTGGAGGAGGACTTTCATTACTGTCTGGAGAGTTGATCACTATAATGATGCCTCAAGAATATGCAGCCAGTTCATTGCCTTTGACAATTTTATGCTTTGGTATTATTTTGCAAGCAACTCAGCAAGTAACTGCCATAGGAATCTCCCTTGAGAAAAAAACTTATATTTTTGCTCATTTAACTTGGGCAACAGCAGGAATCAACTTGTTCCTTAACTGGCTCCTCATCCCTAGGTATGGAGCGATTGGTGCTGCTTGGGCAACCAGCATTTCTTATTTAGTTCTTACTAGTAGCTACTTATATTTTACGCAACGTTTGCATCCTTTACCTATACCTTGGCTCCAGCTTTTTGGACTATTAGGACAAGGGTTAATCATTGCCATTATTTCAATTTGTTTTCCTGCCGATTCCATTCAATGGTCGGTTGTTATCTATAAGTTGTTATTTATACTTGTATTTTTGGGAATAGCTTATATAACACTTCCTCTAAAGAGTTTAAATGATGCAAGGTAACACTAGAGTATTGATTACAGGGGCTAACGGATTACTTGGAAGCCATACTATTGATGCAATACGCCACCAATGCCATGTAGAAGCAGTTGTCAGGCAGCTACCTAAACTCATATCAAGAGATGTTTCCTATCACTTAATCGATTTTAGCAAGAACTGGAAAGTAGCTGATCTACCTAAGTCTGTAGACATTATTATTCATCTGGCCCAATCCGAACATTTCAGGGAGTTTCCGGAACAAGCTATGGATGTTTTTCAGGTAAATATTGAATCTACAGCTCGATTGTTGGATTATGCATTTAAGAGTGGTGCTAAAAAGTTTATTTATGCTTCTTCTGGAGGAGTTTATGGAAATGGCCCAATAGCTTTTCATGAAAATTCGTCGATTGTTAGCCATCAAAAGCTAGGTCATTATCTGGGTAGCAAAGTTTGTGGAGAGGTTCTTGTACAGAGTTATGCATCAATATTTGATGTAATTATTCTTCGTCCATTTTTTATGTACGGTGCTAATCAACGCCGTACTATGTTGATTCCACGATTAGTCGATTGTGTTGTTGAAGGGCGGCCAATTATTCTTCAGGGAAAGGATGGGATTCGAATCAATCCCGTACATGTACGAGATGTTGTCGATGTTATAAAGTTTTGCTTAACTAGTAGTGGTAGTCTAACTTTAAATGTCGCGGGACCAAGTATTCTCAGCATTAAAGAAATTTCTGAGATAATTGCAAATATTGTAAATAAGAAACCTCACTACTATATAACTAATGAGATCAAAAATGATCTTATTGGTGACAATGAACTAATGCTATCAATATTAGATAAAGAACTAATTCTCTTGAATGAGGGCATACTAGAATTAATTTATTAAATTTATATTATTCTCAATATTGGTTATTGTATGCGAGTTCTTCATGCACCCACGACAGTGGGAGGTAATCCTCAAGGATTAAGTAAGGCATTAAATAAACTTGGAATCGATAGTAAGTCGTTAGCACTAACACAAAATTATTTTAACTATAAACCTGATTATGTTTTATGGTCAAAAACAGATGGACTTATTTTAAGAGAAATTAAACGATTAATTTTATTGATAAAAGTTCTTTTTTTGTATGATATAATCCACTATAATTTTGGTACTACTATTGCATATCCGACATGGGTAATTAAGGCTCATAAGAATTACATAAAAGCTATAATTAGGTTTTTTTATAGACAATATTGCTGGAATTTACAGTTAATCGAATTGAATATTTATTCATTGCTTAACAAAAAAATATTTATCACATATCAAGGTAATGATGCTAGGCAAGGAGATTTTTGCTTAAAAAATTTTGAATTCAATATTGCATCACAAGTTGATGATGAATTCTATAATCCTGAATCTGATGCATTGAAACGTATTATGATTCAAAGAATGAGCAAGTATTGTAGGGAAGTTTATGCATTAAATCCAGATTTAATGCATGTTTTGCCAAAAAAAACAAAGTTTATTCCTTATTCTCATGTATTTCTTGATGAGTGGACACCACATTATAATCAGCTAGAAAATAGAAAATTACGTATTGGCCATGCACCGAGCAATAGAAAAGTAAAAGGAACAGATATTATTCTAAATTCTCTAGCATGCTTAGAAAAAGAAGGTTATGAATTCGAATTAATTTTAGTAGAAGGAGTGAGTAATTCAGAAGCAAAAAAACTATATGCTTCAGTTGATGTATTAATCGATCAAATTTTTGCAGGTTGGTATGGCGGATTAGCCGTTGAAGCTATGGCTTTAGGAAAACCGGTGCTGGTTTACATCAGAGAGCTTGATTTGAAATTTGTTCCGACTGAGATGGTTAATGACTTTCCATTTATTCAAGTCAATCCAAATAATATTGAGTCTAAGCTTCGAATGATTCTAGAACTTCCTAGAAAAGATCTTTTGGCCCTAGCAAAAAAAAGCCGTGCCTTTGTTGAAAAATGGCATAATCCGCTTGATATTGCGAGTAAAATTAAGGAGGATTATATTACTTAAATATAATTGAATTAGTATTTAGATGTATTTGAACTTTTAGCATTAAAAATAAAGTATATGTAGTTAATTGTCTACGCTACTAATACTAATCAATAATAAGTATAAATAAGATAGTCAAATCTTAAGCATAATTGATAGTTCACAGAATTTTAATAATATTAAAAATTATCTGTTTGAGATTTATTATTTAATTTTGAGTATTTAATTTTATAAATCTTTACTGAAAATTTCTAATAATATCTCTATATCATTAATTTATGAAACTAGCTTTATGAGCTGCTATTTTCTAGTTAAAGATTTATCTATATTTATTCTTTATCCAATTGTTTTTATTTAACTTCAACATGAGAGGACTATATTTATCAAATATTGATCCAAAAAAATCAATAGGATATATGTCAAAGATTTTTGGACAAATAAATGGATTCCATCAACTTGGGTACCATGTAGACTTTATCTGCTTTAACGATGATTTTAAAGTTTCATTGATAACTTATGATATTGAATTACAAAAGAACAAAGTCTCATTGTTAATTGATCAACCTAATAATAATATCCTACAGCGGAGATATAGCCTAATTAAAGCCTCACTAAATTACCTAAAAGAAAACAAAATTGATTTTCTATATCTTAGGTATCCTCGTTCAGAGCCACTATTTCTATATTTCCTTTATCAAGTTAAACAAAATTTACCGAACTGCATTATTTTAAGTGAATTCCCTACTTATCCATATGATGAGGAATATAAAAGGCTAATATCATTTAAGGAGAAAATTGTTCATTTTTTAGATAAAGTAACACGGAACTATCTTAAAAATTTTATTAATAAAATAGTTTCAATAAATTATAATAAGCCTATATATGGTATAGATGTTATCTCTATTGATAATGGAATCGACATTAATAAGTATTCACCAATAATTGATTCGCCGAAAAAATTAGATATTATTCAAATAATTTGTGTAGCTAATGCTAGTTATTGGCACGGTTTAGATCGCGTCTTGCTTGGGTTGAATGAGTATTATTCTTTAGTAGAGGCTTACTCACCTAAGGTATACTTCCATATTGTAAGCCCACCAACTTACTATATAGATGAATTAAGAAAAATTTCTAACACTAAAAACCTAAGTCATTGTGTTTTTTTTCATGGCTCAAAGAAAGGTATGGAATTAGATTCTTTATTTTTAGAATGTCACCTTGCGATTGGTGTTTTAGGTGGACATAGAAAAGGCCTTAAAATAATGTCACCTTTAAAAAATAGAGAATACTGTGCACGTGGAGTTCCATTTGTCTTTAGTCATACTGATCCTGATTTCTCTGAAGATTTTGAGTATTGTTTGAAGATAGATTCTTGCGATAATCCTCTAAATATTCAAATGCTTATCGAATACGCTAATAAGCTAAGTACCGATAAAGAAATCCCTAACAAGATGCGTAATTATGCATATAAAAACCTAGATTGGTCAGTTAAATTAAAACCAGTACAGACCTACCTTGTGAGTGCAAATTAATTAAGTAATCTTTAAAAATTGTAAGATTAAATTTATGTATAGAAATTCATTTGTAAAACGAAATAAGTGTCCAATATGCTCTTCAAAAGAATTTAAAACAATTTACTCTGGAGAGTTCTTAAATGAGGAAGTAAGTATATATTTAAAAAATGCTTATGGAACATCTCTAAATTCCTTTTTACAATCTGTAAATGATGCCAATTACTCTGTACTTCAATGTAGCGGCTGTGATCTTATCTTTCAAGAATATATTCCAAACTCAGAATTTATTACTAAGCTATATTCTCAGTGTAATGAGACTGGATCATTTCCTAGTCCTGTAAAGGATTATGGACTCTCCTATTACTCTATATATTGTCAAGATATTTTTCAAATTCTTGCCTTTATTGATAAACCACCATCTTCATTGAAAGTTCTTGATTTTGGGATGGGATGGGGGCGATGGGCACTTATGACTAAAGCATTAGGTTGTGAGGTCTATGGTGTAGAACTCTCTGATCGGAAGGTTGAATTTGCAAAAAATAATGGTATTAATATCGTTCAATTGGATAGAATGCCAATGCAAAAATTTGATTTTATTAATACCGATCAAGTTTTTGAGCATTTAGCTAACCCTGTTGATGTTTTAGCAGAACTCAAACAGTCATTAAAAGTAGGTGGGATAATCAAAATTTGTGTACCAAATTCTTTCGGTATACGGTACCGACTTCATAAAATGGATTGGACAGCCCCAAAAGGTTCTTTTAAATCTTTAAACCCAGTTGCTCCCCTTGAACATATAAACTGTTTTTATCGTAAATCTATGCTTAACTTAGCTGAAACTGTAGGGCTATCAGAAGTTAAAATTCCAATGATGATGCAATATAAATATATATCTGCATGGGACAGTCCTAAGAGAATATTGAGGAATTTACTAATGCCTATCTATCGGAATATTTTGGGTCTACAAAATTATTATCTATTCAAGAATTCAGTTTCATAGGGATGGAGAATCTACCTAATGAACACTCTTATATTAATTGCTAAAACTTTGAAGCAATCTTTTATATTTAGCAATGCGGAGCAGCTATGGCAGGCTAATCAAAAAAATTTTTGGTTGCCTTTGAATAAATTTCAAAAGCTTTATTTAGGAAGCTATATTATTTTACAAGACTATGTTTCTGGAACCTTTCCACCCACTTTTAGTGATCAAACTAAAGCATACGAGGCTGAAGAAAAGTTTTTCTTCTCATTGCCTGGGGTTGATTCTAAAGAAGCATTAGAAAGTGATCTACGTAAACCATTCTGGTTGGGGAATGAAAGATATATAAGATATTTTCTGGAGCTTTGTGAAGCTTTAAAGACTTGTGATATAAGACCTTCCCAAACTATTTTAGAGCTTGGAGCTGGTTCTGGGTGGATGTCGGAGTTCTTAGCTATGATGAACTTCAAGGCCATTGCTACAACTATTGGTCAGAGTAGCGTTGAGCAAATATTTCAAAGAGTAAAAGGTCTGGAAGTCAAAGGCTTAGGAGATAACCTAAAAGGATTTCAATCTCCCATGGAATCTATTCATCTTGGACTACAACGGGAGGGAGAGCCTCCAGTAGATGCCATTTTTGTATTTGAAGCTCTACACCATGCCTATAATTGGAAAGAAACGTTCAATTCAGTCTACGAGAGTTTAAAACCGGGCGGATGGTTTCTTATTTGCCGAGAACCTAATCTATTACATACTTTTATTTCATACCGAGTTGCTAAATTATCCAATACACATGAAATTGGAATGAGCAGAAGTGAAATGGTAAAAGTATTGAGTGAAGTTGGGTTTCAGAAGATCATGATCTTAAAGAATCGCTGTCACTTTTTTATTATGCCTCACTGGATAGCTGTTCAAAAATAATTTTTTCCTAGATTTAAGTATAGACTTTAAAGTTTTTAGTAGTTACATCAATCTACTAATAAAAAACTACTAAAACTTGTATGATATTTTGATGTAAATTCAGTTCTTTTTGGTAAATATTTATGGCCCAGAATAAATTTATAGTAATAGAGCTAGAATATTCCTAATGAATTTCCACTTCATGTATGCACTTCTAGAGTCAATTTTTATAAATTTAAAAAGGCTAAAAACATTTCTTGCATTTTTGAATTCTCTTTTTCTTAAGTAACGTACAGTACCAGCAAGAATAAATTGATGAAAATAATTTGTCTTGCAAAATTCTATAGTATCTACATCTAACCAATGCTCAGCTTTTATCCAGTCGAATAATGATATAAGATTTTTCAGGACGGACTCATTGAACATATTCATTGTTAAAGCATCAGCATGAACTGTGTAGTTAGCAGTCGTGAAGGGTATGCAGAGCAATCCATGGGCATTGAAGATACGAATCCAAAGATGAATATCAGCTATTCCACCTACCGTTTCGTCAAAATAGCCTACTTGTTGAAAGACATTATGTTTTAATATGATTCCCGGAAATCGTACGAAAGAAGAATTAAGTAGTAGTTGCTGAAGCGCGGATTCTCGATCAAGGTATTGCATCTTTGAGAACTCTTGCTTTTTCCGTACATGCCCATTAGCCGTCACCACGTTCACGCCAAACAGAAAAGCTGATCTTTGAGGATTTGCTTGTATTGTTTCCAGAATTGTAGCGATGGCCCCTGTCTCTAAATAGTCATCATCGTGGAGGATCAGTACATACTCTCCTGTCGCCATTTGGACACAGCGATTCCAATTTTTAGCCATGCCTAGACTGGGAGAATTGGCTTGATATTGCCAAGGTCCTTGCCAATCGGACAGCAACTCATGGGTAATGTGGCCACACTTATCAATGGTGGAATCATCTGAAATGACAATTTCGACTTGAGATTGTTGAGTCTCAGGCGTTGAAAGGATTGAGAATAGTGCTCTTGAGAACCACTGGGGTCGATTGTATGCCGGAATGCAAATACTCAGAATAGGGATTGACATTTGTAGAGCATCTCTACCACATAAAGATGATGCCAGAATAAAAAATTCTAGTTAACAAACTGAGGAATAACCATGTAGACATGGAAGATATTTTAACTCCAGTTCAGGACAAGCCTATTTTTGAGCCTCTTCTACGAAAGAATGCCGATTTCAGCCTACGTAAGAATAAGGATTTTAGTTTATCCCCAACTCAGGTTATTTTGTACTGACAACATATAGTGTTCACACATCGAGGACTAAAGTTACTCAAGATATAATATCATCTGAATAAATTAAAATGTTTGCTACAAGATATCAAGTTTAAGCTTTGGTACTGATTGAGTACTTTGTAGGTTTAGGTCAAACTAGTAGACTACAATTGCATAGCCAGTATGTGTAATCTGGCATCATCGGTGGGAGCAACAATTCATTCTTTGGAATCTTTACGAGATTGAATTATATTTTTTGATTAGGAGATTGACGAATGACGAATGGGGTTGTCTCTCAGCAAGCCGTGGGGGCATTGGAAACATCTGGGTTGCCAGGGAATCTTTCAATTGCGGATGCCATGATCAAGGCTGGCCGGGTCACTTTAGTGAGTTACATCAAGGGCGGTAGTGCTCGATTTGCCATTTGTTTTAGAGGTGATGTCTCCGAAGTGAAGCGGGCTATGGATGCTGGGATTGCTGTGGTGGAGAACACCTATGGGGCGGTATTACATACATGGGTGATTATCCCTCGTCCTCATCCCAATGTAGAGCGAGTTCTACCTATCGGTTACCCACCTGAAGTTGAAGAATATCGTCTGCAAGCCAATGAAGGGAAATAGTGGCAGCTTCTTGCAGTAAATTCAAAATCCAATACAGCTTTCTCTTCAATCTGCTGTCAACAATGTAGTGTTTTCAGAATTTGGTAATGACGCGTTTAGCCCTCTTAAGTACCTCAGATAAAACTGGGTTGGTTGAGTTAGCCCAGCAGTTAGTCAATGAATATGGTTTTACCCTGGTA
Source organism: Acaryochloris marina MBIC11017 (assembly GCF_000018105.1). GTDB lineage: Bacteria > Cyanobacteriota > Cyanobacteriia > Thermosynechococcales > Thermosynechococcaceae > Acaryochloris > Acaryochloris marina. The sequence goes on from NC_009925.1 coordinate 5,859,907, forward strand.
AGTAGTGGAGGGACTGCGGTAACCATAGAAAAAGCTGGATTGCCTGTCACTAAGGTGTCAGACTATACCGGGTCCCCGGAAATTTTAGGCGGACGAGTCAAGACTCTTCATCCTCGCATTCATGGTGGGATTTTGGCTCGTCGAAGTTTAGAGTCTGATGTACAGGACCTAACCGAGAACAATATCCAGGGGATTGATTTAGTGGTGGTGAACCTATATCCCTTTGAAGAGACCATTGCCAAACAAAAAGCTCAGGGAATCACAGATCCAGACCAAGCATTGGCAGATGCAGTCGAACAAATTGATATCGGCGGCCCCACCATGATTCGGGCAGCTGCCAAAAATCATGCCCATGTGACCGTGTTATGTGACCCTCAGCAGTATGCGTCTTATTTACAAGAACTGAAACACGGGGAAGGAGAGACGTCGCTGCCATTTCGACAGGCTTGCGCCCTTAAGGTGTTTGAGCGAATGGCGAGTTATGACCGTGCGATCGCAACCCACCTCCGCCAATCCCTAGCTACTACCGATTCCCAAACCCAGCTCTCCATCTTGGGTACAGCCAAACAAACCCTTCGCTATGGTGAAAATCCCCACCAAAATGCCGTTTGGTATCAAGAAAGCGATACGGCTTCGGGATGGGCTGCTGCTCAACAGCTCCAAGGAAAGGAACTCAGCTACAACAATCTGGTTGATTTAGAAGCTGCTCGGCGTGTAATCGCTGAATTTGCTCAGGCCGAAACCCAACCCACGGTAGCGATTCTCAAACACAACAACCCTTGCGGCGTCGCCCAAGGGGAAACCCTGCTCCAGGCTTATGAAAAAGCCCTAGCCGCCGATTCAGTTTCTGCTTTTGGCGGTATCGTGGCTATGAATCGTGCCATTGATACCGATACGGCCCAGGTGCTCACCAAAACCTTTTTGGAGTGTATTGTTGCCCCTGAGTGTCAACCTGAGGCTGCGGCTGTCCTCCAGGCCAAGTCGAACTTACGGGTGTTGGTGCTACCGGATTTGGTCAGTGGTCCCGCGGTTACGGTAAAAGCGATCGCAGGGGGGTGGCTGGCCCAAGCCGCTGATGAAACCTTAACGCCCCCTGCTGATTGGCAGATTGTTACCCAAGCGAAGCCTACTGAGGCTCAGTTAGCGGAACTTCTGTTTGCCTGGAAAGTGGTCAAACATGTCAAGTCCAATGCCATTGTGGTGACCAAAGATCACACCACGTTGGGGGTTGGTGCAGGCCAAATGAACCGAGTGGGCTCGGTTAATATTGCTCTGCAGCAGGCAGGGGAAAAAGCTCAAGGTGGAACCCTAGCTAGCGACGGTTTCTTCCCCTTTGATGACTCGGTCCGCACAGCCGCCGCTGCCGGAATTACGGCTATCATTCAGCCTGGTGGCAGTATTCGAGACAAAGATTCCATTCAAGCTGCCGATGAACTGGGAATTGTGATGGCCTTTACGGGCACCCGTCATTTTCTCCACTAATCCCTTCGGGAATCAGACCGTTTGGAGTGATTGCTGCGATCGCAGTCCCTTTTTCTGAATCTGAACAGATTGTTTTTGCCCTAAAGTAACCCCTCGACGTCCAGGCCGAACGGGCTGTTTATTCAGTAAGGCAAAATCACACTGGGTTAGAAGTGTTCCCAACACAATCTTCATCTCATACTGAGCCAAGGCCGATCCAACACAGCGTCGAACCCCTCCTCCAAACGGCAAAAACTCATAGGGAGAAAACTTCTTCTCAAGAAACCGCTCAGGGCGGAACTGTTGGGGGTTGGGGTATAAATCTTCCCGCTGATGGATGAGATAAATACACCCCATGATCAGCATGCCGGGATCGAGCTGATAGCCACATAGCTCCATTGGCATCTCCACTCGCCGAGGGAATGTCAGCATCGCCACGGGATGAATTCGTAGGGTTTCGTTACAGACTGCCGTGAGATAAGGGAGCTTGAGAAATTCAGACGGATCATTTGGATTCGTAACAGCATCCAGTTCAGCCATCAGCTTACCCTTCACCTCTGGCAAAGAATGGATCCAGTACATTGCCCAAGTCAAGGCTGTCGCCGTCGTTTCATGACCGGCAACGAGTAGCCCCATCATTTCATCCCGCAGCTCTTGATCAGTCAGACCGTTACCGTCTTCGTCCCGAGCCGCTAACAGTAAAGACAGAATATCGACCCGATCCGGGTCAGGATTGGCCCTTCTTTCCGCAATTTCAGCAAACAGTAGTTCATCCGTTTGAGCTGCAATTTTAAGTAGTCGGCCTCCGGGACTCCAGGAACCGTAGTCTTTTTGTAACCAAGGCAGGAAAACGATGGCAGACGCCAAAGGGGACCCCGTCATATCTAATCGAATCCGCAGCAATTGTTCCAGCTGTTGATAGCGCTCGCCTTGATGTAGCCCAAAAACAGCCTTTAGGATGACCTGCATCGTGATTTTTTGCATGATTTCACGGGTATTTCGGGACTCATGCAAAGGCCATTGCGTGATTAAGTCATTACTAATTTGCTGAATAATTGCCCCATATACGGTGAGTCGCTCTCCATGGAAAGGGGGCAAGACCAATTGTCTTCGGTTTTGATGTTGATTACCACTCAGCAACATCATGTTCCTTTTACCAACCAGGGGCTCCAACAATTTGTTGACATCCCCCGGTGAGGTAAACTCCTTCCTCGTATCGTGAGTGAGGATATACTGAACAGCTTTGGGATCATTAACCATAATTAAAGGCGCGGAGTTGCCCCAAAGAACACAGGCTTCAAATAGGTCACCGTACCGTTTGAAATTTGTCTTCATATAACCCACTGGATCAAAGATCCACTGAGTCGATTGAACGGGCGTCGGTGTTTTGGGAGAAGGCAAGGTTTGCATAGGTACTGTTCACTTGCATCTGGTGTGTTATGGCTGCATTCTATCAAAGCTAATTAGATCGGGTAGGAAGTTGATTTTGCTTCATCTCAAGAGATTGAGCGTATAGTAATGAAGTCAAACAGCCGCACAGGATATTATGAGAATTTCCGGTACTTTTTTGGATGAGATTACCCACGACATTCCATCCAATAACTGGGGAAGAGCCGAATGGGCCGAAGATTTCCGAATTATGAAATCTATCGGTATTGATACGGTAATTATGATTCGAGCTGGAGTCGGTCGAACTGCGGTTTGTCCCTCCCAGGTACTGTCAGAGCAGGCTGATATTTTTCCGGTCTATGAAGATCTAGTGGAGTTGTTTCTAGACCTAGCCGAAGAAAATGAGATGGCCTTTTTCTTTGGCACCTATGATTCGGCAACTCGACCGTCGAGGGAGCGCACCTTAGATCAAGAGGTGCAGTTGGGTAAAGACTTTATCGATGAAGTCTGGCAGAAATATGGACATCGGTCCGCCTTTAAGGGCTGGTATCTCACCTTTGAGCTGGGCAAGATGGAGAAACATCGGGTGGAATGCCTGAGGCAGTTGGGTGCCCACTGCAAAGGGCTTTCTCCGCATCTGCCGAATATGATTTCCCCCTATTTACATGGCCGTAAATTAGTCGATGATCCGATCTCCTTGGATCAGCATTGTGAAGACTGGAATGAAATTCTAGGGGTATTAGCAGGTGCCGTTGATATTGTTGCTTTCCAAGACGGGCAGGTGGATTATGATGACTTGCCGGATTTTCTGAGGGCAAACCGTGAACTCATCACTAAACATGGGATGCAGGCGTGGTCCAATGTGGAAAGCTTTGATCGAGATGTTCCCTTTGACTTTCCGCCTCTAGACTGGCGGAAACTGTGGTGGAAAATGCAGGCGGCAGAACAATCTGGGGTGGAGAAGCTGATTACCTTTGAGTTTTCCCATTTTATGAGTCCCAATTCTTGCTGGCCAGCGGCTAAGAACCTCTTTAATCGCTATTGTGACCACCTAAGAAAAGCGGGGGAGTTAGATTGAATGTCCGCTTTTGAGGAATTGGGGTAGCTTGCAGCCTCTGGGGGAGTTAAGGGGGATAAGGATGCACGCAACCCACGACTCACGTCTAACACGAATAGAAATCTTCTCTCAACCCAACTTAAATCCAGCTTTTAGCCCTTATGTATTTTCGGTTGATATCTAGTGCAATACTGCTCATCAGCGGGCTGGAAGTACTGGTTTATTACAGTCCTTTGAAATTCCGTTGGCTCCTGGCCCTCCTAGTTGAGCTGTGGCCCTATTGGTGCGTCATCCCTTGCTTAAGTTTTATCCTGGTCGTCGCCATCCCGAAGCTGCGACAGCAATCAGCTCGCTTGAGTATTGCCACACTCATCCTAATTTTGATTGTGGCTCCTGTGATTAATTGGGTCGGTCTTCCCCAATTGGGGTCAACTCCTGATGGGATGCGGGTAATGGCTTACAACATCTGGATTGACAATCCCAATACCGATGCGATCGCACAATCAATTCAGGGTGAAGATCCAGATATTTTGTTCCTGTCAGAAGTCAGCAAACCCATGATGGCCGAACTGCAATCTCGGCTGAGTTATCCCCATGACTATCGAACGGAAGGTAGTAATAATGCCCTGTTCAGTCGATATCCGATCCTGGAAGCGACTACGAATGATTTTGGGGTTACGACCAAAGGCCGAACCTTTAGCCTGGTGGCAAAATTGCAAGTGGAGGGTAACCCAGTAACGATCATTGGGATTCACCCCCCTGTGCCCATCATTCCAGGATTTTTTCATATCCGGAATCGGCAATTGGATACCTTTGCCAAAGCCAGTCAATCTATAGAGGGAAAGCTGATCGTTTTAGGGGATTTTAATGCAACCCCTTGGTCACCGTATTTTCAGCGTTTTGAGCGAATTAGCCAGCTTCAAAATTCAGGTCATCGCCAGTGGATTTGGGCAACGTGGTATTTCAATCAAACCCTGACTACCCGATATATCAAAATCCCTTTGGACCACATCGAAACGCGAGGTTTTACCGTTCTCAAAACCTGGACGGGGCAGACAGGGGGCTCCGATCACAAGCCAATTGTTACTGTTCTAGAACCGACCTAGACAACCACGCGCCTTCTAAGCCGCCAACTTTAAGAAGTCTTGTAGCTCTGCAATTAACCACTCATTCTCTAAGTTATCCAAATCCCCACTAAACTGATAAGTCTTTAAGCCAGTCCGGATCTGGCAAACTTTGGTTGTGTCCTGCCACGGTAATCGTTTAATAATCCAAGCGACCTGATCGATATCAGGGGTTCTACCTGAAGTTTGATACTTGATTCCCAGCAAGGACCAACGAAGCTTAAAGTCGGTTCGATTGATTTCCAAATGGAACCGTCTCATCCGAAAAATCAGATCAACCCCAAACACAACACCTGTCCCTACAAAAGGGAACGCACAAAATATACAGATAATAAAAGCTGCAATATTATGATTGGCAATTGCTGACACTTCTGGTGAGAATGGCAACCACAGGATACTACTACCAGCTACCAATAGAACAACACTGAGAAGCGCTTTGATTAAATCATCGAGACTAAGCCAAGTGATAGGGACATCAATGATCATGCCATCGCCCTTGCGTTCCAACTTGACTCTGCTTCCGGTAGGTTGACGAACCATTCCACTTTTACAGTCTTCAATGGCTTTTTCACCCTTGAGAACAGCCAAAGCCTCTGCTGCAGATTCAAATCGATCCTCTGGCATGGGAGCCAGCACCATCTCTAACCAATTGGCAAAGGCCGTAGATACCTCAATCTCATCGCGAAAATCGATTTTAAAGTGATGTTCCGGTAAAGCAGTGGGAGGTCGTCTTGTCAACAAAAATAACAGTGTCCCTGCCAACTCATATAAATCCGTCACCGGGGTTGCTTTGCCCCGAAATTGTTCTGGAGCCATATAGCCATAAGTGCCAACCACAGTGCTGCCATAGGTTTCTGAGCCATACTCGCTAACCTGAACCGCTCCAAAATCAACAAGAACAATCTGTTGATTATCCTGCTGAATCAAATTACGAGGTTTAATATCTCGATGAATCACAGGCGAGGGCAGGCTATGGAGATAAGTCAAAATCTCCAAAACCTGTTCGGCAATCTGTTTGGCTTCTTCTTCGCTAGCTCGCCAACCCTCGTGGACCAAATCGGCGAGGGAGGTGCCTTCAGCTAGGTTTTGGACGATATAAAACTGCCGATCTTCAGGCAGGTCAACTTGGAAATAGTCGAGGTAACGGGGGATAGCTGGATGATCCAACTGAGATAGAATTTGGGCTTCTCGCTCAAACAGTTCTATTTTTTTCCAGCTTTCTGCTTGGCGTAACTTTAGAACTTTTAAGGCTACCTGTCGATCCGTAAGCCGATCTTTCGCTCGATACGTAATACCACTTCCACCCTGTCCCAAAACGTCTAAAATCTCGTAGCGCTGAGCAATGTGTTCACCGGACTGGTGAAGTAATAATTCCATTTTTTAAAGAACTTGTTGATATTTCTATTTTAACTCGTGAAAAAATAATCGCTATTTTCAATCCTTTACAGGGCAACTGATTTGAGTTCAGCAAGCTCGATTATTTCAAAACAAACTGAGCTGGGTGGAAGGAGGTGTGAGTTGATTCCACGGTAACGGTGGAATCGCGATCTGTTCCTGTAAAAGCTGTTGAAACAACTGGGCAGTTCTGGGGGACTGTTCTTCCAAAGGACAATGGACAAAGAAATAAGTATCAATTCCTTGTCGCAGCCACGTCTGCAGAATATTGATCCAATTTCCTAGAAACACATCATTTAATTCCCTTTGCGGATGGCTGATATAGCGAACCACCGTAAAGGGCGCTGTGGTAACAGGCTGCAGAGGTAGCTTCGGTTTACGCCGTTGAGAATGCACTTGTGGATCGTCCGGTCCTTGATAAATGGGACGCGAATCCAGCAATACTCTGCCAATTTGGAGTGAACTCAACAAATCATTGAACTGATTTGCATAAGGCGGCTGAAACCATTGCGGATGCCGCACTTCCACAGCTATGGGCACATCAGATGGCTTTATCTCTGTCAGGAACGTTTCTAAGTCCGACAATTGTTGTGGACCATAACTGGGAGGAAGCTGAACGAACAGCGGCCCCAAGCGAGGGCCTAAACCTTGCATAAGCTGGATAAACTCAACCGCCTCATCTTTATGGGGGTGTAAAAGACCAGCATGGGAAACGGTGCGGGGAAACTTGGGGCAGAAGCGAAAGGTGTCTGGGGTTTGTTCCGCCCAGCGACGGACCGTTTCAGGAGATGGGGTGGAATAAAATGTAGCGTTCACTTCAACCGTAGTTAACCGTTCAGCATAAAGCGGTAACAACCGACTGGAGGAACTGCCCTGGGGGTAAAAATCCCCTAGCCAACCTTTATAGGCCCAAATGGCGCAGCCTAAATAGAAATTACCCTTGGGTTCAGATAATGATGCAGTCATGGTTTCCCCCTACAATTGGAGTGTTTGCTTCCTTGAGACCCGTTTCTCAAGAGGGAAATCTCCTTATTATCTCACCACAAATCAGATGAGCATTGTAACGCTGCAGGGAATTCGCAAGGATTTTGGCATCAAGGAAATTCTGCGAGAGGCCAGCTTTAGCATTGAACCCGATGACAAAATTGGTCTGATCGGTGTGAATGGATCCGGCAAGTCCACGGTCCTAAAGATGATTTCTGGGATGGAATCTATTGATGGGGGTAAACGCCAGGTCAACTCAGGGGCCACCATTGTCTATCTGCCCCAACAACCCGATCTGGACGACGAACGCACTGTGCTTGATCAGGTGTTTAATGACAGTAGTGAGCAGATGCAGCTCGTCCGTACCTACGAGGACTTGTCCCATCAAATGTCTCAGGTGGAGGGAGCCGAACTTGAAAACCTGATGGCGAAGTTAGCTGGAATATCTGCCCAGATGGAGACGACGGGGGCCTGGGAACTGGAAACCAACGCCAAAATTATTTTGAGCAAGTTGGGGATTACGGACTTTGAGGCTAAAGTCGGAGATCTCTCCGGTGGCTATCGCAAGCGCATTGCCCTGGCAACTGCTCTGCTCTCAGAGCCTGACTTGCTGTTAATGGACGAGCCCACCAACCATCTTGATGCGGAATCGGTGGAATGGCTACAGAGTTATCTCAAGCGCTATCGAGGGGCGCTGTTGTTGATTACCCACGATCGCTACTTTTTGGATCAAGTTACCAATCGGATTCTGGAAATTGATCGGGGGGACTTGTATACCTTCTCTGGCAACTATTCCTATTACCTAGAGAAGAAGGCGTTGGCTGAAACGGCAGCCGCTAAGAGCCAACGTAAACACCAGGGCATTCTGCGGCGGGAGTTGGAATGGCTGAAACGGGGGCCAAAGGCCCGCAGTACTAAACAGCAGGCTCGGATTGACCGGATCCATGCTATGCAGGATCAAACCTTTAAGGAAGCTCAGGGCAAAGTCGATATCGATACACCGGGGCGTCGGATTGGCAAAAAGGTGATTGAGCTTGCCCAGATTTCCAAGGGCTATGGTGATCGAACGTTGATTCAGGATTTTTCCTACGAATTTAGCCCTGAAGATCGCATTGGCATTATTGGTGGCAATGGCACTGGCAAATCCACCTTAATGAACATTATGACTGGGCGAGTTGAGCCAGATAAAGGGCAAGTCGAGATAGGCACTACGATTCATATCGGCTACTTCGACCAACATTCAGATGATCTGGTGGCCGCAGCCAATCAGGAGCAGCGAGTGATTGATTACATCAAAGAGGTCGGGGAGTTTGTCAAAACGGCGGATGGCAGTCAGATTTCAGCCTCCCAGATGCTGGAGCGATTCTTGTTCCCAGGTAATCAGCAGTATGCCCCCATTCACAAGCTATCTGGAGGAGAAAAACGGCGGCTTTTTTTACTGCGGATACTAATGAGTGCCCCCAATGTGCTGATTTTGGACGAGCCAACTAATGATTTAGATGTTCAGACTCTAGCCGTTTTAGAGGAGTATCTCGAAGACTTTAATGGTTGCGTCATTGTTGTATCTCACGATCGCTATTTTCTGGATCGGACCGTAGACTATATCTTTGCTCTAGAGGATTCTCAAGTTCGCCGCTATCCCGGCAACTATTCTATTTATTTAGATATCAAGCAGTCTGAAGCAGACGCAGAACTGAGCCACCCCAAGGAAAAAGATAAGTCTGCTGAATCCGTCCCCGAAAAAGCAAAGGGGAAGCCCCAATCATCTTCTCGATCACGTCGCCTGTCTAACTACGAGCGCCGAGAGTTTGCCAGCCTAGAAGATAAAATCCCAGAACTGGAAGCAAAGAAAGCCAAATTAGAGAAAACCCTATACGGTTCACCTCCCAGTGATTTTTCCGAGGTGCAACAGCTTTCTGATCAACTCGCCACCTTGGAAGCAGAGATTGAGACTGCCACAGAGCGCTGGATGGAGTTAGCCGAATTGGAATCGTAGGGTTAAGGAATTTTTATTTAACGATCAGGAAATTTTTCCTCAGGCTTGACAGCGCTCTATGCTTGAAGAGTGCCAAATTCCCATTATCTGAGTAAGATAAGAAGCGGCATCCGCGCAAGCATAATCATTTTCGTCATCAAAAACAATGGAAAATCCATCTCTCCGTGAACAACCTCGCGAACAGAAAGCTCCGATCATGGAGTCCCGACAAGATGCATCCATCCTGGGATGGCTGGAAGGATCGGGGCGGTTAATGGATCGAGATACCCAGGAACGGGCCAAAACGGTCTTAGAAGAAGAGGAAAGCGAAGAAATCAATGCCCTGATGGGGGGCGATGACGATGCGGATGACGATGAGGAATAAGTAAAAAAACATGGTCCTTGCAAATAAGACCACTGCGTCAACTCGATCTGGGGCTGGCCGTAATTTGTATTGGTTATTACTCCTGTGTCTCAGTGGAGTCGCTTTAGCCACGGATATTTACTCCGGCCGTATTGACACCCCTGCTTTAACGATTGTGGCCCCTCTGTGGACTAGTACCCTTGTGGTTACGCTATTGGGATTTTGGGCAGTTCCAATGTTGCGATCGCTCAAAGCATCCCAAGTCATCCAAGAAGACGGTCCCCAGAGTCACCTAAAAAAGGCAGGCACCCCCACCATGGGCGGCATTTTCTTTATGCCGGTGGCTTTGGTATTAGGTTGGGCTTGGGTCGCCGCCAATAGCGTTAATTTACTCGAAGTATCTGCAGCAGTCCTCCTTACCCTCTGTTTAGGTTTGGTGGGCTGGTTTGATGACTGGCAAATCCTGCGCAAAAAATCTAACAAGGGTATCTCGGCAAAGTTGAGATTGGGCATCGAATTAGGCAGTGGTCTGATCTTTGGATTGTGGCTCTTTTTAACCCGCTCAGACATTAGTGGGTTGGCTTTACCCTTTGGGCTTAGCCTTCCAATCGGCGTGCTGTTTTTAGCTATCTCTACCTTCGTTGTGGCAGCAGAAAGTAACGCCGTTAACTTAACGGATGGTATGGATGGATTAGCGGCGGGCACTAGTGCGATCGCATTCCTCGGACTCGCCCTTGTGGTTGCACCGAGTTGGCCAGGACTGATGATCTTCTGTGCCTGCTTTTCAGGAAGCTGTTTAGGATTTTTGGCCCACAACCATAATCCGGCCCAAGTCTTTATGGGTGATACCGGATCGTTAGCTTTGGGCGGTGCTCTAGCGGCTGTAGGATTAATTACCAATACCTTATGGGCATTACTGATTTTGAGTGGACTCTTTCTAGTAGAGTCCCTATCCGTAATTGCCCAAGTGACCTACTACAAAGCCACTAAGGGGCCTGATGGGGTGGGCAAACGCCTTTTCAAAATGTCCCCCATTCACCACCATTTCGAGCAATCTGGCTGGCCCGAAGTCCGGGTTGTATCCACCTTTTACGCTTGCGTTGCCGTTTTAGCGGTGGCGGCCTGCGGCCTGAATGCCCTCAGCTAGTTTCTCTATTACACCTATTAAAACTGATCTTTCATACCCCGTAGCCGTGCAAAACACTGGACCGGGGTATTGCTTTTGGTATGGATAATTAAATGGGGCTGATCCCACCGCAGAAAGGGGTTGGTCTGTTTTTCCAAGCCAATATCAGAGGGAACAGTCGGTTGGGATAGATTCCGAGCGTTTTGCACCTGTTTAAAGCGATTTTTTAGGTGTGAATTGTCTGAATCTACCGTCAGGGCAAACTGCAAATTTTTGAGGGTATATTCGTGGGCACACCAGACTCGGGTGGTCTCCGGTAAGTTGCGCAGCTTGCTTAAAGAGTCCACCATCTGGGCCGGAGTGCCCTCAAACAAACGTCCACATCCCCCTGCGAACAAGGTATCGCCACAAAACAGTTCCCCCCATTCTTCTCCTGTCGTAGGGGGGAAGTAATAGGCAATATGGGCTCGGGTATGGCCGGGAACAAAGTAAACCTCAGCCCTGCGATGAGCAAAAGAGACTTGATCGCCTTCTTTTAGAAAGTGTTGCTGGCCGGGAATCCGACCTCGATCCTGCTCTCCTCCATAAACAACGGTGTTGGGAAAAGCCTGGAGGAGGGTTCGATTGCCCCCCACATGATCCGAATGGTGATGGGTATTGAAGATGGCGACCAGCTCAGCCCCCAACTCTGCCAATTTCTTCAGTACGGGCTGAGGATCGGCTGGATCAACCACGGCGGCAATATTCTGCCCAGGATCATGGAGGACAAAAATGTAGTTATCGGAAAAGGCCGGTAGTCGGTGGATTTGCATGGGCGATCGCAAAATTCTATATCACTGATATCTTATTATTTTGCGACTCCAACCGTTGTTGAAAGCCGGGTTGCACTGCTGACATCAGCCACCTTGCGACTCCAATCACACCATTCTTTGTTGCATAGGATTTAACTAGGCATATCGGCTTTGTTATTCATCCTTGAACAATGCGCTGCCAAAAAATTCCCTTCATTTTGCTGTCTCTCCTTCTGACAGTCTGTCTTTGGGGCTTAAACTCATGGAATCTCCGAGCAGAAACCAATCATCAGCTAGTCGTTGCCCAGCAACATCCCGCTGCATCAGACCGCAACCCTGGCACCGAGAATAAGCCTCTTCAGACCATTAATGCCGCTGCTCAGCAGGCTCGGCCCGGGGAGACCATCCTGGTTCATGCCGGTATTTACCGAGAGCGAGTCACACCTCCTAGGAGTGGAAACCCGGATCAGCCAATTGTCTATGCAGCTGCCCCCGGAGAAACTGTCGTCCTCCGAGGGTCAGAGGTTTGGTCAGCAACGCCCGTATCCGACCATGAGTCATCCACCTTATCCGCTGATTGGGAAGGTCCCCTGCCCAAGAACCTGTTTCCAGATACGGATCCATTCACCAAGCAGCTGGAGCGAATGCAAAAAGGGTATTTACGCGGTCAAGTTTTTTGTCAAAGTTTGCCCCTACGCCAAGTACTCGATCAAGAAACCCTGACTTCCCAACCCGGAACTTGGTATTTTGATCCCCAACAACGTTGGCTGAAAGTTCACCTAGACCAGGCTTATCCCGTCTCAAAGCCTCCTTTACTAGAAGTCAGCACCCGTCGAGCCGTCTTTGCCCCTAAAATTCGCGGGTTAGGCTATATCCATGTTCGTGGATTTGTGATGGAGCATGGGGCCAACCCCTTTCCCAGCGGGTTTTGGCGCAGTCAATCTCCCCAAGCAGGCATTTTGAGTACCCGCTCAGGACATCATTGGCTGATTGAAAACAACACCGTTCGCTTTGCTAAAAGCCTGGGAATTGATAGTGGTAGTGAAGGACGCTATGACATTGATGGCTTAGAGCAACCGATCCCGGAGGGCGTGGGATATCACGTGATTCGGCATAATCGAGTGACGGACAACGGTGCAGGGGGAATTGCGGGTTGGAATCAAACTGCATCCTTGATTGCCTACAACGTGATTGAACGCAATAACCGTTTAGGCTTTAAAGCGCCAGAAACAGGGGGGATCAAAGTTCATGGGTTTGTAGATGGCCAGATTATTGGCAATGTCCTCCGCGATAATGAGTGCTTTGGCATTTGGGTCGATAACGTCTACCGAGATGCCCGCGTCAGCCGCAATCTTGTATTGGGGAATCAAGGGGCTGGCATTTTCATCGAATTGGGAGGCGGTCCCATTTTGGTCGATAACAATGTGGTTGCTTTTACAGCCCTAGGAGAAGGCATCTATACTCACGATGCTAGCGGCGTCACCATCGCTCACAACTGGTTACAGGCCAACACTCACTTTGGCGTGTATATGCGAACGGTTACGGATCGCCAGTATGCCAAAGCAGATGGGACTTCTGAGCAAGCGGCCACAAGCGGACAGCGGGTTTACGGCAATGTTTTTGTTGATAACTATCGCGGTCATATGAGCCTGCCGTTCCCTTCGGAACCCGAAATAGATAATAAATCTGACTACAATCTGCTGATTAATGGCACCCTATGGCAGTGGGAAGGCCAAGCCCCTCACCGATTTGTCTGGAACCACCAGTCTAAATTTGTGAAACGAGAATCCATTGTTGCCACCCTAGAGAGAGCCTTTGCAACAGGTCAACTCCCCAAGGCAGAACAACCCAATTTTGATCAGTGGAGTCAGACCCTCGCTTTACCGCTACCTTGGTGGCAGCAGCTAACAGGGAATGACACGAATAGCGTTGCGCCTTTAATTCAAGGGGGTGAGGTTGTGAATGGTGCCATTGCCCAGGGAGCGATTACATTAGGGGTCAACACGCCCAATTTAGAGGTCGCCGATCCAACCGTCGTTCCTCAACTAGCCATTCCCTCCTTGCCCCTTCCCAGTCGAGACTTCTGGGGGACGCCGATCAGTAATGCCCCTCGTTTTCCAGGTCCATTCCAAAACTGGCCCCAAGCAGGTGAAGTGCACTGGCCTCTCTGGCCGATAGAATCATCCGAATCAAAAAATAGGACTGAGTAGCTTAGGATAATATTTGGCCAGGATGTTCACCGAACATTCCTGTCCTATCCCATTGCAAGAGTATGAGCCATGCTAGCCAAGCGAATTTTGCCTTGTTTAGACGTTAAAGCTGGACGAGTCGTCAAAGGGGTGAATTTCGTCAACCTAAAAGATGCTGGAGATCCGGTTGAACTCGCCCAAATATATAACGAGGCTGGAGCCGATGAGTTAGTGTTCCTAGACATCACCGCCACCCATGAAGATCGCAACATTATCTTTGATGTGGTGTACCGGACTGCCGAAGCCGTCTTTATTCCCCTGACCGTAGGCGGTGGGATCCAATCCTTAGAAACGATTAAAAAGCTGTTGCGAGCTGGAGCCGATAAAGTCAGCTTAAACTCTTTCGCCGTCCGTAATCCCGACTTTGTAAACCAAGCCAGCGAACGATTTGGTCGGCAATGCATTGTCGTGGCCATAGATGCCCGTCGTCGTGATGATGGCAATTCCGGCTGGGATGTCTTTGTGCGTGGCGGTCGCGATAACACAGGTTTAGATGCGATCTCATGGGCCAAGGAAATGGAAGAACGCGGTGCAGGAGAACTCTTAGTTACCAGCATGGATGGGGATGGTACCCAAGCTGGATATGACTTGGAACTGACTCGCACCATTGCCGAACAAGTCGAGATCCCCGTGATCGCGTCTGGTGGCGCGGGCACCTGTGATCATATTCGGGAAGCCTTGACAGACGGTAAGGCTGAAGCGGCTTTGCTAGCATCCCTACTGCACTACGGGCAGCTCTCTATTGCAGAAATAAAAACTCATTTGCAGGATCACCGAGTTCCGATCCGCCTGGCTTAATTCTTAAATCAAACTGTAAAATCACAGATTTGTGGTGGATTAGTCTTTAATTTTATTAAAATTAGTAAAGTTATGATTATTCTGCTTGTCGGTGCTATTGGACTTGTGATGTGGTCCTTGCAATTAATGAAGATGGCTCACCACTCCAGTGAGAAGTCTCTCATCTTTGCGGGGGTACTCGTCGCTGTGTCTGCAATAGGCCTCGTAGCAGTTTATATGCTAATGGATGGCTGCATGGGATATATAACGGGTGGAGAATCCGTTTCTGCTCAGGCCTCTAATCTGCCCCTAATGGTGGTCTCCCATTTCTCTTCAATCTTTTGAAATTATCTCAGCTCATCATCCAAGTATCAATATTTAGGTTAACGAAGCATCAACCAGGCGCCTTAACCCCTTCAAATTAGCTTAAAACTTCGGTTCTAAACATTTTCAATTCTATAGTCGCTTAGTCTCAGCCCTTTTCCCTGTAAAAGCACCATATATTATTTATGGCGGTTGAGCTTCTTGAGAGGATGGCATACAACTGCACTGTTTTGGGTAACAAACATCCACAACCAGGTATATCTGAGTACATCTCCAAACTTGGACTTATCTGCAAACATCTGCCTTTCCGTGATCCGAATACTCCTGGCTTGTCCGTCAATATTTTGTGTTTTCTGAACTAACAAGCCTCAAAGGCAATACCTGAGAGGATTCTAAGGTAATTATCATCGTGCATCTTCTGGACCAAGGGAGGTGTTTGATCAGGATCAGCTAAAAATGGGAATACTCTTTTTACTCAATTAGGGCCAAACATTAATATATTTAACAAAATTAAAACAATTACACATAAATTTCAGAAAGGATTTAATACTATCGCTAATTAGTCCAGCCATCTTTTTGATTTACGCCTTTCTCCTAGGTGAAATAAGCAGTTGGTATTGTTTTTATTCTACCAAAAAAGACTAATATTTCAATTTTCTATTACCAGGGATAAACGCATATAAGCATTGCTAGACATTGCTTCTGGAATATTGAAATTTGTATTAACTGATACACTATTCCTTTTTTAAGATTTTAATTATCATTGTTTTTTGCATATGCGTTATCCTAGATAAATCTTGTCTAAACCTTGTCTTTTTTTAGGGGGAAAAATGCAGATCTGGAAACTGGTAACCATTGAATTAACGCTAATTTTTGCTTATTGTCTTGTTTTGGTCTTTAACGTCTTTAATTCCAACCAAAATGCCCAATATCCTGTGCAATCAAATATTCAAGTCACTCGCCCGAATTAATGCTTCTCAGTACGCGTAAAAGCGCTTATTGATCACCCGTAGATTAAAGCCCCCTGCTAGTTTTGATGGCTAGCAGGGGTTTGTTTTATCGTTGAATTGCCAGGCAATAAAAAAGCCAGAAAACACTATCCAGTGGAAATTATTTGGGTAAGCTTGCCATTTTTGCGCAGCTTATACCGATATCCACGCCATTCCACTGTCGTTCCCACCATTCCATAGCCCCAAATGGCAAAGTTGATCAAGTCCCGCAGGGGGACCAACCACCATAGCCTCTGAGCCACCCGATCATGAAGATAGTAGATCGCAATCACCCAAGCCATTAACCAGCGGCTAGCTAGCATAACGACCAGTACAGACCACCCCAAAATGGACCCTTGAGTTGCCAGCAGAAATAAGACTCCACTTGTGGTGCCAAAGGTGAACAGTAACCCCACGTAGCCCCAGAAACGCTCTACACGGATACACCGAGCCCAGCGAGCTTGTCGATGAAAGAATTCAGATAGATTTGTGGTCGCCAGTTGATGTTCCACAATATAGGGGGACAAAACAACCTGATAGCCTACTTGGGTGGGCAAATTCCCCATATGGAAATCATCAGCCAGGTGATCTGCTAAGGCCGCAAAACCTCCAATCTTGGCTAAGGCCGCTTGTCGAATCACAATAGTGGAACCAAAGGCAAAATGCATTCCTTCCAATTTATGGGCCGCGAGTACATTGGCATGGTTGCGGGTGGTAATCCCCAAGGCTTCAAATCCAGCTAACCAGCCCTTAGCCCAAGAATTATAGAGGCAAGTCACCACGCCCACTTCAGGGTTAGCCAAGGGTTGAACAATTTGCTGTAAATAATCAGATTGAACCAAAATATCGCAATCGGCCAGCACTATCACGTCATGCTTAGCCTTCTCCACCCCATTGGCCAGATTGCTGACTTTCAGATTGGTACCAATGGTGCGATCGCACACTACCAACTCAATATCCACATCAGGGAATGCCAAAATTAGCTGCTCTACAACGGGAAGACAGGGGTCCGTCGCCTCCCGTACGCTAAAGATGACTTGATATTCAGCATAATCCTGATGGCAAAAGGAAGCTAAATTCTCGTAGGTGTTTACATCAACGCCACATAGGGGTTTGAGGATGGTCACCGGAGGATGAAAGTCAGGATCAACCCGATGGTCTTGACGGAAAAAATCAACCGTCGCATAGATGGCATAGCAGTAATACAGTACCGCCGTGCAGCAAAACGGAAAGATTAGCCAAGGAAGATAAGCAGTCATACACCCAACATGGAAACAGGGGCCTAACCCGTTAAAGAAATAATGCCCACACCCCAACCAATGACAATAATGCCAGCTAACCGTCCTGAAGAAATATGCTCCTTAAGGATAAAGTGGGCACCACAGAGATTGATAATGTAGCCCAGGCCGGTAGCCGGGCGAACCAAGCTAATATCAGCCCAGCTCAAGAGGGAAATAAACATCAAAAATGAAACGGTATAGCTTGCAACCCCGATTAATACCCCTGGATTTACAAATACACTTTTCAGCCACTGCAGAATGGAGGTCAGAGACCGAGCTGAAAACTTGCCAATTTTCTTGACGCCACGGGCCACCAAAATATCTGCCGTACAGTCAGCCAAGACCAGTACTAACACGCCTAACCACATCTTGGGCAAGTAGAAACTCAAGGGCAGCAGCAGCATCCAAGAGGACTTTATATTGGGATCAGCGTCTTGCTGCAACTGGGCTTTGCGATCGTCTATTCGCTTACTCCAACCCACAATAAACACGCCCAACGAGATAAAAATTGCCGCCAACCAACGGGCTAAAGAAACCGGTTCTTTCAGAATCAGCCAAGCCATAAGGGCATTGAGAACATAGCTAAAGGCATGCATGGGCAGCACAAAGCTCATATCCAGCCGAGTCAGGGATACGAGATAAATGAGCATAGAAATCGTGAGGGTGACGACCCCCAAGCCAATCCAAGGGCTTGTGAATAAATAACCGACTAACTGCCCTAGGGCATCCGGATGAAATGACGTGATCTCACCAAATACTTTCATCCCCCGACTCAGCCAAATATCACCGAGCACTTGAGTAGAGATAAGCAGGAAGATAAGCAGGAAATTGATCAAAATGCGGCTGAAGCGATGAGTTCAGGATAATTGGTTAATTGAAATCCACTGGCCTGGAGCTGCGCTTTCACAGGTGGGCTAAGCAACGCCGCCAGCTCCCGCTCTCCCGCTCCCTCAGGGCCATTGATCGGTTCATGGGGATATGCGATGGCAGGATGGGCATATAGCTCTACAACATTGGCCTGAATTTGGGGAATTAATCTCATCAAATAGGACTCCGTTACAGCGCCAGATTGCAAAAGCCCGTAGACCCGCTCAGCATACCGTATCCCCTGGACCGAAAGCACCCGTTCCCCATGACGACGCAGCAGTCGAAACACAGACCAGCCCAGTCCCTTAGCTAGCCAGCCCTGGGAATCTGCCTTTAAGGTATAGGTCAACTCCTCATAAGGAAGCCGGATGATGGGGATGTTGTATTTTGGCGCTAAAGCCATTAAGACGTTCAGGACGGCAGGATTAGCATGGTGGTGTAAATGTCCATCCACATGGGAAAGGGACAGACCTGTTGCTAGAAAGCACTGAAGTTGGGCTTCTATTTCTTGGTGTAGTTCTCGGCGAGCCGCCTGATTGAAGTAGTATCGCCAGCCCGCCTGAGCCGGATTATCAGGGAACTGACCCTGCTCATCCACCAAGTGAGGAATTTGCTCAGGAGGCAGTACTGCTTTGCCACAGCCCAACACCACATGCAGACCCACGCCCAAACTGGGATGCTGCTTAGCTAGGTCAACCGCCTCGTCAACCGCCTCCCCTGCCACCATCAGACTGGTACTGGTGAGAATGCCTTCAGTATGGGCTTGAATAATACCTTCATTCACCCCATGGGAAAATCCAAAGTCATCACCATTGACGATTACATACCGTGGGGATGTCATTGCCGCCCTAACCTGATCAAATAGGGCATCTTAGCCTCCCTGGACCGATGGAACTGGATTGCGACTGGGCCAGAGACGCAGGCAGGTCAAAGCCAGCTTGGATAAGCGAGGCATCAATAGGGGCTGAAGCAATTGCTCGTCAAACCGTTGCATGCGTTGTTGATTGGCATCCAAACAAGTCTTAAAAAACTGGTTGGCCGTTAAATCGTCCATAAAATGCCCAGCTTCAGAAGCTGTAAAGGGCTTGCCTTCCTGCTGATCCGCACTGCCGCCAAAGGCTTGAATTAAAGTCTTTAAAGCCTTGCCATAATGCCATAGAGCCCGGAAACTGCGGAGCCCTTCCACGTTCCACCCCTGCTGAATGTGCAGGTAGGTTACCCAATTGACGAAGAAGACAATATGGCGGGCTTCTTCATCCAAAATCGGGTCAAAAATCTTAAATACGCTTTCCGGCATGTACTGGGCTTGGCGGGCTAGATCAAACATGCCAAAGGCAAAGTAAGAATCCAGGCATTCGCCAAAACCAAAATCCGTAAAGGCCGTTTCTATCTGATCAGGAACGGTAATCTCGGGTAGGGGTGACACTTCAATGTCGTAGCGTTCGATCAGATGCCGCAATAAACGGGCATGGCGATGCTCTTCTCGACCTTGGAGCGCTACGGCTTCTTTAATCAGGGGGTCCGTAATGGTTTCGGCAAAAGCACTGACCATCACTCCGGCTTCACTCTCTGTTAGCAGTGCTTCCCGCCAGAAGGGAATTCTCCGCAATCGTTCCAGGGAGACTGGATCGAGGTTTGGCCAGGGTAAATTCTCAGGTTCATAGTCTAAATAGGTGTCCAGAAAGCTGCGACAGAACAGTTGCTTATGTTCTCTGCTACCTAATTTCATCATCACTTGCATAACCCCCAATGATTTCAATTTGTATTAGATGGTTCCCTAACTGACGGTGTATTTAATGGTTTCCAAAATCCCTAACTTTCCCCTCCAGGGCGGGAGGGGAGTCCTGTCGAGAAGGTCACTGAATCCTCCGGGGGCAACCTTACGCTTTGGCTGCTGCGCCGGTTTGTCGCTCTTTCAAATAGGCAAAGAACTCCCGCCCTTCCCGTAAACGGCGGACCAACATTTGCGGGTCTCCTAGCATTTCACCCACAATCGGAATAATCGCTTGAGGTCGGAAGTAGAACCGACGATACATGCGCTCTACAGCATCCTCAATCGCGGCACTCGAAAGATTGGGATAGGCCAAGGTTGAGGTTTGAATCCCGGAATCTGCTAACAGAGAGGTATCGCTAAACCAGTTATTCTCTTTAGCCTGGGCGTAAAGGGCTGTGCCGGGATAAGGGGCCGCAATCGATACCTGAATGGTATGGGGGTTCACCTCACAGGCAAACCGAATTGTTTCTTCGATGGTTTCCTGGCTTTCGTTGGGAAGGCCAATAATAAAGGTGCCGTGGACGGTGATACCGAGTTTGCGACAGTTGGCCATAAACTTCCGAGCCACTTCCAGTTTGATGCCCTTATTGATGCCGTCCAGAATTTGCTGATTGCCAGACTCAAACCCCACTAACAATAGCCGGAGGCCGTTATCTCGCAACTGCTTGAGGGTGTCGTAGTCTAGATTGGCCCGGGCGTTACAGCTCCAGGTGAGTTTGAGGCGTTTGAGATGTTCACTAATTGCGATCGCACGAGGTTTATCAATCGTAAACGTATCGTCATCAAACATATATTCCCGCACCGTATCGCCAAACAGGTACTTGGCCTGCTCCATTTCTTTGCCCACGGCTTCGGGGCTTTTAGCGCGGTAATTATGGCCACCAATGGTTTGGGGCCACAAACAGAAGGAGCACTTAGCCGGACAGCCACGCCCCGTGTAAAAGGAAATATAGGGATGGAGAAGATAGCCGATGAAATACTTTTTGATATCCAAATCGCGAGCATAAACGGGCAGGACGCTCGGCATGGCATCCCAGTCGTGGATCAGGTCCCGCTCGGGATTGTGTTGAATTTGATTATCTGCGTCGCGATAGCTAAGCCCCTTGATTTCTGATAGAGGCAGACCTTCGGCCACATCTTTGCAGGTATAGTCAAATTCGTTGCGACAGACAAAATCAATAATGGGGTTATCCCGCAGGGTTTCTTCCGGCAAAACGGCAACGTGGGCACCAATAAAGCCAACCCGAGTACCAGGCTTTTGGGCCTTAATCGCTTCCGCACATTTGACATCATTGGCAAGGGAAGGCGTGCTGGTGTGCATAATCACCAAGTCATAATCCTTGGCGACCTTAAGCACATCTTCGACGGTTTGTTCATGGGGAGGGGCATCAATCAGCTTACTTCCTGGCACTAAGGCTGCAGGTTGGGCCAGCCAGGTGGGATACCAAAAGGAGGTAATTTCTCGTTTGGCCTGATACCGGGCACCAGCACCCCCATCAAATCCATCAAAAGAGGGGGGACTCAAAAATAAGGTTTTCTGCACAGTTTCACTCCTCACTTAAAGATGCAGTCACAGCAAAGTTTCTAGCTTTAGAAACATCAATTGAGGACCATCCCTCAAACGCCCAGAACACTGAAGCAACCATAGCCTATCAAAAACTGGCCTTGCATGGCCGTGGGTTCTGTCTCGGTTGCAGTTGATTTATCCAGTCGGGATAGATATTATGGCAGTTCTGCTCCTTGAAACGCCAAACGTTAGTTTTAAATTGCATTCTGGATGGGTTTTAAACCGTCTGATTCAACCAGCGGAACAAATCGTTTCTTCAAATCGCTATTATTGGGGACCACCGCTCGATATTCTGTGATCACGATCAGTTAAAGGATGAGATATGGTTTCGGTTGGGGTGTTTATAGATTTAAGATGGCACCAAGCCGCAGGCGGGCATGTCAAATGCTGGGAATCCTTTGCCAAAGCCGCAGCCACATTACCGGAAGAGCTAACACTAAGTCTGCATTTTTTAGGGGATCAAGAACAGGTTATCGAACTCGCTCCCAATGTTCGCTACATTTTGCATCCACCCCGGTTTAGTACTGAACGTCTGACCTTCCTGAAAGATGTTCCTGGACATACGGATATTGCCCCCTCGAATCCTTCTCTGATTCCCTATTTGGAAAAGCTGGATATTGTCCATATCACCCATCCTCAGTTCACATTTGGGAAGACGGCCAAACGGTATTGTCAGCAACAAGGCAAACCCCTGATTGCTTCAATTCATACGGATACGCCAGAATATTCCCGAATCTATACGGAGCAGGCCCTGGAAAAACTCTTTGGTCAGGGATGGTTGAATCAACTGCTTTCCCAACAGCTGCAAATTCCACGACGGTATAAGCAGTTGATGGTGGCCCGCCAAAAGCGTTACTGGCAATCCTGTGCCCATGTGCTGACCGCTCAGCCTTCTGACTTTGGGGTGGTCAATACTGTTTTACCCAAGTCACACATTTCCCATCTCCGACGGGGCATTGATAAGGAATTGTTTCATCCTCAACATCGCGATCGGTCTTGGTTGGAACAAACCTACAACATCCCTCCTGGAAAGTTTCTGCTGTTATTTGTGGGGCGCTTAGATGCCTGCAAAAATATCCTTACCTTTGCCCAAGCCGTGAAGGTTCTGCTAGATCAGGGCCTGCCCGTTCATGCCCTCGTTGTCGGTCAAGGCAGTAGCGATCAAGAAGTGCAGGCTATCCTTGGAGACCATGTGACCTTAACAGGCACGATTAACCACGATCAGCTGGGTCCCATCTTTGCCAGTGCCGATCTGTTTGTGTTTCCCTCCCAAACAGAGACCATCGGCAATGTGATTGTGGAAGCGAAAGCGTCTGGATTACCTGTTATTATTTCTAGTCATGGCGGCGCTTACCAGTCGGTACAAGCCTCTGGGGAAGATGGCGTTGTGATTGAAGACGATTTGCCCGAGACTTGGGCGGGTGCGATCGCAACCCTGTATCACGACCCCGATCAGCTTGCCCAGATGAAACAAGCCACTCTCGCCCATATTGATCAGCATTGGCCTACTTGGCTAGAAGTGTTGCAAAACGACTTGCTGCCCGTTTGGCAGGCAGTGGCTTCGATTCCAGACCGAGTCACCAAACGACCTTAGATTTAGAAAAAATTAGGACTTCCCCCGAGTGCCATCCTTTAGTATGTAGAGGTGGGGACTACACTCTTTATATTTGTTCTTCAGCGGCTGCATCTCTGAGCAAGACTATGACCACAACAACTCCCGAATCCACTCAGACCATGACGGCTAACAAGCGTGGGTTACCCGTCACCATTATCACGGGCTTTTTGGGCAGTGGAAAAACAACCCTTTTAAACCACATTCTCTCCAATCAGGAAGGTTTAAGAACGGCTGTTCTGGTCAATGAGTTTGGTGAAATTGGCATTGATAATGATCTCCTGATCACCACGGGTGATGACATGGTGGAGCTGAGCAATGGCTGTATCTGCTGCACTATAAATAATGATTTAGTAGATGCGGTTTATAAGGTTCTGGAGCGGTCTGAAAAGATTGATTATCTGGTGGTGGAAACTACAGGATTAGCCGATCCTTTACCAGTCGCTTTGACCTTCCTAGGCACCGATTTACGAGATGTGACTCGCTTAGATTCAATTGTAACGGTGGTCGATTCTGAGAATTTCAGTTTGGATCTGTTCAATAGTGAAGCCGCTCAAAGCCAGATTGCCTATGGCGATATTATCTTGCTTAACAAAGCTGATCTAGTGGATGAAGCGAATCTGGATCTGCTAGAAGTGCGGGTCCGGGAAATGCGTGAAGGTGCTCGGATCATCAGGACCACTAAAAGCCAGGTTTCCCTACCGTTGATTTTGAGTGTCGGGCTATTTGAATCCGATAAGTATTTTGATGAGCACGGCCACGGCCACAGCCATGACCATAGCCACGATCACGACCATCATGATCACGATCATGGCCACGACCATCACGACCACAGCAATTGCGACCATGACCATGGCCATTGCGAGCATGATCACGACCATCATCACTCCCATCATTTAGATAACGATGGGTTTACATCCCTCTCTTTTCAAAGCGATCGCCCCTTTTCAGTTCGCAAGTTTCAAAAGTTCTTGGATGAACAGCTTCCCCTCAACGTCTTCCGAGCCAAAGGGATTCTGTGGTTTGATGAAAGCGAGAAGCGTCATGTCTTTCATTTAAGTGGTAAGCGCTTTTCCTTAGATGATGAGGACTGGAGAGGCGAGCCCAAGAATCAGCTGGTGTTAATTGGGCAAGATTTGGATCATGATCAGTTGCGATCGCAAATCGAAAACTGCTTAACCACCAATTCCACCAATAGCAGCAAAGGATTTGGCTAAGAAATGATTCTGGCGTTTATGGCTTCAACCCATAAACGCTATACTTGCGAGGTAGATTAATTATCTACCCCAATAAGGGCATGTAGCTCAGTGGATAGAGCATCAGATTCCGGTTCTGAGGGTCGGGGGTTCGAATCCCTCCATGCTCGCTTTTGAAAAAAGCTCGAAATATATACCCTTTCAGGGATTCCTAGATTTCAGGAGTCCCTTTTTTAGCTTATAAATAAAGAACATATGTACTATAATTAGGCCTAGTTGGGTATGGTTGGGGTAAAAATTGGGGTAAAAATAAGCCGAGCATAAGAGCTTTTACCCCAAGTAAGATTTGATGGACACTCAAACGCCTAAAGCTAAAGCCAGCAAGGGTTCCGTTAAAATCAAAGTTTCGAATAATCGACTGCAGCTTGTCTTTTCTTGCGGTGGCAAGCGACATTACCTCAGTTTGGGCTTATCGGACTCCCAGACCCATCGCAAACTGGCGGAAATGAAGGTCAGAGCAATTGAGTTGGACATCGTTTCGGACAACTTTGATCAAACCCTTGAGAAGTACAAGCCTCAATTTACCCGAAGCTCTATTACCCCAATTACCCCAACACCACCCAACCTGCCCAGCCTTGATCATCTGTGGGAACAGTATGTTGAGTTCAAACGCCCTAGCGTATCGCCAAACTATCTAGCAAAAGAGCTAGGGACTGCTGAACGGGTGATTAATAACCAATTACCGACGCGATCGCTAGAGGATGCCGTCCAAATTCGAGATTGGGTTGTGGCCCATAAACCTGCTAATGCGGCCAAGCGCTTAATCACTCAGCTGTCGTCTTGTTGTGACTGGGCCACCAAAAGCAATCTAATTGAGGTCAATCCCTTTAGCGGTATGGCGAAGGAACTCAAGCTTCCCAAAAATGGGAAAAAGCAACAGATCGATCCCTTTACCCAGCAGGAGCGTAATCAAATCATTCAGGCTTTTACTGCGAATCAGTATTATGGCCACTACGGTCCCTTTGTCAGCTTCCTATTTAAAACGGGCTGCCGACCGTCCGAAGCCATTGCCTTGCAGTGGAAACATATCGCACCTGACTTCCAGCTGATTATTTTTGAGCAGTCAGCCATAGATACGGAATATGGCCTAAAAATGCGCAAGGGTTTAAAAACGCAAGAGCGTCGTCAATTCCCTTGCAACACTTCCTTACGAGACCTACTGATCACTCACCAACCCTCGGACTGTGAACCTGAACTTCTAGTTTTTCCTAGCCCAGGTGGCAAGCTAATTGACTTTCATAATTTTCGAAATCGGGCCTGGAAAACCATTCTGGGAAACCTGAAAGAGATTCGCTACCGTAAGCCTTACCAAACCCGTCATACCTTTATTACCTTGGCCCTAGAGAATGGTTTGGATGCCAAGGATGTCGCTGGATTAGTGGGTAACTCTCCCGAAATCATTTACAAGCACTATGCCGGAACAAAGCGAGAACTTGTGGTGCCTGAATTTTAAGGGGAGCGCTTTTTCTTTCTTCGCCTTCGAGGGGGTGGCTGATTGGAGGGCAATGCCCCCAAAAAGTTCTCAATCGCCTGGTTATGGGTGCCTTTATCCATCCGCGTTGCGGCCCAGTCTTTCATCAGCTCGACGTTATAGCGGACACAGCGGCTTGAATAGCGAACCCAGTGAATCCCCTCAATCAGTTGATTGGAAAGCCGCAGCTTTTTCAAGCTGGATTCAGAAAGACCGACAATCTTAGCGGCCTCATGCTTGTTGCACCAAACAGCGGGTTGTGAATTGGCTGGAGATTTCATGGTGTTGCCCTCCGAATCAGTCGTACATCCTGGCGCTCATATTCCTTCGTGATCAGCCAAGCTTTACCCTTAACTTCTACCCATCCAGGCTTTTTACGGGGAAATCCCACCACCTGCACCTGGCGACCCGTAAAATATCCCGTTAATAATTCCACCCAATCGCCTTCCTTTAGATCTGGTGCAGGAGGACTCACACCAGTTCGCTGATGGTGATGATCAAGAGACACCGACCCTTGCTCTGAGTGGCTTTTCGGGACTTGCTCACCTTGAACAGCAAGTTCACGCCCATTAGAATCGCGTGTCTGAGCAATGGGGTGATCAGACGACAAAGATCCGTGATATATCGTTGTTGTAGTCACCTGATCCGAAGAGGTTGATTTAGGATCATCTGATACCAGCCCTTGCCTAGCTTGGGTTTCAGTCACCTGATCATCTGATTCGGGATACGTGAATATTTTTTTGCGAGATTTGCCACCGCGACCATTATTGGCATCAACCTCTCGGATCCCTTCCGTAATATGTCCCTGTCGCCATAGCCGCTTGACCAGTCTGCGCATATGAGATTCACTACAGCTAAACTGAAGGGCCAATTCAGCAATCTCAAATGCAATGCCTGGAGCGTGCTGGAAATGGTCTAATAATCTCCCCTCAAGACCGCCTTGCCCTTGAGGAGTGCATTTGAAGTCACCGTGGTAAACAATCACACAATCATCCGGGTCATAGCTGATCACAAACTTGCCAGAACAGCGACTCCGAGATTTATTGATACTCCAGATGCGTTGGTCTTCCGGCAGGTTATCCTCTGGCTTGGGATGACGGAGGTACCAAACTTCGCTGACATTATCGGGAATGGCCGTGGTCCCTCGACTCTCCCCCAGCTTGTTTGTGTGATGAAGAATCAAGAATGTACAGCCATAGGTATTGGCGATATTCCGCAAGTCATAAATACAAGCCCCATAGTTGGTATCCTTCTCCGCTAGCTCACTTGCCCGATTAGCAGCCGTAAAGGAATCGATAATCACGAGAGTGGGTTGTTCTTGCTCAATCCAGCGGGTGAGCTGGGGCAGTTGGGAAAACTGCCATTCCGTCTCCACCTGCACCATCCCCGGCTGAAACTGCTCATAATTGGCATCCCGTAATGAATCCGAGAAATCTACATCCGGCTCATCGGTTTGGATAATCAGAACCTTGCCCTGAGTGGTCCGAAAACCATTCCAAGATTGGCCAGAAGCCACAGCATAGGCCAAATCATAACTCAGCCGACTTTTGCCTGTGCCTCCATCCGCAATCAAGGCAATGGTGCTGGCCTTGGGAATCTTGCCCGCAATAATCCACTCTCGACTTTCAGGAGCACGAGCGAGGAAATCAACAACGTCCATTGGTGCAAAGGGACGAGCACATTCCAAGCGCGTCTGGTGGATTTTGCGAAGTTGAGCAGTTGAGAGTTCAGCCCGTTTTGCTAACCGATTCAACTCCCACAGTTGGCGAGCGGTATCTTCAATCTGAAGGATTTCGTCAATCTTTTCCAGACACTGCTCATAGTTGAGCCGGGTATCATGAGTCTTATGATTGGGCCGAGTGGCCTGTCGTGCAGCAGCCTTAATTTGGCTCAAACTACAATCCGCATTCAGAGCATCGCTGATATCCCATCCCTTAGGAATGGGGGTCTGGTTAAAAGGCACTTGAGCAATCTTAGCTCTATGTCCCAACTGCAGGGCCAGCTTTTCAGCCCCCTTTTGTCCTGGTGGATCCAGGTCATAGAAGATCGTGACTGGGCCGGGTAGGCGTTGCAGCTGCTCAGTTGGCGGAATGACATTACAGCCACAGGTGAAGGTTGAGATCGCAATCTTTGTATCGTCTCGCATCGCCCAACCCAGCAAGATCGCATCCCATTCCCCCTCACATAGATAGGTCTGCTTAGCTGCCTTGGGCTTATGGGTAAAGTAGACCATTGCAGGCAGCCCTTTCTGAGACCAGGTAGGTCTATAACTCCAAGGTTCAATTCTGAACTTTCGATAGTAACGAGTATCTTGATCATCTGCAGGAATAGGAATGACAATTCCGGCTCGACCATGATGAGTCACTAAACCTAAACGATAGTGTTGAATTAGCTCAGGGGTAATCCCTCGATTTTTCAACCACTGTTGCGCTTGTCCTCGTTTACCGTCATTGCCATTCAGCAGCCAATCGGTAGTCGTCTGCAGTTGATCAGGGGTATAGATCAACGGTGAATTTTGATTCGCCAAGTCCAAGGATGAGGTTTTCTCTATGCCTAGGCTGTCGCGGATTTCTTCAGGGGTACAGCCTGCATGACACTTGTACGCTCCACTGTCTAACAGAGCCAAGCTTTTCTGGGATGGACGACGGCCCTTTTTACGACTGCAGCTAGGACAGTACGCTCGTCCGCTAGCGTTGAAATTGATAAAGTCTTGAATCTCAAACATATAAATGCCCAACGCAAAACCTATCTGCTAGGCAGTTCCATGGATAAGACACCTGCAGAAAGCTAATTTCTTTAAACAGTATATATGTACTATTTCAAAAAAGGATATTCATGCAGAATAGTCATATAATTCTTGGCATGAGTCAGTGGTGGATATCCCCATGCGTAAGGTCTTTAATGCAGATAGTTTTACGGGTCGAATGGCCATCTTGGTGGATGAGTATAAAAATGCCACTCATCTCGCCAAAGTGGTCGGCGTGAATGACCGAACGATCCGAAAATGGATGGCGGGAACGGAACCCGCTCGAAACTATCTGGAGCTATTGGCTGAAAAGCTTGAGGTCAATATCGAATGGCTGGTACTCGGTCGGGGACCTATTCGGCGGGCGGATGGGGGGATTGGTGATGGCACTTATGTCCAAATCCCTCTCTATGATGTTCGAGCGGGGGCTGGGGAAGGCATGATTGCGGAGGACAAGGAGCAGATCGAGGAACTGATGGCGTTTAGTCGATCCTGGATTCGTAGTGAATTACGTACTAGCCCAGCTCATTTGAGTTTGATTCATGTCAGTGGAGATTCGATGGAACCAACTCTGCGACCTGGGGATGTGGTGCTGGTGGATCAGCATCAAGCGGAAGGGGGGACGGATGGGGTTTATGTGTTGCGTCGGGATGGGCATTTGCAGATTAAACGTCTGCATTGGTTATCAGGGAAAGTTTTGAAGATTATTAGTGATAACCCTATCTATCAGCCGATTGAGGTGGATTTATCTCAGTTGACGGAGGAGTTTCAGATTATTGGCCGAGTGATTTGGGGCGGGAAGCGGTTTTGAGCTTTGGTAATTGATGCAGGGTTTTGATGACTACTCCGCTCTTGAAAATCCAGACACACTGTTTGGTGAACACTTGGAAGCTATAGCCCGCCAACTTTAATGCTCATCACCGGATAGCAAAACTAGCTAAAGCGATGGAAATGGCGAATCAGGATAATTCAGCTTCTAGCTAGAAGTTGGTCAATCTGAACGAGCGCTTCTTCCAATTGGCTGACGATAGAGCGGGTAATCATCAACCCTCCTTCAACTAGTACGGTGCCATTGAGTGGATGGAGAATTGGTTGTTGTACCCTTTTACCTATCAGAGCATCGAGATCTTCAATCTCACTGAGATACATACCCGCAGGCAGCTCTACGACAACACCTTCTCCAAGAACTCTGGCTTGGCAGGCCAAGCGAGAATTATCCTGGCAATTTGAGAGCAGCTCTAGGGTTTTTAGCTCTCTCTTACTTTTAGGTGACAAGCTCTCCGTACCAGACTGGATATACACATGACAGGTACTACAACGCCCCCGACCACCACAACTCCAATTAACATTTAATTCCTGCTGGAGCAACATGGACAGCAAGTTTTCATTGGTTTTGACGGAAACCTCATGATCGATGGGCTCCAACTGAATTTGTTTAGGCATGATGGATGAACGTGTAGGCGATTTATGCAGACAGGAACGACTTAATCTTGGCTTAGCCGAAGAGATTTTCAACTAACATGGGGTCGTCAGATTCTTCGTTGCTCATGGTCTCAGAGACAAGGTCATGAAGATTCAAGCTGACTTCACGAGCTTTCTCATACTGGTCAAGCTGACCTGCCTCAAAAAAGAGCTTTGCTGCAACATGCAAGTCATCAACGGCACGTTGTTTTTGACCTAACTCAGATGCCATGATCCCTCGTTCAAAATAGGCCTCCGCATAAGAGGGTTTCAGTTGGATCGCCCTTGAAAAATCGTTCATCACCGTTTCTTGGTCTTCATTGCGTTGCAGGCGTTTTCGAATTACCCCGCGCTGATAGAAACTTTCTGCAACGTTTGGCTCGTCAGAAATGGCCTGGGTAAGTGTATCAATTGCACGTAGAGTTTCCAGGAGTTCTTGAACACCCTTCGTTTGGGCTGCTATGAGTTGGGATTGATTCTGTTGAGTCTCAACTTGATTACTCAGATCCAATGTCGTTGATTGAAGGAGTGCGATTGCATTATGAAGATCTTCCATTTTGGAGGACAGGTCGTCGAACTGAGTGACTGCTGAGCGTTGTTGCTCGCTCAACGCAGCTAGCGATGAATGATTTTGATCTTGAAGTTGGTTGAGACTGCTAATTTCCTCTCCCATTTGTGTAGTACGAGTGGTCAACCCTTGAAGAGCCTCTGAGGCTTGGGTATCTTGCTCATGTAATTCGTCTAACTTCAATTGAAGTTGTTCATTATTCTGCTGAGCCTCAGACAGCTCATTTCTCATGGAGTCAGTGTTTTGTTGAATCAAAAGGGATACTTCAACCCGCTGTTGTTCCAGCATCTTCCCCGTTTGACGACGACGGTTAGCCAAGTTGATGGTCGCAGTCAGCGATAGGGGAATCATAACCATTGCAATTTGCTGTGACACTACAGCAGCAACGGTTCCCCCAATGGAGGACACCACAGCTAGAGTTTCCGCAAGATCAAGCCAGTGAGATGTTTTTGTTCTTCCGTTCGTTTCTTTTGGCGACTGCATAATTGAGATACCCTTAAAAATTATTTGATAAAAATTTGATTACGAATTAGCTTAATAAAGCCTGATTTAGATGAAGTGCTGGCATCATCAAATCTGTTTCTTCAGCGGAAAGATGCCCTCTTAAAACCTCTGGCATCTCCCTCCAAGTTAATGTAGAGGCCTGTTCATCCTTGACGGCTCGAACAATAGTGCGCTGCCACAGGAGAAGTCCATCCCTGAGTCGATCCAGGTCATTAAAGAGCATGGCGGTTGCGGCATACCGCAAGGTATTTTTCCGATCCCGACGACAGGTTTCTGAGTAGTCTTTGGGGCCTTTACAAAACACTTGCGGTTCAATATCCGTTAGTTGAACCTCAGAGTCGTCCATAATGGCGTCTTCAGCATCCCGAATCTTTTCATAGCCACTGATGCGCTGGCCAACGTCTTGAAGATAAGACTTTACGCAAGCTAACTCGGCATCAGTGGCATACCGTCCATCGGCCTCAAGGCTAATGCGCTTTAGTTGTGACAACATAATTCCCCCAATATTGATCTGGATTAAACAAGTTTTGAATGGGCTAAATGGGTGACCACATCACTACGAGTCACCTCCAATTGGCTAATCATGGAGCGGGTAATTAATTTCCCTTTTTCGACTAAGATGCGACCATCCAGTGGGTGAAGGATGTTTTCGTCTGCTCGTCGGCCGACTAAGCTCTCAATCTCATTCATATCGCCCAGATACATCCCCGCAGGAACCTCAACCACGACCCCATTGCCCAGAACTCGACATTGGCAAGCTAGTCGAGAAGTTATGGTACTGGTGGTAATTGCCCCCAGCGTTCGCTGTTCACGACGGCTAATGGGCGACAACTGCTCCATCCCTTCCGTGATGAAGATATGGCAGGTTGCACACATGCCCCGCCCCCCGCATTCTTGCAGAACTGTCAGCTCATTTTTAAGTAAGGCTGAGAGCACATGATCGTTGGTGGTGACACTGGTTTCTTGACCGAGGGGGTCTAGCCTAACTATCTTCGCCATTGCTCCATACTCCGAGATTGATGTTTCATCAGTATTGACATCCTCTGGTCTGGATAACGTCTAAGAAGCTACAGTTCCAGGTTGAGCGGTACACAACCGAGCCAGAATGGTGTCATGGTCTTGTGCTTCCGCTAACCAGGCTTGTGCCACTTTGACTCGTTCCGGCAATCCCAGAATGAAATAGTTCCATTCAGCCTGCATCGACTCGCAGGATGTTTGCACACCGTCCAACTCTCGACCGGTCAGTTGGCTGAAAAAGGCACTCAGTAGCCCCACTTCAATAAGGCATGAGGGACGGTCTTGCACATTCCTCGTTTTGGCAAAAGCAGAATATTGGGTCTTAACGACTAAGAACCCCTGTGAATAAGCTCCAAAATCAAAATCGATAAGGCCCCAACCATAGGTTTTCCAGCACTCCTTGAGGGATTGCAGAAATTCCACCATTTCCATTTCAGCTAGCGTTTTGCCATAGTATTGGCTGACCTCTGAGGTGAACCGTCGATAAAAATTCTTTCCCCACCAACGACCACATTGCTTTAAGACCACATCAGCAGCAGGTCCCACCTCATGCTCCAGGCTTTGATTCAATGCGTTTAAAAACGTCTCAGGGAGGGCGATGAGTCGTGCCCCTTCCCGATTTTCAATTAGGCCTAACTCTGTATCTCCCTGGACATAGTGCTCAGGGGCAAAATAATTGCCTGGGATATGTTGATTGATTAATTTCTCAGCAGCTAACATGTGATTTTTTCTCTAACCCTTATGCCATAACGACTAATTCACGGTTTTTATCTATGCTCACCAAGTGGGTGTCTATGCGTTGAATAAAGGGCTCTAGCAATACCAGTTGCTCTTCATTCAAGATGGAGCGCAAACATTGTTTGAGAAATAGACAAATATTGTGGTTAATCGCATTTAGGTCATCCCTCCTCAAAATTTCTGCATAGAACTTAAGCTGATTCTCTAGATAGTCGGGCTGATCCATCAGCATTGCCATGGCAGCGTATCTGAGCACCGAAATCCAACGAGTCAACATTTGTTCTAAGGTCGCTTGAGGAATGTTGGATGCCTCTTTTTGTAGTTGATGAGCCACGACTTGGAATATGGTTAACTCCTGATCCCGCAGGGCTTCATAGAGTGTGAGTCGGTCTTGTAAGGCCCCCACCTGTTGCTTAAATTGATTCATTTCAGTGGGTTGTAGATAATGATCCTCTGCTGTCCGCAGTAGATCTTCAAATTTAGATTGCATAGCTACCCTCAAAAAAGTTCAGAGAAATCATGGAGCTTTAATTCATCTCCCTCAGCATTTGGAAACAAATTGACTGGGATGGGAGAAACGGTGATGAGGGGTGACCTCCCCAAGCGAAGAATTGAAAGAAATCTGTCACGGATAACCGTGTGGAGAACTCCTTTGACCTGGAGTGAACCCGTGATTCCTTAGTAGGCTGCCCAGTCCAGTTCAATTGGCTGAAAAATGTTTGTACAGATTGTCGCGGCCAAGATTTTTGAAGGTTGCTAGGGGTGGAGTGGTTAGCAGATCCAGAAACTTGTTGCTGACCTGACCAATTACATGTGCCTAGAAACTGACCAACCGTTAAAGATCGCCACGATATAGAGGTACTCATGCTAAGTATTCTCCATCCCGCAAACGAGTAGCGATATCCTTGGCATTTGCCCCTTCGTTCTGCCAGAAGGTAGCCGCGTCAATTCGATTCTTCTTACCCAGTAAGAATTTGCAGTAGGTTTCACCCATGGCATAGCATTGCGTTTCAATGCAACTCAACTTCTTTTGAGTGAGTTGACTAAAGAACCCTGCAAATAACCCCGCATAAATATGGCAAACAGGCTTGCCGACATCTCCAAGGGTGCGAGCCACAGCAGAATCAAAGATATTGATGAACATGAAGCCATTGGTTTGGTCTTCAAGATCCACTTCCCAATTCCCCCATCCTTGACTTGTAAAGGGCCACCACCATGCTTCTAATGCAAGGGAGGGACGTGCCATTCTTACAGGTTTTTGAAATTGCTGTTCAAACCAGCCCTGAAAAAAGGCCGCATCTTGCTTACCCCATTCATGGCCGATGTTATACATCACCACAGAGGAAGCCGATCCCACTTCCTGTTCTAAGCCATTGATCAGCGCAACAATGAAGTCTTCACTGGCCAAGATATTGCGTGAGTCATGCCAGTCCTCAATCGTGCCGTCAGAGCGATTGAAGGTAAAGAAATCCTCAAAGCGATAGTGATTGAGCTTCTGAGGGAATAATTCTTTAGAAGAATATTGTTTTTGAATGCAGTTTGAGGGCGCACTACTCAATTCTGCTGGTGCAAGAACCATAGAGAATAACCTTTTATAATGAAAATATTACGGGAATAAAAATATTGCGATTACGGTTGAACGCTAAACAGTAGAAATTATAGATAAGCGGCTAACATTCGCTATTATCCTTAGCAAATCAACCTGCAAATATCAGTTTTATTTACTGCTTTAACCATTGAGTTAAAACAGCTCAAAGATTGTCGAACAATCAGTATTATTCCTAAATGATAATTCTGATAAAAGCTGATAAAATCAGCAATTCCACTTATTTATATTTCTTTACAAAATAGCATGAAAGTAAGATGTTTGTATTTAAGAAATATTGACTATTTCAGAATAAAATCATTCTCTCTGGCCATTATTTTTCTTTGAATATCGCTTTATTTGTAAATTCGCCTGTTTTTATCTAGAAATCTTATTTATTTCCTTGTTGCAATGATTTAGACAATTACAGTAAATCCAATATCTCTGGCACATCAAAAGGATTTTAAGATTTTTTATATAGAGCCATCGAATACAAGTAGTTCAAGATACAATTGTTAGCCTTGTTTCTCCGTAAAATTACGGATAGATTCACCACAAAATGCGGTAGACGCGAGGGCGATATGGCCCAAATTTCTTAAATCCTTAAAGTGGAACTCAATGGTCAATGGCTACAGCACTGTTTCCCTCAAACCAGTACAGGGTAGAAAACACGAAAAAAATTACGGATTGCACTAAACATTTGTCAAAAATAGATTGGCAAATGCATCTCATCCAGATGAATCACCATACTTATTGCTTGTGTTCCTGAGTATGATCACAGGAGAAATACTAATATTCCTACAATAATTGCATAAAAATAAAATATAGTTCATTGGATGGAATAATCAAATATAGGCATTAGATGAAGCTAAATCACTCTCACCCCCAAATAAAGGTCAGGGATAATACGGTTTAATTAACTCTGAGAACAAAATAAAATCAGTAGTGAGGAATATCTATAAAGCTTTCCTCATATTACTGATGCAAGTTCCCCTGATTAATCTGAGTTCTAATGTTGCAAGTTACTGATATATCCGTTTTTTTTCAAAAGAATACTTCTGATATTCCAGATGATCATTTCGAGACGCCTAAGAAAATAGCTGTTATTGAGTCCTGGACTGCAATACAAAGGGGAAAGAGTGTTGTTATCAAAGGAAGACTCCTGGGCCATCCTAATTATCCCGACGGGGTTAAGATGATGACCTCAACAGTCTATCGTTACTTAGCGGGTGATGGTCACGTATACATCAAAACTCAAAATTCCCTATATGAGTTGGGTCAACCTCTGAAGACAACTGATTTCCAAAAATTAGAACGAATGACCCAGTAAGAAATTTCATTCATCATTAATGTAGACTACAAAGTTGGTGGCCAAAAGGTCTGAGTTGAAGCAACATAATAGATATTGATTCTTTTATATGTTCTATCAGATAAAACCAACTGTTGGAACGACTAAATATCGGTGCGTTAGCTCTTGAAAACGAAATAAATTATTTTTCCCAGATTCACAAGTCATCATTAATCTAATAAGGGCTTGCTTCGGAAGTCTAAGTTCCAATATTTGCAGTGTATCCAAGTGTTGAGGGCCCTTGAGAAGTGCAAGGAAAATCATTCAAAATATTTAAAACCCTTGCACCTGCAACCCGATGTATCGCCGTCCATCCCCCGGTCAACTGTCCTTTGAGAACTTCTACTTGCCCTTTGGAGGGAAACTTTCAGGAGAGAATCGCTGGGTCAAACTAGCCGAGTTGATTCCTTGGGAGAGCTTTGAGTCAGAATATGCAGACCAATTCAGTCAGACCATGGGGGCACCTGCCAAACCCTTTCGTGTGGCCTTAGGGACCTTAATCATCAAAGAGAAACTGGGTATATCCGACGCAGAGACCGTAGAACAGATTCGAGAGAACCCCTACTTGCAGTACTTTCTGGGGTTTAGTGAATATCGAGAGAGTGCTCCGTTTGATGCCTCCATGCTGGTTCACTTTCGCCAACGGTTGAATCTAGAGCTGCTAGCTCAAGTCAATGACGCAGTCGTGGACTCTGTGCTGGCATCCGAGGGGTCTCCTGTGGCGATGTCCCCTGAGTCATCTCCTCCCTCTGACGATGATGAAGATGAGCCTCCTGCCCCTCCCAACCAGGGCCAATTGTTGATAGATGCGACCTGTGCACCAGCCGATATTCGCTATCCGACAGACTTGGATTTGCTCAATGATGCCCGCAAAGCAAGCGAAGCCATCCTCGATGCTTTATATGCTCAAGTCATGCTGTCCCTCAAGTGCAAA
Organism: Acaryochloris marina MBIC11017; assembly: GCF_000018105.1. Lineage (GTDB taxonomy): Bacteria > Cyanobacteriota > Cyanobacteriia > Thermosynechococcales > Thermosynechococcaceae > Acaryochloris > Acaryochloris marina. The sequence continues at coordinate 5,896,640 of NC_009925.1, forward strand.
CCTCGCACCTACCGCCAGAAGGCCCGCAAAGCCTATCTGGCCATTGCCAAAAAACGTCAACCGAGCCGCAAGCTGATTCGTAAAGGGATTCGTCAGCAGTTGGGCTATGTGCGTCGCAATCTAGCCCATATTGATGGGTTGATAACATTGGGGGCTTCCCTATCCCAATTGTCCCGGCGGCAGTACCGTCTGTTGCTGGTGATTCATGAAGTCTTTCGACAGCAAGAATGGATGTATCAACAGTCAGTACGTCGAGTGGACGACCGGATTGTCAGTATGAGTCAGCCTCATGTCCGACCGATGGTCCGAGGCAAAGCTGGAACACCCGTTGAGTTTGGAGCCAAGCTATCCCTCAGTTGTGTGCGTGGATGTGTGTTTCTGGAGCGCTTGAGTTGGGATGCGTTCAATGAATCCCAGCATCTTCAACATCAAGTGGAAGCCTTTCGTCGTCGCTTTGGCCATTATCCTTTCTCAGTCCATGCTGACCAAATCTATCGGACTCGGGCTAATCGACGATGGTGTAAAGCTCGGGGGATTCGCTTGAGTGGACCGCCGTTAGGAAGACCTCAACAAGACCCACAAGTACAGACCCAACTCAAGCAACAAGCGTGTGAGGATGAAAAGGTGAGGGTCCAGATTGAGGGTAAGTTTGGGCAGGCCAAGCGACGGTTTGGCTTGAATCGAGTGATGGCGAAGTTAGCGGATACGGCTGCCAGTGCGATTGCTATCACGTTCTTGGTCATGAATCTGGAGCGGTGGCTCAGCCACTTTTTATCGTTCATTTTTGGGGTGGGATTGCTGGTTTTGGAAAGCGTTATGGAGCTGTCAGGACTTCCTTGGGGCTTTGCTAGGGCCAGTCAAAGGATATGGCTCTGGCCGTCACAAATGGGTTGCTTGTACGATTTGATGCATGGAATTTGCTCAATTTACTTTCTCAGCAAACCCTAATAAAAGGGTTAACATCTCACCAAGACCTTATAACCGCCACTAAGAGATGTGCCGTTTGACTGCATCTTCATTGCTTAGCTGAGACGATTCCAGACCACAGATAGCATGTTAAAACTCGTGAAAAATCTTGCAGGGCTAGCGATAGCTCCAGGTGGTGGCAATGCGTGAGACATCGCAATGCAGTGCATCAGTTACCCGAAAGCAAGAGTTTTCTTGGGGGATGAATATCACTATTTGGAGGTTATGCAGGGAAAGGATTTCAGGCAGAAGCGCGATGTTCTATTGAAATGCTCCTGCTGGTCCTAGTTCGGTGGTATTACTCAGGGCACCTAGCTACGCTTTTTTAGATTATGGAAATATTAGATAGCCCAATTGCCAGATGTTCCCATATACTGATGAGCTCCCCATCCCAACAACAATTGATTCACTACCTCCAAAGCGATTTAGGCGTTTCTGAAAAAGCGATTGATCTTGCTGTGCGTCTTCAACAGCCTTTACAGGGGCCGATTCATATCCTTCTATGGCAGTATGGCTTGATTGACATCGTACAGCTTGGCAAAGCTATTGAGTGGTGGGTGAATGAAAGAGAGGATGTCACAAGCAGGGGATGATGCAATTGCTTCCTTGCCAATCACTGATCAGTCAAGACCTTAATCTGCGAATCTTCCTTAGATCAGGTAGTCAGAACTGATATTCCCATAAATTGCTAGTTTCTCTAGGCTATAGCTTTAGTATTTTTAGGCTTTCAACAAAAATCGCCTCATGATCTGAGGCATTGCAAAGTAAGCCCCATCCGTTCAACGCTGAACATCAGAAAAATTTGTCTGATTCAGCAAATTATTTCTCCTCAAAACCACGGATGTTTCGACAAATTTATATTTTGTTTAGAAATTATATTGAGTAATTTCCCTGTCGTCAGGGGGATGGGATAAAAGCCACGATCAAGGGAGTGCAGCAGGGTACCCCTGTTTGGCCAATATCTTCAGTTGGCGTAAAGTTCGTGTGTCTCATTATGAATAGTTCCCACTTGAGAGAGTTAGTGAAACACCTAACCAATTTTGAAAAGAACGGTCTTTGCCCAAACCTATATAGCTTGGTCGAGCTGGGTCAACTAATCAGGAGAGAACGTCATGAGTAATCCATTCGCTCAGCTGCTGGCCCAGCAATTACACTGTTTAGTCAAAATGAGGAATAGCCAACCTCATCAGGAGCGAGGGTTCGCGCTTCCCCTTGCCCTAGGGTTGGGCTTCATCATGATCTTGCTGGGGATGTCCTCCATGATCATGGCGCAGAGTGATCGGATCACCGCTTGGAATCGAAAAGAATCTGGTGCAAGTTTGGCTATATCAGAAGGAGGAATGGCTCGTACCCTAGCCCAGCTTACTCAAACGGATAACCGGATTCTCTTGACTCGAAACTATGACACCATCAATCCCAAGACCGGAACCACCTATCTCGGACCTGATGGCATTCTCAATTCTGGGGATGAAGAGTCTGCCACAGTGGATGAGTGGACAGGGTATACGGGCAGTAGCTCAACGCCCTGTGATGCAAGTGCAACGACAATCACACCGAATGTCACTCTTTCTGGAGCAATGAATTCAGGGGGCCAGTATGAGCTTAAAGCCTATCGTTATAATCCCACGGATCAAACCGGGACACTCCTCGTTGAGGGTCAACATGGAGAGAGAATATCCCATATTCTCTCTACCTTGGTCATCCAGTCAGAGATTGAGAATTTCCCAGGGGTTCTGGCCATGCAGGGAGCCGTTATTCGAGGACGTACTCTTATTGGTCAACATGCCAATCTTTACTATGATCCGTCCTGGTCCGCGGACACCAGCTTAACGGATAAGTCAGCACCGAGTGATAGCGACCGTGCGAGCTATCTCAATGCGGTTTACTCAACAGCGCAAGATGGTCCAGGTAATGATTTGATTGCTGGCAACATTGTGGGATGCCAGATTACCCAAACACTGTCGGTGGATTTACCCGCAACGGTGACGAGTTTAGGTGAAGTTAAGAGTAGCACCACTCTTACTGCAGCCAACAGCCCCTACCATATCGAAGAACTGGAACTGGATGGTACCGATGTCGTTACCGTGGACACGACGGATGGTCCTGTCTACCTGTATGTCACTGAATCCTTTGAATTACGAGGCAATGCTCAACTGAGAAATATCCGCACGGATGGCGAATCTCCACGAGTGGGTGATTTGAGGATTATTGTTCATAATGCAGGCGCTGGAACACCTCCCATCGAACTGTACGATCAATCCTGCATTGACACCGCTTTTGTCTATAACAAGATTAACGACCTCCAGCTACAAGGTTCAGGTGATGGCTGTCCCAGTAGCGGCAATACTAACTTTGATGGGGTGGTATGGGTCGAAGATGTCGTCAGTTCCATCAACATCAGTCCCCATACCCGAATCGTGCCTGCTGAGGATGATGACATCATCACGACGAATGGCAGTACATCCGGCATTCGGGTGCCCAACGATGTGTCCAGTCTGGCTGATGTCGTGAGTGGTATTGGTATCACTCCGACGAATAAATTTGGCTATGTCAAAAGTTGGCAACGGGTGAGGTTGTAGTCATGCATCAATTGAGATCGATGAGCCATATCGATCGGTGGTTGTGGTTGTACTTGAAGCGGCCGAAAGCATCTTCAGGAGTTGATTCTTTAAAATCACTCTCTGCGAAGAGTGGAGGGTTTACCTTAATCGAGGTGTTGGTGGCGATGATTGTTGCTGCTGTGTTTGTCTCCATGACCATGCAGGCCATGGTAACTTCAGCGGCCTTTCGGGTGGTTGCTACACAATACGACGAGGCCGTGAGTTGGATTCAGGAAGATTTAGAAACCGTTGTCAATCAAGCGGCACAATATGAGATTACGACGCAACCCTACTCCTCTCGGTGTCTAGCCACCCTCAGTAGTGATGGGTTTGCATCCGGATTTCTCAATGACTCAGCTACGGGATTAGGGGGAGCTTCCACAACCATTGGCCCTAGAACACTGGGTGGGAAATACTATACCCTCACTCGTACTGCTAACTATGCAAGTTCTTCTGACCCCTATCGGTTGTTAAATGTCACCTATCAAGTGACGGAACAAGGGGATAGTAAACCGATTGCCACGGTAGAAACTGAGGTCATTCCCCATGCCGTATTCAAATGTCCCTAAATCCCAGGTGATATTTTCTGAATTGCTGTCCCTTCAACAAAGCTTGATGTCTAATTCCAGATATATCGGCAACAGCCTGCGATTATTGCATGAATTTAGGGCCTCTTGGCCAACAACGGCTTCAGTATAAGTATGCAATTTATCGGATATCTATTTTCCTCTTTTGGTGGAAATTCAGTGCTATTCCTGTCGCCAAAGACGCACAGGCAAAGCCAGAATTAGGGGAGAGCGTTCAAATGAGCTGATTGGTTTGGCCAATATTGTTGATTTGAATTAACCACCCAGTGAAATTTTTTATATCCATTAAAGATTTGTAATTCCTGGTTCTAGCTCATTCTCTCGCTAGAGAAGAACCTCTGATAGGCACTGCTAAGAATTGCGTGGGTAATGGCTTCGCCCCTACCGAAGCAACTTCATGCGCCTTAGTTCTGAAATTTTCGGTTGAGAATTTCTTTGCCAAATTCCTTGAGTAATGCAGAGTTGCCATCAATTTAGTGACGCTTCATCGCTCTCAGGGCCTCTTTCGAGCCCTGTTTATATTGCCGCTGTGATGTTCCATGTTCCATTTCAATGCTCTCATTCCTCTAAGATCTTCTCCTTCAAATGCGGGATTTACCCTCCCAGAAAAGATGGTGATTTGCTGCCTTATCGGTATTGCTGCCGCTGCCTCTGCACCCAGCCTGATGGCTTCCATGAATCGGGCCAAGGTGAAACAGACGATGGCTGAGGTTCGGTCTGCTCTGAATGAAACCCAACGAGAAGCCATCAAGGGCAACAAAATTTGTACCCTTACTCTCAACTTTGTAGAAGGGAAGATTACTGGTCCTTGCCTCAAATCGGGGGATCGGACGTTGGATGCTGATGTGGCCATCGTCACAAACCTGACGGATCCGAGTTCCAGTGAGGCCCTGGATGAAGGGCAACCTGTTCTGATCGGTTCAGATGTGCAACTCTCACTGGGGCTGAGCGATGGAGAATCTGTTTCTCAAATTGCTATGGCTGCATCTCCTGAAAATACAGTCAACGATTCTAAAGCAGGGATGGTAGTCCAGATTATTGCTCATCACAAGAACGGTAATGGCAACAAGGAGGGGGGAACACAAGGAAGCGATAATCCTCCTAACTCATCAGCTTCTTCAGCCAGTATTCCCATCAAATATGGGGTGTTAGGTAATCCCGAATTTGCTATTGTCAGTGCTCAACAAACGCCGACGGACCCCACCGGCAAAATTGTCTTCTACAACCCACAAGATTCCCAAGTGACGAAACGCTGTATTGCTATTTCAAACACCCTTGGATTGACCCGTATTGGCACCTATCAAGGAGACCTCAAACCGACCTCGATTACAGACTCCGGTCGATGCACTGCGGAGAACTGGGAAGAGCAATAAAACATCACATGGGGGAATAGGGTTTGAATCAGCAGCCGGACAATCAGACATCGACTCTCCATCACGGGTATACCCTCGTGGAACTGTTGATTGCCACTATCATCACCAGTTTGGTGGTTAGTATTGCAGGTTACGGCGTTATAGCAGCAACCCAAGCCAACAAGCGGACGGAAGCGATTGCGGCTAGACGGCATGATTTAAGTCGGGCATTCGATTTCATCAGCAATGAAATTCGGATGGCCCACCGGATTAACCAATCTCAACTAACGAAGGCAACAAACCCTTCATCCATGTCGAGTCTATTAACAAGCGCAGGTTTGAATGCCTCCGATTGGACGACCCCAGTCCTTTACTTAGAAATTCCCATCACCACCCAAGTCCCTGAGGTTTGCCCGACAGGCGGCCCCAATGCGGGTTCCCCACCTCCTCAACCAGCTGCCTACGATCAGGTGGTGTATGATATCCGTCCCAGTACTCAAGATTGGTTAGCGCCCAATTCGATATATAGATATGGCCGAGTTCCCAGAAGTGATGGCAGTATCGACCCCTGTAGTGATCCCGTTGCGAGTGATACCTTAGTGGATGCGATCGCAATGAACGTTGATACAACACCCGACTGCCCTACCCCTGGAGTACTCATGGGAACAGGAGGGTTTCAAGCATGTGTGAATGGTAACCAGGTGGATTTATTCATGCGCAGCCGAATCTCAGAGTTTGAGATTCACCGTTTAAGCAGTACCGCAACCTCCCGCTCAGGGAATAGCCAGCCTATCCCAGTACTCACTGCAGTTCAGCAACCCGGAACCAATAATGTTGATTTGAACTGGCAATGGTCTGGTTCCACCAATGGGGTCACCTTTGAAGTCAAGAAGGAAATTACAACAACTGCACAAAAGTCCAAAATAAAAACAGGCGCAGATAGTAGTCAATCATTTGAGATGCAAGGCTCTCCAGGAGATCAGCATTGCTATTCTGTCACGGCAAAGGTGGGGCAGATCACTAGCCCGGAGAGCAACAAAGCTTGTTTTACACAGATTGCAAATCCCATCAATTAATCCAGACAGTCTTGGTTAGCTCAACATTCAACACCTTATCCAATATTGACATGCAAAAAATCATCCGATCTTGCTAGATTTTGTATAGCACTACGAAATCGTGTTAGTACTATTGAATAGAAGATACGTCTAAATCAGTATGCCAGCACCCTATAGTTACGACCTTCGCTGCAAAGCCCTTGCAGCGGTCAAGAATGGTGAACGAAAAGTTGACGTGTGCCGGATGTTCAATATCAGTCGTAACACGTTGCATCTATGGATAGTCCGTGAGGAATCCACAGGCGACTGCCAGGCGATTACCAACTATCAACAAGGAGCTCGCCACAAGATCACAGATTGGGACCGTTTTCGTGAGTTTGCCCAAGAGCATGGCGGGAAGACCCAGGCCCAAATGGCCAAACTATGGGGAGATAATGTCACCCAGCAAAATATCAGTGATGCCTTGAGAAAGCTGGGATTGAGTCGAAAAAAAAGACCTATGGCTATCGAGAACGGGATGAAACACAACGCCAAGAGTTTATAGAGCGACTAAAGACTAAACATGCCCATCAGATCGTCTATGTAGATGAAGCGGGTATCGATAATCGAGCGGACTATCCCTATGGATACGGCCCCATTGGCCAACGATTCTATGACCTCAAATCAGGCAAGCGGACAGAGCGAGTCAGTTTCATTGCTGCGCTTAAAGAAGGTCAGTTATTTTCTCCCATGACCTTTGAAGGGTCTTGCAATTGGTTGTTATTCGAAGCGTGGTTACAGCAGAGTCTTATACCCCAGTTGCAACCGGGCGATATCATCGTGATTGATAATGCCAGTTTTCATCATGGTCTGAGTATTGAAGAAATCGTAGCTGAAGCAGGCTGTGAGATTTGGTATCTACCGAGCTATTCTCCAGATCTCAATAAAATCGAGCGATGGTGGTTTGTGCTCAAAAACTGGATGAAGCAACGGTGGGATGAATTTGACACTTTCCGTGATTGTGTGGATGCTGCTTTTAAAGAGTGTACTAACGTGCTCCCGTAATGCTATAGAACCTAAAAACATAAAAATTAGATTAGAACTAATAGAAAAAGGAGGTAATTTCGGCGTAATTACTGAGTTATTACACTCGGGTTATGACTAGGCTAGAACTATCTGGGAGTAGCAACTTTGAGTTTGACTCTCAGCATTATCGGAGTCACACATTCTGAAGTTTGATCATGTTCTCAGCCGATATCACAGAATATTATTTAGAACATTCTCGGCCCACGCTAACAGCATCCAGCACAACATCACTCAACGTACCAGTGATTGAGTCTTGGCGTTGCATTGACATTAGGAATCAAGTGATTATTCGAGGGCGGATCTTTAACCATCCCAAATATCCAGCAGGAAAATCACTGAAATCTTCACCTATTCAAGGTTGTTTGACCAAAGCTGGTCGAGTATATGTGACGACAAAGAACTCCATGTATGAGCTGGGTACACCCCATTCTGATTGTGCTAATGATGTTCTAGATTGGCTTAACTACACGGATCATCAACCCATAGAGAAAGTGACTTATTGGGGAGAGTAGTACTTGGGTAGCCAAGTTAGATTATCTCAGCCCTTGCACTAAGTAAAGCTTAAGAAAGGTCCTATTTAAGGAAGTAATTAGCCAAGATACACCCACAGGAAAAAGGTCGTTACTTTTGGAGTTAGCTTGCGTAAAATCCATTGTCAAGTGGGCCTTAAAAATTTATATAGTACGAAAAGTCTACAGACAAGATCAGATTCGGTACCTAAACTGTCGTCTCTGTAGTCTCGAATTCAGCGAAGGAAAGAATACCACCTTTTTGAATAAAAAGATTCAAGAAATTTGTGCAACAGCAGTAGGTCGTCAAACTGCAGAAAGGTCGTTCAAAAAAACGTTGGAGGAAACAATAGTCTTTATCAAACCACAGTGCAAGTGAGGATTTTAATTTAGAGCAACTGCTCCCACAGCTCATCAGTATACCCAAATATTCTCTGATAAAGATCAATCAGAATTATCATTTGAGGCTACATCCGAGTGAATATGATTGATTCAAGAAACTGGCTTTATCATGGTCAACTCCTTCAAAATTTGAGTGTTTCCGAACGAGTGCAAGTCCTGGCTGGTAATAGGCTGAGAGAATAAATCTTTATTTCTGGTTGCTGTCCTCAGACGATTGATCAGAATTCTTCTTCCAAGAGATTGTCTCCGCTAGCTTCGCAGACACCTTCTTCTGAAGCTGGTTGCGATTGTCATCATAGAACTTGAGAGTATTGAGATTGGCGGTTGGCATTGGTCGATTTCAAAATTGAGTAGATGTTGCCATCGGACATCGCCAGATGAATAAGGGAATGAGTTGGTCAGCGAGAGGAAGTCGTGCTTTAGCTGTACTATAAACCTTGACAACCCCAGTGAAACCTCGACTTATACGCTTTCTGATGTAGGAAAATCTTAATTAAGCAAGACTTTGAAATTCATTCGCATCACTTTGTCAGGTGTGCTCTCGGCTTGGGTATTCTCAACTAAAAAGAGATGAGAATAAAGCAATTCTCTGATCTATCACAGAACGTTTGTGGACAGTTCCAGTACCGAGAACTGTCCCTTTTTTTAAACAAAAATTTCTCATAGGAATAAAATAATCGATTTAATCGGGTGACTAATTTAATCGCTCTTTTGAGTGTCGATCCCATTTACCTTGCTGGCTAATTGGGATAAGAGTGGAATCATGATTTAGCTGGTGTTTATGCTCATCGTTACTCATCAATCTATCTCGGCTTGGCGTTAGATGAGTCAAATAAGGGACGCATTAATAGTACAAATAAACTAATATGGTTGTTGGCACGATTTTCTACAAGCCTCTCTGTCAATATGAATGATTCATTCAGCCATTCATGAGTAGTTCATCTCTATTGCTGTCTCGTAAAGATGCCTTGCACATTCTGTCTGAGGAGCGAGGACGCTCTCCTGCCCATCCTCTTGACCCTAGCCTGATCAGCAAGTGGTGCGCAGATTTGGGCTTTGCTTCGGGCCTGCAGGAGTTTGATGAAGCACAGATGGCTCAACTAAGAGCGATGAATCAGCACTACTTCCAGGGGGGTAGCAGGATTGAGCTTCTTGAAAAGATGAGGAATCCCAAATGGTATCAATCACCGAACTGATGAAATATGGCAGTCGTCGCAAAGTCGAGGCGATCGCAGCTGAACTCGGCTACCCCAAAGCCGATGAATACCCAGAAGAAGTCCTAGAAGAAGTTCAGAAAAGAATCAGTACCAAGAAACAGTCCGTCAGTTCTAAAGCCCACACTGCAGCCGATTCTGAGACGGAAGCCGAAGCACAGCAGGATCTTCGCTATGTGCAAGAGGCCGCTGAGCACCGAGCCGCAGGGCTGCTGATTTCCTTAGATGCCCTGACTATGATGCATTGTGCCTCGCGCCAGTTCACAGATCCCAAACTGCAACAGGCCGTCAACGACTCCCAAACCCAGCTCAAACAAATGCTTACAGGCGTAGCTGTCTACTATGACCCCGACCATTTTTTATCCCCCACCCCGCTAGCCCAGATCACGGCTGGGGGGAATGGTTCGACACAATCTCCGAAATCGCTCAATGGCAAGCCAAGCGACTCCGAGCTGAACGTCGTCGAAGTCGTTTGCTAACGGTCTTGATTGCTGCGATGGCCGAAGGCCGGTCGGAGACCATCGCAATCGGTATCACTATCATCCTCACTAGAACTCCAGGGGATCCCCACAAAACGGAACCCCCAATCGGAACTGAACAAAATGCCGATTAAACGCCACAAACGCCGACTCGCCAATGGAGAAGAGCGCGTCTATCTCTATGCCGTATCCAAGGATGGCTCTCAGAGAAGATCCCTATCCAGCGTTCCTGCCAGTTCCGTTTCCCTTCCCCTCTATAGAAAGGCAGAAAAAAATCGTATCGTTGCTGCTTTACAAGCCAACTCTAGCTTGTTGGTTGTCGGTGAAGCGGGCATCGGCAAAAGTGTTCTGGGTGAAGCTGTGGCTGAGGAGTTGCAGGAGTTAGGTTTTATGGTTGCGATCGCACATCCTCTGACCGCCAAACAAGCCTATCTGGATATAGCCCAGCAATTGGGTGTAGAGACAGAAACCATAGAGGGAAGATCCCTGACCTCGAACCAGTTATCGACTGCGATCTCAGAATGGCTGAAAGACAATACCGCTTTTATTATCTGTGATGATGCCCATCGGTATACGGTTCAGTTTCGTACCTGGCTCGCTCAGCTCCATGAGCAAGGTCAATCTCTATTGCTATTGGCAACATTCCCACCAGCCCGAGATATTTTTCTAAAGTTGCCTCGGATCGAACTCAAACCCCTTACCGATAAGCCCATCCGTCAGATTATGCGTTCCATGGCTCAAAGCCTCGGTATCGATATGATGCCGTCTCAATTGTCCAAGTTGCAGCAGCGCTGTGGTGGTAATCCCATGCTGGCTCAGCGAGTGGTCAGGGAGGAATATCTGGGCCTGGATGCTACCAACCCGGACCACACCCAATGGATTGATGGCACTCCGTTTCTGATCGCCGGACTGATGGTTCTGGTGATTACTCGCTTTATTGGTCTGGGCCTTAACAGTACCAGCCTCTATTTAATCGGTGGCATTCTCACGGTGGCAGTCGGGGTAATTCGTCTATTGGTTTATGCCATGCCCCGCAAGTCAGGGAAGTTAGGCCGATGATGATTGTCACTCATACTGCCCTGAGTATTGCCGGGACTGCCTTAACGATGGGAACAGCAGATCCAGTTGTACTGGGAGCGGCTGCCCTAGCAGCCCAGCTCCCAGATATGGATACGAGTAAATCTCTGCCAGGCAGAATTCTCTTCCCGGTGAGTAGATGGTTAGAGAAACGCTTTCCCCATCGGTCGGTGACCCATAGCTTTATTGCTACCGGGTTGATTGCTTTCATTTCTACGCCCCTGATGTTTATAAGCAGATGAACAAAATTAATTACATAGAATTTCCTGGTTGTAAACTACCTGAGTCCTCTGTTTACATCCATTGATTTGATGTTATTAGTCCGTCCTATCTCCACCGAAAGCTTACGCTTATTGCATCGGATTTATCACAGTAGTCGCCATCATCAGGTCAGACAACGCGCCCATTGCCTCATTTTGTTCGCCCAGGGTTGGCCCCCCTACACCTTAGCCTCCCTTTTTAGTGTGAGTCCTAAAACGGTTTACAACTGGCTTAAGGCTTGGAACAACCGAGGATTTGCAGGACTCTATAATCACCCAGGTCGAGGTCGAAAACCGATGTTTAATCCCGACCAACAACAGCAGATTTATGAGTGGACTCAGGCATCTCCCATCCAACTCAATCAGGTGTTAGCTCAGATTGAACAACAGTGGTCAGTACGCGTGTCAAAGGCCACAGTTAAACGCGTCTTGAAGCAGATGGACATGAGCTGGCATCGCTTTCGCCAAGGGACATCAGGCCAGCCTTTATATGCCCACTACCTCGAAAAAAACAGCAGTTAGAACATCTCAAGGAACAGGAAGAGAAGGGAGACATCCATCTATTCTTTATGGATGAGAGTGGTTTTTCGTTAGTCCCCTGTATTCCCTATGGATGGCAACCCATAGGGACGTATCTGGAAATACCGACTCGTTCAAGTAAACGCTTGAATGTTCTGGGGTTTTTGAGTCGACGACAAGGGCTACATGCTTATACATCAGAACAGACCATCACCAGTGAGGTTGTCAGTCATTGCATTGATACCTTTTTTGCTGACGTGGAGTTGCCCACCGTCATTGTGGTGGATCAAGCCCCTATCCATACGAGCCAATCAATCTATGAGATGAAAGCAGAGTGGGCCGAACGGGGAATTACCTTGTTTGAGTTGCCAAGCTATTCTCCCCATCTAAATTTGATTGAGCGTCTGTGGCAATTCATGAAATATCAGTGGATTGAAATGAGTGCCTACTGGGGGTGGTCATCTTTGGTCGAATATGTGGAAAGAGTTTTGAAAGCCTACGGCGATGATTATGTAATTAATTTTAGCTAGGTGCTTAAGACAGCCTATTTGGCAAGCGGTTGTCTTAGGTTATTTCTTTGGTTGGTTTGGGGATGTATTTACAAAGTCTGGGGTCTGTGCGTTTTATCCCAGCTCTGCTCGCTTGGTAATTCCGGGTAATCCTCGCATGAGGTTGTCTACTGGCAGTGGTGCTGAAGTTTTTGTTTTTGTAGCTCTATTGGCGGTGGCGATCGCAACCATAAACATCAACAGCAATGGAGGTGTATTAACTGCCTTTAACAAAGTGCTGGGTGTTCCCAGTGGTGCCGTGGAAATTGTGGGTGAAGAGGGGAGTAAATATCTGATGATTGCCCAAATCCGTGGCCGGAATGCCATTACCCAACAACGCATTGATGCCAGCTTTGAGGTCATTAAGCCCCTGACTCAGAATGATTTGCTAGTCAAAGATAAACAGGGAATTGTCTATCGAGCGGGCGTTAGTCAAGAGTCTCAAATTCTGGCGAGTCAGATTCAAGTACAGCGAAGTTCACCTATTTCAGTTCAGCTTCAATCCATCAATTTGGATAGTGATGATGTTTACGCTGCTGTTGAAAATTTACCCCCAGAACGCACCTATATTACCGGGACTTTGACCATCGAAGATTCTGAGGATTTGCAACTGCGAACCAATCCGCAGCAGTTCAACTCAATCACGTTACAGCCTGCCCAAGGATACGCGATGGCCGAAGGCCGGTCGAAGACCATTGCACATCTCGTATCAGCCAGTCCCCAAGAAGTTGCTCAGCAGCTCGGCTCCTACTTTGCCACTGGATCGCTCATTGTGAGGACCATCAATGTTCGCTCGTGAGAAACCTTTACCCCAAGCTGTACTCAGCCCCAATGCTCCACAGGCTAATGATCTGATCGAGGAAGATGGAATTCGGTTGGGTAGCGCCTATTGGAATCCTGAGATTCTACCCAATGGGCATATTGTGGCGATTGGTGCCAGTGGATCGGGTAAGACGCAGACCCTAAAAGCGATCTCCTTTGCAATGCACCAGACCTATCCTCAAATCCAAGTCATCTTGATCGACTTTCATGGTGATCAAGATATTGCGGGTGAAACCTGCTTCCCCCTTCATATGAATAGTGATTGGGGGATTAATTTGCTGGTGTTGAATTTGGATCCCGAAGGTGGGGGTCCCAACTTACAGTCGATCCAGGTGGTAGCGCTGTTGAAAAAGACCTTGCGGCTGGGTCCTAATCAGGAGGGTCTTGCGTTGGAAGTTTTGGGAGAGTGCTATCACCGTCGAGGCATTCTTCAATCTGATAGTTCGACCTGGACGCGTGAGCCACCCAACTTTACGGATGTGCAAAGAGTAATTGAGGACCGAATTGAGAATGGCTGCAAGGATAGTCAGAAATTACAACTCAAGCTGGCAGCGACCTTTATCTATGGCATTTTCAATCGCGCTCAGCCGGAGTTGAGTGAGAAGCTGATTCGGATTGATTTATCGAAGTTACCGCCTGAGTTAGCGGCAATCGCTGCTGAATCTTTGGCTCGTCAACTGATGAACAATCATAGATTACAGGGAGAGATTGAAGGTAAGCTACCTTACACCTATTTATTCATTGATGAAGCTAAAGAGATGCCCAAGATCGCTGGTTCGGCTTGCGATCGCATTATCGCTGATGGTCGCAAATACGGGTTAGCCCTAGTTCTGGCGTCCCAGTCTGAACGCCATCTCAGCCTAGATGTGATTGGCAACTCTGCGACCAAGATTGTCTTGCCCGTAGATCAGACTGAGGCCAAGAAAGTGGCTCGAAAGTTTCGATTTGCAGAACAGAAGGTCGCTCAGTTAAAGCCATTGACAGCATTATGTCGATTTGGGACTCAAGCTCAACAGGTAGAGATCATCCCTTATTTTCAGAGGATCCAGGAGGAGCGTTGATTTGATTTCAAGAGTTAGAGCCGTCATCAGAAACAATGTTCCGGCTTGGCTAAATGTGGAGGTGAACCGATATTTTATTCAGAATTTGCGGGAGGCATTAACGCCGCCTACACCCTCCAAGTCGTTTGGTCCCCATTGGCGACGAATTGCTCAGGTCTATAAAGCGTTGGATCAGGCAGAAGCAGGGGCTACATACTCTACGTTGATTCAGCATGTTCGACAGGTGACGGGGACAGGATGTTCAAGAAAGCTGATTGCCAAATGGAAGCGAGAACGGGGATTACGATAGCGTTGCTAATGGTGGGGTGCGCTCAGCCCCAGATTTCAAATGAAACTACTGAGACGATTGCGGCTGTGTCGCCCACCAGTAAACCTCGACCAGCACCTCCCCAAAAAAATACTCCTCGACGATTAAAGATGCGGTTGACCTTAGATCGGCCAGAAGATTTGAAGGTAAAGGTTGGTGATGAAGTTGTAAAGGGGCAACTTCTGAGCGATCGTTCCGTAATCCGAACCAGACTTATGCGGAAGCGAAACATTGTGCGCCGCAAACTTAAGCAACTTCAAAGGCCAGCCATATCTTCCCTCTCTGCAGTGGAGAAAGCTGAGGTGGAGCAAGCCCGCTTCAATGTGGAACAGGCGAGAAGTGCAATCTCAGCTTTCCATGCCGATTCTCCCTGGACAGACTATGCCCGCTCCGTGCTGCCAATTTCTGAGAATATTCCATTGAGACAATTGCAGAACCAGTATCTGCAAGCCAAGGGAGAGCTTGCAATCGCAATTGCCAAGCTACAGGACTCTCAGCAGAGAAATAAAGTTCTACAGCATTCTTCGACTCAAACAGGTGAGCTTACGGCCCAATTGCAGGAGATTGAGGAGAAGTTAAACACTATGGGTCTGGTACATTCTCCCATCAACGGCTGGATTAAATCAATCAAATGGGTGGGACAAACCAATCGAGAGTTGCAGATTGAGATGACTGTGACTGTACGGTCTAAGCCTCAGGTCAAAGCCAATCACCCAAAAGCACATCATGGGAATGTCCACTTTTTCGAGTAAAGGTCATAGCAGCTCTTGTCGTTTTATATACCAGGCAGCTTAGGGCGAATGCCACTAATTTGACTCATCCAGTCCGAAGGCATCAGTAAAGGGAATGGGATTAAAGTATTCCCGGAAGAGAGTGATTTTGCCGTTCTCGACATGGAACAGCCCTCCATAGGCTTGGTTGTATTCACGACCTGTTGAGATGATGTCAACCTTACCAATCCATTCGGCAAAGATAATCTTTGGATCTCGCATGGGGTAAAAAACAAGTTGAGAAGTGAAATCGGTCTTACCGCTGATTTCAGGCCATTGGGCATAATGTTGAATCAGGTTCTGTTTGCCAACCACACGTTTTGGGAAGTTTCCAGGTGCGTAGGGCATTTCTTGAACAGCATCCATTGACCACACGCTGGCAAATTTCTCCATGTCTTTCTCCTCAAGCGCTGTGAGGAAATTCAGCACAGTTTGTTTGGTCTCCTGACGCTGTAGATAGAGAATGGGAGTAGCAGCCGCCCTCTTGGAAGCAGGGCCAAATAGTGTGCGATCACCACTTTCTTGATGAAAGTTAAACCGATGACTGGTAATGCGCCAGATATCCCCCTCCTTTTGCAGTTCATAGCGGTAATCCCCCTGCACCTGCCAGTGTTGGTTACCCATGTAATGATCCGCAATTACATCAGCAGTAGCAACAGCCTTTTGACCATCTACTGTAACCTCAACATTGGAAATATCATGCCGCGTAACGTCAAACCCTGGTAGAACTGATGCCCACTGAGTCATCAAGGCTTGAGGGCTTTTGAGTTCGACCTCGCCACCCGTAAGGGATGTGTAATCAACTGTGACTTCATCGTCATAGAGGTGTTCCAGGGCAGAGAATTCACCGCGATCTGCTAGGGTAGCAACACTTTCGACGATGGTCACAATTTGAGCGTTATCTTGAGGAGTTGCAAACGCATGTGTAGAAGTTGATGCAAGGATAGTCATGGCCAATACTCCTTTCCAAATTTGCTTCATCGTGAACTCCTACAGCGTTGCTTGGAAGTGACGGTCAACCTCTTTCGTTGCGTGGGCAACATCAGTGGGGTTGTCATAGAAATCAAACTGAGTGACATTCTCTAGCCATACTGTGGTGGCCATATCTCCCATCCGTTGAGCAAATTCCTGTGCCCCCTGCGGAATTGCAGCCGATTCGGAATGCACCAACAATGTGGGTTTCTTAAGTTGTGTCGCCGTTTGTAGGGCATCGTAGGTTAACCACGGCTCCCAAGTTGCTAAGTTGAACTGGTTGTCATATTCAGGAATAGAACCCCGCTCTGGATCAGTGTAGTAGGGAGCCTCTTGCATGATGGCGGTTTTATCGGTGTCGCTGGCCGCGGGTACGATAGACATCTCACCCGTTGATTGAAACTTCGCTTTAGCTTTGCGACCGGTCTCCAGCAGAGCAGTGACACCATCGGAACCCCCATACACGGTTTTAACAATCTCAGCATTATGGAGCCAGGGTGCTACTAGAGCCACAGAATGGATCGCATCACTAGTGAGTGCTGCATCGGCAATATAACCAGCGCTGGCACAAATCCCCAGTCCCCCAACTTTATCTGGATTGACTTCAGGGCGAGTGGTCAGAAACTCGGCTGCAGCAATGATGTCCTCAGTTTTGCGCTTGGGATCTTCGAGGAACTTCACAGTATCCTGGGATTCCCCCCACCCTCGAAAATCAAAGGCAAGGGATGCATAGCCTCGGTCTGCTAATTCGCTGGCATAGGTACCCGCCATTTGTTCTTTAACGGATGTCCAAGAGCCAGTGACTACCACACCGGGTAACTGCTGCCCTTCTTGGTAATTATCCGGTAGGTAGAGGTGACCGACCAGGGCTTGGCCTTGGCTATCAAAAGTGACACGCTTCACTTGAGCAGCCTCAGCGGATTGGATAGTGCCAAGGGCAAGGACGGTTGCGATCGCTGATTCAAAGATTCGTTTCATGGCAAGGCTCCTGTGTGGCTTGTGTTGGTCTGACACTTGCCAATGTATAAGCAGCCATCCCTGAAGAGCTTGAAGTATCTTGGGCGATTTTTTGAAGATTCTTGCTATTGGGCTTTACGCCATGCCTTAGGGGTTTGCCCCTCGAATTTCTTAAAGACCCGCGAGAAGTGGGCTTGGTCAGCAAAGCCACAACGCAAAGCAATGTCAATCATGGAGGTGGGAGTAGCCAGCATTTTTTTTGCCTGCTCAATCCGGTAAGTCATCACAAACTGATGGGGGCTTTGACCAATGGTCTGCTTAAATAACCGCGAGAAGTGGTAGGTGCTCAAACTCGCCTGGCCCGCGAGATCTTCCAGCATAATAGTTTGACCGAAATTATCAGCAATATAATCCAGCACTCGTTTATAGTGCTGGGCTGTGAAGCTTTGGGTGAAGGCATACTCCTCATCCCGTTCCAGCCCATATTTTTGAATCAGCTTGACCAGAAAAACCCGTGCTAGGGACTCGAACATCACTGCAGAGCCAATCCCTTCTGACTGCAGAGCGTTGAGTAATAGGACCCCGGCCTCAGTCAGGTCTTCGTCAATGAATTGAGGAATGCTACTCAGCTGTGTTGGATTTAGGAGGACCCCCAGCTCATTTTGCGCGAACTGCTCCATTTTGTCAGGCTTAAGCGTGATGACAATGACCTTGGATTTCGCATACCAACGCCAGCCACTTTCCACCCCTGCAGGTGTCACGACAATTTCATTTTTGCGATAGATGAAATCTCGATGTTGGTCATCTCGCCAATTCTCAACCCGATGGGGTTCATCTTTAAGGTTGATCAGAATATGATGCTGCTCATAGATCTGGGTCGGCATGGTATCCGGCTCAGCTTCAAAGTATTCGAGGCTTAAAAGTTCAGTGGCTGTAGGTCTAACGATATCGCCACTTCGTAAAAGTGGTTCGGATGGATAGATACTTTGGTAAGTATCAGCCATAGCTCAATCCAAGTTTGGGCTGATTTGAAGCTGCATTATTTCAACTTGATGTTGTTTTGCAAGATACGCTTACGACTGAATCTTGATAGGCAGGCAGAGTGAGCACTTTATCGCATATCTTCTATTTTTATCAGAATATGAGTCATGAACTTAACTGAGATAATCTTAGTTATGAGTTTCAAACTACTCATAAAAACTGAGCGATTCTCTCATCCTGCCATTTTGTGGATACCGATGCAGTTGAGACAATACCCCTCTCAACTCAACTGACAGAAGTATCAGCTGCTCCTATACCTGGAGATAGCGATCTCAACTACAAGTGTCAGATTGAAATGTTTGATGAAGATGGTCAGCCTCTCCTGCAAAAGACTCTTCCTGCAAAAATTGGGATTTTAAACACTTTAATTTCCATACTTCAAAATACCCTAAGGCAACTGAATATTCCATCTTTCTCCACTTGGAACCTGTTGATGTCCTAATGCTTCCAACTTTGAAGCATACTCTTCAGGAAAGATTGCGCTACTAATATCAGCACCCGTGAAGTTGGCATGGGTGAGATTTGCCTCTCTAAAATCAGCACCACATAGCCTTGCTCCTCTGAGGTTTGCTCCATATAATTCTGTGGCAACATGGCTTGTTCGACCTTGATCAGCTAGGGCAAGCTTTCGAGTGGCGAATGAGAAAAAGAATTGAATCGGCTACCCATACGTGTCCAGTCGGTCAATAACTGGCAACACAATAGAAGGTAATCGTCAGCTTTGTGATTTAATACCGCAGTGAAAAAAAGGCTCTCTGGGAATTAGCGTGTAGCAGTCCTACATTTAGTGTGTTTCCTTTTTCATCCCTATGGAATGATCTGAGGTAGTACTTCAGAGCAATGGCGTAATGGATAACTCAATTCGCATCCCGCTCAACCTTCCTGATATTCGAGTTCTAGAGCTATCGAAGACTGAGAGAGGGGATTGGCTCATCAAGATTGAGAGTACGCTTCAAGGAACAACCTGTCATCAATGCGGACGTGAGATTACTGACCTCCATTGTCATGATCAGCCTTTTCGGATTCGTCACCTGCCATTATTTGAAGTCCCCGTTTACTTAGAAATTCGGCCCAAGCGTTATCGATGCAAGTATTGCGATGACCATCCCACAACAACTCAACATTTAGAATGGCACGAACCTCGCAGTCCCAATACAAAAGCATATGAGCGTTGGCTTCTGCGAATCTTGATCAATTCAACGGTCTCAGATGTTGCCAGAAAACTAGGCGTTAGTGAGGATATCGTCAGTGGAATCATTGATCGTTGGATTGCCGCTCAAGTTGACTGGAGCGAATATGCAGACCTCAAAGTTATGGGGATGGATGAGATTTCTCTCAAACGAGGCCATCGTGATTTTGTGGTTTTGATCACGATTCCTACGACGGATGGGGTGGATATATTGGCAGTTCTAGCCGACCGTAAACAGCAGACAGTGGCAAATTTCCTTCAATCGATTCCCATTGATTTACGCCAAACCATTGAGCGCGTCTGTACGGACATGTACCAAGGATTTGTCAGTGCAGTCCGAGAACAATTGCCGCAAGCCAAAATTGTCATTGACCGCTTTCATGTGACCAAAGCCTATCGTAATTGTGCTGATACGGTTCGTAAACGTGAGGTCAAACGTCTACGACGAGAGCTCTCTAAGCAAGAGTATGACAGCATCAAAGGCGCGATGTGGCCTTTTAGAAAACGACCAGAGAATCTGAAAGAGTCAGAGCAACAACTCCTTGAGCGATTGTTTGCTTATTCTCCACAACTGAAACAGGCGTACAACCTCCGAGAGAAACTCACGCAGATATTTGAGGGCAGGTACACCAAGCACGGAGCTAAATGTGCCATCCGTGCTTGGTGTAAACAAGTACTCAAGAGTGACATCAAGGAATTCGATTGTTTTCTGACCACTATCAATAATTGGATGGACGAGATGACCAACTATTTCCTGGAGGGGTGGACCAGTGGTTTTGTGGAAGGATTTAATAACCGAGTCAAAGTCTTAAAAAGACGATGCTACGGTATTTTCGATATTGAAAGACTCTTCCAAAGGATTTCTCTTGACCTCAATGGGTATCAGACATTCGCTGTGACCTAAACACTATATCTAGCGGCTACCACGCTAATTCCCGGAGAGCCGAAAAAAAGTAGCGATCCCAAAAGCTCGGTATCCAAAGCAGACTGGATCTTTGAGACGACTTAGCGCAAAGAAGATGCAAAATCCCAAGCTAAGCAGGACGGAAGCCACGTCCCCTAAAGGTGGGGTATGCATCTGGAACGCTTTTTGGTCTCTGAAACAATGACATGGCAAAAATCCGTATTATCCCCGTCGCCACAGTAGGGGAGGGAAAGCCATGATCAAAGCACTGTTGTTCGATAACAGTGTCTTGCCAATTTTCACTATTGGCATTGAAGTTCCTCTGATGTGCTCATGTTCCACCGAATCCTTGAATTTTCTGTTAGTCGTTTTAGTTTTGCTGGCATCAACGCTCCTAGTGGCAGCTTGAAGGGGATACGATGATGTCGAAATCCTTTTCAATACCTCTTTTGCAAGCATGGCTTCGCTATTGTTTAGCACACAAGTCCTCAAACACATCTTCAGATAAGGGATTTGCGTTACCGCTAGCCTTAGGTTTGGGCTTTGTCATGATTATTTTGGGATTGTCAACAATGATGATAGCTCAAAGTGATCGCACCTCTGCGTTTAGCCGGAAACAGTCAGGTGTTAGTTTAGCCCTAGCAGAAGGGGGGATGGCTCGTTCCTTAGCCCAGTTAAACAAGCCGAATAATGCTGTTTTACTAAATCGTAATTACGATACGATCAATCCCGAAACAGGTAAGACCTATCTGGGGCCAGATGGCTTTTTCAATAGTGGTGATGAAGAGGCCAGTGCGATTGATGAATGGACTGGCTATGACCCAAGTAATTCCTCTTGTTATCAGCAAAAAGGATGGGGTAGCCCTAACTTTGCACTAACGGGTTCCTTGGGTGAAACGGGTTCTTACACGGTTAGAGCATATCGGTATAATCCCCGTGCACAACAAGGGACACTATTTATTGAAGCCAGTAAGGATGGAAGAACAACGGGGGTTCAAATCACTATTTCCGTTCAACCAGATTTAGAAGACTTTCCTGGTGTTGTTTTAAGTGAACCTACAGGGAACGATTCCTCTGGCACAGGTGTTTTGGCCTTAAGAGGTCGTGTGATTCAGGGCAGTAAGAGCAATGTGTATTATCACCCCTCTTCTTCCGCAGATTCATCCCTTAGTGACAGCGCTGCATCTGGGGACTCTAATCGTGGCAGTTATTTAAACGCAATTTGGTCATCTAACCTCGATGGAGTGAGTCAAGATACAGTCCAAGGGAAGATTTTTGCCTGTACTCTTCGGGCTAACCTCCCTCCTAGCGAAACCGGGACAGATTTAGGAACAATCGATAGTAGTACGACGATTGAAGGGATTGCTGGAAAACATCGCACTTACTTTACCGTCGATCAAATCGACCTCAGTGGAAGCGAAATCTTAACCGTCGATACAACAAATGGCCCTGTCCAAATAGACATCATCAATAATAATGTCAACAGCCTCAAATACGGACTCACGCTTCGTGGAACAGCCAAAATCTTGAATGTGCGAACGGATGGGCAGCCCCCCCGCGTGGGAGATCTAAGAATTATTGCAAGAAGGAATGACCGTATTACCCTTTATGACCAAACCTGCATTCAAAATGCATTTTTATGGTTCCCAATCGATGAGTTAAGATTGCTGACCACTGGGCCAGGGTGTCCAGGGGGACAAAATACCAATGTAGAAGGGGTGGTATGGATTGAAGCCATTCTCAGCTCCAAAAATGAGGCCACTCACCGTGATGTGGAGTATTTGGAATCCAGCAGTCAAGATTACGATACAACCACAAAATCAGGGATAACCTCTGGAATTGCAGTTTCCGAAGATATTGCTAGTGTGGTTGACCTCTTGAAATATATTGACTGGCCAGCAAAATATCGATTTGGTGGTGTTTTGAAATGGCAACGGTATAATTTAACGACTTAAACAGCCAATTCTAGTTACAAGGCCGATGATAATTAACTAGACACTCCGAGAAACCCTAACGGGTATGCAAGGGGATTCCCCGGATCGCTCCAAAGATTTCCTGTTTCAGTGCAAATTGAATGAGAAGCAATCAACTTCCCCGTCTGCTTGTAACGGGGAATGCACCCCGATTAGATTCAAGATAACCAGTGCCTAGATACCCGATTAGCTGGCTGGAACTGCAATCTGAGTAAAGCAGACTTTGTTGCTATCTGGACTAGTGATTTGCCCCACTTTCGCGGTCACAGTGTAGCAGTGCTGAGCACCCACAGAATCTTGCATCTCTGTCTCTTTATTGATACCAGAACCACTGTAGATGTTAGATTTTTGAGCAGTGGTCATGATTTCTTTATTTACTTCAAAGTCACACCATTCCTCGTGCCTGCCCATCGCCAGTTCCAAGTGATCTTCCTCGTGCCTGCCCATCGCCAGTTCCAAGTGATCTTGTTCGTACCCGGTTGTTGAGTCGCGGTTAGCAAGGGGATTGGCTGGTAATTACCAGCACGGGAGGTTGCTTTACTGCTTAATCGATGAATCTCTACATCAGAGATTTTACTCCGCAAAAATAAGTCAACTTGGTTTTCATTCACACAAGCCTGAAACCCTCCCTTACCCATCAGTACTCCTGGAGCAGTGCAGGTGGGAGCAGTTATCGATTTGTTCTGCAATAGCATCCACTAAGGTATCGCTAGCAACGGGATTACTACAGGGGTCGATACTGCCATCACTTCGGGGAACTCGGCCAAACCGATAAACTGAGTTGGGGGCTAACCAATCTCGGGTACTGGGACGGACATCATACACAACCTGATCGTAGGTAGCCGGTTGAGGCGGTGGAGAAACGGCATTGGGGCTTCCAGCGGGGCAAATGTCAGGAACTTGAGCAGAATGGGAGTTTCTAAGTAAAGAACTGGGTTACTCCAAATAGATGAATCTAGCCCTGCACTCGTCAGCACATTAGACATGGACGAAGCATTCGTTGCTTTCAGCATTTGAGATTGGTTAATCCGGATGGCCATTCTAATTTCATTGCTAATGAAATCAAAGGCTCTGCTCAAATCATGACGACGGGCCGCGATTGCTTCGGTTCGTTTATTAGACTGAGTGGCGGCAATAACCCCAAACCCCGCAAGACTCAACACTAAACTCGTCACTAAAGCCGCAACTAGCAGTTCCACGAGGGTGTAGCCCTTAAATGAATCTGAGATTCCTTCTGCTCGCTGCCGATTCAAACCATAGCCGCCCCGATGAGACCTCATTGCTCCTCCCATTTCTCAGCGGTACAACGTCCAGAATCCGTTATTGAGGTAGGCTTAGTGTCTCCTTGGTAGGTGCCAATTCGGGTTAACCCTAGCGTGTTGGAAATGGCAATACAGCGTTTCGTAACCTTGCTATCAGAGGGGTTGAAGAAAACAATCTTGCCACTAGGGTCAGTGGGGACTTCTTGGGAACTGACAATTGCAAACTCAGGATTACCTAAGACCCCATATTTGATCGGGATACTCGTCGATGTCACTGGATTGGATGACGGTTCATTTTGTACATCCTCTGGATCGTTATCTTTACAGGTTCCGAAACCTAATCCTCGGCTGGTGTTACCTTTGCATTTAGTGATAACCTGAACCACCATTCCTGCCTTGGGCAAATTGGCTTTATCCTCCGAACCAGGAGCCAGAGCAATCTGGGAAACGCTCTCACCATCACTCAGTCCCAATGAGGGTTGCACATCTGATCCAATCAGCACAGGTTGCCCTTCATTTTGAGCGGTACTTGAATTGGTATCCGTGAGGTTAGTGGCGATCTCAACATCGGTATTCAGCGTGCGATCTCCCGTTCTCAAACATGGGCCTGTAATCTTCCCGTCCACAAAATTGAGGGTGAGGGTACAAATTTTGTTGCCCTTGATTGCTTCGCGTTGCGTTTCATTCAAAGCAGCCCGAACTTTAGCCATAGTCTGTTTCACTTTTGCTCGATTCATGGTAGCCATCAAGCTGGGGGCTGAGGCAGAGGCTGCAATGCCAACAATCGCACAAATTACCATCTTTTCGGCCAGGCTAAATCCTGCTTCTGACGGAGAACGGCTGAGTAAAACGAGTGATTTGAAGTGGAACATAAAAATTCAGAGGAGTAACATAAATCAAGACAGTAAAGGAGCCGAGAAAGAGACCAAGGGATAATAAAATCATGGCAAAGCTGTATCACCCTGGAGAATTGCCAAAGGTTGTTCCTAAGTGGTATCAGACTGATCTCACTGGCCGTTACACCCTCACAAATTACCCAATCAACCCAAAGCCACTTTTGTCAGCATTGCAACTGATCTGGGTAAAGGAATCGAAAACAGAAACTTTAGCTGTGAATGGGAATTAAACATCATCGCGATGCTGATCCCGATTGAAAACGTTGGTAGGCCTATTGAGTTTGTGTTAAAACACTTTCCTCATACTGGCTTTGGTTGCCCCTCTTTGACGACAGAAATATTACGGAATTCCAGCCATTCGGGTGATTGCCAGATGAATTCGTTTTATTCTAAAAGCTCATTCAATAATCTTTTCAGGTATTTGACTCAAATATGCCTAGGGAAGAGGTACGCGGAAAGAGTTAATGAAGGTTACCAACCGCTTAAGGACATTTAAATACAGCATGTGGAATGACCTCAGTATCTACCGTGGCAATCGGTTTACTGCCCCCTTGTTCCGTCACTTGATAGGTGACGTTTAACAACCAATACGGGTCAGAAGAGCTTGTATAGTTAGCGGTCCGAGTGAGGGTATAGTATTTCCCGCCTAATGCTCTAGGGCCAATAGTCGTGGAGGTTCCTCCTAAACCCATGACTGTGTCATTAAGAAAGCCTGAGGCAAACCCATCGCTAGTCAGTGTGGCTAAGCATCGAGAGGAGTAGGGTTGAGCCGTAATCTCATATTGTGCCGCTTGATTGACAACGGTTTCTAAATCTTCCTGGATCCAACTCACTGCCTCGTCATATTGCGTGGCAACCACTCGTAATGCCGCTGAAGTCACGATGGCCTGCATCGTCATTGACACAAAAACAGCAGCTACAATCATTGCCACCAACACTTCGATTAAGGTAAACCCGCCATTATTTGCAGAGAGTGGTTTTGATGAGTCCCTCCAGGAAGACGCTTGCGGTCGCTTCAAATACAGCCATAACCACAGGTCTTTTGGGCTCATCGATCTAAACTGGTGCATAACTACAACCTCACTAACCAACTGCTTTTCACCGAAAAGCTAACGAATTAAGAGCATATGGATAGACTCAGGTAGAATGGGTGGAACCTGACATTAAGTACCTTGTTTAACAAGCATCCGTTGGAGCTTATTGATTTGGTGATTGCATTCATTGACCTCAGCAGAATGGACACGGTTGCGCCCTTGATATTTAGCCGTATAAAGTGCCTGATCCGCCTGCTTAACTAACCGCTCTTTGCAATCAGCGTGATCTGGATAGGTCGCCACCCCTAGACTTGCAGTCATATCGATATGCTGCTGTGACGGAAGCACAACGGATTTCTCGGCAATGGCTAATCGAATTCGCTCTGCGATAACCCAGCTATCCGCACTCGTTGCCTTCGGCAGTATTACACCAAACTCTTCACCACCATAACGACAGACAATATCACCCGGTCGGACCTCCCGCTGAAGAAGTTGGGCAACTTCACATAGAGCGAGATCCCCAGCCTGATGACCATAGGTATCATTCAACCGTTTGAAATGATCGATATCCACCATAATCAGGGAGACGGGATGTTCACCCCGTTGAGATCGCTCAATTTCCACCAACAACCACCGATTAAATTCTCGGCGATTGTATACTTCAGTAAGACCATCCAGTGTGGCTAATCGATACAAATCCTGCTGGCTCTGCTCTAACTGATTGGCCATCAGATTAAATGTTTCAGCCAAATGGTTAAATTCATCTTGGGTCTCTAGAGTAATGCGGTGGTGCAACTCCCCCTGGCCTAATTTCTCAACCCCTTTTGCCAAGGTCTGCAAGGGGTCTGTAATGGACCTGGACAAATAAAAGGCAAACAATAAGGCTAATGCTAGTGCCAACAAAGAAATGAAAGCGACCAAATATCTTACCTTTTCTCGTACCGCCCTAGCTTTGTCAAAGTTAGCTTCATTTTGAAACGCAATCAACCGATAATTCAACTCTTGTGTGTTTTTCAAAATCCCCTGTAGCCTCTGACTAAGCTGAACTTTGGCATTAGCTAGCTGCTCAGGTTCTGTGGCCTCGAAAATTTGCTCGCATAGTCTGGCAATCTCCAGCCATTGGCGACGAATTTCTTGAACAGAATTAAACTTCGTTGGCTGCCCTTGAAAATAATCTGAAAGTAGTGCCAGTTGGGACTTAATCACCAACTGTTTCCGACGATAATTCTGTAATGTCATCGTATTGGTCGGTTGAGCATGGGTAGCTACACTTGTTAACTCAAGAATTTCCCCCTCAACCTCAGCGAGAGGGAATAAAGCTTGTCGGCTAATACTATCTTGTTGCTCAAAACTTCCAACAGCTCCCTCAAAGGAAATCAAGGCCCCCCCCGCCAGCATAATCAGGGGCACCAGCATAGTTCCTAGCCCAACCCTGAGACGTTGGTGCAAGGAGGATTGTGGGGAAAACGGTAAGGACATGCAATACTCCGCTAGGTCAATAATTTTCTATGGTTCTTCAACGTTAAAAGCCATTTTTTTGCATCATCAGGCTCTAAGGGACGAGCAAACCAAAAACCTTGTCCGAGTTCGCACCCTAGCAGATTTAGATACTGGGCCTGCTCCACGGTCTCAATCCCTTCTGCCACAACGTTCATCTCTAAACCATGGGCAAGAGCAATTATCGTTTTCACTATCTGATCTTGACCCTGGCCAATCCCCCATACAAAGGAGCGGTCAATCTTTAAGGTATTGATCGGTAAATTGTGAAGGTAGTTCAAGGATGAATACCCCGTGCCAAAATCATCCAAACTCAGCAATAGTCCTAGTTTTTGCAGTTGCTCCAGCCGGTCCGTTACGTGATGTGTGGTTTCCATCAACACGCTTTCTGTAATCTCTAATTTGAGTAGCTCTCCTGGGAGCTGGTGGCCATTGAGTAAGGATTGGATACTGGACACAAAGTCGGGTTGCAAAAATTGCTGGCTCGACACATTAATACTCATGGAGACGGGAGCCCAAAATTCTTCAAACCAAATGGCGAGCTGTTGGCAAGCCCGTTCTAGAACCCACTGGCCCAATGGCACAATCAGTCCCGTCTCTTCAGCAATTGGAATAAATTGCTCAGGCGAAATCAGCCCCTGCTGAGGATGATGCCACCGTAACAGGGCTTCAAACCCGATCAACTTTCGTTGCTGTAAACAAAAAATGGGCTGGTACTGGAGTTGGAATTGGCACTGTCCTTTCTCCAACGCTTTGACGGCATATCGCAAACTATTGCCCAGCCATAACCGAGAACGGACCTGCTTATGCATCACTTCATCAAAGACCACATAGCCACCCTGCCCCTGATCTTTTGCTTGATACATGGCCGTATCAGCATCCCGCAGCAGCTCCTCAGTATGCTCATATGAATTAGATGAGTGGGTCATGCCAATACTGACGGAGGTAAAGACTTCTTGATGATCAACCTGTAGAGGTTTCGCTAAGGAACGCTGGATGCGTTGGACAATCTCATGGGCTTCCTGGTGATTGTCTACACCATCCAGGAGTACAGCAAATTCATCTCCCCCCAAGCGGGCCAGTAAGTCATGAGAACGCAAGCTTTCGGACAGCTGACGGGCGAGGGCAACGAGGAGCTGATCCCCCACACTATGCCCCAAACTGTCATTAACGAGCTTGAAATGATCAACATCCAAAAACAACACTGCAAAGTGACAGGGGTCGTAAGACACTGAATATTCTGCTAACCGATGTTGCTGTAGCTGATGGAGCTTATACTGCAGCTCCTCGATGAAGTAATCTCGGCTGGGGAGCCCCGTCAATTCATCAAATAGTGCCTTATGCTTTAATTGCTCCGCGGTTCGATGCCCTTCCAGGGCAATACTGGCCAAATGAGTTGCGGTTTTAATGATGCTTAGATGGTGGTCCGTGGGAGCACAGGGGACTTGGTGGGTCAGGGCAAACGTTCCTAAAAGCTCTCCCAACTGGGAAAAGAATGGCATTGACCAACAGGCTCGGATATTATGCTGACGGGCAAACTCACGGAAATCCGCCCAGACTGGATCCTTGAAGGTGTCTTCCACATACACTGCCACGCCCCGAAAGGCCGCCGTTCCGCAAGAGCCAACGTTCTCAGCGATCAGTAAATGGTCAAAGGCAATGGCGACTTCGGAAGACAGACTCGGGCCAGCCCCCATGCGTAATTCTTGTTTACTGGGGTCCTTGAGCAAAATTGAGCAGACGGTGCCCCTGGATTGGGCTTCAATTAAAGTGCATATACAATTTAGGATGTCATCCAGCCCTTTACCCGTTGCTACATACTCCAGAATTTGTGTTTGGGTCTGCAACAAGGATTCAGATCGTTTGCGTTGAATAGCTGTTGCTAAGATCTGCACTACAGATTGAACAAAATTCAGGTCTTCTTTTAGCCAAGTATGAGGATTGGGGGTGAGAATTTCTAATATCCCTAGCGCCTGTTTAGCAGCAGAAATCGGCACACACAGTCCTCGCCGCTGTTGAGGCTGAGTGAGCGGTAGCTGTTCAGAATTTCCGGTTATAACGGCTATTTTCCCCGATTTGAGAACAGATTGAAGCCAAGGCAATTCACGACTATCGATATCGGTAGATTTACCTTCTAGGGTCGCTTTTTGTTTGGCTAATAGTCTTAATGTGTTGCTATCTGAAAGAAGTTGCCAGAGACAACAATCTTCAATGGGTAAATGGCGATTGATGAGTGAGATCGCCTCTAAGTACAACTCAGTTAAAGTAAATTCAGAAAGCGCTTTTTGGCCTAATTCTGATAATTCTGACTGTTTATCAATTGAGTTCGTCGTAAAGTCGTTCATGAGGCCAAAGACGTAAATATTTAAGATACTGTGTTGAATAAGTCATTTCATTACATGGATTTTCAAAGGCAAACCGACCATTTTTCTGACAAGCCATGTCATTCATTGCTGAAAACCATTGCTATTTTGTTGAACTGCTAAAAAATAAAAATCAAAGTAATTTTCACTACAAAAAGCTCCTTTCAATCAACTAGCCAATATAAAGACAATCAAGACTCTCTTTGAACAGGAAAGGGGGATGAAATGCGGTAAGAATGGGCGATTCGATCCTTGACCATTCTCTTAAGCTGACCCACATCCAAAGGGTTTAACCCTCGAATGGCTTTTATATCCTCATACAAATCATCTCGAACAAGCTACGGAACTACCATTCCCAAGCTTCAAAGCAGCTTGAATCATTCCGATTGACTTCATCTATGTCAAGTGATTAATCTCGGTAAAAGATAATTAGAAAGACTGTGCAGAATTAGTATGTACAAAAGAAATTGAACCTCATTCATGGCTAGGAAAATCAAATGTATTTTGAGAGTGGACTTAGTAGGCATTGGTCAGAATGCTGAATGGTTGCTGATAAAAACAACCTAGCCATTGCAGTAGGCTTGAGGGTCAATGCCAATTTGCATAAGAATAAGTTATACATGACTGCACAGTTGTTTGCTCGATGACTCACAGACTATTTGTTGCAAGGCTTTTGACTAACTGACATCCAATTAGGCGCTATCCATTTTTCTCTAGGCTGCTCACGTTGTCCCTGAATTGGCGGTCCAGACTTAAAATTTCACTAGCAGTTAGTTAATCAGTTGCGTTGCAAATAATGCTTCCAGGTACAAAACTCCTCTAAGCTTCATCCAAAACTATGCTGCTAATCCAAAGATTTGATTGATGAAATAGATCTGTCCTATCACATCATCCTTTCCCACATTTTTGATTTGAACTTTACAGATCATGTTCATCGATTCAAATCCCTTCAAAGTTCTTCTAGCGGAATTGCATGATCCAAAACCCATGCCGGGGTTGACAAGCTTTTTTATCCCTATACGATCTTGCTCCACTCTATTGTTGAGGTATTTGACCTGCCGTACTTTTTCCTTCTCAGGGATACGTTCATCTGCCTGTAACTGCTCCACAGCAGGAGGATAGGCCGGATGTCTTCCACATTGAATACTTGAGATTCATACCCATGAATCTCAAGTATTCAATGCTTTGGTCAGGAAGCGCTTCGCAGCCTTGGTATCCCGCTTTGCTGTGAGTAGAAAGTCGAGGGTGTAGCTCTCAGAGTCAACTGCTCGATAAAGGTAGCGCCACTGTTAGTGGATTTTGACGTAAGTTTCGTCAACTCTCGAGGAGGCATGGGTAGGCTTGAGATGACGACAGCGCTTGTCCAGCTCAGAGGAATATTTGAAAACCCACCGATGAATTGTGATGTGATCTACCTTGAATCCTCGCCCCATCATCTCTTCTAAATTCCTATAGCTGAGAGTATAACGGCAATACCAACGGACATTGAGCAGGATGATCTCAAATTGGTAATGACGCCATTTGAACAGATCAGTAGTTTTCATTGATGGGAGAGAAAAGGGACAGAGCCTCTCAATTTACCACTGACTTTCGGCTAATATCCTTCTTGCGACATTACCAAAGAATGTACCACTCCATGCGATAGCAGCTGAGTTGTGGGTGGGCCAACAGCAAATTGCAATTGTGGGGTCTGTTCATGCCTTAGGATGGACCAACTCTGACGTAATATAGTATTTCTCGCGATATCCTCATCCGCTTTTCTGAGTATCTAGATAGAAAGGTGCTACATCAGCATGACTTGCGAGTAGAAGCCGATCGTATCTCAATGCCCCATTCGCCCTTGCCTATTGTGTCCATAGAGGAGAGGCACCACAGAAACTGGAATTCAACATGTGGCATTAGCTGAAGTAAGCATGCTACGGAGTTTGAGGATAATTTTTTTTAGGCCTATTTCCTTAAACGAATGAAATTTCTCATGAATAACTCACAATAGGTCTGATTTATCATCTCGTTACCCCCTCGCCAGTCTGCCCCTCGGGGGCCTGCTCCAGCAGTGCGCTTCGCGCGGCTACCAACAACAGCGCCGATAAAGGTACCACACAGCGGCTTTCTTGCAACCCCTTCGGTACTCCTGCTCTCCGCTCCGCTAGGTAGTGAGTCTGCGATCGCAAACCAGTATCAGGCTCCGCTGCGTTTAGTCCGTGTCCTCGCAAGCGGTTGGGGGCTGATATGGTTGTGCACTGCACTTTTTCCTTGGGGAGCACCCCATACCCCCGACCCAACCAGGGTGGCAACGCCGGGCAACATGTGGTTTCCAAAGAGCGTTGTTGCTGGTTATTCGCCATGCTTCTTCAGTTGTTTCTATTCGTTTTTATAGGGGTTACCATGCTGACTTTGCTTCGTTCTCCCACGCCTTCCGTCCAGTTGCCTTCAGCCATGCCTTCTGGGGCTTGGTCTTGCTGCTTCTTGCGGTTGTCCGGGTCGGGCTGGGTCGAGTTAGCGGGGGTTCCTGTGGCCTCTGTCGATCCGGCGGTGGCTAAGCTCCAGGCCATGGGGGCGTCTCGGGTCTCTGTGGTGTCTTCTGGTGCCCAGTTGTGCGTCATTCGGTTTCAGGCTCAGCGGTCGGTGTTGCTGGAGTTATCCAATGCATTTCCCAGTGCTTGCCGGGTGGCTTAGTTCGGTTTGGGTCGGGACCTTTGGGCCTCGGCCCTTTTTTTATTGGCTGGTATCCAAAGAGTAACGAACACAAGAAATGTAGAGCGCATCATCTTGAAGACAGGATGCTTTCAGCCAGCTTATCTCCTCTCAGGCCAATCTTCTTCCAAGCCAACAGCAGCAATATCTTTGAAGCCAATGCAGTCTAGAACACGATAGACAACCTACGTTGCCGGGAGGTTGGCATCCCTCAGTTACAATCAAGCTAGATTCCAAAGCATGATCTTGCGAGTTATAAGTATTGCACTGCCCCCCAAACTCGACCATCTCCCCGAAACCCTGCCAGAAGGGGCAGTTTGCATTGAGTTAGAAGAAGGCATTCCGGTATTCCGAGCCTCTAGTTCGGTTCAAGCTCATATTGAGTCATTACTCACAAAACAACAAACCACAACTTTAAGCGCAGCGGAAGAACAAGAACTCGATAGATATGAAGAGATTGATGATTATCTGAGCTTTGTGAATCGAACACTCCGCAATCTATCGCTCACCTAGACATAGCAAATTACCTAACTTCAAACGATTCCGTGCCGTTCTTGCTGTGAAATCGGGTAGTAAAGGTTTTGCTTCTTAATCGCTCAATCTTTAGGTCTTTCCACAAGTTGCAGCCAGGCTATTAAATCACTGATATCGTCAAATTCAAGTAGCGCTTCCCCTAAAGCTTCTATCTGGTCAGTGTCTAGCGCTTGAATATCAGTCTCTACTTCAGCCGGAATTGTTCCAACCTTACGGTGAAGTAGACGGAGTACCAACTGGACTTGTCCTTCCAGCCTGCCTCGTATCAGGCCCCTCTCTTCCCAACTCGTTACTGTTTGCATAATGGCGTCCCGTTCTGCTGTTTCCAATCTATCAACTTCTGCTTGAAAGCGTTGTTCCTCATCCGCTGCCAACTTCAGGTAGGTATCAATAAATTGCGAGAGAAACATCGTTCTTGCTGGATCAAGCTGCAGTGTAGCTAGCATCCGTAGGCATTCCAGTTTCACCTGGGGCCGATCTTCCACCGCAATTTGCATCTTGGTCATTAATGCGGCAGCAACGGGATTTTGTTGCCTTAAGTAATCTCGCCAGTTTAGTCGATTCAGCTGAATCGCTTGGAAATTAAACTGTAAAACTTGAAAATCGGGAAATCCCATTTGATAAGAATTTTCTGCAGCTTGTCGAGGATTGTCATAGGAAAAGATGACGACAGGATAAATGGGCAAGTCATATTTCTCATGCAATCGCCCGAAATAGAAAAACATCCGTTTCTCAAAGTCTTTTTGCGGGGAAGATTGCGGCTCAATGTGGAAGAGAAAATAGCTCTCCTGCTCTCGAAACTTAACGCGAGCCAGCAAATCAATGATTCGCTTTTCCTCAGCTCCAATGCTGCTGTAGACCTCTTGGGACAAAAAGGTAACAGAGGTAGGGTCCACATAGTCCACAACCTGAGGTAAAAATAATTCCAGAAATTCCCAAAAGAAGGTTTCAATCAGTTCTTTGAATAAACCGTCATGATCAATGGACCCTTGTGATGCCAATCCTCTATACCTCCTACTTCCCTGGAATGACGGTGTTTTGCTTGATCTACAGTTGCTGAGTTCGTCGGTAGTTTCCGTGCTGCCGCACCGAGAAGAGGCACCGACCCAGCGGAGCCAAACCGATCTTGCTTATCCAAGACATACCGCCGCTGTTCCCGTGCCGTCGGTAGGATACCATTCTTTCTTCAACAGTCCCGCCCGTGGCGCTTAATTTACGATTGGCTATCGCTTCAAAATGCACCCCAATAGACTGCAGGTGTGGCGGCGGCGAAGCGAGGTGAGGGCAAGGGGGGCAACTGAGATAACACCGCCGCAAAGATTCCAGGGTGGGGGTGCATTTTGATTGTCAAGCCGGGGGCGATTGCCAAACAGGGGCCATTGGTGGTTTGCCCTTTTGTTTTAGGGTGCGTCCGGCCCATCACCTTCATCGTTCCACAGTAAAAGATATGACCAAGAGCCTCCCGCACTTTTGGGTTGTTGGGCATTGTATGACCTGCCCCAGTTTGCGGCTTGACAACCGCTCATAGCCGAGAAGGGGCAGCAGCTCCGCTCGGCTCAGGCAAGGGAGTCTATTGCGGTTTTGCACCGATATCAATGTAGTATTCATGCATCTCTGTTACGGAGCGCATACATGCTTTAGGAATTGCGTTCTAATAGCTTTTCTGAGATCGCCTCTCTGACAAATTCCTGCCAGTTGGGAATGGCCTCAACCTCTGCCTTCATGCTTTTGGTAATACGTAGTTGCAGCTTAGCCAAAAGGGGTTCGGGGCGGTCGGTGGTGAACTGATGTTCAACTAATCCTGGGTTTCCTCCGGGTCGTGCCATATTTTCGCCTCTCAAAACCGCTTCAAAATAGCATGTCTACATTCTATACATCCATAAGTAATTTAAATGGGGGCTGGTGTGCTCAAAAACATCTTTTTAGTATGTATCCAATCTAAAATATAGATATAAATCAAAGCCCCTGCTGCATCTTTGGACGGACTCAGCAGGGGATGACTCCAATACGAAAAGGAATCAACGCTATGTTACCAACCATTACGGATACAGCGCTTAACGCCCTAGCTCAAGCAGCCAGTCAGATTCAATCTGCACTGCTAGATTACGCAGGCGAGCAGTACGAGATTCAAGATCTCAACGAGGTTCTAGCCTATTGGTTATAGCGTTCCATCGAATCCCTCTGTGAAGATGCCTGTGAATTCTGCGTCACGGGCGATCGTACCCATAGCAGTTTCAACCGGGATGTCTTTGAAGCGCAGTTAAAACAACGTCCTTCCATCAATATCTGGGAGCAAGCGGCGGCAATGGCTCAGGAGGCCAAAGATCAAACAGCTTTAGCTGTCGAACGCGCTGCCTAAATCTGCTCTGGGGAGCCTTCTCCCCTTGCCCCCAGAATGTTGAGGAATTTGAAATATGAAACTATCAGCCTATCCTGCTGCAATCGCTTCCTTGCAGCACCAAATTCTAGAACTTGATCAGCAGATCATCACCTTGAGCGAAAGTGTGGCGCTGTTTGCCTCGTTGATTGATAAAGCGATCGCTTTTGATACCACCCTTAAAAACGAGGCCCAGCGCAAAGCCGTCAAGCTGGAGCGTCAGCAGAATGACCCTGATTACTACCAGGCCGCCACAGCCCTAAAGGAAGCCAAGCAGAAACGAGAACAGCTAGCGATAGAACTCGGTCTACTCCGCAATCAGTTCAGCATCGCCAAGCTGGAAATGCGATCCACTATTGCCCATCTGGAAGCCCAAACGGCTGCCTAACACCACATTCAACCAATTGGGAAAATCAAAATGCAATTAATCACTGATGAAATCAGGCGACAGCTGCCGCCGTTGTATACAACTGAAAACACGTCAGATCCCGTTGCCTGGGTCAAGTATTTTACTCCCGATTCATCTTGGACCTGGTATGCGGCTGAGTTCGATGGCCAAGATACCTTCTTCGGTTTGGTCCAGGGACTGGAGGAAGAGCTGGGCTACTTCAGCTTGGCAGAATTGCAGCAGGCACGGGGACCATCGGGTTTACCCATCGAGCGAGATCTGCATTTTCAGCCTACTCCTTTGTCCCAACTCCGACAGCGGATCCGTACCTAACGCAACTGCACTGCCTGAGGCAGCAAGGGCTGCCTCAGGTTAGAAGATTTTTTGTATCCATAGAATAGTACATAAGAACTATAAGAGTACTTTCTGAAATCATGTCGTTTGCTCTGTCTACGCGATCGCTTCCCCAGATTACCCGGCCAGCATTCCGGTATTTTGGCGGTAAATGGTTACTCGGTCCCTGGATTTGGTCTTACTTCCCGGATCATGACTGTTATGTCGAGCCCTTTGGCGGAGCCTTTAGTGTGGGACTGCAAAAACCACCCGCTGCCAATGACATCTACAACGACCTTCATCAAGCAGGCGTTAACTTCTTTCAAGTCCTCCAACAGCAGCCTGATTCCCTCCTAGAGGCCATTGCCCAATCCCCTCGCACAGCTGCAGAATTCCAGTGCTGTCTGCAACCTTGTGATCAGCCCTTGGAATGGGCTAGACGATATTATCTCTATTGTCAGCTGGCCTATATCGGAGGCGGTGGTCGCTGGAGCCATGGCCTGAGTTCCTCCAGACTGCAAGCGTCGAGTTCTTGGGATGTGGGTCACCTGACTGCGATCGCTGACCGAATCCAAACCGTCCAATTCCTCAATCTAGATGCTTTCAATTGCATACAGATCTATGACTCCCCTAGTACTTTGTTCTACTGCGACCCACCCTATCCCCATAGTGCAAGGGGCAGTAAAGATAAACGGCACCAGAATCCAGTAACACCCCGACGTCAGTACCGGCATGAGATGACCGACGAGGATCATCGCCAACTTGCGGAAATATTGCATGGCATTCAGGGACGTGCGATCATCAGCGGTTATGCCTGTCTACTCTACGAGGAGCTTTACTCCGACTGGAAACGAGTTGAACAAAAGGCATTTACAACTTCTGGCGTGAAGCGGGTAGAGTGCTTATGGTTATCCCCCGAGCCTCCTCAGATCGTTCAGGTTAAGCTATCCCCAAAACCGTTCTCCCTGACTCAGAAGATAAGCGCGATACCCGAAGCCTATACTAGAAAATGAGGCTGATATCGCAAATGAGCAGGCTGAGTATGATCGTCTCATTGTGGCAGCAGCAGCCCAATAAGTGAGTCAGAGCCATCTCTTCCTCGATAAGGACTTTCAATGCTAAGCCCTAGCCCTAGCACTATGGAATGCGGTTGTAGAGGTAAAGACTAGGATTCTAAACCAACGGAGGATTCCCGATGACCCAAGTCACCCTTAATATCCCTGATGATCTTGTGGTTAATCAGGCAGACAATGGTGAAAGCTTTGCCCATCGTTTACAACTGGCAGCTGCCATTTATTGGTATGCCCGTGGTGAGATCTCCCAAGGCAAAGCCGCGCAACTAGCTGGAATGAACCGTAAAGAATTTCTCAAGAGATTGGCCCATGAAAATATGGATGTGTTTCAGGTTGATTTTGACGATTTGGCTCAGGAGCTAGCCCGTGGCTGAGTTATCGACACCGCCACCTGTCATAGATACCTCGCCTCTAATTTTCTTGACCACCGCTAATTATCTTCATCTCTTGCAAACGCTTTACCCTAAAGTGCTTGTACCCCAGATGGTTGCCACAGAGATTGAGCAATACGGTGAAGCAGACCCAACCTTCCAGGCTGTACAGGCTGTGGATTGGCTAATTGAAACTGAAATATCTAGCATTTCTAAAGCCGTGCAAGACTTTAACCTCGACCCCGGTGAATCTGCCGTTCTTACTTGGGCCAAACAGCATCCAGGAACCGAAGCCATTTTGGATGACTTGGCCGGTCGGCGCTGTGCCAAGAGACTGGGAATTCCTGTCCGGGGCACTTTGGGCTTAGTGCTGGCAGCAAAACAGCGGGGGCATCTTCCTGCAGCTCGTCCCGTGATTGCAGACCTCAAACAAGCCGGAATGTATTTGAGCGATCGGGTCATCGATCAAGCATTAGCTTTAGTGGGAGAGTGAAAGCGATAGCACTAACGTTCTCGTGCAGATATGAATGATACTTGCTCTAAAGCAGTAGAGTGAGGGATCTGAAACATGAATCCGTGATTATTGGGGTAAAATTGGGGTAATCATTTCGTTAAAACGCTAAAATCCCTATAGAATAAGGATTTTCTCCAGATTCCGGTTCTGAGGGTCGGGGGTTCGAATCCCTCCATGCTCGCTTCAAAAAAAGCTCAAAATATACATCCTTTTAGGGATTCCTAGGTTTCAGGAGTCCCTTTTTTAGGTCAAAAATACAGAACACTTATACTAATAATTCGGTCTATTTGGGCATGATTGGGGTAAAACAAGCCAAGCATAAGAGCTTTTACCCCAAGAGAGATTTGATGACTACTCAACACCTTTAGAGCGCCAGGGAACTGGATCAACTGCTACCCCATGCAGGTAAAGACCCCAGTGCAGGTGGGGGCCGGTTGATGCTCCTGTTGATCCAACACCGCCGATCCTCTGCCCGGTAGTGACAAAGTCTCCTTCGGCAACGTCTATGCGGCTCAGGTGAATCATAATGCTCAACACACCCTGACCGTGATCGATACCGACAGTGTTGCCGTGGAGTTCGAAGCCGTCAACCACTCTTCCCACTAGCCGGACATAACCTGCCGCTGGAGCGACAACGGGCGAACCAGTCGCGGCAGCGTAATCTACACCTCGGTGGTAATAGTCTTTAGCAAACACGCCGTTGTAATATCGCCGGACACCAAATTCAGTACTGACATAGCCCTGGCTAGGGCGGGCCAGCGCGCCTTTCCAATAACGCTTTGGGGTGACGATGCGCTTGAATTTGTCGACGCGGTCAAATTCGTGATCGGTCCCCAAGTCGCTGCTGCCCGAGGGGAGCCAAATGCGTTGGGTGGCGAAGGAGCGATCTGCCAGGTTTACGGTTAGGCGACGCGATGAGTCTGAGGCAGAAACATTCAATGTTAGCTGTCCAGGGGTATCTAGTGGACTAGTGGGAATCAATGCCCGGTAACGATTGCCGGATACCTGAAAGCTGGGATAGTTGGTGCCGTTGACGGAAACAACTGGGGCAGTGCCAGCCGTTGAAGCGCTAGAGATCACGACCGAGATGGTATCGCCTAGCCTGGGGTTCGTTGGTGAGAGTGTCACCTCGTAGGCATGAGCAGCAGGACTCCAAAGGCGACCGCTGGCGACTGTGCTGACCATTGCCCCCACCATCGAGAGAAAAGCCCGACGCCTTATACGAGGGGAAATGACAGGACAAATTTTGGGTTGCTTCATAGCTTAAAGGGATTCAAAGCTCAATTTCTTGTTTACAAGCGTAACCATTCCAACTTAGGTAAGAGAAAAATATAAAAAAAAACTTATCCAAGAACGTCTTTACAAAGATAGTAATCACCAATCTTGAGTCAATCTAATCGTTGGAGCTAATAATACTCATTTATAATACGGCCCAAATTTCTTAAACCCTCAAAAAGGATGATCTTCCCCAAATAAACCTCTTTTTTATATTCTTTCGTCATCATAATATTCAGGATTTTGTAGCACTGCAAGCCAGAGCATATATTGCCATTGCCTTTCAGCTCTAGCCCCTTCATTTAGTTAATCGTTGCCATACGTCTACAAGGCCTAAAATTAAACATGAACCTTTCCCGATAATACCGACGCTAGCAACAATGTCATATCCATCTAAAACATCTGCTGAGCCCTCTGTAACGACCTTCGATGAGTTTGTGCAATTGGCGGATTATTCTCTGATGGACACCTTAAATGCCGATCCTGATGCCACGGTCGATGGCGATGATCACCGTGCCCGCCAGGTTTTTTCTGGCCATTTCGTACCTGTGGCACCCAAGCCGCTTGCAGAAGCAGAATATGTAACCCATAGCAGCACTTTTTTTAAGGAGCTTGGGTTAAGCAATGAGCTGGCGCTGAATGAAAAATTTCGCCATGTATTTTCGGGTGATATCACTGCTGCCCATGAGCCTATGCGTCAGGTTGGCTGGGCGACGGGTTATGCACTGTCGATTCTTGGCACCGAATATACCCAACAATGTCCCTTCGGTACGGGTAACGGCTATGGCGATGGTCGGGCGATATCCGTGTTTGAAGGAATCATCAATGGCCAACGCTGGGAAATGCAACTGAAAGGGGGTGGCCCAACACCTTATTGCCGTGGCGGTGACGGGCGCGCAGTACTCCGTTCAAGTGTGCGTGAGTTTCTAGCACAAGAGTATATGCAGGCTTTAGGTGTGCCAACATCGCGTTCTTTGACCCTGTATGTTTCGAAATCTGAGACTGTTAAGCGGCCTTGGTATTCTCAAAACTCCTACTCCGCTGACCCAGATGTTTTGATGGACGATCCTGTGGCCATTTCAACTCGCGTTGCCCCTTCCTTTTTGCGCGTGGGGCAGCTAGAGTTATTTGCCCGCCGCACTCGCAACAATGCTCATCCAAAAGCATTAGAAGAGTTGAGCATGATCGTGTCCCATTTAATGGAGCGAGAATACAAAAGCGATATTAATCAAAACCTTGGTTTTGCTGATCAACTGGTTGAGTTGGCTAAGCTATTTCGCCAGCGTCTTACGTCATTGGTGGCCAACTGGCTACGTGTTGGTTATTGCCAGGGTAACTTTAATAGTGACAACTGCGCTGCTGGTGGCTTTACCCTCGACTATGGACCCTTTGGATTTTGTGAAGTTTTTGACCCTTGGTTTCAACCTTGGACTGGCGGTGCCGAACAATTTTCATTCTTCTATCAGCCCATCGCAGCAGAAGCGAATTATTATATGTTTTGGAAAGCGGTGAGACCGCTACTTGAAGAAGATGCTGATGCTTTAGAACAGTTCGACCAAGTAGGCCGTGGCTTTTCAGAAGCCATGCAACAACAAGTCCAAAAAATGTGGGCAGCCAAACTTGGCTTGACTGAATTTAACCCACAGCTGTTAAAGACATTAATTCAGTTAATGACTGACTCAGAGGTAGATTACACCATTTTCTTCCGGGAGTTATCCCACATACCTGAGGATATCTCAGCATTGAAAAAGAGCTTCTACGGTAAAACGTCTCAACAACTCGATGAGCAATGGCAATCTTGGCTAAAAAGCTGGCGCGACCTCGTCATTAAGGACGGCAATTTGGCTGAGATATCAACAAATATGAAACTGACTAACCCAAAATACACATGGCGAGAGTGGTTGATTGTCCCCGCCTACCAACAAGCTATGCAGGGTGACTACACATTAGTTAAAGAGCTGCAAGAAGTACTGAGCTATCCCTATGATGAGCAATCGCAAGAAGTAGAAGATAAATACTATCGTCTAAGACCTAAGGCGTTTTTTAATGCTGGTGGTGTGTCGCACTATAGCTGTTCATCTTGATTTTTAATAACAACTGAAGAATTCGATTGTGCATCAACAAAGTGTGGGACAGGTGACTCAGTCTTGCCAT
Source organism: Acaryochloris marina MBIC11017 (assembly GCF_000018105.1). Taxonomy (GTDB): domain Bacteria; phylum Cyanobacteriota; class Cyanobacteriia; order Thermosynechococcales; family Thermosynechococcaceae; genus Acaryochloris; species Acaryochloris marina. Next base: position 5,938,034 of record NC_009925.1, read on the forward strand.
CTCCAGGAATGTGCCGTTATGGAATCAGTTACACTTCATTACTTCGAAGGGTCACTGTGTATTCCACCATTTCAGTGGTTCCATTGGGTAAATCCCCCAAGAGACATAATGTGACGGATCGGTGGGTTGGTGTTAGAGGAGCAGGCGATACTTCAAACCCTGATGTCCCTGAACCAGAACACCCTGGAGACGCATTAGAGACTCGATCAACGAGCGGATTTCCTGCTGTATTAGGGGCTGTAGCTCGATAAATCACCTGTGGTCCTTGCCAGTTAGATCCAGAAGACGTATCAAATGTGTAGTAAGCAACGGTAGAATCATCCGGCTTAGTGAGGTAGAGAATAGCACTATAGTTGGTCGGAACAATCCAGCCTGATGGCGCAGTAGTAGACACTGCCTTGGCCTCTCTGATGTCATCCGCGATAAAGTCTATGGCACGGTTCAATTGAGTATGCTGATCCACCTCAGCTTCCGATTGGCGATGACTTTGTAGAATTGAAATTAGCCCTGACCCTGCAAAGGCTAGAAATATGCTGGTCACCACCATGCCGACCAACAGCTCAACTAAGGTAAACCCTTGATGAGTTGCGTTTTCTGACCTATTAGAGCTTAAAGAATATGGGATCTTGGCAGTCATCGCGTCTAAGGTGTTGGCAATCATAATGTGGGAGTTTTACAGTTGCTGGCTAATGTTGTATCGGATGAGCCGATATATTCTCCAACTCTGGTCAATCCAATTCCAGGTGCAATTACTAGGCACTTTGAAGGGGAACTTTTTTCATTCGCGATAGAAAGAACAACGGTTTGTTCTGAGGTGAATGAGGAAGGCACTCGCCCCTTGAAATCAAAGCTGAGAGGAGTAGCGAATGAATGTCTAAGCTGAAGCCCTTCTAGGGTGCGATTGCCATTGCGTAGGCAATCTGCAGGTGAACTACTTAGCACAGCATTACTTCCCATCGGCAGATTAATGGTGCAAGTCTTACTGAGACGGATAGCTTGGTCTTGGCCTTCGATTAGAGTCCCTTCCAGCTCACCTAAGCCAGCTTCAAGCTTTCGGGTATTAACCCAATTTAGAAGGCTAGGTGCTGAAATTGCCCCTAAGATCCCCATAACGACCAAGACAATGACGATTTCGAGCTGAGTAAACCCTTGTTCACTACGGACAGGCAAAGAACGCATTAGACACCACCTCTGAATTGGCTTGGGCTACTGTCTCCAGCTTTTCATCAATAACGTTATAGGTAACTTCTAAGATTTGATAGGGTTCTGCTGGTCGGACTGCCGTTGTCCTATTCAGGGTAAATTCTTGGCCCATAATAGTTTTTTGCCCTGAGGTAGGCGTGCTACTGTTGTCCGTTTCTGACTGGACTGCAGGTAGTGATTCATCAAGATAGGCAGCAAATCCTCCTGTAGCCAAATGAGATCGACATCTCGCTAATACTAGAGCTGTGGAGTCAGCTTTTTGGGCATATGCCAAAGGATTGAGCAAGGTGACTTCTAAATAATTTGTGTTGGTTGCGGGATCATTTTGAAATTGCAGATTGGTTATAACGTTACTGCTAGTCTCTGTACCGATAACAATGGAATCGCCTAACCTAAATCCAAGTTGAGTAACTTTGATCGTTGTATCTCCCGGAAGGGCATCAGCATAGAGTAATGCTGAAGTGAGAGGTACTTGGCCTACATCACTGGCGACTGCTTTAACATCCTCTAAGTCTTGCTGAATCCAGTTATTCGCTGCAGTCAACTGTTTAGCTCGCACTTTAAACTTCGTTGAGAGAACCAACCCCTGCATGGCGGTCCCAATAAATAGTGCTAAAACCAGCATGGAGACAGCAACTTCAACTAAGGTAAATCCTTGTTCATGAAAATTTTTTTGTGTTCTTGTGATCACGGGAGTCTTCCTGGCAGTGAGGCTAAGTGAGGAGAATTCTATTGGGAGGTTTGTTGATTAAGGAGTTGCTTCTAAACGAGTCCAACTCGTTGCTGCAGACGTTTTATGGGACGCTGAGGTAACTACAACACCAGAATCTGTTAACAGTTGCTTCATTGCATTGGGGACCGTAATTTCAGCAGTGTTAGAGCTTGAGCCATCCCACTCTCTGACCCAAATGGCACCTCGTATATCAGGATTGCTGCTGCCACCATTAATTCCCATACGGGCATCTGGAGCATGAATGAAAACATTGGTGGCTGTGGCTCCACCATTCAATATGAAGTCTTGATCGGAGAAGCTATCACCATCATCGGCGTTGCCATATATTCGAAAGCGTTCTGGGCTACCTAAACCACTCCCATAAGTTCCGCAATTATTAGCAGAACCTGAACAGGTATGGGCCAACGTGGCTTGGCCGCTCATTGCAATATCACCCGTAACGTAAAAATAGATGGGGGCTGAGGTGGTATCCACTGTGACCTGATCGCTACCACTAAGGGTGATGTCACTTACTTGATAGTGGTAAGCACCATCGGCACCTACTGAGTCTCCAGTCCGTGGGAAGCTGGTGGCGCTACTAATCGAGACATTGATCGCGCCTGAGGGAATCGCGGGAACAGGAGGCCACGTCACATCTCGAACATAAATTTGCCCCTGCACAACACTATTATTGAGCGCATCAATGGCTGTTCGCAGTCCTGCATTTGTTGGTTGACCATTGACACATCCACTAACCGGCACTACACAGTTGAGGGTATCTGTGCAAACGACATTCCCCGAGATTGCACCTAATACGTCATTATTGCCCAAGGTAATATCTTGAGCCATCAGTCCTGGGAAACTAGCTAGAGAAGTTGACTGAGAAATATTCATCGTCTGCTGAATCCGCGATACTGCAGATGAATTAGGCGGATGACCTTTGACAATTAAGGTTCCAGTCTCATCTCCAGAATTGGAGATGCCATCTGGATCACTGTAGCGATACGCTTCGACTGTATAGGTGTCGGCAGGTGCGTTGGTGGGAATCTTGCCTGTGAGGATATCATTCACTCCTGTAAAACAGGGAGGAGGCTTGGTGAGAAAAGACCATTCATCAGGACTATCTGATCCTAGGAGACTGTTGGGGTCGTAATTCGATCTCAACAGCATGTGATAGTTGTGATTTAAGAATCCGAGGGTGCGAGAGATTCCACCTTCTGCAACGGTCGTACTGGCTGTTGTTTGCTTTTGAGAAACGGCTGAGACTTGATCATCCCTGGACTTAATGCTTAAAGTCAGGGCTACCAGCACCATGATTAACCCAAAACCGATGGCAATGGGTAAGGCAAACCCTTCATCGGTCGTCTTTCTTCTGGACTTCAACATATTTCGATGATAAAGAGAAATATAAATTGGATATGTTTATGTCGCTCTATCTAATCTGAGATAGGTTGCAGCGAACCCTCAATGAACCAAGAAAGAGGATGACATCACCTTAGTTAAATTGGATTTACTTGTTGATAAGCCAGATGAACGTGAAAAGAGTTGATTGAAATTTTTATATGAATTTATTTTCGAGATAAGCCAATCGCATTCTAAATATATAATAACAATTACTTAAAATATTGTTCTGAATGTTTTTATTGTAAATGTTTGATTTATGTATATTTTTAGTATACGAAGTAAAATAGGACCTTTCTTCAGTGATCATACGTAGATCGTAGTGTAAACGGATATATATTCTAGGTAAAATCACTGAAAATCTGATACTTTTCATTGTGAATCGAGTCTTGGGCTAGTCTGATAAATCCTGATTTGTGCAGAATAGTTGAGCATGGATAAGAATATATAAGCCTCGGAAATAAAGTATATAGTTAGAATAAAAAACCAAGTATTTGATGCTTATAGAAAATATTTTCTTGAATTAGCTATAAAATCCAAGATTTGATAGCAATATATTTATTAATAAAGACTTCGGTATCAGCACAAACAGCACTTAGTGATTAGACCTCTTGCATAATTAATTTTGCGATATGGTATTGAGCCTGATGTTCTTCCTATTCAGTCCCATATCCAATGAATTACGAAACAGCCCAAGCGCTAAGTGCAAAAGATTTCAAGCGACGAACTGGGGTCTACAAGCAAACCTTCAAACGCATGCTCCACGCATGGCACACCTATCACCTGAGTCATTCTAATGCAGGGCGACCTCCGAAGTTGTGCCGTCCCGATCAACTATTAGTGGCCCTTCAATATTGGCGAGAATATCGGACCTATTTCCACATTGCTGGAGATTGGGAAGTCTCTGAATCAACGGTTTGCCGTATAGTCCACCAGGTCGAGACCGCTCTGATGAACTCAGGACTCTTCCGCCTACCCGGCAAGAAACATCTAATACAAGGATTTGAGCGGCCTGATGTTGTCGTGATGGATGTGACTGAGACACCGATTGAACGTCCCCAAAAAGGACAAAAAGCGTATTATTCAGGAAAAAAAAGAGACATACCCTCAAATGCCAGATTATTGCTGACCGCAACACTTTAGAGGTTATCTGTCTGAGCTTTGGCCCAGGCCGTCGGCATGATTTTCAGATATTCAAGGGTTCAGGTATCCATATCCATCCAAATACCGAGAGTTTGCAAGATAGCGGATATCAAGGGATTGCAGCCTACCACGCCAACAGCTATGTTCCTTTCAAGAAGCCACAACATGGTGAACTGACTTCCTTGCAGCGAGAGTATAACTGTGCACTGAGTCAGGAACGAATGGGCATTGAACACATTAATCGCAGCCTGAAGATTTCCAGAATTCTGTCGGAGCGCTATCGCAATCGTCGTTGTCGCTACGCGCTGCGGTGTAACTTGATTGCAGCCCTCTATAACCATGAGCTATCTTTGGCTGCTTAAGGGATGAAAAACAGCGATACCACATCGTGAAATGAATATTGCAAGAGGTCTATTGACAGAATCTTCTAAACTAAAGCCTTAGTAGAGAAAAGGCTGTGCCACAAGTGGTAGTTTCGTAAGGCTTTAATCACTGTGCGAGGGAGGCTCTTAGCTCAGCAGCTCTTTTCAAACTTTATCCCTCTACTCGCCTATTACTGATCTTCCCAGTTATCAGCTGTACAACGGCCTGCATCAGTAATGGCAATGGGTTGGATATCACCTTTGTAAGTACCGATTCGGGTTAGGCCCAAGGTGTTGGAAATAGCGATGCAGTGCTTTTTTCCACTAGCATTGTTTGGATTGAAAAAAATAATCTTGCCACTGGGGTCGGTTGGACTGGCTTGAGCGCTAATGATGGCAAACTCTGGATTTCCTAAAACGCCATATTTAATGGGAATGAGCTGATCTTTACAAGTCCCTAGCCCTAAGCCTTCATCAATATTCCCTTTGCATTTTTCAGCAATAACCTGAACCACCATACCTGCGTCGGTCCATTGGCTTTTATGCTCGGGTGCAGATGCCATGGCAATCTGCGAAATGTTCTCTCCGTCATTGAGGCCAAGGGAGGGTGCTTGGACATCTGAACTGATCCACACAGGCTGACTTTCATCGTCTTGGGCTGTGTTGGCTGTGGGATCAATCAAATTTGTCGCGATAGCCACACTGGTTTCCAAACTGCGATCGCTAACTTTAAGACAAGATCCCGAAATTTGTCCTGCATCAAAATTAAGGGTCAGAGTGCAGATTTTATTACCTTTGATCGCTTCTCGTTGCGTTTCATTCAACGCGGCCTGTACTTTAGCCATCGTCTGTTTTACTTTGGCTCGATTCATTGCAGCCATAATACTGGGAGCTGAAACAGCAGCGGCAATGCCGATAATGGCAACAATTACCATTTTTTCAGCCAGGCTAAACCCTAATTCTGAAGACGAAGACCTAAGTGCAATGAAGGGATGTAAACGAAACATGGCAAATTCCAGGGGAAGGAAACAAAGACTAAAGGGTGACCACTTGATTAGTGGGGCACCCATGAAAAAAACTCCTCATCACCCATAAGAATTGCTAAAACTTGAACTGAGTAGATACGAGAAAACTGGTTTAAAGCATCGTTGTCATAACCTCACCCGTTGCCATTGCAAAACACCTCCAAATCGATACCGTACTGGGTAGTCTACATATTTCAGCAGGTCGATCAAACTGCTAACATCTTCAGGTACTGCGATGCCAGAGGTCGCATTGGGGGTGATAACGGTATCGTAGGGGGCACCTACTTCCCCAATGAAATTAATGTCTCGATTGTTGGGGTCGTTTTTAGAACTGAAAATGCCTTCTGCCCATACCACACCTTCAATATTGGTATTTTGCCCACCTGGGCAACCAGGACCAGAGGTCAGTAATTGCACTTCATCCCATGCGGACCAAATGAAGGCATTTTGAATGCAAGTTTGGTCATACAGTAAAACCGTGTCGTCTCCACCCCTCAAATGTATTCGTAGATCGCCAACACGAGGCGGTTGGCCATCCGTACGAACGTTAAGGATTTGGGCCATATCCTTTAACTGAATGGCTTGTTCGGGGGCACTATCTTCGATGAAATCTAATACGACAGAGCCATTGGTGGTGTCGACCGTCAATACATCAGTTCCAGCTAGGTCAATTTGTTCAATCTGGAAAAGGGTTGGTGTATGGCCTCCGACCCCGCTTAGGGTTTGGCTGCTGGTGATGGTTCCAAAATTGGTGCCTTTTATCCCATCAGGAATAGTTGGTGTCAACAAACAAGCAAACAGCGTGCCTGAGACGGTATCGCCTGTTGCCCCATCCGATGCTGAAGAAGAGAATATGGCATTCAGATAACTAGCCCGGTCTATATCTCCCGAAGTTGAATTCGAAGTCAAAGAGGAATCTTGTGATCCTTGAGGATAGTAGTAAACATTGCCTTTACTACCTAGGATTTGGCGACCCCGTAATGCCAAAACACCGACATGCCAAGGGTCATCAGGTTCAGGGTCATGAAGAACTAAGCCTGGAAAATCGTCTAAATCGGACCGTACGGCAATCCTGATTTGAACACCTGTGGTTTTTCCATCTTTACTAGCTTCAACAAATAGTGTTCCTTGTTGCTCCGCCGGATTAAAACGATAAGCTCTAACGGTGTAGGAACCAGTGTTACCCATTGACCCCGTCGTTGCAAAGTTGGGACTGCCCCACCCTTTTTGTTGATAGCAAGGGTGGTTACTCGGGTCATAGCTCGTCCATTCGTCAATAGCACTGGCTTCTTCGTCGCCACTATTGAACATGCCGTCGGGGCCGAGATAAGTTTTTCCTGTTTTGGGGTTAATCGTATCGTAATTGCGATTGAGCAATACGGCGTTATTGGGAGCGGTTAGTTGGGCTAAGGATCGAGCCATTCCCCCTTCAGCGATGGCCAAACTGGCCCCTGCTTGTTTGCGATTAAATGCAGATGTGCGATCGCTTTGGGCAACCATTATCGTGGACAAGCCCAAAATGACCATCACAAACCCTAAACCCAGGGCAAGAGGCAACGCAAATCCCTGCTCCTGCCGCTTAGAATTCAAGCCTCGAGAACAAAAAACAACTAAGTAATAGAGGAGTTCTGACAATGGCATACTTTGGATGTTCGTTGCAGCCGATAGTCTGTCCCCAGACAGCATGGGTAAAAGATTCTTTCCATGACCGATGGATTAAAGCCAAGCTTCTAAAAAGCTAGCCATCTTCAGACATATGGAAAGAATGAATGCCATTCATGGTTATTGACTTTGCAAACAAAGACCATTCTCTCTTGATAATGGCTTTTGTCCAATGCAATTGGCGACAGGGAATACACTCAATTCCCTGCCTGATCAGTCTATAGATCAATGGCACTGACTTAAGCTCAATCAAACAGCTAGCTTAGCTTTGAGAGCAGAGCGAGGTTGTCGCATTCGCGGGAAAGATTTGGGTCTGCGTTTGACGACTCTCGGTTCGTGCCGATTCGGTCGAGAGGGTAATAGATCGGCTGCCATGGTCTCAAGTAGATGAGTAAACAACCGCTTTCTGGTCGCACGGTTGGCTGTCGCCAACAAAGCAAGCATCTGATTGAAGTGTTGTCGTGCTCCTTGCACAGACAGTTGAGTTCTAGCATTATCTGCTAGCGGTGCCGCAAGTTCCATGAGACTTCTGAGTAGGTTATAGCCCAACAAATGTACCCAAATGTCCTTGCGCACCATATCCGGAGTTTTGGCACTGAGCATCTCCATTTTTAAGGTGGTTTTGAGATGGCGCAGATTGACTTCCGCCACTGGCCAACGCCAGCCATACAAGCGAGTCAGTTGCCCAGCGCTGTAGCGTTGAGCATCCAGCAGCGTCGTCACCACAATAATGTGCTGGTCGCGAAAGCCCTTAAGGGATAAGCGCAAACACACCTCTCTAACGACCAATGTTTGAGGAATCAGGGCAAAATCTTGCTCACTCATGTGCTCAGGCCGTTGGGCTGGCTTATGCCATGTCACCTGATGATCACCAATGCCATGCTTGTTGCCTTTGCGGAAATCAGTCTTGCGAGCATGATGTTTACGCAACACTCCATCAGCCCTGTGTTGTTGAATGATGGCTAGATCAACATAGCTGCCATAAGCTTGGTCCGCCATGACCACATCACCGACCTCAAGGTCTTGATAGAGCAAACGACTCATGACAATTTCACTGGTGTCCCAGGAGGCAATACAAGCTGACGCCACTGCACCGGTAACCAAACAGAAGAACACTACCAAGCGAGCGATGGGAAAACCACAGCCTGCTGTTTGATTGCCATGTTGTGGATATGATGCTTGGTTGGCCGCACTATCAGCCATCAACACGGTGGTTCCGTCGTAGACCTTGACGGGCCGACCACACCAGAGGTGCTCTGGGGAGAGGGGTTGCGCTAAGCACTCAGCGCTTTCGGGAATTAAACGTTGCAACAGTGACTCTGGAAAGCGACTTCTGGCTTTGCTGTAGGCTCCGGTATCAGATGAGGGCGGTTGGATGCCAGCCGCTGTGAGCCAAGTCGTGATGCATTTGACTGTGTTACGAAGGCTTTTATCGGCTGATAGCACTTGGTAAAGCATGGCCCACAGCGTAACGATGGGGCTATATATCCGGTTGCGATAGGAGAATGCTTCTTCTTTCAGGAGTTCCTCTAACCTTGAGGCTGGAAGGATATCTGTCCACGGTAAACCCAGGCTTTGGGAAAATTGCTGCTTGAGAATTTCGGCTGACTCAGACATAGTGAAAGGCAGAAGTTTATGGCGTGCAAGTCTTGATCCTATATCTATCAAGACTTGTAGCCTTTTCCTGACTTCTTAAGTCAGTGCCATTGGTCTATAGATGCTTTGAAAATTCAGTAATTATAAGGAAGAAAAATAGGTTTCTAATTTCTTCGAGTTTAAGGAAGGGATTGAATATTTGAGCCGATGCTGAAAGGGCAGTACCCGAATTCAGATTATACCTAGAACTCTATCAATTTGAACGAGGGCCTCTTTCAGTTGGTTCACCATAGAACGGGTGATCATCATGCCTTCTTGCACCAGAACAGTTCCATTCAGTGGATGAAGAATATGCTCCTGAATTTTTTTCCCAATTAACGTATCCAGATTGTCAATCTCGCTCAGATACATTCCCACAGGTAGTTCTACAACAACCCCTTCTCCTAATACTCTGGCTTGACACGCCAATCGAGAATTTTTTTGGCTATTCGAGATTAACTCTAGGGTTTGCACCTCTCTTTTACTTTTTGGAGATAAGCTCTCTTCTCCGGATTGAATGAAAATATGGCAAGTGGCACATCTTCCCCTGCCACCGCATTTCCACTGAACATCTAGCTTCTCTTGGAGTAGCACTGCCAAAAGATGATCATTCGTCTTAATAGAGGCCTGAGACTCGATGGGTTCCAGCGTAATTTTTTTCGCCATATTTTTGGGGAGTGAACGCTTACCTGTGAATTGCAGTAATGGAATAAAAGCCTGTCTAAGCTGGGGAACACTACTTCCCTCTATGTTGCCCATCAACCAACAACCCTCTACAGAGATGTGCTCTCGGACATCCCTATCATCTTGATTTAGACGGTTACACTCGCATCATTCATACTGTCTTCGTCTAAGTCGAGTAGGAGAAAGCTGTTAATTTCTTCATTGGATAAAAAAAGGGACTGTTCAGAATTGGCAGGTGTGATAGTCATTGGATTTGGGTTAGAAGAGAAAATAAAAAGTGCTGCAATCGTTAGAAGATTTTCGGCTGTTGATAGGAACAGCCTAACCATTGCAGCAAGCTTGAAGGTCAATAGAATAATGTATAAGAATAAGTTATACTTCGCAGTTTATGGGTATACTTCACGGTCTAAACCCCTTTCGCAGAAAGCTTCTATGGCAAAGCTAGTGTTCGTTTTAAGTGTATATGGTGCAAACAGACACAGCTGATTTTGGATTTCTTGTCTTACTAACAAGTACAAATCACTGTTGAATCCAATAGGAGTCGCAGAAATAGATTATTTCACTGAGGCCCTATGGGTGGGTGTGGCAAGACAAATGCCGGTTGGTTTCAGAATTCATTGGGTATGGCTCAACTAGAGTACCCGTTGTTTCAGTACCTGAATTTCTTTTTCCTTTTGCTGCAGTTGTCCTTCCAACTGCGATTTCTCATGGGCGAGTTGGCTGACTTTCTGCTGTTCTAGCGAAAGCCGCATCTTGCAGGCATCTAGTCTTTGAAGCTGAATTTCTAGCAGTTCTGTTACTTCCATCAGCTTCGTGACATCCACATGGGCTCCTAACATTCGAACGGGCTGGTCAAACTGATCTCGAATGGCAATCCCTCGACATCGGACCCACACTATCTTTCCATTTTTCTTGGTATACCTAACGATTTGATCGTAGGGGTGAGCTGGATTGTCAAGATGCTTTTCTAAATTTTTGCGGGCAATGACTAAATCTTCTGGGTGGATTAAATCTTGCCACTCTGATGCTAGATGCTGTTTTTGGGCTGGAGAATACCCTAAAAAAAGCCAAAACTCAGGACTCATCCACTCATGCTCTGGGTTAACCAAATCCCAATACCAAACTCCATCTAAGGTCGCCCCCTGTAAAAAATCAAAGACGGAGGGGTCATTTAGGATCAATTCATACAGTTCCTGACGGAGATAATGAGAATCTTCAGCTGGCTTCATCGTTACTTCGGCGACTATTGCAATATCGGCACCACAGGCTGCAAGGGGAATTGGAGGATAAAGGTTGCCCCTTTACCTGGGGCGGATGTGCACGTCAGGGTTCCCCCATAGCTTTCGATAACTTTGCGACATAATGCCAATCCAATTCCTGTCCCTGGGTATTGATTGGAATAATGCAAGCGTTGAAACATGACAAAAACACGCTCCAAAGAGTCTTCAGGAATTCCAATTCCATTATCCTTAACCAAGATTGTCCAAGATTCAGGTTGTTGTTCTGCAGAGATCTGAATCCGCGGTGGAGTAGAAGAGCGAAACTTGATGGCATTATTGATTAGATTTTCAAAAACTTGAGTAATCTCTACGGTATGGGCATGAATAGAGGGGAGTGAGTCAAATTCAATAACAGCCTGACTTTCTTCTATCGCTAAACTTAAATCGGATTGCACAATTTCGATCACGTGTTTCAAATCGATCAACTCTAGGGGTTGGTCGCTTCGTCCAACCCGAGAGTATTGCAGCACATCTTGAATGAGACATTGCATCCGCTGTGCCCCTGACATGATGTACCCAAAGTATCGGCTTTGATCTTGATCCAGCTTTGTCGATAAATCGTCTTGTAACAGCTCGGCAAAACTTTGGATTTTACGGAGCGGTTCCCGTAAATCGTGGGAAGCGATATAGGCAAACTGCTCTAGCTCCTGATTCGATCGTTGTAGCTCTTGAATCGCTTGCTCTAATCTCTTTTGAGAATGCTTGATATCGGAAATATCCATACAGGAACAAATCAAACCAGCAAACTGATCGGCTGCTATCCTAGGGACTCCCGTTGCCAAAATCCAACGATAGACGCCATCTGCTCTGGCTTGTCGAAATTCCTGCTCAAAGGGACATTGTTGAGCACAGCTCTCTTGGAATAAGGTTTTTACTCGATCACGATCCTCTGGATGAATGGTCTCTAGCCATCCGTCACCCAGTTGGGACTCCAAAGATTGGCCGGTCAAATTCTCCCAGGTTTGATTGACATAGGTACAGTTCCCTTGAGCATCACTGAGCCAGATTAAAACTGGAGCATTGTCTGCTAGGGAGTAAAATCGAGCCTCACTTTCTTGTAAATTACCTTCAATGGTATGTAAAGAGGCATCTTTTTCAGCTAAATCAGCTTCCAGATTGAGGTTGGATAATTCTAAAGCTGCTTCGGCTTGTTTCTGTAGGCTGATATCAATACAAGACCCAATCATGCCGGCAAATTCCCCTGTGGGTAGAAATCGAGGCTTGGCGGTATCTAAGATCCAACAATAGGTGCCGTTGCGATCGCATCGTCGATACTCTAAACGCAAGGGCTGGCGTTCGGTAACGGCCTGTTGGTAAGCCGCCACACTTTCCTCTAAATCCTCCGGGTGAATTCTATCTTGCCAACCTCGTTCTAACGCTTGTTCTAGAGAATCCCCGGTAAACCTCAGCCACTCTTGATTCAGATAAGTGCAATGTCCTGGAGCTTCCGTGAGCCAGATCATCACAGGTGCATGGTCCGCCATGGAGCGAAATCGCTGTTCGCTCTCTAGTCTCGCAGCTTCTGCCAATTTGCGTTGGCTAATATCGACCGAAACCACTAAGCATCGAGACACTTCTCCTAGATCATCACGCTCGGCAATCATTGATTGCAACACATCAATGATCTCACCTGATTTGGTCTGTATCTGCATCGGTATATCAATGCTCAAACCAGACTCTAGAAAACGCGGCCATAGCTTTTGAAACCGCTTTTGGGACTCTAGGTTGAGAAATATATCGACGGTTGCCCCCAACGTCATATTGCGGGGATACCCTAATTTGGAGAGCCAGAAATTACTGACTTCTATAATCACTCCTCGAGCATCCAAGGAGTACATCATCACCGGGGTTTCATGGTAGAGCTGCTGATAGCGCTCTTGAAAAACCTCTAGGGTATCCTGGGCTAGCTTGGCTTTAATGCGCTGAGATTGGAGTTCAATCTGGACCTTGCGAGTGGCCGTAATATCAATAATTGACATCACCACTCCCTGTTGCTCATTATCGTTATCCACATAGGGATGGATCCGAATCAGCAAGTGTTGTCCATGGGCGTTAATTTCCTGCTCGGTGACTTTGCCAGTGCGGGCTGTTTCCGAGAGGACTTCAATCAACGAGGGATAGTTGACATTGATGGCTAAATTTCGAATCGGACGCCCCACATCCGTGGGTAGAAATTGAAAAATTTGATTCGCAGCGGGGGTAAATTTCCGCACTTGCAAACTCTGGTCTAGAAACACCACGCCAATTTCTGTGCTGCGGAACAGGTTATCAATGTCATTACTCAGAGCTGTCAATTCCTGAATTTTAGATTGATGTTCATTATTAACGGTGTACAGTTCTTCGTTGACGGCATGTAGTTCTTCATTGGTACTCTGCAGCTCTTCATTAGAGGCAATCAGTTCCTCGTTAGTAGCCTGCTGCTCTTCATTGGTACTTTCTAACTCCTCAATGGTGGCCTGTAGATTTTCGCGAGTATAAGACAGTTCCAACTCCAGCTGCTCAATCCGGTTGATCACCTCCGTACTACTTTCTACAGCCTGATCTTGTGCAGGGGGAGAATTGCGGGAGCTAGCGGAGATCTCAAGTCTCAAGAACATCGATTCTCGGCAATTGGATTGGCAGGGGCTAACCTTGAACCTTAAGTCAAGCGGTCCATCCTTGTGCTCCCACAAGAGGCTGCTAAACTGTACTGGCTGCTTTTCTCGAAGGACTCGACTCATCGCCGAGATAAAGGGCAAATGCATCACCTCGGGGAGCAAGGATCTGACATTTTCAGTGGCTGGCCCCTCTGGGATACGTAAAATATCCAGGTGATCGGCACAAACCCGAAGTAACTTCTCGTCCGTATCCAGCAACAGACAAGTCATGTTCAGTTCTTCAAGATGGGCTTTAAACGCATTCTCAGTCAGAGGGTCAGCTTGACGGCGGTAGCGAGGATCTCGCCCCGACACGACTGGTGTAGCAATCGTTTTAGTTCGAAAATAGTTTAGATTCAGGCGTTGATCCCTGAATTTCGAAAATATCTTATTTTTAGAATGTAAAACCTCAAATTCAGGCTCTAGTTCACCTAGGTCTTCAGAGGTTCCCAATAATAGAACTCCGCCCTTATTTAGGGAAAAATGCAGATTGCGCAGTACATACTGCTGCAAAGTAGGCTGCATATAGATCAGCACATTCCGACAGCACACGACATTCATGCGGGTCAGACTGGCATTTTTGGTTAAATCATGGGGCGAGAAAATCAGCATTTCTCGCAAGGTTCGTTTAATCGTGAAGTGACCGTTATTGTAGGTGAAATATTTCTGCAGCCGGTCTACACTCACATAATCCGCAATAGACTCATCAAAGCTCCCTAATGCAGCTTTGTCTAGAGCAGTCTGATCGATGTCTGTTGCAAAGAGCTTAATGGGCATCTGTCGTCCCAGTTCCTCGCACAGCTCTCGAACAATAATCGCCATGGAATAAGCTTCCTGACCTGTCGCGCAGGCGGTTACCCATATCCTTAAGGTTTCTGCTGCGGGAAAATCTGCAATGATAGGACGCAAAACCTTATCTTTTAGGTATTCCCAAACCTTCTCATCTCGAAAGAATTGGGTGACATTAATCAGTAAATCCCGGCGTAGTAGGGAACGTTCATCGGCAGATTCGGTTAAGAGGCTGGCATAGTCGTTCAGTGAATTGTTTTGGGTTAAGAGTCGGCGGCGTTCGACTCGGCGGCCCAGAGTGGATGGTTTATATTGGGAAAAATCGATATCTTCATGCTTGGCTAGCAACTCTACAATTTTTTGGAGTTGATGGGCTTCTGCACCTAAGTTGCTGCTAAATTTCACTAAATCTGCTGGAACGATGGCAGGATTTCCTAAATCGTTCACCATTTGCGCCAGAACTTTTGGAGCTTCTACATAATCAATACATCCAGTACTGATAGCGGTATGGGGCATACCATCGAATTCAGCCGTATTGGGGTCTTGAACTAACGTAATCCCCCCACTTTCATGGATATGTTGGAGCCCATGGGTACCGTCGCTCCCTGTACCAGAGAGAACAATACCAATAGCACGTTCTTGAATATCATCTGCCAAGGACTGAAAAAATAAATTAATAGGAAAGTTCGGCTTTTGGTCTCGCTTCTGGCGATAGAGGTAAAGGCAACGGTCCCGAACAATCATATTTTGACCTGCCGGGATCAAATAGATTGAATTGGGCTGAAGTGCCATCCCTTCTTCTGCAATCTGAATGCCCATTTGGGTACGACGGCCCAAAATTTCATTCATTAAACTCTTAAAATCTGGGGACAAATGTTGAATAACAACAAAAGCCACCCCCGAGTCAGGAATTATATTTTCAAAGAAAACTTCAAGAGGCTTCAGGCCACCTGCGGATGCTCCAACGGCAACGACATAGAATGAAGGAGCAATAGTGTTTAGCGTATTTGAATCAGCATTTAGGGATGGGTGATCGTTAGAATTCATTATTTAGAAAATCCATTCCGATTGGCCTAAAACTCCACAAAAAAGAAGTGTAGAGATACTAATAGAAAATATTAACTATAGATGCCAAATCTCGATATAAATTGCTTTGGGTTTGCGCACATTCTAAAACAACATTAATTGCTTTGGCAGTTAACTGAAGATTCTTTTAACCCAGTATCTAAAACAATCATAGTCTTTACTTTTAGCTGCTGACTGGACTTAACATTTATATAGAAATTCTATATTGCTTTAAATGTTGACAAGAGTAAAAAGCTGAGATTTTTTTTTACTTGTGGTGTTCCCTAACTTATTTTCAAAGAATAATCATCTTCTCTCTGAATTTGCTATGTGCAATGAGATATTTTTATCCCATCTATCTAAATAAAACATAAATAATAAAAGAAAAGTAAAGTCTGCTCGTCAAACAAGTTACGGGACTAAAATTGCTTCATCACCTAATCCCTTATGATGACGATAGACGCCCCAAAAATTAGGTTCAATTGTCTTAAAGAGTGGTAAGTATTTTTGCTCTTTGGCAAAAAAATAGATGTTCAATCGGTTCAGTTATCTTACTTATTTGAGGTTGCATTATTGATGCATTCAGTTAAGGTATGGAAATTAGAGAACTAGCGATTTCTAATTGCGATCGCGAGCCCGTTCATATTCCGGGTCGCATCCAAATCTTTGGGGCTCTGATTGCTACAGATAAGCATCTTGAGTCCATCACTCATGTTTCCAGTAATATCAGTGATTTTTTGGGAGTCACCCCTGCGGATGCTCTAGGACAATCTCTCAGTATTTTGCTGCCAGAAGAGGTGATTCATACCCTCAGAAATATCGCAGGCCATCCCACCATCGCAACTCATCGGGAGCGAGCAGGGGTCTATCCACTCCATCAGTCCATGCTAGATATAAGTTTGCATCGATTGGGGCCTCATTTTCTAATTGAACTAGAGTCAGTTCCCTCGGCACAGCTCAACAGCCAATCCGCTTTTACTAAAATCCAAATGCTTCTGGCCCGTCTGCAAGATGAAACGGCAACCTCAGCCCTACTGCAACTAGCCGTCAAAGACTTGCAGCAAGTGACAGAGTTCGATCGAGTTATGGCGTATCAATTTCTACCCGATGGGGCTGGGGAAGTTGTCGCCGAAGCCATGGTAGATGAGTTGGAACCCAATCTTGGCCTCAGATACCCCGCTTCAGATATCCCTCAACAGGTCCGTGGGATTGCCTTAAAGATGCCTATCCGTGCGATCTCCGATATTGATGCTCCCACCGCCGACTTAATTGCCGCCGATCCAACCGCAGATCCCCTAGACCTTACCCTGACCCATGTGCGGGCTGTATCTCCCATTCATCTGGAGTATTTAGCCAATATGGGGGTTCAATCCTCCATGAATGTGGCCATTATTGTCCATAGGGAACTATGGGGGCTTTTTGCGTTTCACCACAACAGTGTCAAATTATTGCCCCCTGATTACCGATCCATCTGCGATTTGTTTGGCCAACTTTTTTCCCTCAAATTCCAGTTGGTTTTGGAAGAAGAGCGGTTCAATAACCGCAAACACATTATTTCAGCGATCTCTCAGATCACCCAAAAACTGACGAGCAGTGGCAGTTTTACGCTAACCATACAAACTTTAGGGCCACAACTCTGCTCCATGCTCTCGGCCCAGGGGTTGGCCGTTATTGACAAGCAAGAGATTCAAACCTATGGGGATGTTCCAGCGCTCGATATCATTCAAGAACTGGTTCATCAGGTTCAAACCCATCCCAGTCCTGAACTGGTGCCCCTAGAAAACCTATCCCACCTCGACCGTATCGATGCAAACCAACTGGGTAAAACGGCCGGTGCCCTCTGCCTTGGTATATCCCCCCTCGACGAAGTCTTCGTTATTTTCTTTCGCAATGAAATTATCCATGAAGTTCGCTGGGCCGGATCGCCAGAAAAACAGATAGTCGAAGGGCCAAACGGCCCCCGATTACTCCCCCGTTCCTCCTTTGCAGAGTATCGGGAAACGGTTGCAGGCCAATGCCAATCTTGGTCGTCCCTCGACACAGAAGCGGCCTTGGAATTGCGGACTGGGCTAATGCAGCTAGCGATCAGTCAAGGAGAAAACCAGCAGCAGGAATGGTTAAGACAACAGCGACAACAAGATCTCTTAATTGCTGAACTTAACCACCGCGTTAAAAATATTCTGGCCTTAATCCGGTCCATCTCCCGCCAAACCCGCCACTCCACTACTTCCGTCGAGGAATATACCTTACTGTTAGACCGCCGCATTGAAGCTCTAGCCCATGCCCATGATTTGGTGTCTGGGCATGGCTTGGAATGGCCCAATCTACAAAACTTGTTAACAACTGGACTCCGGCCTTACCTAGCAAAACCCAAGCACCAAGTTAGTTTCTCTGGCCCAGAAGTGGGGTTAAAAGCCAACTTTGTTCCCATGTTTGCCTTAGTCATTCATGAACTGATGACGAACTCTGCCAAGTATGGGGCTTTATCAGTTCCTACCGGAAAAGTTGATGTCTGTTGGCGGGAACAGGATGGAGGGTTGGCATTTGATTGGGAGGAATCGGATGGACCGACCGTCTTGCCGCCCCAGCGTAAGGGGTTTGGACAGACGTTAATCGAGCGAGCAATACCGTTTGAGTTTGAAGGAGAGGCAACGCTTCGCTTCCTCCACACAGGCATTCAAGTCAATTTTTGGCTGCCTGCCCACCTGATCCTGCTCCAGAATGACCCATCAGAAATTTCCCCTCCTTCAATGTCCACCCCCCAGAACGAGGAGGAGCCTGACATTGCTCCTGGTACGGTTCTTCTTGTTGAAGACAACATGTTACTGGCCCTCGAAATGGAAAATCTTCTAGAGTCTTTAGGATTTAGCGATATAGATACGGCCCCCAGGGTCAAGCAGGCCATTAAACTCCTAGACCAAAAGCAATACATCATGGGTATATTAGACATCAACCTCAAGGACGAGAATAGCTTTGGCGTAGCAGAAGAACTGATCAAGCGACGAATACCATTCCTATTTACGACTGGCTATAATTCCAAATTTACTCTTCCAGAATCTCTAGCCACAGTCCCCATGCTCAAGAAGCCCATTGATGGGAATCAATTAAACAACACCATTCATCAACTCTTAGCCTAAAAGGATCTGGACAATTGGCTAATATCCTGATATTTGAAGACGATTTAATACTGGCAGAGTCTTGGCACAAAACCCTTAGTGCTCAAGGGCACCAGGTTGAACATACCACCAATGTCGATACGGCAATGTCCAAAATTTATGAAGGATATCTAGACATTGCTTTCATCGATATTTTTATTCAAAAGAACAATCAAGAGAGTCTTAGGGGAGGGATTTTGCTGATTTCCAAAATCAACATGCTCTCCCTAGGGTATAAACCATGGCTTATTGCCATTAGTGGACGTTCTCATGATCCCAGTTGTTCAGTCTTAGAAATTGCCAAGACAGTCGGTGCAGATGAATATCTGAAGAAACCGATCGATTTGGAGGAGTTAATTGCTGCAGTCGAACGAGTGACAAGTGCCCAGGTCAAAGAGCAGTAGATCGGCTCAAGTCAGTCTGTGATCTCGTTACATATCATGGGGAGGCAACTTTACAATCGTAAACCAAAAGTCCTCCAGTAAATTGACCACCTTAACCAATCCCTTCAGTCCCACTGGTTTGGTGACATACGCATTTGCCCCGATCTTATAACTCTTCAGAATATCTTCATCTGCGTCTGATGTTGTCAGTACGACCACTGGTATTTGCTTAAACCGATCACTCTCTTGCATATCAGTCAATACTTCTCGGCCATCCTTGCGCGGTAAGTTGAGATCAAGCAACATCAAATCGGGAGTCCTTGCTGTCTCAAATTCCCCTTTTTTTTGTAGATAGTCCAAAGCTTCTATACCATCTCTAACCACATTAACTCTGAGGGCAACTTTTGAACGATTAAAGGCTTCCAAGGTGAGTTCTATATCCCCCTCATCATCCTCCACCAGCAAGATTTCAATCATCTATTGCACCAAAGTTTAAACTCGGCTAGCTATTCAATATCATAAACAAATTTATAAAAATCGCATGAATTATAATTTATTGGCCAGATAAATTTAATTATGGATGATTTTGACGGTCATTTAACGAATTAAGGATTCTTTGAAGGCTTTATAAAAAATTTCATTTAGGTAGGGTAAAGGAAAAGTTCGCCCCTTTACCTTCTTCAGAATCTACCCAGATTTGCCCCCCATGACGTTCAACTAGTTTTTTACAAATGGCTAAACCAATTCCGGTGCCCGAATATTCTTCTCGATGGTGTAATCGCTGAAAAATGACAAATATCCGATCAGTAAACTGTGGATTGATGCCAATTCCATTGTCTTGAACTGAAATAGTCCAAAATTTTTGATCTTGAGTGGCTCGAATATAAATCCTCGGACGATCGGCTTGGCAATACTTAATGGCATTAGAAATCAAATTTTGGAATACCTGCCCCATTAGCACGGGATCGACAGCAACGGTTGGCAAGGAATCTATAATAATCTCGACCTGGCGTTTTTCAATGACCTTTTCTAAGTCAGATTTTACCTTTTCAAGGATGGACGATAATGCTGTGGGTTGAACTTTCAGTTCGGCTCGTCCGACGCGGGAATAGTTCAGGAGATCATCTATTAACCCCTGCATACGCATTGCCCCATCGGTGATGTAGCGAATATAGCGATCTGCTGTCTCGTCGAGTTGCCCCTGATAGCGATCGGCCAGTAAATCGGTAAAACTCCCAATTTTCCGTAAGGGTTCCTGCAAATCATGGGAGGCAACATAGGCGAAATGGCCCAACTCTTGGTTGGAACGAATTAATTCACTGTTTATTCTTTGCAGTTCTTGCTCTGCCTGTTTGCGCTCACTAATATCATGGTGCATTCCCACCATGCGAAGGGGTTCCCCCTGATCATTCCAGGCTACGACTTTTCCCATTGCCGAAATCCATTTCCATTGCTCGGATTTCGTGCGGACCCGATAGTCAAACACATAGGGGATGGAAGGGTCTTGTAAATGCTTCTTCAGCAGAGTCTTTATTCTGAGTAAGTCATCTGGATGGGTCCAGCTTTGCCAAGTTTTAAACGAGGAAGGCAATTCTTCCAATTCATACCCCAGTATTTGATAGAACTGAGTGCTCCAGCTGGTTTCATCGGTGAGAATGTTCCAATCCCACCACCCATCTCCAGAAGCCTCTAATGCCAACTCCAAACGGGATTCACTCTCTTTTAGGGACTGAACGGCAATTTGTAAAGCCAACGTGCGATTTTTAACCCGCTCTTCCAACTCAGCATTCATTTGCTTTAATTGGTTCTCTAAGCGTTTACGCTCAGAGATGTCTCTCCAGCTTGAACGGCTGTACTTCAGCTTGCCTTGCTGATCTCGAAACCCCTGAGCATTGAGACTGACATTCAAGGTCGTTCCATCTTTGCGTTGTACCAATAGGTTGCCATTCCTGACTTCACCTTTTTCCAAAAAGGTTTGGAAGGATTCTTTGGCATCTGATCGAGAATCAGGATGATATAGATCAAGCACTGAGCGTCCAACTAACTCTGGATAGCTGTATCCAAGCTCTTTCATTAATGTTTGGTTACAACGCAAAATCTTTGTGCTATCAACATCAACCGATAGATACATATCTGGAGCGTTGTCATAAAGATCTTGATACTGAGCAGCAGATTTTTTCAAGTTTGAGTAAGCTGTATCTAATTCTGAAGAGCGATCTTTTATGGCAAGATTCAACTGCCCAATGATCAATTTCAAATCTGTTTCAACCTGTTTGTGTTCAGAGATATTATCGATTTCAGCAATTAGATATAAGGGCTGACCCATGGAATCTCTGACTAAAGAGAGACTTAACGAGACCCAAACAATATGGCCTTGCTTGTGGCAATATCGCTTTTCAACACGACAGGCTGAAATCTCTCCAGATAATAATTGGTCACGATAATGTTGATCAGCGGCTAAATCCTCAGGATAGGTAATATTTCTAAGATTGGTCTGCAATAAATCTGCTTCTGAATACCCCAAGATTTTATAGAAGGCTGGATTAACCCTGATCCAGTCTTCATCAGGAGTGAGAATCGCCTTGCCGATCAAGGAATATTCAAAGATATTATTTAAAGTCTGCTGGTTTTCCCACCATACTGACTCTTGTTGCCGACTTCCTTCATTTTCCTGATTAACGAGTTGACTTTTATTCGCAGAGGATGTCCTATGACTTGGAGATAAAGTCTGTAAAGTATTTGCTATGAATTCCCTGGTCGTCCATATTGCAATCGCAGCAGATAGTAATTTTATACCTCCTTGTACCCTAGCCAGAGGAATATACAAAGAGGCTATATCCAGAATCGAAATGAGGCTAAAAGTAACCAATAACGCGATAAATAAAGTAAAAAGCTTGGGATGGCTAAAGAACTGATGACAATAGGCTATATAGCCTATTAGGAAAGCCGAACTCCCAAATACTAAAGCAATTGCTATATCTGGAATAATTGTAAAGGGGAACTGCTCCAGTTGAATTGAAAGATTAGCAAATAATAAATAATATGAGAGAAAAAAAATATTTAGGAGAGTCACATTTATTATCTCCTGTTAAATCATCCAAATACCTGACAAGATAGAAAACTTTTTCAATAGATCAATCCATTTTTGACTTGTGCATAAAGGTTTTATCTTGCAAGGATAAATAAAGATATCATCAATATGTAACTGTCAACATTGTAATCATTCGATTGAGATTGAAGATAATATTTTTGGCTATCTTTTGCCTTAAGATAGCATCAGAAAGATCTCCGTCAACAGTATCCAATGTTGTAATTTTTTCTTAAAACCTCTAAATCCAAATGGAGGTTATGATTCTACTGCTTTTTTTGTCTAATCTCTTTGGGGAATCTACTACGCTTAATTTGGAATATCTTTTTCAAAAAGAAATTCTTCATCCCTTTGTTGAATTTGTTGTCAGATAGAATACTTTTTCACTTCTCAAATGAGCCTAATAGCTTTCGGAGTAACTGAGTAAGACGGTCTATTTCAGATTTCTCGAGTGCACTCAGAAGAAGGTGTTCATGGGTGACATGAGTTTCAACGGTTTTTTCAATTAGCTCAAATCCTTTATCCGTTAACTGAACCAGGTTTCCTCGACGATCGTTAGGGTCGGGGATACGTTCAACCAACGCGGCTTTTTCCAAACAATCAATGCGATGAGTCATGGTCCCGGAGGACACCATCATGGCGTGAAATAACTGGGTGGGTGAAAGCTGATAGGGCTGCCCAGACCGTCGCAAAGTGGCGAGGACATCAAACTCGCCTGAATTCAAGCCAAATTTAGCAAAGGTGTCTCCCATTGCCCCTTGGAAATGTTTGGCCAATCGGGTCATGCGGCCAATTGTCCCCATGGGCGACACATCTAAATCAGGGCGTTCTCTCCGCCATTGGGCCAAAATTTCGTCGACTGCATCGGTATCCATGGGAACAGATGGCTCAGCATTTGAATGCCGATTATCTTAACATCTGATAAATCTTAATTCCAAGATACTTGACATCAAGATAAATGCTAGAATCTCGACATAAAGTATCTTAATGTCAAGATAAATATGAATGCTCCCTCAGCTCGGCTGTTCAATATCTTGTTGACAGCTTTAGCCCCAATCGCTTGGGGGACCACCTATGTGATAACGACGGAGTTACTACCGCCAGGACATCCCTTGTTAGTGGCAGCTCTGAGAACACTTCCCATGGGTCTGATCCTAATCCTTAGCCTGAGGCAGCTCCCCCAAGGTATCTGGTGGGGACGGATGTTGATTTTGGGGGGACTCAATATTGGTCTTTTCCAAGCCCTCTTGTTCGTGGCGGCCTATCGACTCCCAGGGGGAGTAGCAGCAACCGCGGGTTCGATTCAGCCCTTGCTCGTGGTCTTGTTTGCATGGCAACTCTTGGGAGAGAAGCCATCACGGAGATCAATCCTAGCTGCCATCACTGGATTTATGGGCGTGGGTCTATTGGTGTTGGGACCCGAAGCTCAGCTGGATAGTGTGGGGATTGTGGCTGCGATCGCAAGTGCTGCAACCATGGGTTTGGGAACGGTTTTGGTGAAGCGATGGCAATCTCCCGTGTCCCTGATGGTGTTTACGGCCTGGCAACTCACGGTAGGGGGACTGATGCTACTCCCCATTGCCCTGATTGTGGAAGGCCCCTTCGAGCAAATTTCGGGAACGAACCTATTAGGGTTTCTCTATTTAGGACTGATCGGCACTGGGCTGGCCTATGCCTTGTGGTTTCGAGGTATCCGTAAACTCAATGCTACTGCTGCTTCCTATCTGGGGTTACTAAGCCCCATCGTGGCGACGCTGCTGGGGTATCTCTTTCTCCAGCAAACCCTGACCTCCCTTCAACTGTTGGGTGTTGTGATCGTGTTGAGTAGCATTTTCTTAGGACAACAAACGTTTCGGAGATCAAGAGGGGCAGACTAGGGTCTAAGGGGCTCTTCTCCTCTTGCGGTTATCGCAATTTACCTTCTGTCTGATGGATCCAAATCTCCAATCGCGAGATACCCTCGTACCGTAGATTTACCTATTCACAGTAGTTTGCGGGCCATGTACATAGGTTAAGTTATGTGTTTTGTATATGATCTGATAGTGGGTTGCTGAACGATAAGCGTAGAATTGGAAATATTCAAATCTAAAGAAAATATTAAAAATTAGATAAAAAACCTTTTCTGAAAAACACTCACCTAGGGTGAATGTAATGAAACCCAACCTTCTCCGGCAAGTCTGGGAAGTTATTGAAACGACTCAGACCGATATGTTGACCCAGCTCAACGACAATCAACTCGTCCAGGTTCTGGTGACCAATCTTAAAAACCGCAACCAACTGCCTCAGGACGAAGAAGCCAATGCAAAAGCCTATATTCGCTCTCGGCTCCTGCTGATTCGCGAGCTGGCCCAATCTCGGAAGGATCTCTGTTGCCCTCTCAAAGTAAAAGTTGCTATCCACCCGCCCCTGGAAGTTCACACACGGGACTTGATTGCGGGTTAGAACGTCTGACGTCAGAACACCACAAAAAACTAACTGTGGGCATACTGCCTTACTAGCTGGCTGAGGGGGATTCTTCCGGTAAATACTGATTCAAGAACGCATTCACTACCGACAAGGCAATCGGCCCTAGAAAGAATGCCAATAGGCCATCCACTCGGAAGCCGGGTACAAAAGCGGCGGCGAGGGAGAAGCATAACCCATTCAGCACGAGCAAAAAACCACCCAGGGACAGCAAGGTCAATGGGAAAGACACCACTTTCAGCACGGGTTTGACAATGGCATTCACCAAGCCAATGGCAATTGCAGCTGCGATCGCAGTGGGGATACTGTCCAAATCAACCCCAGCAAACACGTAATCCACCACCAGTAGACTGAGGGCTGTAGCCAAAATAGTTAACAGAAGTCCACGCATTTCGATATCCTCTGAATCTGTGAGGTTGCCATAAAAGCTTCCTTTGGAGTAGGAAGCTGGGGAATGTAGCTGCTAAACATGAAACTGTCTTAACTTTAGAAGACAAATCCGTTTCCCTCCTTGAAAATAAAGATCATTTCACCTTTACCTTCGTGCGATCGCTCAGCAATCGTCCTTCGTCGATTCAGTCTTGACCAATTTAGGTAAGGTCCAATAGGTCAGAGCAAAGCCGTCTTTCACCATCGTGCGCCCACCCATCCATAGGAGATTCAGATCATGGGTAAATCTCTCCCCCCCAAAGCCATCATCAGCTTGGGTAAGTTTGTTTGGACCACGATGTGGAATGTGATGATGTCGAATATGGCCCCTCGGAGTAAAGCTGGAGCCTATATTCGCCCTGAGAGTCAGTTCCGAAACACCATTGGTAGCGAGTCCTTCCCGGCAGAATCTCAGCGGTATCGACTCTATGTGGGCTTAGGCTGTCCTTGGGCCCATCGCACCCTAGTGGTTCGTGCCTTAAAAGGGTTACAAGATGTTATCGATGTTGTTGTGGTTCAACCCTCGGATACAGAAGGGGGTTGGGTTTTTGCCTCAGAGCATCAAGGGTGCCATAACCTTCGAGACCTCTATCTGCTAGCCCAACCTGGATATGAAGGCCGCTGCACTGTACCCGTGCTTTGGGATATCCAAACCCAAAAGATCGTCAACAACGAAAGTTCCGAGATCATCGTCAATTTGAATTCCGCCTTCAACGACCTGGCTCAGCAGCCAGATCTAGATCTCTACCCAGAAGCCCTACGTCCTCCCATCGACCAGTGGAATGAAAAAATCTATCATGCCGTCAATAATGGCGTGTATCGCTGTGGATTTGCCCAAACCCAAACCGCCTACGATCAGGCCTGCAGGGAGCTGTTCGAAGTACTAGACGAAATCGATACAGCCTTGGCCCAGCAACGGTATCTCTGTGGTGATACGTTGACCCTCGCGGATGTACGGCTTTTTCCAACTTTATTTCGCTTCGATGTCGCTTACTACGGCCTCTTCAAGTGCAATCGACGACGCATTCAGGACTACCAGCATTTAGGCCCCTATTTGCGGGACCTCTACCAACTCCCTGGTGTAGCAGACACCTGCAACCTAGAAGCCGTCAAACAAAGTTACTACGGTTTTCTTTTTCCCTTAAATCCTGGCGGCATTATTCCTGCGGGGCCTGATATAACCAGCTTGACTGACCCCCATGGCCGTGAACAGATAGGCAAAGCGCCTCAAGCGGTGTAGAAGATACAGCATTCCCTTGAAAACGGCCTTGGCTGAAGTTACTTTTGGCACCACTGCCGAGCGATTTGCCCGACAAGGCTGCCGTAGCTGGAACTAAACGTACCCAGTCCAGCTAGCTCTGACACGGGGCACCGCTTTTGCATCGCTAAAGCGATCAGATGAACCACTTCGGCTGCCCCAATACCCACCATATGAGCCCCCAGTATTTGTCCGTTCTTGTGGACAAGGACCTTACACCAACCCGTCTGCTCCTGGAGTTGGCCTTTGTCTGACTGTTGATAGGTGTGATAAAAACACCGAAAGGGGATGGATGCTTCTTGGACCAGAGTCTCTGTTAACCCCACTCTGGCTAGCTCTGGCATGGTCGGGATAGTCCAGGGTAGGATGCCATATTTAATCGCCTGCCTAGCCCCCAAGGCATTATTTACCGCTACCCCGGCCTCATGCCGAGCAATATCTGCCAGGGTATATCCTCCTAGCACAGACCCGCAGGCATACACTTGGGAGCATGAGGTTTGCAATCGCGGGTTCACCCACAAACCTTGAGCGGTATGGCGAAGATCCACAGCAATTTGATTGGGATTGATGATGGCTGACGTTGTTTCTACGGCCCAAACTAAGGATCCGGCCATCAATTTGCCTTGATTTGTTGTTACCTGATAGGAGCTGGATGATGGAGTAACGTCTTTGATCTGGCTGTGGGTGTGAATATTGACATGATCGGCCTCTAGGTGGGCTTGCACTCGCCAAGCCGCTTCAGCATCTTCCCCAGGCAAAATTTGGTTCAGGGGACAAAGTAAGTGAACAGAATGCCCCAATCGCCCTAAGGATTGGCTCAGGGAAACGGCCACCGGACCATCCCCCACCACCAGCACTGGATCGGCTAACGGTTGATGAAGATTTTCTAGTCGGGTAAGGACATCTGCTGGACTAAGCCAGTCCGCTGAACCGGGAACATCTGGTGCAGATAAATCGGCATCTAAACAGAGAAGATACCGGTGGGCCAGCAATACCCGATTCTGACAATGCACCTGAAATTGCGGTTTGGTTTTAAATTGAGCGATACCATCGATCTGTTCAATGCCCAAACTGGCTAATTTGGCTGGCGAATAAGGTGCCTGTACCCGCGAGGCCATGGCCTTAACCCATTCGGCCAAAGCCATAGACGGCTGGGTCTGTACCCACTGTCGCAACAGCAAATGATACGGGATGGGGGCTGGCGCAACAGCAATAAATGCCACTCGGGCCGACTGTTCTTTGGCTGCGATCGCAGCCCAGGGAGCCACCGCATTATTACCCACCACCACCAAATCATAATCAGCCATTGTCTACTCCCCAGGCGTTTATGCCTCTCTCATCTAAACAGATAACCGAGGTAGGCAATCGGCCAAAGCAGTCAGTAACCGTTGATTGTCTGCTTGGGTTCGTACCGCAATCCGAAAATACTGATCTCCTAATTCGGGAAAGCTAAGACAATCTCGAATGAGAATCCGATGATGCTTTAAAAGCAGCTCCTGCAGCAAAGGGACTGAAACCTTCGTTTGTACTAAAAGAAAATTCGCTGCCCCCTCCAGGGGATAAGCCCCCAACGCCACCAAACCTTGCATCAGTTCGGTACGGACAGGGGGCAACCAAGATAGAGTTTTGTTCTGAAAAGCGCGATCTCCCAGCACCGCTATCCCCGCCATAACGGCCAGAGAGTTTACAGACCAGGGATCACGGCATTGCTGCCAGGGCCGTAGTTGATCGGGGTGACCAATGGCATACCCCAACCGCAACCCAGGCAAACTATAAAATTTGGTCAGGGAACGCAAGATCACGAGATTTGGAAAATCTTGCACTTTAGAGATCAAGCTGTAGTCAGCATCTACAGGCAGAAAGTCCATAAATGCTTCATCCACTACCACCAAAGGGAACTGCTCTAGAAACGGTTCGATTTGATGGATGCTGATTAGCCCCCCAGTGGGATTGTGGGGGTTATTCAGTAATAGCCCAGCTTGAGCTGAATCGGCAGACTGACGAGCGATCTGTAATGCCTGCTCGATCAACTCACTGGAAGATTGATGTTGAATCTGTCTAAGATTCAAAGGTAATGGCCGAATTTGAGCTTGAAACGCCTTCAGTGCCCGTTGATAGTCAGCAAAGGCAGGCTTTAGAACCCCAGTCCATGCCAATTGGGCCAAATCACGGCAGGCCCAAGTGAGTAATTCAGCTGAACCATTTCCCGGCAAAAACCAGTCAACGGGGAGTTGATGAACCTCACTCAACACCTGGCATATTGACTGATAACTAGGATCTGGATAAGCCGTGAGGGTATCGAGATGAGTTTGAATGGCTGAAATCGCTGATTCAGGCGGCCCAAGTGGGTTGATACTTGCCGAAAAATCAAGGATACAGTTGGGAGAACAACCTGCTATGTCTGCAGCCCACCGCAGGTTGCCTCCATGTAAAGGGCGACTCAATAGTGACGCCTCATCCAGAAAATTAAGGAATTACTTTTTAGGAGCAACTTTTTCCTTAAATAGCTTACCTGCAGAGAAAGCTGGAACTTTAGTTGCGGGAATCTTCATTTTCGCACCGGTCTTGGGGTTACGTCCTTCCCGGGCCTTGCGTTCGCGAGGTTCAAATGAGCCAAATCCCACCAATGTGACTTTTTCTCCTGATGAGACAGATTCAACAATGGCCTCTAAGGCGGCAGTCAGAACTGCATCTGCCTGCTTTTTCGTGACACTTGCCTTATCAGCAACGGCGTCGACGAGTTCTCCTTTATTCATTGATTGACTCCTATTGTTCAGTTAAGCGTGAGCAAAAAAAATCGAGTCTGCAGTTCCAGAAAAATATAGATAAAACATTAGATTTATCTGGAGTGTGACTACAGTCTAACTGGCTGAAATGTCGCAACCACGTCGATTTAATGGAATATTCTAAATGCTATTCGCTAAATATAGATCGACAGAACCTTGATAATCTCTGGATTTCAGGTTTTTTTTGGTAATTACGAGTTTATGGCTAGAAAATTTTGGAGTGTTTCGGCAAAAGTTACAGACAAGTAAAAACCCCAGGATTCTTATTATATATGCATTTCAGGTATTCTTGTTCTAATGATTCTCGATTGTTAATGACTAACAGGTTTTATTTGTCAGAAGAAATTTAATCCTGTAAAAAATTATTAAGTTAAGGCTCTTTTGGCGGTCTCAGCTGATAACAAGCTGTCCTTACAGTTGAAAAAAGTGAATGAAGTCTGAAAATTATTCTGCTTTTACCCACCCGTTTATATCCGCTAGGTAAAGTTCTGCTTGAAATTTAATTTCTTAACGACCGATGGATTGCTGGCTATATTTACTGAAATTTTATCTTTTGTTAATAATTGACGGAGCCAAAACGCAAAGTATTCTGATTAGAAAGCTAAGAAATATGCACGGCTTCTTCTCGCTTCTGATAAATCTGAGAAAGAGATAGATGGTCGATTAGACCTTTTTATCGATCACATCTTCTATTGATATAGAAAGCAGGTGCCAATTTAGACCTCTTTGAAGGTTGCAGTTAGACCTTTGGCTACTATCAGTCGCTCTGTTTGCTCCATAGAGTGAAGCTGGTCCCTTATACCTTGTCCGAAGCAGGGGGATTGGGGGTTGGCGGGGAGAGTTGTGAATAGGTACTTGCCATATGAACCATGAGAATCAGTCTCTAGGAGGAAACTGGGGAATTTCAGGGGGGAACGGTTCGCCTAGACTGTCTGAGCTATCTGAAAGAGATAGGGTTTTCAGATTAGCAGCCCAGATTTTGCAAGATCCTCTGGCGCAATCTAATTTATGCGATCGCATCTATGAATTGATGCAAAACGACTTGCATTATCAGCGCGAGCGAACCTACGGTGGAGGGTACTAGTGGCTAGCAACAGTGAAACCCATAACCTTAACTACGTCACCGCCAATCGCTTCTATGTCGAAATCCAAGAAAAGAGCTACATCAGTGCTTGCTTTACTGAATGTTCGGGGTTAAGCGCCAAAATTAAGCATGACACCTATTTTGAAGGCGGCGTCAACAACCAGCAGCGGATCATACTCGGTCAAACTGAATTTTCTGATGTCACCCTCAAGCGGGGGATCACTAATGATCTGGTGTTTTGGGGGTGGGCCAGTCGTGTGCTTACCCAATTAGAACCGACCGATCGTAATGTCAATCCCCAACGTCGCAACATCAACATCCTCTTGTTCAATCAAGCGGGAGAAACCATTCAAACCTGGACCTTAATTGGTGCCGTCCCTGTGGCTTGGCAAGCACCCGCCCTCCAAGCAGACACCTCTACCGTTGCCATCGAAGAACTCACCTTGGCTTACGAAGGTCTAAAGGTTGTTGCCAATCTGCAACCCAGCAGCAATGCAGGTGGTGGGGCCACCTTCTTACAAGGTAGAGATGCAAATGCTGGAGGATTCTATCCCAGTAATTAACCTGCAAAGTTTATGGATGCTAATTCAGGCCAAGGTCATCAATCTCCATCGGAAGAGATCCCTTCCTTAGACTCGCTTGGCCTTCAGCATCCATTGCTCCCTCCTCCGGCTCTAGGACAATCCTTTCTCCAACCCCATACCCTATCTCCCTTGGGCGCTGTATCCCTAATCAATTTGGATACCCCTCTGCCGACCGAAACGGCTTGGGCAAATTCTCTAGGTAGTCAGGTTCCTAACCAGGTGCCAGGGGAAGCCATTGGCAACGGCTCCACGGGCCTTTCCAACATTTCTGATTCCTTCGTAACTCAGTCTCCAGAAACCCAACCCAACACTCTTGCTCCGAAAGTACCCACCGAAAGTCTGCAACCCAAATTAGAACAAACACCCTCCCATCAGCGACAGTCAAGCGCTCAGAACAACCCTGGCAAAATCGATAGTAATGCCGCTAGTACACCAAAAGTGCAACAGGCACCCTCTCTTGAGACTGGTGCAGTCATTAATAATGACCAACCCCAAATATCAGCCCCTTCTATTCAGCCTGCTCAGGATAGAGAACAAGAGACTAGGGAAAGACCTGTTACTAAGCAAGCTGAGTCAGGAACACAGATTGCCCAAGAACAAAACAGCCCTGAAATAACGCTCCAACCCAAACTAAACAAGGCTCAACAGTTTAGCCCTCCACCCGCGAAATCCCATCTTCAACAATCAACCCTTTCCCCTGTTTCTCCCTCACAGGACGAAACTACTGGAGACCAGACATCATCAGAGGTGGTTTCTAAGCAGACTATTTCTGAATCCAAACAGAAGTCTGAACAAACGACTAACCCAATCGTCCATTCCACCTCTAACGCAATATCTCCAGAGGTGAGTACTTCTGCGGAAGCACCAGATGGGTCCCCCCTCCAAGCGAAGCACCAGAATATCCTGGAAACTAAAGTTGCTTCTGAACCCTCCATAATCCAAGAGAGTCTCCCCCAGTCTCATGAACAATCCACTTCTCCTAACTCAGAAGTTAAATCTTCAGGCCCAAAACCTTCACCTTCTGCTAGGGCTACAAATGATGATCCGTCGCCAACCCAAGACTCAGTCATCTCTGCCCCCAATCAGCCCAGCATCCAAAAAGCTTCGGCTACCAATGACCATTCTTTAGATCGATCTGCACAAACAGCCCAGGTTGCCCAAAGTAAAGAAGTCTCCCTTCCAACAGCATCTCCACCTTCGAGTCAAAAACCAGTTATCTCTGCTCAACCCAACCAGGAACCGCAAGTATCTAGCACTCAACCTAACAAATCCCAATCCGTTTCAATCCAAACTTCGCTGGAAGCCATAGCTCAAAGCAATAAGGAGGTAGCCACTAAATCATCCCAACAAGGGACTGACACCTCAACGGACTTACCTAATAGTCAACCTATCGAATCTCAATCCATTTCTCAAACTTCACTGGAGACCACAGCTCACAGCGAGCAGGTTAGTACTAAACCATCCCAACAAGGGACTAACAGCAACACAGCTAAACCAGCTAGTGAGACTATCCAGTCATCTCCAATTCCCCCTATCGATCTGCAACCTAGCAACTCACAGCTTTCCCTCACAAATTCCAAAGAAGACGCTAACCCAAGTAGCTCAACTGATAGCAGCTCTTCAACTGAGACACCCATAACATCTAGCTCTCCCACCATACCTAGGGGGAAATCAATAGAAACAACACCTATTGAACAAGTCGCCCAAGCATCTCCTCAGCAATCTCTAGGTGAGAAGCCTTTATTGATTGAGAATTCCGAGACACCAAACTCAACAGCCCAGAGTAGCGAGAGTCAAACAGATACAACTGTTATTCAAAAAATAGAAAGTTCGGCAGCTCAGCAATCTTCTACTGACCACCCGCATACATCGAAGATAGAAACGAACCAAACTAGTCCGACTAGTCCCTCTTCCTCATCAAATGAAACTCCCCCTACATCCAGCACTACCCAAAAAACTGATGAGGATGCGGCACGGGCAACCGTTATTCAAAGAGCAGACGAACCATCTCCCGAGGCATCCACTAAAACAACTTCAAAACAACAGATTAAAAAAAACAAACAGAAAAAGATTCCCTTACAAGCGCAGCTATCGCGCATGGGGAAACGAGCTAAACAGGATATTCATAAAGTTGGGATTCAGCTCAAGCAGGCATCTCATTCATTCCCCACTGGTCAATCTAGAGCCAAAACAAAAGGGTTGCAGAAATCCACTAGTGATTCTCCCCAACCGTCAAATCCTCCATCTATCCAAACCAAATCATCTCCCGACTCAAAGCAATCACCCTCTGAAGTACCTTTAGTCCAAAGTGAAGCCGAGGCTATAGAACAAGTTTCTCCTCAGGAATCTGTCAGGGAAGAGGCTTTACTAGAGAAAACTGAGATTGCTAACCATGAACAGAATTCTCTAACGGTTCAAGCAGCCCCTGAGTCTAAAGACTCACCCCAAAAGCATCCTCATGCTACTCCAGCGACCTCTGAACCGACGATTGAACCGACGATCGATCAAGACATACAATCTGACTCAGTCACAGATCTCCAAAAGAAGTCTGAGTCGGCCTCAGATTTTACAATTACTGGACAGCATCGAAATAATTCTGAATCTTCAACACCCGAGGTTAGTGTTAATCAGCTAAAGACGACTTCATCGCCTAGTGCTACTTCAAGTGCTGGGACTGAAACTTCCCGACTAAAAACAAAGAAGTGGGGACAATTACCAGCACACCCCCTAAAACGGCTGACCCATCTCAGTCAGCAGGTCATGGACACGGTTAGTCGTCAACTTGAACCTCATCCGAATGAAGAGTTCAATCCATTTCAAAGGCAAGAGCAGAATTTACCTAAAAACTCAAACCAGAAGCGTGAAGATCAGACCATTAGCCCTGCCTCACTTCACAGATCTGTAAATGGAGATCCCCAACCCTTACAAGATAGTGGTAGTGAAAATAAATCCGCAGCAACGTCCATTCAATCAGACATTCAAGCGAAGTCCTATTTACCCAATGCAAGTCTAGACACCGCTAGTCTATCAAAGCCTGAACTTAGTTCAGATGAACAAGCGCATCTCAACAGTCAAACAGATTACCTCACCGATGTAAGTGCTGAAGAGCATCGCCAAACTCAAGAATTACCCACTGTACAAAAAGCTGAAGACTCACAATCCTCAAGCCCTCCACCTCCCCAGTCTGCGCAAGTAGACTTTCCTACCTCGAACAGTATTGAGACCACCTCCCCCGCAGGAGGGGATAGCTCAGCATCAGTCGTTGAGTCACAAACTAATACCCCTATACCTGAATGGCAATTAATTCAGAATCAGCTTGCGGATCGGATCACAAATCTGGGTTCAGAAATTAGACAGAGGGTTGACCGGTCGATACTCAAACAAAGTTCAAGGAGAAAATTACCTCAACCCACGCAAATCAAGGAAACTGACTCAGCTCAAATAACAACATCATCTGAAGTTGCGCAGACAGATCAACCACTCAATTCTGCAGTATCTGAGCTGAATGGAGAAAATATTCAAGCCACTACTGAGTCTATTGCAGACCCAGTTAAAGGCATTGAACAACCATCACTGACTGCTACAGAGCAGCTAGCCTCTACATCTGACGCTGTGACAGAAAGTCCTGTGCAAACAGAATCAAGTTCCGTTGTTGTGCCTTCCCAAAAAGATATCAGTCATCCGCAAGCGTTCACGATTGAGCCGTCCATTCAATCTCGCTCTGTAGATAAAGCAAAGACTTCTAAGCCACAACAGGATTCAGAACAAAACAATCCAGCTTTGCTCCATGAAAACGAGGACACAATACAGAGGGATAGCGCTGAGACAAGCTCAAGCAGCTCAGAGCAGCCCATCACCAATGTATCGAGCCAAAGTTCAGCAAACTTTGGTACTGCAATACCAGAAGCGTCTCAAAGTCGAGATCGCAACCGTCCTTTCAATTCCCCTATTTCAAAGTTACGTACAACCATTGTCCAGCAATTAACCAACCTAAAACCTAAAAAAACTAAGCCAAAAACTAAGGCAAAGAAACAAAAATCAGTTTCGTCTCCCGCAAAAATGTCTAGGGAGACTACAGAAACCGATTCGACGACGAGCCTGAACTTGCAGGCTAAACAAGAGGAAACCGCGCAATCAACAGAACACCCCAATTCTCCAGAACACCCAAACGTTACTCCAAGTGACGCGGCAGAACAAGCGGTCTCGACTACAAGTATTAGTGACGCTATTCAACGTCAAGATATTGCGCCTCAGCAATCATCACCACTTGACCGTTCTGATGTTCCAATCCCTCAATCCAAGACTTCTCCACCTTCAGGATCGCTTCCTCTTCCACAAGATGAAGGATCTATACATGGCGAAATAGACGCAAATGAACCCCCAGGAGGTTCGGGTACAAACGAAACAGATGCTAATCCCAACAACATACTCCAGCGTGAAACAGAACAAGAGAAATCTCAACCCGAGCGACCTGAAGCTCAAACCCAACCCTTACAGGTTCAAAATGTTTTAGACACAGAATCACCTCTTTCAGACCGTCCACCTATTCGCGAAATTGCTATTCAAACTAAGGTTGAGCAGCAATCGGCAACTAACCAACCTCAATTTCCCACTAGTCCAACTTCATCTATCCAGCAATCTAGCCAAACACAGGGGAATCTTTCCAGCGAGAGTAACCAAAGCAACCTGAAAGAGAGTTCAGAGGCAGTTACAGAAGCTGATACCTCAGAAACTTCTAGTCAAAATTTGGATGGCCCTATTGTCCAAACATCCCAAATTAAGGAACAAGTCGACAACCAACCGAATGGTACTTCCCCAACAATTCAAGCCCAAGAGGACCAAGGCGGAGCGGCAGTATCCGAACAAAGCTTTTCTGTCTCAAGCCCCCATGTACCCATACCCAATTCTGACAATTCAGCTATAGATTCCACTCTGAATTCCAAGAATCTCGAATCTCAGGGACATCAAGCCCCACAGGCTCCCAGCAAAAGCAGTGATGCTAGCGGCAAAACGACTACTACAGACGGTATTATTCAACGAAAGATTGAAGCTCACATTGATAGCGATCAGCCATTCTTTACCCCAAAAGAGGATTCCAGTACCGCCAGCAAGCCGTTAAATGACCAGTCTATAAGCTCAGAAACTTCTATTCCAGGAAAGACTTCTGCTCAAATAGAGCCCCATACAGAACCATCAAATCTAGAACTAAAGCAAGCATCTACCGTTCCAATTCAATCCGTTGAAATTTCTGTTATCCAGCCCGCAACGGAGCCACAACTTCAGAAAGACAACCTTGGGCAATCGTTTGATAATTGCGATCGCACCCCAGAATCACCTCTAGAGCCTGGAGATAAGCTTACAATCCAGCCAACCCCAGAAATCCAACCTATAGAGCAACCCGACCAACAGCAAGCTGTCCCTAATCGCGACTCAGAAACGGCTCCAACTACTGATGCATCGCTTACAAATGACATACCGAAAGCGACTACAGGGCCTGCCCTACAAGCATCCAGTATCGAGCCGTCCCCCGATCCTAGTATCGCTCCTAATGATATTTCAGCAACGTCAGAAATCATCCAGCCAAAACATCAATCCCATATTGGTTCAGAGCTAAAGACCGACCCTGACTTATCTACCGGCCAGATTCAAGCTAATTCCACTCTCTTGGCTGAATCCAGTAATACTGATACCCCAACACCAGATTTACAAAAACATCCAACTGATAATCTGGGTGAATCCCCACCCGAAAATGTAGAGCGCATCCAGTCTCAACCAGACCAGAACGAGTCTTCCCACCGTCGGATCATAGAGATTCCAGCTCAACGTCCTGACGGCAATATTGAAAAAGCTAACTTATCCGATCAAGATATCGCATCCAGTTCATCCCTGGAACTTAACGAAAATCAAAGCCTGCAAAGAAGTTCAGAGGCCAACTCTTCTTTGCCAGAGAGGAATTTTGACCCTGCCAATCCCAAACCCTCTTCCAACATTGCTGAACAATCTGAGATTTCAGCACTTCCTCAAGCTGATTCATCCCCCCAAAAAGTAGAGCATATCCAGCCTCAACTGGACCAGATTGATTCTCCCCACCGTCGGATTATAGAGATCCCAGCTCAACGTCCTGACGAAAATCTCGCAAATGATAATTTACACCCTAAGGATAGTGCGTCCAGCTCATCCTCGGACCTCCACGAAGACCCGATCCTTCAAAGGACTGTAGAGATCAACTCTTCTTTGGTAGAGACAGATCTTGACCGTACCAATAGAGACATCTCCTCAACGATTGGAGAAACATCTGAGGTTGCAGAACTTTCTGCAAAACCTGATTCAAAGCTGCAGCATTCAGAAGCAGATACCTCCTCTCTCGCTTCAGTTCAGCCATTATCAACGCCTCCCCTTAAGTCCACGATCCAGCGCCAAGCTCAAGCAGAAGATACCCTCAACTCGCCTCCTCAACCGATAGATCCGGTAGATGCTCAGCCTGGTTCAGCAGATTCTCTACAACGCCGAGTTATTGAGATAGCAGCTCAATCGCCTGAGCCCAGACAACCAGAAGGGAATTCCCCAGACCTAACCGTTGCCCAGTTGTTGGCAACGGGCCAGTCGCCTTCTCCCTTGTCCAACATTGCGGACAATTTCGTTTCTCCGAAATTCATCAGCAATCTATTACCTTCCAGTCAACCAAATCGTAAACATCATTCTCAGAAACTACGGGATTTTCAAAATCCGAATGCACCATTACAACGTAAAGATGATGATGAAACAGGACGGTCTGGCGAGGGCTATGAGATAAATACGGAGGATGCGATCGCACCCACAATCCAACCGTCAAACAACCCAACACTCCCCTCCAACTGGTCCAGTATCGAAGACCTATTCACAACCCAGCCATCCGTCATCCAACCTAAAGCAGAGAAACCCACTGCAACCCCTGAAGACACTTCAGATTTTGTCCTCACCCCCACAGGAATTTACCCAGAAAAGCAAGTCCCAAGGAAAACAGTATTTGCCCAACGAACGGCTCAACCCTTACAAAAGTCTCCAACTACTGCTCCCCCAGTTTCATCCACGCCCCAAACGACAGAAGTGGTGATGCGTCAATTCCAAACTGAAAAGTTAACTGAACCTGAAGTAGATGAGCAAAGTTTCGAAATCCTAGCAAGAGAGATCTATCACGTCCTCCGACAGCGCCTAGAAGTGGAGCGAGAGAGACATGGAGGGTATCAATCTGGTCGTTTACCGTGGTGAATTTTATATGAAGAGGTTGAATATAAACCATGACCTATAGTGGCTCTCGCAGTAATAATAGTGCCGTTGCTTCAGGTAAGTTAGCGAAGGCAACCTTAGTCCACCAACCCACGGACAAGAGTAAAGATATTGAATTTATGTTCAACCCCACAGAATTGGTCTTTCAGCAGTCGATGCGTCTAAATGAAAGCCAAGGGGCACGGACCGCTAAGGGATTACCCAAGGTCACCTTTGCCTATCCGGAAGCCTGCTCTCTGTCCTTGAGCAATATCTTGTTTGATACTTACGAGCAAGGAACCAGTGTGATTGATGCCTATATCAGCAAATTGATCAAAGCTTTGGATTTTGATGATAGTGGCGACGCTGCCAACAAACGACCGCCCATCTATATCTTCACTTGGGGAGACCAGCAATATCTACGCTGCTTTGTCGAGCAAATTACCTACAAACTCACTTTGTTTTTGCCGGATGGTACACCTGTCCAAGCCAGAGTCGATATGTCCCTAAAGGAAATTGACGAATCAAGCTTAGCAGGGGGAAGCCAGTCTGCCTCTCCCAATCGCTCCCAGGATAGTCGTTCCAGCCGAACAACCTTTGGTCGCTAAAGTACTGAAATTAAGCTAACTGCCCATGCCTGCAACCACCTATATTGCCGAGCCACTTTTAGAAATTGATGGCAAAAAAGCGTCCAACGAGCTGATGGAAGATATTCTCCAGATTTCTGTGGAAGAAAGCTTGCACTTACCTGGCATGTTTATCCTGGTGATCAAGAACGACTACTTTTCTGGTCGATCTGTTGATGCTCCCTGGCAATATGACGATCTCTTTCAGATTGGTAAAACCATCAAAATCGGCTTTAGCGGCAGTACCACTGAAGCCCAGGACTTTGACGAAGAGAATCAGGGCTATGTGCTGGATGGAGAAATCACCGGTATGGAGACGAACTTTACTGCGAGTTCTCAAGCCCCTATCGTGATTCGGGGCTACGACACGTCCCACCGACTCCATCGAGGTCGCTACAATCGGTCCTTCCAGAATATGACCGACACGGATGTAGTCAAGAAAGTGATTGGAGAAGTCGGAATCCCCGCTGGCACCATCGATAATAGCGGGTCTCCCCATGACTATATTTTTCAAGAGAATCAGACCAATATGGAATTTCTACGGGAGCGGGCAGCCCGGAATGGGTTTGAACTCTATGTTCAAGACGGCAAGATGAATTTTAGGAAGCCCAAAGCCAATTCCAATATTTCCCTGACCTGGCTCAAGGATTTGCATAGCTTTAGAGTGCGGGTCACCAGTGCAGAACAGGTTAAAAGTGTTGAAGTAAGGGGTTGGGATTATGAACGGAAACAAGCCATCGTCTCCACTAAAAATGTTGAGAAACTGCTAACCTCCACCGATCATGGCTCTGGCCAGAAACAAAGCACTGTTTTTAATGGCAAACCGACAACGCCCAAAATGATTGTGGTGGATCAGCCTGTCTTTAGTGCCAAGGAAGCCGATACCATTGCCCAGGCTCTTATTGATGAGCTGGGGGGAGAGTTTGTGGTGGCGGATGCCAGAGCTGAGGGCAATCCTGATTTGAGAACGGGACAGGTGGTTCAACTCAAAGATATGGGGAAATACAGCGGCAAGTACTACATCACTGAAACACGCCATGTATTTCAAGATCGGGTTTATTCCACAGAGTTCAGCGTGCGGGGGTTACGGGGAGGAGATTTACTCTCAACCCTGGCTCCCTCTCAACGACTGCAGGCAGGCCAAACTCTGTTGGTCGGCAAAGTCACGAATAACAAAGACCCAAAAGGTTGGGGAAGAGTCCGAGTCAAGTTTCCCACCTTGACGGAGGAGCATGAAAGTAACTGGGCCAGAGTCGTGGCCAGCGGAGCTGGAAAAGATCGGGGTTTTGACTGTTTACCCGAAGTGGATGATGAGGTGCTAGTGGGGTTTGAACATGGCGATATTCACCGTCCCTATATTGTGGGTGGGGTGTGGAATGGAAAGGATAGTCCCCCGGAGAAGGTGGAGAGTTCCATTGTCGATGGCAAGGTCAATCTCCGAACGGTGAAAACTCGCACGGGCCATACCCTCCAATTTGTAGAAGCAGATAAAGATGCCAAAAAGAAAGGCATTTACTTAGATACGGTGTATGGCCACCATTTGTATCTGAATGACAGCGAAAAGTTCGCGGAATTAAAAACAAAAGAGGGGCATTATGCTCGGCTAGATGATCAAGGCAAAAAGCTAGAAATAAAATCCAAGGGAGGTCATAAAGTCTTACTGGACGATAATGGCTCCGCCAAAATCGATATGGTTTCGACGGGAGATATCAATGTTAAATCTGGGACCAGCGGCAGTTCGCGGAAGATTAGCCTGAATGCAGGGGAAATCACCCTGACGGCAACGACCAAAATTACGTTAAAAGTGGGTAGCTCATCGATTGAACTCAGCAATTCTGGCGTCACGATTCAGGGGGTTCAGGCTGCCATGAAAGGAACTGCCCAAACCAAAATTGATGGGGCTTTGGTGACCGTTCAAGCCTCTGGGGTGAATACCATCAAGGGCTCAATCGTAAAGATCAATTGATAGTGACAAGAAGGAGTAGTCAATGGGACAACAAGTCGTCATGGGGGCGTCCTTACAATGTTCTTTTGGAGCAGCACCTAGTTCTTTAATTGTGATTCCCAAAGGACCACCAGTTCTGACGGGTGGCCCCGCTGCCGCAACTATTATGGACTATGCCCCCATTGCCAATATTCCACCGTTTGGCATGTGTTCTTCCCTGGCGAACCCGACGGTCGCCTCGGCAACAGCCGCCGCAATGGGTGTTCTCACCCCGATGCCCTGTATCCCCGTTATTCCAGCCCCTTGGACACCGGGTTCACCAACGGTGCTGATCAATAATTTTCCGGCATTAAACAATACATCTAAGTGCTTTTGTACTTGGGGAGGGGTAATTCAGATAACTTATCCAGGACAAGTTACCACTCAAATTCCTTGAGAAAACGGGGCTGTTAGGGTTGACATTAACAATCCCGAGATTAATCGGACGCCGATTCCTGATCGGATGAGGGTTCCTTCTGTCGTCCTGCTTTGCGGGTGGATTCCTTAAGTAAAAATTCGATTTGAGCATTGACGCTGCGCAACTCATCCGCCGCCCAACGTTCGAGGGTGTCGTAAAGAGCCTGATCAAGTCGTAATAAGAAGCGCTTCTTTTTGCTCACGTATACAGGGTTCCAGCATTAATGATCGGCTGTGTTGAACTTTCAGAAACCAGGGCCACCAGTAAGTTGTTTACCATAGCAGCTTTCCGTTCTTCATCCAGGTCTACCACCTGTTGCTCACTCAACCGATGCAGTGCCATTTCTACCATGCCTAAGGCACCTTCGACGATTCGCTCTTTGGCTGCAATCACTGCGATCGCTTGTTGGCGACGAAGCATCGCTTGGGCAATTTCAGGGGCATAGGCCAGGTGAGTAATTCGAGTTTCGATAATATCAACCCCAGCAACGTCTAACCGACGCTGGACTTCCTGTTTAAGCAGGTCGGAAATTTGATCAGGATTCCCCCGCAAAGACTCCTGGGTATTGTCAAAAATATCGTAGGCATAGCGGTTGGCTAAACTCCGGAGGGCCGTCTCACTTTGAATCGCGACGAAGTCGCGGCAGCTTTCGACATCCAGGGTGGCCTTGGCTGAATCAATCACTCGCCAAACGACAACTGCTGCAATCTCAATCGGACTGCCCTGGGCATCATTGACCTTCAATCTTTCACTGTTGAAGTTGCGAACCCGCAGGGAGACTGGGCGCTTACTGACGATGAAAGGAATGGTCCAGTAAAAACCTGGTTCACGGATACTGCCGATATATTTTCCTAGCAAAATTAATACCCGAGCCTGATTCGGATCGACTAGGAAAAAACCACTAGCCAATATCCCTGCCATAGCAAATAATCCAGACCCTAGCCAGAGTTGTGGCCCTGCTAATGCTTTCTCAAATAGAACAAAGGGAAATAAATACCAACTACTGATCCCCAAAAACAATAAGAGAATGGGCAACACCCCAAACCCGTTAATTTTCCAAGCGGATGATTCTTTCGTGGAATTCATATCTTTGTTTCCTTTGAATCCATATCACTAAGATAGCAAAGTGATATCACTTTGACATTGCTGTTACCGTTTGTCATGGAAGGCCAAGTCTCGCTAACGTAAAGTAGCGATAACAGCAGTTTGGCGCTTGAAGGTGAGCAATGAAAAAGATTGGAATGGGAGTGCTGGTGATCGGACTTGCGATCGCATGGCTACTACTAGCCGCACAACCCGCCACAGCTATATCCTGGGAACTCGCTGCAGAAACTGATCAAGGCCGAATTCGCCAATATTATGATCGCGATTCTATCCAACGAATAGGTTCAGAGGTCACGGTCCTCAGCTACTACCTCAATGAAGGTGAAACGCCGCCACGTATCGATTATGTAACTGCGTATGATTGCAACTCCAACCGATTTAAAGATGTAGAGGTTAACGGCCAAGTGACGAAAGAGGATTGGCATTTACTCATCGCAGATCCCCTTAATGAAGCGATTCGAGATTTGGCTTGCGCTCAATAGTCAATGTTGGCTCCAACAGACTTTTCTTGCCGATAAATATAATTTTTTGTTTTCTATTCACGGAAATTAAGTGCGCCGATCCATCTAATCACTCGGCAGGGTCTATCTATCTCCAATCCACCTTGTCCAAATCAGTTAAAACCAAATTAGAGATTAGCTTTCAGGG
This sequence comes from Acaryochloris marina MBIC11017, assembly GCF_000018105.1. GTDB lineage: Bacteria > Cyanobacteriota > Cyanobacteriia > Thermosynechococcales > Thermosynechococcaceae > Acaryochloris > Acaryochloris marina. Next base: position 5,980,886 of record NC_009925.1, read on the forward strand.
ATATTACTGATTTGCTTTATCAAAATTTCAATTAATTTAGATATAGGGGTAGAAAATTTAGAGCTTTCATTTCCCACTTCATAGGTGTCCTTTTTAAGAGCTCAATATCTTTATGGTCACGATTGAAGATATCAAAGTTTTTTTCCAAAGGAATATCTCTCTATCTAGACAAACACCACAAGAGAGCTCCAGTAGGATTCCGATTATTGAGTCATGGATAGGCTTAGAAAAAGCTGGAAGGCTGATTATCAAAGGTAGGCTTTATGGTCACCCCAAACATTCCGTTGGGGCTAAGATTATAACCTCAACTATTCAGGGATATTTTGCAGGTGCAGGGCACGTCTATGTCAAAACGCGAAATTCCCTCTATGAGTTGGGACAACCCTGCAATGAACTAGGGTTCCTAAAAGAAATTTCTGGTGACCAACATCCAGAACAAGTGACAATCTGGAATGAGTAACATTCTTAGATTCTTAGAATGAAGACGGTTGTACGGCGCAAAAAAGACGAATGTTTACCGCTAACCTAATCTCATTCTGAACTCTTCGCTAAAAAAAGCGCCATCCCAGTTGTGAGCTGTTTTAATTTGCGAGACAGTTAGACCTTCGACCTTCCGGAGGACAGCCCGATGCAAATTCGCATTATATAAATTCGTTCCCAGTAGCTGTGCTCTTTGAAGATTGGCCTCACTTAAATCGGTTTCCATCAAGCTCGCTCCCATTAAATTAGATTTGGAGAGAATCGCTCTCCCCAGATCAACCCCATATAAATCAGCACCAGCTAAAGTCGCACTGTCTAGATTCGCTCCAAATAATCTAGTCCAACACAAGTGGGCCCGACTCATATCGGCTCCATTCAATAGCCCGCCTAATAAATCCGTGTTGGCCAAATTGGCACATCGTAATTCTGCCCCAATCAGAATAGTCCCGAGCAGATTAGCCCCACTCATATTTGCCATCTGGAGGTTAGCATTGCTCAGGTCAACTTCAACCCAGTTTGAGCTTGTCAAATTTGGAATCACATCAGGATACCTTTGTCGCCATTGGTTCCAGGATTGAACCCCTTTCTTTAACTCCGCGACATGTTCAGGATTCGCCATCATCAAGTCAAGAGTTACATGGCCTTATGTGGTCACAATCTCCAGTAGCTCTTAAAGCGTACTGATCAGAAATACATTGGGAAAATCACTCTTAATCAAAGTAACCATTTGTCGATACTCGATTGAGGAGGGTAGCTTTAGCGTCCCAGACAGAATAGATTACTGACATGGGTTAAACTCCCGATCTTTAGATTTTCAAGATGAGGAAAAACTTAATTCATTTCTACAGTTAATATTAATCAATTGAATTAGGGAGATTATTGTTGCAATATAACGATATTTTTGTCCGGTTGCAGAGTTAGCTCAATAAAAGGTAAATTCTCCCAAAAAGATCAGAGAAATTCATTGTAAATCGTCTATCTCGAATTCCAACACCCCTATCAATGAACCTTTACCTAACATACGTTTAATTTCCCCAACCCCTTTAAGGGCAAGATACTCAATAGTCTCTGGACTAACGATTGATTTAGATAACTACCCTATGGCTACCCATGGCTCAGGAATAAATAGTCAAACCCTCAAGGACAAAGCCATCGAACTGGGTTGCCACAAAGTTGGCCTTGTCAGTGTTGCTCAATGGCAGGACAAAGCGCAAGCCTTAACTCTCCCCTTACAACAATGGCTCAACCAGGGATATCACGCCGATATGGCTTGGATGAATGATCCACGTCGACAAGACATTTACCAAGTTATGCCCGATGTCCGCTCCATCATCTGTTTAGGTATCAACTACTACACTCCCCACCAACGCCCATCAGGACAAGAGTATGCCAAAATCTCACGCTACGGTTGGGGCCGAGACTACCATCGTGTCGTGGGTCGCCGAATCAAAGCTTTAGCTCTGTGGATGCAAGCACAGGACCCGCGGATCCAAGTCCGCTACTACGTCGATACTGGTCCTGTCCAAGACAAAGTCTGGGCTGAACGAGCTGGTCTTGGCTGGATTGGTAAACACAGCAACCTGATTTCGCGGAACTATGGTTCCTGGCTTTTTCTAGGAGAAATTCTGACGAATATAGACTTGGAACCGGATCGTCCCCACACTCAACATTGTGGTTCCTGTACCCGCTGCATTACAGCCTGCCCCACGGATGCGATTCGTGAACCTTTTGTCGTTGATGCGAATCGCTGTATTGCGTACCACACCATTGAGAATCGGGAGGCTGCACTGCCCGATGGAATTGCAGCGAATTTACAAGGCTGGGTTGCAGGGTGTGATATTTGCCAAGATGTATGTCCCTGGAATCAAAGATTTGCCCAAGAGACAGATATTTCTGACTTCCAGCCCTATCCCGAAAATGTTGCCCCGACACTAACAGAGCTAGCAACCCTATCGGTATCAGAACGCGATCGCAGATTTAGAGCCTCTGCCCTCCGCCGCATCAAACTGGAAATGCTGCAGCGGAACGCCACAGCATCTCTCAAAGCCAATGATCAAAAAGCTAAGCTAACTAAGACTCAGAACCACCTGCACGAGCCGCCGCCGCTTCCTCAGGATGAATCCCCAAGCGAGTCAGATTAATGCGACCGCGATTGTCTAGCTCACGGATTTTAACCACCACTTCATCGCCAACGGTGACTTCATCTTCCACCTTGCCAACTCGATAGTCTGCCAACTGAGAAATGTGAATCATGCCCTCCTTACTAGGCGCAATTTCCACAAAGGCCCCAATCGGAATAATCCGAGTCACTTTACCCAAGAAAACATCACCAGCTGCCAGCTTGCGTGTCATACCAGCAATAATCTGGCGAGCACGAGATGCAGCCTTCTCATCTACTGCTGAGATCGTAACGCGACCATCATCTTCGATATCAATCTTAGCCCCCGTTTCCTCGGTAATCCCTTTAATGGTCTTACCGCCTGGACCAATAATCATGCCAATCTGTTCTGGATCGATCTTGATGGTCAATAGGCGAGGTGCATAGGGAGACATCGTTTCGCGAGGACTGTCAATTGTCGCCAGCATCTTATCCAAAATATGGAGTCGAGCGGGTTTCGCTTGATGAATCGCCTCAGCGATCACTTTCATCGATAAACCGGTGATTTTCATGTCCATTTGCAGGGCGGTAATGCCATCCGCAGTACCCGCTACCTTAAAGTCCATATCCCCCAAGAAATCTTCAATCCCTTGAATATCTGTGAGTACTCGAACTTCTTCCCCTTCCTTGATTAAGCCCATAGCGGCTCCACTCACTGGCTTAGCCAGGGGCACTCCCGCATCCATCAAGGACAAAGTGGATCCGCAAACTGACCCCATTGATGTAGACCCGTTAGAGGATAAGACTTCGGAAACGACTCGAAGAACGTAGGGGAATTCTTCTTTACTAGGAAGCATCGGTAGTAAAGCTCTTTCAGCCAGAGCCCCATGCCCTACTTCCCGACGTCCAGGCGAGCGCATTGGTCGGGTTTCACCCACAGAATAAGGCGGGAAATTATAGTGATGAAGGTAACGCTTTTGGCTATCAGGATGGAGATCATCCATTTCTTGAGCATCACCCGGTGTTCCCAAGGTCGCGATAGACAAAACCTGGGTTAAGCCACGGTTGAATAAGCCACTGCCGTGAACCCGCTGGGGGAGAACACCCACATTACAAGAAATAGGACGAACTTCATCTAACTTACGGCCATCCACTCGGACCTTATCTTCAACCACCTGGCGGCGCATTAAGGTTTTAGTAATACTCTTAAAAACCTTACCAATAGCTTTGGGGTTTTCTACTGCTGCCACCTGTACTGGATCTGTTTCCGGAAGCTCATCGATAGCAACTTTCACAGATTCCTTAATCTCATCTAAGGCAGCATCTCGAACATTTTTATCCTTCTCAAACCGGGCTAGAACGTCTTTAACAGGGTCAGTTACGCGCTCTTGGACAAAATTCTCTAGGGTTGGATCCGTTTCTGGAGCAGCTTCTTCTACCTGCTCAATCCCCAACTCAGCTATCAACTCTTTTTGAGCCTTAATGAGGTCACAAACCACCTCATACCCAAAATCGATGGCCTCGATCATGTCTTGCTCAGCCACTTCATTGGCCCCAGCTTCAACCATAATCACCCCATCCGGTGAACCAGCAACAACGAGATCTAGTTCCCCTTCAGAGATCTCCTCATAGGTGGGGTTAATAATAAAGTCATCCCCCACTAGGCCAACGCGCACGGCAGCCATGGGCCCTTTAAAAGGTATTTTGGCCAAGAGGGTGGCAACAGAAGCCCCCGTCACGGCTAAGACGTCAGGGGGAACCTGCTCATCCATAGATATAGTGGTTGCCACAATTTGCAAATCATCCCGCAACCAATTCGGGAATAGGGGGCGCATGGGTCGGTCGATCAGGCGACAGGTTAAGGTTGCTTTCTCAGGGGGTCGACCTTCCCGTCGTAGAAAGCCCCCCGGCACACGACCGGCTGCATACAGTCTCTCCTCGTAATCTACGAGTAAAGGAAGAAAATCAATTCCTTCACGTCCTGACGATCTCGTCGCAGTGACTAGAACTGAAGTTTCACCAGATTCAATCAATACACACCCACCGGCCTGCGGAGCGAAACGGCCGATAGTGAGTTTTATTTCTCGCCCGTCAACAGATATTGACTTAATAACTTCTGACATTAAGTGACTTGTCCTTACTTATTGTTTTGTCCTTTTTTTTTCTGTGGCAATCCTAACATTGATAGAGAACCGCTTGCTTTGCAGAACAGCATTCAGAAATGTTGCTTATTGATTCCCATCTGACCTTTAAAAGGGATATCCATATGACAAGTTCACCCTGTAGCATGGGTATAGAAGATCACCACCTAGACTTATGACACTTAAGTTTGGGTGGGCCGTTTATGTTCATAACAATATTTTCAGATTGATGATGGCTCAAAAGACATATCCCAGTCATCTCTTCACCGCATCATCATGAAGCAAAGGTTGCGCCAATATTGTCATCACATAAACGAGTTTAAAGGTGATATCTACCCCGTTTTTACCAGTGAATAGACCATACGTCTCCAAGGGAGTATTTGTAACTAAATTATGGCGATCTTGCATGGTAGTTGGCGGCCAACCTCAGACTTTAAAGATGGGCAACCCTCAAACGCTGCATCTAAACCCAGTGATCAGCGGCTTTTAAATGGAACATTGTTTATTTGGGCTGAAACTTGGCGCGGTACAACCGCCAAACAAAATCCAATTTCAGAAGAGACGTTGCCCCATCCTTTGGCCATGGATCCAAAGGAATTGAGCCAGTTTCTACTAACGTTATCTGAGTCTCGACAACTATCCCTCACCCCCTCCCTGCAATCGGTTGTCAAATCCCCTCCCAAGCGAAAAAAATCCCGTTCGGCAAAAACTCGTGCTTCTAAAGAGTCCTCCAGTCCTACCTCTTGGAATTCCCAGACGGTTACATTGCCGGCCTATACCGAGGAAGAAAAGCTGATTCCGTTACACTCATCTACCGTCTTAGACGAAGATGAGTCCTATGAACTATACCCTTTCGAAGTCCAAGGTTTAGAGCTTTCTCCGGATCAAACCTTAGATTTTTTAGCCGGACTCCCCTTACACATCAATACTGACGAAGAAGATTTTCTAGGATCAGAGCTTCTTTTTTGGTGCCATTCCGTGCGTTGGGGACTGGATTTACTCACTCGTTCTAAATTTATTCCCTCGATTCAGGCTCAAACAGACCAAACCTGCCACTTTTTCTGGCAACCCTTACTGGATAGCGCGACGGATCGACAGCGATTTCAACAGTTCGTTAAAGGGATGCCTCAAGCTTGCCTGTTTTATCAGGCCATCGTTACTCAAGCTCCAGCAGTGGTCTTACCGACCAAAGCTGGATATCTGCTTACAGATTTTTTAACTCACATCATCGATCATCAGGTTCGCCAAGGGATTGACGATGAGCTCATCACCTCCATGCAAAAGGCAGGGATTAATTCAACGTTTAAGCAATGGTTACCGGCTTTTAGCTCATCTAACTCGCTTCTCAAAGAAACGAAAGAAAACTGTGGTACTTGGGTTGAGACCCTAAATCAGTGGTTGCGTCCCATCGAACAAAGCCTACAAGAACAGCAGTATCGCGCCTGCTTCAATTTACAACCCCCAACCAGTCATGGGGACTGGAAAGTAGAGTACTTTCTCCAAGCAACAGATGATCCAACTTTTCTGGTCACCGCAGAGGTGGTTTGGAATACGAATTCAGAACATATGGATTATTTAGGCCGTAAGGTTGAGCGCCCCCAAGAAACCTTGTTGCAGGGATTGGGATTGGCCTCCCGGGTTTACCCCTTGTTAGAAGAAAGCTTACAGGGAGCACGGCCGACAAAATTGAGCCTATCTCCGACCCAAGCCTATGACTTTATCAAAGCAGCAGCATGGCGACTGGAAGATAGTGGGTTTGGAGTAATGCTTCCCCCCAGTTTGTCAGACCAAAATGCCATGGCAAATCGGCTGGGACTGCAAATTAAGGCGGCGGCTCAATCTCGCAATGACAGTGCCATTGGCTTGGACAGCTTATTGAATTTCCAGTGGGGGCTTGCCATTGGGGGACAAACCTTGTCCAAAGCCGAATTTGATCGGTTGGTTGCCCAAGAGTCTCCTTTAGTGGAAATTAACGGCGAATGGGTTGAATTTAGACCTCAGGATGTGAAGGCAGCTCAGAACTTCTTTGCATCTCGCCAGAATAAAACTGGTTTGTCCCTTGAAGATGCCCTTCGCATCAGTACCGGAGATACCTTAACTATCGATAAACTGCCGGTGGTCAGTTTTGAAGCATCAGGATCCTTAGAAGCATTACTAACAACCCTAAACGGCAACCAAACCTTAACAGCCATCTCTGAACCACCTGGTTTTGAGGGGAGTTTACGTCCCTATCAAGCCAGAGGGGTAGGCTGGCTAACTTTCTTAGAGCAATGGGGCCTAGGCGCTTGTTTAGCGGATGATATGGGTTTGGGGAAAACCGTACAGTTTATTGCCTATCTCTTGCACCTAAAAAATGAAGGTCGATTAACTGGGCCGATGTTACTCGTTTGTCCAACCTCTGTGTTGGGAAATTGGGAGCGAGAGGTGCATCGATTCGGTCCAAAGTTAAAAGTCGTAGTGCACCACGGTTCAGGACGACCACAAGGAAAAACTTTCCTCAAGAAAATCAAACCCTTAGATTTAGTGATTACCAGTTACCCCCTGATCCATCGAGACGAAAAGACCTTGTCCGCCCTCACCTGGCAGGGAATTGTATTGGATGAGGCTCAAAATATCAAAAATCCTGAGGCCAGGCAATCCCAGGCAGTCCGCAATCTGCAGGCCAAAGTGCGAATTGCCTTGACCGGTACCCCCTTAGAGAATCGCTTAACTGAGCTTTGGTCTATTCTTGACTTTTTGAATCCTGGCTATCTCGGACCTAAGCCCTTTTTCCAACGACGGTTTGCCACCCCTATTGAGCGATATGGTGATACAGCATCGTTGACAACATTGCGCTCCCTCGTCCAACCCTTCATTTTGCGCCGAACCAAAACAGACCGAGACATCATCCAAGACCTACCTGAGAAACAGGAAATGACTGTCTTTTGCAGCCTGACCCCAGAACAGGCCAAGCTCTACCAAACGACAGTTCAAGAATCTCTGGATGCAGTAGATGCTGCCAAAGGAATTCAGCGACGGGGCATTATTTTAGCCACATTGGTCAAACTTAAACAAATTTGCAATCATCCCGCCCAGTATTTACATGAAGAAACCTTAGATCTCGACCTTCAGCGTTCTGGCAAATTGAAGCGGCTGCAAGAAATGCTGGAAGAACTATTAGATGAAGGCGATCGGGCGTTGATTTTTACCCAATTTGCAGAGTTAGGCAAACTGCTCCAACAGTATTTACAAACTAAACTGCAGCGTGAAACCTTATTGCTCTATGGTGGCAGCAGCAAGAAGCAGCGAGAATCGATGATTGATCGGTTCCAACATGATCCCCAGGGACCCCGAATCTTTATCTTGTCCTTAAAAGCAGGTGGTGTTGGTCTCAACCTCACCCGTGCCAACCATGTCTTTCATTTCGATCGCTGGTGGAATCCCGCCGTCGAGAATCAAGCCACTGACCGGGTTTTTCGGATTGGCCAAACTCGCAATGTTCAGGTGCATAAATTTGTCTGTACTGGCACCCTAGAAGAACGGATTCATGAACAGCTTGAAAGCAAAAAAGCGCTGGCAGAACAGGTTGTTGGTGCAGGAGAGAATTGGTTAACCGAGCTCGATACAGATCAACTTCGTAATTTGTTGTTACTAGACCGAAATGCCGTTATTGATGAAGAAGAAACATAGTTCCACCTATCAATAACGGCATTTCGGTCAATGCAGTGTAAGTCTAGATGTATCTATACCGTCATCATCTGGGTTTGAGCTGTAATAATATCACCCACAACAGTCAGAGTATCGCCACTACTTAGGTTGGCGACCATCCGGTCTGAGCTAATTACATGGGTTGATAGTACCGTTGCTGTGCCCAGATCCATTTCATCTAAAACATCAAAATCCTCAAAAATAAAATGTTGTTGGAGAGTGTCCTCAACAACCTCATCTCCCAAGGTAAAGCGATCGTAGCCCTCACTTCCTTGCAAAGTAGCCTGAGAAGTACTGGCGACAAGGCTGTTGGGCAAGTCACTCCCTGTTAACCCATCTGGCTGCCACTGTCCACGAATCGCTCCAGCTGGAGAACCCACGGTATGAACATTCCAATACAACGGGATATCCTCGCCAGCAGCCGAACCACGGATCGTATTCACAAAATCACTCAAGGGAATGAGAGCTGGATCAGACGTTTCCCAAATGCCTTGGAGGGTCACTGAGCCATCTTCATTTCGAGAGATTATGAGGTCGTCATTATCCTGATCGTTAACCGCTAAATCTTCTAAGTCAATCAGAGCAAAAGCAAGGGGACCATTTTCTCCTCGAACCGCGTTATGGATATGGACTTTAGTCACATCATCGCTGGTATCAGAGGTAAAGGCAGTGCCATCACCAATAAACTGTCCAAAGTCTAAACCAAAGACCGTAAGGGTATAACTTAAGGCATCACCAGCACTATTGAGTTGGAGCACCGATTGTCCCGAGGCTTCAGGATTATTGCTGGGTGTAACTTCTTGGCTTGTCGTTAACTCTGATGTTAGGCGGACAGGAGATTGCAATCCCCGCTCAATAAGTTGGCCCCGAATGGCCCCGGAAGGAGAGCCTTCAGTATGGACATTCCAATACAAAGGAATGTCACCACCTCTAGCTACATTGCGAAAATCATCTACAAACTCGCTCAGGGAAATTAAGGCTGGATCTGTTAATTCCCATCGTCCGGTCAAGGTCACGGATCCATCCATATTTAGTTGGAACTGCAAATCATCGGCATCCTGATTATCGATGGTTGGATCGCTTAAATCGATGGGAGCGAAAGCTAAGGGGCCATTCTCACCTCTAATTGCATTATGGATATGAACTTTGGTCACGTCATCATTGGTATCCGCTGTAAAGGGGGTCCTATCCCCAATAAACCGGCCGAAATCCAAACCAAAGACCGTTAATTGATAACTTAAGGCATCTCCATCAGGATTAAGTAGAAGGATAGAAGTTCCTCTGGCACCAGGGTTGTTGCTAGGGGTAACTTCTTGGTTTGTAGTGAGGACAGAAGCTACCCGAACTTGAATACCTGTGATATCTTGCTGCTCTAGAGAAAGTGCAGGCACTATTGGGCTGCTAGCGGCTAATGGATTGGGAGGAACAGTACGACTATTGGCTACAACATTGATTTGTCTTTTTGTGCCCACTCCAGTCCCGCTTGCCGCAGTCACATCTACGTTATGGAGGGAAAAATCAAATGTGTCATCACTATTAGAAGAAGTAGATCTCCGATCGCCACTGTCCCTGAATATATCTAGGTCGGCATCAGGTTCCTCGGTTGTAACCGGATATTTTCTTGTTGAGATAAACATAAAATAACCTTCAAAAAAGAGTTTAGCGATGAAAATAATGCGAGATTAAACGGTCAATGGGGAAATCTTGAAATAGTTAACTATAGGTATAAAAGCAAATGGATGCGATAAAGATCAAGCCAAACTGGCAGATATTTAACACAGAATTGATGATTTTCTAAAGCATGGATGCAAACTAATTCTATAGAGTTCGCATTCAGAACTTCTGGTGTGAGCTAACAGCTATCTGGTCACTTCAGATCTGCTTTTTATTATTTTTTAAAAATTAATGTTTTTCCCTTTACATCCAAGCGATCAGGAAGGATTTTGTGGAAGCGTAAAGTATACATTTGTACCTTTACCCAGTTCTGACTCCACCCAAATGCGTCCATTATGGCGTTCTAGGATTTTTTTGCAGGTTGCCAATCCCATCCCCGTCCCTGAGTAATCATCTGAATTAAGTCTTTGAAAGACTTCAAAGATCAACTCAACTTGGTCAGCATCTAGACCAATACCATTGTCATGAATACTAAACAGGTAGCTTTGAGTTTTATAGTTTTCCTGCTGATCATAGTTTCCAAAGGAAAGAAATCCAGTACTGCCTGTTTGCTCAGTCACATCTTGTGGTAGCAAATTCACTGAGATCTTAATGTCTGGTTTGTTATTAGGAGGCTGGAATTTCAAGGCATTTGTAATGAGGTGATAGAAGAGCTGCATCATTTGATTTCTATCTGCCATGACAGTGGGCAGGGCATCATGATGAATAACAGCAGATTGCTCAGTAATTTCCACCTGAAGATTATCGAGTACCATGGCCAAAATAGACTCGCATGCAATTTCCTCAATGGCCAACTCTTCATTGCCAACCCGAGCATAATCTAGTAAAGCATCAATGAGCTTCTGCATGGTCCCACTGGTATCTCGCAAGCGCTTTAAATACTCGAACACTTTGGGATTCGTATTCGATTGACAGCATTGTTCGACTAGCCCGATGGCGAATAGAAAACTTTGTAAAGGCTGCTTCAAATCATGGGACATCACATGGGCAAACTGCTCTAATTCTCGGTTAGACCGCATTAGCTCTTGATTCTGTCTGAGCAGTTTTCGCTGTTGGTTTTGCAGTTGAGTTCTTAGGCGACTAATGGTAATTTGATTTTCAATTCGCGCCAGTACTTCAGGTAATTCAAAAGGCTTAGTAATATAATCAACACCACCTAATTGAAACGCTCTAACTTTATCCATCGCTTCGTCTAGAGCGCTGATAAAAATTACTGGAATTTCACGGGTATACTGCGGACGACTTGTGACTTAACATTGTGGTAGAGAGATTTGGCACACTGGGAGTATCCCCGCACCTATCCTCCACTCCCATGATTAAAATTGATTTCACCGCAGAGGAAATCCAACAACTCAATTACGAACGCTATCATCACCCTCACCCACGGGTGCAGCGACGGATGGAAGTGCTCTACTTGAAGAGTCAAGGTCTTTCCCATACCCAGATCTGCCAGCTTTGTCAGATTAGTCGCCCCACTTTAGCCAAAACTCTTCGTCAGTATCAACAAGGAGGGATTGAAGGGCTGAAGACCCTTGAATATAAAGGTCAACCGAGTCTACTCAACGCTCATAGCGATAGTGTGAGAGCTTACTTTGAGCAACATCCTCCCCGCACCAGTGCAGAAGCTCAAGCGGTCATTGAGCAATTAACAGGCATCAAACGCAGTCCCACCCAAATCAAAGCCTTCCTCAAACGCATCGGTTGTCGTTATCGAAAAGTGGGGTATGTGCCGGGAAAGTCGAGTCTGCCCGAGAAAATTGAGGAGCAAGAGCAGTTTCGACACACTCGCCTTGAACCCTTATTAGAGGAAGCTCAACGCCAAGAGCGTCTTGTCTTTTTTGTGGATGCTGCTCACTTTGTTCACCGTGCTTATCTAGGGTTTGTCTGGTGCATCACTCGGATCTTCATCCCTTCTCCTTCTGGTCGCCAACGTTTCAATGTCCTGGGCGCGCTCGACGCTATCACCAAAGACCTAGTCAGCGTTACCAACCACACCTATATCAATTCTCACAGTATGTGCCTGTTACTGGCCAAGCTGGCGCTACTTGACCCAGTCATACCCATCAGCGTGATTTTAGACAATGCGCGATACCAGAAATGTCAGCTTGTAACGGACTTTGCCGAGATCGTCGATATTGAGCTGGTCTATCTGCCCTCCTATTCACCCCATTTGAATTTGATTGAGCGACTCTGGCGTTTTGTACGCAAGGAATGTCTCTATTCAAAGTATTATGCTGATTTTCCCGCCTTCAAAGGGGCCATTCAACAGTGCATCGACCAGTGTAATGGAGAGCATAAGGCGAAACTCACCACCTTACTATCACTCAAGTTTCAGTCTTTTAAGAAAGTTAATATCTTAGCCGCCTAGAGTATAACGGGATCTGCCTTTAGATGTTCACACACCTCATAACCTGACATTTGAGGCATTTTAATATCTAGCAATATTAAATCGGCACGAGTATTTTGTAATGTTGTCAAAGCCATAAGGCCACTGCGGGCACAGCGAACAGCGAACCCCTCTTCTGTCAGCATACTAGAGAGGATACGCAGGTTTTCTGCCGAATCATCAACGACCAAAATATTTGACTTTAGGGTCTTATTCGGCAAAGTTGTCATTATTTCATTCGCAAAGTCGGGCTGAATTTAACAGAAATCTGACTAAATGGCAAAAGATCGTTAATTTTATTCCTAATAGTACAGGCTTTACATCTTAACCAAGTACTATTTCCGCAAAATTTCAGATCCCTCTTTATCATTCAAGGATATTTTGACGATAATTTTAGCTATGGTTTATAGGATAACCCTATCGATTGATTCCGATAGAAATAGATAACCATACTAAGAAGCAACAAAATACTTTCATCGTAGACATTAACTCTTTCAATCACTGGTTATAGATCCATCTCGTTCACTAGCTGGGTAGGTAGGGATATCCGAATCCCATACCATCGGTGATCTCACCTGCACTTACAGTATCTAAATGGCTGTTGAAAATGCGATATTTTAAGGGAAATGATGGAATTACTATTGATCGCCTGAACGGATACCAATGACTATGCTGGAACAAGGCACAATTTCGATACATACCGAGAATATCTTCCCGATCATCAAAAAATGGCTCTATTCAGACCATGAGATTTTCTTGCGGGAACTGATTTCCAATGCAGTGGACGCCATGCAGAAAATGAAGATGGTGTCGATGGCAGGGGAATATTCCGGTGAAGTGGGGGAACCTGAGGTTGTAATCACCGTTGACAAGGATAACAAGCAGCTCACCATTACCGACAATGGCATCGGCATGACAGCTGATGAGGTCAAGCAATATATTACTCAGGTGGCCTTTTCCAGTGCAGAGGAATTTGTCGAGAAATATAAAGACAGTGGTGATCAGGCCATTATTGGCCATTTTGGCTTGGGCTTTTATTCGTCCTTTATGGTGGCGCAAAAAGTTGAAATCGATACTCTGTCTTATAAAGAAGGGGCTGAAGCCGTTCATTGGTCCTGCGAAGGCAATACGGACTATCAGTTAGAGGCCTCAGAGTGGAATCAGCGAGGGACTAAGATTACCCTCACTTTGATGGAAGAGGAGATTGAATATGCCGAAGAGGCTCGCATCAAGTCTTTGGTAAAGACCTACTGTGATTTCCTGCCTGTCCCCATCAAATTAGGGGATGAGCAAATTAACAAGCAAAAAGCACCTTGGAAAGAGTCTCCTAGCAATCTTACCGATGAAGACTATCTGGAGTTTTATCGGTATCTATATCCCTTCCAGGAAGATCCTTTACTCTGGGTACATCTAAATACGGACTATCCGTTTATCGTCAATGGCATTCTCTACTTTCCGAAGCTGAAGCCAGATATTGATGTGACAAAAGGCCAAATAAAGCTGTTTTGCAATCAGGTATTTGTTAGCGACAATTGTGAAGAGGTGATTCCTCAGTTCCTGATGCCGCTCCAGGGCGTGATTGACAGTAGCGATATCCCTCTTAATGTCTCCCGTAGCTTTTTGCAGAATGATCGCACGGTCCGCCGGATTGCGGATTATATTGCTAAGAAAGTGGGGGATCGCCTGAAAGCCCTCTATCGTGATGACCGGGATGCCTATATTCGCTGCTGGCAAGATGTGGGGACTTTCGTCAAATTCGGCTCCATCAATAACGATAAGTTCAAGAAACAAATCGAAGATATTTTGATTTATCGAACCACTGCTGAACTTGCTCCAGCCCCAGAGCCTACGGCTGAACCTGCCATTGAAAATTCTGAAGATACAACGGATGATGCTTGGGCAGATTCTCCAACTGATGCCAAAGAAGAGGCTTCTGCTGCCTCCTCTGAACCGCCCCATACGACGTTGAAAGAGTATCTGGAGCGCAATCAGGAGCGGCATGAGAACCAGGTTTACTACTGTACCGATGAGGTCAACCAAGCGACCTATGTCTCCTTACTGAAAAATCAAGGATTGGAAGTACTGTTCCTGGATACTTTTATTGACACCCACTTTGTCCCGTTCCTAGAACGAGAATATACAGACGTGAAGTTTGCACGGGTGGATGCGGATTTGGATGAAACCCTTATTGATAAGGATCAAGCAGCCGAAATTGTCGATCCCACTACCAATCAAACGCGCAGTGAAATTATCAAGGCCCTGTTTGAGAAATCTCTGGACAATTCTAATCTAACCATCCGCACCGAAGCGTTGAAGTCGGATACTCCTCAAGGGGCACCTCCGGCAATGGTGCTGTTACCGGAATCCGCTCGTCGGATGCAGGAGATGATGGCCATGATGCAGCAACAGAATATGCAGTTTCCTACTGAATATACGTTGCTAGTCAATACCTCTCATCCACTGATTCAAAATCTGTTGACTCTGAGTCAGGGAGGAGTGGTCCAAGCGGATGGTCAATCTCCTGCAGGAGAATTAGCAAATCAAATTTGCCACCATGTCTATGATTTGGCTCTGATGGCTCAGAAAGGGTTTGATGCTGAGGGAATGCAAGCATTTACCGAGCGCTCTAACCAGGTGCTCACTCGGTTGACTGAGTTAGCTGCGAAATAGAGACCTTAAAACTTGGGGAAGCGCCCCTAAGCTTCAATATTTATAGCCCGCTTAGTATCATTGCTGAGCGGGCTAAGTGATGGGGCAGATCAGGCGGAAGGGATAAGAGAGGCGTTACTGGATTAGACACTCAACAATCGTCCCAGCCAGGTATCCACTTTCTTTTGAAACTGATGCTTGCGTTCCCATCTCCGAAAAGCCTTTTCGTAGGCTTCATCCCCAGTGTGATAGACATTCCAGGCATTCAGTCCTAAACGCAATCCCCAGATCAAGGCAATATACAAAGACCATGGGGACGAGAATCCCATAAGGGTATTGATGAGGATGAGACTGGCATTTGCGATCGCATATCGTCCTGCTTTTTTTCGCAAGTTAGCGCGACGATACAAATTAAAGCTTTGGCGCTTCACTAATTCCCCTTGTTGGGTTTTGATACTTTGAGCAGCCTGCTCCAAGGTGATTTGGGGAATCGCTAGTTCTTCGGCAATTTCTAGAAGCTGCGCATGGGAAAATTCACCCTCATAGTCTTGTTGTGCGATCGCAAGGTTGAGGATTTGCTGAACTTGCTCTTGGCTGTAGGTCAATGTTGCTTTTGACGGTTCCGCTGCCATGCCCAATATCCAGTGTCTCAATCCTATTATGACAAACTTGCTGACCGACACGGTTCGAAGGTTGTGGGGCTAGCCCTAATCTTTTTTAATTACAGCTTGTTATGGGGCATATCTACAGCTATGGCGAAGGCCACAAATAGCCGTATTGTCAGCTGTTTAGCCCTAAGCTGAGTCCATTCGGAACGGGTTCGGAAATTTCTACGTCCTTCCCCAAGCTTTGGTTCACATAGGTCCCAAAAAGATTTTTACCAGGAAATTCGATGAGATTTGTCTATCTGTCATCAGCCATTTTTGGTCCGTCGCCACCCTATGTCTATGGGGCAACCATTCAGAGCGGGGTTAACCGGAACTTCACAAATACATGAGAGGTTGAGCCCATAAGAGCTAACTCTCGATTCAACTTAGTCCCAGACAAAGAGAATTGAGGGTGGCTCTCCTTTAGACAAATAACACTTTAATGACTTGTTATGGCTAGATATACTTGCTCAACAACCGTTTTACAGCCCTTAGATAACGTCTATTCAAAATTACAAACATTTTTAGATGGAAATGGCCTAGAAGTCTTATTTTTCCAAAAGGACTGTCTGATTGCTAGAGAGCACCCCGGACAAGTTGCCATTGCTAAACTCGTCACGATTGAAGTTGTGGTAGACAATGCCCTAGATTCCGCCAACGCCAAGCAGATGGATGTGGTTGTGACGAATGAAGAGTTGCCTTTCCACAGACAGAATCATTGCTTTGAGATTTTCAATCAGCTCAGCGAACTGCTCAATACGAATTGCTCAATATCTATTGAAGGCCCAAAGTAACCACATCTGCGATAGATTGCCATCCGGCACCATGGTTCATGGAACTGTCCCTGACTCTTGCCGAATATTAGGCCAATCAACAATCCCCCTAAAATTTGTCTTATCTTTTCTGGCTAAAAATATAAATCCATACCCTAACCGTATCTTTGTAAAATCAAAGTCGATAATATTTTTAGTCCGCCTACAAAATTAAATCAAAAGATGAGTCTAGATCATCCTCCCAGAATTTTATTTCTTTATGGTTCTTTGAGAGAGCGCTCTTACAGCCGTCTTCTAGCGGAAGAAGCATCACGAATTATTGAAGAGATGGGGGCAGAAGTGCGCTTTTTCAACCCTCGTGGGCTGCCGTTACATGGAGCTGAACCCGATACCCATCCCAAAGTTCAGGAATTGCTCACCCTGGTCCAATGGTCAGAGGGGCAGGTCTGGTCCAGCCCTGAACTCCACGGCAATATTTCTGGCTTGATGAAAACTCAAATTGACTGGATACCTCTAAAATTAGGAGCTGTTCGGCCCACCCAAGGCAAAACCCTTGCTGTGATGCAGGTTTCAGGCGGGTCCCAATCCTTTAATGCCGTGAATACCATGAGATTGCTGGGAAGATGGATGCGAATGTTCACCATTCCGAATCAATCCTCTGTCGCCAAGGCTTACCAGGAATTTCACGAAGATGGCAGACTCAAAGATTCTGCCTATCGAGATCGGGTTGTTGATGTGATGGAAGAACTGTATCGGTTCACCCTGTTACTGCGCGACAAAGTGGATGAACTCACGGATCGCTACAGTGAACGCAAGGCACAGCAACAGATGGATATGTCAAAAGTACTAAAATAATAGCCGGACTCTTTGATCTGCCTCACCGCATTGCATAGGACTATAAACAAAAGGGGCAAAGGCGTCGGGCTCAGCTAATCAAAAAAATGCCAGATTGATCAATCCGCATGGGGTATCAACCTGGCATTTTAAGTTGGAACATTTACTCAAATCCAGCTCAATAGATGAGAGTTACCACAGTCCACGGACAGGTTGTGGGGCAACTTCTTCTGCTGGGGTTGTTGGGGTAACCGGCGCTGGATCGCTAGGGCCAGCAGGGGCAACATCACCTGTAGGAGCTGCAGGAGCTGGGCTGTCAGCACCACCAATCGCATCAGAACTTTCTTCCACTGTCGTGGGTGAGATAGTCTGGCCGCTATTGGGAGCCGCGGGTTCAGGAGTGGGGGCAGCTTCAGGGGCTCCGGGCGTTGGGGCAGCTTCAGGAGTGGGCGTGATTTCATCGGTTGCAGCTGGGGATTGATCCGGTTGAGGAATATCCTGGGATCTAACCAGCTGAGGAGACAGAATAGAGAAACTTGCCAAGCAACCCACGGTGGCTGCGGATAAGACTATTCTTTGAATACTGGGAGCAAATTTAGTCATTAAAAATGCCTCAAAGGTATAGGGAACGTTTGCCTAAAAAGACGAAATTTTCAGAATTAAAGTTTCAAAGATTCTGACATACAATTTCTATCTTTTACCAAAAATTTACCCTTTTCTAGTAGTATTTAGAATTGGGATGTTATGACAATTTTTCTATAGCCTCGATCATTTTCTGGTAATCCTTCGTCTTTCCTTGAACTTGGTAAATATCTGCAGCTTTTTGTAAGTCCTGGATCGCCTCTTGCTTCTTGCCGAGCTGGCCTTTTACCGTTCCACGGTTTTCATATGCTTTAGCGTAGGTTGAATCAATGTCAATGGCTTGGGTATAGTCAGCAATTGCGGCTTGTTTATTCCCCAAGGCTAATTGGGCAGTGCCCCGATTAGTATATGCTCTGGCATATTTGGGATCAACACGAATCGCTTGAGTATAATCGGCAATTGCTTTCTTCAAATTGCCGAGGTTAACATATGCAATTCCCCGATTATTGTAGGCTTGAGCATAGTTGGAGTTCAGGCGAATGACCTGGGAATAATCTGAGATCGCGGCCTTGGTATTGCCTAGATCTGACTGCACAATGCCGCGATTAAAGTACGCCTCATAATACTGAGCATCAATCTGTACTGCTTGGGAATAATCGGCGATGGCCGCCTGTTTTTTCCCAACCTCAGAATAAATGGTTCCTCGATTGTTATAGGCCTGAACATGTTGAGGATTGAGGCGAATCGCTTCCGTAAAATCAGCAATGGCAGCCAGTTTGTCCCCTAGCTCGCTGCGCACCAATCCTCGATTATTGTAAGCATCGACTGAGGTTGGCTTGAGGCGGATGGCGGTAGTGTAATGGGCGATGGCCCCTTTAAGATCATTGAGCCGACGTTTCGTAATCCCACTGTTAAAGTGGGCTTCTGCATTTTCAGGATCTTTCTGAATCGCAGCTGCATATTCACGCAATGCCCGTTGATAGTCTCCTTGGGCAAACTTTTGATCCCCTTGTTGGAGATGACCTTGAACTTGCCGATTGACTTCGGCAACTGTGATCGCTTTGGGGGAAACGGCTGATTGTAGCCCTTGGGCCACGACATACCCGATTCCGCCCAGGAGTGTCAGGGTGAATAGGGCACTGCCAACAACCTTGCGACTCATGCGGGGAGACGAGTCTTTTTGAAGAGAAGTGGTATTGGATTGGGGTGCTAAATAAAAGATAAAGGGTTTGGACCGTCGGTCCACCGAAGATTCAACCACTTTTGTAGGGGGCAAAGACGCTTCCAGGGAACTCTGCACTTGCCCCGGTAACGGTAACGTCGAAGCTTTGGGGAGAGTCGTTGCTGTGGCGCTGGCCCCTGGAGTTGGGACCGTCCTGGATAACACTTTTAGGGCTGCTTCTGCCGATTGATAGCGGTTTGAGGCTTCTTTCTGTAAAAGCTGACTCAAAACCTGTCTTAGCAAGGGACTGAGGGGCTGGGAAACATAGGAATACCATGACTCTAGCCAACTGTACCCGAGTTCCGTTGCCAAAGTGGATGGAGAGGTTTGGCTTAATAGATAAAAACAGCTCGCGCCTAATCCGAACAAATCACCGCTAGGGGTGGCAATGCCTAATCGCATTTGCTCAAAAGGGGCAAAGCCAGGTGAACCTAAGACAGTTCCAGATAGCTCTTTCGCAGGATCAGGGATAGGTTTAGCAACGCCAAAATCGATCAGCACATATTTCCCAGTTCCAGGAATATGCATAATATTATCGGGCTTAATATCTCGATGAATAACGCCGCGTTCATGGATGTATTGCAGAACTGGAAGCAGATTAAGCAATATTTGCTCAATCTGTTCCCCAGAAAAAGGGCCCTGATGCTCTAGGAGCTGCTTTAAATTTTTCCCTTCTATGTACTGCTGGATCAGATACAGACAGCCTTCGTCTTCAAAATAGCCCAGTAAAGCAGGGATTTGAGGGTGAGTCCCCAGTTGCTGGAGCTGTTGGGCTTCCCCTTCAAAGAGCTGAATGGCTTTTTGTTTCATCCAGGCATTGGTGGATTGGAAGGTGAGCTGCTTTACAACACAACGCTCATTCAGGTTATCCGTATCATGGGCCAGAAAAGTCCGGCCAAACCCCCCTTTCCCTAAAAGTTTGATAACTTTATAGCGGTTTCTGAGTAACGCGGATAGGGGTGCACCACATCGTTGGCAGTAGTGATCTCCATCGTGGTTTTGGGGCTGATTGCAGGTAGGGCTGAGGCAACAGATCATGTTGCAACATCGAAAGTATGAGGAACCATACTCAATTCTAACTTTCTACTCATCCGGACCTTGTAGCCTAGGCACTGAATCCTTATTATTATGCATCTTATACATGCCAGGCCTTCAGCATGGCTGGGGAAAGAAGGTGGCCTTGATCGCCACTTCACAAGCTCTTGGCTCTAAAATACTGTCTCGATAAGGTTTGATAGGATTGCGATCGCATCGCCAATACGGTCATCATCAATCCCACCAGTCCTGTCACCGTAAACAATAGGGCGATTCCCCGAGCCCGACCCGTTCCAAACCAGGGACCCAGGAGTTCGACCCCAGCCCCCGTGGTCATAAACGGAATAAACAGGAGCTGGGCAATAGGGCCCACCATAAATGCAGTCAAGGGGGAAGCCGCTTGCTCAATACTTTGGGCAAAGCCAAACACCCGCCCCTGGCGCTCAAGGGGGATCACTGTTTGCAAGATGGTTTGTTCGGCCGCTTCCACCACAGGGGTTAGACACAGATACACAAAAGACCCCATCGCCAACAGTACAATTGATGCCTGAATGGTAAAAAAGATGGCCACTCCCCATATGCCTAGGTTGGCCAGAAATAGGGTTCGCAGGGGACTTTTCCCCAAGCCACAGCGAGCCACCCCAATCCCACCCACAATAAAGCCCAAGCTTAAAAATCCCCATAAAATCCCCCAAACCTGAACAGATACTAGGGATAGTCCATAGGCATCCATTAAAGACATAAAGACACCACCTAAAAAGTTGTTGATGGTATTGAAGAAAATTAAGGCGAATAGACCTGGGACAAGATAAATCGATCGAATCGTACCCCGAAGATCAACGTTTCGAGTTTCTGACTCAGTTTGCAGGATATTCTGCTCAGGTATGGGGATTGCTGCAAGTTGAAGGATGGCCAACAAGGTCAATGCGATCGCAATTCCCAACATCCACTTCACACCTAAATAACCAATCACCAATCCACTGAAGGTAGACGCCACCAAAAATGAAACGCCATTAATGGTGCCCACAAGACCATTAGCCTGATCTCGTTTAGATTTATGGACCAAAAGCGTCACTAAAGTCGGGAGAGCAATGGATCGTAAATTACCTGCGATTACACCTGCTAATGCTAGAAGAATAAATCCCCAGAGTCTGGGGTTTGCAGGATTGGTAAAGACTTCGACCTGTGAGAAAGCAATAACACTATAGGCCAACAGGTATAAAACTAGGGAGCAGAGGCTGGACAGCAACATCACGGTTTTCTTGTAATAGCGATCTACCAATGTCCCCAAGAAAAACCCAGAAATAGACACGGTAATTAAGTAGATGCCCGCCATCATCGACATCGCCACGACAGACTCTGTTTGCAAGTACACCCAAAACGTGGCCGCAAACCAAACAAAGGTATTCGTCAACAGGGCAACCAGTGAGTTCACCAAAATGGCATAGAAAACTTTTGTCATGAATCCAACTTGCGATCGCGTAAATCTTGGGCAGAATGGTCTGAGTGCTATGGCAGTAATTGCTTCCAGCACAGTTCATATGTTGAAAATGGCACGCCACCAGCTCTGTTTGGGGAAGAAGAAGTGCTTCCCTCCCCCCCTCGTTCAAAGTGAGATTTGCCACACAATTAAAGTCGGTGGAAAGTAGGTGCTGACACTTTGAACCTCATCGGCCTAATCAGACTAGGAGCCTTATCCAAACAAGCCTGTAAGAGCAGGGCTAGAAATACTAAACGAAAAAATAATATAGTACAATTATACTATAAAAAAGAGTTAGCAGGAAAGCCAACCCCACAAAATTCAATGCAATGTATTGCCTACGCTTATCTGCAATCGTGATATATCCTATTCACTCTCTATTCAATAAAAAATCATATATAAGCTACAGCGTTGTACGGTATGAGTTCCTCTTGATAAAACTAACTTTTCGTTAGACTGGAAATGAAAATCTGGCCTTCTTCACTTTCTCAATACTGGTGGGTATCCTGATGAATTGGCGTTCAAAATCAGCAGTTCTATTGCTAGGGTCTTGTTTATGTTTTTCACCTTCTTTATCACTGGCTCAGGAGAAAAATAGCCCATCTCCAAAAGCCTCAGATATACAGGACACTTCTCCTGCTTCTCTATCAGATCAGCAATCAGAAACCTCTTACTCTAACCAAGATCTCTGTCAAATCAGTAAGAAATTATCAAAGACTGCCCAGTCAAATCCACAATCCAATTCAGGCCCAAATTCAGTACTTTTGGATTCACCCAATAATGGAAGAATTCGAAAGGGTTTTCCACTCACTAAAGTGTTAGGTTCTCTCTCAGAGAATGATAATCAAGACCAATCTACAACACCAAAACCTAAACCTAAATCTGACAGCTGCAATTAGGATTATGAATAGGTCTTAACTCATAAATTCAATCTTTTTTTACCTTCTATAATTTCCATCCAGACTAGATCGATAAAGAACTTGAAAGGTAATAGTCGTCAAGGCTAAAATTCATTTCAAGCTCTTGTTGCTCGATTCGCAGTATTCCGCTCCACATCCCGCAGCTTCTTCCCTCGCCAGAGTAGACGAATCGGGGTACCTGTAAAGTCTAAATTTTCTCGGAATTGTCGTTCGATATAGCGACGATAATTGTCTTTGAAATGGTCAGGATTGTTCACAAACAGAGCAATCGTCGGTGGTTGACTGCTGACTTGGGTTCCGTAGTAAATTTTGCCTTGCCGTCCTTGACGAGTGGTTGGAGGTGTATGCCAGCTCACCGCTTCTTCCAAGACCTCATTAATCACCGAAGTGGTTACCCGCTGTTCAAACTGTCGAGCAGCCGTATCCACCAAGTTCAGAATTTTTTCCACCCGTTGCCCGGTCTGAGCACTGACAAAAATCATCTCTGCCCATTCCATAAAATTGAGACGAGATCGAATTTGTTTGCTGAATTCATTGATGGTGTAGGTGTCTTTCGTGACGGCATCCCATTTATTCACCACCAAAACACAAGCGCGACCATCATCAATAATGCGGCCAGCTAGCTTCTGATCCTGTTCTGTAACGCCATCCAAGGCATCAATCACAAACAATACGACTTGCGATCGCCGGATTGCTTTAAACGCTCGATTAATGCCAAAGAACTCCGGCCCATAGGAGACATTCTTCTTGCGACGAATGCCTGCTGTATCAATAAAGCGGTAGGTTTGCTCACCCCTTCGGACCACCATATCAATGGTATCGCGGGTTGTACCGGAGATGGGACTCACAATCGAGCGATTCTCGCCCACAAAGGCATTGAGCAAGCTGGATTTACCCACATTCGGGCGTCCCACCAACGCCACCTTAATCTCCGGTTCATCCTCAGATTCAGGGGTTTCGGAAAAATACTCCACCACTTGATCGAGGAGATCGCCAGTGCCATTACCGTGAATGCCTGAGACCGGTAACGGTTCGTCTAAGGACAATTCCCAAAACTGGGCCGCTTGAGTGATGCCTTGTTCTGGGGATTCGCATTTATTGACCGCCAACAGCACAGGGGTATCTTGCTGCCGCAGCCAATGGGCAATCTCATGATCTGCGGGGGTGGGGCCAGCTTGTCCATCTACCACCATCACCACCACGGTGGCTTCCGCTAGGGCAATCATGACTTGCTGCCGAATAAAGGGAAGGAATTCCGTTTGGTCATCAAACACCAGTCCGCCAGTATCCACTAGGGAAAAATCTCGGCCATTCCAGAGAGCTGGACGATAGGTGCGATCGCGGGTCACTCCTGGCGAATCATGAACAATCGCATCCATCATCCCCGTCAGTCGATTGACGAGGGTTGACTTACCCACATTTGGGCGACCAACAATGGCAACAATGGGTAACCCCATACTGATATCCCTATTTCTAAATAAATTGAATGATTACCGCTTACTTGGTTGAGGCGGCATGGGGTAGTTCTTCAGGCGCAGGTTCGGGCAAAACCCCCATCCGCACTTCAGAATACCAAGTCGCTTGATACAGTTGATTCGCCTGTTTTAATAGACTGATGCGTAAACGCAAATTAGGGCTGGCGAACCATACCCGTTCCTCCAAATGAAATTGATCTTGGGTTCCTGCGAGAATCAGTCTCTGATCACCATCAATTTGAAAATTGAGTCGCATCAAAGGGGCTGTACCCACTTGTTGCAGTATTTCTCCTTGATGGGGTGTGTTTGATAGTGCGACCAACAACAACTCCCCCGTTTCTTGGGGCTGAACCTGAAACCCCTGTTCTTTCCAAGAAATTTTAGCGGCACACTGAGCCACCGTTGGATCAACATCGGCAGCGTTGCACAACTCCAAAACCGCTCTATCTTCCAAGCTCAGTTGTTCCATCCAAAGCTGCGCTGATTGGGCCTCAGAGGATAAATTTCCCATCTGATGGCATGTGCGCTGCGTAAACCATCGGCCGCAACTTTGTTGAATAAATGCCTGGATGTCCATGAAACTGTGAGGGTGGGCAATCCCCTAATTTTAGGACATTGTTCCCCCTGGTATCGAATTTCAGTTGAGGAAACCCTCACGAACACAGATATTCGGCATGGAATTTGATGTGATCTCCGATAAAACTGGCGATGAAATAGTAGCTATGGTCATAGCCTGGCTGCATTCTCAGGGTTAAGGGGCGCTGGGCTTGTTCACAGGCTTCCTGTAAGAGATGAGGCCGCAATTGTTCTTCAAGAAAAGAGTCCGCTGAGCCTTGATCCACTAACAGAGGGCGGTCATCTTGGTAATGATGTACCAACTCACAGGCATCGTATTGCTTCCAAGTTTCCATATCCACGCCCAAATAATTGGAGAAGATTTTATGGCCCCAAGGGCAGCGGGTCGGAGCCACGATGGGGGCAAAGGCGGAAATGGACCGATAGCGATCGCGATTCCGTAACCCACAGACTAAGGCCCCATGGCCGCCCATGGAATGACCACACACGCTCTGCCGCTCATTGGCCGGAAAGAACTGGGCAATTAGTGCTGGTAACTCTTCGACAACATAGTCATACATGTGATAATGCTTGGCCCAAGGTTCCGCCGTTGCATTCACATAAAACCCCGCCCCGGTCCCTATATCCCAATCTTCTTCTGCACCTGGGGTTTCGCCATCTCGTGGACTGGTATCCGGTGCCACTAGCATCACACCATATTCAGCCGCATATCGCTGGGCACCCGCCTTGGTGACAAAATTCTCTTCTGTACAGGTGAGTCCCGATAAAAAGTAGAGCACGGGCACTGGACCTGTCTTCGCCTGGGGGGGCTGATAGACGGCAAAGTTCATGGGAGTTTGGCAGGTTTGGGAGTCATGGCTGTAGAATCCCATGGTGCCGCCAAAACAGACAGTCTCCTGACGACAGGTGAACGATACTGACATAGATGCAATCTAGAGCAACTTCGCCATTATGGAGGATGGAGATGCGATCGCATCCCGAATCACCAGATTGTTTACCTCAATTTACGAATCGCAAATTCGCCCACTATTACTGCTGACCCTGAGATTAGGCGAGCCTAATTGTTACCGCTTTCACGACTGGCGGTTTGGGGATAGAGCCAAGATCAAAAAACGCAGGGCGCAAATAGGGCCGTCGCGATTAATCCCAGGTCATTCGTTTCCATCGCAGCTTAAGGGTAAAAACCTCTGTCCTGCGTCCCTTTAGCTAAATCAATCAACTCAAACCTGCACAGCAGGTCGATTGACTCCGAGCGTTTGTGAACCTGATTCTTATTCTGAAGAATCAAATTTAGATTCATCTGCAAAGACAGGTTAAGCTTCACATTTTTCTCGATTAAGGTTTGATTATGGTTGGTTCAATAACTGCTCCCGAATCAAGTTTTTCAACCCTAGCCAAACCGTTCGGGAATCGCCCTAAAACCCAGTTCAATCACCCCAAATTGGCTATTACTCAGTTCTCAAATCAGCATCCAGAACACTATCTCAATAAAAAATAAACTTACTGACGGTCGTCACCATCTTCAGGTAGTCTGATAGCAACCCTTCCCGCTGAGGGAGCTACACCCAGAATGCAAATAGATTTCCATAACGGTGTCACCTATATCGTGGCCCGTTTGGCTGGGTTCGATCACCCAGAAGCCGATGTCATTGCCCACTGCGCTCAATATGTCGATGACGCCACAAATTCTGGCTTAATTCGCTTTAACAATGGCACCGTATTTAATCACATTAGTTCTGCCCATAAACTGCTGGATTATCGAAATTTTCGCCAGCTCGCAAACTATCAAGTTTGGATTCCGTTTCATTTTTTACCAGGGAATGAAGGACTGGCCGCTCATCAGAACCCCAATGGCACTTTTATCAATAAACTAATCTGCCGCCCTAACAGCCATGTGGCCCAGGATATGTTGCGAGAATGCATCCAGCTCCACCAGACCCATCATGGTCTGTATCGGCTGGGTATTGCTATGCATGTCTATGCCGATACTTGGGCTCACCAAGGGTTTGCTGGTGTTAACCATCAGGTCAATGAAGCCACCAAACTAATCGACTCCCGAGGCAACCTTGATCGCAAATTCACTAAAAAAGTCAAGTCCTACTTCAAAAAGAACCTGGTCGACAATCTCACAGGCCATCTGCTCAGTGAAGTCTTCCCCCTGGGGCATGGAGCAGTCTTAGGGCATCCCGACAAGCCGTTTCTGAAATGGGGCTATACCAACGGCCTGAACGAGAAAATTATCAGAAACAACCCGACAGACTATCTTGAAGCCGCCGATCATATGTGTCAGTGGTTGCGACGCTACCGATTAGGGGATCCAAACGCCCTTGTCCCCGGACTGCCTGCAGCGGATAAAGCTGTAATTGCCGAGCATTTACAATCTATCCACCATAAGGATGATGAGGTGCGATATCGGCAGTGGCTAGACATAATCAACCAGGGGCGATTTAGTTTTGGCAGTGCCCATCTTTCCTACATTCATAAAGGCATAGGCTCTTGGAAACATGATGCGATTGGCACAGAAGCCTTCTTGGATACTGGCGAAGAAGTCTTTCAGTATTACCCCAGTTTTCTTGAAAGCCATTGGAAACGGTTCCACGAAGCCTTAATCGCCCATCGCTCCTATATTGTCGATACATTGCTTCCCCAGTACGACATTCATGTAGGGGGGAATAAAGCTGTTAAATTAACCCGCTGACACCAGTAAAGTTTTGGCAACCACCTGCAGGAGATCCTGATGGACCGTCGCCGAGGTGGCTACAATCAGGCCCGGTCTTTGGTAATTTTGGCTGGTATGTAAGGGCGGCATCGGCTCTCCCGTTAAGGTGGTGACGATACAGCCTGCTTCCTGGGCTAGAAAGGCAATGGCGGCCCCGTCAATAAATTTGCCTGACTCCAGAATCGCCCCTGCTAGCTCTCCCTTGAGGATAGCGTTGATATTGGGGGCAAACTGCTCGTCGGAATAGGCCGTTTTTAAGTCGTTGATTTGGTAGGCAGGACCGACATCGGGAATCTGATCCGACAGTCCCCAACCCAAATAGATCAGGGGTTTGGGATTCTCTATCTGTAGCTTCTGACACTGGTCTAAAGACGCATCTAACGGACCGGAAAAAGTACCCACGCCCCGCAAAGCATAGTAATAGCAATCCTGAGCTGGGGAAATGGCTAATACGGCCTCGTACTCATCATGGTTAAGAACGCCCACAATAATCTGATAATTATCATGGCCATCCAAGTAAAAGCGAGTGCCGTCAATAGGATCGAGGGTAACTAGATAATCTCCTTCCGGTCCCAAATCAATGGAACGAAAATATTTGGTATTGGCGGTTTTTTCATACTCTTCCCCATAGAACCGGATTTGAGGATAAGCCCCCAACAAGGCCACTTCCACAAAGGTTTGAATGGACAAATCGGCATCCGATAAGGCCGCCCCAAAATGATTTTGCTGATCCGTTTTTTCTGGGCAGGCGGCAATAACGGACTGAATATTTTTGGAATAGGCAGCGGCTAATCTTAAGGGCGGCAGTAATGTTTCTAGGATCTGCCGAGGCGTGGGTGAGTTAGACATAGTTTCCATCGTTTACGGGCAAACAACCCCTTCTTACCTTAACTAGGTTAACGTCAGGTATGGGACGGGTTATTGATAAGGTCTAATGGAACGATTTAATTTGCAGGTTTTGGGGCGGTTTTGGAAAATCGCCATTAGCTACTGGAATAGCGAGGAAAAATGGAAAGCACGGGGATTGCTACTACTGGTGATGGTGCTTTCTCTGGGGTATACCGGCTTAAGCGTACTCCTGAATAATCGCCGGGGGGTGATGATTTCTGCCCTTTCCGCCCAGGATGAAGCTCGGTTTTGGCAAACCATTATGATTTTCCTGGGGGTGCTGGTGGCTTATGCACCTATTTTTGCAGGTTATACCTATTTACGCGATCGCTTAGGCTTACAGTGGCGACGCTGGTTGACGAATCGCTACGTGGATAACTATTTCAGCAATCGCGCCTATTACAATCTCAATAATCTGCATACGGACATCGATAACCCGGACCAGCGAATTGCCGAAGATGTGAGAAGTTTTACCCAGGAATCCCTGACCTTTCTGCTGATTATTGTCGATTCCCTATTGGGGATAATTGCCTTTAGCAGCGTTTTGTGGCAAATCTCCTCTTCCTTGGTGCTGTTCTTAGTGCTCTATGCCGTCCTAGGCACTGTGGTGACGGTGGGGGTATTTGGTAAAGGACTAGTCAGACTCAATTTTGCCCAATTGAAAAAGGAAGCCGATTTCCGGTTTAGCCTGGTGCGAATTCGCGAAAACGCGGAATCCATTGCCTTTTATCGGGGGGAGCAACAGGAAGCGGATCAGGTGAAAGAGCGGTTTATGGAAGCCTTTGATAATTTCAAGAACCTGATTATTTGGCAATTGAATTTGAATGTGTTTTCCAATGCCTATGAGTTTTTGCCCTTTATCCTCCCTGCCATTGTTGTTGCCCCTGGCATCTTTGCCGGTGAGTT
Source organism: Acaryochloris marina MBIC11017 (assembly GCF_000018105.1). Classification (GTDB taxonomy): domain Bacteria; phylum Cyanobacteriota; class Cyanobacteriia; order Thermosynechococcales; family Thermosynechococcaceae; genus Acaryochloris; species Acaryochloris marina. The sequence continues at coordinate 6,010,058 of NC_009925.1, forward strand.
GGAGGTAGGTAAAGTCTCCGAGGCTCAAGGCGCGTTTATTCGCATCTTCTTTTCTCTGAATTTGATTGTGGCCCGTTTCCAGGAGTTAACCTCCTTTGGGGCAGGGATTGACCGTCTGTATACCTTTGCTGAAAGTTTGGAACAGCCTAACCAGAATGTAACAGAGGAATCAACAGAATCTGATGCTGAGGAGCAAGAGCCTATCAAGCCCACTTTTACCGTAGAAGAAGGAGAAGGCTTATCTCTAGCTGAACTAACCCTGATGACGCCCAATTATCAGAGGACTTTAATTACCGATCTCTCTATAGCCTTATCAGAGGGAGAAGGGTTATTAGTCAAAGGGCCAAGTGGATGCGGCAAGAGTTCCTTACTGCGAGCGATGGCAGGGTTATGGAACTCCGGCCAAGGCACTATCCATCGTCCTCAACCTGGGGATATCCTCTTCCTACCTCAACGACCCTATATGATTGTGGGCAATCTCCGGGATCAGATGATTTATCCCAATATGGAAATTGAGGCCAGTGACGAAGAGCTTAAGGCCATTTTGCAACAGATTAATCTACCGGATTTAGATGAACGGTTTGAGGGATTTGATGCGGTAGAAGATTGGTCTTCGGTTTTGTCTTTGGGTGAACAGCAGCGTCTGACTTTTGCTCGGCTGTTACTAAATAAGCCCCAATATGCCATTCTTGATGAGGCTACGAGTGCTTTGGATTTAAGTAATGAAGCCTCTCTTTATCAGCAATTACAGCATCTAGAAACCACCTTTTTGAGCGTGGGCCACCGATCAACCCTCACGAATTATCATGAGCGCACTCTGAAATTGGCAGCAGATACCACCTGGGAATTATCTGAGTCTGAGCAGGTGGAGAATGCGATCGCATAACCTGGATTGCTCAGGTGCATAAAGGAGAGGCTCAACTTACTCTTCTAAGAAAGGGTTGCCTCTGTCCATTACACCTACTAAACGTTGAGAGAAGATCATCCAAAGTGGCCGATCAATTAGCTAAATTATTAAATCAGATCATTCCAGATGAAAAAATCTTGTCAGACCTCTGGGAAATTGTAGATGATGGAAATAATAAAGTTGAGCTGAATGATACTTGGATTGAAATCCCAAACAAGATCCAGATCGATATTGTGACAAAAGCCTACTTTCTAGAGTCGTTTCCCAATATTGGTTTTGGGGTCTATAAAGTTCTTCTAGCCTTAGGTGGATTCAACCAAGACTTGCATGACTTCCATTCTGCTGGAATATGCTTCTCAACAATGTTCTACGATGAAGAGATTAAATTGATCTCCATTGATTTTCACAAAGAATTTAGATAAATCTTTGAAAATACTATGAATTATCCGAACTAATGCTGCTCATTCGTCAAGCAGAACTACAAGATTTAGAAGTAGTCAAATCTTTTTACAATCGTTGCCACTATGGTGGTGGATGCCAAGAGGTAGACCTGATTTTGATGGCATATTTAGAAGCGCAGCTTGTAGGTGTGGTCCGGCTTTGTCCAGAACATCAAGTGATTGTTCTACGAGGAATGCAGGTATTAAAGCCTTTCCAGAGACAAAGGGTTGGTTAACAGCTCCTTCAAGAATGTATTGAGCGTCTTAGCAGTCAAATCTGTTACTGCATCCCTTGGACACATCTAGTGGAATTTTATCGACAGGGTGGATTTGACATAGCCCTATTGGATGAGATGCCAAATTTTCTCCGCAAGCGATTTGAGGGGTATCGAAAGCAGAAGATGGAAGTCAGCATTATGCGGAGATTACCAATCAACTGACAATCTAAATTGGAAAATAAATGATTAAGGTAAACATCAGCACAATTAAAGTCAAAAATGATCACCCCTACAAGTGAAATAAATAAACGCTTCCCAAGCGGTACAAAGGTAAGAGTTATTGTTCGTAGTCACGTTCGTTTTGGCTATTTTGTAGATATACCGGGAATTGAAATCCGTGGACTTTTTGAAACTGTAGGATATGAGCCTTCGGAAAAGCCAAATTTAGAAATTGGCTCCACCATTGAGGCGGTCATACAACAATTCAGGGACTCTAAAGAGCCATTAAAAAGGCAATTTCGCCTAACAGTTCATCCTGCAGTCCTTGCAAATCCTTCTCTAATTAAGCTGTTGCAGGATTAATGCGCTTTTCTCGCTATTGCAAATTATAAATCAACCTCGCTGTTCATGTAGTTTTCATTGCCCGCTATGTTGGAAATATAGTAGTATTGCTTGGCAATAGTAACGCTTCGCAGTACTATTATGATAGTAAGGTTTAGCTCCAAAGAAACGAAGCTTATCTTCTATGGCTACACATCTCGTGTATATCCACCTGATATCCAAAAGATTGCGTTACGCAAACTCCTCATACTTGATGCCGCGGCATCAGTGGATGATTTGCGTATTCCTCCAGGAAATCGATTAGAGAAGCTAGCGGGAGATCGTAAAGGACAATACAGCATCCGTATCAATAGCCAATGGCGAATCTGCTTTACCTGGACAGCAGAAAATAATGCCGATCAAGTTGAAATCGTTGATTACCATTGAGAAGAATATGGAAAACGGTCGTCTGCCAATTATTCACCCTGGAGAAATCTTAAAACTAGAGTTTCTTGAGCCGCTGGATCTCACGCCATATCGTTTAAGTAAGGATATTGGTGTTGCTCAAACCAGAATTAGCGAAATATTGTCTGGGAAGCGTAGTATTACTGCTGATACAGCCCTTCGTCTATCTCAGTATTTTGGCAACAGCGCTCAATTCTGGTTGAACTTACAGACACAATATGATTTACGCCAAGCTCAGGAAGCCAATAGAGGTGTATACAGCCAAATTCCAACCATACAACTTGCTCACCTGTCATCCTAAACAACGTAAGGACACTAAGCTAATTTGTTAAGATTCAGATCTTTCCGTAGAGGGTCTATCAATCGCTGCTGGCCAATTACTGAATACTGACGGCATTCTCAAAATAGGGACTTAGCAAGCTTTCAACCTCTTCTTCAGGCCGATGTCCAAACCAGCTAGATAAGACATTGCGATCTTGATCAAAGAGAACCCAACTTGGGGTTCCTGGCAGAAAATTGAGATGGAAGATTTCACGATCAAATGCGATCGCAAACTTTAACGGTATCGCGTATCGTTCAATCTGCTTTTGCTGAAAATACTGTTGGGTCACCCCTACCATCTCACCAGACTGCAAGAGCTTCAGGGTATTTGCCACCGTGTTCAGTTCAAAGTCTTCAAAGGTCGTCGATAAACCTAGGATGTTGATGCGATCGCAATACTTCTCATGAAGTTTGGCTGCCAGCGGTAATGCATAAATAAAACAGCCTGGACAATTCACTTGAAAGATCAATATGAGATTGAGTGGCTGAAGGGTAAAGTCTCCCTGAAGAACCTGCTCAGTCCGAAGATGAAATTTGGTCATATTGCAACGCCTCAATGTGGACAATTCCATAAAGCTAGATTCGCTTTCAATTCACTCTAGTGCAGAGATCTGTAAATAGTTCATCAGCTATAGTCGAGGTTGGAATCCCTTAAATTGCCATTGGAAAGGTTTGGCCATCGTGTGATTGAAATACTCAATAAATTCGAGGATGCGCTGTTGCAAATCATCCTTGGAGGTGAAATTGCCTCGACGAATCAATCGACGCACCAAAATACTAAACCAGCATTCAATCTGATTGAGCCAGGAGGTATGTTTGGGGATATAAACAAATCGGATCCGATGGCTGGGGTCGCTCAAGAAAGCTGTGCGAGTCTCCATCGATTTGAGAATACCGGATTGACCTTTAACACCTAACTCTGAATCCATACCGCAACAAGCAGCAACCCATCGCACCAAGGAAGCAGAGCGATGGGTATTGAGTTGGTCGAGTAGAAAAATCCATCCATCGTCCGGTGCTGTTTCAACGGTATTGGCAATATGATTGGCAAAGTCAAACTCTTTTCGAGTGGGTCCGATAGAAGGCGCAATCACCTTTCCCAGAGCCACGTGCCAGTTGGCAATCAAACTGAGGGTACCGTGCCGTTTATATTCAAATTCCAAGCGACGTGGTTGCCCTGGTTTCATGGCTTGGTCTAGGTATAGTCGTTCAAGCGCTTGAATGCCCGTCATTTCATCCGTACTGACAAGGTGAATCTGTTGAGCTGCCAATTCAGCTGCTGAGTCATACAGTTGACAAATCTGACGCACTTTCGCCTCGAACACCTCTGGGTCCTCAGGGTTAGCATTGAGCCAATAGCGACTCCGATGGGGCTGCAGCTGAGCCTCTCCCCAAAAAACGTCTCACACTGCTGGCCGACAGGTGAGGGACGATGCCGCGTTTAATCGCTTCATCAGCAATCTCTTCAGGTGTCCATTGACTCACAGGTCGGGCTGAGTCCTGGGGAGATTCACAGGCAATAGCCACAATTTGGATCACCTGCTCTGGGGTAAAGGTGGGTGGGACACCTGGACGCGGGGCATCTGTTAAAGCCTCCAACACTTGCTGGTGCAATTCTGTTTCGCTGTCGTCTACCTGCTCACAAAGGGCAAGACGCTCTTGATTATCAAGCCAGCGCTGACGCCAATAGCGAACTTGGTTGCGGTCGAGTTGCCATTGACGGCTAATCTGGGTGTTACTTTCGCCTGAGGCGGCTGATAGGATGATGCTTGCTCGACGTACCAAGCGATAAGGATTGGTGGTTTGTCGCACGATTTGGGTCAAACAATGGTGTTGTTGCTGCGATAGTTCGATTGGAGAAGCTTTGGGAGTTGGCATTGGCAGAAATCATATCTTGTGAAGAGGGTTTCTCTGACACTATCCGATTGATGACCAATCTTGTATAACTGCCGGATTATCTTCAAAATCTAGGACTAGGGGGCTTTCTAAAGTCGGTGTAACCCTCACCAATCCCGAAGATTCCCCCGGTATTGGCATCTACTCACACCCGTAAACAGTTGGTTTGCCTAGCAGCATCTTCAGAATTTCGAACATGCTGCTAGAGAGACACTTACTTCAAATCCGACAAATTAGCTCCGAAATTGATGTGAAACGGTACACCTTCTAGCACCAAAGCTGGCACAGACTTTACCCCCACTGATTCAGCCTCAGAAATGCGAGATGATTGGCTTCCCAGATGGACAATTTCTACTTCGTAGCGAGACGTATCAATTGCCTGGGCTAGATTAGCCTCCGCTGCTACACAGACTGGACAACCGGCATGGTAAAAAATGGCTTTCTTACTCATCATTTCCTCCTAGATTGGGAATGTTTGGTGATGTGTTTATGCTCCTAACCTAAGCGGATTAAGCTATCTAGAACAGAGGGCACTTTTTGGTGGGGTAGGTACTTTTTGGTGTAATTTGGCGAAATATCGAGAGGATTATTTTGTAAATAAATGCAAAGTAACTATCAAAAGCTCGAGGATGTTATCGGATGCAAATGGTCCGTTTCTGTCCTAATTGCTATTGGGGATGGGGTTATTAGGCCCAGTGCTCTGGAAAGACATATTGAGGGTATTTCTAGAAAAGTCCTTACAGAGCGACTGCGGAAGTTAACGGCCTATGGACTCCTAGAGAAGCAAACTTTTCCTGAGGTCCCTCCGCGTACAGAGTACGCCTTGACCGCAACTGGCAAGAAACTCATTAAAATCATTCAACAGATTCACTCTCTCGACTCAGAACTGGACGCAGAAAGTCGTAATGATGGTGAGTACTGAATATTTTCCCTAACATGCACTGAACTAGAAGTGCGTAAGCGAGCCATTGAGGTACCTGTACGGTCACTGAAACGCCGATGATTCAGAGATATTGATGCGCGGGAGCTAGAGTGAAGGATGCGGGGTGCGATCGCACAATAATACCCCCAACGAATCATTATGGGTCGCTGTCCCTAACCCTTTTAACAACTCGTTCTCAGACGCTTGCTCAAATCTTAGTGAGAAATTATCAAGTCTTTAAAGTTCCCTTTATGCAGGTAGGCTATCACTGTAAGAGTCTCTGTAAGTGCCCGTTGATAGCTCGGTAAAGACTACAAAATACTCTTTTCAAAACTGAAAATTGAATCTTGGTATGAACTCATCTCACTAAAGGTATGGAGCCTCTATTTAGATGGTCCTCTCGTCTTCTAGGTCAAAATTTTCTGTACTGACCCAGGCTGATAATCTTGAGAATTATACGATGATTGTCGAATTACCAAAACTCACCGTTCTATACCGATTTGATTTGGAAAAATTTATTCCTATCGTCCCTCATCTGAGAGAGTGGGATATCTTCAATGTACTGGCATTTAGGATGGATAACTGCCACATTAGCCTGCAACGATGTTGTGGAAGGGCGGATGTAGAGATTGAGGTGTTTTGCCGCAATCTTGCGGGTGATTCAAGCCAATCAATGGGTTGCTATCCTAATTCTCAAATTAGGCTCTATCAAATCAGAGCACTAAATAATAATAAAGACTCTATCCTCTAGCCCACTCTACTTCTCGCTCAAGGTAGTACAGCGCAATAGGTGTCCAATAAGGTGAGGATGCCGAATATGCTTGAGTTTGTGAGGCTGTTGATTGAGCTTGATTCTCCAGATCTGAGGAATCTTTAATAACTGGAATCTGAGTGCAAATATGGTCTGGCATAACAACCTTCACTAGTAATATTGATATTTCTTGAAAAGTTTGCAGTAGCAAGAGGATAAATCAGTTAACAGAGCTGATAATCTACCAAAATGCTGTCGCAACAGATGATAGTTTCTGTCGCTATTATGGGTGGAGTGATAAGGCTTGACTGTGATTAACGTCAGTCAGGATAGTGATTAACGTTAATCGCTAATCATCTGAATTAATTATTAAATGGTTCTCATCCTGAAATCTGTTAAATAGAATACGGTCAGTTAGGATTAAACGATAAAATATGCCCCTTATTCATCTTTTTTGGGTAATAGACGATGAATAAGGGGCAAAAGGGAATTTCAGGGAATATAGCTTCCTGTTATTGCTCAGCGTAGTCTGATAGCGGTGCACAGGAGCAGACCAAGTTACGATCGCCATAGGCATTGTTAATCCGACTGACGGCAGGCCAGAACTTAAATTCCCGAGTCCAGGGTGCAGGATAAGCTGCCTTCTCTCTTGAATAAGGTCGGTCCCAGCTATCGGCAATGACCACATCGGCAGGATGGGGTGCATTTTTTAAGACGTTGTTCTGGGCGTCTGCCTGGCCTGCCTCAATTTCGGCAATCTCTGCTCGGATGGCAATCATTGCTTCGCAGAATCGGTCTAGTTCAGCCTTGGATTCGCTTTCCGTCGGCTCAATCATAATAGTGCCAGGGACTGGCCAAGACACGGTCGGTGCATGATAGCCATAGTCCATCAGTCGTTTGGCAATATCTTCGACCTCAATCTCAGCCGTTTTCTTCACGCCTCTTAAGTCCAGAATGCATTCATGGGCCACTAAACCCGACTTACCCTTGTAAAGGACGGGGTAATAAGCTTCCAGGCGCTTGGCAATATAGTTCGCATTCAGTATCGCCACCTTGGTTGCCTGAGTTAACCCCTTCGCGCCCATCAAGGCAATATACACCCAAGAGATGGGCAGAATACTGGCACTCCCCCAAGGGGCAGCCGCTACGGCACCAATGCCTGCTTCTCCTCCCATGGAGACGACTGGATGTTGAGGAATAAACGGAGCAAGGTGGGCTGCTACGCCAATTGGCCCCATGCCTGGGCCACCGCCACCATGGGGAATACAGAATGTCTTATGCAAATTCAGGTGACAGACATCCGCTCCAATATCACCAGGACGACATAACCCTACCTGGGCGTTGAGGTTAGCGCCATCCATATAGACCTGCCCGCCACACTCATGGATCAGGTCACAGATCTCTTGAATGGTTTCTTCAAAGACGCCGTGGGTAGACGGATAGGTCACCATCAGGGCCGATAGATGGTCGCGATGCTGTTCTGCTTTTTGGCGCAGATCGGTCATATCGATATTGCCCAGCTCATCGCAGGCTACAACCACCACTTTCATCCCAGCCATCACTGCACTGGCAGGATTGGTGCCGTGGGCAGAGTCTGGAATTAAGCAGATATTGCGATGGGTTTCTCCTCGGCTAGCGTGATATTGATGAATCACCAACAAGCCGGTGTATTCTCCTTGGGAACCCGCATTGGGTTGAAGAGAAATCCCGGCAAATCCAGTAATTTCTGCCAGCATGGCTTCCAACTGCTGGAAAAGCACTTTGTAACCCTGGGCTTGCTCCACGGGGACAAACGGATGGAGTTGACCAAACTCAGGCCAAGTCACGGGCACCATCTCCGAGGTACCATTCAGCTTCATGGTGCAGGACCCCAGGGGAATCATGGAGGTGGTTAAAGACAAATCCTTAGCCTGCAGTCGATGCATATAGCGAAGCAGCTCTGACTCTGAATGGTAGTTGTTAAAAACCGGCTCAGTCAGATAAGGGCTGGTGCGTTGATGCAGCTCAGGATAGTCAATGGTGGTTTCAGCTAGTAAATCTTCTAGGGTAAAGCTCAGTTCACCCGAAGAAAATAGGCTGAGGACATCCCAAAGATCCTTTGGGGTGGTGGTTTCATCAAAAGCTATGCTTACAGTCTCATCATCTAGATACCGAAGATTGATGGATTGGGATTGCGATCGCACCCGCAATTCCTCCGCCGACAACGTTCCTAACTTCACCGTTACCGTATCGAAGAATAGCGCTGAGGTCAGTTCAAACCCCAGCTTCTTCAACCCAGCTCCTAGCAAACTGGTTAATCCATGCACCCGGTTCGCGATTTGTTTTAACCCTTGAGGACCGTGGTAGACCGCATACATCCCAGCAATCACAGCTAATAAAACTTGAGCTGTACAAATATTGCTGGTCGCCTTATCCCGACGAATATGTTGTTCACGGGTTTGCAGCGCCAGTCTTAGGGCTGGCTTATCTTGAACGTCATGGGAAATTCCGACGATGCGACCGGGAATTTTGCGCTGATAGGCTGCTCGGGTTGCAAAAAATGCGGCATGGGGACCGCCATACCCCAGAGGTACGCCAAACCGTTGGCTATTACCCACGGCAATATCAGCGCCCCATTCTCCCGGAGGTGTTAGCAATAGTAGGCTGAGCAAATCTGTGGCTACGGTGACTAAGGCTCCGGCCTGATGGGCAGCTTCTACAAAGGTTCGATAGTCATGAATGCTCCCATCTGTAGTCGGGTATTGGAGCACTGCTCCAAAGGTTGCATGGTCAGCAAAATCATATTGCTGGTGATCACCGACAATGACCTCAATGCCTAGGGGCAATGCCCGAGTACGAATAATATCAATGGTTTGGGGATGGCATTGCTCTGAAACAAAAAAGGTGTTAGCCGTCTGCTTCTTTTGCAGGTTATAGCTCATGGCCATCGCCTCAGCCGCAGCAGTCCCTTCATCCAACAGGGAGGCATTGGCAATTTCCAAACCCGTTAAGTCCATCACCATGGTTTGGTAATTGAGCAGAGCCTCTAATCGACCCTGGGCAATTTCAGCTTGGTAGGGGGTGTATTGGGTATACCAACCTGGGTTCTCCAGAATATTCCGCTGAATGACTGGAGGGGTAATACATCCGGCATACCCCATGCCAATATAGGACCGAAAAATTTGATTCTTAGCAGCAATTGAGCGTAATTCTTGGATTAGCTCATATTCTCCCCGCTCATGCCCCAACTTTAGAGGCTGCTTGAGGCGAATTTGAGTAGGTACTGCTGCATCAATCAACGCCTCCAAGTCTTCAACATTCATCGTGTCTAGCATCTGATTGATGTCTGATTCGCTGGGGCCGATGTGGCGGTGAGCAAAGGTATCAGATGGTTTCAGGAGTGTAGCCAGGGAATCAAACTTGCTGATATCTCCTGAAGAGGATGAAAGTCCAGCAAAAACGGGAGTCGATGTTGGGGATTGGGTCATAATCAGCAAATATGCCTCAAACAATGAGTCTATGTAGGACAGGCGTATAGGGGATGTTTAAGCACCCTACTCGGTAAATAGGGGTGAAAATTCTATAAGTTTAGCAAAGAGATATGTAGCAAAATGATCATTCTGCACTTTTAATAGGTTCTTAGTTACCTATCAGCCCTCTCAAAACAGAGGGGAATCGACGCATGACGGGAAAAAAGTAACGGGACTGGGCGGACTCGAACCGCCGACCTAGCGCTTAGGAGGCGCTTGCTCTATCCAACTGAGCCACAGCCCCAACTAGAAAAAGACCGAGAACATCACTAGAGTGTTAACGGCGACTGTAGAAAGGCCACATCATCATAACAAGATAGTCTGTCCTTCCAAATCGCATCATAGGAGAGCGTAAATTGCTGCTGAAGTTGGTGAAAGTGTGATTGTTCTTTTTTCAAACCATCAAAAGAGGTCACCAACTTTACTGGACTACTGTGGCAGAGAGGATAACCTAGAAAAAATTTGGGTAACGTAAAGAATGGATATGCGATTAAGGGACAGTCATGAATCATCGAAGCGGCAGGTTTAAAGGGGTTGGAGGTCTCAGCCTGTTCTACCAAACCTGGCAGCCTCTGAATCAAGTCCAGGCTAATGTTGTCATTGTGCATGGGTTAGGCAGTCACTCCAATACGTTTACCACCCTTGTAGGCCACCTGGTTAAGTGTGGATATGCAGTTTATAGCTTCGATCTGCGAGGACATGGACAGTCCGAAGGAATGCGCGGTTATATCAACCGATGGTCTGAATTTCGAGAAGATTTAAGGGGATTTATCCACTTTGTGACAACAGACTCTCCTCGATGTCCTTCCTTTATTTATGGCCACAGTTTAGGGGCAACCATTGCTTTAGATTATGTTGTTCGTCTCCCCCATGGCATTCAAGGGGTTATTTTGAGTGCGTTGCCGATTGGCAAAGTTGGACTATCTCCCGTTAAATTCTTTATCGGCCGAATTTTGTCTTCCATTTGGCCCAGTTTTGCTCTTAATACAGGAATTGATTTATCGGCGGGCTCTCGTAATCCTGCCGTTGTTCAGGCTCATGCTCAAGATCCTCTCCGCCATACCCGGGGTAGGGCTCGGATGTCGACAGAATTTTTCTCAACGTTGGATTGGTTAAACGCCCATGTTGAGGAGTTGAAAATTCCAGTGCTTATGCTGCATGGTGCGGCTGATCGAACGATTCCACCGGACTCTAGTCGTGATTACTTTCAAGGCATTACCTATTCAGATAAAACATATATTGAATATCCGAATGCTTACCATGATCTTCATCTAGATCTCGGTTATCAGACGGTTTTAGCGGATGTGGAACATTGGTTGGAACATCATCTGACCCACTCTGCACTGCCAGAAAAAGCTTGAATAGAAATTTAGTTCAGACTCTTGAATAACCTGGTTTCATTAGGAATTAACTCAATACTACTTCAGTGAAATGTCTTGTTTATGAGTTAAACACATGGCAATGCCTTTTTCGTAATAGGCTGCTTCATTGATAAAAATGGGCCAAACAGTCGAGCAACCTTCATAGAAAAGAGTTTGGTCTTCAAAGGTTAAGAATATCGGATCACCTGGATTTAGGGGTTGATAGTCCCTGCCTTGAAGTTGAGGATGAATCATACCTGCTAATTCTCCATTTGATGTTTTTGGATAATCGACGACCTCAAGATGCTGAAATAGAGTGAGTGTTTTGGGTAAAGGAGGGGAGGCGCCTCGATTGACCTGCTCTAAATAGTCCAGGGTTTGATGAATTAAGGTTTCGGTCTCCTTAAATAAGGAAGCCAGAAGGATGCCTTGGGGAATTGGCCCCACTTCGATGGCGAAACCCAGTTGACACAGGGAGCTGACAAAAGCATTCTCCTGATTCTCTTGGGTCCAACGGTAGACCCGCACTTGAGGATTGTGATGGGTCAAGTAGGCCGCTAAATGGAGATTAAAGGGATGGTCATTTACCAGTATGAGAGTTAACCCCATATTGGCTGTGGTGGAATGTAGATCTAATAGGAAATTTTCGGAATTCCCTTTAGGCCCTAATTGCTCGTGAAGGACTTTAGCCTGTTTCTCTTCGTGTCGACCTAACAGATGATTATCTAAATCAGCTTTGATAAAACACCGGTTCAAATCAGTTTCAATGTATCGTTGATTTTCTTTGCAGGCTTGAGGATTACCAATGAGACAATTGGTTGTCAGGTTAGGTCGAAAGAGTAATGATGAATCTTGATTAAATTTCTTGACTAAATACAATCCTATACGTTCATTCCCATGGGTTCCCCCGACAATGACAACCTGTCGAATATGATTGGTGTTCAATAGATAGCCTCAAAAGCATTATATTGTTTTGTGGAGGTCATAATTACCAATCTATACGGCAAAAAATGGAGTAAAGGTAGTTAAGAATGACAAATATAAGTATGGGGTTTCTAAAATAATTGAAAACTCTTAAGTGGATTACCAATACCCTGCTTCATAATTTTATCAAGTCCTCATGATTAGGGAATAATAAAATTACCCCCTTTGTATAGTTTGCTCCTTATGCGCATTAGGTCTCCTCACCAGACCTCCCTCCGCCAGCGTTTAAGCATCGGTCTAGGAACGATGTTAGTCCCCTTTTTATTACTGGCAGGAGGGGCATTGGTATCCTTTGAGGGGGCAATAGATAGTTTTGAAAAGCAAGAAAATGTTGGACTAGAAGAATTATTCCCCTTAGCTAGAATAGAGGGATTAATGCTTGACATTTCTGGGGTTGTAAATGTAGAAGATACTGCCTCAAAAAAAGTTTCTGTTGCTAAATTTAAAAAAACTGCTGCTGATATTAACTACAATTTCAAAATTATCTTAACTCGGCCTTCACAATTGCCTGAACGGAATGAATCGATATACCGAATTCAGGAAGAATGGAATCAACTAGAAGATTTAGGCTTAGAGATCGTAGGATCTAGTAGTCAGGCTTATAAAGCTGATAAAACTGCCAAAATATCCGAATTTCAGTTAAAACTGCAGGAAATACTGCAAAATGTACAAGAGCTCAATTATCGACTCATTGCATTTCAAAATACTGAAAATCTTCGACAAGCTCAATTAGTCAGAGGAAGGGTCAGGCTATTAGTTGCCATCATTTTCCTTTTGGCTTTAACCATAGCGGTGATTTGTGCCTATGCTTTATCTCGATCGATCTTGGTTCCTTTGTATCGGTTACAAGAGGGGGTAAAGCATTTAGCAGATGGCAACTTGAAATATCGAATTAAACTCAAAACCCAAGATGAGTTTTCTCGCCTAGCCAATACTTTTAATGCCATGGCAGGAAGTTTAGAGCAAAGCCAAACAGATTTAGAACGGTTAGCAACTTTAGATGGCCTGACGGAGGTGTATAACCGCCGAGAATTTAACCGCTGGTTATCGGTGGAGTTTGAACGCTCTAGACGCGATGAACATCCCGTTTCTTTAATTATGGTGGATCTCGATCATTTCAAACAACTAAATGATACCTATGGTCATCAGGCTGGGGATGAAGCGTTATGTTGTGTTGCTCAACTTCTCAGGAAAGAAGTGCGTCCAGGGGATATCGTCAGCCGCTATGGCGGAGAGGAATTTGCGATTATATTACCCAAATCCTCTGTAGAAGACAGTGTGGCGGTGGCCCATCGTATTCGTCGAGAAATTGCAATTCAACCCATTCGTATTTCTTCGGAAGATCGCATCCATCTAACGGCAAGTTTGGGGTTAGCAACATTTCCGAGTGATGTGCAGTCAGAAGAGGCACTTTTACGAAAAGCCGATCAGGCCCTATTTCAAGCGAAGAAACTGGGCCGAAATCGAGTTTGTTTGGCAACAGAGGTCTCTCGATCAAGTCCAGGTTAATTTGCTCAGTTTTCTTCTCTTTAGTCTAGTTAAAACTACGGAGTGAGTGAGAATGTAACAGATTTACAGGGAGGAATGTAATTCCCTGAGGTCTCGAATATCAGTATTCCTCCGGTCGAAAAAATTGCGAGACCAACGAATAATGAGAATTAGGTGTAAAGATACATTTCTTGCAATGAAAGTTGTTAGTGAGTCTATCAATGCCTTCATAAATTTGATGCCTCACGTTTACAAGGCCCTCCAAGGAAGGGGCATGGCAGTGTTAAGGGTATTGAGTTTAGAACACCAATTAAGGTTTGATATTGACCGGATATTGAGAACGAATTGAGGCTACATCATTTGATGAGTGTAAGATTTGAACGCTGATGAGGCTATGATGATGCGTCAAAGTGAGGTGAGGAATCTGATTCAGCGGCTGGTGCTGGAATTGAAATTGATGCCAGCCAGTCCAACTTGTGCTGACAGTCGAGAGATGGGTTTTACGTTGATAGAAGTACTCGTGGCGATGATTGTTGCCGCTGTTTTTGTCTCAATGACGATGCAAGCCATTGTTACCTCTGCTGCGTTTCGCGTTGTGGCCACTCAATATGATGAAGCAGTGAGTTGGATCCAAGAAGACTTGGAAATGGTGGTTAATCAAGCGACCCAGTATGAAGTAGCGACCCAACCCTATTCTTCTCGATGTTTAGCAACTCTGAGTAGTAATGGTTTAGCGGCGGGGTTTCTAAATGATTCTGTAGTGGGTTTAGGGGGGGCCTCTACCACTAGTGGCCCGAGGGCTTTGGGGGGAAAAAACTATACACTAACGCGCACAGCCAATTATGCTAGTTCATCGGACCCATTTCGATTGTTAAATGTGACTTACCAGGTGACGGCAGAGGGGGAAAGCAAGCCGATTGCGATAGTTAATACTGAAGTGATCCCCCATGCTGTGTTCAAGTGTCCTTAATTCGTTCCGATATCCGTTTTAAGTCCTGAGGTTCGTGATGCTCCCCAACAACTTGAAATTGCCTCCGTACAAGTTATCTCCGGTATCTGGATTTACCTTGATAGAGAAGATGGTGATTGTGGCCATTTTGGGGATTGTTGCTAGCATTTCTGCGCCGGGGGTTTGGGGAATGCTGAATCGAGCCAAACTGAAGCAAACCGTTGCTGAAGTTCGGACTGCTCTGAACGAAACCCAACGGGAAGCGATCCGCGGTAATAAAGTTTGTACCGTTACCCTCAATTTTGTGGAAGGGAAGGTGACAGGGTCCTGTTTAAAGACGGGCGATCGCAATTTAGCTTCAGAAATTTCTATCGCTACAAATTTAACCAATGACGGTTCGAATCCTCTGACGAGTCAAAAGAGTCGGGTCATATCGGATAGCCAGATTGTGCAAGGGGTGAGTAATGGTGTTTCTCCTTCTTTAATTGCCTTGTCAGATTCACCAGATCATGGAGATCGAGCTTCCCATGCGGGCATGGTTGTACAAGTCATTTCACCCTGTCGGCCACTCAGCTCTGGACAGTGTGTGCAACTAGCAGGTGATTTTGTGGGTGATGAGGATTCACCAGGGACATCTTCTTCCGTAGTGTCCTATGATATTCCCATTCGATTTGGCGTTCTGGGTAACCCCGACTTTTCGATTGTTAGTGATGGGAGTAGCCCGACTGACCCTAGTGGCAAGATTGTGTTCTTTTTCCCTGATAATACCCAAGGGACGAAACGTTGTATTGCTATTTCGAATACTTTGGGACTGACCCGAGTGGGGACTTATACCGGCGAGATGACGCCGTTGGCAATTACGACGACGGGACGTTGCATTGCAGAGAAATGGGATCAGCAATGAGACGTTTCCAACATTGGTGTTTACAGCAGTTTGTGAGGCAGCCTACCCTGCAGGACCATCCTCAATGGCATGAGCAGGGCGTAACCTTGGTAGAACTCCTTGCGGCAACAATTATTACAGGGTTGGTGACGAGTGTAATTGGGTTTGGGGTGATTACCGCCTCCCAAGCTAACAAAAAAACTGAATCTGTTGCTGCCCGACGCCATGACCTGAGTAGAGCCTTTGATTTCATTAGCAATGAGATCAGAATGGCCAATCGTATCAATCGCACCAATAATGTTGTGGCTTCAAACTCTTCGACCTTGGCCAATGTGGTTACGGATGCAGGATTAAACCTGACTGATCTGGGGGCCTATGGAACATTGGTCCTATATCTGGAAATCCCCATTAATTCGTCCATTCCTGAGGTTTGTCCAGTAGATGGCCCCAATGCTGGTGTTGCGCCCCCGCAGCCAGCAAACTATGACCGGGTGGTTTATGATGTGCGGGCCAGCGGGCAAGATTGGCTTCCCCCCAACTCAATTTTTCGATATGGTCGGATTCCAGAGTTGGACGGTAGCATTAATCCTTGTAGTGATCCTATTGCTAGCGATACTTTGGTGGATGCGATCGCAACTGCGAATGATGAGTCTCCCCCTTGCCCAGCACCGGGTGTACTCGTTGGATCCATGGGGTTTCAAGCCTGCGTTAAGGGGACACAGGTGGACTTGCTGATGCGAAGCAATATATCGGATGTCGAAATTCATCGTTTGAGTAGTACCGCCACCTCCCGTTTGGGAAATACCCAGACTGTCCCAGTCCTGACGGGGACAAGACTGCCTGATACCGATACGGTGGATTTGTCTTGGACATGGTCTGGTCAAACGGCATTGACCACCTATGTGGTGCAGCAGGTGATCGTCACCAATACATCGCAAGTTTACAGTGGGAGCAATTCTTCCGCTTCAGTGGCGTTGTCGGGGAGTATTGGCGAACAGCATTGCTATTCAGTGACTGCAACCACTGGGGTGGTGACGAGCCCCGAAAGCAATACCGTGTGTCTTACGAAGTAAAGATCCTACTGTTGCAGACAAAGTTCTGCAGTGGGTTGGAGAAGGGCAGTCTCGATATCGAGTTGGCTGAGATTCTCACCGATAAACACTAGCTTTGTTTGACGAGCTTCTTGCAGTTGCCAGGGACGATCATAAAAGGAATCAAACCGTTGTCCAACGCCATGGATCACAAGGCGCATCGGTTTTTGGGGAACGGCCACAAACCCCTTAATCCGATAGATCTCATGGGTTTTAACCAAGGCTTGCAGTTTAGTTAATAGTGCGTTCGAGTCAAATTCTTGGTCAACGATCACCTGGATCGCATTGATGTCATCATCATGATCATGCTCCTCTTCGTGATCGTGATGACTGGGGCGAGAGTCTAGGTGGTCCTCAACCGCTGCATTAAAGCCCAATAACAAATCAGGGCTTACGTGTCCTGCATGACAGGGTAAGACTTTAACGCCGTCGGGAAGTTCTTGACGCAACCAGTGTTGGACTCGTTCTTGATCCTTCGGTTCGACGCAATCTGCCTTGGTGAGTAAGACTAGATCGGCACAGGCCAATTGATCTTCAAACAGTTCTTCGATTGGGGTTTCGTGATCAAGGCTGTCATCGGCTTGGCGCTGGGACTCTAGTGCGTCTAGATCGCCTACCAGGGTACCGGATGCGATCGCATCGCAATCCACCACCGTAATCACCCCGTCTACCGTCGCTCCTGTGCGGATTTCAGGCCAGCGAAAGGCCTGGATTAAGGGTTTAGGAAGAGCCAACCCCGAGGTCTCGATCACGATGCAGTCAATCTGATCACGCCGCTGTAAAAGTTTTTGCATAGTGGGCAAAAACTCCTCTTGGACCGTGCAGCAGAGGCAACCATTGGTCAGCTCTAGAATATTTTGGTCCGCATCTTCTTCTTCTTCACAGACTTGGCAGGTCCGCAGCAAATCTCCATCAATGCCGACTTCGCCGAATTCGTTGACCATGACCGCAATGCGGCGGCCTTGATTATTTTGCAGTAGATGACGAATCAGGGTGGTTTTACCCGCACCTAAAAAGCCGGTAACCACCGTTACGGGAATTTTATGCATGATTTTTTAATAGGGATAAATAACTGAATTAGCCCAGAAGGACTGAACTAAGGAATGCGAGGCCCATGCCTGCGATCGCAAATCCGACAAATCGTGTCGGCAGGACTGAATCCTTTACAGCGTTAGCATTAAGGGCTTTACCACAGATATAAGCTAAGGCTGCGATCGCCAGCTGCATCACTGAAAAACCCGCTAAATAAGAGACAAGCGGTGTTATTTCTGCACCGACAATGGCTTCGCCATAGGCATAGCCGTGGAAGACGCCTGCTATTGCGGCGATGCTAGTACTCAGCCAGAGAGTTGGACCTTGCTTAAGGGTTAGCAATCCACCCAAGATCACAATGGAGATGGAAATAAAGAATTCCGGGGCGAGTAAATCCCAACTTTGGAGATGGATGCCCGTTCCCAAGAGAGCGGTCGCTATAAACGCAGCAGGCACCCAAAACCCATGTCGCAAAATAGCAGCCATCAAGCCAACAGCAACGACAAAGGCAAAGTGATCGATGCCAATCATCGGATGACCAAGACCTGATAAAAAGCCTTCAATAAAGTTGGTGGGTGTTTGACCGCCAAAGGGATGATGAGCAAGGGCTGCACCAGAGTTAGCAAGCCCTAACCCAGATATTAAGCTGGCACTGATCGTTCGCCAGATCAAAAATTTCCCAGATCGAAGTCTGGAGAGACCAATCTTTTTCGCCACTTTCTGTACCTCGCAGAAGTGTTTACGGGGGACATCGGTGGGCGTTCTGACTTACAGAGATAGTCTGCTTACAGCTGCGGGACAGTGTTGGACTTGCACCAAACTTTCCCCATTATTTTAGTGGCTGTTCCCCACTAAAACCGATGTGAACCTTAGCGTATCATGTCTGACTCACCATTCGATTAGTGGATTGTGAACAATAGTCTTTAAGGTAGGGAAGAAGGGAAACCCGAGATTGGTGGATACAAATTAGCGATCGCATATGCAGAGACTGCAGTGCATTCATTAAGTCGATTGAGGAATCGATCTGGTCCCCTACTGATTGCAGGTGAATGTCTGAGACGTTAACGGGTTGGGATTGATTCGACAACCATGCCATCAACTGTCGTTCTATGGGAGCAAGCCGGTTCAGTTGTTGTTCAATCATTTGTTGAATGGGGCCAATATTACCTTGACCTTGGTTCAACCACTCTTTCAGATGACCATCAAATAAAGTACGAACCGTGTCGGCAATAATTTTCAAGGCGAGGGGATTGCCGCCATAGTATTCACTGATTGATTGGGCGAGTTCAAGGGATGTGGGGATACCGAGATGTTCGAAATAGTGTTGGGTCTCAGTGGGGGTGAACCCTGGCAGTTGATAGGACCGTACCAAGCGACTTTCTCTGAGGCCCAGACCAATGGGACATTCTCGACTGGTGAGGAGAAGACAGCTTTTGGTAGGCAGTTCATCAACTAATCGTAATAGGTAGCCATATGCGTCATAGCTAGGGCGATATAAGTTCCCCAGCTGTTGAGACTGGAGAACCATCTCATAGTTATCGAGTACCAACAACAATCTGTGATTTTGCAGGATTTCTACCAGGGTACAAACCATTACATCCATAGAAAGGGGGAGGGATCGAAGGTTGGTACTAGGAACATCAGGTATTGCATTGAGAATCGTCTCGAAGAGATCTGCAAATACAGGGGCATTTCGAAGGGAGTAGAAAATAATGTGTTCGAATTCGTCTTGAACGTCCCTAATGAGCTGTTGGGCAAGGATTGTTTTGCCAATCCCTGCCTGTCCTAACAGGGTGATCAGACAACACTGATCCCCTGAAATCCATTGGGCAAGGGTTCGTTGTGGGCTAGAAATTAGGGAAAGTGAAGCGTGATTCAGATGGTTGGTCGAGGAATCTGGGGACAACGGTTTGGGAGAGCAATAAATAGTGGGTAATCGTTGTGGATGTCCTGTTTGTATCGGATTTGTCCCTTTAACTAAACCCTGTTTCGGTGATAGATCGGGTTCAGGGTGGTTGCGCTGGTGCAACTGATTGGCTTTCCAACGGCGAAATACGACATGGAGATTTCGCTTGGTGACTTTTTGGGATAAAGCCTCAGATAGGATCTGCCAAAATCGATGGCCAACATGTTTGACATAGTCAAAATCATATTGACTCGCTTCAGCAATTTCTTCATAGGTTTTACCCTGCCAAGCCATGCAAAAAATGGTTTGGTGTAAGGTATTGATTTGATCAGGGGCTAAGGCGGTATCGATGACTTCGAGGGCCTCTTCGAGTTTCATACTAGTGTTCATGGTGAGATCAGAGAGATAAGCAACATCAGCACGATGGGCTGTCTTAATTAGGGATTTAATGCTCGATTGTGTTGATCAGCCATAGATCGTTGATCTCTAATGCAGGAGAGGGTTTAGGGTGATGCTTGCTGCTGATATTATTTGGCAGGTGATGACAGATGCAAACTATCAACCCCCAAAAAGATCACCCCCAATTGTGATTAAGGAGGTCAGTCTGGAAAGATGGATTTGTTTTTGTGTATAAATTAATGCCACTATTCCTGATGGAAATATCACCTAATGACTGATACCTCTGGCAGTAAATAACTTATGCCGAACCTATGAAAAAGATGCATAATTGATTAATATTTTTCCGAATAATATAGAAAAGATTATTTTTTGTTTCGAGTCACTGACTTCACCAGAATTTCACATATTATGATTTCAACTGAATGGTGATATCTGTCGTTGAGTGAATAGAACTGTTCTACATCGCCCAACTGTTTCAAAAATCAAGTAGTCGCGGCATCATCTTTTACTTAGGTGGGGGATCGGTTAGACTCCTTTTCTTGCCTTAAGTAAAGGGATGGTTTCTTGCGCTTCTACTCCTGAAAAGAAGTCTTGTCTTTCTAGGAATTTTTATCGTGATACACCTTCCAAATCAGTACGAAAATTTTTGGTTGTGGGTTAAGAACTCAAAATGCCTCTAATACTTTGTTAGTTGGTGAAGTTTTAGAGAATGTCATCTGCGTTACTGTTGCAGATGCTCTG
The DNA here is from genome assembly GCF_000018105.1 of Acaryochloris marina MBIC11017. Lineage (GTDB taxonomy): Bacteria > Cyanobacteriota > Cyanobacteriia > Thermosynechococcales > Thermosynechococcaceae > Acaryochloris > Acaryochloris marina. The sequence continues at coordinate 6,030,861 of NC_009925.1, forward strand.
TAGTGGTGTCTTATCCCTTGTTATCTATGAAGAAGCAATATCAACGGGAACTTCTCTCGTATCTAAGCTGGCATCGATTATGCCTATCCCTGCTGGGTGTGGGGTGTATGTTCGCGATTACTGTTGTTTTTTCAGAAGAGAGGGTGTTAGCAGAACCTACTGAGCAGGTATGGGTTGCTAATACAAATAACTTAGAGCAAAGAGGAAAAGCTCTTTTTGACGCTAGACAATTTCCTCAAGCGGCTGATGTATTGCGCGCAGCTGTTGGACAGTATCAACAGCGAGATAATCGGGTGGGTGAAGCGATTGCTCTGAGTAATTTAGCGTTGGTTTATGAGCAGTTGGGACAATGGCCCGAAGCAAATCAGGCCATAGAACAGAGTCTTGAACTATTACAAGGGCAATCGACTCCTGAGGCAGGACAGTTATTAGCGCAGGTGCTGAACACTGAAGGGCAGTTAAAGTTGGCCCAAGGGCAAGCCCAGTTGGCATTGAAGGCTTGGCAACGATCAGAAGAGATATTTACACAGATTGGCGATACAGAAGCAGTGACTCGCAGTCGGGTGAATCAAGCCCAGGCGTTACAGTCGATGGGGCAGTATCGCCGATCAATTAAAACCCTTAGAAAAGTTACGACTGACTTGGCGGAGCAGCCAGATTCGTTGACTGAAGTGGTGGCGCTGAGAAGTCTGGGGGAAGCGCTCCGGGTGGCAGGCGAGTTGCCTGATGCGCGGGAAGCATTGGAAAAAAGTGTAGAAATGGCTGGGCGGCTGGACTTGCTGAAAAATAAGGCTGCAGCTCAGCTAAGTTTAGGAAATGTGTTGAGGGCTGAAGGGGAGAATGATCCAATGCAGTTGCAAGCTGCTTTGAGGATTTATGAGCAATTGGCCACTGAATCTGACGAAAGTCAAGTTCAGGCTTTTTTAAATCAGTTCAGTTTGCTGGTTCAAATGAAGCAATTTGCCCAAGCGGAGGGTTTATGGCCACAGGTTTCTGCCAGCTTGCAACAATTACCACTTAGCCGATCTTCAATCTTTGCCTATTTAAATGTGGTTCATAGTTTGTCTCAACTGCGTAGCACAAGTATGGACACGGTTGCGATCCGGGCGCAATTGTTCAGGCAGGCTTTAAAGCAAGCGAAGACTTTAGGGGATGGTCGGGCAGAATCCTATGTGTTGGGTGGGTTGGGTGCGTTGTATGAGGAGACGGGGCAATGGGCTGAGGCGGAACGGTTAACTCAACAGGCATTGAAGAAGGCAATTAATGACCCAGAAATTGCATTTCGCTGGCAATGGCAGTTAGGGCGATTGCAAAAAGTGCAGGGGAATCGAGATAAAGCGATTTCTGCATACTCTGGAGCGGTTCAAACGCTGAAGTTACTGCGGAAGGACTTGATTGCAGTGAACCCGGAAGTGCAGTTTTCGTTTCGGGATAATGTGGAACCCATTCATCGGCAGTTGGTGGATTTGCTTTTAGAAGTAGAGGAAGGACAGCCAAGTAGCAAGAACTTGGAGGCTGCACGCTTAACCATTGAATCTTTGCAGTTGGCGGAGTTAGATAACTTTTTTCGAGAAGCCTGTTTGGATGCAAACCCGGTAGTGATTGATGAAATTGATCCCAGGGCTGCAGTTGTTTATCCTATTATTTTGCCGAAACGGGTGGCGGTAATTGTAAGTTTGCCGGGTAAGAAATTACGGTTATATTCAACTGAGGTTTCGTCAAACAAAGTAGAGAGGACAGTTGATAGGTTGCGGTTGTCTTTAGGGCAGCCCAATAGTACGAGATATTTAGCTCTTTCTCAGCAAGTTTATAATTGGTTGCTCCGTCCAGCGGAAGCTGACTTTATCGATAGCAAAACGGAAACGCTGGTTTTTGTTTTGGATGGAGTATTGAGAAATGTACCCATGTCTGCCTTGCATGATGGTGAGAGTTATTTAGTGGAGAGATACGCAGTTTCTGTTACACCAGGGTTGCAATTGGTTGAACCTAAACCCTTAGTTTTAGATCAGGTAAAAGTGCTAACCGCTGGTTTATCTCAACCTGTTCAAGGTTTTTCTGGTTTGCCTTATGTTGAATCCGAATTGAATCAAATTGGGACTATAGTTTCTAGCCGAAATTTACTCAATCAAGCTTTTACTAGGTCGGCATTCCAAAGAGAAGTAAGTACTGAACCTTATTCAGTGGTGCATTTAGCAACTCATGGTCAATTTAGTTCAAAGCTAGAGGATACCTTTTTGCTGACTTGGGAGGATAAAGTTAATATTACTCAACTTCGCGATTTGCTGAGGACAAGGGAATTACGAAAGGATAGTGCTATTGAATTATTGGTGTTAAGTGCGTGTGAAACAGCAGTTGGAGATAGTCGGGCTGCTTTGGGATTAGCTGGTATGGCAGCGAGGTCAGGAGCTAGAACCACGCTGGCAACATTATGGCAAGTTGATGATCAAGCCACGTCAATATTAATGGCAAGGTTTTATGAATTACTCAATATTAATGACATGTCAAAAGCTAGAGCGTTGCAAGTTGCACAAAAAGAAATGCTTATAAAATTAAACAGACAGCATCCAAGCTATTGGTCATCTTACATTTTATTAGGTAACTGGAAATAACTTATTATGGTCACTAAAATCTCATTTTAATCCCGAAAATGATGCTTATTATAAAGCTAGCAAAAAGTGCAGCTAATCGAAAACCACCATCCTCGGATAAAAATACTTTATTGATAGTAGATTTATAAAGCAGTTAATGTCTGGAATTTATAAAAACTTTTTAATAAAAGCAAGCAAGGTTAAATGTGAATGGTGTATTTTAAAGTTGTTTAAGTATTCATTAGTGAGGTTGCAAAATGTCTAAGCATAGAAATATTTTTTCCCAGGTTTTGATATTTGTATTTGCATTGAGTTTACCTTTTCTAGCTTCTTCGGCAGCTCTAGCTTATGATCAACCCTGGAAGTGTACTTCGGATTCTACAGCAACCCTATATGAATCAATCATACTAAATGATAGTGATTGTCCTCGCGAATGCTTAGATGAAAAGGAGGAGTGTCCATATAAATTCAAAGTAAAGCGTCAGAATACTCCTGATCCTAATGCTGCAACAGCTTATATACAGTTAGGAGATGAATTCTTACTTGGTGATTTTCGCAGACAGAAAGGGTGTGATACGAAGGAAAGAAATGAGCTTGCTTTAGAGGCATATCGAATAGCAAAATATGAATCAAGTGAAGCAAAAGATGCAAAAGAAGAAAGTAGTAATTTCTATTCATGGATTGCTGCAAGCTCTAGTATTCCCTATGTGAAAAGACGTATGGGTGAAATAAGCCAACCTGAAGCACAAAGCAGAATTGATGCTCTGTTTGATAAATACTGCTCTATAGCTGATGACAGTACTACTTGCGTTCTGTCTAAGAATCCCGTCTGTCCTGCCTTTAATAATGGGATTAACAATGGATGGTATTTTGGTCCTCATTGCCGTCTATGTAACATACAGCCTTGAGTCCTACAACTCTTGTATGGCAGCTACAATTAGCTAGTTTTCTAAGTTGGATTTTATCCTTAATGAACTTATTGCTGTTGTTTACTGTTGGAGAAGATAATCTTCTCCAACAGTTGTCCTATGTAAGATGCATCATATATAAGTCTCTTTAAATCCAAAGTATAAGAAGATGATGACTTATTTTAAATTGCATATTTCTTTTGATAATTATAATGTAATGTTTGATAAAATTAGCATTCTGAATTTAGAAGAAATGTAATTTGAATGCATGAAATGAAGAATAGTTTCAAGATTTTAGATGAATTTATGTTGATTTTTCTTGCTTAAAATGAGTGAAAATTCAAGAGTGAATAACTTTATATTTAGAACTCTATGTTTGATAAGTTTCAGTATGCCTTGGGGATGCTTATGTCATGCTCAAGTAGTTAGTGATAATACACTAACAATTCCAACTGTAGTTTCCACCTCTGATGCGCAAAATTTTATTGTTTCTGGAGGTGTAATAGTTAACCAAAAAAACATATTCCATAGCTTCAGGAATTTCTCTATTCCTAAAAATGGTTCAGTAATCTTTAAAAATCTTTCTGTTGAGAATATTATTAGTCGAGTGACAGGTTCTAACCCATCGTATATTGATGGCTTGATTACTGCTAACGCTAATTTATTTCTTGTCAATCCTAAAGGAATTTTTTTTGGTCAAGGTTCCCAACTCAATATTGATGGTTCATTTGTAGCAAGTACAGCTAATCAAATAAACTTTGAAGATGGCCATTTTTTTAGTACTCACACTAATGAAGCTCCTATTTTGACAATGAGCATGCCGACTGGTCTTCAATTGGGTAAAGATGCTTCTAGTATTGGTATTACGGGAGATTTTTTAGATCCTTTTCTGAGTGTTCAGCCAGGTAAGTCGTTGGTGCTCATTGGTAATGGTCTATTTCTCCAAGGAGGTGCTTTAGCTGCCCCATCAGGTAGAATTGAGCTGGCGAGTGTTGATGATTTTTCAGTTGTAGGACTTAAAAAAGCCTCTGAAGGATTTACTCTCAATTTTGATCCTGTAAAGAATTTTCAGATTATCCGCCTTTCAAAAGGTGCATTTATTGACACGTCTGATTTTTTTGCTGGGCCTATCCGTATATATGGAAAAGACATATCATTGGTGGATAGATCAGCAATCACAGCCTTTAACTTTATTGATGATTTACCTGGTGCGAGTATTAATGTCCAGGCTACAGAGTCTTTTAAACTTAGCAATCAGAGTTCAATTAGCGTAGGTGATGGGAATAATGGCAAAATTTCTATAAGTGCTAAGCGTCTTTCTCTTAGCGATTTTTCTATTATTGATGCTAGTACTATATTCTTAGGCACGAAAGGTAGCATTATTATTAGGGCTTCTGAATATGTACTTATTGATAAAGGTAGTGCTATATCAGCCTTCACTACTGGTAATGATGCTGGTGAAATTTCAATACATACAGGGCAGCTTATTCTACGTGATGGTGGACAAATTGACAGTACAACGTTCTTTGGTGCTAAGGGTAATGCTGGAAATCTACTAATTGAAGCCACAGAATCCATAGATATATTTGGTCAAATAACAACTTCAAATGGTTTAACCTTTGTAAGTAATTTATTTGTAGGAACTGCTGGATCAGGGACTACTGGCAATGGTGGAAATATTAACCTTAAAACAAAGCGTCTCTCTGTTACTAATAGCGGTACTATTTCTGTTGCATCTCTTCGGGGCAGTTTAGGACAAGCTGGTACATTATCCATCGATGCTTCAGATTATGTATTAATTGACGGGCAAGATACCGTCATTTCCGCTGAAAGTAGCAGCCCATTGCCTGCTGGGGATATTACTATTAATACGGGATCCTTTCGTATTCAGAATGGGGCAACAATTTCAGCATCAACCACTGGTCCAGGTACTGCCGGAACCATACAAATTAAATCCGGTAGCTTCAGTGCAAGCGGTCCTTCGAGTGGGGTATTTACCACTACGACTAGCAGTGGAGCTGGGGGTGACATCATCATCGATACTCAATTATTCAAACTATTTGATCGGGCAGTCATTGATGCTCGTACAACTGATAGTGGAATCGGCGGGAACATCTTTGTCCAAGCAAATCTATTAGAAATTAGTTCTGGTGGTCAATTAGTGACTACTACTTCAGGTCCCAGCGCTGCAGGAAATATTTCCCTCCAGGTCCTAGATAGTATCGTCTTAGAAGGACGTGATAGTGGTCTATTTGCCAATACTGATCCAGGCTCCAATGGGCCTGGAGGGAATATTTTCGTCGATCCTCCTATAGTCATTATTCGTGATAATGCTGGGATTAGAGTTGATAGCCAAGGGACAGGGCCTGGAGGGAATATTGATTTACTGGCTGGTAATCTTACCCTGCAAAATGGCGGGTTTATTTCTGCCGAAACGACAAGCGGGCAAGGGGGGAATATCGGGCTGAGAATTAGTGATGTTTTGCAATTGCAAAATCAAAGCAGAATATCAGCCACCGCGGGTCGCAATGGAGAGATTGGCGATGGGGGTAATATCAATATTTTTGCTCAATTTATTGTGGCGAATCCGTTTGAAAATAATGACATCACGGCCAATGCCTTCACCGGTACAGGTGGAAATATATCCATCCAAACAGAGGCGATCTTTGGTTTTCAAGTGGTGGATGATTTGACCCCTTTTAGTGATATTTCTGCAAGTTCTCAATTAGGGTTATCTGGAACCGTCAGTATTGACACTCCTGAAACCGACCCCACTGAAGGATTAGTGGATCTCCCCGCTGCTGTCGTAGATCCTTCTAGTTTAGTGTCCCAGGCTTGTATCGGACACTCAGGAGAACTTGCCAGTGAAATTAGTGAATTTACCGTTACTGGACGGGGAGGAGTACCCGCTAATCCAACGGAGACATTACGACAAAACTCGACGTTGACTGAATGGATTGCCCCTGAGGGCCAAAATACTTCAGCGACAAAGCCCTCCTCTAGAGTTGAAACGAGTCAGGTGACCGATAGTCCACACTTAATTATCGAAGCTCAAGGCTGGAAAACGAATAAACAAGGTCAACTTGTTCTAACAGCAGAACCACAACCGCCTTTAGCTCATATTGCAGGACTAACCCAAGCTAGATGCCCAAAAACTTAGTTTTCCAGTGAACAGCGTATCTAAAATTATATAGTTCTGGATTAATGATCAAAGTTCCCAAAATTTTGATCAAATGGGCTCTTTATTGTTAGATGACTCAATCTTTAAGGGTCAGTGCGGCAAACGGAACTTGACCATAAATCCAGACGTTGATTCATATTAATCGAAGATCCATCGGTGGAATAAAGTATTTGAAATACATCTGACCACAGCCCTTTTTCCCCGAAATACTGGGCTGAGTTCAGGTCTGTATGCTTTTGTGAGAGTTTAGGATTTTGTGATTTCTTGACCTTGGCTAATTCAGCCGCTATCAGTTGACGCTCTGCTGATGGCATTACCTCAAACTCATATCGAACAGTCGTTTCAGAATTGGAAGCTTCCCAAATATAGGCTTGCCCCGATTGCAAGGGCTTGCCATCGAATGCAACCTGTTCCTTGCCAGTTAGGTCTGATCTCTGCCAAATTACCTCATCTGTGTCATAGTCTCGCACCAGCAGATTAGACACTTCCCCACGCCATAAAAATAGAGGTTGACTGCTCCAGATTACATTAGTCTGACCCAATACGCCTGGAGAGATTAAACAAAGATTTCCCCTGCCCACCAAAGAGGGTTCCGGGCGCTGCTTAAACATCTCAAAAATACTGTTGAACACCGCCTCAAAAGTCGAAGATGTGGGCACATGCTTATCTTTCTTAACTTGACCGGACTTTGCAGATGTTTTTTGTTGATCCGTTTGCTTAGAACTAGAGTCTTGATGTGTAATAGGCTCTCGTTTTTCTTGCTTTTCCATTCCCCACACATGACTTGGGGAGGCCAATACTAATACTTGGAGTAAAATCAGCCAGCTCACTCTATGCATAATCCCTTCCCCAATAATGTGAAAAACTGACGATCCAGACTGAAGCTAAGGGAAATAGACAAGGAATTAAAATCGCAGCACCAACAAAAAATTGCCAACTGATCATCACATATCCCCCCGTTAAGACTAATAGACTCAAGATAAGATGTACCCGATTAACTGGCAATATTATTCTCCGATCAACTAACAAAACGAAACCTTTTGCCAGCAATGCTAAGACGAAAACCATTATTACAGTTGGGATAGGCACAACTAATCGCTGAGTGAGGAAATGTTGAAACATATAGGCATGGGCTTCACCCCCGGTATAGACTGATAGCCCTTCCGTATTAGCTTTTCCAACTCCCCTCTCTCTTACCTGCCAATACGCCATTGCTTTTGGAACTGCAAAATTATCCAGTACGCCATCATATCCTCCAGGAGCTAGAATCACCACTTGGTTTGAGAAGTCAGCTTTTTCCCCGAAAGCTGCTAAACCGTTCAATTGCCACGCAGGTATCCGCTGAAATACTCGATTAGCCGGAATCGAAAAATCAATAATTGGCCGAAACCATAGTTGTCCTAAATAGCTTGCCCCAGTTGTTACGGGATGCGAAGTGAATTCTTTGAGAATCGAGATTTTCCCTTCTTCCTGAGAATCAGATTGCAGATTCGTCATTAAACGGGATTGCAATACCTCTTGCCCTTGCATGCTTGGCCTAATCTGATTATTGTCTGGAAACTCTTGTGAATAGGCAGATAGTAATGACAGCAAGTAACCAAACGGACAGGATTGTTCACAAGACTTGAATGAGTGAGGTAGCTTTACATGAGTGGGAAAAGCATTTACATTACCTTCTAAGCTCCACTCAGGTTCAGCGATTCCTGTTTCTGGATTAACCCCTACATCTCCATTTATTGGATCAGATATAGAGGCGAATACAAACCAAACTTTCTTGCGGTCAATCGCAGATCGGATAGATTGCCCTAAAACCTGATCCTTCTCTGGCTGCTGACGATCAAACAAGTAGTCAATGCCAATAATCCGAGCATCCAAGTCAACCAGCCGATCAATTAGGCCAGCTAAATAAGCCCGATCCATCGGAACAGGTTGACTCATCTGAGATCGCCGAATCGACTCTGAATCAATTTGTACTAATAGGACCGGAGGTGTTTCCACCGCTGCCGGAACCTGTCCAGTTAAATCTCGATAAATCGCTTGCGTCCACAGCCGATAATCCAATAGCACTGACTGCAAAGGGGGCCAAAGACTTAACCCCACCAGCAATCCCAACGCAATTCCTTCATATCGAGTGGGAAGCCAAGCCTTAAGGTTTTGTCGCCAACTGGATGGGACTAGCCGAAAAGACTCTGTTTCAGGATGCCGAAAAAAAGATGGCACTAAATAAGCAGAAGGAAAACTGAGACTCTGCTCTAACTTAAGGTCCTGACTCGCAAGTCGCAATGCATCATGCGCATCTACATATTGGCTCAAGTGATGTAAAAACTGCCCTAGAAAAACCTGGGCCACTTGATTATGGATGGGCTCTCGCATGACGGCCACCTGACTTAACCCCAGATCAATCAAAGCGGCTGCAATACTCAAACCACTACAAGAATTAAAAATGGCTAACTGCAACCCCCTAGCCTGTAGTTTTTCTAGATAGGGTTTAATCTCCTTAATCGTGACCACTTCGCCAGGGGCAATAGCCAGCTCTCCCCCCGTCAACATCGTTTCATTGCTATGCCCTGCAAAAAACAAAATATCCCACCCTTGGGGGTCTGAAATCGCCTCACAGATCTGTTGCTTTAGTTCGGGGATAGAAATTTGGGGTTGCCAACCGACAAATTTCACCTCAGCTTGGGCTGCCAGCGACGTTATGGCCGCCAGGTCGGCCTGGAAATCCAACCCCGATTCATCGCCCATAATGGCCAACACTCGAGTTCGTCGCCGCCTGCGAGGAGGGGCCATCTGAGCTGCCCGTCGGACATTGACAGGGCAACGGGCAATCCGAATGTTGTCATCAGCTTCTGTTCCTAGCTCCCAGGTCTCCCAAGGTAAGCGAGCTAAATCAATCGGATCGCAAACTAAATAGACATCTGTTTTGAGGTTGGGGGCTGCCTGAGCCGATTTAGTGATCGCTGTCCTCAGTTCAAATAGAGCTGCACCACGCAACCATAGTTGAAACTGCTCTGTTAAGAGGGCTTCTGTCCGCACCAACTCACTTTGCCAGTCCACACCAATCGGCGTGAGGCGTCCCTGAGCTTCCATGCGGCCTCGAATCGGGGTAACAGGCTCTGGGTGGGCAATGGCTTTATAGAAATTCAGGTAAGCCCTCAGCCAGGTTTGATAGGCCTTAGTGAGGGCAGTGGGATACTCAACTTGAGCAGATAAATGCTGCCCCTGGCCCCATGACAAATCAAACACACAAGCCTGGCCGATCTGCTGCACCTTAAGCCGAAAAGAAGGATGACTGCTGCTCATGAGTTTTTATTGGAGGCGAATTTAAAAGGCGAAAGTCGTAAGGTTGCAGCGGGTGATCGCGAGTCTGCTGCTGACAAGGTCACCCAAAACTGTTCCTCAAACTCCCCGACCACTTGTGCATAAATACAAGTGTCTTCTTCCGTCGGGGTAAGCATCGGATCTGCTAGCACTTTTTCGGTATCACTAACCAGAAGCTTCACTGTCTGTTCGAGTGTCGTTTCTGGTTTAGCACCGACAACAACAAGTAACGTCCATTCTGTGTTGGGTAAATTTGGTTCCACTGGCCAGACTATTGAATATAAACGCAGTTGAGAAAGTCCCAAGGTTAGATCCCGGTACGCCCCCCCCGCAGAAGTAGGAATATCCATACCCTGTCGTTGTAACTCCCCAATCACCGCAACAATCACTGGATCCGTCGAGCGCAGGGCGGTTGCCAAGGGGGGCATCAGTATCCAACTGAACTGCCGAGCGGCATCATCTAATCTATGTTGAAGCCATGCCCCAACATTTATCGGTTGCGCTGGTTCAGTGACTGGAACAATTGAATCCTGGGCTGGCTTATGCTGCCAATACTCACTACACCACCTTAGCCAATCCGCGTTCCTCAAAATGGAGGCAGCTTCCTGCCAAGTAAACAATTGCCAAAATTCGGCACCTGAACGAACTTGATCGAGCTTCTCTGTTAAGAGAGATTCAGTAAGAGCCGTAGATGTATGAGATTGTAGTTCTGGTTGTGGGACAGTCTCTAAACAACGCAACCACAGGAGTAACTCATTGGCAGATGCAAACGCTTGGGGTGAAATCCTATAGGTCCAGTCCGGTTGTGGGATTAAAGACGGTAAAAGTTGAACAGCAACATCCCATCTCAATCCCCCCTGAATCTCTACCTGTGCTAGTTCTTCTAGGACGTCCACTTTCACAAAGCAGTGAGGAACAAAGCCTGCAATCTCTAGGGCGGCTCTGGGGATTGCCACCTCAGCATCAGCTAAGCCAGAGACTAACACTGCGACTCGCCATTCCCCAACCAATAGATAGCTGGCATCGCAAAAGGGTAGGTACGTGGTACCTAAAAAGGGACGAACCCTTACCCCTAGATAGCTCCGCTCCGCCAACCACGATTCCAAAGCTGTGAGCGCTAATCCATGGAGGTAACCTCGCCATTGCCAGGCTTCTGGCAGCGATTCACTTTGCTGAATTGCTTCTGCAATCTGGGTCTCAGACAGTGAGATCGCCGTAATGGGCAGGGCGGTGAAGTCTGCTTTCAGGTCTGGGGGAGGGGATACGTCAGTCATGATTCAGAGCGTCCTATCCAGATAATCACAGAGTCGCTGGGCATATAGGCTGCTCACGGGCCGATTCCGAGGGACACTGGCTTCGGCGGCAGCGGTCTGCATCACCCCATCGACTTGTTCAGTCAGGAGGGTATCGAGCTGTTTATTTAATGCGTGTAATCGATGAGGATCGGCGAATGGTTGAGCGACTTGCCAAACCCGCTCCCGCAGGTCGAGTAAGATTTGATGGCGAATATCTGCTCTTAGGTCTTTGAGCTGAAGTAATCGGGTGACCTGATATTGGGCCTTCAGATCAATGCGAGGTGCAATATCGCTCATCGCCAACCCTTGGCAATGAAACAAAAATAAAGCTGTTAGATACTGATGAGATTTATTAGATTTTTGAGTTTGGAATCTCTTGAGCTTATCTGCCAAAACGCCCTCTATGGTCTTGTCTAAACTCTGTTGGAATTGCTGTCGATACTGCTGTAGAAATTGTGTTTGAGAGTCTGGATCTTCATCTGAAGGGGGGGCAGCGATCTGCATTACCTGTCCAGTGGTCGGATGCAGCTGGTCCAGGGATTGGGTTGGTGCTGGCCCACCTCGGGCATAAATTCGATATTCACGCAGCAATCTAGCTAAATTCTGTAATTGACTTAGAACCATCTGGGGTTCAACTGGGTCAGAGTTGCTGATTCCGAATTGGGCAATTTGCTGTAGCTGAGAAGGAGAGGGTTCCCGACATCGACCTGTTTTTCCCGCTTGGCGCTGACGAACGCGATCGCGTCGATATACAGAATGATATCTGTTCAGTAAGTTCACGTTGTGTTCGATTTCATGAGATGTGAGGGAGTGAAACTCTCCTAATATTCGGGATATCTGTTGAGGAGTAGTGTCGTTAAGAATTGCCCAATCACTTATGAGATAAACGCCATGTTCTAGCAGAAAAGTGTTGAGGCTATGGTCTCGGCGAACTAACTGAGCTGTCCAAGTTGATAGGCCTCCTTGTTTGATATCGAAAGAAGATAATATCTTTTCAATTAGAGACTGATATGAACTTTGGATTTGAGGTTGATTCTGGAGGTTTAAGGGGCCATGATCAAGCACAAAAGAGTAGAGATCCTTAGTCGTAAAGCCATGATCTTGGCCAAACTGAGCACAAAGTTGTCCACAAACTTGAGCAATCACATTAGAAATAAAGCACTTCAAACATAGTCCTGCCAGCTCCTGATCACTGGTTTTTGCTTCTTCAGGATGAAGCCAAAGTTGAAATAAACGTTGCTGTAACTGATCGTCAGAAAGGGATGACTGATCCTCTGCTATTGACAACTGTGTTCGCAAAAATTGTTTAGCCGGCATTACGACTTCCACTTTTTTTTGACCCGTTGCGTCAATCCTCACCCATTGCCAGTAACGAAAGGCATTTCCCACAATACGTTTAACTCTTCATCTCTGCTGTCCCTCATTATTTCATCCACTTTTAGCAGCGTTTAAGAAGCTATAGAAACTTTATGGAATGATAAATTGTTTCTGTATCTTGACTTACTGGATAAAAAAATCTCTAAGGATAAAATCAGATACTCAACGTCGTTAAGTGTAATTTGGCTGCTGAGAATAACTATCTCTGTCCGATTCCAACTTATGCGACTCTATCTGCAGAAGCTGGCTGAAGAATAGTTGATTATACAACTTGATAGTTGTTACCGAGGCGTATACCAGGATTTTCTTAAAAGATAACCTGGGGTTGTTTAGCCTGAGCAAAGTACCGTTCGAAAGCAGACTTTAACTCATCCACACGAATGGGTTTACTGACATAGTCATGCATTCCTGCTGCCATACACATTTCCCGGTCACCCTGCATGGCATTGGCAGTTAACGCAATAATATAGGGCTGCTCCTCTTCCTGCCACTGTTCTGTGATGTGCCTGGCTGCTGTTAGGCCATCCATCTCTGGCATTTGCACGTCCATTAACACGACATCGTAGGATTGGCGATGCAGAGCTTCTAGGACTTCTTCGCCATTGTTGGCTACATCTGCTCGGTAACCCAACTGTTTGAGAATCAGTAGCGCCACTTTTTGATTGACGACAATATCTTCAGCTAACAGGATTTGCAGGGATGGATCACCCTGTTCTTCGGTATTAACTGGAGAAGGTACAGTGGGTTTAACTTGAACGCGCTGACCTTCAAAAATTTCTGCTAAGGCGTCGTACAAGTAGGATTGCTGGATGGGCTTATTGAGAATGGCAGAAAATTGAATTTCTTGCTTATGTTTGATAATTTCGTCTTGTCCCAAGGAACTGAGCATGACGAGGGGAAGGTGTTTCCTCTGATCGAGTTGGCGGATATGTCTCGCCAATTCGACACCATCCATTTCTGGCATTTGCATATCCAAAATCGCCAGATCAAACTTGGAATCACTTTCAAGGAGAGCTAGGGCTTCGGCTCCCCCGCTCACCGTTTGAATCCCCATGCCCCAGGTTTGGGCTTGTAGGGTTAAAATTCTGCGATTTGTGGGATTGTCATCCACCACCAGGAGCTGCTTCCCATCGAGGAGTTGTTGAGATTGATCGAGGGTATTTTCTCCCTCAGGGGCCACTGGCACCGCAATGGTAAAGAAAAAGCTTGACCCGACCCCGGCTTTGCTCTCGACCCAGATTCTGCCTCCCATCATTTGAGAAAGAGAGCGACAGATGGCTAATCCTAGGCCGGTGCCACCATATTTTTTGGTGGTTGAGGCATCAACTTGGCTAAAAGATTTGAACAAACGATCCATGCGATCGGCCGGAATGCCAATGCCTGAGTCTCTGACTTCAAATTGAATCAAACGGCGTTGATTTTGAATATCGGTAAAATTTTTCCGCTGGGAGGTTGTCTCAGGTTGGGTGATGTCCGTATCGGTGATGTCCTGCACATAGATTACGACTTCCCCTTGCTCGGTAAACTTGACGCCGTTGGTGAGGAGGTTCACTAGAATTTGGCGGAGACGAGTGACATCCCCCACGATGTGATTGGGGGTCGAGGGATCGAATAAGTAAGCGAGTTCGAGCTGTTTATCAATGGCTCTTGGCGCAACTAGACGCAGGGATTCTTCAATGCAGGCCCGTAGGCTAAAGGGTTGTTCTTCAAATTCCAACTTACCCGCTTCAATCTTGGAGAAGTCGAGGATGTCGTTGATCAGGGTTAACAGCGCATCCCCACTGCTTCGAATGGTTTCAACGAAATCCCGTTGTTGATTATCTAAAGTGGTATTTAGCAACAGTCCCGTCATACCAATGACCGCATTCATGGGGGTGCGAATTTCGTGGCTCATAGTGGCTAGAAATTCACTCTTAGCAACGTTGGCTGCATCAGCATCTTTTCGAGCTTGTTTCAGGGCTGTATTGTTCTGAGTCAGTGTTTGGCGCTGCTGTTGTTCCTGTTCAAGGAGATGACCATGGGCTAGGGCGATGCCGACTTGTCCAGCAACAGCTTCGATGAGTTCAATTTCGGCTTGGGTCCAGTCCCGTTTGCGATCGCATTGCTGTAGCACTATCACCCCATTGGCTTTGCGCTGATAGGAGGTACGAATGGCTAGCATGGACTGAATTTGGCCTTGTTCACAAATGTCTGAAACAGGTTGAATTAAGGGATCCCCCAGGGCATTGTCTGAGGCAACGGCCCGATCATGACGGAGTACCTTGCGGGCATGGGGATTATTTTCCAACTGGATGTCGGTGCCGAGCATAGACGGCACCTCTCCAGTCAGGTATTCTGCAACGATGGGCAGATGGGGGTTAGGGTCGGTAACGTAGGTATGGAGATGGCATCGACTGACCTGAAAGGTTTTGCCAATTTCTTGAACCGTGGCTTTAAAAATTTGTTGACGGTCTAAGTTTTTACGAATCTTACGGGTGATTTTCTCTACCAATTCAGCCCGACGCATTTGCTGTTTGAGGGCTTCGGTGGCCGCTTTGGTTTCTGTAATATTGCGAATAGAGCCTGCCATACGGGTGGGCTTGCCTTCAATGTCCCAGATGGCCTGGCCACGGCCGGAAACCCATAGGTAATAGCCTGCTTTCGATTTCAGGCGATACTCTACTTCATAGGGGACCAAATGTTCTAAGTGATGTTTGAGGGCCAAGGAGACCATCTCTTGATCATCGGGACAAATATGGGCTTTCCAGGTTTCTAACGTGCAAGGCAATTCTCCATCTTCATATCCCAACAATTGACCAAACCGGGGGGACAGATAAAAGGCTTTGTTGACGATATTCCAATCCCAGAGGACGTCACCGGATCCCTTGACCGCCAATTGAAACCGTTCCTCGCTTTCCTTTAAGGCGGCATCTGCTTGTTGGCGCTCAATAATTTGTTGTTGTAGCTGAGTTCGTTGGGCTTGCTCCTGTTCCAACAGTTCTGCTTGGGCTAGGGCAATACCGATTTGGTCTGCAACCGTTTCTAATAGGTCGATTTCTGCTGTGGACCAGGATCGAAAACAGTCTGTATAGGCCTCGGGTTGAGCCAGGTAATCTTCACGAGACAATCTGCGATCGCAATGCTGAAGGATAATTGCGCCATTGGGTTTTCCTTGATAGGACGTACGCACCCCTAACATTGACTTCAAGGTCACGGGCTGAGGATCCGAAATCAGGGTTTCTAGTAACCGATCGGTGTAGATATTCGGGGTTGTAACGGCTTGATCTTGGGTGAGAATCTGCTGGGCATGGGGATTATCTGCCACAGGCATCTCGATGCCCAGCATTGAATGAATGCCAGGGGCGGTATATTCAGCCACTACGGGAATATAGTCGCCATCTTCCGTATAGCTGTGTAAGTGGCAACGACTTACTTGAAAGACTTGACCCATTTGGTCTGCGGCAGTCTGAAAAATTATCTGAGTATCCAGGCTTTGACGAATGGCCTGGGTGATTTTTTCTAAAAGCTGTGCTCGCTTTACTTGCTGAGCTAGAGCAATCTCTGCTTCTTGCCGCTCTTCAATTTCTTGTCTTAACTTGTGGGTTTTGGCTTCAACCTCGGCTTCCAGAGTTCGCGAGTAATCCGCTTTAAAGTGGGCAAGCTGCTGCAATTCCTGATTGGCCTCGACCAGTTTTGCTGTCCGCGCTTCCACCTGCTGCTCCAGGGTTGCCTTCGTATCTAACAATTCCTGGTTAGACTTTTCTAAAGCATCAATGACTTGGTTATAGCGAGTCGCAATACGACCGACCTCAGTAAAGGGTTCAACGGGAGCTCGCAAGCTTAAGTCCAGATCTTCAGCCTGCTGATCCATCACCTCAAACAAATCCAAGACCTCAGATTTGGCATGGTGCTCGGCAAAGTTAAGCCCCATCTGCTCATCTTCGGCCAAGACCCGCAAAGGCAACAGTCGATTCACCCCTTTTAACAAGAGCCAACTTAAACCGAATGCCCAAGCACCACAGACAGCAATCCCAAGAAGCTGAATGCCAATTTGGCTCCCCCGATCAAGACCAGTCTCAAGCAAATCAGTACGACCGTATAGTCCAACGGCCAAGGTGCCCCATATCCCACCTCCTAGATGTACTGGAACAGCATCAACTGCATCATCAATGTGTAGTTTCGTCATCCAATATTTGACAACCATCATCACGGCTCCCCCGATGGCTCCGATGATGATGGCTAGGGGTGGGTTGATGACATGGCAACTGGCGGTCACGGACACTAGCCCGGCCAGGGATCCATTGATCATGAGCTCAATCTTGGGAATCTTGGTCCGCCACCACCCAAGAGCCCCCGCTGTTAGCGTTCCGGCAGCACCCCCGAGAACGGTATTCAGTAAAATAATGGGAACACGATCGCTGAATTCCAGACCACTCCCACCATTAAAGCCGAGCCACCCCATCCACAGCAGTAACGCACCTAAGACGGATAGGGGCAAGCTGGATCCCAAAATCTCCTTGGGGGCATCTGTTTTGGAAAATCTCCCTTGTCTTGGACCAATAATCAAAATAGCGGCCAGGGCAACCCATCCACCAACACTGTGGACGACCGTTGAACCGGCAAAATCAACAAACCCCATGCGCCCCAACCAGCCATTCATTTGCCCCGCTTCGATTCCATTCCAAATCCAATGCCCAAAGACGGGATAGACCACACTAGCCATAAAGGCTGTGATCACTAGATACCCTCCAAACTTGGTACGTTCCGCCACAGCACCTGAAACGATGGTGGCTGCAGTGCTGCAAAACATGGTTTGAAACACGATAAACGCGGCTAGGGCGGAGTCAGTTCCAGGAGAAGCTAGAAATTGATCGGTGCCAATGACAGTGTTGATGGATGCTCCAAACATCAAGCCATAGCCAAAAAACCAGAAAATAATGGTAGATAGGCTAAAGTCTGCAAAATTTTTAATGGCAACGTTGATATTATTTTTGGAACGGGTGAGTCCAGACTCCAGGCACATAAACCCGGGTTGCATGACAAAGACCAGTGCTGAACAGACAAGTAGCCATAACATAAGCGTTACCTAGTTAAAACCGGGGTTCCCCCTAATAAGACATTCCTAAACACTGCAGGCTGCCATTTCTGCCTCAAAGGCAATGCGAACCGTCTCGTAGGCCTGAGAAATCTGAGAGACAACGTCTGCAGATCCTTCTGTAGAACCTGAACGACCCAGAGCTTCAGCTTCGGAACAGAGATTAGCCAGTTGTTTAGCACCCAGGTTGGCACTGGCCGATTTTAGGGCATGGGCTGCATCACTTAACCCATCAGGATCGGCATCTTTAACGGCCTGATGCATCTTTTCGACGCGACCCGGTGCATCTTCCAGATAAGTATTTAACAAATCAGCAATGAGTAAAGATGCATGCTCCCCAGCGAGCTGACGGAAACTTTCCAAGGCTGCGGGGTCAATAATGCTTGGATCCATTGAGGTTTCGGCCATCGTTGATTGTTCCATGATTACAGTGGTTTCTTGAGAAGAATGAGGTGCTTGAGTCTCGGGGCTGGGAGGGATGGAGGAGCTTGGAGGAATAGTGACGGACAGGTTTTCTTCTAACTGGGGAATCGGCTCTGCCCCCTGGACTGGTTGGGAGGCTGTACTCCCGACTAAAACAGCAACAGGTTGAGGGCTTTCCTGGGACTGTGGAGAATTGGTTTGTGTGGGTTTATTGAGGCTGACGGGCTGGGATTGTAAAACAGGAATAGGAGGAGTGGTTTCCTCAATTTCAGGCTCTTCCATCGGTTGACAACGGCTGAGGACGTCTCTGAGTTCATGGATACGGACGGGTTTGGTGATGTAAGCGTCCATCCCTGCATCCAGACACATTTCTCGATCCCCCTGCATCGCATTGGCGGTCATCGCAATAATGTGAGGACGATCTTCGGGAGACCAGCGTTGGCAAACTTCTCGGGTTGCGGTGAGACCATCCATCTCAGGCATTTGTACATCCATCAGGACAACATCATAGGCTTGCCGTTCTAAGGCTTCAATGACTTCCAGGCCGTTGTTTGCAACGTCTGCTCGGTACCCCAATTGCTTTAAGGTCAACAGGGCCACTTTTTGGTTGACCACCATATCCTCGGCTAAGAGAATGCGCAAGGGATGTTGATCGCCTAAGTTAGTGGGGTTTTCTTGAACGTCAGGGGCCTGTTCCACTTTAATGAGAGGGTTACCCAACACTTGAGCCAGGACGCTTTGAAGTTGGGCTTGCTGAACAGGCTTGTTTAAAATGGCCGAAAAATTAATATCCCCAGCCCGAGCGCGGATGTCATCTTGCCCTAGGGAACTTAAGACCACTAGGGGCAATGTTTTACCGTTGGGCTCTGCCCGAATTTTCTCGGCTAAGGTTACCCCGTCCATCTCCGGCATTTGCATATCCAGGACTGCAAGATCAAAATTCACCCCTCGTTGTAGCCACTCTAGGGCTTTGATGCCTGATTTAACTGCACAGGTTAGCATTCCCCAAGATTGGGCTTGTAGGGATAAGATCTCTCGATTGGTGGCATTGTCATCCACAATTAAGAGTTGTTTGCCCGCTAATTGGACATCTGATGCTGCTTTGGGGCTGACATAGTTTGGAATTTCAGACGCTGTAATGGTGAAGGAAAAGGTTGACCCAACACTCACCTCGCTACTGACCCATATTTTGCCGCCCATTAGTTCGCTGAGCTGCTTGCTAATGGCTAAGCCAAGGCCAGTGCCCCCGAACTTACGGGTGGTGGAAGCATCAACTTGAGAAAAAGATTTAAACAAACGCTCTAACTTATCTGGTGGAATGCCAATGCCCGTGTCTTTGACATCAAATTGGATCTCATAGGGGGTGGCTTCGGCGATCACCTCCAGATCTGATTCAGCATCTAAGTCCTTAGATTCAATGGGTTTTGAAGATACATAGACAACGACTTCTCCTTCCCCTGTGAATTTAAGTGCATTGTTGAGTAGATTGACTAAAACCTGGCGTAAGCGAGTAATGTCTCCCAGAATGGCGGTGGGTGTGGGGGGATTAATCAGATAAGCCAGCTCCAGATTTTTCTCAGAAGCCTTGGAGGCTACAATCAGCAAGGCTTCTTCAATGCAGGTCCTGATTTCAAAGGGTTGCTGTTCGAGATCTAGCTTCCCTGCCTCAATTTTGGAGAAATCTAAAATATCGTTGATCAGTGTGAGTAAGGCATCGCCACTACTGCGGATGGTCTCAACAAAATCCTGTTGCTGGGCTTCTAAAGGAGTATTTAGAAGTAGTCCAGTCATACCAATCACTGCATTCATAGGGGTGCGAATTTCATGGCTCATATTCGCTAGGAATTGGCTTTTAGCCTGATTAGCGGCCTCTGCTTCATGTTTTGCGGCTTGGAGTTCAGAAACCATCCCTTCTAATTCTTGCTGCCGCGTCTTCAACAGAGAAATCATGCTGTCTTTGAGTTGGCCAATGTTCAGGGCTGCCCGTTGGAGAACGATATTAAATGTATTGATGACTTCAGCTAATTCATGGTTGCGATCGCAATCATGATTACTCAACTCCACCTGGCTGGGATCGCCGGACATGGCAACCTCAGCTTTCCGTAACTCATCTAAAAGCTGATTGAGGGGACGGATAACTGTGCGACTCACAGCCCGCAGGGTAATGGCTGTAAACGTCATCCAAATCAGTAGGATTAAGCCGCCTAACTGGAGGGTATTGGTTAGGGCTGCCGACTGGATCTCCTGACTGTCCAGCCTTAAAGACAATTGATAACCTGTATTCTCTTGCTGGGGCCAAGTAATATCGTAAGTCGATGACGTATTATTCCAAACCCTGGTTATATCAAGGTTAGAAAGATCTGTCGCTGTAGGAGGATTGCCAAACGTGGCCCGTTTACTCCCGTTCTGAAACAGGGTGCCACCCCTAACTTTAGACCCCTGCATAAGGGTCTTAGCTGTATCCACCAGCTGGTCTACAGAAGAATTACTGTTAGCAAAACCAACCAACGGGGTAATAACGGTTAGACTTTCAGCTTCCAGTTGCCCCAGTTTTGCGTCTCGAATCCTGAAATAGGACGGTACTAAAATAAAGACCTCGGCAATGAGGCAGCTTCCTAACCCCATCATGCCAATCTGACGACCCAGTGGAGAACGAAGGGGGGGTAAACATTGTTTCAGACCATCAATCAGGCTAAACTTTGATGAATTCAGCGGCTGCATTTTTTTGCTTGATAGATGTTAGTGGACTACTAAAAAATATTCTTTTTCTAATAGTTATTGATGTAAATATTTTCTGAAATAGATGTTGATTTCTAGAAAGAGTTTCTTCGGTAAGAGAAAGCTTCTCCATTACTGCATCATTAGCATGCCCTGATCACTCCTAGACCGAACAAATTAGCCAGAGTTATCGGTCGTTAAATGAGATCTACTCAGAGTTCTGCCAGCCATCTTAGCCTTGTGAATTCTAGGGATAAACAATCATGATTAGGGTGGTTTTATCGATCCTGATATAGATGTAATGTTTTGACAGGTAGATGGGCTTACTAGGAGATAAATATTTGGATATTGGTGGCTAATTAAGCTCCCGAAAATCTGGCAATACAGTATCAAAAGCCAGGATTTACCCCGATCAATTGTTCTTCCCCATTCTCTAGTTTTGGTGAGATGAGTCAGACCTTGGAAAATCGTACCCCGCTTATTTTAGTTGTCGATGACGATCGATCAACTCGAATTATTCTTCGCCTGATTTTGGAGCAAGACGGGTGTGAGGTAGTTGATGTTGAAAATGGTCAGCAGTGCCTGAATGCTTATCTCACCCGCAAGCCAGATATGGTGTTGTTGGATGCCAAAATGCCTGTCATGGACGGATTTACCTGCTGTGCTGAATTGCAAAAGCTGCCCTTAGGTGCGTCCACCCCTATTTTGATGATTGCAGGTCTAGATGATCAAGCCTCAGTGGATAAAGCCTTTGCCGCAGGAGCAATGGATTATGTGACAAAACCCATCCATCCCCCTATCCTGCGACGTCGATTACGTCATTTATTAGAAGCAAGTTGGGCTGAGCAAGCAGTTCGGGATAGCGAAGCGCGTTATCGATCGGTGGTGGATCACTTAAAAGAAGTGATATTCCAAATCAATCAAGAAGGGAATTTAGCTTTTCTCAATCCAGTGTGGTCAGAATTAACGGGCTTTGTTAGGGAAGAGGCCATTAACCATCGATTGGCAGAATATGTTCATCCGGGTGATCGACAACAGTTCAATCAGTACATTGATCAACTGTTTCATAGAGAACGATCGGAATGTCGTTTTGATGTTCGATTTCTCCACCAAGCCGGTAGCTTCGGCTGGATGGAAGTCTATGCTTGTGCCATTCCTGGTCCAGATGGCAAAATCGTCGGAATTTCTGGTTCCCTGGCGGACGTAACCGAACGCAAATATCAAGATCAACGGTTGTCCGTTGAGCGAGCCACTACTCGGGTGTTGGCTGAAGTGGCAACCTTAAGCGAGGCTGTCCCCAATCTATTGCAAGCGATCAGCAAAAGTTTGGGATGGGAATACGGTGAGCTGTGGTTGATGGATGAGACAAACAACACCTTGAAATGTGTGGAAAGTTGGTTTGAGCTAGAAGAGAAGATGGGCTCTTTCCAGATTGCATCGAGTTCTGCTAATTTTGCCCTGGCTTCAGGACTGATTCAACGCATCTGGACCCATGATGGTCCCCTATGGCTAACAGATAATGCCATTCAAGATATTCATGCCAATTCGTTTCCCCAGGCCGGTATGCAAACCGCCTTTAGCTTTCCGATCTTAGAAGGCTATAACCGTTTGGGGGTAATGGTTTTTAGCAAGCGTGAACATCAAGCGATGGACGCTAGTCTTTTAAAGATTATGGGGTCTATTGGAACCCAGCTTGGTGAGTTTATTATGCGTAAACGAGCGGAGGAAGAAGTCCAACATCAGCATGCGAAATTGCAATCTGAGCTGGATCAGGCGGCAGGCTATGTCCGTTCTTTAATTCCCCCACCCATGACAGGTCCTGTTTCGATTCAGCATCAGTTTATCCCGTCCAATCAATTGGGGGGAGATGTTTTTGATTACTATTGGCTGGACTCGGATCATCTCGCCATTTACTTACTAGATGTGGCAGGCCATGGTATTCGTTCTACTTTGTTGTCTGTTTCCGTGCTCAACGTGGTGCGATCGCAATCCTTGCTGGATACAGATTTCTATCAGCCCAGTTCGGTTTTGGATGGCCTCAATGAAGTCTTCCAAATGAATGAGCAAGGGGATGACTATTTCACAATTTGGTATGGGGTCTATAACTGTAAGACTCAAAAACTCAAGTACGCTAGTGGTGGTCATCCAGCGGTACTTTTGGCGTCTGCCCAAAACCCAATTCAGCCTTTAGAGGTGCGCAGTATTCCCATTGGCATGATGACAGGGTTTCCCTACGATCAGTTTGAATGTGATATCCAAACCGGTAGTGCCCTCTACCTATTCAGTGATGGGGTCTATGAAATTGTGCAACCAAATGGCGAAGTATGGACTTTTGATGGATTTATGACCGTAGTCTCTGAATATCAACGACGGCAGTTTGATACCCTCGATCCACTTTTCCAGCAGATTCAGCATATTGCTGGCAATAAGAGCTTTGAAGACGACTACTCTCTGATGAAAATCTCCTTTGACTCGGTTCAGCCTAAGCAAACTTTGCCACCAATACCTTATGCGGCCCAGGCTGCTACCCCGATAGCTGCTAATCCCTTCTAAAAAGTTAAAAAAAAACTGATTGTTACAGAGTTTAGCTAACAGAAATTGACTTCTTGCTTAATTCAGCTACCGATATGGAAGTGGACAAAAATTTAAGTCAGATTGCAGCATGAATTGAGTAAATAACACATTATGAAAAGAATGTTGCAAGGAGTCTAGTCTGTTTTTCAGAATATAGCTTGTATTTGATTCTGAAAAAAATCTCCTGAATAAAAAAGATAAACACTAAGCTAGACAACTTAGACAATTCCTGAGACATGATGTTAAACCTGAGCTTGACATACTAATAACTAAGCCAGATTTATACCTTAGTATTGTCATCTCTATTATGATAAGTACCCAGCTCAATGAAACCTCTTTATCTCTAAATGGTGAAGGCACGATTGATCAGCTTCCATCCGTTTTGGCGATGCAACGGTTTCATGCTTTGAACGATCAAAGGAATGGGAGCTTGACCCAGAAGATGCAAATATCTTCTACTTCCTTAAAGATGCTTAATCGGATTGTCGAGAAATTTCCAGCCCAGGAAATCTATCAAATCGGAAAGGAATTAGGAGAAAGAGAATTTAGAGCCTTTTATCTCGCCTTTGCACCAGTCAATCCTTCTTTGCTCGATTTGGGCTGGAAGACAATTCTAGAGCGGTGGTGGGTTTATGCCTATTTATCTGAATACGGTAACGTGAATCTTGAGTTAAGCCAAGAACAAAATGATTACTTCTTTGTAACATTTACCAATACTAAGATCCATCGTACCAAAGCGACGAAAAACAAGCCGGTGTGCCCACTGATTGCAGGAGTCCTAGCAGGTTTTTTTAGCAGCTTGTCGGGTTATGAATATGAAGCCATTGAAACTGAATGCCATGAGAAGGGGCATCAAAATTGTACGTTTATTCTAGGGAATAGTGGCTTGGTTAATTCCGAGACATTTTGGCAAGCAATCCATGATATCCATTAATCTGGATTACTCATGAAAAGGGCTATGTCATCCTACAGAAATCTACAAAATCCATTTAGAAAACTTTTAAGCAGTCAGTGCCATTGTTCTGTAGCAATCTCTATTATTTAACTAGGCACCAGCTAAATTGAAGGCGTTGCTCAATGACGGGATGAATTAATTGGATTGCGTCAGGATAACCTCATGACTATTTCAAACATCATGAGGAATCTGTATGAAGTGTCCTGAGTGTGGTGGTCAACATATCCATAAGAATGGGCATCGTCGAGGTAAACAAAATCATATCTGTGTGACCTGTGGACGACAGTTTCTTTCAACTTACTCAAAGCGTGGCTACAGTGATTGGACGAAACGACTCTGCCTGAGAATGTATGTCAATGGAATGGGGTTGAAGGGTATCGAACGAGTCATAGGCGTTGCTCATACCACTGTGATTCATTGGGTTCAACAAGTTGGAGTTCTATTACCCGATGCTTATGACCCCGACGATATCCCACAGGTCGGAGAATTAGATGAACTCGAAACCTTTGTGGGCAAAAAACGCAATAAGGTCTGGATTTGGACTGTGGTGGATCATTTTCACCCCGGCATTCTAGGCTGGGTTGTGGGTGACCATAGTGCTGAGACCTTTCGACCGTTATGGCAAGCAATCGTCTGTTGGCAATGTTTTTTCTGGGTCAGTGATGGCAATCCCGTCTATCCAGGCTTTATCCCAGAGGGTGACCAGATTGTTAGCAAGACCTACATGACACGAGTAGAGGGAGAAAATACTCGTTTACGACATTACTTGGCACGGCTCCATCGCAAGACTTTATGTTATTCAAAGTCGGTGGACATGCTCAAGCATTCAATTCGACTATTGATCCACTATCTCAAGTTTGGGGAAGTACCTATTCCTGCGTGAGTCATCCCGTCATTGAGCAACGCCAAATTGAAACCCATAAACAGTTATTCGGTTGCCTTTTATGCCTATCTCTTTCCTGGGGTCAACGACTGCTCTCAAGTTTATTAGGAATCCCTTCGCAACCGCCAGGAATAGTTGCCCTAGACTGTTTTCCTCCCCACGCACAACAGTAATACCGTTGCTCTTCGGATAATCCTTTCGCTTTAGAGAAATCGGCATTTTCAATTACAGCCCCAGTTTGTGCACCGGTTTGAAAGTTGGGTGGATTCATGCGATCGCGCGGTGTTACCTTTTCCACTTCCCCATAGAAAAATCGGGTCCGGGTTAAATCCGTCTTCGATAAATTGGCTCCATACAAAATACAGCGAGACAAATTGGCTCGGCCTAAATCACACCCCTGCAAATTACTATGGACTAGATTGGCTTCACTCATCTCAGTCCGCCGTAGATCAGTCCCGGACAGATCGACATTTGCCAACATACCAACCAAATCAATTACCCGTACTCCATATTCCAGGTCTTCTTCATAGCCTCCCAACCCATCAAAAATGGCGCGACCTAATCTGCGATCGCGTTTTAACGGCGTCAATAACTTAGAACTGGATAGGAACCGAATCACCTTTGCCTTTCCTTCGGCACTCAGTCCTGTCAAAATTGCTGCAGTTCGGCCTTCCGCAATAGCTCGCTCCGGGGGCCAGTCTTCTAACAATCCTTCTTCATTGATCACCAAATCAGAAATCCCTTGGAAATAGGCATCAATCGTTTGTTGTTGGGTAATCCGATTTTGCTGCTCCGTTAATTCTTTGGAAATCACGTACTGACGCCAGGCCACATAAAGCGCTAAAAAGGCCACTAGTATTTGCCCCACTGCTCCAAAGGAGTCTGCTAGAGCACCCACTGCTTCCCAATTGACCGTCCGTCCCCCCAGTAACATTTGGGGCAACCCCGTAAACTGAATAACACCGATCAGGCCAACAACACTCAAAACGCCGGCTAGAATCAGTTGCTGATTCCGAACAGACACCCATTCCTGCAGAGCTTTACTCAGGGGAGGCCACAGTACCCTCAGGGACAACCACAGCACCACCACGGCTGCCGGTAGGCCAATCCAGGGATTATGAAACAGCAAGCTCACAATCAGGACGACCGTTGCTGCTCCGGTTACTAACTCGATTGAAGAAGAAGCGGTAGCAGATTGCAACAGCCTGGTGGAAGACGCTTTTAATCCTGCTAATGAAGGAGACAACTCTCCTTTGCCATTTGCAAGAGACCGTTCCGTTTCATTAACTGATCGAGGAGACACCGAAGACTGTTGTTCTTCTGGATTTGGCGTTGGGGATGAAGGCCGTGTCATGCACTTTTCGAAAAGAGACTACAGATACCGCTTTTATTTAATCGTAGTCTGCCCCAAACACGAAGATCGTTACCTTTAAGCGTTTATTCCCAGATTAATCGCCATCAATAAGTTCAGTTCTAACAACAGTCATCATAAATATTTTACTAAGAAGTAAAAATATTTATGATGTTCCCTTGCCCAATGGGAGTCTCCTTTTTCATGATTAATTCCTAAATGGAGAATTTTCTTCTCTCCAGT
Organism: Acaryochloris marina MBIC11017; assembly: GCF_000018105.1. Lineage (GTDB taxonomy): Bacteria > Cyanobacteriota > Cyanobacteriia > Thermosynechococcales > Thermosynechococcaceae > Acaryochloris > Acaryochloris marina. The sequence goes on from NC_009925.1 coordinate 6,057,752, forward strand.
TTGTTGGGATTTGTATAGGGACTTAATGGGATGTTCAAACGTCACTTTTTGGGGTTAGGTAGTGCAGGAGTGAGCATAGGTTTTCTCTGGCTGAACCCAGGTATAGCTTTGGCTGCACCAGGTTGTGAATCGGCTCAACCACTTACTTTAGCCGGTATTGGATCACCATCGAATCCTGCTCCACCTCCATTTATTTTGGCCAAGAAACAGTTTTCCGATACCCGTAATCATTGGGCAGAACCTTTTATCTCAGCCTTAGTCAAACGAAAAATTGTCAGCGGTTTTCCAGGGAATCGGTTTAAGCCTGATGCCCCTGTAACCAGGGCAGAGTTTGCAGCCATGCTTGCCAAGGCCTTTGACTATCGTTCGCCCCGTCAATCTCCAAAATCATTCTCCGATGTCACGATTTCTTGGCAGAAACAGTCCATTGGCAAAGCCTACGCCCTAGGGTTTATGTCCGGTGGTCCCAAGGGACGTTTTAACCCAAACCAGGCGATTACTCGATTGCAGGCACTGGTTGCCCTGTCCTCGGGATTAGAACTGGCCAGTCCAGGCAATCCGGTTCAGGTACTAAGTCAACAGTTTAGAGATGCAAATCAAGTCCCCAGTTGGGCTGTTAAAAAGATTGCAGCCACCACTCGCCGTAAAATCGTCAGTAACTACCCCAGTCCCCAAGTATTGTCTCCCAATCGCATGGCAACCCGAGGAGAAGTGGCTGCCTTTATCTATCAAGCATTAGTCAACGCCAAAAAAGCGCCCCAACTAGCCGCCAAAAATGTATCTCGCAAATATATCGTTGGCTATCAAGGCAGCATTACCTACGATATTAAAGATTTGGTCCCCTTGCACAATCAAGTCCGTTCAGAGGTAGGAGTTGGCCCTATCACTTGGTCTGATAATTTAGCAGAATATGCCACTGAATGGGCCAATTATCTGGCTACTAAAGGGGGCTGTAAGCTCACCCATCGGCCCTTTAAGGGAAAGTGGCAGCAAAAATACGGCGAGAACTTATTTATGGGCAGTTTCACTGCGTTTAACGTTACCGATGCCGTCAAGACTTGGTACACGGAAAAGAAGAAATATGACGGAAAACCGCTCAACCGTTCAAATGCTGTCTTGGCTAGCCACTACACCCAACTTGTCTGGGGAAAGACCCGTAAAGTCGGTTGTGCCCAGGTTACCTGTCAGAAGAGACTGATTGTGGTGTGTAATTATGATCCACCTGGCAATCATCTGGGGGAAAAGCCCTTTTAGTGGCTTGTTCGGTTGCAGATTCAGCGGCTTCACCTTCTATAGCACTACGGATATATGTTAGTACGCTCTTTGAAAGCAGCATCCACACAATCACGAAAGGTATCAAATTCATCCCACCGCTGCTTCATCCAGTTTTTGAGCACAAACCACCATCGCTCGATTTTATTGAGATCTGGAGAATAGCTCGGTAGATACCAAATCTCACAGCCTGCTTCAGCTACGATTTCTTCGATCCTCTGGCCATGATGAAAACTGGCATTATCAATCACAATCACATCGCCAAGTTGTAACTGGGATATAAGACTCTGCTGTAACCACGCTTCGAATAACAACCGATTGCAAGACCCTTCAAAGGTCATGGGAGAAAATAACTGGCCTTCTTTGAGCGCAGCAATAAAACTGACTCGCTCTGTCCGCTTGCCTGATTTGAGGTCATAAAATCGTTGACCCACAGGGCAGTATCCATAAGGATAGTCCGCTCGATTATCGATACCCGCTTCGTCTACATAGACGATCTGATGAGGGTGTTTGGTCTGTAATCGTTCTATAAATGCTTGACGTTGTGTTTCATCTCGTTCTCGATAGCCATAGGTCTTTTTTTTCGACTCAATCCCAGTTTTCTCAAGGCATCACTGATATTTTGCTGGGTGACATTATCCCCCCATAGCTTAGCCATTTGGGCCTGGGTTTTACCCCCATGCTCTTGAGCAAATTCACGAAAGCGCTCCCAATCTGTGATCTTGTGGCGAGCCCCTTGTTGGTAGTTGGTAATCGCCTGACAGTCACCTGTAGCTTCTTCGCGGACTATCCATAGATGCAAGGTATTACGGCTGATGTTCAACATTCGACAGATATCGACTTTCCGTTCACCATTCTTGAAGGCATCAACGGCTTTACGACGAAGGTCATAACTATAGGGTGCTGGCATACTAATGTAGGGATATCTTCTATATCAATAGTACTAACATAGTTTCGTAGGGCTATATTAACTTTCCAAGGTCCTTTTATAAATACCAATATCAATCTGCATTAAAAGTTGGGTCACATCCCTTTGATCATCAACTGATAGTTTGATCTGACTTTTCACGGTAACTCCTGGAGTTATTTTCCCATAGAGGTTCTAGAAAATCTTTCTCCATACAACTACGATGGCTAAACCCCGAGTATGGAGATGATTAGGATGCAGACATGGTGGAAGAAAAACTTTGCTGAGTGTCAATTCAGTGATCAGCGCTTGACCCATCGAGCCTTAAAGATTGGTCAAGCAATTTGCGAAGGCTTCGGCCAAGCCCTGTCGAGTATTTTCAAGACTGCAACAGAGCTCAAACGCTCTTATGAATTTTCGCCAATGGGAAAACTAGTGCTTCGCCACAGTGATTATGACAGGATAGTTTGGGGATAGAGTCGGCTGAGTTTAGTTCGTGCATCATCCACCGTAAACAACCAATTAACCGTTGCCTTATCATGGTTCCGCCTTTTTTCCCCATGCAGTGACCTCGTACCGGAGTTGTTCAATATCAGGAATCCGCCGATTTAAGCATTGCCTCGAAAGGGCAGAGAACTCAAACTCAATCATATTGAGCCAACTGCCATGTTTTGGGGTGTAGTGAAACTGAATACGCTTGAGAATCCGCAAGGCTTCATCTGGATTGAAGGTTTTGTAAAGTGCTGCGGGAGAATGGGTATTGAGATTGTCCAAAACAACATGTAGCTTGTCAGCCTGGGGAAACAGACCATCCACTAGATATTGCATGCAAAGTGCAAAATCTTCGCTTTTGCGATGCTCAGTCACCTTCAAATGTCGCCAACTTTTGAGCGGTTGAAAAAAGCCAAATATATTACAAGTGCCCTTCCGCTCATATTCATGGTCGTAGCGTTGAGGACGACCGGGCTTCGGTGGACGGGGCACCCGGGTTTCGCCAATCAGTTGGCAAGGCCGTTCATCAAAACAAACAACAGGCTCATCAGGATCGTAGGGTTGGGCATACCAATCTAGAACGTTCTCCATCCGCCAAACAAAGTCTGCGCCTACAGTAGAAAAACACCACTGCTCTTTTAGCCAAGGCTTAAGCTGTTTTTTTCGAGCGTACGTCGCACAGTTTCATCCGATAGGCTTTCGACGACTTTAAGTTCAACCAGCCGTTCTGCCAATAGCTGCATGGTCCACCGGCAACAACCGGTTGGTGGGTCGCTACAAGCTGTCGCAATTAGCAAGGCCTCTGCTTTGCTATCGAGCTTCTTTTGCCCTCCTGGTCTGGGACGCTCATTGAGGGCAAATTCCACACCACCTTCAACAAATTTCTGGCGAGTACGATGCACGGTAGAGATGCCTGCATTGAGCATTTGAGTAATGGTATCGTCTTTGTGTCCCTCATCTGCCAACATCAAAATCTGGGCTCGTTTCATTTTTCGCGCTGACAGGGTTCTACGTCGGGTGAGTTGTATCAGCTCACTGCGTTCTTCAGGCGTTAGCGTCACAATATATTTGTCAGGCATGATTAGTTGGCTAAAAACAGCTAGATTGTTGCTAGCTTACCTATCCAATTCAGTGTGGTCGAGCACTAGCTTTGCTCTTGTGATTACGCCTCATTGTCGTGCAACCGCCCGAGCCATTGCTGAGGAAGAGATTACCTTGTGCGTGGGTGATACGAGCTTTTTAGATTACGGAGGCATCAAGAAGAAGCGTCAAGGCTATGGTCCTCAAGGCAATGGGGGAAATGGCTTATTGCTCCACAGTGCCTTAGCTGTTGACCCGGCGCAGGGTCAGCCGTTGGGGTTGCTATGGCAAAAGGTATGGAATCGTCAGCATCGACCCCAGCCTCCGAAAAAGGAAACCCCGCGACAAAAGAAGAAGCGTCAGGCAAAGGCGCGAAAAGCTTCTCGGAATCGACCGTTTGAGCAAAAGGAATCCTATCGTTGGGTGGAGGCCATGCAAGCCGTAGAGAAAATAGTGAGTCCGTCAACCCGCACCATCCATGTGTTCGACCGAGAAGGAGACATCGCCGAAGTGTTCGAGCAGCTCAACCATCTTCGCAACACAGGGGTTGTGGTCAGAGCCTCACATAATCGTCGACTTGAGCAAGACCCTAATCGGCTGTGGGAAAAGCTGGAAGCCCAAAGGGTTCAATTGGAGTATGAAATTGACTTACCCAAAACGAAAGACCGGAGTGCACATACAGCCAAGCTAGTGGTGCGCTGTTGTCTTGTCCAACTGCAGCGACCCACCCGTCTAGCTGATAGTCACCCCCTCCAAGTCTATGCCGTTTATGCCACAGAAGTAGATCCCCCAGAGGATGAAGACCCTGTCTCATGGATGTTGCTCACGAGTGAAGCGGTCACCACGGTGGAGATGGCCCAGACCATTTTGCGCTGGTACACATACCGATGGAGAGTGGAGGAATATCACAAAATTCTCAAATCAGGGACTCAGGCGGAGCGGTATCGTTTGGCGGCTGAGGGGATGAAAACCTTATTGGGATTCCTATGTGTCACTGCTGTAGAGCTATTGCGTCTGACCTACTTAGAACGCACATCTCCGCAACGTCCTGCTCAAGATGTCGTCACACCTTTGCAACTCAAGGTTCTTATTTCTAAGACACCGAAAGTTCCCAAACCCCTCACTGTTTCTTGGGCAGTGAAGGCGGTTGCACGACTCGGAGGATACTTGGAGCATCGTCGCAATACACCGATTGGGATTCAAGTCCTTTGGAAAGGATGGGCTAAGTTAAATCTCCTGATGGAGGGCTGGCAGTTAGCAACCCAGGAGACTTACCGTGAAAAGTCAGATAGTTTGATAACTGAACTGATGCTCGTATCGTTTCTAATAACGTCTTGGCTTCAGGGCTAAGGGAATATTTCGGGTTAGTAGCAATGACAACTTCATGCACAAGAGGAGTTCCAGGGATAGTTTTAACGACTAGATCTTTACCTTGAAGGTTGGAGGCAACCTGAGAACCGGGTAAAATAGCAATTCCAAAGTTGGCTAGTAAGATTAATCGTAAGGATTGGGCACCACTAAATTCAACAACTGTCTTGATACTGCGCTTGTGAATTCGAAATAACTCTTCTACAACAGAACGTATTCCGTAATTAGAGCCTTGCCGAGGCAAAACAATAGGGTACTGGCAAATATCGTCCCATGTAAGATTAGCGACTTGAGCCAATGCATGTGCAGAAGAGCATACTAGACTAAGAGGCTCTTTATACAAAACTTCAGTATGAAGCGTTTCGATGGGTAAAGGAGAAGACATCCAAGCTAAATCAATAGTCTGATTTTGCAAGCCATGAATAAGTTCATCCAGTGGATACTCAAAGATTTGCAGGTTGATATTAGGATTGAAATCATGGAAGTTTTTCAATACAACCGACAAACAGTGTTCAGCATTAACACTAGTTAATCCTAAACTTACTTTATTTACAGAGGTTTGAGCTGCCTTAAGAGCTGCAAATACGCCTGTTTCAACATTTTGCAAACCCGACTGGCAATACTCAATAAAAGCCTCACCCGCTTTACTTAAATAAACTTTATTTGAACCACGATTAAGTAACTTAACCCCAACAATACGCTCAAGCCTCTGTATTTGTTGGCTTACAGTGGGTTGAGATAAATTCAAGGCTAAGGCGGCCTCAGTAAAACTGCCTCTCTCAGCAACTTCAATGAAAGAAATGAGGGCCGACATCTCTATATTACTAAGACAATACTTATCCATCAAAAAGGCTGCAAGTCAAAGTTTAAACAACTAAAAGCATAGAAAAGAGCTATTGAATTACATATTATGAACTTTTAGTATTTGATGTTCTCATCAACCAGAATCAAAATCTTTTCAACTTTATTGTGTTAATAAAATGCTACGGCTAATCAATAAAAACACTTACTTCAAACAGGCATCTATCTTAAGATTTTTATACTGCCAAATAGCGATGCAATAAGGAATCTGCGAGTTTGTCAGTTTTACCTTTTTCCACAATAGCCCCCTTCTCCATGATGAAGAATTGCTGAGCAAGTTTACGAGCAAATTCAATTTTTTGCTCAACAACAATGATGGTAATGCCTTTCTCAATATTGATACGTCTCAAAGTATCTTCAATTTCTTGGACAATAGAGGGCTGAATTCCTTCTGTTGGCTCATCCAGCAGTATAATTTTAGGGTTACACATTAGACCGCGTGCTATGGCAAGCTGCTGTTGTTGACCTCCACTTAATAGGCCCCCTTGACGTTGCAAATGCTCTTTAAGCATTGGGAAAAAATCATAAATCTCGGCTGGAATACGCTTTGCCTTCTTCCCGCTCGCACTAAAGCCCATCTTCAAATTGTCTAATACGGTCAAGTAGGGAATAATTTCTCGACCTTGTGGAATATAGGCAATTCCTTTTCTGGCCCGCTTATAGGTTGGAGCCTTCGTAATATCGGCATCATTGAAGTAAATGTTGCCACTCGTTAAGGCATTCAAACCGATAATACTGCGCAAAAGAGTTGTTTTACCTACGCCATTTCGTCCCAATAGGCAGGCTATTTCTCCCTCCGCAACAGACATATCAACATCAAATAAGACTGGAGTTTGGCCATAGCCAGCCGTTACATTGACTAAATCCAATAATGGCCTAGTGACAGCCATATCATCTTCTTTACGCAGCAGTGTTGATGGTTTCACGGCCGAGATAAACCTCAATAACTTTAGGATTAGCTTGAATACTTTCGATAGAGCCTTCTGCCAAGACCTGGCCTTGGTGAAGCACTACGATTCTTTTTGCTATTTGTTTCACAAATTCCATATCATGCTCAATCACCACAACTGCATGAGATTTGGAAATGCTTTTAATAATTTCTCCTGTCATGTAGGTTTCGTCTCCTGTCATCCCAGCTGTAGGTTCATCAAGTAAGACAATGGACGGATCCTGCGCCAAAACCATTGCAATTTCAACCCACTGCTTTTGGCCATGGGATAGAGAGGACACCTGCTCAAATGCTTTATCGACTAAGCCCGTTCTCTCTAGAGCATCGTGAATTTTGCTTTTTTTGGTTTGAGTTAATTTGGCTGTGATGGAAGCCAGAATCCCATGGGTTCCCTTAAGAGCTAAGAGAATATTGTCAAATACGGTTAATTCGTTATAAACATTAGGGTTTTGAAACTTCCGGCCAATACCCATCCGAGCGACTTCATGGGGCAGCTTATTGGTAATCTCCTTACCTTGATACCGAATATGCCCCGACGATACAGGAGACTTACTCACAATGGCATCTAGTAGTGTACTTTTCCCTGCACCATTGGGACCAATAATCGTCACAATTTCACGATCAAATACATTCAGGTTCACACCACTTAAGGCTTTAAATCCTGAAAAAGTGACATTTAAATCTTCAACGGATAAAACGGCATCCATATACTCCAACCCTCAATCCAATACTATTTATTTTTTCGTCAATACTGATATGGGCAATGGCTTCGGCTTTGATAAATTTGCCATTGAAGCTTGCTTAGGTAACAGACTCATCAATCCATTCGGTAGGAATAGAACAACAACTAATAACAAAATCCCAACAACAAGTTGCCAATCCTGAGTCACTTTTTCAGCGTAGTTCTGCACTTGTCCCAATAAAATCGCGGCAACTAATGGCCCCACTATGGATCCTCGACCGCCGATAGCCACCCAAATAACCACTTGAGTACCAAAAGCAACCGCTAAGTACACCGGAGAAATGAAGCGATTGAGGGGGACAAATAGCCCCCCAGCTACACCTGCGATCGCAGCTGAAAGGGTCCAGATAAAAATCTTAAATTGCGCTACATCATATCCCAAAAAAGATATCCGTTTTTCATTCTCATTAATCGAACGTAAAATCAGGCCAAAATTAGATTGCGTAAGGAACCAACTTAAAGCAATTACAAAGGCCGCATAGGCCAAAATCAAAAAATATAGTCCTATCGGTTTAACTTGAACCCCAAAAAACCTCAAGCTACTGACATCGGTAATCCCATTTGTGCCACCAGTATAGGCCTGTTGACTAATGAAAAAAGTGGTTAAGGCAGATGAGATCGCTAAAGTAATGATAGTGATATAGACCCCACTCACTTTAGAACGAAAGATGAAATAGCCAATGATATAAGCAAATAATGCTGGAACAGCGAAAGTTGCGACTAGGGCCACAGGAAAATGCTTCAAAGGAGCAATAAACCAAGGCAGTTTCTCTAATCCATTCCAGACCATAAAGTCAGGCAATTCTCCTCCGTAGGTATTTGAAGCAGCCGAGAGATTCAGCTTGAGATAATAGGCAGAAGCATAGCCTCCCAACGTAAAAAAGACCCCATGGGCAAAACTTAGAATACCTGTAAATCCCCAAACTAAGTCCAGGGAAACTCCTAATGTGCCAAACAACAATAGTTTAGACATCAAAGATAACTGAAAGCTATTTAAAGTGAAGGGCAATATAGTAAAAATCAATAGTGAAATACCACTCACCACAACCAACTTCTTAGGAAAAGTTGATTGTTTATATCCCATAACAATATTCGTCATTTAAAACCTCCAAAAGATCATCAACTAGCACGGAATAAATTCTGGAAATCATGCCCGTTTCTGAACTGTAAATAGACCTTCCGGACGATAACGAATTAACACGATGACAGCTCCCAACACGATGACTCTAGCAAGGGGGTCATTAAGAAGAAAAGCGATGATGGCGTTAGCCTCACCAATTAATAGAGAACCCGCTAAAATCCCAATTAACTTGTCAACGCCCCCAGTGACCACCACCATCCAAGCATCCACCAAGTAATCTTGGCCCATCGGAGGGGCTACAGACTTTAAAGCCGAAATAACGGCACCCGCTACTCCTGCCAAACCACAGCCATAAGCAAAAGTGCCCATGTCAACTAGTTTGGTGTTTACACCAAGGCACATGGCCATATCTCGATTTTGGGTCACTGCTCTAATCTGCCTACCCCAGGAAGTGCCATAAAATAGATACAAGGTGAGTCCTAATAATGCCAGTGCAACTCCAACAATAAATAGACGATAGTAGGAAATCGCGACCACTGCGGCACCGTTTTCATCTGAAACCAAGGGTATATTTCCAGACAAATAAGCGGGAGCTTTCACATACTTCAATTGAGCTGTAAAAATCAGCTTTACAACGCCCTGCATCACAATACTCAATCCCCAGGTCGCTAATAGCGTTTCTAGGGGATTACCATACAATCTACGAATAATAGTAATTTCTACAACTGCACCAATTAGAGCAGTAATCAAGAAAGCTAAAGGAATCGTCAGGAGTAGGTCTAATTGAAAGGCATCTTGAAACACAAAGGTGACATATGCCCCTAACATAATGAACTCACCATGAGCCAAATTTATAATGCGCATCACTCCAAAAGTAATCGCTAAGCCCAACCCTGTTAACAGCAAAATTCCCACAATACCGATCCCATTGAGGGCCTGATTAAGAAGGGTATAAACATCAAAACTTTCAGGAGATGCTGCTTCTTCCTGAGCCAACAAGAAGTAGGGGGTCGAAAATACTGAAGAGAATGAGATATCCAACATAGGCTTAATTCCTAAGACCTAATAAAGCTAAAGACTATGGGTGAAACAGAAAAACAGCACCCTGTTCAACATTTCTAAATTGAGAATCTAGTTCTTGATAGTTAGGAGAGATACTTAGGTTCTAAATCTTTACCTGTCTCAACCGTTGGGTCTACCCGAGTGTCAGGAGTAGGATGAACACAAGTTCTACCTTTGTATAGAGTTTGGCTCCAAGCAATCGGTTTCACTGCTGCATCTGTCGAAAAGACAATTTCTGCTTGGCCATCCTCTTTCCACTTGCCAATTCTGGAATAAAGGTAGGTGTGGTAGTTCTCAGGATCTATTTTGACCTTTCCTTGAGGTGCATTAAACTCTTGCCCTCTTGTTGCCTCCCGGATGGTCCCAGTATTGAGTTCTCCACCTTCATCCAGAATCTTCTTCATCGCCTGAGCCATAAAGAAAGTCTGCAAATAAGCAGCTTCCATCACACCGTTCGTAACCCGGTTTCCTCCAAACATCTCTTTGAACTGCTCCACAAAGAGCTTGTTTTCTGGCGTGTCTACGGTCTGAAAATAGTTAAAACTCGTATAGTGACCGGATGAATATTCAGGTCCCATGGCCTGAATTTCTTCTTCGGTAGTGGGATAAGCCATAATCGGCATCTTATCTGCAGTAATTCCCGCATCCTTAAATTGCCGATAAAATGCGGGAATACTATCCCCAACCAGATTACTTAAGACAAAATCAGGTTTTGCTGCTTTGATTTTGTTGATAATCGTAATAAATTCTGTTGTACCCAGGGCTGCGTATTCATCCCCTACCACTTTTCCACCAATTTTTTCTAATTCTGCCTTGGCAATTCGGTTACTCTCTTTAGGGTAGATATAGTCAGAACCAATAAAGAATCCTTTGGGGCCAAAGTTTTTGTGACAATAGGGAATAGAGTCCGTAATCTGTTGGTTTGGAGCCGCCCCGGTATAAAAGACATTAGAACTACATTCATTGCCCTCGTAATAGACCGGATAGTAGAGAATGGCGTCCTTGTCTTCAAAAACAGGTAAGACAGATTTTCGACTAGCTGATGTGTAACATCCCAATACACATACGACCTTATCTTCATCGATCAGGCGCTTGGACATTTGATTATACAAATCCCAGTTGGAGTCTGGATTGACGACAACCTTTTGGATTTTACGGCCAGCAATACCCTCACCATTCCCTTCCCAGGGTCCAGTTCCAGAATTAATTTGCTCAATGGCCAAGAACGTCGCATCTTGGAGTGATTTTTCTACAATGGCAATGGTGCCCGTCGTAGAATACATCACACCAACCTTGATTGGATTCTCACCTAAATCAACACTCTGGGTAGAAGAACCGCTTGAACATGCTGCGACAATACCAGAGCCTACTGCTAACGAACTATACTGAATAAATTTTCGACGACTGATGCCTTCAGAGGATGATTGGGGCTTTGTCATAGTTTTAGCTAACCAAAACAGGTGCAAATACAACATAATTAAGAGAAAACACTTAAGTCTAAGGAAGAACAAGAGCCATTTAATATTCAACAAAAAAGCTAGTGCTCTTTTAATGGCTGTTCTTCAAAAGTATTTCACTCGAAATTATTTTATTTGAGGTGCATAGGTTACTCGCTCAGCTAGCAAGTAAAGACCTAAGTACCGATAGGAAGAAATATCATTAGTAAAAGATTACTGTAGTTTTAAATTGATTTTGTAATCCTATATACAAGGCAGCTGCTATTACAATAAAATTGACTTTATACATAAAAAATAGGTTTGTATGTCATGAAATCTCTACTTTATTAAACTAAGCAGAAAATAATGCATGGGCTTTTTAAGTGAGATATCTGAGAAAAGGACGAATCTGATTACTTGAATATCAGCATTATTGGGTTTAACAATATGCCTATTGATTAACTCAATAATTCTTCTGCTATTTTATCGTTGCATATGAATTAGTATTGTCACCAATGAAATAAGTGTATTAATTACGGGAATAAGCCTTTTCAAAAACATTCTATGTAATGTATAAAGGAATACATTTATTTAGAGATGTTTGTTTGACTTATGGTCTATTTCTCTTGTGAAACCCATTAAAATAGGAGAGTCAGATGGCATTTCATGGTGATATTTCTTCAAGTTATGATTCTGTTGGCGTTGCTGTCGTTAACTACAAAATGCCGAGGCTACATACTCAAGATGAAGTATTAGCTAATTGCAATAATATTGCTGAAGTCATAGATGGAATGAAGCAGGGCCTGCCTGGTTTAGACCTTGTGATTTTCCCTGAGTATTCAACTCATGGCATTATGTATGATTCCCAAGAGATGATGGATACAGCTTCCAGCATTCCAGGCCCTGAAACGGATATTTTTTCTGAAGCTTGTATACGGAATAAAGTTTGGGGTGTGTTTTCCCTCACGGGGGAGCGCCATGAACAACACCCAGATAAAGTCCCCTATAACACCCTTATTCTGATAAATGATCAGGGGGATATCGTCCAAAAGTATCGCAAAATTATGCCTTGGACTCCCATTGAAGGATGGTATCCAGGAAACTGTACGTATGTTACCGAAGGTCCCAAGGGTTTAAAAATTAGTCTGATTATTTGTGATGATGGCAATTATCCTGAAATTTGGCGTGATTGTGTTATGAAGGGCGCTGAATTAGTCATTCGCTGCCAAGGATATATGTATCCCGCCAAAGAACAGCAAATCATTGTTTCGAAGGCGATGGCATGGATGAACAATACTTACGTGGCGGTTGCAAATGCTGCGGGCTTTGATGGCGTGTATAGCTACTTTGGTCATTCTGCAATCGTTGGGTTTGATGGTCGAACCTTAGGTGAATGTGGTGAAGAAGAAAATGGTATTCAATACGCTGCGCTATCCAAATTTTCGATTCGCGATTTTCGTAAACACGCCCAATCTCAAAACCACCTCTTCAAATTGTTGCATCGGGGATATACCGGCATCATTAATTCAGGGGAGGGAGATCAAGGCATGATGGAATGCCCCTATGACTTCTATAGGGAATGGGTTTTAGATCCTGAATCAACGAAGAAAAAGGTAGAAGCGTTAACACGACCAACGGTGGGAACCCATGAATGTCCCATTGATGGCATCCCCAATCCAGCTACCAAAATCCCTGAAGTGAGAGTGAAAGAATCAGAGCCGATTCCGGTAAGACAAATCATTCCCTAAGAATAGATGGTTGGGAAATCTCAGAATTGAGACCTCAAGGATCTATTCAAAACGTTGGGTTCGTACTTTTTGTATTAACTCAATCACGATAATTTCATGATATTAATATTTTAAAAAAATGATCAAATTATACAGTTAGAATCTTAAGTTTCGTTTGTGAATTACTTAATAATAGATTGAAATGTAAATAGTATCATAGCAAACAAAACTAATATTTATTCGTTGTATAGTTTTAGTTAGATTCACTCCAGCCTATGTTCTACGTAGGCCTTTTCTTTGCTTTTTTTAAATTTTATTCTATATAAGCATTCAAGATAGAAATCATTTCTATATATGTTTTAAGACAATTAAGCCTTAAAGCTTTAGATTTATATAGTCAATAGAATCATTCTAAATAAGCCTAGGGAATCTTGCGTAAGGTCAATATTTTATGGATATTTAGGGAATTAATTTAATCCATCTAAATCAATATTTACTGTGGCCATAAATCAACAAAAATAATTTTATTTAGAGAAATACAAATATTTTTATTAATCTTTATTCAAAAGTATCTAAATTATCTTTCAATTAAATTTTCCTGCTTTAACCTAACAATCATATTCATCCAGGAATTAATATTCTTGAGACTAATTCATAGATAAATAAATATTGATAAGTTTCATTCTTACTACTATTAGGACTGCATCACTATGCCCGAAACTCTCTTCAAAATAGATCTGACGAAGCCGATGCATGAACAAGATGTGCCAGGCCATAATCGATGGCACCCTGATATTCCAGCTGTCGTCTCTGTTAATCCAGGAGATATCTTCAGAATCGAATGTAAAGACTGGACAGATGGACAAATTGGCAATAATGATGATCCCAGTGATATCCGAGATGTTGAGCTACAAGTTGTTCATGTACTCAGTGGTCCGATTCATGTAAATGGTGCAGAACCAGGGGATATCCTAGTTGTGGACTTGCTTGATATTGGTGCTTTACCCGGAGATGAATGGGGGTTTACAGGCATATTCGATCGTAATAATGGAGGAGGATTCCTGACGGATCACTTTCCTGAGGCAGCAAAAGCCTGTTGGGATTTAGAAGGTATCTATACTGAAACTCGTCATATCCCTGGGGTAAAATTTGCGGGCATTACCCATCCTGGACTTATTGGATGTGCTCCATCCCAAGAACTATTAAATACCTGGAACCAGAGGGAACAAGCATTAGTTGACAAAGGGGACAGTGGTTGGGGGCCACCTTGGAAACCCCCAATCCCTCCCTATGCAGCACTTCCCAATCCAAATTATGCCGTCCTTGGGAAATTGGGGAGCTATGTCAATAAGGGACCAGAGTTTGACCGTGTTGCAGCAGAAGCCGCGCGTACGGTCCCTCCCCGAGAACATGGTGGTAACTGCGACATCAAAAACTTATCAAAAGGATCCCGCATCTATTTCCCGGTTTATGTTGAAGGAGCTAAATTATCCATGGGGGATATTCATTTCTCTCAAGGGGATGGAGAGATCTCTTTCTGTGGGGCCATTGAGATGTCTGGCTATATTGACTTACACGTCGACATCATTAAGGGGGGGATGGAAAAGTATTCGATGATCAACCCCATCTTCAAACCTGGTCCCGTTGAACCTCATTATTCTGAGTATCTAATCTTTGAAGGAATTTCTGTGGATGAATTTAGCGGAGAGCAATATTATCTTGATGCTCATGTGGCTTATCGAAGAGCCTGTTTGAATGCGATTAACTACTTGAAAAACTTTGGATTTACGGGAGAACAAGCATACTTGTTACTGAGTTGCGCCCCTGTTGAAGGGCGGGTTAGCGGTATTGTGGATGTTCCCAATGCTTGTTGTACCCTCGCTTTACCCACTGCCATTTTTGATCAAGATATTGTTCCCTCTTAATTCAATCTAATTGGTCATCCATTGTTGATGTGTTCTTCTCCTCAATGATTGAGTGCTGAGTCAGTTTTCAGTGCTCAATCTTCTCTCGTTTCTTATTTATTCAATAGTTTTGGAGAGTAAATTTTTATATGCCTTTGTACGATTATCGGTGTAATGAATGTGGAGATTTTGAAAAATGGCTCCAGATTTCTGATTTAGATTCACCTGTCTATTGTTCAGATTGTGATCAAGTTGCCAATCGGCTCATTTCTGCTCCAAACATTAGTCTTAATTCAGGTCGTTTTCCCAAAAAGTATGGTACTCCTGAATTGGTGACTCGCAAAAAAAGATCTGTATCTCCCCCTCGCTTACAAGAGGCCAAAGCTGGACGTCCCTGGATGGTCAGTCATTCCCCCGCTCGGTATTAACACCGCTCTTCCTTCATACTATTCGACAGGAATAGATAGGATTGGGGATGCTAGAAAGTACAATTTGGGTTCTGCTAGTCGGGTTTGGGGCTGGACAATTAGCCAAACGCCTAGGAGCACCAGGCCTAATTGGCATGATTCTAGTCGGTATTCTCCTGGGGCCTGAAGGTCTGAATCGCATTAGCACTGATATGCTGGCCAATGCGTCCGAGTTGCGTCAGTTCGCCGTTATGGTGATTTTAATGCGGGCAGGGCTGGGACTCGACCGGGACAAGCTCCAGCAACAAGGAAGCGTGGCGTTGCGATTGGGGTTTCTTCCTGCGATGTGTGAAGCGATCGCAATCACCGTAACCGCGATGGTGCTCTTTCAATTTAACTGGGCTACAGGACTACTTTTAGGATGCATCATTAGTGCTGAATCTCCTGCAGTTATCGTTCCGGCAATGCTGCGGCTGAAAAATCTAGGGTGGGGCGTAGGTAAGGGTATCGCTGATGCCATCTTGACAGGGAGCGCTTTATCAGATGTCTTTATCCTCCTGGTCTTTAGCTTGTTGATCAATTTCCTGGCTCAGGAGCAAAGCAATGGGCTGGCCCTGCTTCCCCTACAAGTTGTAATGCAAATTGGTGTCGGTGCATTATTTGGCTATGGCTTTGCCCGATTATTTACCCTTCTCTTGACCCAATTATTGTGGTTGGAAACTCAGGTGCAAGAAGTGCTTGTCGCGGCCTGTCTTGCCCTCTTGCTGGTGGTTGGCAACCGTTTCTTACCCATTTATTCTGGCTACCTGGCAGTGATGGCCTTTGGTTTTTTTATAATTGAGTTTTCTCCTCCCCTGGCACGACGCATGCGTATCGGGTTTAATACCTTGTGGGTCGGTGCTGAAATCGTCTTGTTTGTTCTTATGGGAGCTAGCATCCAGCTTCAAGTTTTGAGCAAAACTTTTTGGCCAGCACTACTAATATTGGTAATTGGTATTGTGTTTGGCCGAACGCTGGGGTGGGCCTTATCCACCTACCGTAGCAATTGGAACTGGAAAGAGCGATTGTTTCTCCTACCGGGCAATTCAGCCAAAGCGACCGTTCAGGCAGCCATCGGTGCTGTACCCCTCAGTCTCAATCTAGACGGAGGCGACATTATTCTTGCGGTTGCCGCTCTATCCATCCTGATCACGGCTCCTTTTGGTGCTTGGGCTATTCCTGCCTTTGCACCTAGATTACTGACTCAAGATCCCATTGATCCCACTAAAGTAACGGTCAATCGTAAGACTATCCTGTTAGCCGCAGTGGATACTTCAGAATTAGCGGTTCTCGTGTTAACGAAAACAGCTGAAATCGCTCGCCGTTGTCAAGCTGAAGTGATCGTCGTCCATGCCCTCCAAGGTGAGCCCACCGCATCGACCCAGACTTTAGAAACCCAAATCAGTCGATTGTTATTAGATGTGCCCCACCAATTTGTAATGATCGCCGGAACGGTATCAGATGTACTTCTCAAGTCTGCACAGCAATATCAAGCAGATGAAATCATCATGGGCAAACGGGGGCATCGACCTTGGCAACAAGTCTTTATCGGTTCTGTCTCTAGAGCTGTATTAGCAACCAGCACTATTCCAGTGATGTTGGTCGAACCCGATCGTTCTACCTCTAAACCTATTTGCTAGCCAAAGAATTTTATTCAGCATGAAAACAATTTGACTAGATAGGTATACGGATAATCTGATTTTGAATTGTCCTTTAGGTTTTCGCTCAAGATAGATACTCTTTCTGGACGTAAATAAGCTAGCTATGAATTTACTTTATTAGTAATTTATTTATTGTAGGCGATGCTCTTGTTCTAGTGAATCTGCTATTAAATTAAATAATTGATATATTAGATTATTTTATAGTTAAATTTACCTAGATATAGTAGTTAAGTTTTGGGTTTAGTAAAGCTAAAGAAGCTACTAAAAAATTGGGGAATATGATTTCTATGACATTCTGTTAAAGAAAATTGTTTTTTATAGGTTCTGTTATAACCTCCTGCTGGCATGAAATACGGATATACCTGATTTTAGATTGCTAGCTTATAGAAGTAAGGTCTAGATTGAGTTTAATTTTTGATAAAAGGCAAGAAATTCCATTAAGATTACCTTGATTTTAGTAAAAATAAACTCATAGTGAGTATAGTTAAATAAATTATAAGTCAACATCCTCTTATCTCATTCAGCAGCCTTCTTGTCTGCTCAGAGCAATGTTGGTAGCTGAGCTTCAACAGTTAATTAATATTCTATTTCTCCATGGTGCTTCTGTCCCTCGCCCAATAGATCGAATACATTTTCTTCTTGTCTAAAATTAAGTTCTTTTTTTCTGATGTTTTTAATCAGTCTGGGGAATGCTAGGGACAGTGCATCACAACCATGGGTGATGGACTCTTACGATTTACCTTGACGCCCCCTTCAGGAAGAAGCTGACTATGGGATCGCGCTGGCCTGTAACTTGGCAACCCGTATCAACCAGCATCATTAACCCCCAGCCACTAACCGTGACTGTCGATACGCCTGTGATGTCGGTCTTGAAGCAGATGAGCCAGCTTTATGGGGCAGCCTGTGCATTTCCCGTAGACCCAAAGGAATCCTTGCTTCAAGCGAGCTGTGCCATCGTAACCCATTCATCAGGACGGCTGGCGGGGGTTTTTACTGAACGAGATCTAGTTCAATTGATGGTGGAGGGACATGATCTTGCCCATGCCAACATTGGGGATGTCCTTCGTGACTTGCCAGTCACAATTTCTCCAGAACAGTGCCGAGATATTTCTGTCCCTCTTTTTTTAATGAGGAGGGCGAAGGTACAGCATTTACCTGTGGTGACTCCCCAGCAAAAAGTGCTGGGAATCGTTACTTTGGGCACCCTTTGTCAGGCAATTGAAGCAACCAACTTTTTGCAACTATGGTCTGTGCCGGCCGTGATGTCTACTGAAGTGGTTTGTGCAGCCCCCTCCATGTCGATCTTAGAAGTTGCCTGTCAAATGCATGCTCACCATACGAGTTGTGCAGTGGTTACTTGTCAGAAACAGCAAATGACACAACTCATTGGCATCATCACTGAACGAGATATTTTACAGCTACAAACCTTAGGGATACCAATGACCACCACCTTCGTTGAGCAGGTGATGAGTAGCCCGCTATTTTCAGTCAATCCTAAGGATAGTTTGTGGTCGGTGTATCAACAAATGCATCACCATCACATTCGCCGGATGGTGGTGGTTGATTCAAATCAAATTTTGGGGATTGTCAATCAAGATGATCTGCTCCATTTATTTGATCCATTGGCGACGAACGCTTTAACAGAAGCTCTGCAAGGGCAGGTTAAGCAGTTAAGACTAGAAAAAGTTGACTTGTTGCAGGGTCAAAGTTACGGCATAGAGACCCAACAGTCGCTAGAAGATATTAACCATGCCAACGATCAAGTCCAACTCTTAAAACAACAGAATCAGCGACTTCAACAGGAACTTAAGCATAAGGAGCAAGCGGAAGCAGAATTAAGCCAACAAATTAAGCAGGAACGACTCCTCCGACTCATCACCCAAGAGATCCATAGCACCACAGATCTCAAGGAACTCCAGTCTATTGTTGTCCATCAAGTCCGTCAGGCTGTTGGTGCTGATCGAGCCTTGCTGTTTCGCTTGATGCCAGGGGGTGGCGGCATCATTCTCGAGGAATCTGTTCTCCCGAACTATCCTGCAATGGAAGAGTTAGACGGGGAAGATCAAGATTTTCCACCTGAATATTATGAATTTTATCTCCACAGACAACCTCGAATCGTTTTGGATGTGGACCAAGATGACTGGAGTCAATGTCTAAAGCAATTCTGGCTGCCAGCTCAAGTCAAATCTAAAATTGTGGCCCCTATTGTACAGTCCCAAGATCATGGCCACAGCCGATTGTGGGGGCTGTTGGTTGTTCATGCCTGTGAATACCATCGGGTGTGGCAGCCAGATGAAGCATTATTTCTGCAGCAAGTGGCCAATCAATTTGCGGTTGCAGTTCAACAAGCTGATTTAGCCATACAGTTGCAGCAAGAGTTAGTAGAACGTCAACAAAGCGATCGGGCTTTAGCTCAAGAGTTACAGCGATCACAATTGTTGGGAAAAATCGCTCAGAAGGTTCACGAAAGTCTGGATAGCCTGCATGTTTTTGAAACGGCAGTGGTAGAAATTCGTCGTGCTCTCAAAGCGAGTCGATGCAACATTTATATCTATAGTGCTACGGATGAACCTCATTTTTCTTTGATGTTTCATGACTATGAAGCGGATTATCCTGATCGTGGCCCAGAGATTGTCCGCTTGGCCGACCATGAGTATGCACGACGACTGGTAAGCCAATCAGAAGCCATTGTCAGCCCCCAGGTTCAATCTGATCCATTATTGGCCAACGGTTTACCAATGGTTAACGCACTGTCCATTCAATCCATGGTTAGTATTCGTACGTCTTATCAAGGTGATGTGAATGGTGCGATTACGATTAGCCAATGCGATCGCATCCGGGATTGGACCCTTGAGGAAGTAGACTTACTCGCTGCAGTCGCCACAGAAGTTGGCATTGCCCTAGCTCATGCCAACTTGCTGGCCCAAGAACTCCAACAGCGAGCACAACTCTCCCAAAAGAACCAACAGCTGCAAACTGAAATCGAAGAGAAGAAACAAACACAGACCCTTCTCAAACTTGTGATGGATTCTATTCCCCAGGCAATCTTTTGGAAGGACAAGGCCTCCCGCTATTTAGGGTGTAATCAAGCTTTTGCCCAAGAAGCAGGTTTTAACACTGCAGAAGATATTATTGGCAAAACGGATCAAGAAATGCCTTGGTCATCGGAAGAAGCTGAATGGCATCGTCTCTCTGATCTAGAGGTCATGAACTCCAAGCAACCTCAATTCCATGTGCTTGAAACTCACCTGCGGGCCGACGGGACCAAAACTTGGTTGGATACCAATAAAGTCCCCCTTCATAACCTTAAAGGGCAAGTCGTGGGTCTTTTGGGAACCTCAGAAGACATCACAGAGCGAATTCAGATCGAAACCGAGCTGCAACAGCAGCTCCAACGAGAACAGGTCTTATCCGAGATTACCAACCAAATTCGTCGAAGCCTCGATCTTGATGTCCTTTTGAAATCTGCTGTAGATCAGCTTCGTGATCTATTCCAAGTGAGCCGATGTTCATTTTTTACCTACTCGGACCAGCCAAATTCACAACTCATTCTCTCCGCCCAAGCCTATGCACACCCCGAATGGGAAGCCGCTCTTTCTGATCCTCTTCCCACCTCAGATCATCCTCGTTTCATAAAGTTACTTGCGAATGATCGAGTACATGCTGTGTCTGATATTTGGCAAGAGCCTAGCCTTTCAACAACAGAGAAAGAACTGTTATCAACTTCCCTTAGAATTGGAGCTTATCTCAGCGTTAGAACGGCTTTTAAACATCATCCGAATGGCATTATTTTCCTCGACCAATGCGAGCGCCGACGGAATTGGACCAAAGATGAAATCTCTCTATTGGGAGCAGTTGCGGCTCAGCTGGGGATTGCCGTTGCCCATGCTGATTTATTAGCGGATGAACAGAAGCAGCGTCAGAATTTGAATCTTCAGAATCATCGTCTTCAAGAAGAGATCGTTAATCGAAATCAGGCGGAAAAGGCTTTAGCCAAGCAACTCGAAAAAGCTGAACTATTAGAGCAAATTGTTCGGCAAATTCGGCAAAGTCTAGAACCCCAGTTAATTTTTCGCACTGCTGTGACCCAGGTACGGAAATTACTGGCTGTAGATCGCGTCTGCATCTATCGGTTTATAGAGGATGCTGGCTACTCTCAAGGCATGATGGTTGCGGAAGAAGTACTCCCAGAGTTTCCGTCTGCCCTCACAGCACAAGTTCGAGACCAATGCTTTGGTGATGAATATGCAACTCAGTATCAGAACGGTCGCTTTCAAGCTGTTGCTGATATCTATGATGCCGGTCTCAGTGAGTGCCATATCGAGATTTTGGACCTGTTCCATATTCGTGCCAACTTGGTTTTGCCTCTCCTTCAGGGAGATAATTTGTGGGGATTACTCTGTATTCATCAATGTTCAGGGCCACGGTCTTGGCAGCCTGATGAAATAGAATTTGTGCAAAAGATTGCGAATCAGCTTGGTATTGCCCTCTATCAAGCGGAACTCTTGCTGAAAGAGCAACACCAACGTCATGTTTTATCCGTTCGAAGTCAAGAATTAACCTTCAATAATCAACAGTTAGCGAAGGCTAAACAGGAAGCCGAAACAGCTCAAAGGAAAGCAGAACAGGCTAATCGAGCCAAGAGTATTTTTCTAGCAAATATGAGCCATGAACTGAGGACACCATTAAATGCCATCCTTGGTTTTAGCCAGTTGATTAGTCGCGACCCCAGCACCCCAAACTATCAGCTAGAGCAGCTCGAAATTATTAATCGCAGTGGTGAACATCTGCTGGCCTTAATCAACGATGTTCTCACCATGTCCAAAATTGAGGCAGGACGGTCTTCTCTACGTTCCCAAATTGTAGATCTACCGTTGCTTCTAGATACCGTGGAAAATATGCTTGGCCTTAAAGCAGAGAAAAAAGGTCTAAAACTGATATTTGATCGTGGACTTACCCCCCCTCACTACATTCGGACCGATCCAGGCAAACTCCGTCAGGTATTAATGAATTTATTGAGTAATGCCATTAAATTTACGACCAGTGGTCATGTCCAGTTATGCCTAGAGTCTAATACCTTAGATACCCCAGAGGGGGCTGGAGTTCCTCCATTATTAGACGTCCGGTTTACGGTTTCAGATACCGGGTCCGGCATTGCCCCAGAAGAACTTAAGTTGTTATTTGAACCGTTTGCTCAGACAGAAACCGGGCGTCAATCCCAAGAAGGGACGGGTTTAGGCTTAGCCATTAGTCGGCAGTTTGTACAGATCATGGGGGGTAATCTTACTGCCCACAGTATCCATAATCAGGGAACTACGTTAACGTTTAATATCGTGGTTGAAACTGTCCTGCAGAAAAAGCAACTTGGTTCCCATCGTCAGGTCATGCAACTCTTACCGGGACAACCTCACTATCGAATTTTAGTGGTAGAAGACAATGTCGATAGTCGTGAGCTGTTGGTAACCTTACTGGTAACCGTAGGTTTTACCGTGAAGGCTGCCGAGAATGGTGAAGTAGCCATTGCACTGTGCCAATCATGGCAACCCCATTTAGTTTGGATGGATTTGCGGTTACCTGTTTTAGATGGTCTGAGCGCTACTCGTTTGATCAAGCAGCTGGAGACACCCCCAGTAGTCATTGCCTTAACTGCTAATGCCTTTGATGAAGATCGTGACTTGGCACTACAAGCAGGGTGTGATGACTTTGTCCATAAACCCTATCGAGAAGCCAGTATTTTCGAGAAAATGGCCCTTCATTTAGAAGTGCAGTATCAGTATCAAGAGAAGGAACTGCTCAAATCAACGATTCCTACCCTCAATGTGGAGCAGCTCGCTCAAATGCCTCACCCTTGGCTAGTTCAATTACATCAAGCGACCAACAACCTCGACCAACACATGGTTGAACTTCTCCTGGATGAGCTTGATGAGACCAATCAACCCTTACAAGAAGCCCTTAGGCATCTAGTGCATGAGTTTCGTTATGACGAAATATTAGCGGTGACTCATCCTCTCCTTTCCCCGCCCCTCCAAGAATCTACTGAACCCCCTCAAGAATCTACTGAATAAGCCCTCTGAATTAAATGGGTAAGCTAATCAACAGGTACCGGAAGTCTCCTGAGAAGTGATCACCTAATGCTCACAGGCAATCCGTTCTCTCAATCTATTCAGTTTGCTCTGGCAAGTAACGGCATATGGGTGTCTTGCTATCTGTGCTGAATAAATGCCCCATCTGTTCTTGATACATGGCCAGATACAGTACCACTCAAACATTACAATCCCTAGTTGTGATCGGTGTTGTCGCAGGCTTCTCTTTTGTGCCCATTTACTACGGGGGCTGTACCTTCAGAAAGGACATCAGTCAGAAAGCTGGACATCCACAACAGCTCTCGTTGAACAATCGGAAACAATTCGGACACCGAGTGGAGATACTAAAACTCATCTCAACTACAAATTTAAATATCGATATTGGGTCAATGGAAAGTCTTATACGTCCCATCGCAACTCTTATAAAGCAGGAGGTGGAGATGTGGCTGAGATTGTAAACCGATTAAAAAAGGGAGATTCTGTGCAGGTCTATTACAATCCCAATACCCCATCAGAAGTTGTGGTGGAACGAGGCTATTCCTTACTGCAGATAGTGTGGATCGCAGCAGGCTTAGGAGGGCTGGGTTTTTGTGGCCTGGGGTTAGTTGGATTATGGATGGATCCTTTAGATAGAAACCCTCATCGCCATGCTTCCGATATGGAATAGCACTATATCTATTTTATGAATATAGTGCTATTTTTGAATATAGTAACCCAGACTACTTAGGTCCAATATGTCAGAACTCAACTTACGTTTGACACCTAATCAGGAGGTCATCTTAGCGGCCTTACGATTACATAGACGTTATGGTCTTGAGATTCTAGCTGCTATTGAAAATAGTGGGGGAAAGCAGATTGGTTTTAATTCCCTCTATCCCAATTTGAAGAAATTAGAGCATAAAGGACTCGTCCAGTCGGAATGGGGAGATGAGCCTCCAGAAGAGCATAGTGGGGCAAGACGGAAGTATTACCGGATTACTGATGTAGGCATTAGAGCATTAGATCTTAAACAAGAACTATTAGCTGGGGTATCAGCCTGGATACCTGAAACAGAAGGGGCATGATATGAATGAGAAGGACTTAGAGCTTGCAGGTAAAACAGGACGGTTTGCTCGTCAGTTTCCTCAAGTATGGCAAGAGTATCAGGACTGGTTGAGAGCCATTGTCTCTTCTCGGGAGCAACTGCAACAACGCTATGCCAAGGGACTTGCCAGTCTGATATTCAGATGGCGATTGCTGTATTTTGGCATCTACATTGTAGCTATGGCTGGATGTAAGACCGTGATTCAAAGCCGAAACCAGCTATCGACTCGGCAAGGTGATAGGGATAAGGCTCTTGCCTTGGGCCAGACCGAGAACGTAACCCAATCTCTACAAATTAATCGTACCTATTTTATTCTGCAAAGGATAGCGACGCTTTTAGCCGTGGCGGAATTAACCCTATGTGGTCTAGCAGCGCTTACGGGCGTCATGCTGGCGTTCTACTATCAACCGACAGCGATTGGTGCTCATGCATCGTTGTATGCGATCGCATATCACATCACCAACGGCAATCTTATCCTCAGCTTACATAATATTGCTGGGAATGGCCTCATAGTTCTGGCTTTAGTCCAAATTGTCGTTATGTTTTTGGGGCGACAGTTTATGAGATCTTGGTTAACGGCTTGGATTAGCGGTATTTGCCTAGCCCTAGCAACAATAGGTCTTAGCTGGACCGCCATTATTCTCAATTGGGACCAGATCGGGTTCTGGCGATTTAAGATTGAGCTCAACATTATTGGATCCTTGCCTGCAGGCTCATTTCTCCGGGAGGTCCTAGCCGGTGGGAGCGCTATCAATACCCTGACGCTGCAGCATATGTATACATTGCACAGCTACGTACTTGCGATCGCAGCCCTGCTTCTGTCTATTATTCATCTCGCAGCCCATATCTTCCAAGAAAAATCATGGGCTCAAATTGCTCCTGGGAGCTGGTGTTCTTCAGAAGATACCAGCACAGTTTAGTTGTTTAGAAACTCAATAGTCTACGCCCAAAAGGGATCCAATTAATCAAGCCAATGCACTCCGTTGTCAGACGTGGGAGGGGACTCATTGGCCTGATTAGCCTCTGAAGCCGAAGGCATTTCTTCATTGGGGTCAAACTGAATAAACGGATTGACACTCACATCCGTGAGACTATCCGGATCAATAATCATGTAGGGGGGTTCCCCAATATGTTCTGGATAAAACTGCTCAACGAAAAAATCCAAGGTGGCTTGTCGAATATAGCCATTCAGAACGGCAAGGGCTCCAAACCGTAACCCTGTCTTTTTCTGGGCTGCCAAGATAGCATCGACCATGTTTCGATCAATCAGTCCAGCCCGACGAAAATAGCTACCAATGGGAACTGGCTCTGCTTGAGTATCTGGGTAGGGCCACTGATCACCAAAAAAGTCAGCCGTTTGTTGTTGAACCCACCCATGGAGTGTCAGAATCTCACCCAAGCGCATCATTTCATACAGCCGCTGCTCATAAAGGGCAGTCTCTAGTTGATGGGGCGTAATCAGATCTGACGCGCACAAACGCTCACCAATTTTGTGAGAGTTTTGGATTAGGGTGGGGCCAATCGTCATGGCTTAGCCTACAGAATACTCTTACCCAAAGTAACAAATTTCATTCTCATAAGTGAATATTGTTACGGAATGCAGGACAACAAAGGGGGATTGGAGATTTGCCAGGAAAGTACCCCATACACTGACACCTTTATCGTTTCTCAGTTAGAGCTTAAAGCCAGATGCTAGCAAAAACAAACAGCATGGCCCATAGCGAATTCACTGATTCTTAATCAAACAACTCTCGATGGTAGTGGGTTAAATATCCAAGAGAAGCAACAATCCAATCCATCTTTATCATTCACAAGAACACCATCTTAGAGAGAAATTCTACACGCATTGGCAGCAAATATCCTCACTATCATTGCGAACACAATAAATCCCCCTCATTTTCGAAACCCAACAGGAGTAATGAGAATGAGGGGGAAGTTCCAGTATTGTCAATTAGGAACAAAACCTTATTAAAACCATGAAGACAGAGGACGCTTATCCCTCTCCACCTTCTCCACCTTCTCCACCATCATCAGAGGAACCATCTTCTCCACCTTCTCCACCATCATCGGTGGAACCATCTTCTCCGCCTTCGCCACCATCATCTGCAGGGCTTTCCACAGCTGGGCTGGGGCTTTCTTGTTCACCACCTTCACCATTTGTTGTGCCACCATCACAGGCAAAAAGGGTAGCCGATAAACCTAAGGCAAGAAATAACTCAACTGATTTGGAACGTTTCATTGTAGTCACTTAAATTTTCAACAGAGCTGGAATCATCCTACCGTTTATTCACATCAACTCTCATTAAAAAGAAAAATGATTGCTCAAAACTTCAGGTTTTTTTCAGATTGACTTTAAGCATTCGAGGGATGAAACAGTTGATATATAAGTCTTTCAGCAGGGTTTCATACATGATGTCGACCTAAAGGTTTCCGATTAGACCCTCAATATAGACCTTGGAAGATCCAATTTTATAGATAATTTCTCAATTAGATTCCATTGATATTGCTTTGATCAGCTTACTCAAAGCTTATCACTATCTACAAATTGGATAGTGATAAGCTCCCTATAATGAAAGACTTATTAGTTCTTTCATCGTCAATCCAGAGAAAAATTTTTAAAAAGAGCCCTAAGCTTATTGCCATTATTGGCAATGCCTGCTTAAATAGCGAAAGAGTCTTATTGACTTAAATTCTCAATAAAATATCTAAGCCAACCATTCTTGGTTTCAAACCTACCCTAGGACTGGTTAGCAAGAAGACGTTGTACCAAAACGCTAGCTAAAAAAACATCCGTCGGAAACGGCATTCCTTTTGTTAGCACAGCCCTCACATCTATGTCAGAGGTTGGTTCCTTCAACCTCTGGCCTTTACTTAAAATCTTTCGCAATGCTCATAACAGAGCGATAAATATGGACATTCAAAAAGGAAGGAGACTTTCCTATGCAAAACTACGGTAACCCTGAAGTTACCTATGGCTGGTGGGCAGGTAATTCCCGCGTAGCGAACTCTTCAGGATTATTTATTTCCGCCCATGCGGGCCATGCTGGCTTGATATCAGTTTGGGCTGGTGGTTTTACGTTATTTGAACTGGGTCGGTATTCCACTGAATCTCCCATGTGGGATCAGGGACTTGTGCTCCTCCCTCACCTGGCTGCTGAAGGCATTGGTTTTGGGTCTGGTGGAATTTTGAATGATCCGCAACAACTAGTTGCAGTGGGTATGGTCCACATTATCGCTGGGGCCGTTCTGGGCGCTGGCGCGTTGTTCCACATCCTGAAAGCGCCGCTTGATCTCAGTGATGCTTCGGGTGCAGCTCGTACCTATCATTTCGAGTGGGATGATACAGCTCAATTGGGGCGGATATTAGGGCATCATCTTCTCATTCTGGGCCTATATGCGCTCTTATTTGTGGGTTGGGCCATGTTTTGGGGAGGACTCTACGATCCTGACTTACAAGAGGTTCGTCTAGTCACGGATCCAACTCTCAGTCCCTCAGTTATTTTTGGTTATCAAACCCATTTCGACAGTGTAGATAATTTGGAAGATATTGTTGGGGGCCATATTTTTATTGCTGCTCTAGATATTGTCGGTGGGATTTTTCACTTGCTTGTTCCCATGCTTCCTTGGGCTAAGAAGCGCGTCCCTGTTAATGGAGAAGCGATATTGTCCTATTCTCTGGGAGCAGTGGCTTTCTTCGGTTTTCTCTCTGCCTATTGGTGTTCGGTTAATACCTATGTGTGGCCAGAAGAATTTTACGGACCGGCCTTGCAAATCAAGTTTGGCTTTACACCCTACTTTGCAGATACGGTAGACCTTCCTTACGGTATCCATTCCGCCCGTTGTTGGCTATCTAATGCTACCTATATCTTGGCATTCTATTTCCTCCAAGGTCATCTTTGGCATGCCCTGAGAGGTCTTGGTTTTGACTTTAGATCCGTCGATAAGTTCCTTAATTCATTGACTTACGATGAACAGGTAACATCTGCCAAACCCAAGCAATCGAAGAATGCTATGGCACCTGTTCCGGCAACTACTCCACCTGCGCAGACGGCCGAAAATTAAATCTGCATAGGTTTTTAACCCTATTCAACTCAGTTGAATAAGAGCGCCACGGTAAGAGCGTGAACAACCTGGGCGCTTCACGCTCTTGCCATTTTTATCGTAACGAAACTTAGTTCTTTTGTAGTAATCCTTTGGAGTAGATATGACACAAATCGGAATGTTCTTTGGCACAACCACTGGAAAAACAGCGGAAGCAGCTGAAAAAATTCAAGAAGCCTTTGGTGGGGAAGATGTTGTTACTCTGATCGAAATCCCAGATGCTGAAAACGATGACTTTTCCAGTTACAACTTCTTGTTGATTGGTTGTCCGACTTGGGATATCGGTGAACTGCAAAGTGATTGGGACGCATTTTTTCCTAATCTAGACAGCATTGATTTTTCCGGCAAGAAAGTGGCGTATTTTGGTACCGGTGATCAAGTGGGCTATGCCGATAACTATATGGATGCCATCGGCATGATTGAGGCAAAAATCTCTGAAAAGGGTGGCCAAACCGTTGGCTATTGGTCAACGGATGGGTATGAATTTGATGGTTCTAAGGCAGACAGAGGCGGAAAATTTTGTGGTTTGGCACTGGATGAAGATAACCAGTCTGAACTCTCTGATGAACGCATTGAAGCTTGGGTTGCCCAAGTTAAAACAGAATTCGGAATATAGGGTTCCAAAAGCCGGGTCAGGGCTTATTCCTGGCCCTTCATCTCCCCTTTTTAGAGTTCTTCTTTACTCCATTTGCGACGAAATAAATGACTCACTCCATTGATGCTGTCTGGACAACGACTAGTCCCTATCTCAAACGTTTTGACCAACCCCTACTGGATCGCTTGAGCAAACACAAAACGATTGCTCAGTGGCAGTACCAACAAACTGCGGATGAACCCAGCTCCCTGAGTACAGCGGTGGGTCTCCTGCATGAATATATCCAAAATTTTGACCATCCTATTCATTTAATGGGGCATGGCACAGGTGGGTTAGTGAGCCTAATGTATGCACGTCAATGCCCACAGAATGTTCGGTCCCTCACAATACTGGGGGTTGGCGCATCAGCCACCCTAGACTGGATGGCCCACTATTATTTTCATCTCCAATTTATGCCTAGCAACCGTCGTCAGATTCTAACTCAGCTGATTCCCGATCTATTTGGTGAACAAAATTCAACCGTCACTTGCTACCTCAGTCGGCTATTGGAAAAGGAAATGATGGTTTCTCCTTCACCTCATTCCCTATTTCAACGCTACAGTTTGCCCCCTAGCGGTGTATCAATGCCCCTATTTGTTTGTGGCAGTAAAAATGATCCTGTAGTCGATAGCCAGGCTTTGAAGGAATGGCAGCGTTGGATGAAAGGATGCGATCGCATATGGCAATGCAAGAGCGGTTACCACTTTTTCCACTGTTTTCATCCGCAGCCCATCGCAGAACAAATTCTGGACTTTTGGCAAATCAAATCAGAGCCTCCTATTCCATCTGAAACTTGGGATGTTTGCTCCGTTTAATTCAGCATCAGTTTTTTACTTTGGTTGTCTGATGGTTTCTTCACTATCTACCGCTCCTTTTTCTTCGTTTATGCACTCTCAGTCTAGTGGTTTGCAATCGTCCTTCTTCTCAGATCGAGCCTTTTTACCCTCTGAATCGCAAGAATTATGGCAAATTAAGCGAGGGCTTGTGAGAACCTATACCTGGGATTCCAATGGCAATATCACCACCTTGGGAATTTGGGGAACCGGAGATATCGTTGGGCAATCGCT
The DNA here is from genome assembly GCF_000018105.1 of Acaryochloris marina MBIC11017. Taxonomy (GTDB): domain Bacteria; phylum Cyanobacteriota; class Cyanobacteriia; order Thermosynechococcales; family Thermosynechococcaceae; genus Acaryochloris; species Acaryochloris marina. The sequence goes on from NC_009925.1 coordinate 6,087,709, forward strand.
GTCAAACGTTACACCTTATATGATCCAGACCTTAGGAACCGTTGAAGCAACGTCCCAAGTCTCTAATCAATGGAATAATCCTGAAGCTATTCTCAGTCATGCCCAGCAACTCACCATTCTGCTTAAAATCATTAGTATTAAACGAGCAGACGATCGGTTATTAAGCTTGCTTCAATGGTTGGCCCAACGTTTTGGCTATATAACTCCCACAGGAACATGCACAACCTTGCCCATCACTCATCAAGAGCTAGCAGAAACCGCTAATGTCACGAGAGTTACAGCCACTCGACTGATAGGTGATTTGGAGCAACAGGGCGTTCTATCATGGTCTCGCCGACGTCAGTTTGTACTGTTGAAGCCATCCTAACTACCATGGCAAGGCTTTTAATTTAGGTTTGCTTGCCAGCAACGATTTTAATCAAGCATCTTTTGTCAGAGATTGGACTATCTTGAGGGACTCATCAATATGGCCCTGGAAGTTCAACTGCGAATTAAAAATATGACGAACAACGCCGTCAGTATCAATCACATAGGTCACTCGGCCAGGTAATAATCCTAATGTAGAGGGAACCCCAAAGGCCTTACGGGCTTGATTGGCTCCATCGCTCAATAAGGTAAAGGGGAGTTGGTACTTATTGGCAAACTGTTGATGGGAATTTGGGGTGTCGTTACTGACGCCAATCACCTCTGCCCCCGCTTCTTGAAAAACGGTATAACTATCCCGAAAACCGCAGGCCTCTTTCGTACAGCCAGGGGTATCATCTTTGGGATAAAAATAGAGGACAACAATCTTTTCCCCTAAGAAGTTTTTAAGGCTAACGGTTTCTCCTGTCGGGGTTTGGAGAGTTACATCGGGAACTGAGTTACCAACTTTGATTGCCATTGATTTGGTTTGAATGTGAGACTTTTGCTCTTCTCCCAATGCTATCAGAGAAATCTCATCCCAATTATAGAGACCTAGAGGGTGCACCATAGTGGTTCTCCGTTCTACACAATCGGCATGGTTCCTGTCTTACCCGATCTGATTTTTTAGATGAGTCATACCCTGCAGGTTTAGCTCCATCCCATTTTCTATCCCAGCTTTCCTAGGGTAGTGGAGGATGGATATTCGCGCCGATGAAGAATTTCATTAAAGTTATCCCACTGTAGTTGAGACCATTGGTTACAGTTCATCTTTCCAGATTGAACTCCAGATTGGACTTGTTCTATCAAAGGCCTACGAATGTTCTCATATTGATGAAATGCATTGGCGATCGCAGTCCTATCATCCAACCCGTTGTCCTGAATCAGCTGAACAATATAAGTGCTAACCACAGCTGCATCTTCCAGCCCTTGATTAGCCCCTTGGGCCATAAACGGAGGCATTCCATGGGCTGCATCACCAACGAGAACTGCCCGTCCATGACACCAAATCGACTGCACATCCTTTAGGCTTGCGATTGGATGGATAAAGTAGGGGCGATAAAACACTTTTTCAGGGGCTGACAACTCTACAATTTCAGAGAAAATGGGCAGAAAACCAGCATCTCTTAAAATTTTCAGTCCTAAATCGAGAACTTCTGCAGGCGAACTCTGTTGCAATACATCCAAATGAATTGGACTGGTAATGGCATAGCCTATTGCTGTATCAGAAATACGGATCAAACTCACACGGGTCTGTTCTGATTCTGGAGTATCTAATTGAGCTGAATCATTCTTAAGGGTAACGACCTTTGCTCCTTGCAAATATCGAGTCTCTAAAGTGTCGAGTATGGAATCTGGTAAATTGTCACACTTAAAGCAACTTATCGTGGCGAAACCAGAATATTGTGGTTTTGCCCATTCTTCTAACCCTTTATTTCTATAAAGCACTTGGCGTATCGTTGAGTTGATTCCATCAGCAACCACAACTAACTTGGCATAAAAGCGTCTACTGATGGATGCTTGATTAGTTTCAGGCGTAGTAGAAGGCTCCGAGCCAGAACGCAACATTTCCCAATGGGCAAAAGGATTTATGGACTCCGCCGCATTCGAGGTCGAATCTACTCGCACCCAGTCAGGACTATCCTCAATGTGAACACAACGATGATTGGCTAGGACCTTTTCGGGGGGGAGTAGATTTCTCAATTCAGTTTGTAAATTAAACCAGGGTAAGGAGACCCGTCCTTCTCCATAGCGGTCAAACCAACTTTGAAAATCCAAGGGAAACGAGCGTAAAATGTCTCCCTGCAGATTTCTTTTGCACCACCGTTGTGTTGCAGGGGCTGGCTGAGATTGAGAGACCGAAGAACTAGAAGGTTTACTCACGCCAAGCCGGGATGCTTTTATTTGCTCATAAGCATTTGGGTCAATATATTTGATAGCTCGTAAGCCATTAGGGAGTAAATCAACAACTTGCCCCACCCTGCGGAATTCACGCGTCTGATCGATGACCAGAATATTCGTGATGCCTCGTTTTAGAAGTGCGATCGCAGTTGCTAAGCCAACTGGGCCAGCCCCTACAATCAAAACATCATAAATATGCTGTGGGGCAGTGAAATCTGGTCCATCACTCATAGCACTCAAGCAGATATGATTTGCAAGTTTAGAATTCAGTTGCTTATAGCTTATGGGTAACAGGTACCGGCAGCAATAAGCGAAACTTGCATTGATCGAGGGGATGGGACAGTTATTCAGTGAATACTCAAAGGCAGTACTTTTTAATGAATTCCAATTAGCTAGCCATACTTTTCCATAGAATCTTTACACCTGAAAACGGGGCAGCCCCTCCTTGATTTAGAACTGGTCATAATGCTAGCTGTACTCTAAAGATTAGAGCACTAGGGCATTATCCTTCTTAACTTAGTTGTTAGCTTCTTAGGGGAAGCGAGAGCTGACATTTTATAGATAATTTGACCCCGACATAATCCCAACTTGAAGAGCTTTTCAGTTCTCAACAAGTAGTTCAGCATTCTAGAAGGTCGAGACGAGGACTCTTGATGAACTGTGGTATTTTCCTGTGTACTGTTTGGAGAAATCTGAATCCAAATCTCTGGAGAACTTGACCAGGGTGAAGAAGATTTTGATGAGCTACCAAGTTCCAGTTTATTAACCGCAAAGTCGACCTGGCTTGCAATCCGATGCAATCCGTCAATAGAAAAGTTGTACTTATGGGCGATGTGTAAGTACATCAATAAATTACCCAGAGCAGGTAGATGCCCAAACTGATCAATGCGGCTAATATCAGGCACAATCAAGACAATCTTCCCATTAGGGGTGAGATACTGACGAGCCTCTTGCAGAAAATTAAGTGGCTGATCAAGATGTTCAAAAACGTGATGCAGATAGATTAAGTCAAACTTCGCTTTTCTTTGCTCTTCTGGCAGGGAATTTAGGTCGCCATAGTAAAGATGTTTAACTCCATAATGGCGACCCGCTTGCAAGGCTGCTACATCGTAATCACAGCCAATGGCGTCATATCCCCGTTCCTGCATGAATTTAACACTACCTCCTCCTCCACAACCAACCTCACACAGTCGGCTTTTTGGTGTTAAGGAGTCACCAGCGAATTGAAGGAGTTTCTCAGAATAACTGCTTTGGCTCGCAATATAATCTCCATAATCAGCTGAGTCATCAACATCCATGGCATACATTTTTCGATAGATGTTGGTATAAAAATCAGCTAGGCTAGCTTCATCTAAATACGGATCAAATCTTACCGTTCCGCATCGATTACATAAGACTGATTTTAGCGGAATGCCATATCTATCAATCTCAGAAACGAGAATATCTTCTGATGATTCTGCTCCGCAAGGACAGGCCGAATGCTGAAGATTATATGACTTGTTGGTAATATTTAATTTTATTTTTTCTATGTAATTTTTCTGGGTTTCAGAAACAGAAGGCTGATAAGGATTATCAGAATTAAACTCAAATCTAGGAGAAATGATTTTCCGTTCTGGTGCTAAAATCATAGTCAAAAACTTGTCGGTAAATTAAAGGTTCAAGTTTTATACTAAGTACCGGAAAGTTATAAAGAAGTGGCTTAGATCACAAATTAAAATCCAATTTTTGAGATAAAAATAGTCTGACTTATTTAGATGAATTCAATGTAAAAATTAGAGCTATTTGCTACCTAGCCCCAGTTCAGGTTAAGCCCATTTTTGAGATTCTTCTACGCAAGAATGCAGGTTTCAGCTTATCCCGAACTCAGGTTACCTAGGTATTTCTTTTGCTACAACTTCTTTGATAATCGGTTGACAATATGTTTAGCCCGAAATAAAGCGCCAGCCTGGTTTAAATGGTATTCACTATCAAAGAAATAATTTACCTGTAAGGCCATCTCTTTAGAGGTATCAATAAAATCAAGCTCAGAAGAATCCTTTAGGGCAGCACTAATTTCACCAATGGCCTCTGAATTATCCTTATAAACGTTTTCAGCCAGTGGTGGATAAGAGAAATAGACTTGTGCACCCTTATCTTTCGCAACTTGATCAAATTCCTGAATGATTCTTAAGGCCGTTTGAATTGAACTATCCGTCACTTCCAATGTACCCTTTATCTTCGAAATATCTCGTGGTGTTCCTGTATTCGCCATCATATCTCCTACTGGACTAAAATTAACCCGTTTATAGGTTTTATCTAGTTCATAGGTCCCAGTAAGGGTCGAAATGACATTACGAATCACACCGCCTAGATAGAGTTGCCCTTTATCTAACATCACAGGAGCATAGTAATAAGGAACAAACTTTATATTTTGAAATCGATTGTCAATGGTATTAAACAGGCGTTCTGGAATATCAGGTAAATGATTAGAGAAATTCTCATATTCTAGGGAAACAACTACGACATCACCCGACGCCAACTTCTCCTCAACTTCATTCAGGGTATACTCAAGGCCAAGGGCAGCATGAAGTCCCATATTGACTGGTTGATGGTTAAGCTGGCTGGAGATAAAGTTCGAGTTAATTCCAAAAGCAACATTAGACCCTCCCACAAAGATAATTCTGGGTTTGGCTTGCCGCTTGAGTAGAGCGTGCTTGTCGATTGTTGCAGCTAAATACTGTTTTTGTGCTAGCTGATCATGAGTTTGAATGTAGTAGAACGCAATTGCAGCGAGTATGAGGAATTGTAGCGAAGCAAACTTAAAAAGCTTAAGTAAAAACTTATTCATATCTATTTAAGTTGTTTGTGGTGATTGGCAGTCAAATAGGTGGGTGCAATGCCATTTCTTTCTCATTAATTTGGCAGTAAAAAACCATCCCCATCATTTAAGACAGGCAATTTGAGTCACTGAGGTTACTCACTGAGTGCCCATGCTCTTATTTAGCGATAAGGTTTCTGGAAGACTTTTCAATAATCATCTTTAACCGTACACGTTTTGCTTTTTTCGCATTGTGATCGAGCTTACGTTTTCATGGTCATATCTAAAATAGTTGTCCCAAAGCCCCATTTAAGCCTCATCTGTAGTCCATCTACTCAACCAAAGAGTACGTAATGGCATGCAAGATCTTTGTTGCTTACTAGCCTATATCCTAGACCTATCAGGACTGACACCCTGTTTCTGCTATCTAAAGTTAGGGTTAATAATATAGCGGCTTACAGCTCAACTTTTATGCCAAAGTCTTCAGACTATAGCAATCGCTAAATTCATACCGCCCCGGATACTATGTCAACGTCAATATTTGTGCTCATCAGACATCATCCGATTTGGACCGATGATGATTCGAGTACCATCTGCAAAATAGCCCCTAAACCAGAACTCATTTCTGCAGGAGTGATTTTGCCGTCATGGTCTTGATCCAGGGCATCAAATACAGCATCTGTTCCTAACCATTCTTCCCGGGTGATACAACCATCACCATCCAGATCGTAGCTGTTAAAAATATTGGCGGTTGCAGTACTAACATTAACGTCAGCTTCTAGTCGCACCAATCGGTTAATTAGCAATTGTTCTAAGGTTTCCAGCGCTTTACTAAACCCCTTAATCCCTTCTTCTAATTTTTCAGAAGCCATTGGATCGTCGGCATGCATCTGCAAAAAGGTTGCTTGATCGATGGCCAACTTTTCTATCTCCATCCCTGCTGCCTTACTGGGATCGAGTTTTCGCGGCACATTATCAGTACTGGCTTGTAACTGTGCCAGTAGCTTAGGTGAAATGGTGAGGAGATCACATCCGGCTAATTCTAAGATCTCGCAAGTATTGCGGAAGCTAGCACCCATAACTTCAGTCGTATACCCGAACTTTTTATAGTAGTTATATATCTGAGTAACAGACTGTACCCCCGGATCGTCAGAAGGTGTGTAATCTTGGCCAGTCTCTTTTTTATACCAATCCAGAATCCGACCGACAAAAGGAGAGATTAAAGTAACCCCTGCTTCGGCACAGGCGATGGCCTGGTGGAGACCAAAAAGTAGCGTAAGGTTGCAGTGGATGCCCTCTTTTTCCAAGACTTCTGCAGCTTGAATCCCTTCCCATGTGGAGGCGATTTTGATTAAGATGCGATCTCGGTTAATTCCTGCTTTTTCATATTCAGAAATAAGGTAACGTCCTTTGGCAATCGTGGCCTCTTTATCGTAGGAAAGTCTCGCATCAACTTCCGTTGAGACCCGCTGAGGAACGATTTCTAAAATCTTTTTGCCAAAGGATACTGCTAAGCGATCAAAGGCTAAAGACGCAATGTCTGCATGAGTTGCACCTGAACCTGCATCTGCTTTGGCTTGCAGCAAGGTTTCATCGACAATCTCTTGATATTCAGGCATTTGTGCTGCTGCAGTTATCAGAGATGGATTGGTGGTTGCATCACGGGGGGTAAACTGCTCGATCGCTTGAATATCACCAGTGTCAGCAACAACAACTGTAACTGCTTTGAGTTGGTCTAGTGCACTTTTGGCCATGACTGATTCCCTGTAGTAATGGGTGATGCCTTTACACTGTAGCGTTGAAGAACTAGGGATTCGAGCCATGTAAGCATTGGCTCTAGTTCCCCGATCTCATTGTGAATAACAGACTTAACTTATTACACATTACTCACTCTAGATATGGATTAATGCCATATGAACCCTATCTTGGAAAATTCTCAGAATCCTCTGGATTCAACCTCAGTTTCCTATGACTTAATCAACATAGACATTCAAAGGTTGATGCATCTCTTACTCTAATCCTCGATGGATGAGTGATTTCAATGATTGCCACGTACGTTCTGCATCAATGTCTAGTTCTGCTACCAAAACAAAGGATTAACGATGCCCTCACTTCACTCCGCTATTCGTTCACTTGGTGTTTTGATTGCTGTGAGTTCTGTCAGCCTTCCGGTTTGGGCTGCTCCCCAGTCTTCTAACACAACTGCATCTAGTTTGGGGGAACCCATCATCGTTTCACCCAACACCAAATTTGTTGAGCCCACTCCGGCGACCAAACTCATTGAAGACGTTAATTCCCAACTGAAAGGCATAGAAATTTCCCGCCGTCTTTCCCCTCAGCCTGACCCTTCATTCCAGTGGCAGTCAGAGCTTCAGAACAATCAACGTCGTAGTGATCCAGGCTATCAATTCTTCCAGTCCAAGTTTTAAATGCCACAGGAAGGTAACCTTGCACTTCCGTATCTAGGGAGGCACAAGTTGGAAGTCTGTTCAGTGCCCCAAAGCTATTTATTTGCGCGCAAATCTCCATCTCTCATCGCCAACCTTGACAGCGTTTGCAGACCATAAAGTTTGGCCTGAATCACTTATCCGTTTTCCACCTACCCTACCCCTATCAGGTCACAATTTCAGATGGGGGCATCTCAGGAGCGACCTTTGTATCATGAGTATGATAGCTCTATATCTTTTAGGATTCTGATGTGATATTTCTGATGGAATCTGTATCCTTGATCCAAACGGTGCTTTAATTTGGATGACCTTTGATATGCTCGATTCCTCAAAGATTTTCGTTCAAGGAATAGCACTCATTGCCTTCGGAGTAGTGTCTTGTACTTCCCCACAACGAACGGGTCCAAGCTCTTTAGCTTCTGAGAAACAGGAGTTGGCTGCCCAGCCAGGAGCAGCTCAATGTACCTTAGTGGACAATGGCTTTGGCCCTCAAGGACAAGTTCAGATCAGGGTGGAAGAAGTGGTATCAGGGTTAGAGGTGCCCTGGGGTATTGCCTTTTTGCCGAATAACCGCATGTTGGTAACAGAGCGGCTCGGACGAATTCGGTTGGTTCAGAATGGCAAGTTACGCTCTCAGCCTATTGCTACAGTTAGGGTCAGCGATCGGGGTGAAGGGGGATTGTTGGGGATTGCCACCCATCCTGATTTTGCCAATAACCGATTCTTCTATATCTATTTCACCGCCAGCCAGCCTGGGAAATCTGTCAATCGAGTTGAGCGCTGGCGATTGTCAGAAGATGGGGGCAAAGCAATCCGCGATCGCATTATTGTAGACAACATTCCCGTTGCTCGCTTCCATAATGGTGGACGAATTCGATTCGGCCCGGACGGGATGCTCTATATTGGCACGGGTGATGCCCGAGATCCTGACCTATCTCAGGATGTTAACAGCTTAGCGGGTAAGATATTGCGGGTAACTCCAGAAGGACAGGTCCCCGCCGATAATCCTTTTGCCAATAATCCAGTCTATATTTTGGGGATTCGCAATACCCAAGGATTTGATTGGATCAATCCTTCCACCCTTTGGGTGAGTGATCATGGTCCAAGTGGTGAGTTGGGACGGTCAGGACATGATGAAATCAGCGTGGCCCAAGCTGGAGATAATTTGGGCTGGCCCACGGTGTATCGATGTGAATCCCAACCTGGATTGGTCCCTCCGACCCTCACCTGGCGTCAAGCCCTACCCCCTGGCGGTGCTGCAGTATACACAGGGGATGCTGTTCCAGAGTGGAAAGGGAGCTTTTTGGTAGCAGGACTGCGGGCTGAACAGTTGCAACGTATCGTCATTGATCCTCAATCCGGTCAGTTGAAGCAGCATGAAGTTTATTTGCAAGGTCAGCAAGGACGTTTGAGAGAGGCTGTGATGGGACCTGATGGTGATTTGTATATCACGACGAGTAATTGTGACGGTCGGGGTAGATGCTCAGCAGACCGAGATAAGATTCTGCGCATTACTCGCTAATTGCTTGATGCATCTCTCTTGATCCAAGAGAGATTGGGTTTTGCCGCCGCTATTCCTTTCGGTATAGCTTGATTGTATCCATCTATAACGACGAGTGATCTTTGGTAGCTTAAGGTATGGAAGCCATCCATAACCTGTCGGTGAAATGAATATTGTAAGAGGTCTAATATACTTGGGTAGTTGTCTCATTATTGAGTAGTCACAACACCATATCTGCATGATGTAACCCCCATTGTCTGCTGGAGTAGATACTGATTTTTCCGGGCTTCAATTTGTTAGTGATGGAAAACTTCAATCTATTTCAATGATTAATATCCCGTTCCCCGATTGATTGAGATTTGCAGTGTCTAGTTCTATCCTCAGTGCTAGAGCAGAAATACTATTCGGGAGCAATTTATGTCCCGTTCCCTCAAGGTTCGTAGTGATCGTACCGACCAAGCTAAATTAGCCCTTAAACGCAATGGATTTCATAGTCAGAGAGCACTCGCTGAAGCTGCAGGTTTTTCGTTAGCAACAGTCAGCAATTTCTTACGGGGGCTACCGGTTGATTTTGCAACTTTTGTCGAGCTGAGTGCACATCTGTCTCTGGATTGGCAAAGCTTGGCTGATGTTGGCGGCTCTCAGCCAACGCCAAGCCATCAGTCTGCTGATCAGCCCCCAAGTCGTCCAGCTCAGGATCGACGTTTAAACTGGGGAGAGTCTCCAGACGTGTCCTCTTTTGTCGGTCGTTCGGCTGAACTATCGATTCTTCGCCAATGGATAGAGGTTGCTCGATGCCGCTTGATTATGATCCTGGGGATGGGAGGCATCGGCAAAACCTCACTTTCGGTCACTTTGGTCCACCAAGTTCAAGAGAAATTTGACTGCGTAATATGGCGTAGTCTTCGGAATGCCCCCTCAGTAGAGGCTATTCTGGACCAACTCTCTCAATGTTTTTTCCCTTCTCAGCAGAATCAAACGTCGTTGGATGCCAAAATTCTCCAGTTATTAGCGTATGTGCGAGAAAATCGTTGTTTGATTGTTCTGGATAATGTGGAATCGATTTTACAAAGTTGCGATCGCAACGACCAATTCCACGCTGCCCACGAAGGCTACCAACATCTCTTCAAAGTGATGGGTGAAACTCAGCATCAGAGTTGTCTAATTTTGACGTCTCGGGAAGTTCCCCGATCCTTAACTACATTGACCGGAGAAACGACTCCAGTTCGAAACTTTATTCTCAAGGGTTTGCCCTATGCAGAGGCTCAGCAACTCTTTCCTTTCAAAGGCAATTTTGAAGGCCAATCTAGTGAATGGGAAACCCTGATTGACCATTACAGCGGTAATCCTCTGGCCTTAAAAATTATTGCCTCTGCGATTCAAAATTTTTTCAATGGCAATATTTCCCAATTCCTAGCCCTGCTGAAGGAAGAGACATTTGTCGTTGACGATATCCATAACTTATTAGCTGAACAATTTGATCGCCTCACCGCTTTAGAACAAGACATTATGTATTGGTTGGCTCTAAATCGGGAACCCACCACGTGGCAAGAGCTGCAATCTGATTTAGCCAATCATCATTCATCGGCAGAGATTTTACAAGCGATCTCATCCTTAGAACGAAAGTCATTGATCGAGAAACAAAATCAAGGTTTTACTCAATCTGCCGTAGTGATGGACTTCTTGATTCAAGAGTTTGTGGAGATGATGGTCGAAGCACTGATTGCCCAAGATCTATGCCGGCTGAGTTCCCACTGTTTGATCAAGGTCAACAGCAATGATTACCTGCAAGATATACAAACTTGCTTAGTTCTAGATCCCATTACTCAAAAATTGCAGACTCACCTTGGTTCCTTACCCCATCTTAAAGAACATCTAAAACAGATTTTGGCTCAAGCCCGACAGCAGCCGTTGCAACTTGCAGGTTACATTGGGGGCAACATTTTCAATCTGTTACGACATTTACAGGTTGACTTAGGACATTATGATTTTTCCAATCTAACTCTGTGGCAGGCTAATCTTCAGGGGCTCCGTCTTAACAAAATCAACTTGTCTGGATGTGATTTAGCGCATTCATCCTTTTCTCAAACCTTTAGCAGTATCCGGGCCGTTACCTTTAGCCCTGAATGGTCACAGACAGGTGTAGAGAATCAACTTTTGGCAACGGGCGATACCAGCGGTGAAATCCGCCTATGGCAGGTGCCAGAAGGACAAAATATATTAACCCTATCGGGGCATACCAATTGGGTTTGTGCTTTAGCTTTTCATCCCAAAGAAAAGTTGCTTGCTAGTGCCAGTGCCGATCACAGCATCAAAATTTGGAATACTCATACTGGACAGTGTCTCAATACATTGATAGGCCATCGCAGCTGGGTCATGTCAGTTGCCTATAGCCCTAGCGGGAAGGAATTACAGCCATTTCTTGCCAGCTGTAGTGCAGACCGCAAGATTAAACTCTGGGATGTGCAAACGGGGCAATGCCTACAAACGTTGGCAGAACACCAACATGGCGTCTGGTCTATTGCGATTGACCCTCAAGGGAAATACGTAGCCAGTGCTAGTGCAGATCAGACGGTTAAGCTTTGGGATGTCCAAACGGGACAATGTTTACGAACATACCAGGGGCACTCACAAGGGGTTTGGTCCGTGACCTTTAGCCCGGATGGCAAGCTTTTAGCGACAGGTAGTGCAGACCAAACCATCAAACTGTGGAATGTGCAAACGGGACAGTGCCTAAACACATTCAAGGGCCATCAAAATTGGGTGTGGTCGGTCTGTTTTAATCCCCAAGGGGATATCCTCGTCAGTGGTAGTGCAGATCAATCTATCCGGCTGTGGAAGATACAAACAGGACAATGCCTTAGAATCTTGTCTGGCCATCAAAATTGGGTGTGGTCTGTCGCTGTGAGTCCTGAAGGAAATCTGATGGCCAGTGGCAGTGAAGATCGCACCTTAAGGCTATGGGATATCCACCAAGGTCAATGCCTCAAAACCTGGCAAGGATATGGTAATTGGGTGAGATCCATTGTTTTTCATCCTCAAGGAGAAGTGCTGTACAGCGGTAGCACTGACCAAGTGATCAAACGGTGGTCTGCCCAGTCTGGAAAGTATTTAGGGGCTTTATCGGAGAGTGCTAATGCCATTTGGACTATGGCGTGCCACCCCACGGCTCAATGGTTAGCGAGTGGGCATGAAGATAGCAGTGTAAAGCTATGGGATCTTCAAACTCATCAATGCATCTATGCCATCACTAGGCATCTCAATACAGTGTGGTCAGTTGCCTTTAATCCATCGGGAGATTACCTAGCAAGTGGTAGTGCAGATCAAACGATGAAGCTCTGGCAGACTGAGACAGGGCAGCTGCTACAAACCTTTTCAGGTCATGAAAATTGGGTTTGCTCCGTGGCCTTCCATCCCCAAGCAGAAGTGCTAGCGAGTGGGTCTTATGATCGCACGATTAAACTTTGGAATATGACGTCAGGGCAATGTGTGCAAACTCTGAAAGGACATACTAGCGGCTTATGGGCGATTGCGTTTAGTCCAGATGGTGAACTATTGGCAAGCTGCGGCACAGATCAAACGATTAAGCTTTGGGACGTCCAGACTGGACAATGTCTGAAAACCCTGAGAGGACATGAAAATTGGGTAATGTCGGTTGCCTTTCACCCTTTGGGGCGATTGCTAGCGAGTGCCAGTGCAGACCATACCCTCAAGGTATGGGATGTTCAAAGTAGCGAGTGTTTACAGACATTGTCAGGTCATCAAAACGAAGTCTGGTCAGTGGCCTTTAGTTTTGATGGCCAGATCTTAGCAAGTGGAGGAGACGATCAAACCCTGAAGCTTTGGGATGTTAACACCTATGACTGTCTCAAAACCTTAAGGTCTCCCAAACCCTATGAAGGAATGAATATTACAGATGTGACCGGGTTAACGCCAGCCCAGAAGGCGACTTTGAAGTCGTTAGGTGCTAAAGATCATCCACCATGTCTATGATGAGATTAGCCGATAAGTCATTAAATGGAGAAGATTCTTTACCTATATGCAAGCTCCCCCTAAAACATCGGTAATTTCTACGGATAAATTTACAAATCCGTCATTACCCGCTCAATTTATGGTGATGATTATTATCTCGTGGGTGTTGCTTCTATTTGTAGGCGGAAGTTTATTCTTCTTCCCTGGGTTTGCTCGCAGCCACTGGATGTGGGCATTAACTCCTTTTAATACCAATTTCTTAGGGGCCGTGTATCTAAGTGCATGGGTGCCTTTAACGGTGGTCTTATGGGTTCGCCGCTGGGCGCCTGCACGGCTAATTCTACCGATGCTTTGGGTCGTAACTACTTTTATCCTGATAGCCTCGTTTTCCCATCCTGAGCAGTTTGCGTTAAACCGGCGTGTCACAGGGATTTGGTATTGGCTCTATTTAGTTGACTGCCTGGGAGCCACTTACTACTTGGGCAAATTTCACAGTCGTCCTCCTGCTAGTTCATCACGAGTCGGGAAGCAGTGGGCTTTGGTATTGCGGGCTCAGGGCTTTGCATTGGGCGGGTTTGGTGTAGGTTTGCTCGGAATCCCCGCCTTGTTTGGTCAATTTTGGCCTTGGCCCCTCGATCTTTTTCACTGTCAGTTGTACAGCTCAATTTTTATTGCTGGAGCGGTGGGCAGTTGGGTATTGCAGCGAGCAGCAACTTCAGTTGAGCTGTTGACGATGGGTCTGACTCAGTTGACATTTAGCCTTTTAGTTCTGATCGGGATGACAGTGGTAGATGCTTCGGTGCATAAAATCCAGTGGCTGCAGGCTGGAACTATTGTTTGGCTAGGTAGTTTTGTTGTTTTAGGTTTCATTGGCATGATGATGATTCGTCAGTCTTGCAAAGCTGATGCATAAAGTAAACCTTGGGATGTAAACAGAAGAGTTGATCCAGTTTTACTTCCATGATTCTTCATCCATAGTTATGTAATATGAAATCTCAAGAGAATTCAAAAGTTAAAGTATTGACTTTAGCTTGACTTGAATAGACGAGTATAGGTAATACAAAATTTGTCGAGAATTTGAAAAATTAAAAGACTGCATGAATTACTAGGTGTGATAACGGGGTTTGCGATCGCACTGAGCGGGCTTAACCTACATTATTCATGACATTTCTAAAAATATCTCTAAAAGTCTTCTATTACCGCCGTCAAATTTCTCCTCAAACCGTTCAGGCCATCCTTCAATCTCATGCTGAAGGCAGTAGCATCGGAGGCCTATCCCACATCACAGGTGTGATTAAATATTGGTAAGCCTCCGGCTTGTCGGGGGCTTACCAATATTTAGTTAATATGAATAAAATACTTTACCATCTAAACCAAATAATTCCGCTGTTGAAACCTCTACATAACTATCACTTACTCTAAAGTTGCTATCGAGCAATTGAACCCTTTGAGTATGCTGCTGTTTGCAAGTTTTAAAAGAACAAATGTTCGATGATTTTTGTGCCATTTCAACTAAACTAAGTTGATTGTTTAATGATCTAATCCTAACGATAAATTTATTCATTCTTTTTGTATTTTTATATTAGATGTAATGGCTCAATATTTATATTTCAAAGTCTAGTTTTTTCTTAGGCTATTGAGCTGTAAGAGTTCTTGTAAGGTCTTTCCATCATGATAGATGTTGAATCTTCGCTAGAAAGAAGTAGTTGATAATTGAGCTAAAGACGATGATTGCGAACTCTTTCAGGAGTGATATCTGTAAGATAACCCTAAATATCATCATTATTTATATAGGTGAAAATCATCACTCTGCCAAATGACAATCTTTCGATTATTAAAAAAGCCTATATGTTGCAGGTTGACCATTAACCCTTACTCCATTTCAACTTCGATCATCATCACAGGTTCCATCAATTAGTTTGTATTTCTTATTATCACTACTCTGAACCTGGACTAGCTGGGTGTGGTCCTTAGATATTGTATATGAGAGTAGATAAATATCGATGTCAGGTTTCCTGTCAATAGAGTAGACTATACGGTACTTTTATGTCTCAGCGCTAAGAAATGCTTAGCATGTTCCATTAATATGTAAAACTCATTAGTGATGAATAGTATTTTTCTCATATCTAATAGTAAATCTAAAAACTATCAATACAATCAGTGATATTACTTATTTTGCAACTTAATGTGATGTGCAACAAGACAAAATATTTCCGAATTATTGAATAATATATCCTTGTTGATAATTTCAATTAAGCCAATATTGTATGATATTTAATTTCTATTTTATAGAATTAATAAGTGAAGTTGAAGATGTGACTTCTCAATAAATTTAATTGCTGAATTAGCCTGTGATGCTTTCTATTTATGATATTCAGCGATCTTTAGTATTTTGAATATCAGTATATTTTTGTTGTGCTTTTCAGTAGTTTTTCTATATAAAAATTACTCTATATAGAAATAAATAGCTTATACATAAAATAAGTTTTTGATGGCGATCCGTGTTTATACTGACAGCTGAGATGATTGGCACGGGTAAGTTAGTAATACTACTAAGATTTTTCAAAAATTATATTTATATATGATCTGTAATTCTAAATGAATTTCATCTCATGAATTGAGGATGTGCATGTATTTTGAAATTTCCTATTATTAAAAGTCTACAAAAAAGTAGATATCAATAATAATTTTATCTCTGAGTGCTTGATATGATGAATCAACAAATTCTACGCTATTTACTCAATTTTAAGAATCGCAATAGTAATCGAGGTTTCACGCTTTTAGAATTATTGGTAACAATAGTGATAATGGCAGTGCTTTCTGGCATAGCCTTACCATCTGTTCTAAATCAAACCCTTAAAGCAAAACAAGCAGCTGCTCATAACCATATTGGCTCAGTCAATCGGGCACAGCAAGTATATCGTCTTGAACGTGCAACATTTGCTAACTCCATTACTCAGTTGAGTATTGATCTACCTATGACGACCAATGAATATACCTATTCATTTGGTGCAGCAAACGCCACTGTTGCTGAGTTTAGAGCTACTCCTCAAGATAATTCTCTGAGTGCTTTGACGGGATGTACACGCGCCAATATCGTAATAGGGACTTTAGCCACAACAGATTTTTCGATTGTTGAGCAGTCAGCTCCCGGTGGAGGTATTCCTGCTACTCCTCCCAGTTGCTAGCATGATTTAATAATAAGCAGTCACAAATGCGATGAGTGAGTTGGTGAAGTTTGAGATATTGCCCCTTCTCCAACATGACTTCCAGGTAAACCTTCGTTTGGTTGAGTTCGTTTAAGCTTAACATCATCTCTATCTCTTTCCGACTCAGTAGTGGAAATGTATAGACCACAATCGTTTCACTTAACTTCATTATCGCCACAAGTCTCTGATTGATCTGTACTTGAGGCTGGAACCTTGATAGCAAAGCTTGAGCTTGGGTGACGGTATCTTCTGAATCGGCCACAATCAACTGCATTAGACCCACGCCCAGAGGGTCAACGGGTTCATTCAAGTCATCAAGGTAGATTCAGTGAACTTGATCGCTGTTTAAATTGGCTCGGAAGACTGGATATAATCAGGCTCAATGCTACGTTGAGGGTAAATAACAACGGCTTGCCAGACCACGCCACGGTATCAGGTACAGATTGAGATACAGATATAGCAGTCGCCATATTGAGAAGGACTTAAACTAGAGAAGTATTTTATTCCTTCTCCTGTGTGATGCCCAAAATTTATAGTTACGACCTACGTTGCAAAGTGATAGATGCGATTGAGCTAGATGGGATGCGCCCTTCTGAGGCTAGTGAGCTGTTCGATATCAGTCGTAACACCATTAACCAATGGCAACACCTCAAGGCGGAAACGGGTGATTTGCATCCCAAGCCAGTCCATCATCCTGGCCATAGCCATAAAATCACTGACTGGGACAAGTTTCGAGCGTTTGCCCACAAGCATCGTCATAAAACCCAAGCTCAGATGGCTCAACTATGGGATGGAGAGATTAGTGATCGAACCATCTCAAGAGCCCTCCAGAAAATCGGATTTACTCGAAAAAAAAACATATGGGTACCGAGAACGAGATGAGCACAAACGGGCAGAGTTCATCAAACGTCTAAGTACCGTAGATCCAGACGATATCGTCTATGCGGATGAGTCGGGCATGGATCATCGAGACGAGTATGACTATGCTTATGGCCCCAAAGGTGAGCGGGTTTATGCTTTGAAGACTGGGCGTAGAAGCGGCCGAGTCAATATGATTGCGGCGTTGAGAGCCAAGCAATTAATGGCGCCGTTCACGATCGAAGGAGCTTGCAATCGCACCGTATTTGAAATTTGGCTGGAGCGTTGCTTGATACCTATGCTCAAACCTGGGCAGAAGCTGGTGATTGATAATGCCACTTTCCACAAGGGGGGACGAATACAGGAATTAGTGGAAAAAGCAGGATGTGAGGTTTGGTATTTACCGCCTTATTCCCCTGACTTGAATAAGATTGAGCGGTCTTGGTCATGGATTAAAAGTCGCATCCGTCACCAATTAGACCATTTTGGGTCTCTCAGAGAAGCAATGGAACATGTCCTGCATCTGGCGTCCTGAATAGTATGGCGACTGCTATAAATCTCAGTGAAGAACCGTTGATAAAACACCGGATCACGTTGAAACTATACTTCCACGAACCAAACCGTTTGATCTGAAGTCTCTGGCGTGGATAAGAAAACGGCATCGATACGGAAGGCAACCTGCTTGATTTCAACTGATGTAAATTCATAGCCTTGAGCGACTTCTAAGGACTGTCCTCGTAGCTCAAATAGGATGCCGGGGTCAGTCTTGAACTAACGTTTCTCTACTAAAATCTATCTTGAAAATTTTGCTTTTGGGTTTAGGATTGAAGGCATATGATTCGGTTTCAGATGGGGGACTGTTGATGAAGCGTACTCATGCTTATAAGCCAGAAAAATCTAAGTCACAACCGATACCTCAACAGATATCATCAGATCAAGCTCAATCAGCAACACCAGTTCCTCCCCCTATCCAAGCGAAAACAAATGAAGAAGGTTTGGCTGAATGGAAAGCTCAACAGGAGAAGTGGGAAAAGTTTGGAACACCTTGGCAAGATAAGGTTCCTAATCCTTCAGGGGAATTGGCACAACCTTGGATTCAGCGGAAACTAACCCTTGGACAACCAGGAGATAAGTATGAACAGGAAGCGGATCGGATTGCTTCTCAGGTAGTACAGCAAATTAATGCCCCTACTTTATCTCAATTCAATCAAGGGCAATCCGTACAACGAGAGAAAGAATTGGAAGAGGAAGTCTTAGCGCAAAGTATTCGTCCTGCCATTCAGCGTCAGCAAGAAAAGACAGATGAAAAAATATCATCAGAGTTAGAGTCTTCTATTAATACTGCTAGAGGTAGCGGACAGCCATTGGATACAGGATTGCAACAGTCAATGGGTCAGGTTATGGGTGCAGATTTTAGTGGCGTGAGGGTGCATACGGATGCCCAATCAGACCAATTGAATCAATCAATTCAGGCGAGGGCATTTACAACCGGGCAGGATGTATTTTTCCGAGAGGGGGCATATCAGCCAGGGAATCGTCATGGGCAAGAGTTGATTGCCCATGAGTTAACTCATGTAGTGCAACAGAATAGTGCAATTCAGGCTAAGAGAAGTAGTGTATCGTTCGAGCGGCTGCCTTCTAGAGAGCAGACTGAGAAAAGTGCAATGGCTTTTGGCCAACCTAGTGAGATAGTCAACCAATCGCCAGCAGGCCGAGTACATCGCTGTTGTGGAACAAGCGGCCCGACCGAACTTAAGGATGAGTTAGTGGGGACAGGTAGTAAACCAGGGGTGATCGTTGAAGCAATCCTCAATAAATCTGAAGAGTTTGCTAGCCTTAAAGCTAAGGCAGGAGTGACATACAAGACGGCTAAGAAGGGAACATCGGGTTCGTATGATCCTGAAAGCCATGAGGTCCGCCTAGCAAAAGGACAGAACACAACAACAGCCTTGAACGCAATTTTTGAGACTGCAAATGCCATACAGCATTCGCGATTTGCAAAAGTTAAAAATGCTTATGACAAAGGTGAATTTGAAAATGGAGCAAAACTGTCTGATTGGGAAGTAGACTCTCTAGACCCACTAAATCCCACTACTCCCGAAGAGTGGCGTGCTGCAATTCAAGAGTACTATGAGTGGGATAGCTTTCAGCTTGCGAGAAAAACCTTCGAAGAAGTAGAACCTTTCTTCAAAGAAGCGGGTAAGAGCGATGAGTTTGAAGCATTTGGAAAGTTTTTCCCTTGTGAAAATTTTTCAGACTATATCGGAGTCGCTAAAACGAACCACTACCGAGATCAGGTCACTCGCCTAAACGCAGCAAAAGACCCAAAGCGCATTAAGTTAAACTTCTAATCATCTATTTATGATCCCCGGAGATATCCTTAAGGCTATTCGCCTCAGCGTTATTACCCTTGCGAGTGATGCAGATATTGCTTTGGGGGAACTAATGTCTACTACTCTTCCAGACCCACTCCCACCTGTAGCGATCTTGCCTGTGGCCACAGGCTTAGCATGCGGTGGTTCAATAGAGCAACTTATCCCTGTCACCTCAACAATAGTTGCGGTTGCCTTTGCACTTCGTACTCTCGACGATATAGCTGATCAAGATAACTCTAATGCGCTGCATCAAAAAATAGGTATTGGACGTGCAGCAAATTTCTCTGCTGCGCTAATTGCCTTAGCTTCGCGTGAGATAGGAGTTCTCTCTAAATCATCACCCGATAGCATCCTCATGACAGGAGACTACTTTGATGCTCTGCTACGGATATTTGTTGGACAGGATAAAGACATTCAAAGAGAAGTTCGTTCATTGGTAGCATACGAAGAAGTCGTTGAATTGAAGACTGTTGCTGCTTATGAGCTAGCAGCAATTGTGGGTGCCAATGCTGTTACTGCCGATGGAAATTTCACAAAGAAGTGTCGAGTCTGTGGTCGTCATATTGGTTGGGCACAGCAAATACTTGATGATATTGAGGCGTTCTGGTTTCTGGACAATGCAGAAGAATCCGGTCATGAACAGTATACGTACCCTGTACTTCTAGGGATAGAGAATGGTGGTAGTACAGGTGAAGCAGTGTCAAGGCTTTGTAATCAGAAAGACCGAAACGATGATGCTATTCGTAACCTACTGGATAGTCTTGATGTCCGAGGTCAATTAATGATGCGAGCATTAGATCATCGTGACCAGGCCCTGTTAGTTCTTGGTCCACCACTTCGGTCAGAGGGACATCAGCTTATCAAATTGTGGTTTGATTGGCTCTTTCGTGACGGAGAGCGCTTGTTGAAATTGTCATCATCAAGAAGTTTAATAAGTGGGTCGCCCTTGAGCTGATCAAGGTGGTTAATCAGGATGGAGAACGGCAATATGCGATTCGCTATGCGGGTAAACAAATCTTCTCAGAAGAAGTGGAATCGGAGATTGAAATAAAAAGACAAAGTTGTGAAATCCGAAAGGACGATAGAGAGCTAATTATAGAAATTATCGCTCTTTCATCACCCTTGACAGAAAAAAACGGCGTTTTCACCCTAGGCGCAGCCCTGGGTATGGCTCCATTATTCAGTAGAAGCATCCTATTTTTTCTAGGATTAACGTAAAACAACTCTGGACCAATGGAATATAACGTCAACAGATTGGGCGAAGGTATCGATGACAGAACAAATTTGGTCAAGTCTGGCAACAAAGTGCAGTGACCTTAAGACTGGTACTGACTTATTTCAATTGGATCTGGTGCCACTCTCGATTCAAAAATACGGCTGCCCAACGTGCTGGGCTGACGGAGCATTCCTGGGAATGGCAAGACCTCGCTACCTATCCAACACTTAGTTGATGCACAATCCTTTGATTTGGTGAATTAAACGCTGCTCATCGATTCTGCAAAGCAGTAGATGAAGTGAGTAGTTTTTTGAGACCTTGCAGTCATATGGCAGAATGCGTGTCTCCATCTGCTCAAAGAAAGAAGTTCATCAAACGGTATTGGTGAACTCAAAGAAATATTCCAGGCTACTTAACAATAGGAAAGACAACGTTTGGTGGGTCGTGCATCAAAGAAGTGTGGGTTTGTTAAACCGATAGGGAGTCGAGTTGTTTTATTTCCTCATGCAATGTCCTCTATGTGGTCATCCTAAAACCCACAAACATGGCAAGACCAGCAAAGGCAGTCAACGTTACCGTTGCCCCCACTGTCAACAGACCTTTAGTGAGACCTTTGACACCCTGTGTTATCGCCGTCAGATCTCTCCTGAAACGATCCAGACCATCCTTCAAGCTCATGTTGAAGGGAGTAGTCTACGAGGACTCTCTCGCATCACGGGTGTAGCGTATAACACTTGTGTGAGTGTGGTTCGTTCAGCGAGTCATAAATCCCAAATGATTCACAATGGGGAAGTTCAGGCCGTTGCGACCGACGTCATTAATGCAGATGAGTTGTGGTCCTTTGTCAAAAAAAGCAAAAGCACTGTGAGCCGAAGGAGTTGAGGGTAGGCGACTGCTGGATAGCATTGAGTCTTGCGAAAGAGAGTGGTCTCGTGCTCAGTGGCCGTATTGGCAAACATACCGACGAGCTAGCTCAAGAATTGATTGAAAATACTGAGGGCAAAACCGCCTGTCATCATTGGCAAACGGATGGTTGGGAAGGGTACGCACGACAATTACCCGATGAGGTCGTCCATGAAGTGAGTAAAGCCCTGACCCAACGCTTAGAGCGGACCAATGGCATCGTGCGTCAGCAGACCGGGCGTTGGCATCGACGACAGAATAAGTTTGGCAAAGTCTGGCAACAGAGTGCGATGACTTTAAGATTGGTGCTGAGCTATTTCAACTGGATTTGGTGCCACTCTCGATTCAAGAACACGGCTGCCCAACGAGCTGGATTGACGGAGCGTCCTTGGAGATGGCAAGACTTAGCTTCCTATCCCACACTTTGTTGATGCACAATCTAATATTCTTGGCTAACCAACCTCGAAAATTTCGTTACGCAGGCATTGAATTAATGTTCATTCTCTGGTGTCGTAGCTAATAATCAGTGGGCTTCTTAACGTAAGTATCATTTTTCTCTTAAAAAAGTGACACGCTCCCTCCTACGATTAGTCAAAACTCCTACAGAATCAAATGGAAGACACCTTTTGCTCAGTCTAGAGGGGTTCGGATATGTACGTCCAGAGCACTTGCGTAGGAATTCGATGATGATGCTTGGTCAATCATTTAAAAATTGATTTATTTCCTGAAAAAAGTGATCTAAATCAGTGACAAGCCAATTAAAAAAATTAATTTTTTGATCCCAGAAAACTATCTGTAAGTAGAAAATTCTATATTTTTTTATCTCTCTATACCTCAAGCTTAACTCAGTTTTAAGTCAGCTATTCTCAGTTCTAAAGTCATATATACATCTTCTTGAATATAGATAGATGCAGTTTAGATGGCTCTTATATGAGAGTTTCATGCTTCTTTGCAACTTCAAGGCATTGCTTTGAATTAGTCATTACAAGATGCAAGTTATTTCTAATGTGTTTTTCTTTGAAATACCAGATAATTCTTGTTTTTTTAGCTATAGAGATAAAGTTTCTTCTAGTAACAGATGAAGTCATGAGAATTACACATATCTTAAATAAAGTTGATCGATTTCTCCACCCTTCTAATATCTATGCTCTTCAACCTGATCACGATCTTCTTAGGAAAAATCGATCACTTATAAAATCAAATGATATTGTTCTACTATCTTATCCGAGATCTGGAAATACTTGGTTGAGAAGACTCTTAGCAAACTCAATATTAGAGTCTCAGAAAAGTCTAATCTCTATACAGTCAGATATTCCTTTTGAAACCGTAATCCCATCTATTTATACTCAAAGCTTAGAACCCAGTTGTTTACATAATTATCAAGATATCAGTCAACGTATCATTAAAAGTCATGAGCATCGGGATGCCAAAGGACATCGAACCATTTATTTAATGCGTAACCCAGTTGATACTTTAGTGTCTTGGTATCATTTTGTTTGTGGATCGCCAAAACTTTTAAATCAATTTCCTTGGATACAAGATCTCTCTATTGATGAGTTTTGTTTGAATGCTGTAGAAGGCTGGGCCAAACACATCCAACAGACCCGCAAGTATGAAAATATCTTACTAGTTGAATATGAAAACTTATTTCAATACCCAAACCAGGTTCTTGGAGAAATTTTATCTTTTTGTGGTATCCCCCAACACAATATTGATCTAGATCGGGTAATTGAAAATCAGTCTATCCGTAAACTTAAGCCTGTCACACAATCACTAGAGTTAAGAAAAGGTGGGGTTGGACATGGCAATGTTGAGTTACAAGCAGATACTGTGGCAGAACTACAGAAATATCAGAACTTGATCGATACCAAATGGAAACCTGCAATTGAACTTATTACTCAGTCATAGTAATTTCGACAGGCTAGGTTGAGGATAGAGTCTGGTGAGTCTAGTGCGCAACTAATTACGGGTTTTATTTCATGGGTGAGATTGCCTAAAACCCGTAATTAGTTGGACCTTAATCGCTCTCATGAGCTTGGGTGACTTTCCCCCTAAAGACCACATAGTTATAGATGTTGTAGAACAACATAATCGGGATTAAGAAACCAATAAAAATGATCATAAAAACCAGGGCACTTGACGAAGCAGCAGCCTGATAGATCGTGACTTGAGGGGGGATGATGTACGGAAAAATGATTAACCCCAGGCCTAAAAAAGAGAGTAAGAAAATCAGCACTGTCCAAACAAAGGGCATTCGCTCTTGCTCCTTGCTGAGACTTCGCAATAACAGAGCTACAAATAAGCTGCCTAAGAGGGGAATAGCGGCGAAGAAATAAAGCAGAGGTGGATCAAACATGCGATCGCGCATTTGTTCATAAAACACCGGCGTACTCACCGTAATAAATACTGCTCCTAGGAACGTCGTGACTGCCGCTAATTTAGCCGTTTTGTAGTGGGTTTGTTGCAGGGCTCCCGTCGTTTTCATCACCAAATAGGTGGAACCAATCAGGACATACCCTTGAATCAGCGTTAGAGCGACCAGAACTGATTTCCAGCTTAACCAATCCCATACACCCCCCACAAAATGGCCTGCAGTATCTACCGTAATTCCCTCAAATACGGTTCCTACGGCAAAACCCTGACCTAAGGCTGCCATAAAACTCCCTGCGCCAAAGGCAACATTCCACAGTTGCTTGCTACGAACCGAATTTTCCCGAAACTCAAATGCGATCGCCCGCAAGATTAATCCGCCCACCATCAAACTGACGGGAATATATAGAGCATGGAGGACCGTGGCATAGGCTAATGGGAAAGCGCCAAATAACGTTCCCCCCACCAAGACCAACCAGGTTTCATTGGCATCCCAAATATTGCCCAAACTGGTCATTAAAATGCTGCGACTTTCCTCATTCGAGGCCGTTAGGGACAAAATCCCCACCCCTAAATCAAATCCATCGAGGGTGACATAGAGGAAAAGAAACAACCCTAGAATCACAAACCAGACCTGGGGTAGAAAATGTTCTAATGCTTCCATGAACGAACCTCTACTGTTGGGTTTCTATGGGACGCTGATCAGGCTGATGCTGCATGGGTTCAACCGCCAAGGGAGCTTTGCTAACTGATTGGGGTAGGGGTAGCTCTAAATTAGGACCCTTACGAATAATGCGGCTGCCAAAATACAGTGCTCCCACAAATAACAGGCTATACATACCAGCAAAGCCCAGAAGAGAGGTTAGAACTTCAGGAGGTGGCAGAGGCGTGGCCATATCTGCGGTGCGTAGCTCACCATAAACCGTCCAGGGTTGGCGACCAACACAGCGAACAATCCAACCACATTCCACTGCTATATAGCCCATGGGCGCTGCGAGTAGCCATCCCCACAGCATTAGTTTCTGCTCAACGATCGCCTCTGCCGTCAGTTTGCCCCGGAGCCATCGCCATAAGCTAAAGCCCATCAACCCTGCTAAGAAAATACCAATCCCACTCATAATCCGAAAGGAATAGTAAATTAATCCCACCATATGGGGTCGATCCTGTGGTTCCCACTCGTTTAAACCTTGCACAGGCTCCGATAGGGTGGGCTTCAACTCCAACAAATAGCTGAGCATACCTGGGACTTTGACTTCCCATTCATTGCGCTCCTCCTGATCATTCGGCAATGCGACCAAGCTCCAGGCCGGAGACGATCCAGCGGGAATGGTATCCCACTGAGCTTCCATGGCTGCCAATTTAGAAGGCTGGTAGTGATAGACCTGCTCAGCGCTGAGATGACCGACAAAAATCTGGAGTGGGGCAACGACGAAGGCAACAGCCAGAACCACCTTCAGAGATCGTCCGAAAAAGCCTGGATGACGACGATTGAGGATATACCAGGCACTAATGCCCCCAATCACAAACAAAGACGTTTCCAGGGTGGCGAAAAACATATGCAGAAAGCTATTCAGCATAAATGGATTTAGTATCGCCTGGAAATAATCGCTGACGATAAACTTACCCCCAATAAATTCTCCTCCCGCTGGAGTTTGTAACCAGGAATTCGCAGTCAAAATCCAAAAGGTGGAAAGGTTTGCACCAAAAGCAACCATGATCGTCGCTAGCCAGTGCATCAACGGGGGGACTCGGTCCCAACCAAATAGCATAATCCCCAGAAAGCCCGCTTCGAGCATAAAGGCCATTGCCCCTTCAAAGCCCAGAATGCTACCAAAAAAATCTCCTACAGCTTCCGAGAACGGTGCCCAGTTGGTACCGAATTGAAACTCCATGGGTAAGCCAGAAGCCACACCAATCCCAAAATTCAAGACATAGAGCTTGGCCCAGAATCGGGCATGGAGATAATAATCACGATTTCGGGTTTTTAGCCATAACCCTTCAACTACGACTAAATAAATGGCCATCCCAGTCGATAAGACAGGCCAAAGCATATGAAAAATAGCTGTCAAGGCAAACTGCATCCTTGACAGCACAACCGTATCAGACAAAAAATCCATAGGGGCAACCTGTTGACGGAGCGGAATGAAAGATCAATGGTTCATCCCTCCCCCTTGTAACAAATCTGGTCAAAGCTTTGCCAAAGACGGTTTGTAGAACTTATCAGTTCAGGATTAAAGTTTATACCCCAAGACTTATCCTGTTACCCACTCCCGCATCACATAGCGAATCAGTAAAATCAAACGATCCCCTGATGTGGGCTGTGCACCTTTGTGAAAGACTTGAGGTTCTTCCGCAAAACCAAACCCCGCCTCTCCTTCTAGGCTGACTAAGGAGTCTTGGCCGTAATGGTTGATCAGATCTTCATCCGAACGAAAGCGCGATAGGGTGATTTTATCTGTCAAACGTTTGTGATCGTGGGTGCCCCGCACAATCATATGAGGGCCACAGGCAGAATCCACTTTGGTGAGATAAAAGAAAAATCTTAAGGCCCCAAAATCATCCACATCATAGTGAAAACGCTGGCCTGCATGGTCGATATCATAGGGAGGAACATTGGCATAACTCCACCACAACCTTGAGCCGTTATGAATCGGCCGTACACCCAAATAGCCTTGGGCAATCTTCAATAGCTTGGGATCGTGGATAATGCGCTGAATTGCCGGGCAATCGAGAAAGGTTTCTGGATATCGCCCCCTAGAGTAGAGCTTATTGTACTGAGGTGAAGTGGAGTCATTATTTGCCTCAGTCTGGGGAGGGATATAAGCTGGCCCGTCATGGTCAGGGTAATAGTCAATGGTTTCCAGAAATTGAAAAATTTCCTGAACTGTAGCTGATGGGAGAGTTATGCCTGGGTAATATCCATCTTTTTTGATGCCATTGACAACGGTATTAACCTGTAAGTCTGAGAATAAAGAATCTCTATCTTCTATGCCAAAAAAGAGAGAATTATTCGTTTTATTGCTTTGAGTACTGCCATAAAGGCGAGTTATCAGCTTCCGCATTGTGCTAAAGCGACTTAAAGCATACATGAGAAACCAATCTGGTTTGCGTAGCTTGAACAAAACGTGTTGAAGTCGTCCAAGAACAGCAGTATTCATAAGCAGACTCAACTTAGTAGGTAACCCTAAAAACTCTCTCGTAAAAGTATTTTCAACCCACCGAGTTGAATTTTGCGGAAGCCCCAGTGTAACTTATATTGATTGTTTGTGATGTGATTTAAATCCCAATCCAAAATAATAGAAAAGAATTGAGTTAATGAACGGTTAACTATAGATGTCGCCAAAAAAAAGGAAATCTTATTCTAGTTGAAGATTTCCTTTCTATAAAGTTCCGAGCGAACAAAAATATGATTCGGGAAAAAATCTAAAAAGTGATCGTTAAGTACCCACCTTGAAATTTTGCAGCTTTCACGGGCTTGCCACGAAGCTCAGATGGGAGAAAAATATTTCGTCGTTGGTCTCCTGCTTCAATGGTCACTTCTGGACCATATTGGGTTAATTTAACCTGGGATTTTTCAAATTTGGGCAGAAATAATTTCACCTGACCATGGATAATGTCAATTTCAATCGGTTTAGGAGCATTTGCAGCTTGTTTTAAATCCGGTAGAGCTGCGATTAGGGGCTGCCAATCTCCGGTGTGCTCGGGCAGGGTGACCACAGAGAGTGGATCAAATGCAGTTTGCAAAGCTGAGGAATTGAGGGGCGTTCTAGCAGGATTGGCAATTACACCCCCTACGCTTAACCCCACTTGCTGGGCGCTGCCCCAATAGTACTGGGCAGTTGCGATCGCAACCTCGTCCCCAGTGGTAACCAAATAGGCTGCAACTCGATTTGGATCGGAGATTGCCCGCTTGGCATCATCCAACACGGCATTGGCGCGTTCCGTCGGTTCAGCAAAATTGTCCCCAGCCAAATTAACCGTAAATACGGCTGCTGTAACGGGTTGAACAAAGGGAGATAGGGCTTTACCTAAATCGGAATCAGCAATGACCTGGCGAAATCGGCGGGCATACCAACTGAGAATTTCCGGTGAGCCCACCATCCGCAGGGTAGACAGATCGCCCGGCCCGTCGTAAATAATGACGTCATAACTGCCGCTACCCTCGTACTCCCGTAGAGCATTGAGGGCGAGGGCGCTATCCATTCCGGGCAAAATGCCGAGTTCTTGACCAAAGACCGTCTTAAAAAAAGGCGTGCGAACATATTCTGCTTCGAGTTTCTTGAGGTCTTCCCAAGCTTTCTCTAGCAAAACCGTGCTGCGGAGCTGCACTGCTTTTAAGTTGACGCCGAGTTCTTGAGGTTCCGTGCCAATTGGGGCACCCATCATTAAATCAAAACCGGGACCCGGGTTCTGACTGGCCAATAAGACCCGATATCCCTGTTCAGCGAATTGTTTTGCCGCTGCGATCGCAACCGTCGTTCGCCCCGTACCACCTTTTCCTAAGAAGGTCAGAAGAAATGCCATTCAGGATTACCGTCGTCCGGTCTCTAGCTCTTCTTCGAAAAACCAGCTACTGGTTTTATCACTAAAGGCGACGACGACGCCAATACCGCTACCATCGGTCATTTTGAACTCTTGAATGGTGCCCATTTCACCGACTTTATCGTTGAGAGCACTCGAAAATCGATCGCGAATTTGGCAAACGCGAACTTTCTGACCTAACTTCATCACTTGATACCTCTGCAAGAAAACGGACCAATCCATAGTCTAGCAGGCTTGAGGTCTTTATACCGTAAGGATTTAAGCCTATTGTCAAGAAAAAATGTGGTAAACCCGTGTCATTTTGGGGATTATTTCACGAGTCCTTGAACTTCGATCCAGTGAATTGCTTCTTTTAAGGTTTGAGCGTAAAAGGATTTCCCCGAACATGGATCGGCAATCTGCCACCAGACTTCACCCTTGTAATTACTCTTTTTCTCAAGGCTCAATTGAGACCGTTGAGACAGTTTTTGAGAAGCCTGCAGAAGCACTCTCCGCAAACCCGAACCATGGTGTTGATGCTTAGAAGATGCTGTGCTTGCACCCCTTGGTGCAAGAGAAGATCGATGTTGCTGATCCACCGATAGAGAAGGCAATTGACTAAACATCCTAAAAACCCCGCTGTCAAAAAATGTGTTCAATCTTACTATTTATAAGACTTGTCAGCTCACGTCTAGAAAGATACGCAAGATACCAAAAACCATATTCCGATCCCACTCAAAGAAACAGCATTTCTATCACCCTGCTCGATAGACTGAGATCACTGCACTTTCTAGATTTCATCAGTAGCTCTCTTTTCAACCTCCCCGTCATGGCTGAGCCGTTTTCAAGGACGTTATAAACCCAGAGAGATCGCATATGGATAATCAACCCCTTAAGCAATCCGTCCGAATGGCAGTCGTTATGGGCATTTTCCTACCCCTTGCCGAAACCGTCCGACGCTCCAACCATATTTTGGATATCTTGCGCTTTCTGAACTGGTTTGATGATTACATTCTGGGAGGTGTGCTGTTACTGGCAGCATACTTAGTCCTTCGCCAGGTAGCCAATGGTATTACCTACCTAGTCGCAGCTTGGTCCTTTGCCGCAGGAGCGCTAGCTCTGAGCTTTTTAGGACAACTTGATTACTTCAGGACCCACACAGCTGATCCAGGCATCTTTAACACAGCCTTTATCGCCTTTGCCAAGGGGATGATCTTTATCTATCTGATGGTTGGCCTAGGGTTAGCCATCAAAGCCAACGCTATCCGAGAGAAACAACTCATGCAGAAATAGCCCCATCTGCCAAAGAATAGTCCTAAGCCGGGCTTTTCGATTCTTGAAGCGGGAAAGATTAACCGATTGAATCCCAACACCTTGATGGGAAGCGAACCAGTCGGTACCCTCATAGATATCTGCTCTGAGGATCTAGATCGTGACTTTTAATATTCGCCAGCTCGACGGCCTGGATTATGACGAAGCTGAACCCTTATTTGACGATTACATCAATGGTTTGATCAACGAATTCATCCAATCAGACGTGGGAATTGCCCATACCCAAACTTACCCAGAGGGAGGATTTTGGATCGGCACGTTTATTGAAATGGCCTTTGCCTACGGTGAATTTACCCTACCGAAGATGACCAAAGGGGACGCCCAGCTGGTGATGGAGAATATCCTGCCTCGTAAGCTTACCTTACGCGATCGAAGTGAAGCTGAGGACGCGATTCCTGAGTTAGTGGCCTTTTGGACCTTTTTGAAACGAGAGTATAAATTGCGCAGCGGGGGTGCGATCGCAAAATATCTCACCTCTATCCAAGACAAATTTGCAGACTGGATGTTTGATGCATCCCGAGGCGGCATTGCTAAAAACTTTATGCTGCAGGGAATGCAGGCGGGCTTTGATATGTCGAGTCAAGCCGATATAGAGGCATTTCAAGCGGAATATAATCAGCGCATCAAAGCTGATCCACAAAATAATCCCCTTATCCCTGTTGAACCAACAGTTCCCATGACAGCTCCTCCTCCAGATATTCAGAAGTTTCTGGATTTAATGGGAGTCGAACTACCGGAAGTGGGCGAACAGGTCAACCCGGTAGAGCTGCTCAACAAAATAATGGATGCAGCCGATCAGATGGCTGACCTCCTGGACGCTACTGGACCAGCCGCCAAGGAAGGACCGGGGGATACTCTACGCTCCCTCAGAACTGAATTGATGTCCGCGTCCTTAGATAAAGATGCCTCCTTGTCAGAGCAAGAGATTACACAGCTTAAAGCACTGACCATTAGTGAAACTCAACCTGGTTCCATCCTTAAAGACTTTCAAACCCTATTAGGGTTTATTGGTCTCGAAGGTCGAGCGGTCAGTGGCAAACGACAGCAAATTTCCATGAAGGACCTCGCTGAACTGAACCAGCAGTTGAGCACTCCCATAGACATTGATCTAAAACGTCCAGCTCAAAAATCCTATCCGCCAATCCATGGACTCTATCTGCTGTTGAGGGCAACAGGTATTGTAAGCTCAGTGACCAAAGGCAAAAAACAATTTCTGGTTCTGAATCAACCTGTATATGAACTCTGGCAACAACTCAATCCCACAGAACGGTACTGCACGCTACTGGAAGCGTGGCTGATTCGCGGCTATGCAGAAATGCTAGGGGAGGACCGCATGGGATTCCTCACAGAAGGCAATCGCTGCATACAAGGTTGGGAAAGGATTGCTGACCAGAAAAAGCATACATTTAATCAGAAAAAGTCATCCCTGGATTTTTTCAGCTACTATCCTGGCATCCATAATCTAGCGCTAATGGAGATGTTTGGCTTTTTGAACATTACGACCGGGAAACCGGAAGCTGGGAAAGGATGGCGGATTAAGAGTTTTGAAGCATTACCCTTGGGGTCACCCATATTCAAGTTGGTTCGGAATGCTTATGAACAGAATGATATGACTTGGCCTTCTGAGGTCGATCCATCTGTTCCCTACGATGAATTACAAGATACCCTACAACCCTATTTCCCGGAATGGCAGAAAACCCTGGTCTTAGCTAGTTCAGGCTTTCGTCCCGATCGCCATATTTTTAAGGTTAGTTTAGGAAAAATCTGGCGACGGATTGCCATCTCAGGAGAAGCCACTTTAGAGGATCTCAGTGCTTATATTCTCTCCTCCGTCGAGTTTGACTCAGATCATCTGGATTCCTTTACCTATACCAATGCAATGGGGCGAAAAGTGGAAGTACTACATCCCTATGCCGACGGCGGCTTCTTCTCTAGAGGAGTACCGCTTCATACCGATGAAGTTAAAATTGGCAGCCTCCCCCTGTCAGAAGGCAGTGTGATGGAATATCTGTTTGACTTTGGAGATTGCTGGACTTTTGACGTTCAACTCGAAACCATCGAGCCAGATCTCAACCAAATTCAGAGCACTCGAACTAAAAAGAAAAAGAAGAAAAAAACACCTGTGGGTGAAATCTTGGAGGTACATGGAGAATCCCCCGAACAATACCCAGGTTATGAAGGGGATTGGTAGCTTCTGCTCAGTCCTTAGAGATTCATGACTCAAGGATTCTTCCTCAAACCTTCAAGTAAAAAAGCGATTGTCTTAGCTGTCAAGCTCCCCTTGCCATTTCGGGATTCCATTGCTGATTGTTTTTGACCATCGCATTCAAAATGATCAAGAGCTTCCGCATACAGGCCGTCAATGCCACTTTCTTCGGTTTTCCTTGTCCAACTAAACGCTCATAGAAAGCTTTGAGCACTG
Source organism: Acaryochloris marina MBIC11017 (assembly GCF_000018105.1). Lineage (GTDB taxonomy): Bacteria > Cyanobacteriota > Cyanobacteriia > Thermosynechococcales > Thermosynechococcaceae > Acaryochloris > Acaryochloris marina. The sequence continues at coordinate 6,119,936 of NC_009925.1, forward strand.
GGTTGTAGCGAATAGCGACTAAAGTTGGCATGTAAAGGGCTGTACGTACTCGGCCACGCCCGCCCCAGATCATCCGCTTACCACGGAATTTTCCACTGTCTCGATTGAGCGGAGCTAAACCAACAAGACAAGCAATTTTCCGGGAATCAAGCTTCCCAAGTTCAGGTAAATCGACAAGTAGGACAGAGGACAACACGTCTCCAACACCAGGAACGCTTTTAAGCAACTTCGCCTGCTCACACCATACGGGGGTCTGACGAATAGTTCTCTGAAGTTGCTCATCTAACTCATTGAGTTGCGTCTTGAGCCATTCGATATGCTGCTCAATATGCTCTTTCATTGGACCATGCATGGCTGCTAAACGATTTTTCTCAGCAGTGATCATATCTACAATTTGATGACGCCGCGTTACCAGCTCACCCAGAAGTTGACTCTCTTCACTAGCAAGAGGTCTGGTCTCGGGACGAATTGCTTCTGCAAAGTGAGCCAATATTGCTGCATCAATCGTGTCTGTCTTGGCGATCTGTCCCGTTGCTTTGGCAAAATCTCTCGCTTGGCGGGGATTAACCACAGCAACAGCCATACCAGCTTGGCTCAGTGCCACTGCTGCGGGTAGCTCCATGCCACCTGTCGCTTCTAAGACAATCCGCTCAATTGAGACAGACTCTAGGGACGCGACAAGGGCACTAATTCCGTCTTTATCATTGGGGTGTTGGAAGATGTGTCCGCTCGGACGAATGTGAATGTCCAAGTTCTGTTTGGAGACATCAATGCCTACCCAGCATTTAGTGTCAATCATGGTTCGTGTCCCGCGATGTTGTTCTACGGATTCTACTCATCCTTGCCAGATGCGGGTTCTATGACCCAGGCGATTGTTCGAGTTAGATGGAGAGCCGAAGAGTGTGGCGGCCCAAGCTTTTTTACGGTTTGCTCAACCAAGGGGGAGACGGCCTACCACACCTTCCACAATACAAGGGGGACTAATAATAGTGCTCCTCCTGTATCCATGAATCAAGACCACCTGGGATCGTCCTCACACTGCTTGAGTACCTGGATCACAAATTATTCTGCTCAGGATGATTAAGATCACCCTACGGAATGGTTTGAGATCAATATGTCCGCTGAAATAGCAGTACGCACCCAGGGATTGACGAAGCGATTTGGTCGTCACGTTGCGGTCAACGACTTAGACTTAGAAATTGGTTCAGGGGAAGTTTTTGGGCTTATTGGTCCTAATGGAGCCGGTAAGACCACCCTGATTCGGATGTTGGCGACGGCAGAACAGCCCACCCTTGGCCATATCTATATTCGAGGCCAGTTGTTAGAGCGCAATCAAACCAATGCTCATCTTAAGCGCCTGATCGGTTATCTCCCCGATGATTTTCCCCTCTACGAAGATCTGACGGTGTGGGAATATCTCAATTACTTTGCCCGTTTGTATGAGTTACGCCAGCCTCGCCGCCGTCAACGTCTGTTTGATGTTTTGGAGCTGGTGCAGTTGACCCATAAGCGACGGAGTTCCGTTGCCAGTCTATCGCGGGGCATGAAGCAGCGACTGGGCCTCGCTAGGACAATCATCCATGAGCCTGTTTTGCTGCTGTTAGACGAACCCGTCTCTGGCTTAGATCCCCTTGCTAGAGTTCAGTTTCGGGAATTGATTAATGTGCTGCGAGAGGCAGGCATGACTATTGTCATTTCCTCCCATATTCTCAGTGACCTCGCCGAACTTTGCACCTCAGTGGGGATTATGGAATTGGGCTATTTGGTGGAAAAGACTTCACTCCAGCAGCTTTACCAAGCCTTAAGCCAACAGCAAATTCAGATTGCCACCCTGGGGGACTTGCCGCCCGTGGAACAACTGTTGGGGCAATGCCCTCATATAGAGAGTTGGCGTGTAGATCCAGCGACCCAACAGATCAAAGCTCAATTTCAAGGGAATCAAGCAGATGCCGCTGCCTTATTGCGATCTCTCCTAGCAGCTGATATTCCCATCTATAACTTTCAGTGCATTCAAGAAGATTTAGAAACCATCTTTCTCGATAAACTAGATCATAAGCAGGTGTCATAAATGGGCAAGGCTCAATTTTCCCTTGTAAACAGAGGGATCGAAACCCTGGGCGACTGGAATCCGCAACTGATGCGGGAGATCCAAGGTCGATTGAAATTACGTAGTGTGCTTTTGACAGTATTCTTGTCTTTGATCGCTCAAGGACTGTTTCTTTTCTGGCAATATCGGACGTTAGATTATCGGTGGGGGAATTGCCAAACAGCTGAATATCGAGAAACAGGCTTGGACTGTTTCCAAGTCAGCAAAGAACAATATCTGTTAGTGAACTGGCAAGGGTGGTGGCTGCAGGTCTTTTCCTGGAGCTGTATATTCTTAATGTTTGGCCTGATTGTAGGCGGCACCTTTTTGCTAATTAGTGATCTCTCGAAAGAGGATCGCCAGGGAACCCTGACATTTATTAGTCTTAGCCCCCAAACGGCCCGCACCATCCTGCTGGGTAAGATGTTGGGTGCTCCCTTCCTAATTTATTTGGCTGTTCTTCTCGCTTTACCGCTCCATTATCTGACGGGTTTAGCCGCTGAAATTTCGGTCATCAGAATATTGGGTTTTGATGTCTTACTCTTGGCAAGCTGTTGTTTCTACTACAGCCTGGCTTTATTACTTGGTCTTGCCAGCAACTGGCTCAATGGCTTTCAAGCTTGGATCAGTAGTGCAGGTATTTTGTTGCTCCTGCTATTGCTCTCCCAAAATGCTTTAACCTCCAGTTCTATCGACTGGCTCTATACCTTATCGCCATCAGCAGTATTGCCTTACCTTTATGAAGATATTGTTCCCAGTCTTATTGGGGTGAATCTCCCGTTTAATGCTTACGGGTTATCGGACTGGCAGTGGTTCTTTGTTCCGCTTGGGAGAAGTGGGGGTCTGATAGGGGTTTTTGCCTTAGCTCATTTCGGATTATGGGCGTGGTGGCTCTGGCGTCCCCTGCAACGACGCTTTCGCAACCCAACGGTCTCGCTTCTCAGTAAAAAGCAAAGCTATTGGGCAACCGCCTGCTTCTTCGTCTGTTTCTTGGGATTTTCATTCAATGCAGGAAACAACACACCATCCAATATGATTAAAGCCATTATCCTCACTCATCTGTTGTGGTTCCTGTTGATGGTTGTATTATTACTCCCTCACCATCAAGATCTAGAGGATTGGGCTCGGTTTCGAGGAAATTATCCTTCTACAAAGGGTAAAACACAGCGCTTTAGAGATTTATTGTGGGCCGATAACAGTCCGACTTGGATTGCGATCGCAATCAATCTGGGCATTGCCAGTCTTCCGATTATGTTTTGGATGCTGTCTTTACCCGAAGATGACTCTGGAGTCGGCATTGCCGCACTCTTGTTCAATTCCACCTTGATATTGATTTTTACCTTATTTAATCAAGTGATGATGTTGCGGCCCATCTCCAATCGCAATTTGTGGGTGGTGGCAACATTGTTGGGACCCACCATCGTACCCGCTGTTGTACTTGCTATTTTAGGGATTAGTCCTGGACAAGCCTGGGGTAGTTTGATCTTACTTACCCCCTTTGCGATGGTTAGTATCAAAGAAATATCAGTCTTCAGTGCTTTGCTGATGTTTGGAATCCACTTAGGTCTGATCGCAGCTTTGAGCTGGCTACAGGACCGAAAGCTTATACAATTCGGGGAGTCTACTTCCCAGCAACTCCTTCGAGGTGATGTGTCTGTTGAGCAAGGCTAATTTCGTACCCAGTCTATAGGATGGATATACCTCAATTTGTTGGGAGTCTCTCGTTCGTTTTGGTTTGAGAATCTTGTTGTTCGGCCAAAGCTAATAAGGTGACCTCCCACACTAATCGAGGTTGAGCATAGTGACGCAGCTGTTCCTTCGCTTTCTCAAACTGATGGAGCAAGACAGAATTGCCATAGGTACGCCAGTATAGCTGTTGATAATAATCTAGGAGCCACAGTTGAGAGGGGAGGTCCAGAGCTTGATCAATTTTCTGAGCCAGCTCAAGACAGGCGAGGGGCGTGTTTAGATCGTCCAAATTGGCCTGCAAGAGATCGGGTGAAATGGAGTCTTGCTGATGCCAATGTGCGATCGCACATCCAGGACTCCCCTGAGCCATCTCGATCAATTGAGGATACTCCAAAATCTCTCCATATCCCGCCTGATCCAACACCTGAGCCATTTGAGCAGCATTCAGTCGACTAAACGGGATACGCTGACACCGCGATACCAACGTTGGTATCAAAGCGTCAATATTTGGTGCCAATAAAATCAATGTGGCATTTCCAGGCTCTTCTAAACTTTTGAGTAGCGCATTGGCGGCAGCTTCATTCATGGTTTCCGCCCCCTCGATCACCACAGCCAATCGGGATGCCTCCAAAGGGGATTGGCTGAGGAACTGGGTCATGTCTCGAATTTGGGCCAAGCGTATTTGAGGATGGCTCCTCGGCAGGGCAATCTCCTGTGCCTGCATTTGAGCCACCGTCATCAGTTTGTTCTTATGTTTATAGGTCGGGGCAATCCATAGGCTATCAGGATGGTTTCTCAGGCTGCGCTGCTCCGTTTGTTCTGGATCTAGCAGCAAACTGAGAAACTGTTCGGCAACCCGACTTCGCCCAATGCCTTCAGGGCCAGCAAAGAGATAGGCAGGGGCAATGCGTTGGGTTGAGATGGCCCGCTGCAAATACTCAATTGCTGCCGATTGACCAATAATCCCCTTAAACATTAGGGATACCATTCCTGAAGTCGCGATTCTAGAATGCCTTGAATTTGCTGGGCAACCACGTCATCCGATTGATGAGCCTCTATACGAAAAATCCGCTCTGGATGTTGACGAGCTAAATCTGCGAACCCTTGTCGTAACCTTTGATGAAAGGCTATCTCATTGGCCTCCATACGATCGGTCTCAATCTCTGGATCCTGCTCCCGATCGTGGGTCCTAGCCAGACCAAATTCAGGATCGATATCTAACCAAAAGGTGAGGTCACTGACTAATCCTTGGGTTGCAATCTGATTGAGCTGATGGATTAAGGTTAGGTCTAGTTCTCGACCATATCCCTGATAAGCGATAGTGGAATCCGTATAGCGATCGCATAAAACTAATGCCCCCTGCTGTAGATGCGGTAGCAGGCAACTCGAAACATGTTGAGCCCGATCGGCCGCAAACAGTAATAACTCCGCCCGTTCATCGATCGATTCATTCCCCGTTGCGGTCACATCCAACAACAACTTACGAATGCTCTTACCTAAAGCCGTTCCACCGGGTTCTCGGGTTGTCAGGACTGAGGGATAATCACCCTGTATATATCCCTTAATTCGGTTTGTCCAGCCGCTCCCTGTTAACCATTCAAATACCAAGTTGAGTTGAGTGGTTTTACCCGCTCCTTCGCCACCTTCAAAAACAATAAATTTGCCAAGCATGAATCAGCCATGAAAGTCATGCTCTCTATCTTGCCCTGGAAGTTGACTTTTAAGCATCCAATTCTGGGCGACGATTCTGAAAATAGAGCTGGCGCGTCAGTTGTTGTCTTGCTTGAACATACTCAGATGAGTTTTCGACTCTGCTACCACTCTGCTCAGTAATACAGGCATCTAGCTCGTCATTCAGTTTGTCAATCAGGTTCAGGGCGACTTCATCTTCTAAATAGGTTTGCAAAAATAACACAGCAATGATGTTATTGATATCTCGATTGGTCAAATTGACCCTACAATCCATGTAGCTTCTCCTACGATGCGGTAAAGTTCCCCCCACACCATTAGGTCAACACTCAAATTTGAGAAGGACATGGAAATCCCAGTCAATCCTCACTCCAGATTGAAAAACAATCGGAGAATGACCTATGTATCCGTTGAAATTTGTATTGAGTGACAGCAGCCTACGCCTCTCTTAGGGTTAGCGATGGTTAATGGCTAAACATAGAGAGAATTGGCGATAAGATGCATTTCCCCGCGACAGCTCAAAACAGTGGATAAATATATTCGTTCATCCAAGATAGCTCATTAAATCTCTACCGTCACTATTTAAAGAATGGGAGATGCATTGATGTCCCGTCCCATCGCTAGCATAGTCTTCTTACTTTCATTGAAGGGTTAACCCTAGGAGATTGAGCGGGACAGTATGCACCCGCAGGTTATTACCGAATTCGGATAAACAACTCTTCTGGTGTACACTCATTTAATAATTTTTAAAATGGAATATTGTCAGGATCGTTTTGAAAGATCGGTGTTGGGCATCGGATAAGGAATGGCATTTGACTGGCCCAATCTCTAGGAACCAAGTCTTCTCGATTTTATCGGTTGCCTAGCTTGCTGAAGTGAGAGCAAGAGCATCTATCACATCTAAGAGTGTCACAATAAGTGAGTACACTCAACTTGAACGCCCTAATGGCCATCAATAAAGTTCAAATACGGCGTCTACATGCTCGAATTGCACCGATATGGTTTCTGCCGCTTATCCTGACCTCCCTTTCAGGTTCCCTTTATCAAGTCGCCAGTCTTATGAAAGCCAATAGTGATTTCTTTTGGTTGCTCGACATCCATAAAGGCAACTTTGGCCCCCTCAAGCTAGAAGTCATTTATCCTTTTATCAATACCTTTGCCCTGCTGATGCTGGCGGTAACCGGCATCACGATGTGGCTGCAAACACCTCGCAGAAAACGTTCATAGATGCTACCTACTGTCATATTGCCGGGGTATCTGGCTCCGGCGAAAGACTATCTAGACCTCCAACAACAACTGAATGCCTTAGGCACAAAAACGACCATCGTTCCTCTCCAGCGCAAAGACTGGTTTGTCACCTTAGGGGGACGTCCCATTACCCCTATTCTTGAACAGCTCGATCACACCGTTCAGCAGGTTCTGGAACGCACCCAAGCCCCTCAAGTCAACATTGTCGGCCATTCTGCTGGTGGATGGATCTCCCGGATTTATATGGGAGCAGAGCCCTACTGTGATCAGGTTTGGCAAGCTCAGCCCAAAATTCACACCCTGGTTAGCCTAGGGACCCCCCACACCAGTAAAGAAGCATGGACCCAGCGCAACCTCAATTTCGTCAACAATAATTATCCCGGAGCGTTCCATCCTGAAGTTAAATATGTATGTGTTGCCGGGAAAGCCCTCTATGGACAGCGCAGTTGGCGGTTGGGACAGTGGTTTACCTACAGCAGTTATAAGGTCACTTGTGGTGAAGGCGAATGCTGGGGCGATGGTGTTACTCCGGTGATGTCTGCCCATCTGTCTGGTGCGCTCAATCTCACCATTGATCAGGTTTGGCATTCCCCCCATCCCACCCAAGCCGTTCCTAAAAATACGGATTATCTGTGGTATGGCTCCCCAGCAGCGATTAAACAGTGGAGCACTTATTTGGCATAACGGGTAGCTGAGGGGTTCCTCCTGCCCAGGTTGTCATTAAGAAATCTGGGGTCTTCCCTCAGCCAATCTGTCAATACCTCAGATCTTCCAAAAGAAAAGAGGTAAGTTTATACGTCTTACCTCTTTTGTAGATAGCAGCTTTTTGCCGTTACAACGCATTGCCTCTAGGTAAAACCTCTTCAGGGAAGACAAAATTTTCGTGAATTTGATCCTGAGGAGCCATCCAAGCTCTAAGACCCTCATTGAGCAGGATGTTTTTGGTATAAAACGTTTCAAATTCTGGATCTTCTGCTGCACGGATCTCTTGGCTAACAAAATCATAGGCTCTCATGTTGAGGGCAATGCCGACTAGCCCAATCGCCGAAGCCCACAGCCCAGTCACGGGAACAAATAACATAAAGAAGTGCAGCCAGCGCTTGTTCGAAAAGGCTATTCCAAAGATCTGAGACCAGAAGCGATTGGCCGTTACCATGGAATAGGTTTCTTCTGACTGGGTGGGACTAAAACCACTAAAGGTGTTGGCATCTTTAGTGTCCTCAAATAAAGTGTTTTCTACCGTTGCCCCATGGATGGCGCAGAGCAGTGCCCCACCTAAGATACCCGCCACCCCCATCATATGAAAGGGATTAAGGGTCAGGTTATGAAACCCTTGGACAAATAGTAAAAAGCGGAAAATACTGGCTACGCCCCAACTGGGAGCAAAGAACCAACTGGATTGCCCTAAGGGATACATTAAAAAAACAGAAACAAAAACGGCAATGGGACCACTAAAAGCAACTGCGTTATAAGGTCGCACATTTACTAGCCGAGCAATTTCAAATTGCCGCAGCATAAAACCAATCAGCCCAAAGGCACCATGTAAAGTCACAAAGTTCCACATGCCCCCAAGTTGGCACCATCGAGTAAAATCTCCTCTAGCCTCTGGTCCCCACAGCAAGAGTAAGGAATGTCCCATACTATCCGCAGGGGTAGAGACGGCTGCAGTTAGAAAATTGCACCCTTCGAGATAAGAACTCGCGAGGCCGTGGGTATACCACGAGGTGACAAAAGTCGTTCCCGTAAACCATCCGCCAATGGACAAGAACGCACAGGGGAATAGTAATAACCCTGACCAGCCTATAAAGACAAAGCGATCGCGTTTCAACCAATCGTCGAGGACATCGAACCAGCCTCGCTCTTGGACACGTCCAAGTGCAACTGTCATAGAATAACCTCCAGACAAGTGATGAGTAATCTTGATTTGTGGATGCAGTTATAACTCAGTTCCTAACTGCATGAGCAGCCCACCAGGAAACATCGCAGATGAAGATCCGGTGTTGTGCTGTGTCACTCCATGTGGCTGCAGGCAAGTTTAGAATATTCCACCCATCTCTTACGAATTGCTGCTTGAGCAATCAGATAGGTTAACGGAATTATCTGCCGGTAGAAGCTTTATCTGACAAAAAACAGAAGGCTTAATGCGCTAAATGTGCCCTTAAAATTTCAAAAAAGACTTAGCTGGTAAAACTCAATCTTTTAGGGCTACGCAAATGGTGCTTTGACAACATCACAGGCCGATAAAATATTCGTTGTTTAGGGTGCTTTTTGGATGCCTGATAAGTGTCTGATAGCTTAGAAGGGACTTCTATCCAGCAATGGGGACAAAACCAGCTTACTCTCTCAAAGCGGATTTGTCGTAGCAATGGATTCGAGCAGCAAGGACAGTCAGTCATAAGCTTTGTAGAAACGATTGCCGGGGAAAATGATTCTGTTCGGTATTAACCTTAGTTTGCAATCATGAGGAAGTTGTGAGGATAGACTTAAAGATCTCCGGTTAAGCCGAGAGGGAAGCGTCACTATCCCTCTCTTTGCAAAGGTTTTATACCTTCTGGAAGATGGGCTAATGGGTATGTAATAATCATCGCAATCTGAAACCTTCAAGTCTATGCGCCGTTGGCTGAAAAAACTATACGACCACCCATTTTTGCCTGCGGTAGCTTCTCTGGGAAATACCCCACAAGATCGGCAGGTTGCTGAGCAATGGTCAACCTGGATGAAACAGCAGTGGTATGACCATGGCCTCAAGGAGCTGAAGCAGCAGCGCAATTTAATGACTGAGGTGCGACAGGCGTTGAAGAAGCAGTTGGGTGAGGAACATGTGGTCGTGGAGACCATGAATTTTTCACGGGATGAGTGGATTCAAATTAATTTGTCGATCAATGATCGAGTCGCAGCCCGTAATGAACAGCAAGGGCTGATAGAGCAACCAGATGCCATTGTTGATCGCGCCAAGATGCTCTTGGATAGCCGAGACTGGTCAGAAGTTGCCGCTGGATTAGCAGTGGTCACTGGACGTCGCTGCACAGAGCTATTACAAACGGCTGAATTTAATTATTCCTCTCCCTATAGTGTGTGGTTCAATGGAGCCTTGAAGCGTCGGAAAGAAGCGATGGAATTACGCTTTGAAATTCCCACCCTTGCACCGGCTAAACATGCGATCGCAGCCCTAGATCTCCTCCGGCAGCGAGTCAATACCGTGGGGTTGGAACTGGAAACCATCAATCGAAAGTACAGTCCTCCCGTGGCTAAAGCGTGCGATCGCTATTTTGCTGAACTGATTCCTCAACGAGCTGGGCGGGGCAATCTCTATACTCATCTATTTCGGACGATCTATGCTCGGATCGCTACCCATTGGTATGCTCCACCCACTGTGGCGGATGTTGAGTATATGGCAGCGATCCAAGGTCATTTTTTGATCCAAAATGAGCAAGATACGACGCTTCGCCGGTCCCTTGCCTCCACTCGACACTACAATGACTACAAAATTGGGGACGGCGAGGGAAATATAGATGGCCGTCAAGGCATCCGACTACGGGATCCAGGAGTACAGGTCCTGCAAGTCTTCCAAAGTGCCGCCCCTCAACTTGAACCAGACCCCCTCACTGAATGGGAAGAACAACCAATGATCCGACCAGTTAAACGTCAACGCCAACGCCCCAAGCGGGAAATTTCGACCCTAAGGCTTTATCAAGATGAACGGGATCGCTGGCTTCAAGTGCTCGACCAGTTTGAACCTCGGGGTACCCAGCAAGAAAAGATGTCCGTGTTGCTGGAATGGCTGGAGCAATCCTTAAAAGACGGTACCTCTGTTCATGAAACCCCGGACGATTTAGAACAGCTGGCTCACCTCTTTATTGAGCCACTGCAACCCCTCAGAGATCCTGAGGCCATCCGCACTTTGTGTCAGCAGGAAATTGCTGACCTAGAGCAGGACTACTATCTAGAAGATTACTTGCCGCTGTATAAACGGGCGATCGCAGAAGCCATTCGCTCGGGACAGCTGCCTTTATTAGACGGAAAAACAGCAGAACGAACCAGCTATACCAAAGAGGGCGTCAATTACGAGCAGCGCACCCATTATGCCCTATTATTTCTAGACAATTTGGATCATGAATTGGAAGCTCCCAAATCTGATCCGCCGCAGCGAGTTACACCTATAAAATCGGACATTACACCTACAAATGATTCAACGCTTGATCAAACAACCCCACCATCCGCAACCGATCAAAAATTAGATACCCTGACCACGGTGCTGACACAGCTTGTCCAAGTGATGCAGGGGGAGCAGGCCGCTCCACACCCCACTCCAGAGCTGGATACTGCTCAGAATGAAAGCGCCCAAAATAATGGCCACGCTCATCCGGCTGAATCTCCTGAACTTTCTACTGCAGATCCAGACCCTTCTTCTCCTAAAAAGAGAGGAAGGCGGGCAGGGAAGACGTCTGCCGCTGCAGAGGCCAAAATCTCCCAGGCCATTAATGCAATCATGGACTACAACAATGTTTCCACTCGGACCTTTGATGAAAAATGGATGATTAGCTCATCTATCCTCAAACGGCTCACTAAGTCCTACCAAGGCGTGATTCAGCGAGTCCTAGATGCCCGCAAAGATGAAATTAAGCTTCACCATCAGGCCCATGGATTGAAAGGCCGTCATAATACTCGCCACGGTCGAGCTGGGGTCACCATTGATCAAGTGATTCAGCTGGACTTTGATTAAGTGTTTGACAATGGCAGATTAACTCGCTATTCTGTTCCCTCAAAACATCAATGGTTGGAGGGAATGGTCGTCTATTACAACTCTAGTAAATAGGCATCTAACGACAGAAGCTGCGTTTGGAGGCAGGTTACGCTTATAAGCTATGAATAGTAATAGTTTTAGGCCCTTTCAATAAATATTGCTTGTTGAGAATTCAATCGGCTTGCAAATGCTGTAAGACCAAAATGGGTTCATCACCATCGTGCATTTATACAAAATCGCCTTGTATCACAGCTATGGTCGTTTGAGGCCAAATAGGGAGAGAGCTACTTTTTGGGTGAAATGAAATTCTACCCTTTGTTCAGGAATCCATATGTTTAGCCAAGAGCTTTTTCGCCATGGGTTTGTATAGCAGGTAGAAGATAGTCTCGATATACCGGAGCATATCTTCCCTTTTTTCCCTAGAAGTGTAGTTCCAAAAACCGTATATTTTAGCGAGGGAAAGTAATCGACTGGTGTGAATTTTCCAAGTGTAGGTAGTGTAGACCCGCTCTATCGCTTGTTCTGAAATTTGTTGCCAATAGTCTGGATTGGTTGCACATTCTTTGGCAAACTCTAGCAATTTAGTCGCAATTTCTTCATTATGGGTGGGGTTGATATAAAAGCCATCGATGCCATCTCGAATGATTTCTAGTGGTCCCCCAAACCGAGTTGCAAAAGTGGGGAGCCCAGAAATCATGGCTTCTAAAACCGTTAACCCAAAGGCTTCAAATAGGGCGGGTTGAACAAAAATACCTTTGTGATCGGCAACAACTCGATAGATTTCACCTGAATCTTGCTTGGGAAAGCGTACCCCTAACCAACGGATTTTGCCATGCAAATTGTATTGATCAATTATTCGGTATAGTCGCTCGATTTCGTTGATTTCTTCGTGATCCACTGAATCACTGGTTCTCAGCTTTCCAGCCACTAGAATGAGGTTGTAGTGGTCTTGGAGTTGAGGATGTTGGCCAAAGCATTCTGCTAAACCCGTCAAATTTTTAATCCGATCCAAACGAGCCATGGAAAACAGTGGCGGTTTTCCTGGATTGTCTAAATGGCCAAAGACATGTTCAGGGTCTTCGAGGGTAAACAGCAATTCTTCCAGTCGGTCTATATCCCCGGGTGTTCTCTCCTGATGCCGTGTGAAGGGAAAATAGACACTTTCGTTGACGCCAGGGGGAACAACATTAAATTTAGGACTGAACAATTCGGCTCCATAAACAACATGGTACAGATCGGGCATTGTAAAGGAGCGATAGCTTTCATACTGACCAATGGTATCGGGGCGACCCGCGATTTCTTGATAGGTACTAGTGACAATAAAATTCGCCGCATTCATGGCAATTAGATCGGCGGTAAACTGCATGGAGAAGTGATACTGCTCCTCTAAATCCTGCCAATACAGATTACTGAACAGATACTTCGACTTTTCAAGAGCATGGGCAACGTTGCACTGGGTTACTCCTAACCGACGGGAGAGGAGAAAGGCGACTAAGTTACCGTCTGTATAGTTACCCACGATCAAATCCGGTAAGCCCCGAAACTCGGCCAGTAGTTCCCGCTCAGCATCGATGGCGTAGGTCTCTAGGTAGGGCCATATCTCAAATCGGGAAATCCAGTTCTGGGTGTATTTGGGATTTAGCTCTCGGAAGGGAACGCGCAAAATCCATACATTGTCGGTGGCATGAACCTTTTCTAGCCGCTGATTGCAGAGGGTTCCTTCACTATTGGGAATCAATCGAGACAAAATAATAAGCTTTGGCTGAACTTCTAAGGTATCTAGCCCTGCAAACTGAAGATCTTCTTGCAGCTGCTTCTCTAGGCTTTTTGCTTGATCAAGGACATAAACAACCTGCCCACCCGTATCGGGTCTGCCCAAAACCCCTTCTTGACCAAAGTAGCCGTGAATTGAAACCAGCACGATCTTAAAGATCATGGGAATGCGAGAGATAAAGGCTTCCAACACCTGATCGTCAGGAGAATCGATTAGCTCATCCAGCATTTCTAAAGTTTCTAGAACTCTGGCCGCGGTATTCCCCCAACCTGGTTCAAAACCCAACTCTTGGAAGTTAAATCTAAATTCCGGATAGGGCTGTTCTGGGGGGAGTCCCCCCACTAAGCTAATGGCTTGCTTTACGCACTCAGATAGATGTTCGGGGCTTTGGATCCTTTGATTAATCAGAAGTTGAGTGCCGTTATAGGAATGAAGTTTGAGGAATGAAAAGAGAGAGAAGAGCCATTGTTGAGGTCCCTCAAACATCTTGCTCGATAAGTATCGGTTGAGATATTGAACGCCTCGACCAATATTCTTGGGATCTCGGATGACGGGAGAATAGTCATAGAAAGGACGGAAATCAATTTCGAGGATGTCGCCCTCTTGGGGATGATAGTGCCCTACAAATCGATCGCGCAGATCCAATAGCTCATCAATCTGGATTTGCTCATAGACTAATTCTCGAGGATCTAAGCGGTAAGCTTCTTCAGATGCGATTTTGGGTCGAATAATCAGATAGAGGTTTTCATCCTCGACCAGGATTTCCTGGGTGTAGTAAATCAGCTTTTGCAATCGTGATGAGAGTTGAAATGCAGGAGTCTTCTCATATTTCTCGCAGAAGGTGTCAAATACGCTCAGAATGTCGTTGCGGAGTAAATAGCGTTCGGGTTGATTATGAACTTCACTGGCAAACTGTCGCAAATCCGTTTTTTCATCGCTATTTAAGACCGCTTGAATCAACTGAGACATAAAGATGCTCCGGACATGGGACCTAGGAATATATTAAGTCTGATAGCAACAGACGTATCAATAGTGTTGTAAGGGGTTACGAATGTTAAACATTGCAGGCATAAAAAAAGCTGACCCTGAGGCCAGCTATTAGGATTTTGGGAACGCGCAGAGAAATTAGCGATGGAGAACCAACTTGACATTGGCGTTCTGGAGCTCAGGTCGCTTAATTTCTGACAATGTTTTGGTGACGGCGTACTTTTGATTAATAGAGTTAATGAGTTCGGTTTGATTATGCTTTTTGGCAACGCCCCATAGATCAGCAATCAGATCAAAGGAGCCATCAGTATTATGGGACCAACCCAAATCATATTCACCGTCTAAAACTGCAACGATGTCTGCCCGAACACGTTGGCCGTTATAGCCCCGCACATCGGCATTTGTTTTAACTTCAATACCGAGATCCTTCAGGGAAGACTTAAGAATTTCAGCTTCCGTGATCTTGGTGCGGAGAGTGCTAAAGTGTGACATTGGATGTTCCTCCAGGAATTGAGATAACAACGTTTGGTTGGGATAAACCGCAACGCTGACAGAATTGCGGTTGGATGGACTAGCGTATAGCTAGTGGTTCCTCCTGTTGGGAACAGGAGAAAGCTTTTAGAACTCAAGTCGCTGATATTCTGCGACTGAGGCTGCTGCAGGGCGGGCTCTTTGGCGAGCCCAGTCCCGTAAGGCCATTACCTGCTCGGTCATTGTCTTGGAGAGGGGTAAGGTGGAGCGGCTGGCGGCAATAATATCGAGTTGCGTGAATTCGCGATTTTGGGAAAAAGCTTCGTACATGGCGGCGATGACGACCTGTTCAATTTCTGCTCCCGAAAAGCCTTCGCAAACGTTTGCGAGTTCAGCTAAGTTAAAACGGGAAATATCTCGACGACGCTGGGAGAGATGAATATTAAAAATTTGCTGGCGCTCTTGGGGGTTGGGCAAATCGACAAAGAAAATTTCGTCAAAACGGCCTTTACGCAGAAATTCTCCAGGTAAGCGTTCAACCCGGTTAGCGGTAGCCATCACAAAGACGGGAGAAGTCTTTTCCTGCATCCAGGTTAAAAACGACCCGAAAATTCGGCTGGAGGTGCCGCCGTCTGAATCTGCCGATCCGGCACCACCCGCAAAGGCCTTGTCCATCTCATCAATAAATAAGATAGCTGGAGAAATAGACTCAGCGGTTTTGAGGGCACTTCGTAAATTGGCTTCTGACCGTCCTACGGTGGAGCCGTCATAGACACGTCCCATATCTAAGCGGAGGAGGGGTAAGCCCCATAACCGTGAAGTGGTTTTGGCAATCAGGGACTTTCCGCATCCAGGAACCCCCAAAATTAACATGCCTTTGGGTTGGGGTAAGCCATATTCCCGTGCCCGTTCAGTAAAGGCTTCCGACCGCTGGGTCAGCCAATGCTTCAATTCTTCTAAACCACCGACGGCATCAATGGTGTGATCACTTTCGATATAGTCTAGAATGCCATTGCGGCGAATAAGCTGCTTCTTTTCGGAGAGCACAACTTCAACTTCGGCTTCTGTGAGTTGACCCGCTGTTACTTTGGCTTTGCGATAAACTTTTTCAGCTTCATCTTTGGTCAATCCGAGGGCTGCTTTTAGCAGTTTTTCCCGTGCTGGAGTGCCTAGGGACCGCCCTGTAAACTGCAACTGCTGATCCAGAACATCTTGGAGTTCAGCCAGGTTAGGGAAGGGATAGTCGAGAACGACCATTTCCGTCTCCAACTCATGGGGAACCTGATGAACAGGAGACATCAAGATGATGGTTTTTCGGGTGTTTTTAAAGCTTGCGATCGCATCTCGTAACCATCGCATCACTTCAGCATTATCTAGAAACGGATGCAGATCCTTAAAAATAAAGATGGCGTCTTGACGTTCCCCAATGGCTGATTGGATCGCCATCTGGGGAGAAACAGTACTATGTTGGGTGGAACTGCGGGGCTGTCCATGCTCAACGGTTCCCCGAGTCAACGTCCAAACAAAAACCTTTCGTTCCTGCCTTTGAGCAATGGCAGCAATCGCTTCCTCTGCCCGTTCTTCCTCGGGGGTAACGAGGTAGATCAAAGGATATTGAGCTTGAATAAGAATACTTAGCTCTTCTTTCATGACCTTTGTCTCCCAATGCAGGGTTGACTACAGAGGATGCATGAAGTTGGACAGACAGCTATTAAAGAATAGGCCGAAAAATCAGACGCCCGCTCCCACGAGTTCTTCAGCTGCAGGTTGAACCTTCAGTCCATCATCACTTAACATGGCAGGCTGCTCTTTCATTGAAACCAACTCACCCGCACGCAAAACGACAGTCGTCGTACATTCGGGACAGGCATATACTTGATGGGTCGCCCCATAAGCAGATACTTCTGTTTGCTCCACCACCTCAGGATGACCCAGGTAGAAATCAATGGCCCGTTCAGCAATGGCTGACATGGGCTCTGCATCAACGGCAGCTCGAATTTTGAGTTGACGATGCAGGTCGGGTGGTAGGTAAAGAGTAACCTTTTGTTTGTCTTGCATATGGCTTAGTAAATGGATACCCGGGTATTAAGGAACAGCTTAAAGATTAGACACATTGCTGTCAAGCTGTCAAACCGTTATGACGTCAATTTCTTCATATAAGTACATAAAGTATGGGCTCATACTTGAATCTGAGTGACGGCAATATTGCCCTGAAAACAAATATCCACATCACTACCCAGTTCGCGATCTCGGCCATGATAATTGCCTACATACACTAAACCTGCTTCTTCTTGGCGATAGGCGACGGGTAAAGGTTGTCTGGACAGTGGACATTGAATAATTTCAGGATCGGGGGCCCCTGGAGGCAGATGGGGGAAGTTTACATTCCAAAATGCTTGTGAAGGTAGGGGCTGGTCCTGTAAGTGCTGGATGACCCGTTTGGCCCAGCGAGTTGAGCGGGACCAGTCGATGGGGCGGTCTCGGCGATGATATTGAGAAAGGGCTATACCGGGAATACGATGCAAGGCAGCTTCTCGGACGGCGGCAACCGTTCCCGAAACATAGATATCTGAGCCTAAGTTACCGCCCATATTGATGCCGGAAAAAACCCAAGTCAGCTTGGGACAGAGATGCTGGAGGGCTACCCGAACGCAATCGACTGGCGTTCCGCCAATACCATAGCTGGCAAGCAGATTAGACCCCGCTGGCCGCTGGTCGATGGTAATGGGGGCAGAAGTTGTGACTTGATGTCCACAACCAGAATGGTGGGTTTGGGGTGCAATCAACAAAGCTGGCTGCTCCATCGCCTGTGCTAAGGCTGCAATGCCTGGGGCATCAATGCCGTCATCGTTGGTGAGAATCCAAGTCATGCCAAAAGGCACATCATAGTATTTCCTCAGACGATGTGGGAAAGTCCGAGACGATAGAGATTAAAGATTGGCGTGGTGGGTTGAGCAATTGCGGCCGGATTGTTTGGAATAGTACAAGGCCTGATCGGCTTCATTGATGAGTTCTTTGGCTGTTTTATAGGTAGAGTCTTGATCTGCGATCGCAGTGGCAACTCCCACACTGATTGTAATTTCTTGAATGGGCCAGCCATAATTATCTACCGCCTGCCGTAACGACTCGGCTACAGTAAATGAACCCTGCTGGTCACTGTCTGGCAAACACACCACAAATTCTTCCCCACCATAGCGACCGGCCAAGTCGCTTCTGCGTAAGTTGGTTTTGAGGATACCTGAAATTAAGACAAGGGCTTGGTCCCCAGCTGAGTGACCATAGGAATCATTAAAGGTTTTGAAGTAATCTACATCCAGCAATAGGATTGACAAAGGGCGTTGAGTGCGGGCGGCAAAAGACTGATATTGCTGGAGTTGAGTTAAAAACCCCCTCCGATTCATCAACTCCGTTAAAGAATCGGTATAAGCTAGTTCGGTGAGTCGAAAATTCTCTTGCAGAATCCCCTCTTGAAATCGTTTGAGGGCCTCACTCTCTCGGGCAATACCCAAGATAGAGTTTGAGCTGGAGTCAAAGCTAAAGGACCAAGTTAAATAAGCCTGATTTCCGTCTGCTTTGCAGTGTAAGGTTTCAAAGTTAGGAATACTTTGGTTGATCGTCGATTGGAGAACCTGCTGAGTTTGCTGTATCCATTCAGCATGGACAAAATCAAGAAATGATCGCCCGTGGACTCGGCTCGTATCCCAGCCAAATAGCTGAGTAAATGAGGTGTTTACTCGGTGAATGGTGTAATTGGGCTTCAATATGCAGATAATCTCTGGGCAAATATTGAAGAGTTGGTCCAGATTTGGTTCCAAGGTAAGTTTCGACTGAAGAGGGACTTGTTGTTCGGCTAAGAGATTAATCTTGATATTCCTGAAAAAACGGTTTTTGGGGCCGAATTACGAGATCAATATAGTGTCAGTGACTCATTTGGCTAACGACAGAAGTGACTTAAATAGAGAAATGCTATAGATTCTATTCTGTCTTAAGATACCCGAAAAGAACTGGCTTGATACCTGAGAACTTTTGATGTGTTGAGAGTTAAATTGAGCCGTTTATGCATCTACTTTTTAGACACTCGCTGATTTAATACCCTGACGCAGTCCCTTCGCCTCGGGGGTCAGCTGCACCAAACAATTTATCTTGGGGGGTCACTTCAATTAAGTTGGCATTGCCCCATTGAGTTCTCATCTGAATGTCATGTCCGCGCTGTTTTAGTGCTTCCACAGTGGTTGGGGGAAATTTCACCCGTTCTTCAATGCGTAAGGGCAGAGGCCGCCATTGATGGTGAACTTTAGGGGCGTTAATGGCGGTGGCGACGTCCTGTTCAAACACCAACACATTCATCACTAACTGCAATACGGTGGTGATAATCGTGCTGCCCCCGGCGGCACCCACGACAAGTCTTAGTTTTCCTGCCTCGGTGACGATGGTCGGCGTCATGCTGGAGAGAGGCTTTTTGGCGGGTGCGATCGCATTTTGAGTATTGCCAACTAATCCAAAGGCATTGGGAATCCCCGGTGCAGTTGCAAAATCATCCATCTCATTATTAAGAAGGATGCCAGTTCCGGGGACGACGACCCCAGCCCCAAAGCCTAAATTGAGGGTAAATGTGAGGCTAACGGCATTGCGATCGCGATCCACTACATTTAAGTGACTGGTATCATTCGATTCTTTTTGTAGCCACTTCAAGGTTCGAGCATCCATGGCCTTGACCTGGTCTGCTGGACGAGCTTGATTGGGATCAATCTCCTGAAAGCGACGTTGGGCATATTGGGGACTGATCAGTTCCTGGACGGGAACCTCAACAAAATCAGCATCTCCAAGATATTCGGCACGATCGGCATAGGCAATTTTCATCGCCTCTACCAGGGCATGTACATAGTCGGGATGATCGGACTTGGCTGGAAATGGCAGGCCGAGGGTGAGTAGATTGAGGATTTGGTTGAGATGAACTCCCCCCGAAGAAGGCGGAGGCATGGAGCAGACCTGCATTTGTTGGAACTCGCCACATAAGGGCTCTCGCCAAGTGGGGGCATAGGTCCTTAAATCCCAAAGGGAAACAAGGCCATCGTTATTGCGCATATCCTTGGCTATGGCTAGGGCAATAGAGCCAGAGTAAAAGTCCTGCGGATCCTGAGCGAGACGTTTTAGGGTTTTAGCTAAGTCGGTTTGGATCAGGCGACTGCCAACCGTCAAGGGTTGACCCTTAGTCAGAAAAATCTCCCGAGCAGCGGGATTTGCTGCCAGGGCCTTTTGACGCAGGCGGATGATACGGTGGGTGCGATCGCTGACCACAAATCCCTCTTCAGCCAGTTTGATCGCAGGATTTAGTAACGTTTGCCAAGGCAATCGACCATGTTTTTGGTGAATAGCTTGCAACCCCGCAATAGTTCCCGGTACGGCGACGGCTCGATGGCCGTCAATACTGGCTCGGGGAATCACCTGACCCTCTGCATCAAGGTAGAGTCGAGAATCTGCTTTGAGGGGAGCCCGCTCGCGAAAATCCAGAGCGATCATCTGATCGGTCTCCTCCAGTCGCAGAAGCAAGAACCCCCCTCCTCCAATCCCTGCTGAGAAGGGTTCCGCTACTGAGATGGCCATCGCTGTGGCCACGGCAGCATCCACCGCATTACCACCTTGTTTGAGGATCTCTAAGCCAACCCTCGTTGCGTCGGGATGAGTAGAGGTGACGAGGCCAGTTCGGCCTTGAACAAGAGGTGGAGCGGCTATACCAGGCCCTGCTAAGGAGCTGATTGTCAAACATATGCTAGAGTAGGCAGCCCAAAATTTTAGTAGCACCATGGTTGTTTATTGATAGCCGAACGAGGAGACTTTATAAATGCAAAATCCAATCAGCAATTAGCTTAGCGTGGAATAGGGAGACTAACTGGATTTCACCGCCATTGGGCTCACTGCAATCAATTTTGAGCTTTCTACCCGCCCTTATGCATCAGCAACTAATATTTGGGATTCAATATTGTCCCAAACTGATTGTGAGAATGATAATGCAGACTTCTGACAGTGAATGATAACAATCATTGCTTTGAGATAATGATTGAGGGAATCCAATTCTTCCAAGGAAAAGCTGACCAAATCGAACTTGACTTTAAACGCATTAATCCAGATCTGCTGGGCTCGCTTAGCGAACACTAAATTCTCCTCAAAAGGCGCTGAGTCACTGGGGATATCACCTTTTAGTGATTCAAGATCGTTCACTAATTTATTAAAGTCGACAGAGTTGAATATTTTTGCTTCTTTGAACTTTTTGGCGCTAATGATTGAAATTTTAATAGCACGTAAAAATGCATTTTTATGGGTGCTTTCTATGCCGCAATACATCACTGTATCGGTTGTTCTATTGCGATCTAAAGCCAGAGTTAGTAGTCGTTTGTGCGTTAGGGTGCCTGTAAGCTCACGAGCTAAATCATAGGTATAGTACAGTTTCTTTTTGAGATTGGCATCCTCTGGATTTGCGAAACGGGTAATAGCATAGAGAGGATGTACACCAGGGAAAAAGAGTCCAATTGCAGTCGCTCTTTTGGCTGCTACCTTGAAATCACCTTCCGTATTTTGAGTCATTAGATCCGCACATCGAAGTAACTTCTGGAGTGCTGAAGAATTTTCCACATAGCTATGGGCATGCTTTGCCATGATTTGTAAAATTTTGTCAGCCTTACTCATACCTGATAGCAATAAGAAAATTTCTTGCCACCGATCATCCGTTAGATATTCTCCAATCAACTCCTGTAAAAGTGAGTCATCATGTTTAGACTGAGCAAAAATGTACTGGGCAGCTAGAAATTCTTGAATGGTTAAGTGTGAGAAGGAGTACACTGCCTCGACCCGCTCAACCAATAGTCCATGCTGTAATTCAATTGATTTCAAGACTTTCTTGCCATCAATTAACGCAACATCCGGCAGCATTTCACTCAATAGATCTTCAAGCTGCTGGGTTAGGGTTCGTCTTGTGATAAATAGTTCATCTCTTTGAAAGGCATCAAACGCAATTTTTGAAAGAATAATCTCTTTGCGTTTGATGGCTAGTCCTTTATAAATACTTTCTCTGGGCACATCTTTTTCAGCATCCCACTCTTCTAAGAGCACCCACAGAGACTTTTCATACAAGGTTGCTCTATGTTTCGGGAACTGTCCTTCCCTTTGAAAAACGAGACAAAGCATGGTGAGCAGTAATGGTGTTCGAGTCAGCTCTTTGGCGGCTGTATTACTGTCAGTATTCAGTTGCTCCCAACATTTTCGACCCTGTTGGGGCTGCTTATGAAACCATTTTTCTATAAATTGCCCGATCTGATGGTCATCAAATTCAGCAATGACAACATCTGTAAAGTTGCGGAGATTATATTTATAGGCCGCAGGTCTACAGGTAATGATGAACCGATTTTGGTGAAATCGATTGGCAAAATCTTGAATTTTTGATATTGCCTCGCTCATTTGTTCTATCGGTACTTCATCTAGCCCATCTAGCAATAACAGCAAATTCCCTTGAACCAGAGCCTTCTCTAAAAAATGTTGAGGTTTAGGAAATCCACAAATTTTGAATTCTTCAATAATTGCGGATTCCAGATCAACTTCTGTAAAACTAAATTTTTTAAGCTCAATAAAGACGGGAATGCAGTTATGCTGATAGCCACCTTGATCCTTATGATTTAGAGTTTCTAGGCCTATTTTCCGTAAGAAGGTGGATTTGCCTGTACCAGGACCGCCTAATACCATTAGATATTGATATGTATTGGCTATCTCTAAGCCAGACTGTCGTTTAGCCCGCTTTTCTTCTCGCAAAAAAACTTTTCGCTGCCGGTAGTTCTCTTCCAGCCAATTAATGGACGCAGAGCTAAGAACGGAATCTTCATTGAGTAAGTGCATCGTGGTATAGAGGGAGTCCAGCTGGGCTGGCCCTCTCATCCCCAATACCTTCAAAATGCCATGACGTTCCGAATACCGTTTCAAATACTCTTCCGTAGAAAAATAGCATTGCTGATGGCTATGGGGACCAGATTGATAGTTGAGTGAAGCGTTTAGTGTTCTATTTCTTTCGGCAACGCTATAAGTAACACCTTGTAAAGTGGGAATTGATTGGCTTGTGTTATAACCATAGTCAGTGACTTGTTTAGATTTAGAGGGTCTAAGACGCTCCCATTCGTCGTGAAACTTTGCTAAATTCTCTGCAGTACTGTACCGATTAAACCAAAGCTTAATTGTAAAATTCCACTTGTGCGATCCTCTTGGCTGAGACCGGTTATCTACAAGGATATTTAGGAACTTTTCTAATAGTTTGAGTGAATTTTTGACTTGATTGTTATTAAGCTGACCATGATAGGTATCAGTCTGGGTTAGGCTCACTAAAGCCTGAACCGTTGTCTCGACCACTAGTTGATAGTCTGTCTGCCAATTGACTCTGATTTTTGATCGGAGTTGCTCACTAATTTCGAATTCATCATTGGCATAGGCAATTAATCCTTCAAGCAGACGCTTTGTCCTTCGTCTAGGGACTGGACCATAGGTTAAATGATTTCTCCCATTCTCATGATCGGGATATTGGCCAGAGTCAAACATGGGCCGAGGTCGAATGTATTACAGGATATGTACAGTAGATACAACATGCAAACCTAATCATAGATCTAGATGCTGTCGGTTCTGGTTATTACACCGCGAATAAAGTTAATAGCAATTGATAGGTTGGGCAACTGTTCTTAACTCTAGAATCTTTTATTGGTATAGCTTCTTGCGATTATAAAGTACCTGTTGCTTGTTGTTACTAGCATCAAGTTATCAGTGGTTATATGGACTAGTCGCAACGTTGTTGTTTGGTCTGGTGAGACTTTGTTGTTGTTTGAGGGGTAAGTCTCCTCATTAGCTCAAAGGGTTTCAGTGTGTTTGTCAAAGATGGATTTTTTACGGGGGATTAAGTTGTAAAAAACGAATGGTTTTCGACTTTGCTATTCTCTAGACGATGCAAGACATATGAATATCACTGATCGAGATTCAAATCCAATAGATGCAGAAGTTCTTCCATTATTGCTGGAGGCTCGTCAATATCCCCCAGGTCATCATAAGAGGAAGCAATGTTTATCGAAAATAATTAGGATTATCCAAAAATCGAAAAAGCTTTGGTACGAACATACCCCATACTATGAAGATGCTCTACAGCTGACCTGGCTTTATTTTTGCCAGAATATTTGTGAAGAAGGTACCGGTAAGCAATTTGACCCAGATCGCAGTAGCATCATCACTTGGTTAAATCAGTATCTCAAATGGCGTTTGCGAGACTTCCAGATCAGCAAGGCTCAGTATCATGCCAGATTTTGTTTTCCTATCTCTTCAACTGGGGCAAATCAAGCTTGTGATGCCATGGCAAACCTTGCCGCTCCACCAGATATCCCTCCAATTTTAGAAGTGACCCGTCATTGGGTAGAAACAGATCCGACTGGAGAATTGCGTGGGTTGCATATCCTCAATCGTCCTGATGTGAATTGCCAAGTCTTGTTATTGAAGCGCATCTTCTCAGATATGCAATGGGACCAAATTTCTCAGGAGTTCGATTTGCCTATTTCTACACTGAGTAGTTTTTTTCAGCGACGATGTATGCCGGTGGTCAAGAAGTTTGGCGAACAGCAGGGCTTTCTTGATCATAAGCACCCTTGAGACGTTATACCTGCATGGATTGGTAACAGTTCCTACCTGACTTTTCACGGTAACTCCTGGAGTTATTTTCCCATAGAGGTTCTAGAAAATCTTTCTCCATACAACTACGATGACTAAACCCCGAGTATGGAGATGATTAGGATGCAGACATGGTGGAAGAAAAACTTTGCTGAGTGTCAATTCAGTGATCAGCGCTTGACCCATCGAGCCTTAAAGATTGGTCAAGCAATTTGCGAAGGCTTCGGCCAAGCCCTGTCGAGCATTTTCAAGACTGCAACAGAGCTCAAACGCTCTTATGAATTTTCGCCAATGGGAAAACTAGCTTTGCTCTTGTGATTACGCCTCATTGTCGTGCAACCGCCCGAGCCATTGCTGAGGAAGAGATTACCTTGTGCGTGGGTGATACGAGCTTTTTAGATTACGGAGGCATCAAGAAGAAGCGTCAAGGCTATGGTCCTCAAGGCAATGGGGGAAATGGCTTATTGCTCCACAGTGCCTTAGCTGTTGACCCGGCGCAGGGTCAGCCGTTGGGGTTGCTATGGCAAAAGGTATGGAATCGTCAGCATCGACCCCAGCCTCCGAAAAAGGAAACCCCGCGACAAAAGAAGAAGCGTCAGGCAAAGGCGCGAAAAGCTTCTCGGAATCGACCGTTTGAGCAAAAGGAATCCTATCGTTGGGTGGAGGCCATGCAAGCCGTAGAGAAAATAGTGAGTCCGTCAACCCGCACCATCCATGTGTTCGACCGAGAAGGAGACATCGCCGAAGTGTTCGAGCAGCTCAACCATCTTCGCAACACAGGGGTTGTGGTCAGAGCCTCACATAATCGTCGACTTGAGCAAGACCCTAATCGGCTGTGGGAAAAGCTGGAAGCCCAAAGGGTTCAATTGGAGTATGAAATTGACTTACCCAAAACGAAAGACCGGAGTGCACATACAGCCAAGCTAGTGGTGCGCTGTTGTCTTGTCCAACTGCAGCGACCCACCCGTCTAGCTGATAGTCACCCCCTCCAAGTCTATGCCGTTTATGCCACAGAAGTAGATCCCCCAGAGGATGAAGACCCTGTCTCATGGATGTTGCTCACGAGTGAAGCGGTCACCACGGTGGAGATGGCCCAGACCATTTTGCGCTGGTACACATACCGATGGAGAGTGGAGGAATATCACAAAATTCTCAAATCAGGGACTCAGGCGGAGCGGTATCGTTTGGCGGCTGAGGGGATGAAAACCTTATTGGGATTCCTATGTGTCACTGCTGTAGAGCTATTGCGTCTGACCTACTTAGAACGCACATCTCCGCAACGTCCTGCTCAAGATGTCGTCACACCTTTGCAACTCAAGGTTCT
The DNA here is from genome assembly GCF_000018105.1 of Acaryochloris marina MBIC11017. Lineage (GTDB taxonomy): Bacteria > Cyanobacteriota > Cyanobacteriia > Thermosynechococcales > Thermosynechococcaceae > Acaryochloris > Acaryochloris marina. The sequence goes on from NC_009925.1 coordinate 6,145,629, forward strand.
TATTTCTAAGACACCGAAAGTTCCCAAACCCCTCACTGTTTCTTGGGCAGTGAAGGCGGTTGCACGACTCGGAGGATACTTGGAGCATCGTCGCAATACACCGATTGGGATTCAAGTCCTTTGGAAAGGATGGGCTAAGTTAAATCTCCTGATGGAGGGCTGGCAGTTAGCAACCCAGGAGACTTACCGTGAAAAGTCAGGTTCCTACACCCAAAAAGTAGGGCTTGATCAAAGTGTCTCTATCAAGGTGCTGATTCAATTCAGGGCAGCACTGGGATGTTTTTTAGCCCTTTGTAAAGTAATCTACCAACCGATTTCTACTACCCTTCTATAGGATGTAGAAGTAAGCTGCTAACGGAAGTGAATGGTATAGCTGTTGTGAGTTGTGGCCTCCTAGTTCCACTATCTATGAGCCCCTTCATGTGATTTTTCTGCCAAACTCAATGGTCCTGGTGCTTCGCTCCAATCTAATAGGGGAAGGCTATATTTGGTGTATAACGCTCCCATGTATAGGGGTTAGGATCTGGGTTGACAATAAAGATCCTCGGTTCTGTGATGGGTGTTGAATGGGGAACATCTATGAAATCACAATGGCTTTCCAAGTATTCGTTATCGTCTGCAGATGCAGAGCGATTAGACCAATTTTTTGACGACATTCAGAAAGAATCGAAGCTGTTTTTAGGGTATCCCTGTAACGGCATTTTTGATTACTCCCCTCTGTATCGATTTCTGCAATTCCCCCTCAACAATGTGGGGGATCCTTTTCTTGCCAGTAACTATCACCTCAATACCCACGCTTTTGAATGTGAACTACTGGAAATTTTTCAAGACTTAACCCAAGCTCCTCCGGGAAGTACTTGGGGCTATATTACCAATGGTGGAACTGAGGGGAACCATTATGGTTTATTTCTTGCGCGGGAGTTAATGCCAGGGGGCATCGTTTACTATTCTCAAGATGCCCATTACTCCATCGATAAAATTCTGCGCTGTCTGAATTTAGATAGCATTATGATTCGGAGTCAGCCGGATGGCTCGATGGATTTAGACGATCTGCGAGAGACCTTACGGATTCACCGGGATGTGCCGGCGATTGTGTGTGCCACGATTGGAACCACTATGAAAGGGGCCGTTGATGATATTGCTGGAATTCAAGGGATTTTTCAGGATCTAGCTTTGAAGCGTCATTATCTCCATGCTGATGCAGCTTTGGGGGGGATGGTTCTTCCGTTTATTGATACTGCGCCTCCATGGAACTTTGCGGATGGCATTGATAGTATTGCCATTAGTGGCCATAAAATGATTGGTTCGCCGATTCCCTGCGGTGTGGTCTTGGCGAAAAAAGGTAATGTTGATCGAATTGCTCAAAGTGTGGAATATATCGGCACCTTGGATACCACTCTCAGTGGATCTCGAAATGGCTTTACACCGTTGTTTCTTTGGTATGCATTTCATACGATTGGTGTGGACGGATTTAAGCAGATCGTGCCGAACTGCTTAAAGATGGCAGACTATGCTATTGCCCAGCTGAATCAACTTGACCGCAATGCTTGGCGACATCCCTATTCCAATATTGTGGTGTTTGATCGCCCTTCCCCTGTGGTAACCCAGCGATGGCAGTTGGCTTGTAATGGTTCTTTGACTCATCTGATTGCTATGCCCCATGTGGTAAAAGAGCAAGTTGATCAATTGGTGGCTGATATTCAGTCCTTGGAGTCACCACCAGAACCATCTTTAACCGATCTGCCGGTCTGTGAAACGACTTTAGGGGAAACCAACGAAGAAATTACCCTGGTCGGTTCATCTGAAGAGTATTTGCTGACTCAGATATCTGTGGCTTTGGCGTCAGCGGGAATTTCCATTGAAGATATTACGGCGGTCCAGGCCGCAGGGGGGAGCATCATCCAGCTGAAGGTGAATGACCGGGCTCGGGCATTACAGATTTTGAATGAGCATTTAGATATCGGTCGTTGTCATGGTCAGTATCGGCCCTTTAATACAGAATCCGCGACCCAAATGCTGACTCAGGCAGATTATCAGACGGTTAGCCAAGATGCCCTGTTAGTGAAGCTGAATGATAAGCCTGGGGCTTTGGCAGAGTTGATGAAGAAATGTCGAGAACATGCGATCTCGATCCGTAGTGTCCGCCTTGTATGGCGAGGACAAGGCAGTGCCCTGGTTGAAATCGCCTCGGATCAACATCAAACCTTGCAGAGTCTCTTGGTTGATCAGGTTGTTGTGCAATAGCTGTAAATCGCAAAGTCTTTATTGTCACCAGCTAGGTTGTTCTCATTAAACACTGCAAAGATTGTTCCAACCCTATCAATACATTGGGGAAATTAAGAGTACTGAACAGACTAAATACTGATTCACCAAAGCCTAAAATTAATGATGCCTGATATTTTTGACTATATTTTGGGAGATAGATATATCCTTCCTCTCCTTGCCTTAACTGTGGTTAGTTTTTTACTTTCAGTTCAGCATTTTTATAACACCAATACTGATAATTCCGAATATCAGTCTAGTCATTCAAGTCAAGCTGCATCCGAAACTAAAACGCAATCCAAGGGAGGCTGGAAAATTAACTTATTGTTTATCGCTGGTGGCTTGTTTTACCTCAGAGTAGTCGGTAATTTAGTGGGTTTTTCTCGTGCAGACTTTTACCTGGACGAAGACGGTTTGAGTGGGAAAGCTGGCCTTCTATTGATTAGTGGTTACTACGTAGTTATATTCTTTATTATTCTCGCTAGAAGAGCTGGTGAATGGCTTAGCAAAAGATTAAACAATCAAACATAATGTTGCTCTTCTAAATGCCTTTGTTGCATGAATCGAGTAAAGGTTACATGCACTACCTCTGCCCTGTATCCTTAAATCAACCCAAACAGTATCAGGTTTGGCAATCTGAATCAGTCGATTGAGTACTGCACACTGCAGCAATAACTCAGTGGCTTTAGCTCACGCCTTATCCGCAGCACCTATTCATGCAACAAAGCCCAAGTGCTATTCAGTTCCACCTTCTGGGACTGGAACCATTGGCGGTGTCGTTGGTGTCCCTTGAGGGTCGTTTGGGGACATGGGTTCAACCGGCGTAGTATTATCTGGTGTCATGGTTTCTGGAGGATTAGGGACTTCTTCTGGGGCGGTCATTGTTCCATCGGGTTGTGCCGCCCCTCCTTCTGTCGGTTCATCCATATCATCTGTGGATGAACTGTCTACTGGAGCCTCTTCTGACTCGGTATCAGAAGAATCCATCTCAGGAACAGTGGAATCCTCAGGTTCTGAATTTTCGGGCTCGACACTTTCAGGTGTATCTGCAGCCCCTTCTAAGTCGGATGTATCGTCAGATGGTGGAACAGTATCGGATTGACTAGTTCCTGAGCAACGAGAGTTGAGCGGGAAGTTTTTACAGAGGATTTTCATTACCTCAGGAGAAAGTTCCTCTTCCTGGGTTTCGCTCTCATCGACTTGTGCAACATGGGTATTCGCACTGGCTAAACCTGTGGTTGAAGAAGGTGTGTCAGCTAGTGCAGGTAAACTTGCCATCAGACTAGACATACCAACAACTGTTGAAACCAGCTGAATGGGAAATTGAGATTTAAAATATTTCACAAGAATTCCTTCGCCTTCGTAGGCAGAACAATAGTTGGGGCGTAGGATGCTGTCCCTTATTGGTAGGACGATAGAGGACAAATACGATCCAGGTTGTGATGGATTATTGCTGGTAAATCAAATGGGGATATTGATTTGCACAGTATTCAATTACCAAAGTAGGTTAAGGGTTATGGATGGCTTCTCCTACGATGGCGCAGCAAGTTAGGCTGGTCACCAGACTAATGCCACGTCAGTTGAAAGTTGGCTAATGAGGGTTCCTAAGGAGATGGTTCGTCAGAATTTTCAGGCGAGTTTTCTCCACCATCAGGAGAAAGTGGTACATCAGAAGCAGGTGTTTCCTCTTGAATAGAGGGGGATGCCTCATCTTCTGATTGATTAAGTTCTGCCCCCCCTTGAGGAGACTCACCTTGGTTGACAGGGGGGGCAGGGATCTCTCGATTAGCCGTTTCACATGCACCTAAAACAGATGCCAATACCATCATCAAAAAAAGAGGGATAAGTCTAAGTTTCATCATGGATACCTCCTGACAAAACTACTGGATAGCAGTCTTGGTATATGGGCTATATCTCAGAGCCTACGAGGCAAAGGTGAATAATGTGAGAATTTATTTTGAACTCTTAAATTTGTTCAACGGAACCCATACCAAAACTACAGTGGTTTTCGCTATCTAGAGTGACGTTTGATGACCTGAAAGCCGCAGTTTTCGTACAAACGATTTGCGCTATTTAGGTTTCCGTTATTGACTTCTACGATAGACTCAACCAGGCCTACTCCTTTGAATACTTCAACTTAAAGAAGAACAAAGCTATCGCCAGCCTAAGTCGGCATCAAAGGCGACGAACACTTAAAAATTCCGTGAAGTTGCGTGGTGATCATATGTTGTGTTCGAGGCTGATGAACTAATCTGGTCTACCATTGGGTCGATGGCTAGCTATAGTTCAATGGCACTGACTTAAGAAGTCAGGAAAAAGCTACAAGTCTTGATAGATATAGGATCAAGACTTGCACGCCATAAACTTCTGCCTTTCACTATGTCTGAGTCAGCCGAAATTCTCAAGCAGCAATTTTCCCAAAGCCTGGGTTTACCGTGGACAGATATCCTTCCAGCCTCAAGGTTAGAGGAACTCCTGAAAGAAGAAGCATTCTCCTATCGCAACCGGATATATAGCCCCATCGTTACGCTGTGGGCCATGCTTTACCAAGTGCTATCAGCCGATAAAAGCCTTCGTAACACAGTCAAATGCATCACGACTTGGCTCACAGCGGCTGGCATCCAACCGCCCTCATCTGATACCGGAGCCTACAGCAAAGCCAGAAGTCGCTTTCCAGAGTCACTGTTGCAACGTTTAATTCCCGAAAGCGCTGAGTGCTTAGCGCAACCCCTCTCCCCAGAGCACCTCTGGTGTGGTCGGCCCGTCAAGGTCTACGACGGAACCACCGTGTTGATGGCTGATAGTGCGGCCAACCAAGCATCATATCCACAACATGGCAATCAAACAGCAGGCTGTGGTTTTCCCATCGCTCGCTTGGTAGTGTTCTTCTGTTTGGTTACCGGTGCAGTGGCGTCAGCTTGTATTGCCTCCTGGGACACCAGTGAAATTGTCATGAGTCGTTTGCTCTATCAAGACCTTGAGGTCGGTGATGTGGTCATGGCGGACCAAGCTTATGGCAGCTATGTTGATCTAGCCATCATTCAACAACACAGGGCTGATGGAGTGTTGCGTAAACATCATGCTCGCAAGACTGATTTCCGCAAAGGCAACAAGCATGGCATTGGTGATCATCAGGTGACATGGCATAAGCCAGCCCAACGGCCTGAGCACATGAGTGAGCAAGATTTTGCCCTGATTCCTCAAACATTGGTCGTTAGAGAGGTGTGTTTGCGCTTATCCCTTAAGGGCTTTCGCGACCAGCACATTATTGTGGTGACGACGCTGCTGGATGCTCAACGCTACAGCGCTGGGCAACTGACTCGCTTGTATGGCTGGCGTTGGCCAGTGGCGGAAGTCAATCTGCGCCATCTCAAAACCACCTTAAAAATGGAGATGCTCAGTGCCAAAACTCCGGATATGGTGCGCAAGGACATTTGGGTACATTTGTTGGGCTATAACCTACTCAGAAGTCTCATGGAACTTGCGGCACCGCTAGCAGATAATGCTAGAACTCAACTGTCTGTGCAAGGAGCACGACAACACTTCAATCAGATGCTTGCTTTGTTGGCGACAGCCAACCGTGCGACCAGAAAGCGGTTGTTTACTCATCTACTTGAGACCATGGCAGCCGATCTATTACCCTCTCGACCGAATCGGCACGAACCGAGAGTCGTCAAACGCAGACCCAAATCTTTCCCGCGAATGCGACAACCTCGCTCTGCTCTCAAAGCTAAGCTAGCTGTTTGATTGAGCTTAAGTCAGTGCCATTGAGCTATAGTTTATTCGCTCTTTCTAGCCAGTCTTTGGCACTGGAGGAATCGCCCTGCTGTTGGTAAAGCTTTGCCACCTGACGATAATCCGCTTTTGCTCCTGCACGTTGCCCTGCTTTTTCTCTGGCGCTGCCGCGCATGATAAACCAAGACGTTTGAAAGGGCTGTAATTCGATCATCTTGGTATAGTCCGCAATGGCTTCAACATAGCGTTTCTGCTTCTCATACAGTTGCCCACGACTCATATAAACCGACGTATCGTTCGGTTTAAGGGTTTGCAGCTGACCATAGGCCGCAATCGCCCCCTCAAGATCATTCTGGTCTTCACTCAGGGACGCAATCTGCTCATAGGCACGGGAATTGCGGGGATTAATCTTTGTGATCATCCGATAGTCCTGGAGTGCGCCCTGGGGGTTACCACTGTAGCGGCGCACATGGGCACGACGATCGTAGGCTTCAACATTCTTGGGATTGAGCTTGATCAGCTGGTCATAATCTTTGAGAGCGCCCTGCTGATCTCCTTGAATAAAGCGGGTACTGCCTCGCTGACTGAAGGCCAATACATTTTTCGGATCGAGCCGAATGATAGCGGAATAGTCTTGAATCGCAGATTGATAATCGGTCTGAGCCATATAAAGGGTTGCGCGCCACAGATAAGCCTGTAAACGGTTGGGGTTCAGTTCAATTACCCGACTAAAATCCGAAATTGCACCCGCTGCATCACGACTCGCATTCCGATAGGCACCCCGAAGCCAGTAGGCTTGTTCGGCCTTGGGATCGAATTCGATTACTCGGTCTAAATCTTGCAGAGCAGCTTGAGTTTGACCACTTGCGATCGCATAATTCGCCCGAGCTAAATAGAGGCGAGCTTCGCGGGGCGAAGTACCAATGGCCTGAGACAAGACGGCCCGGGCGCCAGCGTAGTCCCCAGACTGGGCTTTGATCGCGGCATTAATCAGGGCGTCATCAACGGGAGAGGGGGGCGGTGCATTGGCAGGCAGATGGGCCTTGAAGGTCATCCCCAAGGACTTGGCTTGTTTCAGAAATGATTCGATAGGAATCCCGAGATTAAACCCTGTTTTAATCCGAATATCGGTATTGATGGTTGAAGCTTCTAGGGCACTATCGACATCTCCTCGCCCGTGAATGCCGATGAGTTCACCATTTCTATTGAAAACGCCACCGCCACTCATGCCCGGGAGGGTGCGGTTGGAGTAGATCATGGCATAGCCATCAGCAAAGCTGCGGCTGCTGCGGGCAGTAATTTTACCATCGGTAAAGTTATAGACGGGTTGAGTGATGGCCGCTGTTGTCATCGGAAATCCCGCTACGAAAACGGGTAACCCCTCGCTAGCGGTTTGCCCGTTGGCGAGGGAACAGACGCTGTAGGCGCGATCGCTTTGGAAGGTGACGACAGCAAGATCAATATCCTTTAAGGGGCGCACCTGCAGTGCTGTATGTTGTTGTTGATCGTCGGTGGTAATACGGTAGGGGCTATCGGTTGCAGCCACAACGTGAGCAGCAGTTAGAAGAGTATAGGTGTTGCCTTGGCGCTCAATAATTACCCCCGAACCCTCGGTGATGTCATTCCCCAATCTAACGGTGACCTGCTTAGCTCGTTGGGCAATATTTCCAGTGGCCAGAGCAACGGGAGAAGTCCCCGTTGGTCGGTCGGTCTGGGGCAGGGCAATGGGCTGTGCTTTGGTTTTGCAAGTATCGGGATAAAGGGCGGCGATAGGCCCCGTGGATACGCCTTCTGGAACAGGAACCGCGGGACTACCTGGACCTTGGAGCGGTAGACCCGGTTTTTTGGTGACGACCTGACCTTCTACACGAACCCCATAGCCAATGCTGACATTATGACCAATTCTGACGGTGGCAGGCTGCGGTTCAGGCGGATTCGTCCCTGGAAAGGGGGACAGACCTGCGGGTAGGGGTGTTGCGCTGGTGCGATGGTCTCCGACCGGTCGTTGGCCATCGCAATTCTTGGTTACGGTCTGGGCTTGGCTGGAGGTTGGGGCTAGGAGTACTGGCAGCCCCAGTAGGCCTAGATTGAACAGTAGTAACCCCCACATTACCCCTCGATGTTGCTTCATAACCCGCTTTTGTTTTTGTACATCACCATAGAAATCCAGCGACATCTCAGTGCAGCTTTATACCTACCTTTTCGCTGGATCTACAAGGCCATGATAGCCTTCCCATTGATGAACGTCCTGCCGACTCACCTCGTTTGCGTGAATTTTCTCGATTGGGCTGAAAATCACCTTCCAAGTTTTCTGGTCTTCAGGAATGTTTCTTTCTGTAGCCCCTCGATACCTGGAGGATATGCCAGATTCTCGGCACCGTTGGTCCTCCCAAGTTAATGGGCATAAGAACCAATCAAGGCTTGGGTTAGAAAGCTCTACAACTTTGGCCTTCCCCTGGTTTTTGAGCGAAAAACGGTTTGTCAAAGAGCAGTAAACTCATCCAAAGATCAAAGAAGGGACAGCACCGTCCCCCCTTTTTAGGCGAACGGTTTACTGACCATAATGAATTGGGCAATACAAATGGACATTGGAAAGAAAAAGCTCAGGATAGTAATGATGCTATTAAAATAGGCCAGTAATTATCTAACGCAGGAGTGTACGTACACGGCGTTTTAGGTTTTGACCAAGCCCCTATTGTTATGAAACAACCTCAGTAGGTGCTAGCGGGGGATGGTAGGCAGTTCAACAGTAACGGTAGTTCCGGACTGTGGATCAGAGCTAATTCGCAAGTGTCCACCATGTTCTTCAACGATGCGTTGCACTATGGGTAGCCCTAACCCATTTCCTGTGGACTTAGTGGAATAGAAGGGCTGAAAGACCTTGGCTAACTGATCGTCAGGAATCAGCTCGCCCCAGTTATGAACATTAATGCAGACCCGATGGTCTTGGCTCTGTAGTTGAATATCAATTTCATCTCCAATACTGGATGCTTCACAGGCGTTTGTTACAAGATTAATCAATACCTGCTTAAGTTTGTCCGCATTTCCCTGAATGTTAACTGGGTTACGCTTGGGGTTATAAGCCAATTTCTTATTAACCGCAGCAGGAATGGCTTGTAAGTTTTTGATGCAGCTCGTGATTAGAGCGTTTAGATCTAGGGAGGTAGCGCTCAAGTTGTCAGGTCTGGTATAGAGCAAAATCTCATTGACGAGACGTTGTAACCGGTCCGCTTCATCTAGGGCGAAATCAAGCCGCAGTTGAAAAATCTCTGGCAAATTGAGATTCTTGAAAGACTGAAGGCTCATGAGTATTGTGGTCAATGGGTTCCGAACTTCATGGACAATCATGGTTGAGAACTTGCCTAGCTCTGCGAAGCGCGCATCCTCGGTTTGACGATTGCTTAAAAATGGTTGCCCTTTAGGGATTAGAGCATCTAATTGGGTAAACACCCTCAGTTCAGACTGTTGTGTTCGGATTTGAGACTGATAGTCTCGACTGATGAACGGCTTACTCTGGGGTAAGGTCCGAGGTGAAAATGCCTGATATGTATTCATTGGAAAGATTAACCCACTGGAGAATAGAAGCATCGGACATATTAATCGTGCGAAGCACATCGTGTCGCAGTGTCAGTCTGTTGTGAAGTTTCTCCAAGAGACACTTGATTTTGCAGTTGGCCCTGACGATTGAATAGCTACACTTATGCTTTTCCCTAGATAAAAGAATGCCGATTGCTAGATTGATACACCTTTAGGATCAGCTGCCCCACCAGACAAAGGGGACTTCAATCTGCCTGAGAATTGTGATGCTAATGCAATGTGATGCTGATGCAAGCACTGATATCCCTAGGGTAAGGAGTCGTTGTACCACTTATGAACGATTGAGACATGACACAGAGCTGTTGAATCGAGAGCTGCCACAGCTCTGTGAAAGGCCCTGACTAAGGATCCGTCTTGGATGTCTTTTCTGGAGACAACATATTCAGGATCCGAGAAGAGAGATTGTCGCTACTTTCCATCATTTCTTTGGCGAGTCCTTTGACTTCAGGATCATCAGATTTTAGGAATTCTGCTGCCATTTCAGAGATTTCCATCTGCATAACCAGCATTTCCATTAACTTCTTCCGTCTTTGGTAGGCTGGGCTGATTTCTTTCCGGAACGGAGAAGCAATCAAAAAGCTTGAATTGGGTTGGGTGGGTAAGTTGGACTGAGTTTTTTGTAAGGGGACTGCAGCAGCAGGAGCGGCCATACTCAATGCAATCAGTGAAGCAATGGAGCTAACTTTACCGGGGAGAGCCATTCTTTAAGATCTCATATACGGTGAACTGCACCCAATCGTCTATCTGCCTTTTCATCGAATGGGAAGATATCCCTAGTTCAAGCAAAGATCGGTTGATAGATTGGTTGCGTAATCACCCTATCGGTTGCCCCTCCTAGGGAGTCTTTTAGTTTTTTGCAGGAGATAACAAAATCTTGCGGTTCGAATGAAATTATCCGATTAATGCAGAAATATCAGAATTTTCTGTGTCTGACACTACCTTATTTGATGCTGTTTTGGGTGGGATGGCTAGCTCAAAAAGGCATCAAATAGGTTGAGCGTTCGAAGGCGGAGGGTCGCAGCTAGGGCGTCATACTGAATTTTGATCCGTAACATGGAGCGGACTCGTGCCCGTAACTCCAGGCTATTGATGGGTTTAGAGATAAAGTCATCTGCTCCAGCATCTAAGGAGCGGGCCAAATCTTCTTTGGAAGTAAGGGCAGTGACGATGATGATGGGAATATGCTTCCAGTTGGGGTTGGCTTTAATCTGGCGACAGACTTCAATGCCATCCATTTGCGGCATCATGACATCGAGCAGAATGACGTCGGGCTGCAGGGAATCCATCTGCTGAATGGCCGCTGGGCCGCTGGCAGCATAAGTCAACTGATAGCCTTCCCGCAGGAGTAACCCCTCAATCACGTCGAAGACCCGCTCTTCGTCATCAATGACAAGGATGGAATGTTGTTTACTATCCATAATGATTCCTACAACATCGCTAAATCTGGAGGTGTTTAGTTAGCATCTGGGTGAGTTGCTCCATCTTCAAGGGTTTTGAGAGAGAGTCACTAAATCCAGCGGCGAGGAAGCGCTCTTGATCCTCAGGCATTAACAAGGCTGTGAGCGCAATGATAGGAGTATCAGGGAGATGGGTTCGAATTTGTCGAGTGGCTTCTAATCCATCCACTTGGGGTAAGCGAATATCCATAAAGATTAAGTCTGGAATTTGAGTTTTGGCGAGGTCGATGGCGGTTTGGCCGTCTGTTGCGATCGCAACTCGGCATCCCTGTTCTTCCAGATAATCCGTGAGCAACAAAACAATGGCTTCTCGATCTTCAGCCAGCAAGATCAACGGCTCAGAGATATTCTGAGGTTGATGGGGCGAAACGGTGGGTTTTGCTTTCTCAGCAGAGACATAAGAGCAGGGTAGCGTGACGATAAAGGTGCTGCCACTACCCACTTCACTCTCCACCTGAACGGTACCGCCATGGAGATGGATGAGGCGCTGCACTAGGGTTAACCCTAATCCAGTGCCGGGATAGGGGCGCGCCCAGGAACTATCCAACTGCACAAAGGGTTCAAAGATGTTGGCGAGATCCGCCGTAGCAATACCAATCCCAGTATCGGTGACCCTAACTTGGACCTGTTCAGTGTCTGCTGTTGCCTGTACGGATACTGCACCGCCCTGAGGCGTAAATTTGAGGGCATTGCTGATCAAATTCTGTAAGACTTGGCGGAGACGCAGCTCGTCTCCGGTGACCTCCGCTAAATCCGTGGGAATATGGTGGCTCAAGGTAATGTTCTGTTTTTGGGCCTGTGGTCGAACCATTGCTAGGCAGCTCTCAACCAAGGCACTAATTGAGACTCGCCTTCGCTCTAAGACCAAATTACCAGACTCAATTTTGGACAGATCAATTAAATCATTCAGCTGAGTCAGGAGGGTCTCACCACTCTCTTCAATGGTGCAAACGGACTTTAGTTGTTTGGGATTGAGGGAACCGTAAACTTCTTCCCGCAGGACTTCAGCCAAGCCGATAATGGCCGTTAACGGGGTGCGTAGCTCATGACTCATGGTGGATAGGAACTCATCCTTAAGCCCTGCCGCTCGTTCTAGAGCAGCATTGACAATCACTAACTGCTCACTGAGTTGCCGATACTGGGCATTTACTAGCTGCTGACGTTGATAGAGCTGGTAGTTGTCGATTGCGATCGCAGCCCGTTCTGCTAGGACCTCAGCGAACTGGACCTCTTCCTCTGTACAGCGATGGGGCTGTCGATAAAACGAACAGACGGTGCCTAAGACTTTCCCCATTGGGGTTTTAATGGGAATCCCCAGGTAGGCTGCATAGCCTGCGGGCATCTGCCCGATTGGATCGTGAGCCGAATCCTCCACCATTAGTGTGGCCCCCTGTTCCACCACGCAATTGGTGATGGACCCATGCAAGTTCCAAACGGTTTCGGCATTGTCCATTTCCACGCTACTGGCCAGGATTTGATATTGCTCCCCTTGGCAGAGGGTGACGATGGACCAGTCGGTACCAATCAGTTGGCTGATTCCTGAGACAACGGTTGTTAGATAAGCGTTCAGATCACTCTGGCGGTAACTTAGAGAGGTTAGGACTTCTAACAAGTGAAGGGTACGGTCGGGCGTCATGATTCAATCGCTCCCAAGCGGTGCAGCATCTGGCGGCGCGATTCCGTGAGGCCCCGCGTTCCTGAAATATCCAGTCCTTCGTAGGGGCGCTCTAGGGACAGGGTTCCTAACGGTTGACCAGACGCTAGGGACCACAGCCGTAAGGTGCCGTCTTGTCCCCCACTTACCAAATATTGACTATCGGGGGTGAAAGCTACGGACCAGACCGAGTGGGTATGCCCGGTGAGAATCTGGAGACATTGTCCTGTCCGAGCATCCCAGAGTCGAACGGTGTTGTCCGCACTGCCGCTGGCAATATATTGCCCATCTGGACTGATTTGGACAGTCAAAGCGAGGCTACTATGACCTTTCAGGATTTGGTAACAGTCTGCTGTGGAGAGATGCCAAAGTCGGATCATCCGGTCTTCACTGGCCGTTGCCAGGATATCTCTAGCGGCACTGACGGACCAAACGCTGCCAGTATGCCCGGTCAAGGTGTGGCAACAGTCACCAGTGCGCATATCCCATACTTTAATGGTTTGATCCGCACTACCACTGATCAGGATATTGTCCGAGAAAGTGATGGATAAGACCCAGCTGTCATGGCCAGTGAATGTCCTGAGGGTGTGGTGATTAACGACATCCCAAAGCCGAATCTGATGGTCAGCACTGCCACTAACAAGGGTCTGACCGTCGGGGCTAAAGGCAATTGCCCATATCGGGCCACTATGGCGAGGGGTCATGGTAAACTGCCGCCCGGTTCCAGGCTCCCAAAGCTGGACGGAGCCATCTTCTCCACCGCTGGCAACAAGTTGCCCATCGGGGCTAAAAGTGACTTGGCGAGCTGAGGATTGTAGATGGCGCTGCCGACAATGCTGCTGATTTAGATCCCACAGCCTAACCACATGATCGGTACTGCCGCTAGCAACGGTTTGACCATCTGGACTTATCGCTACAGACCAAACCCCGTTGGTATAGCCTTGAAGAGTGCAGAGTCGCTGTAGGTCCTGCTGTAGCTGCCAGACTCCTAGCATTTGCTTATCGCAAGCTAGAAGCAGACCATTCTGACTAAAGTCGACGGCCCAGATTTGACGGTCGTATGTGGCCTGGGACTGCAGCAGTTCTCCGGTGGGAACTCGCCAACATTTGAGGAATTGGCGATCGCCTGCCCCTAATATTTCTCCATCCGCACTAAAGGCCATCGACCATACAGACGTTAACGCCTCAATCACATGAATGCATTCCTGGGTGCTCACCTGCCAGAGACGAATCGTTTGGGCATCGCTGCTGGCTAAATATTGGCCATCGGGACTCACGGCAATACAGGTAATGGGTAGGGAATGTCCGGTGAAAGTGGCTAGGAGCCTAGAGGTTGGATGCCACAGTCGAACCGTTTGATCAGCACTGCCACTGGCGATCCATTCCCCCTCTGGATGGTAGGCAACGGCAGTGACGCCATCAGTATGCCCGGTCAAGATGCGAATACAGGTTCCTGTCGTCACATCCCAAAGGCGAAGGGTGCAGTCATTACTGCCACTGACCAGAGTTTGACCCTTTGGGCTAAAGGCAATGGACCAAATCCGATCCTGATGGCCGCAGAGAGTTTGTTGTCCCTGGCCCTGCTCCAGATCCCAGAGCGAAATGGTTTGATCGAAGCTGCCGCTGGCGAGGGTTTGACCATTGGGGCTAAAGGCAATGGACCAGATGGTTTCTGGATGGGCCTGGCAGGAAAATAACAGCTTGCCATCGTTAACTCGCCAGATTCTAGGAATGCCATCGGTATGGGCAGTGGCGACCCATTCGCCGTTGGGGCTAAACGTGGCGTCACAGATATCGCCAAAGGTCTGGGTGAAAACGCTGTTAGCGATATCAGTATTCTTAAAACTTACACGGTGCAGGTTAATTCCTTGGAGATAGGCTTGCCAAACGGTGAGATGGGAAAAGTCATAGCCTGTGAGATCGATATTGAAGTACACCAGCAGATTGAGAAGATTGCCCGCAGCATAGCTGGGCTGCGACGAGAGTTGTGACAGTATCTGCTTAATATGAACCTCAATCTGGGTGGGGCTGCCCAGTCTCTTTAGAAGCCGTTCGGCTATAGGGGCCAACACCAAGCGAATTTGGCAGTCGCGCAGATAGTCTGGGCTGTCTGCTTTGATCAGGGCATGGGAGTAAAATAGGGAGGTCTCAGGCAGGGGCTGATCAAGGAGGTCTGCACTGACGGTATCAATCAAGCGATCGCAAACATACTCCATAATCACGGGCTGCAGGGTCAGCTGAAATACGGTGCTATCCCGTTCCAACAGTGAGCGCCGATCAATGGATTCGATGGTTTCTAGAAGATGAGTTGAGGGAACGAGAATTTCAGCTTGGAGGGTTTGGAGAGAGATGGGGGTGCGTGCGATCGCAAGCCAATACAGGACCTGTTGTTCTAAGGAAGATAACCGGTCAAACTGTTGATCCAGCAGGAGACGGATTTCACTAAAAGCAATTTGTTCTTGGTCGAGAAACCCTTGGATATCACCAGCAAAGAGATCTTGAATGGCGGTGGCAACAATCTTAAGGGCAAGGGGATTGCCCTGATAGGTTGCAACGAGCTGACTAGTGGCGGAATTGAGATGGATCAAGCCTTTTTGACTAAGAAGTTCCTGACCGGTTGATGTTTCTAAGCCCTGGAGCAGGTAAGTGCGAACGGGTGAGGCTTCCCCTTCCAAGGCTGCTATCCCTTGGGGCTTTTCACGGCTGGTTAGGATTAAGCAGCTTTGATGGTGAGTGCTGGCGATGTGGTGTAGCAGCTCCCCATACCCTTGAAAGTCAGACTGATACCGGCCAGCAGGACGACCGCGCTCCAGGATAGACTCCACATTATCAAGAATCAACAAACATCGAGACTGGCGCAAGTAGTTGATGAGTTGAGTGATTTGGCCATCCAAGTGCTGGGGCAGGTCAGCTTCCCGTTTCCCAGACAAGACTTGCAGGTAGTCCAGTAACAGCATCTCGATGGGGGGAGCGTTGCGCAGGGATCGCCAGATCAGGGTTGTAAATTGATTTTGAACCTGTTGGGCCAGCTTGACGGAGAGGGCCGTTTTTCCCATGCCGCCCATGCCCAGCAGGGTGACTAAACGACAGCGATCCGTGACGATCAAGTGGCTGACGGTTTTTAAGGCTTGATGGCGGCCATAAAAGGGGGTGATGTCGGGTGCTCCACCCCAATCCTGTTGAGTGGGGACGGTCTGGAGGGGTGAAGGTTGCTCACAATCCTCTGGGGCCAAGTCGAGGGCTAATCCATAAAACAGAACCTGCAGGGTGGTGAAGTCTACGGTTTCTTGGCGCAGAATCTTGCGGACAGTGGTAGGGTGCAAGCCCTTGGGATCAATCATTTGAATCTGTTGGGCAATGCGGGCGGCATTATGTTTTACGCCCGTTTGGGCTTCTAATGCGAGTAACCGTTGCTGCAGTTTCATCATCCCGAGGGGCGTCAGTGAGAATCCGCGCTGACGCTGGGGTGCAGAAGATTGATGATCCATACTGACTAGGGTACTGCTCTGGGGGTATTACAGATACACTAGTGGACAACAGTTTCTAGATTATCCATTGCTGGTGTACATTCCAGAATTATTTCCGTTTTCCAGAATTAGTGTCACATACACTAGAAAAGTGACTGGTGGCTAGGAGATGTCTACGAGATCATTCGGTGAAGAATAAAAACGCAGAACCTTTTCCCCTCATAGCTTTCTGGATCTTTCAGACCTATCCGATCTCGATGCTAGTTGAATAATCTTTCTGATCTTAAGTGGACCAAATAGAATTTTTTGGTTCGTTTTCATGAAGTTAGTGTCGTGTAACGCCTCGCATCATAGGCTGACAAAGCACGTTACGGTTTGGCAGTCCGTGTGCATACGCTTGTTAGGCTGGGGGCGACCACTACTGTTCCTTTTTTTAACCAGAATTCCGACTGTGTTAGGTCTCGGTCTCATGGCAGACCGCTTCAATGTTGTGTCCGTCTGGATCAAGAACATATGCCGCATAGTACTGCCCACTGTACTGAGGACGTAGTCCAGGCGGTCCGTTGTCTTGCCCGCCTGCGTTGAGGGCGGCTCGATAGAACGCGTCGACCTGATGCCGGCTCTCGGCTACAAATGCAATGTGTAGATGCGCGGGCGTCTCTTCCGTTTGGTACAGGCATAGGGAACTCGTGCCTGCTGGTTGACTAAGCTCAGCACCGTTTGGCGGCCAATCCGTGACTACAGTCACTCCAATTGGTTCGAGCGCTTTAAGGTAGAAGTTTCTGCTTAGCGCAAAGTCGCGAACGCCGAACTTTATATGGTCAAACACGAGTTCCCCTGTTGTACTTTGCTGGGTCAGCGGTAGTGTTTTACATGGCCTAACGATCAGCATAACCGGGCAGCGAGGTTACGTGTTGATTTCAATTTTCGCCGGATTCGCCGCTTCGGTTAACGCTATTGTTAGCTGGCTACATACTCACTCTTCATCAAGTTGACTGAGTCGCTCGTCGATGTAATCAAAGCAGTCTTGCGAGCCCGAAATCTCCCAAGTCTCGTGGTCCCAGTCTACGGTAGTGTACGTATCAGCTTGACGGTAGAAACACTGAGCATTTCCGGTACCATCTTGGTGGAACTCAAGAAGGTCAGAGTAACGGTAGTCCTCTGGATACACGTTTTGCTCTTTGCAAATCGGGTCCATCATCTTGGCCATTACCGAGATGTCTTGGCTACCGAGAATTGGTCCAAATCCATCATGAACTGCGTACAGTCTCGTGAGATCAGGCGGGACCACCCAGTCGAATTCGGTCAAGCATAAGTTTGGTTGGACGTCGGTATTTGGTAAGCCACCCGTGTAGACGTGATAATATTGGCGACCGTCGTACAGCACCATGTCAAGAAAGTAGTGAAGTACCCAAAAGCCATCTTTTTCTTCAGCATACAAGTGGCTGCAGCGGCCTCTCAGCACACTCAGTAAACTGGGAATTTCAACGGCGATTGGGGCGAACAGATTGTCGATAGCAGCTTGAATATTGAGATTGCCCACGTGAGCCCAAGGGCAGTATTCGGGCATTTCGCCCAATGGGTGCAATACAGTACCACGATTGAGATAAATGAGCCGAATGGCGTCGAACCCGTATTCATCAACGAGGCGTCGTTCTAAGTCAGTTGTCCGGACATATTCCGGGCCAAATTCCTTATTCGGGTCTCGTAGGAGCTGCGACTGATACGTGCTCTTAAGTTGCTCAAACATGCCTTTGTCAGCTAACAGCTCGTACTCAGGGGCACGAGCAATATTTTAAAGAGTTCAACCTGTCGGAAAGTTTGAGCGTCCTTTGCAGCACATGGTTTGAAAACGTCTAAAAACTGCAATATGCTCACAAATTACGATCACCCAAAAACCGTAAAAGGCGTTAGTCTACGTTAATTGATTGGATAATCTTATCAAAAACTTGACGATCACGCTCCCAAAGACTGCTCTCTGCTGATGCAGCAACAAATAGTCTTGTTCTCCCATTTAATCTAAAAATAAGTTCCCAGCTATGTAGCTGAATGTGATCGATCTGATGCGTATATTCTAATCGACCCACATTGATACCATTATCAAGTTCAAATTCATCAGCTAAGATTCTTTGGAAATTTTTCTTCTGCTCTTTTAAGGACCTACTTAAATCACTCAAAGATTGCTTTAGACTTCTATTCTCACTATCTCTTCTAAATTCAAAGAATACATTAGCTTGCCAAGCTTCCTCAGAAACAGAATTTATAACCAGTAGCCCATCTACATCGTTAAGCGCTTCAGATTGCCATGACGAAGGAATTTGAAAGTTAATATCCTTATATTTCACTGTTTTGTTATCAATATTTCTGCAAGAAAAAATCATTATAGAAATAAGCATAACCACAATAATCTTTTTCGACCGTAGAAACATATCAAAGCCTGAAATATCTCTTCTAAATAAGAGGGAGTTTAGCAAGAGTATAGACACATGAGCAAAAACTAGTTTCTTATAGGCTGAAGACAAGTAGAGCAGCAAATTGTTCTAGGGTTTACGATGCTTATTTCCTGAACTCAAGGTGGGGATGGGCCAATGCAGAGGGATGATGCCCGAATTAAGCTCAGGTCTACTCTGGAATCAAATTGTGGCAAAGCATTAGAGTGATCGAGGAGGATTTTATCCGTATTCAACTGCATGTTAAAGTTCGATGGAAGACCGGGGATGAGTTCTCCCTTGGGTAATCTTTAAAAAGGACACGGCTAGGTTGGATTTTGATGCGCTGGTAGTTGGAGCAGGCCCCGCTGGGATGATTATTGCGGCGGCTTTGGCTGAGCAAGGCGTAAACGTCGGCAGCCTGACGGCTAGTCCGCTGAGGCAAGTCTGGCCGAATACCTACGGGATCTGGCGGGATGAACTAGAAGCGTTGGGATTAACGGACTTATTAGGCCATTGTTGGGACAATTGTGTTTCCTATTTTGGTAAAGGGGAAGTCAACCACGGTCGTGCCTACGGTTTATTCGACAAAGTCAAGCTGCAAAACCACCTGCTGGCCCAATGCGAAGCTGGGGGAGTGACATGGCAGCAAGGTGAGGCCACCCAGATAGAGCATGATCATAAGCACTCAATCGTCACGACGGGGGCGGGGGAATCCATACGGGTCAGGGTGGTGATTGATGCCAGCGGCCACAAGCCGATGTTTATCCAGCGGCCAGATCAAGGGGCGGTTGCCTTTCAAACGGCCTATGGTATCGTCGGACATTTTTCTGCACCTCCTGTTGAGCCGCAACAATTCGTGCTTCAGGATTTTCGCAGTGAGCATCTATCGGTGACCGAACGGGCCACCGAACCGCCGACCTTTCTCTATGCCATGGATTTTGGGGATGATGTCTATTTTGTGGAAGAGACATCTCTGGCGATGGCCCCTCCAGTCAGTTTTGAACTCCTAGAGCGACGCTTGCACCAACGATTGGCTGCCCGAGGTGTTCAGGTGACTGCTGTCCAGGAGGTAGAACGCTGCATCTTTCCGATGACGCTCCCCTTGCCCGATCTCCATCAGCCTGTGGTGGCTTTTGGTGGGGCGGCGAGTATGGTACACCCGGCTTCGGGGTATATGGTTGGGGCGCTGCTGCGCCGTGGACCGGGTTTGGCCGCAGCGATTGCCACCGCCCTCCAGGATGCTCAAGCTGGGCCAGCCGAGATCGCCCGGAAGGCATGGCAGGAGCTATGGAATCGAGATCGCCTCCGCAAGTACTATCTCTATCGGTTTGGCCTGGAGAAGTTAATGCGGTTTGATCAGGGCCTATTAAACCAGCATTTCGATACGTTCTTTAGTTTGCCTAAAAATCAATGGTCGGGATTTTTAGCCGATACCCTATCGACACCCGAGTTGGTTGGAGTGATGATGCGCTTATTTGCCATTGCCCCCAATTCTTTGCGCTGGGGGTTGCTGCAAATGCCGGGCCAGGAAAGCAATCTGCTTTGGCAATCAGTCGCTTCCTAATCGTAAAATCGCCGCTAGCTGGGTTTTCCCAATAACGCCTGCCAAGCTTGAAATATTGGTTCGAAGGTTCCTGGCTGTTGGGGATAAAGAATGACATTATTTGGGATTTGTACCCAAGGTTGAGCACTGGCTACCCAGAGATGTGCAACGGGCACGAGCCATTTTGTGTTGTCGAGGGTTCCAGGCTTCACGTTAAAAATTCTTGGGTTGCGTTCTGGTGCATGATAAATGCGCGTTCCACAGCTAGGGCAAAATGCACAATCGACACGCCGACCACTAGCCGACTCCCTAGTCCAAGTTTTCAACACACCTTTCCGTAATTGGAACCCTGTTCTATCAACTGGCATAGATAATCCAAAACTTGCTGATGATTGCTGTTGACACTCTGTGCAATGGCAGACATACAAGGCTTTCGGCTGTAGAGTTATTTCATATCGAATTTCGCCGCACTGACAACCACCTGCTAAGGGTAGTGGTATTACGAGTTTTGACATTTGACGGCCCGCCCCTTGGCTACTTACAGAATAACGGTTGTATCTTACTCAGGTAGTTAGGGTTTGCTGAGAAAGTAAATTGAGCAAATTCCATGCATCAAATCGTACAAGCAACCCATTTGTGACGGCCAGAGCCATATCCTTTGACTGGCCCTAGCAAAGCCCCAAGGAAGTCCTGACAGCTCCATAACGCTTTCCAAAACCAGCAATCCCACCCCAAAAATGAACGATAAAAAGTGGCTGAGCCACCGCTCCAGATTCATGACCAAGAACGTGATAGCAATCGCACTGGCAGCCGTATCCGCTAACTTCGCCATCACTCGATTCAAGCCAAACCGTCGCTTGGCCTGCCCAAACTTACCCTCAATCTGGACCCTCACCTTTTCATCCTCACACGCTTGTTGCTTGAGTTGGGTCTGTACTTGTGGGTCTTGTTGAGGTCTTCCTAACGGCGGTCCACTCAAGCGAATCCCCCGAGCTTTACACCATCGTCGATTAGCCCGAGTCCGATAGATTTGGTCAGCATGGACTGAGAAAGGATAATGGCCAAAGCGACGACGAAAGGCTTCCACTTGATGTTGAAGATGCTGGGATTCATTGAACGCATCCCAACTCAAGCGCTCCAGAAACACACATCCACGCACACAACTGAGGGATAGCTTGGCTCCAAACTCAACGGGTGTTCCAGCTTTGCCTCGGACCATCGGTCGGACATGAGGCTGACTCATACTGACAATCCGGTCGTCCACTCGACGTACTGACTGTTGATACATCCATTCTTGCTGTCGAAAGACTTCATGAATCACCAGCAACAGACGGTACTGCCGCCGGGACAATTGGGATAGGGAAGCCCCCAATGTTATCAACCCATCAATATGGGCTAGATTGCGACGCACATAGCCCAACTGCTGACGAATCCCTTTACGAATCAGCTTGCGGCTCGGTTGACGTTTTTTGGCAATGGCCAGATAGGCTTTGCGGGCCTTCTGGCGGTAGGTGCGAGGTTTGCACTTGAGGGACAGCATGACTTGAGCATATAAAGCATCGAGGATGGCTTCGCTTGCTTTGCGGGCATCATTGAGCAAATCCAAGTCTGTCGGATAGCGAATATCGGCTGGTGCACAGGTCGCATCTATCAACAATTGGCCCTGGTTGGGAGGGGCAGGAGGCTCATCTTCATCATCGTCAGAGGGAGGAGATGACTCAGGGGACATCGCCACAGGAGACCCCTCGGATGCCAGCACAGAGTCCACGACTGCGTCATTGACTTGAGCTAGCAGCTCTAGATTCAACCGTTGGCGAAAGTGAACCAGCATGGAGGCATCAAACGGAGCACTCTCTCGATATTCACTAAACCCCAGAAAGTACTGCAAGTAGGGGTTCTCTCGAATCTGTTCTACGGTCTCTGCGTCGGATATACCCAGTTTCTCTTTGATGATTAAGGTCCCTAAGGCCACACGAAAGGGTTTGGCAGGTGCCCCCATGGTCTGACTGAATTGGTCTGCATATTCTGACTCAAAGCTCTCCCAAGGAATCAACTCGGCTAGTTTGACCCAGCGATTCTCTCCTGAAAGTTTCCCTCCAAAGGGCAAGTAGAAGTTCTCAAAGGACAGTTGACCGGGGGATGGACGGCGATACATCGGGTTGCAGGTGCAAGGGTTTTAAATATTTTGAATGATTTTCCTTGCACTTCTCAAGGGCCCTCAACACTTGGATACACTGCAAATATTGGAACTTAGACTTCCGAAGCAAGCCCTAGTTAGGTGAGATTATCTCAGCCCCCTATTCTTAGCTTGGTTATTCTAAACTTCTGTGAAAACCTGAGTTCGGGCCGCTTCGTTAGGGGAGGGACTGGACTTGGGTTTTCTCTAGGATGATCACAACCGCCAAATTCTAGCGAACTCTAGGTTCAATGGCACTGACTTCTTAAGTCAGTGCCATTGATTCAATACATCACTATTACATTCTGTGCTCAGAAGTATGTGAGGTCTTTCCTAGAAATCGCCTTAGACAAAGCCATAGAACTTGATCCTGACTATGTAATTGCCTACTTCAGACGTGGCACTGCCCGTCTCAACTTAAAGGAATACCCAAAAACGATCGCTGACTTAAACAAAGTGATTGAGCTAGATCCTGAGTTTGCAGCTGCCTATGTTAGTCGAGGAATCAGCTACACTTACTTGATGAAATACTCCAGGGCATTCTCAGATTACAACAAAGCGATAGAACTGAATCGTGAGTTTGCAGCCGCCTATGCCATCCGGAGAGCTACCTACGTTTTAATCGGGAACCTTACTCAAGGCAAACAGGATATACAAACTGCTGCCCAACTATTTAAGCAGCAAAATATCCCAGAAGGATATGAGATGACGATCAATTTCCTAAAACAACTTGAGTTTTCACGATAGGAGCCAAAATCCCTAAGCTGGAGTGATTGCTTGGGATAATTCAGGGAGACCTCTGGGAGAAGGATGAGTGATGGAAAACCTAGAAAAGCCTGATGTCGATCATGGATGAGGTCAATGGCCGATTTGGGTGAGGGACGCTGGAGATTGCAGCATTAGAGGTTATTCCACAATACTCCTATGAGAGTCTTCTCATTCAACCTTCACATTGACTTCATGGCCAGACGTGATCTTAAAGGGTAAGACGCAGAGGTGGGCACTGACGTAAACCGATAACGGAAGGTCTTTGTCTACAACCCAAAGGGCTGGGTGAGCAGCCTATGCCAAACACATCAAGAACAAAACGGGTGATGATCATGAATCAAACCGTCCCACAACAACCAGGGCCGAAAGAACGTGCAAAAGCCGGTTTCGGCATTGTCGATGAAATGTTGAAAGCCTATAACGGTGGCGAAACCTACGTGAAACGCTTTTTGACCTTTGTTGGTATTGGCGGTGTGATTACCGGGACGGCCTTAGGCTACAGACCTCATGTGAGTCCTCAAGCACCTCAAGCTGAGCCGATTATTATCCAAATGACTCCTCCAACCTCATTGCCTGCTACTTCGCCAGCCAAACCTGAGTCCTCTCCAGCCAAGCCAGCAGAACCGTCCACGACTCAGCCTGTCGCTGAAATCCAACCTGAGCCGTCGCAAAAAACTCCACCGTCTCAGCCGAATGTTCGGCCTGCACCACTTCCTAAGCCTGTGATTGCCACCCAACCTGTCCCATCCCACGTTACAGTTCAGAAACCCTCCATCGTCATTACTCCTCCTATTCTTAAACGCCCTGCACCATCCTTACCCTTTGAAGTGGACCAATCAGACCAAGATGATAGGTTTGAAATTGATGATTAGCAGACTCTTTGGACAGTAGGAAAATCACGTCATTAGGGGTTTAGGATCTATTATTATTTAGAACATTCTCAGCCCACGCTAACAGCATCCAGCACAACATCACTCAACGTACCAGTGATTGAATCTTGGCGTTGCATTGACATTAGGAATCAAGTGATTATTCGAAGGCAGATCTTTAACCATCCTAAATATCCAGCAGGAAAATCACTGAAATCCTCACCAATTCAAGGTTGATTGACCAAAACTGGTCGAGTGTATGTGACGACAAAGAACTCCATGTATGAACTGGGTACACCTCATTCTGATTGTGCGAAAGATGCTTCAGATTGGCTTAACTACACGGATCATCAACTCGTGAAGAAATTGACTTACTGGTGAGCGTAGAAGTTGCTTCGCAGATTTGATAGAGGGCCTGGATAAGGATATTGAACCTATTTTTCTTGATTTATAACCTTATACTCATTAGCAAATTGCCTTGCTTAACCCTGACAATACAAACTGATCTAGGGAGATGTGGTCCCCAGAAGTGGGGATTTAAGGTGGGGGTAGCAACCTCATTAGCTTGCTACCCGCCCTCACCCGTTGTCGAATCCTCACACGCTAATGACAACCTTCCCTTGGGCGTGACCTGTTTCTAAATATCGGATGGCTTCCGGGACTTGGTTCAGTGGGTAGTGCCTGTCAATGACAGGTGTAACTTGCCCAATTTCGATCATCTCTTTCAAAAGGAGTAGATCGGCCTTGTTGCGTTTCATATCCAGAGAGGTAACCTTCTGCTCCACGAACGGTGATATCAGGAGGGCTTTGAGGAAATGCCCCAGTGGTCCCAGGATGCCACTCCCTTCTGGCCCACCAATGAGGACATATCTTCCATGCTGGTTCATCACCCGAACGCACTCGAATAGCGATCGATTGCCAATCATATCCAGCATCAGGTCACAGCCCGCTTTGCTTAAAGCTGGATCCCGCGTGAAGTCTGCTTGAGTGTAGTCAATCACCCGGTCTGCACCAATGGAATACATCCTCTCCACATTCCGAGTACTGCACACACCGATGACCACAGCACCAAACGCTTTCGCAATCTGAACAGCATAGGTGCCGACACCCCCTGAGGCTCCGTTGATCAACACTGTCTGCCCAGACTGAAGCTGTCCTGCATCTCGCAATCCTTGCAACGCGGTTAATGCTGCGAGAGGAACACTAGCGGCTTCCTCGAAGGATAGATTGGCTGGCTTGGATACTAGTGCCTCCTGTTCCTGGACACAACTATATTCAGCAAAGGAGCCATCAATACGACCATAGACTTCAACTCCAGGCTGAAACTGGGTGACGTGTTTGCCTACGGCTTCTACCTGTCCAGCAAGCTCAGCGCCGAGGCTGGGATCTTTGGGTTTGAGTAGACCGAAGAACAGTCGCAGGAAGTAGGGGCTGCCCCGCATGATGTGCCAATCTTTAGGATTTGTGGCTGCTGCGCGAACTTTGACTAGGACATCATGGTCGCCAATGACAGGCTTTTCAATCTCTTGGAGTTGAAGTACGTCTGGAGAACCATATTGGTAGAAATGAATTGCTTTCATGGGTTTCTTCCTCGTTATTGGTTGTTTGTGGACTGAATGTTGCAGGGAGTTTTAATGGCAAAGGTGGGGAGATCGCCCGACATCCTCACATCAACAACGTCACTGACAAAACTGCTACAGTTGAGTTGAAACTGGGTTGGGTTAGCAAGAACGTTGATGAGGCTGTGGTCTGAACGATTTTCAATCGAGAATCGGTAGCTTTGAGGGATAGACAGATAGGTTGTTACCAGGGTTGCAAGTGTCAGCGGCATTACTCTGCTGACTGCAGCACTCCACCTCACTGGATGGAGCAATCCTCTATTCCATAGTTTGAGATCTCGTTTGAACTGCAGCAGTCGTTGGGAATACTTTATCCGCTCCCGCAGATAGAAGCTCAGAAAGAACGGTAAAGTGCGATCTCCGAAAAAGTGAGTTTGGTATTGCCCCGTTCCCATAAAACCTTTCTTGGACCTTAAAAGTCGGGGATGAAGCTTGTTACTCGGGAGATGATTTTTCCCATTCAGCACTGCCTTGAAGACCTGCGGCATCCAGGATGCCTGTTCAAGCTGCTGAGTCATCTGCTGTGCTAACTTCGGTATATCTCGGCTTAAGGTCGTTCTATCCACCAGGGTATAGATGTGCTGGGCCAACTGCTCAAACTCCGGGAAACCACCGCCTGCTAACCTCAGCGTTTGGAGCTGCTGATCATACTCTTGTCGGTTTATTGCTAGTGCACGGCTACTCGTCAGCTTCACTAGCTCCAGATAAGCGCCCGTCAACCAAAGAACAGAGAACGGTGACCATAATCGGTAATCTGAAAAGGATTGGTAGGCATGGGTGACTAACTGATCATTAGCTTGAATATAGGCCAGGGTTAGCGCCTCGACAGATCGAAAGTAAGCCGCCGAATAATCGCCCGTTTCTTTCGCGGTCAGTAATCGCTCTGCCAGTGCAGACGTACAGGCCAATGCGGTGTAAAGCCCTTTGGAGAAGAGCGGATCGATAAACCCAGCCGCTTGCCCCAGGAGGCAGAAGCGATCGCCCACCACCTGCTTGGCACTGTATTGAATCCGTCCGGTGCGGGTCCAGTTCCGTACGGCTTTCGCCTGCCGAAATTGCTCAGCGATGCTCGGAAAGCGCTCAATGAATTGGAAAAACTCGACTTCGGGACTCAGTTCCGGTTGAGCCGGATATACCCTAGGGTCCAGCATCAACCCCACACTGCACAGGGGATTTGTGGATTTGGCGTGGTTATCAAAGGGAATCACCCACAGCCAACCCCCCTTAAAGACGTGATGCAAAGTGCCTTCGGAAAGCTGAAACGGTAGCTGATAGGTTTCCTTTGGGGCTGTCACCTCATGGAAGCAGGGGACATCAACCATATGGGTAAAAATGGCCCGCGAGTGAGTCTGCAAATTATGGTGCCGCAGATCAAACTGCTCAGCGAGTAGAGAGCGAAAGCCTCCCGCATCAACGATATAATCGGCCTCGAACTGTTCCCCAGATTGGGTTAGCAGTGCCACTCCGACTTCATTAATCTCCACTGATTGCACCGGAGTATTTTGCATTACCTGTGCGCCATAGCGAATCGCTACCGTCATCAAAAAGTAATCGGTGTCTTGCCGATAGAGATGTAGCTCGTGACCGTAGGGTTGTTTCGGAATCACCGCCTGAAGAGTGCGCTGTTGATCGAACGGTTGTCCCTCGCTGTGGTGGGCAAAGCTGAAGTGGCGTTTGACGCCGTGGGAGGTGCCGATGCGCTCGAAGTAGTTTTCAGAACTGAAGTAGGCTAATTCTGGGATGTCGTAGCGCTCGGAAAGCGATCGCATCATCTCAGAGGTTTCTAAAATCATCGACTCGCCAATGGCAAATTTGGGATGACTCCCGGCCTCAAAGAGAATGACCTTGAGTCCCTGGCGAGCCAGAATTGCCCCCAGGGTGGACCCTGCAATTCCAGAACCGATAATGGCTACGTCGATTCTACCGACAGGTAGACGGTGACCTGCATTTTTTTGAGCCGTTGTTGAGTTTATAGGCTGACTGATTGGGGGAGAGGCATTAAGGGGTTTCATGGTTAGTTGTCTCCTTTGTGGTGCTGGGGGTAACACGAATGAGTGAAATCAGCGGTACACCTAAATCCCGCACTTTTTTGAGCAGTCCATGCAGGGCTGCCTGATCAACCACTGGGCCAGTCAACAGTGTATTGCCGTCGTCTTCTAGGATGATCGTTAGGCCCTCAAACCATGGAGTCCAGCGATCATTCAGGTGGCCCTTGATGCGAATTTCGTAAAGATCAGGTTGGCCCTGTTCTTCAGGTAATACGTGCTGATCACTCATGTTGTGCCCCGTACACTTTGCTTGTGTAGAGCCGTTGGCTTGGCTCTTGGCTGCAATCTGAAGATATGAAGAGATGTGGGGAGGCGTCGTCACCACATGTGGTGAATGAGATGGTGATTATCAATGCGAGATGTGGGGAGGTGGACTATAACAATTCCAATTCCGCAGCGCGTTTGACGGCGGATCTACGGTTATTAACCCCAAGTTTGCTGTAGATGTTCTTTGTATGGGTCCGCATCGTGTTCAGCGACACCATCAGTTCGCGGGCAATTTCTGGACCGCTCAATTCGGTTCTGAGCAATTTGAGTACGTCAAGTTCGCGATCGCTTAAGGGTTCTGCTAACCCCTGAGTGACAGGTACTTTAACTTGGACATCTCTAAAGGCTCCCAGTAGCTGCAAGACATAGCTTGGAGCCATGTCTTGCTTTGCAGCCGCTTGCAGCAATGTCATCATGGGTGGGCCTTCATCCAAGAACAGCCGAATATAGCCCTCCGGCTCAGCCAGTGTCAGAGCCTGTTGCAGGGGAACAAGGGCTACCGGGATATTGCCCTGTGCTTCCTGGGCTAGAGCCTGCAAGATGAGAAGTGCGATCGCACTCCCAATCCGCCCCCCTGCTTCTGCTGCAGTCAACAGCCGATCCAGTAGACCCACTGCCCCATGAATAGGTGGTTTCTCTGCTGGATTCTGTCGGTATTGGGTAATCAATATCCTCACCAGGGTCATATGCTCAAACTCGCGTAGGTAGCTTAGATCGTCGTCAATGGATAGATTTTGCGATCGCACCCACCCCCAGGCTTCCATCAACCGACCTTGCCGCACCCATACTCGAGCCCTCTGCGCTGCAATAGGCTGTGCAGTGGGCATTGGACTGCGATAGTAGAGCCGCTCTGCTTCATTAAGCAAATCAAGTGCGCCATTGAGATCACCTTGGGCCTCCTTCATTCGTGCTTGGGCAATCCGCCAGCGATGCTGCCAATCCGGTAATGTCGCAGTTTCATCGAGTGCTTTGCCAGTCTGAAAAGACTGAGCGGCGGCATCCAAATCGTTCCATTCACACTGTAATTCGCTAATTCCCATATACAGATTTGCCGTCCCTCGTAGCACAGTCCCGCCCTTCTCTATGGCAATTTTCGAGAATTTCTGATAGGTCTTCAGCGCTTCGCGGAGATACCCTTGTGTCGCTCGAATTTCAGCCAGGGCATAGCCTAGGTCAATGGTGTTCAAAACATCGCCAGCCCTCTGAAAACTCTTAACCACTTCAGTAAAGAAACGGTGGGCTGCGTCTAGATCGCCATTGGCCCAGTGGGCAATTCCCAGCAGTGAAGTAGGAGCAGCCCGCTTGATATAATCATCCTCCGGCAACAGATCGAGGGCTTGCTGGGCATATTTCAAAGTATCGGGGATATCACCTAAGGTCTGAGCTTGGTAGGCACGGGCCGCAGCGAGAGTCACTGGGAGAGCGTGAAATTCGGCTTCATTCACCACGACCATTTCAGGTTGTGATGACCCAGGTTGATTTGAAATGTCATCCAGCCACTGTTCGATAGCCTGAAGGTGAGGCTCAGCAGCTTCCAGCTTCCCACAGCCCATCAGCGCCCAGGCATATCCTGCGTTGAGCACAGGTCGATTACAGAACAGCTCATCAGGGAGTGCCTTCATCCAGCCAATCACCGTGGCGTTTTGATACTGTCGGGTTAGATCTCGCCAGTTCAGCTCGACAAGGTTTGCGGCCCGCTCATAATTTTGAGCCGCAAAAGCATGATAAATCGCATCGGTGGGTAACCCCTGGCGCTCATACCACCCGCTTGCCTGTGAATGTAAGCCGGATATTTGCTCGGGTTGTTCCTCAATGGCTTTAGCCTGAAGTACCTCTGCAAACAAGTGATGATAGCGATACCACTGGCGTTGATCATCCAGGGGCACAACAAATAGATTATCTCGCTCTAAGGTTTTTAAGATCTCTTGACCATTGGTTTGCTCGGTCACGGCATTACATAGAGGACCAGTCAACCGCTGCAGAATGGAGGATTGTAGTAGAAAGTGACGGATCGGTTCAGACTGACACTGTAAAACCTCTGCGACTAAATAGTCGAGAACGAAATGGTGACTCCCGGTAAACGTTTGGATAAACCGAGTTGGGTCGGTTTGGCCTTGTATAGAGAGTGCCGCTAATTGTAGACCTGCAACCCATCCCTCAGTCCGGTTTTCTAATGCAGTGATATCGTCCCTCGAAAGATTGAGACCGATTCTCTGATTGAGAAACTCAACCGCTTCTGCAGTGTTGAACCGTAAGTCTTTGACCCGGACTTCACACAACTGACCCTGAACACGCCAGCGGGCTAAGGGGAAAGCCGGATCTTCACGGGTGGCTATCACCAGGTGCGCTTGGGGTGGGAGGTGTTCAATGAGAAAGGTTAGGGCCTGATCTACGATTGAGTTATCAACCCGATGATAATCATCTAAAACCAGGACAAACTGTTCGGGGATAGTAGTGATTTCATTCAGTAGGACGGTCAAAATGTTTTCGGTGGAGAGCGGCTGAGGAGATTGGAGAGCTGCCAACACGCTTTCTCCAAAATTGCTTGAGATCTTCCGCAACGCCGCAATTACGTAACTCAAAAACCGTTGGAGATCGTTGTCTTCCTCGTCTAGAGATAGCCAGGTAACGGTGCAGTTATCCGAAGAAGAGGGTTCATCAGCGTAATTAGAGACCCAGTCACTAACTAACGTGCTTTTGCCAAAGCCTGCTGGGGCTGAGACCAGGATGAATTTCCGGTTCAGTCCCCCCTGCAGGTAGTCAATCAGTCGAGCGCGGGAGACCACCTCTGGGCGTGGGAGAGGGATATAAAGCTTAGTGGCCAGTATAGGGGTCGGCATGATTTAAGACTCAACATCAAATGCATGGTCTAAATTAAATCCAGAGCAGTTGCCCGCTTAATCGCTGCCCGACGATTATTGACATTGAGTTTGCTATAGATGCTCTTGGTATGGGTGCGAACCGTGCTCAAGGCAACCACTAGTTCACGAGCAATCTCTGGACCAGACAGATCAGTTCTAAGCAAGCGCAACACATCAAGCTCTCGTTGGCTCAGCGGTTCAACTAGCGACTGAGCAGATGCAGAGATAGGGGAAACAGCTTGATCCTCACGTTTTTGCCCCCAGGTCTCTAACGCAGTTAATAGCCTACCTGTGTAGCCTGGAGTAATGCCACGGGCTGCGATTTCACGCAACAGCTCCGCCATTGATGTTCCTTCTTGGGCAAAAATGCGGACATAGCCTTCTGGTTCAGCCAGGGTGAGGGCACATTTTAGGGGTGAGATCGCCCGCTCAACATCCCCTAATACCTCATATGCCAGTCCCTGAGTTACCAAAATGTCAAGTACACTCCCGTTTCTCCCTGCTGCTTGCGCCACCTGCAGGAGTCGGGCCAGCAAGTCAAGCACTTGATGAATTACATTGTCTCTGCAATGGCCCTGAGCCGATCTTTGACCATCACTTCGATACCGAGCAATCAGTACCCTCGTTAAAGTGATATGTTCATACTCTTTCAGATAGCTAAGGTCATCCTCAACGGATAGCTGACGCTCATTTGCCCAGCTCAGGGCTTCAGAGAGTTGGCCCTGCCTTACCCACATCCGCACCTTCAATGCTGCAACAGGACGCACATCAGGAATAGGGATTCGATGGTACGACCGCTCCGCCTCGTTGAGTAACTTGAATGCTTCCTCTAAATCCCCGAGCGATTCCTTGAGGTGCGCCTGCACCACGCACCAGAGATGGTCTGCTCCTGGTAACGTGGTGGCTTGCTCTCGCAGCTCCTCGCCTTGTAGCAAAAGCTGGCTGGCGGTCTCCAAATCACCCTGCTCATAGTGCAGTTCGCTGAGTGCCATCAATAGTTCCGCCGTCCCCCGTCGCCCAGGCTCACCCTGTTCTGTTGCCAGTTGCAAAGCCTGCTCACAGGTGCGGATAGCCTCTTGGAGTCGACCTTGGCCTCTCCTGATATGGGCCAAAATTAAGGTGCCACCGATCGCAATCTGGACACCGCCAATTTTCTGAAAAATCGCCAGCCCTTTAGCAAAGGATAGGTGTGCAGCCTCTAGATTTCCGCTAGCCCAATAGGCAAGGCCGAGCAGAGATGCAGTGGTTCCGCGCTCATATGCTGCATCCTCTGGTAACAGCGCTAGGGCCTGCTGTGCATAGGTGATGGTACTCGACACATCACCCAACGCTTGCGCTCGATAGGCGCGGGCATTGGCGATAGAAGCCGGTAAAGACCGAAACTGTAGGTCGTCCACCACGACTCTCTCAACGGCTGGAGATTCGGTGTCCTTGTCCAGCCACCGTTCAGCATTCTGTAAACGCGCTTCCGCAGTATCCAACTGGCCGTCGTTTAGTAACACGAGGGCATAAACAACGCTCAGGACAGGTCGGTTATGAAACACTGAGTTAGGAAGTGACTTCATCCAGCCAAATACCGTGGATTCCTGCTGACGCTGACGCATCGTGGGCCATATCCGCTCGATCAAACTGGCCGCTCGCTCGAAGTCTTTAGCAGCCAGGGCATGGTGGATGGCATGGAATAGTTGATTATTCTGCTCGTACCACTCGCTAGCTCGCCTGTGCAGAATGGAGAGGTGCTCTAACTGCTCCGCAATCGCATGGGCCTGGAGAACATCAGCAAACAGATGGTGATAGCGATACCACTGGCGCTTGTTATCCAGCGGCACCACAAACAGATTGTCGCGCTCCAGATCCGCCAGCATGGTCTGGCTTCCTTGCTGGTTGGTGACTGCATCACAGAGTGGCCCACTCAAGCGTTCTAACATGGCGGTTTGGAGCAAAAATGTACGAACGCGATCGCACTGACGCTGCAAGACCTCTTCCAACAAGTAGTCCACTATGTAGCGGTCATCACCCGAGAAGGCTGCGATAAATTCAGGAATGTCCTCCCGACCTTGCATTGAGAGGGCTGCAAGCTGAAGTCCCGCAACCCAGCCTTCGGTTCGGGTCTCTAGAGCAGCGATATCTGCAGGCGAAATGTCCAACCCCATCATTCGGTTGAGGAACGCTGCGGCTTCGTTTGAGGTAAAGCGCAGATCCGCAGCTCGCAGCTCGGTCAATTCTCCTCGACCTCGAAGACGGGCTAGAGGCAGGGGTGGATCAGTCCGGCTAGCAATGATCAGATGCAATTGGAAGGGAAGATGGTCCAGGAGAAATGTGATCGCTTCCTGCACACCTCGGTTTTCAATCACATGGAAATCATCGAGGATCAGCGTCAAGTTATCCTCAACGCCATTGATCTCATTGATTAAGATCGCCAAAACTGACTCAATGGGCGGTGGTTGTGGAGATTGCAATAACGAGAGCGATCTCTCACCTAGCCCAGAATTAATCTTCTGGAGGGCGGTGATTAGGTAGGCCCAGAAAAATGCAGAATCATTGTCACCCTGATCTAGTGAAACCCAGGTAACAAGCTGATCCGGGACAGCCGCCACCCACTCCGCCAACAGCGTTGTTTTGCCGAAACCAGCAGGGGCCGAAACGAGCGTCAGCTTGCGCTCCTTGTGAATCCGCTCAAGCAGCCTCGGACGTGAGACCAAACCAGGACGCCATTTAGGGCGGTAGAGCTTGGTCTCTAGAAGGGGGATTTCTGCGATCTCTTGCCCTGGCACATCAACCATCAATTTTTTCGCTCAAGTGCCTGAGATATCTACTCTAATCGATTGAAAACCTATTTGATGATAGGCCCTAATACAACACGATTTGATGGTAGTACAGCAATTCTAAATTATTCATACCGCCAAGCAATAAATTATCTGAGTTTGACACCGATCTCGGCTATACACATCCATTTCGACCAGCCAGTGCCATAGTCAAATGACGTCACGGACTCCAGTCCTGCTACATGCAGGAAAGAGTCCATTTGGTTGGACAGCGCAGGAACATTAGGACTTGACCCAGCCCTTTGCGATTCACCGAGCCGATCAGAAGAGTTGCGCGAGCCAACCTCAATATTCCTGGGTGCAGCAAGCTATCGAAATATTTAAGAACGACGCACCGCCATAAACCAGACCCACCACAGTAAGAAAAGTTGTAATGGTATGCGAAAGAACAGATAGCGAGGGCCGTTAATATTTCCACCAAAGTCAACGGAATTTAAGGCCGCATAGATATTAGACGGAAGTACAGCAATCAAGAATGTAAGTGTCAATAGACCATTCATACGTCTGACTGATGGCCATAAAAAGCCAAGTCCCAGAATAATTTCTATGATTCCGGTGATGTAAATGATTGGATAGCGCCCCGGAACCCATTCAGGCAGCATCTGTACCATGCCTTCGGCCAAAGCAAAATGACTGATTCCTGTGAAGATAAACAAAGCCGCAAAGGCAATACAGCCAGCGGTACGAATCTGGCGGGGACGTTGGGTGATCGCTGATAGTCCCCAAGTCACAGTAAATACGCTGAGTAGTACAACTAAAACAATCATGTCGCTTCCTTATTGAGAGCTTGCCTGCCTCGTGGCGTTCGAGAAAAAGTCGTGAATTGAGTTGGATACTCTACTACAGTTACCAGTGCAAAATGAGTGGCATTGCAGGTCGAAAATCTTGGGTGTGCCCCAGGGCACGATGTTCTAACGTGATTTCCATCAGATGTTCACAAGCTGATTGGATGGATAGGCGATCGCACCTTGATGCCAACGCCAACACCCCGTCAGTGTCAATCGATGGTGTAGAAATGACCACCTCCGTAATCCTCTGGGAATTGCGTTCAGGTTGCGGTAGGGGTACACCCGGATTATGGAATGGGAAATAGAAACAGAGCGGTTCCAGATAGTTCTCGGAATTGGCACCCACATGGAATCCTGTCGGGAGTGGAAAGTAGTCAGGTTGATAATGCCAGCCAGGGAAGGGCATGTCGGGGCTGGCATTATCTTTGCAGGGGACAAAAATGATGCCGAAGGGCGAGGCGGTGGGATCTGTTGCTCGCTCAGAAAAGTGCAGGTTTCGACCGGGACCAGTGTTTGCCTCATGGGCATCTCGCACCCATAGGAATTCCACCATGCCATTGGCAAAGAAAAACCGACGGTTGGCAGTGCCCTGACCGGGATGAGTGTTTCTTGAGCCTTCTCGAAAGCCTTGTTCAAGCAGTCGATCAGCCACCCTCGCGTCCGGCTCAACCAGTATAAAAACGTGATCCAGTGTCATGTTCATGGCCGTTTATGCAGGCTTCTTTGCCACGATGAACAGGATTTTGGCGTTACCGATGGGTGATTGATAATCCCCCGCTTGCCATTGGTAATCGATCTCAAACCCTGCATCCGTCAAACTTGTCTCTAAGTCTTTTACTGTAAAGATCTTGACTAACGGAAAAAGTCCCAAGACTTTACCCACAGGGGCAATCAGCTTGAACCAAGCCATCGTATCCCCCAGACACACTGTACTGGTGATGAAACATCCGCCCGGTTGGAGCATTTTATGGACCTGAGCGATCGCTGCTTCCTTGTTTTCGAGGAGGTGTAAAACATTCAATCCCAACACCGCATCGTAACTGCTGTCTGGGACGTTCAGCTCGTCAATGCTGGCTTGCTCAAAGGTGACGTTTAGGATGTTTTGGGCGGCGGCTTTTGCTTGAGCGATATCAATCATCTTGGATGAGAAATCGATCGCTTGGATATGGTGCACGTAAGGGGCATGGGCAATGGCCGTCGATCCGGTGCCACAACCAAACTCCAGCACGTTCATACTGGGCTGAAAATACTCCCGCGTGATTTGGAGTTTTTTCTGGTAAGCGGCTTCATCAGAGATCGGCTGCTTGGCATATTTCTCGGCGATTTTGTCCCAAAATTGGGTTGATGTCGTCATGGATTCAGCTCCTAGGTAAAGTAGCGTCAGTTTGTGCTGCGATGGTCTGATAGAAATAGGCGATGTCCCGGCGCGATCGCAGATGATAAACCTGCTTGGTCGCCTTCACTTGCGCCATATAGTCCCGATATTTGGGCGTTAGTTTGGTGTGGCACAACCGGACGGTGGTATAGGAATTCAGCGTCCCTTTGAGTAACGGGCTTCCCTCCGGCCAACCAGCGGGTGGCACCCAAGCCCCTTGAAGAAAGCGTTTAGTCACCCACCAGTAATGCAACAGCACGGGCATATCGAGATAGACCAACGTATCGGCTGTGGCCAAACGCGGCCATAGGGTATCCATTGAGCCAAAGCCATCCATAATCCACTGGTCCTGTTGTAATAGGGCATCGTGAGCGGCTTTAAACTCAGCGTGGGGCACTTCGCTGCCACCCGGTTGGTACTGGATGGAATCAAGGGGAAACCAAGGGAGTCCCGTTATCTCCCCAAGGCGTTTGCTGAGGGTGGACTTTCCCCCACCCGTGTTACCAAATACAGCAACTTTGTTCATGGATAGTTCCTCAGTGGGTTCTGTTCAGTGGCTGTTTAACGGAATCACATGGAATCAATACAAATTGGCGTAGCTAAGCTAACGGGTATCACGCCGATAGCCTATCGTGATCAAACGTTACAGTTACAAACCTGTGTGGCTCTCTTGGTAGGCTGTTCTCGATTTGATGCGCTCGATGTAACTCACAACCTTCTGCGATGCTGTCATCATATTAAAGCCGCAAAATAATGCGAGCGTACCGCCAAAGACGACATCTGCTGCAGTGAACTTTTCCCCGAGTGCCCAGCCAGTAGCAGGTGTCATCGATTCGACTGCGGCCATGGCACGCGGTATATCTCCCCAACCCATCGTTTGCGGCTTGATATCGTTGATTCCAAGCGAGGTGACCGACAGAAGCGGTTCAAGGGTGGTACCCGGGAAGAAGAGATACCGATAATACCTGCCGCGCTCTGGTGAGCCGGGAGATGGCGCAAACTCTTTCTCTGCAAACTTGTCAGCCAGGTATGCACAGATCGCAGCAGTTTCGGTGATAACTGCGTCACCATCGACGAGTGTGGGGACTTTGCCCATTGGGTTGATTGCCCGGTACTCAGGTGAATTTTGCTCACCAGCTTGAACATCGATAACGATCCGTTCGTGCTCGGCGTCGAGTTCCCTGAGCATCCAGTCGGAAGTCAAGGCCCGGCTCATCGAGTTGAAGTAGTGCTTCATCTGTGTAGCTCCTTCGTAATGAATATTTTGGGTTCTGATAAATTAAGGGACTCAAACACAAGATTCATCGTTTTCTCCTTCAATTCGGTTACGATGACACTGCCGCATCGATCGCAGGTCGCTTAAGAGATGGATTCCGCCACCGCACCGCCGACCAGATAATGAATGACAGCGCGGTGACCTCAACGATTAGATGAAAGGTATCGTCTAAATCGGTTGAGCCAGTCACAATTACCAACGAGATGTAAAGTACCGCGATGATGATGTTTGCCCACCGATTGGCACGATAGGGTAATAGTCTGGAGAGAAGAATCATGGAAATCGGAATCTCAAGCATGACACCGCCCAACAGCAGCATATGTTCTTGGATGGGATTCCCATTGAGTGTCCCGGTCATAATCTCTTCAACGAAGCCAGGTTCTACAAATTCATGAATATCTCGGAAGATGATATTGAGTAGAAACAGCAGCCACAGGGTCGATAGCTTCGCTTTCGTCTCGATTGCCAGTATCTGCTTTTGCACATTCATATTCATTCTCCTTTGTTTGCATTTTTGGTCTGTTCGCGTTGGACAGGTGTAACTGAGACCAGTGACAGCCCCAAATCACGCACCTTGATCAACACGCCATGAAGCGCGGCCTGATCTACTACCGGGCCAGACAACAGCGTTTCACCGTTGTCCTTGAGCGCGATCACAAATCCCTCAAACCAGTGGCTCCAGCGCTGATCAAGATGTCCCTTGATACGAATCTCGTACTGTTGGTGATGATTTGCGGCAGAACTGTGGGGTTGACTCATGGGAGTTGCGATCGCCTTGGCGTTAACAACTCAAAAATACAAACGGATGTGGGGAGCTGTTGTCCCCACATGTGGGGATTAGAGGTGAGGATTTATGAATGAGTTTTGTGGGGAGGAGCCTCTAACTCTTCTATATCGTCTCGTCTGTACTGCGCGATCAAAACTTTAGCCAGGGTCAGATGTTCATATTCGCACAAGTATTCTACTGACATGACACTAGGACAATGCAGATGCCTTGGCCATAGTGGGCTTATCCGTGTTACTTTCAACAGCTTTCACCTTGGCTGCTGCCATAAAGGCTTGGAGAATCGAAATTCCATCAGAGAGCTGACTCGCAGTTAACAGCGCCCCCATCATCGAACCGACAATTCCCAGCATGTACACATCACTGCCCGTCATATAGAGACCGGGAATCGGTGTTTGAATCTTCGTCCAGGCCCGATTTTGAGGTGCGAACCGATCCACCAGCATCGGCAGCCCATACATCCCCCCTTTGGGATGGT
This sequence comes from Acaryochloris marina MBIC11017, assembly GCF_000018105.1. GTDB lineage: Bacteria > Cyanobacteriota > Cyanobacteriia > Thermosynechococcales > Thermosynechococcaceae > Acaryochloris > Acaryochloris marina. The sequence goes on from NC_009925.1 coordinate 6,183,910, forward strand.
CTGTAAAGTGCTCATTCGTAAGTGGGGTTGAGACTTCACAATAATCCACCAAGTCTGTAAATCCTGGATAGTGTTGCTCGACCAGATCTAACAACACACTTTGGATGCGGTCCTTAAGGGCTTGGTACTGCTCGTCACGGTGCAACCAACCCTGATCACGCCAAGAGGCAAAGCTGTCATAATCGGCCAAGGCAATAATCTCAGCCGTATGTTTTGTAGCCTTAGGATCTTTGAGCGATGGGAAGGACAGATAGGCTTGGAGCGGCTGGCCAGACTGGAGCCACTTTCCCTTTTCACACTCCACAGCCTGATGATCAAAGGTGGTGTAAATCCAGTGATTTTCCCCTTGGAAGCCGAGTTGACGCGGATCTTCAGAAAAGCCAATGTAGAGTGCCACATTGGTTGCTGGAGACTGCTTCTCAACAAACTGTTTCAGAGAATTCCGGAACGGAATGGGATAGTGAGCCGGAATGAACTTGAGATAGGTATTGTAGGCACCCGCATTGGAGATTATTACCGGTGCATAGTACTCCTCGAACGCCTGATCTCTAGCTTTCAGGTTGCGGACTCTCACGCCAACAGCCTGCCCCTCATCCAATAAAATTTCGTCCACCTCTCGGTTAACCAAGACATTACCATTGTGATCTTCAACGACCTGCTGTACCGCCTGGGCAATGGTGCCTGCGCCACCTACGGGATAATAGCCGCCGTTGAGATAGTGAGTGGCAATGGTGGCATGGAGAGCAAAGGGACTTGCTGCTGGAGATACGCCATAATCTAACCATTGGGAGGCCAATAATGCCTTAAGTTTTGGATCCTGGAAGTGTTGATCAAGGTATTCCTGGGTCGTTAAGCTTAAATCAATACCGTGCCAGAGCTTGGCAACTTGACCGACGAGCTTGGACAGAAAAGAGCCGTTCTGCTTGGCTGCATCGAGGAAGAGAGCAGCAGATCCTTTCTTGAGATCTTTGAAATATTGTCGAATTGCTGGGGCTTCCGCCGAAAACCGCTCGATTAAATCTGCCTGGTACTGCTGCGGATCATCGTAGAGATCAAACGTTAAACCTGGATACACAAACTTCTCAAACAGGTTAGGCATCTTCTGCCATTGCACCTGCTGATGGGTGACCAGATCAAACAGATGGCGGGTACTGGAACCAGGTCGCATTTGGCCAACGTAATGTAATCCCGGATCCCAATGAAACCCTTTGCGCTGGAAGGAGTGGGTAAACCCGCCAGCAATGAAATGGCGCTCTAAGATCAAGACCCGTTTACCGCGTAGTTGCGCCATGAGGCTGGCTACGGTCAGCGCTCCAATACCGGAACCAATCAAAATCAGATCATAGTCTTGTTGAGTTGTAGATTTCATGATGCCCTCCACAATTTTCAGTGAGCGTTTCAGGAGATAGACACAAAAATGTTTACACTGGCAACATTACTATAGATCTTGAAGTTGACGCTGTCAACATAGAGGCATACAATTTGTAACGGTTCCGTTAAAGCTCCACTAGTGATGCCTAAGCCCACCAAGGAGACGCCTTATCATCACGGCGATCTGCGTCAGTCGCTCATAGATGCGGCGTTGGAATTGATTGCTCAAGAGCAGGATGCCAAAACCCTATCGCTCCGCAAAGTGGCGCGTCAGGTGGGGGTGTCTCATACGGCCCCCTATCGCCATTTTGCAGATAAGGAAGCACTTTTAGCGGCGGTGGCTGAAGAGGGGTTTCGGCTGCTTTTTGATGCGCTCAAGCAGGATATGGAGGTGGCTGAAGATCCTGTGGAGCAGCTGCAGGTGAGTGGGGTGGCCTATGTTCAGTTTGCCCTGTCCCATCCGTCCCATTATCGGGTGATGTTTGGGGCATTTCAGGCTAATCATCCAGATTACCCAGCACTGAATGAGGCAGGAAGGAAAGCATTTGGGGTGATGGTGGAAGCGATCTCAACTGGCCAAACCCTAGGCAAGATCAAAGTCAACAATCCCCAAGAACTGGCTTGGGTAGCTTGGTCCTTAGTACATGGTCTGGCAATGCTTTTGATTGAACAACAGTTGCCCCTCAAAGATGAGAAAGCGATTATCGCATTGACTCAATTGGCGACGGCATCATTAACTCAGGGACTACGGAGTAACATTGATTCCAAAAGTGAGGAGTAGGGCAGCATTTACTGCTACTCTGCCCCACTCATAAGGTGTGAAGGGTTGGATCATCTTCTCAAATAGGATGGACAACCCCAAACGTATCCTCTAAGCAATGACTAATCACCCAATCTTTATGTTCAAGGGCATAAGTTGGCTGACTGACCCTCGGTAGATATTGACTGCGCTCATAGCCCTCTACATCCGGTACAAGAGTCCACAGAATTTGCAACAAATTCCAGACTGCTCGGAGTTGATTGCCAGTGGATCGTTGTACCGTAGGGCTATGAGCCACATAGCGGCGGACGATGGTTTCAAAATCTTCGGGTGGCTGACCTCCAACTTCTAGAACAGCATGAGTAGAACCGCCCATACCAAAAGCGTTCCGACGATATTCCTCGGCATAGTAGCGCATTTGCGATTGCAAAAAGGGAGAAAGACCTTGGACTCTCAGCGCTTTGAGAAACATCTTTTCAGAAATATCAATGTACCGCACTGGGCGATTGAGAACTCGTTCAAAGGTCTGTGCAATGTCTTTGGGAGACAGGAGTTTAGGCCCCGTTGGGCGGTAAGTTTTGCCGATATGTGGTGCAGGATTAGTCAGGGCACCAACGATCACTCTGGCAATATCTTCATTAGAGGGGGGTGGATTCAGTCCCTGACCTAAAGGCATCGGCATTAGTCCTAATTGTGCGATCGGCTCCAGGATTGCCATATAGTTGTCTGCAAACCAGCCTGGGTTCACGGTCACCACATCCACATCCGGCATCCAGGATAGAACTGAGTCCATCAGATTGGTGACGCGGGTCGCAAAGGAAGGATGTTGGGGATGAGACAGCCACTGCCCCATCATCACCACAACTTCTAGCTTGATGACTTGTGCTGCCACGGCAAAACTAACGCCAGAGAATAAGGGATTCGGGATGCCGGGTAAGCACAGATACGCACGCTGAATACCCTGCATGACTTGATTGAGGGTGGCCATATCGGCCATATCACCAATGAAGATTTCAGCCCCTGCTCGCTCAAGCTGTGTGGTGTTGGGTCTTCGGGTACGGACGAAGGCGCGTACTGGGTAGCCTTTGTCCAATAGCTGCAAGGTTGCCGCAAAGCCAGTTTTGCCATTGGCATTGGTAACAAGAATTTTGGGTAGGGTCATAATGATTTCCTTAGGTTAGTGGAGCGTATTGGGGGTTACGAAGCTGGAGTAAGTTGAGCTGCTGCTGTTGGGCACTGACAACCCAGTTTGGGTTATGGACTGCAAGTTGGGTCTGTTTAAGGAGAGGGTGGTTGCGATCGCGTTCCCATTCCTCCCAATCTGGAACCCGACTGAACAGGGTCCGCACCAGCAAAGTAATGGCCCCAATCTTGCTCATGTGTGCCAACCGAGGATGAATCAGTGCTGGATTTTGGAGATATCGATGGGCTGTCTGTTCAAAGGACTCAGGCTTTTGTCCAGTCACCTGCTCCACATGATGAGTTGGGGTGCCAACTTCAAAGCTGCCGTGGCGAATGTCATCCGCGTAGTATCGCATTTGGGCTGTCTCAAAATCCGGGAACCCCAACGCTTTAGCAGCCTTTGCAAACATTTTGAGCGAGGTATCTTGATACTTGACTCGGCGATCGAGAATCTTGCTGAGAATATTCGCCATGTCGTGCGTTGACAGCAAGTCCGGCCCAGTGGGTCGATAGCTCTTGCCAATATGAGGTGCTGGATCGACGAGGGCGCTCGCTGCAACGCGAGCAATATCTTCGTTAGAGGGTGGGGCATTGCGACCTTCACCAAAGGGTGCCATCAGCAAGCCAAAGTGAGTAATCATTGGCAAACCCAGCAGGTATACAAAGGCAAAGATGCCGGGGTTGATGTGAATGACGTCCACTGAGGGCATCCAGCGGTATAGGTGGTTAGCAATCCAATGCTCCCGACTTATATAGGAGGGGTGTGTCGCATGGGGGTTCCATTGACTCATAAGGGTAACCACTTCGAGGTGGGCTTCTTCAGCTGCGATCGCAAACAACATTGCCCCATGCAATAGATTGGGTGCAAAGGGTGGACAGTAATAGGCCCGCTGCACCTCTAGTAGAGCTGTACGCAGATCACGAAAATCAAACAGGTCACCGATAAACAGCTCGGCTCCGGCCTTTTCGAGCTGCACCGCGCGGGCACTCCTACGGCGCACAAAGGCCCGAACTGGAAAGCCTTTTTCTAGTAGCTGGAATACCGCTGCAGAACCCGTGCGTCCAGCGGCAGCGGTCACGAGAATCTTAGGATGTTGCATTGATTCGTCTCCACATTAGAAACACTTCGACAGAGTTACAGAATAAATAGTCTGAAATTAATCAAAAAAAATTACGACAGGATCTGCAGCGCAAATTTTAGGTGCTGCTGGATCTCTTGAACGGCGTGGCCACTGCGGGCCAGCATCAGAGCGCTGCGAAATTCAGTGGTTAGATAGATTGCTAAGGCATCTAGTTCCTCCTGTGGTTTAAGTTCATCTTTCTGGACGGCCTGGGTCAGGCAACCTTTGAGAACTTTGGCGATATCAGCAAAAAAGTCTTTGACGACTGCGTTGATCTCCGGGTCTCTGAGGCCCACTTCAATGCCAGTGCTACACATCAGGCACCCGTGGGGGTAATCCTCCTGGGTAATCAGATGAGGTACCTTGTCAAAAAACTCTTGGATTTCAGGCAAGGATGCGCCGGGTCGCCGGATCGGGCTTTGGATATCTTGGTGGCGATCGCTGGCGTACTGACTTAGAACCTTCTTGAACAACTCCCGTTTGGGGCCAAAGGTGCCATAGATGCCATATTTGGCGACGCCAGAGTGCTTGACCACCTCATCAACAGAGGTATCGTAGTAGCCTTTCTCCCAGAACACCTGAATGGCAGCCTGGAGAGCGGCTTGAGGATCAAACTCTCGGGGACGGGGCATAATTTCATACTAAGTCGTCTGGAATAAATACAGACTAAATCGTCTGAAATGAGATGTCAAGTCTTGGGCTGTGAAAACGTTGAAGTTTAAGATTCCTGCTGGTAGTGAAGTCTGCTGATCAGACCCTAATGGTAACTTTTCCTCGAACCTGTCGCTGTTCAAGATAACGGATCGCCTCTGGCACCTCATGCAGTGGGTAACTGCGATCAATGCAGGGCGCAATCTTTCTGGCCTCAAGCCAGTCTTTCACAATCGCAAGATCGTTTGGATTGACTTTCATTGCCAGGGCTGTCATCTTCCGATGCAGAATCTTGCTAAGGAGGGAGCCAAACAACATCACCTGGAAAAATCGAGCCGTTGAGCCACCCACCAGGACGAAGGCTCCCTCCGGGCTTAAAACCTGCTGATAGTCCAGTACTGAACGATAAGCGGCGGTATCCAGAATTAGGTCGTATTGTTGTCCAACTTGAATAACTGATTGTTGAGTGTAGTCAATAATGTGGTCTGGATGAAGAGATCGCACCATCTCTATCTTTTCGGTTCGACACACCGCTGTTACCTCAGCCCCATAGATCTTGGCAATCTGCACCGCAAACGATCCCACACCACCGGAGGCACCATTAATCAACACCTGCTGCCCAGACTGAATTTGCCCACAATCTCGTAGGGCTTGTAGGGCCGCAACTGCTGAGGTTGGCACAGCTGCTGCTTCCTCAAATGTTACGTTTGCAGGCTTAGGTTGTAGGGCATCTGTGGGGGCACAAACATATTGGGCAAATGCCCCCCACCCAGACTCGGACAGATTACCAAAGACCTCGTCACCCGGTTTAAACTGCGTGACCTCTTTACCGACCGCTTCTACTTGCCCCGCTAGATCAGATCCCAAAATGTTGATCGTGGGCTTGAAAATACCGCTGAACATTAAGCGAATTAAGAACGGTGTGCCTCGCATCAGATGCCAATCTCCGGCATGAACAGAGGCCGCCTGTACTTTTACGAGCACTTCGCTATCAGCAGGTGTGGGTTTGGGGACATCTACTAATTGCAATACATCCGGTGAACCATACTGAGTCTGCCAGGTCGCTTTCATGGTGCAGACGCCTGGAGTAACAGAACGGGTTGGTGACATAACACGAAATTCCATACGAAGGGAACATGTTGGGAAATAAAGCTGAGATTCTTGCTGTGTGAGCGTTGTGGATTAGTTCATCAGAACAATAAGCCCACCCTGTCGGCAAAACAATAGGACCATTATTCATTGGAGTTCAGCGTCCATTGCTCGCGCCAAAGACACAACAAGAGTAGTCCTAGCCCAATTTCAATTCCTGCAGATCAGAGCAAGGACGAACTGGGGGACCATCAATTGCCATGCCTGCTAATCGAGAGCAACCATAGAACAGGTAGATCAACACTTCTAGGATGGTGGACGTGAAGGTGAGTGTAGCCATAAACGCATCGAGTAGCATGATGAGATCACTGGCAAACAAGGCCTCGGCAGTACGGAATTCGCTGACAGAGATGGACCAGCAACCTTCATATGTTTAGGTTAGGTATTACGCTTAGTAGTCAAAAGATATATGGAAAATATTGCGACAACGACGCTATCGAATGCAACTACTAATCCAGCCTTTCCCAGATATTCGTTGCCAATAGTCAGTACTAGTCCAATAAAGATAATTTTGCTGGTACTAGAGAATACAAGAATTAGTGAGCGATGTAGAGGGTTAAATGCACCATAGATAAGAAGTCCCCCTATTAAGGTGATTAACGCACCCCAGTTTCTGACGACTATCTCAGCAATTGGACCACTGATAGATTCTCCAAAAGTACTCATTAAGGCTGCTTCTGGAGCTATTGCAGCATAGGCCATTGTACAAGTGAGTAGCCCCGATACAAGCATGACCCATTTGATATTTTTTGTAATAACGTTCACGTTGAAGATTTCCAGATGTTGTACCTAAAAGCAAAACGCAGATTAAAGTCGGCAGTGCGCACTTGATAGTGGTACCACTGAACTTGGGGTTGTAGTGTCATTAAAACGGTGGGTGAAGCTAATCTATCCACTTGAATGGATAAGCTGATCTCTAATCTATACGTTGTGGAAGTTTGGAGTCCACGCGAAAGTACGATGAGTGGGGGTGATTTAAGAAAGCATTATGCAACCAACTGTAGCCCCACGTATCAAAATCTGCTGTATTAGCTGCATCCAAGAAGCAATGCTTGCGATCGACTGTGGTGCCTCTGCCCTGGGACTTGTTTCTGCGATGCCAAGCGGCCCAGGCATAATCGATGAATCACTGGTTGCAGAATTGCGGCGGCTGTACCACCTGCGATCGCAACTTTTTTACTCACCAGCGAACAAGACCCCGATATTATCATCCAGCAGCAGCACCGCTGTCGCACAAACACAGTTCAGCTTTGCGATCGCATAGAAACAGTGGCCTATCCGATATTGCGTCAGGCGCTGCCTGGAATCAAACTCGTGCAGGTCATTCATGTGCAGGATAAAGACGCCATCAATGAAGCACGGCTGATTTCACAGCACGTAGATGCCATCTTGCTTGACTCAGGGAATCAAAATCTGGAAGTCAAAGAGCTTGGCGGCACAGGGCGTGTTCATGACTGGCAGATCAGCCGCCAGATCCGGGAAGAAATTGATGTGCCGCTTTTTCTTGCAGGCGGCTTGAAACCGGATAACGTCCGCGTAGCCATTGAGCAGGTTGAACCGTTTGGTCTGGATCTTTGCAGTGGAGTTCGCACTGACGATCGGCTGGACGAAAACAAGCTGCGATCGTTTTTCAAAGCCGTTCGGGAAACGACGGAGCAGCGATAATGGGCTTGAGCGTAGCAGATATATCCTCCCAGTCCCCTACCATCACGCACTCGATATGAAAACGAAGTTTAAGCTCATCGCCCTTGATGCCGACGACACCCTATGGCACAACATTCCCCTCTTCAACACCACCGAAGCACGATTTCGAGAGATTCTGACGGCTAGCCAAGATACCGACACCATAGAGCAACGCCTCTACCAAACGGAGAAGCGGAACCTCGAGCACTTTGGCTACGGTGTAAAAAGCTTCACGCTCTCAATGATCGAAACCGCTATTGAGCTGACGGAAGGCCACATCCCCGCCACCCACATTCAAGAAATCATTGACTTGGGCCGCGAGATGCTCAAAGCCCCAGTGGAGCTGCTAGATGGTGCAGAAGAGACCATCAGAATCCTCGCAGAGCAGGTGCCACTCATGCTGCTGACCAAAGGAGATCTGCTCAGTCAGGAAAGCAAATTGGCACGCTCTGGACTGGGGGGTTACTTCTCTGCCATTGAGATCGTTTCTAAAAAAGACACCGACACGTACCGGAAGATCTTGAGACGCAACGATCTGCAACCGAGCCAGTTTTTGATGGTTGGCAACTCGATTCAGTCTGATGTGTTACCAGTGCTTGAAGCCGGAGCCGCAGCCGTCCACATTCCCTATCACACCACATGGGTGCATGAGCAGGCCGATATGGAGGCACTTCAAGGAAAAGACTTTACCTGCCTAGAGAGTCTGCGGGAACTTCCTGCTTGGCTCACCCAAACAGAATGGATAAGATGAGGAAGAAGGCAAGAGCGCAGGCCACAGCCATGACTGCTATTACACTCAATCTGGAGTCGTTAACGACGTTGACCCATGACCAGTTCTACCAGCTCTGCATGAACAACAAAGATGTGGTGATGGAACGCAGTCGATCAGGTAAGTCAATCATTATGCTTCCAGTGGGTGGTGAAAGTGGCGCAAAGGTCACATTGATTAGGTGTCTTTTGCGACAGCCTGACGTATAACCATAGTTATCCCACTTGGTTCCAACCAATGCGAATCGAATTCACGCGGGAAATCGAGCATCTAGGGATCTTGGACAAGCTACGTCCGTTTGACCCCGTGGTCATTGGGACGCCTCCACTTGGGATTGACGTGGCGAACAACGATATTGACATCGCTTGTTCCTATGACGACCTTGACCGTTTCAAGATGGATTCTACGACCCAGTTTGAATGCTTCAAGAATTTTGAAATACGCGACTCTACCGCGCAAAACGAAGAGTCCGTTGTCGTTCAGTTTAGCGCGTTGAATTGGGATATTGAACTGTTCTGCCAATCCATCCCAACAGGCCAACAATGGGGTGTAAGGTACTTCCGAATCGAAAAGCGGTTGCTGGCAGTTGTGCCTAAACTGAAAGCGACAGTGATCAAACTGAGACAATCTGGGTTGAAGACAGAACCAGCATTTGCGATTGCCCTTGGGCTGTCGGGTGATCCCTATTTAGCACTTCTTGATCTTGAACATGAAGGCCACGACGAATTGCTGCAATTGGTTGAGACCCAGCCGAAAGTCATGGAGAATCGTCCGCACAGTGATCCCAATACGAAGTTGGGATAACAATGCAATACATCGGAGTCGCGAAGCCGACGTTTCAAATGGACAACTACTCGCTGCGGCCCGGTGATTGCGGACGTTAGATTTCAACGACACCGATGCGCAACCAAAATACAGTGTGTTGTTTAAAGAACTCCCTGTAAGCCATGCAGAGAGAAGGCTATCGGCATTCTAAGCTAGGGCTGGTGAGAAATCCAGGGCACAATATCTCAACTATCCCATTCTGTAGACTTTTGGTGTCACTCCCATCATTTGTCGAAACTGCTTGCTTAGATGGCTATGACTATTAAATCCACATTCGTAGGCTATATCGATGATGCGTCGATCTGTTTGTTTCAATAGCTGCTTAGCATGCTCAATGCGCTGCTGAATTAGGTATTGGTGTGGAGATTTACCCGTGGATAGCTTGAATAAGCGGCTGAAATGGAAAGGGCTCATATCCAGTATTTGAGCTAAATCTGCCAGCTTAATCTCGCAATCTAAATGGGCGTCGATGTAGTCCAAAACCTGCTGAAGTTGTCTCGGGGGCAAGCCGCCTTCATAGATGGGTAGCTGTGGTCTTTTGGTTGCGTGGTGCCGCAGTAAATTCACGGCCAAAATGTTCGCTAAAGAATCCAAGTACAGCCTATTGCCCGAGGTGTCTTGCTGAAACTCCGTGTGGAGCATCATGGCGATCGCTTCCATCTGAGCATCGCGCACATGAAATGTGGGGATAAGTTCGATGAGATCGCTGTTCTGCTCTAGGGTTTCTCGGGCAACACTTTGCAAAAACTGGGTTGTAAGCTGAATCTGCAAGCAATTTTCTTCACCCTCCCACCGAACAAATAGGGGGATTTTGGCTGGTGTGATCAGGATATCTCCCTTCCGGTAGAGTCCTGTGTAGGTCTTGTCATCTTGAGCTTGTAAATAATGGATTGGACGGGAAGCAAGGGGCATAAAGATCGTGTGCGTTTCTTCAAAATGGCAACTTGCTTCCCCTGGCGCATATTGGAGCGTTTCGACTCGAAGAATATCGTTGCCTGAACTAGATGAAGGGAACGATGTATGGGCGTCAACTTCTGGCATAGCAGGATTTTCCATAGTGCCAACCTAGTGCTGCTGAATCCCAACTAGGTTAAAGAAATGGGTGGTCTCACTTTAACTTAGAAACTGACCGCAAGATTGTTACAGGTGAGCAAGAATCCAATAGCTGAGCCTAGACCGTTTTCCTAAGCTGAGACTGTCATTTCTTAGGAGAGCACGATTATGCAACTACTTATCTTTGGAGCCACAGGAAGCGTCGGTCGCCAGGTGGTTGACCAAGCGCTGGAGCAGGGGCACCAGGTCACAGCCTTCGCTCGAAATCCCGAAAAGCTAGATATTCAGCATCCCCATCTCAAGTTTTTTCAGGGGGATGTGATGGATGCCCCAGCAGTCGAACAGGCGGTGCAAGGCCAAGAAGCTGTCCTGTGTTCAATTGGGGCCGGTCGCAATGGAAAGATTCGCTCAGAAGGCACCCGCAATATTGTCAAAGCGATGGAGAACGCTTCAGTACAGCGGTTTGTTTGCCAATCCACAATCGGGGTTGGGGACAGCCGGGGCAATCTCGATTTTTTCTGGAAATACATCATGTTTGGACTGCTGCTGCGTCCAGCCTATGCCGACCACGTTTTTCAGGAAGCTTTCGTTCGGCAAAGCCGACTGGATTGGACCATCGTTCGTCCAGCCGCTTTCACCGATGAAGGCCGAACGGGTGCCTACCAGCATGGTTTTCCGGGTAATGAGAGGGGAATAACGCTCAAAATTTCGAGGGCGGATGTTGCTGACTTCATGCTAAAGCAGTTGTCAGACGATACTTATTTGCACCAGACACCCGGTTTATCGTACTGACTGCTTTTCTGGTCTGTCCTTGCCAGAGGTATCAAGTATTCAAAGTCCCCCACTTGGAAAATTTAGGGGGACTAAAATGCTCTCTCTCACCGATCTAAATTAATCAATAGGAGATTTCATCGCTATGTCTAACCAACTTCTGTTTTCGGTGAAGCTGTTCTCAGTTCTAGGCTGTGGACTCGTAGCAGGAATGTTCTTTGCCTTCTCAACGTTTGTGATGCTGGCCCTGGGGCAACGACCACCGTCTGAGGGAATTGCGGTGATGCAAGCTATCAACATCACGGTGATTAATCCCTGGTTTATGCTTGCATTTTTGGGCACGGCGGCCACTTGCCTGTTTCTAGCTGCTTCCTCACTGTTCCAGTGGCAGAAACCGGGGTCTGTCTACCTCCTCGTGGGGAGTCTATTGTACCTCCTCGGCACGATTTTGGTCACCATGCGGTTCAATGTGCCGATGAATGATGCCTTGGCGATTGTCGAGCCACATAATCCTGACGCCATTGGTCTTTGGAGCCGCTACCTAACTAACTGGACCTTCTGGAATCACGTTCGCACTGCTGCTGCACTGGCTGCGACGGCTTCATTAACGCTAGCGCTTAGAGCGCCACAGTTATAGTTCTCTGTTTGGAAATAACAACTCAGAACCAATTCTGTTTCTATCTTGTAAAAGGAAAGAAATTAACATGACGGAGCATATATTTTTCTTGACATTAGAAGTCGCTGTCATTTGCTGTGGGCTAGTTTCTGGTTTCTTTCTCACGTTTTCGGACTTCTTGATGCGATCGCTTTATCTAGCCAAGGTTGAAGCTGGAATTGAGGTCATGCAAATCATTAATCGCGAGGTGTGGAGATCAATCTATATCTTTCTGCTATGGGGAATGGCTCCTTTTGCCATTGTCCTAGCTGGCTATGCTTACTGGAATATCACTGGCCCTGCAATGATCTGGGTGATGATTGGTAGTGCGCTCTATGTCTTTGGTGTACTGGTCATCTCCTATGGGTTCAACATTCCTATGAACAACCGGCTTGATGCAATGGAATATTCTGGTACGGAAGCGGCGACCTATTGGAAAGATACCTATGTATCGCGTTGGGTGCTGTGGAATTATATCCGAGCTATTACTACCGGAGGAGCTGCAATTTGCTTCTTGGTTGCATGTATCTTGATAGCCCAGTTGCAGTAGTCATTAGCCTGTGAAGCGCTCAGCCCAATGGGGACGGGCAGCGATCAGACAAAGCTGTTCTCCCCCACCTCATCACAAATGCTCTCTATTGAGGAACGTAAGATGCAGAAAGTTGCTGTATTCGGCAATGCTGGTGGTGGTAAATCAACTCTCAGCAAACGCCTCGCTCAATTCACCGGCCTACCCTTAATTGCTTTGGACTTGCTCAAGTACACACCGGGTGGCGAAGAAGTTCCCCATGCGGAGTACAAAGCGGCTCATGATCAAAGCGAAGGAACAGATTTGATGGATACAGCAACGCCAAAATCACTCAATACCCGAAGGGCACTATCAACCTGGGGCGCAGTATCGGGATAAACAATGCCAGGAGCAGGAGGCGGGGCACCATCCCAACCCAGCAAGCGTTCCAAATGCACCAAGGCACCCAACGCCGTCAAGTGAGTTTGCCCTTGGGGATCGACGATAGTGGCATTAACTATTGTTGGATTACCGTCTCCAGCAGTCCCAGAGGCAGTAATCACAATCTCGTGGCTGGCCCCGCTGCCAGGATTGTAGAGGAGCGATTGCCGCAACGGCGTAAAGCGAGCACCACTGATCAATTTCCAAATTCCAGAACGGGTCAGGACACGAAGGAGGTTGGTGGAGAACGCATCATCGAAAGCGATTCGAGTAGCAACTGTTTTGGCCCCTATCGTACTGGGCAGCGTGAGCAAATCTGGGGTGTCGAAACGATACACCTTAGTAGTGTAACCCTTCGGAAACGTGACGGAGCGAGGATCTGTATAGGGCAGAACTTCTCGTTGTTTACTATCAATCGTGACCTCGAACGGTGTTGCTAATCGATCCATATACTCAACGGAGTTGGGGCCGGATTTATCTTTGGTTGAGAACAGAACGCTAATGTCAATGCGGTCCACCTGATGTAAGGACCGAGTCGCCGCAACAGAGATTGCTGCGGCCACACCACCCATCCATCCTGATGAGAGGAGAACCGGGACCTTTAATTCTTCGACTGAGAGCTGTGCGATCGTATTTCTGAATTGCGCTGACCAACGGGTGATATCCAGATAGGGTATGCCACTGTGAACCACATCCCTCAAAAGGTAATCATGGGAGTCATTCACCGCCGCAACAATCGCTCGGGGTCTTATACCCTGCAAAGGATTAGGTTGCTCAACATCCAATTGGAAGCTACTGGCCTTGCCTAACCTTTGGGCTAGTGAGTCGGCCTTGCCTAACGTTCGCCCAGCGATAATCAGTGGTAGATCAGGGTGACGCTGTCGAATGAGATTTGCAATTTGTTGTCCAACGACGCCATAGCCACCCGCAATTAAAATTCCATCCTCAATCATCATGTCTATGCTTCCTCCGAAATCAACTGGACCTCAAGCTCTGCCATCGAGCTAGCAAGGATCTAAGACAACCGATCTTGATACTGAAGGATCCTCCCTAGCAGCCAGACCACTCGCTCTACAGCCCCATTGCAGAGCGAGTGGCAAAGGTGATAATGCCAAGCCCCAGGAGCGCGATGACAAGTGCAGCGGTAAACTGCTTGACCCGAGTAAAGGAGTGGGTGCCAACCTGAGGGCTAGGAATCGACAGCTCTCTACTGAGCCGTAACCCTTGCACTGAAACGATCATTAAAGGCAACGAAACAATGGTTCCGAGGACTTCAATTATGAATAGAGCTGAAGGCATTGCGTCAGGGGACACCGGGAACAGGCGACCTAAATCAAGTACATACACCAGAAAATAAGACAGACCAGCAATCGCTGATGCTGCATAAGCCCAGCGCTGACGTTGCCAGACAAAGTAAATCAACAACAAGCTCAACAGACTTAGAGCGGTTAGAAAGGTATTAAAGCTCCCTAAAACAATGGGATTAATGTGGGCAAAACTGCGGGTTTCAATCAGTCCCCCTGGCACCAAGCTAGTGAGTAAAACCGACGAAAGCGCTAACAGAGCAGGCGCACCGTACTGGACCGTTTTTGAGAATTGAGCAGGTTGGTGGTTAGACGAAATGATAGTAGTCATGGTGATATCCTCATACTTTAGAAAAAAGAACTCGAAATCAACAAAAAGCAAGTGGCTTACAGCTTTTCCCCAGGCCGATAGGGTGTTTCATGAAGTAGGTGACTAACCAACAGCTTCAGGAAAAGCAGGGGTAGAAACCACTCCAAACCAGGAGTAGCAGCGAGGCAGTAGCGATCGCATAGCAGCGCCACAACATAAAGGCCCAGAGCGACAGGCCGCTGGAGATAAAGCGGACAGCTCAGGATCAACGCTGATGCCCCCAGCAGATAACCGGAGACACTGACAAGGAAATACCAATCACCACCCCGAAAGAGCAGCGCCACAAGACCGACATGGACCATATGCAGGACCACAAAACTCAGATGCTGTTGCCATCCTTGACTGGGCCGGTGATACCAACGCTTGGCGGCAGCCGTCGCGTTCGTCAGAACACCTCCAACAAAGTCGAAACCCAAAACTGAAATGAGTCCCAGCTGTAGTGGCGACCATTCAATTGGCAACGTCATCGCATAGGCTGGGGCCGCGATCGCTGCCGTAACAGCAGGAACAAACTGAAGAACCATTTCAGCAGCAGTCGCACCAGGACCAATGAAGCGATCCAGTTGCCCGCTGAGACCAGGGCGGGGCAATGGACCATGCTGATCCTCTTGTGGCTCGAATTCTATTGAGGCTTGAATTGGACCTTGCATATTCGCAACCTCATAACAGTTGTTATGTAACTAACATAATGACTGTTATGATATCTGTCAACTGAGTTGTTAGATATTCTTCTGTACTTCTTTGTGGTTAACGTTTATGTCTCAGCAGGATCGTCGTCTTGAAGTCTCTGAGGCCGCTTGGCGCGTCATTGTCCGGGAGGGGTTAGACCGTGCCAGTATGCGGGCGATCGCACAGGAAATGAATTGCACGACGGGGGTAGTCACTCACTACTTCCGAAATAAGCAGGAGCTGATTCTGTTTGCCCTACACCAGGTCTCAGACCGCTTGCAGATGATGATGCAGTTGGCGATAGAGAATGTTTCAGGGGTTGATCGGTTGAAAGCAATGCTGTTGTCTTTTTTACCCTTGGATCAAGAACGGCAGGAAATCCTGCGGGTGTGGGTCGCCTATTTGGGCTATTCAGTTGGCAGAGATGGACTACTGAAGGAGCATCAGCAGAGTGCGGCTGAGCTGCGGGCGGTTATTATTCAGGAGTTAGAGGTTCTTCAGAGCGCTGGCCTTCTTCGGGAAGATCTATTGCCTAAGGTGGAGGCGAATGCTTTGCTTGCCCTTGTGAATGGTGTTGCTATAGACTCTCTGATTCAGACGGAGCATCTTTAACCTAAGCAGCAAGAGGCAATTATTAAGCGGTATATCGCAGGTATGCTGCCAGGTCGCTCCTTAGCCGCAAATAACGATTGAGTCGAACTGCCAGATATACCGAAAATGATCTCCTATATCTAAGAAAATCAAGCAGATCACATTCTGAAAATACTGACATATAAGGCTTTAGTGACAACATGACCCTTTCTTACACAAATCATTGCAATACCCCACCTTCGGTTAAGAATCTATATTTACTAAGTAGCTCAGTGTGACATGAGTTCAAGGAGAGCTAGATTTAGAGACCAGTCATTTGACACCTACCTTTGCTTTCCATATAATTAGAGAACGATCATTCTCTAATATGAAGGTAATAGCTTTTTGCCACGACCTCGCGAATTTGAACCTGATGAAGCACTTGATGCAGTGATGCATGTGTTCTGGAAAAAAGGGTTTGCAGAAACAAGCTATGAAGATCTAGTGTTGGCAAGTGGTGTGAGTCGTAAAAGTCTTTACACCGTCTTTGGTGACAAAGAGGCTTTGTTTATCGCATCATTACGTCTGTATCGTCAGACTGTTTTCAAGTCAATTCTTTCTGGTATTGAACAGGAAGCGATTACCATTGACGACATCATAAGGGCGCTGAAGAATCTCGGTCTGCTCGCAATTTCAGACGCGGGTAGCACGGGTTGCTTCATGGCCAACACTGCTTCCGATGAAATACTTCGGATACCTGAAGTCAAGGACCAAGTTAATGCTCACTTAAAATCCATGTCGAAGATTTTTTATGATGCCTTGAAACGTGCAGGCATTCAATCGGACCGGGCTGTTATGCTAGCAGATTATCTTACGGGTGTATTACAAGGTCTTTTTGTATTGGCCCATGCGCGTGCAGAAAAGACCCTGATCGAAAATTATATTGATTCTGCGATCGCAATCTTATAATTTTTTTTGGCTAATTAGAGAACAATCATTCTCTAATTAGGAGTTTTGATATCGAATCATTCTGATGTCGAACAGTTAAACCACAAATCTAACGGAGTTTCCATCATGGGCAAAGTTTATGTTGAAGTTCAGATACCTGCGCCTACGTCAGATGTCTGGAATGTACTTGCAAACTATGGCGAGATTTACAAATTCAATCCTGGTGTTGCAAATTCTTTTATCCTCGACGGGAGCGTTGCCAAAGGAGTTGGTGCCCATCGGCGATGTGATTTAAGCGATGGTAAGAATCACGTTCTTGAACGTGTAACTCATTGGAAAGAAGGAGAGTCTTACACCGTCGATATTTACGACGGGACAATGCCACTGAGGACAGCTCAAGCCAGGCTTGGGGTTAGATCGAACACGGGAGCAACGTCCGTCGCGTTTATGGAAATGGAATATGTGCCGAAATTTGGCGTTATTGGTCGCCTCATGGATGCACTCATGATGCAGCGAGAAATGCACAAACTTGGCAGACGTGTTCTTTCTGGACTGGCTGAATTTGTTACTTCAAATTCGGGTGCATCTTATATCTCAAAGGCAGGACAATGATTAAACTTCCCGAACCTCGCAATAAACGAATGGTCTTGGGCGGTGGCGACGTCAAAATTGCTGTCCAACAATGGGGTAAAGCCAACGGTTTCCCAATCCTGTTTATTCATGCTTTTTCGCAAAGTCATCTCGCTTGGTGGCAACAAATTGCAGGTCGACTATCGCTTCAATTTAATTTGACTACCTTCGATAATCGTGGACATGGCAACTCTGCTAAACCTGAAGGTATTGAACCCTACACTAACGGAGATCTATATGCTGATGACATAAAAGCAGTTATCAGCAAATGCAAACTAAAACGGCCAATTATAGTTGCCTGGTCTATTGGTGGCGTTATCCTTGGCGATTATCTTGCTAAATATGGTGATCAAAATGTATCTGGGATTGTTTACCTCGGTGCTGCACATCAGCTAGGGATTGAACCGGGATACGTTGGCTCTGCCTTCGCAGAGAAAGCGGTTGGAATGCTGTCCAACGATCTTGCCACAAACGTTGCAGCCACGATTGCTGTTGGAGAGCAAGTAACAGCTAAGTCAACTGACCCTTCAACTTTTACCTTCATTATTGCGACCAATATGGTGGTACCCACTCATGTAAGAGCTGGAATGTTGAGGCGTAAGGTTGATCACATTACCAATACTCTCCCCAAAGTTTTAGTGCCCAGCCGATTTATTCATGGCAGTAAAGATCAGATTGTTCTACTTGCTTCTTCCGAAGCTGCTGCTGCAGCTAGTCCAAACAGCAAATTGATCATCCTAAATGGGGTTGGCCATGCCCCTCATATCGAAGCTGCGGAGGCGTTAGCAACTGAACTGGAGCATTTGGTTTCAGAGCTAGGCGAGGGAGAAGGATAATGATTGAATTTTCTAGCATTCCTTTTCTATTTATTGCTCAGAGCTTATTCCTCTTGACGGCTGCGAGTCATACGAAGCGAAGGATGAGATCACCTCATACTGGGTCAACTGGCATCATTGTCATTTCATCACTATCGCTGTGGGGTGGTCTCAGCACATATCTATCGACTAGTGGCGTTTATGCAACTTCTGCTTTTCTATCTCTAATGCCTGGTCTTTGGTTGCCCTTTATTCCATTCATCATTGTGGGACTTATTTTGCTCGCACTTCCATTCACACGCATTAGTGTTCAGGATGTTGCATTAGCTGTTCCTTCGCATTGGTGGGTTGGCATTCAAGCCCTACGAATACTTGCTTTAGGGACATTGCTAAAAACAACTACGGGACATTTCCCAGTACATGTAGAGTTAGCGGTTGGCCTGACGGATGCAGCATTTGGGATGAGTGGTGTGTTTATTTACCGACTTGCGAAATCCCATCGGATCTCGGTTGATGCCCTTGCCCTATGGCATGTCATTGGACTACTCATCATCATTCTTCCGGGCGAGTTGGCCATACAGACGGGGTTGCCAGGAAAATTCCAGATCTTTTCAGCACCACCGACTGCGGAAATCATGCTTGCCTTTCCAATGGTGCTTGCTCCCTCGCTAGTTGTTCCGATATTTCTAATGCTCAACATTTTGGGAGCCTATGCTGCACTCCGTACAGAGCACTTAGGCAGCAAAAAGCCAGCATTATAACGACTGCAAAAAAATATCTTATTGAAAGGAGATCCGCTATGTCGGATGGACGTGTTTTGATCGTAGGTGCAACAGGCCATGTTGGTTCGCAGGTTGCAAAATTACTTCTACAAAAAGGACGCCCAGTGAGGGTTATGGTGCGTCGAGAAGGGACCAGCATTCACGGTGCTACCGGAGATCTTCAATACGTGCTCGGTGATCTGTCTGATCCTGCCAGCCTTCGCCGTGCTGTCACTGACGTTGACATTATTGTTTCAAGTGCCAACAGCATCATCCCATCAGGAAAAACCCTTTCAGTAAAGCGCATTAACGACAGCGGCTACGAAAATTTGATTGCAGCGGCTGAAGAAGCGGGTGTTCAACAATTCGTTCAGTCATCTGTTCCAAAACATCCCATGGAACAAACTGTACCTGAGCTTGCAGGCAAACGACTGATAGAGCAACGGCTACAATCCTCCTCAATAGCCTCAACAATTATCAGAAACCCTGCTTTTATGGATGTCTGGTTAGTGATGTCGGGCGCACGTCAGCTCATTGGGCCTGATCCACATGCCACTACGCGCCGTCCGTATAACTTTATGAGGGTGTGGCAATCAATAACGGGTGACTTCGTAGTTAAACATGGGATATTGCTGGCTCCAGGAGGTAGTCAGCAAGGTTCTGTATTTATTTCAACTCGTGATGTTGCACAGATGATGGCTGGTACTGTAGGCCATCAAAATGCTTTGAATCGAATTATTGAGGCAGGTGGACCAGAATGGATCACTTGGGCAGAAGTGGCTGAACTTCTTGCCAAAAAAATAGATCGTAACGTACGGACGTTACCTATTCCTGCGTGGTTCGCAGGAATAGGTCAAAGCATTGTGCAACCAATCATGCCATTTGCTGCCAATGTTCGGATCTAGTCCACTTTTGGTGATGCTTGAGAAAATGCACGCAAAGCTATAAGCAGCAACTACTTCAGCTCATAAGCACCAAGCGTTTATTCAAAAGGTCGAGACCAGCCCTCCCATACATTTGGCGCTTCACCATTTTCAATCGATTATTTTGTCCTTCAACCTGGCCATTACTCACTTCCAGTGTTAGGGCAGCTTTGACCGCTTCGTAGTCGTCTAGGAGCCCTTTCGCAAAACTCTGAAAAGGTTTCAGTGCACTATTTTTAGCTCTGTCCAACCACGGGTCTAGATGTTGAGGTAATCTCTTCCTGACGATGAAGAGCAAGCTTTGAGCCAGATCAATGGCTTTTGAGAGTTCAGGTTGACTACTCAGCTGTTCCAAAATTGTCTCATCCTCTTCCGTTAGATTTTCCACCTTGCGCATCACCAACCAAGCCGCCCTCTGAACTGTCAAAGGCTTTTGGATGAGCTCTTGAGCCTCAGGAACAGGTCCTCTTCCTGGTAGCTCATTGAGGGAATCTCGTGGAGGCTGCGGGGGTAGAGACTGACGCAATTTGTGAGTGTAGCGAACGACCATCGTATAACTGCCCTTGAAGCCCTGCTGCTGAATCTCTGCTAATAATTGTTTGGAATTCTGACGACCTTTATTCCATTGTTCAAGCAGGTAGGCTTTGTAAGGGTTAAGACCACTCCATCCTCGTCGGGGATGGGTTTTATACTCTTGAAATGTATCAGCAGCTAGGTAGGTATACACAGTGCGTTTGCCAATCCCCAGATGATGAGCAATATCTTTGATCAGGTAACCTTGCTTGCGTAAAGCATGAGTCTGCTCGTATTTTTCCAATCTTCGAGCCCGATTTTGAGCCTTACGAGAATTAGGATCAACTTGAGGTTTCACCACAGGCTGGCTCATTGCTTCTGTGTCTTGATGCTCAGCAAGTGTAGCTTTCAGCAGGGTGTACTCGACTGTCTTGATTACTTGGGAATGAGAGCTAAACACGTTTTCTAGAATTTCTTCAAGGTTCTGGAGTAGATGAAAGCGGTCTGCAACCTGCAATGCATCAGGTGCCCCTTCACTTGCTCCTGATTTATATGCCTTGGAGCGATCACGAGAAATGACTTCGACACCAGGGTGCTCGTTCAACCAATCTGCTAACGTGTCTGCTTTGCGATCTGTTAACAAGACAATAGGTTGATGCTTTTCAAGGTCCACAAGAATGGTGCCATATTCATGGCCTCTGCGAAGTGCAAAATCATCCACCCCTAATATTTTGGGCGTTGTCACTGAGGGAAGTGGAAGCTTGAAGAGGGCTCTCAACATAGTATTGCGACTACTTCCATAATTGATTTGATAACTCAGCCGGGCTGCAGCTGCACCACCAAGGGCCAAGCCAATCGAACTAAGGTGTTCTGCAAAGCGAACTGTCCTCCGAGCCCAAGGAACCGCGACCTGGGGTAGTCGCTCAGTAAAAATGCGACGCTTACAAGTTTTATTGGAACAGAAGAACTTGCAAACTTGAAGCAGAATAGTCAGACAGAATTCCACACAGGGAAGATCTCTCAAGGTCCGCTCATAGCGACTGTGAACCCGGTGTGATGTTTGATGGCAGACTGGGCAACAAGCCAAAGCTTGAGTTGAAGAAACATGGAAGGTCATCTGATGGTTTGTGGAGTCAAGATCCCAACTGTCCAAGTGAAGGGTGTCTTGGCACGGAAGGAATTGTTGGAAGAGTTCCATAACCAGACCTGGCAAGGGTTTACTCCTCTATCCTCTACCGCATAGTTGGCATCACCAAAAGAGGACAAGAGCCCGAGGTTAGGATCTAGTCCACTTTTGGTGATGCTTGAGAAAATGCACGCAAAGCTATAAGCAGCAACTACTTCAGCTCATAAGCACCAAGCGTTTATTCAAAAGGTCGAGACCAGCCCTCCCATACATTTGGCGCTTCACCATTTTCAATCGATTATTTTGTCCTTCAACCTGGCCATTACTCACTTCCAGTGTTAGGGCAGCTTTGACCGCTTCGTAGTCGTCTAGGAGCCCTTTCGCAAAACTCTGAAAAGGTTTCAGTGCACTATTTTTAGCTCTGTCCAACCACGGGTCTAGATGTTGAGGTAATCTCTTCCTGACGATGAAGAGCAAGCTTTGAGCCAGATCAATGGCTTTTGAGAGTTCAGGTTGACTACTCAGCTGTTCCAAAATTGTCTCATCCTCTTCCGTTAGATTTTCCACCTTGCGCATCACCAACCAAGCCGCCCTCTGAACTGTCAAAGGCTTTTGGATGAGCTCTTGAGCCTCAGGAACAGGTCCTCTTCCTGGTAGCTCATTGAGGGAATCTCGTGGAGGCTGCGGGGGTAGAGACTGACGCAATTTGTGAGTGTAGCGAACGACCATCGTATAACTGCCCTTGAAGCCCTGCTGCTGAATCTCTGCTAATAATTGTTTGGAATTCTGACGACCTTTATTCCATTGTTCAAGCAGGTAGGCTTTGTAAGGGTTAAGACCACTCCATCCTCGTCGGGGATGGGTTTTATACTCTTGAAATGTATCAGCAGCTAGGTAGGTATACACAGTGCGTTTGCCAATCCCCAGATGATGAGCAATATCTTTGATCAGGTAACCTTGCTTGCGTAAAGCATGAGTCTGCTCGTATTTTTCCAATCTTCGAGCCCGATTTTGAGCCTTACGAGAATTAGGATCAACTTGAGGTTTCACCACAGGCTGGCTCATTGCTTCTGTGTCTTGATGCTCAGCAAGTGTAGCTTTCAGCAGGGTGTACTCGACTGTCTTGATTACTTGGGAATGAGAGCTAAACACGTTTTCTAGAATTTCTTCAAGGTTCTGGAGTAGATGAAAGCGGTCTGCAACCTGCAATGCATCAGGTGCCCCTTCACTTGCTCCTGATTTATATGCCTTGGAGCGATCACGAGAAATGACTTCGACACCAGGGTGCTCGTTCAACCAATCTGCTAACGTGTCTGCTTTGCGATCTGTTAACAAGACAATAGGTTGATGCTTTTCAAGGTCCACAAGAATGGTGCCATATTCATGGCCTCTGCGAAGTGCAAAATCATCCACCCCTAATATTTTGGGCGTTGTCACTGAGGGAAGTGGAAGCTTGAAGAGGGCTCTCAACATAGTATTGCGACTACTTCCATAATTGATTTGATAACTCAGCCGGGCTGCAGCTGCACCACCAAGGGCCAAGCCAATCGAACTAAGGTGTTCTGCAAAGCGAACTGTCCTCCGAGCCCAAGGAACCGCGACCTGGGGTAGTCGCTCAGTAAAAATGCGACGCTTACAAGTTTTATTGGAACAGAAGAACTTGCAAACTTGAAGCAGAATAGTCAGACAGAATTCCACACAGGGAAGATCTCTCAAGGTCCGCTCATAGCGACTGTGAACCCGGTGTGATGTTTGATGGCAGACTGGGCAACAAGCCAAAGCTTGAGTTGAAGAAACATGGAAGGTCATCTGATGGTTTGTGGAGTCAAGATCCCAACTGTCCAAGTGAAGGGTGTCTTGGCACGGAAGGAATTGTTGGAAGAGTTCCATAACCAGACCTGGCAAGGGTTTACTCCTCTATCCTCTACCGCATAGTTGGCATCACCAAAAGAGGACAAGAGCCCAATGTTCTTGCACTCGTGAAATTTATCGCAGCTTGGCAACCACATTGGGACAGCGCACCTATCGTTAAAGAGTTCAATCTACCTAAGCAATTTACGGTAGCAGACTACATTGAGCAAAATTTGGAAAATATCTAGAATATAATGCAACAGAATTGATGATTCTGTCATTTACTTTCCACAACTACTTAAGAATTTCTATTTCCCAGAACCCAACCATTGTAATACCCTATATTTCTTAGTTTTTAGAATTGAGACCAATAGCAAGTGGGTACAGTGTGAATATTGAAAAGTAATGGGTCGAATTGGTTGGTATAACTTTAATTAGCAGATTTACTTGAATCTTTCTTCCAAGAAATTGTCTCAGCCAACTTTGCAGAAGCCTTCTTCTGAAGCTGTTTGCGATTGTCATCATAGAACTTGAGCGTATTGAGATTGGCGTGTCGGGAATAGGCTTGTGCCCCCCGTAAATCCCCACCGGTCATTTCTAGATAAGTCGTAGTGCCGCTGTGACGTACCTTATGAGGCCCAAAGTTCTCGCTAACCCCTGCCTTCTTCGCTAGAGCCCGGACAATCCGATACACCGATGTCCCCGACAACCTCGACCCCCAATTCGCCCGATCCAACGAGATAAACAACGGCTCCGTGAGGCCATAAACTTCTCGCAGTTCCAGCCACTCTGAAATGGCTCGTACCCCACTTTCCGTCAAATCAATCCACTCCCTTTCATTCCTTCCTTTCCCTAAAATCGACAAACGTTTTTGCTCCGAGTCAAAATGACGGACATCACAGCCCACTAGCTCAGACCGTCGCAATCCCGCCTCCCAGAGTAGCGTCATCATGGCGAAATCCCGAGCCCCAGCTAGGGAAAACCGATTGATGAATACCATCATCAGTCGAAATTTAGAGGCTGTAATTCCTCTGGTATCTCGATAAGGTTTCACCGATAAACGGCTTTGTTGCATGAATCGCGTAAAGGCTAGATGAATTGCCTCTCCTCGTTATTCTTAAGCTTCAACCCAAACAGTCTCGGGTTTGGCGATCTGAATCATTCGATTGAGTGCCGCACACTGCAGGAGTAACTCTGTGGCTTGATTATCAAAGTTACGGGAACGTACCTGACCCCCAAAGATAGTTTTGAAGCGAAACATCGTCGTTTCAGCTAGAGACCGCCGATGATAGTGGGCTTGTTTTTTCCACCTCTTTCGTCCCTGTTTTCGGATGGCTCTGAGATTTTGATCTCGTGGATGGGGTGGAGCATTGCAGTTTCCATGTTGCCAAATTTTGGCATTCTTCCTTGGGGGAATTGCAGCTGTGGCATTGCGCTCCATGAGGGCATCATAGCAATGACTTTGGTCATAGGCTCCGTCAGCAGAGACCTGTTCAATCTCATCGTCGATGCCTTCAAGGAGATCTTCAAACACTTCACCATCCTGAACGTCATTGGTTGTCACGACACCCGTGAGAATTTCTCCAGTGGACTCATCAACACTCAAGTGAAGTTTACGCCACGTCCGACGTTTGCTCACACCATGTTGCCTGGTTTTCCACTCTCCTTCACCATAGACTTTGACCCCTGTGCTATCGATAACGACGTGAATGGCACCTTGCTTAGGTATAACGGGCAATGAAATCGATAGCTGACCTTTCCGCCGAGAGACGGTGCTGTGGTCACAAACGGGAAGCTCAATTCCCATCAACTCAAACAATGAATTTAGAAATCCTTCGGTTTGACGCCCTGCTAAACCATAGATACATTTGACGGTCTCGAAGGTGGAGATTGCTGTATCGCTATAGGTCAGAGAGGCTCCCCGCTTTTGTCTCGGTGTGGTTTCTAGCCAATGAACGATAGCTGATTGTTCGAGCCAGAAGGTCACACTTCCCCGCTGTTTGAGACCAGCGTTATACTCGGACCAGTTGCGGATTTGGTAACTCATGGGCTAGCGGTTTTTGGTGGTACATAAACTCTAGCCCGCGCCTAATCCGCAGCACCTATTCATGCAACAACGCCCCGATAAACCATCAACTTCCGTCAAAGTCCAATCACACATCTCTAAACGACGGGCCATCCGCACCATGGACTTCACTGCGGACAACCGCCGATTGATAGTATTCGCTTGTAACCCTCGCTGCATCATGCATTCTCGATACCGAGCGGCTAATTCTAAAGCCTTCAGTCTGCCAATCCCCACAAAGGATTGACTCAGCCTAGATAATTCCCTCTTCACCTGCGCC
This sequence comes from Acaryochloris marina MBIC11017, assembly GCF_000018105.1. Taxonomy (GTDB): domain Bacteria; phylum Cyanobacteriota; class Cyanobacteriia; order Thermosynechococcales; family Thermosynechococcaceae; genus Acaryochloris; species Acaryochloris marina. The sequence continues at coordinate 6,209,674 of NC_009925.1, forward strand.
TTTATCTCACTTTTTCGCTTCGGTCCCTCAACTCCATAGACCATTTCCCCTTGGGTCACGAATAAAAAGAAGTCCACCAGATCCTTGGTATACCCTTCCCGCGTGGAGGGTTTGGTTTTCTCCACCAAGACTGCTCTAAGCAAATCGATATCAACTGCCGACTCATCGATTTCTAAGCGAACTAACCCTGATGCTTCCATTTGCGATCGCAATATTCTCACCTATCCATTTTAGTGTACGTCAATGGCGATTTCCGTACACATAACCCAATTAATCATTATTTGGACTTTGACTAAACTTTGACTAATAAGCATGGTAGAGTGAGGTCATCTGCTACATCATCGCTGGAGAGAGAGGTGGATGCCTAAGAAGATTCGTGAGATCAAGGCTATGCTCAAGGAGGCTGGGTTTATCTCCCGACCGGGCAAATACTCTCACAGTAACTGGAAGCATCCTCAATTGCCCCAGGTGATCACGGTTGCCCGCAAAGATGGGGCAGATGCCCCACTCTATTTGGAACGCAAAGTGCAGAAAGCGCTACAGCAATTGGAGGCGTTATCGAATGACTCAGACTAAGTATCGAATGGTGATCGAGTGGTCGGAAGAGGATCAATGCTATGTAGTGTCGTTACCAGAATTTGACCGGGTGATGCAGCCCGTTACTGATGGCCAAACCTATGAAGAGGCTGCTAAACATGGGCAGGAAGCCATAGAATCCTTGATGGAATTCTACGAAGCGGAAGGCTGGACTTTGCCTGCCCCTCAAATGATGCAAATGGTTTAGGACGATGGCCCGTGCGATCGCAGAAAAATGCCGTCGATGTTCCAAGCTACCCGTGGACCAAGCAAAGTTAAAGGAGTGCTGGGTGGGCCAGCGTTGCCATGTGCGACGTTCCTCGTATAAACACCGCGATCGCTATAACCGAAATAAGAAACGGAAATATCAACTACAGACGGGGAAGCTGATTCCTGAAGTTACGGTGGAAGTCCCCGTCAAACCTGCGGCTATTCGACGGATGTATCGAGCGAGAAGGGATGCGCCCCTTCATGCCATGTCAGCGGAGCTGTGGATAGGCCAAAAGCGGGTTGCGATCGTTGAGCCTGTCCATACCCTGGGGTGGACTAACTCTGATGTGACGAAATACTCCAGGAATATACTCAACCGCTTCTCTGAGCATTTAGACGGAAAAGTACTGCATCAGTTTGATTCACAAGTCGAAGTGGATCCAAGTCAATGCCCGATTCGTCCCTGCCCTTTGTTCCCGTAGGAGGTTGTTCACGATGGCATTGCAACTGGAACTCGATCTTTGGCAGCAGTTGAATCAAGCGGAAGCGGTTCCAGTGGAGAGCGACCTCCAGCAGTTGCAGGAGCGATTGGACTTAGTAGTCGCCCAGTTGCCATTAGAGGAGAAGTTATCCACGGCGGGGACTGCCCTATTGCAGATGGCAGAAATCTTGAGTCGGCGAGCGGAGGTCTTCCTCAGGGACTGGCGAGATGCCCACAACGATGACGGTCCCATCCTTGATTTGGATGACGAAATGGGGATGGTTCGGCAATCCATGGTGTTAGACGATGATCTAATTGCTGAACCCGACCCGGTGACTCGGCGAACATTGCCCAAAGAGGAGTGTGAGTCGATCGTTGTGCTCAAGGACAAGGCATCGTTGCTGGAAGAGCTGGAGACTGAGTTAAGGGTTGAGCAACCTGATGAAGTCTTGCAAGTCTTGGAAGAAGAGGATGTTTTGGCATGGGTACATGCCATCTCAACGTACTTACAGGGGACATCTGGGATGGTGCCTTTGGTCGAGCTAAAACAGGAGCTACAGCTGTCACTGGTACCTATCTGGCTAGGAATGCTACTCGGTGGATTTCAGTTTGAGCAGCGGGGTGGGTTTTACGATCAGAATGTCTGGATTAAGACGGGTGCCTTGAACAGCCAGCCTTGAAGACTATCTCCCTTTTTTAGAAGACCTCTGCAAGAAGCCGTACCTGGATAACTCGGATGAGATGCTAGTGATACACTCAATCAGCGAATCGAATACGAATCACGGAGCAGCGGGTGGCACAATGGGAATCCATTGACCATGATGGCCTGTTCAAAGAACTGATCGAAACGTTCTTTTGGGAATTCTTAAATTTGTTTTTGCTTCAAGTCTTTGACTATGTAGAGCGCGGACCCGTCACGTTTTTATTCCAAGAAGTCTACAGCAGTATTGGTGCTGAAGAGAGGCGCATCATCGACCTGCTCGGTGCGGGTTCACTTGCCCTTACAATAAGCCCTTTGCTCAACGTCAAATCTTGTTGGATTTAGATCCTCTGGTTGAACCAAATCTATCGGAGTTAGTACATCACCGATCCTAAGCTTGGGCATAGGATGTGGACTAGGCCTATCAGCTGTATCAGAAAGTTGAGCTTTCGAATTCTTGAAATAATGTAAACATTGCAAGTTATTCGTTTGAGCTAAAGCCTCTCAAAGAAATACGTTCCATCTGGCACCACATGCTTTCAATGTGGTCTGGATCCGTTACCTAAGTCAAGATAGCCATAAGTCTCTCGAATCCCTTCATCTAAGGCATAACGTTTAGAAAATAAGGCAAGGAGTTTTCAAACTGCTATGAAGCGAAACTTAACTTCAGGCCCAGTCGGTTCTCAACTTGTGAAACTGACTCTGCCAATGGTATGGGGTCTATTTGCTTTAATCGCATTTAATCTTGTTGATACCTACTTTGTGGGACAGCTGGGTACAACTCAGCTAGCAGCCATGAGCTTCACATTTCCAGTAGTACTCACCTTAGGCAATCTAGCCTTTGGGTTGGGAATTGGGTCTACTTCCGTAATTGCACGAGCCATTGGTGAAGGAGATATGCGCCGTGTACAACGCTTTACCACCAATAGCTTAACTCTGGCCCTAACAGCAGTGTTTCTGTTTGCTAGCGTGGGATTGTTCACCATCGATCCGCTGTTTAAGGCGTTGGGAGCCGGCCCTGAAATCCTTCCCTTCATCCGTGAATACATGCGGATTTGGTATTTTGGTATCGTGTTTTTGGTAGTGCCCATGGTGGGTAATAGTGCCATTCGCGCAACCGGAAATACCTTAACCCCCAGCATTATCATGACCGTGGCTGCAGCTACGAATATCCTGTTGGATCCGCTGCTGATAAATGGTGCTTTAGGGTTTCCCCGATTGGAATTACAAGGCGCAGCTCTGGCTACGGTGATAGCTCGGGCCATCTCATTAGTCGCCGCCTTGCTAGTGTTGCATTTCAAAGAGAATTTGCTGTCTACCCAAATTTCTACCATCCAGGAAACGCTTTGGTGCTGGCGTGACATTTTGTCAGTGGGGCTACCAGCTGCTGCTGCCAGCATGATCACACCAGTATCAATTGGAGTTATTACCAGTTTTCTTGCTTTTCATGGTGCTGCATCTGTGGCTGCATTTGGCTTAGCCTCCAGAGTCGAATCACTGGCTATGATTGCCGTCATGGCCTTGGCTTCTAGTATGGGACCTTTTGTTGGGCAAAATTGGGGGGCTCACCAAGTTGATCGGGTACGGCAGGCCCTCAGCTACGGTTATAGCTTCTGCCTTAGTTGGGGGATACTCATGGCGGTAGGGCTGGGACTGAGTGGGCGATCGCTAGCTGCAATTTTCAATCCAGATCCCAAGGTGATCGAAATCGCCACTCGATATCTGTGGCTAGTACCCATTAGCTATGGGGCTGCTGGGATGTTGCAGATAACCAGTTCTGCCTTTAATGCGATGGGCAAACCTATCCCTTCAATTACGATTACAGGAACTCATATGGTGGGATGCTATATTCCCCTGGCTTATATCGGCAGCCGTATGGCTGGACCCACGGGTATCTTTTTGGCAGCAGCAACTGCCAACCTGATAGTTGGCTTTGGGGCCTATGTGTGGAGCCGAAGAACTTGTTTACAGCGTATGAAAACAGTATCAAATAATACTGAAGCTCAGAAAACTTAAGGGAGATTGAAAACAACTGTCACAACCTTACAGAAAATTTTTTTGTACAACTCTCAGATAAACTAAAGCATGCCCAAAGTCCCAAACAGCTTGGTTTGCTATTCAGTTTTATAGGTTTATTGAGAATGCTTACGAGCTAGGATGGGTTCAACAATTGTTAATTTAAATTAGCCAACCACTTTCGGTGAGAGTATTTCTGAACCATCATTGGCTAAATCGATGGGTACATTGGGCCTATCAGGGATGAATAAGCCAATAGCTAACCATCCAATTGCATCATTGTTGGAAAAAAGAGAATATATAGGAATTCCTCCTCAAACTTGGAGATGAGCTTCCAACATCCACAGCATCTTATCAACGGCCCGAGAGATTTCTCTGTATAAGTCAGCTGTGTTTGCCTCTTCCAAGCCCGTTGCAATTTCAATACTGGCCCGTAACGACTTTGCATATAAACTAACAAACTCAGCCAATAAGATCACGTAACCTTTACTCTCCATAACACGTAAGGCATATGCTGGAATCTCTGATCGTTGGGTAGCTACCTGAACTGTTCCCATGGCTACACCTCCCAAAGTCACAATCCGCTCTCCAACTAAATCAGCAAAGTGATCTAACTCTGATGCAAGATGCTCAAACAGTTGGTAGAGAGCAAAAAACTGCATCCCCTTGACGTTCCAGCAGGCACATTTCACTTTTGCTCGCAAATCAATTGTAGTGGCCAAGGTTTGGTTGAGAATTTCAATAATTTCAACCTGAACTTCAGGAGCTAGTTCGAGCCGAGTGGCATAGTAGTGCACCTCACCATTTAAGTTCATATCGTTTATCGAACCTTTATAGATTCAAACCACCATAACCAGTCTGATAATTCTTGTCTTGTCCATCTTTGGGGAATATAGTCGAATTGCGATCACACAAGCTATTAAAGATTGCTTCAAAATCAATGAAGCAACTCTCATCGAGACTTAAATGTATCTCCACTTATCCGAAGAATATCCAATCTCCTTGCTAATATACCTATCTATCGATAGAGGGCAATTCGAACATTGAGTGATTAAATGTGGGAAACAATACTCTAAAGATGAAAAACTCAGCTCAACAGCAGACATTCGAGCAGCTCGTTCCGCATGATTGGGTTATGTCGCGGCAGCCTCTCAAGTCTGGTGGTCTCACTATTGAACACCACATGGAGGAACCTGGTGAACTGTCTACGCCTGGTCTCGCCCAACATGCTTTGTTGGTTACTATGAGCCAGGGGAGTACCCAACAGTTAACTCGAATCGGCAATCAAACCTATAAGGGTGAAAATCCAGTGGGTGCCTTCTGGCTAGCGACAGCGAATACACCTGCGACCTGGGCATGGAATAGCATCGATGAAGTCATAGCAATTATCATTGAACCTTCACATCTTCAGCAGGTGGCAGCCGAGACAGAATGTTTAGATCCAAGTTCAGTTGAACTCAAAAACGTCACCTTTGGGATGGACCCCCAGCTTTCCTTCTTTGCCCGTACTTGCCGTCAAGAAGTAATGCGCCGAGAAGTAGGTGATCGCATTTACACTGATTCACTCGCAAATTTAATCTCGCTTCATTTACTTCGGAACTATTGCACCCATCAGCCCCTGATTCGTAAGTATGGGAGTGGAATAGGAAGCAAACGGCTACGTAATGTTCTGGACTATATCGATGCCAACCTCGATCAAAATATGGGTTTAGCGGATTTAGCAGCAGTGGTTGACCTGAGTCAGCATCACTTTTCGTCAATGTTTAAGGAATCAATGGGGGTGCCTCCCTATCGCTATGTGCTGCAGCGACGAATCCAACAAGCCAAGCAGCTGCTAAAGAATGATTCACTATCTATCACAGACATTGCGCTAACCTGTGGTTTTGCCGACCAAAGTCATATGACGAAACATTTTCGCAAAACTGTCGGTATTACACCCAAAACTTATCGAGAGAATTCAACTATTTAATGGTGGGCTAATTCCATAGCCAGTACATCTTAAACATGGCTCGAGGCTTCCCCCATCCTCAGTTTATTGGACACTACATTACTGAAGTCCAGAAAACGCATTCTTCCAACAATAAATTAGACCTACTGTCTTCAATCTGCTAATTGCTTTGCTGCGATAAGGAACTGTTTTCTCAACCATTGGTGCTGAGGGCGATTATTGTGTCGCTGATGCCAAATCATAGAGACTGTAAATCTGGTGACATCAATTGGTGGTGGTAAAAGCTTCAATCCCATCTCTTTGGCGCACCGCTCTGCCATCCGCTTGGGGAGGAGAGCAACACAATCTGAATTGGCTAGGAGAAAGGGAACAACCATGAAGTGGGGCGTTGACCAAACGACCTGGCGGGACTGCTGCTGTTGTTCTAAAATCAAATCGCCAATGCCGCGAAAGTCGTCCTGAAAGGATACAAGAATGTGAGTCCTTTCCACATATTGTTCTAGTGATAGTTCAGTCAATGGGCAGTCACTCTGCAAAACGCAGACAAATTCTTCCTGATAGAGGGATTCTTGAACATGCCAACGCTTGAGGTCCAACCCAGCTCCAATAAATAAATCAATACTATTGTCATCGAGCGCTGCTAAAACTGCATCTTTATTCAACCCTTTTACTCGAATTTGTATTCCTGGGGCTTGCTGAGTCAGTTGTTGGAGCAAATTAGCGCTGAGTGTGGCTTCAACATAGTCGTTTGTCGCAATCCGAAAATCTTCTTGAGCGGTGGCTGGATTAAACACATCTTTAGCTAAGAGCGTTTCTTGAATTTCTGCCAAGATTTGTCGCACCTGTGGGCTAATTTCTAGGGCGTAGGGAGTAACCTCCATCTGTCGCTGGGAGGTTCGAATCAAAATGGGATCTTTCAGCACCGCTCTTAATCGCTTCAATGCGTGGCTCATAGCGGATTGGCTCATGTTGAGTTTTTCGGCAGCCTGCGTAACGCTTGCTTCCTGAACCAAGATATCGAACGCAAGTAATAGATTGAGATCAAGCTGACGGAGGCTTGAGTAGTCAATAGTCACTGAAGAATCTTCTGGAATTAGTGTCATCGATATTACTTATCTATAATATTCATTTGACTCATGCTGTCAATGGTCATTAGTCTACCGATAGAGGGGCAAATTGAGCCACAACTCTCAAGCTGCCTTAATGCTTATCGCAATCAGGGAGACCCATATGACGAACGCTATCCAATTCCACGAAATAGGTAGAACTGATGGTCAGATGATCGAAGCCCCTGTATCAATAGACGAGGGCCCAAGAAAAAGACCTTTGGCTAGAAATTGCATTAGCCAAAATCTAGCGATGCCCTTTGATACCTAACTCAAGTGGTTGAAATACCTTAGATACTGTCTAGATTGGTCTTCAACGATGTTATTGAAATGTCTATAGCTAAAAACTTTAGAGATTTGGATTTTGTAGGAGCTGTACAACTGCTCAATCAGGCCATTCCAATCAACGCTCCTTTGCGCCTTAGCGTTATCACCCCGGCAGGTGGACCAACCCCAAGGGCTAATGTGATTAGCTAAGAGGTTGCTGTCTCTCGGTCAATTTTGATTTTGACGTCAAGTTCCAAAGAAGTCGATTGACAGAGCTAGAGAGCAAGCTACAAATACAGCGATCCCCTTTCTTTGCCCACCAATATCAAAGGTGATAATCAATATATTGATTCAAAGTACGGCATTGTATTTGCTCCTGCAAAAATACTGTATATTCTCAACTAATTGACTGTATAAAATACTACTAAATTGTATTTATTAATGATTTTTATGAATTAAAATGACTCGCTTCCTAGGATTCTAATTAGGCATTGAATATGGAGATGGAAAAGCTCAACCAGACATTTATAAGACTAAATACCTGTGCATTTTATCCTTGCAAAACACTGAAAAAATCATTATTTTGGCACAATATACTCTAAATCCTTTAATTAGTTCAAGAATCAAATATTAGTTCTATTAATAATAGATATTCATCATATTGATGACAGCAAGAATTGACTAAGGAAGACAAGAATAGACAAGAAAAACAATCAGTTTTTACCTAGTTTAGAGACTTAGCTGGTGAAGCTACTTCTCTCTCATAGAAAACGATGGAAATGACCGATTGGAGGCGAATGACTTCTGGAAAGGTTTTGTCCTCCACAGTTGCATAGAGCGATGGATATAGGTTTCCAATTTCAAAGACAACTCAGCATGGAGAAATCCATCCTTCGCGACTCAGGAAATGACATGGGCAAGTCGAAATGATTGAATCTCGGTATAGTGGCCTTCCTCGGATGATTATGTGTGTTGGCCTTTTTGCGATCACCCTGGGAGGATGCGGTAGCAGTGATCAAGTGAATCAGCCCCAGGCAATCGCGGTTAAATTAAGCACTGTCGAATCTGACACATTGGTTGACAGTAGTGAATTTATTGGTACATCGACGGCTCGTGATCGCGTCAGTCTGGCTCCCCGTATTGACGGCAGGATTTTGGAGATTTTTGTCAGGCAGGGCGATCGCGTCCGTCGAGGTGACAAGATTGTCCGCTTAGAACCCACCCGGGATCGCGAAAATGTGAACGCAGCTAGCCAAAGTGTCAACGTTGAGCGGGCACGATTAGGGCAAGCAGTGGCTGAACTAAGAACCGCCCAAGCTAATCGTGCTGCAGCTGCTGCTCAAGTCAAAAGTGCTAAGGCTGATCTCCAGACGATAGAGGCTGAAGTAGAGCTGGCCCAGATTAACCTGGACCGCACTAAAAAGCTGGTTAAGGATGGGGTGCTTCCCCAGCAGAACTTGGACGATTCGACACGAGATCTGAAAACAAATATTGCCCAGCGAAACTCTCGGCGGGAATCGCTGAATGCAGCAATTGAGTCCCAACAGGCAGCCGATCAGCAGGTTGATCAAGCCCAGGCTAATGTGGACAGCCAAAAAGCCGCGATTGCTCGATCTAAGGCTGAATTGAGAGCAGTAGGTCAGAACTTGGAGTTCAATACGATCCGTGCCCCAATTGATGGTGTGATTGGTAGCTTTGATAGCAAGAAAGTGGGAGATTATGTCAGCGTGGGGGAGCAACTGACGACACTGACCAATAATCAGACTCTTGAGCTTAATATTAATATCCCCATCGAAAATCGCGATCAGATAAAGCGGGGATTGGCGGTGGAAACGATTGGGAACAATGAGCGCCATATCGTTAGGGGACAGATAAACTATATAGCTCCCCTCGTTCAGCAAAATGCCCAATCGATTCTGACCAAGGCAACTTTCCCAAACCAACGTCGCCTTAGAGATCGCGAGTACGTGAGGGTTCGAGTGATTTGGAATGAAAGGCCTGGCATATTAATTCCTACCACTGCCATTTCCACCTTAGGTGGACAAAGCTTTGTCTATATTGCCCAAGAGCAAAGTACCCAATCTGGTGAGCGGTCGATGATGGTTCGACAGCAACCCGTCAAACTAGGCAGAATTCAGGATCAAGCCTATCAAATACTGTCTGGTATCAAAGTTGGAGATCGCATTGCCACTTCCAATATTTTGAGCTTGAAAGACAATACGCCGATTACAGATGCAGAGACGGTCGGACGATTGGAATCCAAGATTCAGAAGACACAGGGGACTCATTAATGCTGCTGTCTGTCTCTAGCCCTTTTATTAAACGCCCGGTATTAACAACGGTCTGCACCATTGTGATTGTGTTGTTGGGGGTCATTGCGATGGCCTTGTTGCCGCTCGATAAACTGCCCCAAATTGCTCCTAAACAGATTGCAGTTCGGGCCAACTATGTGGGAGTAGATGCTAAGACTGCAGTCGATAACGTCACCACCGTGCTGGAGCGAGAGATTAACGGTACTGAAGATGTCAAGTGGATGACTTCAAGTACGGATAACACGGGCACTGCCACCATAAACGTTTCTTTTCCAGTGGAGAAAGATACCAATATTTCCCAGGTTCTGGTGCAAAATCGGGTCGCTCAAGCCCAGTCAGAACTCCCGCCTAGCGTTATCTCTACTGGAGTGACCACTGAGAAGGAATCGCCCAGCGTTACGCTGGTGTACTCACTCTATTCCGAGAAAGATGAGGCCGGAAGCTACTATTACAATCCCCAGTTTCTTTACAACTATTTGGATCGTTATCTGTGGAATGAACTCAAGCGAATTGAAGGGGTAGGCAGTTTGAGAGCCTTCGGGGCTGCGGCATACTCCATGCGGCTATGGCTCGACCCCGATAAGCTGGCAGCTCGGGGATTGACTGCTGCTGATGTTGTTAACGCAGTTCAGACGCAGAACTTTGAAGTGGGGGCGGGTGGTGTGGGCCGACAACCCGGCCTCCCCCAGCAGCAATTTGAGTTGCCCTTACGGGTCTTAGGGCGGTTCACCACCGTTGAGGAAGCTGAAAATATTGTGGTCCAGTCAGAGGCTGATGGCACACTGATCAAAGTCTTGGATGTGGGACGGGCCGAACTCGGAGTAGAGGACTATTTCTCCCAAGCTGTATTTGATGCTAAGGATCCGGCGGTTGGATTGATTGTCTACCAACTTCCCGGTACAAATGCCCTCAATACGGCTGAGCTGGTCAAAGCCAAGATGGCAGAGTTGTCAGCGGATTTCCCCCGAGGGTTGAAGGCTGAGATTGCCCATGACAATACACTATTTATTAACGCGTCGCTGCGTGATCTATTAGTGACCCTAGCCCAGGCAATCGGGTTGGTCGTCCTGATTATTTTCATCTTTCTTCAGGACTGGCGAGCCACCTTAATTCCGGCAGTGGCAATTCCAGTAGCACTAGTGGGGACCATGATTGCGCTGCTGGTCCTTGGCTTTACCCTCAACCAGTTGACGTTGTTTGCCTGCATCCTCGCCACGGGGTTAGTGGTAGATGATGGAATTGTGATCGTCGAGGCCGTATCGGCGAAGCTGTCCCAGGGGATGCGTCCCCGACAGGCTGCGCTTGACGCTATGGACGAGTTAGTGGGAGCTGTGATTTCCACCTCTGTCGTCCTGATGGCCGTGTTTATCCCAGTCACGTTTTTCCCCGGAACAACCGGAATTGTGTATAAGCAGTTTGCCTTGACCATTGCCTTTGCCGTTGTCTTCTCCACTTTTAATGCTCTAACCTTTTCTCCCTCCATGTCTGGGGTCTTTCTACGACGGGCAGAACCTGTAAAGGGGCCATTGGGTTGGTTGTTCCCCAGATTTAACCGTAGCTTTGCCTGGCTTAAGGATCACTATCGTCAGCTGATCGAGTTTTTCACCCGCATCACACCTCTGATCATTGGCATCTTTGTCGCGGGCCTCGTGCTGACGGGCTGGATCTATCAAACCTTGCCGCAGGGATTTGTCCCGGAAGAGGACCAGGGCTATTTCTTCGTCATCATCGAAGGTCCGCCAGGGGTGTCATTGAACTACACCCACAACATCACCCAGCAGGCCGCTCAAATGATGATGGATTACGAGGAAGTGGAGCATACCATGGGGTTATCGGGCTTCTCCTTTGATGGTCTCAATAGTAATAAGGGCGTCATGTTCGTCAAGCTCCATCCCTGGAACAAGCGCCCCCAAGATTCCAGCTCTATTTTTGGTGTTTTGCAGCGAGCGAATCAGGATTTTCAGCAGCAGATTGATGGGGGGCGTGTGCTTGCGGTTAATGCACCTGCTGTTGATGGTCTCAGTAGCTTCGGCGGTTCAGAAATTTTTATTGAGGATCGTCAAGGACGTGGGATGGAGGCCTTGATTGCCAATACCCAACAGGTGATTACTGCGGCCAATCAACGGCCAGAGGTCGCCCTGGCCCTGACGACGTTTACCTTCGATAGCCCGATGCTGGAAGCGGAGATTGATCGTAACCGTGCGAATGCCCAAAACGTCAACGTCAGTGAAATTCTAAGTACGTTGCAAACCTATCTGGGGTCTAACTTTATTAACCAGTTTGTGCTGGATGGTCGTCTCTACCGCGTCTATGCTCAAGCTGAGGCTGCCCGACGCCAAAGCCCAGAAGATATCGATAGTTTGTATGTGAGATCGCGAACGGGTACCCTTGTACAGCTCAGTAATCTGATCAATACACAGCAAATTTCTTATCCCCCCATTGTCAACAACTACAACGCTTATCCCGCGATTAAGGTCAACATCGCCCCAGCACCTGGCTATAGTTCAGGGCAGATTATTCAGGCCATGGAAGCAGTGGCTGAAGCCACCCTGCAGCCTGGTTTTGACTATGAGTGGACCAATACGGCTGCTGAGGAGAAAACGGCAGGTGGAGCCGCCCCAGTGGTATTTGGTCTCAGCTTTATCATGGTGTTTTTGGTTCTAGCGGCCCAGTACGAGAGCTATATCGATCCGCTCATTATCATGCTTTCTGTGCCCCTAGCGATTCTGGGTGCCCTGGGCGGCATTTGGTTTAGAGCCACCTTTTTACAGGCAGGCGGGGTGTGGCCCGTCCTCAATAACAATATTTACGCTCAGGTGGGTTTAGTGATGCTGATTGGAATGGCGAGTAAAAATGCCATTTTGATTGTGGAATTTGCCAACAAAAATCGCGACTTGGGCATGAAAATCCGGCAGGCCGCTATTTTTGCTTCAGAACAACGGTTTCGAGCGATTGTAATGACCGCGATTTCAACTCTAGCGGGGTTTATTCCATTAGTGATTGCCTCTGGCGCAGGGGCTGTCAGTCGCTGGTCCCTGGGAACTGCTGTTTTTGGTGGCATGTTGGTCGCCACCATCTTGAGTCTGATTTTCGTGCCCATTCTCTATATCGTGATTAAAAACCTAGAGGAAGACTTCCTCAAGGGAGGCCGAACCAACCAGAAAGATCCGCAAAGGCTGACCGAGAGGCAATCAGACGGCGGTGCTGAGGTTAGCAATATCCAAAGTCAATCGGGAGAGTAATCGTGTTTAAGGACTGGACGCTCAATGACTGGATGAACAATGGTTTATTTTTCGCCACGGTCATCATGCTGATCGGCTCATTTATTTTTGCCTAAACAGGTGGTATCAGACATGAATTTTAGGATGCTGATCTTTTCCGGTGTAATGACGGCGCTAGCAGGTGCAGTCCTAGGCATTGTCGTGGGTCATGTGAGTCCGATGCAATCTCGAAGACCCGTCATTTTTGTGGTGGGTTCAACCCTAGGATTTTTGATCGGTACAGGTTATGAAGCTGTTCAACAGTACAAGGATGAGGAGGTAGATGAGTAAAGCAAGTTTTGACAGCGGCTCAGACCACACCACACGCTGGACCGCCTTTCCTATTAAAAGTTCTTCGTACCCTTTACACAACATCAAAAACTATGGACCTTAAACTTCAAGGCAAACGCGCACTCGTTACCGGCAGCAGCAGCGGCATTGGAGCCGCGATCGCAAAAACCCTCGCCTCTGAAGGTGCCTTTGTCGTTGTTAATGGACGCAATCAGGAACGGGCAAATCAGGTGATGAATGAGATTGTTCAAAATGGGGGGAAAGCAGCGGTGGCGATCGGCGATCTCTCGGCAGACGAACCTGCCAAACAAGTCGCTAAAGCTGCAGCTCAGGCATTTGATGGGATTGATATCCTCGTCAACAATGCTGGTGGGGGTGGGGCGATCAACTGGTTTGATGCTACTGCTGAAGACTGGGCCAATACCTACCAGCAGAACGTCCTCTCGGCAGTCCGATTGATTCAGCAGTTTGCACCCCAAATGAAAGCGGCTGGATGGGGTCGAATCATTAATATTTCCAGTGGTGTGGCCACTCAACCCACCGCCCAGATTGCTGACTATGCCGCTGCAAAAGCTGCGATCGTCAATCTAACGGTCAGTTTGGCTAAGGAATTAGCCTATAGCGGCATTACGGTTAACACCCTCTCTCCCGGTACCATCCGCACCTCTGGTTTAGAGAAAGCTATACGCGGAATTGCCGCTGGGCAGGGCTGGGACACCGATGATTGGGCTGAACTCGAGAAGCGAACGGCTCGTGAAGTCTGGCCGAATCCAACCGGGCGTGTAGGACGAGTCGAAGATATTGCCAATATGGTGACTTATTTGGCGAGCCCGCTGGCAGACTTCATCAATGGTGCAGACTATCGCGTTGATGGCGGCAATATTGGTTCAATTAATTAATCGCCTAAACTACCCGCTGAAAAGGAAGAACAAAAATACTCAAACTGATAAAAGAGATGAAAATTGGATTGATTGGGACGGGAAACATGTCTCGTTCTCTCGGCATTCTCTGGGCAGAGCAAGGCCATGAAATTTTTTGGGGATCACGCGATCCCAACAAGGCAAAGTCCGTCGCTGAGTTCGCAGGTCACAATACCCAAGGGGGCACCAACGACGAAGCGGCTGAGTTTGGTGAAGTAATCTTCTACTCGGTACGAGGCGTAATGCCGTCCACTGTTTTATCCTCCACGGATTGCTTGGCTGGCAAGATCATTCTTGACTGTAACAATCGTGATATCCCAGAAGGGTTTGCCTACGGTCCGTTGATGGCAGAGTCTTTGGCAGAAAAGCTAGCGGTGGATGTTCCCAACGCCCGCGTTGTTAAAGCCTTTAACACAATAGCCCAAGAGGTGTTTGAGCTATCGCCTGAACCGCTTCAGGAACATCAGGTATCGGTCTATATCTGTGGTGACGATCTAGAAGCACGACAGACCACAATGACTTTAGCCAAAGATATTGGATTTAATCCCATTGACTGTGGCCCCCTCCGCAGTGCCCGGATGTTGGAGGCTTTGGGTGACTTTATTCGCTTCATGATTGGCGGAATGGGGCTTGGTCCCTATGCAACGATCTCCGTTAATGTCCTACCAGAGGCTTCTCAGCAGAGGCTGGGCAGACGGCAATCCGGCTCTTGACCCATATATTTGAGGTTTACCGAAATGTCCAAAATCGATACGGTCATTGCCGCCTAGTTCAAGCGTAGAAATAGTTCACACAAATGAGGAAAAACGATGAACGTAGATGTATTGCAACTCAAAGATAAAGTTGCATTGGTCACAGGAGGTTCTAGAGGCATTGGTAAAGCCATCGTTAAAGATTTAATGGAACAAGGAGCCGCAGTAGCCTTTACTTATGCCAACAGCACCGAAAAGGCGAAAGCCCTTGAAGGTGAGTTATCGAGTCTAGGCACGATTAAGGGCTATCAGTCTGATGCCTCTAATCTAGACAACATCAACCAGCTTACCGATGCCATTGAGAAAGATTTTGGCAAAGTCGATATTCTGATTAACAACGCCGGACGATTTGTGAGCAAACCCTTTGATGAAGTCACCGAGGATGAGTTTGAACAGCTCTTTGCAACCAATGTCAAAGGCCCGTTTTTCCTAGTGCAAAAAATGGTGAGACTTATACCTGAAGGGGGCAGAGTCATTAATATCTCATCTGGCTCTACCCAACACTATGTACCCATGTCGAGTATCTACGCGGCTTCAAAAGGTGCCTTGGAGCAATTTACGAGAACGTGGGCCAGAGAACTCAGCGCTAAGAAAATTACGGTCAATAGCCTATTGCCGGGTTACACCGCAACAGACTGGGTGTCTGATACTCCTGAAGAACAGATGCAGTGGATGGCAGGCCAAGCGGCTCTCGGAGAACTCGGCACTGCAGAGGATATTTCACGCGCCGTTCTCTTTCTAGCCTCTGATTTAGGCCGATGGGTGACTGGACAGCAACTTAGTGTTGATGGTGGTTTGTAGTGCGAGAGTGACAGACACCACAGACGAAGATGCAGTTGCTAATTGCGCCGATGTATGGACAGTTTGCGATGGTCTACGGCCAGCCTGCCTCCAGAGGAGGAGCTACGCTAACAGCCATCGCAGACATCAACCAGCGGTCCAGCATGTTCAGGACAGAAAAGCCCGCTATTGAGCCGTCGTTAACCTATAGGAGGGAAAGAACATCATGCATAAACCAGTCATTCTAGTTCTAGGAACCACCGGGCAAACAGGCTCCAAAGTACTCGCACACCTTGATGAGGCTCCGGGCGATTACGCTATTCGCATCTGCTCACGACGACAGCAACAGGTTGATGAATGGACCAGTAGGGGCCGGGATGCTGTGCGCTTAGATCTCGATGATCCAGCAACATTTGGCCCTGCCCTCAACAGCGTTGATCGCATGTTTGTGATCAGCGGCTATACCGTCGATATGCTGTTCCAAATCAAAACCCTCGTGGATGCTGCCATCAAGTGCGGCGTCAGTCATATCGTCCATCAGGGTGTCTTTGCCAACTGGGACACAACTGACCCCCACTTTATTTGGCATCAGCTTGTCGAGTCCTATATCAAAGCCAGTGGAATAGCCTGGACCCATCTGCATCCCAACTACTTTATGGAAAATCTTTTGGGGCTAACCGCCTTGCAAAAGGGATCATTCCCAATGTTCGTCAACAACAAAGCAGTAGGCTGGATTGCGCTGGACGATGTTGCAGCAGTGGCCGTCCGGGTTCTCTGCGAAGGTCCACAGAAGCATAGCGGTAAAGATTACTGGCTTAGTACTGATTCTCTGACGGGTGACCAAGCGGCTGAACTCCTCACGGATGTTTTAGGGCAGACAGTGGTATGTGACCATAAAACACCTGATGAGCTGGCCACCCTTATGCAGGGAGCAGGCGTTGAACCCAATTATGCAGCAGGCGTTGTTGATTTTATGCGACAGGTGATCGACGGTCGCATGGCCTATGTTGCAACTATTCGAGATGACGTTCCCTATGTAACCGGTCGCCCATCGATCTCTTTTCGGGAATGGTGCCAGCAAAAACGTGAAGCACTGCTGCAGGGTATTTAAGGAGTAAGAAGATAATGCAACGAATTTTGATTATTGGCTCGACAGGCGCGATGGGTTCATCCGTTATCCGCGCACTGATTGCCGATCAATCACGAGACTGTCATGTATTGGCGATGACGCGAAATCCTTCAAGCGATCAGGCTAAACAGCTTGTGGAACTGGATAAGCAACGCATTGAGTTAGTCAAAGGCGATCTGGATGATGAGCAAAGCGTAGAAGCTGCGATGAAGGATGTCGATGCTGTCTTTTGCAATACTGCATTCTTCGCATCAGGTAGCGTTGACGGTGAGCGAGCCCATGCTCACGGGGCCATTAACGCAGCTCGCCGAGCCGGTGTCGATCACTTTGTTTATGCATCACTGGATCCGGCCAGTCGCTTATCCGGCGGTCAGTGTTGTGTACCGCACTACGACGCCAAGGCATCCGTTGAAGCGGATATTGACTACCACCGTTCTGATGAGTTTATGCGACAGATTGAGGATGGCTGGTTCAGCAATCACGTCAGCGTGTTGGTGACCTGTCCGTATATCGAAAACTTCTATGACTTCTTTACACCTGATGATGGAGAATTGCCAGACGGTCGTCTAGGTAAGATCTTTCGCGGTCCTATCGTAGGCGATGGGATTTGGCAGATGGTTGCGTTGGCGGATCTCGGCTATTTCGCCCGTATGATGTTGTGCGATGGCCGAAGGCCGGTCGTAGACCATCGCAAAACTTGGGGCGGACGAACCCTCCGCATCGCATCTGAGGAAGCCACCTTACCTGAGATTGTCCAAACTTTTGAAGCGGTTACGGGCATTCCTGCGGCCTACCAGCCGATGACGGAACAGGAGTTTCTTGATTCTGGTTTACCCAATGCCCACGATCCCCTCAACAACATGCTGATGTATCGTGACGGCTTCTTTGAGCGGCGGGACTTTGATGAGCTGCGGACGTTACATCCGGGGCTCAGATCATTTCGCCAGTGGCTACAGGAAACAGGCTGGCGGGGTGAAGCACGAAGTATGCGTAAGAATCCGGCAACTGGCTGAATGAACATGGGGTTGCCATGGTCTATGGCTGGCCTGCCTCAAGAAGAGGAGCTACGCAAATGGCTATCGCGCCTATCAACCCAGCTATTGGCCACCTTCGGAATGGCCTGATAGATGTTTTCAGAAACTTAGTTTGAGTACGTCCGTATGAACAGTAGGAAAGAAACAGTTGTGGTGGTAGGTGCTAGTCGTGGGATTGGTGCTTCCGTTACACAGCACTTCCACAACAATGGGCACAAAGTATTCGCGGTGTCACGCACTCAGGCAAAGGTTAATAGTTGGATCAAAGCAGACATTTCTCAACCGAGTGGAATCCAAGCTGTTGGAGATGCGATAGGAACTGAAACGTTAGATGCTCTACTGTTTATGGGAGGCGTTTGGGAGACGGATGCTTTTACTCAGAACTATAACTTTACAGAGAGTTCTGATGCTGAAACCCGTTTTGTGATCGGCGTTAATACGATCGCACCCATTGAAATCACTCGCATACTCTCCGATAACCTGTTGCAAGCCGCTAATCCCAGAGCAATTTATATCGGTTCTTTATCAGGACTAGATAACCGAGCCTCAGCGGAGGTTGCCAACACAGCCTCAAAGTTTGGTTTGCGGGGCGCTGTCCAGGCACTCAGAATTGCGTTTGACCGCAAGATAGGCTTCACCGTTATCAATCCTGGCAACGTAGCAACGGAAGAAGTTCTGTCAGATATTCAAGAGGGTCGATTCCCACCTCAAAAAGTAATACCGATTTCAGACTTGATTCACAGTGTCGAGTGGCTATTAAGCCTATCACCACTCGTTGACGTTCAAGATCTCAACCTACAGCAGCGATAAAAGTATCAGCAGAATATTTCTGGAGAACAAGGAGCAAGTATGAAGATTGGCATCGTTGGGTCAGGCAATATCGGCGGCACACTGGGACGCCACTGGGCAGGTGTGGGGCATCAGGTGATGTTCAGCTCTCGCCATCCCGAAACACTGCAGCCGATGGCGGATGCGGTCAATGCCCAAACCGGCACCGTTGAGGAAGCGACCAAGTTTGGAGATGTGATCTTGCTGGCGATTCCCTTTGGCAAAGTGCCGGACGTAGCTCAGCAGGTTGGGACACTTGACGGCAAGGTTTTGATTGATGCAGGGAATCCCTATCCCCAACGGGACGGTGCGGTTGCCCAGCAAGTGATCGATGATCCATCTCAGACAGCGACTGGCTATGTTTCTGCTCAGTTTTCAGGTGCGAAGACTATCAAGGCATTCAATTCGATCTACTTCAAGGTGCTGGAAGAGCAAGCATTCCAATCTGAAGATGCTCGCATCGCAGTACAGGTCTGTGGTGATGACGAACAGGCCAAAGCAACCGTTACGCAGCTTATTGAGGAAATTGGCCTTGCTCCGCAAGATATAGGAGTTTTAGCCGATGGCATCTTGTTTGAGCCTGGGGCACCCCTCTATAACAAGAACCTGCCTATCTCTGAAGCTAAAGCCATTTTGCAACAGCTTCGGTAAGCAAACTGGCATAAAAAACACAACACCCTTCGCGCTTGCATTCCCAAAAGCCATGAACGCTTTAGAGGTAAGTACCTCAATTCGACCTGTACACCTTATTCTCTAGTTTTCAGTGTTGATCATGATCGAACTTCCAGTTTTACCTTTACCCTCACAGTGGCCTCCATCCGTTGTCTTGGCGGTAGTGGAATCAGACGAAAGCTTTACCAAAGCGGTCACGGCGTCTTTGCTAGTGACGGCAGGTCTGGTTTTCCTCCTCAGTGTCCTCCTCGGAGAACTCTGCACCCGGCTGAAGCTCCCCTCGGTGTTGGGCGACTTAGCCACTGGCATGATTCTAGGGGGCTCTGTTCTAAGTATTCTGGTCTTTGCAGAGGTTGATCAGGTCGCCAATGGTTCAATACTTCATCTGCTTGAACTGGCGACCGGTGCGCCACCCGATACGGTGATGAATGCCTATCAGTTTCAGATGGGGGAATTCATCAATAACAGCGCCACCATTGGCTTGCTGACCCTTCTGTTTGTCACTGGATTAGAATCCGATCTAGAAGAGTTAATTCGCGTGGGTCCCCAGGCCGTTGCCGTGGCGATGACGGGCGTTTTTCTACCGCTGATCGGGGGTGCGATCGCACTCATCTACATCTTCCATGTCCCCACGATTCCTGCCATTTTTGCCGGAGCAGCCCTGACTGCTACCAGTATCGGCATTACCGCCAATGTCTTACAGGAAATTGGCCATTTACAATCTGATGAAGGGCAAGTGATTCTTGGGGCCGCTATTCTCGACGATATTCTCGGAATCGTGGTCCTGGCCCTGACCCTGAGTCTTGTGGAAACAGGTTCTATTGAGCCGTCAAGTTTGATCCTGCTCGTGATCAATGCTGCCGTGTTTGTGCTGTTGGCGGTTCTGCTCAATCGCTATTTCTGCCCTGTGTTTACGAAGAATATTGAGCGATTTGATAACCCGGCTGCGTTACTGCTTTGCTCCTTTGCCTTTTTGAATATTTTGGCATTACTTGCGATCTCATTCGGCCTCGAAGCTCTCTTAGGCGCTTTCGCTGCAGGACTGGTTTTAGGCGGTACCAGTCAGAGGGAAAAACTGATGCGATTGGTGCAGCCCTTCGTGTTCGTTTACACGACCATTTTCTTTGTCACCATTGGCGCTAGCGTCAATCTGAACGTTCTGAATCCACTGGTGCCAGAAAACCGAGAGGGGCTGGTGATTGCTGCCTGTCTGATTGCGATTGCCGTAATCGGCAAGGTTATCGCGGGATTTACCATCCTTGGAGATAAACCGATTAACCGACTGGCCGTGGGTATAGGTATGATTCCTCGGGGAGAAGTAGGCTTGGTGTTTGCGGGGCTCGGAGCGTCCACTGGAGTTCTATCTGAGTCCCAGGATGCGGCGGTATTGATTATGGTCGTAGTCACAACGTTGATAGCGCCGCTCCTGTTGCGATGGGTCTTCCCGTCTCAACCCGAAATCTTAACGGCAGACACTGCCAAACGCTTTGCAGAAATAGAGGAAGCGGTAGGAGGAAAATTTTAAGAATAATTGATGTCCTGTTTGCAAAATAAGGATTAATCCCATGAATGACGCTGAAAATGCCTTAAGTGAACAGCTTGCTGCGATTCAAGCTCAACTTCAGCAACTCGGAACCCAGCTCAATGAACTCCAGGCAAAGGTTTCACCCCTGCAGCAGTTATCTAAGCAAGTGACTAAAATTGAGCAACGTTTATTGGCTGTCGGCGATCTCTATCGTTATCAACAGCTTCAAGACCACCTGGCCGCCCACCGTTGGTATGAGGCTGATCAAGAGACGATTCAACTCATACAAGAAATTGAAGGCGTGACAAATCTAGAACAGCTCACTCCCGATGACATTCGTACATTTCCCTGTGGTCAACTTCAAGTCCTGGATCAACTCTGGCAAAGTTATAGCGAAGAGAAGTTTGGTTTTAGTGTACAGGTCCGTATTTATCAAGAGGTGGGTGGTACATTTGACACGACGATCGCCCAGGATCAAAAACTAGTGGAGCAATGGGGAGAGCGCCTCGGCTGGCGAGAGGGCGATCGCTGGCGGAAATGCAGCGAACTGGATTTTTCTTTAGAGGCACCCTTGGGCTGCCATCCTTCTGGCTGGTGGAATTCGCCCTATGGGTCCAAAATGACCAATTACTTTTTGGGGCGATTATTAATTTGTGAGCTTTAGGACATTTCCTGGGGCTGAGAAGGTTGCTGTCCAATACCCAACGGAAGCGTTTGCCAAACGATAGGAGACTAGAAAAATGGACTTTCGATATATCTACACTCGACTCAATGTAGCGAACTTTCACGCCTGCAAAGCGTTTTACCGAGACATTATGGGACTTCCGGTCAAGTTTGAAGATGATAGGGATGAATATGTCGAATTTGATGCCAACTCGATTCGGCTTACCCTATTCAATCGCCAAAACCTGGATAATTTTATTCCCAAGGAAGAATCGCTCAGTTTTGATGTTCACAATGCTCAGATTGTGCTGTCATTCCAGGTCAGTAATTTGGAAGAGGCGACTACTCATCTCAAGAATCACCAGGTAGAGCTGTTAGCCCCTCCTACCAGCTATCCGGATCGAGGATTTCTGTCCACCTGCTTTCGAGATCCAGACGGGAATTTGATTGAAATAGAGCAGATGACTGATGTACTCATTTCATAATTTAGCTATTGGATGTCAACCCCATAGGCGATGTCGCGACAACCACAAGGCGGATCAACCCCCAAATTTGGACCGTATTATTTGGCGTACACTCCCTTTGCGTTAGCTCTTTTTCAGACCTCATACGATACCTTCAGAACAAAACGACAACCCGTGATCGAAATGACAACCAGTGATCGCTCGATTATTTGGACTGGGATTTTTGAGGTGGAGACTGAGTTTGAGCCGTTCTCTGAGTCGCTGATTTGCGCCGATAACTATCGGCTTGAATTTTGATAATCAAGCCATGATGAATTAAGCGATCAATGGCAGCCACCGCCATCATCGAATCAGTGAAAATGTCATCCCATTGGCTGAAGGGTTGATTCGCTGTAATCAACAAACTTTTTCGTTCATAGCGATGCGCAATTAATTCAAACAGAACGGACGTTTCCGCTTCCGACTTTTTGCAATAGCCCAAGTCATCCAAGACCAACAGATCATAGCGGTCCAGTTTTTTGAGCATTGGATGCAGCTGCAGTTGGAGCTTCGCCTGTTGCAAGTGTTGAACCAATGCGTTGGCTGCAAAGAACTTCACCCGCTTACCGAATTCCAGCATCTTTTTGGACACTCCAGTGGCCAGATGTGTTTTTCCAACGCCCGAGGGTCCCAAAATAAGGCAGTTCTCGGCGCGCTCCAACCAACCCGGATCTGCGGCTAATTGCATCAAGGGAGCAGGATTGAGCTGGGGACAATGGCTAAAGTCAAAGTTGGTAAAACTTTTTGCGTTTGGGAGCCTGGCTTCGGTGAGAGCACGTTTTAGGCGAGCTTGTTCTCTTCTTTGGGCCTCCGTTTCGCACAAGGCTAGTAAGAATTCCGCATAGGACCAGTTTTCCTGCATGGCTTGGGATTCGATAGATTCCCAATGGGTCAACATGTGGGAGAGCCTGAGCTTTTTTAAATAGAGGCTCAGGTGCTGGTAGGGGCTCAGCGGGGACTGAGCAGGAGGGGAGGAGTTTGTCATAAAGTTCAAGTGAATGTTGTTCAATGCTGAGGTCAGGAACCTGCTTCATCTGAGGCGGCTCAAACTGTTTTTTCAGGCGATTGAGGGTAAGGCTGGATGAGCGAAGCTGCTGCTGTAAGTACACTGCTACGGCCTGTTCTTTATCTTGAACCGCAGCAATATACAGGGCTTCCACGATGATCTTGGCAGCCTGCTCCAGGTCAAATTGGGCTTTGAGCTGTTCCCAGATTTGGCGGTATTCAGGATTGGGAAGTAGGTCTGATTGCCAGGTGCAATAGATAAAAGCACGAGGCTTCAATCGCATTGAACCAATAACATGGCGATAGTTGATGCAACGGTCGCGACGTTTGCCTTTGCCACTGACACGCTTCCTCGGCAATTCCACGACTGGGTGTCGCTCTAGATAGCCGACAATCCGGTCGTGGTATAGATGCAGTTCCAATTGACGGCCAATTAGCCGAGAAGGAACGGTGTATAGAATGCAACGAACATCAATGGTGCTGCGTTTACTGACTTTAGCGGTAAGCACTTCATAGTCAGGGGTTCGATATTTGGGCAAGGGTTGCAGATGCTCTTTTTCTTGCTCATACTTGGCCTGGCACTGTTGATTCAACTTGGCAACCTGGGCATCAATCAAAGCTTGATACTCACCAACACTCGTAAAATCTGCACTGCCGCGCAGATAGATCGCCTGCTTAATTCGGTTTTTGAGATGGCCATGGGGAGATTCAATGGAGCCATTCTCATGGGCTACACCTTTGTTGTTACGAGTGGGTTCTAGCCGATAGTGGTCACACAGTTCGTCGTACAAACGCGTGAGGTTTTTGGACCGGCGGCCGCCCATGTTGCGATAGGCTGCACTCAAACTATCAGTACGATGCTGTGTAGGAACACCTCCACAGGCTGCAAAGGCATTTTGCAATCCTTCTGAGAGGGCAACAAAGCTTTCGCCTCCTTGGATGATCTGGGCATATCGCCAGCCGCTATATCCCAGACGGTAATGGTATATCAGGTGCTCAAAGGGTTTGCCGGCAATGGTAATCGTGATGCCTTTGAGTTCTGTAAAATCGGAGAACCCTTGTACCCCGGGTTCATGACGCAATTCAAACATCACTTCAGGGCTTGGTCCATGTAAGGCTTTCCACGTTCTCACCCGACGTTGTAGGGTCCGCAGGACTTGGGGATACTGGCCTGGATACTTATCCTGCAGGTACTCATACAGGGTCATGGGTTTGAGGCGTGGGTCTCGACGCAGCATTGGTTCTAGCTCGTCTTCCCACACATCAGCTAAGGGGTCGGGAACGGTGCGTTGGTCCTGAAGGCGGCCGCGATTAGGTTGATGGGTGCCGGCCTCAATTCGTTGTCCGGTTCTTGTAGATATTTCGGCAATGTAAGCTGCTTCAGCTTGTTTCAAGCCGAGGTCTCTTCCGTTCATATAAACACGAGTATGATAGGAATCAATTCTTTTGTTAGGCACTTGTACAGCCCTCTATTGATTAGGGATGTAAAAAGTGTCTTTTTTCTTGAGATTGAATTCTAGAAACGCGATCTCACACATCATTTCTAGGGAATTGAGATCTAGTTTTATCCTTCTCAGGGGATGCCTGGTTTCTTCATAGCTATAGCCGACGTGACATCGTCATTGATCCGTCAGCTCGATTGTCGTCTAATACTCAAGAAACTGATCCCCGCCGAAAAAGTTGAATTTGTTTCAGCCTCCATAGACCGGGCATTGTCATCATCCTGGTATCAGATTGAGCGTAAATTGGATTCCTCTCAAGCCCTGATGGATGCCGTCACCATCTACGTCACTGGGGGGAGTTCTCAGCTCTGGCGTAAACAGCTCAAAGGGGTCTATGGTCGGCGGCTGAATTGCCTAGATGGCATCGCGAGAGAAATCGCAGAGACATTCCCCCAGCTAGACAAAGACCCCATGATTCTGAGAATGGCTGATGCTTATCTCACGATTAAAGGAATGGTGACCGCATGAGCAATCGCAAAACCCTGAACCTCAATTTCAGCACCAGGCCAACCACTCGATTAGCGGCAACGATTGACACGATGAATGAGCTGTATGGCACAGACATCGAAGCAGCGACTGCCAACTTGCTGGAATACATGATGGCTCCAATGACTGCGGCGCTATCAGGTGCATCCAGAAGCGAAGTTGACGCCTTGATTGAGAAATCCTTGGCTCGGGCGAGATTGCATCTTGAATCGGCCCGTTTGCATCTGCCCTGTGATGAGCTTCCAGAAAAAGTTGCAGAACCATTTGCCGCTCAAGAGGCATCTTGCCTATCCTCCCCACAAGAAGACTCTTCCCCACCCGATGAAGATGAAGAGTTTGATTACAGCAAACCCATTGGAGTATTTGATGATGATTACTAGTGAAATCTTAGACCTACTCAAAGTTGATAATGCTGAACTAGAAGAGATTCTGGAAGCTTGTAACTGGACGGGTACCACTGAGTTCACAGATGAGCAATCTGAGACCTTGTTGGTGATGAAAGCTCTCCATGATGAGAAAGGCCATGACTATATTGATGCGTACCTTCGCAGCATCGGTCAGAGGCTACAAGTGAATGACACTCTGTTCAATGAAATTTATGCCGCCATTGAAGCAGCGAATGGATTTCTGATTGACTACCGGGAGCGGTTTGAGGAGATTTGCCAACTGGTGAATGATTGTGTCTCTCCCGCTGAAGCCATCATCCCCCCTCAGCCTGTGGTCGAGGATACGCCCCCAGTAGCTGAGGTCGAGGCTGATCCTGAATCAGTCCAGATGGATAAATTTATTGATGAGCAGGCGAACGCTGCCATAGCGACCACGATCTCTCAAATCAAAGGGTTTGCAGATCTGGCCTATGAGGAACAGGAGCGGCTGAAGACTCTATTTATGACCAAGTATCGCCAGGGTTTAGCTAAAGAACTTCTCTCAGAGGAATTCAAAGCTGAATTTATGGCACGGATGACCGCTAGCTTGGAGGGCAAAGGAGCTGAAAAAAAGCAGGGAGAACTCACTGGAGTACAGAACCCTACGCCATTGTTGTCCAGCAGCAACTAACCGCCCGGATGGATGGCCTGCTTGCGGAAAACGAGAAGGCTATCAAACAGCGCATTGTTGATTTAAAGCTCAAAGACAAAGAAATCAGTCAGCTTGAAAAGCTCCAGCGAATAAAGCGGACTGAGAGGGAAATTAAACGAGAAGGGACATGGTTCAAAATCGCGTTTATTGGCATCGGCATTCTCATTGGTCTTCCAGTTGGGGGCTTCCTCAATCACCTAGTTGGGCAGAATGCGGCTGTATCTTCGTCCATTGAGCAGGTTTCGGGGAAGTGATTTCGGGGGTGGTGTTGGGGATTGTGGTTTTTGCGATCGCGCCATCGATACCAATCCTCGATATCGCATCTATTAATTCACCCAGTCTTTCAACTTTTCAAAATCTCTATGGATTTTGTGTTACCTATCTGATTCCCCACCTATCTACTCAATACCAATGCTCTAACTTTTCATTTTCTCTGTGGATTTTGTATTACCTGACTATAGGGACTCAGCTATGAAAGTAACTCTAGACCAACCAGAACAAGAACCTGAAACCATCGCCCGAATGCTGACGGAAAACTACATTATGGAGGTTATCTAATGAAAGGCCGTCTGATTGTTCTTCTGATCCTGATTACCCCCTTACTGATCCTCGCAGGCTCCATTGGTTGGGTCTTAGGGATTAGTGCCTGGATTTTGATACTGAAGTGAGGTACTCCCATTCCCTCAGCGACCAAATCGCTTGATCAGGGTTGAAGGCATCCTAGTATTTCATTTTCCAGGCAGATTCTGTGTTGCCTAGATGTGATGACCTATGGTTGGTCGCAGACCATCGCAACTCCAATACCCATCGCCAATACCAACCTCCAGACTTCACACCTAACCAAATAAAACGACCCCTTAGCTCTTCCAGTCCAAGAGGTCGTTACCAATCCTTTCCCTAAATTATAACGAGGTCACCCAATGACGACTAACCCCTTTTTCGGCTACTACGAGCAAATCTGGATCGACCACCAGACCGACTATGGCCAGCACCCAGACCCATGCACAGGACTGCCATCAGACCAGATCTTAGACCGGGTTTCGTCCTGGCTGGCTGAGTTTAACCCGCTGCTTCCACCTGAGTCTCAGCTATCTGAGAGTATCCGGGTGGGCATTGTCCAGCGATTTTATGGGTGGCAGCTATGACAAATACTCAAAACCATGATGACTCTTCAGGTTGGGAGGGGGAGAGTTTTGCAATTGCATGTATTGATGATGTGCCGTTTTAAGTATTGGGGTTCGTACTGTGGCAATGAAATCGCAAACTCCAATACCAACTCCCGACATTGCACCTATTAATGCATCCAATCTCTAACTTTCTGTTTTTCGACGAATAAAGTAAATCTT
Organism: Acaryochloris marina MBIC11017; assembly: GCF_000018105.1. GTDB lineage: Bacteria > Cyanobacteriota > Cyanobacteriia > Thermosynechococcales > Thermosynechococcaceae > Acaryochloris > Acaryochloris marina. The sequence goes on from NC_009925.1 coordinate 6,237,063, forward strand.
GCAAACTTACAGGTCAAATCAATGCCATTACTAAACATACATTATCGAACAACGCTCGACCCTCTCACTGACCCCGACCATGCAGAAAAAGCCCTTAACGAAATTAAGAAGTTCTGGGTCCTAAACGTACAATCTGATTTAGACAGTATCGAGACTGCATTTAAAGAAGAATTTCCCACTTACAAAATTTTTCTGCCTGATGTAGACCATTTGAAGCTTGCTCATCCGATCCCCGAGAAAAAAACGTTAGAGTACCAAAACTCTTTCGAGTACATCTCTAAGAATTATCTGGAGACTTACACCGATACATACGACAAAAGCGAGTATCCTGATTTAATCCCTTGGGATGAGCAGTTTGCTTGGGACGGTAGTTATAACAGGAAGACAGTAACCCATCCCCTTCATAAATACCCCCAGTGGGATAAGCTAGCCCTTTTAGTCGATGACGAGGAAGGCAAGGCTAACGATATATTTTTGAGAGGTCTTTTTGAGCAGGTGCTCCCCTGTTTAGATGATGAGGGTAATCCGCAATTTAAGGGTGATGACTACCATATTCTAGGGTAAGGCCCAAGAGTGAGAGGGTTGTCTCTCACCAGGATTTTGAACCCTTGGCAAATGTGGTCTTTGTAATATCAAAGCTATATCTCTGGTGATGTGCTGTTTTGAGTGTGAGTTATTGGTATTGGGGTTTGCGATCGCACTCCAAAACCAATTCCCGATATCGTACCTATTAATTCACTCAAGTTTTTAGATTCCCTGTGGATTTTGTATTACCTATCTCACTTCTTCACTCATCTATATCAAGCCAAGGTCAATACTATATCTTTTGGATTCCCTAGGGATTTTATATTACCTATCTCTTGAGACTGATCCATGCCAGCAAAAACTGTAAACCTGGATCGACTCTTCGGCTCTCTCAATCTCACCTGAACTATTAAGCACCTAGCTAAAATTAATTACATAATCATCGCCGTAGGCTTTCAAAACTCTTTCCACATATTCGACCAAAGATGACCACCCCCAGTAGGCACTCATTTCAATCCACTGATATTTCATGAATTGCCACAGACGCTCAATCAAATTTAGATGGGGAGAATAGCTTGGCAACTCAAACAAGGTAATTCCCCGTTCGGCCCACTCTGCTTTCATCTCATAGATTGATTGGCTCGTATGGATAGGGGCTTGATCCACCACAATGACGGTGGGCAACTCCACGTCAGCAAAAAAGGTATCAATGCAATGACTGACAACCTCACTGGTGATGGTCTGTTCTGATGTATAAGCATGTAGCCCTTGTCGTCGACTCAAAAACCCCAGAACATTCAAGCGTTTACTTGAACGAGTCGGTATTTCCAGATACGTCCCTATGGGTTGCCATCCATAGGGAATACAGGGGACTAACGAAAAACCACTCTCATCCATAAAGAATAGATGGATGTCTCCCTTCTCTTCCTGTTCCTTGAGATGTTCTAACTGCTGTTTTTTTCGAGGTAGTGGGCATATAAAGGCTGGCCTGATGTCCCTTGGCGAAAGCGATGCCAGCTCATGTCCATCTGCTTCAAGACGCGTTTAACTGTGGCCTTTGACACGCGTACTGACCACTGTTGTTCAATCTGAGCTAACACCTGATTGAGTTGGATGGGAGATGCCTGAGTCCACTCATAAATCTGCTGTTGTTGGTCGGGATTAAACATCGGTTTTCGACCTCGACCTGGGTGATTATAGAGTCCTGCAAATCCTCGGTTGTTCCAAGCCTTAAGCCAGTTGTAAACCGTTTTAGGACTCACACTAAAAAGGGAGGCTAAGGTGTAGGGGGGCCAACCCTGGGCGAACAAAATGAGGCAATGGGCGCGTTGTCTGACCTGATGATGGCGACTACTGTGATAAATCCGATGCAATAAGCGTAAGCTTTCGGTGGAGATAGGACGGACTAATAACATCAAATCAATGGATGTAAACAGAGGACTCAGGTAGTTTACAACCAGGAAATTCTATGTAATTAATTTTGTTCATCTGCTTATCAACGTTGATTTCTCCGAATTTACGCTAGGTGTCTCTTGCACATGCGATCTCTGGCGTGTATTACTGTTAACAGGTTTCGGAATAGATTAGGCAGGAAATGTTTGTGATACGCTCAAGCCTTTGAGTTGTCAATCCTCCTGCAAGATTAACTCAATAAAGGTACACAACAGGGTAGTCTCTTTGGCAGGGTGTTGTGCTGGTCAAGGTTGAAGCTTGATGGAAGTCGTCCACCATTTGCAAGGCAACTTGGAAATCATCGTATCTTTTTTAGAAGTAGTACTGGAAGCAGTAGCGGCTTTTTGTATTGTGTTGGGCCTGCTCGTGAGCATCAAGCTCTCGGTTAATTTGCGCCGTCGTCGCTCAACTATACAGTTCCCATTGGGACGATTGCGGTTAACTTTTGGACGATGGTTAGCATTAGCTCTGGAGTTTCAATTGGGGGCAGATGTCTTAGCCACGACCGTTGCTCCTACGTTTGAGGCACTCGGGAAACTGGGTGCCATCGCAATCATTCGTACCTTTCTCAACTACTTTCTGAACAAAGAACTGATCGAGGTCTTTGAGATGCAAAAGCGCTTTGATGAGGACGAGACGGATTTATCCAACTCCAATTAACCAGATCTGGATGTGAGTTGGATAATTCTAGTTGAGTGAGGATGGTTTAGCATCTTCACTTCTGCTTAGCCCTCTTTTATCACTTTGGTAGAAGAGTATCTGTAGGCTTGAAGTTACATGAGTGCTTGGCCTGATGATTGGCTTCACCCCAAACATAATTACGTCGTTTCAAATTTCATTTATCTGAAGTGATAAAGCTTCCTAACCACGTTCACCCCAATTCCAATAACCCTGTGATGATTAAGTCTTGTTCATTGGCATTCTTGTGATGTTTGCCTTTTCTCCTCTATGGGAACAATAAGTCTGATTGAGGCATTCATTGTCATTCAAGAAAAAACACCGCTCTTGGGGAAGAATGTGGTGTTTTTTCTTTTAAGGCGCAAGCTTCATGAGCCATTTTTCGATTAAGAAAGAAAACAGCCCCTACCTTTGTCGTCATAGGGGCTAGATATTCCTATTTCCTTGATGAAGTAATCAGGTTCGTAATAGCTGATTAGACTGATTTTGCCCAAAGGGACTCAAGATCTAACATCGAGACTAAAAACTTACACCTAGAATTTAGGAGGGAAGATTGTCCAATATCGGTTTAAGCCGCCGTTAATCATAAAAACAACATTAATTTTTTTATACTTTTTTAACTAAATATTTATAATTTCTTTGGCATTGAATGTTCTCCTCGTATCCGTTCCTCGATCATCTAGTGGAGACATCATGTTTTCCTCCCGAATTTCGCCTGAAGCAGCCACATCTCTATTCGGTCTTACCCTGACTGACATTCGCCAAGCTATTTACAACGGAGAGCTACCTGCACAATGGAATCATGGCTCTCCCTTGTTGTCTTATACTGATTTGCTGAATTATCAATTTAGAAAAGTGTCCAAGTCTGCTTAACCCTTCAATACTTGCTTGGAGATTCTATATTCAACACCCAACAGAACGGTCGGTTATACCCAATGATTACTCAAAACATGCAGGTTAAGACTGTCTCCATCCCCCATGTCATTGAGCTGTGTTGCATACAGCTATGAGGGGAATTATGGCTATTGAACCATAGACGTAGAGATACCTATCACTCGTTGAATTTCAACTCCGGCCTTTAATTTCGTTAAACCGAATTAAAGCCCCAAGCCCCACTCACAGACTACTTGGCTGAACCCCTCGAAGGCCAATCTCTCGGATCCATACCTTAGAGAATTGCCCCAAGCTTTTTCCTGGAGTCATCAGGCTTTCAAAGCCCTCACTGAGTTGGACAATGAATCCCTGCCTCCATCGGTCCCAATCGGTTTGCTTGGGATAGTCAATCTCGTCACAGTACTCCGTCCAGCTTTCTTGTTGAAACTCGGAAGCACATAAAGAAGTTCCTTTCTCTTGCACCTGAATGAAATGGTGATCAATCAATTCTTGGATAAATGGTGGGTGGCCGCTTGAAAGTTCATTATCATCCAGCACTGGGAACTCATAGACAAGCCGAAGTTCTTCCACAGAATGTTTTTTAGCAAGTCTGAGGAGTTCTAGTTGTGGGAGTGAAAGAGATGGGATATTGGCCATAGGTTATCTCCATCATCCAGATCATGTATATTGAACCAGCTTTAAATATATATCTGTGAATTGATAGATGTTTACTCAGAATGCCTCAGCAACTTATCGATACCAGCCTTGATTGCTCGGAGTAAATCACGATCCCCGTTGCGACTGTTCATACTGACCGTTAGCTACTGGGTTAGAGAGTCCATACGCTGAAATACTCTATCAGCAAGTCTTTTGGTTTCCTCAAATTGTGTCCTCATCGCCTCAATGGATCGGGCAGTAGACTGGATGATCTGAGTAATTGGGATATACCAGTACTTCAATACGGTCCAGTTAATTTGAGTCAATGCTGGTCATCGCTGTTTCTCATCCCTGGAAACCAAGGGTTGTAGAGATTTGATATCTGTAATCCAGCGATGCAGCGCACTTTCAGCAAGATCCCTTGTGGTACTCACGACCGTCTGAATGGTCTCTTTGCCACTGGTGTGAAAGACGATGAAGGAAAACTCACGAAGCTCAGTCATCCCCACCTCGTTTAAGCACCCATAATTCAACTGCCTCACCGATTAGGTCAAGGACTGTTGGAGACGATTCAATGTTAGTGCGTGGGTCGAGGTCATTACCCTCCTCAATGGCTTCCGAAGAGATGCTCTCCATTCCAGCTTCAATCAATTCATCAGATAGAAAGCTTGGTAATAAATAGTACAAATGCTCTAACTTTTCTCTTTGTACCTCGAAATCGGACATTTTTCTATACCCCTTTCTATTTCTCGTCGGAGGCGGTGGCTAGAATGGCTCCACCCAAAGACCGGATGTTTAAGGATACTGCTTGACTTAATACATAAGCTGTTTGGTCTAGAGATTTAGGCAATAGCAACAACCCAGATTCAGTTGAGGTGGTGCTTGCTATGTTTTGATGAATGGCATTGGCTGGTTTTGCGATGACATCATCACCAACCTGGCCTAAAAAAAGGTCGAAGCTGAGATATGGGAAATTTTTGTATTAGATCAACAAAATATCGGGAGCTGAAAGCCTTATAGAATTCTAAATATTTCTAATAATTTTGCTGTGATTTCTAAAATGTTTTCATAGGATTATTCTATAAACATTAAAGCCCTATATAAACGTGCATTTTTATATTCTACCAGTACTTATTCCTGGCCTAATCATTGATATTTTGCTTACCTTGAGCATAATTAGATCTATTCATACAAATGTTGTTCGATTAAGGTATAGAAGGGCACTTGCTGCATTTGTTTCAGCCCCGTCATATCTCATCACTGCTTTTTTTATGGCGATGATTTACTCCACTGATTCACGATTTCAAGGTCAAGGAGTAATAGGCTTGATTTTATTTATCGGAATTGGTATCGCTTGTACTTTTATTCGTTTACTGCTAGGAGTATTTCTTTTTATGATGTTGCAACGAAGATAGTAGTTCTTCGCTGAACTGAATATCTTTGAGTATATTTCAGGATACAAATTATATTAATTATCGATTTTAAATCTCCTCAACCTATCATCAAATTTCATCTCTATCGATATGGGGATATTGAATCATTGCTAAGCCGAACGAACTTGTCGCGTCATCTTCTTCATAGCGATATTGAGAATTTGCCGAACCCGTTCCCGGCTGATGTCAATTTGCTTGCCAATGGCTCCCATTGACTTGGGCTGACCATCCGTTAAGCCATACCGCTGATCAACGATGAATCTCTCCCGCTCAGTTAAGTAGGCCATGCACCGGGTTAGAGCATCTTCAATTTCTAACCCATCCATGATCGAGAGAGGAGCATCTTCTGTTTGGATTAAATCAATAAGAGCATCTTTCTGTTCAGGACCCACGGGCTGATCGAGAGAAGAAACCGCTTGAAATGATTGCAGGGTATTCCGAATCAGTGAAGACTTTATGCCAGTCGCTGCTGAGAGTTCTTTGAGGGTGGGAGTACGCCCTTTCTCTTGCGTTAATTGGCGAACAGCCTTCTTGATCCTGTGGGCGCGTTCCCATTGATGAATAGGGATATAGATCGTGCGGGACTGGGATTTCAGCGCCCGCTTAATCGCCTCTGAAATCCACCAATAGGCATAGGTGCTGAACTTACAGCCTTGAGCTAAGTCAAACTTGTCAACAGCAGTATTGAGACCAATGCTGCCCTCTTGGATGAGATCCATCAGGGGTAAACCGAGATGCTGATGCTTCTTGGCAATGGAGACTACCAGGCGCAGATTACACTCAATCATCCGCTGTTTGGCTTTGAGATCACCAGCTTTAACCTGTCGGGCCAGTCTGATTTCTTCTTCATGGGAGAGGAGTGGGTAACGTCCCATCTCCTTCAAATAGGCTTGAACGCTATCGTTCTGAATCGCCATACTTAGGGCTTGCTTCGGAAGTCTAAGTTCCAATATTTGCAGTGTATCCAAGTGTTGAGGGCCCTTGAGAAGTGCAAGGAAAATCATTCAAAATATTTAAAACCCTTGCACCTGCAACCCGATGTATCGCCGTCCATCCCCCGGTCAACTGTCCTTTGAGAACTTCTACTTGCCCTTTGGAGGGAAACTTTCAGGAGAGAATCGCTGGGTCAAACTAGCCGAGTTGATTCCTTGGGAGAGCTTTGAGTCAGAATATGCAGACCAATTCAGTCAGACCATGGGGGCACCTGCCAAACCCTTTCGTGTGGCCTTAGGGACCTTAATCATCAAAGAGAAACTGGGTATATCCGACGCAGAGACCGTAGAACAGATTCGAGAGAACCCCTACTTGCAGTACTTTCTGGGGTTTAGTGAATATCGAGAGAGTGCTCCGTTTGATGCCTCCATGCTGGTTCACTTTCGCCAACGGTTGAATCTAGAGCTGCTAGCTCAAGTCAATGACGCAGTCGTGGACTCTGTGCTGGCATCCGAGGGGTCTCCTGTGGCGATGTCCCCTGAGTCATCTCCTCCCTCTGACGATGATGAAGATGAGCCTCCTGCCCCTCCCAACCAGGGCCAATTGTTGATAGATGCGACCTGTGCACCAGCCGATATTCGCTATCCGACAGACTTGGATTTGCTCAATGATGCCCGCAAAGCAAGCGAAGCCATCCTCGATGCTTTATATGCTCAAGTCATGCTGTCCCTCAAGTGCAAACCTCGCACCTACCGCCAGAAGGCCCGCAAAGCCTATCTGGCCATTGCCAAAAAACGTCAACCGAGCCGCAAGCTGATTCGTAAAGGGATTCGTCAGCAGTTGGGCTATGTGCGTCGCAATCTAGCCCATATTGATGGGTTGATAACATTGGGGGCTTCCCTATCCCAATTGTCCCGGCGGCAGTACCGTCTGTTGCTGGTGATTCATGAAGTCTTTCGACAGCAAGAATGGATGTATCAACAGTCAGTACGTCGAGTGGACGACCGGATTGTCAGTATGAGTCAGCCTCATGTCCGACCGATGGTCCGAGGCAAAGCTGGAACACCCGTTGAGTTTGGAGCCAAGCTATCCCTCAGTTGTGTGCGTGGATGTGTGTTTCTGGAGCGCTTGAGTTGGGATGCGTTCAATGAATCCCAGCATCTTCAACATCAAGTGGAAGCCTTTCGTCGTCGCTTTGGCCATTATCCTTTCTCAGTCCATGCTGACCAAATCTATCGGACTCGGGCTAATCGACGATGGTGTAAAGCTCGGGGGATTCGCTTGAGTGGACCGCCGTTAGGAAGACCTCAACAAGACCCACAAGTACAGACCCAACTCAAGCAACAAGCGTGTGAGGATGAAAAGGTGAGGGTCCAGATTGAGGGTAAGTTTGGGCAGGCCAAGCGACGGTTTGGCTTGAATCGAGTGATGGCGAAGTTAGCGGATACGGCTGCCAGTGCGATTGCTATCACGTTCTTGGTCATGAATCTGGAGCGGTGGCTCAGCCACTTTTTATCGTTCATTTTTGGGGTGGGATTGCTGGTTTTGGAAAGCGTTATGGAGCTGTCAGGACTTCCTTGGGGCTTTGCTAGGGCCAGTCAAAGGATATGGCTCTGGCCGTCACAAATGGGTTGCTTGTACGATTTGATGCATGGAATTTGCTCAATTTACTTTCTCAGCAAACCCTACTTAAATTCCCAAACACCGTTGCTAGAGGAATACCCCACCTATCGGAGAAATGGAATAGCTTATTCGTATTTCTTAAAGTAAAGGGGCGTATTCGGTCCATAGAAAACGGATGGGTTTTCAAGTGAACCCATCCGTTGAACCACAGTAATGTCATGAAAACAAAGCGTGTTGATTTATCACTTAGTCTCTGACCTTCTCCTTAAAGTCTTTGCCAGCACTAAACACAGGGGCTTTAGTTGCTGGGATCTTAAGCTGTTTCCCCGTTTGAGGATTCCGCCCATTCCGGGCTTTGCGATCTCTGGCCTCAAAGCTACCGAAGCCCACGAGAGTGACCTTTTCACCAGAACTCACACTATCGATAATTGTCTCCGTTAATGCTGAGAGTATGGTATCGGCCTGTTTCTTAGTCGTTCCAGACTTCTCAACAATAGAATCCACTAAATCAGCTTTATTCATAGTTACACCTTAAAGAGTGGGTCAGACTTGAATCTTAGGCAGTTAATGTGGTGTTCTCTTGAGGATTTAAAGCTCATATTAGTGAGTAAGGATATAGCGTAAAACAATCAAAATTCAAGATATACACCAATCTTTACCCTAAAATCTGACTAGAATCTATATTTACGATTCATAGAAAAATCTTTCTATGAATAACTAACGATCTAAATGACCTTATTCAAATGGATATGCTTCCGCCCCAAAGAGATTTCAAATTCATCTCCTGGTTGTAGTTCCATCTGCTTGGAGTAGGCAGAACCAATCAGCAATTGACCATTTTTTTGCACACTAATTCGATAACTAGGACTCCGCCCACTTTGCTTTTGATGGGGGATCACTTTTGCATCTAAGTCCATGCCCTCAGCTTCTAGGAGTGCATTCATTAAAGCCATGATGTTGGCGCGCTCAGTTCCATTATGAGAAACCTTGTAGTACCCGCAGGCTTTCGCTTTCTCTTCACGGGTCGCCTGTCCGAGTTGTGCGACTTTGGTTATCAAGGCAGCCCCCTTTAATGGTTTAGGGGTTGATTTCTTCTTTCTGGGCATTGAGTTTAATGTGGGTTGATATGTAATACAAGATACAAAATAACAAAATATCTTGAAAGTTGTTATAGATTTTTGTGCCATTTATAAACTTCTTGAGAATTCATAATGCTTGTTTATCAACAATTAGAGTATCAGCACATATAAGTTCATATATCTGCTAGTTAAATCTGCTAATTACTCAGGTATTCTTATTCTTTCTGACATTGATTAATAGACATTGTTTTTGATAAGAACTCTTTGCTATCCTATCGCCATTCAATATATCAATTGGAAGGGTGAGGGTCATGAAGGATATCAATAGAAATCCTCTACAAAGAGATAAATTTACTGAGAAAAATAGGCTGCGTAATCATCTGCTGATCTGCCTGAAATATCACCATCATGAGCTTCTTGAGGAAGTGCCTTTAGAAACTGCGATAAACGCTATGCTCCAGGCTTGGAAAGACTGTCAATCTGATATGAATCATTACCCATTCAGTGGAATCCCTACTGAGGTTAACCCTAAGGTGAATACACCCGAATCAGTTGCGCGGCATGTCCATTGCTAAAGGGTATTCCTGGTTGAGTGTAACGCCATAACATCTCCCACCTGGAGCTGCTGAGAGAGTGAGCCTAGGTCAAAATCGATGTCTATTGAAAGTACCTGGCTGGAGCATGACGGCCAAAGACTACCCTTCAGACATCTCACCCAAATCCCAGCAGGTGTATCCTTGATTTCTACTTTTGTAGATTTCCCCTAAGTCTGACTCACTGATCAGACCGTCTCAGTAGTCTATCTATGCCCGCCTTGATGGTACGCAGTAAATCGCGGTCCTCATTTCGGCTACTGACTATTGCTGATAGTTGCTGGGTTAGGGAATCCATGCGCTGAAATACCTTGTCAGCCAATTTTTTAGTTTCCTCGAAATGTGTCCCCATGGCTTCGATGGAACGGGCATTAGATTGGATGATCTGAGCATTAGACTGCACAATTCCTTCAATACGAGATAGACGTTCATTGGAATCAATAATTGAACGTTCTAGTAATGCCTCAATGCGATCTAGCCTATCTGGGCCATCAGTAGTCATGATTTATCCTCTAGATTTCCCATTAATTCACGCCTTGCAGCTTCAGTAACAACCCGCCGAAGCCATGCAGACCGATCTGGTAAAGCACGAACAACCTTATCTACACTCTTCGTCAGACGAAACTGGATATTTCGGTCTGCCAGCTCTTCAATCGTTTCATCAGATCGCTTAAAACGGCTAGACACAAACTTAGGTGGCATGACCGGATCTGGGTTGCCTTTAGGCATAACTTAGGGAGCAATACTTCATCTAAAGCTTAATCGACAAATAACCCTGTAGTACAGGCATAAGTAATAGTTATTGGCCTAGCCACAACGGCATAAATAATATCATAGCAAAACCATTGTATTATGCCTGTGTTAAAGGCATAATAAGGTCAGATAAAACAAAGGCATCCGGTCCCGTGGAAAGTTCTCGGATGCCTTAGTCAATACCCAATCACAGGAATCAACTATGCCTACTCTACTCGAAACACCGATTCTTCGCTTTGGTGTTGAGCGTCAAACCCAGCCTGATATGTGGCTGGTTCAGACTGAAGCTGATGGGATAGCCTTCATTAACGAGCACACCGAAGATCCGCTTTGCCCTCCCTATACGTTGGCTTGCATTCAGACAAAGGACTGCGGCCCCTTCGATGCTGATATCGATTTTGATGAATATTGGGTGCTGATGGTGACCCGCAAGCCAACCGCTGACGAGCGCACGACCCAGACCCGGATCGAGAACTGGGTTCTTAATCACCTTGAGCTTAAGGGTGTTCTCAGTGACTGGTTCACCGTGCCCGCCGATCAGACGGTTCGAGCTGAGAACGATTACGAGGACGAATTTTAAAATCGTCCTGGGGCACCTTTGCCCCTCCTACTCCACACATACCCGCTCGCTACAAAAGGGGATTAATATTATGACCACTCAATCCAAGCGTGAGAAGGCCCAGGCTAAACAACAAGCTGCATTGGAAAAGCTAGAGCAAGGCATCCTGAATATAGCCAGTGAAGCTGACTGGAGAAAATATCTAGACTTCCATTCCAAGTTCTATAACTACTCTGCCAGTAACACAATGCTCATTTATGGCCAATGTCCCGAGGCCAGCCACGTAGCAGGATATAAGGCTTGGCAAAAACTTGGGCGACAGGTCCGCAAAGGAGAGAAGGGCCTCGTTATCCTTGCCCCTTGTAAGAAAAAGGTAGAGGACAAGGAAACGGGGGAACCAGTTTGGAGAATATACGGTTTCAAAACCTCCACTGTATTCGATATTAGCCAGACTGACGGCGATGACTTAGAGGAAACAGATATCAAGGCCCCAACCACAGAGGCCGAGCTGTACCGCAATCTAAAGGCGTTCGGTGAGGCTCAAGGTTTCACAATCCTAGAGAAAGCCTACCCAGGCGCTTACGGCGTTTGTATCTACAAGCCTAATAGTATTGAGATCCAAGTTGATCCGCTGTTGAGCGTGGAGCTGAGAGCTAGCATCCTTGCCCATGAGTTGGGCCATGCCTTAATGCATAGTGCGGCTGAGTATCACGACCACACCCCCACCTCAACCAAAGAACTAGAGGCTGAGTCTGTGGCCTACTGCGTCACCCAATATTTCGGAGTTGCAGAGGATCAGAAACGCTCCTTTGCTTATATCACCTGTTGGAACCGGGAAAGCGATCAGGCTCTGGGGCAATTCAAAGCATCGATGGATGCGATCGCAAAAACAGTCAAGGCAATTATTGAAGGCATTGAAAGCGTTGCCTCCAATGAATCTAGCACTTTAGTAATTGCCTAATGACCTGGCTTGGGTGAGCCATTAATCACCCAACCATTTCAGATTCCAGAGAGATTTTGAAAACTTAGGGGGCAACGATGAACGGTTACACCCTCATCTGGTTCTTGTTTTGGCAATTGGGGTCCGACAACGATTCATGTAAAAACTGATCATAGGGCTGAAAGCTATATCTGATAGCTATTTCAGGCGACGATTTTAGGGTTTTGGCAAAATACGAAGTCTATTTCGGTACTGATACCCCATTCTTAAACTCTCTTTCCAACTGACCAACATAGATTTTAACCACCGACTACACCAATATGGGCTCAGCCTCTTGTTCCTTTTGAGCAATCGGAATTTCGAAATTGATCGGTGGTGGATTGCGCTGTTGATCTAAGAAGAACAGCCCGAACCGATTGAGATGGTCCATCCAATAAGGGCTCAGTAATGCCAGAACTTCTGCATCATACGTGCGGCCATTTTGGGCTTCCTCATTGAGGATACGACTCATCTCTGAAACGTTGTAGAAAATGAGGCAGTTGGCCACCAGGTGATTGTATTTGATGCGCTTTCGAAGTTCAGCCCGGTTGTTGCTAGAGAGGACTTGGTTTTCACCGCCAAAAGCGATCCACTTAATAAAGCGATTAAATGCCTCGCACTTGTTGGTTTCAGCATGGATCGTTTCCTGCATTTGAGGATCGTTGATGTACTGCAGTAAAAAGATAGTTCTCAAGACGCCCCCAAGTTCATGAAAGGCTTGAAATAGCTTATTCTTACGGCTATTGGTTCCCAACTTTCTCAACAGGGTAGAGGCTTGAACTTTCCCGTCCTTAATGGACAACGCCACCCGCAACATGTCCGGCAGGTGCGTCTCAATCAGATCCCAGTCCGTCACTTCGGTGAACAAGCTGTCCAAATGCTTGTAGCGGGTGCCCCGAGACGGTCGATAGAACGCTAAGTTCTGCCAACCTCGAATGCGGGGCATTAGCGTAATGCCCAATAAAAATGCCAAGGCAAATACCGTACAGCTTTGGGATTGAGTATCGCCATGAATCGTGTCCGGTTGGATCTCGGAAGTATTCTTGAGCAATCCATCGAGGATGTAAACGGCTTCCCAAACACCACAGGGAATAAAGTGACTGAACAGAGCAATGTAGGTATCGGAGATGTGGTAGTAGCCAATGCCGCCATACCCGCCATAGTGGATGTGATATTCCGCCAATAGATTCTGCTCATACATATCCCACTTGGTACCATCCACAGAAGCCTGTTTGCCGGACCCCCAAACCTTGGGAAGCGAAAAGCGATTGTAGGAATCGATAATCCCAGTAATGGCCTGTTGTATTTTCTCTTCACTGATATGGCGATGATGAATCCACCAGATTTGGCGACGGTCACTCCCTGGAACTGACCGTGCCAGCTGGTTGGGGCCAATGTTGCAGCCATAGCAAAATGTCGTGGTGATATAGCGTTCGACCGGATCTATGATCTTGGTATCAAAGCCAGATAGGGGCCCGAAGCACTGGGTCCAGTTGAGCCATTTCTCGGTGTCACACAGCACATCCAGAATAGAGACGGGTTTGATCTTCCGTTCAATGAGTGCCTTCACTTCCGCCAATCCTTCAGGTAATTGACGTTGGCGTTTGTGGATCACCAGGCGGTCTTTTTTGAAACTCAAGTGAGCATTGGTGGGAAAGGCCTGATCTGCCGTCTTAGCCGCCGTTCGCAACCGCTGCTTCATCTCTTGAACAAAGGCCTTACCCTCCGTTGGCAGATTGATCATCTTGCCATACTCTTCAGCTGAGTCCTGGTATTCTTCCCAAGAAATCAACTGGCTGTAATAGTCCCCAAATTCATTACTGCCAGGAATATACAAATCCCCCGACTGCAGTTCCAGACTGATATGAGAGAACACGCACAACTCAAAGTAAAGGCGATGAATTTTAGTGGGCGTAGTCTGTTGCGGGTCAGTGATCAATGACCGCCACTTGTTAGGCACCCAACTGAGATCCAGCAACGGGACAACCGCTTCATCAGGGGTGCCCTGATTGACGATCTGGGTCATCGGCACCCATTTACTGCGTTTGGACCGATGGGCTTTGATAAATTCAATCGCGTTGATTAAAGACTGGTCCTGGGTGCTAGAGCACAAGGGAAGTTGCTCTAGGAGTCGGAAGAATACGGCTCGATGGCTACGATAGAAACGAGTCAAAAAAGAGAAGTAGTTGTTGCCCACGTAGGCTAAGTGCTCTTGGCAATCGTCAATGAGCGGTTGTGGATCATCCCCAATCACAATTTTCATCGACTTGAAGCGTGTGGTGATCCGGCCTTCAGAGTCATAGGCCAATAGAACATGCAAGAAGATATCGATGAGTTCATCCGTGCGAGCTTGCGTCCTGCGACGATAGTCACTCAGGGCTTCTGCCCCCTTGTGATGGAGCTGGCGGTCCCGTTTGATAAACATCTCCGCGAGATCATCCAGGGTGTTGGCATATTGAGTCGATAGCAAGGCCAGGGCTAAGGTATAGCGTTTAGCATCGCTCATTTCTTTCATGCGAGCGGCATCTAAAGACTGGGCCTCTGCGGCGAGGGCCTTGAGCTTGACGGCGGGAATATCCAGCAAACCGGAATTTGGGATCTGCAGATCAGCCAACCATTCCAATCGCTCAATCCACTCTTGCAGCCGCGAGAGCAAGGGTTTACCAGGGTCTTCCTTCAAGCGGTTCCACAACGATTTCTCTGCTAGAGAAGTCGACACAAATAACCGATTCAGCTTCACCCGCTCCGCCCGCTTTAAGGTCTGACTGACTTGTTCATACAGCTGAGTAGATACGGCTTGTCTGACCTGACGGGCTGCGCGATCTAGGGCAATAAAAGCGGGTAATTCCAATCGATGGCGGACCAATTCTTCAATGGCCACATTGATGAGGTCAGCGAGTTCATGTTTCGTCACTGCGGCCTTTTCCATGGACTCCTCAATGACCGCTTTGGCTTGAGGGCCATACTTGGTGATTTGTAGATACCCCCGAATAATATTCAGGTGCCGGTAACGCGTGGGGGAGCAATCATAAGTCGTCAGATCCAATTGGAAACCGTGCAGGCCAACTATAGTGGCGATGTGACGCACAGCAGCAGCGGGCACATCACTGGTCTTGATGGCATAGCCCAAGCGCTGATAGGTTTTGAGCATCACCAAAAACCCCAATTGAGTTTGAGGACTACGGGTGAGGTGCTGCGCTAGCGCCATTTCCTCTTTAGTGGGAGTGTAGATAGCTGAAAGGTCTTGATCTGAAGGATTCCGTTTCAAACGTGGATAGGCGGTTTCATGTACACTGGCCACGACCTCAAACTCCTTGGATCTGCTGCTGGGTTTGATAGGGGGTTCCGCAATAGGGGCAAAAACGATGCTTGAGGGAGGTAATGGGTTCTTGGCAGCTGATACAGCGATCTTGTAGTCGAGTGCCGCAAGCAAAACAGTGTTTAGATCTGATGTCCATCCACAGCGGCTCTGGAGCACTGCCTATGCGCCAACACTGGGGGCAGAATTTCAAAGTTTGCGTGGCTTGGATGGCTCGACCTCGGCTGATGGAATCCAAGTAATCAGGTGGAATTTGTAAGGCACAAGCTAAGCCCTGACGAGTTTTATGATTGAGGGACAACGTTTTGCCGCGCTCCAGCTTACTCAAGCTTTGGGCATGAATATTGGCCTTGAGAGCGACTTCCTTCTGGGTGAGACCGAGTCTGACTCGCAGACGGCGAAGATACTCAGCCAAGGATTCATCGGCAAGGGGGAGGGAATCGGATTCTAAAGGTTGCATGGATTTATCACTGGATATTTCTTCCCCAGAGGTATAGTGCATGAGGCGAAGTGAGTCTTTAGATTTAAGCAAAGCTCCAGATGAATCAGCCTTTAGCCACCGTGGCAACCCAGTTTTTAGATCGCCCCCATCTGGCTACGAGCACAGCCCGCTCCTATGAACTGACCTTGATGCCGTTACTGAAGCGATATGGCAGCTGGTCAGTGGAATTATTAGATGCTGACATCCTGTCTGAGTATCTCAATAGCCTGACGCACCTGTCTTACACGACTCACCATCGGCATCAAGCCACCCTCAAGGACTTACTCAACTTTGCTGTGCGCCAACGGTATATTCGCAGCAATCCCATTGCCCAGTTAGAGCATCGTTCACCGGATAAAGCCAAGGGAGAGCATCTAAGTGATCAGCCCATTCGGTTCTTGAAACCCGAGCAATTGACCACCCTATATCAAGCTATTTATAACGATGCACGTTTGTATGCACTGGTGAAGCTATTGCATCACAGTGGGGCCCGCATCTCAGAAATCTTGGCTTTGGATTTAGCAGAAGTCGATCTGGGGCAACGGCAATTTCAGGTCGTGGGTAAAGGCAACAAAACCCGTTGGTGCTTTTACAGTGAAAATGCAGCTGCAGCCTTGCAGACCTATATTCAGCACTATCGCTATACGCCTTCGCCAGCATTGTTCACGGCTAGAAAGACCCCTACGAGTCAAGTGACCCGTCTGAGTTACAGAACAGCCCATCATCACTGGCATCAATCGATTCAAGGCTATCCACAAATCCAAGGGATAAGGTTGCACGATCTGCGTCATACTTTTGCGACAGAGCGAGTGGGACTAATGGGGTTGGAGGAACTCAGAGCGTTAATGGGGCACCAGCATATCCAGACCACCCTCCGATATCAGACCGTCACATCTGAACAAGCAAAAGGGGCAGCGCAAAGAGCATTTCAACATTTAGAAAATGCAGTTCAATAATGATGTTCTCAAGAAGATGACGTGGGTAGGTTAGAATTGACCATCTTACCGAACACATTGGAGATCTCTCAGAGTATTGAAACTACTCTGCAATCAAACAGTGAGTTTAAAAACGGGTCCAAAACAACGATATGAACTTCTACCTCACCTCAAAACACAAAATCACCGACTGAAATGGCTATCAGATATAGCTTTCAGCCCTATGATCAGTTTTTGTACGAATCGTTGTCATACCCCTTCGGATTGCTAACCCTGGAAGCGACGGGTCTAGAACAGCGAAAAACTAATAAGGCCAAATGCTCTCCCCTAAAAGAGGCTGTATTCAAAGTGCTTAAGCAGGTAGCAGGCCAAGACATTTTGATGATCGTTGCCCTAAACGAACTGATGGATCAACTCACGGTCACTCGCATCAATAGCTGGGAGACCTTCTTTAAGCAACTTGCCATTAAGCGAACTGAACTGGAATCTCTGGCCGATACCGTGTATGAACTCTCGGGGGTTTCTCCTGGGGCGGTTGAAGACCTCGACGCTGTGATTGTGCCCCTCTACAACGAAGCAAAAGGCCAAGACATCAAAGCGATTAACTGGGAACGTCGCTCTTGGTGGGACTGGGCACACAACCATTTGCTTGAGCAGGTTAGCAAAGCAGCTTAACCCTCTCCCCCTGTCTGTACCTGGGTCAGCCCTGTGGCGATCCCCCCCAGCAATCGGGGCTGGCCTTTCCTCACCACTTTTGGAGAAAACCATGCAAGCCCATCACCTTAATTTGCCAGAATTTCTACTCAACCCGCCTACGGTTAACCTCGCCTATTCTCCGGTGGCAGTCATGACGGTAGCAACGGCAAAAAACCTGATGCAATCCCAGGAGTTATTGCTCAGTGGTGCCCAGAAACTGTTTAATCCAGCGGTCTGGCCCCAGCTAGAACCAGAGATTGAGCGCATTCCCTTTGACCGACAAAAAGCCCAGTGCTTCCGTGATTGTGTCGCCTATCTGATGGCCGAGGCGACGACGCTGAGATCGGAACGGCGGCATGTCGATGCCCTCAAACATATGGAGACGGCACTGATGCTAGAGGCACTGATCCATGGCGGCTATGTCGATGTGCCATCCATTTCAGAACAGTAAAAGGCATCGCCAAGCTCAGGACAAGTCAAACGATGCCTTTTATTGAACGAACCATTCAACGAGGTTATTCAAAATGAATCATACAACTCTTCCCCGACTAGTTATCGACAGCATTGCTCTGCCTTCCTACGAACTCCATGCCAGACCGACTGGTGAGAACGACCGCAAGCTCAATGTCTTTTTCGGCAGTCGGTTGATCGGGTATGTCTACATCAACTTTATCCAGGGTCAATCCAATTACGTCGGCACCACGCTCAGACATCAGTCCTTCGGCCCTTATTCTCGCAGGATGGAAGCCGCTGAGGCTGTCTTAGAAGCGTTCAATGCAGGACTCACGGATGAGCAACGGCTGAGGGTCGCTCTTGCTCATGAGATGGCCGAGAACATGACCGTCATTGCTTGCTAATCCCCAACAGCTAGAGATTTGGAGTATTCATCATGCCCACTATCCACATTGCCAATCTGAGAAAGTCCCGGCAGCTTCAACCCGGTGTTCGATGTGATCGGGGGACTCCTTTAGGCAATCCTTTCCATATGTTCGCTGAATCAGAGCGAGATCGCTGCATTGCGGCTTTCCGAGTCTTCTTGTATGAGGTTGCCATTCTGGGAAATGAACCTAGCCAAGACTTGATTCGCAGGATTGCTGAGCAGCACAAGATTATGCCCAGCGGTAGTTATAAACCATTCGGTCGAGGTGCAATGATGGCAGCGCTGGAGGCGCTGGGCCAGAAGTCTGAAGTAACGTTGCTGGGCTGGTGTCATCCCAAACCCTGTCACTGTGATGTGATCAAGGCTTTCCTTGATTGGAAGTGCCCAACCCCCCAGCAGCAAACATTGGAGGTTCTGTGATGCCGATGATTCGGGCACGATACCCCGATAACTGGGATGAGATTGCGTTGCAGGTCAAGGATGCGGCTGACTGGTGCTGTACTGAGTGCGGTAAACCCTGTCGAAAGCCGGGGGTTGAGTGGCTACACTTCTCTTTCTGGCTGATGATTACCCACCCTGAATGGTTCCCGATCACTTCAGAGAGGGAGGAACAGAAGCCTCAGCGATTCACTCTCACAGTGGCGCACCTTGACCAAGATCCGCAGAATAATCACCCAGACAATCTCAAGGCCCTGTGTGCGCCGTGCCATTTGAAATTTGATGCGCCATTCCGAAAAGCCAATGCTTTCACCAAGCGGGAGTGGTTTGGACAGATGAAGTTGGAGGATTTGACCAATGAAACGTAAAAGGGCATATTGAATTGCTGAAATACCTGAGCTTAAGAATCAAACTTCATCCAGCCAAGACATAGCTTTTTCATACAATTCCCCCAAACTAGCAAGCCAATACCCATCCACTCGACTTTTTTACCGTCAATAAAACCACCATCTCTAAGGTTAATACCGGCATTCCAATCAATCGCTAACTCTTCACGCATTTCATCAGTGACCATTTCATGATCAATGAATTCTTGAGCCATACAATCACACATTTCTGTGGCCATCGAATCACTCATGAATTTTAATGAGTGATTCATACAGGATTGGAATAACTTCGACTTCATTGACTGATCGGCAGAAGATGGCGGTTCATTCATTCAATTCATCCTTATGAATGCAACAAGGATTTAGAGCCCAAAACCTAACTGTACCTGTCGTTCCTTTCTAGCACCTCCTGGAAAGGTTCTGGTTGATCTGATTTTTCTGGACAATATCTTTGATACCCAAAGCGATCGCAATGTTGTCCCACCTCCGGTTCCCCTTCTTGATCCACCCTGAGCTTCCCTGCTAAGTCCCCAATCAGCTCCTGACCCCGCTAGCGATGCGGTGAAGTGACTTCAAACGTGATTTTTGGGCCATATCACAAATAAATCAGACTCAATCTTCGAAGGTCCTGGTAATTAGCTCTAAAACCTAAGATCACCCTCTAAATCACCGATTATCACGCCTAGCTTGTGATCCAGCTTAGAGAAAATCTTTGACAGAGCCGATAGTTTACTTACAGAGAGAAAAACAAATCCAAAACAAGCAATCTAATTCATTAGAAAGTTTGAAATGATTCTCTCTTATCAGTACCGATCAACGTTCATTTTCTTATCAATTGCAGGATAATCCATCATGCTAAAGCCAATCAAAGTAACGCTGCTAGGCATTATGGCAGCAACGACAGCAACAATTGCCATCCCCCAAGCAAACGCTTACTCTTCTTTGGTTGGGCAACAGTCTGAAGCCATAGAGCAGAATGATAGTTCACTCGTTGCCTCTCATCGCCGTTTCCGCAGAGGTCGTAGAGTTCGACGAATTCGCTGGCGCAGAAAGTGGGTTTGCTATCGACGCCCCCATGTGTTCTATCGTCATGGACGTAAAATCGTGAAGTTCAAGCGTCATTGCTTCTGGAAAAAGTATCGCCATTCTGGCCATCATTTCTAAGTAGATACGGACTGAATTTACACCTTAGCTACGATTAACCCGTACTCCTCCCATATAGCGATCTGTGGACTGATCTAAAGGACTAACCCTGAAAGGGCAGTTCATCGATTTTGGAGTGAAGATTTTGGATCGCTAGATTGAAGAAACAGGTGGCGGCTATGAACAGAACCAATCAGGACTTTAAAGAATTTCTATGGTCCTTCATTTGAGTATTCGTTGCTATCCCCCAGTAAGATGAGCGCTCATCGGGTGATACCACTGCTCCAATCCCGTCTCATCCCCCACTACAGGATCAAAGAATGCACGAATGACTGAAATTATCGTGTATTTGTGCCAGGGGAAACAGCATGTTTGCCACTCTAAATCGGACCGAGCTTGCCGAGGTGGCCGCAATATCCAACTGTAAGTCTTTGCGACATTGGACTTTAATGATCCTACAAATGAGGTGGTATGAGCCTTGGCTTTCAGTTGTGTTGAGCATTTGAGCTATTCCCCATCACCACTGATGATTCATTACGGAAAGTTGGTGGAGTCATCGTCACACAACCATCAACAGTTTGAAGAGAATATCCATATTTCAAAAACCCACCAGAACTCAATCTTGAGTACGGCATACCCTGTATGGGACTTCGAGCAGTGGTAAAACCTTTATTGCTTTGAATTTTTTTACTGAACTTTCCACTGAATAAATCTGAACTTTTCAGGATTTTATCTACCAAGAATATTGGCGATATTGAGGGCATCAAAGTTAAAGGAAGCAAGCTAAACCATTATATCTACTGGGTTACTGAGTTTACATCTTAGTTGTTGCCTCCTGGCAAACAACTCTTACCACCAAGCTTAGCCCTGACTTCAGTACTCAGTACTTACTCATCCAGATAACATTTCTGGTTTTCAAATGGCAGATGAGAAATGGTCTGCAAGCTTGTCATGCCTAATTTTTGATTTTTCACTCACATGTTGACTCAAATACTAAACTCCGATGCTATTAGAAACATCTTCTTCAGCTCAAGAAATCATTGTCATCAATCTAGGCTTTGCATTTTGTGGTGGAGCAATAAAATACATTGATGATGCTTTTGATTCTAGTGATCATGGAAAAATTTTAGCGATGATTTTTGCTCCAATTACAGGAGTTATATGTTATTTGCTCATAGCAACTGATATTGCAGCAGCGACAATTCTATTAGCTATTATGCTAGGAGTCGCCCTCAAAGGGAAAATCGATACAGTAGGTCATTTACTAGCATTAGCCATTGTTCTTTTACTTTTATATGTAAATCCTCCTGAAATCATGTTACTTCCCTGGCTAGTTTTAGGTCTCGCGGGTTTCGCTGATGAAATAGGGAACGATTTTGTTGACTCTCGGCCTAATCTCTTAAAAAGAGCTTCTTTTTGGAGTGGAACGAAATTCACCTACTTTTTTCTTGAATACCGTTGCTTCATGAAGGTGATGATGATAATTCTCTTCTTTATGAATATATTAAGCTGGCACTATTTAGTCGCTTTCCTGTTCTTTGATCTTGCATATCATCTTACGGGTACTTGGTCAGAACACTGGATAGCCTAAGCCAATATTTACTTGGAACATATTTTGTTCCAGTAAAACTCTAAGTTATGCAATGAGAAGTAAGGACATCTAGAATACCTATTTCTCTAAATGTCCTTTAAAAAAACCGAAGCAACGTGATATTGCATAAAAGACAATGACAACTATCAAAAAATTAGTTAATACATGAATAAAGACAACTGCAATAGCGAGCTATAAGTCATGCTCAACCATGAAACCTAAAGATAGAAATTTGGATTATAAATCTACTTTTTATATCACCAATCACATCATGCTTTATGTCTAGAAATATAACGATTGAAGAGCAAGGTATAAGGTTAAGCATATTGGGCAACCTCTTCATGGCAGCCCTTGGCCTTTGTTTTGCTAGCTTATCCCACTCAGAAATGATTCTTCTAGATGGAGTATTTTCTTTAATTAATCTAGTTATTGCTTATCTATCTCTCAAGATATTAAGACGATCCAAACAGTCAAACGATTACTATAATTCTATTCCCTCAATTTATTTTGAACCATTGATAAACTTAGTAAAAGGCGTCATCTTAACTATTGTCTGCCTCTTAGCTTTTGGGTCTTCAGTAATTATTATCCTAAACGGTGGTCATGCTATATCTACAGGAAAAGCCATTTGGTATGCACTATTGGCAACATTAGTCTGTATGACTATTGCGCTCAAGCAAAGAAAAAGAGCAAAAGCATGTAATTCTTCACTCATTGAAGTAGATGCCAAAAGTTGGTTCATCGATGGTTTATTGAGCGGAGTTGTAGTCTTAGTTTTTACAATTGTGTTTTTCTTGCAAAATACAACATTAGCAATATTCTTACCCTACGCTGATCCTATTCTAGTTATTTTCTTGTGTTTAATAGTAGCTCCTATTCCTGTGGAGATTGTAAAGGAGAACTGGCCTAAATTAGTAGGGGAAAAATATGATGTCCAGCTTGAATATAAAATCATTGATATTATAGACAAACATATTCCAAAGACAACAATACAAGACTACTATGTTAGTCATGGATACTTAGGTGATAAGCTTTACGTGCAATGTCATCTTTTAGTAATTGAAGAAATAAGTCAGAAGTTAAGTTTAGCCGAGCAGGATAAAATTCGTGCTTTTCTTTATCAGAAGCTAAGAGATGACTTTCCTAGCCTAGCCATTGATATAAATTTCATATGTGATCCAATATGGGTTGAAAGAAGGATATTGCATGTGAGTAAAGCTTGACTGATCCAAATATCTTTATAATGAAGTTCTCTAGTATCTCATTGGATAAGTCAAGATATCTCGACCATGAAGCCGGCACACGATGTCCTGGTATCCACTGAATATGTTTCATCAGAACCCAGCGTTATGCAACCGTGTCAGCAATAAGCATCTGAAACTGTTCGTACTGAAACTTATAAATTCAAAAAAATCACAATCCCAAAGCCAACTGCACTTGCGTAACCTCCTTAGCCTCTTGCGGTAGGGGTTCTGGTCTAGTATTTTTCGCGGGGCAATATTTCTGATACCCGCAGCGATCGCAATGCTGTCCCGTCACGGGTTTCCATTCCTGATCGCATCTGAGCTTCATCGCCATATCTTCAATCAGAGATTGGGCTTGCTGGTGATGGTCAGGTGTGACCTCATAGGTCAGTTTCTCGTTAGAACGCAAGTAGATGAGACTCAGGCGTTTGAGCGCTTTCTTGTAGATCTGTTCCAGAATCAGATAGTAAAAACCCAATTGGATATCCACTGATGGAGGAGGATTAACGGATTTGCTTGTCTTGTAATCAATCAGTTCCAGACCATCATCGATATAATCCAAGCGATCATACCGACCAGACAGGGTAAATTCGATATTACGGACTTGGAGATTTGCCCTGACCTTTGTCTCAATCCCCAGCGGTTTGCGGATTTGGGGGAGTGAGGAAATATACCGCTCATAATAAAGCTGTAGTGCTACCCACCCCTCATGGACCTGAGTTGGGGTCAATTCACTCGTATGCTGCTGCCAACAAACGGCAAACCAATCGAGGGAAGGAAGAGGGTAAGCGTAGTTCCAATCCTTGTAGACATTGGCTAACGCTGCATGGAGAGCATTGCCAAGCTTGGTGGAGCCGAATATGGTTGGTGAAGGTAATTTATGCTCATACCTAAATTGATAGGATTTTGGGCACTGTCCGTAGGTTTTGAGCTTGGTGGCTGACAGGGAATAGGACATGGGCGTGTGTTAGCGCATGAACCTATGGTAGATCAGATGTATTAAGTCTCAATCATCGATTCAGTTTTATCGTCTCTTCCTCAGCGGCAATATACTGATCTGCTGCCGCTGAAAAGCCATAAAGTAACGGTGACTAAACTTGCCAAAACTCTTTAGGGATTTCCGATCTTGGCTCTCCCTGAACTGTCTTGCTAGCATGGTTCACTGAACACCATTTATTCATCCTTTCCACGCCTAATGTCAGAGCAAGATAAATACGCCCCAGCCCCCACTCGAAATACGGAGGAGATTCAGAAGAACTACAACAGCGATGCCAAGGCAATGCGGGCTAAAGCTGCTAGGGCCAGGATTGCTGCTCGACAGAAAGCGGAACGAGATGCACGGCAGAGAGCGGCGATTGAGAAGATTCCGCTAGAGCATCGATACGTGCCTGATCAGGCTAGTTAGTATATAGGACTTTCTTTATCAATACTGAGGTAGATCTGCTTTGTGCTAATGTTTACAGCCATTCTGAATGTTCTGGTGTAGAGAGGGTACCGAAAAGTTCAACTTATCTGAATCCTGGCCAAAGCCTTTAGGTTCGTAGTTTAGAACCCATTCTCAACATCAATTACAGTTGTAATTTTAAATTTTGCTCTACGTTCATCAAACTGTGGAATCTGTTTCTATCCAATCGGGTAAATATTCAGAGTTCAGATTGTCATAAGTTGATAAGGTCTCATGATCATGAATAGATGGGAGCTGAAGGAAAGGAAGCTTTCCAGAAGCTGGCATAGTATTTTTTGCAGATACCAAAGGCAAAGCCTTTTTCTTCGGGGGTAAAGGCTCTGCGACTTCGTCAGCAGCTTTGTTTAATCGCTCCTGTCCATATCTCTGGGAAGATAGCTTCGATGGGTAGGCAGCATCTACAGTTTTTTTAGCCAAAGTTCGCTGGGGTAGAATCACATTTTGAAATACGAATTCAACCGTTTCAAATTTGAGCCAGCCCCGAGACACCAAGATTTCTCCAAATCGCATTTCCGTAGAATCTTGATCCGATAAGACAACTTCTACTTGAGCCAAGGACAATAAGCCTGCATCAACTAGGTAACTACCAATGCGTTTAATGCCAGGATAGCGGGATGCATCTGTCCGACGATGTACTGTTTGTTTTTGTCTCAAACGGTTTTGGCGTTTTTTTGACTGAGTTTTATTAAAGTGCTTTTTCGGTTTGGAGGGTGTGGTGAGAGAGGGTTTTTCTGTACTTTTCAGCCAACTCAACATATTCAATGGGTTTAATCGCATCCAATGGCCCGAAATTTGAATCGTGATGATACCTCGCTCACAGACCAAGTTTTGGATAGGATATAAAACACCTCGATAGAGGATAAGTAAACTCATTAAAGAGCGCTGTTTATTCTCTTTTTCATACCTCCACCAGGCTTGTAATAAGTCTAGGGAATTAGTAAAGTGAACACTATAGTTTTTAGGAATATCAATAGGTTCATATTCATAAAAACCTGAAATGTTTGACTGGCGGATGGGCAAACATTTTTGCTTGGCCATAGATTCATGCAACTGTGACCAAAAGCTAGACTTATAACGAATTGAGCTAAAGCGTCGTTTACCAGATAATTTAGCTGTAGCAATTAATCCTTCAGATTTAGCTAATAGTTGCAAAGTATCTCCAATTGGCTCAAACCTAAGCTCAGCATTGCTCTCAAATGCTGAGTAGCCTGAAAGATAACTTGATACAAATACTTTTAAAAGTTCGGCATTGTTCATAAGGGTAGAGTATGAACTTTAGTTGAGATAATAGAAGCCATTCCATCATACGATTGTTCTCAAACAGGTTGAGTGATCTATATCAATGACTGTTATAGATTTTATCTCTCATGAAATATATTAGGGAAACCACTCAATAAAATTCTCAGATTTCAAACTAAATAGCAGAGCGCTTAAGATCATGGAATAGCTTGATAAAAATGAGAAATAATTAATTTAACCCCAGCAACACCCCTATAATCTCTCCCTGAAGATTCTTCCAATTATTGTCGTATTTAAGCACCGTTTTAGATTCATTAAAACACCAGCCATGCAATCACCCTCTCCACCTATCGGTGACCTCAAGATAACCCTACAATGCGGCCAGCGTCCTGTGCCTTGAGATTCGCTGAACATGCTTCGTCGGCACTCAAGCGTTATGCATCCGCACCAAAGCTGTGCATCTGAAGCTATGGGTACTAAACCTTTCCGGCTCTCTGGGAATTAGCGTGTAGCAGTCCTACATTTAGTGTGTTTCCTTTTTCATCCCTATGGAATGATCTGAGGTAGTACTTCAGAGCAATGGCGTAATGGATAACTCAATTCGCATCCCGCTCAACCTTCCTGATATTCGAGTTCTAGAGCTATCGAAGACTGAGAGAGGGGATTGGCTCATCAAGATTGAGAGTACGCTTCAAGGAACAACCTGTCATCAATGCGGACGTGAGATTACTGACCTCCATTGTCATGATCAGCCTTTTCGGATTCGTCACCTGCCATTATTTGAAGTCCCCGTTTACTTAGAAATTCGGCCCAAGCGTTATCGATGCAAGTATTGCGATGACCATCCCACAACAACTCAACATTTAGAATGGCACGAACCTCGCAGTCCCAATACAAAAGCATATGAGCGTTGGCTTCTGCGAATCTTGATCAATTCAACGGTCTCAGATGTTGCCAGAAAACTAGGCGTTAGTGAGGATATCGTCAGTGGAATCATTGATCGTTGGATTGCCGCTCAAGTTGACTGGAGCGAATATGCAGACCTCAAAGTTATGGGGATGGATGAGATTTCTCTCAAACGAGGCCATCGTGATTTTGTGGTTTTGATCACGATTCCTACGACGGATGGGGTGGATATATTGGCAGTTCTAGCCGACCGTAAACAGCAGACAGTGGCAAATTTCCTTCAATCGATTCCCATTGATTTACGCCAAACCATTGAGCGCGTCTGTACGGACATGTACCAAGGATTTGTCAGTGCAGTCCGAGAACAATTGCCGCAAGCCAAAATTGTCATTGACCGCTTTCATGTGACCAAAGCCTATCGTAATTGTGCTGATACGGTTCGTAAACGTGAGGTCAAACGTCTACGACGAGAGCTCTCTAAGCAAGAGTATGACAGCATCAAAGGCGCGATGTGGCCTTTTAGAAAACGACCAGAGAATCTGAAAGAGTCAGAGCAACAACTCCTTGAGCGATTGTTTGCTTATTCTCCACAACTGAAACAGGCGTACAACCTCCGAGAGAAACTCACGCAGATATTTGAGGGCAGGTACACCAAGCACGGAGCTAAATGTGCCATCCGTGCTTGGTGTAAACAAGTACTCAAGAGTGACATCAAGGAATTCGATTGTTTTCTGACCACTATCAATAATTGGATGGACGAGATGACCAACTATTTCCTGGAGGGGTGGACCAGTGGTTTTGTGGAAGGATTTAATAACCGAGTCAAAGTCTTAAAAAGACGATGCTACGGTATTTTCGATATTGAAAGACTCTTCCAAAGGATTTCTCTTGACCTCAATGGGTATCAGACATTCGCTGTGACCTAAACACTATATCTAGCGGCTACCACGCTAATTCCCGGAGAGCCACCTTTCCAGTCCCACACGAGCAAAAGTATGCCTAAAGATTCGGTCTGCTGAACTCACCCGGATATAAGAACGGCCATGCCAACCGGGGGAAATAGGTGCGAGTTGGGTCAGGTGAATAAGCCACTAAATAGTCATACAGCTAGGGATGCATCGGCACTTCTCGCGTATCCCAATTGCCCTTCGTTTGATGCCAGCGAAACAACACCGAGGGTTTGGGTTTACTGGCGTTGACCACATCACTGGTGAGTAATGTACAGGCTTCACCGATCCTGAATCCGGTATAGAGGCAGACACCGAGCAAGGCTGATAATCTCACTTAAATTCAAGATCAAAGCACTCTTGAACATGGGAATAATGGCGAAAGAGTTTCACAAAATATCTACATCGCGCTGCTATATAAACCCCGTTTCATATTGACCATAAATCGTCCACTGATGTTGATCTCAGTACGATGTTTTCAGTTCGAAATTACTTGAGAAAACCTTTATTATTATTTGCCTAAGAAAGTAAATAATTAGGCTACTCATAACTAAGGAAAATCATCTTTCATTTAGTAACTTTAAACCAAGATGTAAACCATGAAGTCCTCTAACATTGAGAGTATAAAATCCTCCCATTGCTGGAAAATAATTGTTGTTGATGATAAGGAACAAGTTCATGCCGTTACTCGTCTGGCACTCCAAAATTTTCAATATAAGCACAAATCTCTAGAGCTTATTTCAGCCTATTCTAGTAGTGAAGGGCAACAACTATTAGAGCAAAATCCAGATACAGCCGTGCTGTTGCTGGATATAGTCATGGAAAGAGAAGAGGCTGGTTTAGATCTAGTTAAATATACTCGTGAGAAACTGCATAATCGGTTTATTCGTATAATTCTACGGACAGGTCAACCATGGATTGCTCCCGAACAGTCCATTATTGAAGAATATGACATCAATGGGTATATTTTAAAGACTGAATTAACCCAGCACAAACTCTTTTGTTTTCTATTAACAGCAATTCGAAACTATCACAACTTACTGACTGTAGAAGAGGCTCGTCAGCATATATCTGCCCAAAACAAAGCACTAGAGAACTCTAATCTCATTTTGGAAAAGAAGGTGCAAGAGTATACCCAGATATTACAAAAACAAACTTTAGCACTTGTCGAAAATAATAAAAAGCTCGAATTAGAAGTTCAGGCTAAGCTCCATGCTCAACAAAATCTAGAAATAATCAATGAAAAGCTTTTTGAGGCGAATAAGAAGCTCTCCCTACTTGCCAACCAAGATGCATTGACAGGTTTGGCTAATCGTCGTTATTTCGATGTGTATTTGCAACAAGTTTGGGAATCTGCTCAAGAAAACAAGCATCCATTGAGTATATTGATTTGTGATATTGATTTTTTTAAGGGTTATAACGATAGTTATGGACATCCAGAGGGTGATCATTGCCTTCAAAGGGTCTCCCAAATCATTCACCGAGTTGCTGGGAAATCCGAGGGCTTCGCTGCACGCTTTGGTGGTGAAGAGTTTGCTATGGTTCTACCCAATACCAACCTCATAGATAGTCAAACAATAGCTGGTAAGTTAAGGTCAGAGATTCACAACGCTCGTCTCCCTCATCGAGCTTCAACAGTTAGTGAGTATGTAACAGTGAGTATTGGTGTGACCTCAATACAATTTCAGTCAGATGGATCAATAAATGACTTGATCCATCGGGCAGATCAGGCCCTCTATGGAGCTAAAAAACTAGGACGCAACCAGTTCGTTACCCTTCACTAGAATCTAGAAGGTAACCCAATTGAAAAGTTACTAACTGAATCTCCTTGTTTAACATTCCTACTCCCACCACCTCTCCCTAAAGGTCTTTCTGATTATCTTCAGGCAATCCCTCCGCTAACTGGTCATAGACAGTAAAAACTTGAGTGACAATGAAGCATAAAAACTATGGCATGCCCTGAATCCCTGGAGCTGGGAGTTCCAGCAGTTCAACCTCAGAGATATGTTGGCTTCGCTGCTGTTTGTTGCCTTCACGAAGCCAGACAACAGCAGAACTGGTACAACCTTGCCGCGCTGATATGATCTCATCTACCTACCCTTAATTGTTCAGCCACATGGAATCCTAAGAGATAAGCGGTCATTTGCGGACTGACACGAGGTAGGGGTACCGAGGATAAATCTGCAACATGTACATTATGGGTTCCGGATACTTTGCCAGTATCTTCTGGGTTGTCTAGGCCCTTGTCGAGTACTGATCCGTAGAGACATCCTCCAGCTAAATGCTGCTCGGTTAGTAGAAATTTTCGACTATAGGTTTCGACATAATTATCGACTTGACCTTTGGTATAGGGAATCCGAGTTAGACATCGGAGCAGACATTTCACAAACCAGTGAGGCTGATAACCAAGTTCATTCAAAAAGTCTATATGGTCCTTGATTACAGTTTTGGCAACTTCTTTATCCTGATTAAAATTAGTGTTCGGATCTGGGGCGAAGAAATCTAGAGTAATTCGTGAACTATCTTTGACGTAATATCCTGCTGAACGGGGTTTGAACTTCAGAATAGCAGTGACAAGCTCCAACTCTTGCTGGCTCGGTTTGCCTGTGAGGCCATTCCACACAATCCTCACTCTATTGATGAAAAAGGCGACAATCTGGATCAAAATTCGTACTGCATTCTTGGTAAAGGTGAAGAGCTTCGGATATTTAATTACCTTTCGTTTGAGACAATTTGGTAAAAGTAGAGCCAGAAATAGATGAGAGACCAGAAAAATAAGGCGATCAAAATCACCAGCAAAGAAGTCAAAGGTGCAAACAGTCGCTTCAGAATCTGGATCGTCTCTCCATAAAGTCGTCGCAAACACAGGAACATAGTTATCCTTAGGAGTGGTGACAATCCCTTCTTTAGGTATGTAGAGTCCCAATGGTAAAAGGATATGGTCGCTTACATGATGACCAATTTCGCCCTGACCCGTTTTTTCTCTGTAGGGTTGTAATAGGCGAGGGGTTGCCGCTCCAGCACAAAGAATGACTTTACAAGTCTCCTTTAGGGAAATACATTCAGAGGTTTCATCAACAAGATTTTTAACATGGACTGCGCTACACCTTAACTCGCCCGAATCAGTCGCCTCAAAATCCAGGTGTTGAACGCGACACTGGGTTCTTAGAACGATCCGGTCATCAAACCAATTAACGATGGAAACACCACTATGGGTGCGCTGACCAAATGGGTTGAAGAGAGAGGGAAAAAGGTGGAGGAGCTTCTCATCTTGTTCTGGGTGATTCGGAATATTTTCAAATTCGTCATTACTTTCCCGAAATCCAGCTTTTGTAGCTATCTTCAGCACATGTTGGGTTATCGGAGAGAGATCTTCTCTTGGGTCATCTCGGTTAAATTTGTAATTCAACTTTTGTTTTAGATCCTGCCAATATCCAACAGGTTGACCCACATGAGCTGACAACCATTCGGACGATTCATGTATCATCGTGTAGTTAATCGACCCACCACCACCCATCGTGCAGGCTCTTCCAGAAATAATCGGTATGCCATTGGGGGTTTGAGTATTATGCAGCTTAAAGATTTTACCTTCAGAAAAGGATTTAAGCCAATTTAGCTGATGGGCAATATCACTACTGTAGAAAAAATCCTCTCCTTCTTCCAAAACCAGAACTTTACCTTTAGCTTGGGAGTCCAAATAACGGCTGAGAAACCCACAGGCCCCATTACCAGAACCAACCACAATATATTCGAACTCCATCCTTGCCTCCCTAGGCTATAGCTATGTTTCAATAACAGCGCGAAATCAATATCGATATTGCGGTTAAAGTTTTGCTATTTAAAATCTATTTTAAGCCGCATAAAATAAAATAAGTGAGCTAAAAGGGGAGCGTTAAGAATTTAAAGTTACCCATCGATTCTCTCCAAAATTATGGCCAAAAATTTATAATCAGAATTATCACAAATCTACTACAGAATATTTATACTCACCTTCCTTGACCTCTATATGTGGTCACTAAATTTTTCTTCTGAGTTTTTTTAGAAACTCTAAAGTTGTTTCTGCTGTAGCTTCTTTTATAGCGCTGAAATCGCAGGGAGCCAGATGACCACCTGATAAAACAGAAAAAACAGCAGGTCGGATATTGTCTTTTAGCCAAAGGATCGTATCTCTAGCAATATTGTCTGCTTTATAAGAGACAATACCCTCTAAGTTAAACAAATTACTATTGTGAATAAGACAATGAGTCTCTTCCACATTAGGTTTTACATCCAGTCCAATCCTTTTTATCAAATCAGCGAGAAATCTAATTGGTACAGCACTTTCAATTCCTGTAATTGCAGGAGCTAATAGAACAGAAGGCTGGTTTTTAATAGAAATATCAGCTAAATCTGTCTTACCTAAACTAGATTGGATCTGCTTAAGCTGATTTTCACCTACACATTTTCCAAGTGACTTGCTAAAACCTCTGGTTTCAAGATCTGCTAGCAACTCTAGTAAAGCAATATACTTACAGCCAACACTATGGCCGACCCAAAAGTAATTTGCTTTTCTGGATTTAGGATCCTCATTATATATTGAGAAATCATATCCTAGTTTTTCAGCTCTTTTCTTGATAGCAGCTACCACCCGAATACGCTTCTTCACTAACTTAATAGCAACTTTCCAATGGTTTGAAGTAAATTGATAGGGAGTCGCTATTACAGTATATCCAGAATCGAAAAGTTGTCTTAGCAAATGACGATAGAATATGCTAGGGAAGCTTCCAAAAAAGATGCCTCCAATAACCTGAACAACACCAATTGGGTTAGGATGGATGCTCACCCATGAGAATCCAATTGGTCTTAACTTAAATTTTGCATCCATTTTGTTCTCCAATTTTTATAACTTTTATTGGATTAAATATATATAGTCTGCAACTATTACACAGTTACCAATTATTGATCTGTTGAAGTACAATGCATCGCATAGTGGATTTACTGTTTAATATTTACTTTGATCTTTTACTAGAATTACACCTGGCTGCATACATTTAATATGATAATGAAGACGTACTAAATCCTCTTCTAGGATATAGAATTTATCTATAAATAATATTTTGATGCTTTGAAGGTAGATGGTCTATATGTAAACTAATCAGGTTGGTTATATACAAATTACGACAAAGGAAATATATCTTAAATATTTCAGATTTCTAATGAAAATTAGCTTTAGATAAAAAGATTTTTTACTGCGGCATAAATTTACTAGACCTCTTGCATAATTCAGCTACTGATATGGTAGAAGACTAAAAATTCAAGTCAAATCGCGGCATGAATTGAGCGCACAACACATCATGAAGTGAATATTGCAAGAGGTCTACTGAAACTACAACCTACCCCACTGAAATTCCCCCAACCGCTTCGAATTCAGCTTCATATATGTCACTGTATGCTGAATATTTAGATGCCCCAACCAATCTTGAAGCAACATTGTATCCAACCCCTGATTCGACAGGTGATAACCACAGCTACGGCGCAACTGGGGATTAAGTGTCATTCCCAGTTGCGCCAACTCCCCACAGCGATTGATCAGACTTGTCAACGCATAGCACTTAATCTGATCCCTCCTCCGACAAATCTGACAGCACCCCCGTCACCCCTTCCAGAAGAACCTTCCGGTTATCGTCGTACCACATCACCATTTCTGGCTTCACTTGGCGTGGGAGCTGCTTCACTGCCCGGACATACCCCACCTACCTGAGGAATCCACCACCGCAGTATTTAAACCTCGTCGATGCGTGGCGTTAAAAGTTTTATTTTCGATTCTTAAGATATGACCTTTTCGATTTTATTTTTTTATTCTCAAAGGTAAACACATCGCAGCCATCCACCTTAATTTTTGTACCATCTTTTGTTGTACCGACAATTGTCCACTCTGAGCAGCCATAGTTATCTTGTGAGAAATGGATTGCGTTTTCAAATCTTACATTTGGAATATCTGTCCATACTTCAATGAATCGTGCCCTCACAGCATCATGACCTTCATAACTGGTGCCAAATCTCTCGGGTCCACCTCCAGGTTCGAAAACACAATCTTCTGTCATGAACTTCATGATTTTATCGATATCATGCTCGTTCCAGGCATCACTGTACTCTTGTAGTTCTTTCGAATTCATCACTCTTTAGAAGTACTCATAACATCCACAATCACTGGGCTAAAAAGAGTGATTGTCCATTTAAAATACTCCTAACTTGGCGGCTCTAATTAATAAGGGTGATTAAGATTAGAGGAAGTCGTGTAAATTGGAACTTCCAGCTTATCAAACACTTTTTCTGATCCAGAGAGGACACCCCACCCCCCCAACCTGTCTTAAACGGTCTTGTTGTATGGGGCGAATATACATGCTCTTTGTTTCAAAAGACCTCCTAACGAGGTCAAAGTATTGGAAGTTCGTGGATTTGATCTAAATTAGGCAGTAAGATCGAGCTTATTGAGAATTTATCCACCCGAGCTATTGAGCCGATAGCCCATCCCTCTGACCGTCTCAATGTATTGACTACCGAACTTTCGCCGTAAATGTCGTATGTAGACCTCGATGATATTGGAGCCTGGATCGTAGTCGTAACCCCAAACTCGATTTAGAAGCTGCTCTTTACTCATCACCTGCATCGGATGCCGCAGAAGCACTTCCGCCAAAATAAATTCTTTCGCCGACAACTCCACCACGCGATTACCCACCCAAGCTTGCCGTGTCAATAAATCTAGCGATAGATTGCCGACCTGTAAGTGTGTCTCGGAAGGAGGTTGTGCCCCAATGCGACGATCGCGCAGTTGCACCTTTATACGGGCCAATAACTCTTCAAAGCGAAAGGGCTTGGTCATATAGTCATTCGCGCCTCTTTCCAGAGCCTGAACGGTGTCATCTACACCATCCCTAGCAGTAAGGACGATGATAGGCAGCAATTCACCTTGCCCCCGAATCTCCCGCAATACAGTGAGGCCATCCTTTCTAGGCAAACCTAAATCTAAGATAAGCAGGTCAAACTGATCACTACAGGCCAAATTGGCAGCCTGGCCACCGTCTTCTGCCACCAGAGCTGTGAATCCATGGGCCTTGAGACCAGCCTTCAAAAAGTCAACAATGTGCGGGTTATCTTCCGCAATCAGAATGCGATTCATGCTGAGTGTTTCTCGACTGATGGACTACGGGATCTAACGGTAAGATCAGTGTGAAGGTCGCACCTTGACCCAGCTCACTCCACAATTCAATTCGTCCACCATGAGCTTGAACAATTTTGCTCACAATTGCTAGCCCCAATCCGGCCCCTTCAAACGGACGATTATTGGTGGTGGCTTGGGCGAACCGCTCGAAAATACGAGTTTGGTCAGCTAGGGCAATACCTTCTCCTGTGTCGCGGACCCAAAATCGCAATGAATCGCCATCAACAGCAGAGCCCAAGGCAATCACATCTCCAGGTTGAGTATGCCGTAAGGCATTTTGCACTAAATTCATCACGGCTTGAGAAAACCGCTGCTGATCGATGGTGGCTGGATATAGCCCCTTAGCCTCTAGCCGCCAGTCTCGGTCTGAGGTGAGCGATCTCGCCTTGAGATACAACTCCTCGGTTAGCCAGTCCAAATCTTCGGGTTTCATAATCAGAAAATCAGGACACTCCGCCTTCGTCAGCAGCAACAGATCATTAACCAGCCGATTCATCTGCTGGAGCTCGTTGGTAATTAGCGAGATGGTTTCTGGTTGTTTTTCGGGACGGTAAGCTAGAGTTTCGAGCTGTCCTTGAATCACTGTTATGGGTGTTCGTAGTTCGTGGCTCACATCTTTCAGAAACTCTTGCTGTCCATCAAAGGCACTTTGCAATCGATCCAGCATAGCGTTGAATGTTGCCACAACCTCAGTGATTTCATCGGACCCCTGAATCGGAATCCGCTGACTCATATCAGATTCAGTAATTTGCCGGGCTGTTTGATTCATCAATCGCAGTGGCCGCAGCAGTCGTCCCGCTGAGACCCAGGCCACAACAAAGAAAACCCCTAGCACTGCGACGGAAACCTTGAGCACTAACCAAATTGCACTTGTTCCCGACTGGTAGGCGATGGTTTTGTCTTCTATCGCCACAAAAATACCCTTTACCTGTTGACCGATGACTAGCGGCTCAGCAGCATAAATAACATTTCGATTCGTTCCTTCCAGACGCTGACGCTGAGGTATTTTCAAGTTGGCCCAGGTCTTCATGAGGTCAGAGTTGCGGGCTAACCAGTTTGGTAAAGGGCCACTAGCACGATAAAACTGACCGTTCACAAAAGTGAGGACCTCTTCATCCTTAGATGGGACATGACTGGTCACCACCTGATCAAACAGCTCATTGACCTCTTGGTCCGTTGGCTGTCGAGTGGTAAGAGGCTCAGCAAACTGCTTAAATCGTGCCACTTCTTCTGTCACAGCCGCTTCTGCCTGCTCATACAGACGATCGCAGTAAATCTGCCGCGTTACCCAAACAGCCATCCCCGTTGTAGAGACGGCTAACAAAAAGTACCAGGCTAAGAGGCGAGTGCGAAAGTTACGAAAGGACATCAGCCACTCAGTTACTGGTTTCATCGTACCGATTCCTTAGGGTATGGGGAAGGCAACACTTTATTGGATTGACGGTCTAGACTCATTGGCCCTGATCCATATGTCACCACCATCAACAGGCCACCAATAATAGAAAGATTTTTCAGGAACTGGATCGTCTGCGTTGGGTCCACGATGGGATTATGAAATACGAGGGTCGCTGGTACGAGAAACACCAGCAAGAGTCCTGTACCTATCTGAGCTCTGTAACCCAGAATCAAGGAGAGACTGCCTAAGAATAAGAAAGCAATGGTAAACACGGTCACAAGCGGTGCTAAAGGCAGTCCTGCCCCAGCAATTTGCTGCTGGGTTCCCGAAAAATTAGAAATCTTGCCAATGCCGCTGTGCAGGAAAATAATCGAGATCGCAGTGCGAGCCAAGAGAGGAACATATTTTTGAAAAGCCATGAGATTTCTCCTAATTACTTGGGGTTATCGAATTGATGAATTGGAAATTCAGCATTCAGCTGGAAATTGGAGTTTTGTGTTTAGAAAGTTGAATTCGGTCTTTTGCGCTATTGCTCGACAGAATGATACGAATGGCACGATCACCTCGGATATAGCCCTGCAGCCAGTTCAACAGAACCATCAATCGATTCCGAAACCCTGGTAGGTACACGAGGTGCACACTAAGCCACAACAGCCAGGGCAAAAAGCCTGTGAGCAAGAAGGGGCCAATTTTGCCCACACCAGCGTATACACCAATAATCGCCAACCGTCCTTTATTGAAATAGCTAAACGGTTTGGGAGATTTACCGCGAAGCTGTCGTCGTAGGTTATGTGCAACGGCAACCCCCTGTTGCAAGGCTTCTGGTGCGACCCCTGCAAGCGGCTTACCGTGTTGTTGGGTGTAAGCTAAGTCCCCGATCGCATACACGTTGTCATGGTCAATCAGCTGTAGTGTTGGCCGCACCTTTAGCTTGTGTTTGCGAGCGGTGGTTAGTGGGGCTGTTACATCTGGTAAGGCGGCTTCCAGTCCGGCAGCCCATACGACTGTTCCTGTAGGTAGTGTTGAGCCGTCTGAAAACTCTACCGCCTGCTCTGTGACTCGCCTTACCCGTGTCTTAAAATACACGTTAATGCCAAGCTGTCGCAGCTTTCTGGTGGTGTAGTGACCCAAACGATTGGGCAAGTTAACCAACAGATTGTCCCCTGACTGAACCAAAACAATCCGCATCTGTGACCAGTTGAGGGTGGGATAGTCGTGCCGAAGCGAACGCTTTAACTCCACCAACGTGCCCGCCATCTCAACACCAGTTGGACCACCACCAACAATGACGAAGGTCAGCAATTGCTGCCGCTGCACTGGGTCATGCTCCTGCACCACTTGTTCAAACCGTTGGAGGATGTGGTTTCGCAATGCAATAGCATGATCCAATGTTTGTAGTGGAAAGGCGAAGTCTTCAGCACCCGGTACGCCGAGAAACTGGGTCTGACTGCCTGTGGCCATTACCAGATAATCGTATGAAATTACCGCTTTGTCTGTTTCAACCACCTGATGCTCAAAATCTATGCGCTGTACTTCAGCCATCAGAAAGCGAGTGCGTGGAGCACGGCGTAGCACCGTGCGAAGCGGATAGGCAATGCTCTCTGGCTCAAGTTGGGCAGCCGCCACCTGATATAGCAGTGGCACAAATGTGTTGTAGTTGTGGCGATCGATCAGGCAAACCTCTGCCCCGCTATGAGCCAAGGATTGGGCTGCTTGCATACCACCAAACCCAGCACCAACAACAACAATTCTTTGGGGATTGTGAACAGGTTGCATAATTTGGATGCATTAATGGGGTTGATATTTTTGAGCATCGCAATCCCCAGGATTAGTTTCCTGAATCTAACCTGAAAATTTTTTCAGGTTCTGATGGGGTAGCCATGATTCTCCGGCTCAGTTGCAGAAATCGGGTTGGTTCAATTCAGGGTAACAATTGTGCTGAAGGGATAAGGACTACCACTACTGCTGTGCAAGGACTTTAAGGATTTTGGGTTGTTTAAAAGTGTTACCCTGGCATCCGATTACTTGAACCATGCAGAGGCTGCCTATAGCGTTTGCTTCGACGGACGGATGATTACCTCATTGATGTCAACATCGGCAGGCTGAGCCACGGCGAAGTGAATAGCACGCGCGACCGCGTCCGCGTCAATGGCAATTTCGGTAAACGTCTTTACACCCTCCTTCACCTCAGCCACTGAAATATGATCAGTGAGCTCAGTCTTGATAGCACCGGGACTGATATTCGTCACCCTTATGGAACCATCGGACTCCATGCGAATGCCCTCACCAAATGCTCGAACGGCGAACTTAGTAGCGCAGTAAACTGCAGCACCTGGAAAGACAAGATGCCCAGCTACTGAGCTTATATTTACAAACTGGCCTGAGCCTTGGGCGCGCATGAGAGGCTGAGCGGCGGCCACACCGTTGAGCACGCCCTTGATGTTAACGTCCACCATCCAGTTCCACTCATCGATGCGGTTCATTTCAACAGGAGAGAGCGGCATAACCCCTGCATTGTTAACCCAAACATCCAGACGCCCGTAGGTATCTTTAGCAGTTTCCGCCGCACACTGCATATCCTCAAAAGCTGTGACGTCAGCCTCAACAGCGATGGCTTGACCACCAGTCGCTTCAATGTCTTTGACAAGTTGGTCAAGCCGCGACTTGCGACGGGCAACAGCAACTATCTTCGCCCCGTCTTTGGCCAACAGGTGAGCAGTTGCTTCGCCAATGCCGCTGCTTGCTCCAGTGATAACGACGACTTGGTCAAGTTTATTGTTCATGATCAATGCTCCTGGCTGATAAAAATAGGCAGCAGTTTCTTTCTCCAAAGCACTATAGCGTGCCTCATAACGACTAAGATAAGCGGCGACAGGCAACTCTAGCACCCTTGCCAAGCTCCTCTGACCGTCCGCCTCATCGACTTGTTAGGTTGCGTCGCTACAAATTGCTCTTTACTGCTTTATACCTATAAACCTGTTTCAGAAATGTGCTGAGAACGATCTTTTGCAGAAATGAACCAAGCTGTGCCGATTAGTGTCGAGTATCCCCCAAATAAAAAGGCTGCGTAACGGCCTGCTGTTTCAGGTTGCATATTGCCCATCAGTTCTGAAAACCCAGCAAGAATTGGAATATTGCCCAGCATCCCCGGTAAAGCAATGTAGATTGCACATTGCAACCAATCTTTCTGCTCAATCTTTCGCCACTTCATTACTCCCAGCGAAAAAACAGCATATAGAATACCTGTCAAACTGACGCTAAGCCAATACCTAGCAGCAAAGCCTTCAAAGAAGGGGTTAGCGGCTATAAGGTCTGGGCTAGCTGTTAACTCTTTGAGTCGATTAATAATGGTTTGTTAATCTCGGGAAAAATAATTCTTTCGTTATCAAGAGCAAACGCACTGATAATCAGTCATTCCAGCCATTAGATTTATCTGGCAGAACATATCAAAGAATCAATATCTAATAAGCTACTTTAACGCAGACCTTTTAGCCGCTAACGGGTGCTTCCCCGTGCACTTCATAGAATTCCTGCTCCGCCTTCAGCTCAATCCCCCGATCCGAGTATCGGACAAAAGACTGCTCTGAAGCATGACGGGTAATCCGCCGGGCCAGAACTGAATCCATGTCCTTCATCACTAACCGAGTCGCTAGGGTATGCCGTCCCCGGTGAGGATGGGCATTCTCCACCTCGGCAATCTCAGCAATGGCCTTGAATATTTTGTAGATACCCCAGTACTGTAATCGCTGACCTTTGCTGTTGTTGGAGTGGGAGACGAACAACGGTGAATCATTTCCCAGAGCATCCCCCTGCTGCTCTCGCCATTGCTTATACTGGTCAATCGCTTTTCGGGCTTTCTTCAACAGGGGTACGGTGCCCACACTATCTGCTTTAGCGACTCGAATGGTGATGCGCTGCCCGTCGTAGTCCCCGACGTTCAGTCTGTGAATCTCCGATGCCCTCAGCCCATGATCAATCAGGTGAAGCAAGGCTCGATCTCGGAAGGCATGGAAGCCGCGATCGCAAATCGCCTGGTAGAGATTATCCACTTCATCCTGGCTAAACTCCTGGGGTAGCACGGGATCAGACTTGAGTTTTTCTAGGAGCAAAGTTGGGTCTTTAGTGATGTAGTCCCGGACCGTTAGCCATTTGAAAAAGCCCTGCAATGCGGCCAAGTTGCGGTTAATGGTTGCGTTCTTTCGGAGTTGGCCCCGTTGATTGGGTTCCACCTTCAGGTAGTTCTTGTACCGATCCAAGTCCCTGGCTGTTATCTCATGCCAACCCTTATCGGTCCAATCCATGAACTGCTTCAAGTCTCGCTCATAGGCTTTGCGAGTGTTGGAGCTAATCTCGCGAGACCTCATAAACTCTTCCACTCGCATCCATCGCAGATCCGCTGGGGTGGTTTTTGGGGGTTGTGTATTGAAGCGGGCAGTATCGATGGGGGTGGCGGATTGGTCTGACAGTACGATGAGTTTTACTTCGGGGACAGTCATTCGGGAAAGCCTAGTAGCAAGACACTGTAATGGGTTGGGATGCCATCAATGGAGATTCTACTCCAAATAACTGCATAACCTATTCCCTATAAATGAATCTATGCAAACTGTAAGACAAAAGTTTTGACAAACCGTAGGTTATGGTTTGATTGCCTTACTTCTACCTTTAATTCAGAAGAGCTGATTGAACAAATTTTTACCTGCAATAAACTAAACCCATATTGATACAGGGGATATTTTCCAATTTGTCACCTCAGAAACGAACTCGAACTTCACCGGGGTATGACCGTTATTTCTCTGCACTCAAGCAGAGATATCGAAAAACGCAGAGAGAGCTATTTCTCGGACTATTAGCACTTATTTGCATTATTTTCGCCGGAACCCTTTGGTATTGGATTATTGAGGGTTGGCACTTTATAGAAGCGCTCTATATGACCGTCATTACTCTAACGACGGTTGGATTCACTGAAGTTCAGCCCCTCAGCGAACGCAGTCGAATTTTTACAATCTTACTGATCGCATTAGGGATTGTTGCCGTAGGATATATCGTTAACCGATTTACAGCCGCAATTATGGGAGGCTACTTTCAAGAAGGGATGCAATTAAAGCAACGCCGCAAGCTTATGCAAGAACTGTCTCAGCATTATATTTTGTGTGGATTTGGGAGAACAGGGCGCCAAATTGCAGAAGAGTTTTCTCTCCAAAAGATTCCTTTTGTGGTGGTGGATAACGATGAAGAGGTGGTTCAGCAGGCACAGCAGTTGGGTTTTATGGCTGTACAAGGAGATGCCACCAAAGATAATATCCTCCATTTACTGAAGATTGAGTCGGCGGTTTGTCTAATTACAGCTTTAACATCCGATGCTGAGAACTTATATACAGTGCTCTCAGCCAGAACGCTCAATCCAGATATTCGAATTATTGCCCGAGCAAGTAGTGAAGATGCTATTCAGAAATTGCAACGAGTGGGATCTGATTCTGTGATCTCTCCTTATATAACGGGTGGTAAGCGGATGGCTGCTGCTGCACTACGTCCTCAAGTGATGGATTTTGTCGATGGGATTTTTGCCGGTGGTGATCAAACGTACTACATGGAAGAGTTTTTTCTCGATCCACAAGTAAGCTCTCAAATTGGCCAAACTCTTGAAGAATCACAATTGCGATCGCTGACGGGAGTTCTAATCGTAGCTATCCGACGAGATCATGGGGAAATGATTATCGGACCGACTGCAGAGATCCGACTAGAGGCAGGAGATTTTCTTATCTGCTTAGGGACTGCTGAGCAGCTTCAAACGATGAATCGCACGCTTTGCCCTATTAATCCAAGCCAATTGAAGCGACCTGTTTGAGATCAACCACATCAGCAAAGTTCTCAAAACAGTTATTCACCCCCGAAACCATGACGGAAACAGTATTTTCAAGATAATTTCTACTGGGCGTATGTCGTTACAGCCCCTACTGGGCTCAAACTGCTACATAATAAGTATCGCTGTATATCATGAATACACCTTCAAACAAACGGCAGTCCCGCTTACTATTAGGCAGTCTGTTAATATTTTTGGCTCTCCGGGAATTAGCGTGGTAGCCGCTAGATATAGTGTTTAGGTCACAGCGAATGTCTGATACCCATTGAGGTCAAGAGAAATCCTTTGGAAGAGTCTTTCAATATCGAAAATACCGTAGCATCGTCTTTTTAAGACTTTGACTCGGTTATTAAATCCTTCCACAAAACCACTGGTCCACCCCTCCAGGAAATAGTTGGTCATCTCGTCCATCCAATTATTGATAGTGGTCAGAAAACAATCGAATTCCTTGATGTCACTCTTGAGTACTTGTTTACACCAAGCACGGATGGCACATTTAGCTCCGTGCTTGGTGTACCTGCCCTCAAATATCTGCGTGAGTTTCTCTCGGAGGTTGTACGCCTGTTTCAGTTGTGGAGAATAAGCAAACAATCGCTCAAGGAGTTGTTGCTCTGACTCTTTCAGATTCTCTGGTCGTTTTCTAAAAGGCCACATCGCGCCTTTGATGCTGTCATACTCTTGCTTAGAGAGCTCTCGTCGTAGACGTTTGACCTCACGTTTACGAACCGTATCAGCACAATTACGATAGGCTTTGGTCACATGAAAGCGGTCAATGACAATTTTGGCTTGCGGCAATTGTTCTCGGACTGCACTGACAAATCCTTGGTACATGTCCGTACAGACGCGCTCAATGGTTTGGCGTAAATCAATGGGAATCGATTGAAGGAAATTTGCCACTGTCTGCTGTTTACGGTCGGCTAGAACTGCCAATATATCCACCCCATCCGTCGTAGGAATCGTGATCAAAACCACAAAATCACGATGGCCTCGTTTGAGAGAAATCTCATCCATCCCCATAACTTTGAGGTCTGCATATTCGCTCCAGTCAACTTGAGCGGCAATCCAACGATCAATGATTCCACTGACGATATCCTCACTAACGCCTAGTTTTCTGGCAACATCTGAGACCGTTGAATTGATCAAGATTCGCAGAAGCCAACGCTCATATGCTTTTGTATTGGGACTGCGAGGTTCGTGCCATTCTAAATGTTGAGTTGTTGTGGGATGGTCATCGCAATACTTGCATCGATAACGCTTGGGCCGAATTTCTAAGTAAACGGGGACTTCAAATAATGGCAGGTGACGAATCCGAAAAGGCTGATCATGACAATGGAGGTCAGTAATCTCACGTCCGCATTGATGACAGGTTGTTCCTTGAAGCGTACTCTCAATCTTGATGAGCCAATCCCCTCTCTCAGTCTTCGATAGCTCTAGAACTCGAATATCAGGAAGGTTGAGCGGGATGCGAATTGAGTTATCCATTACGCCATTGCTCTGAAGT
Source organism: Acaryochloris marina MBIC11017 (assembly GCF_000018105.1). GTDB lineage: Bacteria > Cyanobacteriota > Cyanobacteriia > Thermosynechococcales > Thermosynechococcaceae > Acaryochloris > Acaryochloris marina. The sequence goes on from NC_009925.1 coordinate 6,280,828, forward strand.
ACTACCTCAGATCATTCCATAGGGATGAAAAAGGAAACACACTAAATGTAGGACTGCTACACGCTAATTCCCAGAGAGCCATATTTTTCCTCATTTGGTTTTGGGGACTACAAGTCTCCTTCCAAACTGATCGGTTCATCTGGTTCTCTATGTTCTCATCCAAGCAATCCGGTGAAGCCATCGTTCAGGATCTCAGACAAGAAAAAAGATTAAATCTTACCTACTACACAATTTACCTGAAGGGTGTAGAAGACACCCCAAACTTCTCAATTCACAATGCCTTTTCAGCCAAGCCTTATAAAGTCGAAACCATACATCAAAGACTGAAATCAGTGCCTATAGGGGATAAAGTATCCGTACAGTGGAAACAACCACTATGGAGAAAGCCTTTTTACATATCAATTGAAGGTGATTCAAACATTTTAGAATCACTAGTAAGTTGCGATTGGATAATAGCATCCTGCTTTAGCTTGGCAATGATAGCCATAATAGGGTGTTTATTTACGAAGTGTTTTTGACCACTATTTGGCACTGATATATTAACAAGGCACATACTTAAATCCTGCCATTCCCCCTTCCAAGAACAGCTTGATGCTCTTTGGGAAGCATTGCTTGACTTTACGGAACCTGCTGATTTAGTGAGCTGGCTTTGGAGAGTCAGGTGGTAGCCATTGTTTCCTCAATAACTTCAAAACACCGTTTCAGCCCCCTTCTTCTGAGCTGAAGGGGCATTATTTCGACTATTTCTAGTCCAAATAACGGTCATTACTTGTAATTGAGCTTTCTCAATGGAGAATACAAAAGCCCATAATCTGTATCAGGCAATTATTTGAGCAGTTTTCAAACCAAGCTGCAAGATAACAAATATGTTATGTTTGCTTTATGGCCTGGAGTGTTCAATATTATTCCGAAACAGTTGAATCTGAGGTACTTGCTCTGCCTCCAGGTTTGTTAGCTAGATATTTGAGGCTCACCGACCTCATGTTAGAGTTTGGTCCCAATCTGGGGATGCCTCACACCCAATCCATGGGCGATCGCCTATTTGAATTGAGGGTAAAGAGCAAGGAAGGGATTGCGAGGGTGTTTTATTGCACCCTGATCGGCGAAAGGATAGTGATGCTGCACAGCTTTGTGAAGAAGACTCAAAAGACCCCCAATCGTGAACTCAAGATCGCGCGTCGTCGGTTAAAAGAGGTGATAGACAATGACTCATGAGGATCTCAAAGCAAAAGCCCTAAACAATCCAGAAGTGGCTGAAGAGTACGAAAAACTAGAGGAAGAGTTTAGTCTTTTAAGGCAAATGCTTGCTGCCCGCCAGAATGCAGGTCTAACTCAAGCTGACATTGCTGAAAAAATGGGGACAAAGGCAACAGCAGTGACCCGGCTGGAATCATCCCTCAGTAGTGGTAAGCATTCACCATCCCTATCCACTTTGCGAAAGTATGCCAAGGCAGTGGGTTGCCGTTTAGAAGTGAAGTTAGTGCCAGAACAGTAGCCCAACATAAGATATGGCCCCAATATCTTATATTGCATTCCATTAGACCAAATAGACTAGAGTCATTTTTCTTCGTATCGATGAAATACTATTCAGAGAGAAGAATTCAGATAAGTATATCTGTGGAATAAATCCCGAAACAGCTGTTAGGAATTCTCGGGAGTTTGTTTGAGCATGTTCATTGCCATTTCCATACTTACCTTCAAACGGTTCACTGAAGCGGCTAGAACTCCGATTTCATCTTTTGATTTATGTTCAAAGTTAGAAACTAATGCCCCTGTGCTCACTCCCCGAGACCACTTGGACATATTTGTGATGGGTGAAATAATTGAAAACTTTAGAAACAAGTTGAGAATGATGGCGGCAACCATGAAACCAGCTGCCAAAATACTGATGACTAATACTTGCAATCGCCGAGCTTCTGCAATGACACTGCTCGCGGGTACGGAGATAATCTGGGCACCGACAATTTCATCTAACTTCCAACCAAAACCACCATCACGTCCATAAGTTCTAATTTGACTGGCAGGTGCTCTATTTGGGGTACTATGACAGACCAAACAGCTTTCACTCTTGATTTGCAGCGGTCTCGCAATATAAAACAGGTCACCAGCAGCAATTTTCCGAAAACCGGATTGCTCCTGTAAATCTGGCTGCCTACGGAATTTCTCAACAATTTTAGTTTCAAACTTATCTGCTTTGTCTGAGAGGGAAGTTGGATTTAACGTCGCTTCTCGGTAGAAAAAGTCACTGTATTTCTTGCGCCTTTGCAAATTACTAAAAACTTCATTAGCAGAATATGCAGGAATACTCGTCTTGATAAACTGCCCATCAATTTCTAGATTTGGAGAGAGCGCTTTAATCGTGTCTTTGCTGACCTGCTTGTTCGTATATTCTCGAACAGCAGTCATTGTTTCAATCAGCACTAAAGCTTTATCTTTGACCTCTTGTTCGGCATTCCTCTGCAATACACTAGATAATAGCAAGCCATTCATTAAAATAATCACTAGAAAAACTGAAAGCAAAATTAGGTTTAATTTGACACCCAGTTTTAGATTTCGAATCATTTCAGCACCTTTTAGCAAATAGAAAACCAAATATTTTTTCTGAATTAAGTTGAATGAATTCAGGCATTGACTCATACCAATAGTCATTAAAAACTATGAAATCTATGTACCCATTTAAACTTCAAGTATGGCTAGCTTGGGTGATATGCTTGCGAAATGCTTTAAAAGAATGATACAGACTATCTTTGTGGATAACTCGTATCATTCTTCAAGAACATAAACTAAGAACTCGAAGTATTTCTGGCTTAATTCATCAAATATTTGAATATCTTTTCAAGCTTATAGACATATAAAATAGAGCTTAAAGTTTATATGCTATTTCATTTAATAGATTTTTAGTTCTATCTATTTATCAACTTACATTCCAATCATTATGTAGCCAGAAATATATCTTTATTCTTGATATTGAAAGAATTTACAAAGTCAATCACTTAGTAAAACAAGGGAAATATCTTTACTAAGTTAATCTTTGTTTTAAAGGGCATACTAAATTCATGCCGTCAGCCAATATCAATCCTGCATAAATAGCAAGATTTTAAAAGCCCAAAGATCCAGAAGAACTCTGGGCTCAGAAACTTAACTAACGTAATCAACGTAGCTAGAGTTGAGACTAAAAGTTGTGTTGTTGGCAATAAAGGCAACCTGATCACCCACCCACGAGTTGTGTTCAATGGCATTAATAAAGGTACCGGTTACACCATTGACGGAACCAAGAGATAAGTAATATCCGCTACTGTTGCCATACAACTGAACGGTATCTTGGATATTGCTGAAATCTTCAATGTAGGCATAGATTACCGTTGGAGGTACTGGGGTTATCGTAGAATCGACCGCTGCTATCCCCTAACACAAATAGATCAAATCCATTTCCTCCATCTAAGGTATCTATGGAACCTACAGACTCGCCCATAGTCGCAGCGCCCCAAAGCGTATCATCGCCGTCACCGCCATCGAGATCGTCGTTACCGTAACCGCCGACTAATTGATCATTGCCCCCATCGCCGCGAAGAAAGTCATTACCATTCCGCCCCCATAGCCGATCTTCACCATCGCCACCATAGAGGTAATCAACGTGATAGTCCCAACCGCCATCTAGGCGATCATTGCCCGCTTCACCATAGAGGACATCGCTTCCATCCCCTCCATAAAGGTAGTCATTTCCTGTGCCACTGTACAAGAGATCTCCTCCATCATCACCGTAGAGCCAGTCATTACCTGAGTCACTGTAAAGCTGATCATTATGGTCTCCTCCCCGGAGCGTGTCATTACCAGAACCGGCAAAAAGAGTATCAGTATCCGCTTCACCGCTTAGGTAATCATTGCCCGCTTGGCCATACAGACGATCCACTCCGCTCCCACCATAAAGGGAATCATTGTCTATTCCACCAAAGAGGGAATCATGATCAGTGCCACCGTAAATGCGGTCTTTGCCAGCCCCGCCGTAAAGCATGTCGTTTCCAGACCCACCACTCAGGTAGTCATCACTATCTGCACTAGATTCAACAGTGTGGTCGTGATAACCATATAAGCTGTCATTGCCAGAGCCACCATACAGGCTATCTCTGCCAGCACCACCATTGAGAACATCATTGCCGGCTTCTCCATATAGCGTGTCGTCACCGATTCCACCATCCAGTGAATCATTGCCTGGCCCAGCATAGAGTTTGTCATTTCCTTTCCACCCAAAGAGAGAATCGTTTCCTGATCCGCCAGAAAGGACATCGTTGCCTCCAAGGCCAAATAGGCGATCATTTCCGCTACCGCCATAAAGGGTGTCGTCATCATCCCCTCCAATGAGGGTGTCGTTCCCTCCATAGCCATACATGAGCCATGGCTCATGCCCACTAGTAGCTTTTCCAAAATCGTCTTTGGTCGGGTCACCGTAGTAGTAGCGCGTCATAGTGATTCTCCTTTGGCTGAAAGATATGTTTTCGTTTTTTTCGCAGTCACCACCATCCCAGGCAACACAGAGCGTTACGGGAAAGTCGTGATAGATGAATTCCGGTATCAGTGCTTATCTGCTGGGGGCTGACAGATGGACATGAAGGTTAAGTCCTTTCGGAATCTGTAAGCGCTTGTATCTCAATGATTGTCTTACCTTGACGTTGTTTCACCGATGACAACACAGTACTCGTTAGAGCCCAAAGCACTTGATCAACTCTGAGCTCTGGGACTTAAACGACGTAATCGACGTAGCTTGAGTTTAGATCGAAGTTATTGGTGTTATTGGCAATAAAGGCGACCCGATCCCCTCCCCAAGAGCCAGGTTCAATCGCGTTAACAAAGGTGCCTGAAACACCATTAACTGAACCGATAGACAGTGAATAGTCACTACTGCTTCCATTCAACTGAATGGTGTCTATTGTCCAGTTGAAATCTGCGATATAGGCATAATCTAGATTACCGTTGGAGGCACTGGGGTTATCGTAGAACCGACCCGTGCTATCCCCTAGCACAAACAGGTCATTCCCATTACCACCCGTTAAGGTATCGATGGAACCAATAGACTCGTTATTGGTGGCCGCACCCCAAAGCGTATCGTTGTCGTTACCCCCATTGAGGTTATCGTTGCCATAACCACCGATAAGCTGATCATGGCCATTATCACCTCTGAGATAGTCGTTGCCATACCGTCCCCACATGCGATCATTGCCTCTGCCACCATAGAGGTAATCGGCGTGATAGTCCCAACCACCATCTAAGATATCGTGACCATCTTCGCCGTAAAGGAGATCTTCTCCATCACTGCCATAGAGGGAATCATTGCCAATGCCACCAAATAGGAAATCATTACCGGAAACACCGTAGAGGAAATCATTACCGGAACCACCGTAGAGTGAGTCTTCACCAAAGCCACCGCTGAGGGTATCGTTACCAGATTCGCCATACAAGAGATCGTCGCCCTTGTCGCCTCTTAATTCATCATTACCAGTACCACCGTACAGGGAATCATTATGATCGCCTCCATAAAGGGTGTCATTGCCATTACCCCCTTTTAGTAAGTCATTCCCTGCTCCACCACTTAGGTAGTCGTTACCACCCTGATGATAGGTGAGTCCTTGCGAGAAGCCATATAAGCTGTCATTGCCGGAGCCACCATAGAGAGTATCTTCATCAGCTCCACCCTCAAGGAGATCATTACCCGAACCACCATAGAGGGTATCTTCATCTCTGCCTCCTCTCAGAGTGTCATTGCCCCCGTAGCCATACATTTTCCAAGATTCCCAGGTGTCAAACCACCAACTGCGCTTGGTTATTGTTGCTCTTTTGTAGTCGTCTTGATTTGGGTCGCCATAATAGTAACGAGTCATAGTCAATCTCCTTTTGTTGAACGATAGGTTCAAAGTTTTTAGACAGCCACCACCATCCCAGCCCATACCGTGCAAGTGCATAGCTGGGATAGTTGCAGTTGAAAAGTTGTAATAGTCTTGGGGGAATCAACTAGGAATGCAGGTTACGTCCTCGGTAGGCCATAGACTGTTCAGCGGACCTCCGCAGTGCTAGGGATGATCCGGGTTCTGGAGTCAAGGGAAGAGAATGAACTGGATGTACCAACCTATATGAGCCACAATTTGGGATCACGCTGGTTGAACAGATATCACCTACTAAAATCCAGCTCTAGTGCAAGTCTTACACTCTTATGTTCGAGGGAGTAATGATGGTTCTCCTGCAGTCTTGGTGCGTTTTCATTCCATAACTTCAATCTGCTTGAACCATCAAAATGACGCCACGTAAGATCACAACTTAAGCGCTCAACTTAAAGGCCAACTTAAACTAAATCTGCCAGAATTATTGAATTCACTGCGTTTCAGTTGTTGTGGGACCTTTAAGAAATAAGTTGAAATATCTTAACTTGGGCATGCAACATAACGACTAAGGTTATTTCCTTCATCAATGGACTGCAGACATGGTTGTGCTGGGAGTTTCAAGTATTCGTTTTGGGCAGTTTTGATTCTAGAATGAGAAAAGAGTAAATCATCTGTGGCTGTGCTGGTATGCTGCAACACTGATTGCCTGTATGACTAACCCCCAAAAGCCATCAAAACGAAGGCGGGGCGTTATTCTCACCGCAGCAGGTTGGCAACGGTTGCAAACCGCACAACAGCAATCAGAACTGACCCATAACGGTGGCAATCCTTATACCGTTGAGGACTTAAACGAACTCACTCATCTAAGTCGAAATACACTATCGAAGGTTAGGCTGCGCAAGAAACCGGTTGATCGACACACCTTAGAAGCCTACTTCACAACCTTTGGTCTCAACCTCACCCCAAAAGACTATAATCGAACCGCCTTAGAGCGAGCAGAAGCACCAGAACAATTCGAGACAGAACCAGTCCCCCCACCTTCTAATCACCAAGATTGGGGGGAAGCCATTGATGTATCTATCTTTTATGGACGAACTACAGAGTTAGCAGCTCTAAAACAGTGGGTTGTAATTGATCGATACCGGCTGATTAGTATCTTTGGTATGGGGGGAATTGGCAAAACGGCACTATCTGTGAAGCTAGCCCAACTTGTACAGAGAGATTTTGACTATGTGATTTGGAGATCGCTCCGTAATGCTCCCACGATGGAATCGCTCCTCGGTGAACTGGTCCCATTTCTATCTCGTCACCAAACCACAGAACCAACCATTGGAAAACTATTGCAGTGTTTTAAGCAATCCCGATGTCTCGCGATTCTTGACAACGTGGAAACGATTTTGCAGAGCAATCGAAACGCTGGATATTTCCGTCCCAACTATGAACCCTATGGTGATCTACTCAGGGTTATTGGTGAAACGGATCATCAGAGCTGTTTGCTTCTTACAAGTCGCGAGAAACCCGTTGAAATGGCTAAGTTCATAGGGTCGGAAGAAGCAGTAAGAACACTCTCCCTCAGCGGTTCTCTGGAAACCTCATTAGCCCTCATTGAAACTCAGGAATTAATTGGAACTCAAGACCATAAACAACAACTGTGTGAAGCCTGTGGTTGTAGTCCTCTAGCCCTAAAAATTACAGCTAGTTCTATTCACGAATTATTTGATGGCAATATCGCTCAATTCCTTTTCGAGAAAACTATTGTTTTTAACGGAGTGCGTCGACTGCTAAATCAGCAATTTGAGCGTTTGTCAAGTCAGGAACGCAGCATTATGTATTGGCTAGCAATTAACCGTGAATGGACATCTATTTCAGAACTAGATGATGATTTGATCCCTAAGATTCCCCGTTCTCACTTGTTAGAGTCTTTGGAATCACTCTGTTGGCGTTCGCTAATTGAAAAGCGTTCTGGTAAATATACTCTTCAGCCAGTGGTGATGGAGTATATTATTGGACAGTTAGTTGAACGAGTTTGTCAGGAATTAATTGAGTGGGAGATTGATATTTCTCTATCATCTTCCGAGCCTAATTTTTTGACGAAAACCTCTCTTTTTCATGTCCATGCTCTCCTTAAAACCAATGCCACAGATTACATTCGTGAGAGCCAAAAACGTCTGATTCTACAACCGATTGCTGAACAGATTCAACAAACTTTTAGCACACCTGCTTCATTAGAAAAGCACATCAAAGCTATCCTAGCGAGCTTACGCAGCAAATCACCTAAAGTCGGAGCCTATAGCAGTGGTAACTTGCTTAATCTCTGTGGTCTTCTAAACCTAAATTTAGCAAATTACAATTTTTCTGGCCTGGATATCCGTCAGGCTTATCTTCCTGGTATTGACCTACCCAGGGTCAATTTTTCCAATGCTCATATCACATCCTCCATTTTTGCAGAGCCTTTGGGGGATATGCTGTGTGTTGCTTTCAGTCCAAATGGTCAAATGATTGCAACAGGAGACTCAAACGGTTTCTTGTCTGTGTGGCAAGCAAACACAGGCCAGAGGCTGCTGACGTGTCAAGGACATGCCGGATGGGTGATGTCAGTAGATTTCAGTCCTGATGGAACGCTGTTGGCAAGTAGTAGTAATGATCAAGACATTCGACTTTGGGATGCTCATACAGGACAATGTCTAAAAATTTTACAGGGTCATACCAACCTAGTGTGGTCAGTACGCTTTAATCCTGATGGGAAACATCTTGCCAGTGGGTGCCATGATCAAACGATCAAAGTGTGGAATGTTTCATCTGGAGAATGTTGTCACACCCTGCGAGCACACGCCAGTGGAGTTTTTGATGTTGTCTTTTGTATGGGAGGAAAAACCCTAGCCAGTAGCAGTATGGATTGCACGGTGAAACTTTGGGATTGGGCGAATGGGAGCACCCTAAAGACATTAGAAGGGCATACTGATGCAGTCCTCTCGCTTGCTTACAACACACTGGATCAAATTTTGGTGAGTGGCGGTCGTGATAAGACCATTCGGCTGTGGAATATAGAGACCGGAGACTGTTTACAGATTCTTCAAGGACATATCCATTGGATCTGGGGAGTCAGCGTGAGTCCCGATGGTCAAACCGTGGCGAGCAGCAGTAGCGATTGCAGTATCAAGCTGTGGGATGTAATCACAGGGCAATGCTTACAAACACTTTTAGGACATACCAGTGGCTTGTACGGTATCGCCTTTAGCCCAGATGGTCAACGCCTCACCAGTGGTAGCTCGGATCAAACGGTAAAGTTCTGGGATATTTCTACAGGAAAAGTATTACGGACTGTGCAAGGACACACCCGACAAATTCATCAGGTTAGATCATTAGCTCTCAATGTCGATGGCCACACATTAGCTAGTAGCAGCGATCGCCAAATCATTCGGTTCTGGGATCTTCAGACAGGGAATTGTTCTCAGACTTTACAAGGGCATACTGGATGGATCTTTGGCATAGATCAAAGTCCTGACGGGCAGTGGCTAGCGAGTGCAGGTGGAGAAGATCAAACAATTAAAATTTGGGATGTTAAAACTGGCCAATGCGTTCAAAATTTGCAGGGGCATCTGGCTTGGGTGTTTGATGTTGCCTTTAACCCAGCCAGCCCTTCAGAATCGAATAAAACGTTATTGGCAAGCGGCAGCCAGGATCAAACCATCAAACTATGGGATCTTGACCGCGGTGAATGCTTAAAGACACTATATGGGCACAGTCAAACAGTTTGGACTGTTGCTTTTAACCCCCAAGGAACGCTTCTAGCCAGTGGTGGGCAAGACCATACGGTGAAAGTATGGAATATACCAACAGGTTCCCTCCTTACAACTTTGCTGGGACATACCAATGAGGTATTGTCCGTCACCTTTAATCCTCAAGGGACAATCCTAGCAAGTGGTAGTCAGGATCAAAGCATTAAACTGTGGGATGTAGAGAGGGAACAGGCTCTAAAAACCATATCGCAACAAGAGATGGGGCATATTTGGACTCTGGCGTTCAGTCCAGATGGCCACCTCCTTGCTAGTGGGAGTGTGGACCATATGATTCGGTTGTGGGACATTCATACCGGTGAGAATGTACAGACATTAAAAGGGCACACGAACTGGGTGCTTTCAGTCTGTTTTAACACCCAAGGAACAGTGTTAATCAGTGGCAGTGCCGATGCCACCATAAAGCTGTGGGACTTACACACAGGAGATTGCCTAGAAACTCTAAGACCCGATCGCCCCTATGAAGGTATGAATATTACTGGAGTTACGGGCTTAACTGAGGCCCAGAAATCCACACTTCAGAACTTGGGTGCCATGTCAAATGATAGTTAAGTTTAATCTCTTACAACTCATTTCGGGTTTTTATCCAGTTGACCTGAAATATCAGCTTTTTAAGCTAAAATGAACAACAAAGAAAGAAGAAAAAGGGAATTTAATCATTCCTCTTTGATTATTCACCTCATGATTCCGTTTTCTATGCATGACAATCTGGATCTCAGTTACAGAGACCTCTAGAATTTATAGATTTCAAGTTGAGACTAACTTTGGCAAAAATGCCGAAGATTGATCATCGTGTATGCCAAGCTTTTCAAGGCTGAGATGTTGCACCAAGGGTCCTGCCTATGAGAAAAGGGCGTGCAGTTATATCCAGAAACAAGCATGCCAAAACACATCCTTGCCCACGCCCAAGGGCTAGTCTACAACCTTTGGTTGAGGTTCCCGACTGCCGATGTGCAAATGGGGCAAGACAAATGTCTCAAACTGCTCAAGAGTTAAGAATGTTGGAATCCATTTATGGGACTTAGTTTGAGGCATCTGCACTCCTAACGAACGGTAAACTAAATGACTGGCGTCATTTAAGTCTTTAATGATGGAAGGCCATGCAGGGTATGGGTTTTAAGTGATCTGAACCATGGAATAAAACCCGAAATGAGTTGAAGGATTCGTTTTGGGCAGTTTTGATTCTAGAATGAGACCAGAGTAAATCATCTGTGGCTGTGCTGGTATGCTGCAACACTGATTGCCTGTATGACTAACCCCCAAAAGCCATCAAAACGAAGGCGGGGTGCTATTCTCACCGCAGCAGGTTGGCAACGGTTGCAAACCGCACAACAACAATCAGAACTGACTCATAACGGTGGCAATCCTTATACCGTTGAGGACTTAAACGAACTCACTCATCTAAGTCGAAATACACTATCGAAGGTTAGGCTGCGCAAGAAACCGGTTGATCGACACACCTTAGAAGCCTACTTCAACACTTTCGGCCTCACTCTCCGTGCCGAAGATTATAGCCAAAGCACCACAGATGGAGAGAAAATTCCCAAACTAGCACAAACATCTAAGAGCCCTCTAATTTCTAACCGACAAGATTGGGGTGAAGCAATTGATGTATCTATCTTTCATGGGCGTAATGAAGAACTGTCAATACTCAATCAGTGGCTAAGGCAAGAACGATGTCGTCTCATCAGCATCCTTGGCATAGGCGGGATCGGCAAAACAGCACTTTCAGTTAAGTTAGCCCAACAACTTCAGCATGAATTTGAGTACATAATCTGGCGTTCGTTACGCAATGCCCCTAACCTAGAAACCCTTCTTGAAGAACTCGTACCTTTCCTGTCTACAGATCAGGACACCAAAACTGATACGCTTCACTTTCTCAAATGTTTGCAAAAGTCTCGCTGTCTAGTGATTCTAGACAACTTGGAGACAATTTTACAACCGGGAGGCCAAGCTGGATATTATCGCCCAGGTTATGAAAATTATGGTGATCTACTAAGAATAATCGGGGAATCTAGCCATAAAAGCTGTTTTATCATCACGAGTCGGGAGAAACCTGCTGAAATTGCAGTGTTTGAGACTATAGAGTTTCCCGTTCGATCTCTTCAGCTGAGCGGCTCATTAGAAACAGCTTTGGCTTTGGTTGATACAAAGGACTTACTCGGAACTGTTCAGAACAAAAAGGACCTGTGTGAATCCTATGGGTGCAGCCCTTTGGCACTCAAGATTGTCACTAGTACGATTAAAGACTTATTTGGAGGGGACATTGCCCAGTTTCTAGCAGAGGAGACAATTGTCTTTAATGGAGTGCGTCGTTTATTAGATCAACAATTTGAGCGCCTAACTGAGCTTGAGCGCACTCTTATGTATTGGCTCGCGATCAACCGTGACTGGACTTCGATTTCAGAACTCGTCACTGATTTGGTGCCAAATGTCCCTCGGTCCAAACTGTTGGAATCCCTGGAATCGTTAAGTTGGCGTTCTTTGATTGAAAAACAACCAGGCAAATATACACAACAGCCTGTAGTGATGGAATATGCGACTGAATCGTTGACTCAGCAGGTTGTATCAGAGCTCATGACTCAATCCTTTTCAAGATTTACCCACCATGCCCTGCTCAAAACTTCAGTCAAGGAATTTGTCCGTAATAGTCAATGCCGACTGATATTAGATCCTGTCCTTCATGCGCTTAAAACGGAACTACGATCTCCTTCCGCGTTGGCAAAGCATTTGCAAGCCGTACTATCGACATTACGGCAAAATCAAGATTACCGATTGAGCTATGCCGGGGGTAATGTGTTGAACTTATGTCGTCAAGGCCAGCTTGACATCAAAGGCTTCGACTTTTCACAACTGGCCATTTGGCATGCCTTTCTACAAGATGTTGAACTCCAGCAAACCAATTTCACTGAGGCTGAATTTTCAAATGCTAGCTTTGCTCAAACCTTTAGCAGCATTTTATCGTTGGCGTTTAGCCCTGATGGTCAACTGCTAGCTGCATCTGACACCAATGGAGAATGCCACTTGTGGGACGTTGCAGATGGTCAACTCCTCTTAACACTTCCCGGAGTGGATTGGGTACGATCAGTCGCCTTTAATACTAATGGCAAGCTGTTGGCCAGTGGAGGGGATGACTACAAGATTGTATTCTGGGATATCCAAACTGGGCAGTGCCTCAAAACCCTACAAGAACATACCGGTCGTGTCTGCGCTCTCATGTTCAGCCCCAATGGTCAGGCTTTGGTGAGCAGTAGTGAAGATCAAACCATACGTTTGTGGGAAGTGAACAGTGGCGAGTGCTGCGCGATAATGTCTGGCCATACCCAACAGATATGGTCTGTTCAATTCGATCCAGAAGGCAAGCGGTTAGTCAGTGGGGGAGAAGATAAAACCGTTAAAATCTGGGATGTACAGACCGGACAATGTCTCAACACTTTTACAGGACATACCAATTGGATTGGGTCTGTTGCCTTTAGCCCAGATGGGCAACTGGTGGGTAGTGCCAGTCATGATCAAACCATTCGTTTGTGGAACGCTCAGACCGGTGAATGCCTCCAAATCCTTAAGGGGCACACCAATTGGATTTGGTCAATTGCTTTTAGTCCAGATGGACAAATGCTGGCTAGCGGCAGTGAGGATCATACGGTTCGCCTTTGGAATGTTCATACAGGTGAGTGTTTGAAAGTTCTTACTGGACACACTCATCGAGTGTGGTCTGTTGTGTTCAGTCCCGATCAATCGATGCTGGCAAGCGGGGGTGAGGATCAGACTATACGATTATGGGAAATGTCCCGATTGGTTTCTGAAGAGTATTCTGCTGATAGTCGCACATCCCAGCTACATTGGCCTCTCTCAGCTCGATGTTTGCGAACCTTACAAGGCCATACCAACCAAGTTTGGGGGATCGCGTTTAGCCCCGATGGTCAGCGTTTAGCCAGTGTCGGAGACGAGAAGTTTATTAGGATCTGGCACACCGAAACTAGGATATGTAACCAAATTTTAGTAGGACATACTCGCCGGATCAGTTCCGTTGATTGGAGTCCAGATGGTGTCACCTTGGCTAGTGGTGGTGAAGATCAAACAGTTCGACTCTGGGATATTAAGACTGGAAGTTGCTTGAAAATCTTGAGTGGACACACCAAGCAAATTTGGTCAGTCGCTTTTAGCCCAGATGGTGCCATTCTTGCGAGTGGGGGCGAGGATCAGACGATCAAACTGTGGCTGGTTGATAGACAAGATTGTGTCAAAACAATGGAAGGTCATAAGAACTGGGTCTGGTCTCTGGATTTCAACCCTGTCAACTCCTTATTGGCAAGTGGTAGCTTTGACCATACTGTTAAGCTCTGGGATATCGAAACGGGGGATTGCGTTAGAACATTGGAAGGGCATCAAGGATGGATTATGGGCGTAGCTTTCAGCCCTGATGGTCAGCTTCTTGCGAGTGGGAGTCCTTACGATAAAACCATACGGATATGGGAGGTGCTTACCGGAAAGTGCCTAGAAATCTTGCCTGAACAATCTGCATATTGTTTAGCCTTTTCTTCTCCACTTAGAGCACCATCCTCCGAGCAAGATGCCATCCTTGCTATCGGCGGATTAGATCAGACCATAAAGCTTTGGAATACTAACACAAAAAAAATTACTTGCTTACCAACTTTACATAAGCGTTGGATCTTTGACATCGCCTTTAGTCCTGATTGTCAGACCATTGCTAGTGGAAGTGCCGACGCAACTGTGAAGCTGTGGGATGTCAGTGAAAGAGCCTGTCTCAATACACTCAGACCACATCGACCTTATGAAGGTATGAACATCACTGGGATAACAGGTTTGACCGAGGCTCAAAAATCTACACTTATGGATTTGGGGGCAATCGCGAATTAAAATTACTGACGAAATAGATGATTTACTCTTGCAGGCCACTATATTAAGCAGCGATTTCTATTCCAGATTTGTCTCTCACAACATCAAAACTACTTTTCAAACCCTTGACCCTTACAGTAAGGATATTTTAGTAGGCCCAATTGAAGGGTTGCTGACACCAGGGACAACGAAAGCTACAACCCTTTCTCAGTAATAGTTACAGGCATTAAGAAGTGTAAATACCATCGACTTACACTACTCTTAAATCATAAGTTTTATTTATAGTACATTAGCTTGCCTTACGCTCTAGTGAATTCACTTTTAATAGGAGCGTAATCGCATGAAACGGAAATGGCATCCAGAAGAGCTGATTGAGCATTGGTCCATCCAGCCCGATGAAGCACATCTATTGGCTAGGCGTAAAGGCGTTACTCTTTTAGGATTTGTCCTGCTGCTTAAATTTTTCCAATATGAAGGACGTTTCCCCGAACAGAAGTATGAGATTCCTCGCATGGCGATAACTTTTGTGGCAGAGCAGTTAGACTTGCCGCCAGAGCAGTTTCAAGACTATAAGTGGCGAGGGAGAGTCGTTAAATATCACCGGGCCCAGATTCGCCAATTTACTGGATTTCGACAAGCCACTCTTTCAGATCAAAATCAGCTACGTACTTGGTTAGTCGATACAGTCCTGAGTCAAGAGCAGGATTACCATCATCTGAAATTGAAAGTCTATGCTCAACTGCGTACTCTTCAGATTGAACCACCCACCCCTGCTAGAATTGAGCGTTTAATCCGGTCCGCTCAGCGTCGGTTTGAGCGTCAGCTTTTTTCCTCAACCCTCAAGCAGCTGTCCAAGCAAACTCAGACTGAGCTTGATGAATTGATCCAAGAACCCAAAGTGACGCCGGGTAAAGAGATACCAGATCCGCCCCTGAGTGCCTTAAAAAAAGATCCTGGACCCGTGGGTCTCAATAGCCTGCTTTCAGAAATCATCAAGCTCCAACGCCTCCGCCAAGTGGCTTTGCCAGATACCTTGTTTTCTCATCTGACCCCACGAGTTCTGGAGTGTTATCGGCTCCGAGTGGAGACAGAAACCTTATCAGAGTTGAGGCATCACCCCAAAACCATCCGACTCACCTTACTCGCGAGTTTCTGTTGGCAGCGGTGCCAAGAGATTATCGACAACATCATGGATTTATTGATTCAGATCGTTCATCGCATTGATACACGCAGCAAGAATAAAGTGACGTCAGAGGTGATCGCTAAAGTCAAAAAAACCGACTCTCATACCCAGCTGTTTTATCAGGTGGCCACCGCAGCCCTGGCCACACCAGATGGCTTGGTCAGAAATGTTATCTACCCCGTTGCTAGTGAGCAAACTCTGGAAGCATTTGTTGACTCCTACAATGATGGCGGTCAGACTTACCGACAACTTCTACACTCGAGGATCCGTTCTTCCTACGGTCATCATTATCGGCAAATGCTTCCTGCGGTACTGGAAGTGATTGACTTTCGGTGCAATAACAAGCAATACCAGCCCATCCTCCAGGCTGTGGATTTACTCAAAGCCTATGTGGACACCCCCCGAAAACCTTATGCCTCAGCAGACGACGTTCCCATCGAAGGGGTCGTTAGTGCAGACTGGCAAGAGACGGTATTGGGTCAGGATGAAGACCAGCCAGACAAAGTAGATCGCATCGCCTATGAGATGTGCGTCCTCAGGGCCCTGCGAGAGAAACTACGGTGTAAGGAAATTTGGGTCGCCGGTGCCAATCGCTATCGAAACCCCGACCTGGATTTACCCCAAGACTTTGACGAGCGGCGAGAGGAATATTACCAGGATCTACAACAGCCCCTAGAGGTGGAAACCTTCATCGCTCAAATCCAGGCTGATATGGAAAACGCCTTGACCCGTTTAAATCAGGGGATGCCTCACAACTCCAAAGTTGAGATCTTGAGTAAGCGTGGAGGACGAATTAAGGTATCCCCGCTTGAGGCTCAACCGGAACCCATGAACATTCACAAGCTCAAGGAAGAGATCAACCAGCGGTGGTCATTAACGCATTTGTTGGACGTCCTCAAAGAGGCAGACTTTCGGATTGATTTCACCCAGCATTTCAAGAGTGCGGCTAGTCGTGAAATATTGAGCCCCCAGTCCCTGCGCAAGCGCCTACTGTTGTGTATTTACGGACTGGGCACCAATTTAGGAATTAAGCGCATCGCTCATTCAGAAGCCGATGCAGGATACTTTGAATTGCATTATGTCCGACGCAAGTTTTTAAGCAAGACAGCTCTCAGCTGTGCGATTACGGATGTGGCCAATGCGATTTTCCGGATTCGCCTTTCTCATATCTGGGGGGAAGCCACCACGGCTTGTGCGTCTGATTCTCGGCACTTTGAATCTTGGGACCAGAATTTGATGACGGAATGGCATGTTCGCTATGGCGGCCGGGGGGTGATGATCTACTGGGTGCGATTCGTTGGCTAGAAACTAGACCTGAATAGGGTTTGAGGGGATTAGCCGCAAGCGTAAAGAAGGGGAAAATATCCCAACTGTACCTTGACAACTTAATAGCCATATAGGTGAGAGTCAGTATCCTAGACCGCTCTAGTCCTATCCCGCAGGTGCAGCGGTGACAGCATTTCCCCCAGGTTCGCGACTAGCCATCAACGCCTGAAGCGGGGAAAAAAGGAGGTAACAGGGAGCCTAGCTCTGAACCCCTTCGAGCAAGAACTTATGAGTAGCGAAAGCGAAGATGTGGTTAACCCACCGTAATCATTAACCAGCGAAATTAGGTTGATAACGCTGGGAGTCCCAAAAGGGCAAGGATATACGGAGCTGGCGTGTCCAGTAGCGACCAGTTAGCACTTCCAATAAACCCGGTGGAGCGCATCACTCTAACAGTTCAATCAATGGCTATTAGGAACGAAGTAACCCCCGCCTATCTCTCTTGGAGGTCGATTGGCTAAGAGTAGGTGCTAACCAGAAGTTAGGCGGTGGGAAGGATTGGGTCAAAAGCAAAAGCCCCACTGTAATGGTGAGGATAAGCAGACAGACTCACGGTGACTTGGAATGAATAGGAACAAGTAGCAATAAATATGTCTAAAGCACGGGTCAAACCGATGATGGAATGGAGCGCAATCCCCTGGCCAAAACTAGAGCGGAAAGTGTTTAAGTTGCAAAAGCGCATATTCAGAGCCAGACAACGTGGCGATGTCAAAGTAGTACATAGACTCCAGAAAACTCTGATGAGGTCCTGGTCAGCCAAATGCCTTTCAGTTAGACGGGTCACACAAGACAACCAGGGAAAAAAGACGGCAGGTGTGGATGGAGTTAAATCTCTGTCCCCAGAAGCTCGTCTGCCCCTAGTGGGTCAACTTAAACTCGGCTCAAAGGCCCCTCCCACCAGACGGGTGTGGATTCCTAAACCAGGAAAAGACGAACAACGTCCTTTGGGTATACCGACCCTGTATGAAAGGGCAAGAATGACACTAGTCAAACTAGCCCTGGAACCTGAATGGGAAGCGGTTTTCGAACCAAACTCCTATGGTTCAAGACCAGGCCGTTCATGTCATGACGCGATAGAACAAATTTTTGCAGCCATTAAACAGAAAGCAAAATATGTGTTGGACGCTGATATAGCCCAATGTTTTGACCGAATAAACCACGAAGCACTGCTCAAAAAGCTGAAGACCTTTCCCACTCTACGCCGACAAATAAAAACTTGGCTAAAAGCTGGGGTAATTGATGGTCATCAGTTCTTACAGACATCTGAAGGAGCACCTCAAGGGGGGACTATCTCTCCTTTGTTGGCAAATGTAGCCCTCCATGGCCTAGAGTATCGAATCAAGCAAGCCTTTCCTATCAGAAAGATTGCCGACGGGAATAAGCGAAAAAGAATTGCTACTCCTGATGTCATTCGATACTGTGATGACTTCGTGATTCTTCACGAGGATTTATCCGTAGTTCAAAGATGTCAGAGCTTAGTTCATGAGTGGCTAAAAGACATGGGGTTGGAACTAAAACCTAGCAAAACGCATATATCCCATACTCTCAAAAGGTATGAAGCTGAAAACCCTGGATTTGATTTTCTAGGATTCTCAGTTAGACAATTCCCGGTCGGTCAACATCAATCGGGGAGATTATGCGGGACATTGCTGGGATTTAAGACCATCATTACCCCCAGTCGAAAGAAGCAAAAAGTACATTACAATCGGCTCGTTAGTATCATCAACGCCCATAAGGCAGCGCCGCAAGCGGCATTAATCCGCCACCTCAATCCCGTGATTAGAGGATGGACGAGATATTATTCGACCATGGCTAGTAAAGAGACCTTCTCCCGTCTAGACCATTTACTGTATCAAAAGCTTCAAACATGGGCTAACCACCGCCATCCTGGCAAATCCAGGAAATGGGTGGTGAATAAATATTGGCAAACTGTCGGGGGAGATAAATGGGTCTTCGCGACTAGAGTAACTAAATCTAGAACCGAAAAATTACTCAAACATCGACAGACTCCAATTATCCGCCATGTCAAAGTCAAGGGGGATGCAAGTCCCTACAATGGCAATCTAGTTTACTGGAGTTCAAGGACTGGGAAGCATCCAGAAGCTCCGAAGAGAGTATCTATGCTCTTGAAGAAGCAGAAGGGGAAATGCGCTCAGTGCGGCATGTTCTTCCGAGAAGAAGATTTACTTGAAGTGGATCACATTCTCCCTACATCAATGGGAGGATTGGACGTATACAAGAATCTTCAACTACTACACAGACATTGTCATTATGTTAAAACGGCCAAGGAGAAGTCCTCTCAGGCCAAATGGTATGTATGACAAGCACCAAGCCACTGAGGAGCCGTGTAAATCGAAAGATTTACGCACGGTTTTGAAGCCAAGTCGGAGGAGTGATCCTCCGGCTTAGGTTAACCATGTCGAGAAAAAATCCGTGTGTATCTACTCGCAACTGAAGAAGTGTTCTTCCTCGGAGGTGGCCTTTATGGTGAAGGGCGTACTTCGCCACTGTACGCAAATGTCCGTGAATAAAAGCTATGTGGATACCCATGGCCAAAGCGAGGTGGGGTTTGCCTTTTGCTATTTGCTGAACTTTCAGCTGATGCCCCGCTTCAAGGGCATCAACAAGCAGAAGCTCTATTTACCGATGTCCGGGCAGAAGAAGAAGTATGTCTATCTCAAGGCGATTGTGAAGCGCCCCATGCGTTGGGATCTGGTGCGGGAGCAATATGAGCCAATGATCCAGTTCACCACCGCAATGAAGCAAGGGACCGCCGAACCTGAAGCGATTCTGAGTCGGTTCACTCGCAACAACATTAAGCACCCCACCTATCTTGCTTTGGCTGAATTAGGCCGAGCTATCAAGACCATTTTCCTGTGCCAGTATTTGCACGATGAAGCCTTACGGCAAGAGATCAATGAAGGTTTGAATGTGATTGAAAATTGGAATAGTGCCAATGACTTCATCTTCTATGGCAAGAATGGTGACTTTGCCAGTAATCAAACGGCGATGCAAGAGCTGTCCATGCTTTGCCTGCACCTACTGCAAATCAGCCTGGTTTACATCAATACTCTAATGATTCAAAAAGTACTTTCTGAACCCACGTGGATGAATCGTATGCAGGAAGAAGATTTGAGGGCGTTAACGCCGTTGTTTTACCTTCATATCAATCCTTATGGACGTTTCCGCCTCAACATGAATGAGCGTCTGGTGATTGAAAACTTGGCTGCGTAGGGAGTAGCTGTAATGAGGTTGCTGAGTTGGGGCCCATCTCCACAAGGCAACCTTTGCTCCAATATCGAGTAGTACAGCGACAAAAAATACTTAAGCAAAACTTATTGATTAGCGGTAAATTTGCCCTGTTTTGAGGGGTGATTTGGTTTGATTGCCCCTGGTGTCAGCAACCCTTCAATTGGGCCTAGTAGCGAAGACAAATTGGAAGCATTAAAACAAGTCAAAGAACTTGCAAAAGCAAGCCAGAATTCAGATGAAGGTACTATGAAAAAATTAGCTAAAAGAGCAATGACAATGCTTAGAGGAATTCTTTCAAGCCTATCTGACGGAGTAAAGTTGGTTCAAGAGTGTAAAAACCTATTACCAGTAATTGCTTCTCTTCTAGGCATAAGTTAGACAAGAGTCATTAGCTTTAGCGACCTTTTCATCCCATTGATAGATAAATGCCATTCAGCCAAGTTTGTCTCACTATGTCTGCATCCTAGTTTATTCTCTAAACAAAGGCTTTGGTTATCATAGCTGAACGAAGAAAGATTTCCCATAACCTTCATTGTCGTTGGAACGCACCTGCATTAATAAACCCCGGACAGGGGGAGACCTTCCGGGGCAAGAGACTTTCTCGCTGTTAAAGCGATAGCTTACCTCTGGCTATAGCTTGCCAAACCAACGTAAAGAAGCTGTAAAAACATCACAATCTGGTCGAGTTTTGTGTCCACTCGATGACCTATTACGAGTGCTTCAGAGTGATAGTCTTACCCCAACTACCTCCACACTATCCCTGAAGGGTTTGATTGGTACACAGAAAAGTGCTTGGCGAGATGCAGCCCTTAGCATCAAGACCCATGTGGGAGCTATGGAGCAGCAAGCTACGTAACCTTTCCCAAAATTCTCCTCCGATCCTCCCCTGGGTTGGAGGGGATTCATTTTTTGTGTGTATTCCTGAATTAAAGGCCATATTCTTAGATGATATCTACATCAACGTCAGGATTTTAGATGCAGAGACGGTCAAGAATTTAGAACGTGTTGAAGAGTTAGAGCAATTATACAGAGAAGCCAATTAAAGAGGACTTGGGAGAAGAGTGCCTGCTATACAAAATGGTATGGCGGTTAACCGTCCGAAACAGCGATCCATTCGTCTTGTATTTGTAACGTAGGGAATGTTCGTTTTGAAAGAAATTACACGCATTAATCATGTTGGTCTTCGAGTCAGAGATCTATCCATTTCCCAAGCCTTTTACGCAAAATTGGGATTCGAGTTTATTGCAGGGCCAATCGGGCCAGAACCTGTGGCCATTATGGAGCATCCGTCTGGCGTGAATATCAATTTCATCCTCAATACCTCTGACAATGCTGTGTCAGACAATATATTGATGGATCACCCAGAAAAGCATGCCGGGTTCACCCATATCGCTTTGGAAATTACTGATCCAGATCAAGTCGAGCAGCACCTCGAAAGCCTGGGAATTAGAATAACGGAGCGAGTTGAATTTGGCGGAGCAAGATTCTTCTTTATCCGCGACCCAGACGGCAATGTACTGGAATTTCACAAACCAGCTTCCCAGAATGAATCGTGAGTCAAATCCTCATAACAAGAAAAGACTGAGAACCGTCGCAAAAATGTAGGGTGTTAAGGGCGTTACTCCCTAGCCTGCTCGATAAACTTTCGGTGTCATCCCCGTCATCTGCCGAAATTTTCGGCCAAACTGGCTGTGGCTATTAAAGCCACACTCCAAAGCGATCTCCACAATAGGTTGATTGGTACGTTTCAGTAGTGTCTTAGCCCGTTCCACTCGTTGCAGCATCAGATATTGATAGGGAGATCGCCCCAGGGATTGCTTGAATAACCGACCAAAATGAAACTGGCTGATATCCACTAACACTGCCAAGTCAGCCAGGGTGATTTCATTTCCCAAATGGGCGTCGATATAGTCTAGAACCTTTAAAAGTTGACGTTGAGGGAGTCCACCTTCGTAGGTCGGCAGCTCAGGTCGATTGGTCACGTGATGCCGTAGCAAATGGACGGCTAACACATTGGCCAACGAGTCAACATATAAGTTGCTGCCCAATGATCCACCCTGGAGTTCGGCCAAGAGCATTGTAGCGATCGCCTCAATTTGAGGATCACGAGCCTGGAATGCGGAGATAAGTTCAATGCGATCGCCATTCTGCCCCAGGGCCTCCTCCGCCACTTGGCGCAAAAAAGCATCTTGAAGCCGCATTTGCACAATATGAACATCTCCATTTGCCTGGGTTGTCAACCTCGTGTCTGCTGGGGTAATCAGCAAATCACCCTTGCTATAGAGTCCGGTATGTATAAGCCCCTCTTGACGATGAACAAATTTAAACGGACGCGGCGATAGGAACAGTCCAAGGGTATGTTCGTTCGGATAACTCCACGCATCCGCGCTCGCGTCATTGCGGCAGACATGGCGAGCATGCCGAATCGCTAACGGCCCCCATTGTTGGGTTATATGCCATTCAGCTTGTGCAGACTTTTCCGATAAGAAACACGGGGTTTGAGACATGGGCATCTACAGCGATACGTTACCAACCTGGCATTGTGAACAAACTGACAGCGCTCCTGCTCTGAGGCATATCACCTAAGTCTAGCGTCCTGAAAAAACTCAATAGCAAGAATGTGCCAAGTTAGCGGGAATTAGATAGCTGAGCAACCATACTTCCCCTAAATTAAGGGCAAATAGACGAGTTCACGATTCAGACAGCATGATGAAGTCAAGCCTTAGAAACACAGATTCAGAACGCAAGTCTTTACTCTCAACATTGTGGATATTTATTCTTGTAAACATGGTCAATGCCGACATTTTGGGAATGTTGCGACCTGGATACTTAGACTTTTTAGACCGGATAAGTCAGCAACTCACAGGAAGTACGGTGCTGTTGTTTGCGGTATTCATGGAGGTCGCAATCTCCATGGTTCTCCTTTCTCGTGTCTTAGCTTACAAAGCCAATCGGTGGGCGCACTTCATCGCCATTCCGCTCACGATCCTGTGGGTTGTTGTACCTGCCCTCCTGCCGTCCTTGGGAGAGACGACCCCACTGTCCTACGTATTTTTCGCTTCGGTAGAAGTGGTAACGATGGTATTCATGTTCTGGTACGTGTGGCAATGGCCCCAGCCAGAGAGAAGATATAACTAGCTCTAGTAGAATCAATCACCTTTGACAGCCATATTCCTCTGAAATTTTTCATTTTCTACTGGAAGAGAGAGGCATCATGAAAGCAATTGTCTTATCTAACTATGGATCTCCAGATCAGCTTGAGCTGAAAGACATTGAAAAGCCCATACCCAAGGATGGTGAGGTCTTAGTCAAAGTCCACGCCACCACGATCAACGACTGGGATTGGTGTCTTGTCAGAGGCAGCCCCTTTTACATTCGGTTGTTCTGTGGCTGGCGAAAACCTAACATCCGAGTCCCCGGTGTAGAGATGGCCGGACAGGTCGAGACTGTGGGTCAAAACGTTATCGAGTTTCAACCGGGTGATACCGTCTATAGCGATATTTCCGAGAGTGGGTTTGGTGGCTTTGCGGAGTACGTATGTGTGCCGGAGACTGCCCTGGCTCCAATGCCCGAGGGCATGACTTTTACTGAGGCAGCAGCGATTCCCCATGCCGCAATGTTGGCAATCCAAGGGTTAATTGATGCCGGACAGTTGCAGCCAGGTCAAAGACTCCTGATCAACGGGGCGGGTGGTGGTGTGGGGACCTTGGGAGTGCAAATTGCCAATGCAGTTGGAGTTCAAGATGTAACTGGCATCGATCGTGCCAGCAAATTTACCCTGATGCGCTCAGTTGGGTTTACTCACACCATCGATTACACCCAAACTGATTTCACGACAGGTCAAGAGCGGTATGACGTGATTTTGGATACCAAGACAAATCGTTCCCCGTTCAAATATCTATCAGTACTTAATCCTGGGGGCACTTATGTGACCGTTGGCGGTTTAACGCCACGACTATTCCAGGTGCTGTTGTTCGGGCCAATGATCCGCTGGTTGACCCAGAAGAGTGTGCGTTTGGTTAGTCTTCGACCGAATAAAGATTTGGCCTATGTAAACGAGCTTTGGGCAGCAGGGCAATTGAAACCAGCGATTGATGGTCCCTATTCTATGAATGAGGTTCCAAGGCTTATTCAGTATTTTGGTACAGGTCAGCATCAAGGCAAGGTCGTTGTGACCCATGAATCCTGAACTAATCAAGTCATTATTTTGGTAGAGCTGGAGGCAAAGGCAACCGATCGTTTGCTAGAACAGACTTCTCCCTCTCATCTCCTCGTCCCAGCTCTGTAACCACATAGGCCGTTTCTCCTCCATATCACTCTGTCGTTCTCGGCCTCGGTCGATAAACCTTGCCATCAATCCTCCCCAGCTCACACAAAACATCATTGAGATCGCACACAACCCCCAAGCCCATGTTCCTCCCAATGAAATAACCTCCGATCAACCCAACGACAAGGCAGCAACCCATCAGAGTCACCCCCTGCCATCGGTCCCGGTTCAGTCTGAGCTTGAGTCTTTCGGTTCGTGAGAGCGTCGTGCATTCTCCACGACTTGATTGAGGATGTCGTCTACCTGCTGCTCCGTGACGAGCGGTTCGGGCTGGTAGTCGTTTCCCAACTTCCCCAGGCCATCGTTTAGCCCCCGGTAGAATGCCCCATCCACGACCTTGGCCGCTAGTTCCTGGTTATGTTGGATCCTCCCTTCCATCCCTTGAGCAATTTGCAAGCCCGCATCATAGGACCGTTGGGCGGGGATTGATAGGTTGTGTGCTGGATTGTTGCCCGTATGGTTACCTGCATCGGTGCCTGCATGGTTACCCACATTGTTACCTGCAACCATATCGCCGTGCTGCACGGAAGTTAATGCGGAACTCTCTTGTTCAAAAGCTGCATTCACACTCTCTTTGCGCTCCTCCCAAGCCTGGTTGAGTGCATCGTAGTCTTTGATTTCGCCACTATCGACCCAACTTCGGACAACACCGATGGAGTATGCGGTCTGTTGCTTGAACTTTGTCCCATTCGGTTTTAGCCCCATTGCCTTAAGGGTGTTTGCTAGTTCCTCCTCTGAATTATTAGACGACAATCGAGCTGACGGATCAATGACGATGTCACGTCGGCTATAGCTATGAAGAAACCAGGCATCCCCTGAGAAGGATAAAACTAGATCTCAATTCCCTAGAAATGATGTGTGAGATCGCGTTTCTAGAATTCAATCTCAAGAAAAAAGACACTTTTTACATCCCTAATCAATAGAGGGCTGTACAAGTGCCTAACAAAAGAATTGATTCCTATCATACTCGTGTTTATATGAACGGAAGAGACCTCGGCTTGAAACAAGCTGAAGCAGCTTACATTGCCGAAATATCTACAAGAACCGGACAACGAATTGAGGCCGGCACCCATCAACCTAATCGCGGCCGCCTTCAGGACCAACGCACCGTTCCCGACCCCTTAGCTGATGTGTGGGAAGACGAGCTAGAACCAATGCTGCGTCGAGACCCGCGTCTCAAACCCATGACTCTGTATGAGTATCTGCAGGATAAGTATCCAGGCCAGTATCCCCAAGTCCTGCGGACCTTGCAACGTCGGGTGAGAACGTGGAAAGCCTTGCATGGCCCGAGCCCCGAAGTGATGTTTGAATTGCGTCATGAACCCGGGGTACAAGGGTTCTCCGATTTTACAGAACTCAAAGGCATCACGATTACCATTGCCGGTCAACCCTTTGAGCACCTGATATACCATTACCGTCTGGGATACAGCGGCTGGCGATATGCCCAGATCATCCAAGGAGGCGAAAGCTTTGTTGCCCTCTCAGAAGGATTGCAAAATGCCTTTGCAGCCTGTGGAGGTGTCCCCCAACAGCATCGTACTGATAGTTTGAGTGCAGCCTATCGCAACATGGGCGGCCGCCGGTCCAAAAACCTCACGCGTTTGTACGACGAACTGTGTGACCACTATCGGCTAGAACCCACTCGTAACAACAAAGGTATTGCCCATGAGAACGGCTCCATCGAGTCTCCCCATGGCCATCTCAAAAACCGAATTAAGCAGGCGATCTATCTGCGCGGCAGTGCAGATTTTACGAGCGTTGCTGAGTATCAAGCCTTAATTGATGCACAGGTCGCCAAGTTGAATCAGCAGTGCCAAACCAAGTATGAGCAAGAGAAAGACCATCTACAACCCTTGCCCAAATATCGAACCCCTGACTATGAAGTGCTCACCGCTAAAGTCAGCAAACGCAGCACCATCGATGTTCGCTGCATTCTATACACCGTCCCTTCTCGACTGATTGGTCGTCAATTGGAACTGCATCTCTACCACGACCGGATTGTCGGCTATCTGGAGCGACATCCAGTCGTGGAATTGCCGAGGAAGCGTGTCAGTGGCAAAGGCAAACGTCGCGACCGTTGCATCAACTATCGCCATGTCATTGGTTCAATGCGATTGAAGCCTCGTGCTTTTATCTATTGCACCTGGCAATCAGACCTACTTCCCAATCCTGAATACCGCCAAATCTGGGAACAGCTCAAAGCCCAATTTGACCTGGAGCAGGCTGCCAAGATCATCGTGGAAGCCCTGTATATTGCTGCGGTTCAAGATAAAGAACAGGCCGTAGCAGTGTACTTACAGCAGCAACTCCAGGCATCCAGTCTCACCCTCAATCGCCTGAAAAAACAGTTTGAGCCGCCTCAGATGAAGCAGGTTCCTGACCTCAGCATTGAACAACATTCACTTGAACTTTATGACAAACTCCTCCCCTCCTGCTCAGTCCCCGCTGAGCCCCTACCAGCACCTGAGCCTCTATCTAAAAAAGCTCAGGCTCTCCCACATGTTGACCCATTGGGAATCTATCGAATCCCAAGCTATGCAGGAAAACTGGTCTTATGCGGAATTCTTACTAGCCTTGTGCGAAACGAAGGCCCAAAGAAGAGAACAAGCTCGGCTAAAACGTGCTCTCACCGAAGCCAGGCTCCCAAACGCAAAAAGTTTTACCAACTTTGACTTTAGCCATTGTCCCCAGCTCAATCCTGCTCCCTTGATGCAATTAGCCGCAGATCCGGGTTGGTTGGAGCGCGCCGAGAACTGCCTTATTTTGGGACCCTCGGGCGTTGGAAAAACACATCTGGCCACTGGAGTGTCCAAAAAGATGCTGGAATTCGGTAAGCGGGTGAAGTTCTTTGCAGCCAACGCATTGGTTCAACACTTGCAACAGGCGAAGCTCCAACTGCAGCTGCATCCAATGCTCAAAAAACTGGACCGCTATGATCTGTTGGTCTTGGATGACTTGGGCTATTGCAAAAAGTCGGAAGCGGAAACGTCCGTTCTGTTTGAATTAATTGCGCATCGCTATGAACGAAAAAGTTTGTTGATTACAGCGAATCAACCCTTCAGCCAATGGGATGACATTTTCACTGATTCGATGATGGCGGTGGCTGCCATTGATCGCTTAATTCATCATGGCTTGATTATCAAAATTCAAGCCGATAGTTATCGGCGCAAATCAGCGACTCAGAGAACGGCTCAAACTCAGTCTCCACCTCAAAAATCCCAGTCCAAATAATCGAGCGATCACTGGTTGTCATTTCGATCACGGGTTGTCGTTTTGTTCTGAAGGTATCGTATGAGGTCTGAAAAAGAGCTAACGCAAAGGGAGTGTACGCCAAATAATACGGTCCAAATTTGGGGGTTGATCCGCCTTGTGGTTGTCGCGACATCGCCTATGGGGTTGACATCCAATAGAGGAGCGTTACTTTAAAAACTTTGCGCAATTAGTTGGCCGATTGGTTGTCTCAGATCCCGGCCAAAGTAAAAGTGATCGCTTATTGAGCATGTTTCTTCAGCATTACTTCACTTTCAAGCCCCTTGCTTTGATGGAGCTACTTACGACTTCGTATTTATCTCAATCTCGTTCAGCAGGAACTGGCAAAGGTTAGAGGTGTACACACTCCATAGGGGGCGTATTAGGATCCGTTCCAGCATCAGATAAGGTCATTGTTTTACGAAGCAGTAGCTTCTCATCCTAAGGACAACTAGCCACATTCGTAAAAGGAGCAAGCGGGGTGCCAGGAGGAACCAAAGTGCCATCAAAGCTGAAGGTGGCATTGTTATTGTCGGTACTGACAGTGGCTAAATTCACCACTTGGAATGTGTTACTTCTGGAGTTCAGGTTGAAGTCATTACCTCCCAAACCTGCGAAGTTAGGGTTGCTGCTGAGATTGCCTGAAATCGTTGTGCAGATGGGATTGCCGCCATTATTATCAATCTGCACACTGTTTTGTCCAGCTTGAGAAATTGTGTTGTCCGAAATCGTGGTGCTGTCCAAGCTGCTGTCATCGTCTATACGCACATTGATGCCATCTGCATCTTCTCCTTGGGTGGAGAGAGTATTGTCCGAGATGGTGGCGCTACCCAAGCTGCTGTCATCGTCTACACGCACATTGATGCCATCTGCAAAGTCTCCTTGGGTGGAAATGATATTGCCCGAAATCGTGGTGCTGTCCAAGCTGCTGTCATCGTCTATACTCACATTGATGCCATCTGCAAAGTCTCCTTGGGTGGAGAGAGTATTGTCCGAGATGGTGGCGCTACCCAAGCTGCTGTCATCGTCTACACGCATATTGATGCCATCTGCAGAGTCTTCCTGGGTGGAGACGGTATTGCCCGAAATCATGGCGCTGCCCAAGCTGCTATCAGGTCGTATACTCACATTGATGCCATCTGCGAACTCTCCTTGGGTGGAAATGGTATTGCCCGAAATCGTGGCGCTGTCAATCCTTCCGCTGGTGGAGATGGTATTGCTAAATGTGCCACCTCTTGACGTACGAACATTGATTCCCTGAGCAAAGTCTCCCTGAGTAGAGATGTCGTTGCCTGCAACTCTAACGCTGCCAATGCGTCCACCATTGAGGGTGCTATTTATGGTGGTATTTACAAATTCGGTTCTGATTGAAGATTCAATATTGATTCCATCTGCAGAGTTCCCCTGAGTAGAGATGTCGTTGCCTGCAACAGTAATGTTGTCAATACTCCCAGCGGTGATGGTGGTGTTGCTAAAGCTGCCCCGAATCGGGACGGTCAGTTGAATGCCATCCGACCCATCCCCAACCGTAGAAATGGTATTGCCTGAAATGGTAGCAGTGCCCAGTTTGGCAGCCCCTGTCTCACTGAGGACGGTGGCCAGAATTCCTTGGGCATCCGTACCTGAAGTAGTAATGATGTTGCCTGCAATCGTGGCACTTGTTAAAGTGACATCTTCGAGGTCGATTTCAATACCGTGGGCTCCATCGGTGAGAAATTCGGCGCTTGATTCAGTGGTGTTAGTCGTGTTCCCGCTAGTGGCAATCTGGTTGTTGATAATTTCAGCGGAGCCACTGACATTCTGCAAACGGATACCTCCGGTATCGTCTCCACTCACTACAATCTGATTGTCCTGTACCGCTACATTCTGAACATTGTTAGCAAAGATGCCGCGATTGCCTGCTAAGGGTGAAATGTTCATGCCTGCCACTGTTGTGTTGTTGCCCAGCACGACACCATCTCCACCCGTGTCGTTAATGCTACTCCCTGGTAACCCGATAATCCGCACCGTA
Organism: Acaryochloris marina MBIC11017; assembly: GCF_000018105.1. Taxonomy (GTDB): domain Bacteria; phylum Cyanobacteriota; class Cyanobacteriia; order Thermosynechococcales; family Thermosynechococcaceae; genus Acaryochloris; species Acaryochloris marina. The sequence continues at coordinate 6,310,703 of NC_009925.1, forward strand.
CCCATGGTTGGATCAACATTGGAAATATTGATACCTACTGCCGCTGGATTGGTGATGTTGACTGTCGTATTACTGAGGTCAAATACACCGCTAATGTCATTGAGCGTGATGCCATTGGTGGCTGAGTTGGTGCTAGTGAGAGTACTGTCCGTCACAGTGGCATTGGCGATATTCGTAGCCTGCAGCGCTGGACCGTCGGTACTGTCCACTGTCAACCCTGATAGGTTGATGGACTCGGTATTGTTCTGCAGTAGAATTCCCGCTTGATTGCCCGTGGTGGTAATGGTGCCGCCATTGGTGGCTGCCACATTGACGATACCGCCATTGGTGGCATTAAATCCGATGCCTGTGGTGGTATCAATATCCAATCCCCCATTAAAGGCCACCGTACTGCCCGTATTATTGGTCAGGTTCACCCCAGGAGCCGTACTCGTATTAGCCGTAACGAAGCCATTAAAGGTGGTAGTGCCCCCTGTTTTGTCAGTGATATTAATGGCACTTGCAGGATTGGTTTGAGTAATGGTGCCGTTATAGGTAATCGTGCTTGTCCCCCCTACAACATTAAACGCCGCATTCGTGGCATTGGTAATCGAGCTAGTGGCATCAAAGGTAAAGGTGCCATCACCGTCTGTAATCTCTAGGCCGTTATCACCCGCATTCGTGATATCCACATTCGTTGCCGTAATCGTGCCTGCTGGATTAGCAAACTGGAGACTATCCCCACCTGAATTAGAGATATCGACATTAGTGAGCGTTGTGGTCCCAGTGGCATTGAGGATCTGGATGGCGGGACCTGTGGCGTTGGTGCTCACGACGTTGGTTAAGGTCGTGTTGGTGGCATTGACGATGACATCTGTGGCGTTGTTGTTGAAGACCACATTATCAATGGTGGTGTTGGTGGAGGGGGTGATCTGAATCCCAGCCACGGTGAAGTTCCCGAGGCTGCTGTTGCGGATAGTGGTGTTGGTGGCACCTGTGACGGCAGCAATTCCTCTGGGAGCAGTGTTTTGTCCGTTGAAGGCAAGACCGTCAATGGTGTTGTTATTGGCGAGGGTGAGGACGTTGTTGTTGGCACCATTGACCAATTGGGGCTGTCCCATATCCAAGACGGTGACTGAACCCAGATTGGGGACAGTGAACACAAAGTTGGGAGTGGTCCCTACTCCTAGGGCCTGTTGTCCTGTTTTGAGGGTGAGGGAATTGCCTAGACCCGTTTGGGTATCGATAGTGCCTGCATCATCTAAGAAAAATAAAACATCATTCGCTTGGGTAATGGAGCTAGTGGCCTGGGCAACCGTCAAGGGATTATCTTGAGTGCCATCACCAGCCGTGCCGTCACCATTGACAAAGAAGATATTAATCGGTTGTCCTGTGGCAGGATTAAGGACAACTTGAGATGTGATAGCAGCAGTTTGTGGTCCCAGCGGAGAGAGGGTGCCTTGTCCAGCCACCGCCGCTTGAAGTTCGGTGAGGGAGATGGGGCGGTTGATGTCCTGAGCAAAGGTGGTGATTTCGTAGTGGCGTTCAATGGGGCGGCGGGCTAACCGCTGGGTTAGGCTCAAAGGTTCAGATCGTTGGGGGCCACCAAAGGGAATTCCGAGGCGGACAAAGCCTTCGAGTTCGGATCCACGGGTTTCATCGAAGCGGAAGCGGCTGCCGACTTGGAGGAGTCCCCCATTCATACCTAAAGGGTCTTGGACTTCGAGTTGGGCACGGGCCATGGGGCCATCGATGCTGAGGGTTTCGCTGCTATCGAAGAAGAAATAGCCACCAAACAGACCAAGACTGACTTTGTCACTAAAGTGGTGACGATGGCCCGCTTCAAAGTCAAAGCCAGCTAGGGCTCGTTCACGGGCTTCTAGGGTGAAGATTTGTTGGACGATGTTGGTGCCGAGGCCATTGGCTCTAGGCTCGATGCCGAGGACGCCATTGACGGTGCGTTGACCCACCACATTGGAGTTGCTGCCAGGGAGATAACCATTGACTCTAAACTCAAATTTCTTGCTAATGAGTTCGACTCCGAGGCTACCTTGGTGATACTGAAAGTCGTTTTCGCTACGTTTGGTGTCGTAGAAGGCATGGGTACCCAGGATCCAGGGATTCTCTTCGGAGGTGTTGAGGACGCGACGATAGGCGAGACCGAGGTTTCCCATGAAGGTTTCGTTACTGCCTGCTTCAAAGTGAACATCGGCAAATGCAAAGGATTTCTCGTCTTGGAAGAAGGGGAGTCGGAGGTTGAGCACACCAAATTGACGGCGGGTACTGCCTCGAAATTCAGCATCGACAAAGTAGGGGATGCCGAGGTTTTCTGCAGGGGGTGTTGAGGTTTTAGCCTCTTCTTGAGAGATAGGGGTGTTCTTTGAAGGGTCTGATTGAGGCAGTCCAGATTCTGCTTGGGTGAGGGGTAAGGACGTAACTTTAGGCGAGGGGAGGGATGAGGGCGTCTCTGGACTAGTGCTAATCGTCTGGTCAATGCTAGTCCATCCCGCTTCTGTTAAGGTACGGGGTGGATGGAGCAGATCTGGTGTTGAGGGCTCTAAAACGGAACGATTATTCTGTGGCTCGACCGTGGGGAGTGTCATCTCTGGTTGAAGGTGAGATGTCTTGAGCAAGAATCTAGGAGTGGGTGTTAAGGTCAGGTCTAAATCACCCAGGGGAGTGACATGGACAGTGATGGGAGCAGGTGTGGCTTCTAGCTTAGGTAGAGAAGCGGTTAGGGGCTGTTCAGAAGGGGACGAGGCAAGGTCTATCTGTTCAGCTATAGCTGTGAGGGGCCAGATACCAGAAATTAATAGACTTAAAACTATAGTCTGACCAACCCCTAAGAAAAAATTTGCATTGGCAAAAGTACGGCGAGCCATCATGATTCCTCAAATACCTTTCAGAACAATCTCACTTGCAGTAATCTGTAGCTTGGGGCAAGCCTATCTCCATAAAAAATGGTAGATAGACATCGTTCAATCAATATCCACAAAATAGTTTCATGGGAGCAGCTTAGTTGAGTCAGTGCTAAGAACTGACAAGTCGCCTCCCAGCACAACTTACCCTTGGATAAAGAAAATATGTCGATATTCTATATTTCTTGATAAAAAAGAGTCCTTGAAACCGTTATGTGGAAACTCCTCTAATGAAAACGATAAAGTTTTTGCCTTGGTGAAATTCGCTACTGCCTGTGTACTGAAACTCTTAGCCTTGATCTCAATAATGAAGGCATGGTAGACGAAGCGATCTATTGCGGCTACCGTCATCGAAGAATCACAGAAAATACACTACCGCGTTGAGAAAGGATGATTAGCTGTAATCTTGAAAGAACGACGCTCATACCGATGAACAATAAGCTCAGACTGTATAGATGTTTCATCATCCGTCTTTATGTCATAGCCAATTTCATCAAGGATGAATAACTCAAAGTGGTCCAGCTTAGCTAGAGTTGAAGCTATTGTTACGACAACAGGTACTGACCCAAGTCGAAAGAGCAGATTGCTGAGAGGATTGGAGCTTTGCTAGGTCAGGAGCGGGTGAGTAAGGTTTGGGGGTGATGAGAGTGTTTAGATTTTTGTGTAAGCAGCAGTGTATTCAATAGTTGAATCGTGTTGGGAACAGAATAGCAAAATGGGACAGCGCCGCCTTCCAATTCAGAATTGGTCTGGTCCATCGCTTCGAAATATTCCTCATCGCTAGAAACATCAATTTGTAGACAGACTCTTCATTAGGGAAAACCGCTTTGGTCTTAATCACCTTTCTCAGTGAGCGGTTGAGCGACTCAATGGCATTGGTGGTGTAGATAACCTTACGGATGGCCATTGGGTATTGAAACAACGGGGCAACATTATCCCAATGTCGTATCCAGATTTGGCTAATGCCAGGATACGTCTCGTCCCATTTATGGGCAAATGCATCCAACGCAGCCTCAGACTCTTCCAAAGTGGCCGCTTGGTAAATGGGCTTGAGGTCTGCAGCTACGGCTCGACTTTCCTTCCACGGCACATGGCGAAGGCTATTACGAATAAGATGGACAATACAAACCTGCACCTGGGTCTGAGGGTAGACCGACTCAATCGCTTGAGGAAAACCTTTGAGTCCATCACAGCAAGCAATCAAGATATCCTGAGTTCCTCGATTTTTAAGGTCTGTGAGCACCGAAAGCCAGAATTTTGCTCCCTCTCGTTCAGCGGCTCCTATCCATAATCCCAACAGTTCCTTGTTGCCCTCCACAGTCACTGCCAAAGCGACATAGACAGCTCGCTTGCTGACTTGACCATTGACTTTGATGTTCACATACAGCGCATCAAGATAGACAATCGGATACACCTCATCCAGCGGCCTTGAACGCCAGTCTTTGACCTCTTCCATGACGCTATTGATGACGTCACTAATCAGAGCTTCAGAGATATTGGCCCCATACAGCTCCACCAATTGGGCTCGAATATCACGGGTGGTCATGCCCCGAGCATATAAGGCGATGATTTTCTCATCGAGCCCTGCGATGCGTCGCTGGCCTTTAGGCACCAGGACAGGCTCAAACTCGCCGCAACGGTCACGAGGAATCGATAGGTCCATCTCTCCTTGTTCAGACTGGACGGTCTTTTTCGAGTAACCATTGCGACTATTTCTGGGGCCATTAGAATTCTCATCACCTGACTGATCGTTGGAGGATTGCTGCAGGTGATGAGTCAATTCACCTGCAAGGGCTCGTTCCACTAGGCGTTTGCTGAGTCGTTTAAGCAGTCCTGATTCAATGGCACTGACTTAAGAAGTCAGGAAAAAGCTACAAGTCTTGATAGATATAGGATCAAGACTTGCACGCCATAAACTTCTGCCTTTCACTATGTCTGAGTCAGCCGAAATTCTCAAGCAGCAATTTTCCCAAAGCCTGGGTTTACCGTGGACAGATATCCTTCCAGCCTCAAGGTTAGAGGAACTCCTGAAAGAAGAAGCATTCTCCTATCGCAACCGGATATATAGCCCCATCGTTACGCTGTGGGCCATGCTTTACCAAGTGCTATCAGCCGATAAAAGCCTTCGTAACACAGTCAAATGCATCACGACTTGGCTCACAGCGGCTGGCATCCAACCGCCCTCATCTGATACCGGAGCCTACAGCAAAGCCAGAAGTCGCTTTCCAGAGTCACTGTTGCAACGTTTAATTCCCGAAAGCGCTGAGTGCTTAGCGCAACCCCTCTCCCCAGAGCACCTCTGGTGTGGTCGGCCCGTCAAGGTCTACGACGGAACCACCGTGTTGATGGCTGATAGTGCGGCCAACCAAGCATCATATCCACAACATGGCAATCAAACAGCAGGCTGTGGTTTTCCCATCGCTCGCTTGGTAGTGTTCTTCTGCTTGGTTACCGGTGCAGTGGCGTCAGCTTGTATTGCCTCCTGGGACACCAGTGAAATTGTCATGAGTCGTTTGCTCTATCAAGACCTTGAGGTCGGTGATGTGGTCATGGCGGACCAAGCTTATGGCAGCTATGTTGATCTAGCCATCATTCAACAACACAGGGCTGATGGAGTGTTGCGTAAACATCATGCTCGCAAGACTGATTTCCGCAAAGGCAACAAGCATGGCATTGGTGATCATCAGGTGACATGGCATAAGCCAGCCCAACGGCCTGAGCACATGAGTGAGCAAGATTTTGCCCTGATTCCTCAAACATTGGTCGTTAGAGAGGTGTGTTTGCGCTTATCCCTTAAGGGCTTTCGCGACCAGCACATTATTGTGGTGACGACGCTGCTGGATGCTCAACGCTACAGCGCTGGGCAACTGACTCGCTTGTATGGCTGGCGTTGGCCAGTGGCGGAAGTCAATCTGCGCCATCTCAAAACCACCTTAAAAATGGAGATGCTCAGTGCCAAAACTCCGGATATGGTGCGCAAGGACATTTGGGTACATTTGTTGGGCTATAACCTACTCAGAAGTCTCATGGAACTTGCGGCACCGCTAGCAGATAATGCTAGAACTCAACTGTCTGTGCAAGGAGCACGACAACACTTCAATCAGATGCTTGCTTTGTTGGCGACAGCCAACCGTGCGACCAGAAAGCGGTTGTTTACTCATCTACTTGAGACCATGGCAGCCGATCTATTACCCTCTCGACCGAATCGGCACGAACCGAGAGTCGTCAAACGCAGACCCAAATCTTTCCCGCGAATGCGACAACCTCGCTCTGCTCTCAAAGCTAAGCTAGCTGTTTGATTGAGCTTAAGTCAGTGCCATTGAGTCCTGATTCGCCCAGAATATCTTCCGGTTGAGGGTTCTCTCCGATGAGTTCATCTAACAGTTCATCGACTCGATTGGGAGCTTTTTTCTTTCTAGACATCGTACGGTCTCCTGATGTGTTTGGATCCTAGACCGCTTACACAAAACTCTGAACAGTCCCGGGTGATAGGAGCCGATTATGTTCAAGTTCTATCTGGTACAAAGCAGATCCATAATACCGATAAAGTCTTGATACTCTTTGCCTTCAAGCTTTGTTTTTTGAGGCACACTAATATTACTTTGCGTGTTTTTAGTGTCTTCAGTCGTCATCTTTAAATTTGAACGAAATACTCTCCGAGCTGCACAGTGGACTTCATAATCACCCTTTGCTAGAACAGACTCTCCATTCTCCCGATAAAACATCGAAAGACGAGCCTTAATCACACTCTCTCCCGAGAGTTTAATTCTCTTGAAACTATGCGACTCCATATCAACTCTGGCCTCAGTGGTTCCAGATGTCGAGCTAAACAGGTTTTCCCAAGGACTTGCGAGTGTTGGTTTTGCGGATACGAAGCAGAAGAGAATGGAAAGACCTAAAAGGGAGGTAGACCTAAACATAGATTATGAGTATTTTTGATGATGTGAAAGAAAGTGCTCCGAACAATAATGCTACCTGAAAAGTAATTTAGAAACGTTATCCCAATTCAAATAGGTTTGGGGTAGCCCGGAAACAGTCTACTGGGGAGGTCATACACATAATCCATCCTAGCGTGCCCAAATTAAGGGAGTATTAGATCATAAGGGATCATAAGGATGAAACATAAGCCATTAATGAGTCTTCATCCCCAATAAGCCTTTCCCTAGCTGGTATTGACATCCTCTTCCAGCCAACCTAACGAAATGGCTAGAGATCCGCTGCGTCAAACTGACATATTTAGGTTAATAACAGTAGCTCAAACAAAAATAGCAGAGGAGGAGAATACAAGTAACCTTCTCAATTAAGGAAGCTTATTATAAGAACTTATAACTACGCTTATAAGAAACGCGCTTCCCAGTCTGTACATACCCGTGTGCCTCGACCGTCTGAAGTCAAGTCATCAGTGCAGCCTCCGCTTCAGGCAAGGTCGAATGAAGAGGATTTAGCTGAACATGCTGAGCGATTGAAAAAGTTTCAGCGGCTGGGTAGTTCGATGATACAAATGGGTCCACCCAGACTTGATAATAATAAGACCAATTCAATACAACCCAAACCTTGGATTCAGAGGAAGCTAACACTTGGAGAACAGGGAGATAAATATGAACTGGAAGCAGATCGGGTTGCATCTCATGCGGTTCAACAGATCAATGCCCCTGCTTCTAAACCATCAAATCTAGAGCAGTCAGTGCATCATCTAGAGTCTGCTATTAGTAGTGCAAGAGGTAGTGGACAGCCATTGGATGCGAAATTGCAACAGTCAATGGGTCAAGCGATGGGTGCAGATTTTAGCGGAGTGAGGGTCCATACCGATGCTCAGTCTGATCACTTAAATCAATCGATTCAGGCCAGGGCATTTACAACGGGTCAAGATGTTTTCTTTCGAGAAGGGGCTTATCAGCCGGGGAATCGTGGAGGGCAAGAGTTGATTGCCCATGAGCTAACTCATGTAGTGCAACAGGATGAAAATTCTCTGTCATCTATATCTGAATCATCACATTCTAAACAGGTCAAACCCAGCAAAACTAACAGAGAGCAACAAATAAGTCTCAGCGTAAATCATGTTTCGCCCAAACATATCAACATTCAACGTGTAGTTACAAGTATTGAATGGAGTGATGCAAAGGAAGTTCAAACTCTTGAAGTTGAGGGGCGACCTCCAGGAACTCAAGGAGCTCATACAACAGCATTTGTTGTTTTTGTACAAGGTTTACGTAATCGCTTATTTAAGAAAAATTTTTCTGATGTTCTCAAAGAGCTTAAGACAATGACTGCTGAGATCAAGAATCTACCAGGCTTTTCTCAAAGCACAAAATATATGCAAAATTTTGTCAAAGATGCAGTCGATAATCTTATTAATAATATTGACACTGCTATTTTAAATATAGGAACAACATCTGAAATTAAATATACTCAAATTATTCAGGAATTTTGCAATCAGTATCTTAGAGCTAGGAACCAAGTTCACTTTACTGCTGATAAGGATGTAAAAGGATCTTCACCTTTAGGGGAAGCAGCTAGTAACAAGGTTTTAGTTGAGTATGTAGCAGGATATATTGAGGATCCAACCGACGCAGATGCTTCAGCTAAAGCAATAGCAAAACAGAGCTTTAAGTTATTTGATTGGAAGGTTACAAAGAAATTGAAACCTGATATTGTGGCTCAACATCTTATCTCTATCGACCAGGCATTTCCAGGGATAATCCCACTTAGGAAAAAGATAGTCGCTAAATTTCTTTTACTTGTTAGTAAAAAGTATCGTAGAGAGTCAGATTCATTTGATAGGAAGGTAAAAGACATCTTAACTGGTCAACCACTTCCTTGGATCGTTTAAAGAAGATGTATACAAAAAACAAGAATTGTGAATGGTTTAGTGAATTGTATATCTCACAGAATATATGGCGCTTTCTAACATAAGAAGTAACGCATTTAAAGCATAAGGTGGTCAACACCTCGACGATCTTAACGGGTCTTTGGATAAAACCCATTATCATTGCTGTGGACACGTTTGTAACTCTTCTTTAATAAGTACGGTACCAATTCTGGATCACCATCGAAGGTAGTGGTAAGCCATTCATCAAAATTTCGTTTGAAACGCCCGAGTTTTGCTTCGAGTGCGCTTTGGAGTTAGAGAATACGTTCGATGTGTTGCAGGTTTTAAGTCTGCGGCCAGGGGAAACTCTCGAGCGGATTGAGGAGATGATCGGGGTGTGGTTGGATCGGGAGCGGGTGGCGAAGGTTTGGGGGTGGGAAATCCTTAAAGTGCGGTAAATATTTCTATTTGGATTTCTACCGTAAGAAATTTTTCCGTGAGTTTAGGATTAAAAGTATGTGATTCGGTTTCAGATGGGAGACTGTTGATGAAGCGTACTCATGCTTATAAGCCAGAAAAATCTAAGTCACAACCGATACCTCAACCAATATCATCAGATCAAGCTCAATCAGCAACACCAGTTCCTCCCCCCCTTCAAGCCAAAACAAATGAAGAGGGTTTGGCTGAATGGAAAGCTCAACAAGAGAAGTGGGAAAGGTTTGGAACGCCTTGGAAAGATAAGGTTCCCAATCCATCCGGAGAATTGGTACAACCCTGGATTCAGCGGAAGTTAACCCTTGGACAACCGGGAGATAAGTATGAACAGGAAGCGGATCGGGTTGCTTCCCAGGTAGTACAGCAAATTAATGCCCCTTCTTTATCTCAATTCAATCAAGGGCAATCTGTACAGCAAGAGAAAGAACTGGAAGGTGAGATGCAAGCGAAAAGTCTTCGTGCTGCTATCCAGCGCCGTCAAGCAATGACAAATGAAGAAGTATCATCAGATTTGGAGTCTACTATTAATAATGCTAAGGGCGGTGGACAGCCATTGGATGTTGGATTGCAACAGTCAATGGGTCAGGTGATGGGTGCTGATTTTAGTGGTGTGAGGGTGCATACAGATCCCCAGTCCGATCAGTTAAATCAATCAATTCAGGCGCGGGCATTTACAACAGGTCAGGATGTATTTTTTCGAGATGGAGCCTATCAGCCAGGAAATCGCGGAGGGCAAGAGCTAATTGCCCATGAGTTAACCCATGTGATTCAGCAAAATAATTCAACAATTCAAAGGAAAGGAGGTCAGGGAAGGTTTGGGAAACAAAAAAATATGAATCGTCTTCCCAGTAATCTTCAGATTGGAATAGAGTCCCTTTCGGGAATTTCAACAGACGACATAACAGTCCACCATAACTCTGGTGAACCCGCCAAAGTTCAGGCTTTAGCTTATACGGAAGGTACTGATATCTATCTTGCGCCAGGTCAGGAAAAACATCTTTCTCATGAAGCTTGGCATGTTGTACAACAAAAACAGGGGCGGGTTAGACCAACAACACAAGTGGGAGGTGTTGCCGTTAATAATAATCCACAACTAGAACGAGAAGCAGATGTGATGGGGGAGCAGTCAAAAAGAGTAGGTAATTTTAGTAAATCTAAAGCAATTAAAGTCAGTAATACCATTAATCAACGAGAGAAATCATTGCGACGAAAACCATCCTCCTCGCCAATCATTCAGCGCATGGTAGGAATGAACTCTAAAGGAATTAATAACGAGATCAAGAGTTTGACGAGTGATCCTAAGAATATCCTGAAACTGACTGAAGCCTATACATTTATGCAGCATATCTCCTGGGCTCATAATATTGTTGGAGGGCAACTTTTTGACATGAGTGACCCTAAATTCAATAACATTGGCAAGAGTGAAAATTTAATTCTTGTGGCTCATGGTCTGGAGGGGCAATCAGGCCCATATGATGGTGCCACAATTGCTGGATTTTTAGCAGATAAAAATACAGGCGTTCCGCTAGATTGGGAAGGAAATGTATATATAACTTCCTGCTATTCAGGAGCAGGAGCTTCTCCATTAGTGAAGCAAGTAGCAGAAAGCTTAACTGTTCTCGGGAGAGATAAAATAACTGTAACAGGCTATGCAGGAACAACCGTTACTCATAAAGAATTTGATGAAGTTATTTTTGTTGTTGATCCTAAAAAAGAAAAAGAGTTTAAGAAGATTTCAGATTCTGTTTCACTTAAGTATAAGCACTTGTTTACTGAGTGGTATATGAAAATACAGGGTTTGAAACCTAGTAATGTTCTTGAAATGGCGGATTACACATCAAATCTTACTGCTGCGGCATACAAAGAAATGGTAGAACAGGCTGCTAGTCAAGATATCTTCTTAGATGAAGATCATGGAGAAGTGTCTAGTACTTCTTGAAGGCTATGTTTTTTAGTGAATATTTCCTGAACGTTTGTTCATTATCTAAAAGAATTTAGTTCAGCAGACTAAGCAAAAAGACCAGCTTGAGTATCTGACCGTTTCCCGAAGCAATTCAGAGAAATTCTAGATCACTGTGGAGCACCAGTGTATAAAATAAATCCTTTATTGATGGGAGCAGCTAAAGGCTCGAAACCAATAAATAATGACCTCAATAACCAGTTTCATTTACGAAAAACTCTCACTTTATCACTAGACGTCATCGCAACTTAAATCGCATTGCAATCGGCGGTAACTAATTCTTCTCTAAAAATCGGAAGATATGCCTTGGAATAACAGGTTATATCCCGAATAGTCGCGTTTATATCTTGTCCAATAGACATAAGAGTATGCTTATTTATCTGAATATAGAATCGTAATTCCATGACCGAATCTAATCTGGGTATCGACCGTAAGCATAGACATAAGAGTCTCTTAAATTCATTCTATAAATAGAAATTACTTGTTACATACGCTAAGGGTTTTATCGTTTAGACTCAGGATTAAAACAATTTCTCAAATCAAACTCATATGATATTTAATTGAAAATCTGATTTTGAGATGGCATCCTAGATCTCTCAAAAAAGTCTTCTATCAGATCCATCACAATCATTTTATTAAGATGCATATTTCTTGAAATTACGGGGGTATCTTTATGAATCAAAATAATGGTCCAAACTGGGACTATATCGTTAGAGATGGATGCAGGATCTACCAGTCTGGAAGCCATATTGACGGGAACTTCATCCGAGTTTATACACCCGAGGAGATTCCCTCAAAGAAAGAAAAAATAAAAGCAATCATCTATTTGCATGGCTTTGCATTATGCATGCCCAAATTCTATCAAGACCACATTTTGTCACTGGTTAAACAAGGCTACATTGTCTTTTTCCCCGATTTTCAAAGAAGTGACTATCCAGATGATGTTGAAACTGAAAAGATTTGCAAAGAAACCTACAACAAAAATGATTTTGGTTTCTGGTTAACCGCCTCAAGCAAAGTCGTGACAACAACCCTGAAGCCACAAAAGACCTTCGAGCGCAGGATGGTCTATCGGGATGACCAATTATCCAAAAAAGAGCAAGATAGTATCTGCGGTAGTTTTGAGGAACCTAGCTTATCAAGATATCGCCAGGTCTCTATTGCCTTGGTTGTTTTATTGGGTTTACTCAATTTAATTGCTTGGTTCCGAAAAAATTACGGTAAAAACCTAATAAGGTTGATCTCAACGGTTGGGTGGAGTTTAGCTGAAAAACCCCCTGAATGGATTAAACATGCCATGACCTTGACGGAGAATGCATGGAGGCAAATCTGCTCGGATAATCCAAAATTGGCTCCAGACAACATTGAGTTTTATGTGTTTGGTCATTCTCTGGGTGGATTACTCGCCTTAAGCTGGCCCTACTATGTCCAAGAAGAAGGCAAACACTTATTAGCACCCAAACAAATTCTGGTTGCGGATCCGGCCCCAAGCACTGAAATGGGGATTCCCTGGTTTGGAATTTTGATCTTGAAATTATTTAGATCTCCCTTTGCAAGAGAACCCATAACGATTAGCAAAACAGGTCCAAAGTTAAACGTCCCTGTTGGCATCATGCATGGAGCTGATGACAAGCTGGTCAAACCGCAAACTTGGGTCGAAGGGAAACCCTCTAACTTTCATCAGATTGCTAGCACCGATAAGGCCATTTATTTTTCCCTCTCCAACCAGAAGAATGATCCACCTCTGATTGCCTTCCACAACCAGGCAGTAACGGATACAACGTATTTTGATGATGATCTATTTGATAATTTTGGTGGCGTTAAAGATGGGCCAAATGCTTACAATGGCGAATTTATCTGGCCAGGGTTTGATTTTGTTCTCAGTGGACAGGCAAGTGCAAATCAACTGCTCACGAGATTTCCTTTACACAAGATTCAGGTCACGGATACCTTACCTGACAACAGCAGTCTATTCAGTCGGCCCCTCATCCGAGTTGCAACTGCCCTAATAGCTTTGGGGGTTGGCTACTGGTTATTGCGAGGGGTCTAAAATTTGTTCGATTCCTAGGGCCGGACAAATTATCGCCTACAGATTCTCAGCTCAGGCAGACACAAAGGGAGTGGTTAAGATCATGAAATTCCTCAACAATATTTTCAATACACTCCTTTGTCGGTTGACCTCCATAGTGCTGATAGGTTTACTGAATTTGTTGGGTGTGCAAATTCAACCTGTTGTCGCAGGACCTAACAATAGCCCTTGTACATCTTCCAATCCACAATTGGCCCAACCATGGTGTATACCCACTACATTGACCCTAAGTTCTACTGATGCAGATCAAGAGCAGTACGAATACTATGACTTTATTTGGAGAACCTTCATTGCGCTCAATTGGCCGAATGTTCCCATCACCGTCGAGGGTAATCAGATCGTTGAGGGGTTTCGAGGAGAGCCCGATCCGACGATCAATATTTTGGACCAGCAAGGTAATGGGCCTCTCAAACAATCGGTTTGGGAAAATTATCGTGAACCCAGCTCTGAAATATTTCTCCCACCTGAAGATTGGGATAACTATCCAGAATGGAATACACCCAGACCACCAGTGGCTGATAGACCAAATAATCAGCGGTTCTTGAAAAATTTTGATGGCTTAGTGGAGTACGCCGCTGATATTAACCAGCCTTATTTTTATCCCAATTTAACCGGGCCATTAATCGATCAAGCGGGCAACTTTGTTCGCTATGAAGTTGCCACCAATCAAGCCTTTTTTACCTATATTCAGCACTCTCGCTACTATGATACCCAGCAACAAAAGGAAGACGTAGCGCGTTCCATTGAGAAACCAAAGGATAAACAGTCAGGTTTCAAACGTCCTCCCTATGGAGATGAGGCATACCTCCGAAATCTCAAACCCTTTGCCAAGCAGGGCTTTATTGATGTGAAAGCAGCTTGGCGAGAGCTGAAGGAAGACGATCCTCTTGAGCGTTACTTACATCGAACCTTGGTCGTCGATCATCAAGGAACCCAAAAGATGATGGGACTGGTTGCCTTGCATGTTTTTAGATACACCTTGATTGACCAAAATGGCAAGATCACGCCAGGGTATGTTGGCGCTACCTTTGAACAGGTAGATAATGTGGAATCGAGTCCGGGTATAAAACCGTCTTTTAATACGGGGTCCAAACCATCTGAGGTTCAAAAAACCTTCGGTTTTTCTGGGGATATCCCCACCACCGCTTCCAAAGATAACCCTAAACCTCAATCACCAGTGTCAATCTATCGAGTGACACCTATCCCTGGTAGCGACGTCTTTTGCCCACCCCCTAACCAAACGCAAAAATGCCCCCCAGCTCTTAGCGTTGCCGCCATTAATGCAAAGTATCAAGAACAGCTCCAGCCTTCTGTTTTTTCCTATTACCAACTGATTGGTACTCAGAATAAGCGTCCTGATCGGCCACTCGATTTTTCCAACCCATCAAACCGTCAGTTTAACGGCCATGAAGGCCCAATTACTGGGGTCTATACCAATACAAACAATTTAATCAATACAGCTCTCGAATCATACACACAACAAAATTTTTCCTGCATCTTGTGTCACTCTCAAGCCCGTCCCCAAGGTGTTCCCAAAAAGTCATTTGAGGATGATCGCTTCAAAATCATCACCTTTATGTTGAATATGGCTCACGATAAGTAAATAAGTAAGGCCAAGACTGGCCTACTGATCACTTTTTCCAATAGCAAAGGTTGCTGTTGGAAGACTGTCTAGGCTTCAACTTCCAGACTCAATACCTAAGTGAAACCGTATGATGTGTTTACCGAAACCGGCATTAAATTTTCTATGGCCTGATTTGAGCACCCAGCAATAGGTTTGATACTGGGTGCTGGGGTCATTGCTAGTTCGTTTTGCAGAAGGCTTCAAGAAAATGAACTGCTCAAGTCGATCAGGGTATTACTGAGCTTCACCTAACAGAAAACTAAAATCTGCTGATTGATTATCAGTCGTTTTAGCCCCTTTATGACAACCTAGGCAGCTTGATTGGAATCCAAAAGGAGAACCCTTCTGGATAAACGTTTCCAGAGTTGTATTAGCCAGAAATGGCGGTGTGCCTTGAGGGGCACCACCCGTCGCCCACTGAGTTCCAATCAACTCATAGTTGGCCCACACTGAATCCCCCAGTAGTTGTTGGTAATAACGATTCAATTCAGGAGCAGAAGACTCAATAGGAGTGGTCCGAATGACTTGCACAGGTGAATTGATGGGAATACCATCTGGATTAAGCTCCTGATAAGGTTTACTAGCAGTCTGTACATTGGGTTTGCACTGAGGACCTTCACAGTTAGGGTTATAAAAGGAATGGGGTTGCTTTAAACCTTCCGTCTTAATTGTTGGTGCATTATCGACTTGTTCAAAGGTGGACCAAAACCAAGAATTCTGCGAAGGAGTTTTGTGGATGATATGCATTCCCACTAAGCCGAGCGTTACAGGATTTTTACCAGGACTAGTAGTTTCTTTATTGTCGTTATAGACAATGCCTTGTGTCGTGTAGAATCGACCCTTATCAATTTCCTGTTGACTCAAAACCTTCCAAGCGGCTTTTATCTCCATCGATCCTGTTTTACCGCAGGGTTTATCACCACATGGGCTTGGACTAGATTGAGAACCATCAGGGAAATTAATAGCTTTCCCTTGCTGACCAGCTTGGTTCCAAAGATCATTGCTGACAACGTAGTTATATTCATCCAAATTAAGACGTTTTTCCGACCGAACTAATCTCTGATTCTGATCCGTAAGGACACCCCCCACAGCTTCATCAATATCAGGGAATTGCTCCTGTAAGTTGGCAGAAGCCTTTGAAATGTGTTTAAAGACCTTAGGCCCTTTCAGTTTTTGTGAACACCATTGCTGAGGCGTAGACCCAGAACTCACAAAGACATTTGTATCCTCTGAAAAAGTTTCCCACTCGGTAGGGCCATCCCCAGTGAGGATGCTTTTCTCAACATCAGGTTCGCACTTATTTAAATTGGCAGGCCAATTCATCGCGATAAAGGAGTTCCAGGAAAAGACATCCACATCACTTTGGAATTCACCAAACCTAGGGCATGCATCTGTTGGTTGTTGGGCGAGTTCTGCCGAAATTACCGTAGGACAAGTGGAACCTAGACAGGGGGAATTAGTATTACATTCTTGAGGAATAGCTTGGACCGGATCTGATACTAAGAAGATTAAAACTGTCGAAGAAATTGCAAGAGCCAAGTGGGACAAAGTATTCATATTTCAAAGAACCAAACTCAGTATCTATTCAATGAATAAAATTATGTGTATCTAGTACCCAACTTTTGAGGTTTTAATAGGCTTAATGCATTGGCCTACGACAGGACTATAGGTTGAGCCTTCAGGACATTCGCATGCACTGGAATTTCCACATTGATTAATATCTTGAGTACAAATCCCTTGCGGTTTTGTAGCACAACGACTTTTGACTTCAACCCCAGTACCGTCAGCTAGAGCAATATCATCGATGAGACATTTTCCAACAGAAGAATTATATGAATAGCCTTGTGAGCATGCACAAACACTGGGGTTACCACATGCATTGATGTCACGGGTACAAACTCCAGTAGGTTCTTGTATACAGGGTCCAATAGGTTTTGCGGATGCTACTGGAGAATATACTAATAGAAGTATGCTCAGCAGTAAGGTGCTGACTATTTTTAAGACTTTTTCAGTTGAGAAATTTTGACGCATAGTCTATCTCCTCATCAAAAAAATAGGTATATTTAGGATATTAATATCAATAATTTCCTATAATTTATTTCTATAGCTTCAGCTATATAATTCTCAAACTAGTCAATTTTTGCGAACTAAATTATCAAGGAAATTTATTTTCATCAGTATGAGTATTTAGTTATAGTCATCCATCTTATGAAATCAGTCGACTCAATGGATTAATGCTCAATTTTTGGTGAGATTCGAAGTTATTCTATGTATTAAAAGTGAATATGACAATATTATAAATTTTAACTAAATAGCTCTGAGCTAAATCTAGATTTTTATCTTTGGTCTTATAGATTCATATGCTGTATTTTTGAAATATCATATTTTACCTATATTCAGCTCAATTTTTTGGAAAATTAGCGTTTAGAAAGATATCAAAAATAAAGTTCTAGACTGAGATATTTAGGTTAATAACAGTAGGAAAAACAAAATAAATGCGGGAGAGAATACAAGTAGCCTATTGAAATTAGGAAGCTTGTAATGAGAACTCATCAGTACGCTCATAAGAAACGAGCTTCCCAGTCTGTCCGTACCCCAGTCTCTCGACCTACTGAAGTCCAGGCATCAGTGCAACCTGCTCTGATACAGGCGAAATCGAATGAAGAGGGACTGGCTGAACATGCTGAGCGGTTGAGGAAGTTTCAGCGGTTGGGTAATTCAATGATGCAAATGGGTCCACCCAGACTTGATAACGATACGACCAGTTCATTACAACCACAACCTTGGATACAGAAGAAGCTGACGATTGGGAAGCCAGGGGATAAGTATGAACAAGAGGCAGATCGAGTTGCATCTCAAGTGGCTCAACATATCAATGCCCCTACTTTTAAAGAAAACAGTATGAGGGAGTCGATTCAGCGCGAGAAAGACTTAGAAGGTGTAATGTGCGCGAGAGGTTTTCAAGCTGCCATCCAGCGAAAGCAAGCAATAGAAAGTGGAGAAGCATCACCTGATTTAGAGTCTGCTATCAGTAGTGCGAGGGGCTGTGGACAGCCATTGGATGCAGGACTGCAACAGTCAATGGGTCAGGCGATGGGTGCAGATTTTAGTGGTGTGCGGGTGCATACGGATGCCCAGTCAGATCAATTGAATCAATCCATTCAGGCAAGGGCCTTTACGACGGGACAGGATGTATTTTTTCGTTCAGGAGCTTATAAACCCGGAAATCGAGGAGGCCAGGAGTTGATTGCTCATGAGTTGACTCATGTGATGCAGCAGAATGGAAAGATGGTGCAGCGACAAAGTGAATGTGAAGAAGAACTCTTGCAAAGCAAATTTGCTGCTGGTAGGATGCCGACTCAACTCCAAACTACCCACACTCCTAGTGAAAACCGCACGGGGATGCTGGATGCTTTGAATGCGGAGGATGATGCTTCTTACCAGTGTTTAGCCGGCACTACAGGAACAGCAGCAGTTACTCAAAAAAGTTCTGACCTCAGTCCTGCCTCTCAGTGGGATTTTGCTAAATATAAAAACGGATTCACATCAGATTTTAATGCAAACGTGCCTATTCAAGCGAAGATCGTTGTAAGTAAGGAACAAATCACCTATCCCGATTGGGAAAATGCTTACAAGGGGCTAAAGCAGAGCACATCTTTAACTCTGAGTGGAAAATTTACAGATAAAGATGACTGGATGATCCGTTTTGTTTTGTATGCAATGGATCAGGAAAACGAAAAATTTGTGAACTTTATGAATTTTGAGGCAGTTGTACTCGATCGAATAACTAAAGGCTGTTGTAACGCTACCCGTCATCGAATTTTAAGTGGTTTGGAAATCAATAATGACTTTGAAACTCTTTATAATGCATTAACTTCCAGGCAATTTTTCGGAGCCGATGTTGGGAAAGAGACCACTCCCAAGGAAGCGAAAAATATCTTTAAAAATGCTCTACAGCAAGGTTATCGAAGATTTGATACAGCTTCAATATACACTATGGAAGGTGGAGGATCCACTCTTGAGGCTTTAATGGCAGCAGCCAAAGAGCTGACAATTTCTCGGGAAGAACTGACCATTCTTTACAAAGTCAAGCCAGAAAAAGGGAAATCTATTGATGGGCAAATGGAGAGTTCTAAGAACGCCCTGAGTAATCTTCCTGATATTCTCATGCTGCATGAAATAGATGACATTGAGAAAGCAAAAAAGGATTTAGGGGATTTAATTGAACTGGTAAAGATAGGAAATTCTAAAGCAGTTGGTGTGAGCAATGTCAACGCAATTTACCTTGATATACTTTACCAATTTTCTCTTCAGAAGCAAGTTCCAATCACCTATGTCGAAAATCGTTTCACTCCTTATTATCCTGACACAGAGGTCCGGGATTACTGCAAAAAAAATGGTATCAAATATTTAGGTTTTGGGATCATCGGAAGCGCACAAAAAGGGGTTTGTGAAAACGATGGACAAGGGCTTCCCTCACAGTATCTTGTTGCATTGATGGATCCTCGTCTCCAGAAACTTGCCGAGAAATGGGGTCTGAAGAATGAGGCTTCAAATGGGGTAGGTGAATTGCTTTATGCCTGGTCTGCTCATAAAGGAGTGGCTCCTGTGGCTTATTCAAGTGATCCTGGACGACAAGCAAAAAATTATGCTGCAAAGAATATCCGACTAACCCGTAAGAACCTAGCAGAAATTGATGCAATCGTCTTGAAGCCTCGGAATATCGAAGAAAAAGAATGGGGGGACTCAGAATCTGAAGTAGCTCTCAAGAGTTTATTTGCTTCACTAACACATCCTACTGCCTGGTTTTTGATGAGTGAAGTATGTGATTCTGGAGGTGGCAAATTGGTCAATGCCATTGCAATGAGGATTATTGACGAGTTTAAAGAAAGTAAGAAGCAAAAAGAAAAACTTCAAAACTTTGTTTGGAATTTTATGCGTTTCGCTGCGGATCTGCAAGCTAAGGCAAATCCACAAAGAAAAAAATGGTTCAGTAGTATGAAAGGGCTTTTTCGAGCAATGAGTGAGGCTGCCCAAAAGTCACCCAAGATATTTGACTTGAGTTATGAATGGGCTATGCGATCTAGTGAAAAAGGAGGCGATGCTCAAAATGCTATTCAGCGAGTTGAACAGGTTTTAAACGGAGAGTATGTGCCCTCACATGATCCATTGACAGAAAGTGGCAAATCTAACCTTGAGGAAAAGAAAAAAAAGGATGAATTGAAGGCACTATCCATAAAGGAGGCTAAATTTGAGAAAGTTAGCTTAACTGAGACAATAGAAAATCTAACTATACAAGAGGTAAATAAACAATTTACTCCGGAAGATGAATCATACAAAATTTTTATGTGGATACCCGATCTGATGAAGATGCAAATTAATGGTAAATCAATCGATGGAACGATTGTCTTGAGCAGGAAGGAAAAAATAAGATACAAGATCTACGTTCAAAGCAAAAATCCCAAACTCTATCGTTTGGAGAAAATTTAGGCACAGGTGGGTTAAAGGTAATTTTATAGCTCAGATCTTATCCTCAAAAGCTACACGGGAAAGAATACGGTAGCTTGGTAGCCCCGTGACTTTAGTTCGAGTTGGAAAAGCGACTCGAGCGACTTTAGTCGCATTAAGCATGGTGAGGGCCATGGCAATATTGAATGGCATTGTCCCCTCATGTTGATAGCTGAATATTTACTGATGACTCCCCAACTCATCTCACTGAAGCCCAAACCACCAGCCCAAGCCAAGCTGACACCCTCGATAAGCATCGAAGCAACCCCCACATACCCAGACAAGGCATCATTCTCAACCATCGACCGGAAAGATGATCTTCCAGTGAAGTGCAAGGCAGCTCCAGAGATTGAAGACGATGATCGCACTACTGGCACCACCACCAGATACGACCAAAGTGAACCCACCGACACACGGAGAACCCAGCGAGGGTATTCAGCTCGACAAATACCAGGAAGAGTCAGACCTCCCAGAGTATCCAGAGAATTTGAATCCAAATTCCACGCACTCGAGTGCAGGCAGAAGAATCTGGTTCAGCAGACTAAGCAAAATGGGCAGCTTGAATACTTGGCCGTTTCCCAAAGCAGCTCGGGACACTTCTGGATCACCGTCGAAGGCAGTGGAAAGCCATTCATCAGAATTCCATTTGATACAGCAGAGTTTTGTTTCGAGAGCGCGTTGGAATTAGAGGACACGTTCGATGTGTTGCAGGTGTTGAGTCTGCAGCCAGGGGAAATTATTGAGAGAATCGAGGAGATGATTGGGGTGTGGCTGAATCGGGAGCGAGTGGCGAGATGTTGGGGTTGATTGGGACTAGTCTGGATGGAGCTAATTTGATTGTGATTAATCTATGTGGGACTAATCTCGAAGAGGCTAGGAAAATACTCCTGTTGAAATTAGGGAATCAAATACCTAGAAAGAAACAATCTACTGTGATGAATTTAATGCTCAACTAGGGAGTGTTAACAACTATACCTAGTTGAGTAATTTACAAATGATGTTCTATGGGTTGATACTTTTATTTGACTATATGGGGATTTTGTTGAATGACTTCAACTGGTAATGGTAAATTGAGCTTTTGAGCTAAATCAATTAGGTTATTGCTAAAGTCAGTAGCACCAGCAACACCAACAGAAATGGCGCAAACGATAGCCCATAGAGCCATGATTCGTTTTCGTAACCTTTTTTCAGATCGCTTCTTTGGGTTGTTGATGGCTTCGACTAGATCATCTAAATCTTCATTCAAATCATCCTGAAAATCTGGTGGCATAGTCTTAACGGATTCTCGTAAAGCAATAATGAGTTGTGTAACTTCCTCTAAGAGGCTGTTTGAGAAGTTTTAGTGCTCCTGCGCTAGCCTTCGAACCATGAGTCGAATCATCGCCACATAAACAAGCGCTTCAGCCGTCCTAGTCAGCACCTCATAATCTTTATTAAGACGTCGAGACCACAACAACCATCCAAACGTCCGCTCTACAATCCATCGTTTGGGAATAACCTGAAACCCCGCTAGATTATCTGAGCGTTTGACTACTTCCAAGACATATTGAAAACGGTCCATTACCCACTTCATCAAAGCTTGTCCTTGATAGCCTGCATCAGCCCATATCCGAACTAGACGGGACAAACTCGCACCTTGGCGTTGAGCTTTCCAAAACAGTATTTTGGCCCCTCGTTGGTCAGAGATATTTGCAGCGGTGACCATCACCATCAGAACCAGCCCCAAAGTATCAACGAGCACATGACGTTTACGACCTTTGACCATTTTCCCACCATCAAACCCAATCAAGTGACACCGAGGATTGCCGACTTTGACCGATTGAGCATCGCAGATAGCGGCACTGGGACTGGGATGACGGTCTTCACTCACCCGCACTTGCATGCGTAGATGTTCATTGATTTGACTCCAAGTCCCATCATCGCGCCACCTTCGAAAATAGCTATAGACCGTTGACCAACAGGGAAAATCATGAGGTAGTTGTCTCCACTGACAACCTGTAACCACGAGATAAAAAATGGCATTGAGAACACTGAGCATATCAGTGGTGCGAGGTCTACCTCCAGGTTTAGCAGCAGGAATCAAAGGCTCAAGTAATTCCCATTGCAGGGTGGTGAGGTCGCTATCATATGCTGTAGGCATTGCTCTCTAGGTCCTGTCCAGTGTTTGTGTATTGACAGATTAGTACCTTGAGAGCTTTACTCACTTCTCAAACAACCTCTAAGTTATTGCCGATAGTTTGGGAAAAGTTCGTAACGTCACCACTTCCACTATGGATTACACCAATTGTGTTGGCTTGAATCTCTGTTTTACTAACTTCTTTTTCAGCCATTGCATTAGCCTCTACTTTAATTTGTCTAGTTGCTAATAATTTAGCTATTTCAGTCATATCGGAACTTCGTTCCCTATAAATGCTTATCTCCTTATCTTTAGCTTGTAATTCAGCTTTATATTGATCTTCTATTAATTTGAGTTTATTAAAATATAATTCTTTTACTTTATTCTCTATCTCTTTTTTGCTAGCTTCTTGGGGTATTTCAAGGCGAATAATAAAGGCTTTCCCTTTCTTTTCAATTGATTGAATACTAATTGATTGATCATCATATCTAGTACGGAGTTCTTGGAATGTAAGGAAAAATGCTTTCCAGTCAATTCCATCACGGAAAATGAGTTCAACTGTGTTCAATACTTTTTGAAACAGTGCAGAAAACTCTCCAGACTTAAAATATCCAGAACTAGGGACTCTATTTTTATTCCCACTCTCAAGGTAAATATAATCACATCTCACATCATTAAGATTTGTAGATGTATCAATACTCCAGGCATCTATGCAAGCACCAGACATTGCTGACCCACTAAAATCAGTTTTTATAGCATTAACTTCAGATAAGTTTGCGTTGGTCAGGTCAGCATCTAAGAAGCGAACGTGGCTAAGATCAGACTTATAAAGATTGGCTCCAACTAAACTTACATGTTCTAAATTTAGTTCTTGAAGGTTAGCATCAATGTATTGGTTATTATCCCCATTTCTTTTGGTCAATAAATCAATAATTATATCTTCTTGTAAGCTCGGTTTATCAATTCTACTCAGTTGTAAGTTTTTTGCATTCAACCATTGAATATGATAAAGATTTGCTTGACGAAAGTCTATACATTTTGTATCAACATTCGTGAAATTTGCATTCTTTAAGTTTGGGCTCTCCGGGAATTAGCGTGGTAGCCGCTAGATATAGTGTTTAGGTCACAGCGAATGTCTGATACCCATTGAGGTCAAGAGAAATCCTTTGGAAGAGTCTTTCAATATCGAAAATACCGTAGCATCGTCTTTTTAAGACTTTGACTCGGTTATTAAATCCTTCCACAAAACCACTGGTCCACCCCTCCAGGAAATAGTTGGTCATCTCGTCCATCCAATTATTGATAGTGGTCAGAAAACTATCGAATTCCTTGATGCCACTCTTGAGTACTTGTTTACACCAAGCTCGGATGGCACATTTAGCTCCATGCTTGGTGTACCTGCCCTCAAATATCTGCGTGAGTTTCTCTCGGAGATTGTACGCCTGTTTCAGTTGTGGAGAATAAGCAAACAATCGCTCAAGGAGTTGTTGCTCTGACTCTTTCAGATTCTCTGGTCGTTTTCTAAAAGGCCACATCGCGCCTTTGATGCTGTCATACTCTTGCTTAGAGAGCTCTCGTCGTAGACGTTTGACCTCACGTTTACGAACCGTATCAGCACAATTACGATAGGCTTTGGTCACATGAAAGCGGTCAATGACAATTTTGGCTTGCGGCAATTGTTCTCGGACTGCACTGACAAATCCTTGGTACATGTCCGTACAGACGCGCTCAATGGTTTGGCGTAAATCAATGGGAATCGATTGAAGGAAATTTGCCACTGTCTGCTGTTTACGGTCGGCTAGAACTGCCAATATATCCACCCCATCCGTCGTAGGAATCGTGATCAAAACCACAAAATCACGATGGCCTCGTTTGAGAGAAATCTCATCCATCCCCATAACTTTGAGGTCTGCATATTCGCTCCAGTCAACTTGAGCGGCAATCCAACGATCAATGATTCCACTGACGATATCCTCACTAACGCCTAGTTTTCTGGCAACATCTGAGACCGTTGAATTGATCAAGATTCGCAGAAGCCAACGCTCATATGCTTTTGTATTGGGACTGCGAGGTTCGTGCCATTCTAAATGTTGAGTTGTTGTGGGATGGTCATCGCAATACTTGCATCGATAACGCTTGGGCCGAATTTCTAAGTAAACGGGGACTTCAAATAATGGCAGGTGACGAATCCGAAAAGGCTGATCATGACAATGGAGGTCAGTAATCTCACGTCCGCATTGGTGACAGGTTGTTCCTTGAAGCGTACTCTCAATCTTGATGAGCCAATCCCCTCTCTCAGTCTTCGATAGCTCTAGAACTCGAATATCAGGAAGGTTGAGCGGGATGCGAATTGAGTTATCCATTACGCCATTGCTCTGAAGTACTACCTCAGATCATTCCATAGGGATGAAAAAGGAAACACACTAAATGTAGGACTGCTACACGCTAATTCCCAGAGAGCCTAAGTTTGCCTCCAAAAAACTAGTAGCTTGAAAGGAGGAGATTGAAATAATGGTTCTCACAAGCCATAACTCTTTTGATGGACGAACCACTTGAATTCCAAGATATATCCCAAGTAATAAAAAGTTATACTGCGGACGACTTGTGACTTAACATTGTGGTAGAGAGATTTGGCACACTGGGAGTATCCCCGCACCTATCCTCCACTCCCATGATTAAAATTGATTTCACCGCAGAGGAAATCCAACAACTCAATTACGAACGCTATCATCACCCTCACCCACGGGTGCAGCGACGGATGGAAGTGCTCTACTTGAAGAGTCAAGGTCTTTCCCATACCCAGATCTGCCAGCTTTGTCAGATTAGTCGCCCCACTTTAGCCAAAACTCTTCGTCAGTATCAACAAGGAGGGATTGAAGGGCTGAAGACCCTTGAATATAAAGGTCAACCGAGTCTACTCAACGCTCATAGCGATAGTGTGAGAGCTTACTTTGAGCAACATCCTCCCCGCACCAGTGCAGAAGCTCAAGCGGTCATTGAGCAATTAACAGGCATCAAACGCAGTCCCACCCAAATCAAAGCCTTCCTCAAACGCATCGGTTGTCGTTATCGAAAAGTGGGGTATGTGCCGGGAAAGTCGAGTCTGCCCGAGAAAATTGAGGAGCAAGAGCAGTTTCGACACACTCGCCTTGAACCCTTATTAGAGGAAGCTCAACGCCAAGAGCGTCTTGTCTTTTTTGTGGATGCTGCTCACTTTGTTCACCGTGCTTATCTAGGGTTTGTCTGGTGCATCACTCGGATCTTCATCCCTTCTCCTTCTGGTCGCCAACGTTTCAATGTCCTGGGCGCGCTCGACGCTATCACCAAAGACCTAGTCAGCGTTACCAACCACACCTATATCAATTCTCACAGTATGTGCCTGTTACTGGCCAAGCTGGCGCTACTTGACCCAGTCATACCCATCAGCGTGATTTTAGACAATGCGCGATACCAGAAATGTCAGCTTGTAACGGACTTTGCCGAGATCGTCGATATTGAGCTGGTCTATCTGCCCTCCTATTCACCCCATTTGAATTTGATTGAGCGACTCTGGCGTTTTGTACGCAAGGAATGTCTCTATTCAAAGTATTATGCTGATTTTCCCGCCTTCAAAGGGGCCATTCAACAGTGCATCGACCAGTGTAATGGAGAGCATAAGGCGAAACTCACCACCTTACTATCACTCAAGTTTCAGTCTTTTAAGAAAGTTAATATCTTAGCCGCCTAGAGTATACCCCTCTTTTATCACTTTAGACAGAGAGAAAATCAGGATGCTTGAGCAATTTCCTCACCAGTGGACAGCAAAATGCCTCCATCTTTGATGTGAGTTGCTCAAACCCCTTTTTCAAAGCACGGCTGGGAAAGACTTCTAACCAGCGCTTTAGAAGATTCCAACTGATTAACGGTTGAATGATCAAGCGCACATTATTGAGCAGATTCTTCCACCCGTTTTGGTTATCCCACCAAGGATGCTGCGCAAAGTGTTGATGTGCCACTGGACAAGAGTCATTGAAGACATCAGCGAACAAACTCACCATCAAGAAAGCGCTCATCACTATCTCCCACCACTTTTCAATTTGTTCGTAGTGCGTCATGCGAAAATCAGCCCAACCCAAGGTATCTTTAGACTGTTTGAGACCATACTCAATCCAAGTTCTGAAGCCATAGCAATCCCCAATTTCATCCAGCTTGATCTCGGGTGCCGCTGCCATGACATAAGAGGTTGAGTTCTCTGGTAGCGTTTGGGGGTCCGTGGTTAATAGCCAATAGCGCTTCTGGTGGTGTCGCTGGCCATAAATGATCTCTTGCCTGTAACGAGTTTCAGTGGTGCCATTGCTGAAGGTTCGTTCAAATGACTGCCACGGTTCGGCAAAGACTGCTTGTTCTGCGGGTAACCACACCGCATGATTGCTACGAATCGCTAGGATATAGGGCAGCTTTAACTCCTCTAAGACATTCACAAAGTTTGTTTGAGCTTCCCCATACAAGCTGTCAGCCAGGACGAGCTCAAAGCAAAAGCCCATCCCTTGCAACTGTCGGATCATTCCAGCAGCAATTTGGGGTTTGCTGAGATACTCATCCTCCTCTTTAAGACGTTCTCGGGGTTTGTACACTTCAAAGGACAAAGGCAAAATCATCCCTTGAAACAGCCCGTAGGCAGTGACTGCGACGATGCCATTCTCTTTCTTGCCCACATTGCCGATATACTGCCGTTTCACATAGTCGGTACTCTTGCCTTTTTTGCAATCGCCCGTCTCATCGATCAATAGAATTAACCTGCGCCCATCCAGTATTTTCAAGATGATGTCCAATCTCTTGTCAGACAAATGTGACGCTACCCAAGGTGATTCACTCAGAAAATGATGCAGGCTTTGATGGTTCTCCAAGCCCACTGCTCTTGCAATGGCGGGCAATGATTTACGTTTGATATCACTAATCATCCCCAGATGGAGATGCTTGAAGGCTTCATAACTGCGGACTTGGGGAAATAACTCTGCAAATAGTTGGCAGTACTCATCAACAAAGCCAATGGTTGGTTCTGGACTTCTTGAAGCTGACATCACTCATTAGAAAAATAGAAACTGAGAATAGTCTATTTTTTATCTGTCTAAAGTGATAAAAGAGGGATACTGTGATTATTAAGATTAAGACACCAATAACTGATATAAGAAAGTTACTGAGATAAAAAACTAAGATAATAATAGTTCCTAAAGCAGCAAAAAGTGATCTTTTTCCATAGACAGTGTTAGAAACAGCTATTCCAAAAGTAAAAGCTCCACAAATAGAGACTGCTAGACCAAAGCTAATTGCATTTGCAATTGCAATTGCTATGCAGTATGGGTAAACGGTACTGATCCCAATAATTAATGAAATAACGCTTGAAATAATTAATGAAAAAGCTACAATACCTGCTCCAATTAGCAATCCAATACTGATGCCGTAACCGATCCCTTTTTGGATTGTAGATATTAGTAATGAGATAGTCAGTACTAAAGCATTTACAAAAGCAATCTTTGATGTAAGGTTTGAGGGATCAAATCTTTGGGCTACAAGGTTTCCCACTAATGATGATCCTAGAACTGAGGCACCTGACAACATCCAAGTCGAAATAACGATAAAGATTATCCAGATTTTTTTATGACTAGTGACTGCCGCAGTAAAGTTTGAATTCTCTAAATCAGCCTTTGTGAAATTAGTACTCCTAATGTCAGCATTAGTAAAATTGACTGATTTAAGGATACTTCTAACGAAAGTGGAACCACTTAAATTGGCCTCACTAAAGTTGGCTCCTGATAGTTCTAATCCAGATAATTTAGCGTTACTGAGATCTGGATTAATTTGGTGATTTTTTTTTCGCCATTTATTCCAAGATTCTATTCCTTTTTCAAGTTCGATTAAATGATCTGGATTTGACATTATGTTTTTTTGAAAGAAAATATTTTACTCTGAAGCAACATGATTTATTCATTTCTAAATATTTTACCTTTAGCATTGGTACTACTAACTTCTATCATTAAGCTGAAAATATTTGTTTCTTCCCACAAGTCTAACGACATCATGATTTTTATGTTGAAATAAACGAAAAATTATGTTGAAAGTATGCCTTTCAATGCTTTCATGATATATAACAACTATCTATTGAGTTGATTAGAATGTGCTAAACCAAGAACAAGCTAACGATACATCCCTAACCAGTATCGACTAGAATAAAGCTTCAAATATAACGAAATCTGTGTATGCTCGAGTGAAGAAAATTCGTTAGGGGAAAAGGGAGCTATGAACATTGCAATAGGGGCTGATTGCTATGGCTTTGACCTCAAGGAAGCCATTAAAGTTTATTTACTCTCCCAAAAACATGAGCTTCAAGATGTTGGTATCTCTGCTGGTGACAGTAAAACACCTTATTATGAAACTGCATCATTGGTCGCCAATCTCGTTGGAACCCAGCAAGTGGAACGCGGAGTTCTGATTTGTGGTACGGGCATGGGGATGGCAATAGTAGCCAATAAGTTTCCAGGCGTTTATGCGGCAGTATGTGAGAATACCCACGCTGCCAAGAAGTCTCGCTCCATTAATAACTCTAATGTGCTTACGTTAGGAGGGATGTTCACGACCCCTATACTTGCACAGGATATTCTTGAAACTTGGCTGATGACAGGGTTCACTCAAGACTGGGAACCTGACATTCAAACTTGGTTAGAGCACTCCATGAAGGATATTGCTGAGTTGGAGATAGCTCAGTTCAAGGCACAGTTAAAGTGATGTAGAGCGAGTCTAATGGGCCTAATCGTTGCGTAGACACAGCCGGAAGAAAGGTGTTATCGTGTAGCCTCAAGGCAATCGGCTAACCCATTCTACTTGTGAATTTTATCTGAGTCTGACTGCTAGCGGCATGGTGAAACATTATCCAGGCGATGAATATGCTCACCAACGTCATGAATATCTTGAACTCAGAAAAATAATTCTGGATCTACCCAATTGAGCACTGGATATGCTGTTATACCTGAAATTGCTCAAGAACTAAATCAAATATGAATATTGGATTTTTTAGGTACGACTACTATCTGATAGTTGATTTGGAGGCGACTTGTTGCAATACGTTTTCTATTCCGCATAAAGAAACGGAAACCATTGAAATTGGCGCCGTAATCATAGAGTCAGTAGGGTTAGAGATAATCGATGAATTTACGGTTTTTATTAAACCCATCAGACATCCGAACCTGACAGATTTTTGTACAGAGCTAACGACGATTAAGCAAACAGATCTTGAGGATGCACCTACGTTTCCACAAGCAGTCGGGACCTTCAAGCGTTGGTTTGAACAATACGAAAATTCTGTTTTTTGTTCATGGGGCGACTACGATAAAAATCAACTTGAACGGGAATCAAAGTATCATAAGATTCCCTATCCCATGGGAGGGGAGCACTTCAACCTCAAGAAACAATTCTCTTTGGCATTAAGAACCAAAAAGCACTACGGTATGGCTAGAGCCTTAAAGACGGTTGGTTAGTCCCTAGATGGTACGCATCATCGTGGCATTGATGATGCCAGAAATCTAGCTAAATTAATGCCGTTCATTATTGGGCGCAAGCGCATACCAAAGTTAGGCTCTTGAACCTAAGTTCGAATGAGGTAGCCATTTTCTACCCTTGCTTTGAGGGAGCTACGTACGACTTTGTATTTAGCTCAATCTCATGCAGTAAGAGCTGACAAAAGTTAAAAGTTAGATGTTTACACACTCCATAGGGGAGCGTCGTTAGGATATGCACTAATTTAATATGAATAGAAGATTTTGCCATCTAGTCTAAATAACTCTGTTTTAGGAACCTCTACATAGCTATTGCTCGCTCTAAAGTTACTATCAAGCAATTGAACCCTTTGAGTGCTTTGTTGTCTAAAAGCTTCAATAGAACAAAAATGAGAAGAACTTTGTGCGCTATCAACTAAACCAAGTTGATTATTCAATGATCTAATCCTAACGATAAATTTATTCATTTTTATGTAAAGGGTAATGAGTTTAAATTATTGATTTATAAAATCTTTGGAATTTCTTAGGCCCTAGAGGAGTAAGAGTTCTTTCAAGAGGCTCCCATCATGATGGAAGTTGCATCCTGACTAGAAAGGAAAAGTTGATAATGAAGCAGAAGACGATGGTTATGAATTCTCTCTGGAGTGATATCTGTAAGGAAATCTAAAATATCTGCTCCATTTATGTAGGTGAAATTCATCACTCCACCAAATGACAGCCGATCTTGGTTTTTAAGCAGCTTACACGTCGCAGGTTGATCATTGACCCTTACTCCATTTCGACTTCGTTCACCATCGGAGTTTCCATCAATCAGTTGATATTGCTCTTTGGCATTACTCTGAACGCGGACTAGCTGAGCATGATGTCTGGATACAGTATCTGAGAGCAAACAAATGTCATTATCAGGTTTTCTACCAATAGAGTAAAACCCTGTGCAGAGAAGGACTACATGCTGCTCTTTGGTTTCGGACACCAAGAAATGCTTCGCATACTGCAAGATATCTTCAAATGTTTGACTCATAACTGTTTTGTTCTTTGTAAGTGACCAAAGACTTTGGCTAGGTGAGCTGGTAGATGATTGGGGAGTATGCCATTGATAATCAAAGTTATGGTTCTATCGGAATAGGGGATGCCGCTGAGTTTAGAAATAAACTTCAGGTATTTATTAAAAGTAAGATAGAGTGACTCCTATCAGAGTTAATGGAGAATATTTTCTCTATATCTAATAATAAATTTGAAAATACTCGATACAATCAGTGATATTACTTATTTATTTAACTTAATATAGAATCTTCCTATTGTGTAATTCTCAGATTTAGAAACTAATCGTTTGTATTTCTGAATATCTTCATTTCGATTATCTATAATTAGTAACACCTATATTATTGCATTTATATGCAGTTCTAAAACGAACGAAGTCTCATAGATATAGATCTGTATTAGAGCTTAAAATCGTTACCTTGTAGCTTCTATAGGGATCTCTAGTCATCCAAATATGAGAGTTCTTCGATTGAATTAATAATATTGAAAGTTAGAATATTTTGAATAAGATTCAACTTTATCAATAAAAATCTCGAAGAAATTGTATACCCTTGAATCTAATCCGTATTATTACTGAAAGCTAGGTTATTCAACATGGGTAGGTTAATACTATGAACCCAATATTTCAGAATACATATATAGATGAAAGTTTAATCCTCATCTAAGAAAAATTCTACAGATGAGAATCAAGAGTATTTTGAAATTTCCAATGAATTCATAGAGTCCCCAAAATATTTGAACTAGTTATCAATTATTGACTCTGAGTGTTTGAAATGAGAAATCTACAGTTATTAACCTATTTATTTAAGTGCAGAGAACGTAATTACAACCAAGGCTTTACGCTTTTGGAATTGCTGGTAACAATTGTGATCTTGGCAGTACTTTCAGGAATTGCCTTGCCTTCTGTTCTAAATCAAACGCTTAAAGCAAGACAAGCAACTGCTCATAACTACATTGGCTCAGTCAATCGAGCACAGCAAGTATATCGTCTTGAGCGAGCAGCCTTTGCTAACTCTATGGCTCAATTGAGTATTGATCTACCTATGACGACCAATGAATACGCCTATTCATTTGGCGCAGCAAACTCTACTGTTGCTGAGTTTAGAGCTACGCCTCAAGATAATTCCCTGAGTGCTTTTACTGGGTGTACCCGTGCCAATATCGTAGTAGGAACATTAGCTACAACAGATTTTACGATTGTCGAGCAGTCAGCACCGGGAGGAGGTATTCCTGCTGCTCCTCCCAGTTGTTAGCACGGTTGTAGCTGATATGCAGTCAGTGTGAATGACCGATCTGAAAACTTCTTAAACGGTATGATGCTCCTGCAACCACTCCACCAGATCAGCAGTTTCCGTAAAGTCAAGCAATGCTTCACCCAATGCCTCAATCTGATCGAGGGACAGCGATTGGATCTGCGATCGTATCTGCGATCGCATCTCAGGAGAAACGTCACCAATACGTCGGGTGAGCTGTCGGAGGATGAGAGATTGCCCCTCTTCCAGCATGGCTTCCAGGTAAACCTTCGTTCTTGGCATTCGCGTTATCCAATTCTGAATAAATATCTTGCTTCATCCTCCTGTAATTCAAGCCTCATCAGTACTTAACTCAAGGCTGGAGTAGATATCAGGGGCCAAGCCTAGAAGTTCTAAGATTCTCTGTTGCAGTGAAGTTAACGGAGAGACATGCCCATATTCTTCGTCTTTTACGCCAAGGATGGTCAGAGATATGTCCTTAAACGCCCTTAGAATTCTTTCCGTAGTGGGTCGGGTAGTGGCGCGTTTTGGATTCCCCGGGAAGAGTCCAAACAATTTCTCCTTGTGTTGCTTTAATCGACGTTGAACAACGAATTCAATTAACGTCAAGATCCGCAGTCCCAGACTCAGTAAATGCATCAATCCTTTGGCGTGGTCATCCCTTTGCACGAAGAGTGGAGACGCCCCGAGGGGATTACCTTTCAAGCGAGAGAATCCACTTTCTTGAATCCAAGCGTCCCGAACAGTCAAGACAGCTTCCTCAAATGACAACTCTTCAAGGGGAGCATTCGTGACGTAAACCCGCCAGCCAAAGCGTTGTTGTGTTGTCTCAACTGCGGCTTCTATGAGTGTAACTTGGGTGATTTGGTAGCGCTCTTTCTGTTGCTTTATCGCTGGGTGATACTCATAGCTATATTCAATCAATCCCTCAACGCGATGGGCTTTAAGGATGGCGTTAGCCTTCTGCTGAAGCTCTGAGAGGCTGCGAACTTGTCGCTTACCGCGTCCAACGGCAGGTGTCAGTGCGTTTAACTTTTGGGTTGCTCGTTTAAGTCGCTGCTCCAGACCCCGCTGTTGCTGTTGGGCATGAGCAGGAGAATGGACTAAAAATACTCGTTCGGTCCACTCTACTGTGTTGCCATCCGCTTGATGATGCTCCTGCTTTCTGGAAAACTCATATCCCGTGGCAATTTCCTGGGGGTGTCCTTTCTCATCAAGACGATGAACTCTCAATAGAGGCGACCCGCTGGCAACTGCATTGATGAGTCCTTGTTCGAGTAACTCTGGCACTGAGATTGTGCGTCAACAAAGTGTGGGATAAGAAGCTAAGTCTCGCCATTGCCAAGGATGCTCCGTCAGCCCAGCACGTTGTGCAGCCGTATTCTTGAATCGAGAGTGGCACCATATCCAGTTGAAATAAGTCAGCACCAGTCTTAAGGTCACTGCACTCTGTTGCCAGACTTTGCCAAATTTGTTCTGTCGTCGATGCCATCGCCCAGTCTGTTGACGCACTATTGGGCATCCACGAAACGGGCAAGACGATAGCGCACTCCAGATCGGCAAAGTCGCTCTCGCAAAGCCGTGCCTTTGCTCCGCTCCCTGCCTTTATTTGGGGATGCTGCATTATTGGAATTTTTGAGATGGGTGTGAGTTTTGGAGTTGGTATCAGGGATGCGATCTCCCTCATTAGTAAGTCCTTGACTCTTTCAGGATGCACTTAACAGGTAACCTAAACCTAGCCCTAAACCAGCAGAAGCATACAGGAAAAAACCTCGGATAAAATAATTTAGTGTACTTTCTAAGTATTCTGCAGCGAGGTTTAAGGTCATCCAAAAACATAAAACCATAAACCATCCAATAAAAGGGTTAAAACCAATCGAACTAGCTGTATGAATCGCAAGCATCGTCAGAAAACTACCGAAACAAAATAAACCCACTCTTAACTTTTTCAACCAAGCGACATCACTTAAAGCTGACTTTTCACGGTAAATTCTAGAGCGCTTTCCCCATTGCGATTGTAGGGAATTGTTCTCCATTCAGCTACGATGACCAAATCCTGAGTTTGGAGATGATTAGGATGCAGACATGGTGGAAGAAGAATTTTGCTGAGTGTCAATTCAACGATGACCGAAGGTCGGTCGTAGACCATCAGCGCTTGACCCATCGAGCTCTCAAAATTGGTCAAGCGATTAGTGCAAACTTCGGCCAAGCCCTGTTGAGCATTTTCAAGACTGCAACAGATCTCAAACGCTCTTATGAGTTTTCGCTAATGTGAAAACCAACTTCTCTCAAATCATTACTCCTCATTGCCATGCAACTGCCCATGCCATCACCGAGGAAGAGATTACCTTGTGCGTGGGTGATACGAGCTTTTTAGACTACGGAGGCATCAAGAAGAAGCGTCAAGGCTATGGTCCTCAAGGCAATGGGGGGAATGGCTTATTGCTCCACAGTGCCTTAGCTGTTGACCCCGAGCAAGGCCAACCATTGGGGTTGCTATGGCAAAAGGTATGGAATCGTCAGCATCGACCCCAGCCTCCGAAAAAGGAAACCCCTCGACAAAAGAAGAAGCGTCAGGCAAAGGCGCGACAAACTTCTCGGAACCGACCCTTTGAACAAAAGGCATCCTATCGGTGGGTCGAAGCGATGCAAGCCGTAGAAAAGATAGTGAGTCCTTCTACTCGTTCCATTCATGTGTTTGACCGAGAAGGAGATATTGCCGAAGTGTTTGAGCGGCTCAATCACCTCAACAACACAGGGGTTGTGGTTAGAGCCTCACATAATCGTCGGCTTGAGCAAGACCCCAATCGACTGTGGAAAAAACTGGAAGCCCAAAGTATTCAATTCGAGTATGAAATTGACTTACCCAAAACGAAAGACCGGAGTGCACGTATAGCCAAGCTAGTGGTGCGCTGTTGTCTCGTCCAACTGCAGCGACCTACCCGTCTAGCTGATAGTCATCCCCTCCAGGTATACGCCGTCTATGCCACAGAAGTAGATCCCCCAGAGGATGAAGACCCAGTGTCATGGATGTTGCTCACGAGTGAAGCAGTCACCACTATGGAAATGGCTCAGACCATTTTGCGCTGGTACACGTACAGGTGGAGAGTGGAGGAATATCACAAAATTCTCAAATCGGGGACTCAGGTGGAGCGGTATCGTTTGGCTGCTGAGGGGATGAAAACCTTATTAGGATTCCTGTGTGTCACTGCTGTAGAACTGTTACGCTGGACCTACTTAGAACGCACATCCCCTCAACGGCCTGCTCAAGATGTCGTCACACCTTTACAGATTAAAGTTCTCAGAGCGAAGACATCGAAGGTTCCCAAAAACCTCACGGTTGCATGGGCAGTGAAAGCAGTTGCACGACTTGGAGGATATCTGGAGCATCGTCGCAACACACCGATGGGGATTCAAGTGCTTTGGAAAGGATGGGCTAAGTTAAATCTCCTAGTCGAGGGCTGGCAGTTAGCGACCCAGGAGACTTAGCGGGAAAAGTCAGCACTTAAAGTTGGTAGTGAAATACACCCAACCAATGCAGCAATTCCTGTTAACTCCACTATTCCAAACGGCTTTGTTGCATGAATCGCGTAAAGGCTAGATGAATTGCCTCTCCTCGTTATTCTTAAGCTTCAACCCAAACAGTCTCGGGTTTGGCGATCTGAATCATTCGATTGAGTGCCGCACACTGCAGGAGTAACTCTGTGGCTTGATTATCAAAGTTACGGGAACGTACCTGACCCCCAAAGATAGTTTTGAAGCGAAACATCGTCGTTTCAGCTAGAGACCGCCGATGATAGTGGGCTTGTTTTTTCCACCTCTTTCGTCCCTGTTTTCGGATGGCTCTGAGATTTTGATCTCGTGGATGGGGTGGAGCATTGCAGTTTCCATGTTGCCAAATTTTGGCATTCTTCCTTGGGGGAATTGCAGCTGTGGCATTGCGCTCCATGAGGGCATCATAGCAATGACTTTGGTCATAGGCTCCGTCAGCAGAGACCTGTTCAATCTCATCGTCGATGCCTTCAAGGAGATCTTCAAACACTTCACCATCCTGAACGTCATTGGTTGTCACGACACCCGTGAGAATTTCTCCAGTGGACTCATCAACACTCAAGTGAAGTTTACGCCACGTCCGACGTTTGCTCACACCATGTTGCCTGGTTTTCCACTCTCCTTCACCATAGACTTTGACCCCTGTGCTATCGATAACGACGTGAATGGCACCTTGCTTAGGTATAACGGGCAATGAAATCGATAGCTGACCTTTCCGCCGAGAGACGGTGCTGTGGTCACAAACGGGAAGCTCAATTCCCATCAACTCAAACAATGAATTTAGAAATCCTTCGGTTTGACGCCCTGCTAAACCATAGATACATTTGACGGTCTCGAAGGTGGAGATTGCTGTATCGCTATAGGTCAGAGAGGCTCCCCGCTTTTGTCTCGGTGTGGTTTCTAGCCAATGAACGATAGCTGATTGTTCGAGCCAGAAGGTCACACTTCCCCGCTGTTTGAGACCAGCGTTATACTCGGACCAGTTGCGGATTTGGTAACTCATGGGCTAGCGGTTTTTGGTGGTACATAAACTCTAGCCCGCGCCTAATCCGCAGCACCTATTCATGCAACAACGCCATTCCAAAACCATAAAGGTGCCAGGTGATAGCCTAATACCATGCCACCAATGGAGTTAACCAATAGCCATACAATGATGCTGCTCATAGTTGATAATTTGAATCTTTAAGACTACTAAAGCAGCCCCTCATTCTCTGCCCCGATCCGAGCCTGCTTTCTTAGCCATGCGGTTCGCTCCCCTTTGCCTGGATACCTTTGAGGTAATGCATCATAGACGCTCATCTCTAAGCGCACGCCTATCGTTTTGGAAAATTCTTCTTCAGTATTGTCCTCTCTGGGAATGGGTTTGATATAATGGCACTGTTCAGTTAAGAAGTGAGGCATTTAAAAGCTCTGACTGCCAACACTTCGCCAATCTTAACGGGCCTTTGGATAAATCCCATCACCATTGCTGGGGTTCGCTGGTATCCATGGCTGTAGTGAGCACGACACCAATTGTGAATCAATCGCTGCACATTCAGCGCTCTTTGTAATCCCTCAACGGTTTTGGCATAGTGATTCTGGCGTCTACGATAACCGCTAGCCCGTCGTCTTAAAGAACTGTGGAGGGCTTCAAGATGATTGGCATGGACATCGCTCTTGGGGCTAATGGCCGTATAAGGATGCTCTCGATTAACCCACATTACCCGAGGTTTTCCTTGAGATCCTTTGATCTTCATTGCCACCTCTAAACCCGCTCGCCATACTTTGCGGAAAGGATAGGCCTGAGTCGTGGTACTCCTAGGCAAGTAGGCACTCGCTAGCTTCCATAATACCTTGGAGTATCGACGTTCTCCACCTGTGAACCAACGAATCGATGAACTGGGTTTAGCCCAATCCCAAGCAGCTTTGACACTTTTCTCAAATAATGATTCATCCTTAAGACCCGCGCGAGCCTCGAACCAATAGCGACTCTCACGGTCGATGAAATGAATAGTCCAACCTTCACTGAGCCAGGGGGGGAAGATTGTTACCCACGCGGGTGTACACTTCATCTCCTTCAATTGTGACCTCAGCTTCTTTTGGAGAAGGAGGAGAGAAATTTGATAATTGTGCGGATAAACGCTTCTCCCAAAGGAGAATACTGGTGGGAGATTTCCCAAGTACTCTCCCTGCGGCTCTAATCCCTAGACCTTCAGTGCGGGCATTGATGGCCATTGATATCGTCTCTACTGGCGTTCTCAATCTCGCCATCGGCGTCCCACTACGCTCGTTGAAGCGACGACCACAGTCTTTGCACAGAAAGTACTGAACCACTTGAGCTGTTTTCAGCGTCTTAGTTCCATTCTTAACAACATTCTCGCTTTGACAATGGATACATTGCATTGCTCTGAAACTGATACTGCAGAATCATCCTAGCAGTCACTTCTTAAATGAACAGTGCCTGAGATAATTTTATCAGTCAGCCCAGGCTATAAGTTGTGCAACCCCAGTGTTCCATTTTCGGTATTCGGGGACCACACCATCCTCGTTTTTTTAATTCTCTAGCAATAAACAGATTGGTGATGCCATGGCCAACTAAAACAACAGAGCTAGCTTCATAAGATTGCTGTTCTAATAATTCGGCAGCTTTTTTCACTCGTTTTTTGATGTGGGCTTGAGATTGAGCATGTGATGAGCAACCCAAACTCAATAGCAACCTATCCAGAAAAAGCCAGATATGGAAGGGTAAACGAATATTGATGGGACACTCAAGCCAAAAATCTACTTCACGAAAAATGGGATCACTGACAGGAGGAATGGTAGATTCAAGGATTTGGGCAGAGTGCATCGAACGAGGAATATCGCTTGTGAACACTAGTTTTGCTGATTGAACGAGTACTTGAACATCACCTGTAGGAAAGGAGTCACTGGCAATCTTAGCTGATTGAATTCGATTAATGACCTGTGGTAACTCGTGACCACCTATCCACCCTTGTGGAGTGATGGTAGGTTTCCCATGTCTTATCAAGGATATGGTTCTGCTCATATCTCAGATGTCTATTGTTCATCACTAAAGATAGGCTAGCTCACAATGGAAGATGCCAAATTTAGTTAAATTACCTCCGGCAGAGCTGGAGGCTTATTATGATTAACCCCTCAAAGGGGCTGGGGAATAGCCCCAAGGGGCAACTCTTTAGCATCAACCTAACGGTAGGCTTAGCTGCTCCAGGCGGGCATCCTCTAACTCCTGATTGCGAATATATGCTCGAACCATCCCTTCATACAAATCCACTGTCGATACATAGTAACC
Organism: Acaryochloris marina MBIC11017; assembly: GCF_000018105.1. GTDB lineage: Bacteria > Cyanobacteriota > Cyanobacteriia > Thermosynechococcales > Thermosynechococcaceae > Acaryochloris > Acaryochloris marina. The sequence goes on from NC_009925.1 coordinate 6,349,865, forward strand.
TCACGCCCAAAAGCTCTCTCCTGAATAATTTCGTCGCTTTCCCATAAATTGACGGGCAATCGCTATGGCACTCTTGCCTTTCATAAAACCCACTACACCTGAGACTGCATGCTTTGGTGGAATACTCATACACATATGAACATGGTCTGGCAGCAAATGACCTTCTAATATTTCAACATCACGTTGTTCTGCCAAGTCTCGAAATAAAACTCCTAAACGGATACGAAGACTACCATATATGACTCTCCGACGACGCTTAGGAATGAATACAATATGATGCAATCCCATGTCGTATGATTTAGCTTCTTAGGTGACATTTCTTTCTCCTTGCGAGAAAACTGCAAGGAGAATTTTCTACCGTTGCACCCGGTCAAACCTACGAGAGTCTCCCCGGCAGAGCCGGGGGCTTACCAATATTTAGTTACACACAGCTCTCCTAGCGTTAGGATGCCCCGCATTTGTGTAGATTGCCCTATTATTTCCCAAAGTCCATATACAGGATAAAGATCCACTTGTTGCCGATGGCTCATTATTATGGGCATCACAGTTTGAGAATTTTTTTGCTAGGTCCTTCCTGGTTGATGGCACTTTTTTAGGTGCTCTGTGTTTTTCAACACAGTTACTGCATTGGGGTGTGAGCAATAATGAATATAATGCAAATATATTCATTATTCACTTAACGTTTACCTTATGCCTGACCTCAAAGAAGTCCCTCAACAGGGAACGAAACGCTATCTACCAGCCCCGCCAGGACCACCAGGGTATCTGCTCTTTAAGCTTCCCTCCTTACAAAAAACGCCCATTGAATACCTGGGCGCACTCCATCGAGAGTATGGGGATTTAGTCCGATTGCCGATCATGCCGGGTTTGAAGCTGTACTCAGCCATTCATCCCGACCATGTAGAGCATATTTTATCCACACACCCAAACCGATATGGCAAGCCTGATTTTTTCCTAAAACCGATGGGATTAGTTCAGGGGCAGGGGTTATTTACCAGCGAAGGTGACTTATGGCAGAAACATCGACGGTTGATGCAGCCTGCTTTCCAGCAGAAAAAGCTGGTTTATATCCATACGGTGATGCTCCAATGCGTTCAGTCCCTGATCCAGGAATGGGAGGAGAAGCCAGAGGGAGCAGTCATTGATATCGCGGCTGAAATGACCCGCCTGACGCTCCAGATCGTTAGTCTAGCCCTATTTAGCGTCGATATCAGTCAAGACATCTGATGCGTTGGGTAAAGCCTTCCGAACGGCATTGGCGTATGTTTACTTTCGTCTAACTTCCCCCCTTGCGGCACCAGTTTGGCTGCCCACACCTCGAAATTTAAAATTTCGCCAAGCCAAACAAACCTTGAATCGCATCGTTTTAGATATTATCCAATCGCGTCGCCATGATCGGACCGAACATTATGATTTGCTTTCCATATTGCTGACTGCCCAGGATGCAGAGACTCAAACTGGAATGAGCGATCGCCAATTGCAAGATGAAGTCATTACTCTTATCAATGCAGGCCATGAAACAACGGCGACGGCATTAGCCTGGACCTGGTATGTCTTGGGTACCCATCCTCATATCTTGACCAGGATAGAGGATGAAATCAACACTGAATTGGGTGCAGAGGCTCCCAGTTTTGAGACATTGCCGCGACTGGAATATACCGGACGTGTCTTTGATGAGTCTTTGCGGCTTTATCCACCGGGAATAGGGCTAGCGCCGAGAATGGCACTGGAGCGGGATGAGCTGCAAGGATTTGCTATTCCCAAGGGTGCCATCATTAATATCAACAGTTACTTTACGTCTCGCCATCGCCAGTATTGGGATAATGCTGAGCAGTTTGATCCAGATCGCTTTCTACCTGACCCAGTCAATCGCCACAAGTATGCCTATCTCCCGTTTGGGGCCGGACCCCATGTCTGTATTGGTAAGAATTTTGCCCTGATGGAGGCGAAGACAATCTTGGCAGCGATCATTCAAAAGTTTAATATCTCGTTAGTGCCAAATCAGCCGATTGAAATTGATCCAAGATTTACCTTACGCCCAAAATATGGCATTAAAGTGACGATCCACAAAAAGATTGATCGATATGCAGCGACTGGATGAGGCCAAACGAGATGCGATTTTGCAAGCGGCAAAGCAACGGCTGAGTCAATATGGGGTCAAGAAGACGACCATGCAGGAAATTGCCAAGGATGCAGGTATAGCGGTTGGCACACTCTATCTATATTTCAAGAACAAAAATCAGATTTTGATTGCGGCAGCTGAAGCGTATGTTCAGCAACATATGCTTGATTCAAATCAGATTTTACAGTCACCGTTGCCAACCCCTGAAAAGCTTAAACGTTATCTGGTTAATCGTTTCCGTGCTGTTCAAGACCATCGATTAAGTGGAACTCATGCCGCAGAACTTGCTCGGGCGGTGATGCGCCTTAAAACAGAGATGCAGGAAGAAGAAAGTCAGGTGGTTAGAGATAATGTTGCGTTTCTACTTAAAGAAGGGATTCAGGCAAACGTTTTTAAGGTTGAAAACTTTGAACAAGATCTGAAGGTGTTCTTGTACTCCATTGGGTATTTTTTCCCCAAGCCGACAACGGAAGATCACTACGAACTGGATGAAAAAAATTTAGAGATGGTGATCGAGTGGTTTATCAGGCAATGGCAAGTGTAAGTTTTGCAAGGCTAGAATCAACGTCCAGATCTGCCATCCTCTTCCCTGCCTGGGGAGGATGCATTGGGCTGCACTGGCATCTTCACTTCTATCGTGGTTCCCTCACCAGGATGACTGGTGATTTTGACTTGGCCTTGATAACGGACCGTGCGCTCACGAATCCCCACTAGTCCAAATCCTGTTATATCTGCCACATCTTGGGGTTCAAAGCCCACGCCATCATCCGTGACACAAAGGCCAACCTCTTGGTCTGTGAAGGCCAGGGTAACGGTGAGGGTTTTGGCCTGGGCATGACGGAGAACATTGGTAATGGCCTCTTGACCAATGCGGAGGAGATTGAGCTGCAGCCCTTCTTCCAGAAGAATGGGAGTCCCCTGAATTTGGAATTCCGTCTGTAAGGACGTATTGAGGGTCATCTGGGTAAGATTTTTCTGAAGCGCTTTGACAAGCGTTTCGCGTTCCAGGGCTTCGGAGCGCAGAGCGTGCACCGAACGGCGAGCTTCGGAAAGACCCTGGTGGGTGAGGTCGCGGGCCTGGTCGAGATAGCTCTTTGCGGTTTCAGGCTGTTGGCTCAAGATATTTTTAGCGGCTTCGAGCTGGAGAGAGATACCCGTAAACGCCTGGGCCAGGGTGTCGTGAATCTCGCGGGCAAGGCGATTGCGCTCATCGGTGAGGGCGTTGGTTCGGGCCTGTTCAGCCAGACGGGTGAGATGAATAGCGAGGGTAGCTTGGTTGGTGAGGGCTTGGACAAATTCGAGCTGTTCAGTGCTGAGAACAGTTTGATCGCAAAAGGCAAAACCAATAAATCCAATGGGTTGGTTGCCAATTTTCATACAAGCACAGGTGGCAGACTGGTGGCCCCGGGAGGTATGCCACTCTAAGGTTGTGGGCCAGAGGAACGTTGCGGCTTTGGGATTGTCATCGTCTAAGGTGAAGGGCTTATCAGAGCTGATGAGGATTTGCCAAGCTGCTGTAATATCGGCAGGAATATCGGTGTAGAAAAGTTCAGGGTCGTTAGGCGCATTGCCGAGGTAAACAGTATTGTTTTGAACGGCGAGCTGGGAGTGCAAAGTATGAGTCTCGGCATCATACAAAAATAGGTGGGTATCATCTGCGCCAATTTGCTCGATGATTTGGGTCAAGATTTGGCCAAGAAAGCGATCCAGTTCTGGCTCGGTGGTGAGGGCATTCAGGGTTTGAGATATCGCTTCATTGGTTTTGGCTAGCTCCGCCGCCCGCTCCTGCGCAGCTTTTTCCCGCTCGGCCAGAACCTCTTTCTCGGCAGCTTCCCGAGCTTGACGGGTGCGATCGCATTCCACAGCACCCCCCACTGCAGAAGCAGCAGTTTCTAAAACCGCAATTTCGGCATCGCTCCAGACCCGCTCTTCCACACAATCATCTAATCCTAATAATCCCCACCATTCTCCACCCACCGTAATGGGAACCCCCACAAGAGAGAGAACTTGCCCAGGTTGACGATCTGCGGGATTGATACCGTCCAATTCACTGGCCAGAAATTGAGTTGCCCGTCCTGCTTTGAGGGGAGCGGTTAGATGGTCAGGAAAGCGATCGATGGGAACTGGGAAATGAGCCCCTACCTCCATTTTGGGTGGAATCTGAGGGGCATCCCACTCCAGCATCAGGTTGAACAACAGTTGGCCTGTTTGCTCATCTAGTGAATTCCGCAAAATATAGGCCCGACACTGGCCCGTTCCCTCACCCAAGATTTTCAGCATTGTGGGTAATGCCGTAGCCAGGTCTTCATTAGCTACCAAGCTCTGGGCGGCAGCATTAACGCTATTGAGTAACGTATCGCGCTGTTGAAGTTGGCGATTGTAGATTTCCAGAGCAGCAGCTCGTTTTTGGGCCGCTTGTTCCCGCTCTTGCTGCAGAAGGGTATCGCGTTCAGCCTGTTCGCGATTGCATCTCATTTGCTCTCGATAGATAGCACTGCCAATACAGGTGGCAACGGTTTTAAACACGGCTAATTCCGCAGAGGTAAGCTGCCGCAATTCACGGCAGTAGTCCATAAACATCACCCCCCAGAACTCCGCCTCAATAAAGATGGGGACGGCATAGGTCGAGAGGGTACCAAGGCTCCGCATTGTGTTGCGAAAGGGTTCGGGCTGTTCTTCTACGGGGCCACCGACGGGCTGGCCTGTCATCAAATGCCAGGTCCACTCAGCAAAGTCATTGGCAGGCATCTGGTGAAGTTCTAGATTGTCGATTTGAGCAGCAGTACCCGCTGAATCCCATTCATAAAGGATCTGGAAATGACCTAGCTCAGTCACATCAGCAACATGACGCATCACGCCCAGGCGATCGCTCTCTAGATTGGTGCCAATCGTCTGCAGAGCTGTGTTAACACTAGTCGCAATGTCGGCGGTTAGGAGCTGGTTGGCAGCGGTAGCGGTGGTCTCTAACCAGCGATCGCGAATGGTCAGGACTTGGTTGGCAACTTCCAGCTCAGCCGCACGGGCTGCGCGTTCCCGTTCGATGAGAGCTTTGCGCTCGGCAGCTTCACGGGCTTTGCGGATGCGATCTCGATCAATGGCATTGCCGATACAATCCGCTACGGTTTGTAGGGCCGTAAGTTCAGCTACGCTACGCTGCCGCTGCTGGCGACAATCTCCAAACACCACGGTGCCCCAATACTGCTCGCGCAAAATAATAGGGACCGCATGTAACGTTTGGATGTTCATAAACGCCATAGAACTACGAAACGGCTCCATCATCTGTTCCGTTTTGATGCTAAAACTTTCACCTCGTTGATGTATCGCGTAGAGCTGAACAGCTCCACCATAGGTTCCTTGCATGGGGTCTGGATAGCAAAGTTCGGCGACAGGGGTCATCTCAGGAATAGACCACTCATGAATCACTAGCCAGTGCCCAGGGCTGGTTTCGGTGAGATCTTCAAGATGTTGGGCAATGCCAACCCGATCCGTTCCTACGGCTTCCCCAATGAGTTGGAGCGCTTGCTTAATTTCACCTGCAAAGTCTTTATCTGTTAGCAAAACATTGGCTGCTGCTGCTGTGGCTTCCAAGATGCGATCTCGTTCAGCTAGCTCTGCTACACGGGCTTTAGCAGCGGCCTCTTTTTCCTTGCGGGCGTCGTTTCGCTCAATCGCATTTCCGATGCAATTGGCAAGGGTTCTAAGTGCTTCCAGTTCGGCTTCGCTACGGCGAGTTTGGTTGTGGCAATCATCAAGGGCAACAATGCCCCAGTAATGGTTATTAACGATGATGGGCACAGCATAGACAGACTGAGCACCTAACGCCTGCTGTCCACTTCGAAATGGCTCCGGCAGCTCTTCGACAACGCCGCCAAACACCTCTCCTCGGGCAAGCTGTTCTACTACGAACTCTATGCCGCTGTCGCTAATCCGCGCTAATTCAGGATGATCAATTTGCCGCGAGACACCTGCTGTATCCCACTCATAGATCTCTTGATGATAACCAGGGGTGTCGGCAGTTGCATCAAAATGTCTCATCACCCCAGCCCGATCAACCGCTAACCCCAGCCCGATAATTTCTATTGCCCGGTTTACGGCACTGTCAAAATCCCCCTCGGTGAGCATGATGTTGGCGGCAGCAGCAGCAGCTTCTAGGATGCGATCGCGTTCAGCAAGCTCTGCCACACGAGCTTTGGCAGCGGCCTCTTTTTCCTTGCGGGTGCGATCGCGGGTAATGGCTCCCCCCACGCAGTTCGCTGCTGTTTTGAGGGCGACGAGTTCAACCTCCGTCAACAACTTCCGCTCGCGGCAGTGGTCAACTCCAAAAACCCCCCAATACTGACCTTCCATAAAAATTGGAATGTTATGGGTAGATTTTACATTCACCGCTTGCTGGAGAGAACGAAAGGGTTCGGGCAAGTCTTCAAGAACCTGACCAAAGGCTTCATCCCTGAGATTTGCTTCATACCAACTTTCTAAACCCATTTCTTCCCAGGGGAAATCGGTCATAGCTTCAGAATCTCGGAGCTGAGAGCCAACGCCGGGAGCATGCCACTCGTACAGAAATCGCACGAAGCCTGAAGTTTCTCCTGCTGGATCGTCGAACTGCTGACCAACCCCAATGCGATCAAACCCTAGGCTGTCGCCTAGAATTTGGAGAGCCTGACTCACTGATGCATCAAAATCTTCGCTATTGAGCAATACCTTGGACGCTGTCGCCGTTGCCTGAAGAATGCGATCTCGTTTTGCTAACTCAGCAATTTGTGCTTTAGCGGCAGCTTCCCGCTCCTGTAATAAAGCCGTTTGCCTTGTTCCTTCAGCTAGGTTTGCAAGCTGAATCGCCAAAGCAGCCTGGTCTGCTAAGGCTCGAATCAGGTCTCGATCTTCATCCCTAAGATCAACTTCATGATCAAAGGTGAGTCCTAGCATTCCGATAGGTTGATCACCTGCAAATAAAGCCACAGCCGCCGCTTCTTTATGTCCGGATCGACGGTGCCATTCTGTCGTCCCAGGCCACATCAGATCTGAATCGACATCTAAATAAACACCATATAAACCAATCTCACGGGTTTGACATAAATCCGGGTAGGCTGGCGTAATATCGGTTGGGAAGGGGTGTTGAAATAACTCAGGATCAGTTGCAGATGCACCAATACGGATCTGCCCTTTTTGGACTGAAAGCCGCAACTCTAAGGTGTTGGTAGGTATGTCCTGTAAGAACACGTAACCGGAATAAGCGCCAGCAGCCTGATTGATGAGGTGGGTCACATGACCTAAAAAAGCATTGAGATCTGTTTGACTCGCGAGATTAGTAAGACTGGTTTGTAAAATACTGTTGACTTGAGACAGCTCCTCAGCACGAGCCTGAGCTGTTGCTTCACGTTCTTTGCGAGTGCGATCGCGTTCAATCGCGCTGCCAATGCAAGCCGCTGCTGTTTCTAGAACAGCGATTTCCGACTCACTCCATACCCGCTCAGTTGTACAGTCATCAAATCCCAAAACCCCCCACCATTGGCTAGAGACAGCGATGGGTACAGCAATCAATGACAATGTTTGGCCTTCTTCATTTATTTGTAAGGCTTTACCTTGCAAATCACGAGCTAAAAACTGAACTTCTTGTCCAGCTGAGAAAGAGTCATTCACAATGGGGGGGAAAGAAGCCATTGCAAGGGGCCAGTCAACGGTTGTAATCTCTGCACTTGAAGGAATCCCTTCCTTCACCCATTCGTAGGGCATCTCCCAAACCCCCTCATCCGGCCCCTTGGGAAACACATTCTCAAACACATAAACCCGATCCTGCTGGGTTCCCTGTCCCAATATTTTCAATGCCTCTGGAATCGCTTGCTCTAGCTCACTCGTTGCAACTAAGCACTGCGCTGCTGCATTTACACTTTTGAGTAGTGCATCTCGCCGCTGTAGTTCTGCTAGATTATCGCGCCGTTCCAACGCTCCCGCGCAACTTGCTGCTGCCGTCTCCAGCACTGCAATCTCTGCCTCACTCCATACCCGCTCGGTGGTGCAGTCATCGAAGCCAAAGTTCCCCCAATACTCGCCCCTTACAAAAATGGGCACTGTGAGCACTGACAGCGCTTGTTCCTGGACTTGTTTATCCTGCCCTAACACTGACATTTCTCGGGCCAACTTTTGTATAGGTTGGCCCGTCTTTAAACCAGATAGCCATTCGCTATATCCCTCAATTTCGTCGTAAAACATTGGAAATTGATTGGGAAGCTCACTTGCTTTTACAACACCCGCTGTTGTCCACTCATAGGGACAGGTTGCGAACTCTCTGCGGGTATTCTGCTCTATATGATTTTGATAGACAAAGATGCGATCGATTTCTGCAGCAGTTGCGATCGCTTCCAGAGCACCATTAACCGCCGTATCAAAATCTGCGATGGTTAGCAATTTTCGAGCTGCTTCCGCCACCCCCATAAGCAGGCAGTCTTGTCGTAGCCCCCCTTCCCTTTGTAATTGCTGTGGTCCATCTTCAAGTACTCCAGTCATTACGACTCGCTCCTGCTGGCTGGCGTACACCGATGCTACCGCACCTGACGAGAATAGACCCTAGCCAATCGATAGGGCAGAATTGATTCATCACTTCCGTACCGTCATGGGCTAACAACAGCACAACCCTCCATTCACGCCAAATTAGAGTGCTTTTCGGCCATAGGTATAGAAAATCGTACTATCACTCCAAATGCCTTGATCCGTTTGGAGTGTCTCCAACTCTTGGACGTAGTCAGCCCTTGCGGCAGCTAACTGCTCAGCACTAAGCAGAGAAACTGGATTAGGATATTGTCCAGGAGCAGGTGATGAACTGTCCCCTAGCCACATTCCCCTCAACCTCTCCAAACTGAGATAGCTGCCATCAACTTCAACTTTAAAGTCAATATCAACAAAGCCTGCTTGGGTTAAGAGCCGATGGCATTTTTCAACCGTTCCAGTTGGCTTATTTAACAACACGGAGATACCCTGCCTTTCAAGTACCCGTTGAGCGACCACACCTGCGATGAATGCAGTCTCTGCAAAGGCATGAAAGCCTAGTAAGCCACCGGGTTTTAGCACGCGATGCCATAACCGCAAAGCTTTAGGTAAATCTGACATCCAAATTAAAGCCGACGAACAGAACAGATGGTCAAAGCTTCCAGCAGGAAAATTGAGATCTTCTGCATCCGCAACCAAAAAGTCAACATTGGTCAGACCTAGCGCTGCAGCTTTCTGTCGGGCGCATTCAATCATATCTGTAGCAATATCAACCCCGATCACACTGCCCGTTCGTCCCACCCGCTGAGCCGCATCAATAGCCACCAGTCCAGTTCCTGTGGCTAAGTCTAAAACTCGCTGTCCTTGAGAAAGAAAAGCATGGTCAAGCAAGCGTTGAGCAATCTGTGGATCAATGGCACTGACTTAAGCTCAATCAAACAGCTAGCTTAGCTTTGAGAGCAGAGCGAGGTTGTCGCATTCGCGGGAAAGATTTGGGTCTGCGTTTGACGACTCTCGGTTCGTGCCGATTCGGTCGAGAGGGTAATAGATCGGCTGCCATGGTCTCAAGTAGATGAGTAAACAACCGCTTTCTGGTCGCACGGTTGGCTGTCGCCAACAAAGCAAGCATCTGATTGAAGTGTTGTCGTGCTCCTTGCACAGACAGTTGAGTTCTAGCATTATCTGCTAGCGGTGCCGCAAGTTCCATGAGACTTCTGAGTAGGTTATAGCCCAACAAATGTACCCAAATGTCCTTGCGCACCATATCCGGAGTTTTGGCACTGAGCATCTCCATTTTTAAGGTGGTTTTGAGATGGCGCAGATTGACTTCCGCCACTGGCCAACGCCAGCCATACAAGCGAGTCAGTTGCCCAGCGCTGTAGCGTTGAGCATCCAGCAGCGTCGTCACCACAATAATGTGCTGGTCGCGAAAGCCCTTAAGGGATAAGCGCAAACACACCTCTCTAACGACCAATGTTTGAGGAATCAGGGCAAAATCTTGCTCACTCATGTGCTCAGGCCGTTGGGCTGGCTTATGCCATGTCACCTGATGATCACCAATGCCATGCTTGTTGCCTTTGCGGAAATCAGTCTTGCGAGCATGATGTTTACGCAACACTCCATCAGCCCTGTGTTGTTGAATGATGGCTAGATCAACATAGCTGCCATAAGCTTGGTCCGCCATGACCACATCACCGACCTCAAGGTCTTGATAGAGCAAACGACTCATGACAATTTCACTGGTGTCCCAGGAGGCAATACAAGCTGACGCCACTGCACCGGTAACCAAACAGAAGAACACTAAGTACCTATCCAAAATCAATTACATAATCTCTTCCGAAGCCCTTAAGGATTTTGTCGATATACAGACTCAGGCTGCCTAAACACTTGTAGGCATCAAATTCAAGCCACTCATATTTCATAAAACGCCAGAAAATCTCAATCAAATTCAGATGCGGTGAATAGGTAGGTAGCCAGAAAATTTCGACATTCTTGGCTTTCCAGTCCTCAATGTTTTCTTCAATTTCAGTGTTTTTATGGATGCTGGCTTGATCCATCACCACGACCGTGTGTTGGTCACAGGTCTGACTAAAATCATCAATACAGGCCACCACCACCGCACTGGTAATACTCTTGTCAAACACATAGGAAGTGAGGTCATTGTGCCGATTCATCAACCCCAACACGTTGAATCGACCGCTGCGTTGACTGGGAAGTCCTAGTGTTTCCCCTTTCTCCTGCCAAGCATAGGGGACATACGGCACTAAGCAAAACCCGCTTTCATCGAGATATCTCAGGTCCAGCTCACCTTTTTCCTCCTGACGCTTCAAGACCTCTAACTGATGACGTTTGGTTGCATACTCCACTGGGTCTGGCTGGCCCGCAACGACTCGCCTGAGGCGACGCCAGCTCATGGAACATGATTTGAGGATGCGCTTGAGGGTGGTTTTGCTCACCTCTATGTTCCAGGCTTCCTTGATCTTTGCCAACACAACATTGAGGTTATGCGGAGTCATTTTTGCCCACTCTCGGATTTGCTCCTTCTGCACGTCTCTCAACTTAGGTTTACGGCCACGGCCCGGCTGATCATACAGACCCACTAAGCAGTGGTTGTCCCAAGCATCTAACCAGGTGTAAACCGTTTTTCGGGTGACGGCAAAGATGCTCATTAACTCGGTGACATTAAACCCTTCAAAACTCAAGAGAATGCAATGGGCGCGTTGACGGACTTGGTGATGATGACTATGGCGATGAATTCGGCTGAGTAAATGGATGGTCTCTGGGCTCAATCCTTGAATAAAACGTTGTTTCATTGGGCTATAAGCTATTCGCTATCCACTGAACTGAAACCACTTATTATGATGTAAATATTTCTGGCTATCTACTTACCAAGCGAGCGATGGGAAAACCACAGCCTGCTGTTTGATTGCCATGTTGTGGATATGATGCTTGGTTGGCCGCACTATCAGCCATCAACACGGTGGTTCCGTCGTAGACCTTGACGGGCCGACCACACCAGAGGTGCTCTGGGGAGAGGGGTTGCGCTAAGCACTCAGCGCTTTCGGGAATTAAACGTTGCAACAGTGACTCTGGAAAGCGACTTCTGGCTTTGCTGTAGGCTCCGGTATCAGATGAGGGCGGTTGGATGCCAGCCGCTGTGAGCCAAGTCGTGATGCATTTGACTGTGTTACGAAGGCTTTTATCGGCTGATAGCACTTGGTAAAGCATGGCCCACAGCGTAACGATGGGGCTATATATCCGGTTGCGATAGGAGAATGCTTCTTCTTTCAGGAGTTCCTCTAACCTTGAGGCTGGAAGGATATCTGTCCACGGTAAACCCAGGCTTTGGGAAAATTGCTGCTTGAGAATTTCGGCTGACTCAGACATAGTGAAAGGCAGAAGTTTATGGCGTGCAAGTCTTGATCCTATATCTATCAAGACTTGTAGCCTTTTCCTGACTTCTTAAGTCAGTGCCATTGACTGTTGGGATAGCTCTCTTGAACATTGGGTGTAATTTCTGTCAATGCGTTTGTCCTGTCTAATACTTCGGGCAAAGATTTCACAGTGGTACTCAATGAATCTCATTTCAGTGGCCAGCCCAGGGTGATGAGATTTTTGATTCAGAAGGGGATTTAGTGGATTGTTTTCTATGTCTAAACAGCAGATATAGAATACTAGCTCAACGATCAACTATGTCAATTCTTAGGGCAAGCTGATGATAATGGGATGTCTTTGAACAATCATAGATTCCAATCATGCGGGCACATTGGGTCTAGGAATAATCATTGTCCTCAGTCTGCTTATAAAGAATGAATCCAGAAAACCGCACCTCAGAACAGGTCAACATGAAATTTCACTGCACCTATTGCGGCTACAAAATTGAAACAAGCAATGGGCAATCTGGACAATTGATGACCTGTCCGAGCTGTAGCGCAGATATTTTGGTACCACCTCCACCGATTTCAGAACTTTCTGCAAAGTCGAATGCTAACCCTAAGAAGTCTGACTCACTCCCGACACAGGGGTTTGTTTATCGACGTTTATTTTTAATTAGTCTAATTGGGTGCTTAATTTTTGGCGCTTTGACCGCTATCTATTCCCTGATTACATCTAGTTTTGATACCAGCCAAGCCACTATCTTGCTTACGACAGTATCTCTAGGAACCTACAGTATGACTGGTTTGTGTTGCTCGACTTTAATTGGTCATCCACAACACAATAGATTTGGCCAGATAGGTATTGCAGTATCAGTATTTAGCGGATTTTGGGCTTTCGTGAATAATCTGGCTATCTTAGCCAATCAAGAAATCAACAACTGGGGAGAATTGCTCCAGGTTCGTTTCTCTTTCCTCGTTGTTGCAGTCGCCTTTGCTCACTGTTCTCTGTTATTAAGGATCCATACAACCAATAAGACTGTCCAGAATGTGCGATATGTGACCCTTGGCATTATTGCCATGTTTTCCATGGTACTTTTGGGAAACATTATGGCTCCAGATAATTTTTCAACATCATGGAAGCTGATTAGTATACTTTCCGTATTGAACGTACTTGGAACCATTGCTACCCCTCTTTATCATGCAGCTACTAAGGAATCTAAAGCCAACTGATAAGTGGTTCATTCCTTAGAATTTCTCCAGTTAAAAGACTCTGAACCCTTGGTAGAGATGATTTATGCAGCGACAATCCACATGACTGCTGGAGATGCTGCTTAGAAAGCTCTGCAATCCTACCTGTGAAATACCGTTGACTGCTTTTGAAGCGATAAAATCTCAGATTCTACAGGGGATTTGTATTAACTAGGTAAGGTCTTGAAGCTTGGTGCATAGGGTTGGTGTTTGGGAATGGGATGAGTGCGATCTCAGCTCGATACCAAACCGTAGACTTCACATCAAATAAGCTTAACAACCGCAATACCTCAATTTTGGCTACTCAGGACGGACACTTTCTTCCCAAAAGCATCGTCTGAACTTGATTGAGAGTCAGTAGACCTCAAGTCATCAATGAAGAATGGATTATTCTGCCGTGGAAGTGCAACCCAAACTCCCCGGTTACAGGGCCACATAGGCTTATGGCAATATTACGATCAAAACCATCAAACTCTGGTATGAACGCAATACATTCAACCTCTGCAAGGATTCGGGTTGTGCTAACGGCAATAGCTGTGTCTATGTCGTTCCTCATCGCCTTTATAATCAGCCCAACAATAATTTATTTACCAGCCACTCAGTTTTCTTTTCATCTATTTTGGTTTTTTGGGCCAGCATTAGCACTACTCTTTGGATTACTTGTATGGCGGATGGCCAAAGCACGTTACATCATAGTCTCTCTTCTTGTCATTGCAAGCATCAGTTTCCCTTTTCTCTTCTATGTGAGCCAGGAGATTTTCTGTAGCCGTGTCGGAGCATTTGCGATAGTGCAATTGGAATGCTACTACCGCAGTGAACCTTTGATCCAGACTCGTTTGCCTGAGCAATTTTCAGAGGAGAAATTTAACTCCATACAGCCAGGGATGAAGAAAGAACGGGTTGTGCAACGATTGGGTTTACCAAGCAGTGGTACAGATAACCTCACCTTGGATTATGGAGCTGAATGGTGGGACTTTGCCTGGGTCAACTATTTCATCAGGCTGGACGAAGAGGGCAAAGTCATTAGCAAAACTCGAACTGTATATCATGACTAAAGTGATTGCGCGAGCATTACAAATAAACCTGATATGTGTCTATCCAGGCTGAAGTATTGGCATCACAGGATTACTAGTAGAAACACTTCAGAGTGCATCAAGAACAAGAATGCCTTGTTTCTCAAAGTTGAGTACTCCAACCTAAGCCGATAATCCGCCTCAACTCCCTCAGCTTTTTTTGCTAAGCAATTCCCCATTGTGGATAATAGAAACCCCTCAAGCGATAATTTGATGGGTTACTTTGAATGATTTGTTATCCCTTTCCAAGATGATGTTGTTGCTGTGACGCTTATTCAAAATCAGTATCGAATCATCAAGCAACTTGATGAGCAAGACGTTGGAATCACTTATTTGGCGGAGGATTTGCATCACCCCTCTAAGCAGCTCTGTGTGGTCAAAGAAACGAAACCGATTCTCTTGAAGCCTACGGTTAATCAGAGTACTCATAATAAAATCAAGTTATTTCAGGAGAGATTTAAGCAAGAAGCGGAAAACCTTGTGGAGATTAGTAGAGAACATGACCAAATCTCTAATTTGTATACCTGCTTTGAGAAAGAAGGACAATTATATTGGGTTCGTGAATGGGTTGAGGGCCAAACGTTAACCCAATGGGAGCATCCTGTAGAACCAGGCATGATCGTAGAAATTTTACGTCAGACGTTGCTTGTCTTGGACTCCCTCCACAATCGAGGCATCCTGCATCTGAATCTGAAGCCAAGCAATATTATCTGGCGTAAGCAAGACAGTAAGGTGGTACTGACTGATTTTGGAATTCTCAAAGAAATCACTGGACACTTTCCCTTGGACCTTCAGGTTGATCCTGGCCCCCGTGTTATCCCGTTTAGCTACAGGTCTCCAGAGCAATCCAAGGGCGGTAGAACGGGTCCATTTAGCGACTATTACAGTCTTGGTTTAACGATGATCACCCTAATGATGGGGAATGCATTTGAGCAATTTAAACGAGACTTTGCCTATCACGGAGAGATGAGGTGGCGTCAATACATACCAGAGGTCAACCCTGTGTTAGCTGATATCCTCGACCAAGCGATTCACTATGATCCAAGGCATCGGTTCAGGGTGGCCCGTGACATGCTGGTTGTTTTGCAGGAGGTTCCCATTGAACCTTCCACCACGTAAGAATCTTCGTTACTTGAATGCCGAGTTTCCTGGTCCTGGTCTCCTGCAAAGATGACCTCAGCGATAGGCAATCCTGGCTGTAAAACTCGGTGGCGAAATTAGAGGATATGATCTGTGGTCGTTGGGGTGAAGGTGATAATGGTGGGTGGGGCTGCGATCTCAATTCCAGTATTGCTATTGCCATCCAATTGAGCATCTCAAGCACTCATTCTTTCTGACTAGTTTCACATCCCAAGCTGATCACTTTTCAACGTTGGTTAGCCTTGACCGGAGGGCATTAGATCTGAAATGGTGTAACTTCTTGGGAGAGGTTTGATAACGCCTAGATTTTAGATGCTTTTGGATGGATGGGTGATAGCGAGTGCTTAACTCAAGAGGGAACTGTTCGCGGCAATGATCACAATACCAATACAACTGGTCTTTATGAATGTGCAGCAAAAGGTCGCCTGAGCAAAGAATGCAGTCAGACATGGTGAGGACCTGAGTGGGGAAAGGTGAGTCAGAGTCTAACCTAACAAACCCTAATTTTGTCTCCTAACAAAATAACCTTGTGGTGAGTGTAGTTTACAAGGCGAAATCTCCAGCAAGTTCTCCCAGGTATGCCGTTTGTTGGGCTTGCTATTTCTTAAAAGTCTTGGCGTATAAATAGACCTAATCGACGCAGTCCAGCTTTCTTCCATAACCAACCGTAAAGCGGTAACTTACCTTGAGGAGAACTGTTCGGGTCAAGAATAGGTTTGCCGTCGTCCATTCCAATACCTTGATTATTCCAGCCTACAGAACTACAAAACTTTGTCCAATCGTTATTGGATTCTGTGGGACTACCACACTTCTCCCACATCTGTTTTTGCACACTGAAACCCCATTTACCTTTGCTGTACTTAACCCATAAGCGGTTCAGAATAAGAAGGTCTTTACACGGAAACGTTTGTAGATCACTTAATGTAAAGGGTTGCCCTTCTTCTTTACTGATCGTGGTAATCATCAACCGATAGGTTTCCTGATCGGCCTCTCTCCAAAGGGCATTAGCCAAATTATTCACCAGTTTGGAAAATTTAAGGTCGATTGTATGGCGGAGGATATAGAACTTATGAGTGCCATGAAGACCTACTTTCTCCAGATCCTTGGAGCCAGGGGGATTGTAGTCGAATAAAGCGCCATTACTGCGTTGGGTGATTTGAGTTGATATCCAAACACAGAACCCTAATTGCTCAAGGGTCGATAACCCTTCAACAGGTAAATCAAGTGGGTGAGAAAGCGCTGTCTGCGCTTGGTCTATGGGGTGGGGCTGGCTCGTATTTTGGGCGTCCAAGAATTGCTGGTACTCACGCCAACAAATAGGCTCATTAGTGATTGCCGTCCACTTATCTAACGGAACCATCTGCTGAAACCGCCGCTCCAAGGCAGGGTTAATACCTGATTTATCCATAATCTGTGGTTCAGTAGGTAATTCACTTAATGGTTGTTCATTTTGAGAAGGGCGGAGTGGGTTCTTCTCGTCATTCAGAGGCTGAGACATGAGTTAAAGCGGCAGGGATCAGGGTGAAGGGGCCAGGGCTCTAACGGGGGTAGTCATTGGGCGCGAAAGAGAGCTAAAAAGATACGCTTAAGTCTGTTTGTCCAGTGCAGTTAGGGGGTTACTCGCTTTAGTGGTGGCGTTTGCCATGTGCCATTAATCGCCTCTTGTTTTGGCAAGTAAAGCCGCAAGGATATGAAGAAGCCCTTATCCGGTGCAGGGAGACAGTTTTTCCTCTTCTTTTCTTCAGTTGGTTGAGCGTACTGGATATAAAGCGTCAGTCCCCCATCTTCGTCAAGAACGAGTTCGTTGTTGTCTAACATCGTTGAATTAATAAGATAGCGATCGAGGTCGTTCTCGACAAGGAGCTGCTCGGGAAGGTTATACATTGTTGCCGACCAGAAAGCGTCAGCTGGTGGCAATCCACCTGGCTCGAATCGTAGTGTATAACAGACGTTGCCTGATGCATTTAATTCGTTGCCGTCTGCATCGTTATAGTAGGAGGGATACATGGCCTCCTCAATGGAATTGCCCCAGATGCCAAGAATTGCGCCAGCCATACGGTACAGATAAATGTTACCTGTTTCCGTCAAGTGTTCACGTGTGCCGAATAGGTCGGCGGCGGTGACTTCTTGAGTGGCAAGTTTATTCTTCTTCAGCTCTAAATAAGTATCCCAACCGTCCTTTATACCTTGCTCGACAGCCTGATTCAATTCCTCAGAGAATTCTGTCGGGTTAAAGGTCAGGCCAGGTCCGATGTTTAGCTTCGCGAAGCGAGTCATCAATTCCGTTTCCGCTTCGTGTGTTGAACAAAACGTCGTGAGCAGGAAGTTCAGCAGGCTGAATATTCTGGGTGAAGTTTCGCCCTCGTCCAGTCTTACGGGTCTCGGGTATTTCACCGCTGGCATTGCCGCTGGTGGCTCCGTATTTGTAAACTGACTCAGCGGCTGAACCTTGTAACCGTTCTCAATAATGTTTTCGACATTCTCTAAGTCATCTGAGTTGAAAAGCTGGGTGCGGTACAAGGCTAGCGCAAGACTGGTTTCGCTACGGATAACGGCGGTGATTCCAGATGGTATCTGCCCTGTCCAGTCCGGGCCCGCAAGCAAGTACTTGCTTGCGCCATTGCCTGTTGTCCGAGTGCCAACGTATTCGAAATTGTGTGTATAAGTATCGATGAGTTGGATAGAGTAGTATCGTTTAGAATCTATTTTTGGGACCTTCAAAACTAAAGGTTCCATGCGAAGATCTGCTCCAACCAGGCAGTAAGGTGTATCTGCATTCGGTGTCTGAACTGCGGTGTCCGATGGCGTGAACAGTCGTGCCGTGCCAATCAATTCATTCAAGGGGCCTTTGTATTCGTCATTCTTAGGCCAAAGAAAGTAGGCAAAAAGAATTCGATAGCTGTCTGCCATCGGATACGCGTAAGTAAACGCATCTTTCGCGATCAATCGGGCTTCTTGTGGTGTAAGTGTGGAAGAATCAGCCATTCTCAAATTTCCCTTATAAAGGAATAAGTAGGTGATGGTATTGAAGCTCAACTATATTTCGAAATATAAATCTGGTGATGTACTTGATTAATCAATACTTCTAACGGAATTAGCTAAGGAATTTCTGGTAACAATATTAAGCCTGACCTACTTAGAAATAGAACATTTACTAAAATATTATTGGTTTTGTCGATCTACTGATTCTATAATCATCGAGAATTTGAGATTCAGACATGAAGAACTCAAAGCTTTTGGCAATAGTGGTTTGTGCGTATGCATCCTGCAACTTAGTTCTGAGCTTTACACCCCCAGTAACGGCAGCCTCCCTAACCTATAACTTCAGGCAAGATGGTTTTGATGAAGGTGCTTACGCTGAAGGTTTTTTCATCGCCGATGACCTGAATGGCGATGGTCAAATTGCATATTTCAGAGGACTTCAAAACTCCAGTGAAGTTTCAGACTTCAGAGTCACTTTTTCTGGGAATCGGTTAACACCACCGACAACTTATGGATTTGGAGACTTATTTGGTCTTGTCTATGACTTAGATGGTGGTCCTTTGGGCGATGGCGTTACCGGGGTTATTGAAGGGATTAGTGCTTCAGTTCCAAATCGAAACGCCATTGACCAGGGTTACTCTGCTGGTCCTGGCCCGTTAAACACGTATTATTTCGGTCCAAGACAACAATTCTGTGTTGATTCTCCATTCTCCCTGTGCGGAATATTTGACGGTTCTACCTCAAATGAGATCGTTGCTGTTCCTGAGCCTAGTACTTTCTTGGGAAGCATCGTGACCATCGGTCTTGGTATCCTCGCCAAGAGAAAACGGTCGCCTCTTGTCCGTCAGAAAAAATCCAAATGCACTTTGTAGCTTCATAATGCCGGGCTTTCTGGTCTTGGTCTTTTGCAAAGATAACCTCAGCGATAGGCAAACCTGGCCGTAAAACTTGTTGCGTTAGGGTTTTGAACTTAATAAATGCCTCTGAAAAATATTACTCTACTTTTTAGACATTTTTGCCAAGCCTATACCAATCTTTCTATCCGGCTAGCTACAAATTCTTGTAGTCAATGAATAATTTGCATTAATAAAAAGGAAAAAATTTTTTATTTTAACGAATCAAAATGCATGTGACTTATATCATTTGTTTTTGCTATTTAAATCACTTATTTACCTGAAGATTATCACTATCTGGCATACTCTATGATCACTGATAAATTAATGTATTTCTGGGATTATAAATTTTGTAATAACAAACTAGAAATAGTTTCTAGGAAAAAAGTAAATGGCTGCCCAAAATAGTGAAATTTTTCTGCATGACCAAAGTTTGAGGTTAGGACAACTGCAGTAGGTATACCCATTGAAATACATAAAGAATGGAATGGAAAAGTAGGGAATAATGCGATAATCTCAGGCTGTAGATGCCAGTTAGGAAGTACTAAAATCTCTCTGAATAGATATTTCTGATTGATATTGAGTCTTCAAGATTTCAGATTCTATAGGGCATTTAAATTTTCTAATTCTAAAACTTAGTGATTTGAGTTGGAATATCCAGCATTTATCGTTCTAAATATGACAATCCAAAACTATGGACTTTAGTACAAATCTTTAGCTATTTTAAATCTTTATATATATAGAGATTTTATTGTGGTGTCAGTTAAATATTTGTGATAACTAGCAGATTAAAAACTTAAATCTCAGCTAAAAACTTGGCTTTTCAGTATTGAGTAGTTTTATCTTGTTTTGTTGTATAAATTTGCATAAATTATTTTGCAAGACTTAATAAGTTTATATCAGTTCATACTAATTAATAAATATATAAACTGATTTTTATTCTTTTTTAAGCTATTAAAAACAGGATAAAAAATTGGGGTTTCTATATTGCCTTATTTTATCAATATGCTAAGCCATCCGAGTATTTGCATTTCAAAATATATAACCTAGGTGAAAATTAATGGAAATTACAACAGCAAAACAGTTCAATCAAAATCTTGCTTTCCGTCCTAATGCATCAGGAACTCCAAAAACAATAGCTTTTGATGATTTGATAAAAAAAGCAAAAGAAGGAGGAAAAGGCACAACAGAGTTTTTCAAAAAATCTGCTGAAGTTAGTTCATTTTTAAGTTGGATCAACGACGAAAATACTAAGCATAAAGAAGATCCTGATTACCCTAGCCCTTGGAATGTTGATACGACAGAATCTGGATGGCCTTCCATTTATGCTATTCAAGGCAATTTTCAGTTTATTATCGAACTCACAAATATAGATAAGAATGCACTGAAACCAGGGTCTACTAGTGAAGAATTTGATTTAGAAGAATCAAATGGATTTACCTGGAATGGCAAGCATTACAACACTTTTGGGGTTGCTGAAGCAACAATTTATCATGACAGTGAAGTATTCAACACTACAAATGTTGCTCTCGGCGTCGGTGGGTTTCTAGCTTCTGATCTCTTGCTTGAAACAGCTTTTGTCGAGTTACTAAAGCCAATTATATCAGCTTTTACTGATGCAATCAGTATCGGTCTACAATCAGCATTCACTGGTATAGGTGATGCTTCTGAGCTAATGGGAGAAGCATTCTCTGAAGCATTGGAGGGAGTGACAATGGCAGGTGGGGTTGCATTTCTTGGAATCATTGTTTTAACAGCAGCCATTATCATTCTCACTGAATTATTAGACTTTCCGATGTACCACTCAGTTACCCTTGTAAATCTAACACCGTACTATTTGGAATGGGGCATTCATGCAACCTCTGGTGGTACAGTTATTGGCAATTTCCCTGGGAAGGGTACAACAAAAAACCCTTATATACCTGCTCCTAAAACTTATAAACCCATTGGTCAAAAGTCTGAAATTGTCGTTCCACAAGCAGGGTTTGGATTTACCAACAAAAATGATGAATGGACTGG
Source organism: Acaryochloris marina MBIC11017 (assembly GCF_000018105.1). GTDB lineage: Bacteria > Cyanobacteriota > Cyanobacteriia > Thermosynechococcales > Thermosynechococcaceae > Acaryochloris > Acaryochloris marina. Next base: position 6,371,202 of record NC_009925.1, read on the forward strand.
CGTAGAATACGTTCTTCATCTTAACTATTATGAAGATGATTCCCACAAAAAGAAAGTTGGCTCATTAGCAATTCTATTTGATATTCCAAAGATTGGAGATAATTCTTTTTATGCTGAAAATGGCATCACTGGTAACTGGGAGGATTGGGAAGATGATAAAGAAGGAATAGATAAAGTTAAGTCAAAAACTTATGCTGCTCCAGAAAGCACCAAGGTAACGCTAACTTATAACGCCCTTAGTGGGGAGACTAACGGACCTACTGAAGGTGAAAAAGGTTACTACTATAGCTCAATGATCGTTTTAGAATCCTGATCATAAATCCACAGGGTATTTCCTTGAATTTGCTCTGTTGCTTCAAGGTTTGAAGCTATCATAATAATTATTGAAATAATTTAATTATTTTACTGGGATATCCCACCAGAAAAAACAATGGGAAATACTCCTTAAAGTAGTTTCTAGGTATTCTCTATCTCTAACAAGCCGTAAACACAGCCCCCAACTCATCAAAACTCCCCTCCGCGTCAATTACCCAAGACTGACTCGCCAAATCTCTGAGTTCGCTCGACCAACTTTGCTCCGGCTCAATTTCCAGTAGGAAGGTATTAGTCTTCAAATTCTCTTGGGAATCTGAGTACTCTTGAAACTATCGAGAGCAGACCAGCTCGAGGCTTGGGGGGATAAGTGGGCACCGTGGAAAGACAGGTTACAGAAAACTATTGCTGTGCTGGGGAGGGTTTAGGTTTTGGATTCCCTAGGGCAACTGAAAAGGTGAAGAGTGCAAAAAGGAAAAAGGACTACGGTATACACACAACCCGAAAACCGAGAGCGTTGCTGCGAGAGCCGGGAAAGTAGAGGTTATGGCGGGAAGCAGAGCGGCCAGACCGCCTGGGCTGACGGCACCTCTTCTCATCAAGATACTGGCCGAATAATATTCATTGTTACCAACTTTTGGTTCAAACCCATTTTTCTCGCAGCTCAATAGTCCGTCTCGTCCAAATGTTCTGAGACATCTCGGTAAAGATTAAAAATATGGTGGTCTTTTAATCCGTAAATCACGGTTCGTCCACATTTACGGCGGCGGACCATCCGCGTATTTCTGAGAACTCTCAGTTGATGAGACACGGCTGATTCTGACATCTCAACTGCAGCTGCTAACTCTCCCACCCGCATTTCTTCAATGGCAAGAGCCGATAAAATTCTCCAACGATTAGGGTTGCTCAATACGCCTAAAAATTCAGCCATCCGCTGTGCCTTTTCAATGGACAAAATTTGATCTACCACTGGCTTCTCTGACCGGGATTTCTCGGAAAAGGAATGAGTGCTGATATCAAGGCGAGAGTGCGACATGACGTGATTGAAGGTTGCTTGACCCTAAGATAATCAACTCTAGATGGCTTTCTGCATACATTACTAATGACATTTTAATACTTGATCAGTTATTCATATGTTAGTCTGTGAAGTATGAATGATTGTTCATATATTTAGTTGTGGAGGTTTGCAATGGCGACCGTTACTCAAATGAAATGTGCTTGCGAGTCTTGTCTTTGCATCGTGACAATTAGTGATGCTATTCAAAAGGGCGGCCAGTATTTTTGTGGCCAAGCCTGTGCGGATGGACATCCCTCTGGCTCGGGTTGTGGACATACAGGTTGTGGATGCCATTCATAATTTGAAGAAAGCGGGCTTGAATCAAAACCGGGTCACACTGTCTGGATCGATCAAGGTCATCTGAAGGCTTGTTTTCACTCCTTGGAATTGACCCTCAAGGACGATTCCGCCTGCAATTGCATCTATATTCCCGCCAAAGAGGAGCGTACCAGCGTTTCAATATTGTCCAGTCGATTTGAGCAATGGGTGGTCATCGATCTTCCTCGTCCCTGGAAACCAAGGGTTGCAAAGCTTTGATATCTGTAATCCAGCGATGCAGCGCACTTTCGGCAAAATCCCTTGTCTGAGATGTTGCACCAAGGATCCTGCCTATGAGAAAAGGGCGTGCAGTTATATCCAGAAGCAAGCATGCCAAAATACATCCTTGCCCACGCCCAAGGGCTAGTCTACACCTTGCTCCATTTGATGCAGAGTCCCTATCAGCAAGAGACCTTATAAGCCTTATTGGAGTTGTTTTTAGAAGCGACCGGTCAATCTTTACCTGCCCATAGCAAAGTTAAATCTGCCAGTGCCATCAGTCGATTTCTCAATCAGTATCAATGGCCCACCCGTCAAGTAATTCGTGCGGTGCGTCAAGCATCCTGATTTTCTCTCTGTCTAAAGTGATAAAAGAGGGAAAATAGGGAAATCTACACAAATGCGGGGCATCCTAACGCTAGGTGAGCTGTGTATAACTCATGCACGATTACTAAAGAATGGCCAATCGTGGCATAAATTTGTCTCATCGCTCAGAGCCAATGCAATTAGATCATCAATCAACAACTCCTCCAAGTCAGACTTCTGAAGTAGCTCTTCAAACCCAACTTCAGCAAGCTATTTTATTATTGGAGGTTACCAAAGAGATTCGGCAGAGTCTGGAAACTCAAACTATTTTTGAAACCTCTGTTCAGCGGGTTTTGGAATTAATAAAGGCTAATAGAGTCGCCATCTTCAAACTGGATTCAGCTACCAACTATACAACGGGATGCTTTGTTGCTGAAAAAGTAGTTCCGCCTTTTACATCCGCTTTAGCCGCCAATGTACGCGATGATTGTTTTGGTCATAATTATGCCAATAAATATCAGCAAGGACAGGTGTTTGCCGTTGCGGATATATATGCCGAAAATCTGAGCGATTGTCACGTTCGAATTTTGGAGCGGTTTCAGGTTCGGGCAAATCTTGTCGTTCCTTTGCTCCAAGGAGAAAAATTATGGGGGTTGTTATGTATCCACCAATGCAGTGGCCCTAGGGCTTGGCAACCCTATGAAACCCAATTTATTCAGGAGGTGGCGGACCATCTGAGTGAAGCCCTGAGGCAAGCAGAACGTTTAGAAGAGACTCAGCAGCGTTCGCAAGAATTACAGACGGCTCTGAAGTATGTTGATACCCAACGCAAGCGGGAAATTTTAATCGCAAACCATGACCGCAATGTTGCTCAAATTATCAACCAAATTCGTCAAAGCCTAGATATCAAAGATATTTTTATAGCGACTACGGAGAAGGTACGAGCGTCTCTAGAATGCGATCGCGTTGTTGTCTATCATTTTCTACCGGACTGGTCCGGTGAATTTATGTTTGAGTCATCAGACACTTCATTCCCTCCCCTAGTGACTGCTAATTCCACAACTAACTGGGAGGATACATATCTGCAAGAAACCCAGGGAGGACACTATCGCCATCAAGCAACAACTGTAGTAGCAGATATTTATGAGCAAGGCTACACAGATTGCCATCTTGCCATGTTGGAACGATTTCATATCCGAGCCTTTATGGTTGTACCTGTATTTGTGGGTGAGAAACTATGGGGCTTATTAGCTACCTATCAACATACTCAAATCCGACATTGGCAAGATTTAGAGCTGAAACTGCTTAAGAAAGTGGGAGCCCAATTAGGAGTGGCGCTGCAGCAAGCAAATTTACTCAAAGACTTACGTGAGGCTAAAAATGCTGCTGAGACCGCAAATCAGGCTAAAAGTGTTTTCCTTGCCAATATGAGCCATGAGCTACGCACACCCTTAAATGCGATTCTTGGCTTTAGTCAGCTACTCAGCCGTGATCAGAATTTGACCCTAGAGCAAAAGCAGACGCTGAGAACGATTAATAGCAGTGGAGCCCATCTGCTCAACTTAATTAATGACGTTTTAGAAATGTCCAAGATTGAAGCTGGAAAAGTTGATCTGAATCAGGGGCAGTTTGATCTGAGAGCGCTTCTAGAATCTCTGTTTGAGATGTTTAGCCTTAAGGCTGAAGCCCGCCAATTGCGTCTTGACTTTGAGCTTCCACCTGATTTACCTCAATATATTGTGAGTGATGCAAGTCGGCTACGTCAGGTGCTCATAAACGTTTTAGGTAACGCGATTAAGTTTACCGAAGTGGGATCAGTCACCTTAGCAATATCCACCCTTCCCCTGCAATCTGTAAGTGAACAGCTCAGTGATATTAGCTCTGAAAATGAAGCCATAACGCTTGAGCCAACCTTGGAAAACGACACGCTCTTGCAGATCACTGTTACAGATACGGGGGTAGGCATTGCTGACGATGAACTACCCAATCTTTTTAATCTGTTTACACAAGCCTGTGCGGGTCGTCAGTCCTTTGAGGGAACTGGTTTAGGGCTTGCCATCAGTCGCCAATTTGTACAGCTGATGCAGGGAGATATTCATCTCTCTAGTAAAGAAGGCCAAGGGACAAAGGTCCAGATTCAAATTCCAGTTAAGATCGCGGTGACTCCACCAGCTCAAAGGTGTAATTCTCCCGGAACTGTGGTGAGTCTCGCTCATGATCAAGCGGAACAACGGATTCTTATTGCAGAGGACCACCCTGAAAATCGACAACTTATGGTCAAGCTACTGCAAAGTGTCGGCTTTCAGGTTCGAGCAGCTGAAGATGGTCAGTCTGTGATTGATCTATGGCGAACTTGGCATCCCCATCTAATCCTAATGGATTGGCAGATGCCGGTACTCAATGGTTATCAAACCACGCAACAGATTCGCTATCTGGAAGCACAATGTTCCACTCCCCTTTCCACTGAGGAGAGGACAGTGATTATTGCATTGACTGCCAGCGTTTTTGAAAGTACCCAAAAGGAATCGCAAGAAGCGGGATGCGATAGTTTTATTTGCAAACCCTTTAAGGAAGAAGAACTGTTCAATGTTCTGGCTACGTTCTTGGGGGTGGAATATATCTATGACCCAACCCAGGATGAAGCTTCTAATGAAAGTGAAGTCAAAACCTGGACTGACTTAGAAATCCAACAGCTTTTATCGTTATGGCCAGCAGATCACTTACTTGATCTTAAGCAAGCAGCGATCACCTTAGAAGAAGAGGCAGTCTTTCATCTATTGATGGCTTTTCAAGCAAAGGAGCCAGCGTTAATCCAAAAACTCATGGAATACTTCGATACCTTGCGATTTGATAAATTGGTTTATTTTGCCCAAGAAGCTTTAGACCTTGGGCAAAATAAGCCCAAGTGAAATTAATCATAGCTACTCATCGCAATGCAACTGACAACTCCTCAGGCTGCCAACATCTTAATCGTTGATGATAACTTGAATAATCTCAAGGTTTTAGTAGGGATATTGTCGGATTCGCCCTATAAAATTCGACGGGCTGTGACTGGAGATATTGCCTTGCAATGTATTACTGCTGCACCTCCCGATTTAATTATGCTAGACATTATTTTGCCTGATTTCTCAGGTTACGAAATCTGCGCAAAGCTCAAGCAAGATCCTGAAACTGCGAGTATTCCCATTATTTTCATGAGTGCCTTAAGCAGTAATGCGGATAAGGTAAAAGCTTTTACTGTTGGGGGAGCTGACTACATTACCAAACCTTTCGAGAGTACGGAAGTGAAGGCTCGAATCCGTAATCAATTGCAGCTAAGGGCGGCTCAAGCACAAGTAAAATTGCTCACTGCTGAACTTGAAAAAATGCGTACAGTCCAAATCAGTCAATCTGGCAATAATTAGCAGAATCTTGCGAGTGGTGACATCAAGCGCAAGCCAAATCTGTACATTATTCAAATTATTTCCGAGAGCTGAAGGCTCAAACTTTCAAGATCAATTTCATAGTGCTGCATCAATGTATTGATCTGGGTATCTGTTTGAGCAAGTTGAACCAGCCCCCATAAGAGATGTTCAGTCCCAATCGATTTTTTCCCTTCGAGTTGAACAGCCTCTAAGGACAACTCCACAATTTTTTTGCTTTGCTGATTTAATCTGGGTTCCCCCCGGTATTCAAAGGAGTGGTCGTCGGTGGTAATCTCTACAGCTGTGCCGTTTGAGTGCAGTAAACGAGCAGACGTAGAGGTAGGGTCAGCCAACAAGCCTGCCAGTAAATGCTCTGGTGTAACTTGTGCGGTTCCTTCTTGTTCAGCTCGATGACCGGAGAACTTGAATACATTGATTGCTTTGGGAGCAAACCGTTCAAAACCAAAATACTTTTTGTAGCGTTTGACGAGCGTTTGCATCGGATTTTCAGCCTCGTAGATAAATACATCTTCAATGGACACTTTGAACAGCTTGGCCAGTTTGAAAGCCATTTCCAAACTAGGGTCAAACTTACCGGACTCAAAACCATTGACAGCCTGACGACTAACTCCTAGGTCTCTGGCTAACGCGGCCTGAGATTTGTGGTGAAGTTTTCGCAGCTCTTTGAGTCGATTTTTCATCGATGACGGTTACTTGTCGTCAAGTAACACTTTACGTTGGGTATTCTGATATGTCAAGCATCACTTGACAACATTCAAGCAAGGCTTGGTCAGCAAGTGTTTTGAAGCAGACTTCTTAGTTACTTGAACAAGACGAATATGGCTATGCACACCTGCTTCAGCGGATTTACGACAGGAAACAAGTGGCCAGGATAATTTAAAGGGGTGGTGACCGCCTTGAAGGCTATTACACGAAGTTAGGGTAAGTCGTCCAAGTCTCTTCTGTTATTTATCGAGCCCATCGCGCAATTTCAACACCATCTCCATTCGAGACGACACTTCTAATTTTCTAAACATACGTTTCAAGGCTTGTTTCACTGTATTTCGACTAATCCACAACGCTGCACCAATTTCTGGATTGGTCAGCCCTTGAGCGACAAGATTAGCGATTTGTCTTTCTCTAGGTGTTAGGGATTGCCAGTAGGGGTTGGAATCTGCAACTGAATGTTTGCGAAGTTCAGCAAGACGCGTGGAAAAGTGCGTACAAACTGCCCCAAATCTGGAGAGATCGAATTGATTAAAAGCAGGACCATGACCAACACGAGCAAAGTTAATGGTACCGATCAACTGTCCTTGGCCCAATACAGGACCGGTCATGATGTGTTCGTGGTCGTAGGTAGAACAACATCGCTGATAAAGTTCACTCTGTTTCCAGGTCCCTTTTGGTAATACCAACTCTTCATGGGCTGGTGCATGATAGTTCAGGACAAACTTTAAGAGGCTGTTTGAGAAGTTTTAGTGCTCCTGCGCTAGCCTTCGAACCATGAGTCGAATCATCGCCACATAAACAAGCGCTTCAGCCGTCCTAGTCAGCACCTCATAATCTTTATTAAGACGTCGAGACCACAACAACCATCCAAACGTCCGCTCTACAATCCATCGTTTGGGAATAACCTGAAACCCCGCTAGATTATCTGAGCGTTTGACTACTTCCAAGACATATTGAAAACGGTCCATTACCCACTTCATCAAAGCTTGTCCTTGATAGCCTGCATCAGCCCATATCCGAACTAGACGGGACAAACTCGCACCTTGGCGTTGAGCTTTCCAAAACAGTATTTTGGCCCCTCGTTGGTCAGAGATATTTGCAGCGGTGACCATCACCATCAGAACCAGCCCCAAAGTATCAACGAGCACATGACGTTTACGACCTTTGACCATTTTCCCACCATCAAACCCAATCAAGTGACACCGAGGATTGCCGACTTTGACCGATTGAGCATCGCAGATAGCGGCACTGGGACTGGGATGACGGTCTTCACTCACCCGCACTTGCATGCGTAGATGTTCATTGATTTGACTCCAAGTCCCATCATCGCGCCACCTTCGAAAATAGCTATAGACCGTTGACCAACAGGGAAAATCATGAGGTAGTTGTCTCCACTGACAACCTGTAACCACGAGATAAAAAATGGCATTGAGAACACTGAGCATATCAGTGGTGCGAGGTCTACCTCCAGGTTTAGCAGCAGGAATCAAAGGCTCAAGTAATTCCCATTGCAGGGTGGTGAGGTCGCTATCATATGCTGTAGGCATTGCTCTCTAGGTCCTGTCCAGTGTTTGTGTATTGACAGATTAGTACCTTGAGAGCTTTACTCACTTCTCAAACAGCCTCTAAGACAGGATCGACGGGAATACCAAATTTTTGATATCGCTCAGCAAAGCTATCCGAAACGCCACGGGCATCAAAACTAACCAGATTATTGGCTGAATCAATCAGCGAAATTCCCCACCGTTGTATCCCAAAATAATGGCTGATATTATCCATTACTCTAAATCGCAGTACTTCTTCTGTGGGGGCAGTTGCAATTTCGTGAAATAGAGGATGAAGCGACCTAGACATGGCTTAAAAGTGTACCCACTTGGGGTCTAGTGACGTTAGCTGCATTTCCTTAAAATCCTTACATAATTAGACTTTTCAAACAACAAAAGGGAATGACGCAACTACAGATTGGCTTTCTGATCTATCCGGGAGTAATTCAGCTAGATGTAATGGGCGCTTATCAAGTTCTCGCCTTTCCATCGAATACCCATGTGCATCTGATCTGGAAAACGCTAACACCTATCGCCAGCAATGAAGGGTTAACCCTAACACCAACCGCAACCATTTCCGATTGTCCACCGTTAGATGTCATTTGTGTGCCAGGGGGTGGGATGGGACAAATCGAGGTGATGAAAGATCTGGAAATTTTAGACTTTCTGAAACAGCAGTCTCAAGGCGCACAGTACGTCACCAGTGTCTGCACAGGATCGATGATTTTAGCGGCGGCTGGCGTATTACAAGGCTACAAAGCAACTTGTCATTGGGCATTTCGAGATCAACTAGCAATACTGGGGGTTGATGTCATGTCTCAAAGAGTCGTGATTGATCGCAATCGCGTTACAGGGGCTGGTGTGACCTCAGGGATTGATGTTGGCTTAACGCTTTTGGGGCTGCTTTGTGGTGATGAAGTAGCAAAAATGACTCAACTCATGATGGAGTATAGCCCTGAACCTCCTTTTAATGCAGGGACACCAGAACAAGCAGGGGAGGAAATCGTTCAACCCTTTATTCAATTGGGCAAACCACTGCTTGATGCTTTCCTAGCTCAAACAAGAGATTCGGCAAGTCAACTCAGTATACAAAGCTGATTTTGGGGCTTAGGGGGCATGGCTATCTTAAGAGGATTAGGCCTCATGAAAATTCGTCAACTCCTCACCCTTCAGTAGGAATAAGGATGGATTGCACTGCTGCCATCCTTTAAGGGGTAAGGTCTGGATTAAATTGCCGAATAAGCTGTATTGCTCGTTGATACTCTTTCTGATTGCCTTGTTGGGAGAACAGCCCTGCGGCCTGCCTCAGATCGACTAGCCCATTCGTTTGATCTCCCAAGGAGAGCCTCACACTTCCCCGGTACAGATAGGCTTCTGCAAACCGAGCATTTCGCTGCACCGCATCATCAAAATCTTCTAGTGCTCCAAAGTCATCCTCCAGTTCAAACCGCACTTTTCCCCGATAGAAGTAGGGCGTGGCACTATCTGGATTGAGAAGAATTGCTTGAGTGAAGGTTGCGATCGCATCACGATACTGACCCTGTTGGAAATGGACCTGCCCTTGCCGAATCAAACCTGCAAGATTGTTTTCCGATGCGATGGCGACCCTGGAGCATAGCATCAGCAGCAGGGCCACCCCGAAACCGCATAGTTTGTTTGATTTCAGCATATCCCGATCTACCCACATCCCTCAAAAACGACACCGCTACGACATCGAGTTGTATGGTTAATCATGGAGCAGCAACCTGAAATTAGCCTGAGCGAACCTTAAACAAGCCAATATGTCTCCTCCCATCCGTATTTTAGTCGTCGAAGATCACCCAGTTGTCCGCCACGGCATTATTGCGATTCTCAGCCAAGCCGAAGATATGGAAGTCATTGCTGAAGCTGAAAATGGCCTAGAAGCTATTAACCAATACGAAACCCATCAGCCGGACATCACCCTGATGGATCTGCGCATGCCCCATCTTGAAGGGGTCGAAGCCATTGCTCGCATTCGCGCTAAAACCTCCACTGCCCAGATCATTATCCTCACCACTTACGACACAGATGAAGATATCTATCGGGGCCTGCAGGCGGGTGCGAGGGGCTATATCCTCAAAGATACAACTGCCACAGAACTGATCCAGGCCATTCGCACCGTCCATGGTGGCAAACGCTACATCCCCTCAGAAGTGGCCCTCAAGCTGGCGGACCGGATTGACGATAGCGATCTGACCGAACGAGAACTCGAAGTCCTGCAATTGCTGAGCAAAGGGAACAGCAACCAAGAAATTGCCGCTGCCCTCACCATCTCTGAAGGAACCGTCAAGTTCCATATCAACAACATTCTGTCCAAATTGGGGGTCAAAGACCGCACCCAAGCCGTGATTATGGCCTTAAAAAAGGGGCTGGCTCGTCTCGACTAAATCGGGCAGAAGCCTCCTAAACCAAAGGTTTTCCTCAACACCTAGCCAAAAGTTAGGGAGATGCCCCTGCTCAACGTTGGGAATTTCTCATAACTCTTCCTAAGTACGATTGCTGAACACTGGACTAGCGCTTTCACTGGTCTGACTTGGTATAAAAAGTCAGGTCGGATGACAAGCGACTAAACCCCTTGCCTCTCCTTAAAATCTTTTTCATGAAGGCAACTCGATCTAGCAAACAAACAGGAACCCATCTCTATGTCACCATCCTTACGCCCTTGTGATCATTTTCGGGGGTCTCCAGGCGATACTGTGACGCTTATCCTTTATGGAGATTACCAATGCTCCCACTCCTGCCAAACCTATAAAACCATTACCAATGTTCTCAACCAATCCCCCCATCCCGTTTGTCTCGTCTATCGACACTTTCCCCGAACTCCACCCCAGACCTCTGCCTGGAAAGCTGCTGAGGCCGCCGAGGCCGCATCCGCTCAGGGTAAATTTTGGGAAATGCATGATCTTTTATATCAACATTCAGAGATGCTAGAAGACGACAAACTCGTTGAGTGCGCCGTCCAGGTGGGTCTCGATATTCCTCAATTTCTCAAAGGCCTTACCAACCATATTCATACTGAACAAGTAGAGGCAGATATTGAAAGCGGACGTTCACAAGCCATTACCGCCCCTCCCACGATCTTGACCCGTATTTACTGGCAGAGAACCTCGGCCCTAGAACCTCTCCTATCCAAAGTTCTAGAGATTGTTGAACTGACTCGGCCTGATGACAGCTCTTGACAAACTTATTGGCATCATTTTTAAGAAAAGTCTAATTTCAATATTTTTAGGACTGATTTAGATAAGCACTTTAATCACTAATTTCTTGTAAATGCTAGAGAACTTTGCCCGTGATACCACTCTTCTAAGCTTTCTTGACAGCAATATTAAGTCTAGATCCCTAAGTTTCTGCCCCTTGTTTGCCCAAGAGGATTGCCTTCTCATCCGTACAAACTCAGCAGAGACATAACATGAGTATTCAAGAGAAATTAGAGCCACCCTCTTACAAACTTGAGGGCTTCTCGTTTTACACCGCTTTAGAACCACCGACCTGCTACGAGGAACATCGCCACGACGAACTTGAAATCTGCCTGATGCTAAATGATGCAGCCGCCCAGATTGCTTGGTTGCCAACCGAAGGGAGATCGCAATACCGTCCAATTTCTGCGAACCAGCTGTGTATTATTCCGTCTCACCACTCCCATACCCTCGCCTGGGACATGCCTGCAGACTGCATTTTGATTTTTTTACATCCCAGCTTTATTTTCCAAACCACCTATGAATGGACCCTGGGCAGCTCTATCCAGTTTGAAGGGCGATATGCCATTGCCGATTCCCTGATTCATTCCCTCGCCCTCACCATGCGCTCTGCCTTCGAGAATCGGGAATTTACCGATTATCTCTACATTGATTCCTTGGTCAATGTATTGGCCATGTATCTCCTCAAAGCCTACTCGGATTGTCACACCGTCGCCCAAAAAACACCTCGGCCCCAGCGGTGGTTGCGACAGACCCTGGACTATATTCACGATTCCCTTGGACAAGACCTGCGACTATCAACGTTGGCCCATATTGCCCAAATGAGCGAGAGCAGTTTTTGTCATCTTTTTAAGGAGCAGATGGGCATCTCTCCCCACCAATACGTTATTCGCCAGCGCATCGAGAAAGCCAGACTGCTGCTGATTGAAAAAAAGTTACCGATTGTGGAGATTGCCTATGACTGTGGCTTCAATAGCCAGAGTCACCTCACCCTTTATTTTCGGCAGCATCTGGGAATCACCCCCAAAGCCTATCAGGATAGCCACTAAAGATAGGCCAGGGCGGGAGACGGGTAAACCCGCCTCAGAAAAAATGGGGGAGCCGTTAAGGTCATGCCTTAAGTTCTCCCTTAACCTCATTATCTTGACCCACAAACCGGACGGACTATTGCTCAATAGGGAGATTCTAGAAATAATCTCCCATGAATCCAAATGAGGATTTTCGTTCCCCTGAGTCAGATTCACCGATTTACTCCATCAACTGCGGTGATCCAGACGCTGTTCTCCAAATTTGTCCAGAACGTCCGCACTGCTCCAGCCAAGCGGCAGGATGGGATGGACTCATTCTCAAAGAGCACCATCAACCGGCCCATACCACACCGGTCCATAAATTCACTCACCATGTGTTGATCCTCTCTCCCTTGGATAACGTTTTTGAGGTGGAGTATCAGTTAGGCGAGCTTTCCTTTCAGGGACCCTATGGTCATGGGGAGCTGATGATTATTCCGGCCCATACCCCCCAGCAGTGTCAGTGGCATCAGGCAGTATCCTTTCTCAGTCTCAGCCTCGAACCTCAATTTTTCGAGACGGCAGCCTACGATTTAACACAGGTCAACCGCTTTGAACTACTGCCCAATATTGCGGTTCAAGATCGTCTGATCTATGACATCGGTACAGCCTTACGGCAAGAACTCAATACCCTCGAATTCACGGATCACCTGTATATTGACTCCCTAGTCACCGCCTTATCCATCCATTTGATGAAACGGTATTGTACACAAGTCCCCCGCCTCAAGGATTCATCCGATCAAGGACTACCCCCGGCCCTGTTGAATCGAGCCTTAGAGTATATTAACGATCACTTGGACCAAAACCTGAAACTCGTGGATCTGGCCCAAGAGGTGGGCATGAGTCGGTACTACTTTTCACGGCTGTTTAAGAAATCCATGGGCGTTGCCCCGCATCAGTACGCCATTAAACAGCGAATCAAAAAAGCCAAGGGATTGCTGAGGCAAACGAATACCCCCATTGCCATGATTGCTCGACAGTGTGGTTTTACCAATCCGAGTCATTTAAGTAAGTATTTTCGCCAGCTCACGGGGGTTACTCCAAAGGCATTTCGAGACCAATATCGTTGAGTTAAACATGAGTGCAAGATCGTAATAGTTCCTGCAGGAATATAAAAGAGTTATCCCCCATTGATTTCATACTCTAAAGGGGCATCACACACAGAGGTTGGCGTTGCTAGTCGGTGAATTCAACCATCACCATGCCCTGAAGACTGTACCCATATTATTCAGCGAATGGATGGTATGAAATTGATCTCCTAGCAGCGCCAAAACAAACAAGATGTTTTTGATGTGACCTCATTAGTGAATGAAAATTCATGCATAATCACATGCCCTTGTTGCACCTCACAACTACTCAGACATATTGATCGTCGAGGGATTTACTGGTATTGCCTCCATTGTCGAGCAGCCATGCAGGTCCTAATTGAACACTCACATTATCTACTCATCAATTCTCAGCATAAAGTGTCAAATCTTCAGGATTTAGACACATTAATGGATTCACAATCTCTTCCTTTATTGCTCAATCTATTTATCGATTAACACTCGATTTTTAAGATGGACTGCCTTGGCTTTGTTTGCGTATTTGTATTGATTGCTAAGTTAAATCCGAAATAAAAATTATCCCCTGTTTTTCTGATTTATCTCAAATCTTTATAGGTCCTTCAGATGACGGAAGGCCCTGCTATCCTTCATCCCCTAGGAGATAAAAATGAGTGTTGCTCAAACCCTAACTCAACCCAATGCCCTGCAAAAGCTAAAGGATTATCATCAGTCCGTTTGGTTTGACTATATCCGTCGCTGTTCCTTGGAAAGTGGAGAGTTACAAGAACTAGTAGCCGATGCAGAAATTCAGGGGGTCACCTCTAATCCGGCCATTTTTCAAAAGGCCATTGCAGGAAGCACGGATTATGATGCTGCCTTGTCTGCCTTAGAGCGGGACCATGACCAGGATGCGATTACCCTGTACGAACAATTGGCGATTGCAGATATTCAAGCGACTGCGGATATCCTTAAGCCCCTTTACGATCGGACAAATCGATTAGATGGCTATGTCAGTCTAGAAGTTTCACCTTATCTGGCGGAGGAGTCGGAGCAGAGCCTCCAGGAGGCTAAAAGACTATGGCAGACGGTGAACCGACCTAACTTAATGATCAAAGTGCCAGCGACCCCCGCTGGCATTCCCGTGATCCAGCAATTGATCAGTGAAGGCATTAACGTTAATGTTACGCTGCTGTTTTCTCAAACCGCCTACCTAGCGGTAGCAGAAGCATACATATCAGGGCTAGAAGCCTATACGGCTCAAGGCGGTGATCCGAGCCATATAGCCAGCGTCGCCAGCTTCTTTATTAGCCGCATCGATACCGCTATTGATGCCCAAATCGCTGAACGCTTAAAAGCCCCGGATATCGATCGGCAAACCACGGTCCTGCTTCAAAGCTTGCAAGGCAAAGTTGCGATCGCAAATGCCAAACGGGTCTACCAGGATTATCTACAGCTTTGCCAAGGAAGCCGCTGGCAGGCGCTTGCTCAGAAAGGTGCTCAGCCCCAGCGTCTGCTATGGGCCAGTACAGGGACCAAAAACCCCCAATATCGCGATGTTCTCTATGTCGAAGAGCTAATCGGGGCTGAGACCGTCAATACGATTCCGCCGAGCACCTTGGCAGCGTTCCGGGATCATGGTCAGCCTCGTGCCAGCCTAACGGAAGGGGTCAAAGAGGCGGATCTGGTGATTGCCAGCTTGCCTGAAGTGGGCATTAATCTTGACGCGGTCACGGATCATCTGTTGGCTCAGGGGGTTCAGCTCTTTCAGCAAGCCTTCGATCAGCTGCTCAGTGCCGTTGAACATAAGCGCGAGGTCCAGCTCGGTGACGCGTTGAATCGGCAGACGTACAGCCTACCGCCAGATCTGGAGGCCAAGGTGCAAGCCACCCTGCAGGATTGGCAAACGACTGGCAAGGTGCGACGGCTGTGGGCAATGGATGCCTCTCTCTGGACAGGTACTGATGAAAGCCAGTGGTTGGGGTGGCTAGGAACCACGGAAGATCAGTTAGCTCACCTCACAACCCTAGAATCTTTGTCCCGAGACGTGCAGGCATTGGATATTAACCATATTCTTCTTTTAGGGATGGGGGGATCGTCTCTGTGCCCCGAGGTAATGAAGCTCACCTTTGGACAGGTGGACGGTTATCCAGAACTGCTCGTGCTCGATTCTACCGATCCGGCCCAGGTGCAAGCGATGGTGGATCAAATGGACCTCAAGCGCACTCTGTTTATTGTCTCCAGCAAGTCGGGCAGTACCCTGGAACCCAATATTTTTCAGCAATACTTCTTTGACCTGGTCCAGCAAGCGATCGGGCCAGAGGTGGCGGGGTCTCGGTTTATTGCCATCACCGATCCAGGTTCTCAGCTCCAGCAGGTCGCAGAAGCGTGCCACTTCCGTCATCTGTTTTTTGGCCTTCCCAGCATTGGCGGTCGATACTCAGCCCTCTCTAACTTTGGTATGGTGCCAGCGGCCTGTATGGGCGTCGATGTCGCTCAGTTTCTCGATGCTGCGGAGGAAATGGTCCATTCTTGTGCTGCCTCAGTTCCGGCTATAGATAATCCAGGGGTGGTCCTCGGCATTGTTTTAGGAGAAGCCGCCCAACAGGGCCGAGATAAACTGACCCTGATCGCGTCGCCAGGCATTGCCGATATTGGAGCTTGGTTGGAACAGCTCTTGGCTGAGTCCACAGGTAAAGATAGCACTGGCATTATCCCGGTGAATCAAGAACCATTGGGGGTGAATTATGATTGCGATCGCATCTTTGCCTACATTCGTTTAGACGCGGCCCCCGATCCAGCCCAGGACCAGCAGGTCGCTGCCCTGAAAGCGGCAGGCCATCCCGTGATTCAGATTTGTGTTACCGATGCCTACCAGCTGGGCCAAGAATTTTTTAGGTGGGAGATGGCTACGGCTGTGGCGGGGGCAGTCCTGAACATTCATGCCTTTAACCAGCCGGATGTAGAAGCCAGTAAAATTGCCACCCGTCAGCTCACGGATGCCTATGAACAAACGGGCCTTTTGCCTACCGAAACTCCGATTTTCCAGGAGGCTGGACTGCAGTTGTTTACCGACCCAGACAATGTGGCTGTGCTCACGGCATCCTTAAGTGCTGAACCCAGTTTATGCGGGTTTCTCCATGCCCATTTGAGCCGTATCCATCCAGGGGACTACTTTGCCCTGCTGGCCTATATCCAAATGAATGAGGTCCACCGCGAACAACTGCAGATTATGCGGAAAACGGTCTGCGATCACAAACAGGTGGCCACCTGCCTTGGGTTTGGTCCTCGGTTTCTCCATTCCACTGGCCAAGCCTATAAGGGTGGCCCCAACACAGGTGTTTTTCTCCAAATCACCGGTCAAGACGAGGTCGATATTCCCATCCCCGGACATGGCTACAGCTTTGGGGTCGTTAAAGCCGCCCAAGCTCGGGGAGATTTTCAAGTTCTAGCGGAACGCAAACGTCGGGTCCTTCGAGTCCATTTAGTCAGCGATATCGAATTAGGACTAAACACCCTGCGCGTTGCTATTCAGGGAGCTTTGCCCTAGATTGCCCTGGTCCTGGAGGAAGGAGCTACTAGCTCCGCTAACCGTCCTTTGATTTTGCGAAAGTCACCAGAGCTTCTCAAACCAGTATTGCCACTACACCTTTAATTCTTTATCCCAAACCACAGGAAAACTTTATGGAAATCGGCATGATCGGCCTCGGACGCATGGGGGCCAATATTGTTCGGCGTCTGATGCGTTACGGACATAGTTGTGTAGTTTATAACCGCACTCCCGATAAAGTTGCCCAGCTAGAAGCTGAAGGGGCCATCGGCGCTGCCTCCCTAGACGACTTAGTCCAAAAACTGACGCCTCCTCGCATTATCTGGGTGATGGTGCCTGCGGGAGAGGTGACGGAACAAGTGATCGGGAAGCTAGCGGACAAATTGGAGCGCGATGACATCATCATCGATGGTGGCAATTCCTACTACAAGGATGATGTTCGACGATCCCAAGCGCTGCAAAAACAAGGGATTCACTATGTTGATATTGGCACCAGTGGCGGAGTGTGGGGGCTGGACAGAGGGTACTGCTTAATGATTGGAGGACCCCAGGAGGCTGTTGAGCAGCTGGACCCTATTTTAAAATCCGTTGCACCGGGCAAAGGAGAGATCGAAACAACCCCTGGCCGAGAGCAGCTCAAGGGAACTGCTGAAGAGGGTTATTTACATTGTGGTCCTGTGGGGGCTGGACATTTCGTCAAGATGGTGCACAACGGTGTTGAATATGCGTTGATGCAGGCCTATGCCGAGGGATTTGATATTTTTCGCAGCGCGAACTCGGAGGAACTGCCCGCCGACCACCAATACACCTTAAATGTGGCCGACATTGCTGAAGTCTGGCGACGGGGAAGTGTGGTGGGGTCTTGGTTGCTCGATCTAACAGCGATTGCTTTAGCAGAGGATCCAGCCCTGTCTGGTTATTCTGGCCATGTCCAAGACTCCGGTGAAGGGCGCTGGACCTTGATGGCCGCCATTGAATCTGCGGTTCCGGCGGATGTTCTGTCCGCCGCCCTCTACACGCGATTTCGCTCTCGCCAAGAGCATACCTTCGCTGAAAAAGTCCTCTCGGCCATGCGCTACCAGTTTGGTGGTCATGTGGAAAAGTAAGGAGGAGTCGATGATCGCCACTGCACTCAGCTTAAACCCGACGGATGCCATTGAAGTCACCGGTCCCTGCATCATCGTTATTTTTGGCGCTGCCGGAGACTTAACGAAGCGGAAATTAATTCCGGCCCTCCATAATCTCGCCCAAAACAAGCTTTTACCCGATGCCTTTGCGATTTTAGGGATTGGCCGAACCTCAACCCAAACCAATGCCTTTCGCAGCCAAATTCACCAAGATTTACAGGAGTTTGCGGCAGATGCCCTGGAATCGGAGCTGTGGGAGTGGTTGGAACCTCGGCTTCACTACCTGGCAGGAAACTTTCAGGCCCCTGAAACCTACCAGCAACTTGCAGCCCAACTTCAACAGCTCGATCAAGCCTTTGGAACTCAGGGCAACGTTCTTTTCTATTTCGCCACTGCTCCCACCTTCTTTACGGAGATTACCCAGCAGCTTGGGGCAGCGGGACTGGTTCAGGAAACATCTGACCAGTGGCGACGGATTATTTTTGAGAAACCCTTTGGTCAGGATCTAGCCTCTGCCCAGAGATTGAACCAAGAGATTGGTCAGGTCCTAACGGAATCGCAAATTTATCGCATTGATCATTATTTAGGCAAAGAAACGGTTCAGAATATCTTGGTGTTTCGATTTGGCAACGGCCTGTTTGAGCCGGTGTGGAACCATCGCTACATTGACCATATCCAGATTACTGTCGCTGAACAGGTGGGAGTTGAAAGTCGCGGCGGCTACTACGAGGGGTCGGGGGCGCTGCGAGATATGATCCAAAACCATCTGTTTCAGCTCTTAGCCCTTACGGCCATGGAACCCCCAGTTTCTTTCGAAGCCGATGCGGTGCGAGATGAGAAATCTAAAGTGCTCAAAGCCATTGAACCCCTCACGGCAGAGGAGGTCCTCACCTGTGCCGTCCGGGGGCAGTATGGTGAAGGGCAAATCAAAGATCAGTCGGTCTCAGCCTATCGACTCGAATCGCGGGTGTCTCCAGAATCCAATACGGAAACCTTTGCAGCCTTAAAGCTCACCATTGATAACTGGCGGTGGGCGGGGGTGCCCTTTTACCTGCGCACGGGTAAACGACTGCCGGAGCGGGTGAGTGAAATTGCGATTCAGTTCAAACACGTCCCCTCCCTGCTGTTTCGGGAGACCTCTATTGATCAGCTTACGGATAACTTTTTAGTCCTCAGGCTGCAGCCTAACGAAGGCATCAGCCTCCAGTTTGGAGCAAAAGTTCCTGGCCCCAAAGTGCGCATGGGCAGCGTCAATATGGACTTTTGCTATGCCAATTTCTTTGATGCCACCCCCACCACTGGCTATGAAACCTTGCTGTATGACTGCATGATTGGCGATGCCACCCTGTTTCAGCGATCCGACAATGTGGAGCTGGGCTGGCAGGTCATCACGCCGATTTTAGATGTGTGGAGCGCTCTCCCCAGCCGAGATTTCCCGAACTATGGGGCGGGAAGTTGGGGACCGCAAGCTGCCACAGATTTACTCACGCGAGACGGACGCCAATGGCACAGCAGCAGTCCTCAGTTTTGTAGTGCTTAGGGAAAAGAGATGAGTCATCCCACCACCTTTAACAGTCATCTATGGCAACAACATCGCTTGGCTCAGCAACCGATTGAAATCTCCATCTTGTTAACTCAGATGGGCTTTGCCGCCAAGGTGCTGGCCCGTGAAATCAGTCGAGCAGCCCTGATGGGAAATTTGGGTCTGATGGGTGAGACCAATGCCACGGGGGATGCCCAGAAAAAGCTGGATGTCTTTAGCAATCAGATTGTGATTGATGCCTTTTCGAATATTGGTTTGGTGGCTGTGATCGCATCCGAAGAACTAGACCAGGTGAAGCTGATTGAGTGCGGCCAGCAGGCCCAGTACATCCTCTGTACTGATCCCCTAGATGGGTCCTCTAACACCGATACGGGTAGCGCGGTGGGCACTATCTTTGGCATCTACCGTCGGCAAACGAGTGGATATTGCAGTACCGAAGCCGATGTCCTGCAGCCGGGTACAGAATTGGTGACCGCAGGCTATGTCCTCTATGGCACCAGTACGATGTTGGTTTACACCACTGGTGGACGAGTCGACGGCTTTACCCTTGATCCAAGCTTAGGGGAATTCCTCCTCTCCCATGAGAATATTCGCTGCCCTGAAACGGGCAAAACCTATAGTGCTAACCTGAGCTACTACCAGGAATGGCATCCCCATATTCAAAACTTTGCGGATTACTTAAGCGATCGCAAGTCTCATACGGCCCATACCCTTCGTTATAGCGGTGCCCTTGTTGCTGATGTCCATCGCTGTCTACTGGAAGGAGGACTCTATTTTTATCCCCCCACAGCAGATCAGCCTGAGGGCAAGCTGCGGTTGCTCTATGAATGTGCCCCCTTGGCATTTTTAGTGGAACAAGCCGGGGGGAAGGCCACTTCCGGTCTTGCCCGAATTATGGATCTAGAAGTGACCTCTATTCACCAGCGCTCGCCCCTAGTGATTGGTAGCCAAGTGGCTGTTAATTTATACCAAACCTTTCTGGAGCAAGGGAAAGCAGCTTAGCCACCTCTAATGAATGGGATTTCTTAGATGGAATAAGGCGATTGCTTAACTCGAATTCAGTGTGCCTTCAGCAAACCTTAAGTCCCCAGCCGTAAGCTCACAGTCACCATTTACAAGGAAGAGATTTGAACCATGATTACTAAATCTTTAATCACAGCCGCTGCCATTCTCACAGTTACACCCACCTTAGCCTGGGCCGCTGACGTCTTAGAGGGGGCAACGGTGGTTGAATCGGCCACCTTTACAGGGGAAAGCGACCATACCGTAAGTGGAAAAGTTGAGATTGTTAAAAAAGGCAAAGTTTATTATCTCGTTCTCGGTGAAGACTTCTCCTTTGATGGTGCTCCTGATCCTCGACTGGGCTTTTCGAGTCAGGATTCGTATGTTGAAACCAGCACATTTTCTGGCCTCAACCTTGATAGCGGCAAGCAAATCTATCGGCTACCAGCCACCCTCGATATCAGCAACTTTGATGAAGTCACGATTTGGTGTGAAAAGTTTGGTGTACCTTTGGCAGAAGCAAAATTCTAAAGGGCAAGGCCGACCTTACCCGGAATTCGGGCTAACTCATCTGAGGCACCAAAATAATTGGGGTGTAGCTGCTACCATTACATTAACTTGCCGTAATTGCTAAACTTCATGTGATTTTGTGGCAGACAGTTGCGGCATCTGGGTGTCCGAAAGAGAAGGGGATTATTGCGGCCATGACCACAAAATTCCCTTCTGAAGCGTAAGTTATAGGGATATTGAGTTGAGCGAACTAAGTGCAAACGATCCTGTTTATCTGCACTGGGAATTACTACCGAAGTCGATTTTCAGAGCATTACTTCAACCATTTAGCAGCGCAAAAGGAACTTGGTTGGCGGGCAGAGTCTCGGGGGCTTGCTTTGGAGTGGGGACAAAACAATGATGGCCCCATTTCTAAATATGCTCGCCAAGGATTACTGAGTCGCAATATCCAGCTCTCCGATGAGCTTCGTTTTCCCTTGCCGCTGACCTTAGCTGATCTCAATGCATCCCATCAGGTGATTGCCGTTGATGAAACAGAGCATCGACCCTTGATGCACGCACGATTTCCAGACTGGGAAAACAAAATCGACTATTGGTGCGTCCATGATATCGATCGTGAGAATCCAGAAGAGGCCCTTAAACAATTAGAAAACCACATCCAAGATCTGATTTCTAGACTGTAGGATCGGTTTCAAACCCCTAGGGAAAAACCGTCATGGCTTGGTCTCGGAGAAACTTTCTACTTACTGCAGGTTTGGGAACGGCTGCAGGTACTCTGGTTACCCCTCAAATCGCAACCAGCCAATCAGCCAACCATCGAGCTAAACACCAAAACATCAAGAATTGGCGGGCCGTCCGCACTCACTTCAATTTGGACCCCAAATATATTCATATGGCGGGTTTGCTACTAGCCTCCCATCCCACTCCCGTTCAATCTGCCATCGATGAGCATCGGGATGGTCTCGATCAAAACCCGACCCATTATCTCTATGACCATCGACCCGATTTAGTGGCAGCGGTGCGAGCCAATGCGGCGGATTATTTGGGGGTTCAAGCTAAGGACATTGCCCTTACGGACAGTACAACAATGGGGACTGCGCTGGTAATCAATGGGCTGAGCATTCGACCTGATCAGGAAATGTTGACCACCACCTTTGATTACTACTCCACCCATACATCTTTGAAATATAAAGCTTCCAGAACTGGAGCAACGGTCAATGAAATTCCCCTGTATCGAGATATCCAAACTGTTAGCCAAGACGAAATGGTCGAGACCTTGATCAAAGGGATTGGCCCCAAAACGCGTCTGGTTACGGCAACCTGGGTTCATTCCAGCACGGGTCTCAAAGTTCCCATTGCTAAAATTGCAGACCAGTTAAAGCAACTCAACCAAAATCGCTCAGAGGAAGATCGGGTCCTATTTTTTGTCGATGGTGTTCATGGTTTAGGGGTCGAAGATGATGCATTGCCTACCCTAGGATGTGATTTCTTTGTTGCGGGCACCCATAAATGGATGTTTGCCCCGCGAGGTTCTGGTTTTATTTGGGGCAAACCTGAAACCCAAGATGCCGTTACACCGACAATTCCAACATTTTCGGGCGGGGCAGGCTGGGGGGCTTGGATGACCCCTGGAGGATTTAAAACCTTTGAGCACCAATGGGCGATGGCTCAAGCCTTTGCCTTTCACCAACAGATGGGCAAAGAGCGCGTCACCAAGCGCCTGCATTCCCTCAGTCGGCAACTGAAAAAGGGGTTGTCAAAAATGCAGCATATCAAGCTGTATACGCCCATCGACGATGATTTATCTGCCGCAATTGTTTGTTTTGATGTGGAGGGACTCTCGCCCAAGGCAGTGGTTGCTAAGCTAAAGGCTAAAAATATCATTGCCAGCACTACCCCTTATGACGTGTCCTATGCTCGCTTGACGCCTGGCGTTTACAACACCCCTGACGAAATCGATCGCGTATTGAACCAGATTCGTGATTTAGCTTGAAAAGCTAACGACGAGCAAGGCGACGAGCTTGAAAGATCCACTGGGTCACTTCCGCGACGGTTGGGCAAAGGGAGTTTCGTCCTAGCATCGCCACATGTAATCGGAGTAGTTGTCGATGCAGACGCTCAGCTGTCATCTGGGCAAGTTGCTCTGTCGAACCCACTCCTGCATGTAAGAGCAAACCACAGTTCTTCGTTCCCACACCAGGAATTAAAGACAGTTCTGCGAGAGCAGCCCATTTATTGATGTATTTTTGATGCAGTTTCAGTTGCGCTGCTAATTGTTGGCGTTGTTGGAGCGATTGGGTTTGAGTGTGGAGTTTGTGAATGGTTGTAATTCCACATGGCTTTGTTGCATGAATCGCGTAAAGGCTAGATGAATTGCCTCTCCTCGTTATTCTTAAGCTTCAACCCAAACAGTCTCGGGTTTGGCGATCTGAATCATTCGATTGAGTGCCGCACACTGCAGGAGTAACTCTGTGGCTTGATTATCAAAGTTACGGGAACGTACCTGACCCCCAAAGATAGTTTTGAAGCGAAACATCGTCGTTTCAGCTAGAGACCGCCGATGATAGTGGGCTTGTTTTTTCCACCTCTTTCGTCCCTGTTTTCGGATGGCTCTGAGATTTTGATCTCGTGGATGGGGTGGAGCATTGCAGTTTCCATGTTGCCAAATTTTGGCATTCTTCCTTGGGGGAATTGCAGCTGTGGCATTGCGCTCCATGAGGGCATCATAGCAATGACTTTGGTCATAGGCTCCGTCAGCAGAGACCTGTTCAATCTCATCGTCGATGCCTTCAAGGAGATCTTCAAACACTTCACCATCCTGAACGTCATTGGTTGTCACGACACCCGTGAGAATTTCTCCAGTGGACTCATCAACACTCAAGTGAAGTTTACGCCACGTCCGACGTTTGCTCACACCATGTTGCCTGGTTTTCCACTCTCCTTCACCATAGACTTTGACCCCTGTGCTATCGATAACGACGTGAATGGCACCTTGCTTAGGTATAACGGGCAATGAAATCGATAGCTGACCTTTCCGCCGAGAGACGGTGCTGTGGTCACAAACGGGAAGCTCAATTCCCATCAACTCAAACAATGAATTTAGAAATCCTTCGGTTTGACGCCCTGCTAAACCATAGATACATTTGACGGTCTCGAAGGTGGAGATTGCTGTATCGCTATAGGTCAGAGAGGCTCCCCGCTTTTGTCTCGGTGTGGTTTCTAGCCAATGAACGATAGCTGATTGTTCGAGCCAGAAGGTCACACTTCCCCGCTGTTTGAGACCAGCGTTATACTCGGACCAGTTGCGGATTTGGTAACTCATGGGCTAGCGGTTTTTGGTGGTACATAAACTCTAGCCCGCGCCTAATCCGCAGCACCTATTCATGCAACAACGCCATTCCACATTGCTGAAGTTGGCTGAGATGGTCAGAACTCAGACCGGACAGTTGGGAAAGGGGTTCCGCAGGTGTATAAGTGTTGGAGGGCTTCACTGGGATGGGTCCCCGCGCTTAGGGACTTGATTGGGCTTGTCCACTGTAGCGAGTTGGGGGCAGGGTCGTCTAGAAATGGCGGTCGGTCCCTGCACAATTAGATTCCTTTGGCTTGAATTTGATATCGACCTTGCTCACCTCGATCAGATGTCGTTACTCCAATGTAATAGAGGCCATCTTGGGGGAGTGAGAGATTCAATTGAGCAGTGAAATCAGCGGGTCCACGGTCATCATTTTTGGCCACTGGAATGTATTTTGGTTTGGGGCTGGATTGATCCACAAAGAACAGCTGGAGAACCGGATTAAATTCATCACTTTTGAGGGTTAAAGTTACCGATTGTCCGGCTTTACCCTGGAATTGGTACAAGTCAATAAAGGTTTGAGGGGTTAATTGGATATCTGTTTTTTCCAGACGGGCATTGAAGTTTCGATTGGCGAGTTGGGGAATCGATCGTTTCTGGCTTTGTTTGGGTAAGGTCGAAACGCGAGAGATTTTTCCGGATCGCATGGCCTTTAGAAAAGTGTGCAAGCGATCAACTGAAATGGCGAAGTTTATGCCACTTTTGGTAACCCCAATGGGTCGGCCAGTGGGACTATAGACGAGACCCTGTAGATCTCCACTGAAATGGACGCCGACAACCTGTCCCTGGCGATTGAGAATGGGACCACCGGAATTACCTGGATTAGTATTGGCACTATGTTGAAGTGTGCCATTTTGTTGGCTTATTCGGCTGACCATTCCCCTTGCCAGGGTATTCTGATAGTCCTCGGTTAGGGGTGTGCCAATCACGAAAATATCGTCTCCCACTTGAGTAGAGCCTGCTGGGGACAGGGGGATTGAGGGCAAATTCGTGAGGCCATAGATTTTGAGTGCTGCTAGGTCTACGCCATGATGGGCAAAGCCAATCACATCAGCAGAGACCTGCCGACCGTCATTGAATTTGACGGTAACGATCCGGGGACCATTGGCAACGACATGGGCATTGGTAATAATCCAGCCATCAGCACTGACGATAAATCCACTCCCATGTCCTGAGCCGTTTTTAATCGTGACGACGGCAGGGCTCGCTTGCTGATAGATTTGTGTTGCTGTGGATTGGGCCGATTGGGCTACAGCCCGTTGGACCAGGGAGGGATGGAGGGAAATGGCGGGTGTAATGATGCCTGCTGTCAACAATAGGGCGTTAATGGAGATGAATTTAGAAATCAGTTTTGGGGTGGTCATCGTTCTATCACCAATGCATTGATTCATCAATCGTTGTGGTGGCTTGTTCATATGCAGGAAAGATATATCGTGCCGAGACTTTTGACCGATTGAGACGCTGAATGGTAGTCCATGAATGGCAATCAGACTTAGCTGATATGGCGCAAGGAACATGCATGGATCCAAGGGCTTATAGTGCAGGATCTGAAAAAAGTTGTTGGGCATCTGCGATTAACTGATCTCCCCAGAGATTTTGCTTGAGGAATTCAACATCTCGCAATCTAGAATCTTTTGTGAGGGCAAATTTGGCTGAGGCTATTGCTTGTTGTTGTTGACCGCTGTGATACAGAGCAATAGCTAGCGCAAGTTGTGGTTCTGCCAACTTGTCGTCTAGTTCCATGGCTCTTTTGAACTGAGCGATGGCTAGATTTCGTTCCTCTTGCTCGTAGTAAATGAGGCCCATATTAATGGTGGGTATAATTGCTTTTTCGTCCAGCTCAACAGCCTGCTTAAAATCTTTGAGTGCATGCTGAGCGTTGTTCGTTAATGCATATAAAATTCCCCGTTTGGTATAAGCAACAGGTTGTTTAGGATTTAGCTCAATATATTTGCTGGCATCTGATATTGCTTCTTCAAAACGTTGGAGCCTTCGATGAGTCTGGCTGCGCAGGTCGTAAGCTGGAGAAGCCTGGGGGTTGAGTTCAATGATGGTATTAAAGTCAGATAGGGCTTGCTCATAGCGTTTGGTTTCGAGATAGATTGGACCTCGCCCCGCATAGGCCAGGATATTTTTGGAATTAATTTCAATCGCTTTACTAAAATCTCCTACTGCGCCCTCTAAACGCTGCCAATTTAAGAAATTTCTCCCTCGGGCTTCAAAAAGCTCTGATACATAGGGTGATCGAGGATTTGGGTGGAGGACTATGGCTTGGGAAAAGTCCGTTTTGGCTTGCTCATATTGCTGTAATTCACTATGGACCCTAGCTCGACTGCTGTACAAAATGCTGGTTCTTAGACCATTTTGGGGGGCTAACTCAATGGCTTTGGAATAGTCCGAAATCGCTTCTGAGTAACGTTTCAGTGATTTGTTAATCCCAGCCCGCACTCGATATCCTTCACTATCTTTGGGTTCAGTTTTGAGAGCGGTTTGAAAATCTGCTGTTGCTTCTGCTTCCCGTCCCATTTTTTGGTAAAGTTGCCCTCTACTCACGCGGTACTTAGGGTTTTGAGGGGCAATCTCTATCGCTTTAGTGTAGTCAGCGAGTGCTTTGTCATACTGCTTTAAATTGATGTAGCTGATTGCACGGATATTATGCAAATTGTCAGTTTTGGCCAGGGGAATTCCGTTCGGATTATCAGAGTTAGATCGAAGCTCAATGGCCTGAGTGAAATCGGCAATGGCCTGTTCAAATTTCTCTAACTCAACGTGTAAATACCCACGGGCAGTATAGGCAAACCCTTTTTTCTGCTGAATATA
Organism: Acaryochloris marina MBIC11017; assembly: GCF_000018105.1. Classification (GTDB taxonomy): domain Bacteria; phylum Cyanobacteriota; class Cyanobacteriia; order Thermosynechococcales; family Thermosynechococcaceae; genus Acaryochloris; species Acaryochloris marina. The sequence goes on from NC_009925.1 coordinate 6,398,323, forward strand.
TTGGTTGTCAACTGCTGTGGCTTGGGGATAATCTGCATTCTTTATCGCTTGATTAAAGTTTGCGATCGCAGCTTCATATTGCTGCAGACTTTGATAAGCTTGCCCTCGACCTGTGTAACTCTGCACATCTCTTGGGGCGAGCTGTATCGCTTGTGAAAAGTCGGCAATAGCAGCTTTGGGCTGGTTTAAACCAGCGTAGGCTTCCCCTCGACCTTGAAAATAGGTCGGATTTTGAGGATCCAGTTCAATGGCTTTGGACCAATCTGCGATCGCATTTTCATACTGCTGCCTGAGTAGATAAATATTAGCTCGACTCGATAGGTGGCTAGGAAGATTAGGTTCCAGTTGGATGGCTTGAGTATGGGCTGCGATCGCATCTTCATATCGTTTTAGTCCAAAGTAAACATGCCCTTGTCCAGAATAATGAGTGGTATTTTCAGGATCGATGCTGATGCCTTTTTTGAATTGAGCCAAAGCCTGCTCAAACCGTCGCTCAGCAAGATAGAGTTGCCCCAAACCACTGTAAACATACGAGTCTTGTGGATCGAGCTGGATCGCTTGCTGATGATCGGCTAAGGCCGCATCATAACGTCGCAATAATTGATGAATAACTCCACGGTTGGTGTAGGCAATCGCTAGCCTAGGATCAAGCTCAAGAGCTTGATTAACCGTAGCCAGAGATGCTTCAAACTGATCCATCCACATAAGCACCACACCACGATTGATATAAAATGCCGCTCTAGGGGCCTGGGCAATTGCTGCATCAATGGTTGCCAGGGCTTCAGGGTAACGCCGTAAACGACCTAAAACCGTGTATTTTTCATTGAGTAGTTGTGCATCATTTGCCTTAATTTGGAGCCCCTTCTCAATCGCAACTAGGGCTTGTTTAGGTTGTTTGAGATTTCGGTAAACGACGCTTAGCAGTTGCCAACTTGGTTTATAGGTTGGTTTCAACTGAACCACTTTCTGCAACGCCGTTTCAGCTGCGGAATAGTCTTCCTGAGCACGATAAACTAACGCTTTACCATACCAAGCTAGATGTACAAACTCAGGATTAAATTGAATCGCTTGCTCAAAAGCTGCTAAGGCTTCAGCATGTTGTTCCAACCGCCACAGTTGATTACCCCGCTCGATCCAGACTTCTGGTTTAGCATTGCTAGTCGGGACTTGTGCTTTGAGAACCGAAGCTTGCCATTCTTCTTGTTGCAGAGATGATAGGGTTGCTGGCGCTGTAGTGTTGATCTGCAAAGCATTTAAGTCAACATTGAACTTCGGCATCACCCCCAACACTGAACTCGTGGGAATGCCTAAGCTCCATCCCAATTGGATGTTTATATTTCCCGTCTCAGATTCGCCTTCAGCTAATCCATGAATACCGATGACCTGGCCTTGGCGATCAAGGACAACACCCCCACTCATCCCCCCGTAGGTGATGCTGGAATACACCAATTCATAGCCACCCCAAAAACTGGCTTGAGGGATGGAAATGACGTTATCAGCTTGTTGCATCCGATAGCTAGCAACTTCTAGAAAGCCTCGGTTTTTATCAAAAACTTTGCCTCCATTAAACTGCCAACTCGCTTCTGATTGATTGACTTTTGGAAAACCAGCGACGAACACCTCATCATCGGTTTTCGGGTTGTAGTCACCAAAGGCGGCAATCTCAAAGTTAGCCTCACTTTGGAACTTGAAAATGGCCAGATCGACCCCTTCCTGACGTCGAATGGTGTTGGCATTAATCGGATGAGTTTGCCCATCTGGTGTGACCACAGAATAGCGCTGAGCAAGGCAAGGAGGCGAACCATTGGCAGTTTCACAGACGACATGATTTGCAGTTAGAACGGTATAGGTTTGCCCTTGCCTGGCAATAATGACACCAGAACCATTCGAACCACTAGAGCTGTCAATGCGAACCGAAATGTTTTTGGCTTTGGCTTCTAGGTCTGCAACCCATCCCTGTGACCGGGCCATTTTCACTGTCGATGCCACTAAGGGTTGGGGTAGGCCATAGGCGGTAAGGATATTGGGCTGGATTTGAGCTAGTACGGTTTGTAGAGAGATACCCCAGTTGAGTTGTCGGAGTTGTTGGATGGTCTCAGGGTTGAGAGAAGTCCCATCAACGGTTTCGTAGTTATCTACCACCGGAGATACACTCTGACCGTTGATGCCTACAAGTTCTCCAGTGGTTGTTTCTATAATGGGTCCTCCACTCATTCCCTGCTTAACATCACCTGGGTATCCCAATTGATATCCCCCTTTCAAAGGCTGATCGAGGATCTGTTGCAATGGATGAGTGCTGATTTGGAACTGTTGTGAGTCAGCTGCATAGCCCGCACTAGCGAGGGATTGTCCTGGGCGGGGGGTAAAGTTGCCTAGCTCTGGCAAGGTATAGGACTGATTGCCCTCGAAGGAGACTAGGGCCAGATCATAGCCAGATGAGAAAGAGTTCTGAACGAGAGTGGCAGTATGGGTTTGACCATCATAGGTCTGGATTTGAATGGTTTTTGCTCCTTGCAGGATGTGTTGATTCGTCAATACCAGATAGGTGTTGTTCTGCTTAGAGATAAGAGTGCCACTGCCCTGATTGTTGTTTGTCCTGATCCGAACCGTAATTTCTTGGGTATAGGTGGTGATGGCATCAACAGACTGTGCTTGGGCAAGATGAGTTGCAGGGAGGCTACCGTGGGTAGGTTGAGCACTTGCGGAAGTACAGAGTGTTGTGGACAAGACCAACAGAGAGAGTAAAGATAATGTCCTTTGCATCATGGTTTTAAATTACTTTCTAAAAGAATAGTTGAGATGATTGAGGCATAATCCCTTTGTTCTACATCGTGGTGATTTAGACGTAATATGCACCTTGCCCTCAACTGCTATCGGCCTTTACCTGTCCAGAACTAGTGGAAATTCTACCCCTATAGATGTTGAGTGGTTGTTAGTCGTCTTTTGACTCTTCAACCACCATCTATGCTCATGAATATGGATTACGGGGCCTGAAAGGCTGGCTCTGTCAGAAGTTTTTTTACATCTACAATCAAGCGTTCTCCCCAGAGATTTTGCTTGAGAAATGCGACTTCTTGAAATTTGGGATCTAGCTTGAGGGCAGATTGGGCTAGGGCAATCGCTTGTTTTTGCTGACCCCCGTGATAGAGCGCAGTAGCCAGGGCAAGCTGGGGTTCAGCTAGAGAACCATCAAGCTCAATTGCACGCTGGAATTGGGCAATCGCTTGCTTCCGATTCCCTTGCTCGTAATAAATTAGGCCCAAGTTGACGGTAGGGATAATGGCTTTGGGGTTGAGGGTGATAGCCTGCTGAAAGTCATTCAACGCGAGGGATGGATTGGCCCCTAAGACATGTAAAATGCCTCTACGGGTATAGCTGGCTGCATTGGCCTGGCGTTCAATCCATTGATCTGCATCTGCGATCGCATCTTCTATACGATTCAACGCCTGATAAGTTCTACTGCGAAAGTCATAGACAAACCCTAGCTTTGGATTGAGTTTAATCACGGTACTGAAGTCGGCCAAGGCGTCCTGATATTTCTGGGTTCCCAAGGATAGACGACCTCTACCGACATAGGCCATCACATTTTTGGGGCTTATGCCAATGGCTTGGTTAAAATCAGCCAAAGCATCATCTTGGCGCTGCCAACTTAAAAAGTTGTTACCCCGAGCAATGTATAGGTCCGCCGCAAAGGGAACGGTGGGATTGGGAAGGAGGGCAAGTGCTTTTGAATAATCTAAATTGGCCTGTTCATATTGCTGCAAATTGCCATGCATTTGGGCGCGGCTACTATGTAACAGACTTCGTTGGAATGGGTTTTGGGGGGCTAACTCAATGGCCTTGGTATAGTCAGCCAGGGCTTCTGGATACCGTTTTAATGATTTATAGACATCTGCTCGGACACCATACCCCTGACTGTCCGATGGTTCAGTCGTCAGAACCTTTTGAAAATCTGCATTAGCTTCAGTTTCCTGGCCTAATGTGCGGTAAATCTTGCCTCTTCTGATATAGGTGGATAGATCCTTGGGGGCAATTTCAATGGCTTGGGTATAGTCTGCGATGGCCTCTTGATATCGGTTTAAGGCCGTGTAATTCAGGGCGCGGGCGCGATAGAGATAGGTGACTTTAGGGGATAGTTCGATAGCTTGGGAAAAATCGGCAATGGCCTGTTCCAGCTTGCCAAGGTCGCTGTAAAGAAAACCCCGAGCGGAGTAGGCCAACCCCTTATACTTTTTATCTGTCTCTAATTTTTGGGGGAAATCAGCAACTTCAATGGCTTTGTCAAACTGTGCGATCGCACGTTGATACTGCCGCGCCCTTTGATACACCGTCCCCAGACCGATATAAGCCCGAGTATTATTTTTGTCCACCTCAATAGCTTGGGAGTAGTCGGCAAGGGCTGCTTCTGGCTGGTTCAAGGCGTCATAGGCATCACCTCGGTTGTTGAAATAAATTGGATCGGGCGGAGCCAGCCGGATGGCTTTGGTTAAATCTGCGATCGCATCTTGGTATTGCTGAGTCGTGATATAAACGTTAGCCCGACTGAAGTAGTCATTGGCACTGTCTGGCTCTAGCTCAATGGCTTTGGTATGGGCTGCGATCGCATCTTGATATTGTTTTTGGGCAAAATAGACAAATCCTTGGCCCGAATAATTGATGGGATTTTTGGGGTCGATGGCAATCCCTTGGTTGAATTGAGCCAGAGCTTCCTGATAACGGCCTTGGGAGTGATAAAGCATTCCTAAGCCGCCATAGGCAGAGATATATTGCGAGTCCAGGGCGATGGCCTTTTTAAGATCTGCAATCGCTTCCTTCGGACGTTTCAGAAAAGAGTACGTCACCCCTCTGTTCGTATAGGCAATGGCCATATTGGGGTCGATTTCGATGGCCTGGTTAAGGGCAGTCAAGGTCTCTTCGTATCGATCCATCTTGATTAGCACCCAGCCGCGATTGATATAAAAAGCAGCCCGAGGAGCCTGGGCGATCGCGGCATCTATGGCTGCAAGGGCTTCTGAGTACCGATACAGTTCTGATAGAACAACATACTTCTCATTTAGTAACTGGGCATCCGTTGGTGCAATTTTTAATCCTGAATTGACGGCAGTTAAAGCCTGTTCTGGTTTCTTCTGGAGGCGATAGGCCGCACTCAGTACTTTCCATCCGGGCTTATAGTTTGGCTTGAGATTAAGAACTTTGAGTAAAGCCGTTTCAGCCGCAGGAAAGTTTTCCTGAGACCGATACACAAGTGCTTTGCCATACCAAGCCAAATGCACAAAAGAGGGATTCAATTGAATCGCCCGATCAAACGCAGCCAGGGCTTCCGCATATTGTTCCAGCCGCCAAAGCTGATTACCACGCTCGATCCAGACCTCTGCTTTAGCGTTACCTGTTGGTACATCCACCTGCAAAACCGAGGCTTGCCACTGAGCTTGTTGGCCCGCCGACAGGGGCGTTGGTGCAGTGGAACTGACCTGAAGGAGTTCCGGTGAGAGGTTGAACTTAGGCAGGGTTCCCAAAACCGAACTGGTGGGAATGCCTAAACTTAGCCCCAACTGAATCTTTAAATTCCCGGTTTCTGATTCCCCTTCTGCCAGACCATGAATGCCAATCACCTGGCCCTGACGATCCAGAACGACTCCTCCACTCATCCCCCCATAGGTAATGCTGGTATAGACCAATTCATACCCCCCTCCAAAGTTGGCTTGGGGAAGGGCAAAAACGGCATCATTTTGGCGGACGCTATAGCTGTTGACGCTGAGAAATCCATCGGTTTTATCGAATACTTTGCCACCGTTGAACTGCCAACGGGCTTCGGATTGATTCACTTTGGGAAAGCCAGCCACAAACACTTCATCATCTTTTCTGGGGTTGTAATCTCCAAAGGTGGCTAACGCATAATCCGCATCGCTCGTAAACGTAAAGATCGCGAGATCGACCCCCTCTTGGCGCTGAACGGTTTGCGGATCGACTTTAAAGATCTGTCCATCTGGGGCAACAACGGCATACTGTTGCAGGGGACAAGGCGGTTTGCCATTGGGCGTTGCGCAGAGCACATGGTTGGCGGTTAGTACGGTGTAGGTCTTGTCTTGCTTGGCAATGAGTACTCCCGAGCCGTTGGCCCCAGTCGAGCTGTTGATCTGTAGGGTGAACGTTTTCGCTCTAGCTTCCAGATCTGCGACCCATCCTTGAGCCTGAGCCGTTTTTACTGTAGAGGCCACCAGGGGTTGGGGTAAACCATAGGTTGCCAGTAGGTTTGGCTGAATTTGGGCCAGGACCGTTTGCAGGGGAATTCCCCAGTTCTGTTGGCGTAGGGTCTGAACCGTTTCAGGGGGAATGGCTTGACCGTCTAAGGTCTTGTAGTCATCCACGAGAGGGAAGGCACTCTGACCATTGATGCCGATCAGTTCCCCTGTGGTGGTTTCTATGATCGGCCCGCCACTCATGCCCTGTTGGATGTCTCCTGGATATCCCAGTTGATATCCCCCTTGAAGGGGCTGGTCAAGAATCAGTTGTACTTGATTGGGTCTGACTTGGAACTGTTGGGAGTCTGCTGCATAGCCTGCACTAATAACCGATTGACCTTTGCGAGGGGTAAAGTTGCCTAGCTCAGGTAGCGTATAGGATTGGTTACTGACAAAGGTGACGAGTGCCAGGTCATATTTAGCGGGGAAAGGATTCTCTACCGCCTTAGCTGTATAGATTTGACCATCATGGGTTTGAATGTTTAGAGACTCTGCTCCGCGCAGAATATGGGCGTTGGTCAGCACTAGGTATTCATTATCCTGCTTGGTGATTAGGGTTCCGCTCCCTTGATTGTTGTGGGTCTGAATCCGAACCGTAATTTCTTGAGCATAGGCGTTTACAGTGTTATCTGGATTGGCCTGGGCAATGGGAGCAACAATCGATGAATTAGGTGTTGAAGGGAGAGTTGCACTGATGGCTGGACGGAAGGCTGTCGATAAAATCAACAGGGGTAACAAATCCACAAGAAAAGGTAAAACGGGTAGAAAACGTCGCAACATAGACTTTGGATGACTCACCGTAACAATGGTAAAGATAAACGTGACCTAGAGATTTAGATGTATATCGTTGACGAGGCTTTCCATATGCAACGTCTCAGTAAATTGCCGAGACTTTAAATTGATGCAGCAGATTTTTTGGCCGACTCTACTCCTTTGAGCGGCCTCATCACATGGTCATAGCTTTCAGTCCGATTACCTTTGAGATAGAGATCTGCTGCTGTCTTTAAATCAGATCGGTATGACTTTGTATGGTGAATTTGTTTGCACTCACCAACAGATCAAGGTAGATGACCCAGAACGTTCCTTCATTGGATGGATGCATCAAGGAAATGACAGCAAGTTCAAAAGTGGTTTATAGAAGTTGAGTGCTTATTCATTCCATCGTATAAGCTATGAAAAACTGGTGGAGAGAATGGCTAGGAGTCACTCTCTCGAAGAGATTTTGACGTGCCATCATGGAGATTAGAGTCATTCTTTGATCCAAGTATGAAACCCACCATACTCATTGTTGAAGATGAGAAAGAAATTGCTCAACTGGTTCGCAATATGCTTGAAACTGAAGGGTTTATATGTGAAACCTTAAGCAATGGGGCAGATGCGCTGCGGGTTGTAACCGTGCTGCAACCAGACTTGGTCATATTAGATCTGATGTTGCCAGGTTTAGATGGTTTGGAAGTTTGTACCCGAATTCGTCAGCAATCACTCGCCAAGGATCCTTATATTCTGATGTTGACTGCTAGGGCTGAAGAACTTGACCGGATCATTGGCCTTACAACCGGAGCAGATGATTACCTAACGAAACCTTTTAGCCCTAGAGAGTTAATAGCTAGGGTAAGAGCATTGTTGCGTCGGAGTTTGCGGGGTGAACAATCTGACCATTTACTCTATAGAACTGAATCTTTCACCGTTGATGTTGAGCACCATATCGCGCAAAGGCATTTGTCAGGTCAGGAGGCTGAGATGCTGGATTTAACAAGTCTTGAATTTAAGCTTTTGCAAACATTCCTGAGTTACCCTGGACGGGCCTGGAGCCGTACTCAACTCATTGATAATCTTTGGGGCAATGATTTCTTCGGAGACGATCGCGTTGTGGACACGCAGGTTGCTCGGTTGCGCAAGAAAATTGAGGTTAACCCTACCCAACCTCAATTTATTAAAACAATTCAGGGAGTGGGGTATAAGTTTGAAGACGGGCCATGCTAAAAACAATTGGTTTGAAGTCGCGATTGTTTTTCTCTCATATGCTGGTAATGTTTATCAGCCTGGATTTTTACATCATTATTAACCGATTGACCTCCTTTAACCGTTTCAACGAAGATCTTGATCAGTTAGTGCAGCGCCAAATCGAAATTACTGAATTAAAGTCCATTCTGATTGCAGAATTCGAAACTGCTTGGCACATCAGTATGATTTGGTCCATTCTTTCAGGTGTGACTGCTGCTCTTCTATTAAGCTATTGGGTGGCTCGACGAATTACAGCTCCCCTCATTCAGATAGAACAGACCACTAGAAAATTTGCAGATGGGCAGTTAGATATTCGTTTACCTACTAGCTCTATTCCTGAAATCAATCGGCTCAGTCGAAGTTTTAACCGCATGGCCATGAGTTTAGAGCAGGTTGAACAAAAACGACGAGAGCTTATTGGCGATTTGGCTCATGAATTGCGCACCCCCATGACCACTATTCGAGGCTATTTAGAAGAAATAGTAGATGAGCGCATACCTCCCACTGCGGATCTATTGGATCGCTTGATCAAAGAAGTGCGGCGGGTTGAACGATTAGTCATGGATTTGCAGCTACTTTCAAAAGCAGAAGCCGGACATTTGCCACTGCATTTACAATCAATTTCTCTAAATTCACTTTTACTACACGTCAGCGAAAATCTCTCAACTCAATTGAGAGAAGATGGCCCCACTCTGACCTTAGACTGTCCATCTAACTTACCTCCAGTTTGGGTGGATCCTGATCGCACAGAACAAATTTTAGTGAATCTTGTTGGCAATGCCCTTCGCTATACAGAACAGGGGCAAATTGTGGTACAAGTCCGACGAGATGATCGTAATGCTTGGGTTACGGTAGCTGATACAGGCTTAGGCATTGCTCCGAAAGATTTACCTCATGTATTTAACAGATTCTGGCGATCGCAACATTCCCGCACCCGTCATTCAAGTGGAACTGGATTAGGATTAGCTATTACACAACGCCTAGTAGAACTGCAGGGTGGGACGATTAACGTCGATAGCCAGTTAGGTATCGGGAGTAAGTTTCAGTTTTCACTCCCTCTAACGGTATCTACGTTGACACAATAAATCGGTAGTTTTGACACAACTTTGCCACACGTGGTTGATACGCTAATTACTTGCCTAATATGCCATTTGGAAATTCCAATGCCATCATTGGTGATTACTGTGTGTATGATCGCCACTATTTTATCCATAGAAATTAGTAAAGAGGATCATCACTCTCTAGTTTTCAACCTCTTCTACTGAAGAACTATTGGATAAATAGTTCTAGGGTTGATTTCCTGATGGTCATAAAGAATTTTGTGTAAAAACTGGAAGATTAACATGAGTTACAACCGTGTTTTAGTAGCAATTGATACCTCATTCTCGGGTGGGGTTGTCTTTGAGCAGGCTCTAGAAACTGCTCAATTCCACAAAGCAAAACTATATCTACTCCACTGTGTAGAAACTTCAATGCAGCGGTCTAGTTTATTAACTGCTTCCCAAACAAGAACCACCAAAGGCGCTAATTATTTTACTCCATATGATGACGCTGATTTACAGTTCGCTCAACAAAAATGGGAGACTCAGATTGAACAAGCTAATGAGTGGCTTTTGCAATATTATCAACAAGCAACTCAGCGAGGCGTATTAGCTACCTGTGAGTCTGTTTTTGGAGCACCAGGATATCAAATTTGTACCTTGGCAAATGAATGGCAAATTGATCTAATTGTCATGGGACGTAAAGGTCACTCAGGTCTGGCAGAGCTTTTTATTGGCAGTGTGAGTAACTATGTGTTGCATCATGCACACTGTTCAGTATTGGTCGTTCAAGACCATAAAGCTTAAAGAACCCCCCTTTATGGAAAGTGTATTTGACTCGTATGAAAGCTTTGCTCTGGGCGGCTTAACTTTTATTTGAGATTTAAAGTTAATGCATACCTTCTCCATAAGCAGATTTCTAAAGCCCGATTTTCGCAAAAGTGGGCTTTAGTGAATTTATCAAGAGATCACGAAACATCATTAATTTTACATCCTAAAACTGAGTAGCACAAAACTCCTGGAAATAAGGAGCGATGCTTAATTAGGAGAGCTATCTAAAATGCTAAAAACTATGGAGCCAGTTGAAAACTCATCTCGCTCTTATTATCAACTTTCTGTGACGGAATCTATTGAGCTCTTTGATAGTAATTCTGAATGGGGGTTAACTTCAGAGGAAGTTGCCAATCGCTATGAAATTTATGGCTGGAATCAGCTCCCCATAAAACCTGGAAAACCTATTTGGTTGAGATTTCTATTGCAATTTCATCAACCACTTCTCTATATTCTGTTGATTGCAGGGGGAGTTAAGGCATTTTTAGGATCTTGGACTAATGCCGTCGTGATTTGGGGGGTGACGGTAATTAACGCTGTCATTGGTTATGTGCAAGAAGCGAAAGCAGAGGGTGCGATCGCTTCATTAGCCAAGGTCGTAACCACCGAAACTACGGTTCTACGTGATGGACAAACGCTACGAATTCCCTCCCAGGACCTCGTCCCTGGCGATATTGTTCTATTGACATCTGGGGACAAAGTACCAGCAGATTTGAGGCTTATAAGCATAAAAAATTTGCAGGCTGATGAGTCGGCATTGACTGGGGAATCTGTACCTGTGGATAAATCTATCCAATCTTTACCAGAAGAAATTTCATTGTCAGAGCGAACCAATATGGCTTTTGCAGGCAGTTTCATCACTTTTGGGCAAGGGACTGGGATTGTTGTTGCCACTGCAGATGCAACAGAAGTTGGGCAGATTTCTCAATCCATGATGCACAGAATTAACCTAAGTACGCCCTTGACCCGCAAATTTACTAAGTTTAGCCGCATTTTGCTCTATGGAATTTTGACCTTAGCAACCCTAACTTTTGTTATTGGGTTAGGGCAAGGAGAGTCTTGGATTTATATGTTTGAGGCTGCTGTTGCCCTAGCTGTCAGTGCGATTCCAGAAGGGTTGCCTGCTGTTGTCACGATTACTTTGGCGATTGGGGTTAATCGGATGGCACGCCGTCATGCAATTATTCGTAAGCTGCCAGCAGTTGAGGCACTGGGAGGCGCAACCGTTATTTGTTCGGATAAAACTGGAACATTAACTGAAAATCAAATGACTGTCCAATCGATTTATGCGGGAGGAATGCATTTCGAGGTGAGTGGTAGTGGCTATAGTCCCAAAGGAGACATTAGTGCTACAGACCCTTGTGATCGTGAGAAGTGGCTCGAATATCAGTTACCACCACCTCTGGAAGAGTGTCTGATAGCTGGAGCGCTTTGTAATGACTCCCAGCTTAGACAAACAGGAGACGATTGGTTAGTCGTTGGGGATCCGACAGAAGGGGCACTGATTACGGCAGCTTCTAAAGCCAGTCTCAACCAAGCCAGTCTAGTGGCGTCAAAACCTCGATTAGATGGGATTCCCTTTGAATCTCAATACCAATATATGGCAACCTTGCATGATCATGTCTCCCCAGTCATTTATATCAAAGGATCCGTAGAGGCATTATTGGGTCGGTGCTCCCGGATGATGGGCCACGATAGTCAGACGACGGCTCTGGACGCTGTGCGAATTCAGAAGGCGGTTGAAATAATGGCAGAGCAAGGATTGCGAGTGCTTGCCTTTGCAAAAAAAGAAATGCATATCCATCAGCATTCGATTGATCATGAAGATATTGAATCAGAACTCATGTTTTTAGGATTACAGGGGATGATTGATCCACCTCGCCCAGAGGCTATTGCTGCTGTTCATGCTTGTCAAGCGGCTGGGATCCAGATAAAAATGATTACTGGAGATCATATTGCAACCGCTCGGACCATTGCTCAGCGCATGGGAATTCAAAAGGCTGAGCAAGTGGTGGCCTTTGGGGGGCAGCAATTAGCCAGTATGGATGATCATCAGCTTGCCCAGGCAGTTGAAGAGGGAGATGTTTTTGCCAGAATTGCTCCGACCCAAAAGCTGCGATTGGTTGAAGCACTTCAGTCTAAAGGTGAAATTGTTGCTATGACAGGCGATGGTGTGAATGATGCGCCTGCTCTCAAACAGGCTGATATCGGGACTGCGATGGGAAAAGGCGGTACTGAGGTAGCAAGGGAAGCGGCTGATATGCTCCTCACTGACGATAACTTTGCCTCCGTTGAGGCGGCTGTGGAAGAAGGGCGCACCGTCTATCAGAATCTGCGAAAAGCGATTGCATTTCTCCTGCCTGTCAACGGAGGTGAATCGATGACCATTTTGATTAGTGCCCTCCTGGCAAGGGATTTGCCCATCCTTTCACTCCAAATTTTGTGGCTAAACTTGATCAACTCCCTAACAATGACAGTACCTTTGGCCTTTGAGCCGAAGTCAAAGGGGTTGATGCAGCAGCCTCCACGAAATCCCAACGAGCCCTTAATTACAGGAAAATTATTACGCCGGATTTTGGTGGTTTCACTGTTTAATTGGATTCTGATTTTCGGTATATTTGAGTGGGCTAAATCCACTGGAAGCGATATCACCGTAGCTCGAACAATGGCCATCCAAGCCCTCGTCGCTGCTCGCATCGTCTATCTTCTTAGTATTAGCCAGTTGGGTTTGAGTTTGTTCAACTCTATTTGCCATCGGGACTTATCGATCACCCATACTCCTATTTTGGTAATGGGGATTGTTGGAGCTGTGGCTCTTCAACTCCTTTTCAGTCAGTGGCCTGTGATGAACCAACTTTTTGAGACCGCTCCCTTAACCTTGATGCAATGGCTTATTTGCTTGTTACCGATGTTACCCATGATACCCATGGCAGCCTTGGCTAACTGGATAGATCCATCATAATAATGATGGATAGCCACTTTCAATTGAATTACTGTTGAATACTTGATGAGGTATTGGGATGAACATATTAGTTGCATTGGACCTTTCCCCATCCTCTCAAGAAATTGTGAAACAGGTAGAAGAGCTGTTCAATTTACCGCATGTGAAATTTTGGCTATTACATGTTGCAGATCCTGAACCAGAATTTATTGGATATGCAGATGGTCCTCAATATATTAGGGATGCAGTAGCTCAGGAATTTCACGCAGAACATAAAGCTATACAAGCAATAGCAACAGAGATGCGAAATGCTCAAATTGACTGTACAGCTTTACTAATTCAGGGATATTGCCCCGACACAATTTTGTCAGAAGCTCAACGCCTCAAAGCGCACCTTATCGTCATGGGTTCTCATGGTAAAAATATGATGAAACAGCTCATTTTGGGTAGCACAAGTCAAGCGGTCATACAGGATTCGAAGATCCCTGTGTTAGTGATTCCTACAAAAACTAACTAGGAGTCAAATGCGATTAAAATTTACCCCTGGCACATTCGCTCATAGAAACAGTTGCCATAGGTAAGATATCTGCATAATGTGGACCAAGATAAATCTTTGGCCTGGAGGGGGGAGTAGCTCAATCAACCGCGTTCAGCCCTATACTTTACTGTTTTTCCTGGAAAGATATGTTGCTATCGGGAAAATTTTCTTCGTTTTGTTTGCAGTGATCATGCACAGAGCTAGGGGGAGGCCGACTCTTGAGCTTGGGATAGCGATCCGTCCCCTGGAGTAGACTTCATTTGAGTTCCTGCAGATTTTCGACGACGCGGCGGGGTGCGATCGGTAATGGGAGCACGACGAAATAACTCAGGTATCGGAACTAAGGTCTCTCCGCCAGAATTTTGCAGCAGCATATCAGCCGTCTTGCCCTTAAGAATATCCATCAGTTGGTGAAGTAGCTGATTGGGATTATCGTGGGGCTTCATGGTAAACAACTGGCGACTGCTTTCGCAGATATCATTCTCCTGGGTTAGAGCACAGACAATTGGATAGCCATTGGAGTACCCCGTTGTTAGATATTTAAGCTGTTTGGCGTCATAAAACTGTTGGAATTTGGGGGTTACCGCTGCACATCTTTTTTGGGGATTCCAGCCAAACCGAGAGAAAAACTCAGACTTCCAACCAATAATGCGAATATTGCCTTGCCGTTGGGGAATCCAAACAAGGGTCGCTGGAATCTCAGAACCACTGGCTGGGTCATAGACCTCTTTGCAAAAAAAGGTCACTTGATCAGGAGAAGCTGTTTGCGCTTGAGAGACAGGGGTTTGCCCCCAAGCTGGCAGACTGCTCAATGAGAGGGTGACAGCCATTGTACTGGTTAAGCCCCAATGCCAAAGATGATGCGTCATAAGGTGGTATCTCCTTGAATTTGGTAAGCGGGTCAGCTTCACTGTCTTATCGTTGCGTGATGATCTGATATGCACGGGGCAAAGACCGAATCGCCAGCCCCCCTATAGCAGTCGCTATAAAAGCAATGCCCGCTGGGATAACAGGCACCCATAGGCCGCCTCCATAGAGCAGAACCGCGCATATTCCCCCTAAACTAATGAATATGCAGCTAAGTAAGGCCCATTTTATCCTGCCAGAAGACAAAGTCGAGAGACTCATATTACCGAGACTTGCCCAAACTGCGATCCACAGGGTTTCTAACCAGGTCGGCCAAAAAACGATGGCAGGCCGTCCGTCTAACATAGTGCTCAAAAGCTGACTGGTGGCGTGAGCATGTAAATAGACCCCTGGAACCATCGCCCCTGGGCTTAAGGGGGTAAGGAAATCATCTTTCCCCGGTTCAGTCACACCAATAAGAACAATCTTGTCTCGAACGGATTCACCATTAAAGATAGGGGAGAGAACCTGCCGCAGGGATTTTTGCGGTGCAATTTTGGTGACTGCCCCTCGGGGAGTATTCGATAGGCGTCGGTAGTGGAGCATGATTTGGCGACCTGCCAGAGCTTCTCCTTGCTGGCTGCGGTAAGGTCCAGAGCTTTGCTGGAGCCAGTCGCCGAGTTGAGCATCCCCAACATTCACTTCTAAGTCACCTCGCTGGAGGTTTTTACAGTCAAAGTCTTTGTTCTGGGACTGTAGGTATTGCTTTGCAATCAGCAATCCAAAGCTAAAAGCATAGTCCTCTAATTGACATTGATCCAACGACGTTGTTGTCTGAGAGTTCCGGATGGCTCCAGGTGACAAGCACGGTGACCCTGGATCAAAACTGGCTTGGTAGAGATATCTTCGGACAATGTCCTGACTAGGTGTTGCTCCGTAATCTAGAGGAACATCACTAAAGCCAATTTGATTCAGCGGCACTTCTGGGGGTGGGGCGATGCCTGAAAATGCTTCTGCAGGACGGCTGGGGGTGCAAATACCGATGAAGTTTGTCTGACGCAGTTGATTCACTAAAGCAGAATTGGAGGCAGGAATGGGGCGAAGAATATCCAGACCAATCACACTAGGTTGGTAGGTTTGCAATTTTTCCAGCAATTGAGCAAGAGCCTTGCCAGAGAGGGAACGTCGTTGGGAGGTTCCAGGAATAATGGACCGCCCCAACCCTTGCTGGTCTTGAAACTGCATATCCTGTTGATCAATGGTGATGATTAAGAAACGCTCATCCCATTTTTCTTTGGGCTTGAACCGTAACATCAGGTCATAGGTTTTCAGCTCGATGGATTCCATCCATCCCATTTCACGGATGCCAATGACTCCTGCTGCCACGATTAGGCTAATGCCGAGGGCAATTCCCAGACGACGACGTTTAGGGGGAGATGGACTGGGTTGTAGAGACTGCCAGGTTGGCGGTACTTCTGTGGGGTTGGGACAGACGACCGGAAGCCAACTGGCACAGGGATAGGTTTTCTCCCAGTCATCATGCAAAATGCGTTGGGCTTGCTGGACTGAACTATAGAGGGATTGATTTTGAGTAAACGCGTCTAAAAAAGCGCGCAGAAATTTAGGAGAGATGGCATCCGGGAGCTTCTCGCGCATAAAGACCAAATGAGGCAAAGCGATGTTTTTCTCAGCGGCTAGCTGATGGGCTAAACCAATACCATCACAGGAGTTGAAGATGGCAAGACGTAACCCTTTGGCGGCTGCTTCTCGCAGCGTAAATCGAAAATCAGGAATCGCCAGTTGCTCTGTTTCATTGAGCTGAATCGCAAACCGCTTGCCATCTTCTGAACTGGCGCTATGTCCGCTGAAAAAGAGAATGTCCCAGCGGTCTTGCCGCAGTACTTGATTGAGCTGCTGTGGAGTAGGAGCAACCTGCCAGACAACTTCGGCTCCGGCTTGTCCGGCAATCTGGTCCAGTAATTGTTGGTCTTCGGGTAAATGCTGCAAATCTGTGGCATGGCCCAGGATCGCTAAGATTCGAATCTTACCTGGGTGATGGTAGGGTCTTGGAACGGTGGTGTATTGGTTTAAGGCCAAGGCAACGGTGGCCTCGATCTTTTCCACCACAGACCATCTCTCCCAGGGCAGTCGTTGTAGCCAGACATTGTCGGTCTGTATCCACAGACAAGCTTGCTGGCCTGCCATTAACAAGGCTTGGCGAATCTCTTCTAAGTCCTCTGTATTGAGCCACTGGTTCAGCTGTTTCTCGACTTGGGACGCGGTGGTGTGACAGGCTGCGATCGCATCTTCTCGTTCCGAACTATGGGTAATCTGATCCGGGTCGCTGTGGGTTAAGGCTCGGAATAAGCTTTCTAGGCTGGCGTAGCGTTGTTGCCACTGGCGATAAGTGGCTAATAAGGCTGGATTACTGGGTAATTTCCCCCGAACAACAGTTTGAGGTAGAGACGGCAAGTTCTCTCGAATCTCAAGTTTGACGCGAAATCCCTGTTCGAAATCGCCATCCAATTCCAGAATTAGCAGTTTCGTCATAGATTTAATGATTCTCGAACCTGAAACAGAGGATTGTTATGAAACGGTTGGGTTGTCCCATATTTTATCTTTAGGTCTATACCTGAAAGGCTTCTGATACCGAAGCTGTTCCTAAACTGACCTGTATTGTGAAGCGATCACCCGTTGATGCATCAAAGCGATACCGAATAAATTCATCATCACTGCGGCTAATCACTTCCTTAAACACGTCTCCAGAATCCGTCAGAATTTTTAGGTGTAAATCGGGGGGCAAGGTTAACCGTTCACCTGTTGGATAGACACTGGCCTGAAGATTAATTCCCGACTCCATGGCAGAAATCGTCATCATTAGGGACACCTGGCAGCCCCCTAACTCAACCCCCAAGTCGATCAGTTTAGCCCGTTTGATTTGGGTATCCATAAACGCCCCAACTAGCTGAGGGGCAATCAGCTCATTGATGGCCTGCCAGCCTTGCTCAAACTGATGATTTAACCATTGGCTGAGCTGAATGGCTTGGGAAACAGAGGGCTGGGGTTGCGAGAGTGTGATCGCATGTCGTCGCCATTGCTGATTTCCGAGAATGCTGGCCCAAGTATTAAAGCTAATATGTCGAGCTGCAAAGGGTAGTGGGGTTTCCCTTAGCAAGTCCCATGCATGGGTCAATTCATCTAAGTGTGGGGCAGTTAAGGCTGAAACTCCGTCCCTAACTTGGGTCTCAGGAAAATACTTCTGCTGCAACCACAATAAATTTAGGGTTTCGGTTAACTGCTCACGCTCCAGCCTATAGGTTCGATTTCTGGGGATAAACTGCCCCTTTTTCTTCACGGTTTTGTGCGTGGTCACGCCCCATAACCGCAACCTTCCTTCTTCTAAATCCACCTGGACTGCTACGAAATAATCGGCTGCCAAATTGGGACTATTGACCCATTCTTGAGGAACCTGTACTCCGTCTAAATCCCAAGCTCTACTGGGTAAACAAACGAAACGAAAATTGTCGGATTCAATTCCAATACCATTCAGCCCCAACTGCCACAGATCTTGTTGCAGGTCCAGTCCCTTAGCATTGGGAAAGTATTCACGAAAATAGGGCAAAACTACCGTTTCACAGATTTGATTTAGCGCCATAAGATCATCAATCTGTGGGGAGAGGGGACCTGTTGTCTCGTTGGAAAGGATCAGAGGTTCAGGAAGTTCTAACCAAACATGGTCAGGAGTCAAATCATAGAGACTCATGACTCGTTGCCTCCTGACTGGGTTTGACAAATAGACCATAGCCATTGGCTCACTGCTGCATTAATAGTTTCTACATCGTTGACCTGGAGAGAAATATGCAGATGATCCCTAGACCATTCCAGAAAGCGATCGGTCACAATGGTTTTTACTTTATTGAGGGTACGGGACACAGTGGATTGATTAATGCCGAGCTGTTGGCTAATGTCTTTTTGTTCTTGCCCTTCCCCGTAGTAAAGCTGGACGATCGTTTTGGTGTGGACATTTAAGCGATAGGTTTTGAGGTCTAAACCCTGCCATTCTTCCCGCAACCAAGCCAAGATTTTGGTATGAATCGCACCATAATCGTGAAGGGAGTCAGCCCTCTCTGGGTCGTCTGGGGCTGCAATTACATCAATCAGTTCCTGTTGCCCTTCCGTTGAGAGGGGCTGGTTGATAGAGACTTCGGCTGGAGCCATATATCGAAAGACCGCTTGACCACTCGTTTTGACCCATTGTTGGATGGTCTCCAGCTCTTGAGGGTGCGGCATTAAGAGGTTGTAGGTAGACACAATATCTGACCATATTTCTGGAGAGGGGGCTTGCGTTTTTCCCTCTCGTTTAATTTTCGCTGGTTTATAAAGCTCCACATAGCAATCCCAGGCCTGTAGATGACACTCCAGCAGTGAGTCCTGGATTCCCATCGCGATTAAGGCTTTGCGGACGCGGGTCTCGCTGGTATGGAGTAACAAACTCCAAAGGGTATGACCATAGCTTTTGTCCTGACGGCGGAGTTCATCCAGAATGCGCCATTTGAGAAAGAAGCTAGCATAAGCCCCTAAGTTGGGATTAAGGATAGGATTGAAGGAGGTCAATAGTTTCTGGAAACACAGCACGCCTTGGCTAAACAAATCGAACAATGGCCGATCATTGCGATGTTGGTAGGTGGACCAAAGTTGAGATGCAACCCGATAACACGGCTCTTGGAGATAGGCATATAGATGATCTCGGCTGATCGTCTGGTTATGCTGTTGCCATTGCTGATGCCAGTAAGCGACCCAATATTGACTTTCGCCGCTACTCACCTGTTGGAGACTTCTTTCCATGTGGCGGCTTAATCGTGGATCAGTTTGCCAGCGTTGAAACCGTTCCTCCGACCACGCAATAAAGGTGGAGAATTGCTCAATCAGACTCTCTCGTTTATCCATAAACAGTCAAGAAACGTTATGGGGGCGTCATCCTTGAAGAGTATCGTTGGCCCCTAATCACAATATGCAGATGGACTGATGCATACTCCGTTTTTACCTCATGATACTGGTCCCTTGTAGAAGGAATCCTGTTGGTACTTCCCTGGGTAGGGGCCTCTATCCGTCTATTCACCACCAGACTATTAAGTGGAGTCTATTTTCTTTATTGACGAAATATCTTGAGAAGTAAACGCAAAAACATTTAGAAAATATAAATAATTTTGCTTTGGATGATGTTTAAAAAGGGGATTAACTGAAAAGTGGGTTGTTATATGAATATAAACAACCTGATCTGTCCTCAGATATACGGAAGACGGCTGACCCACACCACTAAATCTCTCCATAGTTATACGGAAAAACCCCTGAAAACCATAGACTTCAGTATTTCTACCGTTAGCTAATGGCGTCTGGGTTGGCACTATATTACTAACCAGCTACCGTTGCGAGCTGACTGAGGATAGTAAGGGAGACTTCCTCAAATCACATCAAATGAATACCCCTTTCTTTTTTTGGATTAGGCAATCATGTCATCTTCACTTCAGCAAAAATTTATAAATTTTCTCCAAAATGATTTAGCGATTTCCACCGCAGAATTGAATGTTGCCCTGCGTCGTCAAGATCCATCGTTGGGGCAGCTACATATGGTCCTATGGCAACATGGACTGATCAGCCTTAATCAACTCAATTCCGCCTTCGAATGGCTTGAGCGGGAAGCCTCAAATCCTTTGGAAGTGCAGGTTGCCTAACATCGCTATCAATATCCAACTCCTTCATAGTCCGGTGCTCTTTTGCCGTCCACAGTAAGCTTAAGAAGGATAAATCAGGAATTTGGAAGGATATCGATCTGATTCATGGAAACCACATCAGACTATCAATGCGCCTATTGTGGAGAATTTAACACCACGTTTATCGATATCAGTGCAGGCTTCAGCCAGTCCTATGTAGAAGATTGTCAGGTCTGCTGTCGTCCCAACTTACTGTCTGTGAGTGTGGACCGAGAAAGCTTAGAGATTCAAATCGCTACAGAATATAACGGATAGTTGTATTGCTATTGGCCATGCGGGAGTATGTGCCTGCTTTGTATCAGTAATTTAGCAACTTCAACTAGGAAAAGGGTTTTGCCGCAAACAGAAATTGCAGGTATTAGACTTCTATGAGTTTCATAGATGAAAAAGCGACCTTGTTTTGCAGCTTTAGTATCCTACTTGGTTATGAGAATAAATTAAGATTGTTGTCATCAGAGTCTACAACCCGATAAATTCACCTTTATTTTTCCTGCCTCTTGATCTAGCTGTCGTCTGCTCTTCTGGAGTTGTTAGTAGACTTGAAAAAATCAGAGGGTTGAGCTGTGGTTGAAATTTGGCATTCAGATTACTGATTCCAAGGCTAAATATAAAGTTCTACTCAGTGAAAAAAATAATAAACGAAAATTTAAATGATTTTCTAGGAAGTTAGGAGCGGGTTGATGGGTGACCGATTATATGCGAAGAAAGAAAAAATTGCCCAACCTGTTAATAAAGCTACTCCTTATACCGTTGCGGCTCAACCCCTTCAAGTTCATAACATTACTGAGACTAGGTCGAATGAAGAAGGGCTGGCTGAACATACTGAGCGACTAGAGAAGTTTCAGCGGCTGAATAATTCATTTATCCAAACGGGGCCACCTAGACCTTGTAGTGATATAACCCGTCCGTTGCAACTAAAAACCTGGATACAACCAAAGCTAATGATTGGGAAGCCTGGGGATAAGTATGAACAGGAAGCAGATCGAGTCGTAACTCAAGTTGTTCAACAAATTAATGTCCCTACTTCTAACAAACCAAATCTAGGTCAGCCATTTCAACTGGAGGGCATATCAGAAGGGGGAAAACAACCGAAAAGTGTACATACTTCTATGCAGTGTCATCAAGCAATCACAGATGAGTTGCCCCATGTAGTTCTGCGGAATGAAGGAACAATAAAAAAATATGGAATCATTCAGCGAGAACCAATAGAAGAAAAAATAGAGGACACCGACATTGAAATTCTCACCGGAACTTTCAATCGAGAAACTGAGATTTACGACATGAAAAGAAAGCTTAAAGATACCGCAAAAAAAGGAGACCGCGAAACTTTCAGCCGAATTGGGACGACCATATTGTTTGTAAAAATTGAAGGGGAAGAATGCTATGTTCCAAAAGATAACGTTACCCTGGATACCTTTGTTAGTTCAAAGCAACCTTTATTTCCTGAGGGTGGACTGTCACCACGACCAGAGGACATAAAACAAGGTCCAATAGGAGATTGTTTCTTACTAGCTGTTGCAGGTAGCATTGCACATACAAATCCTGAATTCATCAAGAACATGATGAAAGATAAGGGTGAGACTGTCTCAGTTCGGTTTTACCAGGTCGAAGAGCATAAGGGTGATAAAGATAAAAGGAACTTCACCCCTTTTGAGGTCACTATAAATAAATCGGTGGTCAAGACAGACTCAGGTGAAGATGCCTACGGGAAAGGTGCACTCTGGACACAGATTTTAGAGAAAGCATATGTAGCTTCAGGGATTGATCCAACACAGGAGCTGACGAAAAGACGTAGTTCACGCTCATATAATGTTTTTGATGATGGAGGGACAGCCTCGCTTACCTTTCAACTCTTACTGGGTAAACAAGCTGATTGGGATTACATCTATAGTGGATACGATCGTGCTGATAACAAGATACTTCCTTGGTCTACAGAGGAGCGGAAACTCGGAAAAGAAAAGCGCTATACAAAGATGGTTTCGTATGGGATTTTCGCCGGAGACACAAAATTGATAGATTTGTGGCTAAAGTACCTCAAGACCACTGATAAAAACGGCGAGGATCCCATTGCTCAACTATTCAATAGTCTTACAGACTTTATTCCACCTCAAGCTGAGGCTATCGTTGTCCCGCACCGGGGCACACCTTACTATGATGATGAGATCCGAATTGAGAGCTTTGAAGGAAAGTTCAAGGATGACAAACTTGATAAGAAAGTAGCTAAGCCTATGATTGCTTGGCTTTATAAATCGGGACATTATCCAGGAGAGCAGGGAAAAGCCCACAAGGTTGTTACTGGCGAGGCACAGTACTCCAAACCTCAGTTAGACTTCTATCAAGAGATCTGTAAAGCCCTCAAATCCAAAAAGCCAGTTGCATTAAAAACTAAAGATGTACCCATTCCCAAAATAGATCAAGATAAAGATGCTCCCAGCACAGGTGAAGTTAAAGGTAAAGGTTACCTTGGCTCGCACTATTACAGTGTTCTTGACTGCGTTACTGGCGTTACTGATAAAGATGATAAGACAACCACCGTACCCGGCGTGAATCTCCATTGGATAAAGGTGCGTAACCCCTGGGGAAGCTATGGTGTTGCGTATGATTATGATAAGAAGTTAGGCAAATTGGTGAGTAAAACTGATGAAGTTAATGGGGAGTTCTGGCTTGAACTGAGTGATGTGACTAAACACTTTAAGTCGATTCATACGACCATAGACGATAGACGTTGATAATTGATAAAAGCAAATCCACCAGTGATAAGTCCGTTAATTGCTTCAGATGTAAAATTTTCGATTTATCTGACACTCTGAGAAAAAGAATAAGCTCTCTTATGTAAATATCGGCTTACCGCCTAGGCCCTGTCTCTTAACAATACGACCGTTTGCCTTAATCGTGTAAATGAATTCTCAGGAGATTCCTGCATTACTTTAGAAGGGCTTAACGCATTTCTCAGGGAACCTTCAGTTCCCAGACCTAACTTGGCTAATAAGAGGTTTTCTTAACCTTGATTGCCCTTTAGAGCAATACTGTTGGGAAGAATCTTTCTATGTAGTCACTCGGTTTGGTTGATGTTAGTGCAAGTTGAAATACCCTCTCTGCGCATGCCCAAAAGTCTGGAGTCTTTAATCCAGCTGATTCGCAAGCAGTCTCAAATAACGCCTCAGATTGCCTGTCAATGTGTGCAGGATGCCAATATCCAAGCTGAAGACCTGATACTATGGGCCGATTTTGACCATCCCCTTGCCGATAGTTATGGTCGACATTTGGTTTATGACGGGGGACATTTTGAAATTATGGTGATGTCCTGGGCTCCTGGGGACTTTAGTGCCTTCCATGATCATGGTTCGGCTCAATGGGGAGCGGTCCAGTCATTCGGTCAAGCGGAGCATAGTGTTTATCACTTTGAGGATAGTTTACTGACAACGCGGGCCATTATGCCGTTTAATGCTGGGACGATTATTCCGGTGGACCATGATTTAATCCATCAAATGGGAAATCCTAGCTCCCAACCTTTTCTGAGTTTGCATGTGTATGGCACTGAGTTTCCCCAAGAAGCGATTACTGGTAGCGCTCGTATCTTTGATTTATTTGCAGGCAAGATTCAATTCACCGATGGGGGCGTCTTTTTTTGCCTCCCAGAGGAACTGATTACCCGGGAAATTGCGGGTCTAAAAGGGGACCGGCAAACGACCCTACGCCATCACCAACAGATGTTAGCCCGGATCCAGCGGATGGAGGAGCCTCTTTCTGCTCCATTTCAGCGAGCGGTCCAAGAACTCCGCATTCAGATTCATCAACTCCAGGGCTAGTTCTATCCCTGATTTATCCGTTTATCTCCATAGATTGCCAACATCGAACGTTATGTTCAATCCCAAATTCTTGTTGGTGTTGTCTCGGGCCTTGCGTTCCCTTGGCACACCCTTGATTGCATTTCTACTCCTGAATGCCCCCGACTTAGCTGGGGATGTGATGCATCCCGTTTCCTTCTGTAATGTCTTGTTCCTAGGCAATCTTTGTGCAGCCCTTGTGGTTCTTTCTCGATTTGGTTGGAAATCCATTTGGCAAGATTGGCAACGACTGCACCATCGGGTTCGCCTAGGTCTTGTGATTAATGGCTGCTTAGCAGTGGTTTTGTCGGCATTGATTTTTCTGGCACTGACGGATACAACGGTCACCAACACGGTGCTATTAGGCCGTCTGGGGCCTGTGATTTATGCCTTGGCAGGAGCGCTTTTCTTTCGGCAGCGGATCACCAAGCCGGAATGGGTAGGATTTTCCCTGATTGGTGGAGGTGTAATAGCGTTAGCCCTGCAGCAAAACCAGTTTCAATTTTCCCATGGCGATCTGTTGATCATTGCTTCAGCATTTATTTATGCCCTCTCCGCTTTGGTCAGCAAGATATTGCTGTCTAAGTCTTCAAGTCTGCGAGTGGTGGTTTTTACCCGGAACGCATTTGCAGCGGTTGTGTTCTTTGCGATCGCAATTAAGTTATTTGGTCCGGTACACTTTGTCGACATCTTTTCAGGGCAGCTATGGCTAATTATGCTGATCTATTCCCTGTTCGTGATTGTGATTTCTCAGTTTGCTTGGTTTGCCGCCCTCAAGCAGCTTGATTCCCAAACTGTAGCGCGGTGGACCATTCTCTCCCCCGTTTTCGGCATAGTGTATGCCTTTGTGCTCAATGGAGAACGCCCTTCTTATACTCAAGGCGTTGCCTTCTTGATCATTATGACGGGGGTGCTGATTTCCAATGTCAGGAAGAAACAGCCCAAAGGTCTCCCAGAGGGTGGAGAAAACAGCTTATCTGCAGCCTAACTCTATAAGAAAACGACTATGAAACTTCTTTGTATTTGCGATCCATCCCTCTACACATCCCCGTTACAGGATGTACCGACGACCTACCAATATTTTGCTCAACATCCGCAGATTGAGTTGTTTCATGCCCCTGCAGAATGGGTGAGCGATCCGTATCAAGTTCAGGCGGCAGTGGTGCCTCATGCCCTCACCTATGATCAGTTTTTGCGGTTAGATACCTTACCGCGCTCAGCGTATACCTTATCGGAATTTGATTTAGTATTTTGCCGTCGTCTTAAGCCCTTTCCCCCTGGATATCTCAATATTTTGGGGCAATGGTCCCAGCAAGTCCGATTTGTAAACGACCCTATCAGTAAACTGGAGCAAATTCAGCCTGACTTTTTGGCTAAGGTCGCTGGTCCCTATATCCCTGAGACCTTGATTACCAGTGAGTTGGAGGACGCTTACGGTTTCCTAGAACAGCATCAAACCATTGTGGCCAAACGGTCTAATAGCTGTGGGGGCAGAGGTGTTTTCAAGATTTGGCGTGAGGCGGGCCATTTTTGGGTGGATAACTCATTGACCGGAACTCGCGATTTCTCCTCCTTTGAGCGGGTGATGGGATATTTACTGGGCAATGTCCCTGAACCGCTGCAATTTGTGCGGTACTTAAATAACGTTTCGGCTGGCGATAAGCGAGTGGTGGTGGTCAATGGTGAAATTTACGGGGCCTACGTGCGACGCTCTCGGACCGGATATTGGGTGAATAATGTCAGTGTGGATGGCGACTGTGCCCTGGCAGAGGTGACACTAGAGGAAGAAGCAGCGATTGCGGGGACGGTGGGAGCCTATTGCGATCGCAACCTCCATACCTTGGGATACGACTTTTTGCTAGACGATGACGACATCTGGAAAATCAGTGAAATTAATGCTGGCAACATCGGTGGCTTTGCCCGCTTGCAGAATTTAACTGGGGAACCGATCTGCGATCGCTTAACGGATTGGATGTTGGCCTATGCGGGTGATCTGAAACCCTCCAAGCGCCGTTGAGTTTGTTGGGATCTGTGAGTGTCCGTTCAATAAATCTAGCGGGGTTATCGAAGGTAAAACGAGTTCTTGTAGCTTTAGTTTAGGTCACATCGTGGGTCCCGTGTATTGATTAAGAGTGATTTGGAATCAAAGCAATCTGATCTTTAAGGAGTCCCTTAAGTTCTCCATAGGGAATTACCACTTCCGTTGGACCCATGACATAGGGACTAACTTCGTAGGTGTTAAAAAAGAAGATCAGCCCCCCTGGAGCCAGAGCAAAATTGGTATTCACCTTAAACTGGTCATTCTCAAACCAAAACCCAACTTCATTCAAACTCGTGTTGGTCTCTAGTTCCCTGGCTTGGCGAAAATGCTTTTCCGCAATCCTATTCAGCTTTGGGGCATATCCCTCCACAAATAAATCCGCCAGCTGAATTTGTTTGCCTGTTTTGGGATTATAGTTCCAATAGGTGCGACTGGAATTGGGATGAGCCCCACCGGTATACCAGTAATGGGAATATTGAAGACTCAATAAATTGGAACGATTTTGTAGGACTTCTACAGTTTTCTCATCTGCCCAGACCCCTTGGTGAGGGAAGTCTTGCTTTGAATTCTCGTAGCCTTTAAGGAACTTAACCATTGCTTCTTCAATGGTTTGAGGATCGTTCTCTAGTGAGGCTGATTGCAGCAAGAACTGCTTGATATTCCTGTTGATGGAATCGATGGCATCTGATGAGTGTATCGCTTCAAAATGGGGATAGCTTACTTTGATCTGGGTACAGGGTGTTTTGGGTAAATGGGCACAACGACCATCCATTTTGACCCGTTCATTAACTGTAAAAGGAATTGCATCACCTCCCTGAGGTGACGCTGGATTGGCAATTCCGTGACTGGCGTAGAGCACCGTCACTAATCCTAAGACTCCAATGGTCCAAGCCTTGCGGGGCTGATTCATCCCTCAATTTCCTCAAGTCACCTGTCATGCCACATTAGCTCAGCTCATGAATAGGCGACTGTGACTCAGGTCAGGATATCTGAAGAACTCAAGCTTGAATCCGGTTACTCCGATAAGATTCGCTTTTGAAAGTCTAAGGCTTTTTGGGAATCAGGAATCTGTTGGGCCAAGGCATTGACGAAATCCATCAGCCGTAAATTTGGGTTTTGAGTGAGGGTGCGATCGCAAATCAAGGATGCAATGGGACCAATGATTTCCGCCAACTCTTTTTGACAATAGGCAATTTCAAATTCATCTAAATGGATGGGCAGCGTGGGTGCTGATGAAATGGATGGAACATAAGAGGAGGATTGTGCCCCATTTGAAGTTGGATGAGGAGGGTTGGTATGGCTTGCTGCAAGGCTGGAGGCAGATGCTCCATTGGTTGCGGGCGACATAAGGGTGCCAACCGAGGCCTGATTAATTAACTCCGTTGGTCGGTAGCTTAATTGCACAACCGTTGCATCGTGGTCAGGGGCTCTGAGGGATGTCCTTAGCCTGTCTAAATAATGGTGAATGTAATGCAATAAATAGCCAGAAGGAACATCTTGGGATCGAATGAGTAAAAAAATGTCTTGAAGACATTGGGTTAAAATTAAGTACCCTTCAAGGGCTTGAATCGTTACCCAATCCACCGCATTCCAGTGGCATTGCTCACTTACACATCCTGCTAACTGCAGCATGGAGCCTGCCATAATGCTAGTTGAGGTTTCAGAGAGGCCAATAGGATGGGTTAGGAGCTGCCCTTGCGGAGAAACCATCACTGCACCTTGAATCTCAGTGGAGGCAGAAACAAAGTCGTTCAGTAATGTCTCAATCGTTACCTTATTCATTCAGTTTTTTTAGGCCCATTCAAATCAGAATCTAGGACCTATTCCCCCCTTATAGCTATCTACCCCGTTTTTGAAAAATTTGCAAATGATCAGGCAATAATTTTCCATATCCTTCATTCTTTAGTGGCCAATAGTAAGCCTGTTAGGTTTACACCGGAAGGGATGTAGAGAGCCTGACACTATCCTATAGTTTTATTTTTTTGTGTTTGAAGTATCAATTTTTTCTGATTTAACTTCTTGGCATACCTTGGGTGATGCATCGTCATTTGTTCTTGTTAAGAAGAGGACTAAGTCTAAAAATTGGCATATAAATAGTACTGAAATATTGATTTTAATTAATCCTAGAATCTTTAACTAACAGAAATGTCAATAGTAATTGATTGGATTGCTGTCGACCCGATTTTTACATTCTTATTTGATGCTTTCTAGCCGGATTGAGTAATGATATGCTGCCTCAATGGCGATATAGTAAATCTAAGATCTGAGTGCAGTAGTCTAGGCCGTAATGATTAAGCATAAAGTTGTAATGTTAGGAATGTGGGGCGTTGGTAAGACCAGTTTGGTCCAACGTTTTGTCAATAGCATTTATGATGATAGATACCACTCAACTCTTGGGGTTAAGGTCGATAAAAAAGTAATCTTACTGGGCGGAGAACAGGTCACACTTTTGCTTTGGGATATTGCAGGAGCAGAAGATCAGTTTTCAGTCCCGCTTCACTATTTACATGGAGCATCAGGGTATTTAATTGTGATCGATGGGACACGAAAAGCTTCCCTTGAATGTGCTCTGGAACTTGTAAGAATCGTTGAAGAAAATTTAGGCCAGATTCCTTATGTACCCATCATCAATAAATCTGACTTAACTTGGGAAGTGAGCTTAGATGAAGTGATTTTTCATTTGGGTCAAGGAAGGCGAGTGTTTGAAAGTAGTGCCAAAACAGGAGATCAGGTTGAAGATGCCTTTCTCGAATTGGCTCGAGCCTTGTAAAAAATGTTTAGAGATCAATAACGGTTTCTGCCCTAGCTAGCTCAAAATTAAGCCCTGTCTGTTTGCTTTTGCGTTGTAATGTTTCATCCAGCCAATTTCGCTCCGACCAATCACGATTAGGATCATGATGACCGATGTAGGTCTGTTTGATCCGACAGCGTGTGGCCATATCCAACACATCTTCAATACAACTATGCCCCCAGTCCAAGCGTGAAACACCATGGGGAGAGCCAACTCCTAAATCGCCGTCATACTCAATTCTTAAAAATTGACCATCTCGATACAGGATGTCCGCATCCATGCTGTGTTGGCATAATCGTTCTTCAGCTTCTAGGCTGGCAATTTGTAAGGGATGATCAGACTCTTTACCTCGGCGAAGTTCATGATCTGTACAGAAAATAAAGACTTTACCACCCCGCTCAATTCGATAGGCTAAACAGGGGCTGGGGTGAAATACTTCAAAGGGCTGAAGAATTGTTTCCCCCAGGTGGATGGGATGACCTAGATCTTGATACTGATCGACGAATTTATCTGGAGTATCAGGAGGCGGATCGGTTTGAAAGTCTCGAATCTCGCAGGAATGGAACTGGGCAGGCATTAATTCATAACTTAAGGGAGTTTGTACCCCCTTGAGTCGATAATCCACCTGGTGGGAAAAGATCCCTAATATTTGATCGAGGGCTTGAAGATATTGGCGGTTGGCATACACATGTATATGGTTGCGAGGGTCAAAGCAAACGGCAGCCTGGTCAAATCCTTCTGTATGGTCAAAGTGGGAGTGGCTACCGAAGATGTACAGGTGACGGCCCGTTCCTGATGGATGTTTTGAGGGGAGTGAGGATTGTGCTTGCTCCTCTGTTCCCCACTTGTGCATGATGTCCTTGGCACAAAGCCGAAATCCAGTTCCGCAATCTAAAACGATATCGTATTGATCTGCGGTTTCTATTCGGATACAGGTGGTCCATCCCCCATAAATGCGTGCTTGCGAACGTTCCAAACGGTTTCGATAGGCTGCAAGGGTTGCCTTGTTGAAGGGGCCACCCAGTAGCTCTTCTATCGTTGTGTTTAAGCGACCATCAGGGCCAGCCCGTTTCTGTAGATCTTCAAATACCTGCTTAAGTAAATCTTGGTCCGTCAGGGCTTGATATGCTCTTCGTTCTTGGAAAGAAGGATAGATTGATCCACTTCCTTGCACACCATAAAAGTGAATTCTCAGATTTTCAATGTCGCTCATGGCCGTAGTTTACCCAGATGGCGCTGAGGGGTTGGCTGAAAGACTATTCTTATTCTGGAGGATAAAGAAAAAGAATGGTAGAAATTTATACTTAGCCCTAACTCATACTGAGTAGATGTTTCAGCTCTCAGTCTTTAAGTTAGGACAGGGGTACAAACTTAAACCCTTAATCTATGACCTCTAGGTGAAAAGGGAGCCAATCAACATCCACAGAATTTACATTAATTGTATTGAAACTTACACAATATTTGGTGATCACGTCTTGAAATTAAGTCTTCTAGAATCTTGGAGATGGAGCAATCATGTCTAGAATTTAGGGCTTGATCTGGTTATAAGCTGTTTATGTTATCTGGGGGACTTCCACAATCCAATTGCTTTCTTACAGCATGATGTGTATTCCAAAGTTAGCCCCATCAAAGGTTATTGGATGACGCAAAACTTCTATTTTTTATGAAAAAAAGAGAGCGAGAATAAGTACTTGCTCTCTTTTTATAAATGGTGAATATAAGCTCAAATGCGAGCTTTTTATAGGGAAATTAGGCTCTAGGCAGGAATTGCTAGTAATTGATCGGCTTGCTTGACCGTTTCGAAGAAAAAGGCTGCATTTTCTTCTGGTGTTGTTGGCAAAATGCCATGACCTAAATTCATGATGTGGCCTTTGTTGCCAGCTTTGCGAATTGTATCTAGGATGCGATCGCGAATGAAATCCTGGGACCCAAATAGCACGCCTGGATCCATATTCCCCTGCACATGTAGGTTCGGTCCTAAACGCTTACGGGCATCAGCCATATCGACCGTCCAGTCCACACTGATAATGTCAGCACCGGATTGCGCCATCCGCTCCAACAAACCAGCACTACCGCTTGCCAACAAAATCAAGGGCGTATCAGGATGAGTTTCTTTTACCTGACGAAACACTCGTTGCTGATAGGGAAGCGCAAAGGTCTCAAAGTCAATGGGACTCAGCTGACCGGCCCAAGAATCAAACATTTGCACCACCTGGGCACCGCAATCAATTTGGTGTCGTACGTAGGTTGCGATCGCATCCGAAATTTTCTCCAAAAAGGCATGAAGAATCGTCGGATCATCAAACGCCATGCCCTTAATAACGGAATAATGCTTGGAGCCTTTACCTTCAATGGCATAAGCTGCCAAAGTCCAGGGCGCGCCGACAAACCCTAAAACCGTCGATTGATTACCGACTTCTTGTCGCAGAGCCGTTAAAATTTGGCGAATAAACGGCAGAGACTCATCTGGCTCCAAATCATGGAGGTTATTCACCTGTTCCATGGTTCGGATCGGCTCTTCGATGATCGGCCCCTTGCCTTCTGCTACATCCATTTTGATACCGATGCCCGGCAAGGGCGTCACAATATCCGAAAAGAGAATGACACCATCTGGTTTAAAGGCACGCCAGGGTTGTAGAGAGATCTCAATTGCCACCTCAGGAATCTCAGAGCGCTCCCGAAAAGAAGGGTACTTTTCCCGTAGGTCTCGGTAGGCCTTCATATATCGACCCGCCTGTCGCATCATCCATACGGGGGGACGATCCAATACTTCCCCACGGGCAGCCCGCAAAAGACGTGGGACATCTTGGGTAGATCCAGCCATCTGTACGTTTTACTCCTAACTTAGTCAAAAACAAGGGAACCAAATTGCATCCATCGCTCAATCCGAAAGCAACTGGCACCCTACCGCTTCAATCTGCTTGCTGGATCTAGTTTAGGATTAATTGGCTACATTTTTGGATTTGAGTGGCGATAAGCAAAGAAGTCCACTCGATAATCTGAGATGGTTACGCCTGCCTGCTCTTCGATTTGAGCAATCAGCTCTGGCGGTAGCTCAACTTGAATATCAATAATTTGATCTGTATCTAGACAATTAATATGGCTGTGGGAATGGCTTAGGTTGCCATATAAGCGTCCATCTGATCGCTCTACACATTCAATAATTCCTTGTTGGGACAAAGCCTCTAAATTCTGGTAAACCGAGGTATGGCCAATCTCTTTACCCGCCTGATTCAGTCGATCATAGATTTGTCGGGCCGAAAGATGTTCTTCCGCTAGCCAAAGCAACTCCAAAATCGATCGTCGTTGTCGACTTAGCCGCATTCCCAAAGCTTGGCATTGGTCAATCGCGTCTTCTAGGGAAGTGATTGGTTTGGTGGGGGTCTCAGGCTCAACGTCCAACACTCGGTACATCCCAACACTAAACAACGGTTTCGAGCTTTAATAGGTCAAGGTAAACCTAATCTAAATTCATTAAGTTCAAACCAAGCTGAATATCACTTGTGTTTGACCGCCAGTCATACTCAACCCCAGCTCAATAGCACAGACGGAACTGAGCCGCATTGCTATTCTTCTCTATCATACCTAAACCCGAACCGATTCCGTTTTACCGACCGACCCCACCTTTATGCAAACTGAACCAGAATCATGACCGAAACGATTGCCATCAACGCTACTCATATTGATAGCCTAGACTTATCCCCCATTCGTCCCCTCCTGGAAGCTTGGCTGGCTGACGATATTTTGGCTCATGAGCAAGAACTAACCTTTCAAATTGACTACCCTCAACCGGCCGATGCCCAACAAGAATGGTCCGAGATACCGGAGGTACGTTTATGGTTTATTCGCTTAGATAGTCTCTATCCTTGGTTACCGTTACTGTTGGACTGGCGTTCGGGTGAACTGGTCCGTTATGTTGCCATGCTTGTCCCTCACCAGTTCAGTGAGCGAGAAGGTATCCTATTCAATCCCCAGGCCTTAGACATTCTGATCATGCATAAAGTTTTCACGATTACCCGTTGGCTGCGCTCTTTAGGACAGGATAGTAATGCCAAAGTTATCCAAATGGCGGAGATGTTTGGTTATGAACTGGATAACACCATTTTTGATCTGATCCAAGCCCACCCCGATTAATGGCTAGTAGCTATCCCCGTCGTTTGCAGTTTGCAGTCCGAGTTGACGATTGGCTTGGTTGAGACGTTCTGCGATCGCTTCTCGCCATTGCAAACTTACCTCGGGGTCCGCCAAAATATCTTGGGCCATCTGACGATATTGGGCGCTACTCACTTTGTCGACTTGCTCAAGTAAGTTGAGATTGTCGTAAACAGTTTGTGGAGAAGGTTTCATGTCGTGTTAATGGTTGAGGACAGTCATTCTCTAAAGCAAATATTATAGCTAAGGCAAATCCGTTTGCCCCATCAGGTAGCGATCGCATTCTCGTGCTGCACCTCTACCTTCATTAAAAGCCCACACCACCAGGCTTTGACCCCGTCGGCAATCCCCCGCTGCGAACACCCCTGGGATACTGGTCGTGTATTGCTCATACTCAGCTTTGACATTTCCCCGGGGATCGAGATCTAATTTCAACGAATCTAGAAGGGGTTGTTCCGGTCCTAAAAAGCCCATGGCCAACAGAACCAGTTGAGCTGGAATCACTTTTTCAGATCCAGGAACGTGAACCGGTGTAAAGCGGCCTTGGTCATCCTTTTCCCAAGTAACCTGAACCGTGTGCAAAGCTTTAACATGACCCTGTTCATCCCCTTCAAAGCGGGTAGTCATGGTTAGATAACCTCTTGGATCATCCCCAAAGACAGCAGCAGCCTCTTCCTGACCATAATCGAGACGATAGACCTTCGGCCATTCGGGCCAAGGGTTATTGGCAGCCCGCTCCTGGGGAGGTTTAGGCATAATTTCTAGCTGTACTAAACTCTGACAGTTATGTCGAATGGAAGTCCCTACACAATCTGTCCCCGTATCTCCGCCCCCAATTACGACGACATCTTTACCTTGGGCTGAGATCACCTGGTCATTCAGGCTAGCATCCATAACCGCCTTGGTATTGGCTGTTAGAAAGTCCATGGCAAAGTGAATCCCTTGCAAATCCCGACCTTCAATGGGGAGATCCCGGGGACGAGTCGCCCCGGTACAGAGAACAACCGCGTCAAAATCCTTTAGCAAAGAGTCGGCCGGGAGGTCTTTGCCCACTTCAGTGTTACAAACAAACTTCACCCCTTCTTCTTCTAGAAGTTGGAGACGGCGCATTACCACCTGTTCCTTCTCCAATTTCATATTGGGAATGCCGTAGGTCAGCAGCCCACCCGGTCGATCGGCCCGCTCCAGTACTGTCACCCAATGCCCTGCCTTATTGAGTTGGGCGGCAGCACAAAGTCCTGCAGGCCCTGAACCCACCACGGCAACCTTCTTACCCGTGCGTTTTTCTGGCGGTTGGGGGGTAATCCACCCCTCTTCCCAGCCTCTATCAACAATGGTCTGTTCGATATTTTTGATGGTTACGGGAGGGTTCGTTATTCCCAATACACAGGAGCCTTCACAGGGGGCTGGGCAGACTCGGCCAGTAAATTCTGGGAAATTATTGGTCTTATGGAGCCGATCAAGGGCTTCTCGCCACAGTCCTCGATAAACCAAATCATTCCACTCTGGAATCAGGTTATTGATGGGGCACCCACTAGCCATATTGCTAATGACCGTGCCTGTATGACAAAACGGTGTCCCACAATCCATACAACGGGCCCCTTGGTTTCGGAGCCTTTCTTCAGGTAAGTGCTGATGGAATTCATCCCAGTTCTTAATCCGTTCCAACGGGGGACGATCCGTTGGAATTTCGCGGACGAATTCTATAAAACCAGTCGGTTTACCCATAGTCGTATCTTTACCAATTAGTCTTGAGCCAAGTCAGCACCACAGAAATCCTAGCTTTCCCCCTTTCACTAGCGAACCAGGATGCCAAGATTCTTATTTTTTTCTCCAAACCTCTGCAAAGTCAAGAGGAGGACTTATATTCAACAACTTAATCCCTATTGTTTAAATCGAGACATAAGATCACAATTTTTCCTAGATCGCCTCTTATAAAAGGGTGTCCTAAGTCTCAAGCTGTAAGCGATTACACCAACAGAAACATGCGTTTCAAGCAAAACAGGGTGTCAGCATGAAATGAAAAGATGAAGTTAAATCGAGCAGAATCTGAAACCGCACCAGACCCAATCCATCACGGTCAACATCAGTCCCTGCTTATCATGTTGCCTTTACACTAACGATGAGAGCTTATTATTCAGCTTTAATGAGCTCTTGAGGTAAAGAAATCAGAAATTTAGTCCCTTCCCCAACCGTGCTATCCACTTTAATATTGCCGCAAAAGGACTGAGTAACGAGATTATAGACAATATGTAATCCAAGCCCTGTCCCACCGCGATCGCGAGCAGTCGTATAAAAGGGTTCGAAAATCTTGCGTTGTTTTTCCGGCGAAATACCACAACCATCATCACTATAAATAAGTTGTATTCCATCAGGTTCCTTCTGAATATCCACCTTCATCAACCCTGGTTCAGAGGGTTGATAGGCATGGATTAAAGAATTAGTGACCAGATTGGTAACGATTTGAGCAAGGAGTCCAGGGTAGCTCGTGATTACAAGCGAATCATCTCCAGTTAAAAGTAATTGATGCTTGCTATTTTTGAGCTGTGGTCGCAGGCTATTTACAACTTCTTGTAAATAAGCTTTGACATTAAATTCCCGTTGTTCCTGATGAGATTGGTCAACAGCAACAAGCTTAAAACTACGAACTAGATCTCCCGCCCGATGTAAATTGCTGAGGACCAGTTTGGAGCTGCTTTGTGCGACATGGATATAACGGCTAAGAACAGATCGTTTAACTTGTCCCTGCTCCACTGCCTTTAGAAACGTATGGGTTTCATCGGCTAAGGTTGAGGCAGCCGTGATACTGGTACCAATAGGTGTGCTGATCTCATGGGCAACACCAGCGACTAAATTCCCTAAAGCCGCCATCTTTTCGGACTCTATCAGTTGGTTCTGGGTATTTTGGAGTTGGTCGATGGTTTCAGTCAGGGTTTTTTCTGTGGAGATGCGCTGTGCAATCTCAGCTTTCAGCTGATGATTTTGAGCTTGTAAGGTTTGATTTAACGCATATATCTGAAGGTGAACCTTAACCCTTGCCAGAAGCTCATCTACATAAATTGGTTTTGTTATATAGTCAACAGCTCCGACTTCTAAGCCTTTAACTTTGTCATTGTTAGAAGTCAGGGCTGTCATAAAGATAACGGGAATTGGTTCCGTTTGTGGATTAGCCTTTAAACGTCGGCAAGTTTCATAACCATCAATATCTGGCATCAAAACATCTAAGAGAATGATATTGGGCTTAGCAAAGGCAGCCCGTTGCAAACCGCTCTCCCCCGAACGTGAGACTAAAACAGTGGCACCAAACCCTTCGAGAGCCGATAGTGCAACCCCCAGATTATTAGGATTGTCATCGATGATTAAAACGGTGTAGTTGCGAAAATCAATATCGCCAGACATTAGAGACACACCAGATAAAACAAATCATTCAAAGAAAATGGCACAGTTGAAGATGTTCGTTGTTCAGCCTTCCGTGTCTATTGGGATCAAGCACATCATCAGCCCTTTGCAAACCATCATCAAAATTTGAGTGTTAGCCCTCCAAATACCAACTTAAACAAGACAATATTATTGAAGCTACTCATGGGGTAAAAAATGTTGGAGAAACACCATGATTTTTTCATCTTCAAAATTGTGAGCTAGAGAGATTAATTGATTAGCGAAGGGCGCTAACTGTGGCTTGGAGGCTACCAGACCAGACGCCTCTCGACGTATTTGAGTCATGTTTCCAAGCATGGCAAGTTCAAACAGCCGTTGTAAACAGCCTTGATCTGGGACAACAAGTGTTGTTAAATCGCTGTCGTTGGTGGTTTGAGCCGCCGAGCTGGACGCAAAATTCCATTCCAACTGTAAATACTCAGCTAGCAGATCATATAAAGCTATATCTTCTACAGGTTTAGGAATAAAAGCATCACACCCAGCATCTTGGCTTAGTTGTTGATCTACTGCTTGCACACTAGCAGAAATCGCAAAAATAGGAATGCTTTTTAATTCAGGAATTTGCCGGATTTCCTTGATCATTGCCCAGCCATCTTTATTCGGCATGACTAAATCACTTAAAATAAGCTCTGGTTTACATTCAATCGCTTTTTCTAGACCTTGTTGTCCATCCTCCGCTAACTCTAGGAGAAAGCCTAGAGGTTCTAACATTGCCACCAAAACGGTTCGGTTGACCGCACTATCATCAACAATTAATAACCGGCGTGGGGGGCCGTCATACCCAACAATGGGACCACCGATTGTCTGAGCGGGGACAGATTGTTTCGAGAATTTGTATGGAATTGAGAACCAAAATGTAGAGCCTTTCTCTTCACAACTCTCCGCTTGAAGTGTTCCTCCCATTAATTCCACCAGTTGGCGAGATATGGATAGCCCCAGCCCTGTACCTTCAGCTCGCCGGTTCAGGTCTCCAACTTGCTCAAAAGGGTGAAAAATCTGCTCAATTTGGTCTGGAGAAATTCCGATGCCTGTATCGGTGATTGTGAACTTAAGTTTGATTTGCTGGGACGTGTGTTGCTCGATCTCTACAGATAAAGTGACTTGGCCTTGATCGGTAAACTTAATGGCATTGCTCAACAGATTCAGAAGGATTTGACGAAGACACTTCTTGTCAGACTGAATTCCTTGAGGTAGAGAGTCAGCAGGCCGATAGACAAACTGGATATTCTTTTCTTGAGCCCGCATTTGAAAGAGGTTCACAATACTCTCTAATAGGGATGGAAAATGAATATCTGAGATATTTAGCTCTAGTTTTCTGGCCTCAATTTTGGCAATATCAAGGATGTCATCAATGAGTGTTAGGAGATGTTCACCACTTTGATGAATGGTGTTTAAGGCTTGTTGATGACAGGGCAATAAATGGTGATCGCGTTTGAGAACCTGAGCGTATCCCAAAATCCCATTCAGAGGTGTTCGCAATTCGTGACTCATATTGGCGAGAAAGTCACTTTTCGCTCGATTGGCCGCATCAGCTGCTTCTTTGGCAGCTTGGAGTTCCTTCGTTCTCAGGACAACCCGATGTTCAAGCTCTTCATTGACCTGCTTCAGTGCTTGTTCAGCTTGTTTGCGGTCACTAATATCTTCGTAAGTCCCTAAAATACCAACCGTATTATCAAACGGATCTTTTAAGGGGATTTTATTGGTATCCGCCCAAACATTGCCATTTTGCTCTGTGTTGAAAATTTGCAGTACATGTAGTTCAGGAATGCCAGTGGATATTACACGCTCATCATTTTGTTGGCTAGCGGCAAGATGTTTGTGGGGCTTGGATAATGCATCATCCGTTTTGCCAATGACCTGCTCGGGAGAGTCGAGCCCCATAGATGCAGCAAAATTTTGGTTACACCCCAAGTAAATGGAATCATGGTCTTTCCAGTAGATGAGCTGGGGAATGTTGTCAATCACGAGGCGCAGCAGCTGTTGAGATTCTCGCAATTGATTTTCAGTTCGTTTGCGGTCACTGATATTCGTAGAAACTCCTCCAATGGCATACACATGGCCTTGGGGGTCTAAGACTGGAAATTTATTGGCGATATAGGTGTGACGGCTGCCATCTGCATGGGTGACTACTTCTTCTATCGTTTGAACCTGACCTGCAGCTAGAGTATTAATGTCATTTTTCCGCAATTTTTCCGCAATTTGCCGGGGAAACAAGTCGAAATCGGTCTTACCTAAGAAAGTTTGGGGATCAATATCAAATAACTCTCCCAAGACTCGATTAAAGATGAGGTATTTCCCCTCTAAATCCTTTAAGTAGATTGCAGCGGGTGAATTATCAATCACTGCTTGCAGCTGCTTTTGACTTCGCCGGAGGGCATCTTCTGAAGCTTGTCGTTCCATTTCCGCCCCGACCCGAGTTGCAAACAATTGGAGTACAAATTCCAAGTTACTGGTATCAACGGGTAAAGGCTTTGTATCAATAATCCCTAAATTTCCTATGACTTGTCCCTGGGAGTTTTTAATCAAGCAGCTAATGTAACTTTCTCCCTGGGGAGATAAGTGTCTTGAGAGAGTGGGAAATTTGGCTGATAGATCATTCGGGACACAACACCATTCATGTCGATAGGTCTCTAAACAAGGGGTGTCAGATAAGTCGAAGTCATAGGGGGTGGCAAAACTATCTCCAGTCCACATGGCCAAGACTCGGGATTGGGTCCAGGTCTCATCCTTGATCTTGGCGACAAATGCGTAGTGCACCCGAAAGATATTCGCAAGATACTGGACACAAGATTGATAAAAGTCTGAACCTGTTTTATCTGCAGTTCCTTTAACGATCGATTCAATTGCAGTTTGTTGTTGTTTGCGGCGGGAGATATCACTCAAAGTTGTAATCAAAACCGGGTTGCGTTTAAGGGCTACCTTTCTGATTCGAATCTCTACGGGAAGGGAGGCCATTGAGTCCTGGAAGTTCTTGGCAATATCTTCAAACTGGAGGCTAATTCCCTGTTCCGCTTGTTGAAAATGCTTTTGGAATAGCTGAAGTGAATCTTCAGAAACTAAATCTGTTAAATTCATCTGCAAAATCTTATCTCGCGTTAAACCATGGATATCCAATGTCCGCTGGTTTACATCTAGCAGCTGCCCTTGAAGGGTGTGAATGTATATACCGTCATAGGCTGTATTTAAGATGGTTCTTAAATCTTGTTGAGACTGTTTCAAAGCCACGGTGCGGCTTCGAACGCGTGCTTCTAGTTCTGAATTAAGCTGCTCCAGCGCTTTAATTCCTTGTAATCTTTCTAGTTCTGCCCCCGCTCTAGCCCCGAAGATCTGCAAAATGGAATATGCAAATTCTCCATCAGGAATGGGAGAAGAACTTAAGCAGCATAAGACTCCGATGGGCTTCCCTGCAGAGTCTTGCAGAATATAGCCGATGTAACTTTCTGCGTTCAGGTGAACCAAATCTGGATCTCCAGGAAAGGTCTCCTGCACCCCTCTTTCACAGCAGTAGGCACCATCCCTCAGGGTTATTTCACAGGGAGTATGTGAGATGGGGTAGAGCACATTGGGCTGCATTTTGCCATCGGAGAAGAAAGCTAGGGTGGAAAGGTCTTCTCCATCTACTTGAGACAGCATCACTTCAGACATATTGAGAGTTGAAGCGATTTCTTGGACCAAGACTTGGAAGAAATCATCTCCTGTGACTTTTGAGGTTCCATTAAATAACCCTGACAAAGCCAGCTCGGCTCGCTTGCGATCGCTGACATTTCGGATCAGAGCTAAAACTTGTCCTGGGTCAGCGGGAAGGATGCGAGCCTCATAATATTGAGTAATATTTTCTCTGAACAGAGAATACTCAAATTGGTGAATCTGTTGCGACTCTAAGACTTCCGTCAAAACCGTTAGAAATTTATTCGAGATTTCTTCAGGCAAAATTGACTGAATTTGTTTCCCCAAAAAGGCTTCAGGTTGATCAAATAGGTCATCTTGATAATGTCCTCCTTTGAAGCCCAATAATGTGCCATAGCTATTCACCCGCAGCAGCAAATCAGGGAATGTATCAAAAATGGCCTGTAATTCAGCATTGGAGCGCAGGATATCAGAGGAGTTTTCCTCCTTTTGTGCTCGACTTTGCTGTTGTTCTAAGGCAAGACCGGCGAGATCAAGTGCAATATCAAGAAATTTTTGCTCATATTCTGTTGGGACTCTGGAGGTTTTGAAATAAACTGCCATTATCCCTACGACCTGGATTTGACTATTTAAAATTGGAAAAGACCAACAGGACTGAAATCCTTGATCGATGGCGATTTGTTCTGTGGTGGTCAGAGGTGAATAGGTATTGAGTTCTGAGATCACGGGTTCCTTCGAACGAACCGCTTGACTCAGGGGGCCACCTGTATCAGAAATTTCAATCCTCTCGACGATATTGATCATCTCGGGTGGTAAATGAGGGGCAACCCCCAGACGTAAATAATGATAGGGATCAACGAACAGAACTGCCCCTCTACCCCCTAGCAGATGGCATTCAAGACTATCCATAATTGTCTCTAATACTTCTATCGTCGGGGTCCCGGTGGCAAGTTGTTTAAGAATAGTCGTCTGAGCATCTTGCCAGCTCTCAATGTAGGCCTGTTGGGTCACATCTCGACTCACCATTAGCATTTGAGCGGGTTGGGCCAAAGAGAAAGACATTTCAGCAATAAAGGCTTCTCCTCCTTGGCGTTGGGCATATGTTTCACCTTGCCAGCCCTGATTGGGCAATAATTTGGGAAGAATATCTGTTTCTATTCGCCGGGCTTCTTCTTGGGAATAGAAGACTTGCCAAGGTTGCCCTAGCAATGGCTCTGGGGTTGAATAGCCAAATAGGTTCAAATGCTGGGGATTAACGTAGGTGATACATCCGGCTTCGCATAGTGCGATCGCATCCGATGCACCGTCAAAAATAGAGTATGGATGCGCATCTAAGCTGTTTCCGACCAAAGCTGAATGAGCTGGATCTGAGAGGGCAACTTGTTGTTCTAATTGATGGCAATACTCGACTAGCTCCTGGTGCAAAGAGCCCGACTCAACCAAAACCTGAGTTAAAGTGCTGAGGAGTTGTTGATTG
This sequence comes from Acaryochloris marina MBIC11017, assembly GCF_000018105.1. Lineage (GTDB taxonomy): Bacteria > Cyanobacteriota > Cyanobacteriia > Thermosynechococcales > Thermosynechococcaceae > Acaryochloris > Acaryochloris marina. Next base: position 6,439,889 of record NC_009925.1, read on the forward strand.
CCCTTTAGATTCATCATCCTTCCCCTGGCAGACCTACTCACTCCAGCATACCCTTATGACTTGAGATGCCCTCACGTCTAGAAATTTTGCTTCTCAGGCAGAAAAACTTGTAAAAAGAGAATATTGCAGCTGAACCCATAAAATTATTACTAATTTAGGGTCATTGTACTGAGGCCCCCACCAGAGGCTCAATTAACTGAATGATGATATCAAACCGAAAATTTTCTGAAAGGGACAGCAATTGTTTGCGAATTACCTCATGTTCTGTTGGTAATTCGGCTAACAGGTTGGCGGTGCGATTAGGGTCAAGACTTAAAGCTGCATCATAAAGATACTGAAGTTGGTCACTCTCAATGAACTCTAACTGTTCTGAAGTCAGGGGAGACAACGTTTCAGGCTTTGGAGGACCCTCACCATCGTAGAGATATTCAACCCCTAAATGTAGAGCCAGTTTCTCAAAGATCTCGGATTCTTGAAACGGTTTACGGACAAAGTCATCAAAGCCTAAGGCCAACGCTTTTTCTTTATCTTCTTCAAAGGCAAAGGCTGTGAGTGCAACAATCACTGGAGCGGGTGCGGAATGATTTGCTTTAATCTGCTCCGTCGTCTCATAGCCATCCTGCCCTTCCATACGAATATCCATCCAAATTAGATGAGGATGCCAATCTAGCCACTTCGAAACAGCGGCCTCTCCACTATAGACAGCCTGAACTTCAAATCCCACCATACTCAGCAGCTTAGTCAGGAAACTACAGTTATCGGGTTGATCATCCACAATTAAAATTCGATAGACTGGCTGATTAGGAGCCAGACCTGTTACCTTCGCTTTTTCGACTAAGGATGTCTTTCCGCAAGCCTGAGCCCGCTCCACGGGCACTGAAAATTTAAAGCAACTGCCAGCACCTAGGGAACTGGAAACAGACAAATTCCCCCCCATCAAAGATACAAATTGATGGCTAATTGCCAACCCCAAGCCTGTCCCTTCGTCCACGACGCTTCGGGCCTGTTCTCCTTGAATAAAAGGGTGAAAAATATTCTCTAACTCGCTCACTGAGATGCCAGGACCAGAATCTCGAACTTCGAAATTTAGCCAGTAGTGAGGAGTGAGGGGAAGATGAAGCTCCTCATTTAGCTTCGACACGACAGTGGTTTGATGAATTCGAAAGGTGATATGCCCTTGCTCAGTAAACTTAATGGCATTGCTCAACAAATTCATTAGAACTTGGCGAAGCTTTCCTTCATCGGTGCGTACATAATGGGGCAAGTCTGATCCCCATTCCAACTGATAATCCAGACCTTTATGTTGAGCTTTGGTCGTCCAAATATCTTTTAGTGTTTTCAGTAATTCATGAAAATTAAATGTATCAATGTTTAGAACCACCTGTCCTGAGTCAATGCGGGATAAATCCAAAACGTCATTAATCAGTGCCAATAAGTGTTTGCCACAGCGATTAATGGTTTCTAATTCTTTGGTAAAGGACTGGAGCTGAGGTTCTCGGGCTAACAATTGGGTATAGCCCAACACTGCATTCAGAGGGGTCCGCAACTCATGGCTCATATTCCCCAAGAAAACGCTTTTGGCCTGATTTGCTTTGACCGCCTGCTGCTTAGCAATCGTTAAAGCCTGGTTTTGAGCAATCAGTTCTTGCTGTTGTCGTTCAATTTGTTGGTTCGCAACGATTTGTTGACTGTAGAGAGTATCCAACTCTTTGTTTGTTGCATCTAAAGTCACTAAATCTCGATAGGAGCGCAAGGTTGTAATTACGGTTGTGAGTAACCGCTGTCGCGTGAGATCGATTTTTAAACGGTAGTCATTGATATCATAATCCCTGATGACATCTAGTTCAGGCGCTTCACCGGGTTGCCCTGTCCTCAAAATAATTCGGATAATCTGATTATTTAAAGTCTTGCGAACATACTTCACCAGCTCTAGACCTGCTTGGCTGGTTTCCATCACAACATCCAGGAGTAGCAAAGCAATATCAGGATGGTCGTGCAAAACTGTTTTTGCCTCAGCCCCTGAATATGCAGACAGCAAATTCAACGGTCTATATTCAAATTCAAAGGAACCGCAAGCAAGAATAGTTGCTTCATGAACCTCTGGATCATCATCAACAATCAGGACTTTCCACGCAGGCAAAATAGAAGCATTGGCTTGTTCGATGCATTCACTCGGGTCGTCTTCAATTACAAAGATAGGTGCATCAGGCATGAGGCTATCATCTGGATTGTACATTTCCCTGAACCAATCACCTGCACGTTAGTTGGACCATATAGCACCAACACTCTCATGGAAATAAAATAAGACAGATTAGAAGTAGCTTTAGCTGAGAAAGAAAGTTGTTAAACTCACTTGGGGCGAATCTATTATTCCCAATATCTATCTGATTCTACCGTAATCACAAAAAAGGTTATGTTTAACACCAAATAGGGCGCAAAGCGTTAACTTTATCAACAATTCAACCTTCATCTATCAGGGCTGTGCATTTAGCTTATTTTTTATCCGTCAAACTATACATTGATGGAGAAAATAATTGATCAATCTAGTCTGTCTACTACGTCATAATAGGGTGTGATTTTAATCCCATTCATGTCTTATTTGTGTGAGTAATGCAATGAACCCTGTAATGAGTGCGTTCATAATGGTTTGAGTCACCAGGATGGCTCATTTGATGCGTTTGATACTTACCTCAACTCGAAGTGACTGAAACGTACACTTTGGCTGAATAATGGGCATCCTAAGTAAGGAAGATAAGTCACAGGGCAATATTCGGTATGTTGCTAATTGATCAGGTAGACCTGGAAGCAAGAGGAATTACATGCCAAGGGGTTACCGAATTTGTTTTTTTAGATAAATGTTTTCAGAAGGGACAAACCTTTGAAAACTCCCAGCGGGAAAGGGCAATTGCTTCCTGTCGTCAAATGCTGGACGATGGTTTGATGAGCTTAATTGTAAATTATCAAAGCCATTTCACAATTTGGGTGGAATCTGAGCAGTCGTCATCTCCCCGTACATCTTCATCGGCCACGCAGCCCTCCCATCCGAATGAGGCAGAAACCAATTCAGCAGATTGGAGTTACAAGCAAATCATGACCAAGCTCAATGAGCCGATTAACATGAAAACGGTCATGGCTAAATTGAATGAGCCCATCAGCTTCAAGTCAATTTTTTCTAAAGCTGAAAAAAAACAATCTTCGGATTAAATTATTAGACTAGGCAATTATAGGGACAACACCATAGTGACAAAAGATTTGATCTTCTATCACTATGGCTGAAAAAAACGGTTAGATTATCAGGATTGATTATTCAGACGGTTGTACCTGGCCGATGACATTGAGTTTGCCATCCTCTTTAACGGTCCAAACATCATAGACCCCTAAGACATCTCCATTTTCATCAATATCGACGTTGCCACTAGCTCCTTGATAGTTGATCTCTTCGCCTTTCTCTAGGAGTTTTAAGGCTTCACAAACATCAGTCGTTTCAGTTCCAGGGCCGTTAGCAACATCACGAAGCTTGGCTGCGATCGCATCTCCAGAATTGGACTTGGCAGCTTGGGAAGCTAGTAATACTAAGGCAGTGGCATCCCAGCTCTGAGGAACATAGGCCGGGGGCGCTTCATTCTTTTTAGACTTCCATAGCTCTGTCAAGGATTCTAGGGCTGTTCCATTGGCGCCAGGGACTGTACCAATGGCCTTGGTAATAATAAATTTGCCATCACTGGTTTTACCGACTTGACCGGCAAATTCATCAGATTTAACGCCGTCTGTGAGCATCACCTGTACCCCTTCCATCAATCCTTGTTCATAGGCTGACTTTAAGAGAAGCGCTCCAGTTTCTGGATAGAGAATGGCTACCACAGCATCGGGTTTATTGGCAAAAGCTGCGGCTGCTTCTGTATCGAAGGTGGTTGCTTTGGGATCGTAACGGGTCGGTTTGGCTTCATTGAGAATCGTCCCCCCTAGCTTTTTGAAAGATTTGATAAATTCTTGTTCAAAGCTGACGCCATAGTCGTTATTGATAGCGACGGTAGAAACTTTCTGAAATCCTCTTTCCTGGGCCAACTTTGCTAGGGCTCGGGCTTGGTAAGTATCTGGTGGAGCCGTTCTTGCCCAATATTGGGTTTCACCGGACTTGAAATCGCCTTTCTGGGCACGATCCGTAAATTCTGTGCTGGTACTACCAGGAGAGATGAGCAGAACCTTGTTGCGAACCGCCACATCAACCGCTGCTTGGGAGACGCTACTAGCAAAGGACCCGACCACCGCAGATACTTTCTTCACTTCTACCAGGTTAGTCATGGCTTGACTGCCCTTAGTCGGATCGGTTTCATCATCTTCAGACGTCAGCTCAACGGGCTTGCCGTTCACTCCACCACAGGCATTTACGGTTTCCACCAGCAGAGGTACCGTATCAATCATCGGTACACCTAATGGTGCCAAGTCTCCTGTTGAGGGTAAGAGGGAGCCGATTTTTAAGCCCTCACCTTCTCCTGAGCCAGGGGAATTCCCTCCGACTTGACAGGCGCTTAACAATAAAACAGAGGCTAAAGCGGTAAACCGACGCAGTTGGCGAGGGTTTAGGGCTTGAAACAGTGCTTTTGGGTTATTCATGATGTATTCTTTTGATCCTCACCCGGTAGAGTCTTTCCGTTATCAATCGAATGGTATATCGCTGATGACGTTAAGTCTAAATTAAATCAGCAAATTCAATGAATTTGGGTAAAAGGGAATGATGTCTTAGGAGATAATGAATCACCTAGGCTTCTGATTCTTCGAGCATCCCCAAGCATCTTCTATCGGCTGGGCAATGGTTTTTATTCTTTTTGTCAGTGGACTAGCGTTTTATTTAGCCTGGAATTTAGGGGCCAATGATGTCGCGAATGCCATGGGGACATCGGTGGGTTCCAAAGCGGTTACCCTACGACAGGCTCTGGTGATTGCTGGGATACTTGAATTTACAGGGGCCGTTGTGTTTGGCCGCCAAGTCATTCAAACTCTGACCCGTGGGGTGGTAGATGCCCAAGCCTTCGCTAACATGCCTCAAACCTTGAGTTTAGGCATGATGTCGGTGTTGATGACCTGTGGCCTATGGCTACAGATCGCCACTTGGCGAGGCTGGCCTGTGGCCTCTTCCCATGCCACCATTGGGGCGCTAGCAGGATTCAGTCTCGTGGCTCTGGGGACATCGGCGGTGCAGTGGTCCATGTTGGGGATTATTTCTTTATCTTGGCTACTAACACCTGTTACCAGTGGAGGGATAGCAGCCTTAATTTACCACCTTATCGCCCAAGGAATTCTGAAGTCTCCAGATCCCGTTTCCCGCCTGAATGAATGGATTCCCTGGTTGAGTGCGGGCCTGGTCAGTATTTTTGGTGTGATTGTACTGCCTCAAGTCACCCATCCCCTTTACCAAGTGCTGCAAGCGCGTTGGCACTGGCAACTACCTGAGCAAGATCTTGCGATCGCAGTGGGTCTCACGGCAATTTTGACGTTAACGACCTGGAGTTGGCAGAAACTCGATCGGTCTTCTGATGCCGTTAGCCTAGAAACTGACGCCACCGCAGTCGAAAACCAATTAGCACTCTTTCAAGTCTGTAGTGCCTGTTTTGTCGCCTTTGCCCATGGCTCTAATGATGTCGGCAACGCAGTGGCTCCTCTGGTCGTCATCACAGCTATTTTTTCGACTCAAGCAATCCCCACTGCAGGCGCAGCGGCTCCCCTGTGGATCATGATCTTAGGTGGACTAGGGATTGTGGTGGGATTAGCGGTTTCAGGGAAAAAAGTAATGACCACCATTGGCGAAGACATTATTCCCCTGCAGCCTAGCAGTGGGTTTTGTGCTGAATTGGCCGCAGCCACGACAATTCTTCTCGCGTCTCGATGGGGACTACCTGTCTCTACGACCCATGCTTTAGTCGGTGGCGTGATGGGTATCGGCTTATCGCAACGGGGACAGACGATTCAGTGGGCTACCCTGAGGCAAATTGCTGGGGCTTGGGGCCTTACGTTACCGATTTGTATGGGTCTAGGCGCACTTTTGTTCTCTGGACTACAGTTCCTCACCGGATTGTAGCCGGCATGTGGTCCTCAGAAATGGATGAGAGGTCTCCTCTGTTCTCAGATTTAGGGTGGGGCAATCTTCTTCTGGATCTGGACCGGAGTGTTAGCAGCCGCTGCTCTTTAGGAAGACGTTCCAATCGGATTGAATCTGAGAAATATATGTACTTATATTGCTGTGATAAGAATATTATAAAAATTATTGCAGATAGTTGATTTAATTGTTAGCTTATGCATGTAATAAAAAGCACCTCATGCTGAATATGCTGTCCACCATAAAAAGACTGCAAAATGTAGTGTTCAGCACAAACTTAATTGTGTTGTGCTCGTCTCAACCTTGAGGAGTCGATTGGATGCTTCAAGGAATAAGGACCATTAGTTTTGCAACTTTGTAACTATTTTTCTCAGAAAAGATTTTAATTTTTTCTCCCTCGCTTTTCGAGGTCTATTAGCAAGTTTTTATCTCAAGTCATTCACTCACCTATCCTGTGGAGCGCTTAAGGATAGGATTGCAGTGGATGGACGAAACGACCCATTTGTTAACCATTGTGTCGGGAGGTATCCCATGAAAATACAAGGAAAAACGGCACTGATTACAGGTGCATCCCGAGGGATTGGCCGTGCGATCGCAAAAGAATTAGCCCAGCAAGGAATGGATAAAGTTATCCTTGTGGCACGCAATCAGGCCCGCTTACAGGAAGTCGCCACAGAAATAGAAGCTATCGGTACCCAAGCAGTTGTTCTTCCTTTGGATCTAACTCAGACGGTAGAGGTGAATATCGCCATCGCCCAGACCTGGAAGCAGCATGGCCCCATCCACTTGCTTGTGAATTGTGCTGGGGTGGCCCATCAAGCCCCCTTTCTACAAACTAAGCTCCCCAAAGTTCAGGAAGAGCTGTCTCTCAATCTCATGGGCATTTACAGCATGACTCAGGTCTTGGCGCGACGAATGGCCAGTAAAAAAGAAGGACGAATCGTGAACGTCTCCAGTCTGATGGGCAAAATAGGAGCCCCAACCATGGCCACCTACTCCGCCACCAAATTCGCAATTTTGGGCTTTACCCAGGCGCTGCGTACGGAGTTGGCTGCTCACAATATTAAAGTCACAGCTCTCTTGCCTTCTCTCACAGAAACAGATATGACTCGCAATACCCAGCGGTTTCGCTGGGTCGCAGCCATGACCCCCGAGAAAGTGGCTAAGGTTTTAGTCAACAGTCTGGCAAAGGAATCCCCAGAAATTCTGGTGGGATGGCAAAGCCACCTAGCCGTCTTGGGTAACCGTTTTGCCCCTAGGTTTTTGGAGTGGTGGCTGCAACTCACTGCGCCTCGGTCTGAGCAGCCTAAGAAATCCATCTGGAGTCGAGGTTATTAATTTTTGGAGCCAGTGGGAAATGATATCGTTCCCCACTGGCAAATTGCTGAAGCCTATGGTCCCTCAGGGGGCATCTATCAAAAATCCAGTCTTTATTACAAGCAATTCTCAAGAAGTTGAAGTAAAAGATCGTATTGACTGAACTGTCCCTTGCTCACTTGAAGAACCTAGCTTAAAAGGTTCAAATCAGCCCAAATATCTCAATATTGACATGGGTCAATATCAGAGGGTGAAACCCTATTGGGGATGTTCAGTAATCAAATCCCTATAATTCATAATTCGAATTGTAATTTTACGAACATATATAAATCAGCAACCCTCGGTATTCTGATAATCGTGGGAAGTTTCTATGGTCCAAGTTGGATGGTCAATTGTCTGAATCCAGATTGCCAGAAACCCGTCAACCCCGATCTTGATCAACAGTGCCAATGTTGTGGGAGATCTCCTAATTTACTGCGACATCGATATAAGATCCTTAAACCCATCGGCCAGGGAGGATTTGGGAAAACCTATTTAGCTGAAGATATTGATAACTTCCATGAGCTTTGTGTGGTCAAGCAGTTGATTTGCCCGACTCAAGATCAACAAATAGAAAAGAAACTACAGCTTTTTTTGAGGGAAGCCCAGCAGCTTCAGAAACTCAAGCAGAACCCGCAAGTTCCAAGCCTCCTGGCTTATTTTGAAGACAATCAACATCCCTATTTAGTTCAAGAATTCGTGGATGGTCAAAATCTGCAGGAGGAACTTGAGCAAAACGGTATTTTCAATGAAGATAAAATCCGACTTGTACTGCTAGATTTACTCCCGATTCTGCAGGACATTCATGAGCAAAATATCGTCCATCGAGATCTTAAACCCGTCAACATCATGCGACGGTTTGCCGATCAACATTTAGTTCTGATCGACTTCGGTATTGCCAAACAAGATAGTTTTTCAAAAATGATGCAATCGGGAACTATCTTAGGTACCGAGGGATTTGCTCCGCTGGAGCAATTTATTGATGGTAAAGTTTGCCCTGCTAGTGACCTTTTTAGCCTAGGGGTTTGTTGTTTTAATCTACTCACAGGCATTTACCCCGATCATCTCAAACATCTCCAAGGGTATGCCTGGGTGAATGAATGGCAAAAACATTTACCTCAGCCGATCAGTCAAGATTTAGCCGCCATTATTGATAAATTGTTGCGTATCAAAATATGCGATCGCTTCACCTCTGCCGATGAGGTTCTAGCCGCCCTAGCCCCAGGCTCACTCAAATACGGAAATAATGATTTAACCTTACCCACAACTAACTGGCCCACAGCCATTTCTACCCACATCTCCTCCCATTACAGGCAAAGTAGTGTGTCTCTTCCCTCTACCGCCTTAGAGCCCTTTAGTTATGAAGGGCTGGAAGTGGATCCACAGGGGAAATTTATGACTCGCACCCAATATCTGGGTCAGCGGTTCTTGGAAGATTTAGGCAATGACTTCATCGAAATGGTTGCAATTCCAGCAGGGCAGTTTTGGATGGGATCTGCAGACCATGATCCCCAACGATACGGTGATGAAGGTCCGCAGCATAGGGTTTCGATTGCCCCGTTTTACCTGGGTAGGGTGTTGATCACCCAAGCCCAATGGCAACAAATTATGGGAAATAACCCATCTTCGTTTCAGGACCCTAAACGTCCCGTAGAACAAGTGTCTTGGATAGACGTGGTGGAATTTTGCCAGCGTCTTTCCCATCGCACTGGGCGACCCTATCGATTACCCAGTGAAGCTGAATGGGAATATGCTTGTCGGGCCGGGACAACCACGCCTTTTCAATTTGGAGCCAGCATCACCTCCGATCTCGCCAATTTTGATAGCAATCAAGCCCATGATTCTGGTCCTCAGGGACAATATCGAAAACAGACAACGGAAGTGGGATGTTTCCCCGCCAATGCGTTTGGCCTCTATGACATGGCGGGCAATTTGTGGGAATGGTGTCAAGATACCTGGCACAGCAGCTATCAAAATGCCCCGAATAATGGCAGTGCTTGGGAGGAAGACGATAGTTCCTATCGGGTTCTGCGGGGTGGTGCTTGGATCTATTCTGCCCGGTACTGTCGATCCGCTGCTCGATACTATGTCTCCCAAGACTGCAGCAATTTCTATATTGGCTTTCGAATTGCCCTGTCGACCCTAGCCTCTGAAGGAGTGGTCTAGATAGCCATCCCACTAAACATTAGTGGATTTGATTTCCTTGAATTTGCATTAAAACCTACGGTTAATTTAGTTTCTTCGTAGGAGAATTTAGATTGACTAGAGTTAAAGCTTATAATGCTGGTCTCAGGATTCTTTACCCTTAGGCTGTGGATAAGCGGCCTAGTCCAGTTACAGTTCGAACCTTCAGATCACCCAATATGAACAGCAATACCACTCCTGCCCAGCAAGGTCTCTACGATCCACAATTTGAGCATGATGCCTGTGGGTTGGGGTTTGTCGTTCATCAGTTGGGTCAAAAATCCCATGACATTATTGAACAGGCCCTGACAATTTTGGTGAATCTGGATCACCGGGGGGCCTGTGGTTGTGAAACTAATACGGGCGATGGTGCGGGTCTACTGATGCAGATCCCCCATGGTTTTTTCCAGAAAGAAGCAGCCCGATTGGGGTTTGAACTTCCCAAACCCGGACAGTATGGGGTCGGGATGATCTATGCATCCCCTGATGCCCAAGAGCGGCAAGCCAGTCGCCGCGCCTTTGAACAGGTCGCAACCCAAGAAGGCCACAAGGTTCTGGGTTGGCGAGACGTACCTACCGATAATTCCTCCTTGGGTAACACGGCCAAGGCCAGCGAACCCTTTATGGAGCAGGTCTTTATCCAGTGCAGTCCTGATGTGAAGGATGATATGGCCTTTGAGCGCAAACTATATGTGCTGCGCAAGTTGTCCCACAACGCCATTCGCCCCACAGGTATAGATGGACATTGGTATATCTCCAGTATGTCCTCCCGCACCATCGTCTATAAGGGCATGTTGATGCCCATCCAGGTGGGCCAATATTACCCCGACCTCCATGATCCTGATATGGAATCAGCTTTGGGATTAGTACACTCACGATTTAGCACCAATACCTTTCCAAGTTGGGATCGGGCTCACCCCTATCGCTACATTGCCCACAATGGTGAAATCAATACGATGCGGGGCAATATCAACTGGATGCTGGCTCGCCAGTCCATGTTTGAGTCGGAGCTATTTGGCGAAGATATGGCCAAAGTCCAGCCCGTGATTAACGTGGACGGCAGTGACTCCACCATTTTCGATAACACGTTAGAGATGCTGTTTTTGGCGGGACGCTCCCTTCCCCATGCCGCCATGATGATGATTCCCGAACCTTGGACGGCCCATGAGTCCATGAGTGCGGAGAAAAAAGCTTTTTATAAGTACCATTCCTGCTTGATGGAACCCTGGGATGGTCCAGCATCAATTTCCTTTACGGATGGCACCATGATTGGGGCGGTTCTGGATCGGAATGGCTTGCGGCCCTCCCGCTATTACGTCACCAAAGATAACTTGGTGATTATGGCTTCAGAAGCTGGAGTGCTGCCCATTGAACCAGAGCGAGTGGCGAAGAAAGGTCGTCTCACCCCTGGGCGGATGTTTGTGGTGGATATGAAGGAAGGCCGGATTATTTCTGACCAGGAACTGAAAGACCAGATTATTTCTGAACATCCTTATCAGGACTGGCTGGATCAACAGATGGTGAGTGTTGAACAGCTCCCTGCAGCAGACGCTGCTCCCGAATATGATGCCAAGACCGTGCTGCAGCGGCAGATGGCCTTTGGCTACACCTTTGAAGAACTGCGAATGCTGATTGCCCCGATGGCCAATAACGGGGTAGAGGCGATTGGGGCCATGGGGACGGATACCCCCCTAGCGGTGCTTTCTAATAAGCCAAAGCTGCTGTACAACTACTTCCAGCAACTGTTTGCTCAGGTGACTAATCCCCCAATTGACTCGATTCGGGAAGCGATTATTACCTCACCTGAAACCACGATTGGTTCCGAACGTAATTTACTGAAGCCAGAGCCAGAAAGCTGTCATCTTCTGGAGCTAAAAACGCCTCTTCTGACTAATGCGGAGCTGGCCAAAATTAAGGCTCTCAACGGTGATCCGTTTAAGTCAGTAACCTTGCCGATTTTGTTTGATCCCAATGCTGGGGTGCAGGGCTTAGAAGCAGCCATGATGAGCATTTGTCAGCAGGCGGATGATGAGATCGCATCCGGTGCAAGTCTGATTGTACTTAGCGATCGCAACTTGGATCATGACCATGCCCCTATCCCTGCCTTATTGGCTGTCTCTGGACTGCATCACCATTTAATTAGGGAAGGAACCCGAACTCGGGTGGGTCTGGTATTGGAATCCGGTGAACCCCGAGAAGTTCATCATTATGCGGTTCTGATTGGCTATGGCTGCGGTGCCATCAATCCCTATGTCGCCTTTGAAACCATTCACGACATGATTCACCAGGGGCTGATGGTGGACATTGATCCAAAAACGGCCTGTAAGAATTACATCAAGGCCGCCACTAAGGGCGTGATTAAAGTAGCCTCCAAGATCGGAATTTCCACCATTCAGAGCTATCGCGGCGCTCAAATATTTGAAGCCATTGGCCTGAATAAATCAGTAGTGGATAAATACTTTAGCTGGACGGCCTCTCGGATTGAGGGGGCAGATCTAGAAGTCCTAGCAGAAGAAGCGATTCAGCGCCATCGCCATGCCTTCCCTGAGCGGGATGTGGAAGTCCATACTTTGGATGTGGGGGGTGAATACCAGTGGCGAAAAGAAGGGGAAGCCCATTTATTTAGCCCTCAGGTGATTCATACCCTGCAGCAAGCTACCCGTGCCGGAGACTTTGACCTGTTTAAGAAATACTCAGCCTTGGTAAATGAGCAAAATGAACAGCTGTTTACCCTGCGCGGTCTGCTGGAATTTAAAGATCGACAGCCCATTCCCATTGAGGAAGTGGAACCCGTCGAAGAAATTACCCGACGGTTTAAGACCGGGGCCATGAGCTATGGCTCCATTTCCAAAGAAGCCCATGAGTCCTTAGCCATTGCCATGAACCGTGTGGGCGGTAAGTCCAATACTGGAGAAGGCGGTGAAGATCCAGAACGCTTTACCTGGACAAATGACCAGGGCGACTCCAAAAACAGCGCCATTAAACAGGTGGCCTCCGGTCGCTTTGGCGTTACCAGCCTCTACCTATCCCAGGCCAAAGAAATTCAAATCAAAATGGCCCAGGGGGCTAAGCCGGGAGAAGGTGGTCAGCTCCCCGGACGTAAGGTCTATCCTTGGATTGCTAAGGTGCGTCACTCTACTCCGGGCGTGGGCCTCATTTCTCCGCCGCCCCACCACGATATCTACTCCATTGAAGACTTGGCAGAGCTGATTCACGATCTTAAAAACGCCAATCGGAGTGCTCGAATTAACGTCAAGCTCGTCTCAGAAGTAGGCGTGGGTACCATCGCCGCTGGAGTCGCCAAAGCCCATGCGGACGTGGTGCTTGTCTCTGGTTTTGACGGGGGTACGGGAGCCTCCCCTCAAACCTCCATCAAGCATGCGGGTTTACCCTGGGAGCTGGGGATTGCCGAGACCCATCAAACTTTAGTGCTCAATAATCTGCGCAGCCGGATCGTCGTGGAAACGGATGGTCAGCTAAAGACAGGCCGGGATATTGTGATTGCGGCTCTCTTGGGAGCCGAAGAATTTGGTTTCTCCACTGCGCCCCTGGTCAGCCTAGGCTGCATTATGATGCGCGTTTGCCACCTCAACACTTGCCCCGTGGGCGTCGCTACCCAAGACCCACAGCTGCGGGAGAAATTCAACGGCGACCCTGCCTACACCGTCAACTTTATGAAGTTTATTGCCCAGGAAGTCCGGGAGCTAATGGCCCAATTGGGCTTCCGAACCCTGAATGAGATGGTGGGCCGTTCGGATGTCTTAGAACCGCGCCGGGCCATTAATCACTGGAAAGCCAAGGGGTTGGACTTCTCTAAAATTCTCTATCAGCCAGATGTTCCTGACGATATCGGTCGGTACTGTCAGATTCCCCAAGATCATGGCCTAGAAAAGTCCCTGGATATGACCACCTTGCTGGATTTGTGCCAGCCTGCCATTGAGAAAGGTGAGAAAGTCAAAGCTACCTTGCCCATACAAAACATTAACCGGGCGGTGGGGACCATTCTCGGCAACGAAATCACCAAGCGCCATTGGGAAGGACTGTCTGAGAACACAGTTCACCTGCATTTTCAGGGCAGTGCAGGACAAAGCTTTGGCGCCTTTGTACCCCCCGGTGTCACCCTGGAGCTTGAAGGCGACGCCAATGACTACTTTGGCAAAGGCCTTAGTGGTGGCAAGATTATGCTTTATCCACCTAAGGAATCAACGTTTGTTGCTGAAGAAAATATTATCGTTGGCAATGTAGCCTTTTATGGGGCCACCAGCGGTGAAGCCTATATTCGCGGCATTGCGGGAGAGCGATTCTGTGTCAGGAATTCCGGGGTGCGAGCAGTTGTTGAGGCCGTTGGCGACCATGCCTGTGAATATATGACGGGCGGCCAAGCCGTGATCCTAGGGCCTACAGGTCGTAACTTTGCTGCTGGTATGAGTGGTGGGGTGGCCTACGTTCTAGATGAGGCTGGAGATTTTGCCACCCGATGCAATACGGAAATGGTGGGTCTAGAGTCCCTGGAGGATCCTGAAGATATCAAGGATCTGAAGGAGGTGATTCAGCGCCATGTGGACTATACCCAGAGCGAAAAGGGAGCTAGAGTTCTCGCAGATTGGGAGGCCATGGTGCCTAAGTTCGTGAAGGTGATGCCCCGAGATTATAAGCGAGTATTGCAGGCGATACAGAATGCGATCGAGGATGGCTTGAGCGGAGATGATGCCTTGTCAGCAGCATTTGAGCAAAATGCTAAAGATGTCGCTCGAATTGGAGGAAGTTAGCCAGTATTAAATAGAACCTTCTAGCAATGCTCATTTTAACTCCTGCCGTAAGATTACAGATATTGCTGATATAGATTACGAGAACATGAGTCATGCGTGTTCTCAACTGGATGTGGGGATGTAGCCCTCACAAAAGAGACTGCAATGCGATAGGCCCATTCAAACCGCTCAAACCTCATCTTGATCTTGAGGAGGTTAGAGGTACAAAGTTAATCGATAGTCGTTGATTGAGCGCTGTCGCAATCCGATTCAGCATTGCCAGGGAATGCCCCTCATAATCTGCATCCTCTAATCGACAAATTACAGATGCCTGCGTATCCACCAACGTAGCCAACTGTCGCTGCGTAAGATTCGCAGCTTCCCTCAACTCCCGAATCTTACGAGCCACATCATCATTCATCCGTGCGGCCTCTAGTTCGGCAATCCGCTCTGGCCGACCTTCGTATATGTCTTGATGTAAAATTTCTAACGCATTAGATATTTTCTTTTCAGGCATAGCGCTTACCTCTGATAGGTGTACTTGTCTGGGTCACTCTCAAAAAGAATTCGACGCTCAATAGCCTTGTCAATCTCTTTTGGTGGTACCCGCTTCTCTTTCACAATGCCGTGGGACAAAATTGCTGTGCACTCACCGTGAAAAAAATAGAGAATGCGATAGTTTATACCTTGCAATCCAACTCGTAGTTCATAAATCTTGTCTCGCAGATAATCTGCCTCTGGTCGGCGCAATTCATGTCCTAGCGCAGCTAACCGTTCTATTTTAACCACGCATTTATCTTGAGCTTTGGGAGATAAACCTTTCAGCCAATCTAATGTTGGAATAGAGCCATCTGTGTCCTGGAAGAAAACAACAATTGTTTGTGGCAATACTTATCTTCTTCGGTGTGCTTTTCTATGTTCGCAAATATGTGAACAAATATCAAATCCTTTAAAAAATCGGTACAGCTCATAGAGGTTAAATTTAAGTAGCACAACCTTAATGGAAAAGAATTTTAAAAACACTCTTGGTTGCTTACCGCAGAAACATTTCTATCGATATAGATTGAAATTTTCGAGTCTGAAGAATTCGATGTCAGTAAGAACAACTATTTCATTCTTGAAATATGTAATCACTATTCCGTGATTTCTCTGTTCAATTCCTAGAGAAATGATCAGATGATGCTAGTGAACAAATCCTCACAGGCACAGATGATGTTGACAGAAATATTAGCCGAAGCTTTAGCCGTGACTTCCGATAACTTGCTCTTGGCAAAATTAATGTTTGATTGTGCGAGTGATGCGACAGATGAACTCAGCTTAGAAGCCAGACAAAGATTAGGACTCGTTCAAGCTGGGCTTTCGTTGGCATTTGAAGGCTTGGAATGCGATGAGCTGCAGGAATTGATCCAGCAAGCAGATATTTATTGCGAACTTTAAGGGTACGCCTTCTTACCAAGACCTGATGAAAAGGAGTTGTGATGCTTAAAAGTGGTCTTCGGCTACCCCATCAGTAGAACTCGATCTAATACATGGATGATGCCATTATCTGCTTCAATATCAGCGGCAATCACCGTGGCATTTTTCACTTCAAATTTCTCAGAAGCTCGAATCGGAATAGGGGATCCTTCTACGGAGACCACCGACTCTAGCGCTTGTAGATCTGCCTGAGTGAGCTTGCCAGGAACGACATGAAACGTCAAAATTCGGCTGAGTTGGGGGATATTCTGTAGCAAGGTGTGGATAGTACCGTCAGGGAGCTGGGCAAAGGCATCATTCACCGGGGCAAAAACCGTGAAGGGACCCGGACTCTTCAAAGTATCCACTAAATCCGCTGCCTGTACGGCTGCAACCAACGTCGAGAAATCATTAGACCCAACCGCAATATCAACAATATCCGCCATTGTTCGAAACTCCTTTAACCGCAAAATTTAATAAATTGAGCAGTCATTGACTGCTGAAAGGGGATAAAACGCATCAGACCTAGCGATAGTCCTGGCGTTGAATATCCATTAACCGAGCTTCAGGACGCTTAAATCGATCCAGTTGGGATTCAAAGAAATCGCGATTGGCTTGTAGATGTTGAGGGTCTTCGTCATCCAGGGGATAGAGTAGTGCCTGGCGGAGGGCCTGAATCACGGCTGAAGTGACACAATACATGGACCGCTGAAAGGTAATCCCCAGCTGAATTAGTGTATCGTCCTCACCTCGGCAATATTGTTGGTAATAGTCCACCAAGTAGGGAGGAAGGAAATGGAGCATATCCTGCATCAGCAGGGTAGGCGGGATGCCAGCCGAGCCAACGGGAAACACATCGGCATAGAGAATACCGTAGTGGAAGTCTTCTTGGTTTTCTGGCACTTGCTTGGCTTGGGCATTGTAGGATTTCGTTCCTCGGAAAGGAGAGGTGCGATAGAACACCGCTTCTACATAGGGAAGGGCCGCTTCATAGAGCCACATAAACCCTTTGGATTTGGGGATAATTTCGTAGCATTCACCCCGAATATAGACATGATGATAAATGGGACGACCTGCGATCGCAAAGATACCATTCACCAAAAAGTTCATCGCTTCCGGCACCGACGTCAACTTGCCTTCATCGTAGAGATCCGACATCTCGAAAAAGACAGGAGCCATCACTTCCCAAAACAGTCCCAAGTTGGAGTAGTAGGAGAGCTGCCGCACCTGCTCTATAAACATATCGGGGAACAGCTTATACAGCCCCAGCATGACTGGGTTGCCTTTGAAGTAAGCCTTAATCGCCCGATCGGCATTGGCGACATACTCATCCGTATCCAAATAGGGGTCAAACTGGCCTCCCATATTGCGATGCCAGAACATGGCTCGCATACAGGCTTCCGCAAATTCCATATTGATGCGGTCATGCCACAGGTGATGGAGTAGCTTAGGCAGCTTGCGCTTGACCTCACCCTTCTCCATAAATTCCAGCAATTCTGGATGAGCGGTGGCCTCACCTCGCCAGATCCGCAAATCGGCGTCATCCCCTGCATAGTGATTGTGCAGATCCAGGTACTCTTTGGGTAAGAAATACTTGAAAAAAGGCAACGGTTCTAAGAACACCTGCTCAGCAATATAGAGCAAGTTGCGCCAGTAAAAATCCATCGGAACCGCATAGGCTTTGTAAATCCCGATAATCTGCTTAAGATTTTCTGGCGTATCCGGTAGCATCGCCCCACCCGCTTCCAGGCGATGAATAATATCAGCAAATTGATGCTGGGAAGGAGGGAGTTTGGTTGGTGTCGAAGTCGGGGCACTCATAGGAATTGCGGATGACTAACAATAAATTAAGAGGGAAAGAAGGGGTGGACTAACTGAGGGAGGAAGAATCCCTAGTACTTAGCAGAGTGGGCGTCGGCTCAACTTCAACCATAAAGGTTTTAGGGGTTGGCGTAGAGAGATGGGCCTCAGCAAGGAGTGCTGCTGTTGTCGGTTCACTCCACCGCACCAACCAAGACGGTTGTAGTCCCAAAAAGATGATCAGTCCCATCAGCACTAGGGCTGGAATTCGCTCATTCCACTGCACCTGTGGGTAATAGGCCGTGCTGCTATCGAGGCGACCAAAGCAAGTCCGGTTCAGCAAAATAACGAAATAGACCGCCGTCAATCCTGTTCCCACCACGCTCAATAGGGTCTGAATCGGGAAGGCAGTATAGCTGCCTTGGAAGACCAAAAACTCAGCGATAAATCCCACCAGTCCAGGAATTCCGGCACTGGCCATACCCGCCAGCACCAGGAGGGCGCTGACTAAGGGCAACCCTCGAACCGGGTTCATCAAACCATTGAGCACGTCTAAATCTCGCGTTCCTACCTTGGTCTCAATCAGTCCGACCAAGTGGAACAGCAATGCCAAGATTAACCCGTGGGCAAACATTTGGGAAATAGCACCCACCACACTCAGTTCGGTATGGGCTGCCGCAGCCAGAAGAATATAGCCCATATGTCCCACAGAACTGTAGGCCACCATCCGTTTGATGTCTTTTTGGGCGATCGCAGTCAACGAACCATACAGCACACTCACGACCCCCCAAGTCGCTAACACGGGGGATAAGGTTTGCCAAGCATCGGGGAAGAGGGGCATACAGAACCGGAAGATTCCGTAGGTGCCGAGTTTAGCCAGCACGCCTCCAAGCAGAATAGCCACGGGGGTAGAAGCCGCCACATAAGTATCGGGCAGCCAGGTATGCAAGGGGACTAGGGGAGTTTTAATGCCAAATCCCAACAGCAACAGAATCAGGACCCCATACTGGAGATTGATCGGCAAATCCTGACCAAGTAAAACCTCGTAGGAAAAACTGCTGGCCTCACTAAACCAAATCACCCCTAAGAACCCCGCTAAAATCAGGCCCCCAGAGGTGGCAGTGTAGAGCAAGAACTTAGTGGCTGCACTACCCTGTTGGGCACTGCCCCAAATAGAAATCAGCAGATAAAACGGAATCAGCTCAATCTCGTAAAAGAGGAAGAACAGCAGCAAATTTTGAGCCAGAAACGCCCCCGCAACCCCGCCGTTGATCAGCAAAATCAGGGCGTAAAACAAACGAGGTCGTTTGGTTTCAACGCGGCTGCTATAAATCGCAATCCAGCAAAGCAGGCTATTGAGGACGATTAAAGGGAGTGATAGTCCATCTACCCCCAGTTGGTAGTCCAAACCCAAATCCGTTAGCCAGGATCGAGTCTCTTGAAACTGAAGGGCATTGTTACCCAAATCGAATTGAAACCCCACAGCTAACGTTAAGACCAGGATTGCCCCCGAGAGAAACAGGGCAGCCAGACGAACCTTACGACCCGTCACTTGCTGGGGTAGCAGGGCAACAATGATGGCGGCAATACAGGGAAACCAAATCAGTACGCTGAGCATGAAACTTTCAGGTATTAAAAAAGACGGCAGGAGGCGCGAGGGCAAACAGAAGCAGAGGAATCAGTTGCAGGCTTAAAGCAAAGACCGCAGTAACAGCAGTGTAATAACGAACACCCCAGTGATAATGGTCAACAGATAGAACTGGGTTTGTCCGATGTTTCCATATTTCAGGACTTCACCAGTGGTGACAGAGGTACGGGCAATCCAGTTCACAACCCCATCTACCACTTTGCGATCCAGCCAATCCGTCAGACGAGAAATTCCATCAACGCCAGAAACAATGCTGGAACGATAGAGGGTCGGGGTATACATATCGAAGGCAAAGAAGTCTTGAACCGAAGTCCAAGGTAGGCGAACTGGTTTGGAAAAACGATTCCCTACATAAATCAACGCCCCTAGACCACAACCCACCAAGCTAGACGCAGCCAGCAGAAACCCAGCTTCATGATTCAAAACCGACCAGTGGGGGAGGAGTTCCAGTTTTTGCAAAATGATCGGCAAATGCAATGTTGCACCCGCGAGGATGGTGGTCGGTAAGGTGATGGACCACAGATTTTCTGGCGATCGCACCGTCATTTGCTGACGCTCTCCGGCAAAGATCAAACCAAATTCTCGGATAATGCTAAATCCCGTTAAGGCATTGACGAGCAATACGACCCCAACGAGGACTGGATGCTGAGTCCATAGCCCATCGATTAACTCTAAAAGCGCCCAAAACGTACCGAAGGGCGGTAACGCTACCAAGCCTACCGTGCCGACAAGATAGCTCAGTCCAGAGATGGGACGACGGCTCCATAAGCCCCCCATCTGGGTTAGGTCTTGGGTGATGGTGTTGAGAATAATTGACCCTGTACTCATAATCAGCAGGGACATGGATAGGGCATAGGTCAGCATCAACAGCAGTGCTGCATTGAGCTGTTGAGTCCCGACGGCGATAAATATCAGCCCCATATAAACACTGGCAGAGTAGGATAAGGCTCGCTTGATATCAATTTGTGCGATCGCAATCAAGGTACCGCCAATCGCCGTAATCGCCCCCACCGCAATCATGGTGGTTAAGGCAATGGGTGAAAGGCTAATCACCGGAGATAGCTTCAGAATCACCCAAGCCCCGGTAGATACCACCACGGAATTCCGCAGAATTGTCCCTGGGACGGGACCTTCCATTGCTTCATCAAGCCAGAGGTGCAGGGGAAATTGAGCACATTTGCCCATCGGACCTGCTACCAAACCCAGGCCCAGCCAAGTCATAACCGTTGGGTTAACCTGGGCAGTTTGCGCCCAGATCGCCATTTCCCGATAATCCCAAGTTCCCGCCAAAGGGAAGATGGCCAATACCCCCATCAACAGGAATAAATCTCCGACCCGCTTGGTGAGAAAGGCATCCCGAGCCCCCGTGACTACCAGGGATTGGTTAAACCAAGTCCCCACAATCAGGTAAGTGGCCAAGGTCAAAATTTCTAGAATAATGTAGCTAAAGAATAGGGAGTTGCAGAGGGCCAGGGAACACATCCCCGTTTCGAATAACGCCAGCAGGGCAAAGAAGCGCGCCCACCCCCAATCCATTTCCAGATAGCCAATGGCATAGAATTGCGTCAGCAAGTTAAGGCTCGTAATAACAATGCCTGCCCCTAGGGTGATAGAGGAAATTTCTAAGGGAATATCGAGGGTCAGTCCCGACACTTCCAACCAGGTGATATTGATGTACTGAGGGGGTTGGTTCCAAAAACTAGGGAAGGTGATCACGCCATGCAAAAAGGCACAGAAGGTCGTGACAATATTGACGTAACCGGCGGGGCGAGGTCCCGTCCGACGGATGATCGAGGGCGTCCACAGGAGGGAAATCACCATGCCGATCAGAGGATAGCAAGGGATAAACCAAGCTGTTTGGATTAAAAACTGCAGCACAACTGATTCCAGAGCTAAAAGAAAAACTTATATAGACTTAAATCTACGTTTATATAGAAATAAGTATATGAATATCTATATAGTAATTCTGTAACATAACTTCAAAAAAATCAAACATCTTTTTCTGTCGGCTGAGTTTTTCTACTCAAAGGGCTACTGTCCTCCTTTGGATAGAACAGATCGGATCAATCGAAGTGGAATTGATCTTCAAGAAAATGTTCCTGATAAATAAAAAACGATGCCCCGTTAGACAACTGTTCCAAACTGAGAAGAGATGGGAAGCGTAATCGTAAAGGTAGAGCCCCTACCCGGCTGACTCTCCACGTCAATTTTGCCTCGGTGGGCTTTGGTAAAGGCTTTAACAATGGCAAGACCTAACCCTGAACCGTCCGACTGACGTTTACCCAATCGAGCAAACCGATCAAATATGCGGAGCTGTTCTTCTAGGGTCATACCTTCGCCGTTATCTTTGACCCAAAAAATAACCTGGGAAAACGTTTGCTTGCAGCCCAATTCAATCGTGCCAGAGGCTGGAGTATGCTGAGTGGCATTCCTCAGTAAATTCAGCAGCGCTCCCGTTAATCGCTGGCGATCGCCCATCATGGAGCTAGAGCAGTTCAACTGCAGTTGCCAGTCTCGATCAGCCAAGGCTTGTGCTTTGGTAAACAGTTCGTCCATAAACTGGTTTAAATCAATCATTTCGTATTGAAGAAAATCAGGACGCTCTGATTTGGTCAGGGCAATCATGTCATTGACTAAGCGGCCCATCCGATCCAGTTCATCGAGAACCAGCTCAATGGTTTCCTCCTGTTCCTTGGGGTCATCTCCCATCAGTTCTAGATGGCCGCGAACAATTGTAATCGGGGTCCGCAGTTCATGACCCGCATCATTCACAAAGCGACGCTGACTGTTAAAGCTGTCTTGCAGTCGATCCATCATGGCATTAAAGACTCTGGCTAAATCAGCCAATTCCCCTGAGCCTTCTGTTGATAATCGTTGAGTTAAATCGGATTCGTTGATGGAGCGGGCTGCGATCGCAAGTTCTCGCACCGGCTTGAGTAACCGCCCTGTCACAAACCAGGCCAACAGCAGGGAGATTACAACGACGGCTCCCTCAATCAAAACAAAGGTATATACACTAGCTAAAGCTTCGTTCTGTTCACCAGCCGTAGCATGGGCAAGGACCATCACACCCATCTGCTCACTGTCTACGATGAGTGGTTCAGCTTTATAAATAATGGTGCCAATTTCAGGTAGATCCGTCGGTTCCTCTCCCCGTTCAAATTGGTTTAAACTCTCCCATTTTTCATAGAGGTTTGACCCTGGACGCATGGGCTTGAGTAACCGAGGTGGATTCGCGCGGTAAAAGTCTCCACCAATAATAAAAATAAAAAAATTGTCGTCTTCTGGGAGTTGATTGGCTAAGAAATCATCGGCGAACGTCTCCAAATCTTCCACAGATTGATTCGGCTGACGTTCCCAGTTCATATAGGATTCATGAAAGATTTCATGCGCTTCAATCAAATCATTTCGCACCCGCAGAGACACCTGACTGGTAATAAGCGATTTATAGAGCGGTATGGCAAGCCCTGTGAATATCCCCAATAGCGAAATGTACAGCAACAGAATACGCGTCCGAGTTTGACGAAAGAACCGTCTGATCACTGAGCGCTGTCGCCGCCCCAAAGGGGAACGTTTGGAGTCAATCACGAAAGGTCCTCTTGATGATCGAGCCATTTTAAAACCGAAACAGGGTGCGTAGGGTCCCCACCACGATGGGGGACCGATTGGGATCAGGAGCCGTAATCACAACTATGCCAGGCGTAAGGGTAATATGCTCATTCAACTGAACCTGATAAAACACTTCTAGATGCCAGGCAGGCTGAGCATCTGAAGATACGTGAGGCGGGCGGCCGATAATCAGTCCCCCCAAGGTGCGATCGCGGAATAAATTCTTATATCCCAGTGTAAAGGCCCAATTGAAGATATCTGCATGGGGCTGGTTCGACAGATCCGTCGCTGTAGCTCGGGTATAGCCCGTCCAACCCGATAGGGTCAGTTGTTCACTGATTTTAGCCGTCCCTTGCAGCCCCACGGAATGGGAATTGATCGCATCGCTTTGTTCCAAAAATGGATCGTTGGCCTGCTGACTGCCCGTGCCTGTATCCAATCCGTTTAGGCCATAGGTGTAGAGCAATCCGAAGCGAATAGAATCAGCCGGTTCCAGGGTGAGTTGAGCAAAGGCAACGGATTCTTCATTGGAAAATACATCCTGATTATCCCCGAGATATCCCAAACTGATATTAATGCGATCGTTAAAGTCATGGGACAACCCAATCCCCGTACTTCCCCCCTGGCGATACAGAGGATTACGCTGACCAAAGCGAGAAATCGCCCCCCGACTACTGCTACTAAAGAGGGGATTTAAGGGATCAGCAATATCGCTAATCGACCCCCCAATTGCTTGGACAAAGACTTCTGTATCCTCTCCCACTGGGAATTGGTAATCCAGACGACTCAGGGAAACTTGATATTGATCTGCTCCCTGAATCGATAATCGGGCCAGATCTGTGTCAAACACATCATCGAGTTCAACAACGTTGGTCGTTTGTAGCCGCAGGCGGAATTGATCCTCTCCTGAAAAACTGGTTTCAAGATTGAGACGAATACGACTACCAAAACTAGGTTCGTTGGAATTTTTAGACTCTTGACGATCACCGGCTGCCTGAATCCATGAAAAGACGGCTTCACCACTGAATTCAGTGCTAGAAATTGAATCAGTTGACTCATCTGAAACTGGGATTAACGGTTCTTCGTGTAACTCTGGCCCAGAGCTTTCCCTAGGTTCAAGCTGCCAAACAGGAATAATGGGTTCTTCAAGTCGCTGCGACTCTGGTACACGGACGGAGGATGGGGCTGTTTCCGCGAGGGCACTAGGGGATTTCTGTGTCACACCACTCACGACTCCTAAGAACCCACTCCACAGCAGTAGTCGAGTCAAGCCAAACACCGAGAATTGGAAAACTGACCCTCCCTCCAACTGGCTGTCACCCCTAGGATGCACAGGCAAAAGTTCCTTGTTGAATTAGGGCTGGACCGGCAAAATTCATCGCTTGCAGAATGGGTGCGGGCTGAGTTGTTGGGCAGTGAACGACGCTGACTCGGCCAGCTATCTGTGACAAGTGCAGCACTTGCTCTGCACCCATAATCTGGCTGATCATCTGTTGCAATAGGTGGGACGGTGCGACCAACACTCCCGTCATCATGCTCTGCCCTGAGAGGTTGCGACGGTTGAGGGTCCTTAGCCACAGGTGATGAAAATCAGAACAATGGGTATGCAATTGAACCGTTTGGGGGTGTTCGGACAAAATGGCTTTGCTCAGCCTCTCAGCTGTATCCCCTTGACTGACGCTAAAGCTCAGATCTTGAGGGCTCAGTAAAGTCCGCAGGGATTCCACAGTCTGAAAACGATGCTCTTCACTCGGCACCAGTAACAACCGTAGTCCCTGTTTGCCTGCTTTTAGCTTGGGAAGCGCTTCTCCCAGATGACTGGTATCATTCATGGCTTCTAGGTGGGCTGGTTGACCTTGCCCAGGGAAGCGCAATACGCTGATGCCGCAATTGGATTGCTGCAAGGCTTGAAAATGGCGGCAGGAAAGTCCCAGGGCAGTTCCCATCAGGGCGCGAATCGTCCCCCCATGACTGACGACTAATAGAGTTTGTCCAGAATGCCGCGGTAGAATCTGTTGCCAAAACTGACGAGCTTGGTCATAGAGATCTTGAACCGGGCGGCGAACCCCTTGAGGCCCAGTCATTTCAAATAGATGGGGATGTTCCATCCAACAGCGGTAGTTGGCAGCCATCGTTTCCCGTACATATTGGTAGGGAAGTCCTGCCCAACCGGGAAGATCCACTTCTTTAAGATCGGGGTGAGTTTTTATGGGTATTGAACGGCACAAGGCAGACTGGATCCCTTGAGCCGTTTGCTGGGTTCGCTGCAACGGACTGGTATAAATGGCAGAAAAAGCAGTCACACGAAGGGCTATACCCGTTTGATGAGCATCTGCAAGCCCCTTCGCGGTTAAGACAGATTCGTCGCTGGCCCCTTGATACCGACCTTTGTCGTTAAATGTGCTCCGACCGTGGCGAAGGAGTATGACCTGAGTCGGTGCAGGAGTTTGAGTGTTGGTCATCTTTTCTAGACCTCCAAGACTAAACCGTTTTGCTAAATTGAGCTTGTCTAAGGCGGCGGGCATAGCGATTAAACCAGAAGTGATTTAAAGGACGCTCTAAGGCAATCAACCGCTTTTCTAACCAAGCATTGCCTTTGCCCAGGGTTAAGAATCGGACAACCGGCTTGATTAAAAGCTCGTGGCGACGACTGCCTAATCCGGCATAGCGTTTCGTAAAGTATTTGTCTTCAGCCAGATTCCACTTTTGGCGTAGATGGTCCAAACTGGCCCGGTCCCAAGCATCACTCCAGCGCACCATAAAGTAGGGCAGATCCGACCATTTAAAGTCGGGCAGTTTTAATTGCCCAAACCAGGCCATCAGTCCAGCTTTGTTAGAGGCCAGCCCCAGTGTATCCGTGGTGACGATCGCCTCCCTTTCACAGTAGATGTGCCCTCCTGCCTGAGTGACCATAAAGCAGAAGTCGATATGTTCGCGAGTTGCTAACATGCCTTCATCTAGCAAACCGATGGTGGAAAAGATGTCTCTACGAACCAGCATGCAGTGGAACTCTACATAGTCACACTGGGTTCGTTGGAGTTGATCTGACACATCTGCGATCGCACGTCCGGTCAAATAGGCTGATTGCTTAATCCGTCGACGGGTCTGACCATCCTTTACTTCTGTTTTGATATAAGATTTGCCCCCAGCGTTATGAATCACTTGATGGGCCGGGTTGCCAATACATGTCAAGGGACCAACTACTGTGGCATTCGTTTCTTCCGCACAGTTGACCAACTGGGTTAACCACCCCCGCTTGACGATCACGTCATTCTCAATAAAGACCACATAGTCGCTATCCGTATGATCAAGTACATACCGCAATCCCACATTTCGAGCTTGATTGGGGGAAATATAGTGGTCTGTGGTTAAAAGGGAGAACGACTGCTCTTGGGATTTTTCTTGCAAATAGGTTTGTACTGAGGCCGGGGAACACACATCCACAAACACTAAGTCGAAGGGATAATCCGTATTGGCATAGATACTTTCTAAAGACGTTTGAGTATAGCTAAACCGCTCTCTGGGACCTACAACAAGGGTGACTTTAGGTGGTTTCATAGTCTCCTCCAAGGAGTGATGGCTTATGTAGAGATAAAGCATTCCTTCCCCGAGCAATCCTCAATTAGCTTTTCTGAGAATCATGCAAATGGCTGGGGACTGGCAGATAGGTTCAGTTGTATGGGGATGAACGGAAAAAGTGAGCGTTATTCAGAACTCGGGTTGTCCCTTAGGGTCTATTGTTCAATTTGTCTTTCAAGGAAACGTGAAAGCGCCATGAGAAAACTTTCATCTTGAGGAGAGCATTGACTTTAAGCTGCAACCGGTAATTTGGTCAGACGAACCAATCGTTCTCGTTCTGCTGAAGATAAGCAAATATTTCCTGTTGCTGCATTTGCTTGGGCTTGTTCAGGTGACTTTGCACCTGGTATAGCAACGGGCGATACCGGATGAGAAATAACGTATCGCAATGCTGCGGTGACCATCTCTGATCCAGGCTGCAAAGCTGTTTTAAGTTGTTCAACCTTGGCTAATTTGCGTTCTAGTTTGGCTCGTGTGCGATCGCTGTCATACCATTCCGATCTCACCGTATCTGTAAAGACGGTCTGGGAGGAATATTTCCCCGAAAGCAGCCCTTTATGCAAAGGACCTCGGGCCAGTACGCCAATGCCATGTGCTTGGCAATAGGGTAGAAACTCTTTCTCTGGATTGCGGCTCAGCAGGGAATAATCCACTTCCACCACGCTGCAGGTATGGTTGACGTTGAACCGCTTCAGGACATCCAATCGATCCGTGGAAATGCCGTAGGCGCGGATGGTTCCTTCAGCTTTCAGCCGCTCAAACCCTTCTAAGTAAACGCTTGGGTCCTCAATTTTGCCTTCATGACAGAGCATGACATCGATATAGTCAGTCTTTAATCGATGCAGGGAGGCATGGGTGCAAAGCCGTACCATATCAACCGTGGTCATAGGAACCGTCTGACCACTGCGGCGTCCCCATCGTCCAATTTTGGTGACTACATGAACTTGGTCCCGAATCCCGTGGAGCGCTTTTCCCAACCGTTCTTCTGATAGTCCAGCTGGAATACCGTAGGATTCAGCGGTATCAAAGATATTGACACCATTGTCGAAGGCACTACGGACAGTGGATAAAGCAGTGGCTTCATCAATTTGTCCCCACTGGTTGCCGATGTTCCAAGTGCCCATGCCAATGGCAGAGACTTGCAGATTAGTGTTACCTAGTTTTCGATAGAGCATATTCGTTAATCCTTGGATTTGTGAGGTTGAAACTGAAAATGGGTTGCTTGTAAAAAATGCTCAAGTAGAACTGCAGCAAAGCAATAGTTGTTCGAAATCTTGCAGCCTTCTTATGCTGCATTCAAACCTACTAGTCCCCAATTCTGTGGTGAGAAAACAGGATTCTGTTAATTCCCTTCTATGATGGGGACCAGTGCAAGAATTGTGTTGAGCCAATCTAGACAGAAGTCGTGGCTTAATTTATTGAATCGATACCCAACCAAAATTTATTTAAAGAGGGAATTCACGCCAGTTTTTGTAAACGAGTCAATGGAGCCCCCGATGCAAATTGTTGAAGCTGTATTTGATGGAGAAGTATTTCTTCCTGATGCTCCCCTAAATCTGCAAGAAGGGGCGCGGGTTCGAATTACAGTTGAATTAATTGAGAAACCTCAGATAAATGAATCTCCTTCGTTTCTTAAAACAGCTCAATCTCTGCAATTAGAAGGGCCATCGAACTGGTCCGAACAAATCAATTAATGTTGCATTAACGAGTGCTTCCCACTTTCATCAGATAGAGATTGCTGTCTTATTTCAGCATTACTCCCTGTTTGGGGGAGCAACTTAGGAATATCGTTGTTGGGATGTCGTAAGCCAGATATCCGCTGAGCGTTAGCCAAACGATTGGCATGGCGCTTAGAGAACCAGCGATTGAACCGTTTCTCTAGATTAAAGAGCTGTTGCTCAATCCACCGGGTTACGTGTTTACCAAGAAAAGCGAACTTTTTGGCAATAGGTCGAATTAGCACTTTGCGTCGTCGTTGTCCCAATTTCTGATACCGTTTTTGGAAATAACGACTCTCTTGCAGTCCCCATTTTTGCTGGTAATGGAGCAGATTACTGAGT
Source organism: Acaryochloris marina MBIC11017 (assembly GCF_000018105.1). Taxonomy (GTDB): domain Bacteria; phylum Cyanobacteriota; class Cyanobacteriia; order Thermosynechococcales; family Thermosynechococcaceae; genus Acaryochloris; species Acaryochloris marina. The sequence goes on from NC_009925.1 coordinate 6,468,422, forward strand.
TCCCAAGCATCACTCCAGCGCAGCATAAAGTAAGGTATATCGCTCCACTGCAAAGCCGGGGCAGGTGGATGGGTTAAGAAGGTAACGACGGAGTCCGGTTCCAGGTAAATTAGTCCACCCGCACGGGTGACCATCATGCAGAAATCGAGGTACTCTTTCGTACAGGAAAAGCCTTCGTCTAAGGGGCCAATTCGATCAAAGATAGCCGTCCGCACCAACATGGCATGAAACTCTACAAAGCCTGTCGGCTGGCGATAAAGCTGATCGCAGACTTCGGCAAGGGGCTGATTCTGATAGGGAGTGCGTTCTTGAATTTTCCATCCCCCTGTATAGTCCAGGGTGCCAGAAGGATTGAGTTCACCTCGGGCAAAGGCACTGTAGGCAGCTGGTGCCATATAGGTGCCCCCCGCACAGTGGACAATGGTATGGACAGGGCGATACTGGCAGACTAAGGATCCGACTACAGTGGCCCCTGTTTCCTCTGTGCAGTTCACTAATTTCTCCAGCCAGCCTGATGTAAAAACGACATCGTTATCAACAAAGACCACATAGGGGGTTGTGACGTACTGGAGTCCCAAATTTCGGGCTTGATTTGGAGATAAGTAGGTCTCTGATCGAACGACTTGAAACCGGCGAAGCAGAGATTGAAATTCAAGATTCTGTCGAAGTTTACGAGGAGAGTTATTGTCTACATAAATCAACTTGAAAGGGACAAAGGTATTTTCGAAAAGGCTTTCTAGAGATTCACGGGCAAACTGAAACCGTTCTCGGGGAACGACAATAATCGTGACTTTAGGGTTTGACATGGGTATAACCTTGAAATCGATGAGATGTAGCTATTGAGGATCTCCCCTCTTGGGAGGAATCAGGGGTAAGCGAATCGGAATTCTAATGACCCGCCCTGCGGGTATCCTTCACAGGAGGGAAAAGTTCGATTTTGACGAAAGTCTCTAGGCGGAAAGAGTCTTAGGGGACAGAGTTGGTTGTTCAGGGTAGACGACTGACTGGAGCTGGAAGAGGGCTGCGTAATGCTGGCCTTGGTGCATCAGCTCTTGGTGGGTTCCTTGTTCTAGGACTTGTCCACCTTCGACATAGAGAATTTGGTCAAAGTCTTTGGAAACACTCAGATCATGGGTGATCAATAGGGTCGTGCTGCCTTGAGTTAGGCGTTTAAGGGCTTGATTGACGGCTTGCTCACTTTTATTGTCTAGACCCACCGTGGGTTCATCGAGAATAACGATAGGGGCTTTGCGGATGGCGGCGCGTGCGATCGCAACCCGTTGCCGCTGTCCTCCCGATAAAGTGGCTCCACGTTCACTCATGAGGGTGTTGTAGCCATCGGGTAAAGCCATGATGAACTCATGGGCATTGGCCAGCTTGGCGGCTCGACGCACCTCTGCATCTGTGGCCCCCAGAGAACCGTAGGCGATATTGTCGCGAATAGAGGTTCCAAATAAGATACTGTCTTGAAGAACAATGCTGATTTGATTCCGCAAGGAGTCCAGTTGATACCTGCGCAAATCTTGACCATCAATCAAAATTCGTCCTGAATGGGGGTCGTAGAGGCGAAGCAATAAGCTAACGAGGGTTGATTTACCACTGCCAGATGGACCGACTAGAGCGACTCTTTGGCCCGGTTTTACCTCGAAACTGAGGTTTTGGAGGGTGTCTTGATTGCCTTGATAGGCAAAGCTGACGTTCTCAAACTTTATGGTCCCTTGGAATGGGGGAGCTGCGATCGCATCTTTGGCATTGCGCACTTCTGGCTCTACATTGAGTAGGTCTATAATTCGCTCTGCAGATACGACACCGCGAGAGATTTTAGCCATTTGTTTTGCCAGTTCCCGCGTGGGTTTAAAGGCCGTTTTGAGATAGGTAATAAAGACCAACAGATCCCCCGGAGACGCCTTATCTAGTTGAACCAAATACACCCCTCGCCACAACACCAATGCAGTGGCTATGGCAACCAAGATCTCAGCCGTTCGTTTTAAACCTGCCGAGAACTGTTGGGTGCGGGCACTTTCCTCTAAACTCTTGCGGTTGTCATGGACAAAGAGTTGCTCTAAAACTCGCTCCAGGGATAGGGCCTGGACAACCTTGATGGCACCAATGGACTCTGCAGCCGTCGCTGCCATTGCACTTTCACGACGACGTTGCCGCTGGGAAATTTTGCGAATGCGCTGGGTAATACTGACCGTTGAGAACATAAAAACCGGCAGCACTGCCAAGGCAATTAACGCCAGTTCCCAATCCATCCAGAACATCACCCCAACCATGCAGAATAGGGTAAAAATATTGATGAGTAAGGGCAGGGCATGGTTGATGATCACATCCCGTAGGCGATCCATATCGCTGGTGATGCGGGTGAGTAAGTCTCCACTTTTAGCCTGGTAATGAAAGGCTAAGGACAGCCGTTGCAGATGACGATAGAGCTGACTGCGAATATCAGAAATCATTCTGCTCGCGGCCACTGAAAGACTGACCAAGCTGATATAGGCAGACATGGCACTCAGTCCTGCCACTCCAACAATCGACAAGGCCAAAATCAAAATCAAAACGGAGGGATTAACCTCTCCCAGAACAGGAAGGTCCGTACTATTGGCATCGGGAAGCAATACATAGTCAAAGATCAGCTTGAGGGGCCAGGGACTTAACAGGCGGGCCAACACCTCAATCACTAAACCGATAATGGAAACTGAAAGTAGGGCTTTTTCTTGGCGGATCTGGGGCCAAAACTGGCGTATCACTTTGCCCAGACCTGGAAATATTTGGGTAGGTTGAGTCATATTGGCTCACTCCAAACGGTTGTGGCGGAAGGGGGATAGAATAGGCCCCTTAGACGAGAGAAAGGGTTTTAGGCGCAGCAGTCCCCAAAACTTGTTCGTAGACTTGTTGCCATTGGCGTTGTTCAACCGATGGGGCCATTTTCTGGAGGACTGTTTCTCTAGCAGCTAATCCGAGTCGTTCGCGGAGTTGAGGCTGGGTTATCAGGGATTTTAGGGACTGGGCTAGGGCAGCACTATCGGCTGGACTGACCACTAATCCATTCACGTTGTCTTCCAGAATTTCGCCAATGGCATCGACATGGGTGCCGACCACTGCTTTAGCCGCCAGCATCGCTTCGAGTAAGGCATTAGGGCAGCCATCATGGAGGGAGGGGATGGCAAAAATATCCATATAGGGCAGGTAGGCTAAAGCTTCTTGACGGCTGACTTTACCGGTAATCACAATCTGGTCGGCTAAACCGCTGTCCTCAATCACTTGCAGCCAGTAGTCGCGCTCTTTGGCAACGAAATCACCCACAAATAGCAGGGTTAATGGGGTACTGAGTTTCAAAGATTGGCAGGCATCCAGCAAGTATTCCAAACCTTTCTTGTCCCGGAAACTACCAACAGAGCCAATGACGGTTCCCTGGAGTTTGTGGGCTAGTGCTGGCTGAGGTAAATTGCTGAAATCCAGGGGTGCGATCGCATTCCAAAATGCCGATGATTTAGCCCGAATACTAGGAACTAAAGCACGAGCCCGCTGCATTAAATCTCTGCTCACAAAGGTGGTCCAAGCAGAATTTTCTAGAGTCCAAGTTATTTGACCAAACTGCTGGGGACTAAAGGCATGCTTGTGCAGATCCGCGCCTCGCACGCTGTTAATAACAGGAATTCCGCCCTCTTGTCCTAATAACGTCGTTAGGAACCCCATTTCGTTAATAAAAAAGGCATGGAGGGCATCAAACTGATATTGCCGCTGCAACAGCTGAAGCAGTCCGTATAGATCGCAGAAATAGTCTTGTTCCTTCGCCTGGGTTGACCGGACAGCAGGCTGCAAGCGGTGAACAGTCACCCCATCTTGCTGAGTGGTTTGACAGCTAGGGCGTTGGAATTCTCCCGCTGCAGCCTGGGCACGCTGTTCGCGGAATACAGCCCGAAAAACTGCAACATGGACATCAAAACCTAGATCGATCAGCATATGGGCAATGCGTTGAACCGACTCGCCCACACCGCCAATATCAGGTGGGAATTCCAGAGCAGTGATACAAATCTTGCGTTTCATAATCATGTTCTCCTAACAGGTCTACTTATCGAGCCAGGGCAACCGTCTGATCACAAAGCTGGCGCAAGCGCTTGGCCGTGTTTTCAGAGCCCTTGAGATTAATGGCATGGGAGGGTTTAGCTGTATGTAAGTGTTGGAGGATGGCATGGGCCAAAGCTGAGGGGGAAAGCTGGTCAGGGGACAACACCTCAACGGCCCCCAGTTGGGCCAGTCGAGAGGCCCGGAGCCATTGCTCATCTGCTTGGTTTGGGGAAGGGGAAGGCAGGATCAGAGACCGAACCTGAGAACTCAACACATTCATGGTGGTGTTGTATCCTCCCAGGCTGATGGATAAATCGGCCCCATAGAGGTAATCCATTAAATTCGGGGTAAATCGTTGTAGGGTGATGTTGGACTGAGAAGAAGTTAAAGTCTTAAGGGAATGGAACTCCGACTCCGACATAAATGGTCCAGCAAAGGCATAGATCTGGTGAGGAATAGCATGGTGCAGAAGGGGACCCACCTCACCAATAGCCTTTAGCAAAGAATAACCGTATCGCCCGCCCCCCACGCTGGCCACAATCCGAGGGGACTTTAGAGCCTGTTGCTGTACGAACGAAGTGGCTAGAGATTGAGCCACATACCCGGTGTAAAAGACTTCGCAAGTTAGGGCATGGGCGGAGGGGAAGCAAGCATCTAGGGATTGGAGATTGCGATCGCAATGGCAAAGCACTAAATCATAGAACTGCTGAATTTGATCTAGAATCCGAGCCTGCTTTCGAGCCAGTCCCTTTTCACTCATGGATTGGGTCATGATCAGATCTCTGAGACTGCAGACCACTTTGACTTGTGCTGCTTTAGCCCGCTCCAACAAGGGCAGCAATTCGAACGCCATCTTGTACTTACTAAAGGGGAAGCACTCAGTAATCACACAGTCTGGCTGGAATTGTTCGAATAGGCCAAGAAGTCTTTGTCGACGAGCGATCTTTACTGATTCAACTGATTGATTCAGGGCAATCAATTCACCTGCTTCTTCCCTAAGAGCGGGGAGATAGACCACCTCCACACCATCAGGAACTTCAAACTGATCAATGGGCTCTCCACCAATCACCAGACAAACCTGAAAGCTTGGAACTAAACTACGAATAATTTCAGTACTGCGGACCAGGTGGCCCATTCCCGCTAAATACTGGCAGTAAAATAAGATCTTCTTCATCTGACTTCCTCAGGCGGTTAAGCCGCGACAGCGGGATGGTTGTCATAAGCGAGGGAGCGCACTCGCTGAGCCGTTTTCTGTACCCCATCCAGATCAAATCGAGTGGATTGAGGTTTGGAATTTAGAACTATTTCTACCCGTTGAGCTAGACGTTCAGGGGCTACATCAACTTTTTGCAGCATCTGAGCCACCCCAAGCTCGTCTAATCGGCGGACTCGCATCGTTTGTTCTTGGTCGTCGTTGCCTGTAAAGGGCAACATCAGGGCATTGACCCCTGTGGTCAAAATATTCATCGTGGTGTTGTACCCCGACATGCTGACGGAGAGATCCGCCTGCTCCATATAGGCGAGTAGGTTGGGAGTATAGCGATGAATATGTAGGTTATGACAGTCTCGGCCTGCCTGTTTTAATTGCCAAAACACTGACTCAGGAATAAAAGGTCCAGCAAACATCTGAATATGGTGGGGAATGCGCGTTGACAAGTATTCCGCTGCACCAACCATGCCCCTCAGCAACTCATGTCCAAATCGACCACCTCCCACACTGACGAGTATCATGGGAGCCTGTCGGCTCAAGGCCCATCGATCCACCAATGTCAGTCGATTATTTTCGGGTTGTTGGGCCACATAACCCGTATAGTGAACCTCACAATTGAGATCCTTAACCCGAGAGAAGCTATCTTCCAGGGGATGTAAGTTGGGGTCTCCATGAATCAGTAATTGATCAAAATATTGATTCATCAATCGACAGATTTTAGCCTCATGGCGGGCCTGGTCTTGCTTGGTCACCACAATATCGCGCAGGCTACAGACCACTTTGGTACCACTGGCCTTAGCGGCTTCCATTAAGGGAATAAGTTCAAAGGAAAACCGCCGTCGACCAAAGGGGAAGAGTTCCATCATCAATACATCGGGCTGAAAAGTTTCTATTTGGTTAAGGAGCAAGTGTTTACGGGTCTCCTGCACAACCTCCAAACTCAGGGACTGATCTACTGGACGCAGTTCACGGAACTCCGTGTCCGTTTTGATCGCTGGTAAATTGACAACAGTGACGCCATTGGGGACTTGAAAATTTTGAATCACTTCCCCCCCATTGATAAAGCAAATCTCAAAGTCTTCCACTAGGCCCCGCACAATTTCCATACTGCGGATCAGGTGCCCCATACCCAGAATGTGTTGGCAATAAAACATCAATTTTTTCATGACAAATATCCAGAAATTTGAATTACAGAAATGTAGCTGCCCTTACGCCAAAGCCGGTTCTCGATCAGGGGGGCGAAGGAATAGGTTGGATAACTGATTCGCAATATTAGGTAAACCATTGAAATCGAGTTCTAAAGATGGGGCAGCTCGATCCTCTAGTTGGGCGATGACCGCTTGCATTAAGGATTTCGGCTGTAGATGATTGGGATGAATCGCCCGAATCAATCCGTTGTGCATAAACCGTTCTGCCCGAATCAGCTGTTCCTGGGAAGGGGTAATTCGAGGAACCACAACTGTACGTTTGTCCAGAGCTAAGATTTCAGTCAAGGTGTTGTATCCTCCCATGGAGACAACAGCATCCGCAGCATCTAAATAACCAATTAGATTGTCCGTAAATGCTTGAACTTCGACACCAGAGTATTGCAAGGCTTGTGTTTGGATATCCTGCTGCTGAGATAAGGGCATCTCTGGACCGCAGAGAATAACACTTCGGACCTTCACCTGATTTGGCAGGTATTTCAATCCTGCGAGGTAAGCTTTCACCAGAGGATAACCATCTTCTCCTCCACCTGGAGTCACTACCACCAACTTCTCTGAAGGCTTTATCCGCAGGAACCAGCGCAGTTCCATTCGATTAAGCCCCTGAGAAGATTTACGTATATAGCCGCAATAATGGACCTTTTTCGCAATCGGTAATGGGAATTGGTACTCTTGAGCAACATCAAATAGCTCAGCCATACCTACCACTAGGACTTGGTCATACCAAGATTGGATCGCCTGGTAATATCCCTGTCGTTTCCATTCGCCAATCGTTTTAACAGGACTATCCAGAATATCCCTAAGGAGAAGTACTTTTTGGGTCTTTGGTTGGTGAGTTTCAAGATGTTCTAGGGTGCTCAGTAATTCTTTCTGAATCCCATAGGGCTTTTTGTCAACAAGCAACACATCTGGTTTAAAGTGCAGCGCGGCTGAATGAATTAAGTGGGAGCGCCACTTTAGAGTTTCTTCTAACTCTGTTCCCAAGTATTTTGCGAATAAAGTTCCTGACTGTCCTCGATTAAGGCAAGGAAGTTTGATGTAATCCAAGCCTTTAGGTAGCCGAAAGGCCTGCAGCATCGGTGAACCAGATACCAGTAAAATAGATAGGTCTGTTTGGTCCTTCAGCAGGTATTCACAGATAGAAAGCATTCTGCGGAGATTGCCAAGACCGAATGCGTCATGAGAGTAAACCATCAGTCTCATTGAACGGTCCTCAAAGAATTAGGTCAGTCGATAAAAGGGAATATAGTTAAACTGTTTGAAGCTGACGGTCTGATTTAATCTTTGGCAGGACTGGAGTTAGACGCCCTATTCCTACATATCCAGTACCAATTACACAAACTTTCATAAATAATGAACCTCTCCTAACTGCGTTGTTCAGTTATCTACACCCTGACAAGGCGGAGTTAAGGTTCAATGAAACTAATGTGAGAAAGGGTTCATGAGAACAGTTTCATGAGAAAGCTTTCATAGAAAGCGTTTTAAGGGCTGGTTAATATAACAACACCTCAACGTCTCACTGTTTTGAAGAACAAGAATAGATTGACAGATTTATGAATCGGCGAGATGTCGCTGAATCGTTTCTATTAATTCAGAGAATTGAAATGGCTTACTGATAAAATCTGTAGCTCCAGAAGCCAAAGCCAACTCGTCTTGATCCACAAAAGCAGTAATTACAATAATCGGAACCGTAAATCCCCGTTGACGTAAGGTTTGGAGTACGGTCCAACCACTGATAATAGGTAGCCCCAAATCCAACAACACAACATCAAACGCTTCCAGATTGGCTTGGTCCAATGCCTGCTGACCATCAGTCACCAGTGTCGATTGATAGCCATGCTTGAGTAGTCCCTTTTCTACAAAACGGGCTATGCGCTCTTCATCTTCAACTAGGAGAACCCGCTTCATATGGAATAGAAGTGATGCGTCAGTACCAATACTCCCTTTAGGCCGAAGCACTACAAAGTGTATTTATATGAAGCTAGCTCAAACAGCCCTTAAAGAACATGAGAATCTTCTCATGCAGTAAATTGGACCTAAGTCTTTAACCGATACCCAACCCCACGAACGGTTTCAATAAGTGAGTTGCCGAGCTTCTTGCGCAAATAGCCAACGTAAACATCAACGATATTGGAACCAGGATCATAGTCATATCCCCAGACCCGATCCAAGAGTTGCTGCCGACTGAGGACCTGCCCAGGGTGACGGAAAAATGTTTCTGCCAGAATAAACTCTCTGGCTGGCAGTTCGATCCATTGATCATCCACTTTGGCCTTACGAGTACGCAGATCTAGCACCACATTATGGGCCGTCATTGTCATCGTCTCAGGAGGAGTGCCAATAGACACTGTTCTCAGTCGAACTCTAACCCTTGCCAATAACTCTTCAAACCGGAACGGCTTTGTCATATAGTCGTCCGCTCCTCCTTCAAGTCCAGAGATTTTATCTTGAATATCATCTCTGGCGGTCAAAATGATGACAGGGAGTACAGAACCTTGACCTCTCAAATCAGCTAAAACTTCTAGCCCATCTCTTCCGGGTAATCCCAAATCTAGTATCAGTAGCTCAAACCCATCACTTAAAGCGAAGGATAAGGCTTCATGGGCATTTTCTACCGTAGTCGTAGCGTATCCGTGGCTCTTTAAACCTTTCTCTATAAAGGATGCAATTCTAGGTTCATCCTCTGCGATCAGAATATGTGCCATCGATAGTGGGCAGTTGTTTAACAATGACTACTTCTTAGACGATCATAATCACTGATACAGTTCCTCGACCATAAAGCCTGCTAATTTCTTTTTTCCAATACCTGACAGTTACAATTATGAATATCAATAAAGTCTTGAGAAACGATGAGCCAATTGCCATCATCTAAGAATTTCAAATGCTCGAAATTCCCCTAAGGATTCTTCATCAACATCAACCTTACTGACCTCTGCCGCAGGAGGTCCTTGTTTAAACCACTCAATTAGTTTATCCACTTGGGTGCGCTCTCCTTCCGCCATAGCTTCAACGCGGCCATCTGGCAAATTTCGGACCCATCCCACTAGTCCAAGGGACTGAGCTTTAGCTCTTGTACTGTAACGATAACCCACCCCTTGGACCTTTCCTGAAATCACTGCTTTAAGGCAAATTATATTTGGCATCATCGATTAGCAAATCCTTTAGATCACCACCAAAATAAATAATAGAAAAGAGTGGTACCCCATACTCAAAATATTGGCATCTAGCGATGAATACAGAAAAATAAAAAATAGTTCCAGTAGGAAAATAGTTAATTGATAATTAATATTAATTGTTTAAGGTGATGTAGTCATGGCTCAGTATTGCTGTAGCCCGTATAATACAATCTAAATCTGCTGAAAACGTCATAATTCGGTGCTTTAACGGCTTAAGTGCTAAAAAAACAATATTTATAGCTTTTTGGTTCATTTACGCATTGAAATCGGTTGTGAAACAGCTGTCTTTCCCAGATTCTCAAATACTTAATTCCTAGGCAAGGAGCTAACTATCACTATTCCGATTATAGGTAGTTGTTGTTTCAGCCGTGTAGCAGAGTTATCTATCTTTCGTTAAGAGATTTTTAATTGAGAATATTTCTAACTAATGAAAGTTGATTAGGGCTAATAATAAAGTTAATCGCAAAAAAAATGTCTTAACAGCGTAATATCTTTACCAAACACTGACATCTATATAGAAATGTTTACGGGGTTATATTTTTCTCTAAGAGAAAAAAAGTCAGCGCGGTTTATATAATATTACTCATTGTTGGAATCTACTCTAAATGCAATCTAAAGCATCCGTTCTAGAACAAAATACTCTTGTGAAAGAACTCCCTCGCATTGATATCATTGGCTCCCGAGTAACGGCAGCTTCTTTTGATGTCCTAAATGAGGTGATTTTAGATTGGGCCAAACAAAGACTCAGCAAATGTATTTGTGTTGCCAACACGCATATGTTGGTAGAAGCGCACCGAAGACCCAGTTTTGGCGAAATAGTTCAACAAGCTGATGTCGTGACCCCCGATGGCATGCCCTTGGTTTGGATGCTGAGAATATTGGGAGCTAAAAACCAAGATAGAGTTGCTGGACTCGATCTTCTACAAGCCCTTTGCCGCAAAGCAGAGAAGGAAAAAGTTAGCGTCTATTTTTTGGGATCAATGGATCTCATTCTCCAAAAAATGAGAACCCGTTTACTGGTGGAGTATCCTGATTTAGTAATCGCAGATATGGAGCCTTTACCGTTTAGGCCGCTCACCGTAGAAGAGGATGAAGCTTTAATTCAACGGGTCAATGCTAGTGGGGCTGGCCTTGTAATGATTGCCCTTGGATGCCCCAAGCAGGAATGTTGGATGGCAGCCCATAAAGACCAAATTAATGCAGTTATGATTGGTTTGGGAGGCGCGTTTCCAGTCTATGCAGGTATACATCGCCGAGCAAGCGGCTGGGTCAGGCACATGGGAATGGAGTGGTTCTACCGACTTATCCAAGAACCTAAAAGATTATGGAAACGTTATGCTTCATCCATACCTCTATTCATATACCTAGCTATCAAGCAACTATGTTATCGGTTTGCCAGTTTAGCTTTTAAGTAATTTGGTGATACCAATTCGTTTTCCCCAATCAAAATAATGCTTGATTAGAATGCTATTCAAGTTTGCTTGTCTCTCTTGGCATTGGATAACAGTTTTACTGGCCCTTACCATTGCCTATCACTGAATGCAGCGCTTCAGTCTCTTAAAACCGGTCTAAGTGAGGTCTTTCTCTTGATCGTCGACCCATTATTGACTTGTAAACATCAGAGTTCTGATTTTCCACGGGGCTACGACATTCGGACGATCCATCTCATAATTCGTTTCTAATAAATCAATAGTTTGTTTGAAATGGAGGTTCAAATCGTTCGTGACAGCCAATGGTGCTTCCTCTCCATGGCATTCATAACAACGCATCACCCAGGCTTTAGGCTGATCCTCAGATCTCTTTAAGGCCATCAGCACTAAATTATCTGTCCCTAGCGATAGGAACTGATTTTGCAGTAGTCGTCCCTGCTTTTGTTGATCTAATGAAATCAACGTCCGGAGAGGGCGATTGATTTCGTATCCCTTGTGGGTGGTTCGGGCTGTTTGCCAGGAACCTGCATGGGGGTAAATGGCATAGGTAAATTGATGATGACCGCGATCGCATCCTGGATCCGGCCAATTCGGACTACGTAATAACGTCAAACGCAGTTGGTCAGGCTTAGCATCGTAACCATACTTACAGTCATTCAAGATGCTTACCCCAGCCATTCCATTTGCATCTGTTAAATCAGCCCATTGCAAGGCTGGCACTTCCCATTTCGCCTGTTCTCTATCGTCTAGCTGAGGATTCGGCAAAGTAGGTCGCTGAATCGCACCACAGGGAATTTCGTAGGTGGCAGAGTCAGACGATATTGTGAGAGGGAACACCGTTTTGACCAGTACTTGACTTTCTTGCCAATCTACCGTGGTTTCAATTTTGAGTAATGGTGCATCCGTATCGAGCACATAGTCCTGGCAAAATTGGGATTGACCAAACTGGAGTTTAACCCGCAATCGTTGTTGTAGTGGACCTTGACTCAACCATTCAATGGATTGCAAGGTTGCTCCCGGTAGTCGCTTGTGTTCGTAATTAGGGTCTATGTTCCAAGCATCCCAATATTGGCCTTTGTCGGTGAAGAACTGGAGTTGATTCCCTGGGCCAGACAACATTTGGCGTTGGGTTGCTTTGTCATAAATTTGAGCTAGCTCTCCAGTTGATTCATTAACTTGCACCTGTAAATAGTCATTTTCCAAGATCCAATTTTTAGGTGCAATGTCGGGTTGATCAGGTTTAGCGCTTACTAACGGGGATAACCAATAGAGCTGATACCCCACTGAAGGCACTGCAGCTATAAACCCTAAGGAGTTAGGTTGATTGGGGTGGCGCTGAACGGGCTGCGTTTCTCCCTCAATGGTGGAAATTTGCCATCGTTTCTGAGTGTCAGGCAGTTCTACCCACACTAATTCAGACCGTGGCCAGTTCAGAGAATTAAACACAATAACGGGAAGGCTATCTGAGGTGGGAGCTTGAGGAATGTCAATCGCGCTTGCGATCGCATCCAACGCAATATGCAAATGTTCGGTTGCAGTCTGTTTGGCTGATTCCCAATCGCAATTGGCATCCACAAAAACTTGAGGGATTGAAGACCCTGGCAAGATATCGTGGAACTGGTTGAACAGGACCTTCTTCCAAGCTTGTTCTAGGTCATCTTTGGGATAGGAATGATCGAGGGTGAGGGTTGCGATCGCATTCCACAATTCAGCCTCGTACAGCAGCTTTTCGCAATCACGGTTGTAATGTTTTTGATCTGCATGGCTGGTGTAACACCCCCGATGCAATTCTAGGTAGAGTTCATCATCCCAAACGGGTACCTGTTGAATCTGAGTTTCCACCTGTTGGCAGAAACGTTCAGCTGTGGTTGGTTGGAGCTTTGGAAACAGGGAAGATTGCTGCCACTGACGAGCCACTTCCAGCATGTCACGGGTTGGACCCCCACCATGATCACCAACCCCCGGCAACCATAGACAGTCTTTCACTCCCGTTGCCGATTCCCATCCCTGGGCATAGGTTCCCATTTTGACGGGGTAAATCTGCTCTCCAATGGGAGGCAACATAATGCTGAAAATTTCAGTACCATCTGGCGATCGCCACTGAAATACTTCATAGGGAAACTCCGTGGTATCGTTCCACCGCAGTTTCTGGGTTAAAAAATAGTCAATCCCACCCTGCTTTAGAATTTGGGGGAGCTGCCAGCAGAATCCAAAACTATCGGGAAGCCAAGCTGTCTTGCTGATGCAGCCGAATTTTTCTTGGGTATACTTTTGCCCATATAGAACTTGACGAACTAATGATTCGCCACTGATCAAGTTTAATTCTGATTCTACCCAAAGCCCGGCAGCTATCTCCCATGTCCCTTTATCGACTTGTGCTTGAATTTGAGCAAACAGATCTGGACGGTTCTGCTCGAACCAAGCATAAAGAGCTGGGGAGGAATGGCAGAAAATAAGTTCAGGGAAATCCGCTTGTAAATTAAGGACCGATTTAAATGTTCGTTCTGCGGCTTCCCAGGTTTCTGCTACGGGCCAGAGCCACGCTAAATCCAAATGGGCATGACCAATCCAGTTGATTTGGCGCTGCTGTAACCAGGTTTTCCAAGGAGCAAGATGTTGATGAAGTTGGTTCAAACTAAGGCTAAATGCTTCAGGATCATTGACATGGGACCAGTTGATGGCGTTAATGGCTTTATTTAGAGAGGCTAATTCTTCTGGCGCAAATTTTGTGAGATAACCTTGTAATACAGCCAATTCATCGGCGACTTTACCTGGATCAAGAAGAGGAGGTGGGGGTTCGTATATCAGTTGAGAGCCCACTAATGCCCCTGGATCATGACCAGGGCTAACCAGTCGCAGGGCAACCGTAATTTCCTCCCCAGGTTGAGCCGCAGAACTCAAAACAATCCGAGCCGTACAGTCGTATAAATCTCCTGCTTGGACCAACGCTCCGTTGACAAAAATTTCGGCTTGTTCTGCCCACCAAGTCAGAGCCAGCCTCAGCTTGCAGTCTGCTAGAGGGTAACGAAATTGATCATTGGGGATGGAGATAACCTGTCCCAGCCACAGCACTAAATGACCTTGGGGCCAGTCAATATGCTCCCTAGCATTTAATTGTCTCGGCGACCATGTTTGCCAAGTCTGTGGATTAAGACCTTTTTCGACAGGCAGATCATCTAAACAAGCTTGCCAATTGCCTTGAATATTCAACTGAGTCAGCTGATACAGTTTCAACATCGCGGAATCAACAAGGTTCTCCTGCTCAAGGGGGTGTTCTGGAGTGGACTTTGACTGCATATGCTATGCCATTGGGACAGTGCGTAACCCGGAGAATACCAAAGATCTCTCTTTAGTCATTCAGCAGTATAGAACCCATTTATGATCTTGCATGAGTTATAAAGATTCGAAAATGCTGGACATTAACAGGTTGACTGATTGAGATGGCCCCCATTTTTTCTCAAAAATCAGATTATTCAGGCAGTTTACCCTAGCGCCAGGTAAGTAGCCCAGCCTTGAAAAGCTCAATTAGATGAAGTTGAATGAATCTACCCACACTATCGTTTAGGAGATTGTGAGGATGGGTGCCCGATTACGTACTTTATTGAATAGCTCAGAAGAACAGACCTTATTTGAACTGAGGACAGCAACAACAGTCCCCCAACGGGTCAAAGATCGAGCCGCAATGATTCGATTGAGTCATCAGGGGATGTATGTAGAGAAAATTGCAGCCCTATTCCAGTGTAATGTTCGGACCGCTCGCCAAACCTTTCATCGCTGGCAACAGAAAGGATTAGGAGGGCTATGGGATGCACCACATCCGGGTGCTCAGCGACGGTGGCACCCTGAAGATATTGAGTATCTCGAAACCTGTTTGCGTCAGGAAGAACGCACCTACAATAGCCAACAACTGTCTCGGAAACTGGCGAAGGAGCGTAACGTTCACTTAAGTGCAGACCGCATCCGGCAGATTCTCAAAAAAAGGGGGTGATCTGGAAACGAACTCGCCATAGTCACTGACATAAGCAAGACCCTGTTAAGAAAGCTATCAAACTCGCTGATTTAGAGATGTTGCAGTGGGCAGCAGCGAGTAGAGGGATTGAGTTGTATTATCGGGATGAGTCTGGTTTTTGCCTATGGATGCCCGTGGAATATAGCTATTTCTTCAAGGGAGAGCAAAAGCGGATGGAACAGACTAAACGTAAGGGAAGACGTATCAGTATTTTGGGGCTTCTCCAACCGTTGACGACCTTTGTTTATGGGCTAGTTGTCGGCAGTTTTAATGCCGACCGTTACATCAAAATGATGGATGAGCAAGCACGCCAGGCCCAACAACAACTGGATAAAACTGGACGGATTCGGGTCATCGTTCAAGACAATGGTTCTAGTCATACTTACAAGAAAGCGAAGCAAAAATGGGCACAGTGGCAAACCCAAGGGCTCTATTTATTCTTTCTGCCCAAATACTGTTCACAGATGAATCCGATTGAAACAGAGTGGCACCAGCTCAAAGCGCACCAATTGAGGGGGCAAATGTTTGAGCATGAGCTGGATTTAGCCTATGCGGTGATGGATGGCGTGAAGGCTAGAGCGTAAGCGGGAAACTATGAAGCAAAACGGTTGAGATTCCCATCACGGCTCGCTGCTTCATGAGCCTTTACGTACAGACAATTTTTAAGGCTTGGCTACTTAGAACTCTGATTCTCCTGGATGAAGCTTTAAGTTTATTGTTACCTTAAAATAATATTTTGAGGTAACAATATATTAATTTAAATTGGCAAGTAGTTGTAGATTGATTTCTTCTCAGAACTGCTCCAAACTTGTATCAAAGAGCTACAGTTTGTAATAACTATCTAGGGTTGTTTGCCAAAGCGGTATGAACATGTTTCCCCATTGCTAGAGGAGAAAATTTTGATAATGGGAAAGCTATAAAGATTTCTTAATTCTGAACGAGAATAATACCGTTCATCTGCTCTTTAATTACGCCTATGAACTGCTTCTGGTACTCTTCTTCATCAATCTCATTGATTAAGATTTCAATGAAGATGGCTAAATCTCTCCGATCTTTCAATAAGCTGATTTCAGCATAAGCATCATCATATATAAGCCCAGAAATAGGCCCTACTGCTTGCTGTAAGGCAGACTTTATTGTAGGTATCGTAGAACGTGGGATTTCAGTATATTTTGGCTCAACTGGAGTTACTAAGCCAGACTGTGCAACGGTTACAGGAGATGCATTCGATTCTGGATTCGATTCTTTATGGCCGTTAACTTCAGGGACCGTATTCTCTAGACTTGGAGCTAATGAGGCTGTTCCATTAAGTTCACGGGGTTTGAGTGAATCCTGATGTTCCTCTAGTGACTTTGGCAGTTTGATACATAACTTTTGTAAGATTTCATTTGTTCCTGGTAGCACTCGATGAGTTTTGGAATGTTCTAGAGAATGCTTGCGCACAACAAAACTCTCAACTTCCATGCCAAGAACAGCGTTCAATGCGTTTGTACCAGACAGTGAGCCATAGCGAATATACGAGATTTCACCTTCTTTCACAGAAACCATCGCAGTATGCTTATCTTTGGTCGAGATAAGATATGTTATGTCTGTTTTCTCTTTAATGTTCTGTAATAGTTGAAAAACTAGTTTTAGATATTCATCCATGCTAGATATGAATGTCGATTAAGCCATTAACAAATTGTGTTCACACTCAGTTGATGCAATGCAAGATATTTGTAGTAATTTTTCAAATATTTACTTTAAGAAAAATTCGTAACACCTTCAAAGGCAGTAGTGCAACATTGCTATTTCGATAGTCTCCGAGCAAAGGGTAATAAATCTCAGCCAGGTCAATCGATATTATCAGGGGTAGTGGATACCTCTAATATGCCCATTTTTTTTGCTATCTACAATATAATCAAGGATCAAATCAACGCTTAGCATTGCTATTTATTTAAAGATTTGAACGAATAGCAATATTGAATCTAAAGATAATTACCTCGTTTGGTAGGGTTCTGTGAATAGGCTGTCAGTCAACAACCAGTCGCTTGTAGAAGGTGATTGTAGGCTTTTATCAGGGGTTAGTACTCTTTTTAGCTAGTTTTTTTATCAAGATGATAAAAATCTAATGAACATCGGCTTTAGTTCAAATTTATATATTTAAACTCAACTTCACTAATGCTAAATAAATGAGGCCAAAATGACTATTTCTGTGGATCCCAAATATACTCGAACAGCCAGACTTCCAACTGCCGAGATTGCAAGTATTGTCTCTCACTTCATGTTGGTTGACTAAACAGGCTGAGTAATATTGAAGTTGGGCTGTTTGCATTATCCCTCTGGGGAAGACTCAATTAACGCCTCAATTTTCTCAATACTTTTCTCAGACATTTTGGCTTTCTTTAAGGCTAGTTGTAATGTCTGCCAATTTTGCCGTGTTGGATTTGAGATCGCAGTTTCTAACTGCCCCAACCAAACCGGTGCATTGGGTGCAACCGGCCAATCTTTTTGGCCTAGAGCAAACCCTAGATCTCCATGCTGATGACCATTGGGTAGGGTTAACATGACATACATATACTGTTGCTCGCCATTCCATTGAAACCACCACTTATCCTGGGACTCACTTTTACTGCCAAGTAAAACACCTTGATTGAGGTCATAAGCTGATGTATTGGGACCGATTGAGGTCGCGATTCCTTTGAAAATTAATGCAAGTGCAATTGGAACTTCCTTTTGCCAATTCGCCTGGTTGCAGGTTAAGTCTGCCAAAGTGTGGCGATACCCTAAGTCCGTTAGCTTTTCCATACTAACGGGGCCACCAAATAGTTTTTGGGTCAGAGCAGTTCCTTCCGGAGAGTTTTCTGTTTTATCAGCGTCTGCAATGTCAGCGAAAATATCTACTAATGGTTCAATCTTAGGTGATTTTCCTAGCATAACTTGAGCATTCTCCCCTTCTATTTGACCTATAAAGAGGATCGTATGGTGGTCTTGATCTTGAAGGACAAACACATCCGTGTACTGCATTGCAGGGACGGGAATCTGTCGTTCAAGCCAGTTCAGCTTCCAACTTGATTGGATTGCTATATCTTTCGGCAGCGGAGCATAGGTAATTTTTGCTGCTGGTTGTTGGGATAATTCTTTTTTGACTTGCTGACACCGTTGAGGCCAATTCTCTTGACTGAAGGCAAACTCAGACCCTTGACTAGAAGCACTGGCGCAACTAGTTAGAGATAATAAGCCCAAGCCAATCCATAATTTCAAAATAGCTTTTTGGTTGTTCATCTCTAATCCCAGATTGTTGTCTGGAACTAGGGTGCCCATCAGGAAGGACTGTTCTGTAGATTATCCTTTGGCAACCACTGCACAATTAGAGGATGCTGTTAGCGATGACAGAGAGTATTAGTTTCCAGAAAGAACCCCGGCAGGAGAGGCCGGGGGTGGGATGAGTGACGGTTCTCTGTCGAAACAGATGTAAGGTCTAGGAAGGGTGATTTGAAAATTGGAACCACGGGTTTCAGTTGGCGCTATCATAGCCCCCTCATTTATTGAAATCTGTAAAATTGAGTACTTGGCCAATTTCCATTAGGAAGTTTTCAGGAAACACAGTCTTCCTCCGTCCTATGCCCCGATTTGATACCTACCGATTGTGCATGACAGCTGAGGAAAATCAAGGTTGGAGACGGCTTATCCGTTGTCTTTTTCCGCTGACTGAACGAGTCGAATTTCAACCTCGTACTGCCTATTACGACACTGGAGAGCAACTGCAATGGACGCCGACACAAGAATTGCAGGAGGATTTATTGGAGCAAGTGATTGTGCCTAATCTTTCGAGCAAAATGCGCTGGTTTTTCATGACCTTCCAGCCTACATCGCAGGTATTGGACCTTCTAGTCCATCAAGTCTCCCCCCATACGAGTGATCAATGGGGATGTCCACTGATTCCGAAGCTGTATCGGCAGGGAGAAGTATTGATGGAATGGGATCACAACTGTTTTTGGCTGAAGTTGACAGAACAGGAAGCCCAAATGCTCTATGCTACAGGGATACCTGTAAGCGGTCCCTACACCCAGCGTCGTCAATATCATCTTGAGTTACAGGATCTGGAAGCAGATTGGTTGAAGTTACTAGATTTTTGTATCCCTAAAGCTGATCATGTTACGTTTCAGGCGGACCCAGTTACGATCTCTGCCCAGGATCAAACAGGAACTTGGCAGGAAAAGATTTGGCAATGGTCTCCATCTGCTGAATTACAGGTTGAAGGGAGCTGTTCTAAAGATGGAAAGACCTGGACCTTCCCTCTTACCTCAACGATAGAAGCATTTTTACGATCAAACGATTGTCTAGGGGAATGGCATTTGGGAAATAAACTGCCAGAAGATCCTTGCTTGTTGGCTGGGAATGAACAGATATTAATCACCGTTAGTCATGAGGAGCTGATATGGGTAAGGTTGCTGGAGTCAGAGTTTCAAGCGCTACAAGCATCAGAACTGGGAATGCTATTCCCTTATCCAGACTGTGAGACTTCGACTGGAATGAACTGTTGATAGGTCGTTAAACTCTGAAACTCCTGATTATCCCTCAATGTCACTGCAGTAAACGGAACCTGTGGTTGATGTTAATGTACCGCTAATAAAGTCGAGCAATTCTTTTACCCTTAGCATTTATGAACTCTGGCCAATATTTTTTAGACGTTTGACTGAGGGTAGAAATGCAAAGCACAGTATTATGATTCTTCTGGCAAAATTGCTTCTAGGTAGGGTGCAATATAGTTGCGACCCTGTTCAAGATAGTAGGGAGTAAAAAGGGACTCAAACTCTTGAGCTACGACCTGTGTGGCGGATTCTAGCCGCTGGCGGCCATAGACCAAGAATTGTGCTGCGGATGAAGCATAGTATTCTCGCTCTGCACCCTCAATATGCTTTTTAAAGGCAGCATGATAGAGCTCGCGGACCTCATTCATCAGCTGTTCAATCGGGGGTGAGAAGTGAATAGAGTCTCCACTGGGGAGATCGATTTGCTTGGCCAGAATAAATCCAATCACGGTTCTCATACATTCACGGGTTTGGTCTACTGAAAGGCACTGTGGGTCTTGTCGGCGAAATCCCCATTGAGTGCAACCATTGGTTACTTCCAGTACTCGCAATAGGGCCAGTTTATCTAGCTCTTTGGAATCGAACTGTTCTAAGGCCAAAATATGATGCTCAACCCGGTGCTGAAAACTGGCAAAATCAGCCTCAAAATATTGTCTGAGCTCCTTGATTTGGGACAGTTTCTGCCAGTTGGGCAACATGATGGTATTACCTCTATTGCTGCTAACAGTTTAGAGGAGCCCCCCATAAAAGACTGGGTTGTAATTATTCGTGAACTAAAACTGAGGTGGCAATTCTGCTGGTGGTGGCGAATTACGATCGCGGGGTACGGGCTGAATACCGCCGGGTGGATCGGGTAAAGGCGGAGCAGGTGCTGCCGCTGCGTTGGGATCTACCCCAGGAGCTGCCGCTGGAGGAGTTGAATTATTCGCCTCAGCACTTACGGGGGCATCGGACGCTTGAGCCACTGGAGCAGGAGGTGCCACAGTTTCAATCACCACGGATCGATTTTGTTGTTCACCTTTGGCATTCGTGACTTGCAGGGTTAGGGTTTGGGTGGCAGAGGTGGGGCCAAACGATAAATTTGCCTTGCCCTGGAGGGGAACAGTCCCTGGCGCAGGCAGTAAATTGACCTTAGTATTTTTACTCCCTTTAACCTTCCAGGATACCTTCACGATCAACGGCGTTTGATCTTTAAGGGCAAACACATATTTGGGTTTCGCAATCTGGCCATTAATTTTGAATTCCTGGATTTGTACTGGCCCAGGCTGAATCTGGATCGGCTCGGTTTTTTGAATAATCGGAGATGGCTCTGCAGGCGGATTAGCCTGGGTGGGTTTCGGGGCGACTTTGAGCTCAAAGGTATAGGTCCCGGCGTCTTGAACCCCAGTTGGTACATTCAGACAAACTAGGGTTTGGACGTCCAAACGACAATTTTTTTGTAGGGACTGGGGAATACCTTGAGTGAAGTCAAATATTTTGGGAGCTGTGACTGGTGCATTATCTGCTCCCCGACCAATTAGTGTCACTTTGGTTCCTTTGGCCTGGGTGATTTTCCAGTTCAGAAAAATCCCTGATGGTCCCCTTGGGGGAACCTGACCAATGGGTTCTGTATAGGTGGTCTTTGTGGATTCAAATTGTTGAATTTGAGGGGGAGGGAAGGGTTGAACCACAATTGCCTCTGTTTTGGCCGCAATGGGTTGAGGGACGCCCTCGGGTTGAGGGGAGAGAGACAGCTCAAACCGATAGGTGCCAGGTTTGCGTGCATCCGTGGGCACCTGCTGACACCGCAGGACCTCAGTTAGGGTACAAAAATGGCTAAGGTCTGAGGGTATTCCCTTTTGGAAATCGTAGATAAAGGGACCACTCATCACGACCCCGTCAGGAGAAACTCCTTTCAGTTGAAGCTGCTTGAATTTCTGAGGATTTTTTATGGTCCAGTTCAGTTCAATGGGACGACCATCGGCCTCTTTGAGGGTATAGGTTGCTGGGGCAAAGCTGATAATCTCGGCTCGGGCTGGGGGACGGGTCAGTAACCACCATACGAGTAAGGCAATCCCAACTAAGGTGCCAAACAGGGTCAAAATAACCAGCAATAATTGCCACCAAGGTCGAGGTTCCCAAATCAATGCTCCTTGAAAGCGATTATTGGCAAGGGGGAGTTGCTGGGCATCTTCCAACTCCAGGGCAAAGTTGAGGGGGCGACCATAAAAGGGGCGCTTCCACCATTTGGTGGGCTGAACTTCTAAGCTGACCTTGGTCGAGGCATGGGGTAATAAATGGACTTGGGTGGGGTTAAGAGTATAGTCGCAGAGTTCTTCCGCATCTAGATTTTGGACCTGTAAATTGAGAGTTCGTGGGGTATTTCCAGCATTGTGAAGCCGTAGTTCAAACCATCCGGACTGGTTCTTGACTTGGCTGACCAGGGAAATAAGCTCGATATCAACCTGGTAAATCGGTAAAACTTGTAAATAAACCGCTTCCAACAACACCAGTTCCGGGTTGTTCATGGAAAACAGGCGGATGGTGGGGGTATAAATGCCTGCATCCGTACCTAGGGGCGGCTGAATCAAGACCTGAATTTGGCCCGTATCCCCTGGGTTGAGTTCCAGGGCTTCACTGGCAATCACAACGCCGGTTTGCGGTCCTTCTGGATAAATAATCTTGACCCATTCGGTAGGCAGGTCTGGACAGATTAAGCGGAATCGATCGACGCGATCGCATCGGTTATCCACCAGCACCGTTAAGGCCAACGCATCTCCAGTTTGTAAAGGCAGGGGAGACTCGGCCGTGGTGGTTGGGGTGATGCCTAAAACCGGATTGCTGACTTCTGCCGTTTCCCGGATGTAGGACAGCACCTGTAGCCGAGCCGGATAGCGGATCGGCGTCTCTTCTGGGTAATGTTTGGGGGCATCAATCACTAAGGTATAGGGATAAAAGCCCGGTAGGGTTTCCGTTGGCACCTGAATACGGAAGAACACCTCGCTACTTTCTCCAGGGTTTAGGGCCAGACTTTCCCGGGAGGAGGTACACCATTGGCTGACGATATCCGTGGGGTCTGTGATATCGATGTGGATAATGGCACTGTGGATTCCATCATTGGTGACGGTCACACTCAGTTCGAAAATTTCCCCCGCCTGAATCGCCACATCGCCGGATGGGTTGCGGATAATGCCCAAGGGATTGCCCACTTTCTGGGCTTGCAGGCCAATTTGATCAATTTGGGTGAGGTCTGTCATGAGCTTTAATCATCCATTAGGGTTTGCCACAGGGGAGAGTTTGTCGCTGTATTCGGGACTGAACGTCTTTGACCGTGGTGGAAAATAAGCGAACTTGTGTATCATCGCTGCCGCTCAGCACGAGGATCTTGCCACCAATCACCTTCAGGTCCACACTGTTGATGCGATCGGAGGAACGGGGATGCAGAATATTTTGAAAGAAGTTTGCCATGCTAACGGTAGAGGGTTCATACAGTTCAATCCCCTCTCGGAATTCAGGATCTCGTTGACCATTGGGCAACAAGGGCCACAGCATGACCCGACCATCATCACCCCCGCTGGCTAGGTAACAGCCATCGTCACTCATAGACACGGATCGCACGGGCTGTGTAGCCTCACTATGGGACCAGATTTCAGGCTTTAGGGTTTTGCAGGTGGTCGAATCCTGAAGGCAGGGGGCTAAATTCCACAGGGTAATATTGCCTTGGGTATCTGCGGTAGTCAGGAGCGTTGGCGTATCACGAGCTGTATCAATGCTTTGAATATAGTCGCGGTTGGTGCCTGATTCGGGATAGATAAGGGGCTCTAGGGCTTGTTTGGACTGCCAATTCCATAAGACCAACTGATTTTGTTGACCTGCGATCGCAAGCCACTGATCTGGATTTCCTAACAGCACTGAATCGTAGATGGCGAAAGGCATTTTTTGCTCTTTGAAGATTTTGCGCTGTTGAGCTGTCCTCTGGGTTGCCCAGACAACAATCGTGCCACTGCCATGACTACTGAACAAATAGCGAGAGTCTTGACTAAACTCCACATCCAAAACGCGATCAGCTTTTTCGTAGCTAAAGGTTTGCAGCGGATCTGTATGATCCGTATTTAAATCCCATAACTGAATTTGGCCATTTTCCAGACCCACCGCCACCAAATCGTTATTGACAGGGCGATAGGTAATCCCACGAATGGCTTTTTGTTGCTGAGCCAACTGTTTGCCCCGCTGAATAATATTTTCCAAATAGGGGAAAGCCCACCAAGCGCTGAGTCCTTGCACACTCCAACGAATCGCCGTCGTATCGTTAGAACTGGACACAGCCTGATCCGCAATACCGTTAAAGGCGACGGAGGTCACGGCCCCCCGATGACCATAATTGCGGTTGTATTGATTAAAGGGAGAAATCCACCATAGCCATACCCCGCCTACCAAAGCCATTAAGATCACCAGCCACAACGGGATCCGAGGTTTAACTTTTAGTTGGAGAACATGGGTTTCATCGCGACTATCAATGCGTTCGACATTTGACCAAACGGCCTCCACTTGTATGGTATGTCGCTTGGAAAAGCCCAACCAGTGGCGATCAGCTTCAGCAATCAACGAAAGTTTGCCAGAATCACCCAATCCCAACTTGATATTGTCTGGCATTACCTCAAAGGTGCAGTGAGGGGGGGGATCGACGATCTCTGCTTGGGCATGTTGATATAGGTTACTGTTATTTTCAAATTGCAACTCATAGATAACCGGAGGAGATTGCCAAAACTTCAATTGAAACTGCTCTGGAATGCAATGTTCCTCTGGCTGGGCCTGAAAGGCCACAAAACCTAAGGGATCAATTTTCAAGTGTCCTTCAATTTGAGTGGGTGGCCCATAGGCATGACTCGCCTCAACCTGGAACCGATAGCCATGACTAGGAGCCTGCACCGGATCAGCAGGTACTTTACAGTTAAAGGTGGTTTGCACCCGTCCTCCAGGAGCCAGTTTTACTGTTTGCTCGTTGCCTTCCGGGAACCAACTGGCATCAATGCCTTGGAGACTGACGGTTGCAGTCGTTTTTAACTGACTGGGGTTACTGACCCATACCGGAATTTGAATTTCCTCTCCTGGATCAGCATCAAAATCTTCAACGGGTAAATTGAGCCCCAAGGGCACTGCCCCTGTTCCCTGCGCCAGAGTGAGCTTTAGAGATTCCCGTTCTTCTTCCTGCAGTTCAATGGAAAACACCCTTACAGCTAAGCTCATTAAGCCCACAAACCCTGGCACGGGACTATCGGTGATCTCAATTTGGAATTGGGTCGTATCTCCAGGAGGATTTTTACTACTAATGTCTGGTGAAACGTGATACCATTTGCGCCCAGCTAGATGATTGGTCCCTGCAGCTGAGACCTCAAGCTGGAAACTGGCATATCGATCGCTGTGATTGACCACCTCCACGGCAAAGGCAGAGGGAGGACCTCCAGGGGTAAAGGCCAACTGCTTGGGTAATACTTGGGTGGCAAGCTGCTTTTCCATAGTCTAGATAGGGGGTAACTGAGATTGCAGTCGGTCTCGAATCCAGTTCAGACTTGAGATTTGATGTCCCTGCCATTCAGGTTTTCGTTGCCATAAAACATTGGCCGTTATATTCACTAAATGGGGATAGCGTTTGAGCAGCTTCAGCAGATCTGACGTTTCGACAATAAATAAACTGGTTTGGTAAAACGTTTGCCCTTTAATAGGGGGAAGATTGTCGAATAGCAAGCTGAGATCTCCCCAACAATTACCCGCCGTCAAGGTGATGCTCTGATCAGTGAATTGAAGACCGCCGAAGATCACGAAATAGACTTTGCCGGATTCGGGTATCAAGGATTCTTCCGCAGCCAGGTTTTGGCGATAGCCTCGATCTAAAAGCTGCTGGAACTGGATTTCAGGCCAATTTTGAAAATAATCTACCTGTCTAAGAACGTCGGCGAGTTGCGTTTGGCGATGCAGGAGGCGATTACCCAATTGAGGAAATTGGCGCAGCAGCCGCTGAAAAGCCTGATCCTCAATGACAAAAAGCGTGGTTTGTTCAACCGCCAGGATGGTATTTTGGCGGGCAACCCCAGAAAGTAAAGCCGTTTCACCAAATGCATCCCCGGAAACCCATTTATTTCCTTGTCGTTCAGGATGATCCATCTGGGACTGAATCACCCCGTTGAGAATGATATAAAATACTTGACCCAGCTCTCCTGCTCGAAAGATCACTTCTCCCGGCTCGTACTGGCGCTGATAGCCACAAGCGATTAAATCTTGAAGTTGATTTTCCGAAAAGTCCTGGAGAAAATCTACACTTTGCAAACACCGGAGTAAATCTAAATCCTGAGATTGTCCCAGTTGTTGCCGGACTTGGCGCGATTTTGCTAAAAGCTCGTGGGTATAGGGGATCTGAATTTGGCTTAATAACGCCTGGACAGAGTTAGGGACGGTATTGGGGGTGGCGACTGAAGTTTGTTGAGAGCTAGAAGGGCGATGGTAAACGTTGGTGAATAAGTGGTGTAAAGCTCCTGCCAATTGACCAATTTCATCCTTATGTCGGGCATGGTGGTGCAAATGTTGAATTTCAGTGCTGGATTCATCCAGAGGTCGAATCGGAGCTTGCCGAAGCTGATGAGCTAATTGAGTGATGGGTTGGATCGGTTTTAAGACGGTTCGTCGAACTAAGTCATTCACTAACAACAGAATTAGGCCCAATAAGACGACCAACGTCCCCATCTCCATCCAAAAGTTGGCGTTCGCTAACTCTTTTACAGGCGCGGAAGGAATAAAAACGGCTTGAATTTGCAGGGTGCCATCCTGATCTAGACGTTGGGCAAAATAATAGTTTTCCTGGTCAGCATGGGTGATATAGCCGGATATAGTTTCTTGGTCGATCTGTTTCTGGAATTGGGTTTTGAGGGCTTCGGCTAGCTCATCTATATCCGGGAGCATCGTGTCAGAGTTTGGCACCAAGACTTTGTAACACAAGGAGGGTTGAGTCTCGCACAAGGTGGAAACGACTGGGTAAGCCTCAGAAGCAGAATCATCCTGTTTGAGCTGATCCACCAACGCCATCAAGAGTTGCCCCCGAGACTCCAGCTCGTGATCAGCCTGTCTATGAACAGATTGATGAACGATCACCCCTGCAATTCCGGTCGTGGCCATAAAAACCATTGACAGAATAAGGCTGAATTTGGTGGTTAGGTTTAACCGTCGCCACTGACGTTGTAAGGCGCTGGCAATATAAGGCATAGCACTAGGAGGTAGATGCTGCAGGTGTAGCTAGAAGTTGACGATAATGCTGGCGTTGCCAAGCATAGTGAAGGATATTGGTGCCAAACTCCTGGGCCGTGCGAATCTGGTCTCGGGCAAACCCTTCTTTGCTGCCGCCGCCCCAAACCACTGATAAATCGCCCACCAACATCAGCAGATGGTCACTGAAAAACAGTTCGACCGGCTGTTGGTTGACGATGGGTAACGCACCAAATTGAAAGGGTTGGCATCGAATGGGATGGTCTGCTGGCATGGTTTGCAGAGACTGTAGAGGCTGCCCCAATTGCTCAGCTAAGGTTCGAAAAGGGAGTCCTGTTTCATTCAGCTTGGCACTGAGAGCAGTTTGAGTAGCAGATAATTCGCGGGTAATATCTTGGCGCAACGGTTGGAGAGTCTGATGATCGGCAGATGCCCCCAACGCCTGTGAACGATCGATTTGAGACAGAGCTGTTTGTAGTTGGGCTTTAACGGTAAATAGTTCTGCTAACTGAGTGCCCCGAACTGAGACTTCAACCCACAAAAATCCCCCTTGCATGAGGAAATATCGGAGCGATCGCACTTGCACATCCGTTAAAGATTGAGCCGATTGTGTCTGCAGGTACAGCACATCGTAATCCCTGAGATCAACCGCTTGGTTGCGATCCACCAGCTCAATGGGATGAGGCGCATCCACGGCCAGCAGATTGGGATACAGCACCTCAATAGATCTAAGAAAGGCTTGGAAATTAGTGATTGACTGCTGATTCTGAGGGGAGGGCGCAATGGGACTGACTTGAGCGATCTGGAGCACGGCTTGAGGACGAGATCGCGGCTGTCGTCGATACCGCAAATCCACCTGGTTAATTTGGGGAAAGAAGGGATCCGTCGGAAGCTCTAGCTGAGCTTGGGTATCAATGACGATCCGACAAATCTCAACTTCTCCGGGGCCGGGGGGATGGGTCTTTTCATCAATTCGAAACACCTCTGTCAGCACAGGGTTTTCCTCAGATTGCTGAAGTTGTTCTGGATCGACGTATTGGAGAACTAAATAGATGGTGGTCGGTTGCTCCACCCGAGAAGCAATCCTAAAGTCGATGGGCTCAGGGACTACGATGCAATTGCCTTGGTCATCAATGGCCATTCCCGGTTGAACCTGCAGCCATCGTTGGTCTTGAAACGGCTGGGAGATTTTGTCCGGTGGGGAAATGGGATGGATGCCTAACCCACAGACAATCCCCGGCTGATGGAGGGATTGGTAATACAAACTCTGGCGTTGGCGATGGTAATCATAGGCCAACCGCCAACGCTCAGCATTAATCAACAGCCCATCCGTTACCCGCAGACGTTGCAGGGGTTGAACCGGGGGAGTGGGTGGTGAGTAGGTCATGGAGGAACTAGGGTGAGATTAGAATTGATAGGTGTAAATAGACAGGAATTAATAGGTGCAAATTTAAGGAGCAAGAATTAATAGGTGTGAAATAAAATCAGGACGATTCAATG
Organism: Acaryochloris marina MBIC11017; assembly: GCF_000018105.1. GTDB lineage: Bacteria > Cyanobacteriota > Cyanobacteriia > Thermosynechococcales > Thermosynechococcaceae > Acaryochloris > Acaryochloris marina. Next base: position 6,496,827 of record NC_009925.1, read on the forward strand.
GATAAGTCGTAGGTGCAAAACGCGGGCTTCTCCTGCTGGATGATCTTGTGGATAAGGGGTTCAGAGAGAGGCTGTTGGGAACGCAAGCAAACGGAGAAATGGAAGGGCTTGCCCCCACCGACGGTGGATTCTTGACCCAGGTGAGTTTCCCCCAGCACTAACCCACGATTAAAGGAATCTTGAATGGAGATCTGCTTTTGGTCTTCTGGGACAAACTCTTCCAAGGGGAGCCCCGTATATAAATGCAGATAGAGCCGCAGCCCTTTGCGCGTGCCTCGCCATTGATAGAGCTGAATCGCCTGACGAATCAGGGACCGTTGCCGAGATAGCGGCAATTCGGAGGCCAGCTGCCAGCCCACCCAATGGGACAGAAAGGGAAGTAAGGTTTCAGGGGCTGTCAGGGGATCGAGATAAGCCCAAAGGGTATCCAGGGTTTGAACGGCTGGTTCAAAGGCCTGCTCAAAAATATGGAGAAAGCGGCCAATAAAATCTACCTCTTTATAGATGTCGGGTAGGAAGGTGGGATAGAGACTGCGGGGGCGAACAAACAGTAAAAACTCTGCTGTCTCTAAGGTTAAGCCACTGGTCGCTTCGTTCGTCTCAGCATCAACAGTGCCGAAATACACACAGAGCCGCCCCCGAAAATCTAACCCCTGGGTTTGAATAAAGGCTGGACTAGACTCGGCCTCAAAAAAATCTTCCGGCAGCTGGAAGTATAAGACCGCTTCCATTTTGCTGCCAGGAGGCAAGGTTTGGCCTTCTTGCCCAATCCGACACCAGTCTAAAGGAAAGGTTCCTTCTGTCTCTAAGCTGATGCGAAGGGTGCGATCGCAGGTATTCTCCAGCTGCACCACAATTTCGCTAGGTTCCCCCGGATATAGCACCTGTTGACAGAGATGGCTCTGTTGCCAAGCAAAAGGAGCTATCTCAGGTGTCACAGACTGTGATGCCGTCCTCACAATGGGTTGGGGCATCGTCGCCGCCACTGACATAGAGGCCAGTTGCAGTCTTAAGGGCAGTAGATCAGGGGAGGTGGTCATAGCAGTTACCGGGAAATAAGTTATCTCCTGTTACAGCAGACTGATAGCGTGACTAGAGCGAAGTGGGGCATTCTGCCAGGAGCAGAGCACCCCTAAAGGTCCTGGATCGATCACGGGTTCCTTGGGCAAAATCCGCTGCCAACGAGATTCCTGGCGACGGAGTTCAAACAGCTGTACGGTTCCCAAATGACGCACCCCCGGCATGGGCTGAAACAGCGTCACAATATCCGAGGGATACACGGGACGGCCAAAGGGCCAACCTCGGCCATCGGGACCGCCGGTAATTGGATTTAGAAACCGATAGAGGGCGACCTGAAGCTGATGTCGCATCTGTGTTTGGGCTTCTGGATTGTTATAGTTCGGCTCTAGGGCGACCTCTGCCTGAACGGTTACCCCGACATAGTGAGGTTGGTCATAGCGAATGGCCATGCCCAGGAGACGACGGTCATCTAAGTAGTCACTAATCTGGGTTTCCAGTTGGGGCGTCAAACTCAGAACATCTGGATGAAGCCCTTCGCCCCGCTCAATGGCGTCGGTACTCACCTGGGGAACGATTAGAAGTCGGACCTGCCCTGGGGTACCCGTTTGATCCGCAGGCAAACAGAGGACACGTGCAACTGCCCCTTGACCTGCCGTTAAGGCTAACGTCTCAAAATCTTCTTTGGTGACTGCGCGATCGCGAGTCCGCAACATTTGCGGTACGCGAATGACTGCAGCATCCAGGGATTCGGCATCAGTACCGTTCTGGGCAGGCTGATGATTGATTACATTAGCGACATAGGGAACCGCCGTTTTCAAAATCCGAATCATCCCGCGTTGCACATTGCCTTTCAGCCCTCCGCCTGTACGATAGGTCGCCATCCGCAGTTCAGCTCCCTTCGGCGGGACCTTGCCATATTGGCGTTTCAGAGCTTGCTGCTCAGGGGCTAGGGCCACAAGATTGGCATTGGATTGGGCCATTCGCTGTTGCGTTTGCACCTTGATTTGAGCGGGTTCTCGAATCAATGGTCCAAACTGTAGCGCCCCCGTCAGGGCATCAATAGTGTAGTGCAGGTCTTCTGGCCCAGAGTCCGCAAAGTCCGAGACCTCCGTCCAACGCTGGGGAATGCCACCGATAGGGGTCACCAACAGGTATTCCTGGGCTCGGCGAGGCAGAATCGGTGCGGATTGGAGTTGAAAGGCTTGTCCAGGCGTGCCATCACTGGTTCCTAAAATTTCATTGTGAATTTGCAAAGATTGCGTCGTATCGACCGTCGCGCCAATGGCTTGCACCGACACCCCAACAATTTCTGGCGAACAACGATACCCCCATTGGGTGGTTTGTTCCGTTTCATAAATACACCGAATCCAGCGACCTTGGTAGCTGGCAAAATTTGTCACAGGCCAGTGTTGCGGCAGGTGTAAGATCACATCTGCTCCCTGGAGGGGATTACCATTTTGACGAGTTAACCGGGCAAAGCTAAAGCCATCCGTATGGTCATCGGCTTCATTTAATAAAATGGGTTGCCAGTAGACACCATTCCAAGCTTGCCACTGGCGGGGTGGACATTCAGGGTTAATCCCTGTGGGAGTTGCCGCTTCCCCCTTAAACGTCACGGAGATCACATTTCCTGCCGGTTGCTCTGGCTCAAAGACGAGATAAAAACAATTGCCAGTTTGAGGTTGAGGATTGAAGCAGCTTAAGGCAGACCCTTGCCATTCTCCATCAGGATTTAGATTCCAGGATTCGGCAAAGCGATCTCGCACGAGCTGCGGTTCCATTTCAGCCCTATCAGCTGTCAGAAAGTGCCGCAGTTGGGGTTGCCCAATTGTGACAGGGCGATCGGTGCTAAAGACAATCGCTTCTTCCGTTTCCGTCCGTAGGGTTGCTACTTCCGTATCCATCGGAATCGTGTAGTTTTCCGACAAACCTGCACTGAGGTAGAAGGTCACTGGCGTCTTTGCTGGGGAGGGGGGCTGCAACCTGACCCCCATTAACTCTAAGAAGGTGACATAGTTGCGACGGGGCACCTGATTAAATCGCAGCAACATTTGGTCCGTTAGCCAGCTAAATAGCTCGACCAATGTAATTCCTGGGTCGCTGGGGTTATGGTGGGTCCATTCAGGGCAATAGCGAGGGATGCGGAGTAGACATTCTTGCACGAGATCATCGAAACTGCGGTCATCGAGATCTGACTTGGGTAGCTTGGGTAAGAAATCAAACTCCATGTCTTGCCTAGGTAATGGGGGTCAGATAAAAGGGATAAACTAAACTCCGGTAATCGTGGGTCTGTTTAGGATGGTATTCGAGGGTGATATCAACCCGCCCCTCAATGGGGTCTGGTTCTGTATAAACACCATCTAGAACAATGCGGGGTTCCCACCGTTGCAAGGCTTCTGTGACGTACAATCGAATCAACAAAAGGGTTTGAGTATTCATCGGGGCAAAGGTCAACTCGGAGAGACGGGAACCAAACTCAGGCCGATAGACCCGCTCCCCCAGTTTGGTCCCCAGAACGATTGCGATAGATTCTTCTATGTTGCGAATGGCGTGGGCACTAAATCGTAAATTCCCCTGGGTATTCACCCCAATGGGAAACGTCCAACCCGTCCCCAAATGAGCAGCTTGACCGTCCACCATACCCCTGTCCCATCTAGTAGAGCTCACTATAAGGGCTAGGTAAAAGAGGGACTATTGGCCAAAAGTCGTACCTATTGGGATGAAGATCACTAAACCTTTGTCATTAGACCTGACCCTAAGCGACTGGCAAAGCGATCAACCATGTTGGTCTGTGGTTTGATCGCTTTACTTTATCACCAAGAAGGTCTGATGCACCTATTAGCGAGAACTTCGGTATTTTCAACAACAAGACTTTTAACGAATGGGTAAAAGTCTAAGCTTAGATCCGTTTAGTCATCTGGCCCCTAAATTATGTTCCAAAGGAACTAATGCTCGATCTTGGTCTACAGCGTGTTCAGTCTTTCACATCAACAATTAGTATTGGGAACCAACCATCTGGGATGGAAAGGTCAGATATTCCTTAATTCATTGCCCTGAAGTTCCTACCCATGTTTACAATAGGTGCATAGAAGATCTAGCGCTGAGACATTAACCCATGCTACTGAAGTCCACGACTCGTCACATCCACATTTACACTGCCGAAGTGGAAAATAACGAGTTGATTCCTAGCGAAAGTGTCTTAACCCTAGATGTTGACCCCGATAATGAGCTGGTTTGGAGTGAAGATGCCCTCCAGCGAGTATATGCCAAGTTTGATGAACTAGTTGAAACCTATTCAGGCGAAGATCTAACCGACTATAACCTGCGTCGCATTGGGTCAGATTTAGAACATTATGTGCGATCTCTGTTGCAAAAAGGTATTGTGGGCTACAATCTCAGCAGCCGCGTGCGCAACTTTAGCATGGGCTTACCCCAAGTAATTGCATCAGAATCTAAATAGCGAATGGCGGCTTACCAAGACCACATCCAATTCACCCCCCAAAGGCATGTCGACATGCAGAATCTGAGAGGTTGTTTGAGAAGTTAGGGAAGCTCTCAAGAGAGTAATCTGTCAATGTAGAAATTTCGACAAGGCCTTGAGAGCAATGCCTACAGCTTACGCTAGCGACCTAACAGCAGAGCAATGGGAATTACTCGAGCCCCTGATTCCCGCTGCTAAACCTGGAGGTAGACCTCGCACCACTGATATGCTCAGTGTTCTCAATGCCATTTTGTATCTCGTGGTTACGGGTTGTCAGTGGAGACAGCTACCTCATGACTTTCCCTGTTGGTCAACGGTCTATAGCTATTTTCGAAGGTGGCGTGATGATGGGACTTGGGTCATGGAAAGTGAGGGCAATCCGCGGGGCAACGACAGCAACTGAGAATTCCGTAGCCGCAATACGGGAAGCCGTGAATGAGCTCATGTTGGCCATTGAGTCAGAGAATTCTCTGGATGTGAATGAAATTATTAGCGTAACGTTTTCCGTGACTCGGGATTTAGATGCCATTTTTCCTGCAGCAATCGCTCGCCAGCGTCCCAACTGGGATACAGTCCCTCTCCTAGATGTGCAGCAGATGCATGTATCAAGTGATCTGGAATATTGTATCCGCTGTTTGATCCATTTTAATACTGCAGATCCGAACCAGGCGATCCATCATATATATCAAAGAGGGGCCAGGCATTTACGCCCAGATTGGGGCTTTATCAAAGCAAGAGTTTCCACTTCCTCATCGTTGTAATCCTAGCGCGTCCATTTGGACAATTCACATATAAATAGGTGGGCTAATGGCAGAATCTCATCCCGTAGTCAAAGACTTTATGACCCCTGATCCTATTACTATCTCTCCCACGGACTCAATAGAGAGAGTGATCAAGCTCATAGAGGATCATCGAATCAGTGGAATGCCGGTGGTGGATGCCTCGAATCATGTTGTTGGCATTATCTCAGAAGGCGATTTGCTCGTTAGAGAATCCCCCATGCAACCTCCTTTGTATATGACATTGCTAGGGAGCGTCATATACTTTGAGTCTCCGAAGCAATTCCATCAGCATATGCAAAAGGCGTTGGGTATGTTGGTTCAGGACGTTATGACGAGCCAACCGATTACCACTAAGCCAGATATCCCCTTAACGTCTGCAGCCAACTTGATGTTGTCTAAAAAGATCAACCGTTTACCAGTGGTTGATAACGACCAATATTTGATAGGCATCATTACACGGCATGATTTAGTGCGCGCATTAAAGCCTGCCGTAACCTATGAATCACTTCCTGATTGATATGGGCCTTTGATCAACCACCGCAGCCTTCAATAGTGATTTCAATCATAGTGCCTGTCTAGGGGACGCGCCTGTTAAGGTCCAAAACCGCCCCAGGAATTAAAGTTGTGCGCCGACTGACTGGCCCTCAATACCGACTGAGAGAACAGTTGAAACGCCTTACGAATCTCATTTTGAGAATTGCCGGGCGTCAAGATCCATTGATCACGCACCCCCATCTCTCGAAACACTCGTTTAAAGTCCGTCTGTCCATCATTGATGCCCATCGCCGCAATAATATGGTCTTCCGTTCTTAGCATATCCTCGACCACCCCCTTGACTTCGCGTACCGAGCGCCGAGAATGGGCATCCGCCCCATCCGTAATAATCAGCGACACCGTCCGTGCCGGCACTCCATTATCGATAAAAGCTTGGGCCTTCGCCAGCACCGTAGCGAGTAACACCAGGGTTTGGTCATAGAGCGGCGTACCTAGATTCGGATCATAATTGTGTTGATCCATCCGAAGCGCTTGGTCAACAGGACAGTAGGGATAAAGCACTGCCCCATTGAGATAGCGGTTGTGAACCAGAATCTGATCTTGTTGCGGGGACATAGCCAAGGTATCCAGCACCATATTATGCCCCGCTCGGACCACCGCCCCATTGCCCGCAAACCGAATCGACCCCGAATCATCCGGCATAATCGTCACCAGCACCACCTCACTGGCCATCACATCATCCACCGGTGTTCCCAGTCCCGCCTGGATTTGCGCCCCAATATCGACAACATTGAGAGCCTGCATCGATGCATTAGAGAGTACCCCATCCGCTTGGGCAGATTGGAATAACGTATTTAAATTGGGAACTTGAGACATCCCATCCTCCTTGAATAAACCAAAACATTGAAAAAAAAGACAAACGTATCCTGTGAAGCGATCACAATCGCTCCCAAACCTCAAAAGAGGCCAAGTGGATTAAAAAAAGATTATTTACGCATTATTGAGAAATGCTAGCAGCCCATCCTTACACCTTATGCACACAGTTGATCCTGACCCTTCTGCCTAAAGATGGATTCCAGGCCAAGTTGAGATCGCCTCCGTAGACTGCAGAATCCACCAC
>NC_009926.1 GCF_000018105.1 Acaryochloris marina MBIC11017
TTATTGTCCACAGGCATCGCGGAAAAATCTGTCCCAGAAGATTTTGAAGAACGGTTTACGGCCTTTTACCTTGCTGAATCAACCTGTCTTGGTCAACTTGCTAAATCTAAAAACGGTGAGGCTTGCTGCGGAACTGCTGAGTGTACCGTTGATGACCTGGGTTGCTGTGCATAGGATTTTAGAACCAGAGATGCAAGCTTTAGTCAAAGGTAGTTCCGATCATCTCGGTGAAGTAAGCAAGTGCTCATCAACCCAGAAGACAAGCAGGTGGAGATTTATAGACCAGGGCAAGATGTTGAATTGCTGCAATCTCCTAGTACGATTTCTGGAGCGGATGTGCTGCCAGAGTTTAGCCTCAATCTGGAATGGATTTGGAGGTAGCTTGTATTGAAGGAGGCAGGATTTTCGGAAAATTCGCGATCGCGTGAAGGCCAACCCAAACTGGCGAAAGATGCTGCGATCGCGAAGCCGTACCTTGTCGCAATGACAGCAGAACTCCAAATAATGGCTACGGAGACTTTGTAGCCTGTGCTCAGATCAAGTCTTCCCAACGGTCTACGGCTTCTTCCTCCATGGCAGCAATAAAATCAGCCACGTTCGATCCATAAATCCCCCAGCTGTTGACCCCGCCAATTTCCACAAGCTTAGGTTCGCCAGCATGTATCCCAATGTCAACAGTCAGCATGTTCATACCAGTTACGTCCAAGGCTTGTGCAACACTCTCTGCAACGGATCTTATCTCCTGAGGCACTTCAGAGTATGGCTCGTCTGGATACGAGCTGCCGCAGAAAAATATTCCGTTCCGGCAAAAGCAACGGTATTCAGCCTCAAATGAAACCACTTCAGAGACCACAGCTAGCTCATTTTGATGATGTGAGAAAGTCTTTACCCAATGTGAAAGCTCTTGGGTTTTTAAGACCTCCGCTGGGAAAAGCTTGTAATTGGTATCGGAACGGACAAAAATATTATCTCCGAACATCCTTTGAAGGGGTAAATTGGGTAGTGCTCCAAATGGTGCAAATAGGAAAGCACGTCCTAAAAAAGGATAGATGTAAGAATAGTATTTAGAGCACCTTAGACTCGAATAATCGTCAAAAATAGCTGTACTGAGTGGTGGATGCCTGAGCAAGCGGGTCATAGCAAACATCGTCCCGTAGCCCACAATCCAATCTTCAGTATCTGGCCATCTACCTAACATTACATCGTCCCGATCGATGACGATGGGCTCTATTTTCTTATGTTGTCTTAAATATCCTGCAACTATCTCCGATGCTGGGAACTCTGGGTGCAAGTCTATCAGCCAGCGCAAAGTCTTCATGACGCAAAATTCCAAGAGAAGCCAAGTTGATTTCTATGCAAAGATGACTTTTGATCATCGAGCAGCAAAAATTTGATTAATCCACATGAGGCTGTCACATCCATACGGCATAGCTTAACTACGGGATTTTAGAGAGGCAAAGCCTAACGCCTCGCGTCAACAGTGCGGCTTTAACACGTCCAGCTGCGTGCGCATGTTAGGTGGCGTCAACTCTTTGCTTAATGGTCTGGTATGTGTCCACATTGGTGTTAATCTTCGACCCTTGAAAAACAATAACCTCTCTGGCGCCAGCACCCAATGCTAGCTCTCTTAACACTCTCTCCTCAATTTCCGTAAGCCCACCTTCATTCTTCTCCAGTTGATGAATTATTACTCTAGGAGAAGTTATGAGCCGATTTCTCAGAAGTTTCCGGATCAAATATTGCAGTATTTTTTCAGCATATGTGAAGTTTGCGACGAAAGAGCGGGAATGATCAAAGGGATTTATGAGTTGCAGCCCAGGCTTACTCATGTTTTGACATTCAGCGCCAACACCCTCAACCGTCAATTTATTTTTTTCTCCGCTTACGGCGATTAATGGTTTGTCTTTTACAGTGGCCCCACTTGAAAACGAGGTGATGCTTACTTCAGATTTGGTAAGTTCAATGAGGAGATCTTCTGAAAAAATGCCCATTAGTCTTTGAACCAAGTTCACTGAGTCACCTAAATATGGTTATACGACTACGAGGATAAAAGTGCATTGTTTCTGACAACCCTACCGGTTATACGAGTGGCTCCATGCCTTGAGCTTGATTAGCCGATTGTTAGACACAATACTCTTCAAGCTTTAATGCCTTTGGGAAAGTGACCAAATAGGAGCCTAGCGATAATGTCTCATCGCAGTCATTTAATTCTGGAATGTACACCTGCACTCCCGTCCTCGCAACGTATTCATAGTTGGCAACTTCTTCAGTAACTCCTGAGTCGGTTGGATTCCTAGATCCAGAGCACATTTCGGGCATAGCCATTTGAAATTTGTCTGAATGGAATTGCCCGTGGGAAAGGCTGCGATCGCAACCCTGAATTCACGACATTTACAACAGTGATTCAAGTGAGGCGTTTTCAGCAGATAGACCCCTGCCTTCTTCTGCACATCCAAATCTCCAAGCTTGATCCGGGTCGGTCTTCTAACTTCGGTTGGCATGGTAAATTCTCCATTGAGAAATGGAAGCAATAGCTACTTCAATTGAGGGCGATTCCCTTAACCAGGAGTCGCCCGTTTACTGAATCTTTTTGCTCAGCAGCAAAAGATTGATAAACTTCAAACGGATTATTTCGTGGTCGTGGTAAATTCTGAGGCGATTGTGATTGGCAATCTCACTAGGGGCGGCACACTACACTCCACGTCGCCCTTTCCCCATCCCCAACTTCCCACCAGTCATTCATCTCAAATTCCAAACTTCTTCTGAGCAGCAATGAACAAGGTGCTGGCAGCACACTTGATGGTCTCCTCACTTGCATCGTGCTTCCCTAGCTCCCTGGACGCCTCTTGATAACAAAATGAATAGAGGGCCGCTCGGTTAGAAATATAGCTAGCAATCACACTCTTGGTATCCCCATCCAACGCCCCATCATCCAGGGGCGCATCCCCAACCACTGGGGCCTGACCTGGTGCCGAGGCTTGCTCGACCAGGCTGTACTTGCCTTTGCCATCTTTGGCAATCTGGATGGTTTGGCCTCTACGGAGAGCGAGCAAAGCTACATCGCCAGGTGGTCCCCATAACTTAGCCTCTTCACCATTCGCTACCTTGATTTTGGCGTTGAGGCGTGGGCCATACTGAGTATCAAATTCTTTAGCCGGGAATAGGAATTGGGCAGTGAGTACCTGGGTCATGGTTCTGCTCCTTCAGTGCATCCATTATGGGTAGGTTTGGAGAAGTAGAAACGGGCATACGATTTTTCTCCTGTAGATACGCGAAACCCCCGACACATGCGCCAGGGGTGCTTTTGAGATGAGTTTTAGGCGAGAGATGGAGAAAATATCAATCATAGGTGTTCGCTATTTTCTTCCACATCACTTGATAGCGAGCAGTTCCACTCTCGTCTTCAGTAGCTAGATATCCTTTCTCAGTATCAACAATCTCCAAGCTACGAACGGTCAGATATCGTTGGTCTTTTTTGGAGTGTATGTCTACCGTGTTCAAGTCCAACTCCAATTCATGAGGGTGGAAGTGAAGAAGAATTGCATCCGATTTGACCAGCTTGCAAGCAATCGGGATTTCAATCATTTGCTCTGGGGCAAATTCCTCATCAACCAAAGTTAGTTCTAGGACATCACCAACCTTGAGCTGGATGGAGAGTACTTCTAAGATTTGAACATCCATGCAAAACGCTCCTGAAATGCTTGATGTATCGCTGACTCTGCATCACAACTTACACCAATACACCAACCTAAGCCCTATAGCAGCAACATACTCTCTGATGACCGTTCCAAGACTCTCGCCATTATCAGCCATCTGGAAATCAATCACTTGGAACGTGCGACCATTCCAAACTTCGATTTGGGCAACATAAATATTCATCGGGGAACCTCCGGGAATCTTGAAGAAAGCCCCTTGGTGGGGGATACCAAGGGGCTGTGCGGTTTGAGAGGAGAAAGCGGAACGAGAAGAATTAAAAGAGAACGTTTGGTGGAGGGGGACTGCTAGGGGAGAGGATCCATTTGAACAAGCTGAAACAGCCCGACAACAAAAGCCAAAGCAGTGAATGTAATCGGTTTGTTATGCAACTTCATGGCTTTGCAAATATTGCCCCGTGACCGCTGGTGGGACTACTTTCATTTTGTGAGGAATAGAATAATACCGATGGGTTTGCTGAGTAGTATCTCGCTCCTGCAAGCTCTCATTGGCAATTTTCTTCCGTAGTTTAGTAATGGCATCCAACACTGCCTCTGCACGGGGTGGACATCCCGGAATGTAGACATCAACCGGAATCAGCTTATCAACCCCTCTCACAGCACTGGGAGAATCCGCGCTGAACATGCCCCCAGTAATCGTGCAGGCTCCCATTGCCATGACATATTTGGGTTCAGGCATTTGTTCATAGAGCCTCACCAATGCAGGAGCATATTTCATGGTGATAGTGCCTGCAGTAATGAGTAAATCAGCTTGACGAGGAGTAGCACGAGGAATCATACCAAAACGCTCCATATCGAAGCGAGAAGCGTAGGCCCCCATAAACTCCATGAAACAACACGCAGTTCCAAACATAAAGGGGTAGAGGCTAGACATTTTCACCCAGTCATACAGATCATCTAAAGCCGTCAATATAACGTTGTCCGATAGTTCCTGAGTGACCTCTAGCGGTGTTATGGGGTTGATGATATTGGCTTCTAGACTTTGTGGTTTCATAGTTAATACCACCTGTTCAAAAAGATTCTAAATTTGCAAGGTAGTTCTGTTGAAATGAGCTATTTATACGCAATATTTTTGTTGCAGCATCTATCATTCAAGACTAGAAATAGTAAATTTCAGCCTTGACTTAACAGAACCAAATCCTCCAAGAAAAAGCTTGATTGAATAGAGGATTTTTTGAGAGACAATACTATTTTTGAGAACACTTATCCTTGAGCCAAACCCTATTCAAGCCTCACAAATAGATTTCAGAGGTTTGTTAGGCTTTTACGCAAGTGGGCAACTAGTTTTGTTCTTTATTGGAATTAAAAAATACATAGCAAAGCACCCCAGCCCGGAAGCCAGAGTGAAGCGGGAGGGGCGTTAGTACTCGCTGGAGTGCATTAGGGTTAGAACCCTGGTTGTCTTGGTTAAGTCGCTTGGATCTACCGAGCCGTGAATAAGGTTCGGAGCAAAGTAATCAATTTTCCAGTTGAAGACTTCGCCTTTAAATTTGATGCACCCAAAATTGTGCTCACCATACGGGTCATTGCTGGGATTGAAATCATCGAACGTGCGGACCAGTCGGAAGAGTTCCTGCTGATCTTCGGAGGAAAGGGCGTCAACCCCATGGGTCGTAAAGATTCGACCTAGAGAATGATTACCTTGGCGAAATTCATCATTGAGTTCAGCAATGGTTGATGCGTGGGTTGCTTCGATAGTTGCCATGATGTTGAGTCCTCTGAAATCACTTGAAACGAAACAGGGGCAGGGTGCCCCTGTGGTGGACGGTCTAAAACTCGTCTTCGTACTGAGATTCAGCCCGAAGTTGCCGGGGTGAGGGGATAGTTTCCCAGTCTGCAAGTCGGGCAGACACGCCGAATTGCTTCAAGACCCAATCTCGGAGCCGATCACCAACTGAACCAACACGGTTCTTGATGATGATGTAATACTCTTCCAAGGCTCCCCCTTCCCGGACACCAGGCCAAAACTCGACCTGGGCGTACAGCAAGGAATATTCAGGGTGAAGTGGATCGGTAACTCGTTCGTCGATCCACTGCTCCATTTGCGTTAGAGTAGTGTTCATCTGTATTACCTCTGGTAATTGGTTTACAGAAAGAGCCGCTGGTGTTCCTGCTAAGAAAAGCAGCGGCTCTGTTTAATGGACTGTCTTTGAAATCGTTTCAGTTTTAAGCCTTGATGGGCATCGGGCTATCCCCGGTGGCTGCGGTATTAGCAGTTTGACCAGCACTCAGCAGAACTCACTTATTTAGTTAGCTTGCAACCCTGGATTTTTGTTTACTGGAGAGGCCGTTTGCTTTCCTCATCCATGTATTTATATTCGCATAATACAGTAATACTGTCAATATAGAATGTTGTGATTTGCGTATTCGCAATTTAAAGCCATAATGGCGGTATGCGAATATTAGGAAATGACTATGTTGAATCGCATAAAAGAGTTACTAGATAACAGGCCAGACCCCGTTAGCGGCACTGACAAAACCACACCTTATCGGTTTTGGCAAGATACAGGAGTCGGTAGGGATACTGCCTACCGAATGTATAACGACCCCACTTACATCCCTACTAGTAGTGCCCTAAACAAAATTTGTGAGGCGTATAAAATTCAACCAGGCGATTTCCTAGCATGGGAGCCGGACAGTCTTTCACAAGACAGTGCTGCTCAAACAGAATCACCTGAAATTCCAAGTAGTCAGGCAAAAAAGTCAGATAAACAGAATCAACAGAAAAATAGTGGCCGAAATTCTTTGCTGAAAATTTTACCCACAATACCTAAAACAGCTTAAGCAATGCAAACTCATTCGATCTGTTAACTTCCAGAATCATTGCTTTATCTTCCAAACAGTTGACCTGATCAGCAATCACAGCCTTTACTAGAACAAACCATTTTGGGTGATTGTGCCCAAAATCTATACATAATTGGCAGAGTCAAACCACTGCCAGGCTATAAGGAGGTGAGAAGAATGTAAACACATTAAACGCAAAAAACCCCGACTGGTCGAAGAGTCAGGGCTTTAAGCGTCCAAGCACTTCCAATATTTCAGGGGACTTGAACCAAATGCTATTTGTCTCAGCATGAGTTTGGGCCTCCAATGGAGCCTTGCGTCTATCCTAAGCGATACATATGCAGTGGTCAAGATTGTTATGGGCATTTTTTGGCCAAATGGCTCCCTACTCACTACATTTAGGGGCCACGGCCATGACCTACTCCAAAACCTTAACTCCCACCTGCAGAGGCAACCCCTGCGACCTCTGCGGGGATATCACAGGCAAATGCAGAAAGGCCGACAACCTCAATCTCTGCATGACCCTCTCAGGCCAGATTGAGGGATATCGCTACCTGGGCCAATCCAAAGATGGCCTCTGGGGTAAGTACGTCCTCGATGACGGGCAAGACCTCAGCCAGGAAGAAAGGGAGCGTCGATGGCAAGAGCAGCGCATTCTTCGGGAACAACGTGCCCAAGCAGAAGCTCAACACCATGCCCAATCCCTCCCCGCAACAGAACGAGACCAGCATTATCGCCAACTTCTTGACCAGCTCACCCTTCACCCAGCGGATCGAGCTGACTTGCATCGTCGGGGATTGACCGATGAACAGATCAAAGCCTGGGGGGTGAAGTCAGTTGAGCAATGGCAATCGCTCTCTGGTGAACTACCTCATACCTTGTCTGGAATTGGCTTAGATGGTCAATCCTTAATTACCCCTAGACCAGGCTATCTCTGCCCCATTGTTGATGCAGATGACCTTATCGTCGGTTTCCAAGTCAGAGCACGAACCGCTGAGGGCGGTCGCTATTACTGGCTCACAGGTAAAACCAAGAAACGACCCCACGGACCCACCCCTCACCTTCCCAATGGTGAATTACCCCTATCCGTCCATCGTCCCGAACAAACCACGAGAGACGCTATCGCACTCGTTGAGGGAACGGGGGCAAAGCCTCACCTCCTTGCTCACCGATTGGGCCAAATCACCATTGGGGCTGCGGGTGGACTATTCGCTGCATCCCCTGAAACGCTGAAAGCATCACTCGCTCAGCTTGGGACAAACTCGATTGAGTTCTATCCCGATACGGGGGCCATTCAGAACAAATCTGTTCTGCGGCAATATCGGGCAACCTGGAAACTATTGAAAGACTGGGGATACACTATCACCGTTGCCTGGTGGAAGCAGACGGATAAGCGCATCCACGCTGACATTGATGAACTGGAAGACCTGAGCCAGATTCAGTATTTGTCCGTGGCTGAGTTTGAACGGATTGCAGCTCAATGCAATGGACTATTGCATAAGCTTCAGCAGGTACTCTCTAAAATCACTCGTCCCTCCTCACCCGCTCAAGGGTTTGCACCTCCCAATGAACAACAAACCCAGATCCCTAACCCTCGCGGAACGAAGCGAACTTCGTCAGATGACGAGTGTCTTGCAACGCAGCCTACAACAAGCCGCCGAGCAAAAAGAGCCCGTCGCCGCACTGCACGACTCCTTGCAGCTCATCGAAGACATGGATATATTTCAAAACTTCGACTGGAAAATTATCGAAGACGCATTAGAAGACATACTTCAAGAGCGACACACGCCAGAGGTAGCAGCCTACAAAGCCGCTCTGGAGATAACAGGACTCTCGACCCAACAACGCCATTAGTCCAAGAATACCAACCAGGACAACGACTCCAAACTTGGGAAACCCTTATCTCATCAGGATTCCCCTATATCCTCGACCAGTCCCAACCGGGAACAGGTAAAAGCTACGACTCTGGGAACGTTACCCCGATTGGCTTTGGGATGGAGCAGGTTATTTACCTCTCCGACCAACACCGCAATCCCACCGTATCTACTCTAGACCGTGGCAATTATTGGATGTCAACCCCATAGGCGATGTCGCGACAACCACAAGGCGGATCAACCCCCAAATTTGAACCGTATTATTTGGCGTACACTCCCTTTGCGTTAGCTCTTTTTCAGACCTCATACGATACCTTCAGAACAAAACGACAACCCGTGATCGAAATGACAACCAGTGATCGCTCGATTATTTGGACTGGGATTTTTGAGGTGGAGACTGAGTTTGAGCCGTTCTCTGAGTCGCTGATTTGCGCCGATAACTATCGGCTTGAATTTCGATAATCAAGCCATGATGAATTAAGCGATCAATGGCAGCCACCGCCATCATCGAATCAGTGAAAATGTCATCCCATTGGCTGAAGGGTTGATTCGCTGTAATCAACAAACTTTTTCGTTCATAGCGATGCGCAATTAATTCAAACAGAACGGACGTTTCCGCTTCCGACTTTTTGCAATAGCCCAAGTCATCCAAGATCAACAGATCATAGCGGTCCAGTTTTTTGAGCATTGGATGCAGCTGCAGTTGGAGCTTCGCCTGTTGCAGTTGCTGGACCAATGCGTTGGCTGCAAAGAACTTCACCCGCTTACCGAATTCCAGCATCTTTTTGGACACCCCAGTGGCCAGATGTGTTTTTCCAACACCCGAGGGCCCCAGAATAAGGCAATTCTCGGCGCGCTCCAACCAACCCGGATCTGCGGCTAATTGCATCAAGGGAGCTGGATTGAGCTGGGGACAATGGCTAAAGTCAAAGTTGGTAAAACTTTTTGCGTTTGGGAGCCTGGCTTCGGTGAGGGCACGTTTTAGACGAGCTTGTTCTCTTCGTTGGGCCTCCGTTTCGCACAAGGCTAGTAAGAATTCCGCATAAGACCAGTTTTCCTGCATGGCTTGGGATTCGATAGATTCCCAATGGGTCAACATGTGGGAGAGCCTGAGCTTTTTTAAATAGAGGCTCAGGTGCTGGTAGGGGCTCAGCGGGGACTGAGCAGGAGGGGAGGAGTTTGTCATAAAGTTCAAGTGAATGTTGTTCAATGCTGAGGTCAGGAACCTGCTTCATCTGAGGCGGCTCAAACTGTTTTTTCAGGCGATTGAGGGTAAGGCTGGATGAGCGAAGCTGCTGCTGTAAGTACACTGCTACGGCCTGTTCTTTATCTTGAACCGCAGCAATATACAGGGCTTCCACGATGATCTTGGCAGCCTGCTCCAGGTCAAATTGGGCTTTGAGCTGTTCCCAGATTTGGCGGTATTCAGGATTGGGAAGTAGGTCTGATTGCCAGGTGCAATAGATAAAAGCACGAGGCTTCAATCGCATTGAACCAATAACATGGCGATAGTTGATGCAACGGTCGCGACGTTTGCCTTTGCCACTGACGCGCTTCCTCGGCAATTCCACCACCGGGTGTCGCTCCAGATAGCCGACAATCCGGTCATGGTATAGATGCAGTTCCAATTGACGACCAATCAGTCGAGAAGGGACGGTGTATAGAATGCAGCGAACATCGATGGTGCTGCGTTTGCTGACTTTAGCCGTGAGCACTTCATAGTCAGGGGTTCGATATTTGGGCAGTGGTTGTAGATGGTCTTTCTCTTGCTCATACTTGGTTTGGCACTGCTGATTCAACTTGGCAACCTGTGCATCAATTAAGGCTTGATACTCAGCAACGCTCGTAAAATCTGCACTGCCGCGCAGATAGATCGCCTGCTTAATTCGGTTCTTCAGATGACCATGGGGAGATTCAATGGAGCCATTCTCATGGGCTACACCTTTGTTGTTACGAGTGGGTTCTAGCCGATAGTGGTCACACAGTTCGTCGTACAGACGAGTGAGGTTTTTGGACCGGCGGCCGCCCATGTTGCGATAGGCTGCACTCAAACTATCAGTACGATGCTGTGTAGGAACACCTCCACAGGCTGCAAAGGCATTTTGCAATCCTTCTGAGAGGGCGACAAAGCTTTCGCCTCCTTCGATGATCTGGGCATATCGCCAGCCGCTGTATCCCAGACGGTAATGGTATATCAGGTGCTCAAAGGGTTTGCCGGCAATGGTAATCGTGATGCCCTTGAGTTCTGTAAAGTCGGAAAACCCTTGTACCCCGGGTTCATGACGCAATTCAAACATCACTTCAGGGCTTGGTCCATGTAAGGCTTTCCACGTTCTCACCCGACGTTGTAGGGTCCGCAGGACTTGGGGATACTGGCCTGGATACTTATCCTGCAGGTACTCATACAGGGTCATGGGTTTGAGGCGTGGGTCTCGACGCAGCATTGGTTCTAGCTCGTCTTCCCACACATCAGCTAAGGGGTCGGGAACGGTGCGTTGGTCCTGAAGGCGGCCGCGATTAGGTTGATGGGTGCCGGCCTCAATTCGTTGTCCGGTTCTTGTAGATATTTCGGCAATGTAAGCTGCTTCAGCTTGTTTCAAGCCGAGGTCTCTTCCGTTCATATAAACACGAGTATGATAGGAATCAATTCTTTTGTTAGGCACTTGTACAGCCCTCTATTGATTAGGGATGTAAAAAGTGTCTTTTTTCTTGAGATTGAATTCTAGAAACGCGATCTCACACATCATTTCTAGGGAATTGAGATCTAGTTTTATCCTTCTCAGGGGATGCCTGGTTTCTTCATAGCTATAGCCGACGTGACATCGTCATTAATCCGTCAGCTCGATTGTCGTCTAATAGGCAATGGTTGGTCCGACTTGGAAGCAAGACACGGTGGACTTAATCGGGTCAAGAATCGGCTTCAACGATCTGCCAAAAGGGATGCCTACGTTGTTCCCGCGAACTGTAGCCGCATTGGAGTCTTGAATGCCTTACGGGACAAGAATATCCCTGGTGCTGATACCGCCAATCTTATCTGTGGCACCTGCATTGCCAGAGAAGCCTGTATCAATGCAGATGGGCCAGGGTATGGGTTCTTGAATCAGCGGCGCAATGTCCTAGGTGCCCCACTGTTGAGGGCACATCCTGACTCACTGCCCGACCCAGAGGATTACCCACTGGAAAACACGATGCTGATCTGGGATGAACCCGGTCAGAACTTCCAGGTCAAGCAGTCCGTGACTGTTACCTTTAGCGACTTGCAGCAAACCATCACAACCCTGATTATCTATCCAGAAATCTTTGCCCTAGTGCAACCGTTGCTCTCAGCCCTCCTCCCCTTGATGGATGGGTCTATAAAGCTAGGGAAATATGGCTTAAATCATCTAGCCCTCAAAAGCCGTTTGCCCGATATGGCAGGAGTGAAACTCGGAGAAATCGCCCTAATCCTGATGCCCAACCTGGGATTCCTCAATACCTCTTCCGACTATGGGATTGACCTTGCAGACTTACCCAAGCAACTCAGAAAGAAGTTCTCTGAACGGGACTCGGAGATGGCAGAGCAGGCCAGGAATGGGGTGGTTAAACAGTGGCTCATTCCCCTGATCCGAATCCTGCAAGGAGGAGCAGGATGTATCCAAGTCAGTCGCTATGGCCTCCTGACCCTTAATACCCCCAATCCTCGACATCGAGACTTAGCCCAAGCTGCTCAAGCCAATGTATTTCTCGATGCCACCCTCTCCCGTGAAGACTTAGCACTCAAGCTGGGTTGCTCTCCTGATGAAATCTTAGTAGTTCGTCAAGCCGTCCCAGACACCGGAAATCTGGAGGTGATTCAGGTGGCCGACATGGGGCGCGTGGGCATGAGTCGAGGTGGGGATCAGACCAAGCGCATTGATGCACTAGTCCAGCATTACCAAGATTTGGATGCAGTGAATACTAGGACTATCGATTTTAAGCAGTTTGAAAAGGATGGGGCCTGGTGGCGTGATAGCCGAGGGGTGAATGATTTCCTCACCGTTCAGACCCTAGTACTGGTAGGCACTCCCTGTCGTAACCTCAATGACTTAGCTGCTGAGTTTGCCATCACGAGCGGATACTACCCAGAGGAAGAAGATCCAGCGTTCAAAGCTTTCGTGGACCGATCGATACTAGCTGAGATTCACCAAGCGATTGGACGACTCAGAGCACATCGACGCCCTGGAGAATCCCTGCAAGTGGTGTTGATTTCCAATATCGATATGGACATTCCGGTGCAGCAGATCCAAGCCAAGGATCTGACGATTGAAGCCGCCCACAAAACGGAGCGGGTAAGACTTGCGATTGAATCAGCCATCCTCCAGCTCCAAGCCAAAGGCGAGAAGGTCACTCAGCAGATCGTCTCAGCGATGACCAAAATCCCCAGAGGGACGATTGCGCGATACTGGCGTCTGTTCATTTCGCTTTTAGATAGTTTTAATAGCAAAGTGAACAATTCCAAGAATGTGTCAGAGGCAGACCAAGACTGCCATCAAGCGATTGCGGGTGTTCTAGATGAGCTGGCGGATCTGCCTATAGATGACCTACTACCCAGCCTCAATGAAGTGTTCTTTGACTGGCTCAAACCCAGAGAATGGGCCAACGTCTGGGACAAGGTGAGCATATCGTGCCAGATGGCGATTCTAGAGGGGGTGGCGATGATGTTACCAGTGAAGCTGCTGGAGGAAACGTTGCCAGAAAAACCCAATCAAACAGTTCAGTTGAGCCAACATGTCTAAAAAAAGCTTGTTAAAGATCAAAAGAGATCTTGCATACGTTGTAGAACTCTTTGCTTATAATTCTCTAGTGTTGCGAAAGGGTCAGATTAAGAGAATGTAGAGAACATATACTAACTTACAAAAACTTGCGATGATAACCTGTCCATAATCATAAGCAGTATTACCACTAGTTTACTTAATTAGTGATAGAAACACTCAAGCTTTGTTTTTCAACTCAGTGTATAAACTGTATTAACCTAAATATGTTCAGAAATAAACCAGTGAAACCATCTGTGCTTGATATCTTCTGTGGAGCAGGTGGTATGAGCCTTGGTTTTCAGAAAGCTGGCTGCAAGATACTGGGTGGAATAGATAACAACCCACATGCTGTAAAAACTCACCATCAGAATTTCCCTAAATGCAAGTTGAAACTTGATGCTACTGACATTCGTGACATAGAAAATCTTGAAGATCTTGGTATAGATCCTAAAGAAGTAGACATTCTAATTGGTGGACCACCATGTCAAGTCTTTTCCAGAGTTGGCATTGGAAAAATGAAAAATCATTTAAAGCGAAATATTGAACAAGATCCAAGAAATTTTTTATACAAGGAATATATCCGATTTCTTCGTTATTATAAGCCTCTATTTTTTATAATAGAAAACGTTGATAATCTTGCAAATAAAAAAGATATATTAGAAACAATTATAAAAGAATTAGAAGCTTGTGGATATCGAGTTGAATACAACGTTTTAGATGCATCAGATTTTGGAGTTCCTCAGCGAAGACTTAGGATTTTTATCATCGGGTCACGCCTAGATCTAGGATGGAAACCAATTTTTCCAAAATCAAAAACTAAAATACCACTTACTGTCGGGGAAGCCATCAGTGACTTACTTGAACTTCAACCTACTGCTATGCCTTTAAAACTCAAATCTAGTGGGCCTAAACAGAAAGATTGTGAACTACCATATCGTAGTGCGCCTGAATCAGGGTATCAACGTATCATGCGACGATATAACGGTGATCTTGTAAGAAACCATATATGCCGTGCTCATAACTATGAAGATCTAAAAATATTTGACATGCTGAAACAAGGACAAAAATATGGTGATTTACCTCAGGAGGTAATGCGTTATCGGGTCGATATTTTTAAGGATAAGTACAAACGTCTTATCTGGGATGATCTATCTTGGACACTAACTGCTCATATGCGTAAAGATTGCTTAGCCTACATTCACCCTACTCAAATACGAAGTATTTCAGTCAGAGAGGCTGGTAGGATTCAGAGTTTTCCTGATAACTTTATATTCTATGCGCCAATGACAAGAATGTTTGAGCTTGTGGGCAACTCAGTCCCCCCTCTTCTGGCTGAGTCTGTAGCGAAACCTATAGTAAAAAAGATTCGTGAATATTATAATGTACTAAGCTTAAAAGAATAATTAGCTAAGAATTATAAGAATAGATTTTTTAGCATATATTTATCTAACGGGATATTTAAAATATTCATATATTTACTCCAATTTTAAATCCTAATAATAACATTCTTAACTGAGAATACTTCAAAAGTTATTTTTCCTTAGTAGAAATATTTCAGCAACGCTTATGTCTCATAGTTCTATATCATCAGTTTCAACCTCTTTGCCACTACGTCCTAGGGCTCGATTACTGAGAACAATCGGAGATGAGTTAATTAGTAGCGAAATAGTTGCTGTAATTGAATTAGTAAAAAATGCTTATGATGCCGACGCTACTATTGTTTTAGTTAAATTTATTGAACCTCTTGAGACTGGTAAAGGATCAATTGAAATTATCGACAATGGTAATGGTATGTCACTCAAGATCATTGAAAAATCTTGGATGGAACCAGCAACTTTTTCAAAGAAAAATACTAAATTTAGTAAGATTTATCGTCGTCGATTTTTAGGAGAAAAAGGTGTTGGGAGATTTGCAACATCAAAATTATCTGACTTTTTAGAAATCGTTACGAGGTATATAGAGTCAGATAATGAAATACGAGCAATTTTTGATTGGAAGCAATTTGATGATGAAGAAAAATATTTAGATCAAGTAGAAGTTTTATGGGATATGACTAGCCCTGATGAAATTTGTTCTGAGGGTTCAATTATGATGTTGTATGACTCATGTGAGATTAGAGGTTCGGATGGAATCACGCATGGAACTATTCTACGAATGTCAGATCTTAGAGCTAATTGGGACAGGGACCAGCTTCTACTTCTTCGAACTGCCTTATCCCGATTAATTTCTCCATTCAGTGATGCGAAAGACTTTCAAGTCATTTTAGATCTGCCAAAACAATATGAAAATCTTTCTGGTAAAGTAGAGACTCCTAGAGTATTTGAAAAGCCTCCATACCGTATTAATGGAAAGGTAGATTCTGAAGGAAATGCCAATCTTATTCTGAATGTTATGGGTAAAGATCCCCAACATATTTCAGAAGTTTTAGGGAAGGATAAAAATATACCTCAATGTGGACCATTTGAGGTGGATATTCGAGTGTGGGACTTAGACAGAGATTCATTAAAACTATTAGTAAAAGATCAACAATCTACATTAAAAGATATTCGTAAAGATATCAAGGACATAGCAGGAATTAACATTTACAGAGATCAATTTCGTGTGCTTCCATATGGAGAGAGAGACAATGACTGGTTGAGATTGGACATAAGGAGAGTACAGGCTCCAACACTTCGCTTATCGAATAATCAGATCGTCGGGTACATACTCATTTCTTCTGACCTAAATCCCGAATTAAGAGATCAAAGTAACCGGGAGGGGATCGTAGAAAGCCAAGCATTAAGAGATTTACGATTCTTAGTAAGAACTATCCTAGCTAAACTTGAGGCTGAAAGATATAATACTCGTCGACAACAAGAGCAAGAAACTCCCATTTCTAGCCAAGGAAGCCTCTTTGGAAATTTTAATCTTGATCCGCTTCGGACAGCTCTAACCGAAAAATATGGTAAAGAGAAAGATCTCATAGGCATAATTGATAGCCAGGAAAAACAGCTTGAAGAGAGAGTAAAAGTCGTAAAAGAGGTGTTATCTAGATATCAACGCCTTGCTTCACTTGGACAATTAATAGATACTATTCTTCACGATGGTCGAGCTCCATTATATAAGATTGATAATGAAGCTACATTACTAATTAAAAATATTGAGAAATCTGATAATAATAATTCATTATTTGATAAATTAAAAAAACGAGGCGAATCGATAAAAAAATATTCTTCACTATTAGGAAATCTTTTCAAAAAAATTGAACCTTTTGGAGGACGCAAGCGAGGTCGTCCTAAAAAAATAATTCTTGAAGAAGTTATTTCAGATGCATTCATGCTGTTAGAAAGCGATCTAAACAAAGCAAACATTAAAATTCATATTCCAACAACTAAAACTACAGTTTTTGTCGAGTCTTCTGAGTTACAGCAGGTGATTATGAATCTTGTTGATAACAGTATATATTGGCTTAATAGTGTTGACGAAGATAAGAGATATATTAATGTATCTATTTCAAATAAGGAAAATCCTTCTGATGGAATTGATATTATATACTCTGATTCTGGTCCAGGTATAGAAGAAAAATTTAGAGAACATATTTTTGATCCATATTTTTCTACTAAACCTGATGGTGTCGGCCTTGGATTAGCAATTGCTGGGGAGATTTTAACAGAGTTTTACGAAGGAAGTTTAGAGCTGATAGAGAATACTTCTTCTTCTGGAGTTACATTCCGTATTCATCTAAATAAGAGAGTTTAGTATGTTTGAAATTACTACTTGGAGACTACTTATTGTTGATGATGATGAGGAAATATGTAAACAAGTTAAAGAAATATTAGAGGACGAAGAAATTAACAATGTTAGACTTTCTATTATAATTACAACCGATTTTAATGATGCACTTGAAATCTTAGAGAATCAACGGATTGATCTCATCATCCTTGATGTTCGCGAAGGTTCACATGATGATAATCCTTCAGAAGAAATTGGAATAATTACATTAAACAAGATAAAAGAGAAGTGTTTTTTACCTATAATCTTTAATACCGGATTACCAAATCTAGTTGAACACTTAAGATCTAACCTTATTCGTATTGTTCGAAAAGGAAAATCTGAAGAGTTATGGAATGAAATCAACAATGTATTTACAAGTAACCTACCAATTATTAATCGAGCATTAGTACATCATTTCGAAGAGATACAGCGTCAATATATGTGGGAATTCATAGCTGATAATTGGCAAAGTATTTCTAGAGATAATGATAATCATGAATTAGCACATTTATTAGCTCGAAGAATTTCTTTATCTTTATCAGCCGAAGAAATTTTAAGTTGGGTTTCACAACTAGGATTTACAAGTAAGGATTCAATTAAAAAAGAAGAGGTATCTCAAAGCCACCCTATTACTTATTACTTAATACCTCCTATTTCGAATTATCCACGACCTGGTGATTTATACGTTAAAGATAAAGAGGATAATCCTACATATTGGGTTATTCTTAATCCATCTTGTGACTTTATTATTCGCAAGAATGGCAAGTGTAAAGTGGAGTATATCTTACTTGCTAACGCAAGTAAATTGTCTGATCAAGAAGAGTATAAAAGCTGGTGTTTAAATTATTCAAACAGTCAAAAGAAAAAATTGATTAAACTAATTCAGGATAATAGAGAAGGTCAGTCAGAGCGTTTTTATTTTTTACCTGGTGTATGTGATTTTCCCGATTTAATTGTCGATTTCCAAGTTGTTGTTAGTATTAAGTATGATGATTTATCCAATGGAGCTTATAATCGGCTTGCTTCACTCGATAGTCCTCATGCTGAAGCCTTACTTACTAGATTCTCTCGGTACTTTGGCAGAGTAGGAAAACCTGACTTAGATGCCGAAAGTATTCTATCTAAACTGCAGGAGGTTATCAGCAAGGATTAAGTATTTTTATTATCCTAAACACGCTAATCCAAAACCTTGCACATTAGTGCAAGGCTTTAGCTGCTACACACCTCTAAAAATAGAGATTTATAATACTAACAGCTAGAGGTTTTCATATCAAATCAGATCGATAAGTTGACGACGCAGCTCTAGATTGGGACTTTCAGTCCCTTCTTTAACCTCTGGACTTTCAGTCCAGAGTGGTTAAGTTTAAAATTTTTTTCATCCATCATATTCTAAGCAGTCAACTTACACAACTTAGAAGAGCTGTTTCAAGTTTGCCAGGGGTAATTCGAAATCACTGGAAGTCCGTAAAGAGCAAGGGCACTATGGAGAATCTAGTTACGCAATATTCTTGGTTCTAAACTTTCTCCCAGAAAATTAAACAGCTCTGGACTGCTTAGGGTTTTCTCTTTTTTTACTTTGACAATTTATATAGTCCAACAGTTATCTAATAGAAATGAGAAAATCAGCTGCCCCGCTTCAAGCAGACGGGGTATGGAATACGATTTGCTCCCAAACCGTAGATTTGGATTACAATCCCATTTCTTTGCTGCAAGCAGCGGGAAATCTACCCTCACTAGATTAAATATTTCTCATTTTTAAATCAGCTTTTCAGCACCCTCACTGACTCCAACCCAGCCTGCACAATCTCCTCAATCTGCACCATCGTCTTCAGTAGGCGCAGCCCAATTACCCGATCAGCACGAAAAATACCTCCAAAGATGCAACTACTTCCAGAAACTGATCAAAAACTCAATCCGACCAAACACAGGTGCAGTATGATTTATCCTGCGGGATTAGGTTGGGATAGCTCATCAACCCAGAGGATAATCAGGTAAAAATCTATCGGCCTAATCAGGTTGTTGAGATGCTAGAATCTCCCAGCTCGGTTTCTGGAGAAGAGGTATTGCCAGGGTTTAGTCTCAATCTAGAGTGGATCTGGGGATGAGGTTGATTCAAACTTGCTTAGAACACCAGCTTAAAGTTGATGTCAATTCTGCTTAGTACCCATTTTTTTATAAAACTCACGGTTGTATTCTTTTGCTGCTAATTCCATCCCCTCTACAACATCATCTGGCACGATTCCACTAAATGAGTCAGCATCTCCACCTGGATCCATCATCAGAACTTCACAAGGATGAGTCTTTAAAATCACCCACCAGTTGGAGTTGGCCTGTTCTACACCAATGAGATGATAGTTCCACTGGGAATGAACAATTTTCAAATCCTTAATAAACTGCCGATCATATGGAACAAACTCTATTGTTTGGGCACATTCTTCAATACTCCGATCTGAAGTGTTTGCTTCAACTGCTATAGCAACTGGTAAGGTTAACAAACTTACTGATAGTGATATTAAAAGAGTCCGCATGGCTTTTAGTACAAGAAATTTGCAGGATTTAGTCTTTGACCAGAAGGGTCTCGGATCTCAAAATGTAAATGTGGTCCTGTTGTTCTACCGCTGTTACCAGAGAGGGCAATCACTTGGCCTTGCTTAACAGGATCACCTATTTGCACATTTGTAGCTGATAAATGCCCATAAACCGTAACATAACCGCTACTGTGCTGAATAAACACAAAATTGCCGTACCCTCCGCCACATCTAGACTCCAAGTGACCCTGCTGAGGACAATCTACTTTAACAGCAGTGACGACACCTCCATCTGATGCCCTAATTTCAGATCCTATCGGTGTACCGTAATCAATACCTCTGTGGAATCCTAATGATCGCGGACCATAGGGCGAAGTTATAGGATACTCAGTTGGTAAGTCAAACTGTCCAGTGGTTATCCCATCTCCCTGAACAAACGGCCCTAATTGACCATTAAGGTTACTCGCGATCGCACCAGGCGAACCCGGCACCCCAGCCACCTGTGAAGGCTTACAGGGCACCCCAGCCGAAGCCACCGTAGCAGGCGCATTGGTCGAAGCATCTCCAGTTGACCCATACTTCTCAAAATTGGCTGGATTACTCCACACCTCACTTTCTTCAGGTCCACCGGGCAGCGAGGTCCATTGCCAAGGACTCAGCACCCTGTCTGCCAGGGCAAAGTTCCCTCGCTGAATCGCACCGATTAGATCAACATTCTTCTCAGCCCCAATGATTTTGATCCACTCCACCGCTGCTTGAGCCGCAACCGCCCGATCCCGTGTCCAGCCATCCAGCCCCGTTCGTTGCAGAAGGGACTGCCTAGACTCTGGTGTAAATTGATAAATTCCATAAGCACCTGTCTTAGGATTGGGCCTCCAATTCGTCCCATCCGTGCTTTCTCCAATTCTGATTCGGGCTAGATATTGCCTCAGATTATGGTCAGGATCGGCGGGGGCTGAATGGGTTGATGAGCCCTGACTTTGGCTATTGCTAGCGCTATTATTAAAGGTTGCCGCTGCTTGATCCGTACCCACATACCGCCAATGCCACGGCTCATAGCTCACCCCTTGGCTATTCCCCTTAGGAAACGACAGCTCAAACCCATACTTCCCCGCATTCTGCTGCATCCAGGCATATTCAGGAGTGTTAGCCCAAGATTCATTCAGGTAGGGATTCGCATTATTTCCTACATCCACGGCTAACCCCGTATGGTGCTCACTGTGGCCTGCGGGTGCTGATATCTTCGCTGCTGCTTCTGGAGAACCTTGCTCAGCGACCTGGTCCGAGAACAACTCTTCTTGCAGCTTTCTATCCCGAAAGCCTGATACCGCCTTGATATCCAATCCTTGAGCCGCTGCATCAGCCCGCATTTGCTCAAAGGCTGACGCTGCATCTTGAGTCAGGCCAACTGTAGCCCCATCCACCGCAGTCACTTCATAAAGCTGTTCATCGGTTTCCTCATAGGGAAGATGCCCATACTTAGTATTTGCGGCTCCCGCATCACTCTGGCCCGCTGTCGCAATAATCTGGTCGGGGTCGCAGTACACCCCAGCAGCCAAAGTTTGATTTCTCAAACGTGCAAGACTAGCAGGCAAGTTCCGCCGACTCGCGACGAGGAACAGCCCATCTTCTTTGACAACATACGGTGTTGGAATCACCAGAAAGTGAGGTGTACATTGCTGGCCGAGCAAGGGAATCATGACGCAGAACTGAAAGGCGACACTGAGCTTAGCCGTACTCTTTTGGTCGGGATACTCCGTGATTTTCTTGAGGACAAACTTGGTATGGCTATTCACCCCAAACGGATGAATCCCCGCAGGTTCCCAGCCTCCATTCACCCACTTCAGCAGTCCTTTTCCTCCTTTAACCCCTTGGCCATTCTTGCCCCCTGAGTCTCCTTGCACCCATTGTTTCCCTTCGATATCGTCATCCCCCGTCGCTTGGGCTACTGGAGAGCTGATAAACTTCCGCATCTCAAAATGGGGGCAGTTATCCGCTCTTTGGTTTTGGGTCTGGCCGAGGGTGCATTTGATGGGTCTAAACTTTTGGTTTTCACTGCCACCGGATAGCGAATGTTGGATGGAAGGCTCCTCTGGCCCCTCAACTCCGCTATAGGCAATATCAAACCTCGCGAATAAGTCCCCCGCAAAAAAGCTAAAGGCTAGGTCAAAAGGGAGCTTATCAATCGGAATCTCTGAGAGGCCAGGAACAGAGTTGATGGTCTTGTCCTTCGCTCCAGGTATCTCTTCAATCGCCATGTCCGCAATCTTAGGTAGGGTCTGCTCAATGGGCTGATTGACCAGATCGGGGACGGCACCCAAGGGCAAATTCTTTAGTTCAGGCACGGCCTTGATCACTTCCTTGACAGCAACATCTGTTCCTTTTGCCAAGATATAAGCTTGTGCCCGTTTCCTCACCTGTTGCCAGTTACCATTTATCGCATCACCGACGAGAGGGACAACCTGATTAACGGGCAGTTTCTTGAGGGTGGGGCCAATCTTCTTACCAATCCCCGCTAGCTGAATCTGCTCAGCCTTGGAGATGACCCCCTGCCAATTACCCCGTGCTAGGTCTTGAAGCGGAATCCCTTTAAAAGCGGGTATCTTGCTGAGTCTAGTAATCAGCACTTTCTCTCCTGTAGTCAGGGCGGCTTGCTGGAGCTGTTTACCTGCTTGAGAAGGGTCATACAATACCCCTAAAGCTGCTTGGATGGCCGGGGCGGCATCATCAACGGTGATTTTCTCGCCATTGTTGATCTTGGTGTAGAGTTTATCGATTTCATCAACCGTCAGGCCATAAACGAGGGGCACATCGCCAATGGGTAATCCTGCAATATCCGTCCCCTGTTTAGCTGAAATATCTCGTAAGGTCAGTTTGGTGAAGGATGCCGTGACGGGATTTTGCTGTAAGTCTCCAAACTTGAGGATTTGATCAGGAGTCGCCCCTTGAGGCCATGCCCGATCTACTTGGTAAGGAAGCTGCACTCCATTGGGTAAGGGTGGGATTTCGACATAGCCAGCTTGCTCAGCCGTCGTTAGTTGTCGAAACGTAGGGGACGGTCCAGGATCGGGATCATAGTAAAGTCCCGGTAAGTTGACGGGGGTATCTGGGCTAAGTGCTGCCGTCTGTTGCTGCTGTTGAGCTAGAGCAGGGGCTATCTGCGTCAAAGTCGGTAGACCAGCCAGGGCCATAGCTATGAGTTTCTTTTTCATGGGGAAATGCTGTGGTGCGATAAAGGAATGTACCGCCAGCAAAAACGGCCCCGATCTGAGCTATTAACTGAAGTGTTCTGTAGGCTATCTGGAGGCGATTTACTTGACAGAGAAGCGTTACCCAGAAGACTTGGGAGGACTTGTTAAAGGGCTGTGCGGTTAGCAAGAAGGAAATAGGTGATGGTGCAGCCAGATCCGTTCATTGGCTGTTGAAGTTTAACTGAGACTCCCAAGCTAAGATGCTATTGAAAGCTGCAATTTGTTGTATTTCTTGGGTGAAGAGTGATTTCTTGGCTAAACAACTGGCATACAACGCCTTGGCTCTGGTTGCTTGCAAACACCACAGCAAAAGGAAAAGATGACTCAAGAATCAAGCAGATCCTAGATTTTCTCAACAACATTCCGATGATCGGCTGGGGAATTGCTGGGTTCGCGTTGGTGGCAATGGCAACAGCAGCGATCGCTAAGTGGACAGGCAACCTTGAAAAAATCATCGTATTTTCTCAAAAATATCTCTTTCGCAAAACACCAGAGATTATCGAAGCAAAAAGACAAAAAGCCCGACAAAAGCTGATTAAAGTTTTACTTGGGCAAGTTGTTAAACGCTTGGAAAACTCTTTACATCACAAAATCCCTATTGATTTGAGGCATGAGGAGCAACCACAACGGGTTGGACAACGGAATTTACCAACTGTTCAAGACGAAGAAGTCTCTGAGAATTTCATCAATCGAACATTCAATCCCTTCACGGAAAACGCTCTACACGAGGCTGAAAGCACCCAGAAATCTACTCAAAAACTCTTAGAACGGGAGGACATTCAGGGACGTTTATTGATTTTGGGAGAACCGGGGTCTGGAAAGACAAATGAACTGTTAGTTCTAGCTAGGGACTTACTGATAAAAGCACAGCAATCTCCAGATAAACCAATCCCAGTAATCTTTGAGCTATCTGAATGGAATGACAACCAGGAGCTTGATGAATGGCTTGCTCAGCAATTATTTGAAAAGCACAAAATCCCATTAGATGTTTCTAAACACTGGATGAGACAAAAACAGCTGCTTCCTCTATTGGATGGCCTGGACGAGCTTAGCAAAATAGAAGGGAGTGAAGAAGTTTCATCAAAAGAACTTGACCAAGGTCAAATCAAAGAACTGATTCAATGTGTAAGGGAAATCAATACCTTTATTAGTATTTTCTCTTTACCTCTTGTTGTGTGTTGTCGGCGCAAAGAATATGAAGCACTCGAAGCACAAGGTGAATCTCTCAAGTGTTTGAACGGAGCTATAGATTTACAACCTCTCAGTGATAAGCAGATTAAAGAATATCTTCAGAAATTAAAGCGGGAATCTTTATGGGAAGTACTTCAAAGCCAGCCTGAACTTCCGGAATTTATCCGTTCACCATTGTTTCTACTTATTTTGGCGGTTGTATATAAAGGGGAACACATTAGCAGTGAAGAAGAATTGCTTGACGAATACATAACTAAACAACTAAATTCGGCCAGCAAAAAGGCTTACCAAAAAAGAATTCGTTCCAAGTTGCGGCCGAGTAAATTCTATATAAAAAAACTTGGTAAAGAACCTGCTCCAGAGAAAACTCATTATTACCTGAGCTGGTTAGCAAGCAAACTGGATTTTGAAGGAAAAACTGAGTTCCTAATCGAACAAATTCAACCTACATTGTTAGATACTGCAAAGGCTCGAAAACATTATCGTTGGATTTCTGGGCTGATGTATGGAGTGATTATAAGTTTGTGTTTTGGGTTGATAGGAGGGTGGTGGATCGGTCTAGTATTCGGTTTAATTGGGGGACTAAGTATTGTACTGAGTGAAAATAAAAAGCCAAAGAAGTATAGATTCTCATGGAAAGGATTCTGGGAAGCAGGACTGATTTATGGGTTAATTATTGGGTTTCTTAAAGATCTTAATCTTGGTTTGTGTTTTGGACTGAGTGGAGGACTGAGTAGAGGACTGAGTAGAGGACTAGGTGACAGCCAAAAACCTGAAAAGCTGAGATTATTCTGGAAAAGCTTTTGGAGGGCAGGAGTAATTTTTGGACTAATTTTTGGACTCAGTGGAAGTCTGCGTAGAGGACTTGCTGGAGGGATTATTGGAGGGCTTAGTGAAGGGCTTATAGAAGGACTGAGTAGAGGACTGAGTAACATCAAAACATCAGAAAAGTTCAGCTTTTCATGGAAAAGTTTTTGGAGAGTAGGGTTTAGTATTGGACTGACTATTGCGATTATTGGAGGGCTTAGTGAGGGGCTTACAGAAGGACTGAGTAGAGGCGTCTTGATTGCATTAACTGGAGGGTCAAGTATTGGGTTTATCGCTGGGCTGATTGAAGGAATAGAAAATTCTGATATTGATGTTCAGGATAAAACAACTCCTAATCAAGGAATTAAAACTTCTATCAGAAATGGGATAATTGTTGCAATAGTATTTGGACTGTGTGCTGGGCTAATTGGTGGACTGAGTGAAGGACTAGTTTTCGTGTTGGCTAGTGGGTCGAGTAGGGGGATATTTGTTAGGATGGCTGTTGGGTTGAATGTCGGACTGATTGCTGGACTGATTGCTGGACTGATTGCTGGGATAGACGCAGTCTTTAAACACTTTTTCTTGCGTATAGTCCTCTACCAATCTGGAGTTGCCCCCTGGAACTACGCAAGATTCCTCGAACATGCCGAAAACCATCGATTCATCCAGCGAGTAGGTGGCCGCTACCGCTTTGTCCATGACCTGCTAAGAAAAAGGTTCACGGCAACTTTGAATGAGGAGAAAAATAAAGAAAAAAAAAACGGCCCAGATCGGAGCCGTTAACTGAAGAGTTCAAATTGAAAAACTGAAGTCAGCTTATTTCAAGAGCAAGATCCAAGCGATTATCCCCAAGATCCAGCCAATGGGACCTGCGAGGAGCAGGAACGGTGTGAGGACGATCAGGAGGATGACAAGACAACCTTTCATCAAACACCCTCCACAAAGTAAATTTCTACTTCCTTATCAAAGTGATAGAGGCCACTGCGAGAACCACTAGAACGATTGGGAGCAAAGCTATTCACGAGAGACGAGGCTCTATCTCCCACACTGCTTGAACGGAGCTGGTCAAAGCCCACATTGAGGCCCGCCCTGAGCAGCTTGTTGCCAAAACCTTCTCCTTGACCTTTGAGCTTGGCTTGCAGATAGGGAGACTGCTTGTATTGGACAACCGCAACAGGCGTCTTTCTGCTTTCTGGTGACTCATCCGTCAGATTGACATGCTCAATGGGCTGTTGGTTGACTTCCACCACTTGCATACTCAAAAAGTCACCCTCCGCACTGGTCACTTCTGCCAAGACTTTGGAGCCTTTCTTCGCCATTGCCCCTAAGTCTTCACTCAGGGTCAACAGATACCGCTGACCGATGATCGCGTCACTGTTCTGGGGTATCCAGGTAATCGGATTGTCGAGCTTCGCCTTGGCTGTCGTACCAGGGGAAATCAGTCCCTTTCCGAGTGGACTACTGCTAGCGGGGTAGAGGGCAGTGGGTGCATCGGATACCTGATTATCCTCCAGCAAATCACCCGTCAAAGAAGCCACCAGTATTCCTTGGGGTGGAGGGGCTTTGGCAACAGGTTTTGTGGTAATCGGTTTACGGACGGGGTGAGAGGTGGATACCTTGATGGGACGAATGGGCTTGGGTTGAATGGGTCGAGCAGGCTGCACGGGCTTCGGAGTAAAGGCCGACTGCTGGGCAAGGCTGAAGTTAGCAGCAGGCTTGGGGGCTTGAGCGACGGGTCGGGGGGCTGGGGGTCTAGCCGCAACAGGCTGAGGCTTGGGAGCAGGTCTATTGCGATAAACGATCCGAGGTCGAGACGGGGGTACAGACCGACGTACCTGGATGGGTCGGGTCACCCGATGGGCTGCACTGGGCGGTCTGCGGTGGGACTGGGCTGGCTTCGTCTTCGGCACCACTATCGGCTTCTGGGGGACTGCTGTGAGCTTGTTCTGGCCCGGAGCATCCGTCACATTTCCCGTTTCATACTTCTGCTTTAGCTCAGAAATTTGGACGGCTTGACTCTTGATAATGGCATCCTTATCATCCTCAGCCATCCCAATCGAGGGCTGGGGCCTGGTGGCAACCGCTGGCTTGGGAGTATCACTGTTCCCCGATGTCACGGCTTGAACCACCGCCAGAATTAGAAAGATACTCCCTCCAATTACCCCAATCTGGATGGGTAACCGTCGTCTTGTCTTGGTCGGTGTCTGGGCATCAAACTCATGGGTCAGTTCCGGTAAATGGAAGTCTTGCAGGGTGGCGGGTACAGGTTCTTGGGGTTGTGCCTGTGCTGGGTCAGGCTTGGTATCCTTGACACCCGCCTTGGGCTTATTCTTGTTAATCGCAGCTAGGGCTTCTTTTTTGGTCTTGATATCAGACATGACTAAAAATCCTCCATTGATGTAATCATCAGGCCGTGACGCTGGTACTTGGTGATCAGGTGGTTGAGTTGGCTATAGGAGTCCCCAAACAGTCGCTGAGCTTCCCCTTCCGTGGGAATCACAGCCTCAACCACGAGCTTTTTATTCAATTTCTCCGGGAAGGATTTACCGTCCTTAGACCGATGGGTACGGATGGAAATCACATGGATCTGCCACTGACCCGGTTTGATCTGGGTGAGATGGATATCCGTATCCCGCTTAATCTCAACGACGCTCTGCCATTGACCCGACAGGTATTCTTGGATCGGTTGCTGAGCTTTCTCATATTTCTGATGCTCAATCTCTAGCCAGCCATCCCGGAGCAGGGGGTCGATGGACTGGGCTACGGCAAACAGCTCCCCTGGATAAATGTGGTCGTTATGCTTCTTGGGAGGACTGCCCCCATTCCAGGTCCAACCCACTTTGACGAGTTCATAGGCATAGGTTCTCAGGAGCGCGTCCTCCCGGTGCAAGGGGTCCACTTTTTCAGCCTGGACGGTCTCATCGTCCTGGGTCTGGACGTAGATGGTGGATTGGTCTGATGCGAGTTGGGCACTGCGGGAGCTGGAGAGGAATGCTCCACAGCTTGAAAAGAAGTTGAGGGTGAACACCCCCAAAATGGCATACAGCACATAGGGGGGCTGTTTCTTGTGGGTTTCGCTTGGGTATTGGAGTTTTAGCATGGGTCTGATATCTCTATCGATTTCTCAAGGCTCTGGAGGTGACGGCTGAACTCGCGGATAAGGCAGCGGAAGACACAACGGTCACTGCTGCTCCCACGGTGGTCACCACAGCTCCCGTATAGACCCCTGATGCAGCTAATGCCCCCACCGTCACCGCAGCCGTGGCGACCGCAGGGGCGATATAGCCTAAGAAGGTGGCAAAGGCGGCTCCTTGATCCGCGATGGGGTTATCCGTTAGATAGATCGCCCCAAATCCAATCACGAAGATATAGGCGAATCGCACAAGGGCAATAATGACCAGGGCTTTCTGGTACTGCAAAACCGCCCACTTATGACCCGCAATCGGTAGGGTGGAATAGATGATCATGATCGGGGCTAAGATCCCTGACAGAATCAAGGCCAGTTCTTGGCCGGAGACAAACCAGTATTGGATCTGGAGAGGACCTTCGATAGAGACGGTCCGAACCGCATTCTCTTTAACCACGTTGAAGCCATGTATGGCATCATCAATGGGGTTCAAGGTGTTAAATATCGCGGCACTAATGCGGCCTAGATCGGCTTGAATCCCTTTTTTACGACTTTCAATCACTTCCAGAGCCGTCTCACAGCTCGGGCAGTCTTTCTTGATGGCAGCCTCATCCCGTTCCAGCTTTTGGGCCAACAACTCCAAGCAGCGCACGGCGGTTTGCACTTTCGGGGCTTGAACCTGGTCCA
This sequence comes from Acaryochloris marina MBIC11017, assembly GCF_000018105.1. Classification (GTDB taxonomy): domain Bacteria; phylum Cyanobacteriota; class Cyanobacteriia; order Thermosynechococcales; family Thermosynechococcaceae; genus Acaryochloris; species Acaryochloris marina. Next base: position 28,488 of record NC_009926.1, read on the forward strand.
GTCCTTGACTGGAGGACGCGGCTGCGGGGTCTCTGAGGGTGATTGCCGGCAGACGAGAACAGCTCGCAGACTGACGGTTATATTCGGCTATCGCTGAGGACGCATGAATCTTGTCCTTGAGGGCATCCCGGACCACTAGCCCCGCCCACTGGGAATCGAGGATCAGGTCGCTCCCTCGATTGGCCACCTCCCGAAAACTCCAGGCAACGACTTTCGCCCCCCAGCCATAGTTGAGGGTAAAGGCGAGGAGTAAGACGATGGGAACGATCTGCTGCAAGACAATCCGATGGGTTTCCCCACTCAAAAAGCTCATCCCCGCTCTCGCCATCAGCACGAGGCAGGCCACGAGCAAAAAGGGCAGCAGGATGCTAAACATCGCCTTGTTATTGACGGTCGTCCGGGGGTTATCTCCGAGGATGTCCTCCCACAAGGCATCCCACCATTGGGAGGTCTCAAACATGCGGATCTTGGACTCCCGCAGCAGGTCTACACCCACGGAAGGGTCGAGGTCCTCATTAATGGCATGGGCTGACACTTCACCCAAGGCGATAAACAGTAGGGTGAGACCGATGACGGACACTATCGTTCTAGGGAGCGGCCTCTGAATATAAGCCAGGAATGTAGAGGTAGTTGAAGCTAAGCTGCTCCCGCAGAGCGGCCTGGTCTTGGGCGCGGTGTCGTTCATCTTTGTATAGCTCCAGTTCAGCTCGGATTTGTTCTTGGAGAGTGAGTTCTGAGGCGCTTAGGTGCAGCCCCGTCGTGCGCTGCTGATGGGCAAGGGCAGAGCCAACCACGAGGGCATCTGAAGACTTCTTCTGCTCCTCTTGACCCGATACGACGTTGCTCAGTATGGCTCCATTGGTTGCGGTTCCTTGAGCCATCAGGCTGTTTTGAGCGGTGAGGGACTTGAGGACTGCTTGGGAGGACTTCAGGGTTTGGGCTTTCTGGCCCGTCTCCCCAACAGAGGTCGCAATCCCAGCCCCCGCTGTGGCTTGCTCTTTGCTAGCGGCACTGAGCTGCACGAGGGCTTGAGTGGACTCAATGGTGTTAACCACGGACTGCTGCACTTGCTCTCCCTGCTGCTGAATCAAGGCTTGACCATCCTCAGAGAAGACGAGCTGAGTCATCAGTTGGGGGAGTAAGGCTTTACGGGCCTCGTTGTTGCGGGCTTGGGTATACACCTGAAAGGGGTCTTGGGGATCTGAATAAATGGGGTCCTCAGATCCACTGCCTCCTTGCTGGCTTTCGCTGGTGCCATTGGTGCCCAATTTGTCGTACTCAGAGAGGACGGTAGAGATGGACCCGCTTAGGATCCGCTTCAGGGAGAAGTTATCGATTGCGTCATATATGGCTCGGCCTACCTTGTAGGCATCAAGCGCTTTCTGTCCATATTCATAGACCTTGAGAATCTTGCGTTGGGTCTCATTGATCACCCTCGCTTGTCCAGGTTTCTGCTTGGGTCCAAGGACATTAAAGACCGTGCCGAGGAGACCACTAGGGAGCTGAGCCGTGGGCACTTCCGTATAGGTAGACGTATCTAGAGGATTATCCTTGGCTATCGTCACATCCCCCGTGGGGATGGGAACATCAGGGAAGGTGGTGGGTGTAGTGGTGGTCGGTAAGGTGATATCGGTGCTAATCACGGGGTCGTCGTAGGACACCTGAGCATAGGCGGGGACGGTGGTGATGGTAGCTTGAACTGACAGAACCAGAGTTATCAGTAAAGGTTTAGGCTGCATAGTCTTCCACTCCAATGGTTTCAACCTCAATCCCTTGTTTGTTGGCCTGGGAGAGCTGATCGCCAAAGTCCACTAATCCGGCTACGGGGTCATCAGGATAGCGAGACATCACCCGGTTGCGGGCTTTGGTTTGCTCCCCTTGGTTGGCACCGACTCCCAAGGTGAAGTTGCTGGGGTTATGGGTGACGATCAGTTGCCGAGACCCTCGCTGCCAGCACCAATGGGACTGCTGGAGGGACTTGGAGGCGCGAAAGGATTCATGCTCAAATTTCTCAAGGATCTTGGACTGGATCCCAAATTCTGAGACCAATAGCTTACGGGCATATTCATTGACGTGACTGACAAATTTGTTCTGGAGGTTGGAGATGACCTTGGATGCACAGCTTGAATCCAGTAGGGTTTTTACCTCTGTCATTCCAATCAGGATGTTGCACTGCCATTTACGGCCTGAGTTGGCGAGAGACCCCACCATCTCTGCAAAGATGGTACGGGTTAATAGCTCTGACCCTTCATCAACCGGTAACAGGGTCCGCTTGCCGTTCATGGCTTTGCGGATCAGCAAGTCAAACCCCGCCACCCCATAGACGAGGGAGTCACTGTCGTTGTCCACGTTGGTCAGTCCCAAGATCAGGGCATCCACGTTGGCGTCAAAGGAGCTGATGCCATTGATAGAATCTCCTAATGCCGTGGGGATGACGCCCTCTAATAGGAGCTGTAGGTGCTCAAAGGTTCGCTGTAAGTCGGGACCACAGTCGTTCACTTGGATATACTGCTTCAGCCAGACTTTGGCAAAGGCGACAAACTCCTCATAAATGGGCATCTGTGCCGCTTCATCGGAACCGAAAGGCGCATTTGACGCGAGGGTGTAGCGCTCAAGGTGGGCCTCGTGAAAGGATTCAAAGCATAAGCCCAAAGCCCGCTCAATCAGGAGGTTCTCCATCGGGTTAGACTGGCCCGCATCCCCCATCGCAATCGCTTTAAGGATCCTCAACTTGTTGCGCTTGATAAATTTCCACGCTTCCTCACGGGTGGGCTGTTGGGAGTCATAGCCCGGATCACCCGGTTTGGGCAGATCATCAATCCAGGAGACATCGGGAATCTCCATGACGTTGATGGTGGCTTTGTCTACGGGTTTGTAATTGGAGGACACCCCTAATTGCTCTTGGGTTGCCATATAAGGTTCATAGCTGGATTTACCCGTGGGGGGCGGGAAGTCAAACCCCACGACGTTCATCCCTTCCCGCTGGCAATAGCTCGTCATCTCCAGCATCAGCATGGTTTTACCTGCCCCCGTTTCCCCCGTGACGAGGGTGTGATTCGGGAAGGTATGGGCTAGATCGAGGTAAAAGGAAATCGGAAGGTCATAACCTATGAGCAACACCCCCCGACAATCCATCGGGGCGGGATGGATTTGGGGCAGGGTGGGCAGCACTCTCGGGGACATGGTTTTATACAGGTGATTCCCCCCGCCCGGTAAGGTGAGCATGGGGGCGGCACTGATGGCGAGGCTCGTACACCAGTGATGCTCAAATTTCTGGGTAATCTTGACGGCTTTGGTCCCCTCTAGCTTTTGGGCTAAGGCGTCCAGGTCAAGGTTGAGTTGGTCTACGGAATCCCGATAGAGGAAGATGGCGAAGGCGACCCAAAAGGGACGATTGCCGTTGTTCATCCACTCTAGGTTTTTCTTCGTTTCTTCAAGGCGTTCTAAGGCAATGGGGTTCAGTTCTTTACGCTGGGCGGCATCCCCCATTTTGCGGATAGAGTTCCGCCCCGTCTGCTCCAGGATGGCTCGGGTCAGCCCGGATTTGATGGGCAGCAGTTCGGTGACCACACGAGCATCCAAGAACAGTTCTCCAGGGGTGGCGAGGGTGTCAAACAGGAATTTGATAAATCCCAGTTCCGTGGAGTCTTGGACCTCGGGGATGGTCCTGAGTCCTTCAAACCGCAGTGCGCCCACATATTTTCCTTTATTCGGCAGGTAGGCGAGGCTTTCACCGAATTGGGGAACAGCAGGTTTCCCTTTCTCGGGTTCAAACAGGACCCCCAGGCTATGGAGGTGATGCTCACTGACTACTGGATTGGGATCTAAGCCCAGGTCGTCATAGCGAGTGTATTGGGGGATGGGGATGCTCTCTTCATGCAGTTCGGCGTAATCCCAATCAAATAGCTCTTGGGCCGTGAGGGGCTGAATTTTATGACCTAAGCCTTCTGCGCCCGTGAGCATCCTCGTCATTCGCTTATAGGAGTTGGTATAGGCGGCAAAGATGGCTTTCTCCCACTGCTCTTTAGATTGGTAGGCTTCCCCCATGACCTTTTGGGCGACGGTGTCATTCCAAAAGCCCGATACCCACTCGAACACTACATCAGCGGGAGAGTCCGGGGTGTCATAGTCTCCACCGAGACGCATCCGGCATTTAGCTTGGTAGAGCAGGCGGGATTTGACGATACGACCCTCAGCTTCTAGAGATTGCAGGTTCTCAGCATCGGATTGCAGTTGAGCGGTGGTCAGGGCATCCGTGGCCTTCCCTAGGGCAGTGGCCGTGGCAATCAAAGGGTCTGAGCAGTCTGCTCGGATATCCATAATTGCTTTGAGGTCGGTGCCACCGAGATGACAGATCTTCTGGTTGCTTTTATTGAGCTGCTGTTTGGATTGGGCGGGGGTGACGGTCGGGTCCAAACCCAGCACGTCAAACATAAACGCAATTTTGATCTCTCGACTATTCCAGTGATGGAGATGGAACCCAATCGTCACCCCCTCAAATTCAAACTGTCCATAGGTCTTGAGGCAGAAGTTATCTTGAATCCGTCTCAGGGGGTCTGTTTTCTTGGCCTTTGCCATGACGGGCATCCCCACGTTGTCGAACCTTAGGGACGGGCGACCGTCCATGTACGTCGTGGGCTTACCCACCCGCTCCATCTGCTGGGAGGGATTGCGGCCAAATATAAGAATGATGCCGACGCTCGTCAAAGCGATAAAGAGGACGGCCAGTAAAAACCCAAATTTGATTAAGACGGCAAAACCCACCCCCAAAACGGCGATGGATGCTCCAAGGTAAAAGACGGGTATACCGTCTAGCATCGTGTTTACAGAGAGGATATCTCGTGTTTGACCTTCGTTTACGGTTTCAAAATCCATAATTGACCTCCTTTATCGGGTTGTCGCGAAGATCAGGGCACCAATCATGATCATGACGATGATGAAGTAGAGGAGTCCCACCACGGGGCGGGACATCTCTTGAATATCTCCCCCATGATGGGAGTGACCCAAGCTGTTCTTACCTGCAAAGCCAATGGCACCGAGAACAACACCCGCGAGGATCAGCCAGCCAATCCCACAGACGGCTCCCGCTAAGGAGAACCCTTGAACATTCAGCCAACCCAAGCCCCCAATCATGCGCTCCCCAAAGCCGGGGATAACATCAAAGCCATTACAGACGGAATCGGGGACGCTCAGTTGAGCTTGGGCATATTGCTGATAGCCGGTGGTGATGCTCACGGTTTGCAGGCCCGCGAGGACATGGGGTGATCTGCGGATAATTCTGCGCCAAGCGACGGCTGATGCTGTGATGGCGAGACAGGCGAGAGAAGTCGCTTGTAGCCAGGGGAGATTGTAGATCAGGCCGATGATGAGAAAGCCACTATAGCCAAACCACCAGGGCTGTTTTGAGGTTTTTTCGTAAAGGATCTTGAGTCGTTTCATGGGAGGTTGCCTCTTATGGATCAGTAGTGCTGTTATTGCTGGGCGTAGTTGAGTAAGGTCTGGAGTTGGTCAGGAGAGATTTTGGCTAGCTTTGCTGCGTCTTCAGGAGACTTCCCCCAACGCATCTGGCGAATCATGCCGTTGACTCGCCAATGCATCTCTGAGCGATAGCGATAGGTCTGGTTACCTGACGCTCTAGCGATATTCAGACCCCTTAAAAGAGTCGCTGGAGTGGTACGGCTATCGGACACGTTACGCTTAACCAGAGACAGGTTAGCCGTTGGGATAGGCTTTACCTTCTGAGGCAGGGAGATTCGTCGCACAGGAGGACGTTTGACGGTCTTAGGCTTGGGCAGGACTTTGGTTCTACGTTGAAGGGTCAGGGGTTGAACCGCTGTCGTAGCTTGATGAACGCGAGTCCTCTCAGGTGGTTGACCCAGGCGACCTGTGAAGACTCGCGATTGCTCAGGGGTATGAGCAATGGGGGTGGGCGTTCCAATCCGAGTGATGGCAGTACTGGGGGCACTGTCAGACCGATTGATCGTTAACTCCATTGAGGAGCGGTTGCAGCCCACTAAATCTAGGATTAAGTTGGTCGATTTCACCTGGGTATTGGGTTTCCAAGTCAGGTAAATTTTCTGGGTCTGGGGTTGGGGCTGATCTAAGCTCAAGTCAAAGATTCCCCTCGTGCCCATATAGGCTTTGGAGACCCGGCACCAACTGGAGGTAAGGTCAATCAGGTGACCATGACCCGGTGCTATCTTGATGGTTTCCGCTGTGGCTGGGGAAATGAACAGCCCCAACCAGGCCGCTATAAATGCGGCAATGGTTTTGTACATGGCGTTTTTCCTTGGCAAGTGCGTCTGTTCGGGAGGAGGGTTGCTATCAAAGACAGCCCCTCCCTGTGGTTGTTGGCTGGTGTCAGGGCCAGCCCCCTCTAAGGCAATCAGATATTGCTGCTAATGGTCTGTGGATAAATCGGGTTACTGCTGGGCCGAATCCCAGATGTCCTCGCCCAATCGTTCCAGGCTCTCCCAGTCCACGGCATCGCTGATCCGCTGGGGAAGGTTGATACCCCGGTCGATCAGTAGGCCCGTCACTGCGACCTCCACAAAGAACCAAAAGAGATTCCTGAGCATGGGTAATCACTCCTTTGACTAATGCAATAGCTTTGGTAGGAAGGGACTTTGTAGCGATGGAGGGAGTCTGGCGGGGATTGTGAGAATAAGCAGAAGGATTAGTACTGTTTTCGTAGCAGAAGGAAAGAGAAGCAGGCCAAGTGCTGAGGTTTACTCGCTCCTGACCTACTTCTGGCTTTGAGGAATATCTACTGAAACTTTGGGAAAATCCCAGTCGAACGGCTTTGACTTGACCTTGGGCTGCACTGACAAGCTGGGCCAAGCCAACCCGGAACCACTGCTTGAGGAGATGAACGGGGATTTGATACTTCGGTGGAATGAAAGGTGGAGGTGCTTTGATTAGGACGAGATTTGTCTTTGTCTCAGATACAACCTCGAAATCAAAGTACTCATCGTATTCTTCATCATCCGTGTAGAATGACTCGTCATTAATCGTAAATTCATGCCAGTCTGGGATTTCTTGGAACGAACGGCCCCAATAGAGTAAATCTTCGATATATTCCAGCTTTAGATTTGCTTTTTGAGCAATCTCTTCGAGGTTGGCATCAGGAAACTGGTTTTGGAGTCTATAAACCCTATCAAGATGGACTTGTTTTTTCTCGGGCAATCTCAGTTGCTTGGGTCTGTTCTTATAGCAAAATCTGCGGATATACCCTCTAATCCAACCTCTTGCATAGGTGGAGAACTTGCAGCCTTTCGTAGAGTCGAATTTCCTAACGGCATGACGGATGCCTAACATTCCCTCTTGGATCAGGTCTTGAGCATCATCCAAAGTCCAGGCATATTGCTTGGCGAGTTTGGATACTAGACGGACATGCCCAATCATCAACCAGGATAAAGAGGTTTCATGTCCTAGCTTGGCTTTGCGAATCAAGTCCAACTCTTCCTCTGGGTTGGGAACCGGGAAGCGGTGTAAGAGCTGGGTTAAATAGTCGGGTAAACGGATGCCCTCAGAAAAAGGGCTAGAAATCGAAGCGGCAGTCATAAGCTTGCCCTCCACAAATGGAAGAGAGAGAACTTAATATAGATAATTTGTTGATTACGATTATTCGATTTGCACTAAACTCTCTGAAGCCAGATGTCCCAGTTGCCTAGCGAACTAGGCAGCAGTTGTGGGAGTAGCTTGAGCTTGGCCCAGCTCCAAGGGTACGGGTGGGGCGATAGCAAGCCGCTGACGGATATAGTGTCTTGCACCACGCTCAGATAGATGGTGGTGGAGCATCTGGGACTGGATATAGGGGCCGTGAAATAGAATATTGACCTGATCGTCTTTGGAATAGCCACAAAGACGAAGCTCATAGCTCACCATGAGGTCAATTCGATAACTCAAGGGTGGGTGTTCGCAACCTAAGTTATAAAGTTTGTCGTAGGTGTAGGCGACACCCATAGACATCAAATTTTGAACTTTTACAGCAATCTGGAGATAAATTTCTCGAAATTCTTGAATCACCTGTGGATCAAGCTGATCAGAGCTTTGGAGGTCATTGTTGCCTCCACGGGATTTCCCGGAATCAGTATTTATAGTTAGCATGAAAACATCTCCTGTCGCGGAGGTATAGATCACGGCTTGTGCGTTGTGGTAGATGGGCAGGCCGTGGTTTGCAAATTTAACTAGAGAATATTCCTGTGCAAGACAGAAACAGGCAGGACTCCTGTCAGGGATTCCCGATAGAAATGGCATTTAAAACAGTCTGAGCAAAGGCTAGACCTTTGCTGTTTCTTGTGGGTGGTAGTAGAAATACAAAAAAGAAAAAGTTGGGTGCGAAAACATTCGCTTAAATCACTTGGCTGTACTTTAGCGCCAACCCAGGAGTGGAGTCAAAGCGAAAGAAACACTTAGTTACAATTGCAAAAATTTATCAACAACTACCACAACCTATTGACCCCCTCAAATCCTTTCACCACAAGCCTTTTTGATGCCAGAGACCCCAAGCGCTCAACAACTTCAAGAGCCTCCAACAATGTAAGAGACTGCGCCTCAGTCTGGTCTTTGGTCATAGTGAGTTTCTGTTGGTTAAGGTCAAAATCTTTCACAAATGAGCCATCGTCATGCAGGACAAATCTTTTAGGGAAAGCCATCAGTATCTCCTTTAAGATCCAAACAAACGCCAAACATTCGTTCCATTGCCCGCAGGGTAAACACGGCTGATAATTCTGTGTAAGGTTGCCACTGTTCCTCGGCCAACACCCAATACTCTCCGTCCCTCCAAGAGTAATCTGCAACTAACTTGCACTGCATCGCTAACTGATACCAATGGTCAAACTCCTCTCGTTCACTAAGTCGAGCTTCTCGTTCAATCGGCTGTTCACCATTAGTGATGAGTTGAAGGGGAAGCTGTTCCTGATTTTGCGGCCGCAATTCTGCGTTTGCTTCACTAAGCGCTTTTCGCTGTGACTTCCTCGCTTTCACTCGTTGCCGCCGACGCTGCTCATACTCAAGTTCACGCTGTTGTTGTCGCTTGGCTTTAGAGATTTTCTGCTGCAGGCCCGGAGGTAGGGAGAGGTGCAGCTGATCCCAATTTTGGATTGGAATAACCTTGGAGTTCCCCCCCAAACCCCCCCGATCTAGGTCTTCAGAATTCACAAGCGCCGCTTTCGCCGCCCTTTGGCCTTTGAGGGCCAGGGCGACGGCGGCTTGTATTCTCATCGTCATGATTACAAACCCTACATAAATATAGAGTTGTAAAAGATCCTTTAATAGATAAAGTTCCAGCTTTCGCTGGTTTAAAAAGTGAGTATTATTTGAACAGAGTTGTGTAATAGTTCCTTCCTGCAAGGGGTCTAGGGCTTTCTGAGGGGGTTCTGGGGGTAAATGATGGGGGTGCCAGAGTTCTAGGTTTGACTTGCGGTATAAGGTTTTCTGGCTAGTGTGAGCTAGTTTTGCAATCGCACTGGCACGAGCTGTGATACCAGGGGGAAGCTTGCTGACTCTTCTTAATTCAAAGACGGCTTTTTTGATCCGGTTCTGGGCGGCTTCACGCTTGGATTGGTGATAGCCAAAGTCGGCAGGAGCGACTTGTTTGTCGTTGTATTTGGCGTCTCGGGCAGGGGCTGAACCAGCGGGCCAGTAGTAGCGCATAGTCCAGGTTGCCACTTCATAACTACGGCGCTCGATTTCATGCTGGTGGCGGCAATGTTCGTTAAAGCCTGGGGTGTTCTGAGCAGTTTGACAAACGTATTCTGCGATCTGCTCTGAACTATCCATTCCCAAAAATACGCGGGCTTCGCAGGCGATGATCTTCAGCTTCTCGTTGGTTTGGCCGGGGCCGGTCCAGCCTTGGGATTTCTCTTCATGAATGCGCTCCTGCCAGGTGGCGAGGGAGGAAGCGTTACCGGATTTACGGACTTTGAAGTTTTGCTGCGCGTCTGCGATCGCATGGTGAAGACGACCCATGTCCTGGCCATCGGCACATAGCTCAAAACAATCTAGCCAGTCTTCCAGGAACCAGGGGAGAGGGTTTAGATCGGTGTCGAGTGGATGGAAGCCGCTACCCGGCTGCATAGGGAGACGGAATGCAGCAAAGAGACTGTAGCCCTTACCTTTGGGCACATACCGCTTGGGGTTGGGGTAGAGTTCGCATTGACCTCCACAAAATTTGACGCCTTCAGCTTCCAGGTTGAGTTTGATGCACACACTCAACCAAAAACTACTGACGGATTCGGGCAGGGGGAGGTAGAGGTGTAAGCCGCCGCTATGGCTACTTTGACAAAGGAGTGAGCGGCAGATACCGATTTCTTCCAGGGCATGTCGGATCTTTGGAAGCCAATGTGGAGCGCTGGTTGGATGATAGCGAGAGTCCTTGTCTATATCGAGGACCAGCCAACGGGTCTGGGCATTGGGCCTCACTCCGATCAGACAGTCTGGGTCTTGATGAAGTGACCACAACTCCACGGGGGAGAGAGGGAATTTCTTCACCGTTTCCCAGTCAACGGGATTACCTTGTTCCGGGACTGACGCAAAGATCCAATCCCAGCCATTGGGGAAAAGTAAGGCCAATCTTTGACCCAATGGATCTGCTGGTAATGGGTCATGCTTAGGGCGTCTGGGATGCTGAAATACATAATCTGGGACATGGGAAGGCGAGCCATGTTGACGCTGAAGCATGTCTTGGAAATACTCCCAAATTTTAGATTGGGGTATTTTCACAGAATAATTTTTGTCTTGTTTACATTTGCATTTAAATTACTTTAAATAATTGGGTTGTCTTATAAGGCTACAAACCAGTCACAGAAAGGGATTTTACAAAACTTAGTGCATACATACGGAGATTTTAGTGTAGGCATACGGATAACTTAGTGCATAGAAACGGAGAATATTGTCTCTTCCTTAAAGGGACACCCAGCTTAGGTTAAGTGCCGATAAATGAAGTTGATTTTATTAAGACAAAAAAAATATTAAGTGTAGGGATACGGATATTGAGACAATCTATTTTTAGTGCTAGGATACGGAGAAAATTGTCTCATCCTGTCTTACACCTTGCTCGGTACCCAATAATTTAGGTCTTGATACTAAGTGCTAGGATACGGAGAAATTTGTCTCATCCTGTCTTACATCTTGCTCGGTACCCAATAATTTAGGTCTTGATACTAAGTGCTAGGATACGGAGAAATTTGTCTCATCCTGTCTTACATCTTGCTCGGTACCCAATAATTTAGGTCTTGATACTAAGTGCTAGGATACGGAGAAATTTGTCTCATCCTGTCTTACACCTTGCTCGGTACCCAATAATTTAGGTCTTGATACTAAGTGCTAGGATACGGAGAAATTTGTCTCATCCTGTCTTACATCTTGTTCGGTATCCAATAATTTAGGTCTTGATACTAAGTGCTAGGATACGGAGAAATTTGTCTCATCCTGTCTTCCTCAAATAATGCACTTCAAAATACCAAGATACGCTTAAGCTTCTCAGCAATCTCCAGAGTAATTGGACGATCTCCTCTCTCCATCTTGCCAATATAATCAGAACTCACATCAATAAACCCTGCAAGCTGCTTCCGACTTAATCCCTTAACCTTTCTGGCTTTAAGTAAGCTACTTGGTTCGATATCAACTGCCTGGGCACGGTCAATCACAAGAGCCATTTTCTTGGGTGAGCCAATTTTGGTTAAAAGCTCAGGGATAGGATTTGGTGGGCTTATTGTCAACTTTGCATCAAGCAATCGATCTATTAATTTAACCTTTCGCCAATTCTTGGGTTTCGGGGACTCACTATCAGGTTGCAGCCAGCTTGGGTACGTTTCGGGATCAAACTGTAAAAGCCATCCTAATTTATTGAGCATTTTCAAGGATTTATCCCACCGTTTTCTCAAATCTCTGGCCTTGCCCTTTTGATTTCGTGCTGTTTCTATTTCCGAAAGTGGAATTACTTCCTCAAGGAGTTTCCCCACAGTATAGTCATAAGGATTCTCATTTCTAGCTCTAATTCGAGAATCAAGCGTGAGTTGGATGGCTAATCGTAAAGCCATTTCATTATGGTAAGGATCGATTTGTAAAATATCTTTAGCAAGGTAGCCAAATTGGTACAGAGCTTCTTGTGCCTTAAGACCAGCTCGGTTTAGAAAATTCATTGTCCATAAGCCTGGAGAAACGGTTATGTAAACTTCTTCTGGCTTTTCAATTTTTTTCGTCACAAAATCAAACTGTCCAGTAGGCTCTATCAATACATCCCACATCCGACCAGTGGGAGTACTAGCATCGATTTTACTTTTGCCCCTACCTGCTATCCATACTGACCTTACCAATAAGCAAGAAAGAGCATAGGCTGTGCTAGCAACAGCAAGTCTCTTTTCTGGTAAAGCAGTATTATGGTTTTTATCCCATCCGAGAAGCTTAATTATATCGGTCGCATTAAGGGTAAATGAGCTATTCCAGGGCTCCTCTTGTTCCATTGTTTTCGCAGCGAAGATGAGCTGAAGTTTGACAGTATCAAACCCAAAGATATCAATGATCTGTTCAGCAGCTTCCCAGGGTAAAAGGGCAATGTCTCCTGGGGAGGTAATGTAGTGTTCGATAAAGTTACCTGGATTAGATTTGCTACGATACTTAAATTTCGCATTCGAATTTTCATCTTGCTGCCATAGATCGGGGCGAAGCTGTGCCTTTATGCTGCTAGCAATAGGGATAGATGTAGGTAAAGCAGTTACAGCAGGTAGTTCTATTCTGGCTTTGTTTTTAGGTAGTGGCGAACGTCGAAGCCCTAATAAAGCATGCATATCTTCAAGAGAGCAGCTAGGTAGACTCAACTGCTCAATTAAAATTAGAGCAATTTCCCGACTATGGAAAGAAGCCCTTACTTTTATCTGATCACAAATAGGGCCAGTTTTATTAGTTTTGAGAAATTTGATAACTATTTGTTGTAGTTGTGATGCAGACATTTCTCGTAAAGCCTTACTTCCAAGTTCAGACTCTAGTTCCTGCAAAGCTAAATTCAATAATTCTCTGCAAAAGGTATTTGAGATGGTCCCCTTAAATGACTCATGGCAGAAAAAGTCAGAAAGTGATTCATTCAAGTACTTTTTAACGGTTATTTCATCAATATTAAATTGTAGTACTTGAGATTCACGAGATATATCAGTATTTATCTGAATGTGTGGAAGAAAGGTATCTAAGGCACTCTTACCTTTTTCTTTAATAACTTCTTCAACCTTGAACTTATATACCTTGAGCAAATGCAAGTAAAGATGTTGAATTATTAATCTAGATAGATCAGTCCTTTCAAGCAGAAAGTCGATCATCTGATCCAGAAAATCTAAAGAGATAACTTGGTCAATAGCAACATCAAGCGGTAAGGTAACGAAGAATATTTGATCTTCTGAGTTAACACTTGCTAAATGATGAGATTCCGGCGAGATGTTTTCTCCTGACTTATCAGCAGCTAATATATCATCATGACAATCTAGATTCATAGTCAACTTAGAACGTGTAACCAGCTCATCAGAGTTAAAGCCATTCACTCTAATGTCCACTTTTCGTGTTGATCGATGTCTATCAGAAGCAGACACTAAAATTAACCCTCCTCAAGCGAAATATAAATAGCCAGATACAATAATCATTATTTTGAAGCACACCTAAGGTGTTTGAAAAGGAAAGACTAATGATTTTAATTAAAAGTGATTTAAAATCAGTATTTTCCATAAACAAAGACCTATTATTTCAAATGAATAGGAATGTGACCTTGAATTTGTAAGATTTATAGATTTCAATCGATTCATAGTTTTTTTAATGGCTGAGAGATTGCTGACCAGGCAGTCAGAGCATCAGTGCAACGCTGAGGGTCAGACTCAGCACAATAGCAGAGGCAATATAGACTCTCCATCAAAATAAACAAGGAAGGATCTGGAAGGTTAAGCATAACGACAGTATCATCAGCCTCTGTTGTTGTAGCGAGGCAATTTTCAATTATTTCTCGTAGATTTCTAAGATCAATATCCTCGCCATAAGAAGAATAAAAAGACAATGCATTCTTTGTATTTTCTGGTAGAGATTGCGGCCAATACTCTTGTGTGTCCAGAAAGATCATAAACAAGCCAATCTCAGAAGGTAAGAGCTTCTGGAATTTTTTAGAAGATGAATCACCACAAAATAAATAATGAGATTTTCCCAGCCTCCATATATCGCCATTCACAACCTTCTTGGGTTCAACGGTAAGCTGCTTTAAGTCAAGTTCACTAACTTGCTTTCTTTTTCGTTGCCTTTTTGTAGTATCTTTTTCATCTTGAAAAGATTTACCACCTATTCTAGAGGTATCAATTAATCGGTTGTCCATGCCCCTTCGAAGCTTAGCGGGGCTGTCATTGCTATTTAGCTGCAGTTCGTTTCGAATTTTTCCTACAAATGTGTTACTAACGCCACATCTCTTAGAGATTGCATTATCACTCCATAAACTCCACTCATGATCACGTATTAGTCTTTCTACGGATCGACGTTTATCCGCATTGGTACGCCTTAAACCATGTACAGCGTTAGCTCCAACAGCAAATAATACAGCATCCCTCTGTGTTCCTAGTCGAACCTCAGCAACTATTTCCTTCGTGCCAAGACTTTCTCTTGCACGCACTCTATGAAAACCGTCAGCTAGCCAATATTCTTTACCATCATAATAAACAGTAACAGGTGGAAATTTTGCACCTTGTTGCATATCATCGGCATATTCAGCTACAACTTCTTCGTATAACTGGGAGCGAGGTTGAGTACCTCCATCCATACGTATTTTAGCTATCTCAACAGACTGGACATTCGATTCAGTAGATATGCTAGTGGTTTGTTTGGAAGGCATTCAGAACTAGCAGTAGACAACAACATAAAGACATGAAAGCATCTAAACTCATAAGCAACTAATAATTCAAGGAATTAAAAGCCTACTGTTAAGTTGTGTTAAGTATGACTTTTGTGCCTCAGTAACTTGATTACATCCTTGAGGAGTTCCTCTTTTGCCCAATTTTGTGTGTATTGATGACTCTTCCATCTATCCCTCTTCGAGTTTTTGACTTCCAACCGTTGAAAGTGGGCGACAGTTGATGCCTGAGCTTTCCAACGAAAGTATTGCTAACTCCACATTTCTTGGCAATTGCATTGTCACTCCATTGATTCCACTCAGAATCTTTTAATAGTCGCTCGACGACTCTTCGCTTGTCTTCGTTAGTACGTTGAAATCCATGAATTGTATTAGCTCCTGCTGAAAAAAGTATTGCATCACGACGAGAACCAAGCCAAACCTCTGCACAAATTATTGGTTGACCAATGCTCTCTTTAGCTCGAACACGGTGAAAACCATCAGCTAACCAATATTCAGCACCATCATAGAAAACAGTAACAGGGGGAAACTTAGCTCCCAGTTTCATGGCACCTGTATACTCCTGTACAACTGCCTGGTTGGTCTGCTTTCGAGGTTGAACCTCTTCGTCAAGGTTGATTTCCGATAAATCTAGATTAGTTATAGAGCTATCAGACCTTATTAAGTACATTTTCTTAGACTCCAGTCTAATATTTCAGTTTACATATTTTTTCCTACTAAAAGGAAAACAAAGCCAATAATGATTGCTCATACTTAAGTTAATTTATCTAGAGCCATACACCAGAAGAACTAGTTTTAAGTGTCATACAAAGAATTAATATTTAACTCTAGTAAATGTATAAGCAAAAGACTAATTTATAAAACAATGAATAACTGAATTGATTACAGAATACATCTAGAAAACTACCCTTATGTCAAAAAAATTAAAACACCTTAAATCTTCCAGGATAATGTGTATGACCTCTTGTATTCTTTAAACTTCGGGGACCCCAAAGTTCACTATAGAGTTTTTTCTGATATATTCCTCCGATTTATATTAAATGAAATTATCGTTTGGAGAAGTACCAAAGAAACGTACTAAGCGGATTCTGAGAGCTATACTTACATTTGCCAATGGGAACAAACAGGTTAATTCTTACCGCTACTGTTTGAGCAATATTCAGATAGACAGGAGTGGTCCCAAGCAAGTGACGATAAAGGCTACTCTTAAGCAATTGGCAGAGTTAGTAAGCTACTCAGATAAGTTGCATGTGGAGAGTAGCCCTGATCCACTTACTCAATGGAGTTTGCAGGAAGCTTTAGAGCATCTAAGACTTACACTCGGGGTATTTTCTGATATCCGCCAGAAACGTCAAGGCTCAAAGTACTGGGTATTCCGACTTGACTTATGGTTTGTCATTGAAGACCAAGTAGGTAATTTAGCAGAATTCGATCGTAAATGGGAACGTAAAAAAAACTTAGTATCATCCAAAAAGACTTCTACTTCTCAACTAGAAAATCATATTCCCTTTCAAGTTCTTGTTGATATACAAAACTTTGTCGGTCGTGAAGCAGAGCTAAAAAGTCTTGAAAATTTCTTAGTTTTCAACAAATCAGGAATAGCAATTGTTGGTATCTACGGTATGGGAGGAGTTGGTAAAAGTACTCTTGCTAAGCACTTTGCCCATCAATATCGAAAATCATTTCCTGATGGGGTTCTGTTTGCCGATCTCCGTATTCAAGAGCCTTCCGCACTCTTAGAGAGTTTTGCTAGAGCCTATAGTTGTGATCTCAACTCAACAATGAATATTTTGGATAAGGCAGAGCGTGTTCGTACAATCTTGTCTCAGAAGCGTTCTCTGTTGATACTTGATAATGCCAATGATTCAGAAATTCTTAATTATCTATTGCCAACATTTGGACAATGTTCAGTAATAGTTACTGCGCGTGACAAAGATATTGCTCCCCTCCAAGGGTTTCAAGAGTTAATTCTGGAACCATTCAGTAAGTCCGAGTCAATGGAGTTGCTAACTAAGTTAGTAGGTAGGGATAGAATTAAATCAGAAAACAATGAAGCAGTAAAAATCACCGAGATGTGTGGAAATCTGCCATTAGCGATTAATATATCTGGAAGTTTAATAAAATTTTCTTGCTGTAGTTTAAGTGATTATAGATTTAGTTTTGAAAATGAGCAACAAAAGCTAGATATTTTTGAGTGGCGTTCTCGCTCATTAAGATCTTCGTTTAATATCACATGGGATTTATTGGGTGAGACATTAAAGAGACTATTATCAACAACTTCAATTTTTGGAGGTTCTAGTATTGACATTGATGCACTATCAGTAATGTTAGATAAGAAACCGATTAAATTGCAATTGGAGATGGGAGGCTTAATCGCGGTATCCTTAGTTTATACTAATAAATCAAAACACTATAAGTTGCACCCACTAGTTAAAGAATTTGCAACTGAGAAGCTATTTGAAAGAGAATCAAATGAAGTAAATACTTTACATCTATGCCTGGCTAGATATTATCTAAGTTCTATTAAATCCGGTAAACTAAACTATGATCATATCAACGATAATTATGGAAATATTATTGAAATAGTTTATTGGACATTTAAGAATTGCTACTTCAAGGAAGTTGTAGAGTTTGGTAATATCATTGGAGACTTCCTTCTGTTTAAAGGGTATTGGAATGATGGTAATAACATACTAAGGAACACAATCTTTGCTTGCCAGCAGTTAGGGTACGCTCAAACTGAGTTCGAAATTCGCTTAAAGCTGAGTGAACTTGCTAGGGAACAGGCTGATTATGATCAAGCTCAGGAACAATACGAAGCTTGTAAGACTTTTTTTGAAGAGACGGATCAAAAATCGCAATTGGCAATTGTATTTCGTGAATTAGGCGAGCTTACACGAGTCCGGCGCAATTATTTACAAGCTCGCAAATTACATCAGAAAAGCCTCTTATTAAATATCGAACTGGACAATAAGAAAGGGGAAGCACAAAGCCTCCATGACTTAGGACTAATTGAACGTATATTTGGTGATTATAATCGAGCTATACAGCTTTTTGAACGTAGTTTAAAAATCCGTGAATCTCTTGGTGATTTATTAGGCATATCATATAATTATTTGGAACTTGGGATTATTGCTCGTCTAAAAAAGGATAAAAAGGCTATAGAGTTTCTAAGAAGTAGTTGTTTCGAGTTTGAAAGATTTGGAGATAAGCGTGGTCTAGCATATGTATTTCGTGAACTTGGAGAATTAGCTGTTGATGAAATGGATTATGTTGAAGCAGATAAGTTTCATAAGAAAAGCCTTCAATTGAGACAAGAACTTGGAGATCAACGGGGTAAAGCTATAAGCCTTTATAGAATAGGACGGCTCAATCAGCTTCAGAAAAATTATGAATTATCAAAGCAATACTTTTTAGATAGTATTGCTATTGCTAAAAAACTAGACGATAAGCTACATAAAGCCTTTAACCTTGTTCGATTGGGTGAGCTTGCCAACCTTTCAGGGCAAAAGTCTTCAGCAATAGCTAATTGGAGACAAAGTCTAGAACTGTTTAATGAGATGCATGTTGCAGATCCTGAAGCAATTGAAGTTAAAGAGCTATTAATGAGTTAATCTAGATTTCAAAACAATCTTATTTTTCGAAGAATTAGAAAATCATTAAATAAAGGATACAATAATATTTTATCCAGAAGTAGGTATATTATTTCTAATATAGATTATTATTTTTTAGCTGCTACAAGTATTCGATTCTGAGTGGTTATGATTCCTCTATCAGTCATATATGTTTCTACTATTTTTTCTAGAACATGACTGTCTTCTATCCGATCAAAACCTCTTATTGTAGGAGTTTGCTCTAATAGTAGAATAAGACCTTCAAAGGAGTAGTACGTTTTCCAAAACCCATTCTTTGTTGAGACTTCTGTAAATAAATGAGAAAACTCCTCTCTAAATTCAATCTCTCGTTCACCTTCATCATAATCACAAAATTGCCCTCGCAAACCTTTACTATCTCGACCGAACAAAGCTTTCAAGTTCCATTTATCCCTATCTCCAATTTTTTCAATAATTGTATGACCGCCTGGCTTAAGTACTCTGTGAACTTCACTTGTATTGTGAGGAGCAACCATTGCAGTAACAACATCAAACACGTGATCTTCAAAAGGAAGATCTTCTGCTGATCCACTAACAATAGAAATATTATCCAAATTTGCGAGCTTAATATTCTCTTCAGCCTTGAAGCGCATTCTTTCGTTCGGCTCGATCCCTATTATCTCTTGATAGTTAGTAATTGAAGCTAACTGAATTAACTTTGTTGCAGTCCCACAACCAATATCCAAGAGTCTATGCTGAGTTTTCACTACTTTTCTAATTTCATAAATCAAATCCCATGGACGATTTTCATTAATACCTCTTAATATATCCATTTCGTATGATTCAGTGTAAGGCATAAGTATTATTAATTTGGTAAAGTGAATTCTGCAATGAAATTGGGTCTAGTACTATATACGAGTAGACTAATTATCTTGTATTAAGTAAATAATGCTACTCGTATACAAGACACTAGTAATTTGAATCGCTTAAATACACTCTTGTCATCGACATATCAAATTTCAATAGAATCATAAAAATAATATATATCTAGTAAGCAATTGACTCTAACTAATGATAAAAAATAAAATCAGTCTCAGAAAAGCCATGTATGTCAGGCTCGAGTTAAGTTTTTATATTTGAATGCAATTGCTTACTATATTCTTATTAGGATTATTTTTTAATGAATAACTTATTTTGTTTATATTAATATGGGATGCCTATAGCTAAATCTTAACAAAGCCTTTTACTATCAACAATTGGTTTTCTCTTATTACTCTAACATAGGAATTTTCTGCAATATTATTCTTAATGTCTTTCCAAAAAAATTACCATCTCAGCAACAAAACAAGCGATCGCACGTTTCTCCTGGGTATATCGCAGAGATTTCTCTAAGAGGATTCCTTGTATAGCGAAGTGATTCATAATTTCTGATTTTAAGGCTAGATTAAAGGCCCAGTAACGATTCGTGGAAAAAACTTTTACTTTCCCCAAAACCCAATTCTCTACACTAGAATGGCCGCAAGTCCGATCCCAGGGAGGTTCTCATGCCCTCTGCATCTATCGATAAGCTGAACCAGCTTAAAAGGCAGCTTCAGGATTGTATTAACCCCACTGCTGCCAAGCTACTCAAGAGTACGATTGCAAAGCTTGAAGCCCAGCTCAACTTAGGCCAGGACCAGATCGAGGTATCTAAGATAGACCAGATAAAGACAACTAACACGAATTCTTCCAAGGTAGCTCAACGGAAAGCTGCACACAAGAAATCAGAGAGG
This sequence comes from Acaryochloris marina MBIC11017, assembly GCF_000018105.1. Taxonomy (GTDB): domain Bacteria; phylum Cyanobacteriota; class Cyanobacteriia; order Thermosynechococcales; family Thermosynechococcaceae; genus Acaryochloris; species Acaryochloris marina. Next base: position 48,725 of record NC_009926.1, read on the forward strand.
AAATCTAGGCAGAAGGCATCTCAAAAACAAAGAACAACGTTGAAAGCCCCTTCACTCAACAAAGTAGAGACAAAACCATCAGTAATCTCTCAGAACAAGAAGCTCCCAATTCCAGCCCAGGAAAAGCCGCATGTTAAGACTGTAGACACTCCTAACAGTAAGAATTCAAATTCAAAAAATCAAAAACAAGCAAAGACAACATCAAAGTCAAAATCAGGTGAACTTTCCGAGAAACCTCCACTGCTCCCTGGAAATGGCACTCATCGGGCTTGGTGCCGTATTCCCGGAATTATTCGAGTACGAGAGAAGGAGTTTGAAGACGGGAGAACAAAGTCTCTGTATTTTGTGGAAGTTGATGGACAACCCATCAAACTCTTCCTATCGAAGAAGAGCTTTAAGAAAGTCAAGTCAGTTTTAGACAAACCAGTCATAGTGTTTGGTTATCCCAATATCATGAATGGTCAGATTACATCTTTGCAGTTAACAGGTACCTCGCAACGGGCATCAGCAAAGACAGAGAACTGGGTATTGATCGGAGTATGGAGAGCAGATAAGCAAAGGGTTTTGATACAGCGGGATCAGGAGCGCGACCCAGAGATTCATATCCGCCAGCATTCCCCGCTCGTGAGAGAGGACTGCCTGGAGAAGCTCAAGGATGGAAAGCTCTATGAGTTCACCTGCCATAGAGATGGCGTTACCATCAAGGTTGTGGCTGTTGGAGAACGTTCAACGCAGAAGAGTAACGCTACTGAATCAACTGACCATGAAATCACTGATCCAGAAATCAAAGATCAGGAAATCATTGACCAAGTCTTTTCTAAATTGGAGTCTTCCACTCTCCAGGTATGATTGAATCTCGACCTTCCCTCAGCCTAAACGTTCGACTAACCGAAGAGCAGCTTGGATTTCTCGACTATTTGTACCCCAATATTGATCCAGAAGATGCTTTGATCAGGATTCTTGAACGGGCTAGGAACCGAGCTATCCGCAAGGCCGAACAGCAGGTACATATCTTACATCCACGCCAGGAAGAAGCCGAGCAACCTGAGACCTCCCCTGATCAGCCCATCAGCCAGGTTGATGAACAGGTGAAGAATCCGATTGGACAATTGCAAGAGCTTTGCCAGAAACAGCAAATATCGTTGCCCAGGTACGAGTTTTCAGAGATATCAGAAGGGTTTCGTTGTTTAGTACAGTCGATGGGATTACAGGGAGTAGGCGAGGGAGCATCGAAGAAGAAAGCGAAGATGGGGGCTGCGGAGATGTTGTTGAAGAGAGCAGAGGAAGGTCTATGTCACATTTCACCCTCTAAAGGCTAAGGATGCGATTTTGAAGTGATGTGAACATTAAATTTATTTTTCGATTAAAGAAAAGCAAATTTCTTCATGGAAGAATTAAGACATACCTCTGAGCAAGTAATAGCATCATTCTGTGAACAATTTAGTCATATTCCCAGGACAATCTTCATCTGAAATATATTTGTCGAATCCGAGTTCTTTTAGGGAGGCTAAAGAAGCGGCACATTGCTTGAAGAACGGACAACTGCTACTCGTCAATTTAGAAAATCTATCTCCAAAGTCGGCCCAGAGAATAAGTGATTATCTTGCAGGTTGTACTAACTCTTTATGTGGTGAATATACAGAAGTAGGAAATGGTGTTCATCTGTTTGCTCCTCAAACTTTTCCAATTGTGAAACAATCCAAGTATTGAGACTTTAGTGCATTTGAGGATTCCCCAATGACTCCCCCAATCGTCGCCCTCAACCCCAAGCCCGTACCCAAGACCATCCCACAACTACCTAAGTCCGTCCCTTCCGCACCCAAACTGGTTAGTAGGACAGCATTTCCTAAGAAAACACCGGAAGGAACCCGGCCAGCAAAGCTAGAACAAGGGCATGAGGAGCTGGGAGGACTACGCCGGAGTTTTAGGCGTCCTTCTCAATCAACTAAACCTGAGTTCACTCCTAAGACACGATCCTCAGAAGCTCCCCAGGTCAATCAACCGAGAACCCCTAGAGTGTCGGCAGAGCTGGAGAGGCGATTCAGGAATCTGGAGCTGAAGCAGAAGAATCTGGTGGAGCAGACCAGGACGCGAGGGGAGCTGGAGTATCTGGCTGTTTCCAAAAATAGCTCAGGGAGATACTGGATTACAGTGGCGGGAACGGGGAAGCCCTTTGTGAGGAATACGTTTGCTTCGGCTGAGTTCAGTTGGGGAATCGATGTTGAGATTGAAGGCAAATTTGAGAATGGATATATGATTGAGCTCTGCCCATTGAAGACAATGAACTAGGTTCAGTAGATAATATAAAATTTCCAACTTATGTATCCACTGAATAGCCTTCAAACCAAATGGAACGTTGTGGAAAAGGTATTGTAATATTCGCCTGATCAAAGGCTTGTTTCAAACGACGTCGGTACTCTCGCCCCACATCCCAATGTTTCATTGGTTGGGTCTTAATGAGTATACGGATTGTTATACTGCTTTCCCCAAAGGCATCTACCCCTAAGATAGTTGGAGTTTCATTGATCAAAACTCCCCAAATAGGATCATGTTGTAGTTTAATTGCAACTTCTTCAATCACTGCCATTGCTTGATCTAAGTCAGTGGAATAGGCTACCTCAATCCCTAGATTAATCCGGGACCATTGGTGAGTCAGGTTGATAGCAGTGGAAAAACTACCATTGGCAATCGTGACAAGTTCACCTTCTAAAGTCCTCAACTGAGTAACTCGAAGGTTGAGATACTCAACTAATCCGACAATGCCATTGATTTTGACTACATCATTCTTCGTGTATTGATCCTCCCAGAGAATCAGAAAACCATTGATAAAGTCCTTAATCAGATTCTGAGCACTTAACCCTACAATTCCTATGCCTGTTAGGACCAGTGCTAGTGGTGCTTGAATTGCATCCAGAAACATTAGAATGCCAATAATGATTACGACATAGCGTGTAACTTCCTGCAATACATTGGTTATGGTGGGAGTTCTAAGAGTAATACGTTGGTTAGGTGTATGGTTAAAGGCATCATTCTCAGACCATCGATGCAACCCATAAACAATCAGAATATCAATGATTTTTTTTGAAATACTTAGAACTAAGAGAATGCCAATAAAGCTGACAGGTACACCTACTAACCAAAGACCTGCTTGACGAGTTTGAGGAAATAACAGTAATGCAAATATTGCAAAGCTCAACCAAATAGCTACTTGACTCCACCACAATAGAGATCGTAACGTTAGATTGATATTTTTTTGTTGCGGCAATGAAAGCTTTGGCAAGTGTTTTCTAATTGGGTGACCAATTGTTGTCTCCTGATAAGACTCAATGGAAGTCTGTCCATCAGGAAAATCATTATTTTGTGTTGTTGATGGATTTTTGATGTTTTTGGAATTAAGTTGTGTCCATTGGTGCTTGAGCAGAATTTGCAGATACCTCAGAATTAGGCTAATGATAATTACCGCTACCAAAATAATCAAAAGGTAAAAAAGTTGTTGCTTTAAATGCTCAGGCTGACGCTCTCTGTTCGCTTCTAAAAGTGCAGATTTGATCTTACTGGCCTTTACTTTTGCAATTTCAGAAATTGAGTAAGATGTACTATCAATTTGACGGTCTAGCTCTGTGATGGTCATAAGGGGTAGTTTCCAGTCTTTCCCCTGAGCGATTATCACTTCTTGGTTATTTAAGGTACTGGCTGTAACTCTAAGGGCATTAGGGTCAATACCACTATTTACGATTTTTTCTAAGTGGGTTTCAATTTCATTTACTCGCCATTCAATGGGCAAGATATTGCTTTGACTGTCGGGATCATCAATCGCTGTGGGTGCAGCGACTTGAAATAGTGACACACCATCAAGGCGCACATTAGCAATGTGCATATTGCCACGCTGGATGTAGTGAATATTAGGTTGCCGATTTGAACTCGTGTCAAGATGAGAGAAGCTGGGAAACTGGGCATGGGCTAATGACGGCCAGAAGTAGCTCATTCCGCAAATAAGGCAGCCGACGATTCCTGTAAGAAAGAATCTTGATAAACGCTGTAACTTTCTAGGATACATAGCTATGGTCAGTACCACATTCTCCTGCTTCTACTTATCCTTAGGTTACAGTCTCATATATGCTCAACATCCCCACTTTTCAGCCATCTTCCAGACTGACCATCCGCCTCGCTTCGGACTTTGCAGCAAGATTTCTTGAGTTCTCCTAGAATCCAGGCCATAGCTTGGATTAGCTCTTTTTTATGGGTAGAATTTAATACAGAGACCTATCTTTTGTAGGCTTTGCAGAAATGCTTAACTATGTTTCTGTAGGAGTGACAGACATTGATCAAGCCACATCATTTTATGATGTGATTCTGGGGATCATGGGATATGTCCGATTGTATGAAGATCCGGGTCAATTCGTTGGTTATGGGGAAACGTGGCCAGAGTTTTGGATTACACAAAGATCAGATTTAAGCCAAGATTCCGAGGTTAGTAAAGAAACATATATTTCCATTTCAGCACCTTCCTTTGAAGCAGTCGATGCATTTTATAAAACTGGCCTTGAAGTGGGTGCGGAATCATCCGACTCACCAGGATACCGACCAACTTATGGTCAGGAATTTTATAGTGCTTCAATCTATGACCTTGATGGGAATCACATAGAGGCGTCTTACTATGAGCTTTCTAGCTTTTAAAACAGAGTGGAAACCTTGATGATTACTGATTAATCTGGACCGTGGAGTCGGTTGATCTTATCAACGACAAGGCTAGCCTGCTGCTCCACATATTCCTCGTTGCCGTCTTATGAGTGACTTTGTTTATCCTCAGTTGACCTTGCAAAATGAGTTGGTCGCCAGCTTGTAATGCATTGTGTGCTTTCTCCCCATTTTCTCCCCAATAGATGGCCTTGAGATTTTCCCTGGGGTCTTCTTCCCTCAGAGGGTTAATTTCAACGACGAATTCCGCGATCGCACGTCTTTCCTGGGTATATCGCAGGGATTTCTCCAGGAGTATTCCTTGGAAAGCACAAGTGTTCATAATTCATTGATTATTAGCCTGGGCATGCACTGTGTGACGTTTTCTGGCGATAATCCCGAATTTAACCCAAAGACCAACTTCATATCTTAGAATAGCCGCAAGTTTGCTCCTAGCGAGGTTCTCCCATGCCCTCAGCAACTATCGACAAGCTCAACCAACTCAAAGTTCAGCTTGAGCAGTGCAACAATGACACTGCTGCTCTACTCCTAAAACGGACGATTGCAAAACTCGAATCTCAACTCCAGAGAGAGCAGCTTACAACACAGTCTGCCAAGTTGACTCCACAAGAACCGCCAAAAACCTCCCAGACTATTTTCAAACAACAATCTTCAGTCCAGGATAAGAAAGTAGTACCTCAACAACAGCAGACCACAAAAAATCTTCAGGCAAAATCCAAGCAGCGAAACCATCGCAAAAAGAGACGGCCTCTGCTCCCTGGCAATGGCACCCATCGTGCCTGGTGCAGGATTCCAGGAATCATCCGAGTTCAGGAAGCGGAAGCGGAGGCAGAACAGCCAGTATATTTCATAGAAATGGATGGTCATCAGCTCTCTTTGAGAGTAAAGAAGCGCTTCAGAAAATTGATAGGAGCGTCATTGGATACTCCTTTGATGGTGAAATGCTACCCTCAAATCATTGAAGGTCAAATTGTTTTCTTGCAGTTTTGTGGTGCTGCTGAATCGGCCCCTGAGACCCCAGAAGACTGGGTGATGATTGGGGTGTGGAATTCAGAGAATCAGAGAGTCTTAGTACAGCGTGATCAGAGATGCGATCAGAGCAGGCGCATCCTTCAACATTCTCCGCTAGTGAAAGAGGCATGTTTGGAGAAACTGGAGGGTGGAAAGCTTTATCGGTATCAATGTCAGAGAGAGGGATTCACCGTGACGATCGTGGGTGTGGAGGTTGTTGAGGGTGAGGAAGGGGAAATTGTTCAGAAAGCCTCATAGCTCTGAAAAACCATTGAGCTATGAGATCAGATTCCATTATTCAAATTAGCTCTACCAACGATTTCCACCTCCTCTGTTCTCACGGGGTCTGGCTTTATTCACTTTCAGAGTGCGTCCCATCCATTCAGCACCCTCTAGCTCATCGATAGCTTTAGCTTCTTCAGCATCATTACCCATTTCGACAAAGGCGAATCCACGCTTGCGTCCTGTTTCTCGATCAGTAGGCATCTTGACCTGTTTGACAGTTCCATATTCAGCAAAAACGGCGTTTAGGTCTTGTTCTGTAGCATCAAAGGAGAGGTTACCAACGTAAATCGACATGAAGTAATATCCAAGATTAATCATGCTCATGCTACCCGATCTCTATTTCCCCTTTAGGAGTAGAAAGCAATCTTTATGGAGATCATAGAATCGGAGAGGCAGTTTATGAATAGGACATGATTAAGGGACTTCAGTTAAATGTTGGGAGCTTAGCATCCATCAACCCCAATGCGTGACCCAAATTTTTTTGGTGATAGTGCTTTATCGCAAATCTTAGCTAAACACGTTTCATTTGGAGGTTCTATGTCATCTTCTATCAATCAAGGTATATTGGTCACTGTCATTTGCGAAGCGGTTTTACAGCATCGTATCGTTCAATTACTAGATACTGTGGGTGCTTCAGGGTACACCATTATTCCAGCTCAAGGTGCTGGGAGTTATGGTCAGCGGATGGGAGATATTGAAGGGTTTAATACCAATATTCAAGTGAAAACAATTGTCTCACTAGAGGCATCTGATCAGATACTTGAGGATCTGCAGCAATACCGTGAATCACATGCACTGATCGCATTTCGACAACAAGTGGATGGATTATTTGATTAGGTTATTAACATCCTCTCCTACTAACCTTTCAGGTACAGAGGGAGAGGATGTCAACTATACCCCAACGAAGATCTAGAAGACTGCCTGATCAAGCTTCTAGAGTGAGCCAAGAGACAATCCATCCGACGAGCAGAACAACAAACGAGGGTCTTTTATCTTGGTCATTTAAAAAATGCTGAACGCTTCAATCTCACATGAAGATATCGATAATCAACAGGTCACGGCTATAATTTCACACTTGGTTCGGCTTGGTCGGGAGCAAGATTATGAAGAATGGATCCGTGGCTTCAGTGCTGTTGCTCAGCAGTTTCGTGGTTATGGGGGATTAAATATCCTTCGAACTAGTGAACAAGTTCATCCTGAATATGTCTTAGTGCTTCGCTTTGACTGCTCAAGCAATTTCAAAGATTGGCTAGAATCGGATACTCGAAGTGAATGGATTGAGCGTCTGCAGCCTTTGATAGCAAGACCAGAAGATATTCAAGCGATGACCGGATTAGAAACCTGGTTTGTGTTGCCTCAAAAGCTGCATAAGCCATCAATTCCTCGCTACAAAATGGTGTTAGTAACCTGGCTTGGAGTATTTATTGTTCTAGCGATCCTGACGCGGATTTTGGCTCCTCTTCTATCGATGTTACCTCTGTTGCTCAATCAGTTGGTTACAACTGGGTTAGTTGCATTACTACTCACCTATGTCGTGATGCCACAGCTAATGAAGCTCTTTCGTCGATGGCTATCGTCTTGACGATCACTCCATTCAATCAAATCCTCCATAAGTTTTCAATCGGTTCAAATCCCTTCACCGTATTCTCAAACATGGCTTCCACTCGTTCAAATCAACCTGCTTCAATTAGCACCGATAAAGTGTTTCTAGCAAACCCTGCGCCATCTGATTTACCTTCAATAGTGGCCATCAAGCTAGCACCTCCAATCAACAGTAAATATTGCTGTGAAAATGCTTCAGGCTCCCGAACACCTGCTTCAGTCGCTAACCGCATAACATACTGTCGAATCGATTCTCTCACACTCATCGAGATGTGATGGGCCGGATGAGAGGCATCTGCAATTTCCAAGACAACGTTGATGAACGGACATCCTCGGAAGCTTGGGTCAGCATACCACTCTTCAAGTACATCAAAGGTTGCTAGTAAACGGTCCTTCGCAGTATTACCCCGGTCTTCTACAGCCACTTCAAACCACTCTAGCCACTGCATGGCGCGATGCTTCATGACTGCTTCAATCAGTTCATCTTTAGAGGCAAACCAACGATAAAGCGTACGCTTGGCAACACCAGAGGTAGCAATAACTTCATTGATACCAACATGCTGAGTCCCTTTCTGATAGAACAAATCAGAAGCTGTATTCAGAATCTTTCGCTGAGTTTCATTGAGTTTTTGATTCATTTCTGATTAAGTAGACAAGTTTGTCTCCATAGAGTTACGATATCACCAACCGCAGGGAGACAGACTTGTCTCTCAATAGATATAGTTATGAAACTGAACTTATGGACTTCAAAATTTACACCCTTGAGACAGCTCCAGATGAGTCTAAGGGAGCACTCCAACAGGCTGAACAAACGTTCAAATTTATCCCAAATCTGGAAGGAATCCTTGCAGAATCTCCAGCTACCTTAAAAAGTGGTATGGCACTTTGGGATCTATTCGAGACAACCAGTTTTACTCCCATTGAGCAACAAGTTATTTATCTCACTGCTAACTATGAGCACGAATGTAGTTATTGCGTGGCTGCACACTCTGGTTTAGCCAAGATGGTTGGAATGTCTGCAGAAGATATTGAGGCAATTCGCAATGGCAAACCCCTAATAGACCAAAAGTTGCAGGCACTACGACATTTCACCAAAAGAATGATTTCAGAAAGAGGTTGGGTAGGTGATGAGGAGATTGAAGAATTTTTGGCAGCAGGGTATACCCGGCAACAAATTTTAGAAGTGATTTTAGGTATTGCCGTAAAAGTCATTCACAATTACACAAATCATATTGCTAAAACTCCTTTAGATAAGGCTTTTCAGCCCTATACATGGTCAAAGCCTTCTGTCCCTTAGAAAGCCATCAACATAACATGCTATATGATGCAGTTTGTTGAATTAGAAACCCCAATCTTTAGCCTCAACCCCAGCCCCCCGACTGCCCAATCCTGACACTCCAATTCCCAAGCTCTCAGATCAGACAGCATTTCCCGAAAAGTACCTGAAAGCACATGGCAAAATGAGCGGGAGCCAGGATCTGCAAAGTGGAAAAGAACCATCGAAATTCACGGCTATCTTCCAGACCACTCCAAAATTATTTATACAATGTCCCTTTTAATGAACGCATGCTGGTCAGGGTATCTTTGAATTCAGTTCAGATTTGTCCACCTCTTATAAAAGTCTGATTAATCGATTTTTTGCTACCTTAGTTCAAAGTAACGGTTCCAAATCTGATTCAAGGCAAGATGGATAAATATTGAAGTGGTCTTAACATGTTTTTTCCAAAACTTTGTCGGTTCTTGAAAGAACCTATAGATCCACTCAAAACCTATTTCCTTCATCCAAGTGGGTACGCTGGAATTCAAACCTGCATAAGCTGGAAAGGCTCCACCAACACCGATCATGACTGCCTCAATCTGATTCTTATGTTCAGCCATCCAATATTCTTGTTTAGGAGAGCTATAGGCAATCATCACCAGCCCTGCACCACTGTGTTTAATCCGCTGTATCAGCTTTTGCCTTTGATCTAGTGTTAAGGGTCGAATAGGTAAAGGTTCCATTCCTGCAATCAGCAGCTCTGGAAAATCTTGTGCAAGTCGATGTCTCATCTTTTGCAGTATCAGGCACTGTGAACCTAGAAAGAAAATGCTGACCTTCTGCTGAGAAGCTTTCTGACAAAGGCATTGCATTAAATTTAAGCTCGTTACTATTTCTTGTGTTTTCACTCCCATTCTCTTCAGCAGCCACACCAATGGCATAGCATTTGGTGTGACTATGTCAGAATCGTTCAGCACTTCACCAAAGCTAGGTTTTTGATGAGCATCAACTAGCATATGAGTATTTGCAATGCAGACCATTTTACTTTTGTGTTGCTTTGCCCAAACTAGGATTACATTAACCAGCACATCAATAGGGGCTGCAGTGATGAGAGAGCCAATGACATCTATTCGAAGCGGTTCCATATCAGTTGAGAATAGCTCTGAATTAGGATCTTTGGCTAGCATTTCCATAGACTCCTTCAAATAAAAAGTAGGCAAAAAAGCTACTTGGGAGGAAGGGATAAAAGCTGTAACACTTTCTACTAATAGAGCAATAAGCATAATTGAGGATTAAAGCTTGGCTCTATTTCCAGTGATATTAGCGACCTCAAGAAGAAGAATATTTTTAAATGCTTAGCATGTCAGTCTAAAACGGCAAGGAAAAAGTGAAAATTATGTAGAAGACAGTGATACGCTATATGGAAAAATATGTAATTAAGTAGAATAGAAAGATATAAGATTTATTCTCTCAATATACGTAAATAATTTTAAATCATATTCTTATGAATAAGCTTATTCAGCTAGTGATCTAAATATAGACACCAGTTAGAATTCTTGCTAGATTGAGATTTATCCCAATAGAGTAGTCAGTAGCTAAGTTAATTTACGTTTTTTACTTCATGATTTTAGCCTTTTCATTCTGTTATAAAAATAGATAAATGGAGAATTGTTAAAAAGATTTGTAGACTTTTTAGATAGTCAGTATTTAGCAAGTATAAAGACAGATAACTAGGGATTGATTAAAGTCGGTTTAACTAAGAAATTATCTCATAGACTTTATCTTATAGAATTGCTTAAAAGGTACAGTAGCTCATAATAATCCCAATCTTAAACCTTGGTTAAAGAGTAAGTGATGTTTATTAGTAAAGACCTCGTTCTTTCTCAACTTTGAAGTCTCTGCATTAGAATAACCGCAAGTCTGCATCTATGGAGCTTCCTCCATGCTCTCTGTGACTATCGAAAAGCTCAAAATAGATTTGACATTCTCGCGTGTTGACCGCAAGATAGGATACCCAGCCTTAAGTGCATGCGCTCAATATCGAGCAAACTATAGGGTCGAAGAAAGTTGTTCGACACTAACTGGTTTGATCAAAGAGGGCGTCAATTTTCGTGCTTATTTTTTGTATATAGACCATCGATACCGACCTCACTGTTGTTCAAGGATGACCGAATTTATGTCTACGACGATTAGCATTCTGGCTGGTATCCCTGAGGAGCTTCATGAGACGTTGATAAATTACTTGGAAGACCATCCTGATTGGGATCAAGATCGGGTTTTCTCAGCGGCACTATCATTATTTCTGATGCAGTACGGTCAATCAGACCGTAGGACAGCTCGTGTTTATCTGGATAGTCTATTTAAGAAAGATTTGCCAACCGCTTGTTAATGCCGACCCCCCAGCCAATCTCCAGTCTAACCATCCACCTCACCTCTGAACACCTTGGCTTCCTCGCCTATCTCTACCCCAAAGAAGATCCAGAAGACGCACTGATCAAGCTCCTCGATAGTGCCCGAACCCGAGCCATTCGCAGAGCAGAACAGCAAGTGAGAGTCCTTCATCTAGACCAGGAAGAACCCGAGGCCCCCGAGGAAGACCCCGAGGAACCCGTGAACTTGTCTGGTGATGTGGTGGAGAATCCGATTGGGACATTGCAGGAGTTGTGTCAACGGCAGCAAATCTCTATGCCCAGCTATGAGTTTGAGACAATACCAGAAGGATTTCGCTGTTCAGTGCAGGCGATGGGCTTGCGGGGAGTTGGTGAGGGGGTGTCGAAGAAGAAAGCGAAGATGGGGGCTGCGAGGAAATTGTTGGGAAGGGGTTGTTTTGGGATGGATAGAGAATCCCAGCAATCAGAATAAATTAGGATTCATAAAGTCGTCGAGAGACCAATCTTTATGGGAATTATCTAGTACCCGAACACTATTTTTATCCATTCCCTCATTGACCACCTTAGAACGAACTCTTTTAGGCTTTACTTGAATCCCAAATTGATTAAGCCAAGAAATATCTAGCTCCCATTCATACTTGCTTCTTTTGATCCAAACCTGAAACTGGTCATCGACATATTTTTGGGTTTTAGGCATCGTCCAGTGGTTGACTTTAGCGAGATGCTGATCAGCAATCTCTCCTCTACCCTTTACATTAGCTAAACCCCTGTGTTTGACCTCATGACAGGATGGGCAAAGAGCGATTAACCCTTCCAACTTTTGGATATGCTGGTCATCATCGTAGTGCCAAATTTCGTGACATTCAACAGGGTGCTTGGGTCCACGCCCACCACAAACCTCACAGCGATTATTAGCCTTCTCATATGTCATTTTCCTTAGCTCATTCCAATCCTCTTTACTCACTTCAGAACGAACATTAGAGAACCAGCAGGATCGAGGGACTAATTCAATAGTCAATAATTGGCGTGGCTTAGCTTTCCCTTCTTTAGTGTTCTTCGCTTCAATCAGCCCTTGGCTTCTAAGGGATTCCATCACATCAACTAAGCCCAGTGGTTTGCATTGATAATATAACCACCCTGGTTGATACCCCTTTGCTTTACGCTTAGCTTCCAACTCCAAAACCCGGTCGGTATCCAGAGTAGAAAATTTAGATAAATTAGGTTTTTCTGATTGCATTTTCGATTATTTCAACTCTTCATGTTTAGCGTCAGCGATTGCATTAGTTTTGAGTAATCTAATGAAATTTTTAATTCAGAAAAGTATAAAAGCAATATTCCGATTGAATAAGAAGAATTTGCTCTAGATCATAAATATATTTCAAGATTTAAGCTGTTTTAGGAATTTAAATAAAATTAAAATCGAGGTTATAGGAAAGGAAGTACTCTTTATTGGGGCTTTCAGCGAGTATTCTAGAAATCGTTCTCTTGGACAGGATTAATCGTGCCTTCGCCAACAGCCAATGATCATCAAGGACCGACCTCAGAGCCGATCAACCATTTGATTGACGAGCAGATGGATCAGATTACTGATCCCAATCTCCCGTTCATGGAGAAATTTGGTAGGGCGGCGCTTCAGGTTGCAATCGCTGTCCACGAAACAGAAGGCAGAGGCATGATATTGGGATTGCAGAGTCCCAGTTCCAAAAAGTTTGTCTACGTTCAGGAGGAGAAAACTGCCATCGCATTGTGGATGACCGCCGTCTCCATTAAGCGCAAGGTCGCTCAACTGATTGAGCAATATGACCCTGATCGAGAAGCTGTGGTAGTCATGGTCGTTTCCCCGACCGTTCAGTTGTATCGAGCATCAGCAGGCAAGATGGACCTGGTTGAAATTCAAGAGGTGGAGCAAACCTCCATCAAACTACCCGCTGGTGTGAAGATTAAATCTGAACAACAGGGGCAGGTTTTTACCTACAACTTCACCCATCAGAAGTTAGGGAAACTGGGTCGAATTGTCGTCAAACCTCATCGTGGCAATCAAGCTCAAATTGACTACGAGCTAGCTGATACTGGATTTGATCCAAAAGCCAAACAGCGACAGGAAATTTTTGTCCCTCTTGCTCAGGAACTGATGCAACGAATTGATCTTGGGTTGATGCGGTAGCTGCGGAACTATTGGCTCCTTCTAGTGTCATTGGGAGTAACCGATGAGGTACGATCCTAGGCTTGAGCATGTATGAACAGACTGCCTGGAGTATTCACGAAACGCTGAGGATGTGCCTGGACTTGGTCGCAGAGGAGTACTGGTTTATGAACAATCTTCTTCCCTTTCAAGCAATATCGCCCCATAAAATCCGTGTGTTTCACCCCAAGTCATTTGAAGATGCTGAGAAAGCAATCAACGCGATGAAAACGGATGATATGCTCCTAGTGAATTTGGCGGCTTTAGAAACCAAGCTAGCTCAGAGGCTAACAGACTACTTGGCTGGTAGTACTTTTGCGCTGTCAGGAGAGCAAATGGAGATTGGTAGAGGCATTTTTCTATTTGCTCCACCATCATTCCTGATCTCAAGAATAATGGCTTCTGGTTGAATCATGCACGCCTATACTCTACTGATCGCACATCAGGTCTTCTTACGAGACTTTTGAGCCTTTGAGTTTGTTGCTTTAGATTCAGCTTGTAGGCTTGGATCGTAGATATAGCACATTGGTACGTTTGCTTTTTTCCAAAGATTATTTTTAGCCCCCTGGTACATGGCGGCTTTAATCCTACCCCGCTCAGCTTTCTGATCATCTTTACTCAGTTCACCAAACAGTCTCACAATCAAATCATCGTAATGCATGACTTTCCCAGGATTTTCCTGCATGATCTGTGTGATCGCATCAATTTTCTTCATCTGGTCATAGGGCTTGTTCATTGTCAGAACGCTGGATGAAGGGCTGCTTGTTTTCTTCTGATTTTTCTTCTTTGCTGTTGCTTGAGATACAGCTTTCTTGGGAGTTGAGGATTTTCTCTTCCCGGATGAGGGCGAAGCTTTTGGAGCGGCTTTTTTTGGGGTAGCTTCAGCTTTGGGTTCTACGGTTCCCTTTGTCTTTGCAGTTGACGCTGGTTTCTTTGGAGTTGCAGACTTTTTCTTTGATGCAGCTTTTTGAGTAGTTTTCTTAGACTTGGCTTTAGGTTCTACTGTGTTGGTAACTGTTGAGTCTGGCGCTTCTGAATCTATTGAGTCTGCTTCACCTTGAAGGATTGAAAGGATATCAGAGCCTAACAATGGGTCTTCAATCAACGTATCCAGAGACGTGATTTTAGTCTTGAGTTGAGTTGTTTGAGCTTCTAGTTCAGCGAGTGTCTCCTGGTAGTGAGTCTTTAGCTCAAGGAGCACTGTGGAGTATTTGTTGTCAGCGGCCATAGTTTGTTATAGATCGGTGTAGTTTTAGCAAAGGTAAGAAAGCTAACCTATAGCATTCCCAGAATTATCTTCCTTTGTATCTAATCATTAATGGGCTAAATTCGGAATTTCTGGAAGGTTTAGACATTTTTCTCTTAGCACTCAATCTTTGGGGTTGAGAAATATTGAAGCAGGCTCGAAATAATAGACTGGGGGATTCTTGAGTACCTAACTCATGCATTCTTTCCAAATGGGAGCCATCCAGCCTCCACCCGTCACTCCAGAACCACTCTGAGAGTTATTATCATTGCCTGTCCATCTTGGGTCTGTCGTAAATATTTAGATTGAAGGATGGTCTGAAAAGCATAGCGGTTCATAGTGGCATGGATCATCAGGCGGAGTAGTGGATTTGTGACCCTTCTTAGCTAAACCTCAGCTTTTTCTCTAATGCCATTCTGCTTAAACTAGAATCATCCCCACCTAGCGATTGGTGGAATTCACCAATGATATCCATTTCTCCATCACAATAAGAGGAAGGCAGAATGAGAGAACTGACGTATTTTGTAGCTTGCAGTGTGGATGGGTATATTGCACATATTGATGGTTCACACGACGGCTTTTCCCAAGATCCTGAATATTTTGCAGATGTCTTCGCCACATTTCCTGAAACCGTTCCATCTCACCTACGTGATGCATTGGGTGTTCATGGTGAGAACAAATGGTTTGATGTCGTTCTAATGGGGCGAAAGACCTATGAGATAGGGTTGAAGGAAGGTGTAACAAGCCCATACTCACACCTAAAGCAATACCTCTTTTCACGCAGTATAAATACAAGCCCGGATGAGAATGTTGAACTTGTGTCTAACAATACAATTGACTTGGTGACAAGTCTCAAGAGTCAATCAGGTAAGGGGATCTGGCTGTGTGGTGGTGGTGATTTAGCTACAACACTTTTTGCGCACCACTTGGTCGATCAACTCATTCTCAAGATCAACCCTTTTTTGATGGTTTCAGGTATACCACTTTTCTCAGGTGTGATTCAGCAGACGGCTTTAGAACTGACGGATCATAAAATCTATGAAAATGGTGTACTGCTTCTTTATTACCGAGTAAAGTGATTAATCATTTGATTTATTTGCATTAGCCCTAGACTGATGGAATCATCCAGTGCCTAGACCTCAGGAAAACTCTAACACTGACCTTTTGTTGTAGTTAGTCATAATAGGTTTAACAGCCAATATTTTTGGTTAGCTAGACAAAAATCCGAAACTATTTGTTATCAATGTGAATGCTCGGCTCGGCTAACTTATTGGAGAGTAGCCGAAGTCTACCCAGACTTGATGGTATCCCTTAATGTTGATTTGTGGCGTGATCTACCAATACTATGGTCTCACCTCATAGGAATCATCAGTCAAGCTTTACTCGTCGATTTAGTGTTCCAACGCTCAAGAAAGAATCATTCTTGAAAATGGATATCTGTTATGACAACTCACATCAATCCAGAAACAGAAGCTCTGGAACTGAACAGTCCAAAACCACGATCAGCCGCTGTAGAGCAGCCGTTTAATTGGCTGAAGCAGTGGTATCCAATCAGCCCGCTGAGTTATTTGGACAGCACTTGTCCCACTCCCATCACCATACTCGGCAAAAAGTTAGTTGTCTGGCACCATGAAAGACAGTGGACAGTGATGGATGATACTTGTCCCCATAAGTTGACACAGTTATCCCTCGGCAAGATTCAGGATGACGGCACTTTGGTCTGCCGCCAGCATGGTTGGCAATTTGACTGTAGTGGGCAGTGTGTCAAGATTCCAATGCTGGCAGACTCAGGTTCCTCAGCAGCCGTTTACCGCAATGTGAGATCCCACGTATCCACTTATCCCACTCAAGTCGCCCAAGAACTGCTTTGGGTGTGGCTTGATTGCAGTTCAGCCGCTCAGGAAGAATGTCAGCAAAAGCAGCCTGCAACTCTACCAGACCCTAGTGAGCAATGGACTGAGGCCGAATGGCATCTCAGCGATGTCCCCGTCGGCTATACCGTCTCGTTGGAAAGCAGCCTTGACCCGTCTCATGCCCAATTTCTGCATGAGGGGATCTTCGGGTTTTCCCCAGCAACCGCGATGCCTATGCGCGACCTTGAACTAGAAGGTGAGATGAGTGCCGAGGATGGTTTTATGCTCAGGCATGGAGGCTACAATGCCTTTAATCAAGGTATGAGAGCTACACGCAGGTTTTGTCCACCCTGTGCCAATATGACTCAGTATCATTTGCCCACAGGTGGCATCCAGATCTTCCAATTGTATTTTGTCCCCACCACACCGGGCCATTGCCGATATATTGGGAAGTTTGCGATCGATACTCCTCCTCCTGCACCCCGATTCAACTTTTTTCAGTGGGCCAACCGCCAGTTATGGGGATTGCTACCTCAGGATGTGCAGGTGGGTCTCCAACATTTGGGAGCTTACAAACTCAGTGATCAGGACATCACTGCCATGCATGCCCAAGAGCAGAACGAGGCGGCAGACCCCGAACACCGCCGAACATCCTTCTTCCCTACCCCTGCCGATCAGGGCATTCTAACTCTAAGAACTTGGTTCAAGCAATTTGCTGAGGGTGGACCTGCCACCAATACTCTCTATTCTGAGGGAGTGGAAACCACCAGCGATGAACAGCTCTACGATCGCTGGCATCGGCACACTAAACTCTGCCCCAGCTGCCGTCATTCGGTTGACAGGCTGGCGAATGCTCAAAAACTGTGTCAGCGTCTGGCCATTGTATCTGCTGTTCTAGGGGCAGTGATGCTCTTGCTCCCCATCCTCCCCTTGCGAGTGAGTTTGGGATGCCTCGTGATCTCAATCTTTAGTCTTTTGGGCTACCAAGGACTATCCCAATTGCAACATCGCTTTATGAGCAGCATCCCACAGCAAGGAAGTCCAAAAATAACACTCTATGCCGAATGAGAAAACCATTGTTGATGTAGTTTTTTCAGAAGATATCGGGTGACCTGATCTTTATGTCTCCTTGTTGTTGAAACATATCAGCGTCAGCAAATCTCTATGCCCAGGTATGGATTTGAGGTGATACCTAAAGGGGGTCACTGCATGGTGCTAGAAATGAGACTGTGGGGAGCAGGTAAGAGGCGGTCAAAGAAACAGGCGAAGGTGGGAGCTGCGTAGGATTAGTTGGATAGATTTCGGTCAGATCGAGATAGAGTGATTATTAATCTTGAAAACACATTCTGAAAGACTTAAGAAGTGGAGACTAATTGCGGTCAGTTCTGGCTTGTACTAAGATTTGGAGCACTTCTGCATCAGTAATCTGAGAAAAATCATCATACCAATATCCTACTGACATAAGATATTGAGATTTTAGAGGACAAACGATTTGATCCACATCAGCTTCAAGTTCTTTGCTAGTCGATGTTGATGCGACAGGGACGGCAACGATTAAAAAGTCTGGTTGCTTCCTTTGAACAAAAGCAATAGCTGCTCTCATTGTTGCTCCTGTGGCTAAACCATCATCCACCAAAATGACGGATTGATGGTTAATTCTTGGAAAAAATCGCTTGTGTTCATAAAGCTGTTCATATCGGAGTAAGGTTTGTCTTTCTTGAGTGGTAATCAGTTCAACCTGTTGATGGGAAATCATAAATTCATCAATCATGGTCAGATTCAAAATGCGAACTCCGTTCGGAGCGATAGCACCCATTGCCAGTTCAGGGTGCTCAGGAACGCATAGCTTACGAACAGGACAGACCTCTAAAGGAAGATGCAATGCTTGGGTAATTTCATAGGCCACCGGAACACCACCCCGAGGTAGTGCCAGAACCACTGATGATGAACATTGAGCACAGTGTTGTAAATGTGTCGCGAGTTCTTTTCCAGCCTCAGATCGATTACGAAAGCGGAGCATTATGATCTGGAATACCTTATTCTGCCCTTGCTGTTTGAGTGTATCACTGAGTTTTTGAGGATTAGAATCTCAGTCGTGGAGAAAATTCAGGGGGATTCCCTTTTGGTACCTGCATTAGCTAGAGGGTAAAAAGCTCTATCGGCATGAATGTTAGAGGGAGGGAATTACATTCGTGATCGTGGGTGTGGAGGAAGTGGAGAAATCTGAGCATATAATCTCATAGCCCAAACCAATGAGCTATGAGATAGATCCTGTAATACAAATTGTCTCTAGAAGAGATTCCCAGCAACGAAGTTATCACTACCCATTCTATTTACCCGAGGTTTTGCCTTATATACTGTGAGAGTCTTTCCCATCCACTCCCCCCCGTCCAGTTTTTTGATTGCTTTGGCTTCTTCAGCCTCATTATCCATTTCTATAAAAGCAAAGCATTGCTTCTTGCCAGTCTCGCGGTCAATGGGGAGCTTGACCTGTTTAACGGCACCAAACTGTGAAAAAGCAGTTTTTAGATCCTGCTCTGTAATGGCATAAGAGAGGTTACCAACGAAAATCGACATGACTTATCATCCTAAATTATCAATGTGTGTAGAGATTTAGCTATCGGTGTATGGGCTTGAAAATTAAACCGGATAAAACCAGTCAATCTTGAAAGCAAACACTAAAACGAATGCTTGTACCTCACTGCTGATGCAAGCTTATCCCTAATATTACTGACTGCTATAAGTTTCGTCTTGACAGACCTAGCAAAGGCGCACTTGTGGGAGTGCGCCAGACAAAATCACCTATGCAGATGTGTATTTAGCGAGATGCAAACTTGACAAGCATACATAGATCTTAGCAAATTAAAATATAGATATAGATTGATTTTAGTCTATGTATAAAACAACGAAAACTTAAGGTTAAAGATGGCGAGGAAAGCATGGATGTACGTAAGTTTTACAACAATCTCCCTCCTCAAGAATCCTTACCGCTAAACTAACGGTGCGTTAGAGGACTCCCCCCCATGACCACCCCCATCATCAGCCTCAACCCCAAGCCCATCCCTCAGACCACCCCAGGCCAACCCAAGCCCGCCCCTTCCGCACCCAAGCTCCTAAGCAAAACAGCCTTCCCAAAAAAGGCACCAGAGGGAACCCGACCAGCTAAGCGGGAACCAGGGAAAGGAGAGCTGAGAGAAATACGTCGGAGTGTTAGGCAACCTCCCCGATCAGCCAAACCTGAGTACATTCCTAAGACACGATCCTCAGAAGCTGCCCAGACTAGTCAACCGAGAACCCCTAGGATTTCAGCAGAGCTGGAGCGGCGATTCAGGAATCTGGAGCTGAGCCAGAAGAATTTGGTGGAGCAGACCAGGACGCGAGGGGAGCTGGAGTATCTGGCTGTTGCCAAGAATGGCTTCGGACGTTACTGGATTACTGTGGCTGGAACAGGGAAGCCTTTCGTGAGGGAATCGTTTGCTACACCGAGTTTCTGCTGGGAGTGTGTGGTTGAAATTGAGGAGAACTTTGAGATTGGGGAAGTGATTGAGCTGCGGCCAGGGGAGACTATGGAGCGGATTGAGGAGATGATTGGGGTGTGGTTGGAGCGGGAGAGGGTGGCTGGGATCTGGGGGTGATTGAGCTACTCACAAAATGCAGGTCTAATAATAAAGATTGTGATGAGACAGTAGTTCCCAAAGCTAAAATAAATAGCTATTCATAGCAAATTTAACTTCTAAAATCAGACGACTCCTCGACATAGGAAGAGTTAATTTGTGAAAACAATAAAAATCCTCAACAAAACCACAACCAGCTTTACCGTAGATATTTTCTATATTGTTATGACCATAATAATTGATGATACCCATATCCGTAGAGTCTCTAGTTAAGGAAAATTGATCCTTCAGTCTTTTGTTTCTATGACTACCTTTGACAAAAACATGATTCCCCTCTGATACAGGCACATCAGTAAGGTAGAACATGAATTTTATAAAGCGATAGTCTTCTAGATCATAATGAAAATTGAAGAATCCTCTTACAGCCTCATTCAATGGTACGGTTACTGGAAAAGTCCATCGAATTTGACTATCTAATAGCACTGGAATTGTTTCTAAATATTTGGTAGCGATTTCTCTAAGCTTAGAATCATTTTCAAGTTTTTTAATAGCTGGGCATATTAGGGAACTATGAATATGATTAGCAGTAACGAAAATTTGTTGATACTTTAACTCTGACTTTTCTTTGTCTGACAGGGTGAACTTCAACTTAGGATTACTATTAGCATGATATTCTACTTGAGTTGAAAAAGCTAATACCTCATGTAAAATATCTGATGGTAAGTTAATTCCAAAGAATAGACCATCTTTTTTCAAATGTTCAACAACTTTGTTGACATCAAGAGATGGAAATAATGTATTACCCCCTTGTTCTAAATCTTGATATATCTGAGCAGAAGAATGTTTAGTAACTAAGATTGCAAGAGATCTCAGTATTTGTATCCGAGTAGCACAAAACATTACAAACCACTTTGGATCTGCTATTGCTTGATAAGAGTATTGAAGACACTTTCGTTTAAGTTTCGACCAAAGACGTTGGTAGTAACCACTCATCATAGGCTATTCATCAGGAATGTCTCGCTGTTCATTAAATAACCTGAGTTCATAGAGAGTTGAGCAACACTCTATTGGACTACCCTGTGATTGGAACATTGCGAAACATTTCTGTCTTTGGTATGACAATATCAATGGTGGTGGTTCTTTCGGGTATTTCAAGCCAAAAATAGCCCTCTGCTGATGCGTTAAGGGGAAGGGTCTGGAGTGTAATGAGGCCAGTTGAGTTGATGATTTGTTTATACACTTCGTTGGTTTCTGAATGTCGAGCTTGAGTATCACTAAGATCAAATGTTTCATTCTTGGTCGCATTCTCTGCAAGGCGACGGAACCGGAGACGGACATTTACAATATTGCGGGTGCCTTTCTCAGGGTGCTTAATACGCTTAACAGATATTAATTCGACGGTAGCTTTACTATTGAATGCTGGTTGGATAAATTCGTCTGCTTTGCTCTCTGAGACGCTTTGAGGCGCTTCAATTACAGTATTTGAATCAGGCACTGCTGTAGGTTCAGAGGAAATCCCTCCTAAAGGACTAGGATTTTTATCTTTGTCATGAGTAGGATCTTCCGATAGGTTTGCTTGTGGGTAAAGAACCCCACGTGTCGTCAAATCTAGATAGAGAACGGCCCCACTCATGAGTAAAGCGAGTGTAGAAAATACTAAAGCGATACCAGACAAGAAATTATTCATGGTCTCACATAGATTGAAAACCCAAAAATAAAAATATGCAGACAAATGGAACCCCTATTTAGGAGAAAACAGTTACTCCACACCCTAAGAGAACCTCTACCCTACATTGCTTTTAAGAAACTAAGGTTATTGCCATAGGCCGTTAAGTTCCTCTATTTTTCAGATGGCGAAGGTTCGAGTATACGGATATCTCTAGCCGAAACTACTGGGTAGTGTTTTGGTGATATGGGTTATTTCTCAGAGCCTACGAGGTAAAGGTGAATAATGTGAGAATTTTGCTTAAGCTAGTTTATCTACAGTTAGTTTGATACTGGTACGCTACTTTAGATGATTTGTATGTGCTTCCTGGCTCAGTACAGGACAAAAAGCTTGAAAGATTTATAGAGGTGGGGTTTCAATAGGATTACCACAATCCCTAGAAACCCCATGACACAATATAGCGAACTCAAACGTGCACTCCAACCCCACCTGAACTGGCATGGTGCCCGTTTATCATTTCTGACCTTATTCTTGTTGGCCTTGTTCAAGGTAAAAACCGTTAACCTGAGCGAATTAGCACTGGGATTTGACGGGAGCGCTCAATCCGACTCCAAGTACAAACGTTTGCAACGTTTTTTTCGAGGGTTTGACATTGAGTATGAAACCATCGCCAAGCTTGTCATCGACTGGATGCAAATTCCACAGCCATGGGTTTTGAGTATTGACCGCACCACCTGGGAGTTGGGTACTCACTGCTTCAACATCCTCAGCATTGGTGTTGTCCATGAGGGAGTTGCTTTTCCTCTGTTGTGGTGGATGCTTCAGAAGAAAGGCAACTCCAGTAGTGATGAACGGATGCAGTTTATTGACGCACTCCTGCATATCTGCCCTGATCCTCAAATCCGATGTTTGTGTGGGGACCGAGAATTCATTGGCCAGCTTTGGGTTCGCTATTTACGCTTAGCGCCACTCTTGCCATTTCGGCTCAGAATTCGAGCGACGGATAAAATTGAGCGCCAGGGCAAGGCCCTTCAAACCAAGGTGGTTTTTGCTCATCTTCAAGTGGGTCAGCGCCAGCGACTCAAAGGTGAATGTCGTGTATGGGGGCAGCCGGTTGCAGTGGAAGGACTGCGATTGGAAGATGGTGCGCTGCTGGTTGTGATTGGTCCGACACAAGATGACCAGCTTATTGAGGATTATGCCTTGCGATGGGGAATTGAAACTCTATTTGGTATTTTCAAAACGCGAGGCTTTTGTCTTGAATCGACCCACTTTACTGAGGTTGAACGCTTACGAAAGCTATTTGCTCTATTGACTTTGGCATTGTGTTGGGCGATGAAGACGGGGCTGTTTTTACATCAACTCAAACCCATTGCACTCAAAACCCATGGACGTCGAGCAAAGAGTCTATTCCGTTTAGGATTTGACCATTTACGGCAGATGATTCTCAATCCTTCTCCCGATAATGAACGTGAGTTTCTGAAAGCTTTACAACTTTTGTCCTGTACTTAGGCTTCCTGGTTGTTTTAGGGTGACGCTTTGAGGCAGTTTTAGAGCTAGAGAATACGTATATCTTTCATGTAGCACAACAGAATTAGACCATTGCGCCAAATTTACTATTGACTAGGTTTCTAAAGACGTTTTCGATCTACTGATGATGGGTAGTTTCAGCCCTAGCGGCTAAGGTTACCCATTACTGTTGGTTCGATGGGTGTGAATATGACTGGAAATTTAATAGTTGACTGTCGAATTTCTGTGCAAGTTTAGATGTGGTCATCGAAGGGATGTTGTCATTTAGGCGTCCAACAATTAGCATTGCACCTAAATTATTTCTTCGAAAAGCAACCATTTCAGAAAACAAGGAGACATTTCTCGCTTTTGCAATCACTGCCATACCAGTGGAAACTTGACCAATCTTTTGCGATAAGGAAGGGGCAACTCTTTGCTCAACAATATTTACTGAACCCAAATAATAATTACTCTTTTTAATACCTGTCACAAACTTTTCTAAAGCACTCGGCTGCTCTAACCCTAGATCAAACATCTGAACAGCATTCTCATTATTTAGCGGGGTAACAAACCCAATGATGAGGGTCCATTGATTCAGATTCATGTAAGTGACTAAATCTCTGATCTGGATTTCGTTACTACCAAAGTGGTCACTAATGGTTGAAGATATGGCACCACGGATAAGTGAACTGATTGGGGTGGGGACTTCTCGAAATCCTGGAGGTAAATCTGATGCGACTAACTTTGGCGGACGAAGACTACCTGCTGTATTGGGGATTGCTACAGCAGATTGCGGAGTAAAACACTTCAGTATGTATAAGTCAATAATTCCAGGTATTATTCCTATAATCAAACTAAAAATTATTAGATTGGTAATTTTGGTAGTTTTATTCATTGGAAAAAATAGTCGTCTCTGTTGTCTAAATGAGTGAGAGATCGGAACTGCGTTACGAAATATCAACCTCTGAAAAATTGAAATTGCTCAAGTCAATAAAAACACTTTATAAGTAGGTTAAATCTTTTAAGCTAAGTTTGATATTAGCTTTAAGAAATTTCTTTAATTCAAAGGGTGTGTTACTGATTGCTTGGGAGGTGAAACGCCGAGTCTATCACCGGCTTCCTTGCCTATGGTAAGTTCAAATTAATAGCAGCGTATGCTCTTGTTTCTGAATGCACAATCCGATATCTAGGCATTTTAAGAAGGTCGTTCTCAGTCTACTCATCATCAATTTGATGGTATCCTGCTTTATTTTTAAGGCTGGAAACACTGAGCCATATAATGAGCAGCGGATTAGAGGAGCTATCGTTAAGGTTTATTCAGTTCGCAATAAGCCAGACTACCAGAAGCCTTGGGAAACAGTCATTAAACGCAGTACTGGTTCTGGTTTTATCATCGCAGACAACAAAATTCTGACAAATGCCCATGTTGTTGCCGATCAAACCTTTGTTGAAGTTCGACGTCACGGTCAAGCCAAGCGTTATAGGGCTCAAGTTGTCAGTGTTGCTCATGAAGTTGATCTAGCAATCTTATCGGTTAAGAATAATGCTTTTTTTTCAGGTGTAACACCCTTAGAATTTGCTGATCTGCCTGAGATTCGGCAAGAGGTTGCTGTCTATGGTTTTCCCACAGGTGGAAACGCTTTGAGCACTACAAGAGGCATTGTTTCACGTATAGAACATCAGTTTTATACTCATAGCAGCGAGTACTTTCTAGCCGCGCAAATTGATGCTGCAATTAACTCAGGCAATAGTGGAGGACCTGTTCTGGATGGCAATGGCCAAATTGTTGGTGTAGCGATGCAAGCAAGGAAGAGTGCTGACAATATTGGATATATGGTACCTGTACCCGTCATAAGACATTTTCTTCAAGACCTTGAGGACAAGACCTTCAACGGTTTCCCAGGCTTAGGACTCGTTTATCAAAAGATGGAAAACCCTGGCATGAAACGTAGCTATGGAATATCCGAGAACTTAACTGGGATACTAGTTAGACATATTCTTTCAGAATCCCCTGCTGAAGGATTCATTCGTGCCGGAGATGTCATACACGCGATTGATGGACATGCTATTGCTGATGATGGCACAGTCGTATTTCGACAAGGAGATCGAACAAATTTTAATTACTATATAGATATTCATCAAGTGGGTGAGACAGTCAGTATTGAATTTTTTCGAAATTCCAAGCTGAAGACAGTAATGCTCACTCTAAATAAACAAAAAAAAGATTTCCGACTAGTACCACTTGAGCAATACAATGAGCTACCAAGATATTTTATATTTGGTGGAATTGTGTTTTCTCCATTAACTAAAAATCTCATTAAATCATGGGGAATTAACTGGTCAAAAACAGCACCCAAAGAGCTTTTGATAGAGCTGTCAAATTGGCCCTCTAGAGAGAAAATAGAGATCGTTGTTGCAACCCGAGTTCTTGGCTCTGAGGTGAATCGAGGCTACCATGGTATTGCGGGTTGGATTGTTAAGGAAGTTAATGGAAAAAAATTTAAAGATTTTAGCGAATTTTGTCAACTCGTTACAACTTCAAATTCTCCTTTTGTTGCCTTTAAAGGTGCACGTAATTTTCAAATTGTTATAGACAAAAAGGAGGCTGAAGAAAGCCTTGATGAAATCCTGAAAAATTATCGAATTGGAGCAGCTTATTCTGAAGATTTAAAAATCCTTTCAGCTGTTGGAGAGCCGAATAGTTAGTAGGGATTGTATAAGGAGTATTCCCTTATTTAGAACTAATTTTTTACAATATTATCGAGGGTTAGAACGTGTCCTCAATCAAGTACTTGGATAGTACTTGATTGAATTGGTGAACTAGGAGTTCCATTAAGATTCATTAGTAGTTTAGATTCAAAAAAATAGATAAATTCCTATAAAATCAGAATAAGATTCTGAATATACCAAAACTACTTGTTATTGGCGCAAGAATATTTCGAAGATTATCACCAACCTTTGTCAGGCCAGACCGACCAACTACCACCACATCATTGTTCCGAAGGGCAGGATTGTTCTCCTCGTTCAGTGGCTGTTCTAAGTCAATCTTAATTTCTCTTTGAGTCACGGTTCCATCTGGATTTAAGCGAATGAGTTTTACTTTGCTTTTATTCGCTCTGCGATCATCAAACCCCCCTGCAGCTAACATGGCAGTATTAAGAGGGGTATTGGGTTGAATCTTGATTATTCCGGGCCGTTTGACCTCACCAACGACATTGACGTCAATAGTGGCGGGGGCAAAGCTTATTGTGGATAACTCAGTCAATTCGGCAGCAGATAAACCAACCGCTTTGGGAACAACGATGGTATCCCCAGCCTGCAAGGCGATATCCTGTGATAAGTCTCCTGCCTTGAGTAGTTCCCACAAATTAACGATTATCTCTTGAGGATTGCCATTGTGAGGGCGCCGGATAACTTTCACTTGGCGAATATCCGCTTCAGGTTTAATCCCTCCAGCTGTTTGTATGGCTTGAGTGACAGTGGGAAGTTCAGTGGAAGCGGCTTTAGCATTACCCAATGTGCCTGCTTCTTGGACATCTGCACTACCTGGACGGATGGTATGAGGACCAGGTCGGTAAACCTCTCCAATAATAGCGATGTTGATGGGTTCAGACCGATCTGAAGAAAAACTGGCATTACGTATGAGTAATGCGTTGGAGAAATCAACGGTTGTAGTGGTCGGAATTATTACCGTATCTTTATCACGCAGTTGCAGATTTTGACTTAAATCTCCTTCTTGAAGCAGTTGTAATAAATTAACACTGATGAATTGTTCTTTCCCATTCTCCTGTGGACGACGAACCTTAATTTGGCTGATATCAGCGGACTGGGATGCACCACCAGCAAGCTGGATCAGTTGGGTGACGGTAGGAATTTGGGTAGGAGATTCAACGGGATATGTACCAGGGTGCCGAACTTCTCCAGAAATAGCTAACGTGACCACTCGGGCATCCACCAAAACTATGGTAATAAAAGGACGCCTATAGAATCGGATATATCGTTTAGCTATCTCTCGTTCAGCTATACCGATTGAGCGACCTTTGACTAACACACGACCAATTAGAGGAAGGCTCACCGTACCATCGACTAATACCCGGTAATTAGTGGTGAATAGATTGGGTTGTCCAAACATAGTGAGCTGTATTTCATCTCCAGGTCCCAAGATATAGGCCTGTTGATTGATTAAAGTATCACCAGCTTGGGTATTAGGATTTTGAGCGATAGAGTTAGATCTGATCGAAGAGTTTAACTTTTCTTTCGGTGAAATCTCAGCCATTGCAAGGCTTGGAGACATCGTAGAAAGGATCGTAATGAATGCAATGGTCTGGAGAGAGCGAATCATCGTAGACACCCCAGCAGTAGATCCACTTGGAAATAATATTAAGTATAAAACTATTGCTTATACATGAATATGACGTTTTGATTAGGATTTAAACTCAACCATACCATTCTTAAAATGAGTGAGGTGTTTTAAGATTATCAAGAGCGATTGAAATTGACCATCAACATCGACTAAAGCATTATTGCTATATCAAAAATTTCAGTTTTCTTTCTCTTAATTAGTCGATGCTTCTATTATTAAGGATAATTTGAGTACTGTTTGTCAATTAGTTAATGTATGAATCTAGTGAAAATATAAAATTACTCTAATGCCAGGTTTACAGAATATTCTTCTAGAATTCTATAACTATTTCGGTGAACTACCATTTATTGGAGTCACTCTCATACTCGTTGGTTTAGTTAGTTTTCGAGCTATTCCGATGTCAACTGATTTGGCAACAAGCTCGGCTGCTGGCTTGGTAGGTTTAATATGGGGCAACTCTCAACGAACCCTCGTTATTAATTCAACAACTAATCTCCCAGAGTTAGGGATCATGCTTGTGTCATTATTTGGGCTAGGTCGACTAGGAGGAATTGCAACACCTCTTGGATCAAATTTATCCAACGTTTACTTAATCTTTATTGTTTCACCTATAGTTTTAATTTGCAAATGGATTTTGATTAAAAATCCAAATCATATCAACAACTTGATGATATTAGCAAAGCTAGAAAAGCAATTGATTCTCTGGCATGTATTTATGGCACTATTAATGTTCTTTTTTGCTAGTTTTGCCTACTTAATTTTAATGGGAGACTTTCAATTTATTCAGCATTCAGAAGGGAATGCCGTATTAGACATAATGAGTTTGGTAATTTCCATAATAGTTAGTTTATGCGGTGTTATTGTTTTTTTGATATTTGAGTCAAAACTAAAAAAACGTCGGCCAGAGCTATTTGAAGATATCGATGATACCAACTTTGAGGCAAGCTGGTCTCGCTTTTTTCTTGGCGTAATTATGTTGTGTTTATCTTGTTATATCTTGAATGACTTATTTGCAGTTTGGACCGAACTATTTCAGAACCATTTTGTAGAATTTAGCTTGTTCCCCACAATCCATTACTTTATTGGTAGCTTAATCTCTTCTTTACCAGAGATGTCTGTAGCGGTAGGTAATTATGAGCGACTTAGTAGCCCAGACTTAAATACTGCCTTAGGGTCTGCTAGCCAGTCATGTATGACCAATTTGTTGATTGCTGGTTTAGGTAGTGTTATCGCTTTGGTGCTCTCAATGGTTGGGCTGCTTCAAGAGATCTAGAAAGTGATGGGCAATGAGTATAACCTAATCAGGGCAAGTCCTTAGATGTAAAGGTGTTTACGCTATTTTCTAGAAACTGTTTCCAATAAATAGTAGACAAGTAAAATGAAGGATATTTAATAGCTAAATATGGATAAGATCTGGCTAAGCATTCCTTCACCCGATATGATTTCAGTCACCCAACCTAATAGAAACCCAAGCATGGCGAGGCGACCATTTAAAGTCTCAGCGAAATGAGTGAAACCCCACATTGGTTGTAGTTCTGTGCTCATGTTCATTACCTCAACCAAGAATTAGCAGTAAGTAAAGCATAGAGGAAAAACTAATTTCTTAAGAGAGATTAATAACTTTTCAAAACTGAACTGGCAGTTGCTTTGTCGTTTGCAACATCAAGAATATGACATGCTGATAGTAAGTTTTGGCATCTTCGACCGCTAAGGAAGACAGTCATTACTCGAATGATAGCTCAGCCTCGCTATATATCATCAGTAGTTGATTCCAACGAATTCGTTTTAAACCTTCCATAATCCAGTCATCATCACTGCTATCTAGAGTCTCTAGCAAATGTTGAACGAGGTGTTGCAGGGTATGAGTCTGATCTTCTGCTAGGGTGGTTTTCAATGCTGGAGCGAACAAGAGGGGTTGTTGTTGTCTAGGTCGATAAATCAATAGAGGTTGATCGACCTCAGGTATCAGTTGAGTGCATTTGGGGCAAGGATGTGTCTTAAAGCTCCCCTCCACTATCTTCTGGATCAAGTCCGGCTGAGTAGATTGGTCCACAATCCACCAAACATTAACTCTTACACTTTGGTGACAGTGAGGACACTCTACATCTGTGAATTTAGAATATGAGTGCTCCAAGGATCTCTTCTTTGGAGAATTGTTCTGGGTATCCTCTTGATCTATTTCAGACATCATCTGAATCCTAGAATGAGCAAGCTGACGATAGGTCAACGATATAGGATTTAAGCATTATCCTAAAATCATTCTTCAACATTTCAATCAGTACTGTGAACAAAATGTTGAGGGGCTTAATTGAAGTTCTCCTCCATCCACTGAACCCCAAATTGGGTTAGAGACTGAGCATCCAATAGGTACGATCTTGCCCCGCCGACCTTTCCTGTCTGAGCAGGGTGGGTTGCCAAATAATCTTTGACGATAGTCTCGAAGTAGTTGTCTGGCCAGTCCACAATCCCATTAGTCGTATCAAATTCTTCAAAGTCCATCCACACCCGTTGACCATTCTGGAGTATGGGCATTCGGTAGCGATCAATCCACTTATTAGGCACATCAGCCAAATGCTCAGCATGGTGGAGCAGGGTGACGTCACCAATAGGTGAACCCAGCAGAAGCACAGAGCCACTCACCTCACAGAGTTTTGCTAGCGGTGAACCCGGACCATCCCGATATTGCCAAGGCTGTTCGGCTGTGATCCATTGGGCAAGTTCACCCACCGCGACGTATGAGAACGGATGACGGCTCCTATGCGCACCTGGCCAAGTTCGGAGATATTCGGTGAGAATTCCCATTTCTCTCCAATCGGCCCGAGACTGAGACGGATCATAGGCTGGGCATTCGCACAGATAGGCTTCTTGCCTGTGTTTGGGCCATCGGGACAAATCGTAGGGATTATCTTCCCAGCTTGCCATCATCATTAAAGTGCCAGCGTCTGTTAGGAGTGACAGAATAGCTGCCAGCACAACATCTGGTCCACCCACAACCCATCCAATATTCCGAACAGAGGAATGAAGCATGATCGTCTGCTTCTTGCAGACTCCTAATTTCCTGAGATCTTGAATCAACTGGCTCTTAGTAATGAGCTGTTTCTTCTTCATGTGGCTCATGATGAAGTTGTTGTTTGAAGCTTAAGATAAATCAAAAGGAATATCTACTGCAACTCGCTCTTGTCCTTCAGCCTTGACCTGAGACAGAGCTAGATCTTAGCGGGAATGGCGCTAACTACACCCAAGCTGATCAAGATGCGATCTCACCCGTAAGCTTTTACAACAATCCCTCTCCAATCGGTGAGCCTAGTCGATAAACTGGCTGTGTGTAGAGGACTCCACCCATGACTCCCCCAAACATCAGCCTCAATCCTAAGCCCGTGCCCAAGGCAATCCCACAACCACCCAAGGCCACCCTCTAGCTCTCTAGAACGGATTCTTTACTGACTTCCCCTACGACTGATTCCACAGGCTCCCCCGTGAACCCCTGGCATCGCTTTCGTAACTTCGGCTGACGGTAGCGATTGAGAAGATTCCGCTAGGGCATCGGTATGTACTCGATCAGGCTAGTTAAGCTCAAGGTTGGACAGCCCAAGGCTCTCACAGATTTGCTTTGAGCCAATCATCACAGTGATGCTCACAGCCATTCTGGGTGTCTTGGTCTTTGGAAAAACCACCTCCGAGATAGATAACTCTGTCCTTAAGACTTGATGACGCAATTGCAAGATGGGATCGGGGATGGTCTGGTTGAAGGTAGTCAACTATCCATGTTGATTTAGAAGGGTATTTGCATTTGCGTTCCGGTCCATTTCTGAATTTCTGAATCTTTGAGTGTTAGTTGAACAACACATATTTGCCGCTGGATATCCAATAGTTTACGAGCGAGACTAGCCTGTCCAATAGCCCGAGAGTCCTGTTCAGCTTGTTTAGCAGCAGCATGGGTCTGTGTTGCTAGATTCTTTAGACTCCGAATATGTTTCCCTAATTCATTATGTCCGTGCATGGTGTCAGCCATTTGGAACCTCCGATTGTCTGCGTTGGTGAGGTTGAGTCTTTTGATAGCTAAATAGTTCCCCGACAACTGATTGCTAAGGACATGGGATCGCACAAATTAACTTTAATCGTCTGTGGAGTTAGTCTGCCGACCTGAGTGCGCTGCTTGTTGCTGCGACGATTAGAATTAATTACGAATGGATGGCTTGTCTGCAATCATTCCCATACGCAACGCTGTAAGGCATCGAAGAATTAGTCACGCGATAATCGATAATATACCGCCAGAAGAAATAATACCGTAAATACTAGGGTCAATGTGCCTAAATCTATTGCCCGTTCAGAGTTTATCTCGTTGATCTTGCAGCTTTTAGGAGTGGCACTCAGGAGTAATTCCCTTCGGATAGTCTTGATTACAAGAATGATGGCATCCGCTTGATTTGTGTGAGGAGTCTTGGCTGAACCCTGCTATATCAGCAATCTCCCATCAGGACTTCTTAGGAGATTTCTGGGTTTTAGCCGTTTAGGATGCCTCAGGTTTAGCCTGTGACTTTTCCTCAGTGAAATAACTCATGGATTCTTTCGGATCTTTGCGCCAACGGTTTTTATAGACGCCACTCTGCATGGTTTTGTACACTCGATCTCGCTCAGTCTTGAGGTCGTCTCCACTCAGTTCTCCATAAAGCTGCAAAACTAAGTCATCAACGTGAACCGAAGTGCCTGCCTTTTCTTGCATGATTTGTGCGATGGCATCAGTCTTAAACATTTCAGTGTAGGGCCATTGCATTGGCCGACTGCTGGATGAAGCTTTAGTTGCTTTGGCTTGCTTTTTCTTTTTGGCCTGTCTTTGAGATGCTGCTTTCTTGGCAGTGGAAGGCTTCTTCATTGAGGTGGAGGGTGAAGCTTTTGAGGTAGCTGTCTTTGGAGTAGCTTCAGCTTTAGTTTCTACTGTTCCGCTTGTCTTAGCAGTTGAAGCTGATTTTTTTTGAGTTTTAGGCTTTTTGTTTGAAGCAGCTTTTTGAGTAGTTTTCTTAGCCTTGGCTTTAGGTTCTACTGTGTTGGCAACTGTTGAGCCTGGTGCTTCTGATTCTATTGAGGCTGCTTCACCTTGAAGGATTGAAAGGATATCAGAGCCTAACAATGGATCTTCAATCAACGTATCTAGAGAGGTGATTTTAGTCTTGAGTTGAATCGTTTGAGCTTCAAGTTCAGCGAGTGTCTCCTGGTAGTGAGTCTTTAGCTCAAGGAGTACTGTGGAATATTTGTTGTCAGCAGCCATAGTTTGTCGTAGATTAGTGTAGTTTTAGCAAAGGTAAGAAAGCTAACTTATAGCATTCCCAGAATTAACTTCCTTTGTATCTAATCATTAATGGGCTAATTTGGGATTTCTGGGGCGTTTAGAAATTTTTCCCGTAGTACTTAACCCTTGGGTTTGGGGAACTTGGAAGGTGGCTCAAAATACTGAACAGGTGTATCTTTTAACGCCTCACTCATAAACTCTCGCCACACAGGAGCCATCCATCCTCCACCCGTTGCCCCAGACCCAATCCGGGCGTAATTGTCATTGCCAGCCCACACGGCCACTGAAAGTTGAGGCACATAGCCCACAAACCAAACATCCCGCTCGGAGGAAGTGGTACCCGTCTTTCCAGCTGCGGGGCGACCAATCTGGGCTGCTACCCCCGTCCCTGATTGCACGACGGTTTGCAACGTACTGTTCACGGCAGCAGCAGCCCAAGGATTGAGCACCAACTTGGGTTGCGGGGTATTGTTAATCAACACTTTACCCGTAGGATCTGTGACTTGCAAAATGGCTGTTGTTTTGGACTGCCAGCCATTATTGGCAAAGGTGGCATAGGCTGAAGCCATCTCTACGGGTGTTAAGTCTACTGCCCCTAAGGGAAGTGAAATCACATTGGGGATCGGGCTGGTAATCCCTAATTTGCGACTGACATCTATCACATTCTTGATGCCTACTTTTTGCCCCATGACAATGGCAGGCACATTGCGCGATTGCGCGAGCGCTTGACGAATGGACATCGAGCCCTGAAAGCTGCGGTCGTAGTTTTGAGGCTTATATCGCTGGAGCCCACCATCATTGAAGCTCACGGGAGAGTCTTTAACCATAGAGTCTGGGGTGTACTTCCCTGTTGCAAAGGCTGTGTAATACACCAAGGGTTTAAAGGCCGAGCCAGGTTGTCGATACGCTTGAGTCGCTCGATTAAATTCACTCTTTTTATTGTCCACTCCACCGACAATAGCCTTGATGAAGTGCGTTCTTGGATCAACCGCGACTAATGCCATTTGGTCTGCGGCATAGGCATAGTGTTGATGATTCCTGCGAACGGTCTCCTCAGCGATTTTCTGCATTTTCCAGTCGAGGGTCGTTTGAACTCGGAATCCC
This sequence comes from Acaryochloris marina MBIC11017, assembly GCF_000018105.1. GTDB lineage: Bacteria > Cyanobacteriota > Cyanobacteriia > Thermosynechococcales > Thermosynechococcaceae > Acaryochloris > Acaryochloris marina. The sequence goes on from NC_009926.1 coordinate 82,793, forward strand.
CCTCTAACCAATGCCTCTCGACCAAATCTTTCCGTTAATTCTTGAATGACGGTATTGGTAACATCAGGAGCTTGGCTCCGTTGATAGGAGGTAATTTCTCCTAGAGTGATTTTCTCAGCCCGAGCCGCTTCAGCTTCAGCGGGTGTAATCCATTTCAGCTCCTCCAAACGTCCGAGAACGATGTTCTGTTGTTCTTTGGCCAGGTCTAAATCCACAAATGGACTATACCCTTCTGGTGCTTTGATAATCCCAGCCATCATGGCGGATTCAGCTAAGGTCAGATCTTCAGCAGACTTATTGAAATAGCTCCGGGCAGCCGTTTCTACCCCATAGGTGTTATGGCCCCAATACACCTGGTTGAGGTACAACTGTAGGATTTCATCTTTACTGAGTAATTGTTCAATTCTCAGGGCTAGCACTGCTTCTGCGAGTTTGCGGCTAAAAGCTCTTTCTGGGGTCAGATAGAGGTTTTTAGCCAGCTGCATACTCAGGGTTGAAGCCCCTTGCACCGTTTGGCCTGCCTGGTAATTGGTGATGGCTGCCCGTAGAATACCGACCGGATTAATGCCGTCATGCTGATAAAAGTTGCTATCTTCAATGGCGAGTACAGATAGTTTTAGGTGGGGCGAGATTTTAGCTAGAGGGACGACCTGGCGATTCTCTTCCTCATGCAAGCCCGTGAGTAACTTGCCGTTGATGTCATAGATATAGGTTGTTTCGTTGGGTGAAAAGCTAGCTAATGAAGTCACATCAGGCAGATCACGATAACTAATCGCTACCCCCATCAGTCCTCCTGCTAAGCCAGCACTTCCTAGGAGGGTCAGGGTCAATATGGTGGTCAAGGTAGCATCGCCTATCCCCCTTAAAAAGAGGGTGGAGGTTGATCTAGAGGAGAAGTCCTGAGGAGAAGTGGCACTAGATGACATGGGTGTATTAATGGGCAACCTTAACACACTAAATTTAGAGTGTGAGGTTACTGATAAAAAATGACTGAGAAGCTTGCTATACCTAAAGTCTGCCCATATTCAACAAAAGTTTTACGCTCGTTCTTAAAGAACCATCATCTCTGCAAAGTAACTCAACAATATGGGGATTTCATGAGTTAGTTAAACAACCCAGAGTATCGATGACTATGTTAACGACCCGTTAAAGAATTGCGGAAGCTAGTGATTCGTTGGCCTTGGGAACACCTCCCAAACGTCGCTCAAGCAAGGTGTATCGTTGCCTATCTTTGATCTGCCTGACGGCCATGCTAATTGCGTTCTTAGGACCAACGAGCATCGCTAGCTTTTTTGCCCTCGTAAGTCCCGTATAAAGCAGGTTTCGGCTGAGCATTATGTAATGCTGCATGTACATGGGCAAGATGACGACGGGATATTCTGACCCCTGGCTCTTATGAATGGTGACGGCCCAGGCTAACCCAATTTCATTTAAATCAGCCAAATCGTAGGAGACTGACCGCTCCGCATACTGAACCGTCACGGCAATTTCTTCTAGATTGATGGCCTCAATGACTCCCATATCGCCATTGAAGACCTCGCGGTTGTAGTCATTAACCTGTTGCAGCACTCGATCCCCCACCCGGAGTGTGAGTCCCCCTCGCGTGAGTTCAGCCTTGTCGGGATGAGGAGGATTGATCAACGCTTGTAAGACTTGGTTGAGCTTGCGAGTCCCCACTTCCCCACGGGTCATGGGACAGAGGACTTGCACATCCCGTGCCGGCACATACCCAAGTTGAGGGATAAGGTCGTTGATTAACTCTTGAATGGCTTGAACTCCTTGCTCCGGTTCCGGTGCTCCTAACCAAAGGCAATCGGACATTGGAGATGGACTGACGGATTCTAACTGGGGGAACTGGCCTTGGTTAATACGATGGGCATTGCGGATAATGTGACTGGCTTGGGCTTGGCGGAAGATCTCCGTCAGTTCCATGACGGGAATCTGTTTAGCGGTGATCAGATCCAGCAAAACATTTCCGGGGCCCACACTGGGAAGTTGGTCCGTATCCCCCACGAGCAAGAGTTGAGTCTCTGGGCCAATGGCCTTGATCAAAGAGTTTGCTAAAAACAAATCCAGCATAGACGCTTCATCAATGACCACAGCATCAGCTACTAGGGTTCGCTCTGAATCCCTTTGAAACTTCATCGTTTTGGGGTCAAACTCCAAAAGGCGATGGATGGTTTTAGCTTCATGACCCGTGACTTCACTCAGTCGCTGAGCGGCTCGGCCTGTGGGAGATGCTAAAACGATTTCTTTTCCCATCGCCTTCCACAGCGCCACGATGGTCCGAGTCGTGAAGGTCTTGCCCGTTCCCGGTCCGCCAGTGAGAATCACGACACGCTCACTAGCAGCCAACTCCACCGCCTGCTGCTGTTGTTGAGAGAGATTAACATCCGTTTGGGCCATAAAGCGCTCTAGCCAGCTGCGAACGCGGTTCTTATCCACCTTGATTGGGTGAGCCAAGAGGTGGAGGAGTCGCCGGGATAGGTGAAATTCAGCCCGGAAGAACGGCGGTGCATAACAAAGCAGCTCCGTCGAAGTTTCTCGCTCTATCTGTTCAACGATCAGCTCAGCATCTGAGATCATGGCATGGATCAGATATTCCACCTGGTCTGGCTTAGGGTGATACTCAGGGAGGGTCAGCTGCTTTACAGCGCGGTCAATCAGTTGTGGTTGAGGAAGATAGCAATGCCCTTCTTCTGATGATTCGCTGAGAACATGTAAAAGACCACTGCGATACCGGTATTCAGAGTGGGGTGAGATACCTAAGCTGCGGGCTATCTGATCTGCTGTGATAAAGCCAATGCCGTAAACATCCGTCGCTAGTCGATAGGGGTTATGGGTGACGGTTTCAATCGCCTCATCTCCATATTGCTTGAAGATTTTGACGGCATAAGTTGTTGAGACGCCATGCCCTTGGAGAAATACCATCACCTCTTTGATAGCTTTCTGGCTATCCCAAGCCGTCTGAATCATCTTGACTCGCTTCTTCGCAATGCCCGGTACTTCACTCAGACGGTCAATGTGATGCTCAATGATGTCCAGGGTATCCAGACCAAAGTGAGCGACGATGCGTTTAGCAGTGACGGGGCCGACCCCTTTGATCAAGCCACTGCCGAGGTACTTCTCAATTCCAGTAAGAGTGGCGGGTTTGGTTTCTTTGTATTGCTTGACCTGAAATTGAGGACCATATTTGGGATGGTCTCGCCATATTCCCTGGAGTTGAAGGGTTTGGCCCGCTTGGATATTGGCGAAGCTACCCACGATGGTAATCAATTCACGGGTTCTGGGAGCTTTCAATCTGGCAACCGTATACCCAGATTCTTCAGAATGAAAGGTCAAGCGTTCTACGACCCCTTGTAGTTGCTCAATGGGGGGTGAACTCATCGTGGCAGAACCATTGGACATGGGTGGTTACCTCAATGTTAGATGCTGATCTTCTCTGAAGAAATGAACTCCATTGAAATGAAGGGGAAACGTTTTGTTTAAGACCGCCGAAATCAAGCCGCTTCAACTTCAGCTAGAGGTGATTCATCTTCTTCACCATTTGTGTCAGCATGGGCTGCACAATCAGCTCCCAACGCCAACCTCTGGCGGACCTGTTGCTCAACTGCTTGTGCAAACTCTGGATGATCGGCAAAGTACTGAATGGTATTCTCTCGACCCTGACCAATATTGTCACCCTCATAGCTATACCAAGCCCCTTTGCGGACGATCACCTCTGCTTCCGCAGCCATGTCTACTAAGCAACCGATGGTGGATATTCCCTGCCCAAATAGAATGTCAAACTCCGCTAGCTTAAATGGAGGTGCGACCTTGTTCTTGGCGACCTTCACTTTTGCCCGGATACCATACATCTCCGTGCCTTTCTTCAAGGTCTGAACACGACGAATATCCAAGCGAACGGACGCATAGAACTTGAGGGCGTTCCCTCCAGTGGTGACTTCGGGACTGCCATAAGTAACCCCAATCTTTTGACGGAGTTGGTTGAGGAAAATGACGGTGCTACCTGACTTGCAAATGTTGCTGGTGATCTTGCGCAGGGCTTGGCTCATTAATCTGGCTTGCAAACCCATATGGGAGTCGCCCATATCCCCTTCAATCTCAGCCCTTGGAGTGAGAGCAGCGACGGAATCGACGACCACTAAATCAACGGCACTGGAGCGGACCAGCTGATCCACCACTTCCAGGGCCATTTCCCCAGAATCCGGTTGGCACACGAGCAACTCAGAGACATCCACTCCCAAAGCCGCGGCATAAACCGGATCTAAGGCATGTTCCGCGTCCACAAACGCTGCCACTCCCCCAGATTTTTGGATTTCAGCGATCGCATGGAGGGCCACCGTCGTTTTCCCGGAACTTTCAGGGCCATACACTTCAATGACCCGACCTTTGGGGAGCCCTCCGCCCAAGGCTAGATCCAGGGGTAAAGCACCTGTAGAGATGGTTTCAATCTGCATCCGAGCGGCATCTCCCAGCCGCATAATCGCCCCTTTGCCAAAGGTCTTTTCCACGTTTTTCATCACCAAATCGAGGGCTTTTTGCTTCTCGGTCATTTCCGTTTTGGCACTCATAAGGGGATCTCCAAAGGATCAAGATGGGGATGCTAGACCAATATAGTAATCTTGTACTAAAATGGTGTCAACATGATACTTTTATTCACGATTTGCCGCCTCACCGCGTGGTTGTCATGGCGATAGAGACACTGACTGATTTGGTAGGATTCCCAGATGGCTGGCTCGTTGGCGTCTCATGTTCCTTGGAGTGGGGATACCAGTGTTGGGTGATTACCCCAGAAAGGCAGGTCCATACTGACGGTGAGTTCTATGAGAGTAGTTTTGTGGCTTTGTCTGCGGGTCGATTCTTGGTTGAGCATTCCTTGGAGGTGGAGTGAAAAGTGAACCCATCGTTATGTCTTGGGAAGAGTATGAACTCATGCCTTGGCGGTTGGGCTGGAAGCATGAATATTTCAATGGGATGGCTTACCTCACGCCCAGACAGCAATCTGTTCTGACCGTCATCGAGGTTGCCCCCCGAAACGATACCCTTCAGTCCATCAAGATCCGACCTGTTGTGCCAACGGATGCAACTGAACTCAAGCATCTGTTCTTTGAGGTTTTTCACGACTCTGTTGAATATTGCAATTATGAAGAGCAGAATATTCAAGAATCAGCCCAAAGCTGTATTGATAACTATTTTGGCGCGGTCAAAGGTGAACCCTCAAAAGTGTCATGCGTTGCCACTTCAACAGAGGGGGAACTCATAGGAACAGCTCTAGTAATTGAGCAGCCTGAACGGCACCCCTATCTTCGTTTGTTAGGCATCTCCCCATCATGGCAACGCCGTGGTGTCGCAACCAACCTAATGGCGACAATACTCAACCAACTCGTTAACACCTCTTTTACCCAGCTAGAGAGTCGATATTTCCTAGCGAATGAAGCGAGTAGAAACTGGCACCATCAATTTGGATTCCAGGATCAGCTCGACTTATTTGTCGCTCGTCTGTTTTACCGGCATGCCCAGCATGAATTATGGCGGCAGGAAAAACTCGGTCAACTCTCGAAGATAGACCTGGCCCGTTTGGCATCTGAAGTCGAATACTGGCAGGCTGAAGTGGATCGTCAAGAAGTTGCCTTTGAATCAACTTACCCCCGTGAACTGTCCTAACAGATTGACTTCTCATCATCAACGGACAAAGCCCACCGCTCTGCATTAGAATGACCAAAAGTTTGTCCCAGTTAGCTACCTATGCCTACTGCTACTTCTGAGAAGCTGATTCAGCTCCGAGCGCAGCTCCAAGACTGCACCAACCCTACTGCTGCCAAAATCCTCAAGAGTACGATTGTTAAACTTGAAGCCCAGCTTAGTTTAGGACAGGCTCAGACTAAGGTATCCAAGATTGACCAACGGAAGGCAACACTAAAGAATTCAAATAAGCAGACCAAGCGGAAGGCAGTACAACAACAACCAATAACGCTGAAGCCTCCTTCACTGAATACAGTAGAAACAAAACCTAAAGCGGAACCTCAGAAAGAACGACCCACACTACCCGCCCATGAGAAAACATTGTTAGCGGATGATGTACTGACGCAGAACGAAAATATTGCAACTCAGAAAAGCCTTGAATCAAAGTCAGAAACATCCCCTAAGAGTAAGTCCCGTTTCTCCCCTGATGTCATTAAAGTAGCCAAGCGGCTGGTCCTCCCTGATGAACTCTGGCAACGTCCTCAAGTCCAAGGCATCACCATCGATGGTCCTACTTCGCGGGACTTGGACGATGCCATCTGGATTGAAGCGACTGAGTCAGGGGCAGTCCTCTCCGTTCATATTGCTGATGTCTCTGAACTCGTGGAGATGGGCTCAATATTGGATAAGGTTGCACTCTCTCGCACAGTCACACGCTATTTCAGCAATGGGAATGCACCCATGCTGCCAAGACCCCTGTCTGAAAATAAGCTGAGCCTGCTGGAAGGTGAAGCCCGACCTACCGTTACCGTACAGGTTACCCTCAACCCGAACGCCCAGATGGTTGACGTCAAAATCTTTGAATCCTGGTTGGTGAGTCAAAAACGCTTTACCTACGCCGAAGCCTCCCAGCCTAAATCATCTACTCCTTTTCATAACACTCTGGAAATGGCTCACCAATGGGCCTCACATCTGTACCGAAATCGGCTGACATCAGGTTCGATTGGGGCGACCCAGACGGCTCAAGGCCAGTGGCTCACAGAAGAAGGCAGCCTTATCCAAGGTAAACTTCATCCAAGCCATATCCTCATTCAAGAATTTATGATCCTGGCGAACCTCGCCGTCGCTCAATGGCTAGCCGATCAGGATATCCCAGCGCTGTATCGGAATCATACCGCCAGAGCCATTGCCCCAGATCGGGAAACGATGTATCAAACGTTGTTGACGTTAGGGTCAAATGCAGCCATTCGTCAGCGGTTGCACAGTTGGATGAACCGGGCCGTGTATAGCCCCGTCTTAATAGGGCACTTTGCCCTGAACCTTCCCGCCTATTGCCACTTCACCAGTCCGATTCGCAGAGTCGCTGACCTGATCAACCATCGGATTGTCAAAGCCCGCCTCAAACATCAAGGCCTACCCTATACCCAGTCTGAACTGGTGAAATTGGGACAGCATATTGCCCAGGTCAAGGATGAGCATAAAGAGCAGGCCTCGGAGTTTTTTAAAGCAGCCCATCAAAAGGTCTACCAGGAGCAACTTCAGACCCCCGAAGACTTAGCAAATCTCTCTGGGAAAGAATTCACACGACTCCTGAAATATGCGGTTGAGTCTCAGGGGGTTGATCACCTTCGCAGTGAACTATTGACCCGGTTATACGCTGAGCAACTAGCCGTACAGGATCTCTACCTATTGCTCTTTCAGTCCAAAGAACTTGAGCTACATCAGCAAGTGATTCAGTATCTGTCTAGCCATATCCATGATGCGGCGAGTGTGATCACCATTGCCTCCAATCGAGAAGGGAACTGGGAAGCATTTAAATATCTAGAAGCGGAGAATAAACCACCATTCCATGTTTGGCTAGAGGTGAAAATTTCTGGAGACACTTTAACGACGATTCATCCCGCTACCCATTCCCGCAAACAACCCGCTCGTCATCACGCTTGTTTGATATGGATAGAAGCTTATCTCCAGACTAGCTTAGTCTCACCAGAGCAACGAGCACAGCCAGTACTACCTGAGCCGCAGTTCAAGTCTGGTAATGAAGACATAAAACGAGTAACAGCACCCTTATCCAAATCAATGCATACGGCATTGGTGAAGCCCCTTAAGGAGGGGCAGAACTTTGTCGGGATGCTGGTTGATGTTTGTCAAACCTTAAGATGGGAGACCCCTGTGTACACAATGGACAGCTCCGATGAATGGTTTATCTGCGAGTGTGAGTTATCGGTTTTAGGTCAGCAGCTTGAAGGGAGTGGGGTAGCAAAGAAGAAGAAATTGGCGAAGAGTATCGCCGCTAGAGAGATACTGGAGCAATTGAGAGAACGAGGTCAACAGCAATTGCAAGAGTGGCTGGAGAGAGCAACTTAACCGCATAGAGAAAACTCTCTCCCAGTCCATTCTTCCTGAGACTGGGAGAGCCCATCATCGAATTTCAGATTGCGTTAAAAACGGTTTCGACCACTAAAGTTGTTATTACCTCTATTGTTCTCACGGGGTCTAGCCTTGTTCACTTTGAGTGTTCGCCCCATCCATTCAGCCCCTTCGAGTTCTTCAATAGCCTTGGATTCTTCGGCATCGTTGCCCAATTCAACAAAGGCAAATCCTCGCATTCTGCCAGTCTCGCGGTCTTTGGGAACATGAACGTTAGAGACGGCCCCATATTCAGCAAACACGGCCTGAATTTCATCTTGGGTAACGTCGTAAGAAAGGTTACCAACGTAAATCGACATAAACAAATATCCAAAATCAATAAGGTGAGGAGATATAGATTTCGGTGCGCGGTCTTGGGAATTAAACTGGCGGATACCAAACAATTCTGAAAACAAACGTAAAACCGATACTTGCATCTCAATTGCAATACTAACTGATCCCCAATTTTCCGTTTAGGTGAACTAATAAACTTTACAGATATTTAGGTTAGTAAAGATTAAAATTTTATCCCCAGATTTTCCCCACATTTCCCACAATATTTCCCATGTTATCCACATCTGATGGGATGATTTCCACAGGTCAATACTGTAGGGCTTGATGTTCAGCTATTTCTGTGGAATATTCTAGAAACTGAAGTCAGCTTATTCTATGATAGATATGGCTTTGAGGCCATTAAATGTATTTCAAAAATAGATTGACATTCTCGTAGGTTGGTAGCAAGATATAACTCCCAGCGATAAGGCTTGCACTCAACTTAACAAGCTGAAGGGCGGAGGAGTTTTACCACCAGCTTGGTTAGCTCATGAGGGCAACATTTGTTGTGCTTAGTTTTTGAAATAAAAACCATCGTTGATAACCCTACTATTTGAGAAGAGTAACCACTTCATGTCCACTACGATTAGCATATTGGCCGATATCCCTGAAGAGCTACATGATGCCTTGCGAGGTTATTTAGACACCCATCCTGATTGGGATCAGAGTCGGGTTCTTTCAGCGGCGCTGTCGTTATTCTTGATGCAGAATGGCACAACAGATCGCCGTACAACTCGTGTGTATTTAGATAGTCTCTTTAGAAGAGAACTACCCACTGCCTGCTAATGACCAATCTCCAGCCCTCTTTCAATCTGTCCGTTCGACTTCAAAGCCAATAAATAACGATCGCAATAGCCAGTTTCATTTGCGAAAAACCTTCACTTGATTGCTAAAGGCCATAGCAGCTTGAATCGAATCACAATTAGTGGTGACTAATTCTTCACTAAAAAATGGAAACTATGTCTTGGAAGAACAGGTTTTATACCGGATAGTTACAATTTTGTCCTTTTTTATCATTGCCACTTTATTCCTCAACCGCAGTGATGCCTTCCCCGTCAATTTACCCCGGGCAAAGACAGTAAAACCTCAGCTATTGCCCAAGGTAACGGTCACGATTGATGTGCAGGGGGATTCAGCCCTCAATCGAGAACCCATTCAGCTCAATTCTCTTGAAGCATAAGTGAAGGAGCTAACTGATTCAGCTGACAAGGTTGTGGTGGTGATTCATGCAGATGACCAAGTAAGGCATGGCCGCGTCGTGACGGTGATGGATCGCATTCGCGTAATTGAAGGCGCGAAATTAGCCATGCAAGTGTCTCAGGTCCTAGTTCGGTGATATTACTCAGGGCACCTAGCTACGCTTTTTATAGATTATGGAAACATCAAATAACCCTATTTCCAGATGTTCCCATATATCGATGAGCTCCCCATCCCAGCAACAATTGATTCATTACCTTCAAACCGATTTAGGGGTTTCTGAAAAAGCGATTGATCTTGCTTTGCGTCTTCAACAGCCTTTACAGGGGTCGCTTCATATCCTCCTATGGCAGTATGGCTTGATCAACATCGAACAGCTTGGCAAAGCTATTGAGTGGTTGATGACTGAAAGAGGGGAGACTACAAGCAAGGAATGATACTCTGACTGATGCCTTGGAGGGGCACCGTTAGACTGTTGGCGATGCTACTTCTGGTGAAATTTTCCTTGCTACTCTCACTGATGTTGAGAGAAAGCGTAAATATTTCACAGCAATTTTCAACTCTCTTGCCAATCATTGATCAGTCAATACCTGAAGCTGCGAGAATATTCCTTAGATCAGGTATTCAGAACTGATATTCCCATAAATTTTTAGTATATCACGGCAAAAACTTTAGTATTTTTAGACTTCCAACAAAATTCGCCTCATAATCTGAGGCATCGCAAGGTAAGCCCCACCAGCTCAAAGCTGAACATCAGAAAAGTTTGTCTGATTCGGCAAATTATTTCTCCTCAAAACCACGGACGTTTCGGCAAATTTATATTTTGTTTGGAAATTATATTGAGTAATTTCCCTGTCGTCAGGGAGATGGGATAAAAGCCACGATCAAGGGTGTGCAGTAGGGTACCCCTGTTTTTCCCAATATCTTCAGTTGGCGGAATGTCCAAGTGTCTCATTATCAATAATTCCCACTTGAGAGGGTTAGTGAAACACCTGACCATTTTTGAAAAGAACGGTCTTTACCCAAACACATACAGCTTGGTCGAGCTGGGTCAACTAATCAGGAGAATACATCATGAGTAATCCATTCGCTCAGCTGCTGGCCCAGCAGTTACACACTCTTGTCAAAATAAGAAATTGCTCATCGCATCAGGAGAAGGGGTTCGCACTCCCTCTCGCCATGGGGTTAGGCTTCGTTATGATCTTGCTGGGGATGTCCTCCATGATTATGGCGCAGAGTGATCGGATCACTGCTTGGAATCGTAAAGAATCTGGTGCAAGTTTAGCCGTATCAGAAGGAGGAATGGCTCGCACCCTGGCCCAACTCACTCAAACGGATAACCGGATCTTATTGACTCGAAACTATGACACCATCAATCCCAAGACTGGAACCACCTATCTAGGGCCTGATGGCATTCTCAATTCTGGGGACGAAGAGCCTGCCACAGTGGATGAATGGACAGGGTATACGGGCAGCAGCTCAACGCCCTGTGATGCAACTGCAAAGACAATAACCCCAAATGTCACTTTTTCAGGAGCGATGAGCTCAGGGGGCCAATTTCAGCTCAAAGCCTATCGATATAATCCCACGGATCAAACCGGGACACTCCTCGTTGAGGGTCAACATGGAGAGAGAATATCCCATATTCTCTCTACCTTGGTCATCCAGTCAGAGATTGAGAATTTCCCAGGGGTTCTGGCCATGCAGGGAGCCGTTATTCGAGGACGTACTCTTATTGGTCAACATGCCAATCTTTACTACGATCCCGCCTGGTCCGCGGACACCAGCTTAACGGATAAGTCAGCACCGAGTGATAGCGACCGTGCGAGCTATCTCAATGCGGTTTACTCAACAGCGCAAGATGGTCCAGGTAATGATTTGATTGCTGGCAACATTGTGGGATGCCAGATTACCCAAACACTGTCGGTGGATTTACCCACAACGGTGACGAGTTTAGGTGAAGTTAAGAGTAGCACCACTCTTACTGCAGCCAACAGCCCCTACCATATCGAAGAACTGGAACTGGATGGTACCGATGTCGTTACCGTGGACACGACAGATGGTCCTGTCTACCTGTATGTCACTGACTCCTTTGAATTACGAGGCAATGCTCAACTGAGAAATATCCGCACGGATGGCGAATCTCCACGAGTGGGTGATTTGAGGATTATTGTTCATGATGCAGACGATGGAACACCTCCCATCGAACTGTACGATCAATCCTGCATTGACACCGCTTTTGTCTATAACAAGATTAACGACCTCCAGCTACAAGGTTCAGGCGATGGCTGTCCCAGCAGTGGCAATACTAACTTTGATGGGGTGGCATGGGTCGAAGATGTCATCAGTTCCATCAACATAAATCCCCATACCCGAATCGTGCCTGCTGAGGATGATGACATCATCACGACGAATGGCAGTACATCCGGCATTCGGGTGCCCAACGATGTGTCCAGTCTGGCTGATGTCGTGAGTGGTATTGGTATCACTCCGACGAATAAATTTGGCTATGTCAAAAGTTGGCAACGGGTGAGGTTTTAGTCATGCATCTCAATCGGTGGTTGTGGTTGTACTTGAAGCGACCGAAAGCATCTTCAGGGGTTGATTCTTTAAAATCACTCTCTGCGAAGAGTGGAGGGTTTACCTTAATCGAGGTGTTGGTGGCGATGATTGTTGCTGCTGTGTTTGTCTCCATGACCATGCAGGCCATGGTAACTTCAGCAGCCTTTCGGGTGGTTGCTACACAATACGACGAGGCCGTGAGTTGGATTCAGGAAGATTTAGAAACCGTTGTCAATCAAGCGGCACAATATGAGATTACGACGCAACCCTACTCCTCTCGGTGTCTAGCCACCCTCAGTAGTGATGGGTTTGCATCCGGATTTCTCAATGACTCAGCTACGGGATTAGGGGGAGCTTCCACAACCATTGGCCCTAGAACACTGGGTGGGAAATACTATACCCTCACTCGTACTGCTAACTATGCAAGTTCTTCTGACCCCTATCGGTTGTTAAATGTCACCTATCAAGTGACGGAACAAGGGGATAGTAAACCGATTGCCACGGTAGATACTGAGGTCATTCCCCATGCCGTATTCAAATGTCCCTAACTCCCAGGTGATGTTTTCTGAATTGCTGTCCCTTCACCAAAGCTTGATGTCTAATTCCAGATATATCGACAACAGCCTGCGATTATTCCATGAATTTAGGGTCTCTTGGTCAACAACGACTTCAGTGTAAGTATGCATATTTATCGGATATCTATTTTCCTCTTTTGGTGGAAATTCAGTACTATTCCTGTCGCCAAAGACTTATAGGCAAAGCCAGAATTAGGGGAGAGCGTTCAAATAAACTAATTGGTTTGGTCAATATTGTTGATTTGAATTAACCACCCAGTGAAATTTTTTATACCCATTAAAGATTTGTAATTCCTGGTTCTAGCTCATTCTCTCGCTAGAGAAGAACCTCCAATAGGCACTGCTAAGAATTGCGTGGGTAATTGCTTCGCCCCTACCGAAGCAACTTCATGCGCCTTAGTTCTGAAATTTTCGGTTGAGAATTTCTTTGCCAAATTCCTTGAGTAATGCTGAGTTGCCATCAATTTAGTAACGCTTCATCGCTCTCAGGGCCTCTTTCGAGCCCTGTTTATATTGCTGCTGTGATGTTCCATGTTCCATTTCAATGCTCTCATTCCTCTAAGATCTTCTCCTTCAAATGCGGGATTTACCCTCCCAGAAAAGATGGTGATTTGCTGCATTATCGGTATTGCTGCCGCTGCCTCTGCGCCCAGCCTAATGGCTTCCATGAATCGGGCCAAGGTGAAACAGACGATGACGGAGGTTCAGTCTGCTCTGAATGAAACCCAACGAGAAGCCATCAAGGGTAACAAAATTTGTACCCTTACTCTCAACTTTGTAGAAGAGAAGATTACTGGTCCTTGCCTCAAATCGGGGGATCGGACGTTGGATGCTGATGTGGCCATCGCCACAAACCTGACAGATCCAAGTTCCAGTGAGACCCCGGATGAAGGGCAACCTGTTCTGATCGGTTCAGATGTGCAACCCTCACTGGGGCTGAGCGATGGTGAGACTGTTTCACAGATTGCCTTAGCTCCCGTTTCAGAAGATGAAGCCAATATTTCCAAAGCAGGGGTGATGGTTCAGGTTATCGCTAAATGTAAAGGCAATACTGAAAAAGGATTAGGGTTAGGAACCTGTAAAAACAAAAACAATAGCAATCCAGAGAATGGAAGCAATGAGCCGCCTTCAACCCCAGGGACATTGACGAGTATCCCCATCAAATATGGGGTGTTAGGTAATCCTGAATTTGCTATTGTCAGTGCTCAACAAACGCCAACGGACCCCACCGGCAAAATTGTCTTCTACAACCCACAAGATTCCCAAGTGACGAAACGCTGTATTGCTATTTCAAACACCCTTGGACTGACCCGGATTGGTACTTATCAGGGAGACATCAAACCGACCGCCATCACTGACTCCGGTCGATGCACTGCGGAGAACTGGGAAGAGCAATAAGACTTCAAATGGGGGGACATGGTTTGAATCAGCAATGGCTAGATACGAATTCCAAGGCTATCAAGGGCTATACCCTGGTGGAACTTTTAGTGGCCACTATCATCACAAGTCTCGTCATTAGTATGGCTGGTTTTGGACTCGTTTCAGCGACCCAAGCCAACAAGCGGACGGAAGCGATTGCAGCCAGACGGCATGACTTGAGTCGAGCCTTTGATTTCATTAGCAATGAAATTAGGATGGCGAATCGGATTAATCAATCCCAAACGATGCAGGCAACGAACACTTCATCCTTTTCTACCCTTTTATCGAGTGCAGGTTTGAATACCTCAGACTGGGGAAACCCCGTCCTTTATTTAGAAATTCCCATCACCGCCCAAATTCCAGAGGTTTGCCCTGCGGGTGGCCCTAATGCTGGCTCTCCACCTCCCCAACCTGCGACATATGATCGGGTGGTTTACGATATCCGTCCGAGTACCCAAGATTGGTTAGCCCCCAATTCGATATACAGATATGGTCGAATTCCTAGAAGTGATGGCAGTATCGACCCCTGTAGTGATCCCGTTGCGAGTGATACCTTAGTGGATGCGATCGCAACGAACGTTGATACAACACCTGCCTGCCCGACCCCTGGGGTACTCATGGGAACAGGAGGGTTTCAAGCATGTGTCAATGGTAACCAGGTGGATTTATTCATGCGCAGCCAAATCTCTGAGGTAGAGATTCACCGTTTGAGCAGTACTGCCACTTCCCGCTCAGGGAATAGCCAGCCTATCCCCGTACTTACTGCCGTTCAGCAACCAGGAACCAATAAAGTTGATTTGAACTGGCAATGGCCTGGTTCCACAAAGGGGGTCACCTTTGAAGTCAATCAAGACAATACAACCACCGGCATAACAACTAAAATCAAAACGGGTTCAGATAGTAGTCAATCATTTGAGATGCAAAACTCTCCCGGAGATCAGCATTGTTATTCAGTCACTGCAAAATTGGGTCAGATTACCAGCCCGGAGAGCAACAAAGCCTGCTTTACTCAGATTGCAAATCCCATCAATTAGGCTGAACAGTCAGCGATAGATCATCATTTGTCGCTTTTCTGAATCCATCTGCACGAATTCATATAATCTCAAAATATTGTTTTGAATTTCACAATTTAGAATTTTTCTGAATGAATTCAATAGAAAAGCAAGCTGATTTCAGCGTTCTTACTGAGTGTTTTTCTTCCTATTCTGCTTACCCTATACATATCTGGGAGCAACAATATTCGATTGTGACTCTCCATTTCAATTGAGTCACCAATTCTAAGACCTGATCATGTTCGCTGACGATATCACCGATTATTATTTTGAACATTCTCAGCCCACACTAACAGCCTCTAACACGGTATCGCTTAATGTGCCGATCATTGAATTCTGGCGCTGCTACGATATCAGCAATAATGTGATAATTCGTGGACAAATCTTTAACCACCCCAAGTACCCAGCAGGGAAATCGCTAAAATCTTCACCCATTCAAGGATGCTTGACCAAAGCAGGTCGAGTCTATGTGACCACGAAGAATTCTATGTATGAACTGGGTACTCCGCATCCTAAATCTGCAGGGGATGCTCTAAATTGGCCAAACCACACGGACCATCAACCCCTGGAGAAACTCACTTACTGGGGAGAGTAGTTAATAAGTGGGAATATGAAAAATAAAATATTAAGTTTAAACGATAGCCGTAACTACATTTAAATCAACGCTTTCAATTACTTCAAATAACCAGATTACCAATGTGGTTTTTGGGGATTAGAGAGTGGATGGATTGTCCCGAATTCTTACTGGGTTAGCTCATGGAATTGAATCAATCCATTAGGAAGATTCAGGAATTGGGCACCAACGGCATCAACTGCGATGTCGAAACGGAGGATATCGTTGACCGACGGATAGCCTGGCCCCAAAGATTTGAGCTCATGGGAAGGAATAAGCAAATCTAGGCATTAGATGAAGTCAAATCACTCTTGCTGTCAAAAAAAGGTCAGGGATAATACGGTTTAATTAAATCTGAGCACAAATTAAAATTAATAGTGAAGAATACCTACAAAACTCTCTTCATATTACTGATGCAAGTTCCCCTGATTAATCTGAGCTCTAATGTTGCAAGTTACTGATATATCCGTTTTTTTCCAAAAGAATACTTCTGATATTCCAGACGATCATTTTGAAACACCAAAAAAAATAACCGTTATTGAGTCCTGGACTGCAATACGAAAGGGAAAGAGTGCTGTTATCAAAGGAAGACTCCTGGGCCATCCTGATTATCCCGACGGGGTTAAGATGATGACCTCAACAGTCCATCGTTACTTAGCGGGTGATGGTCACGTATACATCAAAACTCAAAATTCCCTATATGAGTTGGGTCAACCTCTGAAAACAACTGATTTCCAAAAATTAGAACGAATGACCCAGTAAGAAATTTCATTCATCATAATGCAGACTACAAATGATTTGGACATCATCCTTAGAAGAGGATAGGAATGCCTAACCTATAGGTTGAGTCTTTAGTGGTCACACAAACATGACCTTGATAAACAAAATATCGCTGAATAGCAGAAGATTCTAAATACTTACCAGGTGGAAGTGTATGATGCTGAAATAAATGCCCATGAATTTTTGTCTGATTATTAATATCAACACAATCCCATGATTGAAGAATAGGTATTTCCACAGCAGCGTTTCCAGTCGCATCAAGGGATGAATTGAAATTGTTTAAATAATAGTCAATCAGATCCTCAGCTATCATCGTTAGTCCTAATACTTCTCACTGTTATTTGTCTTAATTCTGCGACTGTTATTAGACCTCTTGCATAATTTAACTAACGATATGCTAGAGGACTAAAATCTGAGTCAGATCGCTGAATTTTTTTTTCGTCAGTAGCACATCATGAAACGAATATTTCAAGAGGTCTATTGTTGAATAACTACTAGTTCAACAAAGGGCAGACCGAATCGTTAAATTGAACTTTAAAGTCTAGCGTCCCCCAAACTGCTGGGTGCTTGGGTAAATTCCAATGCTGGACTGCTCTTTCTAGCATCGAGCATCAACCAACCGATTAGTGTACAGAAGGATAGGATCGCTCCAGCTATAACCATCCACATCTGGCGGCTGACAGGCTTGTTTAGCTCTTTGAGGATCTCCTCTCTGGATAACCGAACCGTCTCTTTTGCCTGAAGAGGAGTCTGCTGAAGCGAGTCATGGTCCTGTTCTGGGGTGGGTGAATGATGACATGCTAGAACGGTGTTTAATTCAGCCAATGTACCAGTGGCTGAATTAAACACCGTTGCCTTATGGTCTAGGGTGTCAGATTTAAGGCTCTTGTAAGAGAGCGATTCAATATAATTCAGCAATTCCACTTGGCCCATCTCAAGCGTGAGATAAGTCGCTTTAATGTCCTTGCCAAAGTTAATGAGATCTTTTGTCTCAAGTTCACGGGTTGAAGATGGCTGACCATTGATGTAAATCCCATTAGCACTGGGTTTACCCTGAGAATTGCCATCAATGATGCGATACCGATGAGCTTGATGTGGGAGAGGGACTCTCACTAGCATGGCATGTTGTCTGGAAATAGACGGGTTATTCAAGACAATGGCATTGGTTGCGTCTCGACCGATTGAATAAGCAACTTCGGTTAACTTGACAATGCGCCGTTCCTTTCCATCATCAATCACTAGTAGATGATGTTCACAAGCCTCTGATTTGATTTTTTCCATAGCAGTGGAAGAAAACTTTAACTATTAAAATAACTAGACTTTATTTAGGTAATGATAAGTATCAAAACTTGAATCCCAATATAAGTTATATCTTTAATAATACTCATCCAAAAGTGTTCTTGCACAGAAGCATCGGAAGAGTTGAATAATTTATTGAATAATCATGAAAGGGCAAAGCATAATATCCATTTAGTTCATTACAGTGACAATTATTTCAAGCTACTGTGATCTGAATCACAAAACGCTTATAATACCTGTTTGAAGTGCTTTACGTCCGCTTAACCTAACAAAGATTATGGGCATGATTGAGTAAATATTACTCATAATTAAATTTTCATGTATATCCAATAATGTGTGAATCCAAAACTAACACTATAATTCTATTTTTTAGATTAAAACAGAATAGAAATTTGATAAATCATGCATTAAATTATAATCGCAGGGAAAGTACTAAAAAATACACTAAATTCAACATCGTAAGCATCACTTCAATCATAAATATAAATCTGTGATTGAGATAATGATTAGTGTTAAATGCTGAATCTGAGAATAAATTTTTACTTAAAAAAAGATAGTTCTTATATCATGAGCTATCAAATCATCTTCTCTATTTTTGGTTAGGAAACACTACTTGCTCAATAGAGTGATCGGTGAAAATCACACAACTGCACATCAGAGGTAGTCCATTAACGGATTCATGATTTTAGTGGGATTAAGACCTTATGGGCATGTATGAAGCTTAAAACCCTATCTCTGAGCTTTGTTTATTCATCAAAGTCTGGAATAAGTCACGGCAATCAAAACCGTTGTTTAGGCTTGTCATCAGCGGTTTTTCGCTTGATCCTAATCTTTTTGTTGTCAATATTACCCACACCAAGTAGGTCTTGTCTTGCCCAATTCAAGACAACAGAATCTGTAATCCTAACCCTAGACATTAGCTTGACAACGTCTGACTTTTTGATGTGGGGGAAAGACTTTTGTAGACGGAAAAATAGTAAGTCGTCCATTTGGAAGTCCCCTTGAAATCACAAAGTTTACAAGAAACCACTCATCAATATTACCCATCAGTAAGCTTCATCAGGCTAATGCAAATAAGCCTTACATGCCCCTTCTTTATCCTGCATAGCTTATAGCCATTAAAGACAACATTATTCTCAATCACCCTAGGTGCGATCAAAGAAGCAATCCGGGAGCATGTCACCTTTGCAATCAAGTATTTATACTTATTCCTAAAACCCTTTCTAGCCATGCTTTCAGATATCAAGTTTGTGGTTCCCAAATTTGTGCATCTGCAAAGGTGACATGCTCCCAGCAATCCTCGATCTACTAAGGCCTTAAAATGCTTTCCAGGAAAGACTTTTGAATGGGTCAGAGTTCTGGCTCAGAATGACCTTAACTTCTCAATAAATAAATTAAATTTTTCTTGAAATATAATATTATTTGGGTGTATAAAATACCCGCTCTCGTATGGTGGCTCTGGTTCCCCCGGAGCCTTTTTCTTTCCTAGGATTTTCTTAAGGAAGCCAAGTCGATGATAGAGATTATTAACAAAAACACCCGTGGATAAACCGTTCACTCCACGGGTGTGCTTCACTATGGTGGTCAATCTTGGTCAGTGTGCCCAGTCTAAAACACGATTATCCTATTGTGAGAATATTCTTATTTTATTGAGCGTGGACTAATAAAATCCCCCAACAGTTGGTGACTACTGGGGGTAAGGATTTTCTGAATGGATAGAAAGTGCCTCTGTTAAAAAGCCCTTGAGAAGGGGGCTATCCAGGGCGAGAGACTTTGACATTTAGTTTCAACTTCCCAAATTAAAGTAAAGAGAGGGTGAAAACCTTTTTGTGCCAGATGCATCATTAACGTCTCAAGTAATGATGAATACATCATCAAAAAGTCAATATCACTAAGCTAAAGATCAACGTGCTACGTATCTCCATCACCCCAGTTTGGCTCTGCTCTGGGGTTTTTGCTGTGGTTAGCTAAACAATGCAGTTTCGTTAAAGAATAGCGGTGACTATTGAAGGCTGCTTTGAACTCGATTTATCCCACTTCAAATTCGCGACCATGTTGCTGAAACACATACACGAGAAATTGACTTGGGATTTTTATTGGATATTAAACTTCGCTTAACTAAAAATATCCTAATTGATGAAAATATTGAAACATTACCCAAGACATACTTTTCGCGACCCCTTTCCCGCTGGGGTTTTTTTCTTGCCAGAACGTCATGAGAGAGAGCATTCATAGGGCTAGAAGCAGGTGGATTCGTCTTGGAATTTGGAGACCTCTACACACAACGAACCCGCGTGAACAAACACAACGCGGGGAGAGCAAAGTGTTTACTTCTTGGACCAGCGGGGGCATTTGAACAGAAAGTTATGGTTTCGGCTATAACCCTTTCCTACAAAGCTTTTAGAACATTTTCAATAGGAAAGCCGGGAAAACGTACAGTTTTGAATTAGGAAGTGCCTTCCTAGTGATCAGCTTGGACTTTATTTGCCCGTTACGTTATCAAGTAAGCGCTGTCCAGATTCTTTCACAGAACCGTCCCCATTCGCCTATGCATAGAATCGGAGAAACTTTGGCTTTTAAGACTGAACCAATTGGTATGTAAAGGTTTCAGGGCCTAAATATTGATTTTTGCCTAGCTAACTTCAGGACCCCGGATATCAGCGGGCGCTCAGTAGGATGATATCTGACTGGAATTGACGCCATTTGAACGTTTGTGAGGAGGGCATTGCTAGGTTGCGGTCAGGGCATCTCAGCATACCAAGGCAGGGCTACCCAGTTTTTTGCAACACAACCGTTTCAGCCCAACAGTGCTTTGATTACGCGTTTCATGCCCAAGGCATATGCCTCACTGGTTTCACTTTTCAGCAACAGCCCCTTTGACGCAAGGTTAAGAACAAAGGTTGTTTCTTCCGCTTCACGCTTTGTTGGGAAAACCTCGCGTAACCATAAGAACGTGGTGATGGCATCTACAAATTCACCTTCATAATTCCGTGAAGCCTTGGCCACAGAAATGATAGCTGCATCAAGGATTTCCGCGCCGTGTGGAGTGCCGCGAAGCAGCGGAACATGATCACCTGTCCACAATTGGAACGACTTGGAAAGTACTACGGCAGGTTCACCATCCGTAGTCTTGAGCTGATGAATAACAGTGTCGGTTATATTGCCCAGGAAAGTGGTTACAGCCCATTCCAGCACGGCCTCTTTGGAGCCGTACTGATTGTAAATCGACTGCCGCGATAGATCGGCGGCTTTAGCAATGTCGCTTATCGAGGTTTTGCGAAATCCATAGGTTGCAAAGAGCCTGAGAACTTCTAAGACGTTGTCATCTGTCTTCATTTGACATTTTTTACATTTTGGGACTATATTGTAAACATTGTACACGTCATAACACGGCTTATCAATTCAAACTATAGACATCCCATGGAACAAAAAATTAGCAACTCAGGCTTCTCTGACTGGAAGCCATCTCAATTGCTTGATCTGACTGGCAAAACCTACGTTATCACAGGCGCAAATTCTGGCATTGGCTTTGAAGCAGCTAAGATGCTGAGCGAAAAAGGTGGCGATATCGTCATGGTGTGTCGCTCACGCACTAAGGCCGAAGCCGCGCAACGAAAGCTTGTCGCTCACGCTCAAGGCAAAGTCGATTTGGTCTTGATGGACTTGAGCGATCTGTCCTCGGTGCGTAAAGCTGCTCAAGAGCTGCGCGGTCGCTATCAGAAAATCGACGCGCTAATCAACAATGCGGGCATCATGATGACCCCTCAGGAAAAGACCGTAGACGGCTTCGACTTGCAAATGGGGGCCAACCACCTTGGTCACTTTCTGTGGACGGGCCTACTACTTGATCTAGTGGAGGCCGCTGAAGGACGTATTGTAGTGCTGTCGAGCCTAGCACATAAATTCGACTCGCTCGATCTCGATGACTTCATGTCAGATACGAAATACACGCCGATAAAGGCTTATGCACAGAGCAAACTGTCGAATCTTATGTTCGCCTTTGAACTGGATCGCCGCCTTAAGGATGCAGGCAGCAAGGCGATCTGCATCGCCTGTCATCCTGGATATACCAGTACTAATCTACAAAGTACTGGGCCGACCGGCTTTTCCAAGTTCATCATGGCAATCATGAACAAGCTAGTGGCACAACGCATTGACGCAGGTGCAACACCTACGGTTCTTGCTGCTGCTGGTGTGGAAGCTCAGCGCGGTGCCTACTATGGCCCACAAAAGATGAACGAATACCGAGGTCCCGTCAGCGATGCCAAGGTACAGGATCACGCGCTAGACCGTGAAAACCAGCGGCAGCTTTGGGCAAAAAGCGAACAACTCGTTGGGTTCCAGTATTCATTGCCCGTCGTGGTGAATGCTGCCTGAGCATCACAAGAAGAAAAACGATGAGACTTTACGATTCCTCTAGCCCAAACCCTGATGTCGTGTCGCTGTTTGCTTTGGCAGAGGAGGTGGCTTTTCCCCTGGCCTGGTTGCCCCCAGAAGGAGGGTGTTGAAAATCTTTCAACAGACAATGGAAAAGAGCTCGTAAAAAACTGTAAACCTAACTGTAAATCTTACGAAATCAAGAACTTTAGCCAGCAAGGAGAATCATCATGACTCAACAAACTGTTCTGATTACCGGGGCTTCGTCGGGCATTGGTAAGGCCACTGCTCAATTCTTTCAGCAGAAGGGGTGGACTGTGATTGCCACGATGCGAACTCCAGACAAAGAAACCGAACTCACTGCCCTCGACAATGTACTGGTCACCCGATTAGATGTGTTGGATGTTGACTCTATTCACGCTGCCATTGTCCAAGGCATCGAGCAGTTCGGCAAAATTGACGTTGTTGTTAACAATGCGGGGTATGGTGCCTACGGCCCCTTAGAAGCAACGCCCACGGAAAAAATCAGACGACAGTTTGATGTCAATGTGATGGGCTTGCTAGATGTCACCAGGGCAATTCTTCCCCACTTTAGACAAAACAAAGATGGCATTTTGATCAATATTTCATCCATTGGTGGCAAAATGACTTTTCCGTTTGGCTCGCTTTACCACGGCACCAAGTTCGCGGTTGAAGGGATTTCTGAAGCCCTCATTTACGAGATGGAGGCCATTGGCTGCAAGGTCAAGATTGTCGAGCCAGGTGTCATTAAAACAGATTTTGCGGGGCGCTCATTTGATTTTAATAATGATGAAAGCATGACGGAGTATCAGCCGTCGATCGATAAGTTCATGAGTGGCATGGGATCTAGCGTAGAGAGCAATGCATCGGAGCCAATTGTCGTTGCTGAGGTAATTTATCAGGCGGCTACAGATGGTACCGATACGTTACGCTACACCGCAGGTGAGGATGCCAAGGTATTTGTGGCCAATCGCAAAGCAGCGGATGATGCAACCTTTATCCAAGGCATCAAAACACAGTTTGGCATCTAGCAAAGAAGGGGGCGTGACAGAGCAGCTGTCATATGGGGCAATTAGCTTACACGCAACGCCTAAAACGTTGAAAAATCGCTGATTTTAATGCTATTTTCGGCTAAGTTGTCATCATATTCTGTCATTCAAGACGAAGGCTGAAAGCCTTATGTATTAGTGTTTTCAATCCTATTTACCCCTGGTGATACCTACGCTTGCATGACGCCATATAGCTGGGGTATTTCCATCTGGACCAGCGGGGGCATTGAACAGAAAGTTACGGTTTCGGCTATAACCCTTTTCCTACAAGGCTTTCACAACATTTTCAATAAGAAAGCCGGGAAAACGTACAGTTTTGAATTAAGAAGTGCCTTCCTAGCGATCAGCTTGGACTTATTTGCCCGTTACGTTACCAAGTAAGCGCTGTCCAGATTCTTCCACAGAACCGTCCCCATTGACGTAGGTGTAGAGAGTAGCCGTTGATATTCCCAGCTTTTGCGCCACCTCTTTCGCGCACGCCTTTGGATCGCCCATAGCAGTCATGGACAGCCCCAGCCCATGTGATTGTCCAGAGGCTGACCAATAGTTTTCCGGCTGACCGGCTCTCGAAGGCGTTTACGAATCTGGGGCGGATCCTCAAGACCCAGCACAACTTGCGCTATCTGACGGATGCCAATTTGATGCAGATGGTTTAGCTTCGCTCAACAAAGGAGAGTACCATAACTAGCTACCGCGACGGGTGTTCTTTGCAGATCAAGGGGAGTTCACGACGGGCGATTACGAGGAAATCATGAATAAGGCGAGCTGCCTGAGTCTGTTCTCCAATGCGATCCTTTACTGGAATACGCTCAAGATCAATGACATTGTTGAAAGCCTCAGAGCGAAAGGAGTGGTGATTACCAATGAGACCCTATCTCATATCTCTATGCTGGGTACCCAATGGGACTTACTTTATTGATGATTTATAGCTGAAAAGGCTGTGGAGAAAGGGATTGAGGTGAAACTGTAACTTTTTGTTCAAATGCCCCTGCTGGTCCAAATAAGAGTATTATGTTGGAGCAAACAATCACACTATCAGGCTAGCGAAGGTGTTTCAATTTTGGTTGCTCAGGACTGACTTATTTGTCTCAACAGGATGGACTAATTGACCAGCAATAAGGCGGTGATTTCCGTTAACAATGACTTGATCATTGTTTTGGAGCGTACCGCGCACAAACACCTTATCTCCCTGGGTATGGAGAACTTCTACATCTCTTTTCTCAACCCGGAAGGTGTTTGGGGGGTGAATGGACATTTCTGTTTCTCGTAAAGCATAACAAGACCATAGACCTCGAACGCCTCTGACAAGAGCTGTTGTAGGTAGCCAGTAACCAAAATCGTCAATGGTTTCAGTTAATTTTAATCGAGTGATTTGACCACTTCGAACTTCCCTGGAAGCTGATGGCTCTATGTGGAGCACTACGGTGAGGGTGCGAGTCACAGGGTCTATTTGGGGTAAAGTTGCTATAACTTCGGCTTCATACTGTTCTTTCCCAATCACGAGGTGTTGGTTACTACCTATAGGAATCTGGGTAGCGGCTTCAACGGGAACACCTACATGGGCCTCCAGGGCTTGGTCTTCTAAGAGGGTGAGAATAGGTTGACCCGCTGAAACGACTGTTCCTTCGTCTACCAGGCGGTTGGCAATTCTGCCGGTAAACGGTGCTCTCAAGATGCTTTGTCTCAGATCAATTTCTAGTCCGTCTAACCTCGCCTCTAATTGTTCTAATGCAGCTGTTTGAGCCTCAATTTTTTCAGGTCGTGACCCCGTAAGAACCTTATCGAGCTGACTTTGGGCTTCATTCAAACGAGCTTGCACAGTGTTGACTTCCGTAGTAGCTTCATCCAGATGCTCACGGGGAATGGCACCAGCGGTATAAAGCGCCTGACGACGTTGATGTCTCGATTGAGCGAGTTTCAGTTGAGAGTCTAAATTTTTAACCGATGATCTCGCTGCTGCAATGGTTTCGGAGCGTGAGCCAGTTCTCAATTCTTTGAGTAATGCATTGGTCTGATTTCTTCCAGCGATCAGTTCCTGATGTTTGACTCGGAGTTTTTGGGTATCAAGATAAGCTAGGGGCGTCCCCCTTTCGACTTGATCGCCTTGATCAATAGTTAGCCTCAGTAACTTACCAGCTCGCTCAAAGCTAAGTGGACTGGTCCGGCGAGGAACAATCGTGCCAGTATAAGTCCGCTTAACTTGGTAAGTATGGACTTTGGTAACCTGAAAAGTTTCAACAGGAAGAATTGTTGTTGCTTCCGAATCATTAGCATTTGCTGTTTGCCCGGCTCGAAAAGCTGACAGCATTCTTAGATTCGATGCCCATTGCCGACCGTTAGGTGTTAATCCAATAATCATCAAGCCAAATATCAGCAGAATACTGGCTCGACTGGAAAATGCAAATTTGGGAATGTTGTGTCTATCAGTATTCTGCAGGAGCTGTTTCAACAATCGCTCAACCCAACTTCCCTCTGAGTCCTTTTTGGTATGTTGTTGGTCGGATGACTCTTTCATGATGTTGGGTTCCCTGAAAGTTTAAAGGATTTGGGATAGGTTTGACCAAACACGATGAGGTAAGCACAGGGAACAAAGAACAATGCCAGGAAAGTAGCCCCACCCACGCCTCCAGCAATACAAATGGCTAAAGGAGGCCAAAGTTCTCCACCATCAAGCAAGAGGGGAATAAACCCAGAAACGGTCGTAATAGTAGTGGTGAGGACATGGCGAGTTGAGCGCACAATCACATCAACCATTGCTGGGCGAAATCCTTTTCGGGCTCGGGGATTTGTGCGGATAGCGGCGAGCACTACAATTGAGTCATTAATGGCTACTCCAACTAAACCCACCGTGCCTAAAATGGCCATGAAACCGAGTGGATAACCAAAAAGCCATAAGGAGGCAAGTGCAAGGCCTACTGAACCAACAGCAACTAATAAGATGATGCCGGCACTCCGGAAGGAATTAAAAGAGAGAACAAGGACAGAAACCATTAAAACAATAAAGATTCCTGCAGTGGAAAGTAAATTGCCGACTGCTTCATTACGTTCAGCTGCTTCTCCCCCCCATTCCATTGAATAACCTGGCGGAAGTTGAAAATTGCTGTTATTTAGGCGTTGTTGGAAATCAGCTAGGACAGTTGACGGTAATACCCCCGCTGTTATGAATCCTTGAACTGTATTGACTCTTTGACCATTGCGTCGAGTAATGATGGCCGTTTCGGGGATCAGGTCGATTTGCCCCAGAGCTGATAGAGGGATAGAAGTGGATTTTTCTGGGCTTAACGGAGGTTTGGGTACTAAACCAATCGTCGTAATCTGGTCGAGGTTAGCACGATTATCGCTACTTAGACGAACTCGCAAGGGCAATTCAACTGTATCTTCGAGGATAGACCCCCCGACAGTGCCTTCTAAGTTTGTATTGAGTTGCTGGGCGATTTGAGTGTTATCTAGCCCCGTGAGTTGAGCTTGTTCTTCATCCAAGGAGAGAGTTAATTTTGGTAGAAATTCTCCCAAGCTGGTACGTGTATGGATAACTTGAGGAACTTGAACTAATTCAGAGCGAACTTGGTTTCCAAGCTCCTCAAGAATATCCAGATCAGGGCCATAAACTCGCAATTCAATAGGGGGAATAGGAAGGGCCTGCTTTAACTGTTCGACAAGGATTCGGGCAGAGGGAAAACCTTGATCTAGTTCCCTTTGCAAATTATGAATAAGCTTAGGAATAGATCTCCCAGTATTTGTTTGAACCATTGCAGTAGCATAGTGGGGAACTTCTCCCTTAATCCCATGTCGGGCAACCGTATAGTAGAAGGTAGGTGCGTATGTTCCGATAAACCAATGGAGATCAGTGACTTCAGAGTGTTGAGCGATCAGATTGCTCGCTTTCTCAACGATAGATTTTGTCTGCTCCATGGAGGTAGACAGAGGAAGTTCTAACTTGATTTGAAATTGATTTCGCTCTGCTGGAGGGAAAAACTGTTCTGGGATATGACCTACAGCCATAAAACCTATAATGGGCAAGATAATGGCTAGTCCTACTCCTAATAGCGGAGTTGTTAAAATTGAGCCTAAGATACGGCGATAAACTTTAGTAATTTGTGGGTTCGAGAAACCGGTTCGCCACCAAGCCATGTTTCTTTGGTGAATCTCCCCTTTCTGATACATCCTACTCATGATTGCAGGAATAATTGTTAGGGAGAATAATAGGGAGCTACTGATGGCGACGATGACACTGATGGAGATTGTTCTTACATATTCGCCGATATGTCCCCGTAAAATAGCAATAGGAAAGAAGGTAAGAACAGTGGTTAGGGTAGAGGCCAGTAAGGGAATAGCTAGATAACTGACCGCCCGGGCAATAGCTTTTTGGGGATTTAAGCCCTCTTCAAATAAGTGTTTTATTTCATCAACCACAACTATGGCGTTGTCAATTAGCATCCCCAAAGCAATGACTAAACCCGTTAGTGACATCTGATGTAGGGGAATCTCTAATAACCTCATCCCTCCAAATACCATCAGTATGGATAAGGGCAGTGATAACCCCAACACGAGTGCAGATTTTCCTCCCATTAGAAGGGTTGTACTGGCAACGACAAATACTACGCCGATCATCAGATTCATGAAAAGACTATTCAATCTAGTCTCGACATAACGATTTTGATTAAGGATAATGTCCAAACCAATATCGGATGATATGGTGCCGCGAAATGCTTCTAAAGTCTGGTTGGCCTCTTCCATCCATTGGTCAACCCGCCTGTTAGGTTCAACTAAAACTGCTAAGGTAATTCCTGGTTTGCCATTGATAATTGCTAGTTCGCTCGGTGGGTCTCGCCTACTCTTTTTTACTAGGGCAATATCCCCCAAAGGTATTAATTGTTCTGAATTTTTGTCAGTACGGATTGGAATTTGACGAATCCGTTCAAGAGAGTCTATTTCACTATTTACTTCAAGTAATAGGTCATTATTCGGGCTAAGTAACCTTCCTGAAGATACTTTGGCGTCGCTGAGGCGAATTTGTTGAGCAAGCTGCTGGGGAGTAATCCCTAATTTTCCTAATACGACTGGATTAATCTCAACTAGAATTTCTTCAGAAGGGGCACCCCAAAACTCAATCTCCTCTATACCTCCAATGCCCCGTAGTTGTTGTTTAAGATTCTCGGAAAGGCGATTCAAGATGGCATAATTGGGTGGAGTATCTAATTCCCAGGTGAGGGCAACTATCAGGGTGTAACCCCTACCGTCATTCATGTCCTCATATTTGGGAGCTAATACACCTGATGGTAATTGGGGAGTAATATCAGCAATTCGATCACGTATGCTAGACCATACCTCATCATGATTTTTAACAGTATCTTTGAGTACTATAAAGATTAAGGATGTACCTAGCTGTGAAGTGGATTCAATAAATTTTATTTCCTCAACTTCCTGAAGTTTTTGTTCTAATTTTTCAGTTACTAAAGAATCTACTCTTGTGGCACTTGCACTTGGAAAGCGAGTGGTTATTTTGCCAGTCCACTGGCTTATGGCAGGATCTTCCATTCGAGGTAGAACATGAAATGAAGATAGTCCCCACACTAAAATAATGCATATTGTCAGAATTAGTAGCCGGGTATTCCGGTAAAAATGGGTCCACATTTCTATTTTCAATGTGATTAGAGTATTACTGAATAGATGCTCTATAGACCCACAAAGGAACAGAACTAGCAGATTGATAAGCTAGTTCTCGTCATATTAAACCTATTCAGCATGAAGTCACTTGGTTACAAGAGACCTATGCACCTTGTTAATGAAAGAATACCCAATTAAGCCATTAACTATGCCTCGTAAGTCTCCGATATGATTGGGGCATTCGATCATTACCATGGTCATAGCCGCATCCAACAAATCCAGGAGCTCTCAAACCCATAGGTCTTAACTGACAGACCCACCTCAGGGTGACAACCTCATGTTATGGAGATACGCTGCCAGCAACAGAAAAAGTGTGGATTTATAACCAGCGGTTAAACCCCTCTTTAAAGCGGGTTTTAAAGCCTCTAATTTAACCGGAAATTTTTGCCTGGAGAGACTCCATCGCAACCCCTTTGAGACTTTAAAATACCTTGAGTCATTTCGATGAGTTTATTTAAATGTTGCTTTATATTTTAAACAGATTAATGATTCTAATCTCATATAATATCTACCGAAGCTTGACAACTTACAACCTGAAGAAAATTTCTGATTTTATTTTCCAATTCCTCCCATTCTGCCTCTGGTTGAGAATCTGAAATGATACCTGCTCCAGCAAATAAAATCAGTTTATTCCTTTGAATTAAACCTGACCGAATTGAAACTAAAAACTCAGCACTGTCAAGAGCTACCCATCCTATAGGAGATGCATAAAATCCCCTCGAAAAAGTCTCTAGACTAGCGATTAGTTCTAATGCTTTTTGTCTAGGATAACCACCTACTGCGGGTGTAGGATGGAGTTGATTAATAATGTCCGCATCACTTATTTCAGGATTCAGAATTCCAGAACAATGAGAGTATAAATGTTGTACTTGATTGAGGCGCAATAAATTGGGGTCTTCCGCGATATTAACCTGATGACATAACGTGCTAAGAGTTTCTTGCAAACCTTTCAATACTAATTTATGCTCCCTAATTTCTTTAGGGGAAGATAGCAACTCTTTAGCAAAATTATTATCTTCTTGGTAAGATGCCCCTCTGGGGCGAGTTCCGGCAATTGCCTCAGTTTGAATCTGACTACTTTGTCGCCAATAAAGACGTTCAGGTGTAGAACCAATAAAAGCTTTATCTCTATCTAGCTGAAAGCAAAATTGAAAAGAACAGTTTTGCTCCTTTTGGATTAAACTCAACAAATGTTCTGGCTGACAAGAGTCTACAATTGTAAACTCAGTTTGTCTAGCTAAAACTACCTTCTCAAGTATACCTTGATCAAGATAAGTTAATCCCTTATTGACATTGTTATACCACTGTAGCTGATTAGGAAAATCGACTCGCTTAGATAATTGAGGTTTTTCGCATTGTTGATGAGGTAAGTTAAAATTAATAGCTGCTAGTTCTTGCAATGTTTGCTGGATCTTTTTATTTGCATTATCGCTGTGATGTAATAGTAAATTCAACGCTAAATAGGTGCCAGCTTGATCCTTGAAAACTTCAAATTTGGGAACAAGAAAAAAATGATTTCCAAAATCCTGCCAAGGATAACTAGCAATCTGATTTTGCGAAAAACATATACCCCCATAGTAACGAACGCAGGAATATTTGCAGGACAGAAATTTTCTTAAGCGTTTAAAGAGAACATGGGAGCTTGCTTTTTCCCTGCTAAATACTAAATCAGCTGATCCAATACCAGCCATTTCAAACCTATCATGCCTGTCTGACCAATAAGTTTTTATGATGGATTTTTGTTGGCTTAACCAGTGCAATGGTTCTATATCATGATCTATAGATACTTCTAAACGAACAATTTTACTCTGAGAATTTTCTGCTAGTGTCTTGAGTTCATCAACAATAAAATCTATAATTTTCCTATGTAAGCACATAGTGTTAATCAAAATAATATTCTTTTAAAGTGTCTATATTTTCCTAAGTTCAGAAAAAGCAAACTCAAATTTTTTAGAGTTTAACTTACATCTGTTTGGATAAAAATTAGGTGTATTAGGTAGGAGTGAGTATAGTCTGATTATTAGAAGTGATCTTGTTAATCTTCGAGTCTTGGAACCATCTCTGGGAGAGAATTCCAGATTCTGGTAGCTAAACCCCAGACTTAGAACAGCTTTACGTGGGTGGAGACATTAAATCCCAAATCTGTATCCAGTATTCCCAAGGTATTGTTGAATGTTCCAGCAATGAACAATTCCCCAGTGGTCGCATTGAAAGTAATCTCACTCAAATTCGAAAACTCCAAAACCGCTTGGTTAATTTCTTATGTATCACCCTCCGTGGCTGGAAATCTGTGATCCAGTCGATGCCCCATGATGCCCCATTCACCTCAAATACGAACGTATCCGCCAACCTTGACTATCATCTAATAAGGAAGAGTAGAAAATCATGAATTAGGTGGTTTAGGCTTGAGATTCTGAATAGACTGGGAAGTCTGTGTATCCTTCCCTATCGAATGAGTACCAAATACTCTGCTCTGCAGGTGGGTTTAAGGGCCAGCCATTTGTGAAACGTTCCACTAGATCTGGATTGCTGATGAACGGTCGGCCAAAAGCGATTAAATCAGCGTGACCGTTCGAAATTCTATCGTCTGCATCCTCTTGACTATATCCACAGTTGCCAATGATAGTTCCGTTATAGACAGACCGAAATTCAGATAATTGCATGGGCTCACCTAACTCATGGAATCCAAAGGCCAGACCGTCTAAAACGTGGAGATAAGCTAGATCAAAGGTATTTAGCTGCTTAGCAACATACAAGAATGTTTCACGATAGTCTTGTGACCCCATGTCGTTATAGATACCATTCGGTGAAAGCCGAACACCGATGCGCTGAGTTGGCCAGACTTGGGAAATTGCCTCTACAACTTCCTTTAGAAATCGATAGCGGTTTTCCAAAGTTCCACCGTAACGATCTTGACGTTGATTGGTTTTACTTTGCAAGAAGCAATCAAGCAGATAACCGTTGGCACTGTGAATTTCCACACCGTCAAAGCCAGCCGTTTTGGCATTGATAGCAGCTTGTCGATAATCTTCAACAACCAGTGGAATCTCATCGGTACTTAAAGCACGTGGGTTTTCATAGGGCTGCTTGCCTTGTGGGGTATGAATTGAGTCCCCCTCAAGTTTGATAGCTGAGGGGGCTACAGGTAGCTGATGATCCTGATGAAAGCTGCTGTGAGAAGCTCGTCCACAATGCCAAAGTTGTAGAAAAACCTTACCCCCTTTTTCATGAACAGCTTTAGTTACTACTTGCCAAGCTTGGGTTTGCTCTTGGGTGTAAATTCCAGGAACATGCTGCCAACCGATGGCTTGGTCTGAGATAAAGGTTCCTTCTGTGACAATCAAGCCTGTTGATGCCCGTTGAGCGTAATATTCAGCCATCATTGCATTCGCCAACATTTCTTCCCCAGCTCGCGATCTTGTCATGGGAGCCATGACTATACGATTGGCGAGTGGCAAATCATGAAGATTGAAACTGCTGAGTAATGTCGGGGATGTTCCTGTTGCCGTCATTTCACGATTCTATTGAATTAAGTAATAACCAGAAAATTGTATCTTGAAGCGTGTGAAGTCTTAGTTACTAGCAACACACACCTAACATAACCAGTTACCCAGAGCTAATTTAGGAATTCTCCAAATTTTGCAACCAAGCATTCAAATCATCTAAGCTCTCGAATTCCAAAAGTGCTTCGCTCAGTGATTCAAGTTGATCAACCTCTAAGGATTGAATTTGAGTTTCCATTTCGGGAGAAAGCTGCTTAAACTTCCGATTAAGTTGACGTAAAACAATACTCACCTCTCCTTTTTGCCAACCCCTTTCTTCCCAGCTAGTCAAAGTTTGCATGATGGCTTCTCGTTCTCCTAATTCTAATGTATCAATTTCTGTTTGAAAGCGTTGCTCCTCGTTTGCTTCTAGTCGGAGATACGTGTCGATAAATTGAGAAATGAACTCTGTTCTAGCTGGATCAAGCTGCAAGGTAGCCAGCATCCTCAAACACTCCACTTTGACTCGTGGCCGATCCTCTTTAGCAATCTGCATCTTAGCCATCAATGCCGAAGCCACAGGATTATGCTGCCTCAGATAGTCTCGCCAGTTCAAACGATTGAGTTGAATGGCTCGGAAATTGAACTGCAAGACCTGGAAATCGGGAAACTCAACTTTGTAGCTGCTCTCTGCTTCCTTTTGAGGACTGTCATAGGAGAAAATCACCACAGGATAAATGGGCAAATCATATTTCTCATGCAGCCTCCCAAAGTAGCAGAACATGCGTTTCTCAAAGTCCGCTTGAACTGACGATTGGGGTTCTATGTGAAATAGAAAGTAGCTGTCCTGTCCTCGAAACTGGACTTGAGCCAGCAAGTCAATGATACGCTTCTCCTCCGCGCCAATACTGCTGAAGACTTCCTGATACAAAAACGTGACGGGTCCGCGCTCCACATAGTCTAAGACTTGAGGTAAAAACAAATCTAAGAATTCCCAAAAGAACGTCTCGATCAGTTCTTTGAACAGACCATCATGGTCAATGGATTCCCGTTGTGTCACCCGCTGCTCCGTGATTCGTATTCGATTCGCTGATTGAGTGTATCACTGGCATATCATCCGAGTTATCCAGGTACGGCTTCTTGCAGAGGTCTTCTAAAAAAGTGTGAAAGTCATCAAGACTGGCTGTTCAAGGCACCCGACTTAATCCAGACATTCTGATCGTAAAACCCACCCCGCTGCTCAAACTGAAATCCACCGAGTAGCATTCCTAGCCAGATAGGTACCAGTGACAGCTGTAGCTCCTGTTTTAGCTCGACCAAAGGCACCATCCCAGATGTCCCCTGTAAGTACGTTGAGATGGCATGTACCCATGCCAAAACATCCTCTTCTTCCAAGACTTGCAAGACTTCATCAGGTTGCTCAACCCTTAACTCAGTCTCCAGCTCTTCCAGCAACGATGCCTTGTCCTTGAGCACAACGATCGACTCACACTCCTCTTTGGGCAATGTTCGCCGAGTCACCGGGTCGGGTTCAGCAATTAGATCATCGTCTAACACCATGGATTGCCGAACCATCCCCATTTCGTCATCCAAATCAAGGATGGGACCGTCATCGTTGTGGGCATCTCGCCAGTCCCTGAGGAAGACCTCCGCTCGCCGACTCAAGATTTCTGCCATCTGCAATAGGGCAGTCCCCGCCGTGGATAACTTCTCCTCTAATGGCAACTGGGCGACTACTAAGTCCAATCGCTCCTGCAACTGCTGGAGGTCGCTCTCCACTGGAACCGCTTCCGCTTGATTCAACTGCTGCCAAAGATCGAGTTCCAGTTGCAATGCCATCGTGAACAACCTCCTACGGGAACAAAGGGCAGGGACGAATCGGGCATTGACTTGGATCCACTTCGACTTGTGAATCAAACTGATGCAGTACTTTTCCGTCTAAATGCTCAGAGAAGCGGTTGAGTATATTCCTGGAGTATTTCGTCACATCAGAGTTAGTCCACCCCAGGGTATGGACAGGCTCAACGATCGCAACCCGCTTTTGGCCTATCCACAGCTCCGCTGACATGGCATGAAGGGGCGCATCCCTTCTCGCTCGATACATCCGTCGAATAGCCGCAGGTTTGACGGGGACTTCCACCGTAACTTCAGGAATCAGCTTCCCCGTCTGTAGTTGATATTTCCGTTTCTTATTTCGGTTATAGCGATCGCGGTGCTTATACGAGGAACGTCGCACATGGCAACGCTGACCCACCCAGCACTCCTTTAACTTTGCTTGGTCCACGGGTAGCTTGGAACATCGACGGCATTTTTCTGCGATTGCACGGGCCATCGTCCTAAACCATTTGCATCATTTGAGGGGCAGGCAAAGTCCAGCCTTCCGCTTCGTAGAATTCCATCAAAGATTCTATGGCTTCCTGCCCATGTTTGGCAGCCTCTTCATAGGTTTGGCCATCAGTAATGGGCTGCATCACCCGGTCAAATTCTGGTAACGACACTACATAGCATTGATCCTCTTCCGACCACTCGATCACCATTCGATACTTAGTCTGAGTCATTCGATAATGCCTCCAATTGCTGTAGCGCTTTCTGCACTTTGCGTTCCAAATAGAGTGGGGCATCTGCCCCATCTTTGCGGGCAACCGTGATCACCTGGGGCAATTGAGGATGCTTCCAGTTACTGTGAGAGCCTTTACCCGGTCGGGAGATAAACCCAGCCTCCTTGAGCATAGCCTTGATCTCACGAATCTTCTTGGGCATCCACCTCTCTCTCCAGCGATGATGTAGCAGATGACCTCACTCTATCATGCTTATTAGTCAAAGTTTAGTCAAAGTCCAAATAATGATTTATTGGTCTATGGGTACGGAAATGACCATTGACGTAAGCTTAATTTTCTAAATTAGGTCACATCAATATGACCATAGTTATAATATTTGCATAATCAATTTTTAAGGGGTTGAACATGCAGCAGATGGGAGCGGGTCAATTCAAAGCCCAATGTTTGAAGCTGATGGATCAGGTGCAGCAGACCCATGAAGAGATTGTGATTACTAAACATGGGCAGCCGGTGGCTAAGTTAGTGCCGGTTGAGAATGACTCCCAAACGTCAATTTTGGGCTATATGAAGGACTCGGTTCAGGTGACGGGTGATATTGTCTCGCCAGTGGATGAGGTTTGGGAGGCAGATACCTAGTGTCTCAGGACTTACTCGTGTTGGATACCCATATCTGGATTTGGCTCTTGAATGGGAATATAGGCCGTCTGTCATCTGAGGGACTATCTGCCATTGAGAAGGCTAGTCAATCGGCACAGTTGGGGGTCAGTGCCATCTCTGTTTGGGAGGTGGGGATGTTGGAGTCAAAGGGACGACTGCGGTTGTCAAAGGGTTGTTTGGATTGGGTGCGGGAAGCGTTGTCTGCCCCTGGCTTGAGGCTATTGCCGCTAACCCCTGAAATCGCGATTGAAAGCTCTCGGTTGCCAGGGCAAATCCATGGTGATCCAGCAGATCGGATACTGGCAGCTACGGCTCGGATCTTAAATGGGACATTGGTGACCCAAGATCTAAAGTTGTTGTCATATGGAGAGCAGGCTTATCTTTCTGTGTTGCAAGGGTAGTGGGTGGATGAAAGATATCGATGGGATGCGATCGCAATGGAAACATCAGGGTTAGTTCGCTTAGAAATCGATGAGTCGG
The DNA here is from genome assembly GCF_000018105.1 of Acaryochloris marina MBIC11017. GTDB lineage: Bacteria > Cyanobacteriota > Cyanobacteriia > Thermosynechococcales > Thermosynechococcaceae > Acaryochloris > Acaryochloris marina. The sequence goes on from NC_009926.1 coordinate 119,008, forward strand.
CAGTTGATGTCGATTTGCTTAGAGCAGTCTTGGTAGAGAAAACCAAACCCTCCACGCGGGAAGGGTATACCAAGGATCTGGTGGACTTCTTTTTATTCGTGACCCAGGGAGAATCGGTCTATGAAATTGAGGGGCCGAAGCGTAAGAGTGAGATAAAGGCTCAGGTGAAAGGGGAACTATCCCGGCTGAGTCAGTCTTTTGTGGGGATTGGCCGATTGAAAGCTTTAGAATTAGCCGCTCGGTATCGAGAATGTATGATGCAGCGAGGGTTGCAGGCGAATACGATTAATCGACGATTGTCCGCAGTGAAGTCCATGGTGAGGATGGCCAGACGTTTGGAGATGTGTGATTGGACATTAGCGGAAGTAGATGGTTTAACGGTAAACCCCTATCGAGATACCAGAGGGATTACAGCCTCTCAATTTCGACTGATGATGGTGTTCGTCAATCGGTTTTCTTTGGCTGGAGCCAGGGATTTCGCCATGTTGACGCTGTTGTGGGAGGCGGGATTGCGACGGTCTGAGCTGGTGGGTTGTGATGTCCGTCATTTTGACTCGGAGCAAAAACGGTTGTCGATTTTGGGGAAGGGAAGGAACGAAAGAGAGTGGATTGATTTGACGGAAAGTGGGGTACTAGCGATTTCAGAGTGGCTGGAAAAGCGAGAAGTTTATGCCCTCACGGAGCCGTTGTTTATCTCGTTGGATCGGGCGAATTGGGGGTCGAGGTTGTCGGGGACATCGGTGTATCGGATTGTTCGGGCTCTAGCAAAGAAGGCTGGGGTGAGCGAGAACTTTGGGCCTCATAAGATACGTCACAGTGGCACAACAACCTATTTGGAAATGACGGGTGGAGATTTGCGGGGGGCACAAGCCTATTCCCGACACGCCAATCTCAATACACTCAAGTTCTATGATGACAATCGCAAGCAGCTTCAGAAAAAGGCTTCTGCAAAATTGGCAGAGACCATTTCTTGGAAGAAGAATACTGATGAATCCGCAAATGAATAGGGTTGTATTGACGATAAAATCGCCAAGAGAGGAATTGGGCCTAAAGAATTTGTCAGTCTTGATGCGTGTCAATTTCTCTTTACTAACTGAGTACTCAGTAACTCTTGGATTTCCGTAAACTCTCGGATACAGAACACACTAGAGTTTATTTACTATAGAGGAATAAATAAATATATAAATCTAGTAATCAATAACTATGTCACCGTTAGAAAAAGAACTTCTTCCTATAGATGAGACTGAAGTATTCCCAGAAAATGACGAGCTAGAGATTGTAGACCTTGATGATCTACTGAAAGAACTACAGCAAGATTGAGGCTTAGAAATACTACTCGAAAAGATTAACCCTACATGGATCCTAATAGCCTTGCAGTCTGGAAAAACTTAGAGACTCATCTGGGTACTCCTTTCAGGAGAAATATGGTGGATCTCGTGTTGGAGAGTGTTCAAAACCGGGGGAGACCCTTATCTGCTGTTTTTAGAACATCACTCTGTAGATATGGACTTCGACTGCTGCCCGAAATCCAAGATTCTTATGTCATAGACGAAGATCACCGATCAGAATACTTACTCTTACATCCAAGTATTTAGGAAACAGAACCCCTTTCTCTGCAGGTTTTTTCCCGGTTTCGAACACTCTTCAGGTTGATCTGAAAAATAGCTCATCATGACAACTATCATATTTAGATGTCTTCCAGTGCTTGGTGACCAGGATGAATACAGGATCGCCTACCTCTACTACTATTAGCAGTTAATAACAGTCAGATTTAGCTCAAACCGCCCAACCGAATACCTACCCCCATCACCACGAATAATACAGCTAGGGTAGTGACACCAATAATGTGAAAGGCCAGCTCATTCAAGGTCTCTTGGGTCAGCTTCGGAATGATAAAAAAGCGAGCATGAAGGGCGAGAGCCAATGTGCCCAGAAGTAGAGACAGCTTAATAGCTATATAGATCGATAGATATGACTGGAAAGCCAAGAAGTTCTGGAAGCCGGGGAAATAAATCCAGGTCAGCCACACCCCAGTAATCGTCTGAAGCAGCAATGACGCAAGACCAAATCCTTCAAAGTGCTCTTCAAAGGTATGGATGCGATCTGGATCTCGATTTTGCATGGCCAAAGGCAACACCGTAACTGCCAGGACCAAATGTCCACCCGTCCAAACTGTTGCACCCAATGTATGCAGAATAACTAGGAGTTTGAATAGCATCGCCGTGGTTTCTGCTTCCTGAACCTGATAGAAAATTGAGCAATGTCCACTGTTTATAATCGATATCCCTTACCGCTCAAAAAAAGAGATGAGGGAACTCAAGATTTTCAGCAAGAACAAACTTAGGACACTACGGGAGCATCTTCAGCAGTCAATGCGGGGGGAGTATGTGGACTGAGAAGGGATTGCTGGGCTTCAGGTTGCTGGCAGGCCACCATTGTTTTGACATGTTCCATCTCATCATCGCGGATGGCCACAAATACGTCATACAGTGTATCAACCTGAGGACGGCGTTCTGCTGCTTGATGTGCGGTTTGGAATTCATCAAACATGTAGAGATCACCATCTCGGTAATACTGAATCGCGACGTCTGGGGCTGGTAGGGTTTTGAGGTGTTCAGCTTCTGTCTGCAAGAACTTGTCGTAGGAGGCATAGGCATGCTCTTCCACTAGCTCCATAAAATGGTAGGCCGAGCGGGGAGAAACTACGTATAACACCGCAATCACCCAGTAGTAAATCAAGGCGGTGGTTTTGGCCAAGAAGCGATCACCCCAAAATTCGGCACCCCCTAAAGATTCCATAATCAGGAGGTGATGAAGCTCATTCCAAGATTCGGCAAAGTGAATTTTGAGCCAGTCCGCCTTACGCCAGAGGCCTAGCGTTTCGTACAAGTGGAGAACGGATAGATAGGAAAAGTAGGGGACTCGTGCAACGGTTTCAAGTACGTAAAAACGGGGATAGGGACGATTGGCATAGATCTTATTGATGACAAACACCAAAATGCCAACAAGAATACGAATCATACTGGTAAGCCTCTAAAAAGCAACAGACATTAGGGTATGGATGAAATCAAAGAGAGGTAATCTCAGTAGTAAGTGCTGGAGGTTGTGCTTGAGTGGGCTGTTGCCAAATGGCAATCACAGCTCGACCAACGCTCATCACCAGTACCAAAGCCCCCACAGCAAAGACCATATCGCCAGGAATTCTCAGCCAAACGGTCCAGTGCATCCAGGCGGAATTGATGACCTCTGCGCTGCGGGCATACCAAGTGCCATGGTTGATGGACTGCACCAGTTGATAGAAGCCGTTGGGAATCAAGCCAAATACCATCATGATCACTAAGCCCCCGTTAATCCACCAAAAAGAGAAGTTGAAATTTTTCTCATCCCAGGCATGATCCGGCGTGATTTCCCGTAAGGCAAATAGCATTAGGGCGATGGCGAGGGAGCCATATACGCCATACAGGGCGGAGTGGGCATGAATGGGAGTTGTATTTAGACCTTGGGAATAGTACAGAACAATCGGTGGATTGATCAGGAAGCCAAACACACCAGCACCCACTAGATTCCAGAAACAAGTGGCGATAAAAAACTTAAGGGGTAGCCGATAAAAGCCTTGAGCCTCTTTAGAGAGCTTCAGGGACTTAACGACTTCAAACCCGATGAGGGTAAGAGGGACCACCTCTAGAGCCGAGGCTACAGACCCCATCGCCGTAATAAAGACCGGGGTGCCCGCAAAGTAGAGATGGTGGAGTGTGCCAATCACACCACTCCCTAGATAGAGAATCGTGGTGAGGTAGGTGGCTTTCAGTGCAGTCGATCGTTTCAGAAAGCCCAGTTCGCTGCAAAGGTAGGCAATCGCCACCGTGGCAAACACTTCAAAGAATCCCTCAACCCAAAGATGGACCACCCACCAACGCCAATATTCGGCAATGCTCAAGGGCGTATGGTTGGAATACATCAAGCCGGACGCATAAAACAAGGGAATGGTAATGGCGCTGTACAGGAAGAAATGATTGAGTCCCGTTTTGTTGCCTTCCGCCTTAAGGGCGGGTTTCAGGGCTCGGAACATCAGCCATAGCCAAAACACCATGCCACCAATTAACAGCAACTGCCAAAGACGGCCCAGCTCTACATACTCATAGCCTTGGTGACCGAACCAGAAACTTTTATCTCCTAGCCAGCCCTGGACACCGGCCCAAGTGCCTAACAAAGAACCGACGACAACCACGGTAAGGGCGGCCAATAGTCCGCCATTGCCCCAGGCTTGAAATTTCGGTTCATGTTTGCCAAAGCGGGGGCCAAAATACAGCCCTGCTGCCAACCAGCAAGTGGCAATCCAAAAGACAGCAAGCTGTAAGTGCCAGGTGCGGGAAGCAGCATAAGGCATATATTGCTGAATGGGAATTCCATAGAAACCCTCTCCCTCGACAGCATAGTGGGCCGTCACCATGCCCATCAGGATTTGAACCAAACAAAGGATCATCGCCACACCAAAAAAGAGGGTTGTCACTTTCTGGCTAGGGGTGGCGAGGCGAATGGCAGGGCGGGTGGTGACGGGCTGTACGTCTTCCGCATCTTCTTGGGTAATGTAGACAAACAAGAAAAAAGCAATGGCTGCAATTAAGACCACCACTGACACAATGGACCAGATCAGAAATTGTCCAGGCGCTTGATTACCAATCAGATCATCGTGGGGAAAGTTAGCGGTGTAAGAGAAGGGAGCATTGGGGCGGTTGGCTGAGGCTGCCCAGGCGGTCCAGCTAAAAAAGGCAGTAACCGAGTGGATTTGTCCCTCATCAGCAAACCAGCCACTAGGAATGGAGTGGATCGAAGATCCTTGGGAGAGCAAGGTTTGATAGTCTTCAAAGACCCTCTGTAGTCCTTGAGTTTGGGCTGAGGTGAGGGCCAAGGTGTCCGAGTGGGTATCGTAACGATTGGCCTTAAAGTTCTGCTGGACTTGGACGGTCAGGGTGGCGCGGTCAACCTCTGATAATTGTTCGAAATCCGCTTGACTGAAGTCAGGATCACCGTCATACAGGACACCCGCAGTGGCTAATCCCCAGCGATGGAGGACATCTGCGGTCCAGTCTGGAGCTAGATAGCTGCCATGTCCCCAGACACTGCCAATATGCTGGCCGCCTCGGGCCAGGTAGGTTTCTTGGCCGGATTGAATATCGGTCTGGGTAAGGATCGTTTCCTGTTGAGGCGACACGATCTGAGCGGGGATGGGCGGTGCATTTTTATAAATGGCTGCCCCCGCCGTGAGTAGAACGGTAAAGGTGACGATACAAATCAGGGCTAGCCATGCGGGTAAGCCCATAGATGGGCGGCGCGATCTCAAGTTCGTCGCTACAGTGTTATCAAAAGCTGGGTTGGCCATCGTTGCAATCCCCAAAAATAGTTTTGCTCCTAACAGCCCCTTTTATAAGTGGGGAGGAGTCGAACCCGAAGAGCTAGGTTCGTCCAATGCTGAGCGGGTCTGGAGGAGATGCCTCTCACTCTAAGAGACTCAGTTCGGCTCATTCTTTGACTTAAGTCAAGCAACCAATTAAAAGATACTTAAATCTGAGTCTCGGCTATTTAAAGTTGCAGAGTCTTAGCAAGGGGCTAATGTGCTGTCGAGGCTGTTTACAGGCCTTCGTCATACTTGGGATTCTGGGCAGAGTGTAGGTAGATGATAGACACCGCTGACGTAGCAGATTGGTTAGAGACAACCGTGATTTTTCGTGGCTTATCCGCAGAACAACGCCAGGCCCTGACCCAAACTGCTCAAATTCAACCCTTTAAGAAGGGTGAGCAAATCTTCCACCCAGACCAAGAGGCGACGGGATTTTATTTTGTGAAGTCGGGGCGAGTTAAAGTTTTTCAGATGTCTGCCAAAGGCAAAGAGCAAATTTTGAATATTTTTACCGAGGGGGATAACTTTGCGGATGTTCCGGCTTTAGATGGCCAATCCTTTCCGGCTTCCGCTGCAGCTCTGGAACCTGCAGACCTGATTTTTTTTCCGCGCTACCCGTTTCTGGATTTTCTCCATCACAATCCTGATGTGGCGGTACAAATGTTGGTTAGCCTCTTTAGCCATCTGCGCCATCTGGCCCAATTGGTTGAACAACTGTCGTTTAAGAGTGTGCCTCAGCGTTTGGCAACCTACCTGTTAAGTTTGGGTGATACGGTCAGCGATACGGTCTATCTGGACCTAACCAAAGGCCAACTGGCAGCAAGGCTGGGGACTATCCCTGCTACTCTGTCTCGGGCGTTTTATCAACTCAGTAGTGATGGCATGATTGCGATCTCAGGTTCCAAAGTGACGATACTAGATCGAGATCGCCTCACAGTCTTAATTCAATCCCCAGAAACTCCTGATTAGGCTTTCTATTCCGCGTTGCAGGTACTACACAAAACTAATTTGCTCGGATGAATAAGACTTGGGTTCGAGGTGAGTCGTGGCCCGGACAGGGGCATACTTTTGGTCCAGAATGGCTTCCACCTTTTCTGTGATTTGATGGGCCACTTCAACACTATCTGAGTCAACCACCAGGTGCATTTCGATAAAAGCTTGTCGTCCCAACACCCCCCGTGAAGCAATATCGTGACAGTTGAGGACTCCAGGCACATTAATGACGGCGTCATGGATGGCTTCTGGGGCAATAGCCATTTTATCCACCAGCCAACACCAACACGCAGACTGGAAATGCCAACAGCACATCGACCCACTGATAGCCAAACCCCACACCGACCAAGCCGAGCATAACCATGGCAGTGACCCAAATATCGCTCATCGTATGTTGGGCATCTGATAGCAGAATACTGCTGTCGACCCGCTCACCCACTCGACGTTCATACACCGCCACCCCAATATTAATGACCAGCACCACCAACAATAGCTCTAAGACTTGAGGAGACATCTCTACTAAAGACCCTGGGTTAACCAGATGGCCCACCGCCCTTCTAAAATCTCAAAACAGGCAATTCCTAAAAAGGCTGCAATGCCCAATGCGCCAATGGCATCGAATTTCTGGTGTTCATAGGGATGTTCTCGATCCGGTTCGGGGGATGCCAATCGGTTCATCGTTAATCCCAGGACATTATTGGCACTATCCGTAATGCTATGGAGGGCATCTGCAAATAAACTGAGGGACCCTGTCCACCATCCCAGCCCAACCTTAATGAGCATCACGGTCACATTTAAAAACAAGACTGTGACGAGCACATTACGCACATCTTGGCGATTATCAAGGGTCATGGAGCTACTGGGGATGTTTTTACTTGAGACCTGCTATTGAGAGCAATCATCAATCATTGATGTGGCTTACTGCAACTTTTAGAAGCCAGTAGAACAAGTAATTTATTGATTTAAATCAAAATTATTATTTATTGTTATGGAAACTCGATAACCCATTTTCTGAGTCGAATTGATTGTAGTGGAGGAATTTCCACGGTCTTGACGAACGACAACTTCATTAAAACAGTCTAAAAAGAGTAGACGCAAAAAGGCTGCTTATTGATAATTACTATTAATTGAATAAGCTATACATCTAGCATTTCATGTAGACAGCTCGTGAGTTAGTTAGGAATGGCTATCAAATGTCCAACAGCTTGCTGCTGCGATCAACAGTAATGCTTTGATCTTTTCAAAATTATATTTTTAGATTCTGCTGATACGACTGGTCAGCAGACCGTTTCTGATTCTCTTGTTGAGGAAATTCTGGTTGTGACGATTAACCTGTATGGACCTACCTAATTCTTGTCAGAGCTTGGCAAATATGCAACCGCCACAACAACTGTGGATTGTTGGCTATCAAAAAAGTGCCAAGACGAATCAACTAATCGGTATGGGGCTGGCACCCGGGACCGCCATTGAAATCTTACAGATGGTCGCTGGCAATTTGGTGGTTCGCATCGGCGAAACCCGCATTGGTCTCAACCAGGATATTGCTGAGCAAATTTTAGTGTCGGATCAGCCGTTAACAGCTCCAGAAAACGTCATGAGAGACCCTGCCAACATGGAACAAATCGCCCCCTTAACCCTTAAAGATTTCCAGCTTCACCAAACAGGCAAGGTCAAAGGTTTTGCGGATACGGATACCCCAGACCTTAGAGCCTATAAAAAGAAGCTATTGGCCATGGGTCTTACCCCTGGCACTGAATTTACCGTGACCCATATAGCTCCCCTCGGTGATCCCGTAGAAATCAAAGTTCGAGGGTTTCGCCTTAGCCTTCGTCAAGCGGAGGCTGCCTTATTGATTGTCCAAGAGGTGCAGGAATAGTCATGTCAACACCGACCATTGCCTTAATTGGCAACCCAAACTGTGGTAAAACCACTCTTTTTAACGATTTAACTGGAACGAACCAGAGAACGGGTAATTGGCCAGGGGTGACCGTTGATCAGAAAACGGGACACTATCACTACAACGGCACCAAAACGACGGTGGTGGATTTGCCTGGGGTGTATTCCCTAGATGGCGAAGATGACAGTACGGGGCTAGATGAAGTGATTGCCCGCGACTATCTACTGTCCACCGAGGCCGATTTAATTTTGAATATTGTCGATGCCTCTAACTTGGAGCGAAATCTCTACCTCACCACCCAAATCATGGAAATGGGACTACCCATGGTGGTGGCCTTAAACATGATGGACATTGCTCAGGATCACGACTTGGACATTGATGCGCAGGTGTTATCTCATCGCATCGGCTGTCCTGTGAGTTCCATGAGCGCGTTTCTAGGAGAGGGCATCCACGAAATCAAAGATATTATTAATAGCTATGTTGATGATCCGAAAAATCATCCCACCTTTGTCACCTATCCAGCGGTGATTGAAGATGCCATCCATCAGCTAGAGCCTATTGTTCAGCAGCAGGGGCATAATCCTAAAATTGCCCCTCGCTGGACCGCCTTAAAGTTGCTGGAATATGAAAATCGGGTGGCCCCAGAGTTGCAGGGACAGCAGCTTGAGCAAATCATTGCCAAACATCGCCGCCAAGTTCACCAGTTATTGCATGAAGATATCGATATTTTGGTAGCGGATACTCGCTACGGCTATATCCGCAGCCTCATGCAAGCAGCGGTTCAACAAACCCATCAGGTTAGCCACTCCAAATCGGATCAGATTGATCAGGTCGTCCTTAACCGCTGGATTGGCATTCCCCTATTTTTGGTGGTGATGTATTTGATGTTTTTCATTGCCATCAATATCGGTGGGGCCTTTATCGACTTTTTCGATATTGCCGTGGGGACACTGGTTGTAGATGCGCCTCAAACCTGGCTGGAGTCCGTTGGTGCACCGGGCTGGTTCACGGGTATCGTCACCGCCGCCGGGAGTGGCATCCAAACCGTCGCGACGTTTATCCCCCAAATTGGCCTGCTGTTTCTGATTCTGGCATTGCTAGAAGATTCAGGCTATATGGCCAGAGCCGCGTTTGTGATGGATAAGCTGATGCGATTTGTCGGCTTGCCAGGTAAATCGTTTATTCCCATGCTGGTGGGATTTGGCTGTAATGTACCGGCAATTATGGCGACTCGAACTTTGGAAAACCGACGCGATCGCCTGATGACGATCATGATGAATCCGTTTATGTCCTGTGGGGCCAGGTTGCCTGTATATGCGCTGTTTGCAGCGGCCTTTTTTCCCCGTAATGGTCAGAATTTGGTATTTGGCCTATACCTTATTGGGATCGCTGCTGCCGTATTTACTGGGTTTGTAATGAAAAACACGATTATGCAGGGCGAGGCCTCCCCGCTGGTGATGGAATTGCCTCCCTACCATATTCCTAAACTTAAAGGTGTTTTTCTGCGGGCTGGAGACCGACTCAAAACCTTCTTGCTGAAAGCGGGCAAGATGATTGTGCTGATGGTGATGGTTCTGGCCTTCTTAAATTCCGTGGGGACAGATGGTTCCTTTGGTCAGCAGGATAGCCAAAACTCAGTGTTGTCAGCTAGCAGTCGAACCATTACGCCTATGTTTGCCCCTATGGGCGTTCAAGCCGAGAATTGGCCAGCGACGGTGGGCATTTTTACAGGTGTCTTTGCCAAGGAGGCCATGGTGGGATCGTTGGATTCACTCTACGGTCAACTGGCTGAAGAAGCAGCACCCCAAGGTGAGGCAGATCCTCCCTTTAATTTCGGTGAGAATCTTCAGGCTGCCTTGGTTAGCATCCCGACCAATATGGTTAGTTTAGGGAATCAACTGCTCGATCCGCTGGGATTAAATGTTGGCGATGTCCAAGATCAGAGTGCAGTGGCTGAAGAACAAGAACTTTCCACAAGCACCTTTGGTCAAATGGCTCAGCGGTTTGGCACTTCAACGGCGGCCTTTGCTTACCTCTTGTTCGTGCTGATGTATTTTCCTTGTGTGGCAGCGACTGGGGCGGTTTACCGAGAAACCAATTTAGGATGGACGGCATTAGTGGCAGCTTGGACGACTGGCTTGGCCTATTGGGTGGCAACGATGTTTTATCAGGTGGCCACTTTTGCCCAACATCCAGGGTTCTCTACCGTCTGGCTGGGTAGCGGAGCAGTGGTGATGGTAGCTGTAATCGGCCTTCTAAAGACCCTCGGTACCAAGCGAAATGCTGTCTCTATCAGCCCTAGACAAAACACAAGTAGGCCAAAGGCAACCGCAGGAAAAAGTTAGAACTCTCTGCCCTTGGGGATAATAAGGCATTAAGGTTCTACCTTACTTATTATCCTCATTGGGCTTCAACTCCTCAAATCAGAGCAAGAATAATGATTCTCAAAGAGTTACAAGACTTTGTCCTCGATTATCACCGAGTTTCCCTGGCAGAAATGGAGCTCCATTTTCATATGGATGGTGATGCCCTTCGACATATGCTCACTAAACTCGTTCACAAAGGAAGGGTTCGCAAGTTACCAATCCCAGAACATTGCCATGGCTGTACATTCTGTAACCCGGACACGATCGAGTTCTACGAATGGGTCGATCAAGCTCAGCTAGGTGCGTCCCATTTGCCCAAAAAATTGATGACAAAAGCTCAAATCCACAGCATCCATTCCCTGGAAGAAGAAGATCCAAAAAAAAGTGAGCAAAATGCTATTAAATATGCAGTGATTTTACATGACTGCAAGGCCGGAAAGAAGCCAAAAGAGGAGTGATAATTGCATCAGGAGAATCACAATGTCTTGGTTTTCTCGTTCAGCTCCAACTAATGAAATTCAACTTCACATTGAAGATTTACACTGTGAAATGTGCGCTCAAACCGTCAAGGAAGCCTTGAAAAAAGTTTCAGGAGTCAAAAAAGTACAAGTTAAATTATCCAAAAAACAAGTGAATGTTGCGATCATTGAGAATAGAGAGGTTGATTTTGCTTCTTTGGCTAGCGCTTTAGAACCCACTGGATACCAAGCAGATTGTTGGCAGGAAAAAAGGTCTGGGTTAAAGCACTCTGAATAGATATTGATTCTTTAGTTATGTTCTGTCAGATAAATCTAATGGCTGGAATGACTGATGATCAGCGCATTAGCTCTTGATAACGAAAGAATTATTTCTCCCGAGATTAACAAACCATCATTAGTCGACTAAAAGAATTAACATCTAGCCCAGACCTTATCGCCGCCAACTTGTTCGATGGAGTGTTTGTTGGTTTAGCTGATGACTGCTGATCTATAGCTACTGTATATAAAACTTAGTTCTAGAGAACGAGATGTGTTGATTCTCAGCAATATGATTTCAGCCTGGGCGGTAACAGTCAATCTATCACTTCTCTGTCGAAATACTATTGATAACCAATTTCAATAAAGTTATAGTGGAATTTCCTCACACAACACCGTCTAGAGCCTGATCCTATTTCAGGCTCTAGACGGAAAAACCAATTCTAGATATCAGAGAGACATTCCCACATTGCAGACAATCATTCACTCAAAAGATGATGGTATGATTCAGCCTCACTTAGGTGATATTCAGAATATTCGCACTATCTCTGCACCAAAGTATCTGGCGCTAAGAAGTGGGCAAGATGATAGGCTCGCTCTTCAGTCTCAACTAGCATTTTTTCGTACAGGAATCGGGTTCCCCGATCGCCCAAGCTCTCTGCCTGTGATGTCTGTCGGCGGAGTAGTTCTATTAATGACTGTTCTGCAGCCAAATCATGTTCCACCATAGTGCGACAATCAAAGGCGTCATCTGCTTCTGGGGTAAAGCAGCAGAGTTCCGCCAGTTTGGTAAAGCTCGCAGCCGGAACTCCACCCAGGCCATTGAGACGTTCTCCTAATTCATGAACATGGCCTTTTACTTCACCCGCACTCTCATGGAAAAATTCATGAAGGCTGTAAAATTCAGCTCCCTCAACTACGAAGTGATGTTTCTGATACTGAAGATATAGCGCCTGAAAGCTGGCTAGCAGGATGTTCATCCCCTCACAAACGGGTTCTGTAATCGAGCGTTCTAGATGCAATACATTTTCTGAAATTTGATTGAATGATTGTGCAACGGTATCTGGCATAACGGTCTCCTCTCAAAACTCAACATTTCAATTGATAGGGCTAAACAAGAAAACGAATAAAGGTATCAAAAAGCGAGTCAATCCTCAGTAAACAAAAACCCTATATCCGTCAGTCAAATAACCACATATAAACTATTGACAACTCATTTATCTCAGCAATTTTAACCAATTAATATGCTTCAGATGCCTTTATCCTAACAGCCTTTAGAGTTTTATTCATCGACAGGTTCAACGTGGTTCAAGCAACAGAATTCTAAGTTCAAATATTATTGATAATTATTTTCATTCTGCCCTGAATATATGTTCAAGCTTTGATATAGAAATCATAAAACTCAACATAGTTTGTTAGTAGGAGTGAGAGGTGAAAAATGGAATCTAAACGTCAGGTCTCAAAGAACAGTATTACTGTTGAAATACATTGTCAGAATCGATGGGTGATTTATCGCCGTCTCCAGGAACTTGATATTGCCTGTGATTGCTCAGCTTATCAACCATTGACGATTCAGGTTGATACTCCTGAAAAGGCCATTCAGCTATGGAGTATTTCACGTCGGGTTTCGCAACCTTGCCAGCAGCTCATATGGGAACTAGAGAAATGTTGGCAGTTATATTCATATCGGTTTAAGAAATAACTCACTCAAAGGGTGATGCTATGTTTCCTTTTAGCTTGCAGGGCGTTTTTGAATTGGAGCTTCCTCACATAAAGGATGAGGAAATTCTGCATCGAATAATTCGAGCATTAGAGATAGAACGGGCCAAAAATATTCGATATTCTGGTCATTGGGTCAGATTTCGAGGTGGGCAGTTTCGAGCAGTGAGGCGTGGGAATCGACTGAGTTCAATTACGACGGGTACGATTACGATTGAGCGAAAAAATGAGCGTAGGCTGAGAGTTCACTATTACCTTGCTGTTTGGGAGTTGTTCTTGATTTTTACGGGGGTGGTGGTTGTTTTGTTTGGGCCAATCATTTGGCAAGAATACTCATCAAATCCTCGCACTGTGATGCTCATTTTAGGGGGGATGTGGTTTTGGCTATTTGGAGTTAGTTTAATGCGAGTCCGACTCTGCTTTCCCTGGTTTCTGAAGGATTTTATCAGCCTCCACCAATAGGAGACAAAGGGCGATCCCCCTTGCTCCATTCAGCCATCAGTAGAAAAGACTTCTTCAAACAAAGATGGTTTGCCTGAGCTAGGGAATTACCTCCAGACTTATCTTTCTCGCTTTTGTAATCGATCTAAGCGCAGCTGATGCTCAGGAGTGAACAAAACCTGAAACGCCAGCATCACAATGCCCATGCAAGCCAGTGCCGTTCCCGCTGCAATGGTGAAGAAGATAACAATTTGATAGCGCACGGCATCCGTGGGAGCAACTCCTCCTAAAATTTGCCCTGTCATCATCCCTGGTAAGCTGACTAATCCCACGACCATCATGGAATTGATGGTGGGAATCATGCCCGTCCGAATTGCATCCCGAATCATCGAATTGGCTGCTTCCCAGCGGGTTGCTCCCAGTGCCAGGAGAGCTTCAATTTGAGATTGCTGTCTGACTAAATCTTCCATCAACCGATCCAGTGCTAAGGATGTTCCCGTCAGCGTGTTTCCCAATACCATTCCCAATAACGGAATGACATACTGCGGGTTATACCAAGGATCAATCTGAATGATTCCACCCACTAACAGGCCCGTAACCAATGCACTCGAAGCTAGGATTGAAAGCAAACTCCGCCAAAAAATTGCGGGGAATCGCCGCTGAGTCCGGTTGACGGAGGCATTCCCCGCAATCACACTCATCATTAAAGCGACGAAAAACACTAACCAAGGATTATCAAGAGCAAAGACCCACGCCAAGATATATCCAACTAATAAAAGCTGCACGACCATTCGGATGGCTGCAATACCCAAGCTTTTGGCGAGACCCAACTGCAAGGCAAAAGAAAGACCAATATTGACGAAAATCAAGCCTGCAGCAAGCGCCAGTTGAAAATCACTGATTGGAATATAACTCTGGTTCATTGCGGCTTTCTGGTGAGGGTCAAAGATCGATCCGTCACCCGCTGAAGTTGTTTCACATTATGACTAGTCCAAATACAGCAGCGTGAAGAATCTTCCTGTTGCCATTGATTCACCAAAACTTCGATTTGCTGGGCGGTACTTTCATCCATAGAGGCAGTCGGTTCGTCTAAAAGCAACACTTGGGGCGAGAGCTGTAAGGCCCTTAGACAAGCCACAATTTGTGCTTCTCCACCAGATAGGTTGTTAACAGAATGATGCAGGAACTCAAGCTGACGTCCAAGGGGCCATAAATATTCTAAGATTTGTTCTTGGTTATAAGCTTTAGGGTGGTGAATGGCCAATTGATAAACCTGCTGCAAATTAAATACAACGGTCCCTTCCAGCAGTGCAGGCCGCTGATGGAGGTAGATGACTTGGGCACGATACTCAGGCATTGAAAAGCCTGACAAAGGCTGACCGTGAAAGGTGAGTTGACCTGCTTGCAACGCATCTAAACCAGCAATTGCTCTGAGTAAGAGGCTTTTGCCGACTCCAGAAGGACCAATGATAGCAAGACGTTCACCAGGGAATAGCTCAAAATCTAGGTGCTGCCAAATCCAGTGATGTTCAATCTTGCGACCAATCTGAGCAGCGGATAGAAGGGGAGAGGACATAGCTGGGTAGAAATAGAGTGATGTCTCATGGGGAGTAGGTTTGATGCTCTTTTTGGTTGCACTGTATTCTGAATTCTACTGGTAATCCGGTTGGCATTCAGCATTCGAGTGAAACAGATTGAGGATTGGCTAGAAGTGAATAGCGAACACCAAATTGGGTGTTTTAGCATCTGCGCTGCGGCCCGCTTAGTCCAGCGTTTAGTGTTTACATCAAGTCGCGGAGACGCTTCTTCAAAAATAACTAGCTCTAGATCTTTGAGGAAAATTCGAGAAAGGACTAGAATTTGGGTCTGTCCAGCCAAAAGACCGTCACCGTTAGTCCCTAAAATAGTGACTAAGCTTGTGGGTTAGGATCTCGGAACGTCCCGTGCGAGTTTTGATCAACTTAAACATCTTCTTGCTATAAATCAGTGATTACAAGTACCCAAAAAGAGGTGTTTCAGTGCTAGTTAGTAACGGGCATCGTCTTACCAACTTGACGTAGTACAGGTAAGCAGTAACCACCTATCCCCACCCAGATTAACGCTAGCGATGTAAGAACGTATAGCAAGGCAATACCTGCACCAGGCTGAGTCCCAAACACAGGCCCAATCGTTCCAGTAACGACCTTTGATTGCACTAGCGGTTCAAAGATGCGATCGGCAAGAGGACCGGCAATCAGAGAAGCCACTGCCTTCAGTCCCTTATGGACCAGCGAGTTGGCCGCAAATACGCGCCCCTGAATCTCTGGTGCTGTATTCTCCATCCAGAGGGCGGTTTCGGAGCTGTTTAACAATGGAAAGTTGAGTGAGGAACAAAATTGACCTGGAATCCAGACCTGAAGCGATCGCCCAAATCCAAAGATAGTTTTCGCGAGACCTGCACCCATGAACCCAATCAATATGCCCTGCATCCGGCGTTTGGGTCCACCCCAAATAGTGAGAATAATCGCGCCTATCACTCCCCCAATTCCAGCAGCGGCTCCGGTGCTGGCTAAGACCTGAGCACTGCCGTTGCTACGGGCCAAAAGCATGGGGTTATAAATGGCTCCACCGAGATCATGGAAAAACCAAAACAGGGCTGTGATCAGCAAGAGTGCCTTGAGGTGAGGCTGTTTCCAGATGTAGCGAAACCCAAAGGTAAGCGAATGTGTTAATGTTTTCGGCTCAGGATCAGTATGCACGGGTTGGGGAATAATGGCAAAAATCAGGGTGGCAATCGCTCCCGCAAAAGTAACCAAATCAATGCCTAAAATACCAAGCAGCCCGATAGCGGGATACAGTACCCCGGCCAAGGCGGGGCTGAGAATGGAAGAACCATAATGTACTGCGGCATTCATGCTATTGGCCCGTATCAGTTGCGCCTCGGAAACGAGCAAAGAAACGGAGGCTTGATAGGCCAACTGCTGAATTTGCCCAAAGCCACCGTTAATGGCGGCAAAAAGATAGAGGTGCCAAATGGCTAGGCCATCAGTGAGATAGAGCGTACCGAGGCCAAGGGTAGATAGAGCGGCGATCGCATCCCCAAAAATCATTAAAGTTTTGCGGTTGACCCGATCGACAATTAGACCTGCGATCAGGGTGATGGGAATCTGCGGCACTTGAAAAAAAAAGCCCACTAAGGCCAGGGCCGTCGCCGAGCCAGTTAACTGCCAAGCCCAGAGAATCAGGGCAAAGTAGGTCATGTAGCTGCCGACGGTCGAGATGAGCTGGCCGAACCAAATGAGGATAAAGGTTCGCATTGATTCGGCTCACTTCACCATAACTTTAGTAATGTCATCCAAGACCCGATGGGCTGCAAGAATATTGCGACCACCAGCCCAAACCTCTGATGGCACGTCATAGATTTCTCCCTTTTTGACGGCTGATAATTGCGAATAAAGGGGATCCTTAATAAACTCGTTCAGGGAAAGCTGCTGTCTAACTTTGCCCGTTAATAGGAAAATATAGTCTCCATCCAGTTGTTCAAAGGATTCGTTCGATACTAAACCCACGTGGATGGGCGGTCGGGTTTGAATGGGGGGGCGCTTAAATCCCAGTTCCTTAAAGATTGTGCCCGCAAAGCTTTTTTCACTATAGAAATAGACCGCTCCTTGGTGAGAAGCAACGATGGAAACAACTGTCTCTTGAGCATTCTGCATCTGTTGTTTGAGAGCGGCAATTCGATCTCGATAGGTCTTCAACAGTTGCTCGGCAAGATCACGCTTACCCAAAGCATCAGCGTACAGCCTTAAGTTATCAGGCCAGTTGCCGTCACGGCCCGTTTCCTCTGTCAGCACTGTCGGTGCAATTTGCATCAGTTGTGGATAGATCTTCTCTGCGACAACCTTACTCCCCAGAATCAGGTCAGGCTTAAGTTCGATTATGGCTTCCAAACTGGGTCCATTAGGGGTTCCTACCGCAGCGATACCAATCGTGCGATCACCCAGATATTCCGCAAATTCTCCATCCCAGCCTGCGGAACCAACAGGCTTTACCTCAAGGGCTAAGGCGGCATCCAAGGGGGCTGAATCCAAGGTAACCACGCGCTGCGGCACTAGGGGGACTTGGGAGCGTCCCATAGCATGTTCGATGAGACGGGTTTCGGTCGATACTCCAGTGTTTTGAACCGCCTGATGGCAGGCTGCCAACAGACAGAAAATCAGGGCAGAGAGGACCATCCGCCACCCGAACTGTTTTAGACTTATTTTCATCTCAGTTTGGTCATCAGACAAAGCGTTTTTAACTAAAACTCAAAGGAAACTGAACCAATAATCGTAAACCCCTCTCCGGGTCTGTTCTCAAAGACGCGGTTCCCTTCAGAACTATCAATAAAGTCAACATCAAAGAGATTGCGGAGGTTGAGGGCCACTTTCCAATTGTTGCGCTCGTAGAACAAGGCAGCATTAGTGAGGAAATAGTCCTCTAAAACAAAACTGTTGGCATTGTCCCCGAAACGATCGCTGACAAAGTTAAATCCCAGCCCGAACCCCAATCCTTCAAGGGGACCTTGCTGCACCTCATAGGTACTCCACAGATTGAAATTATGTCTAGGAACCCCAAACACGCGATTTCCCTGAATGCCATCATTGCTTTGGGTAATTTTGGCATCGGTGTAGGCATAATTTGCGACCAAATTCCAACCCGGCAGCAGCTCGCCAATTAAATCTAGCTCAATCCCACGGCTGCGTTGCTCTCCAGTAGGAATTGAGAAAGACTCTCCAGGTGGAGAATTCGGATCTAGGGTGGCGACGTTTTTCTTAGTGATTTCAAAAAAAGCTAAATTACCCGAGAATCTTCCCCCAAGCAGTTCAGTTTTTAGACCTACTTCAAACTGCTCACCGCGCTCAGGGTCTAATAAATCACCTGCAATAGTTGTACCAGAGTTGGGAGAGAAGGAGGTACTGTAGCTGGCAAACAAGGATAGCTCTTCGATGGGCTGATAAACGATACCTGCTCGGGGGCTGATGGCATCATCACTTTGGGTTGAACGGTTCCCTACCTCCAAATCCTCGGTCGTTTGCCGAACAGTATCGTAGCGAGCACCCACCAGAAGATGAAGATTATCCAGTAAGGTGACCTGATCCTGGAGGAAGATCCCCAATGAGTCAGTGCGGCTAAAGTCTGTTTGCGGAAGAGGATCATTAAAACTAGCGGGTCGAGGGATACCATATACAGGATTGAAGATATTGAAGGGTGGCTGGGGTGAAAAGTCAATGCGACCGAGGGCATAGAAATCCCGTCGATAAAGATCAACGCCAGCTAAGAGCGTATGCTGAACAGGCCCTGTAGCAAACTTTCCCACCACATTAGTTTGCAGTTCAAAGTTGTCAATTGGCTGAGCGTTCTGCACCCAGATTCGATTCAAATCCCCAGTGGCTTCGTTAATTCTAAATCCAAGATTAGATACAAACTCCGGGGAGTAACTATAGAATGTAAAGCTATTCCGTACTTTCCAGGCATCGCTGAAGCGGTGTTCAAACTGGTAGCCTACCCTCAAAGTTTCAATGGTTGTATCATCACCTGGCTCGCCAGTGATCCGCTCGAAGGGGACATCGGCAATCCGATTACCAATAGCTGGGAGACCGCCGAAGTCTGTGGGCAAACGATCGTAGGAGTAGTCAAAGCTGAGTAGTAGATCGGTCTGTTCGCTAATTTTCCAGCTCAAGACGGGGGCAATGGAAAATTTTTGAATACTCGTGTCAAAATCTCGAATGGAATCTTCAGTTCGATAGACGCCATTGATTCGATAGGCTAAGCGTTTATCTTCAGTAAGTGGACCTGAGATGTCAAAACTGGGTTCATACAAATCTCGATTTCCAGCTCGAAACGATAGCTTATAAAATGGCTCTTCCGTAGGTTTCTTGCTGACCAAGTTAATCACGCCACCCGGTTCTAAGAAACCATACAAAATAGCGGCGGGGCCTTTAAGTACCTCAATTTGCTCATAATTAGAGAGTTCTGGAAAGCCGAAATTACCCGTTCCGCCATTGGTAAGGCGGAACCCATCCCTGAGGACGGATCCAGAATTGAAGCCTCGGATAATAAACCGCTGGCCTCGCTGATCGTTAGAGCTAGAAACCACGCCACTAGAATTACGCAGGGCATCATTGAGACGCAGCACCTGCTGATCTTCAATCACTTCCTTAGGAATCACCTGGATCGATTGAGGGATGTCGCGCAGCGGCGTATCGGTCCGAGTTGCAGTACTGGCATTGGGCACCACGTAGGAGCTATCCCGATCTGCTGTCACCGTAATTTCAATCTCTTCGTCCTCGCCATCGGCTATCGCTCCTGGTGTCACTGCTAACACTAGACCTGCGGATGTTGCAGAAACCTCGGCCACAGGTGGTGCATTTGTCCCTACTATCTCTATCTGCACCCTGTCTCCAAGCAAGCTTCGCACACTCACCCGGTCAATCCCAAGTGCGGGATTAGGTTGCTCAAAGTCATTCCCCTCAGGCAGTTGTAGCACTGCGTTGGGAATCTCTACTGTCAGCACATTCCCGGATACCGTGGGGGTAGGCAAGGACAACGCATCAACAGCCGTTTCAAGAACCACTTGCAGACCCGTCGCTGTTGACTGTAGACGAACCGCCGTAATTTCCACCTGGGAGGCTTCAATTTGAGCCATCCACTCAGCGACCGTTGGGGACGCTTGGGAGGGTGTCTCAATCGGGGTAGAGATCGATTCGACAGGGGAACTCTGAGCGTTCTCAACATTGAGCTGCTGGGCAACCGCAGCTAGGCCCCAACCTGATGACACTATCGTCATTAAACTGATGACTCCTGAATGCCTCAGGGCAACTTTCTCAAGCTTACCCGGTTGATTACGGACCATGCCTCACACCCAAAATTGTTCATAATTATTCTTAATTAGGACATCTTAGGTCGGCTGGGATCGAGCGTCAGTTCCCAGCGGGATCTTTTTCATCCCCAGCAGGATCGGATGAATAATGGATGTGATTGATACGGTTTAACTTCCAAAAGGTTTGGGCAACCCTTTTGGAATTAGACAAATTCTTACAGCCTATGTCTGATAAAGGTTCTAAGCTGAGCAATGTCACTTTAGTTTGACTAAGCGACTGAGACGATATTGGGGAACAGGTTTCAACTGTACCGCTTCTCCAAGTTTCGGTGATTTTCCCGCAGTCATCACGCTCTCACTCATTTCGACCCGAGCAAAGTAGGTACCTGCTCTTGTTTGGTCTGGGCTGGTAAATTGAATCTGTACTTCTGCCCAGATCGCATCCCGTGTCCACTGTTCCAAGAAAAATTGAACTCGCTTTAGCGGAATGAGCTTTAGTAGTGGGTACAAATATCGCTTGATTCCTATCAACCCTTTGCGGGTAGTCTTGCCAGATTTGTCCTGAGTAAGCCAGTCCCACCCCTCACGCATCCAAATATCCCGTTCGGCAATCTGCTCAAACTTACTTAGGCCACTCCAACCTCGATAATGTGATCTCAGTTTTGCAACCTCACCTTGCTGATTGACAAGTAAATCAACGATCTCTGGCTCCAAATGCCCCCAATAGTGCCCCCGAGGTAAATCAATTAGGGTCGGGGCAAATTTGTGGCCGCCAAAATGGCTGCACCGCCATACCCGCAGATGGTTGTTGGGCTGAGTCGCGTAACCTTCCCGTAGGTTTTTATATATGGGGTAACCAAACCGAGCGCATGCCGCATCGACATTACCATGGGTGCAGACGAGGATCTCGCGTATATGGGTAGTTTCTTGCCGAAAGTGGTGGAACGCCGAAAACTCGTTGGGCTGCTTCATCAAATGCTTTAGTAACGCTGTGACAAGCCGTGGAAACTCAGCTTCCGGGACGATGAACTCTTGTTTTTTATATTGAGTAAAGAGCTTCTGAGCCCGATGGAAATAGATGATCCGTGTCTCTCCAGGGCGCGAATACACCTTATCCGGGGCAATCAAAATGGGCTGTATTACTACGCCATACTTCGTAAATAAATGCCTGAATAGTTTAATCAGTGGCGCAATTCTCGGATCTTCCTTGAACATTTTTTCAATCCAGGGTTGAGCTAGCTCGATCAGGAGCCAGTGGTCAACCGTTCTGGCCGTCCCAATCGGGTCTTCGCCATTTTGCTTAGACACCAGGGAACAAAATCGACAGTCGGATAAAGCTGTCTGAGTCAACATAATTTCTCTCAAGTACTCAACAACAGACGGTGTTGTGGGGCGGTCGCGTTTTTAATAAATGCAAATTTTATGGAATTTTTTATTATTTTACTTAGATGAAAATCATGTTTGATTTTTCAAGGTTCGGCAAGCTTCTACACAAATAAGCCCCTTTGCCTCAACTTAAAGGCTCGGATTGGGCGTCAGTTCCCCGCGGGATTGGGAAGGAACTATTGACGCAGTGTTCGTGGATTGACGCCGAACTGCTGCCGAAACGCTGCAGCAAAATGACCTTGGCTAACATAGCCCACGCTTGCAGCCGCCTGAGTGACCGTGCTGCCTCCGATCAACAAAAGCTGCTTGGCCCGCTCCAGTCGCTGCACCTTTACATAACCAAACACCGTTTGCCCGAACACCTGCCGAAATCCCACCTTGAGCTTGTATTCATTCAGTCCCACCCGACGAGCCAACACCGCAATCGAGGGGGGATGGGACAATTCGCGATCAAGAATGTCAGCAGCTAAATGTACATAGTCCAGATCTGCTGCCTTGAGGGGGGTGGACGCACTATTTCCTTGCTCCAAGGCCAGCCACTGTTCCAGTTGTAGCACCAGTAGTTCCTGCGCTTTACTCTCAAGGTAGAGCCGCCTCATGCCCTGTTTATAGGGACAGTTAAGAATTTGCTGCAGAATCGCATGCATGGTGGGTGTCATCTTTCCCAAACACTGATGAAAGCGATAGGGAGGGTCTGCATTCAACAGCATTTGGAGATGGAGCGGAAGTACCGAAGCTCCCAGCTTTTGCAACCAGCATGGGTCTACATATATGCGCAACAGATGGAGTCGCTGATTCGCTAAATAAATTTCTTTTTCTTCGATCTCAGGAAGGGAAAATAAATAGCTGTACCCTGCTCTCTCGCAATATTCTGTTGGAATATTGGGAATATTAGGGCTGTGAACATGATGTTCCCCAGATAGATAAAACTTGGCAACCAGTTGTGGTTGGGCATCATGAGTGTTCCTGACACACAAATCACGGTGATAATAGCTATCTGATGCCTCTAAACAAAAGATGGGGGAGAACTGTATACCCCAAACCTGATCCTTGCTAAATCGGTGACTGCAACTAGCCATTACATCAAAGTCGCTATGGAAAACAATTGATCCGTGACTATCTAACGTATTCAGCCACTGCTGGTTGTAGGCAGTACGAGTCATAATTTCCATGTAACATCTCTCGCTTGTATGACTTTGCGACCAATGGGAATACATAAAGGTGTTCCTGCAACCGGATCACTCACAATTTGACTTTCCAGACCAAAAACTTCCTGTACCATTGTTTCCGTCATCACCCGTTCGGGATGGCCCTGCTTGTAAACTCTGCCATCTCGGATCGCCACTAGATGATCGCCATAACGGCAAGCCTGGTTCAAATCATGCAACACCATCACAATGGTGCGGCCTTGTTCTTGATTCAAGTCATAGAGCAGATCGAGCACTTCCATCTGATGAGCCAAATCAAGATAGGTGGTCGGTTCATCTAGCAGCAATATTTCCGTATCCTGCGCTAGGGTCATAGCAATCCAGGCTCGCTGTCTCTGTCCACCGGACAGATTATCTAAAGCGTAATGGGAAAACTCATGCATCTGGGTAATCGATAAGGCCCAGTTCACCTGCTTTTCATCGTCTTTAGACCATTGCTGCAGCCAACCCTGATGAGGATAGCGACCTTGGGCTACCAAATCTCTCACGGTCAATCCTTCTGGGGCAGTGGGTCCTTGAGGGAGCAACCCTAATCGTTTAGCAATAGCCTTGCTGGACAGTTTGGCAATCGATTCACTCCCCAGATACACCACGCCATGCTTGGGCTTGAGTAATCGGCCTAATCCCTTGAGCAACGTAGACTTTCCACAACCGTTCGGCCCTACCAAAATCGTGATTTTGCCCGTAGGAATGGCTAAATCCAGGGACTCAATGATAACTTTGCCTTCATAAGCTAGCTTGAGCTTCCGGGTCGTGAGGGCGTATGCAGTAGTGTCAGTGATCATGAGTTGCGATCTCGAATCAACAAATACAGAAAATAAGGCGCTCCCACAATCGCCGTAATAATTCCACAGGGCAGTTCAATCGGTGCAAACAGAAGACGACCCAGTAGGTCAGCGACCACCACCACAAATCCCCCAGTTAAAGCAGCTACAGGCAGTAATCCTTCATGGGAAGGGCCTACCATTTGCCGTCCCAAATGGGGGGCCATTAAACCCACAAAACCGATACCGCCTGCTGTCGCCACTGCAGAACCCGCCAAGGCCACACCGCTGAGTAACAATAGACCCCGCTGGAGTTCCAAGCGACTGCCCAGACTGCGGGCAACGTCATCGCCCAATTGGAGGACATTCAATTCCCGGCTCATTAACAGGCTGAGCAAGCCAAACCCGATTAGCCATGGCACAAATACATTCAACTGCTCCCAACTGCGCCCATAGACACTGCCTGCGAGCCACACCAGTGCCTGACTGACGTTGTAGATATTGCCAAAGGTGACCATCAAATTGGTCAGTGCCCCGGCAATCAAGCTGAAACCCACGCCAACTAAAATCAAGCGAACAGGGGAACTACCGCCCTTCCAAGCCAACAGATAAATCAGGACAGCTACAGTAAATGCCCCACCAAAGGCAGCCACAGGAATTAAAGCAACGGGCAATTCTGGGTACAGCACCACTAAGGTGACAGCGGCCAATGAAGCCCCAGCGTTCACACCAATGATGCCGGGGGATGCTAAAGGATTACGCGTAATCCCCTGGGTAATCGTGCCCGCGATGGCCAGTCCCATGCCCACCCCCCAGGCTACCAAGGTTCTTGGCAAACGCAGGGTCATGACAATAAAGGCAAAGTCAGAATTACTCGTTTCTAACCCCAAAACAGTTTTAATCACATCCAGAGGAGGAACCGGATACTCACCTTGCCCCACACTCAGGACCATCACGACTAGCGTCGCTAGAATCAGTCCCAATAAAATGCCAGGAACTCGTCGGTCGAGATGAAACGAGATCGGGATCTGTGGAGGACGAACAACGAGCCACTGCTTCATCGTCGCACCTGCCAGCGGGTTAAGTAGATAAAGAAGGGTGCACCTACTAAAGGCATCACCAGACCCACGGGGAGTTCCTGGGGTTGAATGATCAGCCTGGCCCCAATATCTGCAACCAGCAATAGAATCGCTCCCGTAATGGCAGAGTAGGGCAAAATCCAACGGTAATCGACGCCGACCCAGAACCGAACAATGTGGGGAATAATCAGACCCACAAAGCCAATCGGTCCCGCGATCGCAACCGACCCACCCGCGAGCAAAATAATACTCACCGCTGCAGTCACCTTGATCCAAGCCGTATTCTGGCCCAAACCTTGGGCAATATCCTCACCCAAGCTCAGGGTGGTGAGCTGTTTGCCCAACGCCATAGCAATCACCATTCCCACCACTAGATACGGTAGAACCTGAACCACTAAGTCTAAATCCCGCCCTGCGACAGAACCCGCGAGCCAAAAGCGAATCTCCTCCAAGGTTCGCTGACTCAGGATCAGGACTCCCGTAGTAATCGACGACACCAAGGCCGTAAACGCAGCCCCAGCAATTGTCAGATTGAGTGGCGTCAATCCGCCTCTACCCAAAGAACCGAGGGCATAAACCGTGATGGCTGCAATCGCAGCTCCCAGTAGGGCAAACCCCGCATAGATACTGAGGGACGTCGTTCCTAGCCAAAACACTGACCCCACAACAGCCAATGCAGCTCCAGCATTAATCCCCAAAATACCAGGGTCAGCTAAAGGGTTCCGGGTGAGTCCTTGCATCATGGCCCCTGCCACTGCAACGGCACCCCCCACGAGCAAAGCGGTAATGGAGCGAGGAATCCGAACTGTCCGGATAATCAGTTGATCCGTCGAACCATCAAAGGCCGTCAAGGCTTCATAGACCGTCTTGGGACTGATATCCGCAACCCCTAAACCAACACTGGCCATAAAGCAGACAAACAATAGCCCTAATCCCAGAATCAACCCAAATCCCAAGGGGAGAGTGGACCGAATTGACGGACGTTGGTGTGAGGTCGTAGACACTTTAGTCCTCGATTGAAATACGGATCAAGAAACACTTCCTGTTAGTTACTGCTTTTTCTGAGCAGCAATGGCAAGTTTCGCCCCTTCAATTTCTCGGATGCGATCCATGACCGTGATGACGCGACCATGACCCACCTCTTCATCCGCATGGATCACCACCACCACCTTTTCGGCAGTGTCGGTTAGGTCCCTGACTTCCTGCTCCAGCGCATCCAGTTGAATAGGTTCGCGATTGAGGGCCAAATCCCCTTCGGCATCCACCGTGACGGTTACCTTAGTGGAGATCTGGGGCTTCGCCGTTTTAGCTTGGGGCAAATTTACGGGTAAGGCATCACTGCGGTTAAGGAATAGGGTGGCAATGATGAAAAAAGACAAAATGGCAAAAATAACGTCGATCATCGGCACAATATTGATTTGAGCCGGTGGATTGGGATCATCGGGTAGACGCATAGGTTGCCCCTCCTCGTTCATAGCGATGACGGTACATCAACTCCAACTGGCCCCCATACTCTTGAATAAAGGCCAGCTGGCGTTGATATAAACTGCGAAACATATTGGCAAAAATTAGGGTTGAAATGGCGACAATCAATCCCGCAGCCGTTGAAATTAAGGCCGTACTTATTCCCCCGGTGACGCCTGCTGATTCACTACCGCCAATATTGCCCATGTCCAGTGAAGAAAAGGAGTTGATGAGTCCCAACACCGTTCCCAATAGTCCAAGCAAGGGCGCAATACTGATGACTGTATCGAACATCGTACTGAATCGTCTCAGGGTGGGTAGTTCAGCTTGAGCTTCACTTTCCAACGCCAATCGGAACTCTTCTGGAGTCGGATTTTCTAAAGCCAGAGCAGCTAAAAAGATGCGAGCAATCGGAAACTTTGCCTGCTCTTGCAAGTAGCCCAAGGCTTCATAGACATTGTCTTGACGATAAAGTTTAAAAACCCGTCGAACGATGGGTAACTGATTGCGATTCAGTTTCGACCAGAAGATCAAGCGTTCGATGACGAGTGCAATCACAATGAGCGAAAACACCATCAGAGGGAGCATCACTACTCCCCCATCGGAAATTATTTGGCCTAACTGCATTTATGTCGCTCCAAGAATCACAGTGAAAAAGAAGGTCAAGTTAGGCTCTATCCAAAACCACAACCGAGAGACCACACGTAGAGCGAACTCAGTATCAACGAACTTGAATAGAGACAACGCTGACAGCAATTTCCCCCACTGTCAGCGACACAACCCAAGAGTTACCGAAACCTCGGTACGATAAGCCATAATCGAGACCGTATCTCTTAATAGAATCCATTGTCAAGTAATAAGAATGTATAAACCTATACCAAAACATTTTTAATGAGATCAACAATCTCCTAAAAATACAAAAATATAGGTCATTAAAGCCTAAAAATGCTTGAATTTAGTCAGGCCAATTTCTGCTTATATGCTCAGTACGCTTTCATCAAACAAAATTATTGTGTATGGTTTAAAACAATCAATTCTCAGTAAGTGAATGAGTTTTAACCCCTTCTCCAACTCTCAGCGAGCGCAAGAAGAGCATCTAGTACGTACGATTTTGGCGTTCACGTTGCCGGGCTCTCTGGTTCTCCACTCGTTATTCTTTGGCATTAGTGTGGGGATTCCCTCTGCAGAGGAAGTCGATCTGTCTGAAGATGCCATTGAAATTGCGGTGGTGGATGCCCCTGAAGAGGAGATTGAGGAGATTGAAGAAGACGATCCCATTCCCTTAGAAGAAATAGAACCTGAACCGCTGGAAGAGCTGGAAGAACCAGACATCACTGAGTTTGTGGAAGATATACCAGAACCTGTCGCGGTCAACCCAGTTCCTGAACCTGAGGATATTCCCGAGGAAACTGAGCCGACTGAACCCGCTGAGGAAGCAGAGCCCAGTGCTTCCAGTGAAGAAGAATCTTCCGAGGAGCAGTCTGAGTCTTCTGAAACACCGGTGAAGACAGGGGATGATCAACCCATTGCCTCCTCCAACAAATCAAAGACAACGAAATCCTCAACCGCTAAGAAGCCAGGAAAGTCTAAGGCCAAAACGACTTCACCTAAACGCAAACCCTCAAAAAAACAGCAAAAGACAGCGGTCAATACTCAACCCAAGCCTCCCCAAAAGCCCAAGAAATCTAACCAACGAGGACGCTCCAGGCTGGGAATTGGCTACAGAAAGGATGCCAATTCCAAAACGACAGCAGGTTTAGCCGAACGGTTTATCCCCGTTTACGAAGAAGGCAAGCTGGTTGACCTGAAGCTAGAGCGGTCAACGGGTGATCCTGCCCTGGATAAAGCCATTGAAAAAGACAAGCAGAAATTTTTTAAGCAGGTTAAAAAGCAGCTTAAGTCTGTTCCAGAAGGTAGACGCAGCAAACCCATCAAAATCCGATTTGAATCGAATGATCTCACGGCTAAAGAGCGGGAACAAGCGCGGAAGAATCGGGCACTTTCTCAGCAACGCGCACAGGAACGGGCAGCCGCTAGAGCCCGTCGAGCTAGGCAAAAACCTGCACCAGCACCCGCTCCGGCACCCGCTTCACAGCCCGCTCCAGCTCCGCTTCCTGCATCTACTCCAGCTCCCGTGAGACAGGTCGATGCACCTGTTGCTTCTCCTAGCACACCAACGCCAGCCCCGGCTCCAGTCCCTTCATCAACTCCAGCGCCTGCACCTGCTCCAGCTCCAGCGCCTGCACCTGCTCCAGCTCCAGCTCCAGCTCCAGCGCCTGCACCTGCTCCAGCTCCAGCTCCAGCGCCTGCACCTGCTCCAGCTCCAGCTCCGGCTCCAATCCCTTCATCAGCTCCAGCGCCAGCTCCAGCTCCAGCGCCTGCACCTGCTCCAGCTCCAGCTCCAGCTCCAGCGCCTGTTTACGTACCTCCGCCAGCTCCGGCTCCGGCTCCAGCACCTGTTTACGTACCCCCACCAGCTCCTGCGCCCGCGCCTGCCCCCGCTTATGTTCCTCCCCCAGCTCCAGCGCCTGCTCCAGCACCCCCGCCCCCAATGGCTCCTCCACCAACCTTGGAATAAAGACACCTCTTAGCACAGAACGCTTAATGCATCTCGTTCAACGGAGGGTTTAGGAAGCAGGGCCTACACTTTGGCGTGGGTCTTCCATTTCAGGGCAATTCAATTGCAATATATAAAGATGGACGGAGTTGTTCTTTTCTCGATGAAAAGGACTGCACCATCTCTCGTTCAAGCAGCGTTCACTTTTTGGCTATGACTCGACTGCCCCGATGGTTGCAAGGACTGGAAAATCCGATATTCGCCAGACTCTATCTTGCACAGACCATCAATCTGATGGGGGATGCCCTCACCTGGTTGGGCTTGGCCCTCTTAGCATTTGAACTAGCTGGAGAACAGTCAGGCACCATTCTGGCTGGGGCATTAACGTTGCGAGTCACAGCATTTGTGCTGCTGTCACCCATTGCGGGCGTTATCGCAGATCGCATGGATCGTAAGCGCTTGATGGTCGCCAATCATCTCCTGCGCATGGGCATTGTTTGTCTGTTGCCTTGGGTCACGCAGATTTGGCAAATTTATGCCATTGTCTTGGCCCTCAACATCTTCTATGCCATCTTCACCCCCACTTACACCGCCACCATTCCCCTGATCACCACTGAACAGCAGCGTCCTCAAGCCATTGCCCTATCCAGTGCCACGAGCCAGCTATTGGGAGTCTTAGGTCCGGGTATCGCTGGCAGTATCGCCGCCTGGGTTGGCACCCGACAGGTCTTTTTCTTAGACAGCATCACCTTTCTTCTAGCAGCGATACTGATCATCACCCTACCTGGACGAATGGTGGTCAACACTCAGCCATCGACTCAAACCCCTTCTAGAATTTGGCAGGACATGCAAACGGGATTGGCCTGTCTGTGGTTGGATCCATTGATTCGATATGCGCTAGCTCTACAATTTATTGCTGCGATCGCAGGGGCGCAAATTCTGGTGAATACGGTCGGTTATGTTCAAAGCACCTTGCAGCTGGGTAAAACAGAATATGGATGGGCGATGGCTGCTTTGGGCATGGGGGCAACCCTAGCATCGATTGGTTTAGGACATTTCAGGAATAAATATCATCCCATTAGCCTCATCACCCTGGGGACTCTGTTGATTGTCTTAGCGCTCTTACCTGCTCACGAAGTGTTACTTGGTGGATTATTGTTGCTTTGGGGCATTGCCGGTATCGGCCAAACCCTAGTCAATGTCACTACACAAACCGTTATTGCTGACCGAGTTGCGGTGGAGGTGCAAGGCCGCGTGTATGGAGCACATTTCGCGTTAAGCCATTTGTGGTGGGCTTTTGCCTATCCAGTTGCAGGTTGGATGGGCAGCTCTCTTTCGACCTATTTTTTCTACAGCAGCCTGTTCGGTTTAGCGCTTTTCGGTGTAATGTTCGCCATATTTCGCCCCCATCAATTAATGCAACTTAAGCGAGGGTTATGGCATGAGCATGACCATGACCATAGTGACCCCTCCCATCACCACCATGGGCACTTAGCTATGCAACACACCCACCTTCATTTCCATCCCGCGCCCTAATTGAAGCGATTTAACCCTACAACTGAGGACTAAAGCGAATGAGACAAGTCAGGTGTGAGTATCAGCCTTCTTGTCATTGGTCCTCTATTTTGCGATGGATTAGCTGAGTCGTTAACGGCGCATGCAAAATAATCTACCTACAAAAATAAGAATATTTTCATTAAGAGGCTAGGCAAAAGACATTAGGATTTCTATATCCTGAAAATTGAATTTGCCAGATATGGCTTTGATAATGGGCTTTTTAAACTTGTTTAGCTAGAGAGGCTACAGGTATTAATCTTGATAGTTTATACAAAGTATTCTTAATAGGCTTGTAAAACTCCTTTGTGCTGCTTTAGCTTAAGACACCATGCAAGTTCATCTGACTGCTCCTAACTTCTGCGATTTAGTCCAAAATGTGGCTCAACAAGTTAAAGCCGATCTGCAGGAGACTGAGCTACTGCAACAGTTTCAGTTTCCTGTTGAGTTTGGTCAAGGCTGGGTCCAACGTCTCAACATTCGTCCCGGTGTAACCTTAACCCTGGAACGAATGACCTTATTTGAACCGCTGACTATCTTGGCGAGCCAGGGGATGTCGACCTCTACGCTTGATATTTGCTTTTGCCTCTCTGGTCAAGTGCAGGGCAGTCATTGGGATAGTCACCAAACCACAACTCTCAGTGCCAATCGGGGATGTTTAGGATTTAGTCCCGAAATTCGGGGTTGTCTAGAATATGCGTCGGCTGAGCCCGTTCAATTGGTCAATATTGGGATTGATATCCATGAATTGGCTAGTGTTTTACATCACCCCGTTGAGATGCTGCCCTTGGCGTTGCAGCACAGTCTGTTGGGGAACTCTCAGTGTCCCTATATCCAGCACTTCACCACGACGACCGCCTCACAAGTTGCCCTACAGCAGATTCTGAATTGTCCCTACAATGGGTTGCCCCGTCGGCTCTATCTCGAAAGCCGGGTGATTGAGTTGCTAGCCCATCTGTTGCAGTCTCTCTCTCCGTCAACCGCGAGTTCCTCCAAGCTGAGCCCCGATGATATTGAACGGATTTATGCTGCTAGTGAGATTCTCAAGCATCAGTTAGAGCATCCCCCGTCTCTTCTCCAGCTTGCTCATCAAGTGGGGCTGAATGATTACAAACTGAAGTTAGGCTTTCGGGAAGTGTTCGATACGACCGCTTTTGGCTATCTCTGGTCTGTGCGTATGCAAGAAGCTGCCTTGCTGCTCAAGCGCAATCGCATGGGGGTTACCGAAGTCGCTCTCTCAGTGGGATATTCCAGCGCTACTTCCTTCAGTGCTGCCTTCAAACGAAAATTTGGCACCTCTCCCCAAAAATATCGACAACATTGCTGAGGTTTAAATCCGTTTGAGAGAAACAAAAATCCGTTTCAAAGAGGACGGTACCCAGCATTCATGGGTATCGTGGCCCTCAGTCTAACTTGAGAATGATTCTTATTCTCTGGATTTGAGGTGGCACCTATGAAACGGATCCCTTGGCATGGGCTGGCAGGGATGGCAGGGATGGTTCTACTGCTGCAACCTGCCCAAGCAGCAGAACAGAGTGAAACAGAAACGCTCGAAATAGTCCCCCACCCGCCTAGCATATCCAGGTCCCCCACCCTGCCGTTCCCCGCCGCTGCAGTCCCGATGATGGATCAACAGTCATCGCTGAAGGATCGGTTGGCTGCGGAACCGGACCCAGAGATTGCATCTACCGTCCAAATCACGGGGGTGGAGCTAGTGCCCACAGAAACGGGCCTCACCGTTAACCTGATTGGGGATACTCCGGCTGTGAGCGCTCCGACCGTTACCACCCAAGACCAAACGCTCACAGCCATCCTCGATAACACCGCTTTAGCTCTACCCGAAGGGAACAGCTTTGTCTCGGCGGATCCAGTCCCAGGCATTCGGCAAGTTTCTGTAACAGCGATCAGTGATCACCAAGTTCAAATCCAAATCATGGGGACCACGGCCCCTCCCACCGCCACCGTTATCACAACCGAGACCCAACTGGCACTTCAGGTCACTTCTGGTGAGGCGAATTCTCCAGAGAATGCAGATGCTTCAGAAAATGCAGATACTTCAGAGGACACAGAATTAGAAATTACGGTCACCGCTCAAAGACGTGAAGAAAACCCCCAAGATGTCCCGATTAGCCTGACGGTGCTGACAGAACCAGAAATCGAAGATGCAGATGTCACCTCCTTTGAGAAAGTGGCGGGTAATACCCCCAACTTTAATTGGTTCTCCCCCACAGACAGTCGCAGTTTCTCTTTCTACAGTGTTCGTGGATTGTCAAACTTTAACTTTGCTTCGCGAGATTCAGTGGGCTTCTTTGTGGATGATGTGCCCCTGGACTATGGTGGCACCCTGGAGAGTGACTTTCCTGACCTAGAGCGGGTTGAGATTTTGCGTGGCCCCCAGAATACGCTGTATGGGCGCAGTGCTCAGGCGGGGGTCGTTAACTTGATTACCCGCAAACCCACAAATGACTTTGAAGGCAATGCTGCCCTGAGTTTTGGTAGTGAGAATAACTTAAACCTGCGCGCCGGTATCAGTGGTCCACTGATTGAGGATGCACTGTTCTTTCGACTGGCAGGAACCTTTGGGCGACGAGATGGCTTTTATAACAACTTGTTCCTAGACGGGGAAGAGTTTGATGAGAAATTAGGAGGAAACATCCGCGGCAAGCTGTTATGGACACCTTCTGACCGCTGGGAGATTTCATTTAATGCTTTTTATGAGAATAATCAAGACGGTACCTATCCGTTTGTCCCCCTTGATGACACCCCCTTTGAAATCGAGCAAGATTTTAATGGTTTCAATACGCTCAAGACCAATAGTCAGGCCTTGAAGATTATCTATCGTGACGATAATGTTCAAGCCACGTCCATTAGTACCCGTCGATTCTCAGAATTTAATGTACAAACGGATCTCGATCAGTCCACGATCGATGGGGGCTTTTTTGAAAACGATAACGCTTCAACCATCTTTTCCCAAGAACTACGGATCCAATCACCGGATGATTCTGAGTCGCGTTGGCAATGGTTAATTGGGGGTTACTTTGAATCCCGGACCTTTGATGAAAATGGTCGGGGGGTCAGACTTGGAAATGATGCAGGATTAATTTTGCCTGCCCCCCTCAACGTGCCAGGAGCCAGAACAGAAAGCTTTGGGGAGTTGGTGGATACCACCTTTGCTGGTTTTGGGCAGGTCAGCTATCGTCCGGTTGACGCCTTAAGATTAACCGTGGGGCTGCGGTATGAAAATGTCAGTAGCGTTCTGAATTCCTTGCGTCAGGTTCTGACCTTTCCCGGTGCACCCCCCATCCCGTTGGGGAACTTTGATGGGACAGAACAAACGAGCACTGCTCTGCTGCCTCGATTTGCCATCGATTACCAACTGAGTCCGAATGCCACCGTTTATGGCACCGTGGCGAGAGGCTTCCGACCCGGTGGGGTAAATATTTTTGCTGATGATGCAACATCCCTGGTCTATGAGCCAGAGCGATCGTGGAATTTTGAGGTGGGGGTCAAATCCAACTGGCTCGATAACCGTTTAGGCATTAATCTCTCTCTCTTTACCAACTCGATTGAAGACTATCAAGTGATAACGGTTGACCCCATTACCTTTACACCGGTCGGAATTTTTAATGGGGATGCCAATGTGAAGGGTCTGGAACTAGAAATGCGAGCCACTCCAGTTGAAGGACTCGACCTCACGGCCAGTTTAGGTCTGCTAGACGCTGAATTTACAGATTTTACGGATGTGGCTACTGGCACTGATTTTACGGGCAATCGCCTGCCCTATTCGCCCAGTTTTACTTTCAATGTGGCTGCCCAGTATCGCAGTTCCTTTGGTCTATTTGTGCGGGGGGAAGTGCAGGGGGTTGGAGAGACCTTCTTTGAAGAAGCTAACGCCCAAAATATTAGGCAGGGGGCTTATGTGTTGGTGAATGCTCGCCTTGGCTACGAATTTGGCAGTTCTGGTATCTTTCTGTTTGCCAATAACCTATTTGATACGCGCTATGTCACTCAAGCTTTTAATTTGGGCGTGGCTGGCGTTGCTTCAGGCAGTTATGGTACCCCTCGCACCTTTGGGGTGCAATTTAGAACTCGGTTTTAGACACAATGGCTAATCGCTTCTCTCAATTGGGGCTGTTGGGCAGTTTATACACGGCTCAGTTGATTCCCAATATGTTTTTCACCGTGGCGCTGCCGGTCTATCTCCGCAGTCGAGGCGCTTCCCTAGAAACAGTGAGCCTGCTCAGCTTGCTGTTTTTGCCCTGGTGCTTCAAGTTTCTTTGGTCTCCGCTGGTGGATCGCTATGGGTACACCCGTTGGGGGCACTATCGCGCCTGGATCTTTGGTACCCAATCCATTGCCGCTGTCTTAATCGTTATTTGTGCACTTTTTGATGTACAGGCCCACCTCGGTAGTCTCGTGGGTTTGATGCTCTTGATTACGTTTTTCTGCGCCACACAGGACATTGCCACCGATGCGTTTGCAGTGGGACTATTGCCCGTTGGCGATCGCGAAGTCGGTAACGGCATCCAGTCGATGGGGGGCTATCTTGGCTCCATTATTGGAGCCGGGGGGATGTTGGTTTTACTAGACCACTGGGCCTGGACCCCCACGATGCTGCTGCTGGCAGTGGTAATGATCCTCTCCATGATGCCAATGCTAGGGGTACAAGAGCGTTCAGTTCCTTCACCCGCTGCACCTGAACCAGCATCTATATGGCGCTACTATGGCCAGCAATTTTCTGCATTTTGTCAGCGACCCGGCATGAAGTCTTGGTTACTGCTGCTGGTTCTATATGCCACAGGTGGCTCGATGGGCTACACCATGCTGCAGCCATTGATGGTGGATTTGGGGCTGTCCCTTGGGCACATCGGTTGGCTTTTAGGTATTGTGGGTTCTGGTGCCGGGATAGGGGGTGCGATCGCAGCCATCCCTTTGATCCGCAGGCTTAGTCGTAAGTGGGCGCTAAGTGCGATCGCCATTCTGCAGGCGATTGTGTTGCTAGGATGTCTACTCCCTGCTCTGGGGCTTCAACAGACCGTGGTCCCTGTGGTGATTCTGTTTCATGTCGGCTTAGGGTTCGCCAGCACCATCATGCACACGACATTTATGGATCGGACCACTCCAACCACTGCTGGATTCGACTACAGCTTCCAGTCTTCGGTCTCCTATATTGGCGGTATCGGTGCGGCTGCCATCAGCGGTCTATTGGTGACCCATATGGGCTACCCATTATTTTTTGGCTTGTGCAGCCTGTTGTCTCTTCTCAGTATTGCTGTCATTTATGGGTGTTTAGGCAATATTGAGCCTCAAAGTCCGATCTTAAACCCGGCCGAAGTTGCATCTGGGCAACGTTAGCAGACCAAGGCTCTATCGCCCTGGCAGCAGCTTGATCCGTTTGCGATAGGGAAAAATCCGTTTGCCGCAGGCGCTCTCCCACCTCCTTCCCTACAATATTTTTCAAGTCATCAGCGGCTGCTTCATCTCTCTTTTTACAGTTCTCTTCTTTACAGGTATATGAGTTCTCTTTTTGCGCAGGCCCCGGCTGGATTATGGGCCTTGATTGCCCCTGTGCGGGGCAGAATTGGGGTTGCGATCTCACTAGCAATCGGCAGTGCAACGACTACGGTGCTAGCCCTGGCTGGAATAGCTACCCTGATCCAACGCTTGCTCTTGGCAGACGCCAGTTTGGCTGATGTGGGGGTAAGAGGATTAGCTGTTGCGATCGCACTAGCGATATCCGTTTTCTGTCGGGCCTGGGCCTTTCGCCTCTCCCATTTAGCGGCCTTTGACTTGGAAGCATTACTGCGGACAGAACTGACCCAGCATTTAGCCCAGGTGCCCCTGGGATTTGCGATTACAACGGGGTCGGGGGCCATTAAAAAAGTGGTCCAGGACGATGTCAAAGCCCTCCATGCCTTTGTGGCCGATACCACTCCACTGATCGGCCTTGCCCTAACGACGCCTATTCTAGCTCTGGTAATTTTGCTGGTGGCCGACTGGCAGATGACGGTGGCCTCCCTGGCGATCTTGCCCGTAGGTCTGATTTGTCTTTCTCTGGCGACCCAAGATCAGGCCCAACGACGGCAACAATATGACGAGGCTAATGAACAGATCAATGCCACGGTGATTGAGTTTGTTCAGGGGATGCAAGTCGTCCGTTTATTTGATGATGGCACTAGCTCCTTTGCCCGCTATCGGTCCACCCTAGACACGTTTACTCAGACCCTAAAGGACTGGACAGCAGCGACCGAAAAGCCGGGTCGAGCCGGTGAGCTGATGTTTGGCCCTTTACCCGTCTTACTCGTGGTGGCTGTGATCGGGAGTTATGGCGTTCGCCAAGGAGATCTCACCTTACCGACGCTGCTGCTCTTTCTCTTGCTGGCCCCGCAAATCAATAGTGCTTTTAAGCCGATCTTGACCCTGTCTTTATTTATCAATCAATCTCAAGCCAGTGCTTTGCGGATTTGCAAGCTGTTGGCTGAGCCCATCCTACCCTTACCCAGCCAGCCCCAAAGGCCCAAGGATGCCTCCCTGCAACTGCAACAGGTTAGCTTTGCCTATGGGGATCGTCTGGCTCTGGATCAAATTTCTTTGGACTGTTCCCCTGGCTCCGTGACCGCCCTTGTGGGGCCATCGGGGGCTGGCAAATCCACCCTAGCGCGACTGATTCCTCGATTTTGGGATGTTACGGAGGGAGCCATTCGGATTGGGGGAGTAGATATTCGCGAGATGACTGAAGCAGAGCTGATGTCGTGGGTGGCCTTTGTCTTTCAGGAAACTTTTTTGGTCCATGACACGATTCGTGCCAATATCTGCTTAGGGGCTACAGACGCGAGTGAGGCCCAAGTTGTCGCTGCGGCTCAAGCGGCTCAGGCCCATGATTTTATTCTGGCCCTTCCCCAGGGATACGACACGGTTGCTGGGGAGCGAGGTACCAGCCTGTCTGGAGGACAGCGCCAGCGCATTACCCTGGCCCGAGCCTTACTGCAAAATCGCCCCATCGTTATTCTGGACGAGGCAACTGCCTTTGCGGATCCAGAGAATGGAGTGTTGATTCACCGTGCGATCTCAACCCTGACTCGCAACAAAACGGTGATTATCATTGCCCACCGGCTCACCACCATCCAATCTGCTGATCAAATCGTGGTCCTCGATCAGGGCCAAATCGTAGAGCAAGGTCAACACCCTCAGCTCCTTGCCCAGCAGGGCCTCTATGCCCAGCTCTGGTCTCACCATCAACGTGCTCAAAATTGGCAGCTCAGTGCCAAGGTGCCCCATGGTTAATCTTTATCGCACCCTGATCAAAGTTGCTGGGTCCTATGCCCCCCAACTCCAGCGATCTCTGGGGCTGTCCTTACTGGCCTCGATCATACAGGGATGTACCTTAGCGCTATTGTTTCCGCTTCTGGATGCCCTAGCTTCGTTTCAAGAGCAACTCCCTGGACGCTTACTGGTGCTGATGGCAGGGGGAACCGTCTTAGAAGCGCTTTTGCGGTGGCGGGAGCTAGATTTTGGCTGGCGGACCTCCATTGAGGTCACCCATGAGCTGCGAATTCGATTGGGAGAGCAGCTTCGCCAGATGCCCCAAGAAGACCTAAATCGTTATCAGTCCGGCGATCTCAATCTTATCCTCAGCAGTGATGTGGCCGATTTGGTGTTGTGGATGGGCAGTATTGTCTCCCTGATTCTTCAGGCGATTGTGGTTCCCAGTACCCTAGTGTTGGTGACGCTCTGGGTAGATTGGCGGCTGGCCATTGCCCTTTTGATCACGCTTCCAGGCGCGATTCCCTTCTACCGTCAACTGCGCCGCCATGCTGCGACAGAAATGCCCCAGATGGCCCAGGCAGATGCCATCGCCACCTCTCGGCTGATCGAATATGTTCAGGGACTCC
Organism: Acaryochloris marina MBIC11017; assembly: GCF_000018105.1. Lineage (GTDB taxonomy): Bacteria > Cyanobacteriota > Cyanobacteriia > Thermosynechococcales > Thermosynechococcaceae > Acaryochloris > Acaryochloris marina. Next base: position 157,301 of record NC_009926.1, read on the forward strand.
CTGTCCTCCGTGCCCACCAGCAAGTGGGGCAACAGTCCGATAGACTCCAAGCAGCTCTCCAGCATCAACGTCAGATACAGATTGACAGCCAAGATCGCACGACTCGGCCTACCTTGCTGTTAGCCGGAATGGTACAAGCCAGTCTGTGCTTGATCCTCAGTTTAGGAATATCACTGGTTTGGCTGCAGGACCTAAAGATTTCGACTCTCATGGCCATCATCGTGATTGTGGTCTGTTGTAGCGACCCTCTCACTTACCTGGCGGGTTTAACCACGCTCTTTGATCTGATGGAAAGTGCCCTAGAACGGGTTGAACATCTGATGGCCATTTGTCCCTTACCCGTTGCCCCAAAGCCAAAAATAATCACCGACTATACCATCACCTTTGACCATGTCTATTTCCGGTATCGTGGCCAGGAGAACTGGATCCTCAACGATGTGTCTCTTGAACTGCCTGAACGCAGCTTTACCGCTCTTGTAGGTCCATCCGGTAGCGGTAAGACCACCATTGCGAGACTGATCAGTCGCTATGCCGATCCTCAATCTGGAACCCTGGCGATGGGTGGGGTAAATCTGCAGACCCTATCACCTGCCATCTTGATGCCTCACCTTGCTGCCGTTTTTCAAGACGTGTATCTGTTTAATGACACCATCTACAACAATATTCGGATGGCCAAACCGGTAGCCAGCGATGCTGATGTGATCGCCGCTGCCAAAATCGCGAATTGTCATGGGTTAATTCAACGCTTTCCCCAGGGTTATCACACCCGAGTGGGAGAAGTGGGCGGCGCACTGTCTGGGGGGGAACGTCAGCGGATCTCGATTGCCCGCGCTATCCTCAAGGATGCGCCCATTATTCTGCTAGACGAACCCACCTCTGCCCTGGATGCTGAGAGCGAAGTGCTGGTTCAACATGCGATCGATCGGTTAGTCGCAGACAAAACGGTGGTGGTGATTGCCCATCGACTATCAACGATTGTCGGCGCTGATCAAATTTTGGTGGTGCAAGCCGGCAAAATCATTGAGCGAGGCACTCATTCGGAATTGCTAAACCAGAAGGGGGCCTATAGCCAAATGTGGTGGAGTCAACAGCCCCAATAGCAGTATCGATACGTCACCGCAGGGAAGGAATGACGAGCTATTTTCTCAAGGGCGAGTCCAGCAATCTACGGTTGTCGTTCAGCAGTAATAAAATCCACATTTCGCAGGTTAGGTTCTGAAAATTGGCAATTAAATCTAGACTGTTTTTGAAGTGTGAACACGCATAGATTTGGAGCAAAAACCCCAAGTTCTGATCAATCTCTGTGGACATTACAGATCAAGTGGCTGTTATGAGGGGTTCAACTTAGCCGAATGGCCATAATTTTCAAATTATTGAATTGACAAGTCAACCTGTGGAATGTCCGTCTATCGATAGAGATGCTAATGTAAACCCAGAAAGACTTTTCTGAGGCAGACAAACAATTAGCTCGTTTCAGGTTTGTAGGACATTAACCTTCTGACTAATCGCTAGTCGGACCGAAACGGATGGGACGGATCACAGACGGAATGACACCTCAAAAAGCAGCCTCTATTCTTCGTGATGCTGGGTTCGAAGTGGATCCTCTGAGCTTACGCCTGGAACGCAGGGAAGAACTCTGGGTGATGCCTCTTAGCGGAGATCGGATTGCATGGTTCTCAACGACGTCCGAGTCCGCTCGTCTCCTGGCATTCGAACGGCGGGTGCAGGAGTTAGTTAGTCGTCACACCAGCCTTTGCGTGCCAGTTTCTACGTTTATGAATGACGTGGTTGAAGTTCGGAACGCTGTTCCTGGACTGGTTGATCATGGGGTACTCTTCAAGACATTTCTTGCCGATTCCTCGCTCGCACAGCGCTTCGGTCACGAGCTTGGCCATGCTCTCGCCGACCTTCATGGTTCCATTCCGGCAAGCCAGCATGGAGACTGGCTTCCCAAACAACTCGAATGGCCCTTGCCGCACCATGAGGTGATCGAGAAGATAGACGTCGTTATCGACGACCCAGGCTTAGTCGCACAGATTGACCATGTTTTGACCATGCATGAGACCATCGTTGTTGATCCAAGCGACCTCGTTCTACTCCATGGCGACCTTGGTTTTCATAATGTCGCTGTGGAGTACGAGAACCTGGCGTTTCGGGGACTTTTTGACTTCAAAGATGCCGCGCGTGCAGATCGCCACCTCGACTTTCGCTATCTCATTTTCACACCGGGGCGCTTCGATATGCTTGACGCCTGCTGTGCTGAATACTCGAGACTTACCGGTCGCACCTTGGACCAGCAGCGGATTAAACTGTACAACGCAATTTGGGCAATCAGCCACTTGGCTCACCGGGCCGGAACTGCTCCAGATGAACTATCCTGCGGGCGGACTTTGGAAAGAGATCTGTGGTGGACTAGAAGTGCTATCGCTTCACTGTCTGCTTGACCAAGCATTGAGCGAGCTGACTAACAAACTTTGAATCTGACATGGGCTTCAGAAATGTCGAGAGGCCACTTCAATTGCACATCCCGCCGGTCTGCTCAGCTCAATGAGACGAACAGGCCTACAATTCCTGCAAGGATTCCTAGATGGTCAAAACCTTGGACTTGGATCCGCAAGGCTTTGAGCTTATAAAACAACTCAGATGAAGTTACCAATTTCTCTAACCCAACCTGTGGAATGTTTGATAGAACGCTATCCCTCCACCATAATTTTTCGGTAAAGTGCTTCGACGGGATTTTGATGCTCTACCATGCCAATCTTGAGGAACCGGTATCAGGGATGACGCTTGAGTATCCAAAATGACGGTGCATCAGCCGCAATTTGTTGTTTACGCGTGATTTCAAACCCATTTTTTTGGTAAAACCGCACTGCCAACTCTGTCGCTGTTACCACAGAACAAGGAAGACCCTCCTTACTTGCCTGCAGCAAAATGGGTTCTAGTAAGCGAGTTCCTATCCCTTGCCCTTGACTGTCTGGATGTACCACCATGAGCCCCAAATCCCAATAAGGAGACTCGCCCATATCTTGTTGCTGGGCTTTTTCGATGGCAGACAAGACCTTGAGCCATCGTGCCAAGCGATTCCAACCCACCTTCACCGGTAACTGATACACCTTCAACTGCAGTGCCATCTTAATTTGCTGGAGCCAATGGCTGGAGACTTCCCCTGCTGGTGGTAACCAAACTGCTACTCCCTGTATATCTGATGTCGTATAGGTATACCCATACTGGATGCAATAGGCCATTAATCGACTCGTCAGCCAAGTTAATGCCTGAAATCTCAGTTCCGGATCATCTGGTGTTAAATTGCTAAATACCGGATCTGATATCAATGCATGTGCTGCCAGTTCACTGGCCTCTTCAATTTGCGACGGTCGTAACTGGAGTATATTAGAGTGATCCATCATTTGAGAACCTAATAATTGGTTTGAAAAGCTGTCTTGAATGTGTTCAACGAACAAGTCAATATCCTGACCACCCTCGATGCAGTCGTGCAAATCATAGGATGATATCTAGGTTGTAAACGCCACCAGCTAATGATGTTCAGCTTCTGCAATTACCATGAGAAGTTCTGCACCGAGACCATCCTGTTCTAAGCTTCTGGAGTGTTCCCTCCTCAAGGGCGCTGACTAGAGTTGGATTGCGGATGTGGTAAATCGTAGCGCCAGATAGAGTCATGGTTTGCTGCTCAACCCAATGATTTAAGCCTGATCAGTCATGGCCTAACTTTCAAAGGAGATGCGCTATCGTGTAAGCATCGGTCTATCTTGCCGGAGGCATCGAGATGGTACGTCCCTACCTAACAGGCCTGAGTGCTTCGCTACTAATGGTGATGAGTCCACTGGTGAGTCAGGCATCGGAGCTGCCGATTGTAGAATCTGCTGCATTAGGGATTGGTAAAAATCCACCCTGGTCTGAGCCTGTTCAGGTTGAAGATCCCTTTGAAGGTCAATTTATCGCCGTTTTTGATCGGCATCGTTTTAGTGATCGCTTCTTAAATACCCATATGCGGATCGAAGTCCAAAGCCTGTGGACGCAAGAGTATGTCCGCTTATTGCTTACCGCCAAAGATCGGGATTGCTATGGTCATCACGGTTTCTTATCATCATCCTATTGCAGCGAAGTAATCGACACTAAAAAAATCGTCAAATTGTTTGTCAAGATTGATGAACAAATCTATCAAGTCTCGGGGCAGCACAATACGTTTCCTGTCAATTTAGAGTTAGCCAGCGCCCTTAGCAGGGCTTCAGAGCAAGAGATTCAAATTCGCTTAGTCACCGAAAGTGGCACTTCGGTGGATAGCAAAATTGGCCCAAAAACTGTAAAAGCTTGGCAGACCCTTTATACCTCTACGCTATCTCACAATTTGAAGTAGCAAACTCAATCATGCTGTTAGCAATTGAGTATGGATGTCTATTGGTAATTCGAGTTCAGTTGAGAATTACACTTTGCTTTGCAACTAGTGCTGTTGCTTGGGTGCCAATTCGTGAAAAATATCACCTAAATTCCGTCTAATATGACCATATATTCGCTATTTTCTATATTTTGGTAAAAATACTACATAATGTTTGCATTCCCATACACTGTGAGATAACTTTCGATATGTCATTCGGTCTCCTTTGAAGTCTTCAAAGGAGACCTTGCTACCGCAGTATAGGTGAAACCTGACCAGTCCTGCGCTCAAAGCGCAGGCTTATACAGGATAGTTATTAATCGTTGTTGACAATAATTATAGATAATATCTGGAGAACATCCTAATTTCGGAATTATCATGCCTTGTCCGTTTAATCTATCGTTAGGCAGCTAAGTGGTGGAAATACGTCACGAAATATTGTTCGCCGAAAATTCAGACATCGACCCTGAAGAACTCAACGCTCTATTTCAGCTAGTCGGTTGGGATAATCAAAAGCGGCGCACTGTATCCGAGACCAGAGTGATGCTGGATGCAACTCACTTCTATGTCCATGCTCATGTAAACAGGAAGCTTGTGGGTTTCGCTCGTGTATGTGGTGACCCATATGTCGCCCAAGTGCTTGATGTCATTACTCATCCCGAGTATCGATATCACGGCATTGCAACTGAATGTATGCACCGAATTGCATCCTTTCTCAGTCAATCCAATTATGTCACCGTTACCCTGCTGGATGACTCTGGTATTCCGTGTTTTTATGAGCGTTTTGGGTTTCGAGGGATAGATGAAACGCCTATGAAATGGTGTTCGTAGCATCACCATAATTGCCACGAATATTTCACGATTAATATACAGTACGCATCAGGTAGGTCATCTATGAAAGCTTTTAGTATTGAGGCTGCTCCATTGGCAGCGAAGCCGCAAATTGGATCGATGCTTTCAGCATATCTTGCTGAATTGGGTGTAGGTGAACCGTATCAATATTTTCACCAATACTGGGTTGAGCCTGGGCAACGCTATCCATTCTTGATCCGGCATCACTCAGACCTAGCTGGTTTTGCATTTGTTCGCCGTGTTGAACGATTTGAGATGGCAGAGTTTTACATTGTGCCTGGATTTAGAAGGGTTGGAATTGGTCGATTTGCAGTAGAAGAACTCGTTAGACAATTCACGGGCTTGTGGATCGTTCGCGCATTCCCTGGCAATGAAAGAGCGTTGTTATTTTGGAGATCGGCTTTGAGGAGTCATTACATTAAGCATTTGGTGGAGGGTTCAGAGGGTGAGCGCATAGTGTTCACGTTTGAATCACTCAGGGCGCGTTAATGGCTGATCAGGTTATTGGTATTTCCGAGTTAGCTCAGGTGATTTCTACCCATCTCAATTGCCGAATACTATATCCACCGACGGCAATCAGCATCCCGCAGGTAGCAAAAATAGAAACCTGTAATGCCATACCCGCACCTAATCCTGTGCCAAAAATAGGTCCAAAGAACCCTGCTAATGCCCCACTGGGCTGCATGGCTGGTTCAAAGAAATGATCAGCTAACGGACCTGCGATCGCATATCCGATCGGACTACTCAACTGGGTCAGCAAAAATTGCGTTGCAAACACTCGCCCTTGCACCTCAGGTTCCACCTTTGACATCCAAATGGTTTGATTTGCACTCTCTGGAAACGGCGAACAGAATCCACACACTAGCGCTGTCCCAATCTTAGTCACTGTTTGCTGTGCAAGAGCCAACACAATAATGCCGAACTTCCACAGGGCACTGGCAATCAAAACACCGTGAATGCGGCGCTTCGGTCCGCCGCTAATACTAATGGTGAGTCCGCCCAGCAGACCGCCCATGCCAAAGAAAGCGAGAAGCGTTCCCCAAATTAGCGGGTTATTATTGCTCCGAGCTAAAACCATCGCGGGCAAAATGGCGAATATCGTACTGCCAATCAGGCTATTGACGATCCAAAAACCCAGTAGAGCCATCAGACTAGGCCGAACCCAGAGATACTGGAGACCAAAGGCTAAGGAAGACCAAGACGTTTTTGGTTTAGTCGGCTGTTCTGATGGCTGAGGGATTTTGACCAAGGCTAGACTGGTGATCGCCATGCCAAAGGTGACAATATCGATGCTGAGAACCCCCGTTAACCCGGTGGCAGCATAGAGCGCACCCGCTAAAGCCGGAGCCAAAACATAACTCCCAGACATTTGGACAGAACCCAGGGCAGTAGCACGGGCATAATGTTTTTCGGCCACGATTAAAGTTAGAGAAGCCGAATAGGCTAGACCTTGGATGTAGCCGAATAAGCCGTTAATGGCCCCAGAAAGGTAGAGATGCCACACCTGAAGCTGATCCGTGAGAAACAGCATCAGTAGGGTGAGGGTAGACAGTCCTGCAGCTAGATCACCTAGCAGCATCAAGTGTTTGCGAGAGTATCGATCCACCCAGATCCCGGCAAAGGGGGAAACCAGAAGTTTGGGAATCTGAGTGAACACCATAATCAAAGATAAGGGGGTTGCTTGTCCGGTGATTTCCCAGGCCCATAAAGTGATGGCAAAGTTGGTTAGTTCTGAACCCAAGAGTGATGCAAACTGTCCAAGCCAGATGATCAGAAAGGTGCGCATAGGTCCTGGCATTCAGAAATAGGAACGACGAATAGATTCAGAATTTCAATCGGATTAACCTGCAGGGAGGTGAAAGATATATCGAGGTAAGCCGATAAGCCAGTCGCCCTCAGGTGGAGTCAGGATTCAGGTTAAAGATCTCGAAAACACTCCATAAGTATTGGTAGTCGTTGTTCAAGCATGGAAGACTGTCAAACATTCAATATTCATTGATGACCCGCAGATCAACTTCAAGACTTGAATCGAGTGGGCATACGGCTGGTTTTAATTTTTGAGAGTGACAGCTGTTGGTAGAGGTCACTGAGGAAAACTTCAGTGCCAATAGGCCCTAAGAGGGCATGGCATAGGTATACAGGGGTGAAATAGACCTTACCTTCTTTGCTCGGTGGTAGTGATTGTGCGATCGCATTCTCGCTCCACTCTGTTTTGATGGCTTTGACCTGCTGTTCTTCCGGGGTGGGAGTTTTAGCAGTGTTTTGGCTAGAGAAGCCTTCGATCAAAATCCAGTCCATATCCAGATTGGTCAACGATTCTAAAGAAATCACATGACTCGGTTCCTGAGATTGACTTAAATCAGCCGGGACCACCACTTCAAATCCAACGTCTTCAAGCAAGGCTCCACAGGAACTGTTTGCGGTTTCTAGGCGCACGCCCTGGCTCAGTTGCTCAGACAGCAGCAACAGAACTTTAGGGTCTTTAGCCACGATAGGCTGTAACTCTTGCTTGAGTTTGGCAACCTGTTGCTGAGACTCTGCAACCATCGTGGTGGCTTTGTCCGCTTTCTGGAGAGCTTGGCCGAGAGCTTCCAAATCGGTCTGCCACGCAGACCCTGCACCACTGTAGTCAAACAGTAAGGTGGGGGCAATTTTAGACAGCAGTTCATACTCATCTTTATTCTTAATGCTGTCGGCCAAAATCAAATCGGGTTTCAATTTTGCGATCGCTTCTAAGGATGGGCTCTCAGCAGTCCCCACATTATCTGGCTGTCTTGTCAGGTACTTTCCCAAATAGGGAATTTGCTGATCGGGCTGATCAAATTGGCGACTCGGGAAGGGAAAATACTCCGCATGGGCAATCGGCTGTACCTCAAGAGCTAGTAAGAGTTCCAATAAATTGGGACCAATGGTGACCACCTTTTGCGGTTGACCACAGACCTCTGTTTCACCCAGATCATGGGTAATGGTTCGACAGTCCGTTCCTGTTGAGGTGGATGGAGTGGGACGGGTACAGGCTATGCCCACTATCGCTAAGGCCATCAGTAGGCCCATCGTGTTCAATTTCAGTCGTGCCATACGCTAGCTTTCCTAAAAGGGCTGGGGCTTATTGAGTGGGAGAATTCACTGCAGGCAGTAAATCAGCTTGCAATTGTTTGAGTAACAGCTCGGTGCCAATGGGACCCGGCAGAGCGCGACAGACATAGGCACTGTGAAAGTACACTTGGTTCGATTGGCTGGCGGGTAACGATTGTGCGATCGCATTCTCCTGCCACTGCTGCCGAACGGCTGAGATCTGCTGCTTTTCTAGATCAGGCCCCGCATCGCTAAAATCGGTATTCCAAGCTAGAAAAAAGATCCAGTCAGATTTCAGCTCTGGCAATACCTCAGGGGAAATATTGTTAACCCCTCGTGTCCCTGTACCGATATTTTTAGGCGCTAGTACCTTAAACCCCAGATTTTCGAGAAGTCCACCACAGCGACTGTCGCGATTCTCAATCGCCAGCTCCTGGTCCAGTTGCTCAGATGCCAACAATAAGACTTGCGGGTATGTCTGGACAGCAGGCCGTAATGTTTGACGGACCTCAGTTACCAATTGGTTGTGAGCAGCAATCACCTGCTCCGCCTTCTCAGAACGGTTTAATACCTTAGCCAGAAAACGAAGCTGGACCTGCCATTCCTCGTTAACCCCATAGGAAAACAGCAGTGTCGGAGCAGCTTGAGATAAAAGTGAGTACTGCCCCTGATTCGCTAGAGTACTTCCGACAATCAGGTCTGGCTTGAGTTTTAAAATGGCTTCCAGGGAAGGACTATTCCAAGTGCCCACTTTTTTGACCTGGCCTGTTAGCCGTTCTCCCAGGTAAGGAATTTGAGATTGGGGTTGATCAAAATTGTCGAAAGGTAGGGCATAGTAATCCGCATAGCCAACAGGCTGCATATCCAAAGCCAACAGCAACTCCAAAATGCTGGGGCCAATGGCAACAATGGTTTGGGGTTGCCCGCAAATCTCAGTTTCACCTCCATCATGCTGAATGCGTTCACAACCGCTGGTTGGAGTGGTTTGATCGGGCTGGTTACCCGTTGTGCCACAAGCCAGCGTTAGAGCACCAACTAGTAGCCCAATAAATAGAGACTTGATAACGGTAGCCATTACAACTCAACAGAGATAGATCCTCGAATAGTGAACGGCTCCCCTGGGTAGATACCTCTGGCTCTCCCCCCATTCACAGAACGGATAAAGTTGACGTCGAATAGGTTGTCAATGTTGACAGCAAATTTCCAGCCATCTCGCCGATAGAAGATAGCAGCATTCGTGAGGAAATAGCTATCGACCCTAAAGCTGTCCTCCAGATCACCAGCCCGATCACCCACAAAATTAAAGCCCACCCCAAATCCTAGTCCCTGGACATCCCCGGCTTGGATTTCGTAAGTCGTCCAGAGACTAGCACTATGTTCAGGGACACCGATCAAGTCATTGCCGATGGGGAAGGTATTGTCTTGGGTGATTTTGGCATCAATATAAGCATAGGAGGCAATCACATTCCAGCCCGGCAAAATTTCACCTGAGATATCAAAATCAATCCCCCGGCTATTTTGCTCCCCTGTAGTGATGACAGCAAAAGGGACAACCGGATCGGCGGTGGCGACGTTTGATTTAGTAATATCAAAAAAGGCAAGGGTGGCTGATAAACGGTCTTTGATCAACTCCGCCTTAATTCCAACTTCAAACCCTTCTCCCCGCTCGGCATCCAAAAGTTCTCCCAAATCATCCGTTTCAAAGGTGGGGTTAAAGGATTTGGAATAGTTGGCATAGAGTGCAAGATAATCCGTCGGCTGAAAGACCAGGCCAACCCGAGGGCTAAACGCTTCGTCCACTTGGGTGTCTTCGACCCCCGTCACAATACTGATATTAGAGCGGTCGACGATATCGTAGCGAATACCCCCTACTAAGATTAGATTATCCAGCAGGTAGATTTGATCTTGCAGATAAACCCCCAACCGATTGACCGAATTGTCATTACCAAAGGCAATCGGCACTGTATCAAACGCAGGTTTGGGGTCGTATACGGGGTTAAAAATATCCAGAAAACTGAAAAATTCAGGGGTGGGAGAAAATCTCGTTGCCCCATTGTTGTCTGCACGAGATAGATCAATTCCGGCGACGATATTGTGCCTAATCGAGCCTGTCTCAAACTCGCCCTGAAGACTGGTATTCAGATTGAAAAAGTTGTTCTCATTAAACTGAGCCGCAAAAACCCGCGTCAATGTTCCTGTCGGTTCATCTAGGGCAAAGGGCAAAGCGAGTATACCGTAATCATTTTTGTCATAGATATAGCTAAACTCATTGCGAAGTTTCCACTTGTCATTAAAGCGGTGTTCTAGGTCATAACCCACTTTCAAGTAGGTTTTATCTATCGTATCTTCAGGGTTATTGGTGACCCGTGAGGGTGGGATATTAGCAATGCCATCGCCAAAAGCCAGGGTCCCAAAGTCAGCAGGATTATCCTCCTTGATGTATTCCAGGCTAAAGGTCACATCCGTTTGATCACTGATGTTCCATGTCAAAGAAGGTCCTACGAAAAAACGATCAAAACTAGTTGTATAGTCCCGAAAACTATCTTCGCGGCGATAAAGGGCGTTGAGGCGGTACAGCAAATTGCCTTCTTTATCCAAGGGACCGGATAGATCGACACTGGGACTGATAAACCCTCGGTTACCGCCTTGAATTTGTAGCTTATAGAAAGGTTCCGATAAGGGTTGCTTGCGGACCAAATTAATCAGTCCACCGGGTTCTGACTGCCCAAACAAAACTGAGGCAGGCCCTTTTAGAACTTCTACTCGCTCTAAGTTCGCAATTTCAGGTTCAACAGAATCATCACCAAACAGCCGAAATCCATTTTGCAAGACAGGAACGTTATCAAAGCCACGAATGGAAAAATTCAGTCCGCGACCATCGTTATTCCCTAAAAAGGTGACGCCACCCACATTCTCCACTATCTCTTCGAGGCCAATTGCCTGCTGATCTTCAATGATCTGCTTGGGAATGACTTGAATAGATTGGGGAACATCTCGAATGGGCGAATCGGTCCGTGTCCCTATGCTGGCATTAGGTGGAGCATAACCTTCTTCAGGATTAGCCGTCACGGTAATTTCCACATCTTCATCTTCTGCCAAGGTATCGGGTGCCGATTCTGAGGCAATAGAAAAGGTGAGTCCTGAGTCTGCATTGCTAACCGTCGCTGTGGGAGCTGAATTGGCTCCTGTGATCACGACTTGCACCTGATCATCGGCCAGGTTCGTGACGCTAATTTGCGTAATCTCAGGCGTTGGGTTGGCTTGCTCAAAGCTGGGGTCTTCTGGCAAAGCTAATACAGCATTGGGAATCACAGCACTCAGACGATTTCCCTCGGTGGTGGTGGTGGGAATACTAAGCTGTCCTGTCTTAGATTCCAAAATAATATTGAGACCCTCAGGACTGGGGTCTACTCGCACAGCCGTAATCTCAACGATGGATGCCTCAATCTGGGCCTGCCATTCCTTGACGCTGGTCGCGGGTTGGGAAGAAGGGGGCGTAGAGAGTTTTGCGAGATCGATATCTGGAGTCTCACGTCCTCCTGCAGCCTGTTCAGCCCGAACGGGAAGCGGAGCTAAAAGGCCCAAGGTGGCAATCACGGAAGGGAGACCAAGTATTATCCTACCTGGTAGTTCAAGAATCATCGTCTTCTGAATCAATCTTCATACACCGCATAGACATCATTGCTTCGCACACAAAGCTAGCTGGTTAGTATAGGGGAAAAGTCCTCTCAAAATCTTTGCGATAAGTACTTTTTCCTTTGTGAAATGGATTTTTTAGATCCGAGCCGTTGGCTTTGTTCAGAAATGGCCAAAAACAGGTAACACTTGCACGACAAAGCAGGCCATCTCTATCAACACGGATGGCTACTTGAGGGATTAGAGTTGCGATTTCACTACACTTCTAAATCAATGCTCACTGCAAAACCTCTTGCAGTTGGGTGCAGGCAGCTTCAATCTTGCTAATGCTGCCAGGATTGACAAGGCCGTAATAATCAAAGGCATTAACCCGCTTATTCTGCGTCGCCTTCAGCTTGCTCCAAAACGGTTCAGACTCAAAAGCCGCTACGGGATCTTGCTCCGGGTCCACCACCAGGACAATATCGGGATTCGCCTCTAACACCTTTTCCGCCGAGAGGGTGACATAGCCTTCTACTGGGCTTTGGCCTTGCAATTCCGCCGCTAGATTTTTGGCCTTAAATTGTTGAAGTAAATCTCCAGCCCAACTATTTTTATTGGGGGCTAAGATCGGTTGTCGGCTGACCAGCACCAGGGTTGAGGCTGATTCAGCAGGTAATTTACTCAGGCATTGTTGATAGCGGGCCAATAAGGGGGCGGGATCGGCTCCGATTTTGTCCGCAATCTCTTCCGTTAACACGATTAAATCCTGCCAGCCCTTGACTTCCGTCGTCAATGTAGCAATGCCCAAATCCTTCACTTTGCAGAGGGGCTGATCATGAAAACCTTTAGCACCAATCACCAGCGTCGGCTTCAGGGCAACAATTTTTTCTAAATCAGGGGCGGTTCGTCCTTGACTGACTTGGGGGAGATCTTGAAATCGCTGGTCGGTTCCAATTAATCGACTACCTGGAATTCCCACCAGCTTGGTGTCATCCAGGTGATGAATAATATCGGCTGTGAGGGAGGTCAAGGCTACGACCTTGACCGATTCGTTGGTCGTGCATCAAAGAAGTGTGGGTTTGTTAAACCGATAGGGAGTCGAGTTGTTTTATTTCCTCATGCAATGTCCTCTATGTGGTCATCCTAAAACCCACAAACATGGCAAGACCAGCAAAGGCAGTCAACGTTACCGTTGCCCCCACTGTCAACAGACCTTTAGTGAGACCTTTGACACCCTGTGTTATCGCCGTCAGATCTCTCCTGAAACGATCCAGACCATCCTTCAAGCTCATGTTGAAGGGAGTAGTCTACGAGGACTCTCTCGCATCACGGGTGTAGCGTATAACACTTGTGTGAGTGTGGTTCGTTCAGCGAGTCATAAATCCCAAATGATTCACAATGGGGAAGTTCAGGCCGTTGCGACCGACGTCATTAATGCAGATGAGTTGTGGTCCTTTGTCAAAAAAAGCAAAAGCACTGTGAGCCGAAGGAGTTGAGGGTAGGCGACTGCTGGATAGCATTGAGTCTTGCGAAAGAGAGTGGTCTCGTGCTCAGTGGCCGTATTGGCAGACATACCGACGAGCTAGCTCAAGAATTGATTGAAAATACTGAGGGCAAAACCGCCTGTCATCATTGGCAAACGGATGGTTGGGAAGGGTACGCACGACAATTACCCGATGAGGTCGTCCATGAAGTGAGTAAAGCCCTGACCCAACGCTTAGAGCGGACCAATGGCATCGTGCGTCAGCAGACCGGGCGTTGGCATCGACGACAGAATAAATTTGGCAAAGTCTGGCAACAGAGTGCGATGACTTTAAGATTGGTGCTGAGCTATTTCAACTGGATTTGGTGCCACTCTCGATTCAAGAACACGGCTGCCCAACGAGCTGGATTGACGGAGCGTCCTTGGAGATGGCAAGACTTAGCTTCCTATCCCACACTTTGTTGATGCACAATCGATTCGTTGGTTGTGGCATCTGCCGTCACAGGCTTTTCGCTATTGGCAGAGGGGGGTGGGCTAGAACAGGCAAACAGTTGGCTACTGAGCAGTAGTGCGGCTAGGAGCAGCCGAGAACGGTTAGTCATGGGAAGGAACGGTTGAAGGAACAGGTATATCGGCTGCGCGGATGGCACAAATTTGTAAGCCCACGGGGCTATCCATGAGGGCAGCGGTGATGCCAAAAACTTGAGCCAGATTATGGGGCGTCAGCACTTTTGATACTGGTGGCGAAATATTGCTTAATTTGTTTAAAGCACCGATATAGCGTTATCAGCTATGAAGGAAAATTGTAGTGTTGTAATTACATCAACGGCGGAATAAGTATTTTAGACATTAACAAATATTTCGCCACCAGTATCACTTTTTGAGGAGGACCCAAATCAAAGAGCTGTCCTTGTTTCAGTGGGCACTATAGCGAATCGCGAGATTGACATCATGGAGAACAGTCAGAATTGTCAGTCCTCGGTCTTGATTGAGGGATTTCAGAAGCTCTAGCAATTCGAGCTGATGGTGTAAATCTAAAAAAGTTGTGGGCTCATCTAGCAGCAAGACCTTGGGATTTTGAGCTAAAGCCAAGGCTAAAAAAGCTCGCTGGCGTTCGCCACCTGACAAGTTTTCCAGCGGACGGTTGCGAAATGACAACATCCCAGTTTGAGCCAAGGCTCGCTTAATATGCTCATGATCCGTGGGTGTTAACGACCATTGCCACCAGGATTGATAGGGGGGCCGCCCTAAGCAGACCAGTTGGTGAACGGTTAGCCCCGCTGGGAGAGTTTGGTGCTGGGGCAAGACGGCCATCTGTTGAGCAACGGCCTGAGTGGATTGCTGTTGAATGGCTTTGCCATCCAGAAGAATTGTGCCTGCTTGCAGGGGCAACATGCGGCTGATCAGCTTTAATAAAGTCGATTTCCCGGAGCCATTCGCCCCCAATAAACTCAGCCACTCCCCCTCCTGCAGGGTAAAAGCAACGTCTTTAACAACGCTGGTTTGGTCATACCCACCGCTAATTTTTTGCAGGTCTAGGAGCATAGTCATACCCCTAACGGAGACATACGACGATACAGCAGCCAGATAAACAGAGGAGAACCTAAGAGAGCAGTAACTGCACCTACCGGTAGTTCAACGGACCCAAGTCGAGCCAGCAGATCGGCCAAAATCAACACCCAGGCTCCACCAAGAGCAGACAAAGGAACGACCCAGCAATAGTCCGTGCCGACTAAAAGGCGGACACCATGGGGGACGACTAAACCGACAAAGCCAATTAAACCCGCCATACTAACGGCACTAGCGGCTAATAGAGTGGCTATCCCACCGATTAAGAGACGCGATCGCGTCAACGATACCCCCAAACCTACCGCTAGTTCATCTCCCAAATTGAGGATATTGATATTGCGGGACAGCAAACAGCCTGCAATCAGCGCACCGCCAATATAGGGACCAGCATTGACCACTTCTGTCCACCCTCGTCCATTCAAACTACCAATCAGCCAATTGAGGGCGGCTTGAATCCGACCGTCATCGGACAACAATAGTAGGGTGGTTTGTACTGCACCTAGAGCTAACCGCAACCCCACCTAACACTAAACGTTCCACCGCAATCCCGTTGGCAGTATGGCCTAAACGATAGACCTTATCGGAAATAGCGTAGACACCTCACAGAAGCGCTTTTTTCTCTCACATTTGTGATTAGGCAGTTCCAAATTGCCCGGTAGGTTTCCCACGACGGTGAGTCAACCGGAAATTATGGAGCCCACAAGCTGTTTCCATGGCATCATCAACATAGTGGTCAACCCAATTTCTAAATCTCTGAACCACTATCTGACAACGCTTAATCCCCCCGATTTGGTGTTCTACCTCCACTCGAACCTGTGAAATTTGTCGATTCTCCTCTTTTTGTATGTTTGTCAATTCTGCGTTGCGAGGTTTCTTCTTCGGTTGTTTGATGCTCACTCCGCTTGGGGCAAATCCTTGGAACCCAGTATCTTGCCAAAGCTCACTCCCTTCTGGGAACTGATACCTGACCTTTACTCGAAAAAGTGGACAGTTCATTTAAGCTGCAAGTGTTTGATTTAGTGTCCTCCAGTAATTTTCTTCAAATTGGACAGGGGTGCAATATCCAATGGTTGAATGCAGTCGTTGTCGGTTGTAGAACACCTCAATCCATTCTGCAATGACCGTCTTAGCCATCGCTCGGTTAGCGAACGTTGTGGGATAAATTAACTCAGTTTTGAGGGTCCCAAAAAAGCTTTCAGCAACCGCATTATCCCAGCAATTGGCTCGACGACTCATACTACAAGTGATTCCCCTCTTCAATAGAGCCTGTTGATAGTCTCCACTGGCATATTGACTGCCTCGGTCAGAATGAAAGATTAATCCAGTCTGTGCTGGTATCCGTTGTCCTAAAGCAGCCTTTAGGGCATTGAGAACTAATGGTGTGCGCATATGCTCAGCCATGGACCAACCCACCACCCGTCGAGAGAACAAGTCAATAATCACGGCCAAGTATAACCATCCCTCATGGGTTCGGATATAGGTGATATCTGCAACCCAAGCTTGGTCAGGCTCCTCAGTCGTAAACGTCCTGTCTAGGATATTCGGGGCAATCGGCCCATCATGCTCAGAATCAGTGGTGACTTTGAATGGACGTTTCGCTTGGGCACAAATCCCCAGCTGTGCCATGAGCCGGACTACCCGTTGGCGACTGGCTCGAAATCCTCGGGCAATCAGAGATGCATGAATTCTCGGTGAGCCGTAGGTTTGACGACTCTCATCATGAATCTGTTGAATCCGCTCTGACAAGATTGCATTCTCCTGATGTCTAGGGGAGGGCTGGCGCTTCATCCAGGCATAGTAGCCACTTCTCGATAACTTGAGGACTTTACACATCAAGGTAATGGTGACGTTCACCTTCTCTGACTCCATTAACTCATAGGGTCTGAGCGTCCCTGAGCAAAGAAGGTTGCTGCTTCCTAAGAAACACAATCCCCTGTACCAATGGATTCAAGCTTAAATCCGAATTCGGCTGCTTTACGATGGAGGTTTTTAAGAACCCGCTGGCGGTATTTTTGCTCGTATTGATCTGCACCAGGATCTACATAGTCCATGCCATAGCGGACTGCATTGTAAAAGAGCACAGCGAGTTTGCGTGCTGTGGCCGTCACGGCTTTCGCCTTTCCAATTCGCGCAGCTAGGCGGCGATAGAAAGCGCCCAGAGCCGTATTAGTTCGCCCAACAGCCACTGCAGCTCGTCGCAAATGTGTCGTTACTCGGTTGGTTGTCTTACCGGAGTAAGCAGAGAGCAATTTGCCACCTGATTTTTTGCTTCCGGGTGACAGTCTTAGCCATGAGGTGAAATGTTTAGCTGTCGGCCACCGACTGAGGTCAACCCCACACTCCGAAATTAAGCGTAGTGTAGATAAGGGCCAATCCCATGAATTTGAGTGAGATCCCTTCCCACTAGTTGATAGAGTGACGCTCGAACATCAAAATTGATGGCATTAGGTTGGCGCGTTTTAGAACGGATCTTCGGTATTGGCGAAGTAGGCTCTGGCTTGTCTTGATTCAGTTTTGCTAATGAGCGCTCAATTTCAATATCGCATTCCTGGACTCGGGCTTGATAGAAGTCATACAGGGTAAGGGCTTGAGTGAGGGCAAAGATATGCTCTGGTTGGTTATTACCACGCAGCGACGCCTCAATCGTCTCCTGACTTGCTCGGCAACGCACGTCCCGCATCTGGGCCAACTTGACCGGGTCACGCTCGCCAGCAACAATAGCCCGAATAATCTTCATCCCTGTCGCACCCGTGATGTCACTAACGACATTCTGAAGCTGCATATTCATCAAGGTCAGGGCTTTTTGCATATGCTGAATATGAGCGGCCGCATAATCTAAGTGCCGCTCACGTATCCGTAGATAGGCTCGAAGGGCAGCAATATCTCGACCGGGCCGAAAACTTGCCCGCAGTAGACCGCAAGCGTGTAACCGCTGTAGCCACTGAGCATCATTAACATCTGTCTTGCGTCCTGGGACATTACGAGCCTCTCGTGCATTGACCAGTATCACGTCTAACCCTCGGTCCTCAAGGATCTCAAACACTGGCACCCAGTAAACGCCAGTGGACTCCATCGCCACTGTTTTAATGTTGAATTGAATCAACCAGTCAGCAAGACGATGTAAATCGGAGGTAAATGACTCGAAGGTTTGAACGGATTCATCAGCTATTTCAGGTGGTACTGCAACAACATGAAACCGTGACCCAATATCAATCCCCGCTGCAAATGGTTGCACTACAGGCAAGCCCGTTCGTTCAGATTTATCTGACATGGATAGTCCTCTAACAAGTGGATAACCCGGATGGGAACTCGGGTTAAATCACTTTCCTAAACGGGGTCGTATGAAACGCCACCAATATTGAGTCCGCAGCTTTCCCTGGGCCCGGTTTTTTGACGGGGTGCTACCTCCAAAAAGCAGACGGCCACTATCCGGGTACTTGACAGTGTATAGTCCAAACCAGTGGAAAACATACCTCCAAAATGAGTCTAAAAGCTTTTCACAGAAGGAGTTGTAGCTCAACGAGAATGGGAGTCCCATCCTCGTCGCCAGTCAGATCTTTTTGTGTTTCTAGTCTATTGGGGCAGGCTGAAGCGTGGAGATGGTTTTTTAGGAAATCTCGTTCCATTTGAACGCGTTTGAGGTCTCGACGTAATTGGTTGAGTTCTTGACGCTCAGCAGATGTCAAGGGGCCACCGGGGATAGGGTGTTGGTCGATTTGGGCTTGTTTGATCCATTTGCGTAAGGCACTCGGGGTTAAGTCCAGTTCTCTCGCCACTTGATTAACAGATTTACCAGACTGTTGAACAATTTTGACGGCCTCAGCCTTCTGTTCAGTAGTAAAGGTTCGACGGGGTCTTTGTGTCATGTAAACATTCTCCTAGGGTATCGACTCTGCGAGAATGTCCACTTTTTCGAGTAAAGGTCAGCAACAATTTTCAGATTTCATTAGCTGCTTTTGATTTGAAGAGGTCAAAATTCTGCATCACCAAAAGCTTGCAAGAGCCGAGTGTTTCCGGAATTCACAAGTAGTAAGGTTGGGGCAACTTTAGACAGCATTTGATACTGATCGGCATTGTTGAAGTCAGTCCCTATGATTAAATCAGGCTTGGTCTTTAGGAGCGTTTCAATGGCTGGCTGGGACGCTAAACCTAAATTCGTTAGGGGCTGGGTGACAAACTCACCGAGATAGGGAATATCTTGACTGGGGTTATTATAGGCGTCTTGATGCCACGCCACGTGATCAGCGTAGGCAAACGGCTGGATGTCCAAAGCAAGCAAAGGTTCCAGAACAAACGGTCCCAGCACTGCGATGTGTTGAGGTTGACCACAGATTTGGGTTGCGCCTTGTTGATGCTCAATCATACGACAGTCCTCTTGCTGCGAAGGGGTTGACGGAGTCCGAACATCCAAGTCTTTTTGACAGGCAACTACCATGACCGATATGGCAAAAACCAGTATCCGATGATAAATCATTCTCCTTCTTTAGACAGAACGCTAAAATTGAATCGCAACTGAGCCCACGATGGTGAAAGGAGCACCAGGTTCATTGAGACTCTCTCGACTATTTTGAGTGGCAGCGATGTAATCAACGTCAAAGAGATTGCGAATACTAAGGTTTACTCGCCAGTTATCACGCCGATAAAAAATAGCCGCGTTGGTAAGGAAATAACTCTCGACATCAAATGTATTCGCTAGATCTCCAGCACGATCTCCCACAAAATTAAAGCCCAGTCCAAAGCCTAAACCCTCTAAGGTACCGGACTGTAGGGTATAGGTTGTCCATAAACTGGCACTATGCTCAGGTGTATTGAACACACGATTACCCACGGGAATATCATTATCTGCCGTCACTTTGGCATCAGTGTAAGCATAGGATGCCAAAATATTCCATCCGGGTAGAATCTTACCGACGATATCTAACTCAATCCCTTGACTGTTTTGTTCCCCCGTAGCAATCAAAGCAAACGGGTCATTAGGATCAGAGGTCGCCACATTCTGGCGCGTCACGTCAAAGTATCCTAGAGTAGCCAGGAAGTTACCATCCCATAATTCGGTTTTAATACCAACCTCAAAGCCCTCTCCCCGCTCTGGGGCCAGTGGGTCTCCAGCACTTGTCGTACCAAAATTGGGCGTAAAGGATTGAGAATAGCTGCCATAGAGGGATAAGTTGGGAATTGGCTGATAGACCAGGCCGAATCGAGGAATCCAAGCATCATCATTTCGGATTGTCTCTGTGGTATTGGGATCAAAGGCATTCGGGAAAGAGGTAACGGTTTCTTTGACCGTTTCGTATCTTAATCCAGCAACAAGAATCAGATTATCAAGCAGATCAATTTGATCCTGAAGATAGATCCCAAGCCGATCTCGGTCCAACTGTTCATCTCGAAAAACAGGTAACTCTCCAGGATTGACGCCATTAAAGGTGCCATAGACAGGGGCGAAAATATTCAAAGGCTGGAAATCTGCAAAATCACTGAATTGGGCAGTATCTCTTTCTTCGCTCCGGTTGAGATCGACACCAAATAATAGAGTGTGGTCAACGGGACCCGTGGCAAATTTGCCAATTACGCTGGTCTGCAACGAGAAGTCTTGTGGATTCCTGACTTGACGACTTAACCCTCGGCCAAGAATCCCATTAGCTTCATCAAAAAAGAAGAGAGGAATAGCGCCTGTATTTAAGATGTCTCGGCGAGTAAAACGGAAGGTGTTTTGGACCTTCCAGCGGTCGTTAAAGCGATGTTCTAGGTCGTATCCTACCCGAAGAAATTCAATATCGGAGAAGTCCTCCAGCTCACCCGCAACACGACTAGCAGGTACATCAGCTACCCTATTGCCGATCACAGGCAAACCCACTTCAAATGGCCCACTGTAATCCGAATATTCTAGTTGAACCGTTAGATCGGTCTGATCGCTAATTTTCCAACTGAGGGTCGGCGCTACAAAAATACGCTCTATATTTTGTTCGTAGTCTCTAAAACTCTCTTCATTGCGATATAGGACATTGAGGCGATATAAAAGGCGGTTATCGGAGGTCAAGGGGCCAGTCAGATCGATTTGAGGACTAATCAACCCTCGGTTTCCAATCTGGAGTTGTGCTTCATAGGTCGGGTCCGCTAATGGCTTCTCGGTTACTAAGTTAATGACTCCACCTGGTTGTATTTCACCATAGAGAATTGAAGCAGGTCCCCGCAGAACTTCTATCCGCTCTAGATTGGCGGTCTCTGGAATACCATCATTCCCAAAACCAAACTGTCGAAAGCCATCGCGAAGGATAGGAACGTTATCAAAGCCTCGAATATTGAAGTTAACATCTAATCCAGCGAAGTTACCACCATAGGTAACCCCACTGAGGTTACTGAGGGCATCTTCAAGGCGAATCACCTGTTGTTCTTCTAAGACCTGTTTCGGAATTACCTGAATGGAAGCGGGTGTATCCAGAATTGGGGTGTCGGTTCGTGTCGCAGTACTTGCATCAGGGACAACATAACCCTCCAGGAATTTCTCTGCTGTCACCGTCACATCAATCTCTTCATCCTCTGAGATTGCTTGTGCTGCAGCATCCACAACCAACACCAATCCTGTGTCCTCATTCTGAATCGAGACCGTTGGGGGTGCGTCCGTCCCCACAATTTCAACTGTCACCTGATCCGCTGTTAAAGAGGTCACGCTGACTTCTGCAATACCCGTAGCAGGATTCAGTTGCCGATATTCTGGGCCATCTGGTAGGGCTAACACTGCATTGGGAATCACTGCTGTTAATCGATTCTCCTGAGCTGTAGTTGTGGGAACACTCAATTCATCCCGTCCAGTCTCTAAGATGATTGAAAGCCCTTGAGCTGTTGGATTCACCTGTACTTTTGTAATCTGAATTATTGCTTCTTCTATCTGAGCTAGCCATTCAGTGACGCTCGTGGTAGGTTGCTCACGCTCGTGATTACTAGCTTCTGCAACCTCTGTGGAATTTTCAGATTTATCTACGGCCCAAACGGATGGTGCTGTAAGTATATTCGCTAGGGTAAATACCCACAGCAGCAAAGATTTACCAAATAACCGTGTAACCATGCCTCACCTAAATTGCTAGAGCAAACTGTTGCTAATAAAAATAATTTCTATTAGCCGAGTGAGTGCATCGTATCGGTAAAGCGAGATAAAAACCTTTGTAAAAAAGACTTTTTTTTCTTTGTGAAACTGACAAACTGGGCATTGCTAAGGTCGCCGACCCAGTTGATAAGCTTTAGGGCTAATCGCAAACTGCTGTCTGAAAGCAGTACTAAAAGCCTCAGGATTCCGATAACCAACTGTAGCAGCGACCTTAGCAATGCTCAGATTGGGATTGTGGAGAAGAGCTTGGGCTTGCTGCAGACGATACTGCTTTAAATAGCCAAAAACAGTGGTGCCAAACAGATGTCGAAAACCCTGATTGAGCCTGTGTTCGCTAAGACCTACTTGTTGCGCAAATTCTGTGAGGGAGGGCGGCTGCTGGGCTTGCTGTACTAAAGTCTCTTTGGCCCAGTGGAGTTGTTCTATTTCATCGATATCCAGGTTGGTGGTCTGACGTGAGTTATACTGCCAAGTTGATAATTGGAGGGTTAGCAGCTCAAGTACTTTGCTTTCTAGATAAAGTTGCTGCATTAGCCCTGTATAGGGACAATGAAAGATTTTCTGAATCTGTTGCTGGATTGAGTCAGTAATGCGTCCAAGGGGCTGATGAAACCGATGAGTTCTATCACCTGCCAGTAAAGACTGTATTGGTTTTGGAAGAGCTGAATGTCCGTGATCCAGTCCATTGAAGTAGTCAGGATCAATGGAGATTATGACTACTTTTAGAGCCTGACTGGCAAACCACTCTTCAATTTCAGTGTGGTTTGGGAGGTGATAAAGGTAGTGATGTCCTGCCAGTTCTTGATAGTCACAATCGATGTCCGTTGCATCTAGCGTCTGTACTCGTGAGGTTCCCGATAGGTAGAATTTAGCGACTAGCGGAAATGTTGTCTCATGTTGGCGAATGACCCTCAAAGGCTGATTTAACCGACCGTGAAGAACAGCAATTTCGAGCCCCTGGCGAAGTTGCATGACTCGTTCGCCTGCCTGCCCAAACTGTATCGGCAAGTTGCTTTGCACCCCATACTCAAGCAGTTGGTAAATTGTCTCGCCCTTATTCTCTGCTTGCTCCATCAGGTCCGTCAAATCAGCTTGGGTAAGGGTAAGCGCCATATTAGTTAATGCCCTACTTGTAAGTAAGAATAATTCTCATCAATTTTTAAACTTAGCAGACCTCTAAAGTGATTTACAAGGAATGTTGATCCACTCCCACCGCTGAAGCAGGTGGGATTCGGGACTCAAGCAGCCATAGCCGTCTGAGACGGTCTAACATCGCCGACTGCCAGAGACAGAGATCCTGCCTCTTTGATGTTGTTGGCTGCGTTGCCATCACGGTCATTGACCGTCTGACAACTGGGACAGCGCCAGCGCCTAACGTCCAAGGGCAACGACTCCAGCACATACTTGCAGTGGTTACACGTCTTGCTCGACGGATACCACTGATCCACATAGCCCAAGGTCTTGCCCTTTTTGAAGGCAACGAACTCTAGAATTTGCAGGAATTCACGGAAGGCCAGATCGTTAACTTTACGACCCCATAGTCGCTGCATTCCCTTCAAATTCAAGGTCTCAAAAAACAGGTGGTCATACTGGTCTGTGAGCTGATGAGCCAGCTTCCAAAACCAGTCTGTCCGCTTGTTCTTGATGGCTTCATGGATACGAGCATAGTGCTTTCTAGCTTGTTCACGACCCTTGGAACCTTTCTGCTTACGAGAAAGGTGGCGATTGGCCAGTTTGGTCTGATTGATCCCTTATTACAAGACAAGGAAATAGGTGAGTGAGAAGGGTCTTGTGTGAATCTGCGTGGACCGCAATTAAAAAGGATAAAGAGTTAAGGGAATCTTTTGAGAGGCTTTATCCTAAAACTGGAAAGAAGAAAGCAATCGTAGCAGTAGCCCGTAAATTAGTAGGTCGAATACGTGCTGCTTTTCGTCAAAAAACTATTTACCAAATGAGTACTATTAGTTAACTAAAAAAGTATCACTAAGGAAAAGGTTGAGAGACAATAGAAAGATTTATCAACACATTCTGGCTTTGTAACCACGATGAAATGTCGGTGTGTATTGGATATCAATATCCACGTGTATATTGTTTGCGGTGCAAAGTTTTTAGGACGAATAAGGAAAGAGTGGCACAGCTAAGGCAGTGACTACGAATGACTGACAGTTGCAAATCTATCGACTAATCTTTCAGCGTAAATTATCCCGATAAAAAATCAGAGAACTCGTACCATGGAATTTATTATGACTCTCCTTAGAAGTTAAAGGAGAAAATTTCTTTTGGATACTCTTGACAACTCATCACGACTGACTTTTTACATTTGCTAACCAACCAGATATGTTTCACCTAGGAATAGTAAATTCGTGATACTCATCCAACAATCACAAAATAGATAATTTACAGATTAAGTGTAGATGAACTTTGTGATTGTAGAGGAGTCACCTAAGTTTTCCCCTCTCCCAGTGAGCTTTAATACTGCACTTTCCCGTGTCCAATAAAGGTTTTGGGCTTACTCCGAATGTGGATCCCCGGAGAGAAAGCTTCAAGCTTCCAATATTTCTAACTGCAAGAAAATTTAACTTCACTCATATGATACAGGAATCACAAGCACTCGAAAAATGTAGGAAATTGTCACCGATCGATTTGATGGAGGATATTCAATCAGCATGTGGACATGATCTTTACTGACCACGCCTTTTAGTATGCGGATATCCTCTGCATCGCATATCTGGATGAGCAACTCACGGCATCAGTTTTGCACTTCGCCTTTGAGCACCTGATAACGATACTTGGTGACCCATACAACATGAACAGTTAAGCGGGTGACGGTATGATTCCCACGAAGATTCTCGACCATAGACTTCTGGA
Source organism: Acaryochloris marina MBIC11017 (assembly GCF_000018105.1). Lineage (GTDB taxonomy): Bacteria > Cyanobacteriota > Cyanobacteriia > Thermosynechococcales > Thermosynechococcaceae > Acaryochloris > Acaryochloris marina. The sequence goes on from NC_009926.1 coordinate 182,261, forward strand.
TGCTGCTGCTCTATCCTGCATAAGAGCTGTGTAGCAATTAAAGTCTCGCACTGAAAGTGCGTAGTTTCGGACTAGCGTGTTTAGGACAATGAAAAACCTGTCAACTATAAAAGTGAGACAAATATGAAATTACTGAATTATTATTAATACTATTTATTGATTTTTTTATGATCTTGATTCAGCAAAATAATGCTATTATCGTTCCAAACGAAGGGGAGTAGCTTTAGTCGAACAAGGCCCATCGTCTGAGTCAACATACTGGTGTTAAGCCTGGTTCAGACGGCAATTTAGAATTTTCTAGTTTGCAAGCGAGACCTTCATTAAGTCCACAACAAGAGTGGGCTTGATGGGGTCTTTGGAAATACCTATCATGCCTGCTCATGCAATACAGTACTGGAGCAGCAAATGAGCCTCTTGCCTGGATTTACAGCCGGATTGTTACTAATTACGCTTTCAGAATTGGGTGACAAAACTTTTTTTATCGGTGCCATTCTAGCGATGCGTCACCCACGACGCTGGGTTTATGGGGGAGTAACCGTCGCTCTGGCTACAATGACGGCCTTGTCGGTCTGGATTGGGCAGGTAGCAACAGTCTTTCCTCAGCAGTATGTTAAAGGAATATCGGTGGTCTTGTTTCTTGGCTTTGGCCTCAAGCTGCTCAACGACGCGATGCGAATGTCCGGCAATGAGAGGATGATTCATGAGCAAGCTGATGCATTAGAGGCTATCCAATGTCGGGAGCAGGGCGTTACTGCTTGTCCAGGCAGAGCGGTATGGATGGAAGCGTTTACTTTGACCTTTGTGGCGGAGTGGGGGGATCGGACCCAGGTCGCGACGATTACTTTAGCAACCGCCCAAAATCCTTATGGTGTCTTTTTGGGAGCTGTTTTGGGTCATGCTATTTGTGCCGCAATTGCAGTCGTCTGTGGAAAATTGATTGCCGGACAGATTTCAGAGCGTTTACTCACTGCCATAGGTGGTGTTTTATTTCTGATATTCGGCATCGTCGTTATCCAGCAGATGACCTGATCCGCAACGCTGAGGGATACTGAGAATGAGAATTCCTTAAATTCAAAACCGTAATTTTTTGTTCGAATGACCCCGCTGGTCCTACTTAGTAAAACGCGGCAATAATGGAGAATAAGTCTTAAAGCAACCCCGATCGCTGCCAAAATCCATGGCAATTACAAGATCCAGCGTTGTTGGAAGATCAATCGGCTGATGGCCGGAGATGGGGGAGCAGCTGTCTCTATCTGCACAGGTACACCCAACTGTTTTGTCGCTCAAAGATTGGCTTCTCCTAGAGAGCTAAAGACTCTACCAGGGCAGCCATACAAATTTTGAGTGACCTTGGCCACCATTGGCCCCCACAGGGCAATGAGCTTAGCGGAATCGGGGACCATAGCCACACCAGCACAATATTCAGAAATCAATGGCTTATGTTTTTTGGTCCAATCAATGCCCTCTTTGCGGATTTGCTTGGCTTCAGGTGATTTCCCTTGTTTCTCTGCCGCTTCAGCATTATCCCGCTGCAGCACTAAGGAAACGGTTCTTCCTTCGCCAACCATTCCTCGAAGCAGGCATAGAATTGCGCCATCTCTTCAGGCGTGCCAAGTCCTCGAAAACGAGTTGAGACAAGGGGCCAGCGGCTATCATCAATAGTGAGCATAATCCATCACAAAGTTAGGGTGGGCTATGGCTAAACGGTTGTTTCTAGAATCAAACAAGCATTGCGTAAGGGCGGTAATTTACTCAGCCAAGGGACCCGACGAAAAAGCCGATGCGATGCGGATATCGACAGTTTGCTTGAATCAAGGATTGAACACTTGTGAGGGACAATCCCATCGCTGCGATGTCCTGTTCATTTTTGATAAACCAGTTCAAGGGGGCACCGAGTTGAGCCAACTGTTTGGCTCCTTTGCTATTTGAAGTACCACCCAATGCATCAAATACAAGCGTTGCACCTGGAAGTCGGTGGCGAAGTTGATCAATTAAGTGCTGTACTTGGTTTTCTTCGAAATACATCAGCAATCCTTCTGCAATGATCAGCAGATTTTCAGGATTTCCAGGTAATTCGTCCATCCAAGTGAAATCCAGTGCAGATTGAGCGAGGAATCGATGGTGGTCAGTTTCTGTATCTAGCTGGCGTCGAAGGGTGGTTATTTCGGGTAAATCTAACTCTAGCCAATAGCGGTAGCCTTGTCCCACGCGATAGTAGCGGGTTGACAACCCTGCTCCCAGCTCAATGGTGATCGCTTCCTGATGACTGGCTAGATACCGTTGGGTAACTTGGTCGAATAGATGAGCGCGTACAGCCCAAGTGAGTTGCGCTAGTGAACCACTATAGAAGATATCTAATTCAGGATCCCATTGGAGCAAAGACCACTATTCCATTATTTTTGGGTCATGAAAGATGGCATCAGAACGTTGGTGCTCTTCAACACGAGCACGAGTGGTCATCAGCATCGTACGGGGAACGCCCGTCAGTTTAGACTCAGATGGGCTGATCATTATTCCTCTCCTACAGCGTAGAGGTCTAGTTATCGAAAAATAGATGGACTCTCCCTTTGAGTTCAAGGATATAAATTATTGAAAATCTTTCTCAACTGTGTATGCACAATTATAAATGACCTACTGTGAATCTGTTGTACGCCAAACGGTTCTTTTCTAATAGGAACTGAAAATCGACGCAATAGATCCTGGATCAGTGGCATATTTGGGCTAAATGGGCATTGTTAAATCTGTGCCCGATTGTACCCACCATAGCCTGGCGTAGACTCCATCAAGGGCCAGTAATTCAGAATGAATACCCTGTTCTATAATCTGTCCACCATCTATTACATAGATACAGTCAGCATTACGAATCGTTGAGAGTCGATGGGCAATTACAATGGTTTTCCGATTTTGTGTAATCTTGGCTAATGATTTCTGAATAGCCGCTTCCATTTCGTTATCCATGGCTGAGGTGGCTTCGTCCAGAATCAAAATCGGTGGGCCTTTGAGAATGGCACGGGCAATGGCAATTCGCTGTCGCTGTCCTCCAGAAAGCTTCTGTCCGCGTTCTCCGACGATGATGTCATAGCTGCTTGATGAACTCATGGATTTCCGCTAACTAAGCAGCCAGAATAATCTGTTCATGGGTTGAGCTAAAACTTCCATAGCCAATATTTTCGGTGATGGTGCCATGAAATAAAAAGATATCTTGACTGACCTATCCGATGCATCGTCGTAGATAACAAAGGTCGAGTTCACGGATGTCCATACCGTCAATCAAAATGGGATCTTGTCCGCTTTTGATACTGGTGGCGAAATACTCCTTAACGCATGAAAGGGGCATTTTTATAACTACATACAATGAGCTGTAATCAATTCTAGTGGGGGCATTTAGGCGATTTCTAGGAAAGACCTCACATACTTCTGACCACAGAATGTAATAGTGATGCATTGAATCTAACTCTGAGCATGCGTGACCAATTAACCTGGAATCAACTTGAAGATCTGAAATTTGCCTCCTCGAAAATGACAGGAGCCCGCCGCCGGGCTTTCCAGGCAGACATCGCCCTCAAATACTGTGACGGGAACCCCAATCTCACAGAAATTATCTTTGGCTGGGGTCGAAATACGGTGGCAACAGGTTTAGGTGAGAAGCGAACAGGCATGATTTGTGTGGGTGCTCAGTCGGGTTTCTGTGGCAGGAAACGTTGGGAAGACCTTCACCCAGAGGTCGCAACCGCCTTACGGGAGCTTGCAGAAGCCCATTGCCAACAAGACCCCACCTTTTCCAGCTCAACTGCCTATACCCGCTTAACAGCGGCTGCCGCTATCACCCACTTGAGAGCGCAAGGATTTCCCCCCAAGTCTGTACCGGCAAAGAGTACCATGGCCGTCGTCTTGAATCGGTTAGGCTATCGACTCCGCCGTGTCCTCAAAGCTAAACCCCCAAAAAACTGCCGGAAACCGATGCCATCTTTGCCAATCTCAAACACAAAGACCTGAAAGACCATGACGGTACCGTCAAACGATTGAGCATCGATTGCAAAGCCACCGTTGAACTAGGGGAGTCCTCTCGTCGGGGCAAGACTCGAACCCAAACGAAAGCCTGTGATCACGATATGGGGAGTGGGCCAAAATATATTCCCTGCGGCATCCTAGAGGAGGACACCGATACGTTACACATCATCTTTGGCCATTCTCACAAAACGAGCGATTTTATGGTCGATAATCTCCAGGATTGGTGGAACACCCTGGCCCCCACCGAACAGCAAACCCTGCAGCTCATCCAGATCAAGTTGGATAACGGTCCTGAGAATAGTGGGGTACGCACTCAGTTCCTCAATCGACTGGTGGCATTTAGCGATCACATCGGCACCGCTATTCAACTCCTGTACTATCCGCCTTATCACAGCAAGTACAACCCCATTGAGCGATGTTGGGGGATTTTGGAGCAACACTGGAACGGAACCTTATTAACCGATGTTGATACCCTGTTGGGATGGGCTAGCACCATGACTTGGAAGGGGAATCACCCCGTTGTAACTGTGACACAGAAGATTTATGAAACAGGAATTTCGCTTACTAAACAAGCAATGAAAGGCATTGAGAAACGATTGGAGAGACATCCTCAGTTACCCAAGTGGGACATCCTAATTCATCCAATTTAGTACGGGGCTTCTTTTCAGGAAATCACCTTACATGTCACTTCATCTGCAAGCTCAATATGTTGTACCAGCTGAAACTAACAAAATTGCTCATGCCGTTTTCCCAAAAGGAAACCTATGCATTACGATGGCCAATGCACTGAGTGACTTTCTTAGCGATCAGGATTTCAAAGATTTCTTTGGGGTTCGGGGGTAACCAGCTGAATCCCCTTGGCGACTTGCGTTAGTGAGTATCCTACAGTTTCTCGAAGGCTTAACGGACCGCCAGGCTGCTGATGCGGTACGCAGTCGCATCGACTGGAAGTACCTACTGTGCTTGGACTTGAGTGATGTGGGCTTTAACCACTCTGTGCTCAGTGAATTCCGAACCCGCTTAGTTACAGCAGGAGTCGAATCTCTTATCTTTGAAAAGCTCCTACAGTTTTGCCAGGAACGAGGGTGGCTAAAACCTCGCAGTCGCCAACGAACGGACTCAACCCATGTATTGGCTGCTATTCGCGCAGTGACTCGCCTAGAGTGTGCTGGAGAAACATTACGAGCGGCATTAAATGCCTTGGCTGTCGCCGCTCCTGATTGGCTGATCGCCCATAGCCAACCAGAGTGGGCAGACCGCTACAGTGAGCGAATTGAAGATAATCACCTGCCCAAGTCCAAAAGCCAGAGAATCAAGCAAGCAGAACTCTACGGGAAAGACGGGCTAGAGCTGCTAAATGCAGTGCTTGCTGGCAACAGCCCAAGGTGGTTACGTCAAATTCTGGCAGTGGAAATTTTGCGAAAAGTCTGGGTTCAACAATACTACTGCTGTGAGCTCAGCATCATCTGGCGCACACAACAAGAAGCCCCTCCTGCCTCAGTGATGATTAGTTCTCCTTACGAACCTGATGCCCATTATGCTAAGAAACACACAACTTCCTGGGTAGGCTACAAAGCCCATTTGAGTGAGACCTGTGAACCGGGCGAACTACACCTGATTACGAATGTTGAAACAACAGCAGCACCAGTTGATGGGGATATGACGGACTCTATTCATACTTCACTTGCGAACAACACATTGCTCTCCAGCAAACACATTGTTGATACTGGCTATCTTGATGTTGAACTTTTAGTCACCGCCCAAGAGCAATATCAGGTCGATTTACTGGGGCCAACCCGAACCAACCTTCGGTGGCAGGCGAAGGAAGCCAAAGGATTTGCAGCTGACGACTTTAAGGTAAATTGGCAAAACCAATCACTGACTTGTCCTGAAGGAAAATCGAGTGTCTCTTGGACACCTGCTATTGATGGTCGAAACAATGAGGTGGTCAAGATTAAATTTGCCGCTTCTGATTGCTCGGTTTTTCCAAGCCTACATATATGCACTCGCAGTCAACGACAGCGTCGGGCAGTGACCCTTCGCCCGGAAGCACAGTACAAGGCACTACAGCAGGCTCGACAACGAGAACCAACGTCTGAATATCAACAAGATTGATCCACTCCCACCGCTAAAGCAGGTGGGAGTGGATCAATGCTATTGTGACCGGAGTCAAGGACTCTTTTACTTGGGGATAGTGGGACAAACTCCACTAAGAGAGAAGGCTCTCCACTCATTGGGGAGATTGATTAATCCCCAAACATTTGACTTGCTACATCGCGCTGCTATTGGAAAGCCTATACGATAGTGTGAGTAGATTTATTCAACTTCATCTAATTGAGCTTTTCAAGGCTGGGCTACTTAATAAATATTTCTTATAGGTATTGGAAAAATATGTCTGGGACCCTGATTAGATATTGCTCTCAGGGATCTTGAGACACAAATTTGTGAGAGAGGTTCATGAAAACGATAGAATTTCCACTTTATCTAGACTCCTCCCAGCAGGTAAAAGTTACTGATTGGATGGACATACTCAAACATGTTTACAATCGCGGCATTGCTCTTCTTGAGTGGAGGCAGTTTTACAACCGACTACAAAAAGTGAGAGAGGTTGACCCAGAATACAATATCCCGGTTCAACTAAACGTCAACCGGTTAGGGGGAGAGTGGTCTATGTCCTGTGAATGCAGGATAAAGACTCGTCTCGACAAGAGCAAATCCTGGGACGAAGCGAATATCGAACATCGGCCTGCTTGTACTCTCGTCAAGCCCCACTGGCTCACTGTGCCTCTAATAGCTGGTTTTAGCCCTGTAGACTTGCGTAAGTCTTTTGCCCGCAAACGCTACAAAAACTTGGGGGATATACCCCAAGTCTACGTTAACGACTTTATTGGCCTAGTGGTCTTCAAAGCTTGGGCGAACTACTTAGACCAAACTCGACCTGAAATTAAACGACCTCGTTATAAAGGAAAGTATGCGCGTGTCAATACAATTCCGTGTGAATCCTTCCGTTCTCTAGTTAAAATCGATTTTGCGACTGATCATCTGCAACTTCCAGGGTTAGGTTGGATTAGTGTTCCTGCCCTTTCTACCCGATTGAAGAGTGTGATGGATAGACAGCGGTTACATATGGAGCAGCATCCTGACCATTACCCTGAACTAGCAAAGAAGCTGATTGAAAGGAATGCATTGTTAAGGGTGGCTCACTGGTTAGAACAAGGTGTGCCGATGCCCGAGGAAGTTTTTGGGGATATTAAAAAAGCTATAAAACACGCTGAACATGCTATCGAAAAAACTGGCAACGTCTCATTCGCAATTACAAAGTTACGAGAGTTGGCCATTAAGCGTGAGTTAAATCAGGCAATTAATGACCTATGCACTCCTGGGGTATTTAGGATTTGCCGGAAGGCGGATAAATTTTACCTACAAATCACGGTGCGCTCAGTTGTCAATCAAGGCAATCCTAGACCAGAACCCATTGGTTTGGATATGGGATTGAATCTGCTATGTCACACAACCAATGGAGTGAAAGTCAAACATCCAGACTTATCGCAGTTGACCAACAAGATCAATCGTCTAAAGCAGAAGCAATCAAAGATGAAACTAGGCTCTCAGAACTGGCATCGAATCCAGAAGAAAATTAGCTTAGCTGAGCAAAGGAAAACAAGAGCAAAGAGGAGCAGACAGCACTATATTGCAGGTTGGTTAGTGGATGCCAATCAGAACATGGCGATAAAAAAATTCAGTCATAAAGATGTTGTTGCTCGACCATTACCGCGACCAAGTAAGAAGACTGAGCAATATTTGAAGAATGGAAGAGAAGAACAGCGGATCATTAATAATCAAGTCAGAGAAGCTGCTTTAGGCCAGTTTACTAGTTTTATCCAGTTAAAAGCTGCTGATAGAGAGAATCACGTGATAGAATTCATAGAGTGTGACTCTAGTGCCACACCAAATGAAATTTTGGAAACATCAAGTTTCCACTCCGGTGGTCCACAATCGGAGAAAGCCCAAAACCTACAACGGACACGGGAAGGTGGGAGGGTAACCACCACCACGCGAGAGGAAAGTGAAAGCAACTCCTCAACAACACGTAGATTGAAGCAAGCCCCCTTGCTTGTAAATCCAGCCCAAAGCCCCAAGCCTTTCAAGCGTTTACGGCGTATGCCACAAGCAGAACGCAAAGTTCTATAGTTGCTTACTTCCTGATTTGTTCGTGGACAAGTCATTTCCAGTACCTGTGAAGACCAAATCACGTGATTAGAGTGAGCTGGTGTTTCGCATCGGCTCTCCTTTGAGGGTGACTCAAATAGAATCAGGAACAATCCGGTCAAGAATAGCGTCATCTAGAGTCGGTTCATCAATCTTTTGATGCCATTGGGATTGGGTTGCAAACAAACAGGAGGCTCGTCGGTACCGCTCATCTAGGAAGTCGAGTATTTCTCTCGCATCATGGGTACTGAGAGGGTCTCTCAACCATTCATCCAAAACCACCAACTCAAAGGCTGCTAGTTGTTTGCGCAGTTTCAGGAATGAGCAATCCACTTTGGCCATCTTGAGTTGACCAATCAACTCTGCCGTTTTGAAATAGCGCACTCTCACTCCCTGTCTACACAGGTGTTCTGAAAGGACGCAACTGAGAAAGGTTTTACCCACGCCCGTCGGTCCGATGATCATCTTGAGATGCTTGGTCAACCATTGCCCTTGCGCCCATTGGAGAAAGTGAGCCTTCTGTAACCCCCGCTTGACCTGAAAATCGACATCATCCAGGGCTGCATTCGTAAACAACTGAGCCTGTTTGAGCCGCCGTGCATACGCTGATTTTGTCGCCTGAGATATTCACTCTCGACCAGGAGGGCCAAGCGTTCATCAAAAGAGAGATCTTGATAAGTGGGTTGGGCTTGTTGCTGTTGCCATACCTCCAGCAAGCCATTGAGCAGGAGACTTTGGAGTTGTAGGGCAAGCGCTTTGGCGTAGAGCCTTCATTTAAGGGCGATTCAATTGCAATATATAGGACTGAGTTGTTCTTTTCTCGATGAAAAGGACTTCACCATCTCTCGTTCAAGCAGCGTTCACTTATTGGCATGGATCAAAACCGGGTCACAGTGTCAGGAACGAGCAAGGTAATCTGAAAACTTGATGTCACTTCCCTTAATTGATCCTCACGTATGATTTCAACTCCTGCAATTGCAGCCACTCTTCCGCCAAAGATCCGCAAAGATATCGGTATTTAGGCACTATCAAGATCCATTCCCATTGCTCGTATTACTAGAGAGAATCAAACCAGTCGCAAGTTCGTCTATGGGTAGAAAGCAATTGCCCCACAAGCGTTAGATGAATCCTTTCTCGCCGAAAAAGGAGATGACGAGGTACTGTTCTATCTGCCGATCACCAAAACTTGGATGTTCCAACTAATTCTGGCTTTGGTGTTGATCTGCTATCCTTCCTATCGAGGGGTCGTGGAATCATTGCATGAATTATTTGATTGGTCCATCAGTATATGAAGCGTCTATAATCTTCCGCAAGCTGTTGCATGCTTTTGTACATGAGTCCCTAACAACTGATCAATAATCTTAACGATGCCAATCTCATCGACTATACCTGCAATGATGCCGAGATGATTAATATTCTGAAAGCCGATCTCTTGAGTTGAAGACATGACCTACCTCTGAGGGACAACCGCAAAAATATCCCCTCATGTCAATCACCTGCGGAATGTAGGCTAGATTTTGAATCGAAATGGCATACTGCATATCCAATCTAGGTTTCAAGGAAATCTTAAGTCGAACTAATCTACTAACCAAGTGAATATTTTGTGCATATACAAAATGGCAGTAAATCGCAGTTTCGTTTGTTTGGGGCCAACCTCTGTCTAAGCTTAACTGGCCCAATTGGCACCGAACTTTATTTTGAGGAACTCGAACAACAAATGCTGACAGATAACTTATACAAATAAATTGATGTTCTCTCCTTCCCCCAAATTGAATCACTGGATTAAAGCTATTACGGTTAGGTCCAACGCGGGTTTGAGGCTATTTTGCTTTCACTATGCTGGTGGAAATGCTTTTGTCTTTCGAAATTGGGCCAATCAGGTACTAGACGGGGTGGATGTGTATGCCGTTGAACTCCCAGGTCATGGTACACGACTGGCAGAACCGCCTTGCAATCGCATGGAATGCCTAATCCAAGACCTGAAAGCGGCTCTAATGCCTTATCTAAAACCACCTTTCGCCTTTTTTGGTCACAGCATGGGGGCATTGATCAGTTACGAATTAGCCCAGGCTCTGAGGAAAGAAGATTTGTCCCCGCTGCATCTGTTTGTATCAGGCTATCGCGCCCCTCACGTTCCCGATGATGAGCCTCCGATTCACACCTTACCGACAGCCGATTTTCTCAATGCCCTACGTTGCTATAATGGCACCCCAGAAGCCATTCTGCAAAACTCTGAGCTAATGGAACTTTTGCTGCCCACCCTCCGAGCCGACTTTGCGCTGCTGGAAGCCTATCAGTATCGGTCTCGTCCACTCTTGGACTGCCCAATTACAGCGTTTGGAGGTGCAGAAGACTGGAAAGCCTCCGCAGAAGAGATCAAAGCCTGGCGTAGCCATACCCAATCCAAATTTTTGTTCTACCGATTTCCTGGCGATCATTTTTTCGTCCATTCAGCTCAATCCTCGCTGCTGCAGGTACTCAATGCAGCGTTGCAAGATTTAGTCGGAGTATGACAATGCCTCAATCGAGAAAGTCTCGACCAGCAAGGGATTCATCAATAGAGGCCCCGTTATAACGAGTAACTCAGGGCTGTTTCAAGTTCCTAAGAGGAAACCTGAAACTACTATTCTTGCGGGGTATTAACTTAAGCCGGGCAACCTTATCCCTCAAGGATCTTAAATTAGTGATTTCATAGCCTAAACTGCCGGATGTTCCAGCGTTTTTTAGCTTGCAGTCATCTCTCTAAGTGTCTCGGTTTATGCTGGTAGACCAATATTTTTCATTTGAGTCTCTTCATTGTGACCGCTCAATGGGGATCACAATGAAGAGACTCTGCACTGAAAGTACAGAGGTTATTTATCGACTGAAAGTCCGATTCTTCTCAGGACTAAAGTCCTGATTCACTCCAGCATCAACGTATCTACATCGTTATTGGACACGGGACGGTGATGCTCCAAATATTCTTCTACCATTTGCTCACTGATATTGCCCTTACTCCAGGCACCATAGCCTATCGACCACAAATTTTTCTCCCAATATCGCTTCTCTAACTCTTGATACTCCTGCGGAAGACATCTTGATGTTCGTCCTTTCAAACGCTTCACTATGTCACCGATCGATTTGATGAGGATATTCAATCAGCATGTGGACATGATCTTTACTGATCACGCCTTTTTGTATGCGGATATCCTCTGCATCGCATATCTGGATGAGCAACTCACGGCATCAGTTTTGCACTTCACCTTTGGGCACCTGATAACGATACTTGGTAACCCATCTGAGATGTTGCACCAAGGGTCCTGACTATGAGAAAAGGGCGTGCAGTTATATAGAAACAAGCATGCCAAAACACATCCTTGCCCACGCCCAAGGGCTAGTCTACACCTTGCTCCATCTGATGCCGAGCCCCTATCAGCAAGAGACCTTACAAGCCTTATTGGAGTTGTTTTTAGAAGCAACCGGTCAATCTTTACCCGCTCACAGCAAAGTGAAATCCGCCAGTGCCATCAGTCGATTTCTCAATCAGTATCAATGGCCCACTCGCCAAGTGATTCGTGCGGTACGTCAAGCAGCCATTGAACGACTATTGAAGGTCAGGATGCCAGGACGTCAGCCCTACTTACAAGTGATTCTAGACCTAACTACCCTAGAGAAAACAGGCAAGTTCAAAGCCATGCCGGGTTTGATACGGGTGTATCACGGCAAACGAGGACTGCATCTGGTCGTGATGTATCTAGTCGTGGGGAAATGGCGTATACCTTGGAACTTTAGGGTCTATCGAGGGAAAGACACGCCTTCTCCTGCTCAATTGGGACTACAGTTGCTTCGGCGATTACCCCATTCCTTAAAGGAGCGATTTCAGATATTGGTGCTAGCCGATACAGCCTTTGGCAGCATTGAATTTTTAGAAGGAACGAAACACCTGGAATATTCCACTATCGTTGGTGTTCGTAAAGACCGAAAACAGCAAGCGGGTGGACCCATTTCTCAACTATCTCATCGGGGACAGCAGGCGCGCTTGGTCGGTTTGAGTTTTCCGGTTTGGGTGTCTTGGTTTTGGCTGAAACGAGAGAATGGCAAACGAGAACTTCGGTATGTGCTTTCCACAAAGCCTTTGAAGGGTAGCACGATTACCAGATGGGGGAGACGACGATGGCAAATTGAAGGATGGTTCAAGACAGCCAAGCATCGGTTTAGCTTAGATCGGTTTGCCCAAGGGACACTGACGGGAGTGTATCGATGGTTGGTATTGTCGATGATTGCCTATTTGTTAGCTCATTGGGCCTATCTCACCACTGCTAGGTCAAGGTTACCGGAATGGGGGCAAGCTGCTCGACTAGCGATGGAGTTATGGTTCCCCCATCTACTGGTGATGACGTTGATTGCGGATGTCGAACAACTCAGACCTCGCATGCAGCAACTGGGGCTGGACCTCCATTTATCTTGGTGCAAGATATGAGCCATACAACATGAACAGTTAAGCGGGTGACGGTATGATTCCCACGAAGATTCTCGACCATAGACTTCTGGATGCTGCTGCTCTATCCTGCATAAGAGCTGTATAGCAATTAAAGTCTCGCACTGAAAGTGCGTAGTTTCGGACTAGCGTGTTTAGGATAATGAAGAGACTCTTTCTTAGACTCCTGGAATTATCAAACTCTGCAAGTCCTCTGGCTTTGCCAGAGATTTACCAGGAATTAATTAGGTTGATTGGGTAGTAACCTTTTCAGCCTCAAAATACTTCCTATTCAAACAGATCGGTTGGTTATTGTAATAAGTCTAGTGTATAACTTAACTTAATAAGAATGACTTGCAATTAACTGGAGTGCATTTGCAATGACAGTGAGCATTTCTTCGCCCTGTGACACGTATACGCTGACTTCAGCAGAATTGATTGAGTTACTTCAACAGGCTCAAAAAGAGGGTGAATCAATCTTCTGGGAAACAGAGCTGCATGAGCAATTCAATCTTCCTAAAGTATTGGGAGATGGGGGTGATCGCGTCATTAAGCTACGAGGTGGGTTAACTCTTCATATTCGTAATGCAACTCTGCACCAAAATCTTCGAATGGTGCAGCAGCACACCTCCCAGTTTCCCTTAACAGCAAAGTTTTATCTATCGGGATCTTCTAGGGTTCAAACCCGCGGTTTTTCAGGCATTCAAGCTGAATATGAAGAACGAGCCAATAGTCACTATCTCTACTACCTGCCGGATATGATCGAAGTCGAAGAATGGCAGGCCAAAGAGCCTACGCAAATCGTCATGGTTTATGCAGAAACGGACTATTTTCATGCATTTCAGTGGGCGGATAGTACTCTACCAGAACCATTACAGTTTCTCAAACAAGCGAGCTTGAAACCAGTTGCCGATCTACGATTTCACCAAAACCTTGGCAATGTTACCCCAGCTATGTATCAGGTGCTCCAGCAAATTCTTCACTGTCCGTATCATGGCGTGATAGAGCAGCTTTATCTTGAAAGCAAAGCGTTAGAACTTTTGACCCTACAGTTTGCCCATTGGCAAGCGAATGGAGTCATTTCTGAGCAAAAGCTGACTAAAAAGGTGCTACTGCGCTCAGAAGATTTAGGGCGACTTCATCATGCCAAAGAAATTCTAATTGAACGGTTAGTTGAGCCTCCATCACTTGTAAAATTGGCTCGCGAGGTGGGGCTGAACGATCGCAAGCTCAAACAGGGTTTTCGTCAACTGTTTGGGACAACTGTCTTTGGGTACTTGCAAGACTACCGGATGCAGCAGGCTAAGCAGTTACTCCATGACTCAGACTTATCGATCGCTTGGGTTGCCAAAACTGTAGGCTACAAAAATCCAGAGGCTTTCAGTACGGCCTTCCGACGAAAATTTGACATCAGCCCCAAAGGATATCAGTTAAGCCAACGAAATTATATGCACGGTTGAAGGTGTAAGCTCGGTGTCTTCGCAGAAAGTCCGGTTGGCAAAGGAAAAAGTCCGGCTTGCAAAGAAAAGCCAAGCGTCTGTCCCCTATGATTTGCAAAGAAGTATTTGAGAATTATTCTTATTTGCTTTGCTGCCACCGAAAAGATGTGAGGAAGTTGCTCTATTCGCTACAGGGTTAGCAATGGGCAACGCTCCTCATTGCTAGCTCCTTTTGAACCACATGATGTTCATCCCGCTGCTCTACGTTGGAGTCGTCGTATGACGAATCAAGCCGTTGGTATCCGTTCCCTTGCCGTAAAGTTTCCGAGTGTAATTCACACTCCAGAAGCTTGGGGTGAGGCATTTCCTGAGTTGGCAGCTCAGGCCCAGGCAAGAGTCCGGTTGCCGAGAAAACCTCAACCTGGCATTGATCAGGATGCGGAATCGGACTTGGCGACTTGGTCACAGGAAGTTGCACCTTATCTCAGCGATCCGTTTCGCGGCAATGTCGAGCGACGCAGGTTGGCAGTGCAGGAGTCGCCGCGAGCGATCGAATGTCAGGCTGCTCAGGATGCCATAGCGGCGGCAGGTCTTCAGCCTGATGATATTGAGTTGATGATTGCCAGTACGCTCTTTTCAGAATCGATGGGCATAGGTAATGCCCCAGCTTTGGCTCAGCAATTGGGGTTGCGCTGTCCTGCCTGGACGCTGGAATCGACCTGCTCCAGTGCATTGGTCGCCCTGCAAACGGTGCGATCGCTAGTGCAGGCTGGCGAGTATCGCACTGTGCTCGTCATCGTTTCCCACTTTGGATCGCGAGTTGTAGATCCGGCTGATACTCTGTCGTGGGCGATGGGAGATGGTGCAGGGTCGTTCATCGTTACGGCACAGCCCGATCAGCAGGGGGTTCTCGCGACTCATGTGATGAGTACCACTGACACCTGTGGCGCATATGCCTACGAATTTGTAACCAACGATCAGGGAATGCCCCAACTGCGAATGCGTACTGGCGAGAGTGCGGGGGCGATCGCTGAAACAGCCGTTGCCAGTGTCCGCACTTGCTGCGAAAGTGCTGCGGCAAAAGCAGGGATTAGTCTGGATCAAATTAGCCTGTTTGCGTTCAACACGCCGACGGCTTGGTATGCCAGCGTCTGCACCCGCGCCTTAGCCATCCCGCCGGAACGAGTGATGAATCTCTATCCGCGTTACGCCAATATTGGCCCGGTGCTGGCAGTGGCCAATCTGTATCATGCGGCTGAGTCCGGTCGGTTATACCAAGATGATTTGGTGCTGGTCTACACCCACGGGGCTGGTGCAACAGCCGCGGCAACAGTAATGCGTTGGGGCGAGGTGGCGCTGGGGCCAAAACCCACTGCCCCCAGCCGCGTTACGCCAGAGCAGGAAACAGTGCGACTGGCTTCATCGTTAACGTCTCTGCCCGTTACCGCATCAGACATGGAAACGGTGGCACCCATACTTACGTTGTCTAGGGCGATGGTGCAGGCGGCGGTGTCAAAAGACCGACTGCAACTGGTAGAAACCTATCTGCTGGACTGGATCAGGCGATCTCTCCCGGCTCTGGCACCATCGCTCAGCCCTGATCAGCCATTGGCGACAGTGTTGGATTCGCTGATGGGGCTCACGTTCAAAAGCCAGATTGAAGTGGATCTTCAGGTGCGAGTGCCAATGGAGCAGTTCTTCGGCGAACACACGATCGCCCACCTCGCAGAATACATCTTAAATCAGCTAGAACTGTCGGTCTTACGGGCGTTGCCGTCTGATCCTCACGCTGAGACCTGTGCTGACAGCCGAGAAACCTTACGTTTGTGATTGTGATATGGAGCTACATTCGCTACTCACCACACTTTCAAAGCAAGGCATCAAGCTTTCAACTTGTGAAGGTTTGCTGGAAGTCGATGCGCCGCAAGGAGTGATGACTTCAGACTTGCGTCATGCCTTGAGTCAGCATAAGGCTGAGATTGTACGGTTGCTCAATCAACTGCCGGCGGCGGGGGAGGTAAATGGCTCTGCGACAGAACTGCCGACGTTGGTGTCTGATCCCAGCCAGCGCTATGCACCCTTTCCCCTGACCGACATGCAGTACGCCTTTTGGGTCGGTCGTAGCGGGGTGCTGGAACTGGGAACGGTAGCAAATCACGGTTATTACGAGATCGATGGACAAAACATAGAGCTAGAGCGGCTGAATCAGGCACTGCAAATTCTGATCGATCGCCATGATATGCTGCGAGCGATTATTCTGCCGGATGGACGGCAACAGGTGCTGGAAACGCTGCCGCCCTACCAGATGCCCCTGGTTGACCTGCGGGGCCAGAGCGATGATGCGGTTCACAGCGCCTTAGCAGAAATTCGCGATCGCTTGTCCCATCAGGTTGTGCCCGCTGACCAGTGGCCGCTGTTTGAGTTTTCCGCCACGCAGTTGGATGGGGGACGGGTGCGGCTGCATATTAGCTACGATTTGCAGGTGTTTGATGCCTGGAGTCTGTTTCGACTGTTTGATGAATGGGTGCAACTCTACAAAACGCCGGATGTACCATTGCCACCGCTGGAGCTGACCTTTCGGGACTATGTGCTGGCCGAGCAGGCGTTACAGAAAACGGAGCTGTATCTGAGATCGCAAACCTACTGGCTAAATCGGCTCGACAGCCTGCCTCCTGCCCCCGACCTGCCGTTAGCTCGACATCCCAAGGAGCTGAAGCAGCATCGTGCCCATCGCCATGAAGATCACCTCCAGCGCAGCGACTGGCAGCAGCTCAAACAGCGGGCAATGCAGGCTGGGATCACTCCATCCGGGCTGTTGCTAGCTGCCTTTGCTGATGTCATCTCTCTGTGGAGTCAGAGTCCTCGGTTCACGATTAATCTGGCCCTATTTAATCGCTTACCTCTGCATCCCCAGGTGAACGATCTGCTGGGAGACTTTACGTCAGTCACGCTTCTGGCGGTTGATCAGTCTGTCCCTGCTTCCTTTACCGAGCGAGCCGCGCGGCTACAGCAGCAGCTCTGGCAAGACTTAGAACACCGCTACTTCAGTGGAGTGCGAGTGGTACGAGAGTTGGCGCGACGACGGGGGACAGCCCCCAGCGTTATGCCGATTATCTTCACCAGCACCCTGGGCTTTCGCTCCTTGGGACAGGAAACCCTCACCTTCAGCCACTTTGGTGAGCGGGTTTATGGCATCAGTCAGGCATCACAAGCCTGGATGGATATGCAGGTCTGGGAAGAGAACGAAGAACTGACCTTTAATTGGGATGTGGTGGATGGCCTGTTTCCAGACGGGCTGATTGACGATATGTTTTCCGCATATGGACGATGGCTGCGGCACCTGGCTCGCTCAGCATCTAGTTGGACAGAATCGGGGCAACCATTGAAGCGATCCTCCTACGGAGGGGTTTCACGAACGCTCCTACCTCCGGACCAACAAACGCAGCGAGCGTTGATGAACGCAACTGATGCTCCCATTTCAGACGCGCTGCTGCACGAACTCTTCGCGACTCAGGTACGCCTGCGACCCCAGGCTCCGGCAGTAATTACCTTGCAGCAGACGCTGACCTATCAGGATCTCTTCGCCCGCGCCAATCAGCTTGAATATCACTTGCGTCAGATGGGGGTGACTCCTAATCAACTGGTAGCAATCGCAATGGACAAGGGTTGGGAGCAGGTGGTAGCTGTCATGGGTGTGCTGATGGCTGGAGCTGCCTACGTTCCCCTCGATCCGCACTTACCACAGAGCCGATTGGAGGCTCTTTTGGACAACAGCGAGGCGGCCATCGTCCTCACCCAAACTCGCTGGCTAGAACAGCAAGTTTGGCCGGATAGGGTTCACTGCCTATGTGTCGATGATTGGAGCCGTGACGGTTCTGATTTTGGATTTTCGATCTTAGATTTTCGATCTAAATCAGATGGTGTTGATGTTAATTTTGATTTGGCGCAGGTAGATCAATCAAAGCAATCGGAGCACCTGGAACCGCTGTCCTCAGTGCAAACGGCTGATGATCTGGCCTATGTGATTTATACCTCTGGATCGACGGGCACGCCCAAAGGGGTGATGATCAGCCATCGTAATGTGGTCAACGTGATCACCCATACTAATCAGCGTTTTCAGGTGGGGGAACAGGATCGGATGCTGGCGCTGACCGCACTCAACCATGACCTGTCGGTTTACGACATCTTTGGTCTGCTCAGTGCTGGGGGGGCGATTGTGATGCCGGATGTCGAAGCGGTGAAAGATCCGAGCCACTGGCTAACCCTGATGGCTCGCGAACGGGTGACGCTGTGGAACTCGGTGCCTGCCTTTATGGAGATGCTGATCGATGAGGCCGAAGCCCAGGCAATCAATCCCCTAGATTCTCTACGGTTGACGATTTTAGGGGGAGATTGGTTACCGTTGTCGCTGCCAGATCGGCTGCGGGCGATCGCTCCCAATACCCAAATTTTCAGCATTGGCGGGCCGACAGAGACAACCATTTGGAATATTGGCTATCTGATCGATACCGTTGATCCCAACTGGGCGAGCATCCCGTATGGACAGCCGTTAGCGAATTCCAAGTACTATATCTTGAACGAAATCCTAGAGGACTGCCCGATCTGGGTGCCAGGGCAGATGTATTGCGCTGGGGTGCAGCTTGCCAAGGGTTACTGGCGGGATAAGGAAAAGACAAATCACCAATTTATCACGCATCCGTATACTGGCGAACGGCTTTACGCCACAGGGGATTTAGGCCGCTATCGCCCCAATGGCACCATAGAAATCTTGGGTCGTATTGATTTCCAAATTAAGCTGCGGGGGCTGCGAATCGAAGCGGGTGAAGTTGAAGCCGCACTGCTCCAGCATCCAGCCGTGCAAGCGGCAGTGGTAGGCGGCATCGGCGATCACCATCCAGAACGGCTAGTGGCCTATGTGGTGCCCCAGTCCACCGCTCCCTCGCTGGAGGAACTGCGGGATTTTCTGGCTCAGAAGCTCCCCTCTCACATGGTGCCCTCGGCGTTTGTCTTCCTAGAGACACTGCCGCTGTCTGCCAATGGCAAAGTCGATCGTAAAGCCCTACAAGCGCAAGCGATCTCCGTTCAGTCTGTAAATACGGCCTATGTAGCTCCGCAAAATCAATTGGAAACCGCGATCTCAACTATTTTTCAAACCATTCTAGACATCCCAAACGTGGGGATTCACGACAATTTCTTTGACCTGGGGGGCAATTCGTTGCTGCTAGCCAAGGTGTATCGGGCCCTGGTGGAGGAGTTGCCTGAAGAAACGCGGTCGATTTCGCTGATTGATCTATTCCGCTATTCCTCTGTGCAGGCGATCGCTCAGCGGCTGAGCCAGACAACGCCTGACCTTGAACTAGAAAGCCAGATGGTGTCCAGAAATCAACAGTTAGCACAGGGGAAAAATCGTCTAAAAACCCGCTTGGAAAAGTCAAGAAATCTCCGGTAGAGGTTAGCTAAACGGCAATGAATGTGCATCGCAACGGCTTAGAAATTGCAATTATTGGACTGTCTGGACAGTTTCCAGGTAGCCCAACTCTGGATCAATTTTGGCAAAACTTAAAGGCGGGCGTTGAGTCAATTTCTGTCTTTTCTGATGCCGATTCTCAACTCGCTTCGGCTCCATCCAGTGCCACTCAAACCGCAGTCAAAGCGGGCGGCATTCTCACCGATATTGAGTATTTTGATGCCCCCTTCTTTGGTATTAATCCGCGCGAAGCCGAAACGATGGATCCGCAGCATCGGCTGTTTCTGGAATGTGCTTGGCAGGCATTAGAACAGGCTGGCTATGCTCCTGGGAGGGGGAACGATGCGGTCGGCGTTTTTGCCGGAGTGGGCATGGGCACCTATTTGCTCTACAACCTCAGTCCCCATCCAGAGGTGATGGCCTCCCGTGGCTTTTTGCAAACCTTAGTCGGCGTGGATAAGGATTATCTATCCACACGCGTCTCCTACAAGCTTAACCTTAGAGGCCCCAGCATCAGTGTGGGTACGGCTTGTTCCAGTTCGCTGGTCGCTGTTCACTTGGCTTGTCAGAGCTTGCTCAGCGGCGAATGTGATATGGCGATTGCAGCCGGGGTTGCCGTGAAGGTGCCGCAAATGAATCTCACCCTGTCGCCGGACGAAATTGCTTCTACCGATGGGCAGTGTCATGCCTTTGATGCCAGGGCCAACGGAACTGTTGGGGGTAACGGTCTGGGGGCCGTGGTGTTGAAGCGATTGGAGGATGCGATCACAGATCGGGATACGATCTACGCGGTGATCAAAGGCTCGGCCATCAACAACGATGGGGGGATGAAGGCGGGCTATACCGCTCCTAGCCAGGCCGGACAGACCCAGGTGATTCGGGCGGCGCAGGCAATGGCAGAGGTGGAGCCGGACAGCATTACCTACATGGAAGCCCACGGTACGGGCACGCCTTTGGGCGACCCGATTGAGATTGCGGCGATGACCGAGGCGTTTCGAGCCAGTACGAACAAAGTCGGTTACTGTGCCGTGGGATCGGTCAAAACCAATGTCGGCCACCTGGATGCGGCAGCGGGAATTGCTGGCTTGATCAAAACCACGCTGGCACTGCATCATCGGCTTTTACCGGCCAGCCTCAACTTCGATACGCCCAATCCAGATATTGATTTTGCCAACAGTCCATTTTATATCAATACAGGGCTAAAGGAGTGGGTGGCCAACGGTACGCCTCGACGAGCGGGATTGAGTTCCTTTGGCTTTGGCGGCACCAATGTGCATCTGGTGCTGGAAGAAGCCCCTGCCCCGGCACCGTCGAGTCTGTCTAGACCCCAGCAACTGCTGCTGCTGTCTGCCAAAACTCGCTCTGCCCTTGATACGGCCACAGCTAATCTGGTTCAGCACTTGCATCTGCCAGATATCAATCTGGCAGATGTCGCCTATACGCTACAGGTTGGACGCAGCACCTTTGCCCATCGCCGTATAGTGGTCTGTGCCACGGGGGCAGAAGCGATTGCTGCTCTAGTAGACAAGGCAGACTGCCAAGCTCCCCAATCGGAATACGGATTGACGGACAGCGACACCTCTCAACGGCCTGTCGTGTTTATGTTTACCGGACAGGGTGCCCAATACGTGAACATGGCACGAGAGCTGTATGATACCGAGCCGCTGTTTCGTCAGACTTGCGATCGCTGTTTCACGATCCTTGAACCGCACCTGGGCTTTGATTTGCGCTCGGTGCTGTATCCCGATGCAGCCAGTCCCGAATTTGACATCGACCAGGCCACGCAGCAGTTGCGCCAGACAGCAATCGCCCAACCTGCTCTATTTGTGATTGAGTATGCCTTGGCGCAGCTCTGGATGTCATGGGGAATTCGACCGACAGCGATGATCGGTCACAGTATCGGCGAATATGTGGCAGCCTGTTTGGCAGGTGTCTTTTCCCTGGAGGAGGCTTTACCGCTGGTGGTGAGGCGGGGTCAGTTGATGCAGCAGTTGCCGGGAGGAGCAATGCTCTCGGTTAACCTGTCTGTGGACGAAGTAGCGTCACTGCTAGATGAGATAGATAAGACAATCTCAATCGCGGCCAGTAATAGCCCTAGCTTAACGGTGGTATCTGGCTCCAATGCAGCAATTGCTGCATTGGAGCAGTGGTTAACCCAGCAGCAGATTGGCTGTCAGCCACTGCACACCTCCCATGCCTTTCACTCCAGCGCCATGGATGAGATCGCAACTCCCTTCGCCCAGGCGATCGGCCAAATTCAGCTCCATCCTCCCCAGATGCCGCTAATCTCTAACGTGACGGGCACCTGGATGACCGCCGCCGAGGCCACCGATCCGCAATACTGGGTGCACCATCTGCGCCAGACCGTGCGTTTTGCTGAGGGCATCGCCGAGCTATTGCAGGATAGTCATCACCTATTTTTAGAAGTGGGGCCAGGCCGCACGTTGAACACCCTGACTCGGCAGCAAGCGACCGATCGGGCGGTGCTGTCATCCCTGCACCATCCCAAGGATCACGCCTCCGATGTCGCCTTCTTGCTGCAAACACTGGGGCGGCTCTGGCTGGCTGGGGTGACGGTCAACTGGCCAGGCTTCTATGCCCACGAACAGCGCGATCGCCTACCTCTACCCACTTATCCATTTGAGCGACAGCGCTACTGGATTGATCCACCCAAGACCCTCCCCAGTAAGGCGTCTCTCAGTCAGGCGGTTCCACTGCGACAGAATTCCAGTCAAGCCAATGATCTCGCCGACTGGTTTCATGTACCCTCTTGGCAGCGTTCGTCTCGATTATCCACACCTATTCGGTCAAGCTCATCCGCCAACATACTAATCTTCCTTGATCAGGCAGGTGTAGGAGAAGTACTAGTGGAACGGCTGCAACAGCAAGGACATCGCGTGGCAACCGTGGACATTGGCTCAGAATTTGCCCAGCTTAGCGACACCAAATTTTGTCTCAATCCCGATCAAGCGGATGACTACCAGGCTCTATTCAAGACCCTGCGGACGCAGCAGTTCAGTACAAATGCCATTGCCCATCTCTGGTCAATAACAACTGCGGCAGAGATGCCCTCTGGACTCGACCCGCTTGACGCGACCTTGAGCCGAAGTTTCTACAGCCTGCTGTTTTTGGCCCAGGCTCTGGGCGACCAACCAGGAACCGATCCGGTTCACCTCACGGTCGTCTCTAACCAGCTACAGTCCGTTATCGGGAATGAGCGGATGTGTCCAGAAAAAGCGACGCTGCTGGGGCCAGTGGGTGCGATCGCACAGGAGTATCCTCATCTCAACTGTTGCAGTATTGATCTGGAACTGGATGAACCCCTATCCGAGGCGACAGACCCAGATCTACTCGAATCACTGCTGGCTGAAATTACGGCACCATCGGATGATGCCCTGATCGCCTATCGGGGTCGCCATCGCTGGGTGCAAACGATGCAGCCCATTCGTCTGGAGGAAACGCTAGCCGACCCAGCCAATTTACGGTCGGGTGGTGTTTATTTGATTACCGGAGGACTGGGCGGTATCGGCCTAACCATGGCAGAGTATCTCGCCCAAGCTGTACAGGCCAAGCTAGTGCTAATTGGGCGTTCTGGATTACCAGATGACACAGCAGCAGCAGATGGACAGGATGCTCCAGTTCGTCGCAAAATTGCTGACCTGGAGGCGCTGGGAGCAGAGGTGCTGGTTACCCAGGCTGATGTCACGGATCTGGCGCAGATGCAACGTGCGATCGCAGAGGCGGAAGCTATCTTTGGTTCGATCAACGGCGTGATTCATGCGGCGGGAATACCGGGCGGCGGCATCATGCAGCGCAAAACGCGAGCGGCGGCTGAGGCAGTTTTAGCACCCAAGGTGAAGGGAACTCGCGTTCTGGAGGCGGTACTGCCCGCAGACCTGGACTTTTTGGTGCTCTGCTCCTCACTGGCTTCGGTGATTCCTCTGCCCGGACAGGTGGACTATGCCGCCGCCAATGCATTTCTGGATGCGGTTGCCCAAGCTCGAACGGCCAGAGATCAGTTCACGACCTGCATCAATTGGGATGCCTGGACAGAGGTGGGCATGGCCGTAAAGGCGGCGAACCCGTCTGTGCAGGATACGGATCAGAACCCTGATCCTATTGCAGTTGAGCATCCACTGTTTGAGGTCTGCTATCCCCATGATGCCGATCAGGTGCGGTACGTTTCCCGACTGAGTTTGGATCAGCATTGGGTGCTGAATGACCATCGCTGGGGTGAGCAGGGGCTCCTACCTGGAACGGCTTACTTAGAGATGGCACGGGCTGCCTGGGCCAATCATCATCAGACCAACCCGACCGATGGCATAGAACTTCGCAATGTCTATTTCCTGACGCCGTTGCTGGTGGACGCTGAACAAGAAGTCCATACGGTGCTGACGCAGAAAGACACCTACGTCGAGTTTCAAATTCAGAGTCCATCTGGCGTTCAGATATCTGGTGCCCAGCCGCTAGAATGGCAAACTCACACTGTCGGTGAAATCGCTATACCGCAGCCAGCACAGCCCCGGACATTCGATCTGCCTGCGCTGAAAGCCACCTGTAGCCAACCGCAAGCCGGGAGTGCGGCACCGTCTCTGGATCATCTGCTGGATGGTCCGATTCAGTTTGGCGATCGCTGGCGTAGCCTGAAGTGGATCAACCGCTCCGACACCGAAGCGCTGGCTCTGCTAGAGTTACCCGATGCCTTCCATGCTGAACTATCCGTTCATCGCCTACATCCCGCGCTACTGGATGTCGCTACGGGGTTTCTAATGATGCAGCTACGGCAGTCTGACACCGCGTATCTGCCCTTTTCTTATCGCCGATTGACGATGTGGGGAACGTTGTCAGCGCAGATCTGCAGCTATATCCAGTGGCTCAACCCATCTGACTCTGACAGCCTGAAATTCAACATCGTGCTTATGGATGACCAGGGCATTGAGCTGATTGACATCGAAGACTACACGCTGAGGAGAAAGGCCAATGACGCAACTACCTAATGCGCTGGATGCCCCGATCAACCCGCCGTACTCGCACGATCTAGACGCGGTTGAGTCAATGCAGATCGACTCTGCATCAGTCACTGAAGCAACCGCTGAGGAAACGACGGCGGAAAACGCTTACCTCACCCTCTCAACTCCCGGACTACTAGAGACGCTGCACTTTCAGCCCACCACTCGACCATACCCTCAACCGGGAGAAGTGGAAATTGAAGTGGCGGTGGCTGGCCTCAATTTCAAAGAGGTCTTGCTGGCACTGGGGTTAATTCCGGCTCCATCCCCAAACGTTCAATTTGGCCTGGAATGTGCGGGGAAAATTACGGCGTTAGGAACCGGAGTAGAGGGCTTTGCCGTAGGCGACGAGGTGATGGCCTTTGGTCAGGGCTGCATGAGTCGCTGGATCACTCTGCCTGCTCAGTCCGTCGCGCCCAAGCCTGCTCAGCTCAGTCTGGAAGCATCTGCCACGATTCCGATCGCCTTTACGACCGCTTATTACGCCCTGATTACCGTAGGTCGCCTGCGGCTGGGCGATCGCCTGCTGATTCACTCGGCGGCAGGTGGTGTGGGGCAAGCCGCCGTTGCGATCGCACAGTGGGTGGGAGCCGAGATCTTTGCCACCGCTGGTAATCCTGAGAAACAAGATTTTCTGCGATCGCAGGGCATTGCCCATGTGATGAATTCCCGTTCTCTGGACTTTGCCGAGCAGGTGATGCAAGACACCAATGGTGAGGGAGTAGACGTGGTGCTGAACTCTCTAGGCGGCGAGTTTATTGCCAAAAGTCTGAGCGTGCTGGGTCGCTATGGTCGGTTTCTGGAACTGGGTCAGCGCGATATTTTGAACGATACCCCAGTGGGACTGGGAGCGTTTGAGAAGCGGCTTTCCTTCTTCGCGATTCAAGTGGAACCAGATGCGCCAGGGTTTGACGAAACTTGGCAAGCTGTTGGCCAGCAGTTTCAAACCCAGCACTTTCAACCACTACCCCACCGGGTATTTCCGGCAGCAGCCGTAGCAGAGGCGTTTGGCTACATGGCGGCGGCAAGCCACATCGGTAAAGTCGTGATTTCGCTAGCCGATTGCCAATCCTTAGCCTCCCGCCAATCTCTGGCCTCAATCCCACAGCTTGCCCTCAGTTTGCCAACCGATTCTTCCCGGAATCAGGCAAGTGCGCCGAGAAATCAGGGTATTGCTTCAACCCAGCCAAGTGCCCCCTCCCGCCGGGGCCTGCCCACTGATTTTTTTGATGCAGGCATCTCGCCAGCGGACGGGATGATTGCCTTTAGACGGATTTTGGGCAGCAAATTGCCCCAAGTGGTGGTTTCCACCCGCGATTTAGACCTGCGGCTGAGTTCCCGCAAAGTTGGCAGCGAGGAGCGGATTCAGATGCGCCCACAGATGCCGATGGCTGAATCTGAAGCGCCCACCATTAACCCATCGAGTCAACCCGGAAACGCTGCCAGTCATGCCCGTCCCGCCCTTGTTCAGGACTATGCTGCTCCCCGCAATGCTACAGAACAGGCAATCGCTACTATCTGGGAACAGTTCCTCGGTGTCAGCCCAGTGGGTATCCATGACAGCTTTTTTGAGTTAGGCGGTCATTCCCTGATGGCAACGCAGGTCGTGGTCCAGATGGGCGTGGCCACCCAGGTAGATCTGTCACTCAACATTTTATTTGACCACCCAACCGTGGCTGCCGTGGCCCAATATGTAGAGCAGGTGCAGCAGACTGCTACAGCCCTACAAGCTTCTATCAATAGTGACTCAGACGATCGCGCGGAGATTGAGTTATGACCCCATCCATCCATGAGTTTTTATTTCAGCTCAGCGAACAGGGTATTAAGCTGTGGGTCGAGGGTGATCGCCTCCGCTGTAACGCGCCCAAGCAGGTCTTAACTGAAGAATTGCGATCGCAATTAGCTGACTGCAAGGCCGACATTGTGCAGTTTTTGAGCCGAGCAGATGCCCGTTCCAGTGGTGCCTCAAATGGTACAGTCACCCCTGACCTACCTCAGATCAGGCCATGCCCCGACGATCGCTTTCAGCCCTTTCCCCTGACCGACATTCAGCAGGCGTACTGGATTGGACGCACCCAGGCCTTTGAACTGAGCCAGGTTTCAACCCACTTTTATAGCGAACTGGACTGTGATCCCGATCTCGATCTGAACTTATTAACTCAGGGCTGGCAGCGACTGATTGAGCGCCATGATATGTTGCGGGCAATCGTGCGACCCGACGGACAGCAGCAGATTTTAGCACAGGTGCCGCCCTACGAGATTGCGGTGTTGGATTTGCGGGGCGAGTCGGCGGAGAAAACGGCAGTTCAGCTAACTGAGTTGCGCGATCGCATCTCTCATCAAGTACTGCCCAGCGATCAGTGGCCTCTGTTTGAGATGCAAGCGACCTATTACGATCCCGCTCATCTGCGGCTGCATATCAGCTTCGACCTCTTAACCAGCGATGCCCGCAGTATTGAGATCGTGTTTCGGGAATTGGGGCAGCTCATGCAGCAGCCAAACACAGAGTTCACGCCCATCGAGCTTTCGTTTCGCGATTATATCCTGGCCGAAATCGCTTTTCAAAACTCAGATGCTTACCGTCGCTCACGGGACTACTGGCAGCGTCGGCTGGCCACTCTGCCACCCTCACCCGAACTGCCGTTGGCTGTAAATCTAGCCGGGATTAGTGCCCCGCGCTTTGTGCGGCACCATCAGCTTTTGGAGCGCGATACCTGGCAGCGGCTCAAGACCCAAGCGGCTCAGATTGGCATCACGCCTTCTACACTAATTTTGACGGCATTTGCCGAAATTCTTACCGTTTGGAGCAAAAAGTCTCGCTTCACGCTTAATTTGACGCTGTTTAATCGGTTACCTCTGCATCCCCAGGTGAATGATCTGGTGGGCGACTTTACTTCGCTGACATTGCTGTCGATCGATCACACCCAGGCAAGTTCATTGATTATTAGGGCACGGCAGATTCAGGCTCAGCTCTGGACTGATTTGGAACACCATCATTACAGTGGCGTACAAGTCTTGCGAGATCTGGCTCGTTCCCAGGGCGAGGGAACTGCTCCGCTGATGCCCGTGGTGTTTACCAGTATCCTCAACCCAGAGGCGATGGGTGAACGCCCCTTTCCGCTCGACTGGTTGGGACAGTTGACCTATGCCGTCAGTCAGACCCCACAAGTGTATTTGGATCACCAGGTCTCGGAGGTGTCGGGAGCGCTGAAGTTAACCTGGGATGTGGTGGAGGCCATTTTTCCGGCTGGCTTAATCAAGGAGATGTTTGCCGCCTACTGCGCCCTGCTAAATCGGCTGGCCCAGGAGGATGACCTCTGGCATACCCCCCAGCGACAGCTACTGCTGCCTCACCAACTGAAGCAGATCGAGGCGATCAATGCCACCGATACCAACTTTGTCACCAGCGATTCGGCTCCCCTGCTGCACACGCTCTTCTTTGACCAAGCGATCCGGCAACCGGAACAGATTGCGATCGCAACTCCTGACCGCACCCTCACCTATCAGGAATTGTGCGATCGCGTCCATCAGCTCAGTTATTTCCTGCATCAACAGGGCATTCAGCCCCAGGATCGAGTGGCGATCGTCATGGCCAAAGGTTGGGAGCAGATTGTTGCTGCCCTTGGTATTCTCAGCTTGGGAGCCGTTTACATTCCCATCGATGCGGCTCTCCCCCAAGCGCGTCAGTGGCAACTGTTTGCAGAAGCCGATGTCACCTATGCCCTCACCCAATCTGTGATAGACGCGACGTTAGAGTGGCCCCCATCCCTGCCTCGTATCAGCGTCGATACCCTATCATTCTCATCCATCTCTATTCCATCATCTCCCACATCCCCCACCGATCTGGCCTACATCATCTACACCTCCGGCTCCACGGGCCAACCCAAAGGCGTGATGATTGACCATCGGGGAGCCGTGAATACGATCCTCGACATCAACCAGCGATTCGGTGTAACTTCAGCAGATCGGGTGCTGGCGCTCTCGTCCCTCAGTTTTGACCTGTCGGTTTATGACATCTTTGGCACGCTGGCCGCAGGCGGCACTCTGGTCATCCCAGCAGCGGACGGTAATCGTGACCCAGCTCACTGGCTCAACCTAATTGAGCGGCATCATGTAACGATTTGGAACTCGGTGCCAGCGCTGATGCAAATGCTAGTGGAATTCGCGGCAAGTCAACCCGATCGAACGGCAGCAACATTGCGTCTGGTGCTGTTGAGCGGCGACTGGCTGCCGCTGAGCCTACCCGATCAGATTCGCTCAATTGCGCCCCGATCTCAGGTGATCAGCCTGGGAGGAGCAACCGAAGCCTCTATCTGGTCAATTCTTTACCCGATTAAAGAGGTTGATCCCACCTGGAGGAGCATTCCCTATGGCCGACCGATGGCGAACCAGCGGTTTTATGTGCTGAATGCGGCCTTGTCACCTTGCCCTGTTTGGGTGACAGGGCAGCTTTACATTGGCGGCATTGGGCTAGCTCAGGGGTACTGGCGCAATCACGAAAAGACCCAGGCCAGCTTTATGGTTCACCCCCACACTCAGGAGCGGCTATACAAATCAGGCGATCTAGGCCGCTATCAACCTGATGGCACGATTGAGTTTCTGGGTCGAGAAGACTTTCAGGTGAAAGTGAATGGACATCGGATCGAACTAGGCGAGATTGAGGCTACACTGCTTCAGCATCCGGCAGTGAGACATGCGATCGTAACGACCATTGGTGCCCCTCGTGATCAGCAGCAGCTAGTGGCCTATATCGTGCCCGATTCACCAGCGGCGCTGACTCCTGCCTCTTCTCCATCGTTTAATGCCCAAGTTGAAGCCCATGAGCCTCGCCCACTAGACGGTACGCTCACCGATCCAGCCGAACGTCTAGATTTCAAGCTTCAGCAGCGGGGAGTGCGATCACCCGCTCCTAGCCAATCGGGCGTTCAACTGCCCAAGCCCGAATTTGATGATGCGCTGGTGCAAGCTTACTGGCAACGCCAAAGCCATCGTCAGTTTCTCGAACAGCCGATTTCATTAGAGGCATTTAGCCAGTTTCTCAGCAGCGTACTTCAGATGCAGGTGACGGGCTTGCCGCTACCGAAATACCGCTATGCCTCGGCGGGCAGCCTCTATCCGGTGCAGGTGTATCTCTATCTGCAACCCAATCGAGTTGAGGATTTAGCCGCTGGGTTTTACTACTACCATCCGGTTGACCATCAGTTGCTGTTGCTCAGCGATTTTGCAGAAGTCGCAGCCCATCGCTATGGAATTAATCAGGCTGTGTTTGCGGACTCGTCGTTTTCCCTATTTTTAATTGGGCAGTTGCAAGCGATCGCGCCCATGTATGGCGAACTCGCCCGAGATTTCTGTTTATTAGAAGCAGGGTATATGAGTCAGCTCTTGATGGAAGCCGCTTCTCAACAGGAGATTGGTCTATGTCCCATCGGTACGCTGGATTTTGCAGCGTTGCGATCACACTTTTGTCTAGAAGATAGCCATATTTTGCTGCACAGTTTTGTTGGAGGGAAAATCGATCCAACTTGGACAAAACAAGCGGCTTCTGTCAATCTGACTATTCAGGCTCAAAATCGCAATATTCAAGGTGTACAAAAGACTGATTTACAACTCGAACTGAGTTCTTTCCTACAGCAAAAATTGCCGCGCTACATGGTGCCTTCAGCTTATGTAGTATTGGAGACTTTACCGTTAACGGCTAACGGTAAAGTCGATCGTAAGGCGTTACCCTTATCCGATAATTTTAGTCCTCCTCAGCAGTCAGTTATCAAACCCCAAACCCAAACTGAACGAATGGTTGCCCGAGTTTGGCAGGAGATTTTACAGCTAGAAACGGCCGGCATTCACGACAATTTCTTTGAACTGGGCGGCAATTCTCTATTAATGATTCGCACCCAAGTCAAATTGCAGGAGTTATTGCATCAAGAAATCCCCATTGTTGAGCTTTTTAAATCTCCGACTATTCACGCCTTAGCCAGTTATTTAAGCCAGCACTATTCAAGCTCACAGCAGACAGAATCATCGACTAAAAAAGGCGGTCAGCGTGCCCAATTACGAGGCGATCGCCAAGCCCTCAGAGACCAGCGCAAACAGTCCCGACAATCTCATCGATCAACCCACCAATCATAGTGAATCAGAAGATGCTTAAAGAGCTATATGACAAGCAGCAAAACATTTTGGATCCCCCCTACCCCCCTTAATCTACCGTGTACACACATCTTGATCACTGCCTCTCACCCCCCCTTGCCCCCCTTAAAAAGGGAGGCAAGGGGGGATCACGGGGGGTTGATCGCTGTAACCGATTAACTGTTCGAGCATCTTTTCAGTAATCAAATCATCATAATCACCCCAAAATCCAAAATCAATAAATCCAAAATCAGTAAATCAACGTGACTTCATCTGAAAACTATGAACGGTTTAGAAATTGCCATTATCGGTCTGTCAGGGCGCTTTCCGGGTGCTCAGACGATCGATGAATTTTGGCAAAACTTAAAGCAGGGCGTTGAATCCGTTTCATTTCTCTCGGATGAAGAACTTCTAGCATCAGGAATTGATGCCGATACCCTCAGCGATCCCAACTATGTCAAAGCTAACGCCATTCTCAGTGATGCCGATGCGTTTGATGCCCAATTCTTTGGCATTAGTCCCAAGGAAGCAGAACTGCTCGATCCGCAGCAGCGGCTATTTCTTGAACAGAGCTGGACTGCGATCTCACATGCAGGCTATGACCCAGCCACCTATGATGGCGTGATTGGTGTCTATGCTGGGGTTGATACCAGCACCTATTTAGTCAACAACCTCTGTCCCACCTATGGCGGCATTGCTGATTTACAGATGTTTCTGGGCAATGCGGTTGACTATTTGGCCACACGGGTAGCTTACAAGTTGAACCTGAATGGCCCCGCGATAACGGTGCAAACTGCCTGCTCAACCTCACTAGTGGCCGTACATCTGGCCTGTCAAAGCATCCTCAATGGCGAATGTGATATGGCGCTAGCTGGGGGCGTATCGATCACTGTGCCTCAAATCACTGGATATACCTATCAGGAATCGGGTATTGCCTCCCCCGACGGTCACTGTCGAGCCTTTGATGCCCAGGCTCAGGGAACTCTGTTTGGCAGCGGGGTGGGGATTGTACTGCTGAAGCGACTGAGCGATGTGATCGCAGATGGTGACACGATTCACGCGGTGATTAAAGGATCTGCGGTCAACAATGATGGGGCGCTGAAGGCAGGCTACACGGCTCCTAGCCCCGAGGGACAAACGACTGTCATTAGCGAAGCCCAGGCAATTGCTGGCATCCATCCCGAAACCATCACCTATATAGAAGCTCACGGCACGGGAACGGCTCTGGGCGATCCGATTGAACTGGCTGCCCTAACTCAGGTGTTTCGCCGCCAAACGAACAAAACCGGATTTTGTGCGATCGGCTCTGTGAAAACTAATGTCGGGCATCTCAGTGTCGCTGCTGGCATCACGGGGCTGATCAAAACTGTTTTGAGTCTCAAACACCGCCAAATTCCGCCCAGCCTACATTTTCAGCAGCCCAATCCTCAGATTGACTTTGCCAGCAGTCCGTTTTACGTCAACACGGCTTTGGCTGACTGGCCGACTGGCAATACACCGCGACGAGCGGGAGTCAGCTCCTTCGGCATGGGCGGCACCAATGTGCATGTCGTGTTGGAAGAAACGCCCCCTGCAATCGCTGCTGCGCCTTCTCGTCCCTGGCAGTTGCTGAAGCTTTCGGCCAAAACGCCCTCTGCCCTAGAGCAGGCCACAGCAGAGCTGATTAACCAGCTCAATCAAACCCCCGAGCTAAATCTGGCGGATGTGGCTTATACGCTACAGGTGGGTCGTCCAGGCTTCAGCGAGCGCCGGATGCTGGTCTGCCAAACCCTCGATCAGGCCGTGCAGGATTTGGAAAACGGAACATTTGCATCAGCTAGTTCGGTGGATGACCGTGCCGCTCAGCGCCCCATTGTCTTCATGTTCTCGGGACAGGGCACCCAGTACGTCAATATGGCGCGAGAGCTGTATGACTGTGAACCCACCTTTCGACAGTGGATCGATCGTGGCTCAGACTTGCTCAAACCTCATTTGGGTCTCGATTTGCGCCACATTCTCTATCCCAACTCTGCTCAAACCGAGGACGCAGCTCAGCAGCTTCAACAAACTGCCGTTACTCAACCCGCTCTATTCCTGCTTGAATATGCCTTAGCTCAGCTCTGGCAAGACTGGGGTGTAGCACCCACGGCGATGATGGGTCACAGCATCGGGGAATATGTGGCGGCAACACTGGCAGGCGTGTTCAGTTTTGAAGCAGCGCTGACACTGGTGGCGGCTCGTGGAGCACTGATGCAGTCGCTACCCGCTGGTCAGATGCTCTCGCTGCCGCTGTCAGAAGCCGAGGTGCAGCCGCTGTTAGGTTCAGGTCTGTCGCTAGCGGTTATTAACGGTGCAGCCGCCTGCGTCGTGTCTGGGGAAACCGATGCCGTGACAGACTTACAGGAAAAGCTAGCGGCACAGGGGGTAGAAGGGCGATTACTGCACACATCCCACGCCTTTCATTCCGCCATGATGGCTCCGATTCTGGATCGCTTCCGGCAGCGAGTCCAGCAGGTCTCGCCCAACCCACCCCAAATCCCCTTTGTCTCCAACGTGACGGGCACCTGGATTACCCCCCAAGAGGCTACCGATCCGGCGTACTGGGCGAACCATTTGCGGCAGACGGTTCGTTTTGCAGATGGGCTGCAAACTCTAATGCACGATGCGGCTCCAATTCTGCTAGAAGTGGGGCCAGGCCGCACCCTGACCACCCTCGCTAAACGACATCCCAGTCGTCCGGCAGACACGGTTATCTTGTCATCTGTGCGGCATCCGCAAGATGCGAGTTCAGACGCGGCGTTTCTGCTCAATACTCTGGGACATCTCTGGCTGTCGGGCGTATTAGTGAATGGCGCAGAATTTTACCGCCACGAGTCGAGACGGCGGATACCGCTGCCAACCTATCCCTTTGAGCCACAGCGCTACTGGATTGATCCACCGCGTCACTCAGCCCACCGCGCTTTGACAGCTCTATCCGATGCCGGATCGAATAACGGAACATCGAAAACTTTCGTCACCCAAAAGTCTGAAATTGCCGACTGGTTTTACTTGCCCGCCTGGAAACCCTCGGTTGCACCCCAGGCTCAGTTTGACCCATTAGCAACGACCTGCGATCTGGTGCTCATTCATGACCAAGATCGTGAAGTGGGAGGGTTCGTAAACGACCTAATCCAACATCTGGAACAGCAAAATCCAAATCTTATCTTTGTGCAACCCAGTACAGCTTTTGCTCAACTAAATGACCGTTTCTATACCGTCAATCCCCAATCAAGCGATGATTACCAGACGCTGATCCAAACGCTAGTTAGTCAACATAAACGACTCCAAAAGATTGTGCATCTCTGGACACTTTCAACTAGTGAAAAGCCAAAC
This sequence comes from Acaryochloris marina MBIC11017, assembly GCF_000018105.1. Lineage (GTDB taxonomy): Bacteria > Cyanobacteriota > Cyanobacteriia > Thermosynechococcales > Thermosynechococcaceae > Acaryochloris > Acaryochloris marina. The sequence goes on from NC_009926.1 coordinate 216,326, forward strand.
GGTAACTTTGCCTCAGATTACCTCGCGTCGGATCCAGAATTGGTCCAAAGATGCCAATTTTCCGGATTTTACAGCCTCCTATTTCTAGCACAAGCACTCGCAAAACAAACCGAGCCAGATGCAAATTCAGATGGCATTCAGATCACGGTCATTTCTAATTATTTGCAATCAGTAACAGGAAACGATCCTCTTGCACCCGAAAAGTCACTGCTGCTTGGCCCTATCCGGGTGATTCCCCAGGAGTATCCAACGATTCACTGTCGCAGTATCGACATCAATTTGCCATCTCCTAATAGATGGCAAGCCGAAAGACTTACGGGGCAACTGTTGCATGACATTTGCTGTCCGATTACTGAACCGATTATTGCCTATCGGGGACATCAGCGATATGTACAAGCCGTTGAAAAAATTCGATTAGACGAACCCTCCAAAGAAGATTTTGAGGTGCGATCGCACCTGCGGCAAAATGGGGTTTATCTAATCACAGGCGGATTGGGTCACATCGGTTTGACGTTAGCGCGATACCTGGCCGAATCGATGCAAGCCAAACTGATTTTGATGGGGCGTTCAACCTTGCCAGAAAAAGGTGAATGGCATACCTGGCTATCGACCCATGCTGCATCGGATCGGATCAGCCGCAAAATCCGCCAGATTCAGGCGCTGGAAGCCTTGGGCGCAGAAGTGTTGGTCGTGTCAGCCGATGTGTCCAATGAAGCGGAGCTGAGGAGTGCGATCTCACAGGCTGAATCTCAGTTTGGTGCAATTAACGGTGTAATTCATGGGGCTGGGCTAGTCGGAGCCGAGACATTTAGGGCAATTTCCCAACTCGATCTCGTAACCTGTGAGCAGCAGTTTCAGCCCAAGGTTTATGGCTTATTGGTATTAGAAAAGGTGCTGAATGACAAGCCGCTAGATTTCTGTCTACTGCTCTCGTCCCTATCGTCAGTTTTGGGTGGATTGGGTCATGCATCCTATGCCGCTGCCAATCTGTTTATGGATGCGTTGACCCATTACCATAATCAGACCCATTCGTCTCCGTGGATCAGCATTAATTGGGATGCATGGAATCAGGATAGCGACACAGAAAAAATGGCCTTTTTCGGTTCTAGTTTGGCTCAGTTTTCAATTGAACCTGACGAGGGAATTCGGGCACTTCAGCAAATTTTACTGCATCCAGAACAGAGCCAGGTGATTGTATCCACTGCTGATTTAAGCGCTCGAATTGATCAGTGGATTAGACCAAAAGCAATTGGGAAGAAGCTAGCGCTTGAATCCTCTCACTCCCATGAAAGACCGACATTGAGTACTGATTATATTCCTCCTGAACATAAGGCGGAAAAAATACTGGCGGATATCTTTCAGCAGGTTTTGGGAGTTAAACCGATTGGCATTTATGACAGCTTTTTCGATCTGGGTGGAGATTCCATGATCGGAATTCAGCTCATTTCCAAAATTCGTAGCCATTTTCAAATTGAGCTATCTATTCAACATCTCTTTGAAGCACCCTGTATTGCTGATTTAGCCTTCAACATTGAAGCCCTTTTGATTGAGGATATTCTGGTTGAACCCTTGGGAACTGAAAGCCGATGACGAGTGAACTAAACAGAGACGAAAAAAGAAAGGCACTGCGATCGCGCCTCTCACCTGCTCAGCGGGCGCAACTCGACCAGCGTTTGCGGGGAGACAGATCGTCTGCGGTCAACGTCAACGCGATCCCTCGCCGTTCGACAACTTCACCGTCGCCGCTCTCCTTTGCCCAGCAGCGGTTGTGGTTTCTGCAACAGCTCGAACCTGGTCAGGCGTTTTACAACGAACATGCGGCGCTGCGACTGGCTGGGGAACTGAATCTTGCCGCTCTGGAGCACAGCCTGAATGCGCTGGTTGAACGCCATGAAGTCTTCCGCACCCGCTTTGATATCGTGCATGGGCAACCCGTGCAGGTGATTATCCCTCACCTAGCGCTGTCCTTGGCTCAAGCCGATCTGCAGACGGTACCAGCAGCCGATCAGGCCGAGGTCGTACAGCGTTTGTCAAGGGAGCAAAGCCACGAACCGTTCAATCTGGAACAGGCTCCGCTATTACGCTGGCTGTTGATCTGGCTGGATGAGCAAGACTACGTGCTGCTGTTCACCATTCACCACATCATCTTTGATGGCTGGTCGATTGATATCTTGATGCGGGAGTTGTCGAGTTTCTATACAACGTTCTCAGCAGCAGACGATTCTGACAGTTCCAATGTCCTGCCTGAGTTACCAATTCAATATACCGAATATGCGCTCTGGCAACGGCAGTGGTTGCAGGGAGACGTGCTGCAAGCGCAACTAGACTACTGGCGGCGGCAGCTTGCCCAGGCTCCGCCGCTGCTGAATCTACCCAGCGATCGCCCACGACCTGCAATTCAAACCTATCGAGGAAAAGCCCAGACCTTTCAGCTCTCGCAGCCGATGGCTCAGGCGCTCAAGGATTTAAGTCGGCAGACGGGTCTGACGTTGTTTATGACGTTGCTGACGAGCTTCAAGATTCTGCTGCATCGCTACACCGAACAGACGGATCTGATTGTCGGTTCTCCGGTGGCGAACCGCAATCGGGCAGAGGTGGAAGGGCTGATCGGCGTGTTTGTAAATAGCCTAGTGCTGCGTACCGATTTGTCTGGCAATCCAACGGTTGCCGAACTGATGCAGCGGGTGCGACGGGTACTGCTGGGAGCCTATGCCAACTCGGAGCTGCCGTTTGAAAAGCTGGTGGAGGAACTCCAGCCCGAACGCGATACGCACTCCAACCCCCTATTTCAGGTGTCGTTTACGCTGCACAACACGCCCCGGCAGGCGGTTGAGCTATCGGGGCTGACCCTAACGCCTGTAGAGGTGAGCCGCGATCGCGCCTTGCTAGATCTGCGCTTGGACATGACAGAAACCGAACAGGGACTAACGGGATGCTGGGAATACAGCACCGACTTGTTTGATGATGATCGAATTGAGCGGATGAGTGGCCATTACCAGAAACTACTGGAGATGATGGTAGCTAATCAAGCCCAGCACATTGCAGATCTGTCCCTCCTGACTGAATCTGAGTTCCACCAGTTGATGCAATGGAATCAGACACAGGCTGACTATCCCCAAGATCGGTGTTTATCTGAGCTGTTCGCCACCCAGGTTGAACAAACGCCAGATGCGATTGCACTCATCTTCGAAGACCAACACTTGACCTATGCCGAACTCAATGCCCGAGCTAATCAACTCGCTCACTATCTGCAAACCCTAGGGGTGAAGCCAGATGATTTGGTGGGAATTTGTTGCGATCGCAGCCTCGACATGATGATTGGACTGCTGGGCATCCTCAAATCGGGAGGAGCCTATGTGCCGATTGATCCGGACTACCCGAGCGATCGCTTGGCCTGGATGATGAGTGATGCCCACCTAGCGATTCTGCTCACCCAACGCTCTCTAACGGATCAGCTACCTCCCCATCAGGCTCAGGTCGTTGAACTGGATGGGGATTGGCAGACAATTGCCCAGCAACCCCGACACAATCTCGCTAATCTGGCTACGGCAGACCACCTCGCCTACGTCATCTACACCTCCGGTTCAACAGGCAAGCCTAAGGGGGTGCAGATTACTCACCGCAGTCTGGTTAATTTCCTCTGCTCGATGCACAAACAGCCCGGTTTAACTGCGGATGACACATTACTGGCTATCACCTCGATTTCCTTTGATATCGCGGCACTGGAACTGTATCTTCCCCTGATTACCGGGGCAAAGGTCGTCGTCGCTAGTCGTACAGTAGCCGCCGATGGCGAACAACTCAGTGAACTGCTTAGCCGCACAGGCGCAACCATTATGCAGGCCACCCCCGCCACCTGGCGGATGCTGCTGACCGCAGGCTGGTCTGGACAAGCCGGACTAAAAATGCTCTGTGGCGGTGAAGCCCTGAGTGGCGATCTGGCTCAGCAGTTAATGAACATGGGAACTTCCGTCTGGAATCTCTATGGCCCCACCGAAACCACCATCTGGTCTACGATTTATCCAGTAAAGAACCAGCCACACAATCACACCGACTCCGAAGTCCCCTTTACCAAGGGGGATTTAGGGGGATCAATCCCTATCGGCCACCCCATCGCCAACACCCAAATCTATCTCCTCGATCGCCACGGACAGCCTGTGCCTGTCGGCGTTCCCGGTGAACTGCACATCGGCGGCGACGGACTCGCACGGGGCTACCTGAATCGACCTGAGCTAACGGCAGAACGATTTATTGATTTTGGATTGCCAATTGCCGATTTTGGATTAGAGCCAGACTCACAAATCCCTCCAAAATCCGAAATCGTTCGACTGAGCGCTCACGACGAAGTCCAAAATCCAAAATCCGTTCGTTTATACAAAACTGGCGACCTCGCCCGCTACCGTCCGGATGGCTCAATCGAGTATCTAGGTCGCCTGGATCATCAGGTGAAAATTCGCGGCTTCCGGATTGAACTGGGGGAAATTGAAGCCGTCTTGCGTCAGCATTCAGATGTCCATGAGGTGGTCGCGATCTCCCGTCCCGACTTATTCGGAGAGTCGCAGTTAGTGGCCTATTTGGTCTGCCAGCCAGAACGACAGGTAGACAGTGGTGAGCTACGCAAATTCTTACGGGCGAAACTGCCAGACTACATGGTGCCTGCGACCTATATGACGCTGGAGGCTCTGCCCCTGACACCCAATGGCAAGGTCGATCGCAAGGCGCTACCTGCTCCTACACCGGAGTTGCGTATGATCGACGCTGATGCTAGTCCTGCAAGCCCAATTGAGGACATGCTGGCAGGGGTTTGGGCAGCAACTTTGGGGCTTGAGGGGGTGGGTCGCTACGACAACTTCTTTGAGTTGGGCGGACATTCTCTGCTGGCAACACAGGTTATGTCTCAGATACAGCGTTTGTTGCAAGTAGAGGTACCGTTGCGGTCGCTATTTGAATCACCCACCGTCGCACAGCTAGCGGAACGGGTTGAGGCGGCAATCCAGACCGGAGCCTCCTTAAGTATCCCAGCTATCCAGTCCCGGTCGAATCGGGACGTTGCCCCCCTCTCATTTGCCCAAGAGCGCATGTGGTTTTTGGCTCAGCTTGAACCCGAAAACCCCTTTTACAATCTGCCGATTGCCGTCGCTCTGGACGGTTTGCTTGACCTCGATGCCTTGGAGCAAACTCTGACAGAGATTCTGCGTCGCCATCAGGGGCTACGCACCCGCATTGAGACTCGCGTAGGAGTTGCGATCGCTCGGATTGCAGATCCCGTTCCGTTCCCGCTACGGCGAGTTGATTTGAGCCAGTCCGCCAGCCTAGATCGAGAGCCTGAAATCCAGCGTTGGATTGACACCGCAGCCCGTCAACCCTTTGACCTCCAGCAGGATCTCCTCCTGCGAGCCACCGTACTTCGCCTGTCGGAGCAGGAGCATATTTTGCTGTTGACGCTGCATCACATTGCCGCTGATGCCTGGTCTTTCGGACTGCTGGCCAGTGAAATCAGCGCTCTCTATCCGGCTTTCTGTGACGGCAACCCCTCTCCCTTACCGGAACTACCGATTCAGTATGGCGACGTGGCGGTGTGGCAGCGACAGTGGCTACAAGGGAACGCCCTCCAAACGCAAATGGACTATTGGCGGCAGCAGCTACAGGATGCACCCGCGTTGCTGAACCTGCCCACCGACTATCCCCGCCCCGCTGTCCAGACCTATCGAGGGGCACGCTACGGTTTTGAGCTTTCTGCCAGCCTGACGCGATCGCTACATCATCTCAGTCAGCAGGCAGGCTGCACTCTATTTATGACGCTGCTGGCCGCGTTCAAGCTGCTGCTGGGGCGCTACAGCAACAGTACCGATATCCTCGTGGGAACGCCCATTGCCAACCGCAATCGGGCTGAGGTTGAAGACCTGATTGGCTGTTTCGTGAATACGCTGGTGCTGCGAACGGATCTCTCCCATCAGCCAACGGTATTGAAACTACTTGAGCGGGTGCGAGAGGTAGCTCTGGGAGCCTATGCCCATCAGGATTTGCCTTTCGAACAACTGGTAGACGGACTGCAACTAGGGCGATCGCTGAGTCATACGCCGCTATTTCAGGTGATGTTTGTGCTGCAGAACACGCCGCTACCGCAGGTGACGCTGCCAAACCTCCAGATTCATCCGCTCGACACTGGGAGCGGTACTACTCAGTTTGATCTCACCCTTTCTCTGGAGGAAACGCCTGCCGGACTCACTGGCGTTATTGAGTATAACTGCGACTTGTTTGAGGAAGCGACCATTACTCGGATGGCAGGACACTACCAAATGCTGCTGGACGGGTTTGTTGCCCATCCCCAGCGGCCTGTGGCAGAACTGCCCTGTTTGACAACTGCCGAGCAGCAGCAGCTAGTTGCTTGGAATCAAACCCAGGCCGTGTATTCACAGGATGCCTGTATTCACCATTTGTTTGAAGCCCAGGTTGAACGGATACCCGATGCGATCGCAGTTGTTTTCCAGGATCAGCAGCTGACGTATGGGGAACTCAACCAGAGAGCCAATCAGTTGGCCCAGAAGTTGCGATCTCAGGGAGTACAGCCGGATGTTCCTGTGGGCATTTGTGTGGAGCGCTCAATCGATATGCTGGTGGCGCTGCTAGGGGTACTGAAGGCAGGCGGCGCGTACCTGCCCCTCGATCCTACCTATCCGTCTGAGCGGCTGGCGTTTATGCTGGACGATGCCCAAGTTAAGCATTTGGTTACTCAGTCCGCTCTGTGCGATCGTATTCCTCCCCATCAGGCACAAGTGGTTTATCTGGATAGACTTGCCACTGAAAACTCTCGACCGGATTCAGGCAATCCAATTCACTCACCGCAGACGGAAAATTTAGCCTATGTAATCTATACCTCCGGCTCTACGGGCAAGCCTAAAGGGGTGATGGTAAACCACCGCTCTCTAGTGAACTACACCGAAGCGATTGCTTCAGCCTATGTTCTGAAACCAAGCGATCGCGTCCTGCAATTTGCCTCTATCAACTTCGATGTGGCGGCAGAAGAAATCTTCCCGACGCTGGCGCAGGGAGGGACATTGGTCTTACGCACCGATGAGATGCTCGATTCAATCCCCACCTTTTTACATCAGGTTCAAGCGTTAGAGTTGACGGTGCTCAACCTGCCCACCGCATTTTGGCATCAGTTCACGGCTGAACTCGACAGAATGTCAACGACTGTTCCGGATTCCCTACGGCTGGTGGTAATTGGTGGCGAACGCGCTCTAGCCGATCGCGTCCAAACCTGGCATCGAGTGGTGGGCGAACAGATTCGCCTCGTGAACTGCTACGGCCCAACCGAAGCAACTATCGGCGCAACGCTCTGTGATTTAACCGCCTATGCTCCAACTGAATGGGCGGGGAACGAATCGGGGGCAACCATCCTCAGTTCTAACGATGTCCCCATCGGCAAACCCATTCAGAACGTCCAAACCTACGTGCTCAACGCCGACTTGCAACCTGTCCCCATCGGCATTCCTGGCGAACTGTATATCGGTGGCGATGGTCTCGCACGCGGCTACTTGAATCGACCTGAGCTAACGGCAGAACGATTTGTTGATTTGAGATTGCCGATATCTAATTCAAAATTCAAAACTCAAAATTCAAAACTCTCCCCTTCGATTTGTTTATATAAAACGGGCGATCTTGTCCGCTACCGCCCCGACGGTAATCTAGAGTATCTGGGCCGCATCGACCATCAGGTGAAGATGCGCGGCTTTCGGATTGAATTGGGTGAAATTGAAGCGGCATTGGGTCAGCATCCGGCGGTGCAGAATGCCGTGGTAGTTGACGACGAGACGGAACTGGGTACCCGCCGCTTGGTGGCTTATGGGGTAGCAATGCCCTATGCCGACCTGTCGATGCCTGAGTTGCGCCAGTTTTTGACAGAGAAACTACCGGCCTACATGGTGCCTGCGGTGTTTGTGCTTCTGGAAACTCTGCCACTGATGCCCAATGGCAAGGTGAATCGCCAGGCACTGCCCGCTCCAGATGCCACCCAGGCGGAGTCTGACGCTACTGTGGCTTCCCCCCGAACACCGACTGAAATCACCTTGGCTGAGATTTGGGCGCAGGTGTTGTCAGTGACGCAGGTGGGCATTCACGACAACTTCTTTGAGTTGGGCGGCGATTCGATTCTCAGTCTCCAAGTGGTAGCCAGATCTCATCAAGCCGGACTACAATTCACGCCCAAACAGCTTTTTGAGCATCAGACCATTGCCGAATTGGCGATCGTTGCCCAGACGAAGCACGAAACGGAGATTGAGCAGGGATTAGCCACGGGGTCTGTTGGGTTAACGCCTATCCAGCAGTGGTTCTTTGAGCAACAGTTGCCGGATCCCCATCACTTCAACCAAGCGGTACTTCTAGAAGTGCCGCAGCCACTCGACCCAGGGCTGCTGGAACAGGCAGTTCAACAGGTGCTCATTCACCACGATGCGCTCCGGCTGCGGTTCGAACCAATAGAGTCCAGCTGGCGGCAGGAATATGCTCCACCTGATTCAGCGCTACTTCTAATCAGGTGGGATTTCTCAACTCTGAGCAAGGCGGAGCAGCAGGCCGCCTTTGCTACTGCAGCCGCTGAACTCCACACCAGCCTTGACCTATCTAAGGGGCCGCTGCTGCGGGTGGGCTATTTTGATTGGGGAGATCACCTCTCGGATAGCCTACTGATTGTGATTCATCACTTGGTAGTGGACGGTGTATCCTGGCGCATCCTGCTGGAGGATTTGCAGACGGCCTACCAGCACCTCAGTCGAGGAGAAACGGTGCAGCTTCCCGCTAAAACGCTGTCGTTCCAGCAGTGGTCGCAGCAACTACAGCAGATGGCTCAAACGGTACTGGACTCATCAGAACCCGACTACTGGCTGGCACAGCAGTCTTCGACACCGCTGCCTGTGGATATAGTAGGTGCAGAAAAAGCAGGGGCGGAAAATACGGTTGCCTCAGCGGCTACGGTTCACTGCATCTTGAGCATGGCTGAGACTCAAGCTTTGCTCAAAGAAGTGCCGTCTGTCTACAACACTGAAATAAACGACGTGTTGCTGACTGCCTTAGTACAAACGTTAACGGCATGGGTTGAGCCTGATGCAGCTATCCATTCACCCACCTTCTTGATCGATCTCGAAGGCCACGGACGAGAGGGTATTACCGCAAACCTCAACGTCTCACGCACGGTGGGCTGGTTCACCACCGTCTTTCCAGTGGCTCTAAGCCTTGACCCCAACGTCCATCCAGGCGAAGCGTTAAAGCAGGTCAAAGAACAACTGCGCCGCATTCCCCATCAAGGGCTCGGCTACAGGCTGCTGCGCTATCTCAGCGAGGAACCAAGCCTCACCGCAGCGTTGAAAAACCTCCCCCAAGCCAACATTCTGTTCAACTACTTAGGCCAGTTTGACTCTGCGCTGACGGACACTGCCCTATTTCGTCCGCTGTCGGAATCGGCAGGGCCAACTCAAAGTCCACGCGGTCAACGCAGCCACTGGCTGGAGATCAATTGCTGGGTGAGTGGCGGACAACTGCATCTGGACTGGATTTACAGTCAGGCGCTGCATCAATCCAGCACGATGGAAACGCTGGCGCAGCAGTTTATGGAGACATTGCGATCGCTGATTGCCCACTGTCAATCTCCAGACGCAGGTGGCTATACCCCCTCTGACTTTTCGGAAGCAGACTTGAGTCAAGATGACCTCGATCGCTTCCTAGCCCACCTCAATCGCAGGAGTTAGCGTCCATGAATACCGCTGTCCACAACACCATTCAGGATATCTACGAACTGACCCCGATTCAGAAAGGAATTCTGTTTCACAGTTTGTATGCACCCGAAGTTGGCCTCTACCTGATGCAAACGGGCTATACAGTGCGCGGCCATCTGAATCGGCTGGCCTTTGAACGAGCCTTGCAGCATCTGGCTCAGCGCCACACCATCCTCCGCACCAGCTTTCACTGGGAAGAAGCCGATAAGCCCTTACAGGTGGTACATCGGCAGGCCACCATTCCCCTGGAATATCAGGATTGGCGCGATTTGAGTGAGACCGAACAAGCGGCACGTTTGCAGATGGTTCTAAAGTGCGATCGCGAACGGGGCTTCGATTTTTCACAGCCTCCTCTGTTGCGGATGACCATTATTCGGCTGGCCGATCAGGACTACGAAATCATTCAAACGGAGCATCACTTAATTCTAGACGGTTGGTCGGGGGCGCTGGTGATGGGCGAGGTGATTCAGCTCTATCAGGCGTTTTGCCAGGGGCAGGACAGTCCGTTATTGCCTAGCATTCCCTTTAAAACCTATCTGTCCTGGTTGCGAAAGCAGGATCTATCAAAGGCCGAACGCTACTGGCGACAGGCTCTCCAGCCAATCAAAGCCAGTACACCGATTGTTGCATTGGAAAGCGGCTCTATCCCGAATCCAACGGAACGCTATGACGAGCAACAAATCAAGCTCTCAGCGACACTTACGGCTGATTTACAAGCACTAGCACGACAGCACCAGTTGACTCTGAATACGCTGTTTCAGGGAACTTGGGCGCTGCTGCTGAGCCGCTACAGCGGGCAGGATTCCGTGATCTTTGGCTGCTGTGTATCGGGCCGCCCCGTGGATCTGCCGGGAGTCGAATCAATGGTCGGTGTCTTCATCAATACCCTACCTGTGTATGTAGATGTCCGCTCTGATCAGCCATTGTTGCCTTGGCTAAAGCGACTCCAAGCTCAGCAGGTGGAGATGCGCCAGTACGAATACAGTCCCTTGGTGGACGTACAGGGGTGGAGTCCGGTGTCCCACGGCAACTCCCTGTTTGAAAGCATCGTGGTGTTTGAGAACTACCCCATTCTCCAAATGAGTAAGCAGGGAAAAGACGGTTTAGAACTGCAAAAATCCACGGTCTTTTATAAAACCAACTACCCACTCACCCTGGTTGGCTATCCCGGTTCTGAATTAGTTCTAGGCATTAGCTATGATTGCCGCCGCTTTGATGCCGCCACAATTGGCGAAATTCTGAACCATTTCGAGCGGGTGTTTCAACTAATGATTGCTAACCCCGATATGCAGCTCCAAGACATTTCACTATTTACGCCAGTGGAGCAGAACCTAGCACATTGGCTATACCAAAACGCAGCATTTGATGACTGTTGGCTACAGGAAGATACGCTTCATGCAGGAGGTTATGCCCATGAACATTTTTGAACAGCGCGAGTCAAACGTTAGAAGCTACTGCCGTAGTTTTCCCACCGTCTTTCATCGGGCAAAAGGAGCACTGGTTTACTCGGAATCAGGCAAAGAAAATATTGACTTTCTGGCTGGAGCGGGTGCCTTAAACTACGGTCATAATAACGACTACATCAAGCAAAAGGTGCTGTCGTATCTGGATGCAGATGCCATGACTCACGGGTTGGATCTGCACACGGCAGCAAAAGAAAAGTTTTTGGCTACCTTCTCAGAGCAAGTTCTAATTCCCAAGCAGTTAGATTACCGAATTCAGTGCTGTGGCCCAACGGGCACAAATGCTGTGGAAGCGGCGCTCAAATTAGCCAGAAAGGTGAAGAATCGCACGGGAATTTTCTCCTTTATGGGGGCATATCATGGCATGACGCAGGGGAGCCTTTCCGTAACCGGAAATACAGCTATTCGCTCCGGCATTGAAAGTTTTGCTCAGGTCACGTTTATGCCGTACCCATACAGGCTGATGGACGGCTTTGATACTATTCACTACATCGAATCTGTCCTGAACGACATCCACTCAGGCATTGAAAAACCTGCCGCCATTATTTTTGAAACCGTGCAGGCGGAAGGCGGCATTGTTGTGGCTCCCATCGATTGGATTCAGCAGTTGAGGGCATTGTGCGATCGCAACGATATCCTCTTGATTTGTGACGATATCCAGGTGGGCTGTGGTCGAACTGGCCCCTTCTTTTCGTTTGAAAGAGCCAATATTATCCCTGACATGGTGATTCTCTCAAAATCGATCAGTGGTTATGGATTTCCCATGTCATTACTGTTAATGAAGCAGGAGCTAGATCAATGGCAACCCGGCGAGCATACAGGCACCTTTCGCGGCTATCAGCTTGCCTTTGTGGGCGGCACCGCTGCCCTTGAGTATCGCAGCAGTACTGATTTAGAAAAAGTGGTCAGGCTAAAAGAAACATTTCTCAGAACATTTTTAACTGAAGAAATTGCACCATTACATCCCAAAATAGAAATTCGAGGACTGGGATTGATTTGGGGCATTGATCTAGCGGCTCTAGATGATGGTAATTTTGCCAAAAAAATCGCGACTCGCTGTTTTGAACAAGGCCTGATTATCGAGCGAGTGGGAAGACGCGATACGGTGCTTAAGCTATTGCCTCCGCTAACGATTGAAATGCCGATTTTGCGGAGAGGCTGCACAATTCTGAAGCAAGCGATTGAAGAGTGCTTGGCCTAAATGATTCACTACGTTCCAATTCTGTTCTAGAGAACTTTAGAGATTTTTAGAGACTCATAGCTGGAGATTCCTCCTCGCAATCATGATGATTCAAACCCTGACACCACCAGACTCAATCTCTGAGCAGCGGCTCCATCACAAAATCTACTGGCTCAACCAGTTGTCAGGAGAACGCCCAGAGACAGCTATTCTCACCGACTATCGGCGGCCTGAACACTACAGTCCTAACAACGAGTCTGTAACATTTGAGCTAGATGATCGCCTGTCTCAAGCCATCCTCCAAATCAGTCAGGCATCCGACTTTTCCAGCTACTTACTGTTGCTATCGGCGTTCAGTTGCGTGCTGAGAGTATATAACCGCAGTGATGATCTGATGTTGGGAATCCCAGCTTATTCTTTCCCTGAAAATCACTCTGAGAATGGTGAGCGGTTAAGCAATCCTATTGCTAGATCCGTTCTACCTTTACGCCTGCAAATTAATAATCAGCTCAGCTTTAAAGAGGTCTTGCAGCTGGTTAAAGAGGCTACCATTCAGGCGTATGTTCATCAACATTATCCATTAGACGATCTGCTGGGAACGCTAGACCTACCGCGACTGGATCACCGTTGTCCGCTGTATGACATTGTGGTAGCGCTCGACAATCTGCATCCTCATCCCGCTGATAGAAAGCAGGATCTAACGGTGTCCTGGCATATCGATGCAGCCAGTATTTCAGGGCGAATTGAATACCGCAATTCTCTATATCAAAATGGAACAATTGAAGCCTTAATCAGGCACTTAATTAATGGACTGGAATATGCAATCGCACATCCCAATCGTCCTATTTCACAACTAAACCTGTTGAGAGATGAGGATGTCGATCAATTACTTAAAGCTTTTAATCATAATTCTCAATCGTATCCCGCTGATCAGACGATTCAAGGCTTATTTGAATCTCAGGTTGAGCAATCTCCTGATCAGGTTGCTGCCGTTTGTTGGAATGAATCCATTACCTATCAAGAACTAAACTCGCAGGCTAATCGGCTAGCTCGATGTTTGCAGTCAGCAGGTGTGCAAACGGGCGATTTTGTTGGCATTTTTCAAGAGCGTAGCCTTAATTTTCTGCGCTCAATTCTGGCCATTCTCAAGGCGGGTGCAGCTTATGTTCCAATGGATAGTGCCTATCCGCCTGAGCGTATCCAGTATATGCTGCAAAACAGCGAAGTTAGCGTCCTCTTAACTGATGCTAAAACGAGAGAATCAATTGTTGATAATAGTCAATACTATCCTCACTTAAAGCACATCATTTATTTAAAAACTGATGGTAAGTTTGAAGCCTATCTTACGTCTTCAAATGAGCCAGCATCATGTGAAAATCTGTCTGATAAAAATCTAGAGATAACCTGCCATAGTCGTGACTGGGCGTATATGCTCTATACCTCAGGCTCAACTGGATTGCCGAAGGGAGCGATTATTCGCCACGATGGAGCCATTAACCATATTTATGCTCAGTTTGATGCTCTGAAATTAGATGAGAATCTACGATTTCTGCAAACTGCTCCGGCCTCTTCTGATATTTCAGTCTGGCAGTTTTTGGCTCCGCTGCTGATTGGAGGCTGCACCGTCATTACGGATACGGAAACCGTTTGCGACCCTCAAGCCCTGTTGCAGATGCTTCAAACCCACAGCATCACCTTGGTGGAACTCGTTCCTGTGGTGCTGAAAGGACTTCTGAACTATGCGGCTCAGTTGCCGGATCAGGTGCGATCGCTGCACCAGCTCAACTGGATGATGGTCACGGGAGAAGATGTCTCGGTCAATTTGGTCAATCAGTGGCTACATCTCTATCCGTCGATTCCAGCAGTGAATGCCTATGGCCCAACAGAAGCAGCGGATGATATCACGCAGCAAATTATCGCAACTCCATTGCCTGAACATCAGCGATCGGTGTCCATCGGTAAGCCGTTGGCGAATCTGAATCTCTACATTGTGGATGCTCAAATGCAGTTGGTTCCGGTGGGGGTGCCGGGTGAAATTTGTGTTTCCGGCATTGGTGTGGGTGAGGGCTACTGGCAGAATTCTGAGAAAACAACGCTGAGCTTTGTGGCCAATCCATTTCTGAACTCAGGTCACATTACGACCCAGCATCATTCATGTCTCTATAAAACAGGAGACTTAGGCCGCTGGCTACTGAATGGCTCGATTGAGTATTTGGGTCGCCTAGATCATCAGGTCAAAATTCGCGGCTTCCGGATTGAACTGGGTGAAATTGAGGTCGCGTTGAGCCAGCATCCGGCTTTGAAAGAGGCCGTCGTTATGGTGCGGGAGGATCGACCGGGTGATAAGCGTCTGGTGGCTTACGGTGTACCCAATGCGGAATCCGCCGTTGAGACGCTTGAAACGCTGGAACTACGCCGTTTCCTAAATGAAAAATTACCCGACTACATGGTGCCCTCAGCCTTCGTGCTGATCGAGCGGTTGCCCCTGACTCCCAGCGGCAAGGTTGATCGCAAAGCTCTACCTGCTCCAGAAGGGAATGCCCTGGCCTCTGCAGAGGCCAGTCGGGCTGCAACCCCTGTGGAAGACATTCTGATAGGCATCTGGGCTACGGTCTTGGGGTGCAATCGGCCTGGGATTCACGATAATTTTTTCGAGCTAGGTGGCCACTCGCTGCTGGCCACGCTAATCATTTCTCAGGTGCGGCAGGTGTTTCAGCTAGAGCTACCGTTGCGTCGGTTGTTTGAATATCCCACTATTTCCCAGTTTGCGATCGCAATTGAACGCGAGTCTCAATCGGGTTTAGCAGCACCGCCGATTGAACCTCAGAGCGATACTAACAATCTAGTGCTGTCCTTTGCTCAGCAGCGGATGTGGTTTCTGGCTCAGCTTGAACCGGATAGCCCTTTTTACAACCTACCTGTGGCCGTTCGCCTCCAGGGTGAGTTGCATCAGCTGGCGCTGGAACAAACGTTCAGCACGATTCTGTATCGCCATCGGGTGCTGCGAACTCAGATTGAAACCGTTGCGGGTCAACCTGTTGCCAATCTTTCAGTGGATTCAGATGTTGCGATCGCACAGATAGACTTAAGCGGACTCTCTCAACCAGAGCAGGAGGCGGAAGTCCAATGGTGGATGACGGCAGAAGCCCAGCGTCCCTTCAATCTCAGTCGTGAGCCACTGATGCGGGTTAGCCTACTGCACCTAGAGCAACACGACCATATTCTGCTAATTACCCTGCATCACATTGCTGCCGATGGTTGGTCGATTGGCGTCCTGGTCAACGAGGTAGCTACTCTCTATCCAGTCTTTTGTGCTGGACAACCATCTCCTCTGCCCCAGTTACCAATTCAGTATTCAGACTTCGCCGACTGGCAGCGGCAGTGGTTACAGGGTGAGGTATTGGAACAACAGCTCACCTACTGGCGCAAGCAGCTTGCCGATGCTCCAGCACTGTTGGAGTTACCTACTGATAATCCCCGACCAGCCGTACAGCGTTTTCAAGGAGACAGCTACAGCTTTACTTTAGATACCAAACTATCAACGGACTTGCAACAACTCAGTCAGAGCACAGGCTGCACCCTGTTTATGACGCTACTGGCGGGGTTCAATCTTCTGCTCAGCTACTATAGCAACCGGGATGATATTGTTGTCGGCACACCGATTGCCAACCGCAACCGGGCAGAAACCGAGAGACTGATTGGCCTGTTCGTCAACACCCTGGTGCTGCGAACGGATCTGTCGGATAACCCCAACGTTACCGAACTCTTGAGCCGCGTCCGAGAGGTAGCCCTGGGAGCCTATGCCCATCAGGACTTGCCCTTTGAGCAGTTGGTGGAAGAACTGCAGCCAGAGCGATCGCTGAGCTATTCGCCGCTGTTCCAGGTGATGTTTATTCTGCAAAATGCTCCGTTAGATGAGATTGAGCTACCAGGTTTGATGCTAACGTCGCTGGAGAGCGACAGCGGCACGTCTCAGTTTGACCTCACCCTCATACTGGAGGAGCTGCCCAAAGGACTGGTGGGGACGGTTGAATACAGCACTGACCTATTTGAAGAGACGACAATTGCGCGACTGGTGGGTCACTACCAAACACTGCTATCCGCCATCGTTGCCAACCCCAAACAGCGTTTGTCAGAGCTAACCTTGCTAACGGAGGTGGAGCAGCGTCAGTTGGTGCAGTGGAATCAGACGCAGGTGGACTTTCCCATAGACCTGTGCCTGCATCAGCTCGTTGAAGCCCAAGTGGAACGGACACCCGAAGCAACGGCCCTCATCTTTGAAGATCAGCAACTCACCTACGCTGAACTCAACGCCAGAGCGAATCAACTGGCCTACTACCTGCGATCGCAGGGAGTCAAACCCAATGATTTGGTCGGAGTCTGTGGAGATCGATCACCGGAACTGGTGATTGGACTGCTTGGCATCCTTAAAACGGGTGCAGCATACGTCCCCCTTGATCCCTCTTATCCCCAAGAGCGATTGAATTGGATGGTTACTGATACCCAGATGCCGATTCTATTGACTCAGGAGCACTGGCGCGATCAACTGCCTCAGCATAAGTCCCAGGTGGTGTGCTGGGATCTTGATAGTGAGGCAATTTCCCAACAGCCAGACCCTAATCCCGAGCGACGAGTGGGAGCAGATCATCTCGCCTATGTCATTTACACCTCTGGCTCGACAGGCAAACCCAAAGGGGTGCAGATTGAGCACCAGAGTCTGGTTAACTTCCTCTTCTCAATGCAACGCCAGCCGGGATTGGAGGCTACAGATATTCTCTTGGCCGTCACCTCAGTTTCCTTTGATATCGCTGCCCTAGAGCTATTTCTCCCCCTAATCACAGGAGCTACCGTAGCTCTAGTTAGCCGAACAGTGGCAATGGATGGGATACTTTTAAGTCGCCAATTAGAAGCTGTCGGCGCAACGGTGATGCAGGCGACCCCAGCTACCTGGCGGATGCTCCTGGCCGCTGGCTGGCGAGGACAAGTTGGGCTGAAAATTCTCTGCGGTGGTGAAGCCCTGAGTAGAGACCTGGCTCAGCAGTTAGTAACAACCGGAACTTCCGTGTGGAATCTCTACGGCCCCACCGAAACCACCATCTGGTCTACAGTTTATCCAATCAAGGATCCAAGTTCTGAAATCCCCCTTAGTAAGGGAGATTTAGGGGGATCTCTCCCCGCCACCCTGCCGATCGGTCACCCCATTGCCAACACCCAAATCTATCTTCTTGATCGTCACGGACAGCCTGTGCCCATCGGTGTTCCCGGCGAACTGCACATCGGTGGCGATGGACTCGCGCGCGGCTATCTCAATCGACCTGATTTGACTGAGGAGAAATTCGTCGTTCATTCTCAGTGGGGTCAACTGTATCGAACAGGCGACCTCGCCCGCTACCGTCCGGATGGCTCGATCGAGTATCTAGGTCGCCTGGATCATCAGGTAAAAATTCGCGGCTTCCGGATTGAACTGGGGGAAATTGAAACCGTCTTGCGTCAGCATTCAGATGTCCATGAGGTGGTTGCGATCTCCCGTCCCGACTTATTCGGAGAGCCGCAGTTAGTGGCCTATTTGGTCTGCCAGCCAGAACGTCAGGTAGACAGTGGTGAGCTACGCGAATTCTTACGGGCGAAACTGCCAGACTACATGGTGCCTGCGACCTATATGACGCTGGAGGCTCTGCCGTTGACCCCCAACGGGAAGGTCGATCGCAAGGCGCTGCCTGCGCCAGAGTTGTCCCTAGATACAGTCTCTGAGGGTGAACTGCCATCAACACCGATGGAAATGCGCCTGGAGCAGATTTGGATAGAAGTGCTTGGAGTCGAGGCCAGTCAACACCTTGGTCTGCACAGTAACTTTTTTGAGCTGGGCGGCCACTCGCTACTGGCCACTCAGGTGATTTCTCAGATCCGGCAGGTGTTTCAGGTAGAGCTGCCGCTACGTCGTTTGTTTGAATGTCCGAGCATCGCCCAGCTTACCCAGGCCATCGCAGCGGCAATTCAGGGAGGAGAAGTGCCAGATTTGCCTCCCATCCAGCCATGCTCTCCGGCAGAACCAATCCAGCTTTCCTTCGCTCAGCAGCGAATGTGGTTCTTGGCTCAGCTTGAACCGGACAATCCTTTTTATAATCTGCCAGTGGCCGTCCGCCTCCAGGGAACGCTGAATATCAA
This sequence comes from Acaryochloris marina MBIC11017, assembly GCF_000018105.1. GTDB lineage: Bacteria > Cyanobacteriota > Cyanobacteriia > Thermosynechococcales > Thermosynechococcaceae > Acaryochloris > Acaryochloris marina. The sequence goes on from NC_009926.1 coordinate 234,907, forward strand.
CGCCCTGGAGCAGACTATCACCGAAATTATCCGTCGTCATCAGGTACTCCGAACGGCGATCGTAACCCAGCTGGGAGAACCCAGTGCCGTTCTTCAACCATCGTCATCTGTCTCTCTCACTCAAGTCACTTTGAGCCAAGGGGAACAGGATGCTGACGTTCAAGAGTGGATGGACGCAGAAGCCCAGCGCCCCTTTAATCTGAGTCGTGATCCGCTGATGCGAGTGAGTCTGCTGTGCCTGAGTCACAACGAACAGATTCTACTGATTACCCTGCATCATATTGCTACGGATGGCTGGTCGTTCGGGGTGCTAGTGAATGAGGTGGCAACCCTTTATCCCGCCTTTTGTGCTGGACAGTCCTCTCCATTATCTCCATTACCGATTCAGTATTCAGATTTCGCCGCGTGGCAACGTCAGTGGTTGCAGGGCGAAGTATTGGCAAAACAGCTCGATTACTGGCGCAAGCAACTAAGGGGTGCTCCAGCTCTGTTGGAATTACCGACTGACCATCCTCGTCCAGCCGTACAGCGTTTCCAGGGGGCCAGCTATACCTTTAACCTAGAGACCGAACTGTCAAGTCATCTTCAACAGTTGAGCCAGGATACAGGCTGCACCCTGTTTATGACGCTACTGGCAGGGTTCAATCTTCTGCTCAGCCGCTATAGCAACCGGGATGATATTGTTGTCGGCACACCGATTGCCAACCGCAACCGGGCTGAAACCGAGAGACTGATTGGCCTGTTCGTCAACACCCTGGTGCTGCGGACGGATCTGTCGGATAACCCCAACGTTACCGAACTCTTGAGCCGCGTCCGAGAGGTAGCCCTGGGAGCCTATGCTCATCAGGATTTACCCTTTGAGCAGTTAGTAGAAGAATTGCAGCCTGAGCGATCGCTGAGCTATTCTCCCCTCTTTCAAGTAATGTTCGTGTTGCAAAACGCTCCATTCTCACAGGTTGATCTGCCAGAATTGACCCTGACCCCGCTGGAGAGCGATAGCGGCACAACGCAGTTTGACCTCATCCTCTCACTGACAGAAACGGATGCAGGTCTGATGGGCACGGTGGAATATGACACGGATCTATTTGGGGTAGGGACGATCGCCCGTCTAGTCGGCCATTACCAGAAACTACTGGAGATGATGGTAGCTAATCAAGCCCAGCACATTGCAGATCTGTCCCTCCTGACTGAATCTGAGTTCCACCAGTTGATGCAATGGAATCAGACACAGGCTGACTATCCCCAAGATCGGTGTTTATCTGAGCTGTTCGCCACCCAGGTTGAACAAACGCCAGATGCGATTGCACTCATCTTCGAAGACCAACACTTGACCTATGCCGAACTCAATGCCCGAGCTAATCAACTCGCTCACTATCTGCAAACCCTAGGGGTGAAGCCAGATGATTTGGTGGGAATTTGTTGCGATCGCAGCCTCGACATGATGATTGGACTGCTGGGCATCCTCAAATCGGGAGGAGCCTATGTGCCGATTGATCCGGACTACCCGAGCGATCGCTTGGCCTGGATGATGAGTGATGCCCACCTAGCGATTCTGCTCACCCAACGCTCTCTAACGGATCAGCTACCTCCCCATCAGGCTCAGGTCGTTGAACTGGATGGGGATTGGCAGACAATTGCCCAGCAACCCCGACACAATCTCGCTAATCTGGCTACGGCAGACCACCTCGCCTACGTCATCTACACCTCCGGTTCAACAGGCAAGCCTAAGGGGGTGCAGATTACTCACCGCAGTCTGGTTAATTTCCTCTGCTCGATGCACAAACAGCCCGGTTTAACTGCGGATGACACATTACTGGCTATCACCTCGATTTCCTTTGATATCGCGGCACTGGAACTGTATCTTCCCCTGATTACCGGGGCAAAGGTCGTCGTCGCTAGTCGTACAGTAGCCGCCGATGGCGAACAACTCAGTGAACTGCTTAGCCGCACAGGCGCAACCATTATGCAGGCCACCCCCGCCACCTGGCGGATGCTGCTGACCGCAGGCTGGTCTGGACAAGCCGGACTAAAAATGCTCTGTGGCGGTGAAGCCCTGAGTGGCGATCTGGCTCAGCAGTTAATGAACATGGGAACTTCCGTCTGGAATCTCTATGGCCCCACCGAAACCACCATCTGGTCTACGATTTATCCAGTAAAGAACCAGCCACACAATCACACCGACTCCGAAGTCCCCTTTACCAAGGGGGATTTAGGGGGATCAATCCCTATCGGCCACCCCATCGCCAACACCCAAATCTATCTCCTCGATCGCCACGGACAGCCTGTGCCTGTCGGCGTTCCCGGTGAACTGCACATCGGCGGCGACGGACTCGCACGGGGCTACCTGAATCGACCTGAGCTAACGGCAGAACGATTTATTGATTTTGGATTGCCAATTGCCGATTTTGGATTAGAGCCAGACTCACAAATCCCTCCAAAATCCGAAATCGTTCGACTGAGCGCTCACGACGAAGTCCAAAATCCAAAATCCGTTCGTTTATACAAAACTGGCGACCTCGCCCGCTACCGTCCGGATGGCTCAATCGAGTATCTAGGTCGCCTGGATCATCAGGTGAAAATTCGCGGCTTCCGGATTGAACTGGGGGAAATTGAAGCCGTCTTGCGTCAGCATTCAGATGTCCATGAGGTGGTCGCGATCTCCCGTCCCGACTTATTCGGAGAGTCGCAGTTAGTGGCCTATTTGGTCTGCCAGCCAGAACGACAGGTAGACAGTGGTGAGCTACGCAAATTCTTACGGGCGAAACTGCCAGACTACATGGTGCCTGCGACCTATATGACGCTGGAGGCTCTGCCCCTGACACCCAATGGCAAGGTCGATCGCAAGGCGCTACCTGCTCCCGACCTATCCCGGACGCAGGATGAAATCGTCCCACCCCGCAGCCACACCGAAGCGACATTGGCTACCCTCTATACCGAAATTCTTGGGGTAGAGATAATCAGTGTCCATGACAACTTTTTTGAACTGGGGGGACATTCGTTACTTGCTACCCGCCTCACCTCCCGTCTGCGCGAAACCTTTGAACTGGAGCTCTCTCTGCGTAGCCTGTTTGAAAAACCGACCATTGCTGAACTGGCAGAACACATCGACGTTCTCCGGTTGGCGATTGCCCAAGCCCCCATCCCTGCTACTACAACCGAACCGGGTCGAAAGGAAATTGAACTATGAAACCGATTGAATCATTCTTATCCGATCTGTATCGCCTAGATGTCAAACTGTGGGTCGAAGGGACCGATGACAAACGTCAGGACGGCTCAGAACAGACTCGACTGCGCTGCAATGCTCCAGAGGACATTCTGACTGCCGACCTCAGCGCCCAGATCTCGGCTCGTAAAGCTGAAATCATTGCCTTTCTCAATCAGGCTCATGCCGCCTCCCATTTGTCCCTTCCCGAGATACAAGCGATCGCCCGTCCAGAGCATGTATCGTTATCGTTTGCGCAGCAGCGGCTGTGGTTTCTCGATCAGATGGAACCCAATAGTCCGCTCTACAACATTCCAGCAGCGGCTCGTTTAACGGGTACCCTGGATGCGATCGCACTCGATCAAAGCTTCAATGCCATCGTGCAGCGACATGAGAGTTTACGAACGGCCTTTCAAGCCGTAGATGGTCAGCCCGTTCAGATGATTGTGCCCGAATTAACCGTGCCTCTACAGCGTGTTGACCTCAGTACCCTTGACAAAGCGGAGCAGGAAGTTCGAGTGCTGCAACTTGCCCAGCAAGAGGCTCAGCAGCCGTTTGACCTCACCCAGGCACCACTGCTGCGAGTCACTCTGATCCGGCTAACGGATACTGAGCATGTGGTGCTGTTGACGATGCACCATATCATCTCGGATGCCTGGTCAATGGATATTTTGCTGCAGGAGTTAACCGCTCTGTATGGGGCGTTTTCAGCTGGACAGCCGTCTCCTTTATCAGAGCTGTCGATTCAGTATGCTGACCTTGCGGTCTGGCAGCGCCAATGGTTGCAGGGGGAGGTGCTAGAGCGGCATCTATCCTATTGGCACCAGCAGTTGGGTGGAAACCTGCCGATTTTGCAACTGCCCAGCGATCGCCCCCGTCCTCGCGTTCAAAGCTTCCGGGGAGCCAAGCACACCTTTACACTTTCGGCTGAGCTGACGGCAGCCCTCAAAGCCTTGAGCCAGCAAGCAGGTGTCACCCTATTCATGACTCTGCTGGCCTCGTTCAAGGTACTGCTCCATCGCTACACCGGGCAGGCAGATTTGTTGGTCGGTTCCCCCATCGCCAACCGCAATCGCTCTGAAATTGAGGGGCTGATCGGATTCTTTGTGAATACCCTGGTGCTGCGGAGTAACCTGGCCGACAACCCGACCTTTCGTGAGCTGTTGCAGCAAGTGCAGCAGACGACTCTAGCGGCCTATGAACATCAAGATCTGCCGTTTGAAAAACTAGTGGAAGAGTTGCAACCGGAGCGAGACCTCAGTTACAGTCCACTATTTCAGGTCAAGTTTGCGCTTGAAAATGCACCTACAAGCGATCTCAATCTTGCTGACTTGACAATGAGCTTTCTTCAGTTCGAAAGTTCGACGGCCAAGCTCGATTTGAGTTTGGACATGAGCGAAGAGGTGTCTGACACTGGGGCGGCTCGTTTAGGAGGTACCTTCGAGTACAGTACCGATTTATTTGACAAAGCAACGATTCAGGCAATGGCCGAACATTTCCAGTGCTTACTGACTGGCATCGTTGCCCATCCCGATCAGTGCATCTCTGACCTGCCGTTGCTAACAGAAGCCGAGCGGTATCAGCAGTTCGTGACCTGGAACGATACTCAGGTTGAGTATGCTCAGGACGAATGCTTTCATCAGCGATTTGAAGCTCAGGTTGAACAAACACCCAATGCGATCGCACTCGTTTTTCAAGATGAGCAGCTCACCTATGCTGAACTGAATCGGCAGTCCAACCAGCTTGCCTACTATCTGCAAAACCAAGGCGTGAAACCTGAGGTTGTAGTAGGGCTGTGCGTAGAGCGATCACCTGCCATGATCTTGGGACTGCTCGGCATTCTCAAAGCCGGAGGTGCCTATCTGCCGCTTGACCCCACCTATCCGCCTGAGCGGCTGGCTTTTATGCTGGCGGATGCGCAAGTGCCGCTGCTGGTGACGACCTCCACCTCAGCGACCCATCTGCCTAACCCTACCGCCCAGGTGATCAAGTTGGATGCCGATTGGCCGACCATTTCTCAGGAACCGGAACACAATCCCAGCAGTGCGGTTACGGTCGAAAACCTAGCCTACTTGATCTATACCTCCGGCTCAACTGGCACACCGAAGGGCGTTTTGGTGCCCCATGCCGGATTGGTCAATCTAACCGACGACAAGATTCGCACCTGCCAGGTGCGCCCCGATAGTCGCGTCCTGCAATTTTTCTCGCTCAGCTTCGATGCATCCGTTCCCGAAATTGTCATGAGTTTGGGTTGTGGTGCTGCCCTCCATCTAGCTCCCCCAGAGGATTTGCTACCAGGGCCGGGACTCCTAAAGCTACTGCGAGAACAGGCCATCACCCACATCACCGCACCACCCTCTGCCCTGACCGCATTACCACCAGCAGACTTACCCGCGCTGCAGATGGTGTTGGTGGGCGGCGAAGCGCCATCGCCGGAACTGATTGCCCAGTGGTCAAAAGGACGACTGTTCATCAACGCCTATGGCCCCACTGAAACCACCGTCAACGCCAGCATGGTGCCTTGTGAGGCTGGAGCAGAACCAACCCTGCGACCAGCGGCCAACAAGCAGCTCTATATCCTTGATCGCCATCTCCAACTCTTGCCCATTGGCGTACCGGGCGAATTGTATATCGGTGGCATCGGCCTAGCACGAGGCTATCTCAATCGGCCTGAAAAAACGGCAGCAGCCTTTGTGGATTTTGGATTGCCGCTTTTCGATGCTGGATTAGATACGGGTCAGTTATTATCTCCAAACTCCAAAATCCCTAGCGCAGCGCAGCAGAGCCATGCCTTTGAGGCTATAAATCCAGAATCAACTCGTTTATACAAAACCGGCGACCTAGCCTGCTACCGCCGTGACGGTCATATCAAGCTGCTGGGGCGGCTAGATCATCAGGTGAAGATTCGAGGCTTTCGGATTGAATTGGGCGAAATTGAAGCCCGCCTGGCTCAACATCCGGCGGTTCAGGAGAGTGTGGTGATTGTACGCGAAGATCAACCGGGCGAACGCCGCTTGGTGGCCTATGTTGCAACCAGCTCAGACCCAGCACCCACCACCAGTGAGCTACACCGTTTTGTCGCTAAAACCCTGCCCAAATACATGGTGCCTGCGGTCTTCGTGCGACTAGAGGCTCTCCCGCTCAATCCAAATGGCAAAGTCGATCGGCAGGCGCTACCCGCACCGGATACGTTGCGGCCTGCCCTGGCCGAGACCTTTGTGGCTCCCCGTAATTCGACTGAGACTTGCCTGGTTCAGGTGTTTGCTGACGTGCTTGAGGTCAAGCAAGTGGGAGTTCACGATGACTTCTTTGAGTTGGGGGGGCACTCTCTGCTAGCCACTAAGCTGATTGCTCGGTTGTTGAAAGATTTTCAAATCGAGTTGGCGATCGCAGATTTGTTCGAGTCCCCCACGGTTGCCGGTTTGGCTGAACGCATTGAGTCGCTGCGGCAGGCATCTGGTTCTCAATCAGCCTCCCAGGAGGCTACCCATCAAACTATCGCAGCGTTCCTCAAAGCTGAAGCCGTCCTCGACCCCACCATTCGCCCAGCACCCGGATCGAGTCGGGCGATCGCTCCAGCCTGTGGCATCTTCTTAACTGGAGCCACCGGATTTCTTGGCGCTTTTCTACTCGCGGAACTGCTGCAACAAACCACTGCCAAAATCTATTGTTTGGTTCGCTCACACTCGCAAGCATCAGCCCAACACAAGCTGCAAGCTAGCCTGACATCCTATCAGCTCTGGCATGATGCCTGGCAATCTCGCATTATTCCCATCGTTGGCGATTTAGCTCAACCCCGTTTAGGCCTCACTGAATCGCAGTTTCAGGCTCTGGCTCGTGATGCTGACATGATTTACCACAGTGGCGCATGGGTACACCATGCCTCGCCCTACTCCTTGCTCAAAGCCAGCAATGTTTTGGGCACTGAAGAAGTCCTGCGATTGGCCTGTCATACCAAGGTCAAGCCCGTGCATTTTATGTCGGCAACCAGCGTTTTTGCCCCCGCTGACGTTGCCAACCCCCAGGTGATCCGAGAACAGGAGGATATTACAAATCACGCACCGTTGGGCGGCTACAACCAAAGCAAATGGGTGGCCGAGCATCTGGTAGTAATGGCGGGCGATCGCGGCCTACCAGTTGCGATTTATCGGTTGGGCCGGATCTCGGGTCACAGTCAAACCGGGGTATTTAACCCCAATGACTTTTTGTATCGTCTGATCATCGGCTGTGTTGAGCTGGGCTATGTCCCGAAAGACGCAGAGATGCTGCTCGACATGATTCCAGTGGATTACGCTAGTCGTGCCATTGCTTACCTCTCTCAGCAGCCCAGCTCTCAGACGCAACCGTTCCACCTAGTTCATCCCCAGCCGGTTTCGTCCAGCATTCTATTCGAGGCCCTGAGATCGCAGGGCTACACCGTTCAGCAGATTTCCGAACAGCACTGGCGGAGCAAACTGCTGCACATCGCCGAAACCTCGCCCAATCACCCATTGTATCCGCTGATTCCCCTACTGACTGCTCCCAGTCAACCGTCTAGTGAACCGTCCCTGGAAGCTGTCCTCCGATTCGACTGTCAAAACACCTTGAATGGACTAGCTAAAAGTGAGATCGCATGTCCACCCCTCGATCAATCGCTCTTACACACTTACTTCACCTATCTCAGCCAGAACGGCTGGCTCAAGCAATCTGAACCTCAAACCTAACTTATTCCTTATTCACAACCAATTTGCCAAAAACTATGACCTCTTCTACCTCCCGCTACTCCGACTACGATCCCTGGGCCTGGTTATACAATCGCTCTGAGGCTCATCTGGCCCTTCAAGGTCTCATGCCCCTTTTGGACAAATTACTATTTCCCCACCTGCCTGAAAACGGCCAGATTCTAGATGTGTGCTGCGGCACGGGGCAGGTCTCCAAACAGCTGATCCAGCAGGGCTATCAGGTTACAGGGCTGGATGGTTCGGAGAAGATGCTGCACTACGCGCGTGAGAATGCACCCCAGGGTAAATTTTTGCTGGACGATGCCCGCTCCTTTACCCTGCCATCTACCTTTGATGCGGCGATTTCAACTGACTCCTCTCTCAACCACATTATGAGTCTAGACGAGCTACAGCAGGTATTTCAAAACGTGTACGCCGCCCTGAAGCAGGGCGGACGTTTCCTATTCGACTTGGGTCTGGAAAATCGATATCGCAATATCGAGGTGAATGATGGGGAACTGCAAGCTGATTACGCCTGGACGGTGGGAGAAACTTATGATGCAGACAACAAAACGGGCACGTTTACGATCACGCTGTTTCAGCCTGCCGATTCCGACGCATCCCCCAGCCTGACAAACTCGGACAAGAGATCGCATTCCATCCCCCAACGGCTCAAGCGCTTTGTTTACAATCGAGTCCTGCGCGTCCTGCGTCCCGGCCTTTTACCCCAGCTAATTGATAAGTATTGGCAATCTTTACCCATGACCTTTACGGCTAAGCCCTATTCTCAAGCTGAGGTACGAGCTGCTCTGGAAGTGGTGGGATTCACCCAGGTCGAAGTCTATGATTTTCGGGCTAGGAGAGCCACTCCTCAACGGAAAGATTACGCCTACTTCCTAGCCCAAAAACCCAGTGGTCAAGCTTAAATCATTGATATTAGGTAGGGGCAATAGCCATTCATCCCTACTAGGTGATTTCTTGAAAAGAAGCCCCGTACTAAATTGGATGAATTAGGATGTCCCACTTGGGTAACTGAGGATGTCTCTCCAATCGTTTCTCAATGCCTTTCATTGCTTGTTTAGTAAGCGAAATTCCTGTTTCATAAGTCTTCTGTGTCACAGTTACAACGGGGTGATTCCCCTTCCAAGTCATGGTGCTAGCCCATCCCAACAGGGTATCAACATCGGTTAATAAGGTTCCGTTCCAGTGTTGCTCCAAAATCCCCCAACATCGCTCAATGGGGTTGTACTTGCTGTGATAAGGCGGATAGTACAGGAGTTGAATAGCGGTGCCGATGTGATCGCTAAATGCCACCAGTCGATTGAGGAACTGAGTGCGTACCCCACTATTCTCAGGACCGTTATCCAACTTGATCTGGATGAGCTGCAGGGTTTGCTGTTCGGTGGGGGCCAGGGTGTTCCACCAATCCTGGAGATTATCGACCATAAAATCGCTCGTTTTGTGAGAATGGCCAAAAATGATGTGTAATGTATCGGTATCCTCCTCTAGGATGCCGCAGGGAATATATTTTGGCCCACTACCCATATCGTGATCACAGGCTTTCGTTTGGGTTCGAGTCTTGCCCCGACGAGAGGACTCCCCTAGTTCAACGGTGGCTTTGCAATCGATGCTCAATCGTTTGACGGTACCGTCATGGTCTTTCAGGTCTTTGTGTTTGAGGTTGGCAAAGACGGCATCGGTTTCCGGCAGTTTTTTTGGGGTTTAGCTTTGAGGACACGACGGAGTCGATAGCCTAACCGATTCAAGACGACGGCCATGGTACTCTTTGCCGGTACAGACTTGGGGGGAAATCCTTGCGCTCTCAAGTGGGTGATAGCGGCAGCCGCTGTTAAGCGGGTATAGGCAGTTGAGCTGGAAAAGGTGGGGTCTTGTTGGCAATGGGCTTCTGCAAGCTCCCGTAAGGCGGTTGCGACCTCTGGGTGAAGGTCTTCCCAACGTTTCCTGCCACAGAAACCCGACTGAGCACCCACACAAATCATGCCTGTTCGCTTCTCACCTAAACCTGTTGCCACCGTATTTCGACCCCAGCCAAAGATAATTTCTGTGAGATTGGGGTTCCCGTCACAGTATTTGAGGGCGATGTCTGCCTGGAAAGCCCGGCGGCGGGCTCCTGTCATTTTCGAGGAGGCAAATTTCAGATCTTCAAGTTGATTCCAGGTTAATTGGTCACGCATGCTCAGAGTTAGATTCAATGCATCACTATTACATTCTGTGCTCAGAAGTATGTGAGGTCTTTCCTAGAAATCGCCCTAGATATCCAGAAAGTACGTTTCGCAAAGAAAAAAGTACGTTTTACGAAGAAAAGCTAGGCTACATCCTCCTATGATAGTCTCAGATTTACTTGAGAATAATTCTCGATTGCTATTAGGGTGATGTCATGACCCAGTCTCTTTTAGACTCCCAATCTAATCCTCAGCAAAGTCCTCAATTGGATCCTCAGCGTGCCTATTTGGACAGGTTCATTGTGCGTTACACCCAACGAACTCAAACCTCCAAGGCGATTGCCCAATTCTCTCGTTCCGTCCTGGCCGATCCGAGGCAATCGGAATGGTTTAGTCCAACCACCAAAGAGCTGTGCTACCTGGTTGTGGGCGAGCGATCGCAGGGATCGCGGGTCTGGGATGTCAACGGGAACGAGTACATTGACCTAATTATGGGGTTTGGAGCCAACCTGCTGGGTCACAATCCACCATTGATTAAAGAGGCATTGCAGGCACAACTGGAAAAAGGCATCCAGCTCGGCCCCCAGGCCGAATATGCGGGTGAGGTGGCGGCCTTGATTAGTGAGCTGACAGGTTTAGAGCGGGTCGCGTTTAGCAATACGGGTACGGAAGCGGTGATGACCGCGGTGCGGCTGGCGCGAGCGGCAACGCAGCGGACTAAAATTGCCGTCTTTACCAATTCCTATCACGGTCACGCCGATGGGGTCTTGGTAGAGCCTGGATTTCCCCTGCCCAGCATTCTACAGCGATTGCTGGGGGGGCTCGTCTCCCGCTTAAATGCCCGCGCTGTGCCAATGGCTCCAGGCATTCCCAAGGTGATCGCTAAAAATGTTTTAGTTCTAGACTACGGCAATCCGGAATCGCTCCAAGTGATTAAAGCTCATCGCCATCAGCTAGCCGCCGTCTTGGTGGAGCCTGTTCAGAGTCAGCAGCCCGACTTACAGCCTAAAGCGTTTCTGCATGACTTGCGGTCAATCACCCAGGATTCCGGCATTGCGCTGATCTTTGACGAAATGGTGACGGGATTTCGCCTCCACTTAGGAGGAGCACAGGCATGGTTTGGCGTTGAAGCTGACATCGCTACCTATGGCAAGGTGGTAGGTGGTGGCCTCCCCATCGGCGTGATTGGGGGTAAAGCCGCTTATCTCGACAAGATTGACGGCGGTCAGTGGGCCTATGGCGATGACTCCTACCCCTCAGTAGAGAAGACCTTTTTTGCCGGTACCCACTGCAAGCACCCCTTATCAATGGCAGCGGCACGGGCTTTACTCCACCATCTCAAGCAGCAAGGGCCGACCCTGCAAGAGCAATTGAATCAGCGCACCGCTTGTTTTGTGGAACAGTTCAATGCTTTTTTAGCCGTCAATTCTTTGCCTATACAAATGGCTCATTTTGGCTCTTTCTTTAGTCCCGTTTTTCGTCAAGATGCCAGTCCATGTACAATTTCCGCGCTGATGCCGGGGTTCGAACTGTTGCGCTACCACCTGCTTGATCGGGGCATTTTGCTGCGCGGTGAAGGTGGCGGCTTTCTATCAACTGCCCATACAGATGACGACATCAATGCTATCACTCAGGCGATGAAAGATAGCATCGCTGAGCTACAGTCAGCAGGCTTTTTTCCGACCTCATGACGTTCCCTGCTTTGCCTCCCAGGCTCTATTTAGTCGTTCCCTGGGATTTACCGATTCAACACCCACTAGATGATGTTTATAAAGACAAACTGGAGCGATCGCTTAAACAGTTCTTGATTGCCCTAGATCAAGATTCTGATCAAGTGGCTCAAGCAATTATCAATCGGGAACTTTCTCGTCTTGATCTCAGCTCTGTCTCCCCCATTGCATTAACCTCAACTCAAACTGCTCTTAAGCCCTGCGAAGTCGAAGATTTTGATGCTTACTTTGAAGTCAACCACGTACAAACTAACGAACCTGCTACCTGTATGATTTGGAGTCTGCTAGTTTCCTACCAAGCATTTTTAACACTATGTCAGCAAAAACATGACTTTTATCTGGAGCATATCACCCAGCAAAAACAGGGATTTAGGAGCTATACAAACTTACTATCTAGAGTTTTTGATCTCAATTTGGAGTGAATAATAATTCAATTCCCATGATCACGAATGCTACTATCACGAATGCTGATCCCCAGCAAATATGGAAAAAATGCCATTGGCTATTCTTCATCAACATTCAGGGACTAATTCTTTCCCTGCGTCGCTTTGAGCGAAGTCTGGCTGCAAACAACTTATCCCAAGCCCGTGTAGAGTTGGAAACGGCGACTGATCTGATGCTGGCCTCTGGCTCAGCAATGGAATTGGCAGGGTGCCTTAGTCACCAAGAGTATGAGCACCAAGTTCGGCCAACAATGGCTCCACCTCATGTCACGACCCCTGACTTTAGTGGTCTGATGTCGTGGGAACATGCCGCCCTTATCGAGATTTGGAAGAAGCTGCGCCCAACCTTTGCAAACCTACCTGACTCTTTTTCAGCTCAGCATCAGCAGTTTGTTTCCGCCTATTTCAGCTTATCCAATGCCCACAGAGCAGTTTGCCAAAAGTTTGGTGGAGATCAGATGGGCAGTTTACGCTGTGATCATATAACCGCCGTTCAGGTCTTGGACAAATTTACGAAAAATCGCTGGAAGTTAATTGACCCCAAGCGCAAAACCGCTCCAGGTTGCCCATTTCGCTAGGTAAGGGGAGTTTGCTACATGAAAGATGTGGGTTTGATGAACACGCTAATCGCAATCCTGACTGATTTGGGAGTTCCTAAAGATTGTCTGCATTCTGAAGCACGATTACATAAGGATCTGCAACTGGATTCGACTGAAATCGTTGAAATTTCTTTGGCGCTCAAGCGCCGATTAGATGTGCGAGTCAAGCTAGAAGGTCGGCAAGATATGACTTTGGCTCAGGTCTGTGATCGGATCGAAGTGGCTCAGCTTACTAATTCAAATTCAGCTCATGGTTCTTGACGTGCAGGGAAAATTGGAGTGCTTAGCACGGAATGTTGATGTTCAGTATGGAGACATCAAAGGTGTGGGTATAGATATTGTGTCAGTTGCCCAAATTGCAAACTTAGTTGAGCAATTTGACTGCCAATCTTTGGCTCTGCTTTTCACTCCAAATGAGTTGGATTGGTGCCAATCGGCAGGGATTGAAAAAGAAGAGCGAAACCGCGCTTTCGCTCTCTGTTTTGCCACCAAAGAAGCTGTTTCCAAAGCGCTCACAACTGGTTTAGTTGGCATCGAATGGACTGACATTGAAGCTTACTTTGAAGCCGATAAAATTCATAACCCGATCACCGTGATGCTATCTGGTGCAGCTAGGGTCCACGCTCGGAATCATCATATCCAGTGCTGGCAGGTGAACTGGTGGGAATGGGATGGGCACGTCATGGTTCATGTCTTGAGTTTCCTAAGGGAATAAGGAAAATCATATGGGATGCATTTCTGCACAATTACCGGATATTTTTAATGTGGCGGCCTATTTCCTCGATGGCGAGGTCGCCCAGGAAAATAGTGAGCGAATTGCCCTGTTTTATCAAGAAGAAACCTACACCTACGGCCAGCTCCAGCAGTGGGTACAGCGGGCAGCGAGATCGCTGCTTATGGCGGGTATTGAACGAGAAAACCGGATTGCTCTGCTCCTGCCGGATTCCCCTGAACTCGTGTTTGCCTTTTGGGGAGCCATCTGGATGGGGGCGGTTCCTGTGCCAATCAATACTGCCTGTAGTGTCGATGAAGTTCGATATATCTTACAGGACTCGCGAGCCAAACTGTTGGTGACAACCGAAGACTGGCAGGCTAAGTTATCCCCCATTACATCGCCCTTTTTGCAGCATACGTGGTTAAACACTGGAGAAACTCCCTTGTTATCCCAATTAGAGCAGTTGCCGGCAACTGCGATCACAGCCGCTACGTCTCGCGATGAACCTGCCTTCTGGCTTTATACCTCCGGCAGCACCGGCAAGCCCAAAGGCGTGATTCATCTGCATCAAAGTATGGTGGTCTGTGTAGAACACTATGCCAAAACGACCTTAGGACTCCGCCGCGACGACATTACCTATTCAGTGGCGAACATTCCCTTTGCTTATGGATTAGGCAACACACTTTATATGCCGCTGGCTGTGGGGGCAGCAACGGTGCTATCCGACGCCATCAATGCCTTCGACATCGTGGCCGACATTCAGCGCTACCAACCCACCGTATTCTTCGGCATTCCCAGCGTATACGCCAACCTCCTCGCCATCCATGAGATCGAACCGCTTAACCCGGCTGGTTTGCGTCTCTGTGTCTCGGCAGCAGAGCAACTGCCTGAAAGTCTCTGGTATCAATGGCGGGCAACGCATAACCAAGAGATTTACGAAGGGATTGGCACCACAGAGTTTTTGCATATCTTCCTTTCCAATCAACCCGGAGCTTGCAAACCAGGGACCTCGGGACGGCCCGTTGCTGGCTATGATGTGCGGGTGGTGGACGATGAGGGACACTCTTGTGCAGTGGCGGAAATCGGCAACCTAGTGGTCGGAGGAGAGAGCCTGATGGGGGGCTACTGGAATCATCTGCAAGCAACCCGACAGGCGATTCATGGGAGCACAATGCACACAGGAGATAAATATCAGTGCGATGCCGAGGGCTATTTCAAATTTATGGGACGTAAGGACGACCTGTTTAAGGTGAATGGCCAGTGGGTTTCGCCGATGGAAATTGAGGATGTGTTGCACCAGCATCCCCAGGTACTAGAGGTAGCTGTGTTGCCTGAATCCCAGGCGGAGGAACGGCTTACCCAGGTGATCGCCTACATTACTCTCAAAGCCGGAAACCCTCCATCCCCAGAATTAGAAACCCAAATCTGTCGGTTTGCTAAACAGCATCTGCCCCATTTTAAGGCGCCTAAAACTGTTCAGTTTGTGGATGCCTTACCGCGCACGCCAACCGGAAAAATTCATCGCAAATCGCTGGGTGTTGTGCATTCGTAACGTCAGCACCTCGAAACATTTAAACCTATTGCAAGGAGATATTGATGGTTACAGAATTGCACCCAACAATCACCTATCAGGAAACATTTGTTCCAGGAAAAAGAAGCGAGATCGCAACTCTAAAATCCTGTTTGGATGCAGGACTCTTTTCCAATTACATGCTATACAAGAAAGATGGCGACGTTCGCATTGCAGGGAATGAACTGGCGACTATATCAGTCAGTCCAGATGTCATTCAGCTCCAGAGTCAGGGGCAGTCGCATACTGAACCCGCCACCGATCCTTTTCAGCAAGTTGGCGCATTACTAAAGACATTAGCAATTAAAAATTGGACAGCCTATGGCTATGTTGCTTTCGATATGGCCAGATTCTATTCCTCCTATTCCAAATCGATACAGCAGCCGCTGCTTCACTTTCTAGTACCAGAAACCGAACTGCAATTTACCCATGCAGGGGTTCATGTTAAGCGGGTAGGCTTACTCGATCCACTGCTAAAGATTTTGGAAAGCGATCGCTCCCTCGCTGATTACCAGCCAATTCCGCTGGAGCAAGATGCTGCTGATTGCGAGCCCTATTCCCACAAAATCAAGACTCTAATCGCGGCCATCCAACAGAATGAATTGCACAAAGCCATTATCTCTCGTTCAAAAAAGCTGACTGGTGATTTAGATTTAATCGGCACCTATGCTGTGGGAGTAAAGAACAATAATTCGGCTCGTTCCTATTGCTTTAAGCTGGCAGATGTAGGTGCTGTAGGCTTTAGCCCTGAGATTTTGATGGAGGTCAATCAGGCGGGAATGCTAGTGACCAATCCCCTGGCTGCTACTCGCCCTCGTGGAAAAGATCATGAGGCAGATCAGCAGTTAGAGAACGAGCTATTTACTGATGCAAAAGAGGTCAAAGAACATGCGCTTTCTATTTGGCTTGCTCAAAGTGAATTAGACTCTGTCTGCATACCTCAGACGGTGAAAGTGTTTAACTTTATGGAAGTCAAAAAGTATCGGTGTGTACAGCACTTGTCCTCGCGAGTAGGCGGACAACTGCAAACAGGTAAAACGCTTTGGGATGCCTTGAAAGTTATATTTCCGGGGGTCACTGTGACGGGCATTAATAAATCTCAGGCACTCGATTGGATCGACCAGCTAGAGAGTGAGCCACGCGGTATTTATGCAGGTGGTATTGGTTGGGTGGACAGCAAGGGAATGGCGGATTTAGCGATAGCAATTCGCTCGGTCTATCAGTATTGCAACACCATCTGCCTTAACGCTGGAGCCGGAATCGTGGCTGAATCCAATACGCAAAACGAGTATGTGGAATCAGTCAACAAAATGAACACAATGCTGACCAGTTTAGTCTTGAAATGACTGACTGAAATGAACCAGCCAACTCATCAGCATGAAGCTCCCTATCGACAGGGCTTACATATTGTCAAAACTGCTTGGATTGAAGCTTGCTTAGCTCAATCAGGTGAGCAGTTTGAACAGCAGTACTTTTCCATCGCAGAACGGCATCGGACCCAGATCCGAGCGCCCTATGCTCAATATCTGGCGGGCCGTTTTGCTGCCAAAGCCACAATCCTACAAATTCTCCACATTCAACTTGAGACCTTTGATCGATGGCACGACATTGAGATTAAAAATTGGCCTCATGGTGAACCCTTTGTGACGCTTGATGGCTACTGTCAAAAATTGGCCGCCGATCTTCACCTTAACAACTGGCTACTGAGCATCAGCCATATATCAACCTATGCAGCAGCCAGTGTGATCGCACGGCTAAAAAGTCCGTTTCACAAAGAAAAAAGTCCGTTTCGCTAAGAAATTGGCAGAGTGTAATGATTACACTTGATAGATCGCTTTGATAAATCTTTCGCCTATAGTCTCCCTGTGAATTTCATCCGCCCTCAACTCTTTAATGACTGTCAAATTTGTTCAGTCATTTCTAAATCCAATGGTGAAGATCCTATTGGGAGTGCTCATCCCTGTGATATCTGGATAATGGTCGAGATTTCATTGCCTTGGACAGAAGAACGGTTGATGACGGAACCGATTCTAAGACAACTTTACCAGTTGTTTCATGACTACTACGATGCCGATGAACAACCATTTCAGATGATGCCAATGGTTATTGCGCCTGACCATAACTATTCTGTTCCCGAGTACACGCGTGTCTTGCTTTTCCAGCGCCCAGCTCCATTCTTTGCCCAGTTCAACAAACAGGAATTCCTCCTTCCTTTTGAGCAGCTTCCCCATTTGATGCAAACCGCTCTCACCCAGCCCAGCAATCTCAAAACTTTTGACTGCTATAAACAGCCGACTTCGTTGACCCGCGATCTCTTTGTTTGTACCCACGGAAATGTCGATGTGGCCTGCGCCCGCTTTGGTACTCCAGTCTATTTTGAACTTCGAAAATATTGTGGGAAAACCGAAGGCGATGGAAAATTTTCTCTAAAATCCAAAATCCAAAATCCAAAATCTTTCTACTCCCCACCTTCCTCTAACTCCTCCACCCTCCGTGTCTGGCGCTGTTCTCATTTTGGTGGCCATCAGTTTGCGCCAACCCTGGTGGACTTGCCTACTGGCCAAGTCTGGGGACATCTGGAGATGGAGATGCTCGACACGCTAATACAGCGGCATCGTCCCGTTACGGAATTGCGGCGATTTTATCGGGGCTGGTCAGGTCTGCCTCAGTATGCCCAAATTTTGGAACGTGAAGTCTGGATGCAGCAGGGATGGGACTGGCTGGCTTACAACAAATTGGGGCACATCATGGCTCAAGATACTGATCATGAAAAATGGGACGCGGACTGGGCCGACGTGCGCCTAGAGTTTGCCTCGCCGGATGGTCTCGTTAAAGGAGCGTATGAGGCAAGGGTGGAAGTGACTGGTTCAGTATTGACAGTCTGGAATTCCGGTGAGAAGCCGGAAGCGGTGAAGCAGTACAGCATCAACCAGTTAATCTGTGTTGCGTAGCAATGGGTTAATTCTAGCGTGCGTACTTTCATCTTTCTCTGGCTAGGACAACTGTCTTCTTCGGTTGGCAGCAGCATGACCTATTTTGCGCTCAACCTTTGGATATGGCAGCAAACTCAGTCGGCAACATCGATTGCTCTCATCTTAGTCTTTTATCAATTGCCTCAAATTGTGATCGCTCCCCTTTCTGGTCTGCTGGCAGATCGTGTTTCTCGTAAACGCCTGCTGATTTTTAGCGATACGGCATCCGCTTACTGCACCCTTGCCGTGGGCATACTGGCCGCTTTCCAAATTCTGAAGCTTTGGCATGTCTACCTGATTGCGGCAGCGATTGGCTGCTTTGGGAACATTCAAGCACTCACCTATTCAACTCTGATTCCCCTGATTGTCCACAAACAGCATCATACGCGGGCTAGTAGCATGGGAGCCATGGTGGGTTATGGAGCCGATATTTTTTCCCCTGCCCTCGCTGGACTCCTGTATCCACTCATTGGACTCCTAGGAATTACCTTGATTGACATGAGTACATTTGCGATCGCGATTTTTACCCTAGTGTTAGTGCCAATTCCAGCAATCGAGAAAGTTAACAAACATAACGACGAACAACGATTGGCTTTCCCAAGTGTTGAGGGAGCAAAACGGAAAATTTGGCGTGAAGTGACGTTTGGGTTTCGCTACATTGCCTCACAACCAAGCTTATTAACAATGGTTATCACCATTTCCATCTTCGCTTTTCTCCATCAGCTTGGTGAAACGCTCTATCAACCGATGATTTTAGCCCGCACGGGTGGCAACACTCAGGTCTTAGGCTTGATCGTCGCTGCCTCCGGACTCGGAGGAGTGTTCGGGGCAATTATCTTGAGTATTTGGGGTGGGTTCCGGCGGCGAATATCTGGCATATTGGTCGGATTTATTGGAACAGGCGTGAGCAATCTCATTCTGGGACTTGGACATTTCCCTGGACTCTGGGCGGTGGCTCGGTTTGGGTCATCACTCCATAATCCACTCGTTATGAGTTCTTACATGGCTGTCTGGTATGCCAAAATTGCCCCAGAACACCAAGGACGTATCTTCGCTGCTGACTATCTGGTGGGAATTGTGATTGAATCTACTGCGGGTTTGAGTGCGGGGTTATTAGCTGATCGCTTACTCGAACCTGCCCTGCAGTCTGGTGAATGGATGGCTTTACATTTAGGGGGATGGATTGGAACAGGCCCCGGAAGTGGTATGGCATTGTTAATCACGATGAGCGGGATGGGTACGGTACTGATTGGCATTATAGGATTCAAGATTCCACAGTTGCGAGATGTCGAAACACTCTTAGCCGACCATGACTCTATTGGGGATAAACACACTGCTACTAATTAATTCCTGGTATATGGGGTCGCTCTTCATGGATTACAGGGATTAACTTGAGAAATATTCTAAAAGAGCTGGAAGTAGCCCTTTCCCCCCCCTGATAGAGGACTTGGTTGGGACGTAATCGTAAGAGTTGGTTAAAAGGTGTCTCTGACCCCTATTTGAGAAAGTGGGCATAGCTATACTATCTGCCAAAAAGTAAATCGGACCCGCCAGATGGACGCATACTTGCTGCTGTTGAGTAGCAGTTTTCTCTAGTGGAGTCTCAAAACTGGTGATGCGTTCACAGCTAAGGGCAATGCCCAACTCTCTTGGGCTTTAGGAATCCAGGTAATGCTGCTGTACCCTTACCCAAAGCGACAGTGTACTAACAAGCCGATTTAGACTCTGTTCGAAAACTTGAAAGCATTATATAGAAAGTCTTTCAAACTTCATCTAAGCTCCAATTCCAGATTTTGAGGATGAAATCTGGAATTAAAATCGCCAATCGAATTTAGTCACCTGCCTGTATGATTTGGTGATATGTGTCAGCACGAGATCCAGTTAGGAAAAAGGTTATCGAGCGAACCTGGAACAACCTAACCAGCGTGTCTGGCTGGTAAGCGGGCTTGTTGCTCATTCCTACTATTCTCTAACTTATGGATCTATTTGGGATAACAATTATTATCCGTTTTGCTTGCAAAATTTACTAATGCAAGTACAATTGGCTGAGTTGAACCACAACGATGTGGTTCATAAGAAGACTTTCAGAACCAGCAATCTAGTTCAGTGACAAAATTAGTTAATTGAGATTCAGATGGCAAAAATACTTGCGTTTTTTAACCACGCAGGAGGGGTGGGTAAAACTACCTTAGTACAACAGGTTGGTTATCATCTTTCTCAATGCAAGAGAAGAGTAAAGGGTAAACGAAGTAGAAAAAAGGGTGACTACTATCGAATACTGCTTGTTGATATGGACCCTCAAGCTTCATTAACAACATTTATGGGGATTGAACCCTACGATCAAGAGAAAACTATATATAATGCCATTCTCAAAGACGAAGAATTACCTATTCTAAATGCTTTGTATGCAGGTCAGGGAATGGAGGATAGCAATGGATTGGATCTGGTGGCATCAAATTTGGGCTTAGCTATAGCTGAGCAAGAACTAATGACAGCAGTTATGAAAGACTTTAGGCTGAGGGACTCATTAGAACCAATTAAAGAAGAATATGATTTTATATTGATTGACTGCCCGCCAAGTCTTGGCAACCTAACTTATATCTCTCTTGTAGCTGCTACTCACTTACTTGTACCCATTCAATCTCAGTACAAGGCATTTAAGGGTGTCCAGCCCCTCTTTGACACTGTTAGATTGGTCTCTGCCCGTCCTAATAAGTCACTCAAAATTGCTGGTTTTATTCCTACGATGTATGACCAAAGAAATTCTCATGATGAAAGAACATTAGCTGCAATTCAGCAACAACTAACACCTGTAGCCAAAGTTTTTTCTCCGATTCCAAGAACTACTACATTTGCTGATGCATCCGAAGAAAATCTTCCACTTGCATTGTTTGATAACAAGCATCCTGCCTTGGAACCCATCAAAGTACTTGCAGAACAGTTAGAGAGTTTAGCGCTATGACTAGTAAACGTGATAAAGCGTATGGTGCAACTATTGATCTTAGCCGTTTGTATGGAAGTTCTTTAGAGTCACTCGATAATGATGTAGATCAAGAAAGCGACAAGATAGCTGTAATTCCAATAGATAAGATTAAGCGTACTCCAGATCAAGTAAGAAGATACTTTGATCCCATGAAAATGAATCAATTGGTTTCTTCTGTCAGAATTGATGGAATACTTGAGAATCTCATCGTTTCATCATTAAATGATGGTAAATTTCAACTTATTTCTGGAGAACGCAGACTTCGGGCTGCGAAAGAAGTTGGGCTAACTGAAGTTCCTGTAAAAATTCTGAACCTTGATGAGTTTGATGCATTTAGAATTAGCCTAATTGAAAATCTTCAGAGAGAAGATCTTAATCCAGTTGAAGAGACGGATGGAATTATTAAACTACTAGCTGGAGAGCTGCACTTAAGGGAGGATGAAGTTGTTTCGCTCCTTTATCAAATGCAGAATAGCCTCACTAGACAAGTTGTGAACCACAACGTTGTGGTTCAGGAGAATCAAGAGACTGTAGAAAAAATATTCAACTACTTGGGGCGGTTGAGTTGGCAATCTTTCGTCAAGCATCGGTTACCACTGAGAAAACTTCCTGTAGATATCTTGGAATTCTTACGACAAGGGAAGTTGGCATATACGAAAGCTCAGTTAATTGCACGAATCAAAGACCAAGAATTCCGAAAAGAAATGTTAAATGTAGCTGTCACAGAAGAATTATCCTTAAGTGAGATAAGGACAAGAATCTCGGAGTTTGCACAAAAAGAGATTTCAAACAATCCTGATATTGACACTGAATTGAGAAAGAAAACTGCTGGGTGTCTCAAGGCATTGAAAAAGTCAAAGGCTATAAATTCACCTACCAAGCAGAAGAAGTTAAGGAAAATACTAGAGCAGTTAGAGAAGCTATTGGAGTCATAGTACTTATTTTTTTACTGATAAAGGAGTCTCTATTGGAGCAACCGATTACCTTGCCCTCATACCCATAGCAACGATGTAGATGAGGAAAATGTTAATCTATGAATTTTAATGACCCTCCAGTACAAGCAGCGATTATTGGTGGCGGTTGTACAATAATTAGCTCTCTAATTGCTGCGATCGCAGCCAGTATCATCGGGAAGAAAATTGCTGATGGAGGTAAACTTTCAAAATTACTAAGTATGGCAATTAAAGATATCGAATTCTTGTTAGAAGTCGAAAAGTTGCATTGTGGTTGCCCTCCCAAAGGGTGGCGAGGAAAGTGAGAATATGCATTGTGAAAGAAATAAATCACGAGAAGGAAAGTATCTGAAGAAATTTACCCGTGATGAAGTTAGGTTGCCTTCCCAAAGGGTGGCGAAGAAAGTGAGAATATGCAGTTAGAAAAAATGGATATAAATTTTCTAGTAAACTCACACCAGGAAGAGCTAAATCCTTATTAATGAAGTTGTAATCTCTAACTTAAACTATTCATTCTTGTTTACTGTTTACCCCGTCTATATTCCCACGGCATAACTGGATTACTCTGGCTCCAAAAGTTAAGCCGCTGCGTTCTCGCCTCTTCCTCAGCAGCAATATACTGATCCTCACTCTCAGAACACCCATCCAAGTATCGGTGGTAGACCACGGCATAACCTTCCCGTACAAGCTGAAGTCCTACCGATGTCCCCCCGGAATAGATTTCTGCCACTGTGCGCTCATGGCCCAATTGAAGGGTTGCTGACACCAGGGGCAATCAAACCAAATCACCCCTCAAAACAGGGCAAATTTACCGCTAATCAATAAGTTTTGCTTAAGTATTTTTTGTCGCTGTACTACTCGATATTGGAGCAAAGGTTGCCTTGTGGAGATGGGCCCCAACTCAGCAACCTCATTACAGCTACTCCCTACGCAGCCAAGTTTTCAATCACCAGACGCTCATTCATGTTGAGGCGGAAACGTCCATAAGGATTGATATGAAGGTAAAACAACGGCGTTAACGCCCTCAAATCTTCTTCCTGCATACGATTCATCCACGTGGGTTCAGAAAGTACTTTTTGAATCATTAGAATATTGATGTAAACCAGGCTGATTTGCAGTAGGTGCAGGCAAAGCATGGACAGCTCTTGCATCGCCGTTTGATTACTGGCAAAGTCACCATTCTTGCCATAGAAGATGAAGTCATTGGCACTATTCCAATTTTCAATCACATTCAAACCTTCATTGATCTCTTGCCGTAAGGCTTCATCGTGCAAATACTGGCACAGGAAAATGGTCTTGATAGCTCGGCCTAATTCAGCCAAAGCAAGATAGGTGGGGTGCTTAATGTTGTTGCGAGTGAACCGACTCAGAATCGCTTCAGGTTCGGCGGTCCCTTGCTTCATTGCGGTGGTGAACTGGATCATTGGCTCATATTGCTCCCGCACCAGATCCCAACGCATGGGGCGCTTCACAATCGCCTTGAGATAGACATACTTCTTCTTCTGCCCGGACATCGGTAAATAGAGCTTCTGCTTGTTGATGCCCTTGAAGCGGGGCATCAGCTGAAAGTTCAGCAAATAGCAAAAGGCAAACCCCACCTCGCTTTGGCCATGGGTATCCACATAGCTTTTATTCACGGACATTTGCGTACAGTGGCGAAGTACGCCCTTCACCATAAAGGCCACCTCCGAGGAAGAACACTTCTTCAGTTGCGAGTAGATACACACGGATTTTTTCTCGACATGGTTAACCTAAGCCGGAGGATCACTCCTCCGACTTGGCTTCAAAACCGTGCGTAAATCTTTCGATTTACACGGCTCCTCAGTGGCTTGGTGCTTGTCATACATACCATTTGGCCTGAGAGGACTTCTCCTTGGCCGTTTTAACATAATGACAATGTCTGTGTAGTAGTTGAAGATTCTTGTATACGTCCAATCCTCCCATTGATGTAGGGAGAATGTGATCCACTTCAAGTAAATCTTCTTCTCGGAAGAACATGCCGCACTGAGCGCATTTCCCCTTCTGCTTCTTCAAGAGCATAGATACTCTCTTCGGAGCTTCTGGATGCTTCCCAGTCCTTGAACTCCAGTAAACTAGATTGCCATTGTAGGGACTTGCATCCCCCTTGACTTTGACATGGCGGATAATTGGAGTCTGTCGATGTTTGAGTAATTTTTCGGTTCTAGATTTAGTTACTCTAGTCGCGAAGACCCATTTATCTCCCCCGACAGTTTGCCAATATTTATTCACCACCCATTTCCTGGATTTGCCAGGATGGCGGTGGTTAGCCCATGTTTGAAGCTTTTGATACAGTAAATGGTCTAGACGGGAGAAGGTCTCTTTACTAGCCATGGTCGAATAATATCTCGTCCATCCTCTAATCACGGGATTGAGGTGGCGGATTAATGCCGCTTGCGGCGCTGCCTTATGGGCGTTGATGATACTAACGAGCCGATTGTAATGTACTTTTTGCTTCTTTCGACTGGGGGTAATGATGGTCTTAAATCCCAGCAATGTCCCGCATAATCTCCCCGATTGATGTTGACCGACCGGGAATTGTCTAACTGAGAATCCTAGAAAATCAAATCCAGGGTTTTCAGCTTCATACCTTTTGAGAGTATGGGATATATGCGTTTTGCTAGGTTTTAGTTCCAACCCCATGTCTTTTAGCCACTCATGAACTAAGCTCTGACATCTTTGAACTACGGATAAATCCTCGTGAAGAATCACGAAGTCATCACAGTATCGAATGACATCAGGAGTAGCAATTCTTTTTCGCTTATTCCCGTCGGCAATCTTTCTGATAGGAAAGGCTTGCTTGATTCGATACTCTAGGCCATGGAGGGCTACATTTGCCAACAAAGGAGAGATAGTCCCCCCTTGAGGTGCTCCTTCAGATGTCTGTAAGAACTGATGACCATCAATTACCCCAGCTTTTAGCCAAGTTTTTATTTGTCGGCGTAGAGTGGGAAAGGTCTTCAGCTTTTTGAGCAGTGCTTCGTGGTTTATTCGGTCAAAACATTGGGCTATATCAGCGTCCAACACATATTTTGCTTTCTGTTTAATGGCTGCAAAAATTTGTTCTATCGCGTCATGACATGAACGGCCTGGTCTTGAACCATAGGAGTTTGGTTCGAAAACCGCTTCCCATTCAGGTTCCAGGGCTAGTTTGACTAGTGTCATTCTTGCCCTTTCATACAGGGTCGGTATACCCAAAGGACGTTGTTCGTCTTTTCCTGGTTTAGGAATCCACACCCGTCTGGTGGGAGGGGCCTTTGAGCCGAGTTTAAGTTGACCCACTAGGGGCAGACGAGCTTCTGGGGACAGAGATTTAACTCCATCCACACCTGCCGTCTTTTTTCCCTGGTTGTCTTGTGTGACCCGTCTAACTGAAAGGCATTTGGCTGACCAGGACCTCATCAGAGTTTTCTGGAGTCTATGTACTACTTTGACATCGCCACGTTGTCTGGCTCTGAATATGCGCTTTTGCAACTTAAACACTTTCCGCTCTAGTTTTGGCCAGGGGATTGCGCTCCATTCCATCATCGGTTTGACCCGTGCTTTAGACATATTTATTGCTACTTGTTCCTATTCATTCCAAGTCACCGTGAGTCTGTCTGCTTATCCTCACCATTACAGTGGGGCTTTTGCTTTTGACCCAATCCTTCCCACCGCCTAACTTCTGGTTAGCACCTACTCTTAGCCAATCGACCTCCAAGAGAGATAGGCGGGGGTTACTTCGTTCCTAATAGCCATTGATTGAACTGTTAGAGTGATGCGCTCCACCGGGTTTATTGGAAGTGCTAACTGGTCGCTACTGGACACGCCAGCTCCGTATATCCTTGCCCTTTTGGGACTCCCAGCGTTATCAACCTAATTTCGCTGGTTAATGATTACGGTGGGTTAACCACATCTTCGCTTTCGCTACTCATAAGTTCTTGCTCGAAGGGGTTCAGAGCTAGGCTCCCTGTTACCTCCTTTTTTCCCCGCTTCAGGCGTTGATGGCTAGTCGCGAACCTGGGGGAAATGCTGTCACCGCTGCACCTGCGGGATAGGACTAGAGCGGTCTAGGATACTGACTCTCACCTATATGGCTATTAAGTTGTCAAGGTACAGTTGGGATATTTTCCCCTTCTTTACGCTTGCGGCTAATCCCCTCAAACCCTATTCAGGTCTAGTTTCTAGCCAACGAATCGCACCCAGTAGATCATCACACCCCGGCCGCCATAGCGAACATGCCATTCCGTCATCAAATTCTGGTCCCAAGATTCAAAGTGCCGAGAATCAGACGCACAAGCCGTGGTGGCTTCCCCCCAGATATGAGAAAGGCGAATCCGGAAAATCGCATTGGCCACATCCGTAATCGCACAGCTGAGAGCTGTCTTGCTTAAAAACTTGCGTCGGACATAATGCAATTCAAAGTATCCTGCATCGGCTTCTGAATGAGCGATGCGCTTAATTCCTAAATTGGTGCCCAGTCCGTAAATACACAACAGTAGGCGCTTGCGCAGGGACTGGGGGCTCAATATTTCACGACTAGCCGCACTCTTGAAATGCTGGGTGAAATCAATCCGAAAGTCTGCCTCTTTGAGGACGTCCAACAAATGCGTTAATGACCACCGCTGGTTGATCTCTTCCTTGAGCTTGTGAATGTTCATGGGTTCCGGTTGAGCCTCAAGCGGGGATACCTTAATTCGTCCTCCACGCTTACTCAAGATCTCAACTTTGGAGTTGTGAGGCATCCCCTGATTTAAACGGGTCAAGGCGTTTTCCATATCAGCCTGGATTTGAGCGATGAAGGTTTCCACCTCTAGGGGCTGTTGTAGATCCTGGTAATATTCCTCTCGCCGCTCGTCAAAGTCTTGGGGTAAATCCAGGTCGGGGTTTCGATAGCGATTGGCACCGGCGACCCAAATTTCCTTACACCGTAGTTTCTCTCGCAGGGCCCTGAGGACGCACATCTCATAGGCGATGCGATCTACTTTGTCTGGCTGGTCTTCATCCTGACCCAATACCGTCTCTTGCCAGTCTGCACTAACGACCCCTTCGATGGGAACGTCGTCTGCTGAGGCATAAGGTTTTCGGGGGGTGTCCACATAGGCTTTGAGTAAATCCACAGCCTGGAGGATGGGCTGGTATTGCTTGTTATTGCACCGAAAGTCAATCACTTCCAGTACCGCAGGAAGCATTTGCCGATAATGATGACCGTAGGAAGAACGGATCCTCGAGTGTAGAAGTTGTCGGTAAGTCTGACCGCCATCATTGTAGGAGTCAACAAATGCTTCCAGAGTTTGCTCACTAGCAACGGGGTAGATAACATTTCTGACCAAGCCATCTGGTGTGGCCAGGGCTGCGGTGGCCACCTGATAAAACAGCTGGGTATGAGAGTCGGTTTTTTTGACTTTAGCGATCACCTCTGACGTCACTTTATTCTTGCTGCGTGTATCAATGCGATGAACGATCTGAATCAATAAATCCATGATGTTGTCGATAATCTCTTGGCACCGCTGCCAACAGAAACTCGCGAGTAAGGTGAGTCGGATGGTTTTGGGGTGATGCCTCAACTCTGATAAGGTTTCTGTCTCCACTCGGAGCCGATAACACTCCAGAACTCGTGGGGTCAGATGAGAAAACAAGGTATCTGGCAAAGCCACTTGGCGGAGGCGTTGGAGCTTGATGATTTCTGAAAGCAGGCTATTGAGACCCACGGGTCCAGGATCTTTTTTTAAGGCACTCAGGGGCGGATCTGGTATCTCTTTACCCGGCGTCACTTTGGGTTCTTGGATCAATTCATCAAGCTCAGTCTGAGTTTGCTTGGACAGCTGCTTGAGGGTTGAGGAAAAAAGCTGACGCTCAAACCGACGCTGAGCGGACCGGATTAAACGCTCAATTCTAGCAGGGGTGGGTGGTTCAATCTGAAGAGTACGCAGTTGAGCATAGACTTTCAATTTCAGATGATGGTAATCCTGCTCTTGACTCAGGACTGTATCGACTAACCAAGTACGTAGCTGATTTTGATCTGAAAGAGTGGCTTGTCGAAATCCAGTAAATTGGCGAATCTGGGCCCGGTGATATTTAACGACTCTCCCTCGCCACTTATAGTCTTGAAACTGCTCTGGCGGCAAGTCTAACTGCTCTGCCACAAAAGTTATCGCCATGCGAGGAATCTCATACTTCTGTTCGGGGAAACGTCCTTCATATTGGAAAAATTTAAGCAGCAGGACAAATCCTAAAAGAGTAACGCCTTTACGCCTAGCCAATAGATGTGCTTCATCGGGCTGGATGGACCAATGCTCAATCAGCTCTTCTGGATGCCATTTCCGTTTCATGCGATTACGCTCCTATTAAAAGTGAATTCACTAGAGCGTAAGGCAAGCTAATGTACTATAAATAAAACTTATGATTTAAGAGTAGTGTAAGTCGATGGTATTTACACTTCTTAATGCCTGTAACTATTACTGAGAAAGGGTTGTAGCTTTCGTTGCCCCAGGTGTCAGCAACCCTTCAATTGGGCCTTGATGTCGATTTGCTTAGAGCAATCTTGGTGGAGAAAACCAAACCCTCCACGCGGGAAGGGTATACCAAGGATCTGGTGGACTTCTTTTTATTCGTGACCCAAGGGGAAATGGTCTATGGAGTTGAGGGACCGAAGCGAAAAAGTGAGATAAAGGCGCAGGTGAAGAGGGAATTATCTAGGCTGAGTCAATCCTTTGTGGGGATTGGCAGACTGAAGGCTTTAGAATTAGCCGCTCGGTATCGAGAATGCATGATGCAGCGAGGGTTACAAGCGAATACTATCAATCGGCGGTTGTCCGCAGTGAAGTCCATGGTGCGGATGGCCCGTCGTTTAGAGATGTGTGATTGGACTTTGGCGGAAGTTGATGGTTTAACGGTGAAACCTTATCGAGATACCAGAGGGATTACAGCCTCTAAATTTCGACTGATGATGGTTATTGGATGTCAACCCCATAGGCGATGTCGCGACAACCACAAGGCGGATCAACCCCCAAATTTGAACCGTATTATTTGGCGTACACTCCCTTTGCGTTAGCTCTTTTTCAGACCTCATACGATACCTTCAGAACAAAACGACAACCCGTGATCGAAATGACAACCAGTGATCGCTCGATTATTTGGACTGGGATTTTTGAGGTGGAGACTGAGTTTGAGCCGTTCTCTGAGTCGCTGATTTGCGCCGATAACTATCGGCTTGAATTTCGATAATCAAGCCATGATGAATTAAGCGATCAATGGCAGCCACCGCCATCATCGAATCAGTGAAAATGTCATCCCATTGGCTGAAGGGTTGATTCGCTGTAATCAACAAACTTTTTCGTTCATAGCGATGCGCAATTAATTCAAACAGAACGGACGTTTCCGCTTCCGACTTTTTGCAATAGCCCAAGTCATCCAAGATCAACAGATCATAGCGGTCCAGTTTTTTGAGCATTGGATGCAGCTGCAGTTGGAGCTTCGCCTGTTGCAGTTGCTGGACCAATGCGTTGGCTGCAAAGAACTTCACCCGCTTACCGAATTCCAGCATCTTTTTGGACACCCCAGTGGCCAGATGTGTTTTTCCAACACCCGAGGGCCCCAGAATAAGGCAATTCTCGGCGCGCTCCAACCAACCCGGATCTGCGGCTAATTGCATCAAGGGAGCTGGATTGAGCTGGGGACAATGGCTAAAGTCAAAGTTGGTAAAACTTTTTGCGTTTGGGAGCCTGGCTTCGGTGAGGGCACGTTTTAGACGAGCTTGTTCTCTTCGTTGGGCCTCCGTTTCGCACAAGGCTAGTAAGAATTCCGCATAAGACCAGTTTTCCTGCATGGCTTGGGATTCGATAGATTCCCAATGGGTCAACATGTGGGAGAGCCTGAGCTTTTTTAAATAGAGGCTCAGGTGCTGGTAGGGGCTCAGCGGGGACTGAGCAGGAGGGGAGGAGTTTGTCATAAAGTTCAAGTGAATGTTGTTCAATGCTGAGGTCAGGAACCTGCTTCATCTGAGGCGGCTCAAACTGTTTTTTCAGGCGATTGAGGGTAAGGCTGGATGAGCGAAGCTGCTGCTGTAAGTACACTGCTACGGCCTGTTCTTTATCTTGAACCGCAGCAATATACAGGGCTTCCACGATGATCTTGGCAGCCTGCTCTAGGTCAAATTGGGCTTTGAGCTGTTCCCAGATTTGGCGGTATTCAGGATTGGGAAGTAGGTCTGATTGCCAGGTGCAATAGATAAAAGCACGAGGCTTCAATCGCATTGAACCAATAACATGGCGATAGTTGATGCAACGGTCGCGACGTTTGCCTTTGCCACTGACGCGCTTCCTCGGCAATTCCACCACCGGGTGTCGCTCCAGATAGCCGACAATCCGGTCATGGTATAGATGCAGTTCCAATTGACGACCAAT
This sequence comes from Acaryochloris marina MBIC11017, assembly GCF_000018105.1. Classification (GTDB taxonomy): domain Bacteria; phylum Cyanobacteriota; class Cyanobacteriia; order Thermosynechococcales; family Thermosynechococcaceae; genus Acaryochloris; species Acaryochloris marina. The sequence goes on from NC_009926.1 coordinate 265,359, forward strand.
CAGTCGAGAAGGGACGGTGTATAGAATGCAGCGAACATCGATGGTGCTGCGTTTGCTGACTTTAGCCGTGAGCACTTCATAGTCAGGGGTTCGATATTTGGGCAGTGGTTGTAGATGGTCTTTCTCTTGCTCATACTTGGTTTGGCACTGCTGATTCAACTTGGCAACCTGTGCATCAATTAAGGCTTGATACTCAGCAACGCTCGTAAAATCTGCACTGCCGCGCAGATAGATCGCCTGCTTAATTCGGTTCTTCAGATGACCATGGGGAGATTCAATGGAGCCATTCTCATGGGCTACACCTTTGTTGTTACGAGTGGGTTCTAGCCGATAGTGGTCACACAGTTCGTCGTACAGACGAGTGAGGTTTTTGGACCGGCGGCCGCCCATGTTGCGATAGGCTGCACTCAAACTATCAGTACGATGCTGTGTAGGAACACCTCCACAGGCTGCAAAGGCATTTTGCAATCCTTCTGAGAGGGCGACAAAGCTTTCGCCTCCTTCGATGATCTGGGCATATCGCCAGCCGCTGTATCCCAGACGGTAATGGTAAATCAGGTGCTCAAAGGGTTTGCCGGCAATGGTAATCGTGATGCCCTTGAGTTCTGTAAAGTCGGAAAACCCTTGTACCCCGGGTTCATGACGCAATTCAAACATCACTTCAGGGCTTGGTCCATGTAAGGCTTTCCACGTTCTCACCCGACGTTGTAGGGTCCGCAGGACTTGGGGATACTGGCCTGGATACTTATCCTGCAGGTACTCATACAGGGTCATGGGTTTGAGGCGTGGGTCTCGACGCAGCATTGGTTCTAGCTCGTCTTCCCACACATCAGCTAAGGGGTCGGGAACGGTGCGTTGGTCCTGAAGGCGGCCGCGATTAGGTTGATGGGTGCCGGCCTCAATTCGTTGTCCGGTTCTTGTAGATATTTCGGCAATGTAAGCTGCTTCAGCTTGTTTCAAGCCGAGGTCTCTTCCGTTCATATAAACACGAGTATGATAGGAATCAATTCTTTTGTTAGGCACTTGTACAGCCCTCTATTGATTAGGGATGTAAAAAGTGTCTTTTTTCTTGAGATTGAATTCTAGAAACGCGATCTCACACATCATTTCTAGGGAATTGAGATCTAGTTTTATCCTTCTCAGGGGATGCCTGGTTTCTTCATAGCTATAGCCGACGTGACATCGTCATTAATCCGTCAGCTCGATTGTCGTCTAATAGATGGTATTCATCAATCGGTTTTCCCTAGCTGGGGCTCGGGATTTCGCCATGATGACGCTACTCTGGGAGGCGGGATTGCGACGGTCTGAGCTAGTGGGCTGTGATGTCCGTCATTTTGACTCGGAGCAAAAACGTTTGTCGATTTTAGGGAAAGGAAGGAATGAAAGGGAGTGGATTGATTTGACGGAAAGTGGGGTACGAGCCATATCAGAGTGGCTGGAACTGCGAGAAGTTTATGGCCTCACGGAGCCGTTGTTTATCTCGTTGGATCGGGCGAATTGGGGGTCGCGGTTGTCGGGGACATCGGTGTATCGGATTGTCCGGGCTCTAGCAAAGAAGGCTGGGGTGAGCGAGAACTTTGGGCCTCATAAGATACGTCACAGCGGCACAACAACTTATTTGGAAATGACGGGTGGAGATTTGCGGGGGGCACAAGCCTATTCCCGACATGCCAATCTCAATACACTCAAGTTCTATGATGACAATCGCAAGCAGCTTCAGAAGAAGGCTTCTGCAAAATTGGCTGAGAAGATTACTTGGAATCAAACCTCAGATTAATATTACTGCAACCAGTTTAGTTATGAAGATGCTAAGTCTATAGAAAAATCATCTGGCCTGAAATCCCTACACCAAGCTTGCTTTGAGAAGCAGTCCCTTGCTACTCAGTTCAATGATCCTGCAACTATTTCACCTAATCACTAGATTTCGAAAAGTCGAGCAATGCCTCACAGAGGACTTCGAGTTGTTCGAGAAAGAGGGCTGAGATAATCTCACCTGACTACTGATGCTAGGGTAGTTAGGTGAGATAATCTCACCCCCCTAATTTTTGGAGGCTATATAAACAGGTGTTCTGAGAATCTGAGCTTCGGTCCAAATGTGTTCAGTCAATCCAACTGCCATGGCAGGAGTTCTCTGTTGAAAGCGCTTGTTACCCTCAGGTACTTCAAGAGGAGAACGTAAACTGCGATGCTCTCTCACCCAGTTGTAGACTGTTGCACTCCACCAGGCAACGGCTTGACGAGTGTCACTGCGGTGAGCGAAAGCAAGTGAGCGTCTGACTTGATGAGCATTCATCCGTCGTGCAGTACCATTGAAACGCTCCACAGTTGAAGTATTGGGAGTGTTGTAACCCATTTTGTCTAATGCTTGATTGATGCGTTGCCAGCTCCCATGGGCTTTGCTCACCTCTACAGTTTTTAACTTTTGCCCCTGACGATGTTTGATGATTTGGACGTGGGCAAGGGGTCGAGGAATCCGGTATTTTGAGTTGGGCGGGCGCCCCATGTTGCTCTGACGGGGGGGAGGTAGGATACCCCGAAGATGATGGGGAACAGGGTACGATAACTCGCGTCTCCATCGGTCATCAGCACCAGGTCTCGGGGATGGGCCAGTCGTTTGTGAGTGGCTCGCATCAGCCTATCTATTAGGTTTGTGTTACGGGGGCCAACTTCGACTTGGATGATGAATTTGCTCGCAGCATCAATGGCAACGGCATCCCAACATTGCTGCTGCTTGATTGCGACGTATCCATGACGCTCATCCATCTCTAATACGTCGATGTCCAATTGCTGAGCTTCCTGCTCATGAAAGTCTTGGGCATGTTGACCAAATTTGAGGCTTAGACGTTTCACTGTTGCTCGGTGAGTGTAGGTCAAGCGTGAAGTTCCTTTGATAGAGGTCCCTTCTGCAATTTGACGACCTACTTCTATTGCACGAGATTCAGGAATTTTTGTATTCCAAAAGGCAGTGTTCTTGCGTTCACTGAACGCTGCTCCACAGCAACGACAGCGTAGATACCGAATCTGATCTTGTCCATAGACTTTGCGCACGATTAAATTCTCAAGGCCCGCTTGACCATAGCTCTCACATTTTGAGTTCACGCAAGCTAGCACTGAGAGTAAAGGCCGTTTTCTCTCTTTCATGGGAGTATCTTGGCTAATGACTCCCTTCAGTAGAACCTTTTTCAGGCCTCTCTTAGCTAGAGGGGCTGAGATAATCTCACCTGACTACCAAGTGGGTTTTCTTTGCATTTAGTCGTAAGCCATATTTCTCCAGCCGTCGCGGCAGTACCCGCATAAATCTAATGGCATCTTCTTCATGTTCAAACACAGCCGCAACATCGTCTGCGTATCGAATCATTGTGCCGCAACCAACCGCAGACAACTACCAACATCTGAAGGTGTACTCTATTGTTTTCAAAAAGTCGTTTGCTTAAGGCTCATAGTTCCATTCGGGTTTAGGCAGGTTTTTCACGATGTCGCGTAGACTGTAATCCGATAACTCCGTAAGTCGGCGAAACGCACGTCCAGATACATGACATTCGGCTCCCGGAAAACATCGGGCGCAGCGTTGATAGAGTCGTCGGACACTGGGGTTCTCAACAGATTGTCCAGTGATATACACACCGCCCTGCTGTTGAATTTGAAGGGTGATCTCTGTAATCAAACGGACTGCTATGCCTCGCCCTCGATGGGCAGGTTCAACAAACAAGTCAATAACCTGGCCACCTTTCATGCAGTAGTGCAAATCATAGGATGATATCCAAGCTGCAAACGCAACCAATTGATAATTTTCAGCTTCTGCAATCACCATTTGAAATTCAGCACCTAGACCATCTTGTTCTAACTTTTGGGGCGTTCCCCCCCAAGGGCGCTGAAACGTTTCTTGCATAAACGCCATCAGCAACTTTTGCAGATTGGGTGTGTCCTCTAGAGTGGCATTACGAATGTGGTAGATCGTCGCGCTAGATACAGTCATGGTTATATTCTCAGCCCAATGATTTAAGTCTGATCAGTCATGGCCTAGCTTTCAAAGGAGATGCGCTATCGTGAAAGCATCGGTCTATTTTGCCGGAGGCATCGAGATGGTACGTCCCTACCTAACAGGCCTGAGTGCTTCGCTACTAATGGTGATGAGTCCACTGGTGAGTCAAGCATCGGAGCTGCCGATTGTAGAATCTGCTGCATTAGGGATTGGTAAAAATCCACCCTGGTCTGAGCCTGTTCAGGTTGAAGATCCCTTTGAAGGTCAATTTATCGCCGTTTTTGATCGGCATCGTTTTAGCGATCGCTTCTTAAATACCCATATGCGGATCGAAGTCCAAAGCCTATGGACTCAAGATTATGTTCGCCTACTGTTCACAGCCAAGGATCGCGATTGCTATGGCCATCACGGCTTTTTATCATCATCCTATTGCAGTGAAGTAATCGACACCAAAAAAATCAGCAAATTGTTCCTCAAGATCGATGAGCAAATCTATCAAGTATCAGGCCAGCAAAACACCTTCCCCGTGAGTACAGAATTAGCCAATGCCCTTCGTAGTGCCCCGGAACAGGAGATACAAATTCGCTTGGTCACGGAAAGTGGGGCTTCGGTGGATAGCAAAATTGGTCAAAAAACCGTTAAGGCTTGGCAGAGCATCTATACACCTACCGTCTCTCGCGGCTTAGACTGAAAGGCACATCAAAGACCCTCTCACTGTTTGATGTCATTGGTTTGAGATCAGGTCAATCCATTCGAAATTACAAAGTAATACCTGCTGGCAATGAACCGTGGAACCAGCCCATATCTAAGGGAGCTAATTAAAAAGCTATTGAGAATAAATCTAAACTGTTAACTCAATAATCGATTGGGGTTGCTTCACCCGTTTCTCGGGGAATCGAAGGGCTCCATTGAGCTGAATCCTAGTCATGGATTGATATTAATGCTATAAACATCGATATCGTCATAACAAAATACGGGAGTGAAATCGTCAAAGACCACTGCTAGACAATTGATTATTGAGAACGTATTCTGATTGTAGTTATCCATACACTCATTGCTTGATGATAATGACGACCAAGGATGAACTGGGCTACTGATGTATTCGGCTAACACGCTTAAAGCTGAACTGAATGCGCTAGGTGGGCGGATCTCTTCGCAACGTGAGATGATTCTGAATGCTTTCCAAGCTTTACCCGAGGGGCAACACATAAGTGCTGCGAAGCTACACCAATTACTCGTTAAACAAGACTATTCCATCGGTCTGCCGACGATTTATCGCAACCTTAAGCTGATGTCGCAGATGGGAGTATTGCGTGAGCTAGAGCTTCCCCCAGACCGAAAACTCTATGAGCTAAATCCACCCTATCATCATCGTCATCACCACCTCATCTGTGTCAAGTGCAATCAGACCATTGAATTCAAAAATAGTTCGATCCTCAGAATAGGCAAACGTCAAGCCAAGGAAGCCGGATTTCACCTCCTAGATTGTCAGCTCACCATTCATGCACTTTGTCCAAGCTGTCAACGGTCAGTTACACAAAGTTGATTAGACCAGTATGCGTTTAGAAGCTTGCCTTGCTTTTGTCAGATCTTCATCTTAGAAATAACACAACGAAACTTCCAATTTATTAACTCAGAATATCGAGTTTTCAGTTCTGCTGGCTTAGAACATTTTGCTAGTTCCAACGAATGAGTTGAATGGCACGGAAATTGTTTGAAGCGAGGAAAGGAAGTCATCACCATCATGAGAATTTTCCGATGATCTAGGCTCATGTTTCTGTGATGGATTGTAATTAATAAGTCAGATGGATTAGAAGAATCTTAATTAAAAAGTGAATTAAAAATGAAAATCTGTTGATTATAAAAATGAGATGATTATGAAAATACTGAATTATTATTAATACTATTTATTGATTTTTTGATGATCTTAATTCATCAAAATAATGCTACTATCGTCCTGAACGAAGGGGAGTAGCTTTAGCCGCACAAGGCCCATCGTCTGAGTCAACATACTGGTGTTTAACCTGGTTCAGACGGCAATTTAGAATTTTCTAGCTTGCAAGCGAGACCTTCATTAAGTCCACAACAAGAGTGGGCTTGATGGGGTCTTTGGAAATGCCTGTCATGCCTGCTCATGCAATACAGTACTGGAGCAGCAAATGAACCTCTTGCCTGGATTTACAGCCGGATTGTTACTAATTACGCTTTCAGAATTGGGTGACAAAACTTTTTTTATAGGTGCCATTCTAGCGATGCGTCATCCGCGTCGCTGGGTTTATGGGGGAGTAACCGTCGCTCTAGCTACAATGACGGCCTTGTCGGTCTGGATTGGGCAGGTAGCAACAGTCTTTCCTCAGCAGTATGTCAAAGGGGTAACGGTGGTCTTGTTTATCGGCTTTGGTCTCAAACTGCTCAACGATGCGATGCGAATGTCAGGTAATGAGGGGATGGTTCATGAGCAAGCTGATGCATTAGAGGCTGTCGAATGTCGAGAGAAGGGTGTTACCGCTTGGTCAGGCAGAGCGATATGGATGGAAGCTTTTACTTTGACTTTTATGGCGGAGTGGGGGGACCGGACCCAGGTCGCGACGATTACTCTAGCAACTGCTCAAAATCCCTATGGAGTTTTTCTAGGAGCTATTTTGGGTCATGCTATTTGTGCCGCAATTGCAGTCGTCTGTGGTAAATTGATTGCCGGACGGATTTCAGAGCGTTTACTCACTGCCATAGGTGGTGTTTTATTTCTGATATTCGGCATCGTCGTAATCAGCAGATGACTTGATGCGCAATGCTGAGGAATACTGAAAGTGAGGATGCCTTAAATCCAAAACCGTAACTTATTGGGCGAATGCCCCTGCCGGTCCTACTTGTAAAACGCGGCATTAGTGGAGAATAAGTCTTAAAGCAACCCCGATCGCTGCCAAAATCCCTAACAATACCAGGATCCAGCGTTGTTGGAAGATCAATCGGCTGATGGCTAGAGATGGGGGAGCAGCTGTCTCTATCTGCACAGGCACACCCAACTGTTTGGTCGCCCAAAGATTGGCTTCTCCTAGAGAGCTAAAGACTCTACCAGGGCAGCCATACAAATTTTGAGTGACCTTGGCCACCATTGGCCCCCACAGGGCAATGAGCTTAGCGGAATCGGGGACCATAGCCACACCAGCACAATATTCAGAAATCAAGGGCTTATGTTTTTTGGTCCAAGCAATGCCCTCTTTGCGGAGTTGCTTGGCCTCAGGTGATTTCCCTTGTTTCTCTGCCGCTTCAGCATTATCCCGCTGTAGCACTAAGGCAAACGGTTCTTCCTTCGCCAACCATTCCTCGAAGCAGGCATAGAATTGTGCCATCTCTTCAGGTGTACCAAGTCCTTGAAAACGAGTTGAGACAAGGGGCCAGCGGCTATCATCAATAGTTAGCATGATCCATCACAAAGTTAGGGCGGGCTATGGCTAAACGGTTGTTTCTAGAATCAAACAAGCATTGCGTAAGGGCGGTAATTGACTCAGCCAAGGGACCCAGCGAAAAAAGCCGATGCGATGCGGATATCGGCAGTTTGCTTGAATCAAGGATTGTACACTTGTGAGGGACAATCCCATCGCTGCGATGTCCTGTTCATTTTTGATAAACCAGTTCAAGGGGGCACCGAGTTGAGCCAACTGTTTGGCTCCTTTGCTATTTGAAGAACCACCCAATGCATCAAAGACTAGCGTTGCTCCTGGAAGCCGGTGGTGCAATTGGTCAATGAGTTGCTGTACTTGGGTTTCTTTGAAATACATCAGTAATCCTTCTGCGATGATCAGAAGATTTTCAGGATTTCCGGGTAATTCGTCCATCCAAGTGAAGTCAAGTGCAGATTGAGCGAGGAATCGATGATGGTCCGTTTCTGTATCTAGCTGACGCCGGAGAGTGGTTATTTCCGGTAAATCTAACTCTAGCCAATAGCGATAGCCTTGTCCCACGCGGTAGTAGCGGGTTGACATCCCTGCTCCCAATTCAATGGCGATCGCTTCCTGATGACTGGCTAGATACCGTTGTGTAATCTGGTCAAATAGATGGGCACGTACCGCCCAAGTGAGTTGCGCAAGTGAACCGCTATAGAAGATATCTAATTCAGGATCCCATTGGAGCGAAGACCACCATTCCATTACTTTTGGGTCATACAAGATGGCATCAGGGCGTTGATGCTCTTCAACACGGGCACGAGTGGTCATCAGCATCGTGCGGGGAACACCCGCCAGTTTAGACTCAGAAGGGCTGATCATTCTTCCTCTCCTACAGCATAGAGGTTTGGCTATCGAAAAATAGATGGACTACCCCGTTGAGTTCAAGGATATAAATTAATGAAAAATTTTCTCAACTGTATATGCTCAATTATAAATGACCTACAGTGAATCTGTTGGACGCCAAACGGATCTTCTCTTTTCTGATAGGAACTGAAAATCGACGCAATAGATCCAGGATCTATTGCGGATAGTAGAAAGGCGATGGGCAATCACAATAGTTGTTCGATTTTGCGTAATCTTAGCTAGTGATTCTTGAATAGCTAGATCGATTGCATTTATCCCAGTAGGAATAGAGTTCTTCAGCGCAAGACTGCACCTGCTTGAGTTAATAAGGTTCACAATAATGCATCAGGAATACTCAAGTTTTAAGCGATAGCTGCTGCTGTATCCATTGTCTAGCCTCTTCCGAGTGCAAAAAGATCTGACCAGGACAACCAAACACCGTTTTGATCAGTTGTGGGGTTTTAGTCTGGCGGGCTATTCGTTCCTGCACCGTCTCCACTCCTATCGCAATACCTTGGCAGTGAGCCGTAATTAGAGATTGATATTGCTTGGCCCACTGTGCTGTAAGCAGGTGAATACTCTGCATCTGTTTAGGATCTACTTCTTCGCTTTGGGTTTGGCTCAAAATAATCCCAAAAGGCTGTAATCTCATTAGCCAATCTTCAAATTGTGTAAGGTAGGATTTCGTTGCTGACATTATCGTCGCTCCCTCGAAATACACTGAGATAATGGGATAAGAAGATTGGTCAATGGTGAGCATAGTCGTAAGTCTCAGAATTTTTTGAGGAGGTGATATTGAGATCTAAATGTTGAACAATTAACCAATTGCAGTTCAGGAGAATTCCCGTACTAAGGATAAATATTCCTCGATAACCTACGATACTAGCAATGACACCCCCTAAAGCTGCCGAAAGAATACTACAGAGAGCAATCACAGAAGTTTGCAACGTGTAATCTGTTCCAGCTAACTCTATTCGACTTTTATCCATCATAATTGTGAATGCGGTAGTTCCCAGTATTCCGAAAGCGAAGAAGGTGACACCAATGATGGTGTTCAACACAGGTAGCTGAGTAAATCCGTAGGTTAGTAGCACATTGCTGAAGGTGCCTACTGCTAATGTGTTTGCTGCAATTAATAGCGCTCGCTGACGGCCTAACTTAGCCATTAGCAAACCCGCCGCTGCTGAACCCAGCATCGTCATGGCAATGCCAAAAATACCAATCATGCGGCCAATATCTGCGATGGAAAAACCGAGATCGACTAATAGTGGACGAAACATTGCCGCTGAAAAATTGTAGCCAGCCGTGATCACTGCCAGTGTCAAGAGCCATATTCTGATTCCTGGACGCTGACAAGACTCGATAAAAATTTTGCAATAGGCAATGAGCGGGTCCAAGGCAGGGTTGATTGATTTGCCTGTCACTCGGCCCATAGGTCTAATTGTCTCTCTATGCCATAAGAGCGGCATCAACGCCAGCAGCATCAAAGCAGCAAGAGTCAATAAACTTTTTGACCATCCCCACTTGTTGAGCAAGATTAACATGCCACCTCCGCCAATCATTTTGCCTAGAGAGCCGCCAATCCCCTGGACTGCGTTGCCCACTCCCCGTTCTCTCGGAGATAAAAGGCCCAATGCCAGGGCATCCGTAGCAATATCCTGGCTGCTGCACAGTAATGCCATCAAGGCTAGTCCCACCAAGAGGACAGGTAAGTTGTGCTCAACACTCAAAAAGCTACAGAAAACGGTCACACCAATAACCCCAGATTGAAAGCAAATAATCCAGAAACGATAGTGTCCCCACCGCGTAAATCCGTAAAAGTCGATCACGGGAGACCAGAGAAACTTGAAGGCAATGGGCAGCAGTAGCATTGGCAATAAGCCAATAGCTGCTAAGGATAACCCTCTTTGCCTGAGAATGACTGGCAATGCTTCAAATAGAAACCAAAACGGTAGGAATTGGGAGACATACAAACTCGCCAAAAGGCTCAATTTCTGAATTCTTTGAGCTGAAATCATGTTCATTTGTCTTTGCTCAGTCAAAATTGATAGGTAATCGAGCCAATCACAGTGAAAGGTTCACCTGGTTCAATGCCTCTAATTCTTGAAATAGGGGTGCCCTGAATGTAATTCACGTTAAAAATATTTTTGAAGTTCACGGCGAGTCTGAGGCGCTGACGCTGATAGAAGATAGCAGCATTGGTAATGAAGTAATCATTGAGGACAAAGGTATTGCTCAAATCACCTTGGCGATCGCTGGCATAGGTAAAACCAATCCCAAATCCTAACCCTTGGAGATCACCCTGTTGGAGGGTGTAGGTTGTCCATAAATTAGCGCTGTGCTTGGGAATCCCAGTCAGTTGATTGCCAATAGGAATGACATTATCCTGAGTGATTTCAGCATCTGTATAGGCATAGGAGGCGATCACATTCCAGCCCGGTAGAATTTCGCCGGATAGGTCCAATTCAATTCCTTGACTTTGCTGTTCCCCTGTCGCTACAAAAGCATTGAAAACACCGAGAGCATTGGGATCAGGCGTCGCAACATTTTGTTTCGTGATATTAAAATAAGCTAGGGTGGCAAACAGTTTATCCGGCACCACCTCAGCCTTGAACCCTACTTCAAAACCTTCACCCGTTTCGGGGATTAAAAAATCTCCTGCTGCTGTCGTTGAGGCACTAGGGGTAAAGGATTGAGCAAAACTGGAATATAAGGATAGTTCAGGAATCAGCTGGTAGACTACCCCAACGCGAGGGGTAAAGGCATCCACGGTCTGTTCTCCCTGACGACCTGCTGGATCAAATAAAGAAGGAGAATTTGTGACTTGCTGGTCAACGGTATCGTAGCGACCACCGACCACAAACTGCAGATTATCTAGCACCTTAATCTGATCCTGTAATAGAATTCCTAACCTGCGGGTGGTGACATCTTGTGCTCGGGCTACCGTAGCAAAATCATTGAAGCTTAAGCGCGTGGGTGTACCGTAAACAGGATTAAAAATATCAAGCAGTGAAGGGGCAAAATTGACTCGTGCGTCAATACCACTGCGGTCTTGGCTAAGGTCAACGCCAAATAGCAGCGTGTGCTGAATAGGGCCAGTCTTAAACTTACCTGTTACCTCTGTTTGCAAGCCGAGATAATCTTGAAACCAGTCTGTACTTCCGTTAATGCGAGCCACTAGACCAGTGGCTTCATTAAAGTTTAGGGGTAAAAAGAAGTTGGATAAATAATCCTGTTTGCTATAGCGAAAGGCACTGCGAACGGACCAATTCTCGTTGAACTGGTGCTTGAAGGTATAACCAGTCGTGATGAAATCTCGATCTATGACATCATCCGGTTCACCTACAATCCGCTCCCGTGGCACATCCACAACCCCTCGTCCAAAGGCTAGCAAACCACTATCATTTGGGCGTTGATCATGGAGATATTCAAAATCGAGGGTTAGATTGGTCTCTTCTCCGATATCCCAGCTCAGAACAGGAGCGACAAACTCTCGCTGAATATTTTGGTCATAGTCTCGGAACCCTTCATCACGCTGAATCAGAGCATTAAGACGATAGCGGAGTTGACCATCTTGAGTTAATGTATCTGAAAAATCGATCCGAGGTCGAAAAAAGGTACGACTGCCGACCTGAACTTCAGCTTCGTATAAAGGCTGGGAGGTGGGTGTTTTGGTGACTAAATTAATCACACCGCCTGGATTAATTTCTCCATACAGGATGGAAGAAGGACCCTTGAGAACTTCAATCTGCTCTAGGTTGGCAGTTTCGGGCAAGGTCAATAGGCCAGTGTTCGAGAGGGCATCTGATCCCGATAGGCTAAATCCATTTCGTAATACTTTGGCAGCCGAAAACCCACGCAAACTAAACTGAAAGCCCGCTCCTTCCGTGGTATCTCCAGTAATGCCGCTGACATTGCGAAGGGCCTCATCCAAACGCGTGACTTGCTGATCTTTCAGCACTTCTTTAGGCAGTACTTGAATCGACTGTGGTACATTGCGTATGGCGGTGTCTGTTCGCGTTCCAGTGGTCGCTTTAGGGATAAAATAACCTGTTTGAGATCGTTCTGCCGTTACAGTAATCTCTGTTTCAGCATCATCGGTTATTGGAGTAACGACTAAAGCTAACCCTTCTGTCCCCACTGTCACTTGAGCAATAGGGGCCAACTCTACACCGGTCACTAGCACTCGAATTTGAGTAGGAGTAGCTTGAATCACGGTCAGTTCAGTAATATCAGATGCAGGATCAATTGATTGGAAGCCCTGGGGATCTTCGAGAATCGCATTATCAATTACCGCTATCAGCCGATTGCCGATACTCTGAATCTGAGGTGTTGCTAGCTGTCCCGCTGAAGTGTTCAATTGCACGGATAATCCTGTTTCTGTCGTCTCAATCTGCACGTTCGTGACCTTAACGAGGTCTCCTTCTATCTGGGTAAGCCAATCTGTCACAGTAGTAGCTGGATGAGCTTGGGGTTGGTCTAAAGTTGGATGCTGTTCTGGCGCTGCTAAAACGTGCTGAGGTTGAACTATCGATACACTACAGAGAAGTATCAGGGTAATCTCATGCCCAGATACTTCGATAGCACTATAAGCTTTTGACACCCCATTACCTACAAAGACAATACAGTTGATAACTATACTCAATAAGTAATAACGATCTTGTGTCGAGACGGATTATTTTCGTCTCTAAACGGATTATTTTGATTATCTACACTTAGAAAGAATGATTGGATCGGAATTACAGTGCTCGGTAGCTACTAGGAGAATAGCCAAATGTTTTTTTAAAGGCTGCTGAAAATTGACTCGGACTAGCATAGCCAACTGCCTGAGAGATTTGGGAAATCGAAAGGTCATAGGACTCTAACAGTCGCTGTGCCTGCTCCATCCTATGTTGACGCAGACAACCGAAAACCGTAGTTCCAAAAATCTGGCGAAACCCACGCTTTAGTTTGAAATCGTTTATCCCTGCTTGCTTGGCTAACGCGACTAGCGAGAGAGGATTATCCATATTGTCTAGCAAAATTTCTTTTGCCAAATAGATTCGCTCAATGTCATCTGTTTTTAAGTTAATGTCTTCAGGGTAGAAACGTGATTCGCTGACCTGATTTAGTTTTAAAGCAATGAGTTCTAGGGCTTTGCTCTCTAGATAAGTTCTTTTGATAGCACCTTGGTAAGGACAGTGGAGTATTTGCTGAAGCGGGGTGAGCATACTGGCAGAGGTATGACCCACAAGATTGAAATCGCTTGAGAAGGGTCTAGCTATATTATGACCAATGCTACCTAGAGGACAATCTTCAGGGATAAACGTGGCAAAGAGTTGTGGGTGTATCACCAGGGTTAGCATCTCAACACATTGATGGGCTGGATAGGTGGTGTTAACCTGCATCTCTCCAGACATAAAGCCCAGCATATTAGTATGGGGGCGGGTCAAAATCTCAGCTTGATTGGAGTGAAGTTGTAGTCGAGAATGGCCAGCTAAGTGGAATCGAAGTCCCCATATGGATAGCTTTTCAAAGCTTTCAGTGAAATGCAGATTCTCTCGTAAGTTTGCTCGGGTAAACACCAGATCTAATCCTTCTCGCAGTTGGAAACTATGGTTTAGCCAGTCTCCGAAGGACTGCTGAAGTGACCAAGTAACGGGATCGGCTTGGATTTGATAGTCAGCATCGATCTGCTGCTGGGATTCTGCCAGCATTTCATAGAGGTTGCTAGAAGAGAGCGTCAGTTGCAGAGTTGCCATCAGGAAAGAATTAGCACGGTTTGATAATGATAATTGTTTTTAATTATATTGTTGTACCATCTTGAGCATTTTTGCTGAGATAGGCATCAAGGAATGTTAAAAATAAGAATACATGGTGCATCTCTATTGGGATTAGCAGTATGAAAACTGTGAGACCGAAAACAAGTGTGGGAAAGCCTGGAAACTCCTTGATCAAGCGTTCAAGCCGCTGGAGCAGCCAGTTCTGGATACCACCGTTCAAAGGTTTCACGCCAGTCGCCATCCAATACCTTCGTCCTGACCTGCAATAGGAGATACGCTTTCTTGCTCCATCGCATTTGCTGCTTTTTCTCCAAACGCTTAGCCACCACCTGATCCAAATTTGATTTGCAGTATGTATACCCAAGAGTACGGAAACAGCCGTTGATAAACACTAGATTTTTGGTGTAGTCGATTGTAACCTTCTCTAATTTGTTGTTGATGGAGTTTATTCCAGTTGCCTAAGCCATTTAGGGATTTGTTCTGAAAATTGATGATGATAATTATTTGCTTCATTAGCGCTCATCCCTTCATGTTGGGCATCTTCAAGGAGCTTACTCATAGACCGCATCGAGTCGTCAACATCCGTCCATGAATCAGGTGATGCCTTTAATAAGGCATTTAATTGAGATCGAATGCGATCCGTGGCAGTGGAACCGTTGACGGGTGAAGTCGATGGAATCGAAGACGCAGACTGTAGTCGCGGAACAGGCAATTCACAAGCAACAGGAGGTGCATGGGTGCTAATCAGATATTGCTCTAGACGAGAGGGCAAGCTGGGTGGCTTTTCTATAAGCTGGCTTTGCGGCGGAATGTAGGTATGGGTCTTTTCATCATAGGCAAGGACTTCACCCGTCTCGATATGGTAAATCCAGCCGTAAATTTGCAGTTTGCCCTGCAGCATCCGTGATCGCACAATCGGATAAGTCTTCAAATTATCAATCTGCACTAAGACATTTTCAGCGACTAAAATTTCAACCCGCTCTTCCCCTTGAGATTCTGGGTAGTTTTCTGAAACTACTCGCCGGGTCGTTTCAGCATGTTGCAACCAGTCATACACCAACGGCATATCTGCTTGCAGCTTGTTCAGCTTCATCAGACCTGTCATTGCTCCACAATGGGAATGGCCGCAGATGACAACTTGCTCAATCTCTAGAGCAGCAATGGCATATTCAATCGTGCCGCCCTCACCACCATTTGCTGCCCCATAGGGGGGCACGATATTCCCAGCATTACGGATGACAAACAATTCCCCCACATCTGTCTGGGTAATGAGGTTGGGGTCAACCCGCGAATCAGAGCAGGTGATGAATAATACACGAGGTTTTTGACCGTGAGAGAGTTCTTTTAAGAGTTCTTGATGTTGAGCAACATATTTTTGCTTAAACTCTTGCAGACCACGAACGAGCTTTTTCACGACTGCACTTCCTTGACATGACTCTGCGCGAACAATGTCATCGGGCCAAGTTCACGCGAGTTCTCGGATAGTAATCTTTCCAAAACTGCTGTTTAAATTATATTCCAACAGTCAATTAGCCCAGTTGTATGGCCGCTCCCCCGCAGAGCGTCAACCGATTTGATTTTGAGAAAGACGTTTAAGCGAGTGCTATTTGCTCCTCGGCCTGCCCTCTAAGCAGCAAGCAGATATTACACTAAATCATCAAAATCTTCAGACCTTGAGATTCGTGCAAAACAATACACAGCAAGAATTTGATATTCAAATAGCATTTTAATTCCGATTTTTGGCCACAAATCTGGAATTAAAATCACCGATCTTATAGAGTAATCTGCAAGTTCATGCTCTGTGGTGCAATTTATGTCGCGTTTGGCTCAACATGCCGACTTGCCGCCTATGCTCGATTTTTCTGGAGCCAGTTCACTAGATCAGCAGATTCCGTAAAGTCGAGTAGTGCCTCGCCCAAAGTTTCGAGTTGATCGAGGGAGAGGGCTTGGATTTGCGATCTCAATTCTAGAGCAACGTCACCAATGCGTCGATTGAGTAGACGAAGGATGAGCGATTGTTCACCTTCAAGCTTGCCTTCTTGCCTTCCTTCCTGGCGGCCTTCATCCAAGGCTTCCTGGTAGACTTTCGTTTGCTTGAGTTCGCTTACGCCCAACATACTCTCTATCTCTTCCCGACTCAGTTGTGGAAATTTGTAGACCACAATTGTCTCAATTAATTCTATTATCGTGGCAAATCTTGGATTTGTCTGTTCTTGAGGCTGAACCCTTGAAATCAAAGCTTGGGCCTGGGTGACGGTCTTTGCTGAGTCAGCCACAATCAACTGCATTAGACCCACACCAACAGAGTCAACGGCTTCATTCAAGTCTTCCAAGTAAATACGATGTACTTGGTCGCTATTCAGGTTGGCCCGGAATACATGGTGATAGTCTGGTTCAATGCTGCGTTTGGGGTAGATAACAACGGCTTGCCAGTCCACCGTGTCAGGGTGAAGATTGAGATACAGATAAATCTCAGAGAAGAACCGTTGATAGAACGCCGGGTCTCGTTGAAACTGAACTTCCACAAACCAGACTGTTTGGTCTGCAGCCTCTGGAGTAGGCAAGAAAACGCCATCAATGCGGAAGGCAACCTGCTTGATTTCAACAGACTTAAATTCATAGCCTTGAGCTCTATGTGAGGATTGTCCCAGCAGCTCGAACAAGATGCCGGGATCTGCCTGGAAGATGCGATAGAAGATTGAATCTGTTTTCAAAGGGCGAGATTACTCTGCGTCGTTCCAGTTATTCTACTGAATGAAAGTAGCTCCAGAAGAGTGGCGGTTTATAGTGGATATTGAATAGCACCATTGATAGCTAACGATGTTAGTTAAATTGTTATGCAGCCCGACAATGACAAAATCGATGATGTCGTTCTCGCATTACTAGCCCTCAATATTCATGATGAAACTGAGCAGGGTGCACGCAGTTGGAAAGGTTACGATTGGGAGGCTCTTAATCGGTTGCATCAAAAAGGATGGATCAGTAACCCTGTCACCAAGGCAAAATCTGTAATTCTGACACCTGAAGGACTAGCGAGAAGCCGAGAACTATTCAAACAGCTATTTACAAAAGAGACCTGATCATAAAGCCCATCCTTTAGCTGACTTTCCCGTTATCTCCTACAACCCTTTAACATCAATACTTCTAACTCAACGATCACAGTTTTGGGGTGAGCATATATTCGAATAGTACAGTTCACTACCGTAAATGTTTGATGCCGTCAGCTTCTCTCGAAAAGCGATCCGTGATCAAGCTGATGACAGGTCGCTTGCGCACCTTGATATTGACATTGACCGACATCCCTGATTGCAAGGCTAATTGCCGCTCCTTCGTCTTCAAGGTTTGTGAGTCTAATTTGACGACGGCGGGGAAGCTGTAAAATTGCCGCACTTCGGTTGGGGGTAGGGCATCTGAACCAATGGACTCAACCGTTCCTTTAATATCACCAAATTCACTGAAATTAAACGAATCAATCCTCACATCAGCGGCCATGCCAGTCTGGATAAAACCAATATCTTTGTTGGTGATATAGACTTTTGCCTTCAGGTTATCAGCAGGCACAATTTTTAAGACGGGTTCACTCGCATTCGCAACAAACCCCGGTGTGCTCGGCTTCAAATCAAACACCATACCATCTACGGGGGCTTTTAACTCTTGATAATCTAGGGTTAGTTTCGCCTGTTGTAACCGATTCTCTAAGTCAGCAATCGTTCTTTGATTATCCACGATGGCTTTGGTGAGCTGACTGTCGATTTCCGAAATCCGCTTTTTATTGGCAGCAATCCGATCCAGTAATTCTCGCTGGTTCGTGGCAACAGTGTTCAGGGCTTGGGCTTGGGCTTGTTGTTTTTCCTGGCCGACTTGCTCCAATTGCCGTAACAATCGAATCTGCTCTTGCTGGAGGCGTGAGACTTCTGCCGTGCCAGTTTGCACTTCATTCTGTTGCTGTTTGAATTGCACCCGAGCAATCGCGCCTTTTCTATAAGCCTCTTCAATATCTTGGACAATTTCTTGATTGAGGGCCAAGGTCTGTTGAGCGCTCGCTAATTGAATCTTGGTCTGCTCCAGCTGGACTTCTATTTGACGAAGCTGTTTATCAGCTTGGTTTATCCGCGCTTGCGCTGCAGCCACACTGCTGGAACCTTGAGTGAGGCCAGATTGAAGTCGCTGCCGTTCTTCGGCTGAGAAATGCCTCCATTCCTGTGCACCATTGAGCTGAGCCCGATAAAGTTTATTCTCAGCGACGAGGGACTGACGATCCCGAGTGGAATTGATCAATGCTGAATCAATCACATCCGGTAAGGGGGCATTAGATTGCCCCTGCAGCTGCTGACGATAATAGTCATTGACTTGTACTAGATTGCGGCGTTGGTGTTCAAGGGATTGAATCTCAGACCGCGTCCCTTGGCGATTCAGGACGAGGAGAACCTCTCCTTTTTTGACGAGCTGCCCTTCTTCAACCTTGATCTCCTTGACCACGCCAGCGACGGGAGATTGAATCTCCTTGACGGCCCCTTTGGGTTCGAGCTGTCCCGTTGCCGGAATAGCTTCTTCGATTTGGAATAAACAGGCCCAGGCCAGTGCAGCGGATGCAGCCCCCACAATTCCCCAGATAATCGCTCTTGACCAGACCGGGGACTGCTGCAGAATCACAGGCCGATCAAAGGGTTTTTCTTTCTTGGGATGAGCTTTCGTGAGGGGTAGTACGTTTTGATCTGATTCGGGGGTGAGGGTCGAATTCAGTTGTTTGGGGTCGCCTCCCGCGAAGGTTTGAATACTGGTCATGATTGAGTCTCCTGTTGCTGGTATAGCCAGTAATAACGGCCTTTTTGCTGCATCAATTCGGCATGGGTGCCTTGTTCAACCAGGTGGCCCTGGTCCATCATCAAAATCATGTCTGCCGACTCTAAGGTCTTGAGGCGATGGGTGACAAAGAAGACAGTGCGGTCGCCAAAGGCTTCTGCCAGGTTTTGACAGACTTGGCGTTCAGCGTTGTAGTCGAGGGCGCTGGTCGCCTCGTCCAGAATAATCAGTTGGGGATTCTGCAAGACCATGCGGGCGATCGCAATCCGCTGCCGTTGTCCCCCCGACAGGGCCGAACCCCGCTCACCCACACGGGTGTTATACCCTTGGGGCAATTCCATAATGAAATCATGGGCATAGGCCACTTTCGCCGCGGCCACAATTTCCTCCGCCGTTGCATCTGGGGCAGAAAGGGCAATGTTTTCCTGTACCGTGCCATCAAACAGTAAACTGTCCTGTAACACCATGCCGATTTGACGACGGAGGGAGTACAGTTCCACCTTGCTAATGTCGTACTGATCCACCAAGATTCGACCGCTGTTGGCGTTGTAGAGGCGCATCAACAGCTTCATCAAGGTACTCTTACCCGAACCGCTCTGGCCGACAATCCCCACAAACGTCTTAGCGGGCACTTCCAGAGACACCTGCTGGAGCTGCATCGGTCCACTGTCTTTGAATCGGAAGGACAGATCTTCAAACTTGACCGCCCCTTGCATCAACGGCATGGGAATCAAATCGCGATCCGCTTCAGTCACCTCTTGGGGATAGTCCAGAATATCGCTCAAGCGCTCTAGGGATAGGGCTGTTTCCTGGAAGTTCTGCCACAGCTGCACCAATCGGAGCAAAGGACCAGTGGTATAGCCCGCAATGATGCGAAAGGCAATCAGTTCACCCACGGTCAATTGCCCTTGAATAAATAGATAGGCCCCGACCCACAGTAAGAGTAAGCTGGATAGCTTATTCAAGAAGCCACTGATAGAACCTGCCGTGGTGGAGGCCACCACCGCCTTAAACCCAGAGCTGACATACCGGGCATAGCGATCTTGCCATTGCCAGCGGGATTTCAACTCAATGTTTTGAGCCTTGACCGTTTGAATTCCCGATACCACCTCCACCAAGTAAGACTGGGTTTTGGCATTCTCTTCCGCTTTAGTCCGGGTCAGACGGCGAATAATTGGAGCGAAAATAAAGGTGAGTAAGGCAAACAACGGCACTGTGCCTAGGGCGATAATCGTCAGCAGCCAACTGTAAAACACCATGACGACGATGTACACGACCGAGAACACCGCATCTAAAACTACCGTCAAGGCCGTTCCCGTTAGAAACTTACGGATGTTTTCTAGCTCATTAACTCGGGTTGCCAGTTCTCCCACAGGACGTTTATCAAAATAGCGCAGGGGTAACCGCACGAGGTGATCAATCACCTCCGCACCCAGCGACATATCAATTCGATTGGTGGTATCTACAAATAAATAGGTACGAAAACTGGTGAGCAGGGCTTCAAATATAGCTACCCCCACTAACAACAACCCCAGGACATTCAGAGTACCGAGTGCCCCTTGCGATAGGACTTTATCAATGATGACCTGGGTAATCAGGGGATTCGCCAGGCCAAACAGTTGCACAAAGAAGGAAGCAATTAACACCTCAGTCAAAACCTTGCGGTGCTTCTTAATGGACGGCCAAAACCAGCTCAGGTTAAACCGACTTTGAGGCGTTTCATGGGTGCGCTCTAGCAGCAGCACCTGTACCTTGTCTTCAAAGGCGTCCAAGAAATCATCGGGATGTTTGCGAAGTAAGGTCTGCTCTGGCACTGCAAATACAATTTCTTTGGTGCTGGTTTCATACACCAGGGCAATCCGGTCCTGCCAGTTAACGAGTGCTGGAGTCGGCAGACGAGAAAACGCAGAGGCGGGGGTTTCCACTAACTGGGCTCGTAATCCCATCGATTCTGAGATTGCACCATAGACGGGCAGCGATACCCCCGGACCATTGCGCTCTGAGTGATTCTTGAGAATCCGCCGAAGCACATCCTTGCGAAAGGGCAAATTCAGATGCAGCGCCAACATCTGGAAACAAGCTAAGGGAGCATCTACAGGACCTCGACCGGACTTGAACGGATATTTGCCATGTTTAACAGGGGCATCATCCACTGCAGGCAGCAGTGTAGGCGCTTCTGGGATTTCATCCCAAACCTCTGATTGAGGACTTGCAGCGACTGGCTCAATCGAGGATTGAAACGCCTTGATCGGGGTTAATCCAATCAGCCGTAATGTTTCAGACCGGGAGACGGTGCCGTTGACTTGTTCTAGGCACGCTTCCAAAGGTTGACCTATCTCTAAATCAGGAATGGACCCCCCACTGACAAACCATTCCAAATGGGGTTGTAACTGGTCAATGGAGATATCTCGTAGGGGACGAGTTTGAACGAGGCTCTCTGGCAACGCTCGTTCTGCCAAATTTTTGAGGTCCGTAGAGCCATCCGCACGGCGCAATAACTGTTGGCCGAGGACATCAAAGACTTCTAGGATACTCGGCTGCTGCTCATACACTTGAGCCATACTGGGTTCATGGCTCAACAGCTCTAGGAAGTTCGCAGCAGGCAACTTCAAACCAACGGTTTCTACTGAAGCAATGGCTGTCTCGCAAGGGATTTGGCGCACGAGACTGATCCACCCGACTGCAGCCCCCGGTCCCAATAGTTTGAGTGTCACTGGCGTGTCGGTGCGAGGATCATAGCCCAATAGCCGCACCTGTCCTTGATAGATGAGGATCAAGTCTTGGGGCATGGCCCGGTTGGATACGAGGGGACGACCCATGGGATAGCGCAGCGGTTGGAACTCTGTCGCTACCGAAGATAGAACCGCTTCTGAAAGTTGATCAAAGCCAGGGAGATCCTTGAGGAAGGATTCCAGGGATAAGTGGGTTAAAGTCATGGTGTTTGCACAGAAACAGCAATAGAAGTGTCAGATACTGCAACCGATTCCATCTGTGTTTGGAGCCACTCATTAAAACGCTGTTCCAACAGCTGTTGTCGCAGCGGGGCATCCAGTTGGGCTGAGATAAAGGTTTGCAGACGGACAATCACAAACCATTCACCGAGGCGAATGGGAGGGCGAACTTGCCCAGGTTGAGCATTGGTGAGGAGTTGCACCAAGGTCGGGTGCATATGGGTCGCCGTCACAGGGCCAATCAGTCCCCCCGTTTGGGCTTCGGGACCTTGAGAATATTGGGTGGCGAGATCCGAAAATGCTTGTTCATCCCCTTGCAGGCGAAAGTACAATTCCTGAGCGACTTCAGCACTCGCCACTCGGATCAGCGAATAAACATATTGATCAAACTGTCCTTTGTGTTGGAGAAAATCAGACTCCACCTGGTTATTCCAGGTTTGGAGCTTGAACTTTTGCAATTTGAACTGCCGTTGGGCTTGTGCTGCCATCTGTTGAAGCGTCATGCAGTAATGCTTTAACCAAGCTTCGCGCTGGGTATCATCCCCGATTTGATATTGGTGGTAGAACTGCTCGACTGCCTGCACCCTTTCCTCTGAGCTTAATGGCACCTCTTGAATGGCTTGGTCAGTGATCAGTTCTTTCAGCAACTGAGGGAGAAGCTGATACTGCCCAAGTAAAGGAATTAATTCAGCGGATTGAACAGTGTTATCCATGATCGGCTGAGCGGGTTTCATATTAAAATACTTTTAATAGAGAGGGTGACTTGAATGACCTCGCCCTAAGAGAAATGGGGTTTCCATCCTGCTTAGCTTGAGGTGTTGCACGCTTTTCTGCCCCAAGTTGCATCATGCTTGCGCTATCAGCAGTTATTTGAGAGATGTAGATTGCACGGTTTCATAGTCTGGGGGTTCAGGGGCTGCTGTATGGCTCACGGGAACTAAGAGTTCTATTTCAGATGCTTCTAAGATTTGCTTTAGAGCGATTTCGCGGAGAGTTGTTGTCATGATTGATTTCCTGTGTGAATCAGGTTGAAGAGTTAAGTGCTTAGAAGCTGCGAATATCGGTCGTCGCTTCGTTGATGTCTCTACTATCGGCAAATCCATCAGCAGATAAAATCTCGTTATATTCAGGTTTATTCAGGTCTTTATCGAATTTTTTGTTTGAAATGTTCAATAAATGCAGATATAGAAAAAGACCATCTGTAAATTTATTCCTGATATCTTTACCCTGCATTGCTTTCAAGGCAGGATAAAGATATCAGGAATAAATTACAGGTTGAATCTTTCAAATCTTTGATGCAAAAAAGAGAGGAAAGTGGCCTTCCTCTCTTTCAGTTTGACTAACTAAGCATTATCTAGACCGCCCAGGATTGCTTAAGCGTTGAATCTAACTGAGTCTTAGCCGCTAAAGTAGACCCGGCAGCCTCAAAAATGTCCCAAGCCTTAACCATGTCATTGACTTGAGAACTCTGCAAAGAAGCTCCATTACTAATTTGGATGGTGTCAACCTGTTGGGATAGAGGCGTTGTATACCAGTCCTTGAGGATAACCACCTCATTAGTGTCTGAAACATTGAGTTTGACATCATTGCCGCTTCTGGAGAAGTCAATGTTGTGGTAATCAACGTTAGCTCCTAATAGTAGCTTGTCCGTAGTGCTGGCATCACCTCTGTTGTCGATGGTAGTAGTGCGGGTGCCCCCAGGATTGGCTCCTAAAGAAGCTCCAAATGCATCCTTACCACCAATTTGGTAAGTGTCATTACCTGCACCACCTGTCAGAGTGATGTTGTTGCCGTAAGAAATCAGCGTGTCATCACCAGCACCCGCATCATAAGTGTTGGACTCACCGCCTGCATGGATGGTGTCCTTGTCTTGTCCACCCTGGATGGTGTTGTTCTTACCCGCACCGTAGATGCGGTTCAACCCACCCAAGCTCACAAAACTATTCTTGGCTCCTTTGACTAGGACAATGTCATTACCGGAACCGGACTTGATTTTATTTTCCTGACCGAGGCCAAGGATAATATCATCACCTTTGCCGCCGTCAAAGGTGTTCTTCTTACCAATGGCCAGGATAAAGTCATTGCCCTTGCCACCGATAAGCTTGTTTTCCTTACCGCCACCGATGAGGATGTCATCGCCTGCACCACCCTTGAGCACATTCTTTGTGCCACCGCCAATCAGGATATCCTTACCAGCGTCGCCTTTGAAGCTATTGGTCTTACCACCACCAAGGATGATGTCATTACCTTCGCCCCCCTTAAGCACATTCTTCTTACCAGCACCAAGGATGATATCGTCTCCCTGACCGCCCTTGAAGATGTTGGTTTTCCCAGCACCAAGGATAAGGTCATTGCCATCTCCTCCGAAGAGGAGATTCATTTTACCGCCACCGACGATGATGTCAGCACCTGCACCCCCTTTCATTGTGTTGGTCTTTCCTCCACCTAAGAGGATGTCGTTGCCTTCACCACCTAGCATAGTGTTGAATTTACCAGCACCGACCATGATGTCGTTGCCTTTGCCACCGGATAAAGAGTTCACTTTACCGCCGCCAATCACAAGGTCATCACCAATCCCGGCAAGCATTTTATTAAGCTTACCGCCGCCCACCATGATGTCATTGCCAGCTCCGCCCATCATGGTGTTGAGCATACCGCCACCAATCATGATGTCGTTGCCATCTTGGCCCATCATCATGTTGAACTTACCGCCAGCCAGCATCAGGTCGTCGCCTTGGCCACCTTTTAAGAAATTGAACTTACCGATGGAAGCTTGGATGTCATTTCCCAGTCCACCATCCACCACGTTGACCTTCCCGCCAGCGACCTGGATGTCATCGCCTTGGCCACCCGATAGGAAGTTCACGGCCCCCAGTGTGACTTGTACATCAGCACCATTGCCGCCAAAGAGCGCGTTGGCTAAACCATGAGAAAATTGAATATCGTTGCCTTTGCCGCCAAGAAGGAAGTTTGCTTCTCCCAGTGCAACCATGGTGTCACTGTTGGCACCGTGGCTATAGAGATTGAAGTTTGGAAGGGTTAGATTGGGGAGTTTAACGGATTGAGCGACACTATTGGCTTTATCCTTCAGGGTTCGTAAGGGATCTGGAAGAGTAACAGAAGGGATAGAGGGTAGTGACGGTAACGACGGCAAACTCAGGGCTGGAATATTGAGCGTTGGTAGCGTTACCTGAGGCACAGGAATGGAAGGAAGGCTTACCGTGGGGATGTTGATAGTCGGGAGGCTCAAGCTGGGAATGGTCAACTGAGGTAAACCAATGTTGGATGTGGGCAGTCTCAAGCTGGGAATTAAGTGACCAGGTAGGTTTATGGACGGCATCTGAATGGAAGGTAGTTGCACATTCTTGAAGCCAGTAACCTTAAAGTCAAACCCAGGGAAGTTCAACCCCCCTTCAGGAGCATCGATAGATAAATCAGGTAAACCAGGTAACTTGATGTCAGGAGCATTCAAGGAGATTTTCAAATTGCTCAAGTTGGGCAGTTGACCAATATTGAAGTTAGGGGCCTTAAAGTTTGGAATGACATCACCTAGCTCACTAAAGTCAGCGGCAAATTCTTTGAAATTTGGGAGACTGAAGTCTGAAAAATTTAATTTTGGTAGGCTGGCATCAGAGAGCTTAAGCGAACCCAGGTCTAGATCTTCAGCCATTTTCTTGAGGGTGTCTTTGCCGACGGTATCGCCCGCCATGGCGTTTGCCTTACCCAATGCAACCATTACATCTTGGCCTTCGCCACCGACTTGCACATTGAGGGCAGCAGCGCTAACGAGGATGTCATTTCCTGCTCCACCGTTTAAGTAGTTGGCCGCACCGAGACCGATCATGATGTCGTTACCACCAGCGGATGTGAGCCAGTTCCCAGCTGCAACACCGACCATAATGTCACGACCATTGCCGCTATGGAGTTTGTTGAGTCCGCCGAAACCGATGACGACGTTGTTGCCATCACCAGCATTAACAACGTTGGCACCTCCGACACCGATGATGGTGTCATTGCCAGTACCAGAATTGATGACGTTCGCTCCGCCTAGGCCGATGACGGTGTTGCGACCATGACCAGCATTGATTTTGTTAGCCCCACCAAATCCGAAGATAAAGTCGTTGCCATAGCCAGCGTTCATGTTGTTGTAGCCACCCACCCCTACTAAGGTGTTGTGACCGTGGCCAGCATCCATATTGTTGTAGCCACCTACAGCAATCAGGGTGTCGTTACCCCAACCGGCTGTCAAACGGTTGTATCCACCCGCTGCTATAAGGGTGTTATGACCTTCATTGCCATGAATGGTGTTCTTCCCACCGACTGCTACGACTTTGTCATTGCCAGAGCCCGCATGGATGGTGTTGGAAGCGGCAGCAGTTGTGATGTGGTCATCTCCTGAACCGCCGTAAACAGTATTACCAATACCGAAAATTTCGATGCGGTCGTTCCCAGAACCTCCATCAACAAAGTTAGAGCCACCAAAGGCTTTGATATGATCATGGCCCCACTCACCATAAAGCCGGTTTCCAGCAGCAACGGCCTCAATGTAGTCATTGTGACCACCGCCGTATACGGTATTGTGAGCTCCCCAGACTTTGATGTTGTCATAGCCATCTCCTCCGTGTACATAGTTGGAACCACCCCCTGCACGGATAGTGTCATTGCCCCACTCGCCCCGGATGGTGTTGCGACCGCCCCAGGCTTCGATATGGTCGTTGTGCCCACCGCCATAAACGGTATTGCTAATGCCACCAACTACGATGTTGTCGTGGCCGTCACCACCGTGGACCCAATTGGAACCACCCCAGGCACGGATCGTGTCATCACCCCATTCACCTCGGATGGTGTTGCGGCCACCCCAGGACTCGATGTAGTCGTTGTGGCCGCCACCATAGACAGTGTTGTGAGCTCCCCAGACTTTGATGTTGTCGAAGCCATCGCCACCATGAACCCAGTTGGAGCCACCCCCTGCGCGGATAGTGTCATTGCCCCACTCACCGTGAAGGGAGTTGCGACCGCCCCAGGCAACGATGTAGTCATCGTGACCACCACCGTAGACAGTATTGCTGATGCCACCGACCTCAATGTTATCGTTGTGGTCGCCACCGTGGACCCAATTGGAACCACCCCAGGCACGGATGTAGTCATGGCCGCTATCTCCACGGACGTTGTTTCGACCGCCAATGGCATGAATCTCATCGTTGCCTGTGCCGCCACGCATGGTGTTCTGGCCACCGATGGCATGGAGGTAATCATTCCCACTACCACCATCTAAGGTATTTTTCCAACCCACAGCTCGGAGGGTGTCGTTGCCGCCATGACCATAAAGATAGTTGACGGGCATATATCCGATCAGGGTGTCATTGCCCCAACCACCGTGCTTGGTGGGTGAAGGTGCAATTTTCTTAACGACTTTTACAATTGCCTTAATGGGATTCTTGGGCTTACCCATGATTCTTGCTCCTTAGTGATTGTTGGTTGTGCGGTGGCTTTTGCCCTCGCTGTGTTGAACCCACTATCGCGGAACCCATTAGCAGAAAAAATCCAGAAGAATTCAGGGTTATTCAGGTAAAAATTCAGGTGTTTGTTGGACGATAATTTGCCCCCAACAAAAAATTCACATGAAAAAGAGACCTCCGCAGCTGGGAGGTCTCATGTCAGACTGCCTGAAAAATAGAGCGACTGTTCAGAGGGTATACTTAGCGATCGAGCGCAAATTGCCTTCAGCATCAACCCGTAGGGCTTTAGCGGGGGTACCCTTACGAAAGATGTTCTGCCGGATATCCTTGACTATATAGCGGGCATGGCCAAAGGGAGCAATGAATTCGGGGTACCAAAGCCGGTCACCGCATTTCCATTCAGGAAATAACAGCTGATACTCCCCCGTTTGATACTGGGCTTCAATCTCTTCAGAAAGCCACGCCCAATTCAGAAATCCCACAGGTTGCCCACCACTTTGGTAGTAGCGAAATTGATCGTGCATCAAGCTAGGCAATATGCGGGTCTCCAAGTCTTCGAGAGTGTAGGACCGATGGAGGGGAGACTGCATCATCAACCAGGTGATCGATCCAAGCAGCTGTAGTCGTTGCTGTACTTCTTCTGTGGTGACTTGAGATAGAATAGTCGGTGCTTGGGCTATAGGAGAATCATTCGCTGCCGAAACTTCAATCTGGTTTAGAGTTGTCTTTACAGCTTTTGGAATATCTTGAGTCATCATGATCATTACTTCTAGTTATGGGGGTAAGCGAAAAAGGATAGACGGGAGACTGAAATTTTTGAGTGGCCTGTACGTCGATGCTTCTACTATCACCAAATCTCTGAGTAGATTAAATCCCGATTTATTCAGATAAGTTCAGGTGTTTTTCCAACTCACAAACCCAAGGAAATCCCGCAGAATGGTCTTTGAGTGCAAGTCAAGCCATGCCACGGGAGTGAGGTGATTACAGATGTCACAAATAGCGAAGTCTTTCTGGGGTAGGAGGCTTAGATTACCACCCGTTACTGAGAATTAATTCTTTGCATTGACCATTATTCTTCTGCTCCCAGCTGATATTCAACGATTGAGCGAGAACCATCTTCTTGAGTTCGGATCATTTTGGCGGTTGTGCCCTGGGGAAAGATATTTTGACGTAAATCATCAAACATACTTTGGTCATGACCAAAGGGCGAAATAAAATCGGTACACCAGAGTTGCTCACCACTTTGCCACTCTTGCGGCAACAGTTTGTAGCTGCCTGTTTGGTATTTCTCTTCTGCTTCTTCGGATAGGTAGGCCCAGCTCACAAATCCAATGGGTTGACCGTTTGCTTCGTAGTAGCGAAATTGGTTAAGGGTAAGGCTGGGTAAAATTCTGGCTTCTACTTCTTCGATGGTGCAGTGCCAGTGCTGGGGAGATTGGAGCATCAGCCAGGTGATACCGCCTAAAAGCTGCAGCCGCTGACGCATTGTTTCTGGTGAGGCTTGAGTGGCCTCTGGAGTATCTTCCCTTTGCTCTAAGGTAGAGTTTTAATCCTCTGTTGACTCTGCAGAAGATGCAATATTATCTGGGGGCTCAGGTATTGTTTCGGTAGGTGCTGAG
The DNA here is from genome assembly GCF_000018105.1 of Acaryochloris marina MBIC11017. Taxonomy (GTDB): domain Bacteria; phylum Cyanobacteriota; class Cyanobacteriia; order Thermosynechococcales; family Thermosynechococcaceae; genus Acaryochloris; species Acaryochloris marina. Next base: position 294,224 of record NC_009926.1, read on the forward strand.
ACTACTGCGTCCTCAACAGGAATTACCAGTGTTGCTTCAGGCGCTTCTTGGATTTGCTCTAAAGCGAGTTCAGTTTTTTCGGGGGTAATTGTAGTCATGATTGTTATCTGTATTGATTGGGTTGAAGAGTTTAGTTCTTTGAAGCTATGCTTATCGGCCTTTGCTTCGTTGTCCCTACTATCTCTAAATCAATCAGTAGATAAAATCCCCTTTTATTCAGGAATTTACATCAGGTTATGCAATGAAATTCTTTTAGGTGTGAAATTAAGATTGAGCGAAAACAAATCCAACTTAAGCTGGTGGCTCAGGGCGATCGCAAATAAGAAAACCCCTAGTCCAAGAAGACCAACTAGGGGTTGGTGCTGGGGGGCAGCACTTAGCTTCATAATCGAAGATCCGAGCCGCAGATAAAATCCCAATTTATTCATATATATTCAGGTCTTTGTTCAGTCCTGTCCAACCCAAGGTCATAGCCAATTACCCACCAAGACAAATGGACTCCAAAAATAGGGGGCTCTAAACTTCGGGTTCTTCATTAACGCCAACTGGGCCTGACGGAACGCCGATGCTTTGGTTGTATTCGGTTGGGCCAACGCCTGATAAAAATGGCCCATAAAGGCCGCTGCTGCTTGGTCGTCCAACGACCATAATCCAGCCAAAGTGCTGCGTACGCCCGAGCGGATCGCCATACCTGCAATGCCCAGGACAGCCCGACTATTGCCAGTCGCTGTTTCACAGGCACTTAAGACCAGTAAATCAATGGGCACTTCAGACATCAGACTCCGACTTCGAAGTAAAGAAGCCATCGCCTGAATCGACAGTTTTCCTTCCCAAGTCAGGATAAATGTATCTTCAGGACTGGCCCCGAACTCGGCATGAGTGGCTAGATGAACCACTTCCGAAGACACCTCTGTCAGGTAATCATTCAGATTATCTCGCGTCAAATCCTGATTTAACAACACATCATTGTCTTGAATCTGAGCAGTAATCTGCTCAACTTCTTTGGCCACAAAGGGTAAGGCAGGGAACCCAGACCGAGCCTCACTCACACCCCCTACTAGCAATTTCACTCGCTCCCTATCTTGTGAGCGAGGTGCTAATAGTTCTAAACCAGGGGAAAGGGCAACGTTATACTTTTCGATTAAGTACTGTTCGCCATCATAGAGGGTGGTCAAGGGTAAGGTGCGCAAGGCTCCATCCGCGACAAACACCAACGTCTCGATATCCTGTTGGGCTAAATCTGCCGAAGCCGGGTCGATGACCCAGTCATAAATTAGTTTGAGTTTGGTCAGGTTGTTCTTTTGGACAGACCCCAAGGGAGTGGTGAGCGATCTCAGCAGTTGATTCACCGTGGTATCTACCTGACCAGGCTCGATTGGGGTGCTGTAGTGACGCAACGGCTGATTGCCGATACTGACTATTACATCGACCCGATCCTTTAAGACAATTGGGTAAATCACCGCAGCTTTCGGATCCACCTGATCCGCTGCTAAGGGCTGTGCTTGAACACAGGCATCCTGGAAGTAATCCTGAATTTCATTGAGCTGCAAGTCTTCGATAAGCTTACGGGCCTGCGTCAGATTGCTCGATGCCTCTGTCTGGTTCATATCTCCTTCTAGCAGCAGTGCAACCAACTCCCGATAAACGGGTTCCACCCCATCCCTGAAGGTAAAGCGAACATCATCACTGGCCGTGCTCAGATCTCCCCGCAGAGAACGTAGGGCAGCAACGGCATCGAGATAGGCTGAAATCGCCCCTTGACGATTGCCGAGTTGGCGACGATAGCGGCCTAGTTGCCAAGCCAGTTGATACAACACTTCCGGGGCCTGCTGTCTTTGCACTCGCTGCAGGGCTTGTTCCGTCAACGACAAAGCTTGAGACCATTGTTGGGCTTGACCATAAATTCGTCCCTGATATCCCAGGATGTAGGATTGAGCATTGGGATCGTCCAACTCTTGAGCTTGGGCCTGAATTCGAGACAGAAGGTTCAATAGCGCCTGGGATTCATCCAGCTTCGAGTCCAACACTGTTTCGATCAGATGGAGTTGAGCATAAATCCCCTCTCGGCTACTGGGAAGCTGCTGGGCTTGAACCTGCAATTCTTGAAATATCGTCGATGCCGCAGGATCTTTTTGCACAACGAGTAGATCATATCGACTCACTTGCACCTGAAATTGAATCAGGGATGTGGGGGCAATCTCACGGGCCTGCTGATAGTAGCCCAATGCCTTTTGAGTGTTTCCCTGGCCCCGAAAGGTATGTCCTAAATTCAGAAGAATCGTACTGGTTAGGGCTAGCTGGTTCAGGGATTGGGCTGTTGTTAGGGCTGCTTCGAGTTGGCGCTGTGACCGTAACAAATTACCTTCAGCCCGCGACACCTTCCCCAGATTCAACTGACCTATGGCCTTGACGGGAGACGGGGGCTGTTGTTCAAGGGGCTGCATGAGTTGCACTAGCCGTTGTTGAGTTTGGCGCAGATAACCCAGATCCTGAAGAACTTGGATTTGATTCAACTGGGCCTGCAGGTTTCCCAAATCGTCTCCAGCCCGTTGATAGACTGCAGCCGCTTGTTGCCAATCCTCAAGGGCTGCTTGTATATTGCCGCGAGTAAGAAACAAACTCGCCCTTGTATTCAGCACTTGGGCATGAAGAGCGGGCTGCTGGGCAATCAGTTCGGGGGTCAGGACCGCTTGGCTGGCAGCCATAGCCTCTCTCGCTTTATCCCAATCTCCAAGATGATGGTAGGCCAGCGCTAAATGACTCTGAACGGAAGCATAAGCACCAGGATGCTTAGACTTTGATAGTTGGTTAACGGCTTGCGTCCAGTAGGTGATGGCTTCAGGATATTTTGCCTGTTGGTATTCTTGACGAGCCGCTTCCAGTAATTGGGGGAGTGAACGAGACGACTCTCCCTGCAAATAGTAGTCACCCCTAGCAGTAACCACTAGTTGCTTCGCTTCTTGCAAAACCTGTTTTCCATCTTGAGGAGCTTGAGTTCTTAAATCCGATAAGAGATAACGTCCCACAGGGCGACTTGATGGCATCAGAGGTAATCCCCCCCGGCCCGTTACGATGAATTGAGACTGCCCAGACCGAGGAACAGCACAGGCATCTGCTACTTGTGTACTGTTATCCAACACATTCTCGGGTAGCTGGGTCAGGGAATTGGTCGGATCCGTCTCAATGGTTTCAATAATAGTATCGCCATTTACTCCCAATTTCGAAGAAGCAGAAATATTGAGAAACTGTCGGCCAAAAATCGCATTCGTGAATATATTAATTTCACCCCCATCCCCCTCAACGGCATTGGCAATAATTTGATTGAGTTCACCAGGGAACGCCAAGATAAACTGAGCCGCGATATCAATATCGCCCCCATTACCAAAGCGTCCTGAATTTTCCGTAGAGATCGTCGATCCACCCTTGAAGATCAAAAACCGCAGTAACTGTGTATCCGTCCCACTAATAATGATATTGCTGCCATCAGCATCCCCCCTAGCCACGGTTGAGATGCGACTCCCGTTGAGGAGTTGCAATGAATCTCGAACTGACAGCTCAATATTGGCTAGATTGCCTTCCACAGCCTCAGCCAACAAGGCTGCATTATCCAGCACAACGTTATTGCCCCGAATAAATAAGCTCCCCGCAGCCCCTGCATTCGTACTGCTCACAGAAATTTGAGCCCCATTACTCACTGTGATATTTGGTGAAAAAATATCCACATTACCTGCATTGCCCTCTCCCGGTGAACTGGCAAAGATGCCACTTGGGAATCGCGTACCCGTGGGATCTAGGACAAAGGGAGAGTCAGCATTGCCTGGAGGCAGCTCAATCCGAGGTGAAGATCCAGTGATAAAAATCCCTTGATTAGCAATAATCGAAACATCCCTGCCATTCCCTTCTGACTCTGCAATGGTGGAAGCCGAAATTTGTCCCCCATCCTGTAGGGTTAGCCGTCCAGTTACCAAGTCAATATTCCCACCATCAAATGGCCCAGAGTTCTGTAATTGGGTAATAATCCGACTAGGCTGCCCATTCAACGTCCCTTGGAGCGTTACAGATTCAGTTGTGTTGATCAAAATATCGCCACTATTTCCAAACCCAAACGCTCCGGCATCAATAGTGGAGCCATTGGCAAGGATCAAATGGCGGGCATCAATGCGGAGATCGCCACTCACTCCTTCAAGGGTTGCATCTCGAATGGCCGTAGACACATCTGCAATCCCAGCGAAATTGTCACGAGCCGCTGCGGGATCTCCAACTAACCGAACGGTATCACGAGCCCGAATCGTCAGGTTTCCCCCCTGAGCGTTACCAAACACCGTTGAACCAATCAGCCCACCAATCAATGTTAGATTCTGAGTATCAATCTCGATATTCCCACCCGTCCCGCCTATCATCTCTGGCGGTAGACCCAGATCTTGAGGGATGAAACTTACATCTGCAGTAATCCCAATGGGAGGTCGGTTGCGATCTCCCCCTCGATCATCTATCAGAATATTGTTGGCACGAATCCGAATATTGCCGTCTGAGGTATTGGGACCAAATTTAGTAGTAGCGATATCACTATTTTGGCGAACCAATAATGAATGAGTAGTGAGATTGATGTCCCCACCAGACGCTTGGGTGACAGAAGCTATTCGGGAACCCGAATTCAGACGAATGTCAGGGGTGTTGATAAATATGGCTCCAGCGTCACTCTCAAACCCTTCAGCTAGACTGGATATTTCGGATTCTCCACTCAAAAATAGGCGATTGGTGGCATTCATATGGATGTCACCCCCTTGACCGTTTTCCTCAACAAAAGTCTGGATGATACTGCCACTCAATTGAATATCCCCCGTCCCCTTGACCAGGATGCTCCCACCTTGAGTATCAAACGAATCGACATCCTCGTTTAAACCTGCCAAGAGCGTCGTTTCGATAAATGAGATATTCTGAGCCTGAAGGACAATATCTCCACTACCCTCACTCACAGTATTAATGTTTGAGTTATTGAGGGAGAGATTGGTTTGTCCTAACGGTGGAACAGTTAAAAAGGATTGTGGCGACGTTGCATCCAGATTAAAAGAAATGGTGCCGGGTTGTGAAAGTCCAGAGAGTCCAACATGCCCTCCAGGAGCCAGTATATTGGCATCATTCAGGGCCACATCGCCTCCCAATAAAACTAAGGGCTCTCCTACCCCAGCCCTCAGAGTTGCGCCATTGACCGAGATGGGCTGAGGATTAGCGCCAAACTTAACTCCGAGGGGCACCGAAATTGTGAGTAAGGGTGGGGCATTAGGATTCACTGCATTAAAGGAAGTACCATTGGCAAACAAGAATTGATCCGCAGTGGTGGCCATAAACGCTCCAGCCACATCCAACTGTGCGTTTGGGCCAAAAATAATCCCGCTTGGATTAGCCAAAAACAAGTTAGCAGGACCATCAACGCCTAGTAGGCCATCAATGTTGGATGGGAGTCCGCCCGTTACCCGAGTAATGATATTATCCACAGAAGCTGGATTCTCAAAGAAAACGGTCTGGTTTGAATTGATACTAAATTGTTTAAAGCTATGAAACAGGGCGGTATTTCGCTGAGCCCCGCCATCAATCACGAAATCGTTGGCCGTTGCCCCAGTCGAAACCGCCGACTGTTCCATTCCCAAGGTGTCGTCTGGGACAATCACTTGAGCCAGTGCTATGTCTGAGAACAAAAAGGGGGTCAATGTAGCACCCAACCAGAAGCCAGAAGTCATGATTGGTCTCAAACAACATTTTTTGAGCGTCAAATCGCACCTCGACCTGTTCATGATCAGATTAGATCTCCAGAATGTTTACTGAACAAGAGAGAACACAACTTTCAATTCAAGGGTTTAGGAAATGGAGGGTTCGAATTTAAGGACTTTACGGGAGCACGCTGGGTCGAATCCTTCAGCAGATTTGCAATTTTGACTAATGCCTGGCGATGTTCTGCCTCCACCTCTAACCGTGCGAGTTCTTTCAGTAAGTCTGGAAGTTGATGGTAAGAGTCTGAAGGGCTGGCATCCACCAACAGTTCTCTCACCGTATCAAACCAATAGCCAGCCTTTGCGAATACCGCAGCCTTTTGTTGTGGCGTGCGGGCCTGGGATAAGGCTTGTTTCAAAGCGGGAGAAGGTGCCTTGACATCAATTTCAGCGATAAAAAACTGATTAAACCTGTCACTGCTGGGATTGCAGGCCATACTCAGCTGAACAAAATACCGTTGACCCGTTTGAAGCACTGACTTATCTTCCGGCAACGTGTATTGAATTAGTCCTGAAGCCGTCTCTACATATTCCAATTGATACAGAAGTTCAGAGCTTTGGTCAGAAGGGTCGGTAAACAAGGAAATCTGAATGCGATAGGGATGTGATGCGCTTATAAACCAAGCAAACGTTGGGGTCACAGAACTTGTTCTGCCCACATGCTGAAGTGGGGCTAACAATGTGATGGGTAAAGTCTTGGGCTGGTCGGATGCCGGCGGGCGAAGTAATGGCTTCGGTCCCATGTGACTTGATGCTTGAACAGGTTGTGAGTGCTCAAAAGTCAGATCGCAACTTCGGGAGCCATTAGAGCCAAAAACTCCCTTTGGAGGATCTCCCGTTGGCGGTTGATATCGTCTGGCCCAGGCTGTACTGGGAAACACTAAAAAAAATGCAAAGATAATCCCTGCAATCGGGTGGGAGTGGATGAGTTTACTCCTCATTCCTAGTCCATTAAATGGATGAGACAGTTGTTGTTCCATGACAAATGAGTAAGTGAGATGAATAATATTTTGTGATTTTGGCTGCGGCTTTTCTACTGACTGCATAAGCTATACAGCCCAATTTGCCTAGCCTTGAAGAGTACGGAGGTATTGTTTTTTTAGAAACTGAATTTTATTTGCCTAATTTAGATAGATTAGGGATGATTAGTCTCTAGAACTTAGTTCTCCACATTTTCATAAAGCACAAAAGAAACTATTGCTTTTTACATTTCAATCTTTTAACAAGTACTTCAAAAAACATCATTCTACTGAATGGTGAAGTTGGACTATCCATGCTTAGTTCATCTCGGCTTAGTGTCCTGTGCAAAATGCCAGTCGTTTGAAAAGCTGAGTTTTTCAGTTGTTTCCATATCTTTGGGCTAGCAAAATATATTTGCTTAACTTTTTCCTCTGAAAAGATGTTGATGTTTCAGTGGGAATTATCTGGATTTATATACATCGTTGATGTTCCAATTATCGCCAAATCAATCAGCAGATAAAATCCCTATTTATTCAGATTTATTCAGGGAAAAGTTCAGGTTGTACCATGAATGCCTTTCTGGCTTGAATCTCGTTAGAGTGAAACCCACTAGCGACAGTATCGGCTAATATCTTCACCACACTGGTCCGCAAGATAGGATAGGGCTCGAAATCTTAAGGCAACTACTTCTTCATAAGCTGGGTTGAGCTTGCAGAGTGGAGGAATGTGGAATAGCGTATGCCCCAAAAAGCGAATATCTCGTTCAAACGGGCACTGAGTTGGCACGAGCTGGCAAATGAGATTAGCGGTTGAGCGATGTTCGACATTTATGGAAACAAATACTGAGTGGACGCGTTTCAAAAAAAATTGTTTGAGACTTTGTTTTGTAGATGAATGGAGCCTGAGACCGTTGATGTGAAACATAAGATTTCCTCGACTGGAATTGGAATGAAATAGAGTTAGTATGATGAGGCTAAACTGAGTTCACTGCTTCCAAGGAGAAGTAGAAACCAAACATAAAAAAAATGACCCAAGTGCTAATGATGTTTGTAAATAGAACTGTCGATATGATTGGTGATTCTCCACTGGGGACGTGAGTGATAGTTTGAGGTTGCACTTCTGTTCATCGTTGATTTCACTATCAATGAAATACTCAGCAGAAAAAATCTAGGAAAGTTCAGTTTCATTCAGGTCTTAGTTCAGGTACTGAAAAAATGGGTTACATCATCTGTACTAAACTACTGAAACCAAAGCCTAGGAACCTTTATCTAAGCAGGAGAAAGAAGCTTACAAGAAACATTGTCCTTAACCTGTTGTCGATGAACGGCCAAATGGAGAGGTGTTTCAGAAGGACTAATTTTGTAGATAAAGTTGTGACGAGCAGTATTGTAAGCGTTGCTGGTGAAGTCAAGCTTCATCTGTTCTAGTTCTTCTTGCCGATAAATTGCTATAGGCTTGTATTGTTCATCCAAAAATCGTTGTTTATTCTTGAGCCATAGAATGTCCTGAAAATCCTCTCCCTGAGCTAAGCTCTCAGCCTCTTTGATAACCTGTGTCTTGAAGTCAGATACTGTATTGCCAAAATAGTCATCAATAAGGCCAATGGACTTTGCAGCCCGTGTACCCATCGGCATACACACACTGGTCAGCTTCTGGGCCATCTCTGGACCCACTCGTCGAGGCAAGGAATAGGTCCAATACTCTGAGCCATAGAGCCCCATTCGCTTATAGTGAGGGTTCAGCACAATGCCTTCGCGAGCATACACTCTGTCCACAGCTAAAGCCATCATCACCCCACCCGCAGCGGCATTACCTTGCATCGCAGAAATAACGAGATGAGTATCAGTTCGTAATACCTCATATACAAAGTCATTGATGGCATTGATGTTTTGCCACGACTCTGCAGCAGGATCAGCCGATGCTTCTACCACATTCAGGTGAATACCATTGGACCAAAAACCTTCTCCTCCCATGAGCAAAATTACTTTTGTGTCTTTGGTTCGAGCATAGAGATAGGCATTCCGCAAACGTTGGCATTGCTCTGTGCTCATGGCACCGTTATAGAAAGGAAAATGCAAATAGCCGACCTGGTTCTTTTCCTCGTACCAAATATCCCGAAAAGTAAGTTCATGAGGAGATAACTCCAAAGACACAGGAACCTCTGGCAGAGCGTGTATGTATTCCCTCAATACTTGAGCAGCAGGTAGCTTAAAGAACACTTGCTCCTCTTTTTTCTTGCGCTTTAGATGGGTAATCCAAACAGCGCCATCAATCGTCGCTCGACATATAGCCCCATACCTTTGGGCAATCAATTCTCCTGGCTTACCCGTTAAGGTATTTTCTGGATGCGCACCATAGAGATAGAATTGCTCCCCAAAGAGTACATCAAGCAAACCCGGTTGGCTATCTGCGCTGCGAATCTTACGGACAATCTCAGCAGTGGTATCACTCTCCCAGGAGATTGCCCTATGAGACTGTTTGAGGGGATTACGCCAAGTACCTTTGACATCTGGATTACCGTAATCAAGAGGTTCAGGCTGATATTTAGGATCAATAAAGTTGGCTAAGGTTTGCTTGATACATGTGATCGCCGCTTGAGCGCCCTTCCCTCGATACAAATCACTTTTAGTTTCTCCTTCTAAGGGGAAATTAATAGATGCCCAAATGTCACCCGCATCCATTTCTGCATCCGCTTGTAAAGCTGTCACGCCCCATTCAGATTCATCTTCGAGAATCGCCCAGTCAATGGACGAAGGGCCGCGATCACCTTTGATACCTGGGTGAATAATGATGCATAGGTGTTGTTTCCAAATATCTTCTGGGATAGCAGTTTTCAAGAAGGGGGCAACGATGACATCCGGTTGAAACAAATCAACTGCTTGGCGCATTCGTTCATGATCCAAAGCCAGTTCTATGGAAACTTCGTGGCCTAAATCGACTAACTCGACATGGAAGCGCTGAGTCATACTGTTGTAGGCTGAGGCAAACAATAAAATTTTCACGAGATGTTCTCTCCGTTTTAGTTAGGTTCAACTACGTGAGAAAAGGTGACCCTTGTTGATAGGTCATGAAACAACTGGAGCTAGGATGCTGAGTTGGCGATCATTCAGCCTCTTCTGATGCAGAATGATTTATCCGGCCAGCAGCTTCATAACAATCCAGCACAATATTTGCCCCCTCTTAAATTGAGATGGCTTGAACAATATCCATGTTCTTAGCCGCTATTAGGCGGAATTTTTTCCCATCACTATCAGTGAGTTCGTAGCTTTAAGCTGAAGCCGCAGGGGTATCAGCAGCAAGATAGTTACTTAAGTTTCTGGCAATAACGCCATTTGTTTAGCTAGGTGAGTCATTTGGATGCTCCTTTAAAGATTAAAGATCAAGCGAAGATCTTCTGGGCATACTGTGCAATAAAAAAAGTTGTTGGTAGTTCAGCGTAGGTAAAATGCCTAGACTGTGATGCTTCGTTGTTGAACTCAATATCCCAAAACCGAATAGCAGATAAAATCCTGATTTATTCAGGAAAATTCAGGTATCGCTCAGATTGTTGTACCAACAGAAAACGCTTGCCACTCACTAGGCATATTCCGGGGACTGGTGTTGAAGCGAAGATTGACTTGAAATGATTTGGAAGTGGGCACCCCACAGAATAGAAATTCTTTTTTGAGTGTGGTGAGCGTTTACGGAATCGATGTGATAACTGCAATGAGCTAATTACATCTCTAAAACATCGGTTCTGCCCCTTCTGTGGCCAGGCGTATAAGCTCACAAAAACCTAATTTTTGAAGTCTGAAAAGTACTGATAAATGTAGTTTACAGCGATCCTGTGAGAAAAATTTGGTCTATCCCGGCATGAGGTGAATTTAAACCCTGTGGTGCAAACTATTTCGCGTTTGACTCAACAAGCTGATGTACTGCCCTTACATCGAAATTGCCACAATGTACTCATAAGGCTATGTCAAAAGCTCCTAACGCTTGCAAAGAACACTTTTGAGAATCGCTCAACCCCGCTACCCCTGTAATGTTCATTCCTTCATAAGGGCGATCGCTCCTGAAGGTTTTAATCAGCTCACCCGTTGTTGCATTCCACAGCTTGGCAGTTTCATCCCAAGAACCCGTAACAAAGGTTGTACCATCAGGGCTAAATGCTAAATCCATAATCATGCGCTGATGAGCAAATAGTTGGGGCTGGTGGGTTCCCTTGTTGGGGTGCCAAATCGTCAATCGTTGGTCGCCGCCACCAATGGCAATCATGAGTTCATCTCTAGCACTGGAATTGGAAGATGTCGGAGAAAAAGCCACTGCCATGGCTATCTGCTGGGGTAAAACCTGCAAGCATTCACCCGTGGCCGTAGACCATAATCGGACAGTCTGGTCAAACATACTGCCGCTTACAAGCTGTGTTCCATCGCCACTAAAGGCAATACTCTGAACAGCCCCTTCGTGATCTTCTAAGGTGTTAAAACATTTGCCTTCCTCAATGTCCCACAGCTTGAGGGTTTGGTCATAGCTGGCGCTGGCTAACAATGTAGCGTCTGTCGGACTAAAATCTAACGACCAAACACAACTATCGTGACCCTCCAAAACTTTTAGGCACTGGCCCGTTTGCACATCCCACAGACGAATCGTTTGATCGCCACCGCCACTTGCCAAGAGGCTACCATCGGCATTGAATACCGTAGTCCAGAGCTGTTTGGTGTGGCCTTTCAGAATTTTCAGACATTGTCCCTTTTGCGCATCCCATAGACGGATGGTTTGATCTTCACCACAACTCGCTAGCAGCTTGCCATCCGGACTAAAGACGACAGACGTCACCCGGCGAGGATGCCCCTTGAGGGTTTTGTAGCAAGTTCCTGTTGCTACATCCCAAAATCGTAAGAACTGTTCGTCACCGCTGCTCACAATGGTTTTACCATCGGGGCTAAAGGCGACGGTCCAAACCTGCTGAGTATGGCCCTGCAAGGTTTGCAGACACTGACTGGTCAAGACATGGACTGATTGAGGTTTTGATGTGGCTTCAGATGTGCCTGACTCCAGCCACGAAACATCCCATAAACGAACAGTCTGATCTTCACTACCGCTGGCCAATAATGCCTGTTGGCGAGACAGTTTTTCAGATGAAAGCATGGACATTAGGGGCTGGGGTGAAAACGTTACCGACCAGATTCGGTGGTCATGGCCATCCAAAATCTTCAAGCAGTGCCCGGAATAAACATCCCACAATCTCACCGTTTGGTCTTCGCTACCGCTAGCAATGATATTACCCTGGGGGTTAAAAGCTACTGACCAGATCCAGTTGGTGTGCCCCCTTAAGGTGTGAATACAGCTACCGCTGCTGACATTCCACACCTTAACAGTGTTGTCATGGCTCCCACTGGCTACCCTTTGACCATCAGGACTATAAGCCACAGACCAGATCCAGTTGTGATGACCAATTAGGGTTTTGAGGCACTTTCCAGTTGCAACGTCCCACAGCTTCAACACATTATCTTCACCACCACTGATAAGGTGCTGACCATCCATAGAGAATTGAACGGACCAAATTGGCTGAGTATGTCCCTCGAAAATCCGCAAGCACTCGCCCGTGTAGACATCCCACAGCCGTAGGGTTAAGTCTTGGCTACTGCTAATTAAAGTGTGACCATCAGGACTAAACATGACGGTACACACTTGGCCCTGATGAGCACTCAAGGTTCTTAAGTGTTGGCCCTGTTTAAGGTCCCACAACATGATCGTGTATTCGTCAGATCCACTTGCCAGCAAAGTGCTTTCAGAGTTAAAGGCTACAGTACGCACCCAGTCAGAATGGCCTTGCAATGTGTGAAGCGGTTGGCCATTAGCAACACTCCAGACCCCCACATCACAGTTAGTATCACCTGTTGCAAGCAGCTCTCCATCAGAACTAAACTCTGTGGCGAGAATGCCACTAAACGTTTGCATAAAAACAGTTTTATGAAATTTAGCTTGAGTGAAGTCAACCTGGTGCAGAGTCATATCTTGCAGATAGGCCTGCCAGATTGCCAGGTTTGAGAAATTATAGCCTTGGGCATCTAACTGAAGCTGACGACAGAGATTGAGTACATTTCCGCCACCATAGCTGACACGATAGACTTCGTCACTGCGCAGTGTATCTAGGGTCGCTTGCAAGTGCTTGGCCATACCAGTTAGGGAACCGAATTCTTGGTTCAGGGCATGTATAACAGGGTCTAAAATTAAGCGGCATTGGCTGATGCGAATGAAATCTTTGATGTTGGTTTTGATCAGGGCGTGGTGGGTAAATAAATCAAAGGTTTGGTGAATTAACTCAGTGGTGATTTGCTCAATAAAGTGCTCGGTGACGTACTCCATCACTACAGGCTGCTGGGTATAGCTGCCGATCTGACGTTCAATCAGATTTCGGCGACAGAGGGCCTCCAAAGCTTCTAGCAAACGATAGCGTGGCACTGGGGGAACGATATCTTCTTGCAAAGCGTCTACGGTTGTCCAATCTCGATTGATGGCCAACCAATACATCAGCGTCTGCTCCAATCGCGAGAGGCGCTCGAATTGCTGATCGAGGAGTTGGCGAATCCCGTTAAACAATACTGTTCCCTGGGCAAGAAAGGTGGCAATGTCTCCCTCAAACAAGTCTTGAACAGAGGTAGCCACAATCTTGAGCGCCAGTGGATTTCCACCGCAGGTCTCAATTAGCTGGGAGCGTGAGATTGCAGAACCGGACAACCCTTTTGCCGTAAGGATGGGGTCAGCATCGGCATGCAACCCCCCGAGGACTAATGATCGCACAGCTAAAGCTAGACCTTCTTGAGCAGCAATGGCTTCGGGTTTTTCGCGACTGGTGATTACCAGACAACTCGTATGAGCTATATCACCCACTAGCTGTAGCAGTTGACCATACTCTTCATAACCTGAACGAAAGAGTCCTAGAGATTCTGGCTGCAGAATAGCTTCTAGGTTATCCAGAACCAGCAAACACTTCCTGGCGCGCAACGTCGGCAGCAGGGCACTGAGTTCAGGACGAGAATCAGTTTGTCCCGAGAGCAAGGGTACCAGTTCGGTCAGCAGCGTCTCCAACGGTGGAGCATTCCGGAGACTACGCCATACAATCTGATCAAATTTGGACTGAAGCTGCTGGGCCAGTTTGACGGCTAAGGTCGTTTTGCCAATGCCACCGATGCCCAGCAAGGCGACTAGGCGGCAAGCGTCACCCACAATCCACTGCTGGAGAGTGCTCAGTTCGGTAGACCGACCTAGGAAGAAGGAGACATCTGGAGCGGCGCCCCAATCACAGTGGACGGTCTGCGGGAGGGGAGGAGGCTGAGTTTGTGCCTCCACTAGATAGCGGCTCAGAGCAACCTGAAAGCTTGTTTTGGTGATCTTTTCGCCCAGAGCCTTGGAGAGCAGCCGCCAGAGTTTAGGGCCAATGTCTCGCTTAAGATAGTTGATGGAATAGTGGGAGGTGGCAGCAATTTGCTCGTAGGTTTGATCTGCAATCGCACCCAAAAGAATCGTAGTCTCTACATCTGAGAGATAGCGATTGGCCTGTTTAAAGACGGCTGCATTAGCGGCAGCAACAATGCGCTCTGATTCCGTCATGGCATCTAATGGAGAACCTGACTGCCATTAGCCTAACTTACCTTTCCATAACTTGAGCGGCATACTACCATCCAGAAATCTCGCCCAGATGATCCTGATGACTCCTTATCCAAATTTGTCGGCACTAACGTCTTTCCCATTTAACAGGCTCGTTTTGAATAGGGATGGAGATCGTGGATCAAATTAGCATTGAGGGGATTGCGTGAATATGTTGCCATCCTCCATCGATTAGAGGTGTTGTACGACACTTGACCTGTAATTCCCTGCTAGAAGGTCTTCGGTGGCATGGATCTTCTAATCACCTGTATAGGGAGTTTAGACGACAAAATGACGCATAAGTAATACTTAGCTGTCGAGTAACAGTGGCAAAGGTATATGAGCAGGAAATGAACCAACCTATTGTTTCAGAGAAACTACGAATTCGACGATTTGAGCGAGATGATGTCGAAGACTTTGTCAGCTTTATGACAGACTCTGACTCTACCAAATTCCTGACTTTCGGTGAAGAGCAGAAAAGCCAGGAAGGAGCCACAGGGCTGCTTAAAGCAACCATGGAATCCTATGATTCCGATGCACCGCTGATGGCTTTCGCAGTCGAAAATCAACAAACAACGGAATTTGTTGGATTCTGCGGATTGACTCCACGTGAGGAAGGTACTGTGGAAATCATGTACGCAGTGATGCCAAACGAACGAGGTCAAGGATATGCAACTGAAATCGCGGCAACATTGGCGCAGTATGCCATTAGCCAACTTGGCTATCGCAGAGTGATAGCTCCCATCTCTCCTGAACACAAAATTTCAAAGGCCGTAGCGGTGAGGGCAGGTTTTAAGGATCATGGTATCAGTCAGAACCCAGATTCTCTGGTGAAGGTGCACCTATTCGTATTTGAGTAGATATAGCTCTCGCCCCTCTATTGATCTAGATTTCGTAGCAGTACCAAGATGTCTTTCTTGTAGTTGCCCCCGAGATCGCTTGACGTTTAGGTGCAGTTCCCCAATATACATCCATAACTATTCCTGAACTTTTCTGTAACGACAGCCCAGAGAACCTGTCATATAGTAAGCGACGTGGATGAGTGAGATATTTCTAAACACTCGCATCCATTCAGATCGGACAGTCGTATAGACAATAGATGGTAAACGTCCAGACTTCTCTTAATCGTCTGCACACTTATGTAGTAAGACAGTGTCGCCTATTTAGAGGTTGGCACAGAATTCTGATTGGGAGGGGTTGATTTGCAAACCAATAGCTTATCGAAGGAGACTAACTATGACTCTTCAACTAGGTGATACAGTCCCAAATTTTACTCAAAAAACAACCGAGGGTGACCTTAACTTTTATGACTGGGCAGGCGATTCCTGGGTTGTCCTGTTTTCTCACCCTGCAGATTACACGCCCGTATGTACCACTGAACTCGGCAGCGTTGCCAAACTCAAGTCTGAGTTTGCCAGTCGGAATGCCAAGGTGATTGCCCTGAGTGTCGATGATGTTAACTCCCATAAGGGCTGGATTAACGATATCAACGAGACCCAAAATACCGTTGTCAACTATCCCATCATTGCCGATGCGGATCAAACCGTGGCCAATCTCTACGGCATGATTCATCCCAATGCCAATGCCAAGGTGACAGTGCGAACGGTTTTTGTGATCGACCCCGACAAAAAGTTGCGTCTGACCCTTACCTATCCACCGAGTACGGGGCGAAACTTTAATGAAATTTTGCGGGTTCTTGACTCTTTACAGCTAACCGATAACTACAGTGTGGCCACGCCTGTGGACTGGACAGATGGGGATGATGTTGTGGTTGCACCCAGCATTTCAACAGCAGATGCTAAGCAGAAATTCCCCAAGGGTGTTAACGAAATTAAGCCCTATCTGCGGATGACGCCCCAACCCAATCGATAGCGCAAATCGGGTGTGTTCCCCATTAGTCAACACACCGATGGAGATTCATCTTATGAGAACCCAATCTTGTAGTTCTCCCAATACCGATACAGAGTCTATACCGTCTGCTCCCATGTTGAGCGCAACGGTCAAAGATTATCGAGCGATCGCAAATCAAGTATCCGCCCAACTAGCTGCCCATGGAGTTGAGCAGGATACTAAAGCTGGCAGTCCGGTTGAGGAAGTGAACGCTTTAAAGCAATCTGGGCTGATACTCCTTCCTGTCCCTCAGGAATTCGGGGGTGCGGGAGCCACCTGGCCTCAGATTTATAACGTCGTACAGATATTATCCAAAGCTCAGGGGTCAGTGGGTCAACTCTATGCTAACCACGCAACGTTAGTCTCTATGGGCAGGCTGGTGGGTGGGCCGGGTCAGGCAGAGCGATATTACCGTCTGACCTCCCAGCAGAATCTTTTCTGGGCTAATGCCCTCAATAGCCGAGATCAACGTTTAAAACTGATGAGCGTCAATGGTGCGTTTCGTCTCAATGGCGTTAAGAGCTTCTGTACGGGTATGGTCGCTGCTGATATCAGCATCGTTCTCTCCATGGAGGAGAAAAGTAACCATCCTGTCCTGTGTGTTGTCCCGATGGACCGAGAGGGCATTACCTATAACGACGACTGGGACACGATGGGACAACGTCGCACAGCCAGTGGCAGCTATACGTTCCATGATGTTCTGGTGAAACCAGACGAGGTTTTGGGACCGCCTCTGTCTAGCGGTGCATCCACCACACTCAAGTCGCTGATTGCTTTATTGGGGCAGACCTTCGTTTATCTCGGCATTGCTGAGGGAGCGCTGGAGGCCGCCAAGGGGTACACAACCACCTCAGCCCTAGCCTGGATGGCATCCGATGCGGAAACAGCAACACAGAATCCGTTTATTCTGCAACGCTATGGTCAGATGTGGGCTGAGTTACAGGCTGCGATCGCCCTCGCCCATCAAGCGTCTGAAGCCCTACAAGCGGGCTGGGAAAAGGGAACAGCTCTAACGACAGAAGAACGAGGCGAGATTGCGATCGTAATGGCCTCTGCCCGAGCAATTGCCATCCAGGCAGGCATCAAAATCACCACCCACATCTTTGATGGGATGGGACCTAGAGCCACTGCTGCTAACTATGGCTTTGACCGCTACTGGCGCGACCTCCGCACCTTTAGCCTGCACGACCCGATTGATTATAAATTCAAAGACATCGGTAATTGGATGTTGAATCAGCAGTATCCCACCCCGAGTCAATATTCTTAACCTCAATGGTGAAACGGCAGCAGAACCCTCAATACGGCAGGCGAAACGCTCTGCAGACTGTTGGAGCAGGGTGAGATAAAAAAAGGAGCGAAACGATGTTATTCAGGCAACTCTATGACCCGGAGTCGAGTACCTATACCTACTTGATTGCGGATTCCAAGAGTCGTATGGCTCTGCTAGTGGATCCAGTGCTGGAACAAGTGGAGCGCGATCTCAAACTACTACAGGAGCTGAAGCTAACACTCAGTTCCTGTGTTGAGACTCACATTCATGCCGACCATATCACGGGAACCTATCAGCTCCAGTCCCAGACGGGCTGCTTGAGTACTGTCCCTGCACATGGCCCTGCTGTCTGTGCCGATCGCCAGCTACAGGATGGGGAAATTCTAACCCTGGGTGATATTTCACTGAAGGCGATCGCTACCCCTGGCCACACTGACAGCCATAATGCCTATCTGGTCAATGGCCATCGCGTCCTCACGGGTGATGCACTGTTGATTCGGGGGTGTGGTCGTACCGACTTCCAAAGTGGTGATGCAGGAACCTTATATGACTCCGTCACTCAAAAGTTGTTTACGTTGCCAGATGCAACTCTTGTCTATCCTGGGCATGATTATCACGGTCTAACCGTCTCCACGATTGCGGAAGAACGGCAGTGGAATCCTCGATTTATGGGACGAGACCGCAATACCTTCATCGAATTCATGAACGCGCTCGATCTCCCTGACCCTCAAAAGATGATGGAAGCAGTTCCGGCCAATGAGCACTGCGGTCTAGTCGTTTCAACAACTGCAAGGTAGGTGAACACTATGCGTATTGCCCATGATATTACTCAACTAGTTGGTCACACTCCATTGGTGCAACTTAATCGGATTCCTGCTGCAGAAGGATGTGTTGGACGTATTCTTTTCAAGCTAGAAAGCATGAACCCCTCTGGCTCCGTCAAAGCTAGGATTGGGGTCAGTATGATTCAAGCTGCGGAAGAAGCAGGTCAGATTCACCCAGACAAGACGGTCTTGGTGGAGCCCACGGCAGGCAACACAGGTATTGCACTAGCAATGGTAGCAGCGGTGAAAGGCTATCGTCTCATCCTCACTATGCCGGAGACCATGAGTCAGGAGCGGCGCAAGCTTCTAAGAGCTTACGGGGCAGAACTTGTTTTGACACCGAGTTCAGAAGGGATGAAAGGAGCCATCCAACAAGCCATGGACTTAGTAGAAACTGTGCCCCACGCATTTCTTCTGCAACAGTTTGAGAACCCTGCTAATCCTGAGATACATTTCCAAACAACGGCGGAGGAAATCTGGGCGGATACTGAAGGACAGGTGGATATCTTAGTGGCTGGTGCGGGAACTGGTGGCACAATCACAGGTGTTGCTAAAGCCATCAAGCGCAGGAAGCCCTCGTTTCAGGCAATCGCTGTAGAACCTCAATCTAGCCCTGTTTTATCTGGGGGAAACCCTGGTTTGCATCAAATCCAGGGTATTGGACCCGGATTTGTACCGTCCGTTCTGCAAGTCAACCTATTGGATGAGGTAATTCGGGTCGCAGATGAAGATGCAATCGCCACTAGTCGTCGTTTAGCTTGTGAAGAAGGATTGCTATCTGGCATCTCATCTGGCGCTGCGCTTTGGGCCGCTCTGCAAGTAGCTCGGCGAATTGAAAATGCAGAGAAGTTAATTGTTGTCATTCAACCCAGCGGTGGTGAAAGGTACCTAAGTACGGGGCTATTCAACAATTTGATGCCAGGACTCAGAACAGATGTTCTCAACCAAGACAAACTACCCCATAAGATTCTGATTGGCAGATGTGCAAACTGAAGAATAGAAGGAGAGCGATTAAAACCGGGGGAAACGTTGATATAGCAGTACACTGAGGAAATGAATGCCCCCCCAGCTCTGGTTATATTCCAGCTGAAAGCTGTGATGGCTGAGGCCGATCAGAGACCATCGCTGGCATCAGATTGATCATAGGTTGATAGCATCGGAGATCCACATGTTGAACGTCGGGGACTATGACGGGCAGCGTATCACCATCCGAGTCGCAAAGCAGACAGTGTGGTACGGTGCTGAAGGTCTCCAAGAACTTCTGTTCATGGCTTCTGAAAGTGGTTATAAAGTAGGCTCACTACCTAAGCTATATTGCTGATTGACTGAGAGTTCTGGAACCAACTTTCAGGGTTGTAGGTCGCAGACACATTCACTAATCGGTCAAGATTCTTACCAAAATATAGACTCAATGCCTGCTGTATCGGTGGTGTACCAGCCTTCGTACTTCCTATATAAATATCAGGATAGTTATAGTAGCAACCTTCAGTTCCAATACCATTTGGGATACCTCCTGAATCACTATAAATATTCTGATATATTTGATTGAGCCAGCTCACATGCGCCGTTTTAAGTGTCTCATCGTCATACCCTGGGGGCAAACTAGTGACCCAATAGCTCTGGTATTGCAGTTTCATAATTGAGCTTCGTTGAGTTATGGCTGTTGCATTTGAAGGGACTGTATTGATCTTTCCTCCATAGGCATCAAACTGGATCAGTGAATTTTTCATATTCACTGATTTCCCATTCGGATCTATAACTTTTTGTGTCAGCCCACTATAGGCTGCTTTCATCATAGAATCTGTAAACTTTTGAGTATGATACGCAGACTTATATTTACCGTATCTGTTAGGCCCAGAGGCATTCAACTGCTGCATACCTTCTAGGAAGGTATAGCCCCGAGATGAGGATTCCGGATTTAAACCTAGAGCTTTAGTACTTGGGATATATGGATGCCCATTTATCACTAAATCATCCATTGAAAGCGGTGATAATAACTCTGCTTCTTTTAGCCTGTTTTCGTGGCGGCTGAGAAGTTCAGTCTCGAAATTAGTATGTATACCATGTAGTGATTCATTGTATATATCAACAGATGAGAAGCCAAGGCTCCCAGCATCCATATGATTTCCATGAAAGATCCCAAAAGTATTCCAAGAAGACTCACTTTGATTCGTATACACATCTTGAAAATAGTTCAAAATCGAACTGAATGTCTCAAAAGATATGGGATTATTGCTATTCGATAGCATCCAATTCCAGTTTAAAGACTGAATGTAAATGTAGTCGGGAGAATCAGGTAGATTTTGGAGATCGAAGTAGTATCGAGTAATAATCCCAAACTGCCCTCCTCCCCCACCGCGAATGGCCCAAAATAGCTCAGGTTGGTTTGTTGCTGAGCATTGAGAGATCATTCTGGCCCCATTTTTTCGATCACCGATGACTATATCAATAGCTATCAAGTAATCGATTGATAGTCCATAGAGCCGAGATAAGACTCCATATCCACCACCCGTAATATGTCCGCCAAGACCAACAGAGTAGCAAGCCCCTGCTGGTACAGTCTTTTGATAGACATTGTTGAGTAACCGATACATATCCCAGTTGCCCAAACCAACGTCTAAATAGATGCTGGGAATACTACCAACGGTGGCTTCACCATAGGATTTCAGACCAGTTAAATCGATAACGGCCTTCGTACTTGGATTGTAAACAAAACCTTCATAACAATGGCGACCACAGGTAATCTGACACTGCCCTGGTTCAATAGTTTTGTCCCTAAGAACAGTATTAAAAGCATCTACAACGTCAATTCCCGCTGTTGGTCGATAGATCTGTAGTTGATCATTGCTAGCATACCAGCGCTTATTAAATCCTTGTCGGTCACTCACTGATGCCGGAATAATAGGAGCATCACCAGAATTACTCACATTTATCATCAATTCCCCCTTAAATAAATTGATTGAAATTTAACTCGTTTCGTATTTCGAAATTTAGAACGAGTAGATTCTTAGTTCTATTTAATAGGTATGCCACTTCAGAGAAATCATTCCTTGGAATTAAAGGAAACTTAGGGAATAGAGGTTTCAGGCTTGCCAATGTTGAAGTTAGAGCCTTGGATTGGGGGATTGAGCTAAATGCTAAGCACCAGCTCTATGAGGTGAATAGAGAAGCACCAGAGAGCGAGGATGGGGTGACTGTTGATCAGTCTAAAGGCATTGAACTGAAGACTGTTATGTGGGGGCATGGACAATAAAGATAAGCGTTTTTAATATGGGAACGTTTATCGAGAATGGACAACACGGATCCCAAATTTGCGCCGAATTTCATTGAGGGGCATTTCAAGGTATCGGTCATAGTTACTCCAAGGCCAACGCTTTCGCATTTGGACACAATGCCAAATCGTTATTGGCACCAAGACGATCGATTTTATTGTCGTTAAGACAATGTCAAAGAGGCCCAACTTTCGGTATATCTCTTTTGATTCCTTAGACCCATATCCTCGTAATACTTGCAGACCAATTGACGTTCCAAATATAGTGCTGATCTTAACAACTGCTTCATCGGACAGCGTCGTGTCACACCCAAAGACAACATGGACAACATCATGACAGCGAAAGAATCTCTTCTCAGCCGTTGAAACATTCCTTCTCTCAACTAACCCTGAATTACAGGAGTGATACTCTTCAAGCCCTTCGATCAGAGTCTGGGTAGAATTCTGTTGCTGATATCTATACATTTTGTCTCCTCATAGAAGAAGAGTTATGAAGAATAGTTGTTCATCTCATGTATAGTAATTTTTCAGTAACTACTGCTGTGATCGCTGGCAGATGGTGGGCGTAATGCTAATCTCAACACTGTGCTCTCACACCTCTCCAAGATAACCATGAGTCAAGCCCTACCCTCCCTCATCGTCAATCGTTCCTTCATGGCAGAGTTCATTGAAGCGGAGAAACCCTGCTGTGCCTTGGGGATGGTGGAAGTTGAGGATCAACCATGTGGGTTTGTAACCCTGAGACCAGAGCCAATGATTCCCCCAGGCGCAACGGATCTGGGTTTCAATTTTGGACATACAATTTTCGGAACCAGCACCTATGAAGTGATCCACTTTGCCTTTGAATTCTATGGGTTCCAGACTTTTAACGTGCTCATCAATCCCAATAATCCAATTGCCCAAGTGGTCTTGAAACAGATGATCAAGTCTGGGGACTACTTTTTCTTTGCCATTGATGAAGAAAGTGGCAGTGCTACTGCTTTTCGGAGTGAGATTGGGGATGACACCTTGCTCAGCCTGCAAGAAAATTGGGAACGAATTCAGCATTCCAATACGACAGAGGACCAATATCATCATGTGATGTTGAAGTTCGCGGCCAACCCTCATCCACCAGGAATTCTCCTCAAGTGGGTGTGCGGGGATAATATCGAGTATTTGGATTTGACCAAGGATAGGATGAACTTGACGCCTGCATAGTTGATTGTTCCGGTGATTATGCACTCCCTTCTTCATTCAAGACAATCGATGAGGGCAGACTAATTAATATGGTCACCATTGAGTTGTCCATTCAGCCTAATTGCTTTTTCGATTATCAGGAGTCTATTGGTGAGTGCAAGTCAGATTTCTCAAGCCCTTCTGAGAAGGTATGAGCCAACCTGTGGCGTGAGTATCGAAGCAGTAGAGCTGCTACTTCTTCTAGTCAAGCAGAAAGACAAGGTTGATTTTGAATTCATTTGGCAACAACGGGGCCGACGCAATCCTAAAGAATTAGCTGCAATGCTTGATGAACTCATCACAGCAGGTTTGATCAGAGAGGTTCCAGGTAAGAGCGCAGAGATTGCAGATGGGTGGAATAGAACAGAATCCCTACAACAACCTACTGGGCTGAGTGATGATGATTTTGGCGCCTCTTAAATAAGAAGGAATATCGTTCCAGGAGAATGAAGTCTCTGACTAATCTTTCCCTCTCATTAAACTTCGTTCTCTACTTCTACTCAATCAGGACAACATAAAGGAGTCATCATAAATGCAGCATCAATTCATTCTTTTATGTGTTTTAGGTCCGGTGTTTATTGCACTGAGCGCTTGTAGCAATCCGGCCAATGAACTTTATCAGAAACCCGTTGATCAAGGGCAAAAAGCTATCGATAAAGCTGGAAATGTACAGCTAGAAATTGACAAGGCGCAATCAACTCTTGAGCAGCAGGAAAAATCTCTAGCGGGAGAGCAAAACAGTCAGTAATCGTGATTTCAAAATCAAAGAAGCGTGCAGAAGCTCAAATTAAGTAGGATGGGAACCCTATTCGTCTTAGATTGGGATTGTCTCCTCAACAACTTGCCACTTCGACTGTATCCGCTAAGTCTGCTGCCTCACCGATTCCTCAATCTCAATCTTCCCTCGCCCGAATCGTCCATCGACCTCATCGATGATCGACATCAGGTGCTTGCGGTAATACCTCAGATCAGGAAAAAATGAACTCGCAGCCAGTAGGGGATAATATAATTGCAAGAATGATTCTAGTCATAGAGAGCATAGAAAAACTATGGCGATTTCGATGTATAAAGCTTCGGTACCTCCTTTAATTCGTTGCCTCAATAACTTATCTGGGATTCTGGAGAAGGGAGCTGCCCATGCTGAGAATAAAGGAATCGATCCCAGTGTCCTTATCCATTCCCGGCTCTTTCCTGACATGTTGCCACTTGCCAAGCAAGTTCAGATTGCGTCTGATGTAGCGAGAAAAGGAGCAGCAAGACTTGCAGGTATAGAAGCACCTTCTATTGAAGACAATGAAGCATCATTTCCAGAACTAATCACCCGGTCAAGTACAACAGTAGATTACCTAAATACTTTCACACCGGATCAAATTGATGGTACAGAGGATAAAATCATATCCCTCCCCATCAGAGGTGAAATCTACAAATTCCCTGGCTTACCCTACCTACTCACTTTTGTTAAACCCAATGTGTACTTCCATGTGACAACTGCTTACAACATCCTCAGGCACTCTGGGGTTGAATTAGGTAAGTTCGACTATCTAGGGAAACCAGAGCATTAGAAAATGCCATCAAAACGACAGGTTTTAACCCACCAGACCGCAGCCGATGCAGATAATCGATTATCAGATCTGTCTCCACGACTTCTGAGAGGATGCTCTAAAGGTAAGTGCTTGAGAATTAGCTCTCTATAAACTTTACTTATTCTGACAAAAGCTTTTCTAGCTCATCCAATAATTTCGGCTCTCTGGGAATTAGCGTGTAGCAGTCCTACATTTAGTGTGTTTCCTTTTTCATCCCTATGGAATGATCTGAGGTAGTACTTCAGAGCAATGGCGTAATGGATAACTCAATTCGCATCCCGCTCAACCTTCCTGATATTCGAGTTCTAGAGCTATCGAAGACTGAGAGAGGGGATTGGCTCATCAAGATTGAGAGTACGCTTCAAGGAACAACCTGTCATCAATGCGGACGTGAGATTACTGACCTCCATTGTCATGATCAGCCTTTTCGGATTCGTCACCTGCCATTATTTGAAGTCCCCGTTTACTTAGAAATTCGGCCCAAGCGTTATCGATGCAAGTATTGCGATGACCATCCCACAACAACTCAACATTTAGAATGGCACGAACCTCGCAGTCCCAATACAAAAGCATATGAGCGTTGGCTTCTGCGAATCTTGATCAATTCAACGGTCTCAGATGTTGCCAGAAAACTAGGCGTTAGTGAGGATATCGTCAGTGGAATCATTGATCGTTGGATTGCCGCTCAAGTTGACTGGAGCGAATATGCAGACCTCAAAGTTATGGGGATGGATGAGATTTCTCTCAAACGAGGCCATCGTGATTTTGTGGTTTTGATCACGATTCCTACGACGGATGGGGTGGATATATTGGCAGTTCTAGCCGACCGTAAACAGCAGACAGTGGCAAATTTCCTTCAATCGATTCCCATTGATTTACGCCAAACCATTGAGCGCGTCTGTACGGACATGTACCAAGGATTTGTCAGTGCAGTCCGAGAACAATTGCCGCAAGCCAAAATTGTCATTGACCGCTTTCATGTGACCAAAGCCTATCGTAATTGTGCTGATACGGTTCGTAAACGTGAGGTCAAACGTCTACGACGAGAGCTCTCTAAGCAAGAGTATGACAGCATCAAAGGCGCGATGTGGCCTTTTAGAAAACGACCAGAGAATCTGAAAGAGTCAGAGCAACAACTCCTTGAGCGATTGTTTGCTTATTCTCCACAACTGAAACAGGCGTACAACCTCCGAGAGAAACTCACGCAGATATTTGAGGGCAGGTACACCAAGCACGGAGCTAAATGTGCCATCCGTGCTTGGTGTAAACAAGTACTCAAGAGTGACATCAAGGAATTCGATTGTTTTCTGACCACTATCAATAATTGGATGGACGAGATGACCAACTATTTCCTGGAGGGGTGGACCAGTGGTTTTGTGGAAGGATTTAATAACCGAGTCAAAGTCTTAAAAAGACGATGCTACGGTATTTTCGATATTGAAAGACTCTTCCAAAGGATTTCTCTTGACCTCAATGGGTATCAGACATTCGCTGTGACCTAAACACTATATCTAGCGGCTACCACGCTAATTCCCGGAGAGCCATAATTTCTTAATTTTACTTCGGTTTCTTGAGTTATCTAGTACCTTGCTTTTTTGCAATCTTGAACCGATATCTTTACAGCGTTGGGATAAAAGATTTTGAGGGGTTTGTTTATCTTCAGCTTTCAGAGATTGAATTTCTAGCTTTATATCTTTGAGTGACAATTGTTCCGTAATTGCAGTATTTAAGAGATTGGCCCTTACTTTTTTATCACTGACACGAGCAATAGCTTGACACTTTGTATATTCAAGCAAGCCTTGGCGGAGTACCTCTAAAACATCTTCGGGTAGCTTCAATAGTGGAAGGCGGCTAGATCTGAAACTATCAATAGAGAAACGGCCCACTTCCTGCATTGTTTGTTGAACAGTATCGAGTTGGGACAAAACGTTTTGTCCCAACTCCTGACCTCGATGCTTCGCGTGATGAGCTTGATAGAAAAGGGCAATAACTTGCTCCTTATTAAGTTCAAGAACTAGCCCCAATAAATCAAGGATTGCATCAGTCTCTTCTATCGGATTTAGGTCTTCTCGTTGAAGGTTCTCGATTAGAGCTACATGTACAGCTTCACGATTATTGAGTTGTTTAGCGATTATAGGGACTTCAGTAAGACCTGCCTCTTTAGCAGCTCGTAAGCGACGCTCTCCAGCCACTAATTCATATTCACCATTCTTAAGAGGTCTTACAAGGAGTGGTTCCAAAACTCCATGCTCTTTAACTGAAGTAACCAATTGAGCAAGTTTTTCGGCGTTGAAATACTTTCGAGGTTGGTTTGTAGGTAAATGAATATTCTTGATAGGTATAGACAGTGAGGAGCTTGATTGCCCAACAGAGTCGCGATTGAGTATTGCTGCTACATTAGTCAATTTAGGTTTCGGTGTTCTTTTTCGTGACGGCACTATAGTGACTCCAGGTTTTCAGCAATAGAATGCAAAATAGAATTAGCAGGATGCTTACGGTCATATATCTCTAAAGGAGTATGATTCATAGATGCATCTGCAAAAGCAACTGCTTTTGGTACTGGAGGGAATACGGGAGCAATTCCACTGAACTGCTCAATCACTGCTTCAAGAATTTCCTTACTCTGAGAAGTTCGATCATGCAAATTTGGAATTACACCCGCAATTTGTAGGTTTGATGCCACTCCCTCTACCTTTAGTTCGTTGATCGTGCCTAATAATAAATCTAATCCAACAAAACTTTTATACTGAGTCTGCATTGGAATCAGTATGTGGGTTGAAGCAACTAAGGAAAGTATGCTGAGTACGCCTAGAGTTGGAGGACAATCAATAAGGATGTAATCGTAGTTTGACTCAATTGATGAAATAGCTCTTTTTAGACGAGTCTCTTTTGCAATTGCAGTAGCAAGTTGTACGTCAGCAGCACTGAGTGACAAATTACTTGGAACTAAGTCCATTTCATGAATACCACAGAGAATTGGTAACGTTTTTTTGTCTAAAATACTTTGGGACACAGTTGTTGCTACTTCATAGGAAGAGATACCCATAAAAATTGTCAACGAGGATTGAGGATCCATATCAACGAGTAAGACACTATGCCCTAACTGCGACAAAGCATATCCCAGGTTCATTGCAAGGGTTGTTTTTCCTGTACCACCAGCTTGGTTAAAAAAAGAGAAGATCTTTGTCACAGAATTAAATGTCGCAACACAGAGACAGTTTACATTTAGTTTTGAATATATGAGAAGTTCAAAGTCTACTTTAGGTTAATTTCTATAAATATTGATCGTGGAAACGCTCGCCACGGGGTACGTTCCAGGGACTGGTATTGGGGCGAGAGTTAGCTAGAGGTATAGCCAGAGTGGCTGCCCCCGAAACCAGCAAGAGTATAGCGCAATCCAGATCGGCAAGGTCGCCCTCCCAAAACAATACTTTTGCTCCGCGCTCTGCCTTTGCTTTGGGATGTTGCATTATTGGGCGGGCTTAGCCAAGTGTGGAATCATTTTCACCAAAAGAGCAGCAGATTGATTCTGCGGATCAAGCTGAGTAGCCTTGGTTGCTGATTGCAAAGCTGCTTGATAATCCTTGAGCATCAATTGGCTTTTAGCAAGATTGAGATGGGCCTCAGCACTCTTTGGCTGTAGTCGGGTGACTTGGGCAAAATCCTCAGCGGCTTCCTGAAAATTCTTTTCTCCCATGAATAGAACGCCCCGAAGTGCATAGGCTTCAGATAAAGATGGATCAATCTGGATGGCTTGATTAAGTTCTGCCATCGCTCCCTGAAGATCTTCTTGTTCTAGGCGAGAAATTGCAGCAGTATAGTGTGGGTTCGACTGCGGATTGGGGGCTGCAGTTGCTAGCGGTGATGGGTGGAGAATAGATATCCCTTGACCCAGGCTGAGTAGCATCGCAGCGATCGCAACCGTGAAATAGACCCGAATTGGTTTATGAAGCATTCTCTATCCCCCGAAATTGGTGCTCTTCATTTTACAACTAGCCTTAACTCGGTTGTACTGCCCGAAATCGCATCTCTTCAACCCAGACCTCGCTAAACTCCCCAAATCTTTCTCCAGGTGTGAGGACATGGGTTGCACCCTCCTGCTCTGAAATAAACTCTTGTCGCCATAGCTCCCAGGCTCGGATGGAGGGCAGGCTCAAGTCCGCACAATATTCAGCCCAACTGTCTTGCTGGAAGCGGGAAGTACCAATGTGAACGTGCTTGAAATAGACTTCGATCAGACCCCAGTCAACCAATTCTTGAACAAACTGAGGATGTGCTGACGGTGGCCCCTCATCCTGCTCTATTGGTGCTTCAAGGGAAAGATTGAGCATTTCACCAGAACTTAGCTTGGCAACTCTAAGAATTTCTAGCTGGATCTGCGAAAGAGAAGGGATAAAAGTCATTTCTTATCCTCACGCTGATGAAATCCTAACAAACCCAGCCCCTAAGTCTCCTCAGAGGCTAGGTCTACGGTCTGCCTAGGATTTAGCAGCTTCTTGCTTCATCACATCAGCAAGGGTCACCCGCTTGGTTCCAGTCCGACGCTTCCCACTACCACTAGCCACGACAGGAGTCGGGTCTTGAGGTACGGCCAACTCATCATCCAGTGGGTCAGGATCAACAGGCGGATCAAGGACCGGGACCGGAGCCTCATCAAGGATAGTCATGGATTCTTCAGCCACGGGTTCAGCCTGCCCCAGGTCGTCCGAAACATCAGGAGCCAGATCTTCAGCCTCGACCTCAGAAGTATCCTCGACCGGATTGTCGGCTAGGAATGCCTGAGTCTGTACCTTGAACCAATCGATAGCCTTTTCATGGAGCTTCCAGTGAGCATCAATCCGATCCGTGAGCTGAGTCTTGATAAGCGCTTGGACGAACACCGTCTCTTGCTGACAGCCTTTGCGGTAGACAGCCACAGTTCGTTCCTTGACCTCCTCAAAGATGGGGCCGTGCTTCTGGCTCACTTTGGAAAATCCCCAGGAGCAGAGGGCAGTGAAGTTTTTCCAGCCCTGGATTTCCTTGCGAATGACGAACAAGAAGGCTTTGTTTGCAGCTAGGCCCACTTGGGTAGCGGCGGTGTCGATGACTTCGTTGTGGTCGGCTTGTTTGACGGTGATGCTTGTAATCAATTTCATAAGTGTTGTCCTTTGAATAACGAATAGTGGATAGGGCACGACTGGCATGTGCAACTGAGTCGGCCATGTGGATATTGAGAAAATGCAAGGGGGTGTCTTGACCCTCGCGTGAGAATATACCCTCAGTAAAAATCAGGCTCGATGGGGAGCTGTGGTGAGGTGGATTTGGAGAAAATACTTTGGGTGGGGGAGTCCCACTGCCTATGTATCAAGATAGCGTGAAAGCCTTGAGGATACAAGGATTTGGGGATTAGCGTTTCTGATCGGTGGAGGGAGGGAGACTAGGCAAAGCTAATGATTAGTGTGCAGGTGCTAAGAAATGAAGTGGTCGATAATTAAGATTCACTGACAGCAGAATCGTGGATGACAAAATGGCTTGTCTGATCAACAGACATCCATCCTTCTTTCCGTAAACTGCTTAGAATACGAGATGCCGTCACACGACTAGTGCCCGTTAGATTGGCGATTTGCTGATGGGTAAATCGAACACATATCCTTACCCCTTCGGGAGTCATTTCTCCTACTTCTCTCGCTAAAAGCAACAACAATTGCTCTATACGCTTTCTTATGAGTCGGTGGTGAACAATGGATAATAACGCTTCAGTCTGCTGAAAACGCCGATTCAGTTGTATCAATATTCTCTGAGCCAACAATGGTGAACGCTCAAGCTCAGATTGTTCGATACGCATCAACACGACATCAGTTAGTGCGATAGCCTCATACGCTTTGATTTGGGTCAATGGAGGTCCAAAGGGCATATCTGGACAGGCCAGTCCCAGGATCGACTCCTGTCCCTCCGAGTCTAAAGTGCAGATTTGAACAACGCCTCGACAGACAATCCAAATATCATGGATATGCAGCGGCACGTTGAACCCTTTACTGAAGGCATAGGTTTGGCGACCTTGATATTCGTCCTCAAGCATTTGACGCCAGTTTTGGTTTGAGGATGCTGGTAGTTCCTGTGTCTTAAACATCTATGCATAACCCCGAATACTTAGCTATCAGGTCGAATAAGGAGTTTGACGCAAACTTTTCCTTTTCTGCTCAATATTCGGCCTCTAAATACGCTCACCAAAATCTATCTAGTAACCAGCATTCAAAGCTTCTAGGGTTACCGAAGTCAATGAGACCATTCCCCAATACGACAAACTTCAAACGCGATATTTCCAAACAAGACTAGGGGTACTAAAAGGCCCTCAGTACAATAGCCCTGATTGGGAATTTGACGAAGAGGGTAACGCTGATGCCACTCCGCTAGATATTGCCTAAATTCCATAAAGCAAATCAACCAAACGGAGTTGCGAGGGGGGACATAATAGGCCAACACATCGGCCTCAGATGCATAGGCCCAGCCTTGAACCGCTCTGACATCTACGCTGATCGTTTCGATGAATGCATTGCCCGTCCTACCCGCTGTCATATCTGCTTTATACTCGACCGACATCCATGACCCGTCTGGTGCTTGAAACCAGCGGTCTATCCCCTGTCGCTGCTCTTGACGAGAGGCAGGTTCAATCCAGAAGTACTGCTGAAAATACGCATCGAGGGTCTGTTCATGATGTGTCCCGATCACAAACTGCTGCTCAAAATCATAGGCTGGCATGGGGTGCCCCCTCAGCGGTGTGGAAGGATGCGCTGACCTGGCATCAGGTCTATATTCCCATTGTGAACGATGACCTGGATTATGGTTAGTTAGCTGAGTAGAGATACCAGAAATGCCCTGGATAGGGAGTTAGAAATCTGAGCTGAAATTCATTCATGGATTTAAAGCATTGCCCCCAACATCACTGAGACCCCAAAAGACCTGATAGTGCAACCAAAACCCTGATACGGCCAGTATAATCACACTCGCCAATGCACACAGTAAGAACACATTCAGATCTGTGTCTTTTCCTACAAAGACGTGAGAATTCCTATCCCATCGTCGGAGCAAGGCGGGGTCCAGATGGCACCGTAGATAGCATTGCTTCTGACGCTGACTCCAAAAGCGATGGTCAAGGGGATACCCTAATTCTTCGGGGTAAAAGTGAACTAAGGCATCTTCAAAAGTCTCTCCCACCTCTAAGCCCACATACAAAAAGTTTTGTTGCACTCGCGTGACTTTAGTGGGTCTATTATCCCAATAGCGCAGCAATACCCAATCTCCCTCTATAAAAGCATCAGAGCCCATGACTTCGCCCATAAGCAGGGGATCAAGTTGGGGAGTGGGAATCAGTTTTGCATAGCCATTGCGTTCATTCATTGCTATCTCCTCAGCGACTAGAGGGGATGCGCTAGCCTGAATTAAGGCGTATATTTCTATTGTGAACGAATTTCTAGATTTTGTTGATGGGGCCAAGCAGCAGAATCAGGATGATTATTGTAGAAAGCCACAAACCACACCAGGGACTCTGATAGGGCTAATGAACTAACCTTGCTACACACTACGACTGGCATCTCCTAGCAAGAAAACATGGATGAACTGCTCTGCAAATTGTCGTGGTATCACCCAATAAGCACAGCCTACGATCAGATAAGCCTCTGGTTCGCTAGTGAAATAATAGTCGATGTAAACATTGCACTTGTTCGCCACTTCATAATAAGAGCAACCCAATTTGTAATAGTCTGGTGGCTCCACTTCTAAATTCACAAACCCTTCAATGGTGACCTCTGATAGAACGAAGCACTGGATTTCAATCTTCAGATTACCCGGCCCAGAGATTCCATGCCGACTTGAGTCTCAGGCTTCAGATCTACTCGCCACTCCTCAATTTCTTCGCTCTTCATCCACTGTTACCTCCATCATCCAAACACTGGAAACTCCCGCACTCGAAGATCCTGCGGCCATTCCTCGGCATCCCCACCCTTCGCAGAACGGAGCTTGGGAACCCCCACGGGCTTGCTGCCAAGCTGCTTGATAAACACGGGGATTTCTGCTGATTTGCATTGGTCTCGAATGGAGCGAATCCAAGTAACATCACAAGGCCGAGCGCTTGGGCCAGACTCACCCCCGGTGATACACCAATTCGCGGGAAGGGCGCTTAGATCCAAGGGTTCGAGCAAGGGTTCACAACTTAGGAAAATGCCGCCGACTTTCTTCTGTAGCTTTGCCAGTTTGGGAATGACGACATCGCTTTCTCGCTGGGTGCAGATGCTTTGGCCCAGCCAGACTTGAGAAGGAACTTGTCTGAACTGGAGAAACTTAGCCGCGACATCCACCCGCTTGGTCAGTAGCAACCAGATCAGGTTTGGGGTTTTCTCGATGACCTCATCAAACAGATCTAACCGCCAATTAATCAGGTCATCCCGGTCCTCAAACACATCGGCCAAGGACGCACAGAAGACCGTTTCAGTGACTCCTCGCTCTGCAGCTTTGCGGTTCCATTTATGAGGTTGCTTCCAGTAGGATTCTGATGTGCGAGATCTGGTTCCATCTTTGCCCCACTTCACGCGATGATATCGTTTGTCCATCATCGCCTCAGCGTAGCAATTCAAACAGCCAGGACTGTTGTGTGCGCAGCCGATCCAGGAATTGAATGTGTGGTGGGTCCACTCAATTTTGCTATTCTCCATTGGTTAACTCCATCAAAATTTTCAATGTTTCAGGTCGGACATCTCGGAGTCCCTGAGACCCGCGATAGGGAATCGGCTCAGGCAGTGGAACGATGCTTCCTAACTGCCAAGCAAAGCGCCCCAGTTGCCAGCAACCCACGGCCAACTCCAGCTCAGTCTGTCTGCTGATCAGACTTGAATCCATCCGGGGACAATCCACCAGATCCGAAATAGCCACGATGCAACCGAGCGGGTAATCACATGGGTTGCGAGGCACCTTGCCATCCGTCAGATTATTGACCTGGCCCACTATCGCTTGCCCGTCTAAATTGATAGGTCGCTTGGCTGCATGAATCGCCAACTTACCCCGGTAGCGAGTGCCCCATGATCGAGTCTCAAATTCCTTGAAGTTCAGGGCAATGAAGGTCGCCCAAGGTTGCCAGAGGGTGATGATTTTCATCGTTCCGCCTCCATTGGCATTCCTATAGCTTCATGCATTTTTTCTGCAATCCCCCAGCAGTCATCGCAAATTTCAAAGTAATCGTCATCAGCACCCTTGCAATACGGTTGAAGATAGCCGCAGGACTGACATTCGTAATATTGGCCCGCTTCGCAGCCCAGGCAAAGAGACTTACTGCGACTACTCAGGCATCCCAAGGGTTGCAGTTGCATGATGCCTCGACCTTGCTGCAAAAGATTCCACACCTGCTTTTTCATTGCTTCACCTCCAAATATGAATTTTCAAAAAGTCTTATGTCGGGCCTGCATTCTCCCCAAATTCCCCGGCAGGCAGAGTCCAGGCAATCGGGTTAACGAGGATGGGCACTGTATAGTCTTGGCTCAGGGCTAACCAGAACTGGTTTACCCTTCTTGCGCTCGAAGTTGCTTTTCCCGTTCGATTGCAGGATTCAGCAGTAAATCTTGGAGATTTAAGGTACAACCTTCCTCACTCGGCAGCGGACAAACACCGAAATAGTGAGGCAACCGCACCAGCTCTGACTGGATGAAATCAAACTGCAAACTGAAGATGGAGTACTTTTTCTGTGCCCGTACCTGCATCCGTCGAATGCGTTCTCGATACTTCCGCGCCATCGGCCAAGGTCGATAGGGGCGACTGGGCTTGCTGGAGATCGGGCCAGAGCGAATGGCTTGGGGAATTACAATACCGTTTGCCTTGTGGTACGCCTTCACCGCAGCTCCCATTTGTGGGGTGGGCACTTCCTGTAAACGCTGCCAGGTTTGCTGGAACATCTGGTTGGCGATTGCCAGTATCTCCGCTGCTTCCTTGCGGAGCTGCGCTAACATCCGTTCAAAGGCT
Source organism: Acaryochloris marina MBIC11017 (assembly GCF_000018105.1). Classification (GTDB taxonomy): domain Bacteria; phylum Cyanobacteriota; class Cyanobacteriia; order Thermosynechococcales; family Thermosynechococcaceae; genus Acaryochloris; species Acaryochloris marina. Next base: position 328,618 of record NC_009926.1, read on the forward strand.
TGGCGTTGTTTAGTGGTCTTGACTGGACCAGATTTAGGGAGCTGGAGAGGGAGAGCCGTTTGGACAGCAATCATGATCAACCTCATTCAAATAATGACAATTGCGGCTGAGGATCTGAATCCTTACTTTTCCTTTTGGGCTTTTTCGCTGGACTCGTTTGATGAATGCCCCCAAATGCCTCTGCTTGCTGATGCAAGGTTTTGCGAAGTGCATCATACGTGGAAAAGCCCCCATCTGCGATTACCCGGCAAAAGGCATCGATCACGGGGACACTTTCAGGGGTCACCATACTGACAATTCCTGGTACGTTCTCCATAACAAAAGTTTTGGGTCGGATCTCCAAAATCATGCGGGCGAATTCAAAGATCAGACTATTTCGCGGATCAAGAACTTGTCGCTTACCTGCGATTGAAAAGCCTTGGCAAGGTGGGCCACCAAAGACACAATCGACTTCACCAACTCCCACGCCGATGGAATCTAGGATCTGCTGGCCCGTGAGCTGACGAACATCCCCCAGCCAGAAATGCTCCACACCGGGACGCTCTGGGGGGCGATGCTGGCCCGACAGGAAGCATTGAGCAATGCCACCGTCCTTATCCATCTGCATGATTTTCTCTAGCAGTTTCGTAAACCTGGCCTCATCCTCATCTACGACAAAATTCATATCCAGGGGATAAGCTCCCAGATTAGCGAGATAGGTTAGTGCTGCATTGGCATCCTTTTCAACGGCGGCTACGACCTGAAACCCACCCTCGATCATCCCCAGACTGAAACCGCCACAGCCACAAAACAGGTCAATGGCGATTGGAACGTCATACTCTCGTTTGGGGAGCAATAGCCCAGACTGTCGTTGATGATAGGTGGATTGCTGAGGGAGGTAGAGGCCATCCCCGCTTTGGACAAACAAATCGTTCATGTCCGTCAACCTCCTAACAACACAACTTGAGACGGACAGCAGGGCGCAAATCCGTGATTTTGACCGTGGTGAAGTTCTTGCTCCACTTCCCGGATTTGTCCTTGGCAATCATCAGAACGTGCTGTCTGGAGACTGTGGAGAACACCTTGAGACGGGTGCCGTTTTGTCTCCTGAGCGTTCCGAGGAAGTACACCAGATGATGCTGAGGCGAGTACACTAACTTGCTCATGGAATTTTCCTCCAATATTCAATTAATTAATTTGGGGTGTGGCTACCCTTCAATTTCGAGATAGGTAACGGCAAGCGAACCCTCAATATCTGCAGTGCATTTTCTAAAGCAGATGCAATCACCGTCTGGTTCTAGAAAATATTCCATCCAGTACTCATGGCGAACCTGATGCGATTCAGCGGGACAGTCTGGATTGACGGCCTGAGCAAACGAAACTGGATCTAAAGTGCCAATGGTTCAAGGCATGGCATGATTTATCTCCTGTTTGAGTGATGCGATTTTTTGAGAGCTTCGATAGTTGTTCCAAAGTGAGTCTTGGGCTGACATCGGCCTAGACAACCACGTCTTACGCCCTTGATGAGAGAGCGGCAGTGCGAGGAGTAAGAGTTACAACTTTTACTCGTTGCTCGAAGCGTTCCTTTCCTTCCAGTCGCCGCAACCTTCTGCTCAACTCTGGTGTGGGGTATATTCCTCGTGATTGCCCACAGTCCCGGCAAATCCACCAAGTATGGCTTCCACCAGTACGATGCAGAGGAATGATTTGGTAGGCAATTGCCACTTTATACTCGTGACAATCGCAGCATTGTTTAACGGACGGCTGATAGAGCCGCCGCACGTTACGAGTAAACATGGTACGTTGCTCCTAGGATGTTTATTGGTTATTAGCTGAGGCGGTTCATGCTCAGAAAGAATCGCCTCTTTATTCGTCTAATTGCTTGGAAACACAAGATTTATAAACACCAGTCAAATTATTTTGTGGTCGTGGTAAATTCTGAGGCGACTGTGAATACAAATCACTCTTAAGGGCGACACCACACCAACTCCTAGTCGCCCTTTCTCATACCAAAATCTGTTTTGATTGGCTCAGGATAGCTCCAACTGCTGGGGTTCCGGGTGTTTCCATACAAGGTAGGACTTAATAACATCGCCGTGGCAGGCCAGGGGAGCGCACCAACAGAGCAACTTCACTTCTAGCATGGCCTCTAGTTTGGCTAGCTCTACCATCACTTGAGGACGACTGGGACGCTTCCACATACCTGAGACCTGGACGTTGTACTTGTCAGCCAGATCTGGGACCACATCAATGGGATTGGCCCCCAGGTTGGCAACTTCATGGAGGTATTCACGGAATGCAGCGATGACTGCCATGCGCTCGGATTCTTGGAACATGTGAAAGGGATTGCCAAGGACGCTGGCACGGTCGCAACGGTAGCCCTCAACATTGCGATTATGGCGAAGATTAACGACGGTGATGTTCATGATATATTTGCCATTGAACGAGATAAGCTTTACGGCTTTAGGCAGGGCGTTTTTGAACACGAGAACTGCCCTTTACTAATTCAATTAGGTCGATCTAGCACGGCTTCAAACGCAAATTTTAAGACTGTGCTAGATTTCATGAAGATTCTGTTTTAGGGCGACCCTAGTCAACTCCAGGCCGCCCTTTCTCGTCAGCAAAATTGTTCAGAAGAGTCACTTTTGGGGGTTCTTTCTCATCACCCCTAGAAAGGAATATTGTCATCAACAAATGAACCACCACCAGCTTTTGACGCTACTGGTGGCTTCACCTGTCTCTGGGGCTGAGGCGGGGTATGGGTCGGGGCTGGTGCAACAGTGTTGCTCGATGCCTGCTCCCCTTGCTTGGAACCCAGCAGTTCAACCCGTTGGCAGCGAACCACCACCTTTGAGCGATTGCCGCCTGAGTTCCTGTCAACCTAGCGCTCTTGCAACAGGGAACCACTGACCCCAATTTGCGACCCTTTCTGGCAGTACTGCCCAATCACCTCAGCGGTCTTTTCCCAAGCCTCTATCTCGAAAAAGTCAGTCTCGTCTTTGGTGCGGTTGATGGCAAGGTGGAATTTGGCAATGACTTTGCCAAACTCGAAATAGCGCATCTGTGGATCTGCAGTGAGTCTTCCAATAAGATTTACGGTATTCATATATAGACTCCTAATTTTTCAATATTTTTAAGTGCTGTGTGCCAATTAGGGACTGAGTTTAATGCCCTCTCACATCACACTTTTTCTTTCAAAGCAGAACGCTGGATAAGTTCAAATTTCCAACTCCAGCAAGACGTGATGAGTTTTTTCAGATTGTTGTCATCACTTATCTCGATTGGGGCATCCTCACTAATGGAGTCATGAGAACAGAGAGCTTCTCCAACTCCACCACGTAAATAGACCTCGACAGCTTCGGTAACGAGAAGCTGTCTTTTTTTGTCTCAAACTCCCCTCAAACCAGGCCATCCAGGATTTCGTCAACTGGCAATCACTGACATCATCCGGTAGCTCTGCCCAGAACAACTCGAACGCTTGCTGAGCCTGCCAGTAATAAGCAAATACCCCTCGCGCACCGACCAGTTGCACAACAGCAAATTGCGGAGGAATAGAGCTTGGTAGGGATGAAGGCGACCGGGGTAAACCGGAAAACCCTCATCCTCACAGAAGCCCTTGATATCCTCCCGGCAATATTCCGTCAGGTTCTTCAGTGCTTACCAGTCGATGGTCGGATTCATCAGCCACTCTGCAGTTGAGCCACATTGGTCATCGCTTTTCTGGCGACCTCTCGCCAGTTGGTCTGCTCGTCCCATGCCTGGAAAACCTTCTGGCCCATCAGCCACACGGAGCAGAACAGCACTTTCTCCTCATCAGCGGGAATCGCCTCAATGGTGATGGGATAATGGAGATGGTCTGGTGTTAGACTTGCGATCGCACTCAGGAATCCTTTCGTGAACGTGGACTCTGAACCCGCCTCCAGGGTACAGGGACGATGAGCCATCATCTTGAATCTGAGCTTGCTCTTGGGTTTCCCTTTGTATTCACCTTTGATGAACTCGATGCTTTGGAGATAGCCCGTAAGCGCTGGATAGGGGAGTTCTACGGGTTGGGAATCCTGATTAAGGGTATACCAAGTATTGGTATTGGCCCGATTACAGAATATCGCTAAGCCACTGGGACTTTCACCAAATCCGAGGGGTCGGACATGGGCTTGCTGTTGGAGTGGGGCTTGGGATCTATCTTGAGTTTTTATCATAGGTGGCCTCGTGGTGAAGGGACAAGGTAATTTCTTTAGGCTGGGTTGGCAGGCTCATAGACACCGCCAGCAACTCAGATACACCCCGAATCAGGGCAACTTTACCAGCCTGGGATAGATTTGGGAGGAGACTTGAGATCTGCTCAAGAATGGGTAAATCTTCGGGGTTAGTGCTGTAGCTGGTGACGTTGGTCTGTGGGGCACTCACTTTTAGGGTGAGGGGTGGGATTGAAACGGTCATAGGATTTTCTCTAGATATGTGGAACCCCCAGCGAATCGGCCAGGGGAATTTATAGGTGTGAAATAGATTAATAGGTGTAATACGAGGGGGAGAGTTTGAGGTAGCTTGTATTGTGGATGCGATCGTACTCACGAAGCAGCAGGTGATCGCATCCGCTAAGACCAAGATTGCTATACTTTGCTCCAATAGACCAGCCGCACCCCTATCGCAGCAGCATACTCCCTGATGACTGCCCCAAGGCTTTCCTGGGTCTGAGCTTGCTGGAAATCAATCAACTGGAAGGAGCGGCCATTCCAGACTTCGACTTTAGCGATGTGGATTTTCATGGGATTACCTCCAGTGATTCAGAAGGAAGCCCCCCAGTGGTGAACCAGGGGCTGATTGGTGTGGGGAGAAGCAGAAAAGAGAAGAGAAGAAAGAGAAAGGTTTTGGGAGGGGAGGGGAGGGGGTGCTGTTAATTGGGTTGCAAGGCTTGGAGCAAGAGAAAAATTCTTTCAATTCATTGATTAATTGCAGATAATTTTGGGCACCCTCAGAAAAGCATCCTGGCAGGGGGGAGCCAGAATGCTGTCTGGGAAAAATTTTGTAGAGTTGGGAGCTTCTAGGAAGAATTAGCTGCCAGTCAAGGAACGGGTAATCACCACAGCAGTTGCGCCAATGATGCCAGCCCAAGCTGTGCTGATCAGGGCTAAGGTCAAACCCCAGAGCCGACCATCCCATTTCTTGACCTGCTCATTGGTTTTGATAGTCTGCTCTTTGAGAGAATTCAGGTCGTTTTTGACTGTACTCAAATCCTCACCAAAGCCAGTCAGTAAATTTTCAATGCGGTCAAGGCGATCAGGTTCAGATGCTGTCATTGCAAGCTCCTTGGTTACTGTCATTGTATCAATCGGAGAAGAAAAGCACCCCAGCCCGGAAGCCAGGATGTAGGGGAATGTGAGCCTATTGCTCGTCGTATAGCTGTTGCAGTTGATCGACCTGGGAAGGACTCAGGTCTAGCCTCGAAAGCACTCTGAACTCAGCTTCAGGATATTCCCAACCCTCGTCAATCATGCCGTTGAGCATCTGTAACGCTCTGTCCATCAAGCTATCCATGATTAGTACTCACTGGAATGCATGATGGTCAAAACCCTAGTAGTGACCTTTGGATCACTTGAGTCTTCCGAGCCATATTTCAAGTTTTTGTCGTAATAGTCTATCTTCCAGAGATACTGCTCATCCTGAAACTCAATTCGCCCGTAATCATGCTCTTTCCACGGGTCATTATCTTCATTGAAGTCATCGAACGTGCGGACCAGTCGAAAGAGTTCCTGTTGTTCCTGTGACGAAAGACCTTGAACAAGCTGAGTGGTGAAGACCTGGCCTAGGGTGTGGTCACCTTGGCGAAAGCGATCATTGAGTTGGGCAATAGTGGGGGCTTGGGTTGCTTCTGTAGTGGTCATAAGATTGTGTCCTCTGAACTTACCTGAGACGGGGCAGGGGCAACAGGTGCCCCTGTAGTGGATGGACTAGAATTCATCCTCAGCCAGTAACTGCTGAGTCGTGAATATAGGCTGGACAAAAATCAGGCGACCTGAAGGATAGTTTTCTACTACCCACCGTTCGCATTGTTGGCGACTGGTCACATGGGCCTGACTGGGAAGCTCGATGGTTAGGTCGATTTCTTCGCCGCCGCCTCTCACGCCAGGGTAGAAATCAATGGTGATATCGAACTTCCGAGTCTTGGGATAGAGAGCAGCATATCGTTGCTCTGGAGTCAGAAGTGCTACAGTCATGTCGTGAACCTCGTAGAGGGTTTGCATGGAGAGCCGCTGGAGTTCTGCCAGGAAAAGCAGCGGCTCTTTTAATGAAAGTTTTGTCTCTATCCTTTGATTGCTTCTTCTAGCTTCTTTACCCAGTCTGGAAGACCTTGTGCTCTGCCTAGAAGATCATGTCTCTGGACTATTTCGGTGGAAGCCTTTCGGGGCGCTTTCCTTTCCTTTGGTATGTCTATATATTACCGTAAAGATCTTTACGGTGTCAAGAATTTTACATAAAGATATTTATAGATATAATGTTGGTATAAATCCTTTATGGGAAAATTTCTTGTGTCCAACATCAAAGCGTTACGTGAAGATCGGGGCCTCTCCCAATCTCAACTCGCAAGAAAAATGCAAATGACGGAAACCACTATCCGAAATTGGGAACACGGTCGTACTGGCGTGGAATGGTTTGAACGGGTTGCACGGCTTTGTGAAATTCTTAACTGCACACCCAATGATCTGTTTGGATATGAAGAGGTAAGTAAAGATGACCCTGAAACGTAACCAAAATCCCTCTATTCTTTGTAATCCTTATTATTCTTTTGAGATTAAATCATGACCTCTGAAGAGCTTCAGCAACTCATCGAATCTAACGCCAAAGCAATTGAGGCACTTGCCACTCAGCAAACAGAACGGCAACGCCATACTGATCGACAAATCGCTGAATTAACAAGAACTGTCAGTACTTTTGTTAGAGAGACCTCTGATGTTGTCTCAAATTTAATGAATGATCGGGCAACGATGTATGAACTCATCTCACAAAATAGCGAAGCTCAAGCCTCGATCAATGAATCACTGTCCCAAATTGCGGAAGCTATTTCTAGGATTGCTGATAAAGACAACTAACCTTGCGGCATTCTCTAACTTGGGGTAGAAGCATACTTTGGCTTGAGATGGTCAAAGACCGACCAAAGGTCATCACACTTCGGACATCACTTCAATCCTTTCTCACCTTAGACAGCCCCAGCCCAAGCCGACAGGCAAGGGCTGAAGGACAGAACTACCGAGCGATCGCAATCTCTCTCCAAGTGGATTGGGGCAGGCTCAACACTTGAGACCCCATTGCTTCTAGCTCCGTAGCTCGGTCATAGCTCTCGACATCTTGGGAAGTCCGGGTGACCGCATTCATCATGCCGTATGCGGTCAGGTCGCCACCCTGGATCAGATGGGTGAGAATTCCAGAGCGTTCTTCCTGATTGACGTTGAGCTTATCACCCAACACCTCTACAGCCGTGACCGGATTGCCCTCAATCTTGCGTTCGGTGGCATCGCGCATCTGCTCTACAATCTGGGTGAACTTGGCGATATCAGCAGCACCACACACCATGTCTCGAACTTTGAGCAAAAGCGCTCTATCATCAGCTTCACGGGTTTCGTCGCTGAACAATTCTACGGCTGCATCACTTTCACCGACTTGACGACCCACATGATATTTCTTGAAACTGTGGTCTTGAGAAATAAGACCGTTGAGACACACGAGCCTGTATACCAGCGGCTCAATTCGAATGGAGCCAAGCCCAATCTCAGAGTTGGAGATGACCACCCCAGCTTGGACAGCATCCCCTTTCCTCACATCGAGCTGAACTCGCTCATTTACTGCCTTGATGTACAGTCGTGAATCAGTCAGGCCCACACTCATGATTTTTAAGCCTTGACCAAATTCAGCCAAGACGGGTAATACCGTTTCAGCAATCTCAAAGTTGTCCACTCTGCGATAGCGGTCGGACAAAAAGGCACGAGCTGAGCCGTCAAGAGTGCGAATCATGCGCCGCTCTGGATTGGTATTGAACCAGTGGTTGACGTTTTCTGCCAGAAGTTGGGGGGCTGACGATTGCATCCGTCGATAGTATTTCAGGGGAATGCTGAGGCGTTGGGAAATCTGGCCGTGGGTATGTTCAGTAGTTGTGAATGTTTCTTCAACTGCTTCAGATTCGACTGTGATCGAGCCATCAGGGTTCATTTCAAGGGTGCGTGTGTCAGCAACAAAATCGCGCTTGGCCTCAGCCTGATCTTGGACAGCTTGGGCCATTTCAACGAGCGTAAGTCCTTGTTTCATTGTTAGAATCTCCTTGGTTTGTCTTAAGCCAGCGGAAGAGAGTCGATTGCAACCCGTTTCTCTTCCGCTTTGACTTGTAATTGTTTTTGAACTTTTAATTCATCCACCGAGGGCATCAGACCGTAATCCAGCGTTACCCCGGTTTCGTGTCTGCGGTATTCAGCAGGGTGACCTAGCACTTCGTAGAACTCACTTATTTGGTTGAGGTGGAAGCCTTTCATTGGGCGCTTTCCTTTCCGTTCACTTATACTAATATATTAGCGCTAAATTATTAGTATGTCAAGCAATTACCGCTATTTAATTAGTGCTATCCTGGCAGTGTAAACTTGGCTTTATGAAAACCATGAAGACTCTTCGTCAAGACGCTGGATTAAGTCAGAGTGAGCTGGCCCGTGCTCTCGATATTGCCGAATCTACAGTCAGGAATTGGGACCAAGGAAGGAGTATTCCAACTCTCTCTGCCTTGGAGTATCCCCATCTGCTCAAATTATTAAATTGCTCTCCTGAAGAACTTGCTAATGCTGCTGCTCAATCCAAAATTTTATTTGAGCAAAAACAAGCTGCTAAAGGTAAAAAAGGCTCTGGTAGCTCATGACGCCTGAGAAATAATCATATTTCGCTTCAACCACGCCCCAAACAATAGCCACACCCACCCCACCCCTCGGACTTGTCCTAGAAAACTCTGGGGTCCGCCTCCGACGCTTCAGCAGTGCCGCAGATCTTCCGGTGGAGGTTCGGGGGAAGATATCATCTTTACGAATTCATAAATGCTGGCATCGACAACTAAAGGCTTACGATTGCTGAACAGTTTTTTCATACAAAAACAAATTTCGTCCCTCATGTTGGGTTTCTCCAAACAGTTGATAGCCACACTTTTCGTAAACATGTCTGGCTCGCTCATTTGACTCGAAGACGTCTAACCACACCCGACTCCTCCCAAGTTCACTGCTACAGATGTTATCTACGCTTCTGACGACTATAGTCCCGAGGCCCTGCTCAGGCTTGGAGACTATAATTCTGCGAAATTCAACGCTCTGGCCGTCTGGATCCAAAACCAAGATAAAAAAGCCGATCAGCTCTTCATTCCACCAAATTGACTTGTAGATGACATCTGGTTTCGCAAATTCTACCTGATGCTTTTGCAGAGAGTACGGTATGACAAACATCCGCATTTCACCTTGCTCCAGTTCACAGATACATTCAAGTTCCTCACGTTTTGTAATACGAAGGACAGGCATCTGATGAGACGACATAATAGTTTCCCGTGACCTATCGGCGCTAAATTACTTTATGACAGTCTCGGTTGCCTACTGAGTGAAGCCTTCAGATGTCTTCAACATATCCTCAAATTTGACTGGTAGTTTTATATAGAGTTACATCTTCTGGGGGAAAGTAACTCTGGTAAAACACACCACATCTACTACCCCTTGAGACGAATGCTCCTCCAAGGGGTTTTGTGGTTGATCAATTGGTTGGGGCACTAGGGTTTAATACCATCTGAATACCTCTGCTTATCAAGGTGAAGCAACACACCCGAAATGAACCACTCAAAGCAATTTCTAGCTTAAATTTGGACGAGCGAACTGGGGGATATCCAAGATGACTAGCACTCGGAAACTGATCAAAGCAATCCCCCTGAAGGATAAGCCAGCGGGAATATCCCGGTGTGGGATGTCCAAGGCAACGTTTGCCCAACACTGTTTTACTAGCCAGTGGTATGAGCTTTCAGAACAGGGGCAGATCATTGGGTCAGCCCTTGATCTAAATTTCTACAAGCAGGACGCTCTTCACAGACCAAATACAAGGTCTACAACCATGACCAAAGAACTCTCAAGGATTTTGTAACTCATTTCTAACCCGAGAAGTATTTGCTTTCTCTGATGGACTTTGAAATTTGCTCCTGCGGGATGATGGCCGTTGACGTGCCAGGGCAATACTTGGGGAAACCCTCTGGATGGCAAGCACCCCAAGCCTCAGCCATAGCTCTAACTGCAACTTCTTGAGGAAGCTTTTGAAGATCTTGATAATGGTGAAATTTTAGGCTGATCGCAAGTTGCTTTCTTCGGCGATATATCTCATCTAGCTCACCCGTATCACTTAAATTTGTTGGTTTCTCCATTTCGCTCCCCGCTTTCACAACGCCCCAATCCAAGTATGGACAAACGATCTAAACAATGACTCACCAATAGATTTCGTCCTACACTCAAAAGCAGTGATTTTGCTTATCAAACTAAGGGAATAAAAGACATTGAGGTTTAATGATGCCGAAGAGAACTAAAAAAAATAAGCCTTTAACAGGTCAAGCTCTATTAGCCAAAGTGAGTACCCTAAGTGATTTGACTCGGGAAGAAAAAGCCAAAGCGTGTGGCTACTTCACATTCGCTAAAGATAGCACTGAACGCATCAATGTAATGGCCTTCCTCAATGCAGTCTTGGACGCTGAAGGGATGGATCTTGGTGCTAAAGGTAAAAGTAACGGAAAACTAGGAGGCCGCAAACTCACCTTTCGAACCAGCGTACAATCCAATGGCAATCTATTGGTCGGGAGTGCCTACACCAAGAAAATGGAACTACAACCGGGAGATGAGTTTGAAATCGCGTTGGGCCGTAAGCATATTCATTTAAAACTCATGGCTGAAGAGGATTAATCGTTGATACAAAAGACTCCCCTGTATTGTCTTGTACAAGGGAGTCGTAAAAGTTTTTGTAAGCTCACTACACGGCAAAAACAGAGGGGGTTATTTCCAACCTGTGATATTCAGACCCATTGATATTGCCCAGGTTCCCCCAATAAACCCAACAGCAATTCTTGCTATACAATGCCCACAAGCACATTGAGGGGAAGACGATGAACAAAGGTGAATTAGTCGATGTCATCGCTGAGAATACTGGAGCCACGAAGAAGCAGGCCGACACTATCCTCACAGCACTAACAGAAACCATCATGGAGACCGTTAGCTCTGGCGAGAAGGTCATTTTGGTCGGCTTTGGTAGCTTTGAAGCTAGGGACCGTAAAGCCAGAGACGGGCGCAATCCTAGGACAGGGAAAAAGCTCACAATCCCGGCAACTAAATCACCCATATTCAGTGCAGGCAAGACTTTCAAGGAGCAGGTGAAAGACTGATAGACTAAGAATATCGCTAAAGATTTAACCTCATTCCAACGACCTAGCTGGCGGATGCTCTGGTGATTCTGCCAGCTTCTTTATGCACATCTTTACCTTAAGAAACATCAATTATCCTTCCCATGCCAGGCAATTCAGGGTAATTCTCTACCAGTAATGTTTGCAAGGTTAAGTGATGGCTACAAGCTATGACAGTCTTCATTTTTTCTTCAAAGAAATCGCTCGATATCCCCTGCTGTCCCATGAAGAAGAAATTCAACTAGCACGACAAGCACAAGCGGGAAGCCTTCGAGCTAAACAACGAATGATTGAGTGTAACCTGCGCTTCGTCGTCTCAATTGCTAAAAAGTATCAAAATCGTGGATTACCCTTGCTAGACCTAATCCAAGAAGGCAGCATTGGATTGAGTACCGCTGTAGACAAATTTGACCTCGCTCAAGGGTGTCGCTTCAGCACCTATGCCTATTGGTGGATTCGACAAGGGATTACGGCGGCGGTGAGAGCAAAGTCCCGTCCTATCTATCTCCCCCATTATCATTGGGATACCGTCGGCAAGATCAAAAAACATTTTCGAGTGCTCACTCAACAACTCGGTAGAGAACCATCACTGTCTGAGTTATCAGAAGCCACCAATATTAAACCGAAAACCATTAGCCGTACTCTGCAATTATTCCAACAGATATCATCCCTTGATCAACTCGTCGGCCCTCAGCAAAAAGATACTCTCCTCGATATGCTAGCTGGAGAGGACCAACCCACTCATTATTTAGAATCGCTCCAACTTGATGATGAGCTTTCTCAGGTAATGGCATCTTTGGATGAACGAGAGCGGTTTGTCCTTAGTCAGAGGTATGGGCTTGAGGATGATCATCCCAAGTCGATGAAAGAAATCGGCCAACAGATTGGTTTAAGCCATGAAGGGATTCGACTGATTCTCAAGAAAATCATGCAGAAGCTGGAAAGATATGCTCAGTCTGCTTAGGGTCTCAGTTTTTTGATGTTGATCAAAGCAAATGTATTCCGTTAATGGAATAACATGCTTTCCGAAATGAGAGAGCTGCATTGGGGTCAGCAATGTGAGCAGCTAGAGCCTCAATCAGTTCTTGATGACTCATTTCAGGTGATTGATTCAATGTCTGCTTAGTCATAAGATCAGCCATTGGACCAATATGAATAGCCAGTTCTTTTTTGCACTGACTGATAAACTCATCATCATCATTATCGATTCCCAACGCTTGTTGAGTGGCTATTTCAGGTGGTGGAGTCTGCACATTCTTCTGAGATGACTTTTGAGTAGCAGAAGCCACCTTAAGAGGCCCAAGCGAAGTTGATGATATTTCTTCTGGTTGCGAAGAATGTAAAGATTGAGCCCGAACTGATGCTGCAGTCTGATTACATCGCCAAGTCATCAAGTAAGAAGGGAACTCAACTAATATATACTTCACTCCCTTAGAACAAGCATCTTCACAAAACTCTATGGCTGTTTGACGCCACGATTTATGAAAAGAAGGACCAGGCACAAAACTTTCCCCCTGGATCTCCAGGGAAGACGACCGATCATGCAAGCATCCTTGTGCTTCTAATTCTTCTGATATAAAAATGGACGCCACGTTTTCCCTAAATCATTTGTATCTCTCTACGGAAAGCTAGGTCTTGAGTTCATCTGAACTGACTGTAAATGAACTCGCCTTGATGATCTACTACTCTCAGGTTGCCCCAAAGTCTAATTTCAGACATCAAAGTAGATATAAAGACAATTTTTGCGCTATTGCTACATCTCAACTGGCAGACATTTACTATATGCTGCCAGTTTTTTCTATTTTCTCTTACTGGTAGCCATATCAGCTTTTTACTCGTCCGCCACTCGAAGGTTTGACCTAACTCATCAAGGTCGAGCAAGCCGTGTTGCCAAAGAATGATGTGGATCCGACCTTGTGAGGGATCTGGATAACGCAAGGCCAAATCTATTGCGGCACCAGAAATGGCTAATTCATCTTGTATCACTGGATTTCCGTAAACTTTCGGATACAGAAAACATAAGAGCTTATTTACTATGGGGAAATAAATAGATAAATATATATGGTAATTAATAACTATGTCACAGTTAGAGACAGACAATCTTCCTATAAATGAAACTGATATCTTGCCGGAAATTGACGAGCTAGATGATGTAGACCTTGATGATCTACTGAAAGATTTACAACAAGATTGAGGCTTGGAAATATTAATCGACAAGATTAACCATACATGGATCCAAATAACCTAGCCGTCTGGAAAAACTTGGAGACTCGTCTGGGGACTCCTTTCAGAAAAAATATGGTGGATCTTGTGTTGGAAATGGCCCGAGATCGCACCACCGATCCACATAAGATAGCGACTTGGATGGTGACGACCTCTACCTATATCTGCTCTGCTATTTTCGGGACTAACGATCCCATGCCTTTGCTCTTTCTATACGTCCGGGCACTAGATATCCAATACCCAGACACCATGCAGGAGATTTATGAAATATTTTCCGATGAAGGTCTAGTGAAATATGCTCCCTCATCTCTTAAGCGTGGCGACTTCACGAGTATCCTCTGGGCTGCTGGTTCAACCTTTGCCAACGGCGAATTGAAACTGATAGATGACGAGATTCATATCAACCCAAAAGGTTTACAGCGATTGAGATCGATTTGGCAAGCACCCACTAGAAAGTTCAATAACCCTTCAGGCAACGCTGAGTATCCAAGCCAATAGTAAGGGCGGTGACTAGAGGCGAACAGCATAGACCTCTAAGATCAAATTAACCACCTCTCCGCAAGCGGAAGAGGTATCGAAGATCTTTCACTTCCAAACCGTCGATTTGGACTGTAAGCCAAGTAATTCGCTGCAAGCAGCGGGGATGTATCCTTTCTAGATTCAACCCTACCCAGTCTCAACTAAACGCGAAGTTCAATCATGCCAACAGCCGCTACCTAGCTTGTAAAGAGTATGGGCAAATATACGTTCATCTCGTTCCTCAAGAATGTTCTCGACCTTAGCTCGATATCGTTGCCACAAACCATCCAGGTCTCTGGCTGGTCTATCGATCAATACCGTTGGTGTTGTCTGACTTTCTTTGATGTGTGTTGCTACAAATTCTCCTCGCTGTTCACACGTAGGATATTTAACCAGCAACTGTTCGACCGTGGGCAATCTAACATGCACAACATCGATGTAAAGAAATCCTGCAATCACTATTACAAGCGGAGCAATAACAATCAAGAAAGCCCCAATTGCATAATCGCTGAGTTTCTTCATATTCATGCCTCCTCAATTACTGGATATCGGCAACCTGATGCTTGACATAGCTTGATTTTGAGTCTCTCTTAGTTTCTGAACATCAACCCATTCAGCTTCATCAAGATTGCTGATGACATCACTGACCCTTGCCGAGAGAACTTCTTGACCTACTCTCACTGTATCCAAGACGGCACCCCTTGGCTTATCCTCTATCCTCAAGGTAAATTATCCCTGGACTCAAACAGGGGGGTATGACAATGGGCGCATCAGGAGTTGGCAGTTTCGATAACGATAATGCAATGGACTGGGTGGCAGAGCTAGAAGGCTACGCTGATGATAGTCCGATTGTTGATGCACTGAATACCGTCATCGATCAAGCTGACGACTCTCCAGGAACACTGGATTGCTCCATCGCCATTGCAGCGGCAGAGGTGGTTGCTGCACAGTTAGGTCATCCTCATGAAGACTGCCCAGAAGAAATTGAGGTATGGGTGGAAGGTCATCCAGCCCCCTCAGCAACGAGGGTTGCCCAGGCTCGACAGGCAATTGAGGTAATTCTGGCTGAGTCAGAACTCAAGGGGCTTTGGGAGAACTCAGGTGGCTTGGAGGAATGGCAGGGAGCGATGGAGGATCTGCTGTCTAGACTGCCATATTGAGTGATGGTTTAAGAAA
Organism: Acaryochloris marina MBIC11017; assembly: GCF_000018105.1. GTDB lineage: Bacteria > Cyanobacteriota > Cyanobacteriia > Thermosynechococcales > Thermosynechococcaceae > Acaryochloris > Acaryochloris marina. Next base: position 343,955 of record NC_009926.1, read on the forward strand.
ACTATTCGGCTAATTTGGGTATCCAAGGATAAAGCAAGTGAAAGCCTTAAGCTCAAATGGATCCGAATACTTTAATCGCCTGGAAAAACTTAGAGACTCGTCTGGATGTTCCCTTTAGGAATAATATGATGGCTCTCCTTTTAGAGATGGCACGAGAACGGACAGCCGATCCCCAAAAGATTGCCACCTGGATGTTGACCACATCTGCTTGTATCTGCAATGCCGTGTTTGGCATCGATGATCCGATGCCTCTGCTCTCTCTCTACATTCGAGTGTTATGTGATCACTATCCTCGCACCATAGAACAAATTGCGCAGATATATTCTTACGGTAGCTTGAAGCGATATGTCCCTGTTATTGCAGATCGCGATGATTTCATTGGTATCCTCAGTGCGGCTGGTTCAACCTTTGCGAATGGTGAACTGATACTGATGGATGGTGAAATCGATGTCAGCCAAAAAGGATTGGAGCGATTTCAATTGATCTGGAAAGCACCCGCCGTGAAGCTTGCGAATCCTGGACCTTCAGTTTTATGGTGATGTCTTAGTGATGAAAATAACAGCTCCTCAAAATAGTCATTCTGGGGAGCTGTTCAAGTGAGGAGGTTCTCAAGTAACGCTCAGAGAAGTTCGTTGTTGCTGTTAGAGTGCCCGTACCCGCTGTGTATTTCTAGCTCAATTACAATCCTTAAAGAAACCCTGAACTGTAATATCTGCAACGATTCAGGCCATTTATATGAACAAAGGCGAATGAGTCGATGTCATCGCTGGGAATATTGGAGTCACCAAGAAGCAGACCGATACCATCCTCTCAGCAATTACAGAAACCATTATTGAGACAATCAGATCCAGTGAGAAGGTCACTCTTGCAACTTCTTCGACACTCTCATATTCAGCGCACTAAACAACTCGGACTGCAGCACCTGACAACAGCCCTAACCAAGATACAAACGCTTGTCCAACCCGGCTGGCCGCTAGTTCACAGCCAGATATCAATATTTCAGCGCTATCTGATAAATACTCTCGCCATTGGCGAATCTCATCAGCATACTCCCAAAGATTTTTATCACTTAAATGGGTTGTGCCCAATTCAAGCTGACCAGGTTCACCCTTGCAAATCAGATGGAGACAAGACAGTCCCTGATATTGACTTAAGAGTGTTTTAATTTGGATAATCCCATCCGTTTCAATATCGAGAATATGAACCTCCTTGCCTAATAGAGAACTAGCCCACAAAGATTGGTAATTGTCGATGGTGGCATCAACCACAACAAGATAGGGGATACTTTGGGAAGTGTTAGCCTGAGGGACCTGCTCGGTGCTTAAACTGAAGGTCATGGGGAAATACCTGCTCTACTATTAGCGTCGTCTTCTCAGTTACAGGAGTCACACAAATTCAAGATTAATCACACTCTAATTCAACATACTGAGCGTAGACTGGGAAATTGCCTAACTTTTGCCTTAGTCTTAATTTAAATACTGCAACAAAAACCCCCTGAAGCTATCAGGGGGTGTACACACAAAAAAGTTAATGAGAATTAGGTTAATAAATCTTGTAAGGGTGAGGCTGATCAGGAAAGATGGTCGATTCTTTAACCTAACTCTTTCAGTGTGATTCATAGTGGTCTGAGAACATGTTTGCAGAGGTGAGTATTATGTATAACTTCTCACTAAAGTTATTAAGAAGTTTTATCAACAAATAGATTACCAAATACCTCTATTCATAACCGGAGAGGAAAGAAAATTAAAGGCTGGTAGACTCAGTAGCAGAGTAAACGATTGTGCTTCGTTCTCGTAACGCGAGTATGACAACTGACAGGCACCACCACACACTGTCAGTTTTTTCTTGTAAACGATACACCCTCAGAATGGCCCAAGAGAGAAAACCCCCTCAAAGTACGGGGGACTCCAGGGGGTATACCGTTAAGAGTTTCACCTTATAAACAAGGGGGACTCTGAGAAAAGCCCTTTCGGAAGATACCAATCAAATGTGTGGAAATGTTGGGGGGACGGAAATATTACTTTGTTCTTCCTTAAAGGTGTCCTTCCACTGTTTCCTTGTTATTAGAATCGGGAACTCTGTCTACACAATAACCGTGTGCTGATTGATGAGTCATCTCTACCCTCGCCTCACTCAACCTCAACAAAACTGAACCAGGAGGTTCAACATATGAGCTATGAAGTTTTTCAGCCTGCTGACCTGATGGACGGAATCAGTGCCAACCAATTACGCAGTGAGATTAACGATGCCCTAGCTAATGGTGTGAAAACGATTCTGATAGATCTTAGAGATGTCACCTTTATGAATAGTTCCGCCATTGGTTCCTTAGTGGCTACGCTTAAATCAGTGCGAGGAGAAGATGGCACCCTCTCGTTATGCTCACTGAATGATCAGGTTCGTATTATTTTTGAATTAACCAAAATGGACCATATTTTCGATATTTATGCAGATCGCCAAGAATTTATGCATAAAAATGGTATTTCCTCCAGCTAACCTCATCCAGGCTCTCATGAATCAAAGCTTTGTTCTCGGAAAAGATTTCAGCCGCATTGCAGAGGGTGAACTGATCATCTCTCCCCAGGTCGAGGTATTTATCCACTCCATCATCTAGTGGAAAAACAAACCTCAAAGGGTCACTCTAAAGCTATTTACAGGTTCACCTTAACGGGAACCTGTATACCGATGGCCTGTACTGCGTTCCAGAAATTTAGTAGGCCGGAAGGGAACCCGTAAATAGCAAGAGTGCCAGTCCTCTGACATACCCCCCAAGCATATTAACCAATGCGTAGTTTTAGGGCATTTTTGTCAGCTTAAGAAGCTCATGTGATTGCCATGAGAGGACTGAAAGGTTCCGAAACCTCATCACCAGCAGCAAGAAACCCCTCAAAGCTCTTCAGGAGATTCAAGGGGCGACCCTGTATTCATGGACATCAACAAGGTCTTAAGGAATGCTTCCCAGAATCTATCAATCAAATTTGAGGAAATCTTGGGGAACGTACGGCTCATCCTTAGCAGCAGAATCCCTCTAAAGACTCGCACTCTAGAGGGATTCTAGTCTCAGCCTCTCTCCTAGAACCGTCAGGCTCCTGGGATATTGGCTGATCTTTTATTTTTAATCTATCAATCAACTTTGGGGAAATTTGGGGGAAGGGAAGACACTAGCCTTAATGCTTGCCATAATCCAGACATGAAACCCACCCAAGCCTTCTACAACGGAACTCCCATCGCCCCACCCTCAATCCATCTGACGACAGAACAGAAGATGGATCTGCTGGACTGGCATCCGATTTTCACGGGACGGTGCCCGAACTGTGAGAGGCCGATCAGGGAAACAACGCCACCGAGGAGTCACTGGGACTGTGCGGAGTGTGGATGGAGGGAGGATTTGGCGTGATTAGTTTTCATGCTTCAACTCCTTCTTTAATCTCCCGACCCTGACAGTAAAGGGGACCGCTGATCTCCAAATCTGGGATGTCCTCGGTGCTCAGCAAAGATATTCGCTATTCATCCCGTTTAGATCATTCACTTTAGAGTTCTGCCTCTCTCATGAGCTAAAACGTTTAAAGTCTGGACACTCGCTGAGGGTTGCAATTCTGTACGCACGGTCAAACTTTTTCAAGTTTCTCCGGCAAAGTCGGGGGGTTACCAATCATTAATTAGATTTGCGTATTTACCCGTTGCGTATTTACCCGTAAAGATATGATGACCCCATTGAGGTGTTTAATTTACGACCCAAACCCTTCTAATGTCTGACTGTCAAACGTTACTTGATTTTGCCGATCAGTTGATTGAATCCAATACAGGCGCAGCGCTGAGTCAGATACAACGTTTAGTGCTGATGGAGGCATTAACCCTCCGGGCAAAAGCCAAGACCTATGACCAGGTGGCATCTGAGACAGGTTACTCCAGTGGCTACATTAAAGCAATAGCCGCTGAACTGTGGAAATTGCTGTCAAAAGTCAGTGGCAAAAAGGTCACCAAAGGTAATGTCCAAACGATGTTGCAACAGCAGCTAAAGCATGAGCCATCACTACTGCAGGATGGGCGCTTGGTGGTTGAGACAGGGATGATCCCAAACCGACAGCCAATTATCCCTAAAGCAACGGACGTGACGGCGGTGGTGACGGCGGCTAAAGCGACTGAAATTAAGGAGACTAACGGTAACAAGACTGACGTTAATCAAGCCGAAGTTAAGGAGAAGGCGACGGTTATACCATCCGTTATTCTGGTGGTGGATGACCAGCCTAATATCATGAACCTACTCACCAGCATTATGGAACAGGATGAGTATGAGGTCTGGCAGGCCAGCAGTGGGGCGGAGGGGTTGCAAATGGCCGCGAAGGTGCTGCCGGATTTGATTTTGCTGGATGTCAACATGCCTGATATGGATGGTTATACCGTCTGCCAGCAGCTCAAGGCAGACCCACAGACTACCGCCATTCCCATTATTTTTGTCAGCGCCCTGGATGAAAGCTGGGATAAGGTGAAAGGGTTTTCCGTCGGTGGCAGTGACTACATTACCAAACCCTTTAACACCCTAGAGGTGATTGTTCGCATTGAGGATCAACTGAAAATTCGCCAGATCCAAGACCAAATGCTGAAGGCGGATCAAGCGCCAACTGATTCTCCTCAATCGAAGCCATCTTCCGCCAAAGCCGTCATTCTAATGGTGGATGATGAACCCAAGAACTTAGCCCTGCTGACGGATGTATTAGAGCAGGAAGGGTATGAAATCTGGCAGGCGGATAGTGGTGCGGAGGCGTTAAGGGTGGCCGGCATGGTGCTACCGGATCTGATTCTGCTGGATATCAATATGCCCGATATGCAAGGCTACGATGTGTGTCAACAACTGAAAGCAAACGCTAAAACCAAACTAATTCCGGTGATTTTTGTCAGCGCCCTGGATGAAACCTGGGATAAGGTGAAGGCATTTTCTGTGGGAGGCAGTGATTACATTAATAAGCCGATTCAGATCGTTGAATTAATGGCTCGGATGAAGCATCAACTGCAAATTTGGCACTAAAAATTTAACGAGATGACGATGCAACGCCACTCAGCCAGGGATCTCAAACTGACAAAACCGATGGCAAATTTAGCATGAAGGAATCATCAGATGAACCCCAAAACACCTTCGCTTTCCCTCCGTTGGGTTCTCATCATTCCATTCGTTGTGCAAATTTTTGCTGCCGTGGGAGTGGTCGGTTATTTTTCATACCGTAGCGGGCAGCGAGCGGTAGAAGATGTGGTGAATCAGCTCCAAAATGAGATTAGCGATCGCATTACCGAACGCCTCGATACATATTTACGCACGCCGAGCCTTGTGGCTGACAATTTGTCACTAGCCATCCAAACTCGAGAACTGGATATCAACCAAATCAATCGAGATTGGGAGCTTTATCTTTGGCGACATATTAATCTATACGACAACGTTAAAGGCGTTTATGTTGCCACCGAAGATTTGCAATACAGGCACATCATTTCTCAGGAAGAAGGGCTGGTGATGGAGCTCTTCTCTTTAGAGGATCAGTTCCTCCGTTATTATTTAGTCGATCCCAAGGGCAGTGTTACCGATGAACTCATAGAAGTTCTGGAAAAAGAGTTCAAGCCACGCTCTCGTCCTTGGTACACGGCCCCCAAGCAGGCTGGTAAAGCGACATGGACCCCGATTTTTATTTGGGTTCAAGGGGATACGATGAGCGTCGATTTTGCAACCCCGGTTTATGGTCCATCGCAACAATTCGAAGGGGTGGTGGGAACCAGCTTTTCATTGTCGAATATCAGTGATTATCTTGCCACACTTAAAATTGCTGAATCTGGTGAGGCATTTATCCTCGAACGCTCTGGCGCAGTCGTCGCCACCTCCACTGGAGAAAAACCCCATGGGATCGATCTCGACAGTCAAACAGTTGCGCGATTAAATGCCATAGATAGTCAAAATACTCTGATGCGCCAAACGACTCAATATCTCTTCGATCGCTTTGGCAGCTTAGAGATTATCAACTCCCTCACTCAAGATCGCTATAAAATTGAGGGTCGCCAATATTTCTTAAAGGTTGAATCTTATCGTGACAATTTAGGTTTAGATTGGCTGATTGCCATTGTCATCCCTGAATCGGATTTTATGGCCCAAATCTACGCCAACATTCGCACGACCCTGGCCCTTTGCCTGGGGGCATTGGGCATTGCTACCTTTTTGGGCATCCTTACCTCTCGTTGGATTTTGCAGCCGATTTTACGCTTACAAACCGCCTCCAACAGCTTGGCGGCTGGGCAACTGGACCAAGCCATTGAGGTTAAAGGCATCCATGAACTCTCTAGTCTCGGCAGCGCTTTCAACAGCATGGCGAGACAATTGCAAGAATCGTTTCAAGCCTTAGAAGACAACAATGCAAAGTTGGATCAACGGGTGCAACAACGAACCGCCGAGCTGAAAGTCGCAAAAGAAAAAGCCGAAGTGGCGAACCAGGCCAAAAGTCTGTTTATTGCCAATATGAGCCACGAACTGCGCACCCCCCTCAATGGCATTTTGGGCTATGCCCAGGTGTTGGAGCGATCGCCCACTATCTCCGATAAAGCGCAGCAGCAAGTCCACATCATCCATAAGTGTGGCACCCATTTGTTGGGCATGATTAACGACATTTTGGACCTGTCTAAGATTGAAGCGGGCAAACTCGACCTGATGCCCAAACCCGTCCATCTGACCTCCTGCTTACAGGGGGTTGCCGAAGCCTGCCGGGTGCGGGCCGCCCAAAAGGGACTGGAGTTTGTCTATGCCGTTGACCCAGGGTTGCCCGAGGGGGTGGAACTGGATGAACAACGGCTGCGACAGGTGCTGTTCAACCTGTTGAGCAATGCCATTAAATTCACCCAGCAGGGCACCGTGACCTTGCAGGTGTCGGTCGCTGAGGTAACCCGATCCGATTATCGGCGACTGCGTTTTGGGGTAACCGATACCGGCGTGGGCATTGCCCCAGCCCATCTGGATCAGCTATTTAATGCCTTTGTGCAAGTGGGCGATCGCCAAAAGCAAGCTGAAGGCACCGGGCTCGGCCTCGCTATCAGCCGCCGACTTGTGCAATTGATGGGCTCACAGATTGAAGTGCAAAGCGCAGTGGGACAAGGCAGCCAATTTAGCTTTGAACTCGAAGTGCCATTGGCTACCGAATGGGAGCTATCTCCCAGTACCCTACAGAACCACGCTATTATTGGCTATGCCGGTGAACGGCGGCGTGTGTTGGTGGTGGATGACCGCTGGGACAACCGCAGTGTTTTGGTCAGTCTCTTGCAGCCCATTGGCTTTGAAATCGTGGAAGCGGAGGAGGGGCAGAAGGCCCTGGCTGTGCTCCAACAGCAGCCCTTTCATCTCATGATTACTGATTTGGCTATGCCCGTGATGGATGGGTTTGAGTTGCTCCGGCAGGTACAACAGTTGCCCATACGCCCCCCCAAAATGATTGTGTCTTCGGCCTATGTTTCTAAGCAGGAACAGGAACTGGCGATGGCCGCAGGGGCAGATGCGCTGCTGCCAAAGCCCGTTGATGCGGCCAAGCTGTTTGAGCTTTTGGCGCGTGAGCTAGGGTTGGAGTGGCAATATGTGGGGAATGAGGCCCCTCAGGACATTACCTCTGCACCCGCAGCGGCAATTACCCTGCCGTCCCGAGAGCGGTTGCGATCAATGTATGACGCGGCGGATGCGGGGGACTTTCGCATGGTTCGCCGACAGTTGGAGCAGCTGATGGCGACGAACCCAGAGTATGAGGGGTTTGTAAGGCCGCTGCTAGCGTTGGCGAAGAAGCTGAAGACGGATGAGATTAAGGGGATGCTGGCGCAGTATGTCGATGATGAAGCGTCGGGATAAGGGATCTGCGGTACAAGTTGACAAAATCTTACTTTTTCTAACTCCATCACTGAAGTAATGGAGTTAGAAAAAGTAAGGTGGGTCGGCTGTGTAACGCCTCGTAAACAAAACCCGTTAATTTCGCTTCAACTAATTAGGTTTTAAATCCATTTTTGATGGGGAAACCAACTGGATAATGCTGATTTGTGATTTGAATCACGTCTAGAAAAAGACTAGATCACAAGAAGAAAGAAAGTCTTTCGAACCTGGCTTTTTGCATCACTAAATCTAACTTTTTCGGTATTTCGCCTTATTGAAAAGTTGACGATAGTGGGTTCAACAGCACGGGACATTAAATCCCACAGCCAATCTCAACAAATCTGAGGTGCCGATCTAAATACTGGTTGGTATCAAGAGCAAGAAGCTCAACTTACCCACAAAAAGGAGCAAGGACAATGACTATTGAAGCAAGATATGACATCGACCCCGACCTAACTGGAATCTCTCGTATTACTGATGATTCTCCCATTCAGTTCCTATCGAATCGCCTCGATCATTGGAAGGGATTGAAACATTATCGATTTGACTTAACCGTTCGCAATTCTTACCAGTTTGCTACTGCACCTAATCATGATGGCAAGCACGGTGGTTCGCTAGAACTCACCAGATTTAATAAGAAGTGGACTAATCAGAAACAGGACTACTATCAGTATAAAACCCTCTTTGGTACTGATTCAAGAGACGTTATTTACGAAACCCAAGACTATAGATACTTAGGGGGTTGGGGTGAATACCTTGACGAAACATTGAAACCTGTTTCACAAAACATATACGGTGGTGGCGGTAATGACACCATTATTGCTCATGATTTGCAAGGTTATAGCGACAGCGTAAAGAGTTATTTAAACGGTGATCCAAGTAGTATTAATCAATTTCATGGTGAAGCTGGAAATGACATTTTGAAAGGTAACGCGTTCCAGAACCTCCTGTATGGAGGGACTGGCAACGATACGCTAGATGGTGGCGGAGGCGATGATTTTCTCTCAGGCAATGAAGATAATGACAAACTATGGGGTGGAGATGGAGAAGATCAACTCTTTGGCGGAATAGGAAATGACATTCTGGTTGGTGGAGACGGATACGATGAAATAGACGCTGGTGATGGTGATGACACGATTTTTCTGGATGTTCCAATTGAGGGTAACAATAAGGGTGACTATGTAATTGGTGGAACAGGTGCTGACACCTTCGTCATTGGTGGCACGACAATGACTACTACTACTACCACCACCACCACCCCCTATGACTGGAAGGGGACAGGTTTAGGTGCCACTACTGATGTAATGGGTGCTGTCATTGATGGTACTGGTTTAGGTGTCGCCTCGAAAGTTACCAAAGGTGTTGTTGGTGCTGTTATTGATATTTTTAAGGGTGCTGAAAGCAAAAATGTTGAAACAACCACAGTGGAATCAGTACCTGGCAACATAGCAACAGGAAATTATATCCAAATCACTGATTTTAATCCTAGAGAAGATGTCATTGTTATTCCTATAAGTGCTGAACTGTCTAATGTTGGGCGTACTATCACAGATGATAATTTGCGTACGCTAGAACTCTACTACAAAGACAGCGGGCGAGTTTTTGCCGAAATCAAGCTTGAAGAACTCTATAAACTTTACAACAACGACGAAGTTGCTCTGAATATCAACAATCGTGATGAGTTGGAGAGCGTTTGGGAATCTGTTCTAGACAGCTCACTCTATCTTGGTACATATGATGCCAATGACTCTAGTCCCACCATTAAGTTAGGTACAACAACAGAAAACTTTAAAAATGCTGATGGCAGTCTTACCGAAATCAAAACCACTGTATCTGAGCTAGATGCTAACTACATGGTTATTGGCGCTTATGCAGGAGCTAATATTCTTACTTCAGGTAAGGACGATGATCTCTGGGGAACTGACTATAATGACGTTCTCGTAGCCTATCCCACAGCTTCCAATAAAGAACCTCAGCATAATGAGATCAATAAGCTATACGGTTTCAACGGGGATGACATTTTAGCTGGTGGTGCTGGTGCCGATTATTACTTTGGTGGTGACGGTACTGATATTGTGTCTTATGCTGACGATAGATTTGACGATAACGATTCTAATGGCATCACAGTTAATCTTGCAGACTCGCTTGAAGGAAATAAAGAAGACTATGCCTACTTAGACCCTGAAAGTGAAAAAGCAATTTTTTCTTGGGCTTGGGATGTTTATGCAGATCCTCTGGACCCAGATCAGGCTGACAAGCTATTCAGTATTGAGGGCATTATTGGTTCCAAATGGGATGACAGTATTAAAGGAGATAAGTGGAACAACATATTCAATGGTGGTGACGGAAATGACACCCTAGAGGGTGGCGCCGGAAATGATACTCTCATTGGTGGTGAGGGTGAGGATACCCTAGAGGGTGGCGGCGGAAATGATACCCTCATTGGTGGTGCTGGTAGCGATACTCTAATCGGCGATGTTGTTGCTGGTAACGATACTCTAATCGTCGATGCTGGTGCAGATACTTTTGTGTTAGATACCACTGAAGGTGGCATCGACACGATCAGAGGCTTTAGCCTTGCAGAAAATGATGTGCTCTTGATTGACAATAAGAGCCTAGGTACTAGTCATGCGAAAGCCCGGAACTTGAATGGAATGCTCTCCGCTACGGGCCTTAAGCTTCAGTTAGGCAACGTAGGAATTGCGACTATCGAAAACGTCGATAGCTCTAACGTTCATCGAGTGCTGGGTCGTGTCGAATTCACCACTAGCTCACACATCAACACACCACTTGGCCTCGGCGATGATTTGCTGGCAACAGGTGACGGCAATGATAGGCTCACGGGAGGATCGGGTGACGACCTTCTCAGTGGTGGTGCTGGAAATGACACTCTGCTAGGCGGCACGCACAAAGACCTTTTACTGGGTGGTCGTGGGGATGATTTACTCAACGGGGGCAAGGGCATTGACCGTCTCTATGGCGGCAGTGGTGCCGACACCTTCGTCATCAACAACACGGTATCAGGCCTCAATAAGAGAGCAGGCATCGATGTTATCCAAGACTTCAGTGTGGATGAATTCGATCACATTCAGATTGATGCTTCTGTCTTCGGTATTGGGATTAACGATCACCATTTAGTTCAGCTTGGCAATGACAGTTTCTTACGAGTGAACAACAGAAAAATTGCACAGCTTACCGGTGTGGATGTGAATACTTTCGTCACCGACGAACATGTTGACTTGGTCTAATCCCAAGGGAGCGGGTGGGTGTTGACCACCGCATTGGAAACGCAATATACCAGGCAGTACCCACTAATTGTTTGAATGTTCATTCCCTAGCAATGACTGTATAAAAAGAGCGATCACGGTTGGCCAAACTGTGATCGCATTCCCAGTATCACCCCGCGTCTTCCTTCCCGTTATTGCCTCTACTGACATTCCAGAAGAAAGTGGCACGTCTCAAGCCAATGACACCCGCTCCACAACAAGCGAGCACTAGCGAACCGTGATGAAGAGCATCATTGGCATCGGGCTTATGGATAAGAGCTTCAGACAAGATGTAATAGGCGTCGAGTCTTGCTTGAGCATAGGTTTTGGTTGTTGTGACACAGGCCAGCTTGCTTTTTAAGTAGCAGTATTTATGGTTTATCCAGAATATATTTGGATTGGGAGGCACCTTAGTAACTTTTCCTGACGCCACTTCCTCAATCACAGGCATTTGACATCCTCCATTACTTGGGTTCGCAACCAAGGATCCTTTTGGGGTGTTGACGTATCTTTCGTAATTGTCTAATCCGTGAAGCGTCATGGCATGAACTTCAAGGGCCAAACCAGGCTTATACCGTCGGTGGTTAATACCTGCCATTAATTCAGGGTTTAACAGGCAATCTGCAAGGTCGGTGTAGGTCTCTTCATCTGAGAAAAACAGATGCTTCCAATTCCAAACGTCGTAAAGATCTATCTCGTCTAGTTCTGTTTCTGGGTCCACATTTGGCTGATGTGTTGCACCATAATACTTCTGCAATAGGTAGCAAACATGCTCTGAAAATATGGCTTCTTCTAGGTTTGGGAAGTCTTGAATTGCATTACGTCCGTATTCCCATGCGTCCCAATGGATTGAAAGGATATGCAAAATGGATTCAACTAAATCAAGCTTAGTGCCGGGGAATGTAATGTTTGTTTCTGTTGGCTTATTAATGCGAGGGCCAAAAGTAATCCAGTAAACGGGGTTGCCCACGGGAGTAACTGCGGTTTTCATCGCTATTTCCTCAATTGATTGATAGGTATGAAGTTGAGAATCTGGCTAGGTAATACAGATTCCGCGCGGATACTGAAAGTAGTGAGAGTTCAATCTTCCGTAGCTTTGCTAGTACCGCTGGACAATACCCACCCGTATACTCAAAGCCGTCTCAGACTCAGGTGGTATCAGCGGATTGAACTCACTTAACCAGGACGCAACCCGGTCTAGGATCTGATCTGATGGCAGTCCTGTGCATGGGTCTGGGTGCTGACCGTAGTCGGTCTGGTGGTAGATCCAGGCTTGCTCGATATAGCCGATAAAGGGGTTAGTCGTCATTGGGGATCCTCGTTATAATTAAATGAAAGGATTTATTTACGACCTCCTGGGCTGGGAAGATCAAGGAGGTCGTTTTATTGTGGTTGGGTGGGAAGTCTGGGAGGTGGTATTGGGGATGCGATCGCGTTTACACACCGATCCACTCAAATATCTTTCTGCTCATCTGTGATTACATGGGGCAAGAAAGAAATGGAAGTTAGCTGTACTCCAATCCTGCCTGGCTTTTCAGATGAAAATTGCTTCAAGGCTTTTGTCTCCTCAGCAGCAAGAAAAGCATCTAGGGCTGTTTTGGAAGACAAGGCGAAATAGCTAGGAGAGTGTTTAGATTTTTGTGTAAGCAGCAGTGTATTCAATAGTTGAATCGTGTTGGGAACAGAATAGCAAAATGGGACAGCGCCGCTTTCCAATTCAGAATTGGTCTGGTCCATCGCTTCGAAATATTCCTCATCGCTAGAAACATCAATTTGTAGACAGACTCTTCATTAGGGAAAACCGCTTTGGTCTTAATCACCTTTCTCAGTGAGCGGTTGAGCGACTCAATGGCATTGGTGGTGTAGATAACCTTACGGATGGCCATTGGGTATTGAAACAACGGGGCAACATTATCCCAATGTCGTATCCAGATTTGGCTAATGCCAGGATACGTCTCGTCCCATTTATGGGCAAATGCATCCAACGCAGCCTCAGACTCTTCCAAAGTGGCCGCTTGGTAAATGGGCTTGAGGTCTGCAGCTACGGCTCGACTTTCCTTCCACGGCACATGGCGAAGGCTATTACGAATAAGATGGACAATACAAACCTGCACCTGGGTCTGAGGGTAGACCGACTCAATCGCTTGAGGAAAACCTTTGAGTCCATCACAGCAAGCAATCAAGATATCCTGAGTTCCTCGATTTTTAAGGTCTGTGAGCACCGAAAGCCAGAATTTTGCTCCCTCTCGTTCAGCGGCTCCTATCCATAATCCCAACAGTTCCTTGTTGCCCTCCACAGTCACTGCCAAAGCGACATAGACAGCTCGCTTGCTGACTTGACCATTGACTTTGATGTTCACATACAGCGCATCAAGATAGACAATCGGATACACCTCATCCAGCGGCCTTGAACGCCAGTCTTTGACCTCTTCCATGACGCTATTGGTGACGTCACTAATCAGAGCTTCAGAGATATTGGCCCCATACAGCTCCACCAATTGGGCTCGAATATCACGGGTGGTCATGCCCCGAGCATATAAGGCGATGATTTTCTCATCGAGCCCTGCGATGCGTCGCTGGCCTTTAGGCACCAGGACAGGCTCAAACTCGCCGCAACGGTCACGAGGAATCGATAGGTCCATCTCTCCTTGTTCAGACTGGACGGTCTTTTTCGAGTAACCATTGCGACTATTTCTGGGGCCATTAGAATTCTCATCACCTGACTGATCGTTGGAGGATTGCTGCAGGTGATGAGTCAATTCACCTGCAAGGGCTCGTTCCACTAGGCGTTTGCTGAGTCGTTTAAGCAGTCCTGATTCGCCCAGAATATCTTCCGGTTGAGGGTTCTCTCCGATGAGTTCATCTAACAGTTCATCGACTCGATTGGGAGCTTTTTTCTTTCTAGACATCGTACGGTCTCCTGATGTGTTTGGATCCTAGACCGCTTACACAAAACTCTGAACAGTCCCTAGCTAGCCTCATCTTCCAGAGCCATCGTTGCCGTCGTAGGCATGAAATAGACTTGGCCTGTGTCGTAATCTTTGACCTGGTAAATTAGCGCTGCGATAAAGTGTTTCATTCTTCAGTTGTCGCTCTAATGATGAGATCAGACTTGGGTCTGGCCTGATGAATTACTCAGGAGCGGAACTTGAGGACTCCTTCACCCGAGCCTGATCCTGGGTTGCAGCCTGGGTAACTTCGGGGATATCCCAAGAGGTTTTTAAGTACAGGCCGGGGATGTCCTTGAATGCTGTCTGAAGTCGATTCATACAATCTCTTGCTCTTTCCTCAGATATAAATGCATTGCATCTTGTGACTTCAAAGGCAAAGACAACTTGAGGGGAAGATTTTTGGAAGGGGAGCCAATAATAGCTTCGGGTGCCCAGACCTCCTCCTGTTGGGAGGATGTGATTTGCGCTTGATTGAAAAGTGTGAATCATGAGAATCACCTCAATTGTTCGTCAGTTGATCAGCGGAATCCTTCAGGTGTTTTGTCCTCAGCACATCCGTCTGAACCATCGGAGGGGCGGTCTGTGCGGAACTGGAATTGAGTACGAGTGTTTTACAAAATTGCGCGGGTAATCGCTTCCTGGTCTAGCGGGTTGCACCAGGGCAAAGGGGAAGCTTGGTAATTGTCGTTGGTATTGTTTTGCGATCGCAAAATGGCATCACCCTCAATCAATGAGTTGGGAAGGGGCAAATAATATGCCACCCTCCCTTGAAATAGGCAAGTAGGAATTACAGATCCCCCCGAATCTCTTCAATGACACCATCCCGCAGTACCATCTCGACCTGCATCTTGCGAATAAAGTGGTCGCCTTGCTTGACGTAAAAGTAGCTATCTACCTGGCCTTGTTCAACTTCCTCGCCCAGCTCCAATGTTCCGACCTTCTCCAGTTGCTGCAAGACTTGAGCTTTTTGCTGGAGCAGTTCGTTTTTGCGTTTTTCAGCTTGCACCTGGATGCCTTGGATCTGGTTCTGGGTTTCGGCAATAGTGCGGCCCTCTCCCCCAGTACTCTGAATGGTGTGCTGGCTCAGTTCACTCACCATCTGCTGGACTTGGGTATCGAGCTGAGCTAATTGCTCATCCAACTGATCAACTTGGGACTGGAGAAGTTGCTGTGCCTCGTCTTTCCATATAGGAGTGACGATGGCCTTGATGGTGATCGGACGATTGAGTAAGAGCTGATTAGATGATGGAGACTCAACCCAAAGTTCTGGTTTGGGCTGGGTGGGACGGTCTTGAATAAGCATGATTGCTCTCCTTAATTAGATGGTTTTGAAGGTGACGGATAATATGCCACCGTTAATTTGCTAGTTGGCGGTGACGGATAATGTGCCACCAGCTTTATTCGCTCCAGTCGGAGGTGCCAGGTAATGTGCCACCGCTCTGATTTGCTTAGTTGGAAGTGACCGATAATCTGCCACCTTCCGAATTTGGCTGTGCGGTGACGGGTAATATGCCACTCTTGTTATTTGCCGATGATGGGGCGATGGTCCCCCGCAGCCACCAGCCACCAGCCCCAGCGATGAGGGCGACTAGCACGACGAGCCAACCCCAATAGCTGAAATCGCCAAGCACGGCCATGCGGTAGTCATGTTCTCTTTGTTGTTTGGCTGCTTTGCGGATGGCTTCTTGGTCTGCGAGGATCATGGCCCGTTCACGGATGGCGATGGCCTCTTTCGACTGCATCGCCCACACCTGAAATTGGGTGTTCATCAGCTCCAACAAGATTTGACGTTCTAAACTTCCCGGACCTCGGCCTCCAAACACTTTCCCGGCACCGTCTCGCCTTCAAGAGCTTCTTGGGCTTCCTCTTTCGCCCATTCTTCGGCAAACATCTTCTTCAAGTCACGACTCAGCTGCTGCATATGGTACTTATGCGCGGCTTGCACCACCCGCTCTGAAGTCTTCCGGGCATTCTTGACGACTCGGCGGCAGGTTCGCAGTGAGTCAGCTTTTAAAGCTAACTTCATATCCTCGTCAACCTCCTCCACATCATCAATGGTTACTTCCTCCTCGGGTTCTTCGGTGCCCTGTAATTCAGCTTTGACCGCATCAACGGGGTCCATGCTTTCCTCAGAAACCCGCTCACAGACCAATGTGAACAGCGGGTGGTACAGGTCATTGCCCGTCTCAATCCCCTCAGCAGTAATGGCCTTGTGGATAGGCTTAAGGTCAACTTGATGGGTGTCAGCGGTGTAGATGCACCAGGCATGGGTGTAGTTATCAGCCGATTTCTCCTCTCTCAGCTTCACGACACCTTGCAGAGTTTCCAGGTCATAGCCGTCTTCACTCATTCCGCAGGCTCTCAGTAGATGACCGACTTGCTTGTCATCCATGCCGAGGGTTTGCATTAGATCATTCATAATAGTCATTCGTTTATTTCTCCAAATGTTGAACTGTGGGAATGTACCACCGGGGGTTTTGAGAGTGGTGGAGTGAGGGGACATGGAAATATGCCCCCTCTTCCTGCTGAGGTCAGTCGTCCATAACGAACTCCTCGAATCTCGTCTGTGAATCATCCCAAGGGAATATGCCACCAGCATTTTTTCGGTACTGGCATGAGCCTTCCTAATCGAATTAGTCATCCTCCTTCAACCCTGCATAGATACTTATTGCAGGGCTATCAGAATCTACCGCCGGGGGTTCCTCTTCTTCTCTTGGAGGTTCATAAGGCTCAGGGGGCGGCTGTACAGTCTCAGGTTCTACGACCATTGGGGCGGCTGTGGATGGAGCTGGTGAGGGTGGCGTCAATTCAGGAGAATCCCCATCAGCAGTAACCATAATCAATGCCAGTTCGTAAAACGTCTCAACCTGATCTCTTGAAATCAGGATGGCCTTGCGAACCTCAGCTACGGAATTGGTTCGAAGGGCAACAACCACTGGCTTAAAGACGGCATAGAGAATCGTCACGCACTTAGTCGCAAACGTTCCGTAGAAGTGTTGCTTGGATGCTTGCAAGATTTCCTTATACTCTGCATTAGGGTATACAGCATCTACTTTTAATCGCTCAGGCATTACACAACCTCCTTAACTGGAGCAGGTTGCAGTTGCATCACAGGGGCTGCATGTTGTCGCCAAATCAGATATAGATCGATAAATCTCTGCTGCTGAGACAACGACAATCGAAGTTGAGCAAATGTTGTCTTGATTTCCCTGCGAACCGGAGCGAGGATATCAGCCTTGACCTGGCATAAATCAGCCAAATAGTCTCCCCAGAAAAAGGAGCCTCCCCCGCCGACATACACACGCTTAGAATTCATGAAGTCGGTATCCGCTGCCAAGTCATCACTCAGGTCAGTCCAAACTAAATCTTTGGCTTCTTTGAGTGCAGCTAGCTTAATCGGCTTCTCCTCTTCAGTGAGCATTGCCGATAATCCCCCTTCGCCCCAGGCCATCGCCTCCTCATACAGCAGCTTCGCCCCCGTCAATTCATTGCTGAAGGCAAACGGGAAGTTCCGCAAAATCTCAATGGTGCCGTACCCCGTCCAGGTATAAGCATTCGGCACCACATTCGCCTGCTCATCCTTGAGGTTGATAATCGTCACATCTCTGTGACCAAACATCAGGATTGAACAGGGGTACACGTTGGCGTAGCTGGCAAATCCTGCACCCTCTGGATGGACCTGGACCCGAACGGGATTACATGAAACTGTGTCAATCCCATACTGGAAACTGCGGATATGCTTGAAAATCAGCTCCTCAGTTTCTCGGAAGTAGGGGGCTTCATTTGAAGGCAGCATCAGATCAATCTCAACATCCAGGGGGCTATCGATTTCGCTGATGTACTGACCCACAATCGACAGCACCTTAGCCACGGCATGGTGCTTTTTGATCCGATTCACCTTGGTCCGACGTACAGCCCCCTCGGCATACTCACCCACAATCCAATGGGCACCATCAAATGACAGGTGTGACCCTTGCCGATTGTTCACTAAGTTCAAAGATTCGTAATAGCTTGCCGTGACTTT
Organism: Acaryochloris marina MBIC11017; assembly: GCF_000018105.1. Taxonomy (GTDB): domain Bacteria; phylum Cyanobacteriota; class Cyanobacteriia; order Thermosynechococcales; family Thermosynechococcaceae; genus Acaryochloris; species Acaryochloris marina. Next base: position 362,072 of record NC_009926.1, read on the forward strand.
GCGGATGGCACTCGATTGCAAAATCAAGTCCTCAACACCCACCTTGCCAGGGTGAGTGGTTTGGACAAGAACTTTGTTACCGGATGCCCCAGTATCGATTCCAAATTTGGCGATAGCGTTCATGGATTTTCGCTTCTCCATAATCAACGAAATAATGTACCGCCACCCCAAATCACGATTCACACAAATCCCCCTAAATCCCCACAAATCCCCTTGCAACTCCCCCAAATCCCCCTCGAAATAGGTGAGACTTGGGGGAATCCAGAGAATGACCTGAGAACTTGCAGGAAAGCTTGGAGTGGTGCTACTTTGAGGGCAGATTCAAGAGGTTTTGGAGGGGTCGCTGAGGCTCCCACACCCATCACCACTCCGAGGCACCGGAACGGAAATTTACCCAATCGGACTGACCCTAAATTTTCGTAGTACATTCAGAAACATTTTTGTACTATCACGTAGTACTTCCGTAGTTGTTTTGTAACTTCACTTTGTAGTACACCGTCATATCTTTGTAGTTTTCATGAGAACGATCACTTCTGTGGTCGATGGAATCGCTTTTTAAAAATTTCACAGCAGGTATTCCCATGCTTAAAACTTTCCTGAAACATCTGAACGACTAAGCCAGGGGCCGATGTCATGAAGACGATGCGGACCATCTATGGAGAAATGATTGACTATTACGATGAGGATGAATCTCTCGTAGATGCTCCAGAGCGCTATTACAGCGAATCCGAGGTTATCACTGACATCGACCGCATGAGTACCGCTGTCTGGGTCGGCTCCAACGCGATTGTTCAAAAGTTAGGCACCTACGTTAAACGAGAGGACTTCAAAGCCCTCAGTCGAGGGTTTCTACCTGAAGCCTTAAAAAGTGTCGCGGGTGGTGCAGTCCAACGGATTCGGGGCAAGAAACCCAACGAGGAAGACAAAGAACGCCATGCCCATGACGTGGTGCTGTCTGCTCCCAAAAGTGTGTCGATGGCCCTGCACTTGGAAGGGGATAACCGGATCTTTGATGCCCACATGGAGGCAGTCCTCGAAACGTTTGAGTTGCTTGAACGGGAGTATGCCCAGACCCGAATTCAAGTGAATGGGGTGCGCTCTGTCGTCGATACGGGCAATATGATTGCGGCGTTGATGCCCCATCACACTTCACGAGATGGAGATATGCAGCTCCACACCCATATGCTGATCATGAATGGCACACAGGGGCCAGATGGTCGGTGGCGATCCCTCTCTCATGAAAAGCTGGCTCAGGCCAAGTGGATCGGCAGCTTCTATCGTCAGAAGTTAGCTGAGAAGGTCCAGCGACTGGGCTATCGCATCTACCAAACCAAGGATGCATTTGAGCTAGTGGGCTACGACCGTTCTGATGTCGAAGTCTTCAGCAAGCGTCATCGGGCCATCGTCAAAGCGGTTCGGGATGAAGGGCTAGAAGTTACTCCTGAGAACAAGAAGCTGAAGGTACTCCCCACTCGCAAGGCTAAGCGGGGTGTCGGTAAAAAGCTTGAAATCATCCAAGACCATTGGCGTGAAGAAGCCCGCTCTCAAGGGGTGGGCCATCCAGTATTGGCTGAACCTTTGGCCGTCCTACCTGACCCAGGTAGAGCCAGGTATGAAGTTGAGAGTGCTATTCGCCATTATGCAGAGTGGTCCTCAATCTTTGAGAAGGATGACATCTATGCCTATGTCTTCAAGACCCTCAAGCGACAGGGCATGGCTATGGAACAGGTGGATGAGGCCATCAAGCAAAGCAAGGAACTGATCCCCGTTGACCGTGGATTCACCACCGTCACTGCCGTTGAAGAAGAAGCCCAGATCCATCAGCGCTGGATGGCAGGCCAAGGTCAAGCTCAGCCAATGGTCGCTCATCCTTCACTTGCTGGGATTTCGGTCAAGCTGAACGAAGACCAGGCCAAGACCATACTCAACACCCTCACTAGCACTGACCATTATCAAATCTGGCAAGGCTTTCCAGGGGTGGGCAAGTCCAGAACCTTGGGGGTACTCAAGACTTTACTCAATGGATCCGGTTTCACGATTCGGGGGTTCAGCCCTACCATCCCAGCCGCAAAGAAGCTCCAAGATGAGCTAGGCATCACGACCAACACCGTTGAGCATCTAGTTCTCCATCAAGTTGATGATAGCCCTAACCAAGTCTGGCTGATTGATGAAGCGGGCATGATGAGCCGACGACAGATGAAGGTGATTCTGGAAAAGGCAGAGGCAGTCAAGGCACAAGTCATCTTCGTAGGGGATGCGGGCCAGAACTCTTCAATTGAAGCGGGCAATCCCTTCAAGTTTATGCAGGCCAATGGAGCCACCACTCACCGAATTGAGGAGATTATCAGGCAAAAAGTTGATGTCCAAAAGCAGGCCGTTGAACTGATTGCCAGAGGTAGAGGAATTGCAGCACTAGAACTCCTTGATGCTAATGGATATGTGATTGAGTCGGGCTGTAAAGCGGAAATGGCTCAAGCCGCAGCAGATCAGTACCTCGCTCTCCCCCTCAAAGAACAAGAGGAAACCCTGATTATCGCTGGTACCAATGAGGAACGACTCGATACGGAGCAAGCCATTCGTAGAGGGGAGAAACAAGCAGGACGGCTAGGGGAATCCAGCAAGATTGTTCAGCTCAAGTCCCGCAACTTGAGTATCGAGCAAAAGCGTCGGGTGGATTGGTATCGCAAAGGGGATTACGTCCGATTACTTCAAACCTCCCATACCGCATCCATCAAGCGAGGAGAACTCTACAAGGTGGAAAAACGCGAAGGGGATGAGCTGGTGGTATCTTCCTTTGGCGGTCGCCTCTATCGATTCAAACCCGCGAAATACAAACTAAAGGAGGTCTACAGTGCCCATAAATTTGATGTGGCCGTTGGGGACAAGTTGCGGTGGACGACAACGATCAAAGAAAACAACTGGATTAACGGTCAGCAGCTCACGGTCACCGCCCTTGATGGCTTGAACATGAAAGTCAGAGACCATGAGGGACGTTCCCATGATGTGCCCCTCACGCAACCGCTTGCCTTGGAATATGACCGGGTGTGGACTTCCTACCGCTCCCAGAGTGGCAGCAAGAAACGGACGATTGTCATCACCACCAATGACCGGACCTCCAGCCGGGAGCCGTTCCTCGTCGATATTTCTCGGCAAGAACATGAATTGACTGTCTATACCGAGAGCCTGAACAAACTCAGGAATCGGGTCGCCAAATCCAATGCCCAAAAAAGTGCTTTAGATCTAATCGAGGGAACCTATGGAAACCAACGAACAACAACAGCAGATCATCAACGAGCTTCGAGTCCAGTTAGCCCCACTCACGGACGCGATCACCATCTTGACCAATCAAGTCGAAGAGGTCCAAGCCCAGAACCAACACATCCTAGACGAGAACAGAGAACTCAAGTCCCAAGTCAGGGAGCGGATCAACACCATTCCAATGGAAGTCAAAGCCGTTCTCAACCTGTTCATCCAGGAATTCAAGGAGGCGATGGCATCCAAGAAACCCTCGGATATGAGCGAGTCGATCAAGGAACTCGCCAAGGCAATGGACAACTTAAGGTTGAAAATCGAGGATACCAGCGTCTTGCAGTTGACGATGAGCGACAAGGTATTGGAGGCCGCAGAGGAGATCATGCAGATCAAGGACAAGCTCCCCCGACACGCACCACCCAAGACGGTCGCTCAACAGAATGGGGGGCAACCTCCTCAGACATAGCTAATTGGGTGATGCATTGGTCTGAGGAGAATGAGCTTGCAGCAAGCGGGTTGGAGGATCACTTGCTAGCCCTTGATAAGGATATAGAGTCACTCACTCAAAGTCTAGAACCATATTCCTTTGAAGGTTTGGAAGAACTGGCTGAGATTGTTGAAAATGCAGATAAACAACAAGATCTCAGCCAGAACCTCACTTATATTGCCCAAACTATAGATAACTTTAACCAGATAATCACCCAAAGTCTTGATTCTAGACCTTTTATAGGCTTGGAAGAATTGGCTGAGATTGTTGAAAATGCAGATAAACAACAAGAACTCAGCCAAAACCTTAGTTATATTTCCCGATCTATAGATAACTTTGACTACACTATCGAGCAATTCCTAAGCCAGCAACGAATCAAGACCATTGCTGATGCCGTAGCAGAATGGCGAACGGGTCAGGAGCTGGCAAATGCCGTCACTGAAATGGTGGATGTCCTGACTCAGGGCACTGAAGGGCTAGACCGGGCAATCATCCGACTCCAAGCGGGGATTGAGACCACCCAATCTCTGGATGTCCAATTCCCCGCAATGGTTGAGTTAGTCGATGCCGTTCAAGATTGGCAAACTGAGGTGGAAGTTTCTGCGGTCATAGGCGAGGTGCAGGAGCTGGTTGAGTCAATCACGGTGCCTCAATTCCCTGGAATGAATGACCTGGCTCAGGATGTCCATGACCTCAATGAAGAACAAGCCTTAGCTGAGAGTGGCTTGGTTGAGCAGTTAGCTGAGTTGACCACTCAGATCAATACCTTAGTTGAACCCCAGCAAGCTCAGTTTGAGGGCATGGCACAGCTAGCTGAGGTGGTTACTGAACTCCAGCAAGGTCAATCCCTCGCTCAGGTGCAGCCCCAGCTCCAGGCCATCACCCAGCAGATTGAAGCGTTTAACGCCAAGCAACCCACTTATTCTTTTGCCAAGATTAAGGAGCTGGCCGATACCGTCAGTGAGTGGAGGGCACATGAATCCATCACTCAACACATTGGCGCACTCAATGATCTGACCGTTCGCGCTCAACGGAGTCTGAAGACCTTCCCAGCTATGCTGCAATTGGCTAAATCCGTGAAGGCAATGCGCTCTGTGGATGCACTCATGAATGGGCCAGTCGCAGACCAGATCAAGGAAGTCGCCCAACAGTTAACGGACAAGGGGATGAGTATCACTCCTAAGCCAAAGACCATTGACGATCAGGTGTTCTGGAAGCCGGACTATACCGGGGTAGAACGACCTGACCACATTGACGAGAAGCATTGGAATGAATGGGTGGCAAGCTGCGCCCATCCTGATGTGATTGCTGCTCGGCTCCAATCCATTGCTGATGATCAGGTGATTGATCGGTTGCTCGGAGCCAAGATTGAAGACATCGCCACTCGCAGACGGGATGGGTCGTTCAAGACGGTTCGCAGCCAGTATCACATTGAGCCGATCCGAGCCTTGATTAATGATCGGTCGCATCCTGAAGTGTTGAGCTATCAAGAGCTAGCTGAAGGGGGAGGCTGGTGGGCTGATGCTGGAGTGGATCCGCTGTCCTTTGAAGAACTTGGACCCAATGAGGAACCTACACTGAGTCTGTATGGCACCTTCAAGCCTGATACTCCCCGCATCGACGTAGACAAAACTCGCAGAGCTAGGGCTAAAGACTCCAATGCCCCAACCAAATATCGCAAGTATGAGAATCCATTGGGAACCAAGCGCGAACTCTTTGAGCGAGACATGGCCTTCCAACCCGTCCCAAATCATATCGCTGAGCGGATCTTTGATAAGTATGGTGTTGTGCAAACGGATGAGGAACGGACCAAGGGATTCTGGTACACGGTCTACAAGCATCCTGAGATTCCCATCTACCGGACTGAAGGAGACAAGAAAGATGCGGCATTAGTCTCTCAAGGAAGAGTCGTCATTGGTGGTCAGGGGGTCAACATCGGCTATCGGGCCAAGAACCAGCACGATGAAAAGCTCGAAAGACGAGTACTGCATCCTCATCTAGACGTGTTTGCGGTTCCAGGCAGAGAGTTCAGGTATGCCCATGACTGGGATTCTGAGCAGTCCACGGTCTGGAACGTGCGCCGTGAAATGGTCAGAGAAGCTGAACTCATTGAAGAAAGAGACTGCAAGACATGGAGAATTCCTTGGGATTCTGAACAAGGGAAAGGCGTCGATGACCTGATCGCTAATCATGGCCCCATCGCCTTTGAGCGGGCTGACAAGAATGCCTATCCGATGGAGCGGGAAATCACGATGCACTATCGGGGCCAGTACACCCAGATTAAGAAGCGATTGAATCGGCACTTTGGATGCGCGGTGCACGATATTCCCATTTACCTAGAAGCGATGAAGGATGGGGACGAGATGGATGGCATTCGGGTCCTATGGGAGTCTTCCACTGCCCGGTCCTTCCAGCATTACCATGACAAGCAGCACTATATCGAGGGCATCATCAAGCTCTCGGATGCCTATCGTAGACTCGTCAGAAAAGACGGTGACCCCAAGGCCATGCAAATCCTCGTCAACAGACTAAAAAGGCCCCGACCCATTATCAAGGTCGAGGCCAGAAGTCGGAATATAAAACGAGGCTATGGACGTTAGTCTACACGACGGGAGTTAATCACCGTACCACCACTAGAACTAATCCAATCAGAACCCGGCATGGGAGGTGGCCCTGGAATAATCTCGGTGAGTCTCATTCCTGATCTATCTTCAATCTCTACGCGACTGCGTTGTTGAGGCTTGGGATCACCGGGTAGCCGCTGACTCCAGGGATCATTAAATGAATTGCCGATTGGATCGTTATACATATCTGACATGGGATTTCTCCTTGATTTGATTAACAACGTGAAACTGATTCGAGAGAATATGCCACCCCCTTTATCGGGACATGGAAACTTCTCGTTTGGGCTGTTCTTTCTTCTCCACGGGGGGACGGGCAAGGTTCTTTTTAATCTTGGCAATGAGCTTGCTAGAATCTAGTCCTTTCTCTCGCCTCCGATGAATCGTATCTTTCTGTTCTTGGGTAAATCCAGCGAACTCATCCTGGACTTCTGCCGTAGGATGCTTGGACTGGGAAGACGCTACTTGTTGATTCTCAGGCTCAGTGGGCTGTTCTTTATCATTGGGCTTGGGAGCTTCCGCCTCGGTCTTCTGGCCTTTAGTTTCACTCTGCTGCTGCGCATCCTTGGGGATATCAGCCTCAGCCTTGATATCCTTTCCAGAAAGTCCATATCGATCTGGAATCGCAATACCATTTTGAATCCTAAGAATCGTGCGAGTGCCTACCTTAATCGTCAATGTCCCTTTGAATTTCTCTGGATTCCTCAGTGCCTCTCGAATCATCCGAGACTGTTCTAAATTAACGGAACTGCGATTATGATCGATTATCCCGTCATCATTTAGTCGAAATATCTCTTTCTGATTTAAAAACACTCGCATATTGCCAATTTCAATATTGCGACTTAGCTTCTCAACAATATCCTCGTTGAGCATGCGGAGTGGGTCAAGGTCTTCAGATTCCGAGGCTTTCGCTTTCGGTGCTTCCGCTTCAGGTGCTTGAGAGGGTTCAGCCCTTTCTGGGTCTGAGGAGTTGCGGACCACAGCCTTCGCTTCCTCCTCACTCATACCCTCGTCTTGACCCTGCATCACGACCAGCTCGTCATAGTATTCCTGCAACTGCGGATCTTCGCTGATGTATTCTTGAGTGTCAGCATAGGTTAGCTCTTCGTCCAGGGCTTTAGACAATAACTCCGCATATTGGTCTTGGCTTGTGGATTCAGTCTGTACCTCTGCCCCCTGCTCAAAGGCATCAAAGTTAGCCTCAGTGGTGACGAGTTTCTGAACGTCTTCTAGGTCTACCCCATTAACAGCAGCTTGAGCCACGACCTTCTGATCCAGCTCACTCAATAACGTTGGATTCTCACCGAGGCGAGACTGAATATCCTCCCAGGTCAAATCTGGATTCTTCTCAAATTCACCCAGTAGTTGAGAATATTGCTGTTGGGCATCCGTTGATAGTTCCACCGATGGATTCACGACAGAAGCATTCACTTCCAATACTGTTTGAGCTTCAGGCTCCTGGGTCAGCTCCTGATTAACCTCTGGGGTGGGGTTATCTAGTTTGTATTGCGCCTCCACTGACTTTGCTGTCTCAGCTAGATAAACAGAGGTATCTTGAAGCTTCGCGTCAGCCATCTGAGATACATTTGGTCCCTGGGAGATAATCGCGGTTGCTTCATCCGGGCCTTTCCCTGCTTTGAGCGCTTGGTAGAAGACTTGCTTGTCATAGTCAGCTCCTAAGTCGGGCTGATTCTGGAGAGTCTCCTGAATGCGCTCATAGGTGAGATTGGGGTCATTCTGTTGCTCAGATAGGATCTTTACATATTCATCTCGTCGCTCCATATCGCGCTCTGTGGGGATGGAGGCTTGGTTCTGTGCTTCAGCCATTGTTGCTTGTCTCCTTTGTACGGTTTCCATTGCACTACGAACGTTCTGCTGCACTTGCTCTGGCAGCTTGCTCAAGGTCTCTTCAAACCAATCCTTGGCCCGGTTGATGTAGTGGTTGGTCATCCTCCACATATGAACCACTGGACGAGCCACCACTGTAGGAATGCCCTGTCTGGCATAGCTAATGGCTAGCTTGCTCGTGTCCACGATGCCTTTCCCGATCATCGTCGGGGCGGCAAACCCACTCAAGGGCCGTGCCCAGGCATCTGTCTTTGCCAACATGTCTGCGGTTCTCACATTCGCCCAGGCATTGAAAGCACTCTGCCTCCCCCATCCAGGCTGTATCTGACCCGCTATCTCAGCAAAGTTCTTGGCGATCTGATCCGCTGCAACGCCATGTATCCCTGAGTGCATCAGATGAGTGGCCTGACCCACTACCCCCGCCACGGCAGGGCCAACGATGGGAGCATGAGTCGCGGCCACCGCAGCAGCAGGAGGCAGGGCGGCAAACTGGATCAGTTTTTTAGCCACTCGCATAGTGGGAGCAGCCTGGAAAAAGAGTTGTTCTTCTTCCCGTAGTTCCCGATACTTTGCACTGATGAAATTCTGAGATTCAAGTTTTTCCATTGTTCAAGTTCTCCATAGTTAGAGTCCTGATTTGTTCCGAGGTAATGTACCGCTACCGTCCAAACCCCCGATTTTGGCCTCGGTTCCGATTCTGGGTGAGCTTGTGGCCGTGGGTTTCCACCGCGACTTTGAGTTGGGCACTCTTCACATACCGCTCCGCCATCTTGGTTGGGTCTTGCACTTTCTCGGCATAGTCGCTCATCCGTAGCTTGGTCTTAATCACATCCGTGGGGGTGTTATTCCGTATCTCCTTCTTCGCCAGTTCCATTGCCTGTTCAGCAGTCTCGATCTTGACCGCCACTCGCGGCTTGCGGAGGGCGACGGCATTGATGATGACGCTGTTGGTGGCATTCACGGCCTGCTGGCCGATTTGCAACGCTTCTCTAAATTGCTGTTCTTCGCTACTCATGCGGCTTTCTCCTCTTGTTGCTTCAATTTGTGGGATTCAACTTCTTGGGTAGAGGGCAGCAAGGCATCCGCAGACACCATGCGGTCGGACATGATTTGTTCTGGAGAATCTAACACCCGCTCTTGGGCTATCCGCACCATCTGCTTATGGACATGGCTGTTGTACATCCGCTCACATTCGGTGAACCGCTGCATGTCCGTGCCATTCCGCTTCTTCAAGTTGAAGCGCATCCGAATGGGCCGATCATCCATGCCGGGGTTGGTGCAGATAAATTCCCCTTTCTTCAATCGCTTGATATCTGAAGCGGTAATCAGCCGCTTCTTCTTCTCCTGTTCATTGCGGGAGCGGCTGTTGCCCATCTTCCCGTAGCTGCGAGATTTGGAATGGTAGTGCTTGGTGTACTCCCCCAAGTCCGCACTCAGGTCTTCTCGGACTTTGTAGCTCCCACTCTTGAATATGAATTGGGTGGAGGTGTTATCAAAGATGGACTCTGAGGTCTCCGACTGATATTTAATCTTGGGTTGGCTATAGCTCTGCATGGACACAAAGGAATAGAACCCATAGCTCCGATCCAAGGACACCACTTCTTCAAAACTCGGCAGCATCAGTCGGGCGAATTCATCTAGGAACACACCAAAAGGCCGATCCCGTTCCGTATCCTCATTCAAGTTGCGCTGAATTAAAAGGTGAATGGCAACAGCGACTAATGGGGCCGTAGCTTTCTTGGCTTGTCCATCCAACTCAAAGAAGATGATTTGCTTACCCGGTAGGTCCAAAGGAATGGTGGATTGGGTGGGTTCGCGCCCATCAATGGACAGACAGGGGATGGTCTGCCGATTGACCATTGGTAAGAGATAGTTGATGCCACTCGCTAATATGCCGCCAGCGGTATCTTGGGTGCCCGTCACGCTCATCAGGCCCACGAGCTGTTGCCTCACCCACATGCCTAAATCGCTATCTACCTTGAATGCGCCTTCTTGATCGGCCATTTGAATCCGCTCTGCGATACCCGGCAGGCCCATCAAAGCCCATACCATCGGCAAGTCGGAATAGTCGGCCCGCTTCGCCATCATCAACAGGGCTTGCAGGAAGTACTCCGCATGATTGTCGAAGAAGGGATGCTTGCCTGAAAGATTGACGATCACGTTATCGGACAAGGTTGAGGCGATGGACCGCGCTCTCAATGAGTCATCAGCATCTTGCATAAATTTTAGGTAGTCAAAGCCATGACTGTATCGCTTGCCGGGGGCAAAGCAGTAGCACTCATATGGATCTGGTTGCTTGAGGGCAAAGGGGATGAATTTCTTCTTGAGAGTACCCTTCACATCAAAGACAATCAGGGTGTGCTCCTGGCGTATAGCATCTGCCAAGGCTAGTTCAATCACCGTAGCGGTCTTACCCTTACCAGACCCACCCACGATGGTGACGAGGGGCTGAAGGTCCGGGAGGATCAGGGGGTCATCGCTGCCCAGGCGAAGGGCAATTTCATCCCGTTTTCGGTCTCTGATTTGCTTGAGTCCCAGCATCTTAGCTCGATGCTGCTCCCGTCTCGTGGCCCACCGGGCATCATCGGGTTCGCGTCTCGTCTCATCCTCAAACCACCACAGGGCAATTACGATCAGGGCCAATAAACCCGTCAACCAGGGGAGAGGGCCACTGAAAAGTGGGGACAGGTCAACCCCTTCAGATTGGGGTTGAGGAGGCTGTTCGGTATGCTGCGACATTACTCACCTCCTTTGCTTTCAGCGATGGGAGTGGAGTAACCTAACTGCACGAGCAGGGGTACTGCCAAAAATCTGATGTTGGTCATGGCGGTCGAAATTATCTACGAGATAACGTACCGCCAGTTGAATTTTGAGTGGGCAGAAGCCACACCTCTATGAAAAGATATGCCAGATTAACAACAATTCTTACCAGGGAGACAACAAGAGGCGATATCAGGGTGATTATCACAGCAATCATTCAGAAGAAAAGAAATCAGTCCACCAAGACATGCGAAGTCCGCTTTGTAGACAATATGTCGTGACTGACGTTCAGACGAAACAAGCCCTGCATTCTCAAGTTTGGACAGATGAAATGACATTCGAGAAGAAGTGACCTCAACAGCCTTGCCAATCTCACCAGCAGCGGCACCCGCCTCGCCACACTGTACTAAGTATCGAATTATGTCGAGCCGAGTTTCTTGAGATAGGGCGCTTATCGCTTTAAGCGCTTCAACCTGTTTCATATTTCAATATCTCTTGAAATATTGAACTATAATCAATACGATACCTCATCACTCAAATGAATCCTTGTGATGAGTATGATACAGGAGACTATCGATGAAAATCGTCAGCTTCAAGATCTGCCCATTTGTTCAGCGAGTTACAGCTTTATTGGAAGCCAAAGGCATTGACTACGACATTGAATATATTGATCTAAGCCATAAACCACAGTGGTTTTTGGATCTTTCTCCCAATGCACAAGTTCCCATCCTCATTACAGATGACGATGATGTACTTTTTGAATCTGACGCCATTGTGGAATTCCTTGATGAGGTTGTCGGAACACCGCTCTCGTCGGATAACGCCGTTAAAAAGGCTCAAGACAGAGCATGGTCTTATTTGGCGACAAAGCACTACTTGGTTCAATGCAGCGCCCAACGAAGTCCAGATGCTAAAACGCTTGAGGAACGTTCCAAAAAGCTATCTAAAGCTTTTGGCAAAATCAAGGTACAGCTTGGAGAGAGTCGGTATATTAATGGTGATGACTTGAGTATGGTGGATATTGCATGGCTACCATTACTTCATCGAGCCGCCATCATTGAACAATACTCTGGCTATGATTTTCTGGAGGAGTTTCCCAAGGTGAAACAGTGGCAACAACAT
>NC_009927.1 GCF_000018105.1 Acaryochloris marina MBIC11017
TTTAGTGTGTTTCCTTTTTCATCCCTATGGAATGATCTGAGGTAGTACTTCAGAGCAATGGCGTAATGGATAACTCAATTCGCATCCCGCTCAACCTTCCTGATATTCGAGTTCTAGAGCTATCGAAGACTGAGAGAGGGGATTGGCTCATCAAGATTGAGAGTACGCTTCAAGGAACAACCTGTCATCAATGCGGACGTGAGATTACTGACCTCCATTGTCATGATCAGCCTTTTCGGATTCGTCACCTGCCATTATTTGAAGTCCCCGTTTACTTAGAAATTCGGCCCAAGCGTTATCGATGCAAGTATTGCGATGACCATCCCACAACAACTCAACATTTAGAATGGCACGAACCTCGCAGTCCCAATACAAAAGCATATGAGCGTTGGCTTCTGCGAATCTTGATCAATTCAACGGTCTCAGATGTTGCCAGAAAACTAGGCGTTAGTGAGGATATCGTCAGTGGAATCATTGATCGTTGGATTGCCGCTCAAGTTGACTGGAGCGAATATGCAGACCTCAAAGTTATGGGGATGGATGAGATTTCTCTCAAACGAGGCCATCGTGATTTTGTGGTTTTGATCACGATTCCTACGACGGATGGGGTGGATATATTGGCAGTTCTAGCCGACCGTAAACAGCAGACAGTGGCAAATTTCCTTCAATCGATTCCCATTGATTTACGCCAAACCATTGAGCGCGTCTGTACGGACATGTACCAAGGATTTGTCAGTGCAGTCCGAGAACAATTGCCGCAAGCCAAAATTGTCATTGACCGCTTTCATGTGACCAAAGCCTATCGTAATTGTGCTGATACGGTTCGTAAACGTGAGGTCAAACGTCTACGACGAGAGCTCTCTAAGCAAGAGTATGACAGCATCAAAGGCGCGATGTGGCCTTTTAGAAAACGACCAGAGAATCTGAAAGAGTCAGAGCAACAACTCCTTGAGCGATTGTTTGCTTATTCTCCACAACTGAAACAGGCGTACAACCTCCGAGAGAAACTCACGCAGATATTTGAGGGCAGGTACACCAAGCACGGAGCTAAATGTGCCATCCGTGCTTGGTGTAAACAAGTACTCAAGAGTGACATCAAGGAATTCGATTGTTTTCTGACCACTATCAATAATTGGATGGACGAGATGACCAACTATTTCCTGGAGGGGTGGACCAGTGGTTTTGTGGAATATTGGATGTCAACCCCATAGGCGATGTCGCGACAACCACAAGGCGGATCAACCCCCAAATTTGAACCGTATTATTTGGCGTACACTCCCTTTGCGTTAGCTCTTTTTCAGACCTCATACGATACCTTCAGAACAAAACGACAACCCGTGATCGAAATGACAACCAGTGATCGCTCGATTATTTGGACTGGGATTTTTGAGGTTGAGACTGAGTTTGAGCCGTTCTCTGAGTCGCTGATTTGCGCCGATAACTATCGGCTTGAATTTCGATAATCAAGCCATGATGAATTAAGCGATCAATGGCAGCCACCGCCATCATCGAATCAGTGAAAATGTCATCCCATTGGCTGAAGGGTTGATTCGCTGTAATCAACAAACTTTTTCGTTCATAGCGATGCGCAATTAATTCAAACAGAACGGACGTTTCCGCTTCCGACTTTTTGCAATAGCCCAAGTCATCCAAGATCAACAGATCATAGCGGTCCAGTTTTTTGAGCATTGGATGCAGCTGCAGTTGGAGCTTCGCCTGTTGCAGTTGCTGGACCAATGCGTTGGCTGCAAAGAACTTCACCCGCTTACCGAATTCCAGCATCTTTTTGGACACCCCAGTGGCCAGATGTGTTTTTCCAACACCCGAGGGCCCCAGAATAAGGCAATTCTCGGCGCGCTCCAACCAACCCGGATCTGCGGCTAATTGCATCAAGGGAGCTGGATTGAGCTGGGGACAATGGCTAAAGTCAAAGTTGGTAAAACTTTTTGCGTTTGGGAGCCTGGCTTCGGTGAGGGCACGTTTTAGACGAGCTTGTTCTCTTCGTTGGGCCTCCGTTTCGCACAAGGCTAGTAAGAATTCCGCATAAGACCAGTTTTCCTGCATGGCTTGGGATTCGATAGATTCCCAATGGGTCAACATGTGGGAGAGCCTGAGCTTTTTTAAATAGAGGCTCAGGTGCTGGTAGGGGCTCAGCGGGGACTGAGCAGGAGGGGAGGAGTTTGTCATAAAGTTCAAGTGAATGTTGTTCAATGCTGAGTTCAGGAACCTGCTTCATCTGAGGCGGCTCAAACTGTTTTTTCAGGCGATTGAGGGTAAGGCTGGATGAGCGAAGCTGCTGCTGTAAGTACACTGCTACGGCCTGTTCTTTATCTTGAACCGCAGCAATATACAGGGCTTCCACGATGATCTTGGCAGCCTGCTCCAGGTCAAATTGGGCTTTGAGCTGTTCCCAGATTTGGCGGTATTCAGGATTGGGAAGTAGGTCTGATTGCCAGGTGCAATAGATAAAAGCACGAGGCTTCAATCGCATTGAACCAATAACATGGCGATAGTTGATGCAACGGTCGCGACGTTTGCCTTTGCCACTGACGCGCTTCCTCGGCAATTCCACCACCGGGTGTCGCTCCAGATAGCCGACAATCCGGTCATGGTATAGATGCAGTTCCAATTGACGACCAATCAGTCGAGAAGGGACGGTGTATAGAATGCAGCGAACATCGATGGTGCTGCGTTTGCTGACTTTAGCCGTGAGCACTTCATAGTCAGGGGTTCGATATTTGGGCAGTGGTTGTAGATGGTCTTTCTCTTGCTCATACTTGGTTTGGCACTGCTGATTCAACTTGGCAACCTGTGCATCAATTAAGGCTTGATACTCAGCAACGCTCGTAAAATCTGCACTGCCGCGCAGATAGATCGCCTGCTTAATTCGGTTCTTCAGATGACCATGGGGAGATTCAATGGAGCCATTCTCATGGGCTACACCTTTGTTGTTACGAGTGGGTTCTAGCCGATAGTGGTCACACAGTTCGTCGTACAGACGAGTGAGGTTTTTGGACCGGCGGCCGCCCATGTTGCGATAGGCTGCACTCAAACTATCAGTACGATGCTGTGTAGGAACACCTCCACAGGCTGCAAAGGCATTTTGCAATCCTTCTGAGAGGGCGACAAAGCTTTCGCCTCCTTCGATGATCTGGGCATATCGCCAGCCGCTGTATCCCAGACGGTAATGGTAAATCAGGTGCTCAAAGGGTTTGCCGGCAATGGTAATCGTGATGCCTTTGAGTTCTGTAAAATCGGAGAACCCTTGTACCCCTGGTTCATGACGCAATTCAAACATCACTTCAGGGCTTGGTCCATGTAAGGCTTTCCACGTTCTCACCCGACGTTGTAGGGTCCGCAGGACTTGGGGATACTGGCCTGGATACTTATCCTGCAGGTACTCATACAGGGTCATGGGTTTGAGGCGTGGGTCTCGACGCAGCATTGGTTCTAGCTCGTCTTCCCACACATCAGCTAAGGGGTCGGGAACGGTGCGTTGGTCCTGAAGGCGGCCGCGATTAGGTTGATGGGTGCCGGCCTCAATTCGTTGTCCGGTTCTTGTAGATATTTCGGCAATGTAAGCTGCATCAGCTTGTTTTAAGCCGAGGTCTCTTCCGTTCATATAAACACGAGTATGATAGGAATCAATTCTTTTGTTAGGCACTTGTACAGCCCTCTATTGATTAGGGATGTAAAAAGTGTCTTTTTTCTTGAGATTGAATTCTAGAAACGCGATCTCACACATCATTTCTAGGGAATTGAGATCTAGTTTTATCCTTCTCAGGGGATGCCTGGTTTCTTCATAGCTATAGCCGACGTGACATCGTCATTAATCCGTCAGCTCGATTGTCGTCTAATAGTGGAAGGATTTAATAACCGAGTCAAAGTCTTAAAAAGACGATGCTACGGTATTTTCGATATTGAAAGACTCTTCCAAAGGATTTCTCTTGACCTCAATGGGTATCAGACATTCGCTGTGACCTAAACACTATATCTAGCGGCTACCACGCTAATTCCCGGAGAGCCAGAAGTTTCTGGCATGGGCCCAGCAAGTTGGCCCAGCGACCCAGCAGCAAGTAACGGACATTTTGGATAAGAAACGCTATGACGAACAAGCCTTTCGGACCCTTCGAGGGGTCCAATCTCTCAATACAGCCTATGGCCCAGAGCGATTGGAAGCGGCTTGCAAACGAGCTAATGCCTTGGGGATGGTGGGCCGACGCTATCTCGAGTCCATGCTCAAACACAAACTCGAATCAGACCCATTACCCGGTGAGGAGCATCAGGTGGTCCCCCTTCACCATGCCAATCTCCGAGGGTCTGAATATTATCAATCGACGTAGGGGGAGACAACGATGCAAGCGATGATTGAACAACTGCAACACATGAAACTCACGGGCCTCTTGGAGGCTTGGCGAGAACAGCAGGCACTGCCTACCTATCATGATCTGTCCTTCGATGAACGACTGGCTCTAATGGTGGAGCGTGAATACATCCGACGACAAAACCAACGGATGCAGCGCCGACTCCGGCAAGCTCGACTACCGGTGCATGCCACCCTCGATGCGGTGGATTTCGATGTGCCCAGAGGACTCAAAAAGATCCAGTTCCTTGAATTTGCCCAAGGCCATTGGCTCCAAGAGAATTTGTCATTGATTTTTCTGGGCCCCACCGGAGTTGGGAAATCTTTCTTGGCGGCCGTACTGGCCCATCACCTGTGTAAGCAGGGCCATACCGTACGCTATATCAAAACCGCTGATCTACTTCTGGAGCTGAAACTCACTAAAGCCGATGGATCCTATCCTAAGCTGCGCAAGCAATTAGCGGCCTACGATCTATTGGTTCTTGATGAATGGCTCAGAGATCCCCTATCCCTCTACGAGGCCAGGGAAATTCTCGATGTCTTAGACGAGCGATTCCGCAAAGCATCGTGTCTATTCGCCACTCAGATCCCGGTGGAGCAATGGCATCCACAGATTCAAGATCCGACGCTGGCCGATGCCATTCTCGACCGCATTGTCCATGATGCGATGAAGGTCTCACTCCGAGGTGAATCCATGCGGAAACTGACCAGTAAATTGATACCCCAAAAGGAGAACGACAACCCTGCTCTATCTACAAAACAACAGGAGAATAAGACGGATGCAAAACCCAAAAATGAAACCTCTGCAAAATCGAAGGCTAAAGGACTACAGGAAACGACTGATGATTAAGCCTCACTCTGCTTTTCATGTTATGAATGATTTAGGCAATTCCAATGCCATTTGATTGAGATAAAGGGACACCTTCTGACCTGCTAATTCTAGATGCCGATATTTTTTTATCGGAAGGTGCCGAAGCAAATGGTCACTTACATGCCGAGGTTAGGATCTAGTCCACTTTTGGTGATGCTTGAGAAAATGCACGCAAAGCTATAAGCAGCAACTACTTCAGCTCATAAGCACCAAGCGTTTATTCAAAAGGTCGAGACCAGCCCTCCCATACATTTGGCGCTTCACCATTTTCAATCGATTATTTTGTCCTTCAACCTGGCCATTACTCACTTCCAGTGTTAGGGCAGCTTTGACCGCTTCGTAGTCGTCTAGGAGCCCTTTCGCAAAACTCTGAAAAGGTTTCAGTGCACTATTTTTAGCTCTGTCCAACCACGGGTCTAGATGTTGAGGTAATCTCTTCCTGACGATGAAGAGCAAGCTTTGAGCCAGATCAATGGCTTTTGAGAGTTCAGGTTGACTACTCAGCTGTTCCAAAATTGTCTCATCCTCTTCCGTTAGATTTTCCACCTTGCGCATCACCAACCAAGCCGCCCTCTGAACTGTCAAAGGCTTTTGGATGAGCTCTTGAGCCTCAGGAACAGGTCCTCTTCCTGGTAGCTCATTGAGGGAATCTCGTGGAGGCTGCGGGGGTAGAGACTGACGCAATTTGTGAGTGTAGCGAACGACCATCGTATAACTGCCCTTGAAGCCCTGCTGCTGAATCTCTGCTAATAATTGTTTGGAATTCTGACGACCTTTATTCCATTGTTCAAGCAGGTAGGCTTTGTAAGGGTTAAGACCACTCCATCCTCGTCGGGGATGGGTTTTATACTCTTGAAATGTATCAGCAGCTAGGTAGGTATACACAGTGCGTTTGCCAATCCCCAGATGATGAGCAATATCTTTGATCAGGTAACCTTGCTTGCGTAAAGCATGAGTCTGCTCGTATTTTTCCAATCTTCGAGCCCGATTTTGAGCCTTACGAGAATTAGGATCAACTTGAGGTTTCACCACAGGCTGGCTCATTGCTTCTGTGTCTTGATGCTCAGCAAGTGTAGCTTTCAGCAGGGTGTACTCGACTGTCTTGATTACTTGGGAATGAGAGCTAAACACGTTTTCTAGAATTTCTTCAAGGTTCTGGAGTAGATGAAAGCGGTCTGCAACCTGCAATGCATCAGGTGCCCCTTCACTTGCTCCTGATTTATATGCCTTGGAGCGATCACGAGAAATGACTTCGACACCAGGGTGCTCGTTCAACCAATCTGCTAACGTGTCTGCTTTGCGATCTGTTAACAAGACAATAGGTTGATGCTTTTCAAGGTCCACAAGAATGGTGCCATATTCATGGCCTCTGCGAAGTGCAAAATCATCCACCCCTAATATTTTGGGCGTTGTCACTGAGGGAAGTGGAAGCTTGAAGAGGGCTCTCAACATAGTATTGCGACTACTTCCATAATTGATTTGATAACTCAGCCGGGCTGCAGCTGCACCACCAAGGGCCAAGCCAATCGAACTAAGGTGTTCTGCAAAGCGAACTGTCCTCCGAGCCCAAGGAACCGCGACCTGGGGTAGTCGCTCAGTAAAAATGCGACGCTTACAAGTTTTATTGGAACAGAAGAACTTGCAAACTTGAAGCAGAATAGTCAGACAGAATTCCACACAGGGAAGATCTCTCAAGGTCCGCTCATAGCGACTGTGAACCCGGTGTGATGTTTGATGGCAGACTGGGCAACAAGCCAAAGCTTGAGTTGAAGAAACATGGAAGGTCATCTGATGGTTTGTGGAGTCAAGATCCCAACTGTCCAAGTGAAGGGTGTCTTGGCACGGAAGGAATTGTTGGAAGAGTTCCATAACCAGACCTGGCAAGGGTTTACTCCTCTATCCTCTACCGCATAGTTGGCATCACCAAAAGAGGACAAGAGCCCGAGGTTATAAAAATCAGTCAAATTGGTGAGGATTTCAGTGATTTTCCTGCTGGATATTTAGGATGGTTAAAGATCTGCCTTCGAATAATCACTTGATTCCTAATGTCAATGCAACGCCAAGATTCAATCACTGGTACGTTGAGTGATGTTGTGCTGGATGCTGTTAGCGTGGGCTGAGAATGTTCTAAATAATAATAGATCCTAAACCCCTAATGACGTGATTTTCCTACTGTCCAAAGAGTCTGCTAATCATCAATTTCAAACCTATCATCTTGGTCTGATTGGTCCACTTCAAAGGGTAAGGATGGTGCAGGGCGTTTAAGAATAGGAGGAGTAATGACGATGGAGGGTTTCTGAACTGTAACGTGGGATGGGACAGGTTGGGTGGCAATCACAGGCTTAGGAAGTGGTGCAGGCCGAACATTCGGCTGAGACGGTGGAGTTTTTTGCGACGGCTCAGGTTGGATTTCAGCGACAGGCTGAGTCGTGGACGGTTCTGCTGGCTTGGCTGGAGAGGACTCAGGTTTGGCTGGCGAAGTAGCAGGCAATGAGGTTGGAGGAGTCATTTGGATAATAATCGGCTCAGCTTGAGGTGCTTGAGGACTCACATGAGGTCTGTAGCCTAAGGCCGTCCCGGTAATCACACCGCCAATACCAACAAAGGTCAAAAAGCGTTTCACGTAGGTTTCGCCACCGTTATAGGCTTTCAACATTTCATCGACAATGCCGAAACCGGCTTTTGCACGTTCTTTCGGCCCTGGTTGTTGTGGGACGGTTTGATTCATGATCATCACCCGTTTTGTTCTTGATGTGTTTGGCATAGGCTGCTCACCCAGCCCTTTGGGTTGTAGACAAAGACCTTCCGTTATCGGTTTACGTCAGTGCCCACCTCTGCGTCTTACCCTTTAAGATCACGTCTGGCCAGTTGAGTGACAATTACGTAGACAGAGGTTGTCAATTGCATAGTCTTCTCTAGGAATCAGAATCTAGTTCAATCCAGAGATCACATCTGCAGAGAGAGCATCAGTCACTTTCGATTTTTGATAGCCCCATACAGGAAAGACACTAGGGTTTGTACTCCTACGCAATTAGGAACCTCTAGTGCCAGCTCCTATTAAACCTCAACAGGTTCATCTTTATATGCAGACAAAGCAATCCGGCTCTTCTCAAGAAACAGCAGCTGCTAAAGCCGGCATTTCTACCCGCACAGCCCACCGCATTGATAGTGGTACTCATCGTCCCCAACGAGGCCGCCCTCATGACTGGAAAACCCGTGAAGATCCGCTGGATGGATTATGGGAATTAGAACTTGAGCCGATGTTAGAGCGTGAGCCTCGATTAGAAGCGACTACTCTATTTGAGACCTTACAAGAGAACCATCCTGGGCAATATGATGACAAGATCAGAACCGTGCAACGCCGAACCGCTAAATGGAAGGCAGCTCATGGCAAGCCCAAAGAAGTGATGTTCAAAATTCAACATCATCCTGGGGAGATGGGACAGTCAGACTTCGCTCAGCTCAAAGGTTTCAGTGTGACGGTTCAGGGTGAAGCCTTTCACCATATCTTGTATCACTATCGACTGAGCTATAGCGGCTGGCAGTACGTGCAGGTGATTCAAGGCGGAGAAAGTTTTATCGGCTTATCCCAAGGGCTACAAAATGCTCTAACCGCCTGTGGTGGCGTGCCCAAGATTCATCGTACCGATAGTCTGAGTGCGGCTTATCGCAATACTGGCGGCCGCAATCCCCAGCTGACCCAGTTGTATTCGACTCTGTGTGACCATTACCGGATGCAGCCAACACGCAACAATCTGGGTGTCTCTCATGAGAATGGCGGAATAGAGGGGTCTCATGGCTATTTCAAACGACGCCTGTGCCAAGCCCTATATCGTCGAGGCAGCTTTGACTTCGAATCCGTGGCCGCGTATCAGCAATTCATTGAGCAAGTCATCGCTAAGCTGAATGCCAAGTGCCAAAAAAAGTTTGCACTGGAGCTGCCCACCTTACAGCCCTTGCCCAGATACCGAACTCCTGATTATGAAGTGCGCAGTGCCAAAGTCAGCTGCAATAGCACGATTGCCGTCCGCTGTGTCCTTTACACCGTCCCCTCTCGCTTAATTGGCCACCGCTTGAAATTACACCTATACCATGACCGCATTGTCGGTTTCTTAGGCACCACTCCCGTAGTGGAATTGGCGCGGGTCCATGTCCATGGCTCTGAGAAGAAAAGACGCGCTCGCAGCATCGATTACAAGCATGTGGCAGAAAGTCTCAGGAGAAAGCCAAATGCATTTCTCTACTGCCAATGGCAATCAGAGTTACTGCCCAATCTTCAGTGGCATCAGCTGTGGGAATCACTCAAAGCTAGCTTTGAGCGGGACCAGGCCGCACGATTAATCACCGAAGCCCTCTACATCGCCGCGACCCAAGATCAAGAATCCCAGGTGGCCGACTACCTGCAAACCCAACTGGACCAGTCCACCCTGACTTTGAGCGGGTTAAAACAGGCCTTTGAGTTCCAGCTTTCGACTGAGCAATACCCTGACGTCCCTTCACAGCAGCACAATTTATCTGACTATGACCAATTCCTCACCCTCGGATCTGGACAACCCATACCAGTTGCTGATGACAACCCTCAAACAGCTCCGGTTAAGACATTTCCTCGACGAGTGGCAGAGCATCGAGCATCAAGCAACTCAGGAGAATTGGTCCTACGCCCAGTTTCTATTGGCTTTAGCTCAAGGCGAAGCCAGCCGCCGAGAACAGAATCGGATCTCCCGCGCGCTGTCCGAAGCGCAACTTCCTTACGGAAAATCCTGGACCAATTTTGAGTTTGACCATATTCCCAGTCTCAATCCAGCTGCTCTGATGGAGTTTTCCCAAACAACCCACTGGTTAGAGTCAGGTAGTAACATTCTAATTTTTGGGCCGAGCGGAACAGGGAAAACACACGTCAGTTCAGCCTTGGGGACTTCCATGATTGAGTTGGGCAAGCGGGTAAAGTTTCTCACCGCCACAGCGCTGGTGCAACAACTGCAGCTGGCCAAACTTCAGCTGGAATTGCAAAGTCTATTATCCAAGCTCGACCGCTATGATCTGCTCATCATTGATGACCTAGGCTATGTCCAAAAGTCCGATGTTGAAACCTCGGTCCTGTTTGAGCTGATTGCTCATCGCTATGAGCGAAAGAGTCTACTCATCACAGCCAATCAGCCTTTCAGTCAATGGGACAAAATCTTTCCCAACTCGATGATGACCGTGGCTGCGATTGATCGCTTAATTCACCACGCCACCATTTTCGAGATGCAGGCAGAAAGTTTCCGCAAACAAGAAGCTGCCAAACACACAGCCAAGTCTCAAAAGACTGACAGATAATCCCTTGCGCGCATAAACCCCCTTTTCCCCACCATTAATAGAGTTGCTTATTTGTAAGCAGCCCTATTAATGGTGGCTTTATGGATAATTGTCATTTGTTCACCGGCGCGATCACCTACCGCAAAGATCATGATTTGTCGATTGCATGATGGTATCGCCAAGACCAAACTCGACTCACGAGCCATTATCAAAAGTATGAAGACAGAGCAAAAAAAGTTGGCCTATCTAATTGACATTAGACATCTGGCCATGAAGTCAATGTGAAGGTTGAATGAGAAGACTCTCATAGGAGTATTGTGGAATAACCACTAATGCTGCAATCTCCAGCGTCCCTCACCCAAATCGGCTATTGACCTCATCCATGATCGACATCAGGCTTTTCTAGGTTTTCCATCACTCATCCTTCTCCCAGAGGTCTCCCTGAATTATCCCAAGCAATCACTCCAGCTTAGGGATTTTGGCTCCTATCGTGAAAACTCAGGTTGTTTTAGGAAATTGATCGTCATCTCATATCCTTCTGGGATATTTTGCTGCTTAAATAGTTGGGCAGCAGTTTGTATATCCTGTTTGCCTTGAGTAAGGTTCCCGATTAAAACGTAGGTAGCTCCCCGGATGGCATAGGCGGCTGCAAACTCACGATTCAGTTCTATCGCTTTGTTGTAATCTGAGAATGCCCTGGAGTATTTCATCAAGTAAGTGTAGCTGATTCCTCGACTAACATAGGCAGCTGCAAACTCAGGATCTAGCTCAATCACTTTGTTTAAGTCAGCGATCGTTTTTGGGTATTCCTTTAAGTTGAGACGGGCAGTGCCACGTCTGAAGTAGGCAATTACATAGTCAGGATCAAGTTCTATGGCTTTGTCTAAGTCAGAGATCGCACCCAGAAAGTCACCTTTCTTTGACCTATGGGTTGCTTGTAAATACCAATCATCTGCTTTTAATTCAGAACCTTTTGCTGCTATTGGCGGATCCACATCACTCAATTTCTGACTAGTGTTGTTTGTCAAGTTTAGAAACGTATTGATAGGAATGCCTAGATTAAAACCCGATTTAATATGCACAGTTGCCGATTGCTGTACTTGTTGTTCTGCATCCGCACGACCATGAATACCAATCAATCTACCCTGACGATTCAATATCGCTCCACCACTCATCCCTGGTAAGGTATTGTTGCTATACACTAAGCCATAACCATCTGCCAAAGGACGTTTAGTGTTTGACGTCACTTCTCCTTTGGAGAAATTCCATATGGCTTCTGTGATCGCCTTTGTAGGGGTAGAAAATCCAGAGACATAAATGGACTCCCCAGCCTTCACTTCAGAGGAGTCTCCCAACTTTGCCACTCGATAAGATATTGTGCTAGTAAACTTAACGACAGCTAAATCTATACCAGGAAATTTTTGGATACGATTGTAATTCAAGGGGTATCGTTGGTCATCAAAGGTGACTAATTCATAGGTATCTTCAGTAGCCACGACATGAGATGCCGTTAGTACAGTATAGGTATTGCCCTGATGTTTAATTAAGACCCCTGACCCCGGATTTTGGCCATCAATGCGAACGGTGATGGCTTCAGCAATCGCACTGACGTCAGTTGCCGTTAGTGCGATTGCTGTGGGGAGGGGTATAAAAACAAATGCTATTACACCTAAGGCTAGAGGAGCTGGAGAATTAAGCGATCTCATCACTGATCAAGGTGATTACAGATGGGGAACTGAAATCCTCCTAGACCCAATCTTTTTGACGTAGGTTCCAGCAATAAAGGTGAGCAAACGTTAGTACTGTGAATTCAGAATCCACAAGCAACTTGCAGGGGATAAAGCCCTGAATATACTCTATGTAATATTAATCAGAGCCACTCTGACAGAGATTCTATTTAGATTTAATCAATTTTGATATTGGGGCTTGGAGATGACGAACAATTTTAGGTCATTACTCACCCGCTAGAGAGTGTCTGCTTTCTCTCGCAATAACAGCTACTAATACTGCCGAAAAAGCAGCTCATATCCACATTTAGTGTCAAATCGTCAAGTCATTGATCAGAGTCTGCAATTCTGGTTTAGCTTGTGCGGGGGAGGTTCTGTGTAACCTAAGCTGGTCGCAGTGATTGAACTGCAGAAATGATTCTAATTCCTTGCGTAGAGCAGGAAACAACACCTCAGTTTTCAAGACGGTGGGTTCCAGGGCGAGATGATAAATATGTAGCAGTGATTCAGCCCTCTCGGTCCTGCAGTCCATTCGAGCGACCAGCTTTCCGTCCCACAGAATGGGTAGTGAGAAGTAGCCGTATCGGCGTTTGGCCTCAGGAACATAGCACTCAATTAAATAATCAAAATCAAACAGCGCTTTGATGCGTTTGCGCTGAATAACAAGATTGTCAAATGGTGAGAGTATTTTCAGCTTGCTGCGGGCTAAGGATTTACTGAGCAACTCCAGGGAGGTTGGAAATGCATAGTAGAGCCTACCAGCGACACGAATCTGCAATAGCTCGCCGGTAGAAACCATGTCCTCCAATGTCTTATCAACTAGCGGCTTGATGCCTTTCAACAAGTAGGTAATTTCGGCAGACAGCCCTAATCCGTTACCACGCAAATATCGTGTAATCAGAAATCGGGCGTATTCCTCTGGAGTAGGCAGGGTGGTATCTGTCCCTTCTGGCAACACCCGCTCGGTGAGATCATAAACCTTGTGAAAATTAATACGATACGGAACCATGAGATCCCCCTGCATAAACAGATATTCCAAGGCGCGTTTGGCAGGCTTGGTTTTCCATGCACCGATCCTTGTACCACTATGCTCAAAATCCTTAGCCATCAACGGGCCTTCGGTGGCAATGCGTTTGAGCACCCATTTCAACATCTGCTCATCGCGCTGATACCAGTGACGCTGATCACCACTTGCAAACGCATATTTGCGAGGCAGGCTGAAGCGGTAGTCACGAAAGGGCAGGTAAGCGGCGGCATGAGACCAGTATTCGAAAACCTGTTTGTCAGAAAGTAGCTGATCGAGCTGGGAAGCCTTGTAACGAGGATTGCGATTCCATAGAGTATGGTGATGGGCACGTTGAACAACGGAGATAGTATCAATCTGGATATAGCCAAGGTGCTCAATCGCTGATAGTGTCGCTTCAATGGCACGACCGGATTGATTCCTCGGAGGTAGCCTTTGTGATAGCAGGACTAGTTTTCTGGCTTGTTGAATGGATAGTGATTCTTTCATAACTCAGCAATCTCCAGCGTTCCTCGTCCGCATCGGCCATTGACCTGATCCACGATCGCCATCAGGCGCTTTTACACTATAGAAACGTTGTTGACTTTAGCTGAACGTGGGTTCAGTCGTTTCTTGAACAGTGACATTTTCAAATGCAACTCCCACGCAGTCATTGGGTAGAGGAAATGCCCTTAAGGAAAACAGGTTCTCATCACCTTCAGGAAAGGTATAAGGTACATTCTCGATAGAACGGGGGTGTTGAGTCCGAATTATTTCAACAAGAGATAACAATATTTCAGGGTGCTTTTCGACAAAACTGGGGAAAATATCACTCATCTGTCTACCGATTTCTTCGTGCAGTTTCATCTTCAATATGCTTTCTGCAGCTGGGTTGGTAGACACCAGCTCAAGATGCTCTTCGGACTCCAGATTTTGTGAATGCCAGACTAAAATACCCAGCTGAATATTTGAGATAATGCTTTCATAGAGCTTGATTCCAGCTCTATCAATCTTTGACTGTCGACGTGCTTCTTGCTCCTTAACCACTAACGCTTCTTTCTGGTTTTTAGCTACTTCCAACTGGGTAGTACGTGAGGTGACTCGTTCTTCTAAGTCTCGGTTGAGTCGGGCTAACTCCATTTCTGCCTGTTTTTGACGGGTGATATCCTGATGAGACCCGATCATTCGTATGGGCTGTCCATTGTCATCCCATTTGGTCTGACCCCGTGCCAAAATCCACTTATAGCTGCCATCCTTACAACGCATTCGATATTCGGCTGTATATCGAGGCATACTTTGCCTAAGGTGAGCTTCAATAGCTGCGGCAACTTCTCCTAGATCATCCGGGTGAACAAGCTGCCGCCATCCTTCGAAGCTATTTTCCACCTCATGATCGGCATAACCGAGGGTCTGCTTCAATTGCAGAGACATGAAGGCTTCGTTAGTGACAATATTCCAGTCAAACAGCCCATCTCCTGTCCCCTCCAGGGCCAGCTGCCACCGCTCTTCACTCTTTCCTAGTTCAAGTTCAGCTTGCTTGCGCAGGGTGATATCCTGTATCGCAACTACGGCCCCAAGTTTTTGGCCATCTTGGGCAATAATCGGATCGCCACTTGCCAATATGGTGCGCGGTTTTCCTTGACTAGGCTTCACTACTATTTCTGCGTTGTGAACCGACTCTCCCTGCAAGGCCCGATACAAAGGAATGTCATCTTGGGGTAAAGAGGTTGTACCATCAGCTTGATATAAATGATAGTAACTGGCCCATTGTTCAGCCGGAATTGGACATAGCGGAAGTCCGTGCAACTCTTGGGCAGAGCTGTTAAAGAGAGTCAAAACCCCTTGATTGTTACAAGCGACAATGCCATTTGATAGATTATCCAGTAATGCTTGCAAAAACTTTTGGGTATAATCCCATTCGGATTGCAGTGGTATTACAACATCCGTTGACTGCAACGTACCCACCCAGCCACACCCTGAATTAGAAAAGGATCAGGCTTGCCCTTGATTGAGCATAGGTGAAGATGAAGGACAAATGGTTGTTGTTGTTGACATGCGTTTGTCCATTGTTGAAAGCTAAGATCGCGGTCCTCTAACAAGACAGCATTCCAAAATGCTTCTCCCAAACTTTCAATAGGAGCATGTCCCGTTATGAGCTGCCAACGCGCACTAAGGGAGATGATTTGACCTTGATCGTTCGCTTGCCAGACTGTCACAGGTAGCCTATCTAGTAATTGCTGTGGCTTGAGTTGAAGCGCATGCTGCTTATCACCTGATGTTTCGGATAGAACGGAATCAGACGAGAATGGGAATTCAGGGCCGGACGTCATAACACTATTTGCTGCATAACATTAGCTTCACTACTAATAAAAAATTGGCCAGCAGTTTTCGACAGGTGTAAATGGGCTACTTGATGCTAGCCATCAACAAACCATACCCTGACTGATTAGTTCTCTGTCATGACAGTAGTCAACCCAAGCCCCTATCAAATCTATCTCTTTGACCTTTCCCCAGAGCTTGATGAACTCAACTTCTGCATGTGACCAAGATGTGAAATAGCCTTCTTTGATGGCCCAATGGCACAACACAATATTTCTAAGTTGAATTTTTTGAAAAGGGCTAAGTAGGATGGGCATGAGGGGGTAGCCTTCATCTTTTGCAAATACTGCCAGGTCTAATAAGGTGTATCCCGTCACTTCGCAAAGTTTGTCGAAAAGAGGTGTAGGGTGATTTAGCATCGCTGTATTTTCTACGAGAAAAGGGGGAGCCATCTGCATAGATATAGGAATGACCCAGCAGAATTATGCATCACTTATTATTTATTGATGATTGGCTTGACCTTCCTAAAATCCTCCGATTCATCCGCAGATCGTCTTGTACCTCAACGTAAGCGTTGAAGTCCAGATACTCCAAGATTTCGGGTAGTGTCAGTACGAAAATCCCTTC
The DNA here is from genome assembly GCF_000018105.1 of Acaryochloris marina MBIC11017. GTDB lineage: Bacteria > Cyanobacteriota > Cyanobacteriia > Thermosynechococcales > Thermosynechococcaceae > Acaryochloris > Acaryochloris marina. Next base: position 16,209 of record NC_009927.1, read on the forward strand.
AATGAGGATCGGATGGGGATGGACCTGAACTCACCAGACAAAGTTGGAAAATCTTCACACAATACTCAGGTTCAGCCTCTAACCTCGGTAGTAAGAGTAATCAATCTCCACTGACTGGAGTCTTCAAGTGATTAAAAAAATGAGCCCAAATAATTTTAATACAAGAGCGTCAAAAACCTCAGATAAGAATGATAATTTATGTTCAGGTTGGTGGTTAGAGGTGGGTACTGCAAATCCTCCCTGTATAGATTTCTATGGGCCTTTTGAAGGCAAAGCTGAGGCTGAGGTTGCAAAACTGGAATATGTTCAAAAATCTACTAAAACATCTCAAATCGTTTTTTCTCACAGCAAATTTTGCCAGCCACGTCAGCGTACACTTACCCAGAACGACTTTACCATTCAAGACTTAAAAGATTGTCCTCCCACATTTTTCAAAGTCGTCTTAGGTGGCCATCGCATTTATTAAACAAATAAGTTAGGGATCTGTAACTTTGACCTATTCCAAGGACTTCCAGGTTTGAGAACATCTTATGAGTATGTCTCTACCATTCTGCTTTGACTTCCACTGCTTCGTTAGAAAAGCAGGAGAAAAGTCCATGTTAACTATGCAGCAAGTAAATCAGATCTTTCATAAGGTCACTGCTGATTCAGTCAGATGTGGAGCGCTAACTATATTCGCTGTGGCACAGGCACTATTCATCGGTGTGATGTGATGCTACTCACCCCATCAACTGCTTTTAAAGACGATGAAGCAGGTAGCAAAATCCTCTAAGAGTCTAAAATTTCTGATAACGGATATTGGTGTTATGAAGCTTAACTGGTTTAAATTTCTACCCCTGTCAGCATGTCTATTACTCTGTATTTTTCCGCGAAACGCAATGGCTCTTGAATCTCATGATGAAGTGCAAGAATCAACTAAAGTGTTTACGGAAATCAATCGCGAACCTAAAACTCGGATCCCCTCAAGTCTCCTACAACGTAGTCAAGCGATCGCCATTCTTACCAATGTCACCCAAGGGGGATTCATCTTTGGAGTTCGACGGGGCGATGGCGTCATCCTCATTCGCAAGCCGAATGGTGGTTGGAGTAATCCAGCCTTTATTACGATTACGGGAGGTAGTTTTGGTCTACAAGCAGGTGCTAGATCCAGTGATGTCATCCTGGTCTTTCCCAGTCAAACTGCGCTAAAGACTGTGCTTTCTGAGGCATTTGAATTTGGAGGGAGCGTCTCGGGAACTGCAGGACCTGTGGGAGAACAACCCGTTGAGTCTTTGGAAGGATTCAATGGGGATAAAGTCTATACCTACTCCCGCAGTGAAGGGCTCTTTGGTGGGGTGACTCTGGAAGGTTCCGATCTAGATGATGATGACGGTCTGAACAAGGAATTTTATGGGCAGCCTATTACTGCTACTCAAATTTTTCAGAGGTCCTCTATGCAGGCACCTGTAGTTGTTGACTCACTGAAACAGGTTCTTCAACAAGCTGAAGCTGGGATTCGTTGACCATCACTCAAGCTCAGTATTTAAGATATTGGGGGTTCGAGTCATGATGCCACTTCTCCGTAATCGTGCCGATGCTGGTCAACAGTTAGCAACTTAATTAACTCACTATGTAAACCAATCCAATGTTTTGGTAATTACCTTACCTCGGGGAGGTGTCCCCGTTGCTTTTGAGATAGCAAAGGAACTCAATGCACCTTTAGATCTCTGCCTAGTGCGTAAGTTAGGTGTCCCTGGCATGAACGAGCTGGCAATGGGAGCAATAACTTCAGATGGGGTAATACTGCTGAATGATGAGGTTGTCAGTGAACTAGATATTTCTCCTCAGATTATTGAGCAAGTGGCAACCAATGAGATGCGAGAATTATGCCGCCAAGCTTATCTTTATCAAGGTGATCGTCAACCATCCCGTATTCATGATCATATCCTTATTCTTGTTGATGATGATGGGATAGCTACAGCTACAACGATTTGAGCTGCTATTGTCATGCTTCAGAAGCAGCAGCCTTGTCAAATCGTTGTAGCTTCTCCAGTGATTGAAGCAGGGACTTATGAAACATTGAAAACTGAGGTGGAAGAAGTGGTGTTTCTGATAAACCCAAAGCCTTTGTACTCGATAGGCTTCTGGCATGAAGACTTTTCTCAAACATCTGATGAAGAGTTGAAACAGTTGTTAGCTATTAAATATCGATCCAAGTATCGTTAAAAAGCGTTACTGCGTAGTATCTGAAGTTCTGCCACTCCTAGACAGTCAGCACGAATACTCCATCTCATTGCAAATGGTCAAATGGGGTGGATGACAACGCTGAATATGGGCAACTATGTTCTGTGCCTGTTCTGCCTCTAAATCTTCTACATACCCAAACAATGCTGCTTCTGCTTCCTTGCGAATCAGAAAGGGACCAAAAAAATAAGTACATATCGGGGATAACGTTTTGATTTCAACCCACCAGGCTAGACCCAGGTGATTCGATAGATCAGCCAGGAAACTTAATAGAGTAGTCATCATATTTGTAGGGGTGTATTTTACAAATTACTCTTTATCATTCATTCGTCAAGACTAGAAAGAAAACTTGAGAATTATGTGAGGATTGAGATCGTTCTAACAAAATTTAGCTAAGGCTCTTAACTTCCTTAAGCTTCCAGGAATTACTCAATATGCATGACATAGATAACCTTGTCGAGTGACCAGACCTCAGTCGCTTCAGATGATCGATCATCAGATCTGTGTCCAGGGCTTCTGGCAAATCATGGTTGCCACAGGGGATATAGCGATAGTACCGATCTTTTCGAATGATAAGGGCACGACCATTACATCGATTCAATTAAAGCGTTAGTCAGGGTGTTTTTGCCTCGGCCACTACCCCCATCTATGCTGATGATGGGGGTAGTGGTTTAATTTAGTCTTTTCAGGTAAAAGATAACGATTACATTTGCAAAAATTCAGATAGAGTATAGTATCTGTTTGGTTAGGTTCGAATATAGAAACCACTGCTCTATGCAAACTCCCAAAATAATTGCATTTGCGAATCAAAAAGGTGGATCTGGAAAATCTACAAGTGCTGCCCATGCAGCATATTGGCTTGCTCAAAAAGGTCTCTCAGTATTACTTGTTGATGCAGATGGTCAACAGAGTAGTTCTGCATGGCTCAATGAGCTTGAACTAGACTATCAAGTACTTATAGATCCTGAGCAATTATTTGAAAGTCTACCTACATTCTCTGATGACTATGACGTTGTTGTAGTTGATGGACCAGGTTCATTGTCAGAAGTCACAAAAGCCATATTGTCTAGATGTGATTTAGTATTAGTTCCTACGCGGGATTCCATTATTGATCTAAGAAGTACTGGTAAAATCGTCCAATTCATAAAACATGCCAAAGAGCTTCGGGGAGGATTTCCTAAAGCAGCAATTTTTTTAAACGCTACTAGAAAATCATCTGTATTGCTTCGTGAAGCACAAGAAGCACTTGAAGATGTTGTAATTCCATTAATGCAAACGGTTATTTATGATCGGCAATGCATTAAAGATGCTCCTGGACAAGGTAGTACTGTCTTCAAAATGAAAGGTAAACCTGCAAAAGAAGCTTCTAAAAACTACGAAGAACTTTTCACTGAAGCTATGGAGATTTTTGGTAATGACTAGAAGAACATTAAAGAAAGCAATTCAAGCAGATAATCAATTATCAGATTTTGTTTTTGGCAATGTTGAAGTTGCTGATGGAGATCTCAAGTATATCCCCCTTAACTCCATTAAAAGAACTACATTGCAACAGAGGAGATACTTCGATCAGAAACAAATTGAAGAATGGGCTAAGCATGAAATCAAGATCAATGGTATTCGTTCTCCGCTTTGGGTAAGAAAACTCCCTAAATCTAATAGAAAGCAAGAATATGAATTGGTCGCAGGAGAAAGAAGATATAGAGCTGCTGAATTCCTGAATTTGCTAGAAGTCCCTGTACGCATTTTTATCCTTGATGATAGACAGGCATTGATGGCTTCATTAGTTGAAAACATGCAACGCCAAGATTTAAGTCCACTAGAGGAGACAGAAGGAACACTTGAATTCTTATCAATGGAGTTAGACCTTCCGATTGAAAAGGTCACCAAATTTCTCTATCAAATGAACAATGCATCCAAGGGAACTGTTAACCAAAACGTTTTGGTTAGTGACAACGCTCATAAAGTTGAGAACGTCTTCAAAGTATTGGGCCGCTTGACTTGGACATCATTCGTTTCATCCAGGCTACCTCTCTTAAAGAATCCAAGCGATATCCTCAATGCCCTACGCTCTGGAGAGATAGAGTATACAAAGGCCATGGCTATTTCCAAGCTTAAGGATAAAAAGACAAGAGTCAAAATATTAAAGAAAGCTATCAATGAAAGCCTGTCTCTGACCGAAATCAAGCAACTTATCAATAGTTACCGTGAACCAGTAGATCAGCCTACAGAACTTTCGCTGGATACTGAAGTTAAGAAAGCACTAGCAAAGTTTAAAAAGTCAAAAGTGTGGACTAATCCCAAAAAGGAAAAGCAAATAAGAAGACTTCTCCAGCAATTAGATAAATTAATGGATGACGACAATTAACCACCTAGTCTTGAGACCTATTATGGGAAGGCTGCCTAGCGACTGAGGGTAATGGCAGCTACTCCAACCACAGAAAGCCATAGAATTAAGTACGACGATGATCAAATATTTGGTTGAGGACTTGCCAGAGTCCAATTAAGCAAGACCATTTTGATCAAACGCTAGGTTCAAGTCTGCCCTTTAGGGTGATTTCCTGAAAAGAAGCCCCGTACTAAATTGGATGAATTAGGATGTCCCACTTGGGTAACTGAGGATGTCTCTCCAATCGTTTCTCAATGCCTTTCATTGCTTGTTTAGTAAGCGAAATTCCTGTTTCATAAATCTTCTGTGTCACAGTTACAACGGGGTGATTACCCTTCCAAGTCATGGTGCTAGCCCATCCCAACAGGGTATCAACATCAGTTAATAAGGTTCCGTTCCAGTGTTGCTCCAAAATCCCCCAACATCGCTCAATGGGGTTGTACTTGCTGTGATAAGGCGGATAGTACAGGAGTTGAATCGCGGTGCCGATGTGATCGCTAAATGCCACCAGTCGATTGAGGAACTGAGTGCGTACCCCACTATTCTCAGGACCGATATCCAACTTGATCTGGATGAGCTGCAGGGTTTGCTGTTCGGTGGGGGCCAGGGTGTTCCACCAATCCTGAAGATTATCGACCATAAAATCGCTCGTTTTGTGAGAATGGCCAAAAATGATATGTAATGTATCGGCGTCCTCCTCTAGGATGCCGCAGGGAACATATTTTGGCCCACTACCCATATCGTGATCACAGGCTTTCGTTTGGGTTCGAGTCTTGCCCCGACGAGAGGACTCCCCTAGTTCAACGGTGGCTTTGCAATCGATGCTCAATCGTTTGACGGTACCGTCATGGTCTTTCAGGTCTTTGTGTTTGAGGTTGGCAAAGATGGCATCGGTTTCCGGCAGTTTTTTGGGGGTTTAGCTTTGAGGACACGGCGGAGTCGATAGCCTAACCGATTCAAGACGACGGCCATGGTACTCTTTGCCGGTACAGACTTGGGGGGAAATCCTTGCGCTCTCAAGTGGGTGATAGCGGCAGCCGCTGTTAAGCGGGTATAGGCAGTTGAGCTGGAAAAGGTGGGGTCTTGTTGGCAATGGGCTTCTGCAAGCTCCCGTAAGGCGGCTGCGACCTCTGGGTGAAGGTCTTCCCAACGTTTCCTGCCACAGAAACCCGACTGAGCACCCACACAAATCATGCCTGTTCGCTTCTCACCTAAACCTGTTGCCACCGTATTTCGACCCCAGCCAAAGATAATTTCTGTGAGATTGGGGTTCCCGTCGCAGTATTTGAGGGCGATGTCTGCCTGGAAAGCCCGGCGGCGGGCTCCTGTCATTTTCGAGGAGGCAAATTTCAGATCTTCAAGTTGATTCCAGGTTAATTGGTCACGCATGCTCAGAGTTAGATTCAATGCATCACTATTACATTCTGTGGTCAGAAGTATGTGAGGTCTTTCCTAGAAATCGCCCAAATGGTGCAGATGGCAGGCAATCATTATTTCTAGGGGACAGTGGGTGCGCTACAGTACCCCCGATTCAGAAGGCGCTGAGAACATCGCTGTCTATGTACCTGCATTTTCCCCGATAATGTTCATCAAGACTGATGACATGCTACGCCAGCAACAGTATTTCAACTTTAAATCTCTCTATCTCGCATAAATTCTTCTAAAATTGTCAAATACTCATGGAAAAGCCTGCTATTGAGCACTATTGGCAAAGCTATTGCCAAACCTTATCTCCTGATGAAGATCTTGACCAACCCTATCTAGTTGAACAATTTGGTGATAGCCCTGAAATGGCTAACGAGTTGGGGCAATTGGTACTAGCGGGAACTAAGACTGCAACCTGCTCAGCACTTTGGGAATGGGAAGCAGAACACAGTCCCCTACCTACTGTTGGCTTGAAAACCATTGTTGTGGATGGGAGCGAAACCCCCTTTTGCATTATTGAGACAACCGAAGTGAACATTTGTCCATTTGATCAGATTGATGCTCAATTCGCTTACGACGAAGGGGAAGATGATCGCACTCTGGAATCCTGGCAGCGAGAACACTGGAAATACTTCTCTCGGGCCTTACCCAAAATTGATAAGGAGCCGACTCATAACATGCTGCTTGTCTGTGAGCGCTTTCAAATTGTGTACCGCACACACTGAAATTTTGAACAATTCTCTAAGTCCATGAAACGAATTCAACTTGCTAGCGAATCTGATGTATTAGCGTTAGCCAACCTTTATCGACAAACGGTTTTAACTTGGGGGCCACGATATTACACTCCTGCGCAAGTCACTGCTTGGGCTAGTTTTACCTCTGAGACAGACCAATTCAGAGCATTCATTCTCCAGGCAACTACCTTTGTTGCAAGGAACCACACAGGAATCTTGGGATTTGCAGGCATTGCTGAAGATGGACATGTGACATCAGCTTATGTACGACAAGACTGCATCCATCAAGGTATCGGCTCGGCGCTGATGAGAAACCTTTTGGAATATGCACAAAGCCGATGTATACAGCGACTTTATGCGGAAGCCAGTGAGTTCAGTCTCGGGTTGTTCAAGAAGTTTGGCTTTCAACTCTACGAAACAGAAATGGTAGAGCGACATGGGGTACAATTCCAGCGTTTTTTAGTCGAGCTAAAACTCAACGATCAACGACGCCATTGCCGGAATGATAGTGGTCTTCCCCATGATTGTGGATGAGACCGCTGAACCTGAAGACGATCCAGTCCTGGCACCCTATAGAAAACTTGTTTTATCCAATATTGCCCTAAGCCACTCTTGGAATCAACCTGGTTATTTAGCTCATCCTAAACATTACAATCCACTGATTAGCTATGCCATTACTTGACATTTATAGACGACCGGTCATATATTATCTCTATGGCTAGACCTAAACGCAATGAACATATTCGTGAACAGCTCCTAGATCAAGGACTCAAACTGTTCCTCACTCAGGGGTATCACGGGACGGGGATTAAAGAAATCCTCGATCAAATCAATGTGCCCAAAGGCTCTTTCTATAACTATTTTGAGAGTAAAGAACAGTTTGGAGCTGAAGTGATTCGCCACTTTACTAAGGGGGTAATCGCCAACATGTCAGCGTGTTTACATGATCCAGAAGATGATGCAATTACTGCCCTCCAGCATTTTTTTGAGCAGGAAATGCACCGCCATGAAGATTTGAAAGCAGGGTGTATGCTGGGCAATCTCGGAGCAGAACTGGGGGGAAGTAGCCAATTATGCCAGCAAGCCATGATTGAAGGGTTTCAAGGGATGAAACAGCAATTTTCATTTACTCTGCAACGGGGGCAGAGCCAGGGCAAAATTCGAGACGATATTGATATTGAAGAACTGGCGGATTTCCTCGTCAATGCCTATGAAGGAGCATTACTAAGAATGCAAGTTGAGCAGTCGGTGCAGCCGATACAACAACTAAGTTTGCTCCTCAATAGCTATTTAGCAAAGACCTAAAACTTCTTGGGATTGTAGGCTTTCCATTTCCGCCCCCCAAAGAGCATTGATTTAAAATTCGTCTACTCAATAAAAAGACGACCAGTCGTATATAAATAGGAGATACTCGTGAAAAGTACACTTCGTTGGAATATCCCCAATCAAGAATTTGAGGATGGCAGCAAAATCTCTGACTGGAAGCAGATCGAAAGTAGTCCCTGGCATTTGCAAATCGAAAGTGGCTATGAAATGACCTTTGGCATCTATGAGCATGATGGTCAATTTTGGAAGTTATATCAGGCCCGCTGGGTTGTGGAAGGGACCACTGAGTATCTGTATCGGTATGGGGGACAAGCTTGCCGAATGACTCAGGTAGAGTACAAATCCCAGGCAAGATCGCCCCATTCCGGTCTACTGAAAAATGTTGGAGATCTGGAATGGATCAGGACTTATGAAGTAGATGCGCAACTACACAGGGTTATTCAGGTTGGTCGCCGTGATCTGAAGTATGACGATCATTTAGACCTTGTTCCCTAAATCATTCTTCTCACTATTTCCTCGATACCGTCCATCCCTATTCAGGTTGGCTCGAAATCTACATAGCTCATTGATCAACAACAAGAAGAAAGATCATGAATTTACTAACACTCCAAAATGTGCAAAATTTTGACGCCTACGTTTTTTCTAAGCAGCCGGATTACCACGAACCCACTGTACGTCAGGAATTTGCCAAGGCGGTTCCCCTGAGGACTGTGGTGGTTTACTGTTATGACCCTCGTGCAGTAGGTGTTCCAGCCGCTGTCGCAAGAGAGTTTGATGAGGTTTACCCTGGCGAAATTCTTACCGATGAGCAGGGTAACAAAATTGCTTCTACGACTACTTTATTCGAGGTGATTGTTGCAGGGGGCCGCGCAATTGATGCATTGCGCTCTATCACAGTCGCTCAGCATCTATTTGGTATTAAGAATATCGTGATTGTGCACCACACCCATTGCGGAGCAACTTCATTTACCGCTGATGGGATTGTGAATGCCTTCCAGAAAGAGCAAGGTAACGATATATCCACGTTATATGAGCAGGACAGCATCTGTATCAGCGATTTTGTCACATCGCTCCAGCATGATACTCGCTTGGTGAGAGCTTCAAAAGGGACACCTCACAACGTCGATATCTACGGTTACGTCTACAACATCGACACGGATGAATTATCCCTCGTTACTCAAGATAAGGGTGCACCTGTCCAGATTGGAGCCTAAAACTATGACGAAAGCAGATCGAGAAGTCGCAGTTATCACTGCCATTGGATTAGGTTTCGCTATCATCGCTCAGATTCTATTGATCATTTAAATATAGTCCGCAAGGACTAAGGGGATTCCCATGAGAACAGAAAAACGCCTGGAAATCAGCTTAGCGATTATCCGCATTAGCACTGCAATATTTCTACTGGTTTGGTCCACTGGCAAACTCCTAGCCCCAGCCCTCACCCAGAATATATTCTCGAAGTTTTATTTTTCAGAGATTTCACTCGTGATGAGTTATGCCGTGGGTGTGTTGCAAACTATTCTCGTCTTGCTATTTCTGGTGGGACTCTATAAAACCTTTTCATACGGAGTGGTGCTAGGGATGCACAGTGTCTCTGTGCTGTCTACTTACGAAAAGCTATTCAATCCCTACTACCCACCCAATATCTTATTTTGGGCAGGGGTTCCTGTTCTAGCTGGATTAGTAGCCTTATTCCTATTACGAGATCACGACCATTGGCTAACTCTGCAATGGCGAGCATTCACCTCATCTAATTCCATTAAGTCGCATCCTCACTCCCTACACTAGCAAGATGACACTCATATAGGGCGTTCGCCTCCATCCTGATGAAAGTTTAGATGATCTAGATATCTATCCACCAAAAATATCTATATTAGGAGAAATCATGGCTAAACCAATCTGCTTAGTTACTGGGGTAGGCGATGGTACTGGAACTGCAATTGTCCGACGCTTTGTTGAAGGAGGTTATCGGGTCGCGATGATTGCCCGCAATCGAGATCGCCTCCGCCAACTTGAACAGGACATGACCGACGTTAAAGCCTATGTCTGCAACGTTGGCGACTTAGATGCACTGCTTGTCACGCTCAACAGCATTCGTAGAGAGGTGGGTTCTCCCTCTGTCCTCATTCATAATGCAGTTAGAGCTACCTTTGGTACCTTTCTAGAAGTACATCCTGAAGAGCTAGAGCGAAACTTTCGGGTAAATACCACCTCATTGCTGTACCTTGCCCGTGAACTAGTTCCCAATATGATGGAGAAGGGAAAAGGAACCATCATCATCACTGGGAACACCGCCGCCCACCGAGGAATTCCGTCCTATGCTTTGTTCGCTCCAACCAAAGCTGCACAGAGGATCTTGGCTCAAGCCTTAGCTCGGGATTTGGGACCAAAGGGTATCCATGTGGCTTACATTACAGTTGATGCGGTGATCGATACCCCTTGGTCAACTAACTTACCTGTTCAGGGCCTGGCGACTGAACCACTAAACCAGCACTCAAGTCAGTCTAAAGACTTTTTCTGCCAACCTGTAGACATTGCTGAGGAGGTGTTTCACGTTGCTCACCAATCAAGCTCCGCATGGTCTTTTGACGTTGAAATTCGTCCTTTTGCTGAAAAGTGGTAAGCAATGTCTAGCACCTTCTTTATCAGAGGAACCATCTCATGAACGACTCAGCTTAATGGCTTCTCCTGCTCTACCATCAGTGCCTTGGTGTTCTCACTGACCTAAGTATGAGACCTACACCTCCCGTCCAGTCCTTCACACGGGTCTACTTCGGGCATGATTGTAGCGTAATCTGACGGCGATAATAAAGGGTATCAAAGGTTGCACTGAAGGTTTGCTGGCAGTGGGTGCAACGGTAACGTTGGCTGCCTTTACTGGTTTTACCGTGCTTGTGGGTCTTTGGATGACCACATAGAGGGCATTGCATCAGAAGATAGGAAAACTCAACTCCCTATAGGTTTAACAAACCCACACTTTTTTGATGCACGACCCTCAAAAACGGCCCCAGGATCATAGGAGTCTATTTGAGTTGAGGTAGATTATTTTGGGTTCGCAGGGTACTTTCAAAAATTTGGGTACTAATATGCCACTGAGCCATCTATTCGTGAGAGAAGCATAATGCCTCAGGTATCCGATGCTATTGTTCGTCCAATGCGAGATGACGAGCGACAAAATGTGCATGCCCTGATGCGTCGGGCTTTCCCACTTCTTGACCAATGGGCCTTTTCTTGGACGCCATATGTTCTAGTCGCTGAGCAGGGTGGACAACTTCAAGGAGCGATTGTTCTCAAACTATTCGCCCTTCCCCGCAATCGCCAAGCAGGTTCGATTGCCTGGGTATTTACAGCACCAGAGGCCCGTGGCAAAGGATTTGGTCAACGTCTTGTAGAGTCTGGAATCGACTTCTTCGAGAAGCAGGGGTGCGATCAGATCCTAACCACTGTTGAGGGCTTTAATACAAGTTCAAGCAAGCTATTTGCCACGCGCGGGTTCAAAATACTACCTCCTGAAGACCAGTTCAGACGTTACGGGTTAGCAACATTAGTTGTGTGGGCAAAGCTCTCTCATTATTTTGATCTGGGTCACTTCTTATGGGCACGTCCTGTTGCACCAGCAGTAGATAGTCCCTCTCTGCAATGGTGGAGTACCATTACCGCCAATTCTTTGATTGGGCTATTGATGCTGTGGCGAGCTAGCGGTTTTAGAGCCTTTCATCCAGAGATGTGGCTGGTTCTACCAGGAATATTCTTAGTTCTGTTTGGCCTGCGACATCTGGGCATGTGGTTAACAGCACATCGACAAGGGCTAACGGTGCGGTTTCGTACCTGGGAGTCTGGATTTCTGCTCAGCACAGCTATCTCACTACTCTTTCCTGGGGCAGTCTTCCCGATTCCCGGTAGCCTCTATCCAATAACACATCAATGGCGATATCGAGACTTGCTTCCCCAGTTGGGCTGGATGGCAGTGGCCGGAACCCTTCCAGTATTAATCCTTGTATGGGGAGTCTGGGTCTTGGGTGAGTTGAATGAACCATTACCTTATGTGAGAGCTTGGCTGGAAGCCGTGCTCTTAGTAGGCAAACCCTTGGTTCTTTTCGATATTGCTATGCCATTTTTCCCGTTTGTCAGTTTTAATGGGCGGCAATTGTGGGACTGGAACAAAACTGTTTGGGGTATTTTGGCGATGGCAACAATCACAATATTTCTGGTTTAGACCTGATTTTTCTATACGAGGTATCCAAGCTAGAGGGTTAGGGAATTGCAATCAACGCCCTTCAAGAAACGAGGTAAATGCCGTGAAACAAGAATCTCCGGCTATATCCGAAGGATTAGAGGGAGAGCGTCAAGTTTCTTGGAAATTCACGCAAGGCTTCATAGTCTGCGAGGATCATGGCTTGTTTACGGATGGCGATGGCTTCCTTTGACTGCATCGCCCAGCCTGGGAAAAGGGCTTGCGACTGGGGTCATGAAGGCAAACGAGCAATCATTTCAATCTCCAGTTGCAACTCGGGTCCAGCTAGAGCGGCAACGCCCACACCTGTGAGACTCGGCTTAGCACCATCGAACATGGCCAGTAGATGTGGCATCAACTCTTCTATGCGATCAGGTGTCAGATCTACCATGTAAATTCGCACCATAACGATGTCCTCTGACGAAGCACCAACTGCATCGAGAGCCGCCTTTGCATTCTTGACAACAAGTTCTGCCTGTCCTGTGAGACTATCTGGAACTGCTTCACCGCTAGATTGCCAAGCAACCTGCCCTGAAATGAAAGCAAGCCTACCTGGTTCCATGATTGTTATCTGCGAGTAGCCAAATGCAGATGCATCGGGCAAAGAAGCTGGGTTCAGATAAGTCAGTGATGGTGCCATAAATGAATTTCTCACAAGTCTTGGATAAAGGGGATCTAAAAATAGCGAGAATGCAACTACCACAAAGTTCCTAATGGTCTTGCTACATAACCCTAACTACAACCGAGTTTAATTCAGACAACTCCAACTTGTTCAGGCTCGGTTCTCGTAGCGTCATGGCAGACTTTAACGGAGGTGAACTTACCCTAGATGTGGGTCCTCTGTTGATCAAGTAGTTCAATAAGCTTAATAAATTCTCACATTATTCACCTTTGCCTCGTAGGCTCTGAAATATAGCCCATATACCAAGACTGCTATCCAGTAGTTTTGTCAGGAGGTATCCATGATGAGACTTAAACTAGTCCCTCTCTTTTTGATGATGGCATTGGCAACTGTCTTAGGTGCATGTGAAAAAGCAAATCAAGACGTTCCTGCACCACCTGTTAACCAAGGTGATACTCCTCAAGGTGGGGCTGAACTCAACCAATCTGAAGATGAGTCAGCACCCTCCATTCAAGAAGAAGCACCTGCACCTGAAGCACCACTGACTCCTGATGGAGAAGAAACCTCGCCTGAAAATTCTGATGAACAATCTCCTTAGGAACCTTCATCTGTCAGATCTAAACTGACATTGCATTAGTGTGACTACTAGCCTGGTTTTCTAAGGCATTTTGGGAGAAATCATCCATAATTTTCAACCCACTTTGGCTGCTGAATATCACGCAAGTCATTACCCCCATATGATTTGCCAGAAATAATCCATCACAATCTGCTCGTATCTGTCCTTAATCTCTTATCGAAGAAGGACAGTTTTCTGCGACCCAACTATTGCTATGCCCCCGATGGCAAAGAAATCCTCATGAAACGATTCAAGGCTCAATTTCCCATTCAATTGGTATCAACAGTTATTGGTTTGTCTAGTCTTCTGGCAAGTTTGCCTGTAGCAGCTAGAACACCTTCATCAGTTATAAATTTTGATGGAGTTGATACCTAAATTGCTCAAGTTGATGAGAGCGAAGCCCAGAAAGAGGAACTTTCTCCTGGAGTGATGAAGATCCTCTGCAAGAACTTTTCTCTCAACTCTCGCTGTTCAGGTACAAGTCAATCAGATACGACTCCGTCATCTGAGGAAGCACCTGATGTTGAAGGGGCGGCTGATACTCCTGAAAGTGTTGAGTCCGAAAACTTAGAACCTGAAGATTCTACTGCTCCTGATATGGCTTCTTCTGATACAGAGCCAGAAGAAGCTCCAGTAGATAGTTCTACGACTGATGATATGGATGAATCTACAGAAGGAGGAGCTGAACAGCCTGATGGAACAATGGGCTCCCCAGAAGAAGGCACTAATTCTCCAGACACGATGCCACCGGACAATACTATACCGAATGAGCCAACCGCTCCAGACGACACTCAAGGACCACCTGTCACACCTCCAATGGTTCCAGTACCTGAAGGCGGAACTGAATAGCCCTAGAGCTAGTAATACCAGACAATCTGGAAATCATTTATAACTTATGAGTAATTCACCCTATCCTTCTAACTCAGATCCGAGTTTTCATGAGCCGTCCCTAGAATCATCGAATGCGACCCGGTATACGGAACTAGGTCGGACGGTTCAAGCTATCAGAGTTGAGAATACCAGGCTCAATTCTGATGTTCAACAACTGCGTGGCCGTACCTCATCTCTCATAGGCCTACTCATAGGACTAATATTATTGACGATTGGTGGTTTTGCCTGGCTAGCAATTAGCTTGCAAAATTTAGAAAAAGAGGAACAGCAAAGGGCCAATGGAATCGATCCAGCTCTTGCTAGCCAGGTTGAGCAACTAGAGAAACAGGTGAACGATCTCCGTAAGTTCATTCCCGGAAATTTATCGGACACTTTGCAATCCAACCAAACTACATTGGCACAACTGCAAACCCAGCTTCAACAGGTTACTACTCAGATTAAGACACTGGAGAGATCGGCTAGTAATAGCCAACCTCAATCCAATACTCCACCCCAAACTGCTCCACCCTCTAATCAACAATCCTCGGAATCTCCACAACTGAACAATAATCAGGAATAGAGCTTTTCAAAGCAAGATGATTTAAAACTGATGATATGGGTTCAAGAATGCCAATGATCGCTGCTTGATCTTTACGATTTAAGCTCACTCTTTCCCTTAATCCGCTCTATCATCTCTGGTGGCCGCAGGCCAGCATTAGATAACCATCTCCCAACATTAGAAGTTCCAGAACTCCTTCAATAATTTCCTGCTTCTTATACTACATTTGTAGTATACTATGGTTTTTTTCGGAAGTTGGGGTCATGGTTGCCATACACATCGATCACCTCTACAAATCCTTTACCTTCAGCAGAGGTTGGGGGAAGCATCGTAAGCAAACTAATGTGGTCGCTGTGGATCGGATCAGCTTGAATATCCCATGTGGGCAAGCAATCGCCTTCATTGGCCCGAATGGGGCGGGCAAATCGACCACGATCAAAATGCTGACAGGAATTCTTCATCCCACTGCTGGAAAAGCAATGGTTTTGGGCTATGTACCCTGGAAGGATCGTCAATCTCTAGCTCGTCGAATTGGTGTCGTGTTTGGTCAGCGTTCCCAACTCTGGTATCACTTACCACCCCGCGATACCCTCGAATTACTTGCCCGAATTTATGACCTCGAACCTAAAGTTTTTCGACAGCGACGTGATTCGCTAGTGGAACGGTTCGGCTTGAATGAGTTTTGGTCAACTCCAGTGAGAAAGCTCTCTCTAGGTCAACGTATGCGGGCGGAGGTAGCGGCCAGCTTACTTCATGCACCGCAGATTCTGTTTCTTGATGAACCCACAATCGGACTAGATGTTCTGGCCCGGCAAAAGTTGCGAAATTTAATTTGCGAATGGAATCAACAAGAAGGTACGACTGTTTTTCTCACGAGCCATGACACGGGTGACATAGAACGGGTTGCACAACGAATAATTGTGATTAATCACGGGCAGGTTATGCTGGATGCCCCGGTCTCAGAATTGCGGCGTCGATATCTGAATGAGAAAATTCTCAGCGTCAAATTTCATACACCAATCTACGAGTTTCCTACTCTGCAGGGTGTTCGCCAGTTAGAGGTTATGGACTTTGGGCTCAAACTGGAGATCAACACTCGCTTGATTCCTATCGAGCAAGTGATCAGTCAAATTCTCCAAATAGGATCCGTCGCAGATGTTGCGATCGAAGATCCACCCCTGGATGCAGTGATTGCTCACATTTATAACCAGCCCGCCTCGGAGGGACTATCACTATGAAATCACTCTACAAATACGGTTGGATTGCCTGGACATCAGCGCGATCCAACATGGCTTACTTGGGTGAAGTCGTTGCCCGGACACTATTCTTGGTCCTTATCCTGTACATTTTTTTGCAATTGTGGAGAGTTACACGACTATGAAGGTTACTCCATTGACAGTGATTTGATGCTGTTTATCCTGGCATGATGCACTCCATGACTTGCTCTACAGATTGTCCTTGATTGAAAAGGACATGGACAAACTCAACTAACTGCTGAACGGATTCACGAGTGAGGCTATAGAGCTTTTGACCCACAGTAGGCTCGTCATTTTGAGCAAACTTCAATCTCTCAGATTTTCTTCCAGAACAACTGGTGTCTTGGAGTATCGACTGCGCTACACAACTTAAACAGAAGTGGCGTTTAACCGCTTCCTCCTTGCGGAGCTGAGCTGACTCAAAGCCAACCAATTGCTTGGAGAACTCATGGAAAATTTCACAAGGCCAACGATAACTCCAGGTGGCAAACACCCTTGAAGCATCCCAATGCAAAGCATCAGTGAGTAAAAATCGAGGGGAGTCGCTGAGATCTTCGGTTTCATGGACAATGACCAACCGTTTGCGACCATATTTTCTGAGGCGAACAGTTTTGCTAAAAGCCCAAATCTCTCGGGTTTTGCCATTCCGGCAGCGGACTCTCTTGTGACGGAAACTTTCAGGATGGTCAGCCTTCAATTGTTGAGCGACCCCATCTACTCGTTGCCATTTCCCTTCCCAGAAAATGTTGCGAGAACACTCTATTTCACTGACCCAATGTTTCTTGGATGCCTCAATGACTTGCGTTATACTGCGGACGACTTGTGACTTAACATTGTGGTAGAGAGATTTGGCACACTGGGAGTATCCCCGCACCTATCCTCCACTCCCATGATTAAAATTGATTTCACCGCAGAGGAAATCCAACAACTCAATTACGAACGCTATCATCACCCTCACCCACGGGTGCAGCGACGGATGGAAGTGCTCTACTTGAAGAGTCAAGGTCTTTCCCATACCCAGATCTGCCAGCTTTGTCAGATTAGTCGCCCCACTTTAGCCAAAACTCTTCGTCAGTATCAACAAGGAGGGATTGAAGGGCTGAAGACCCTTGAATATAAAGGTCAACCGAGTCTACTCAACGCTCATAGCGATAGTGTGAGAGCTTACTTTGAGCAACATCCTCCCCGCACCAGTGCAGAAGCTCAAGCGGTCATTGAGCAATTAACAGGCATCAAACGCAGTCCCACCCAAATCAAAGCCTTCCTCAAACGCATCGGTTGTCGTTATCGAAAAGTGGGGTATGTGCCGGGAAAGTCGAGTCTGCCCGAGAAAATTGAGGAGCAAGAGCAGTTTCGACACACTCGCCTTGAACCCTTATTAGAGGAAGCTCAACGCCAAGAGCGTCTTGTCTTTTTTGTGGATGCTGCTCACTTTGTTCACCGTGCTTATCTAGGGTTTGTCTGGTGCATCACTCGGATCTTCATCCCTTCTCCTTCTGGTCGCCAACGTTTCAATGTCCTGGGCGCGCTCGACGCTATCACCAAAGACCTAGTCAGCGTTACCAACC
This sequence comes from Acaryochloris marina MBIC11017, assembly GCF_000018105.1. GTDB lineage: Bacteria > Cyanobacteriota > Cyanobacteriia > Thermosynechococcales > Thermosynechococcaceae > Acaryochloris > Acaryochloris marina. Next base: position 34,028 of record NC_009927.1, read on the forward strand.
ACACCTATATCAATTCTCACAGTATGTGCCTGTTACTGGCCAAGCTGGCGCTACTTGACCCAGTCATACCCATCAGCGTGATTTTAGACAATGCGCGATACCAGAAATGTCAGCTTGTAACGGACTTTGCCGAGATCGTCGATATTGAGCTGGTCTATCTGCCCTCCTATTCACCCCATTTGAATTTGATTGAGCGACTCTGGCGTTTTGTACGCAAGGAATGTCTCTATTCAAAGTATTATGCTGATTTTCCCGCCTTCAAAGGGGCCATTCAACAGTGCATCGACCAGTGTAATGGAGAGCATAAGGCGAAACTCACCACCTTACTATCACTCAAGTTTCAGTCTTTTAAGAAAGTTAATATCTTAGCCGCCTAGAGTATAGCCCTCTTTTATCACTTTAGACAGATAAAAAATAGACTATTCTCAGTTTCTATTTTTCTAATGAGTGATGTCAGCTTCAAGAAGTCCAGAACCAACCATTGGCTTTGTTGATGAGTACTGCCAACTATTTGCAGAGTTATTTCCCCAAGTCCGCAGTTATGAAGCCTTCAAGCATCTCCATCTGGGGATGATTAGTGATATCAAACGTAAATCATTGCCCGCCATTGCAAGAGCAGTGGGCTTGGAGAACCATCAAAGCCTGCATCATTTTCTGAGTGAATCACCTTGGGTAGCGTCACATTTGTCTGACAAGAGATTGGACATCATCTTGAAAATACTGGATGGGCGCAGGTTAATTCTATTGATCGATGAGACGGGCGATTGCAAAAAAGGCAAGAGTACCGACTATGTGAAACGGCAGTATATCGGCAATGTGGGCAAGAAAGAGAATGGCATCGTCGCAGTCACTGCCTACGGGCTGTTTCAAGGGATGATTTTGCCTTTGTCCTTTGAAGTGTACAAACCCCGAGAACGTCTTAAAGAGGAGGATGAGTATCTCAGCAAACCCCAAATTGCTGCTGGAATGATCCGACAGTTGCAAGGGATGGGCTTTTGCTTTGAGCTCGTCCTGGCTGACAGCTTGTATGGGGAAGCTCAAACAAACTTTGTGAATGTCTTAGAGGAGTTAAAGCTGCCCTATATCCTAGCGATTCGTAGCAATCATGCGGTGTGGTTACCCGCAGAACAAGCAGTCTTTGCCGAACCGTGGCAGTCATTTGAACGAACCTTCAGCAATGGCACCACTGAAACTCGTTACAGGCAAGAGATCATTTATGGCCAGCGACACCACCAGAAGCGCTATTGGCTATTAACCACGGACCCCCAAACGCTACCAGAGAACTCAACCTCTTATGTCATGGCAGCGGCACCCGAGATCAAGCTGGATGAAATTGGGGATTGCTATGGCTTCAGAACTTGGATTGAGTATGGTCTCAAACAGTCTAAAGATACCTTGGGTTGGGCTGATTTTCGCATGACGCACTACGAACAAATTGAAAAGTGGTGGGAGATAGTGATGAGCGCTTTCTTGATGGTGAGTTTGTTCGCTGATGTCTTCAATGACTCTTGTCCAGTGGCACATCAACACTTTGCGCAGCATCCTTGGTGGGATAACCAAAACGGGTGGAAGAATCTGCTCAATAATGTGCGCTTGATCATTCAACCGTTAATCAGTTGGAATCTTCTAAAGCGCTGGTTAGAAGTCTTTCCCAGCCGTGCTTTGAAAAAGGGGTTTGAGCAACTCACATCAAAGATGGAGGCATTTTGCTGTCCACTGGTGAGGAAATTGCTCAAGCATCCTGATTTTCTCTCTGTCTAAAGTGATAAAAGAGGGATAGCTCTAAGGTTAAGACCCCTTGATCAAATGCATAATCAGCGTCTGGGAAGTTTCTTTCCGCTTCAAGTTGTCTGACGATATCGACCGCCAACTCAGTGCGCTTACGATAGCGTAGGCGATTCTTTTGGTAGTGGAGCAGCTCTAACAAGCGTTGGTGGACTTGCTCCATACTCTCGTAAGTTTCGCGGCGGGTCATTCTCAAATAAGCCAACTCTTCTAGTTGATAGTTGGGCTGCTGAACCTCAACGGCTATCCCATCTAATCTTTCTGGATTGGCTGCCACGGCAGTGACAACGGTTTGATAGCAACTCCAACAACGATTGACATGATCATAGGCGGCTTTATCACCAAAGATCTCTTGACTGTAGGGATGGTGGGAATAGGTCCAGTCAAGACTAATCACTTCCCGACCTCGTCCCCGGTGTTTAGGGCCTAACACATTGCGATGATGGGCCATAAGCTCTTGATGATGCCAGCCCGCTTCAAAGATCGCTTCATGCATGGCTCGATAGCTGACCTGTTCTCCCTCTGGCCACACCAGTTGACTGTATATCCCTTGTAAGGTTTTGTTGGGACTTAAGAGCAAACCATTCAGATACCGACTGATGTGGGCAAATCCATCATCACGGCAGAAGACGCTTCGCAAAGACGCCAATGATTTGGCAATGGTCGGTGCTATTCCAACTAGAGGCAGCATAGGGTTTGAAGGGATAAGGCAACTACCTCAATTTGACCAGGTCAGTGCCTAACCTTCAAAGTCGTGAGAGTTACCTATTCAGAAGTACAGGCGCAGCAGCTAGGCGGCTTCACACTACCTCAAATGCTGTGGTATTTGAGTGTGACTGAATCACTAGCGATTTCCGCTCCACGCATTGCCCAAGATGTTGACCAAGATGTTCGAACAGGAGCATTGACTGTGCAATTGGTTCGTCCCATTTCCTATCCAATGTATCGACTTTGGTCATCAATGGGTGAACGCTGTGTCCGATTTGGATTCAATTTTGCCGTGAGTGCTGTCCTTGCCTTATTCTTTGTCGGCGCAATCCCAATGAGCATCGGAGGATGCTTACTTTTTCTATTAGTGTTGCCCATCGCATTTATTTTGGATTTCCTAGTGATGTTCTTGATTGGTTTGGGTGCGTTTTGGTTGGAAGACACCAGTGGGTTAGTGCTCATTTATTCCCGGTTACTGTGGCTCCTAGGAGGATTGATGATTCCATTAGAGCTATTTCCTGAGTTCTGGCAAGGAATCTTGCATAATCTTCCATTTGCCCTAGTGATTTATGCTCCAGCGCGGTTATTCGTTCATCCTTCGATAAGTGATACACTCGCACTTTTAATGCGCCAAGGGGTTGCGTTACTGATGCTGACGTTGTGTGTGCAATGGGTGTATGGCCTTGCCATCCAAAGAATACATGCCAATGGAGGCTAAGGGCATGAAAGCTCTACTGAATTATCTGAATTTAGCGATCGCATACGTTCGACTCAATTGGAATGCTCACATGGAATACCGTGGCGCATTTGTGTCACAACTATTGGCCATGCTTCTAAACAATTTGATGTGGGTTGCGTTTTGGGGACTGTTTTTCACTCGCTTTCCAGTCTTGAGAGGTTGGACGGTGCAAGATGTAGTAACTTTGTGGGCGATCGCCGCCGCCGGATTTGGCCTTGCCCACGCGATTTATGGCAATGCGCTGCAACTAGCTAAATTGATTGCCCAAGGGCAACTCGATGTGTGGATGCTATATCCACGCATGTTGCTTCCCCATCTATTACTAGGACAGATGAATGCGACTTCCTGGGGCGATCTACTCTTTGGGTATGGGGTGTATCTGGGTTTTGTGCATCCAGATATCGTTCATTTTGTCTGGTTTATCGGTTTAACTACTTCTGTTGCTGCCTTATTTGTGGGGTTTAGCGTTCTGACAGGTAGCCTGAGTTTTTTACATGGGCAATGCCTCGGCGCTGAGTGATCAGTGGCGGATGGCAATGCTCACTTTTAGTACCTATCCTGGCACCCTCTTTGATGGGGCAATCAAGCTGCTTCTTTACAGCTTCATACCAGCAGGATTTGTAACTTATTTGCCCGTCGAGGCATTGCGTTCTTTATCCTGGGTTCATGCAATAGGGTCAGTTATGGGATCGGTGACTATCCTTGGGATAGGCATTGGAGTTTTTTATCATGGATTACGCCGTTACGAGTCCGGTAATCTCATCAATATGAGAGGCTAAAATTAGCCGTGTTCGGTACTCCTAATTATTTTCACCCAAATGGATATGACCGAAACCTTCCAACTCAAAATAGGTAGTGCGCAGTTGGCTGGTGAATATTCTGGCCACGGTAAGCCTTTGATCTTTCTACATGCTGGGGTTGCTGATCGGCGGATGTGGTGTCCCCAAATTGATACCCTAAAAAATTATTTCCAAACGGTTATCTATGATCGGCGAGGATTTGGCAAAACGACCTGCTTGGATGAAGCCTTCTCCCATGTCAATGATCTTAGGCAAGTTATCGAACAACTAGGTCTTACAGATGTTGTTCTCATTGGCTGCTCACAAGGGGGACGAATCGCCTTGGATTTTGCCCTTGCTTACCCCCACCAAGTTACTGCGCTAGTGCTCATTGCGCCTGCTGTGAGTGGTGCTCCTGAACCCATAACATTCCCTCAAAATATTCAAGCACGTATTAATGCATTAGATGAAGCTGATGAAGCAAACGATTTAGAGTTGGTTAACACCATTGAAACTGATTTGTGGCTTGACGGTCCCACTAGTCCGTCTGGAAGGGTGGATGACTCATTAAGAAAGCTGTTGTTGGATATGAATGGCATCGCTTTGAGGAAACCGGAACTCACTTTGGAGCAAGAACCCACCTCAGCTTATGAGAAATTACCCAATCTATCGATTCCAACACTTGTAGTTTGGGGGAATCTGGACTTTCCGCATGTCAGTGAACGTTGCCACTACCTTGTGAATACTATTCCTACTGCCATAGGAGAGGAAATGCCTAACACCGCTCATCTACTTAATCTTGAAGAACCTGAGTACCTTAACAACTTGCTTCAAGCATTCCTAAGCAGTAGTAACGAACTTAAAAATACATAAATACTATCGGATTGCTGTAATAAAGAAATATTGGTTTTTTAATTTAAAATGCATACCTTTTTAGAGACTGAACGGTTAGCACTAAGGCAATTTACCTTAGAAGATGTAGACTGCTTAGTTGAACTCAATAGTGATCCAGATGTTGTTCGTTTCGCCACTATAGATAAACAAGTTGATCCAGCATCTATCCAAACTCAGATTCTTCCAAAATGGTTGCAGCACTATGAGGATTATGAAGGATATGGTTTCTGGGCAGCAATTGAGAAATCCAGTCAAACCTTTATTGGTTGGTTCCTTTTCCGACCTGCCGTACATGCACCTTATTTTGATCCAGCACTAGCTGAACCCACCGATATTGAATTGGGATATCGATTACGAAAAGACTCATGGGGCCACGGTTATGCCACTGAAGGGTCTAAAGCGCTAATTCAAAAAGGCTTTTCTGAACTTGGAGCAAAGCGTATTCTGGCTGTAGTTTTTTCTGTGAATGTGGCTTCGATCCGAGTATTAGAGAAATCAGGGTTACACCTTGATATGCAGTTTATTGATAAACATACAGGCCAAGAGGTAGTTTTATATGCTCTTAATCACTGTTAACAAACGACACCTTCCACGAAGTCTGATTCAATAACAATCCGACTGTTGCTTGAGGATATAAACAAGATAACGAAATACTCTAATTTCATTCCTGTCCAGGCATTATATTCGTTCTTCAAATATCTAAAAAATATCAAACTAGAGTATCAACATGATCGCTGAAAGCTGGGAGAGAATTATCGAGTGGGGAAATCGCAATGCCCCAGAAATGCTTAAAGATCTAAACCCTGGAGCATCGGAAGAGCAAATCGCAGCTGTGGAAGCAGAACTCGGCCAACCCATCCCAGCAGACTTTCGCGCAAGCTTGCTCATTCACAATGGTGAAAGTGACGGATGGCCCTGCAAAGTATTTGCTGACTATGGTGCTTACCTTGGAACTGAAAGCATTCTTGAAAGTTGGAAACAGAGAAAGCAAGTTGCTGCTGAAGTCGAGAATTACGCAGATGAAATGCCTGATCCAGAACAACAAATTCGTGATGGCATCATCTTTGTTGAAGGACCAGTGCGACCAAAGTTATTTTTACCTGAATGGATTCCGATCATGGACTGCAATGGCGATGTTTTTTGGGCGCTGGATATGAACCCAGAAGAAGGGGGAGTTTCAGGCCAGGTTATTGCCGTTGATTGGGAAGGCTGTTCGTGGAAGGTCATCGCAGATTCTTTCAGATCGTTTATTCGTGATTACGCCCAAGAACTGGAGAATGGGGCATACCGAGTCGTTGATGAACAGCCGACCAAAGAGGACAACCAATAACAAACCATTTGGATCAAACAAGGAGAACACATCAAGGTCACTTCTAGAGTATTTCTGGAGTATTGCCCAACGCTAACTGACCCGCCAGCTTACGCTGTACCTCCTCACGCATGGGATGATAACGAGCGCCTTGAGCATCACGAAATAGTTTTTCTAGGCCATAAGGACGATGAAATGCCAGTCCACCCGTAATTTCCATAGCAGCATCCACTACCTTCAACACCGACTGGGTGATCAAAGTACGACCCGTCATTATCTGGTTGGTAGTTTCGATACTTGGTGATTGAGAGGCTGCTATAGCAATCATCTGCTGCTGCACCAATTTTGCGTTCGTTAATTCATTCTCTAAACCGCCTACCAAGTAACAAACGTGATCGTCATCTCGTCGTTTTTGAGCATTCTGGATTGTTAGATCCCTGGCTGCTTCAGCAATGCCCACGTAGACCGAGTAAATGATAGGAATGGCAATCAGTGTAATTAAATGGAATGCAGGATGCCATTTGCCAGCTGGTCGCCGCAGGGAAATAGCTTGCTCCGATACGAACACATCTTCTAGGAGCACGGTGTGTGAACCAGTCCCTCGCATACCCATAGCTTGCCAGACTGAATCAATAGACACACCTGGCGACTTCATAGGTAATGCAAAATGTAAAACCGTTTTGCCCGCTGTTGGGTCATCATAGATTGCACTGGTGATCAGTAAATCACCAGTTGGCGAACCACTCACAAAACCCTTTCGGCTATTTATGATAAAGCCCCCCTCTGAGGGGGTTGCGGTCCCCGAACCGTTGAGCCAATCCGCACCACCCGTACTGAGCAACATAATTTTCTCTTGAGCAACACGGGTTAGTAAACCCTCAACAGCCATCTGTTGATGCTGCCACTTCCAGGTCGGAATCATAACTTGATGGGTATGCATCGATAGGGCTAGGGCAGTTGAACTGCAGTGTTGTCCAAGAATACGCAAAACATTGCACATCTCAGCATGGCTAGCCCCACCACCACCTAATTGAGTAGGTACTCCAGCAGCAGTAAACCCAGCTTCCTTGAGGCGCTTAATATTCTCAAGCACGTACTGATCAGAGATATCAGCAGCTTGTTCACTTTCCGCGAGTTGGGGCCCCAAAGCCTCTGCTAGTGCTAGCCAACCTGTGGTTTGAGGGGGCTTGGAAGGTGCCTGTTGTATGTCGAGCATGATCCGTAGTTCCTGTTTAATTTTGGTGTTAATTCCATACTGCTGCCAGAAAATCTGTGGTACAAGATCATAATCTGAACTTGCAAACAATCTGCAACACAGTTTTAGGGAATAGAGTCATGGGCAAAAGCTATGGGCAATACTGCCCCGTTGCTAGAGCAGCCGAAGCAATTTGCGAACGCTGGACCCCCTTGGTTTTACGGGAGCTAATGTCGGGTAGCTGTCATTTCAACGAAATCAGTCGAGGAGTACCCTTGATGTCCAGGGCACTCCTAATTAAGCGACTGAAAGAACTTGAAACTGCTGGCATTATTACTCGCCAAGATAAGAAATCTGGACAAGGCTCCATCTATCAACTCACCCCTGCTGGTGAGGCTCTGCGCCCCATCATTAAAGGAATGGGTGAATGGGCTCAACAATGGGGAAGTGATCGCTTAACCCCGGAGCAACTCGATCCCGATTTATTTATGTGGGGCTTGAGACGGGGGTTCAATCTGGAGGCTATGCCAGATCATAAAATTGTGCTTCAGTTTGACCTACGGGGGATTCCCCGACAACGGAAAACAAAACGAAGCTATTGGGTCGTTACCGAAAAACACCGGGTTGATGTTTGCATCCAAGATCCTGGCTTTGATGTGGATGTGTTGATTGCAGCAGATTTAAGTGCCATTATTCACGTCGTGATGGGGTATGACCCTCTGGATCTAGCTCTGAGAGCCAAGACTATTCAATTTGAGGGGAATCAAGATTGGGTCGGCCAACTACCAACATGGCTATTCCTTAATGGCGAGCGACGATATCTATCAGGTCTAGCGACGGCAACAATAGGAACAATGTTATAGTGCCAAAACTCGTTTTAGATTCATTCAGATAGTGGTGCATAACATACAAATTCGGCACGCCTGAGTCTATTCAGGCACACTCTGTTTGAATATAAACGGCTCTCTGGGAATTAGCGTGTAGCAGTCCTACATTTAGTGTGTTTCCTTTTTCATCCCTATGGAATGATCTGAGGTAGTACTTCAGAGCAATGGCGTAATGGATAACTCAATTCGCATCCCGCTCAACCTTCCTGATATTCGAATTCTAGAGCTATCGAAGACTGAGAGAGGGGATTGGCTCATCAAGATTGAGAGTACGCTTCAAGGAACAACCTGTCACCAATGCGGACGTGAGATTACTGACCTCCATTGTCATGATCAGCCTTTTCGGATTCGTCACCTGCCATTATTTGAAGTCCCCGTTTACTTAGAAATTCGGCCCAAGCGTTATCGATGCAAGTATTGCGATGACCATCCCACAACAACTCAACATTTAGAATGGCACGAACCTCGCAGTCCCAATACAAAAGCATATGAGCGTTGGCTTCTGCGAATCTTGATCAATTCAACGGTCTCAGATGTTGCCAGAAAACTAGGCGTTAGTGAGGATATCGTCAGTGGAATCATTGATCGTTGGATTGCCGCTCAAGTTGACTGGAGCGAATATGCAGACCTCAAAGTTATGGGGATGGATGAGATTTCTCTCAAACGAGGCCATCGTGATTTTGTGGTTTTGATCACGATTCCTACGACGGATGGGGTGGATATATTGGCAGTTCTAGCCGACCGTAAACAGCAGACAGTGGCAAATTTCCTTCAATCGATTCCCATTGATTTACGCCAAACCATTGAGCGCGTCTGTACGGACATGTACCAAGGATTTGTCAGTGCAGTCCGAGAACAATTGCCGCAAGCCAAAATTGTCATTGACCGCTTTCATGTGACCAAAGCCTATCGTAATTGTGCTGATACGGTTCGTAAACGTGAGGTCAAACGTCTACGACGAGAGCTCTCTAAGCAAGAGTATGACAGCATCAAAGGCGCGATGTGGCCTTTTAGAAAACGACCAGAGAATCTGAAAGAGTCAGAGCAACAACTCCTTGAGCGATTGTTTGCTTATTCTCCACAACTGAAACAGGCGTACAACCTCCGAGAGAAACTCACGCAGATATTTGAGGGCAGGTACACCAAGCACGGAGCTAAATGTGCCATCCGTGCTTGGTGTAAACAAGTACTCAAGAGTGACATCAAGGAATTCGATTGTTTTCTGACCACTATCAATAATTGGATGGACGAGATGACCAACTATTTCCTGGAGGGGTGGACCAGTGGTTTTGTGGAAGGATTTAATAACCGAGTCAAAGTCTTAAAAAGACGATGCTACGGTATTTTCGATATTGAAAGACTCTTCCAAAGGATTTCTCTTGACCTCAATGGGTATCAGACATTCGCTGTGACCTAAACACTATATCTAGCGGCTACCACGCTAATTCCCGGAGAGCCATATAAACTGATGAACTAATTCTCCAGAGTTCACATCTGTGACCAAGCCATTATCTTTAAACCCAACTTTCGTGGCAACGATTTTGGATACCTCATTGGCTGGTGCTATCGGAGCAATCACCCGAAGATAACCAAGCTTGTTTAGGGCATATTGAGAAAGCACAGCGGCAACTTCCGTGGCATATCCTTTTCTCCTGGCATCAGGCATAATCGCATACATGATCTCTATCGTCTCTTCATCATGTGGAGTCAAGCCGCAGAAACCAATGAAGGTAGATGTTTTCGGGGCTTCCACTGCAAAGGCTAGCATTGGATGCTCCGTCCCATATGACGTAATGGTAGCTTCAAGCAAGTCCCTGGCCCCTTGACTACTTTTTTGCTCATCACCAAAGGTAAGAAATCTAGTGGACTCCTGATCAGTCATAAAACGGGTAAACGGCTCAATATCTCCTCGTGTAAATGGTCGAATCTGCAAGTGCTCTGTATTAATCGGTTCTCCAACGAAAGTTTTAGCGCTCTTTGGTCGCTGTCTGAATTCAAGAGTTTCAGATTCAAGGCTAACGGTTCTAGTATCTTTACTTTCAGCAATTTCCATCCTGAAAATTGGTAAAAATCGACCTGGAATACTATCTGACTCTTTTTCTCCAATGAGTTGGGCACCGACTGCTAGATAAAACTCTTCAGCATTTGGATCACCTTGGATGATGAGTGACCTTCCTCCTGACTCTCCGATGAAATCCCTAGCATGAGTAATCAAAGCACGTCCAATACCCGAACCTATGTGCACAGGATCAACAAATAAGGCTTCCAATTCAAATTGCAACGATGACAAACGTTCGACACCATAAAATCCAACAACTTCATTCGCCATTTCTGCGACGACATAATGAAACTTACTATCTTGAATCATCTCTGATGTCACAGTTAACTCATCCCTGCAAGCTTCCATGAAATCATCAGAGTAACCCCAATAAGATTTTGAGCGCATAGCAAGTCCACTCAGTTGAATCGCTTCTTCCGGCTTAGCTTCCCTAAGAGTTAAGGAGTTGGTCATTGCTCGGGGAGTGGATCTATGAAAATACGGTCAATCAAGATCATGCAATTTAACGGGTTAGGCTTCACCAGCAAGTTTAAGTTCTGAATGCAACCAGAAGCTTTGAAGCTCTTAGTGTCCGAGAGCAAACCATTGTCATGCCTCACCTTCTAGCCTAGATACTAAAATATCGAAATGCAAAACCTCTTCATTCATAATTACGCCAAAGAATTGGAGAATGGAGCCTACCGATTAGTTGATGGACAACCAACCAAGGAGGAAGATGAATAATTGATTTTCCTTCATCTCTAGTGTTATTCATCAAGCAGGAAAAAGCTTAGAATTCAAGCCTGCGCTCACCTCAAAACTAGGATCGAGGAAGAGACAGCCATCTTTGCCATACGTTAAAAGAGGGGCGATGACGGCCTTTCTCGTCAATCAGTCCACAGTCTTTGGATAAACTGGCAAAACCATGAATATTTGAATCAAACGCACCACCCGTACCATCCAACTTGGCTTGTAATTGATCCAAATCGCGATATCCCCAGTACAGTACAAACTCTGCCTCCAATCGATGGGCTTCAGAAAGCAAGAATTCAATATATGCTGCTTGCCACTTCTCTCGTGCTGGAATCAGTAAGCGTTTCTTACGAAAAGGAATAGGGATTCCCTGAGTTGGATGATAAAAGTCTTCAGCCAAGAAATTAGTTTCAACGACAGCGAACGGTATATCTGGTGCGATTTCCTTTGCTCGTGAAAACCAATCTTTAGGAATATCCGCAGGATTGCCTCCAGTCATAATAAAGGGGAAGGTACTCACCGCATACATATCCGTATAGGGTAATAACGATTGAGTCACCTCCGCTCGTTTACTCATCTGTTCGTCATTTTCTAGCACAAATTCAATGAGTATCGGCAGGGATGGGAACTCCCGTTTTAATACTGGGTAAATCTGCTTCACCGAACGGAGTAGACTTTGGAAGCGAGGATCATCAACGTTAACAAGGCCAGAATCTACCTCTGCTACATACATAAAATAATCAGGCTGAAACCGGGTAATGAGATCTCGACACCAATGAAGATAAGCCGCAATCACTTCTGGATCATCGAAAGTCTTATCTTTCCACTTGCCTGTTCTTGGAACTTCGTATTCTCCTAAATAACCCGAGAGACTCACCCGATCACTCCCTAAAAGACTCGTCCCCAGGAAAATCTTTTGGTGAGGTTTAATGCCGTTGATTCTTTTTTGGATTTCCTGCTCCTGTACTGGATGATAGGGTTTCTTTGCTGCTGCCTCATTCCAGGGCACAAAACCATCAAAATAGAAGCCAATGATGTCACTGTTTTCCCCGATCACCCGGAATGTTTCTTCAAAGGCTTCATCGCTCCAGTCATAAGGCTGATAGATAAAACCTTGATAAAAAGAACGCTGTTCTGGATGGGGTTGGCTCATATTCTTAGTTGTTAGACGACTGTCTAATACCACTGCCAGAAGGGTGATTGCTAGCAATCTCAAAAGGAAGCTGGCTCGCTTTGATATCTGCATATTACTTTTGGCACTCTCGACATCTTTAAACCGGGGGGTGCCTCAAACATGAACTATTTTCAACTGTCCAGTGATGATAGAACATCGCCGATCTGCTTTGTGTATTTTTCTTAAGTTTGATTTTGCCATTAATCAGATTTTATAAGATATAGTACGTTTGAACTATATCAAGAATAGCGATTGCCTCATTTCATAAATGTGAGTTCTTTAATCCGTATTTAAATCTAGGAGGGCATAGTGCAGTTGAATCCATATCTATTTTTCAATGGACAGTGCCAGTCAGCTTTTCAGTTCTATGAACAGTGTTTAGGTGGCAAAGTCGAAACCATAATGCCCTATGAAGGTTCACCGATGGAGGATCAGGTACCACCTGAATGGCGCAATAAGGTAATGCATGCCGAACTTACTGTGAACAACAGGGTTTTAATGGGGTCTGACGGTATGCCTGGGGAATACGAGGTCCCTAAAGGTTTCTCTGTCTCACTCAATATGGACGACCCTGCCAAAGCCGAACAAATCTTTCAAGCCCTAGCTGAGAACGGAACAGTGTCAATGCCAATTCAAGAGACATTTTGGGCTATACGTTTTGGCATGGTTACTGACCAATTTTCCATACCCTGGCTAATTAATTGCGATAAACCAGCTTGATGATTCTCCAGGATTACTGCACTAATAACTAAGGAGAGAAAACGATGGAAACGACTACCCCACAACAAGAGCTAACCATCAATCATGAGCCCCAAAAAGAACACCAATGGCTCCAACAACTTGTTGGTGAATGGACCTATGAATCAGATGCGAAAATGGGTCCAGATCATCCCTCCGAAAAATCAACCGGGACTGAGACAGTTAGTACCATTGGTAACTTTTGGGTTCAATGTGAAGGCCAGGGTGAAATGTGTGGTGGTCCTGGAACGACAATCATGACTCTGGGTTTTGACGTCCAAAACCAAAAGTTTGTGGGGACTTGGATCGGTTCGATGATGGCCTACCTCTGGCAATATGATGGTGAACTTAATGACACAGGAAAGGTGTTAACGCTCAGTTCACGGGGACCCAGCATGGCAGGTGATGGAACCATAGGCCAATACAAAGATGTGATCGAATTAAAGAGTGACGATCATCGGATTATGACTTCCCATGCGTTGGGTGATAACGGGCAATGGTATCAGTTCATGACCACACTTTATCACCGGAGCAAATGAGAAACAGAACAATGAATAAGCATGAAAAAATAAATTATGTTGAGTTTCCAGCAAAAGATATGGAGGCAACGAAAGAGTTTTTCAGCACAGTTTTTGGTTGGTCTTTTATTGATTACGGCCCTGAGTATACAGCCTTCTCAAATGAAGGCATTGATGGCGGCTTTTTTAAATCTAACTTAACGGCTACTACTGATAAAGGTAGTGCCCTTATCATTTTCTATAGTGAAAGCTTAACGAAGACCCAATCAAAAATTGAGCATTCAAGAGGGTCAATTACAAAGCCCATTTTCTCATTTCCGGGTGGTCGTCGTTTTCACTTTAGTGATCCAAATGGTAATGAGTTTGCCGTTTGGTCAGATGTTGATACATGACAAACGAACGACTCAAACCGTTCAGATTTCTTCCCACTACAACTAGCTTGCTGTAGGACTGACTTCCTGATGCAACTCAGACATAAATGACGTTCAGCCGCTTCTTGATTACGCAACTCAGCCAACCCAGCCCAGGTGATAGACAGGATGAGCTTGCATTCCCCAAAGCTGGATTGTTTCCCAAACTTGCTATGAAGAATAAGAGTAGACGGGTCGCCAATGGTCAATATGCCGTCTGAGTTTGGGGCTGTCCCGCCTATCCGTGCTGTTTAGCTCGAAAATCTGATACCTGACTCTAGCTGCACTCTCTTGTGCCCGTTCCAGACCGTAATCAGACCAGATCATGTACATTGGCTGGACATAACTCTACTCTGAATTTAAGCAGCAGCCCTTCGACTAAAGTCGGCTTCCTATCGTTCACTTTTAATGGCACGATTCAGCTAACCTTGAGCCTTAGCAAGTGATGAATATCAAACGCTGGTGGTGGATTTCTTCTGGAACCTCAATCCTTTTTATTGCCCTCATTGGGTTGATGTGGTTTCGGATTGATAGTTCTTATCAGCCTAATCTAGAGCAGCTTGCCAATGAAGCAGATATCATTCCTCACCTCAAAAGACGGGGTATATCCCTAAATAAATCTGAGGCGATTCCAACAGGTGTCTTTCTGCAATCTCTCAAGTTCAACAATGCTACTGAAGTCAATGTTACGGGCTACATTTGGCAGATATATGATAAGTCAATCTTTGCCAAGGTCCCCAAAGACCAAGATGTGCCAGTGGGATTCATCTTGCCAGAAGCAGTGGATTCGGGTAACAACCTGGATCCACAACAAGCCTACCGACGCTCTATTAGTGATACAGAAGAAGTGATTGGTTGGTATTTTGAATCAACTCTCAAGCAGCGTTTCAATTATAAGAAGTACCCGTTAGATCACAAAACAGTTTGGATTCGTATTTGGGGGAAAGACTTTGCCCGGAGTAATATGTTGGTCCCTGATCTGAATGCGTATAAGTCCACTCAAGCTGGGGATACATTCGGGCTCGATGACAGTATTGTCTTAGGTGAGTGGGAAGTCGAAGAAACGTTTTTTGACTTCAAAACACCACAGTATGACATGGATTTTGGCTTAGAAACACCACTACCCCAAACCCCAGAGCTATATTTTAATGTTGTGCTTAAACGAGAGTTTTTGGGAGCCTTCATTGTCAACCTAGTACCCCTTCTAATTTCAGCCATCTTGCTGTTTGCGACACTACTCACCATTACGGTTAAAGAAGGCCAAGCCGATATTTTTGGCTTTAGTACGTCAGAAGTCCTCGGAGTTTGTTCCGCCCTCTTCTTCGTAGTTTTGTTATCCCATATCCAGATTCGACAGGAGATCCCAGGATCTGACATCATTTATATTGAATACTTCTACTTGGCTATGTATGTTGCCCTTTTGGGTGTAGCGGTAGATTCCTACTTGTTTACTCATGACAGCTATTCAAGCCAGTTTAAGTTTATTTCCTACGAAGACAACATCTTCCCTAAGCTGATCTTTTGGCCAACGCTACTGGGAACTTCAGCGTTCTATTCATTTCTGATTCTGAAACCATTTCAGCCTTATAAATCAAATTTCCTTCAACCCCAAACAACCCATATTCTGCTTCCTTCAGATCGGCCTTTAGTACAACGAGAGATTTTTAACACACCTCCATTGGAGTTCGCTCATACTGTGCGCAAGAGTCTGCCTGTTACCACTCTTGTAAATCCGCCTAATGGGCAAAGCTATCACCAATTTTCCTCAACTTCTCGTACAGAGCAATCCCATCTAACTTTCCTTGCTCAATCCTCCAGCCTACAAGTGACAGATCTGGGAGCGTCGAGGCACCGGATACCTGGAGGGGCAAGACCATCTGGGTGGCGCTCACGGTCCTACTCCTAGCAGCACAACCAGAGGCGCACAGCAGGGCGTAAATCCCTGATTTTCACAGAGGTAAAGTCTTTACTCCACTTCCCGGATTTGTCCTTGGAAATCATCAGAACATGTTTCCTGGAGACTGTTGAAAACACCTTGAGACGGGTGCCGTTTTGTCTTCTGAGTGTTCCGAGGAAGTACACCAGGTGATGCTGAGGCGAATACACTAAATTGCGCATGGAAACTGTCTCCTATTTCTATTCATAAGCAAACAGAAGGATGACGATTTCACCCTCCTGTTGAAGTCTTAATCTTGTTGTGGCGGCTATCGCTTTGCTATCAGGGGAGCCGAATGTAGCTGTGGGCAGACTTGGTAAATTTCACTTAGCGGAAACTGATGCGTTGTAGTAGGGCAACTTTCTTGCCGTGGGTTGCCCTTGATATTCGAGGTGTAGATGAGTCTAGTATTTATATCGGTGTAGTTATCCACTCACGACAATCAGGGCAATAACTTTGGTCGATTCCAGGAATGATTAGAGCTTGGCAGTTAGGACATTTCAGACCCAGATCAGCGGAAATATCGCGGCCACCATAGCAATCGGGTCGATGCTTGCGAACCACCTTCATAGCCAAGTTTCGGTGACAGAATTCACCCGCCTTTTCCCAGCACAATAGGGTGCAATCTCCCTCTGGGGTTAGGGAAGCTAACCAAGAATTCACCTGGGGCCATGCCTGCTGGAGTTCCTGACGATATCGGTCGATATATCCTGCCTCAGTGAGCTGTTGATGCTTCCAATCATCAAGCAGAGTTTGGGACGGAGCCAAAAAGGGTAACTTGGTATCAACTTGGAAGGATCGGGGATGCGATCGCGAAATAGACACCAGCAAACCGTGATGGTTCTGAGGCTCGAAGTAGGATGCAGAGTAAAGCATCAGAACACGGCTTTAGATCTATTCTCGATTGCAGCCTGAAGGCATTCTTCCAAATCATCCCCAGTCCAACCGACATTTTGCAATTGACTGATCTGGGTCTTGCGATATCGACTTTGCAAGGTGTTCATTGTCGGCAACTTCTTCAGTAGTTCTTGACTGGGTTGGATACCCAGATTACGAGCGCGTTTTTGGCAGAACCACTTGAATTGCGTTTGATGGTGATTGCCAGTGGGCATGGCTGAGATCGCAAGGCGGTATTGCTTACAACCCCAGCAGTGCGTCATAAGCGGAGTCTTAAGGACATAAGCCCCTGCTTTCTTCTGCACATTCCAATCCCTAAGCTTGATCCGAGTCGGAATTTTGGTTTCAGTTTGCATGATAGATTTCTCCCTAGGAAACAGAAGCAATTAATTGCTTCAACTGAAGGTGAGTCTTTTAACAGGGAATCGCCTTTTTATTGGTCTATTGGTTCGACAGCAAAAGATTTGTGAACATCAAATAAATTATTTTGCCGTCGTGGTAAATTCTGATGCGATTGTGAACAGCAATCTCTTTAGGGGCGACACACTACACTCCTGGTCGCCCTTTTCCATATCTATGATGAGGGTCGTTAACCATTTATCCCAGCTACATTAGCCATAGCTCTTTGGGCAATCGACTTCCAATTTGTTTGGTCATCCCAGCGATAGTAAACCTTCTCAGAACCCAACCACACAGAACAAAACAACACCTTCTCCTCTTGATCAGATGGAGTGGCTTCAACGATGATGGGTTGTCGGAGTTGCTCTGGTGTAAGCATTGCGATCTCACTCAGGAATCCCTTAGCAAACACTGACCGATAACCTGCCTCCAGGGTATACAACCGATCAGCCTGAATTTTAAATCGAAGCTTATGACTTTTTTCGCCTCTGTATTCCTTTGGAGGGAATTCTATACGCACCAAGTACCCCGTTAGAGCTGGGTATTCCAGTTCTTGTGGCTGGGTATTAACGTCGAGGGTATACCAAGTTTTGGTATTGGCCCGGTTACAGAAAATTGCCAATCCACTGGGGCTTTGGCCTAAGCCGAGAGGTCGGTTGAATGAAGGCTGAGAAAGTCTTTGAGACTCAGAAGTTAGTGTAGGTGGTGGTACTGAAACGGTCATATGATTTTCTCCAGATACGCGAAACCCCCAGCGAATAAGCCAGGGGAATTAGTAGGTGTGAAATGAATTAATAGGTGTGAAGTAAGGGAAATGATTTGAGCTAGTTTGTAGGTGGATGCGATTGCAAATGAACCGCCAGTGTTCGCATCCACTGAGACCAGGATTGCAATACCTTACTCCAGTAAACTAACCGCACCCTCATCGCAGCCACGTACTCCCTGATGACCGACCCAAGGTTTTCCTGGGTTTGGGCCTGATGCAAATCAATCACCTAGAACGTGCGGCCATTCCAGGTCAGGATTTGAGCAACGTGGATTTTCATGGAATTGCCTCCGGGCATCATGAAAAAGGCCCCTTGGTGGGGGATACCAGGGGGCTGAATAATAAAGATAAGAAATCAAAGAGAAGGTTTTGGGGAAGGGGGTACTTTTAATTGGGTTGCAAGGCTTGGAGATATCCCTCCAATGATTTAAAAGGGAAAACCCCGGACAGGAGATGCCGGGGTTTTAGAGAGTAACCGAAGATCGAGTGACAAACCCAATCGGTGAGAGAAGAAACTCAAAGATGAAGTATTGAGGCTTAAATACTAGATAATGCTAATTATTGTTAGGTTTTAGACTACATTTATAGACCTAATCAAGTTGTAAATTTGGGTACATATTAATCAAGGTCTTAACCAATCGGGGAAAAGAAAAGCTGGTATCAAGCCGTGGGAGCAGCAAACCCTATCTTGGTCCGATCCAGGATGGCCTGGACTGCTCTGATACCAAGGGGATTATCAAGTCTGAGACTGGGATTTTGAGAATTCGGGTCAAGAATCCAGGCGATACCCTTAAAGCGTCTGCCACACTCCACAGCAGCATCAACCCTGATTTGGTCCTCAACCCAGACAAAGGCATAAGTGATTTCAGGAGGCATGGGTCCAGCTTCAGAAAAGGACATGGCAAAACACCCCGGCAGAAAGAGCCAGGGCGCGGAATAAGAACGGAGTGAGCTAGTTATCCTCTGGATGGGTATCTGGTACGCAATCCTTAGAATCTCCAGAATCAATAGTGTCGTGAGAATAGCCATCCTGGAAAAAGGCTAGAATCCAGTTACCGGAAACAGCCTTATTGCGTTCAGACATCTCAGCATCAGTCCAGGGTTGCCAAGCATGGGTCAGTGGATCGTTTAACATTTGAAGTACCTCATCTAAGTGAGCGTGTTAGAGCCGCTGAAGTCTCCTGCCAAGAAGGTCAGCGGCTCTTTTCGATGAAAAGTTTTTGATTTTGTCTCTAGTTTTTAGCCTTGGTGGGCATCGGATTACTCCGCTGTCTGCGGAATTCAGCAGGGTAACCAGCACTAAGTAGAACTCACTTATTTAGTTGTCTCATTTCGATTACTCTTATTGTATACTAACTCGTATACATTCACAAGTAATTGCTCCCTAAATTTTTTGTGATAACTTGAGGGCATGAACAAAGACATGCCACTCGATAACCTAGGCCAAATGTCTGTTAACGACCTGAGTGAATGCGTAGAAGCTGGTTTAAATGCAGGGGCCTACGCAATTGCTCAAGCTGGCCTAGCCCTGAGAGAGATCCAACGCCGTGGAGAATATCCAACCACTTTTGAAGCGTTCGTAAAAGATAAATTTGCCCTAACTCGCGCTAGGGCCTATCAACTGATGTATGCCGCTGACATTATTGCTGACTTAGCTAGTGTCTTTGAGTCCAATAAATTACCTCGCTCTGAGTCCGCTGTTCGTCCCATGATTGGTCTGACTAAACAACAGCGAATTGAGGTATGGCGACGTGCCCTTAAAGGTAAACAAAGATCTCCTGGCTATGGAACGGTAAAAGCGATTGTTGAGCAGATGCAAGCCTCATAAATAGCTCAAAGACAACGGCTTTCTTGAGCGACTTGAAATGAGCACTCGATAGTATGTTGCTTGTCCCGCTGTATGGTCTTTACCATGCCTAATCAAACGTCTCTCTTCTCAGAGAGCAACTATGCCGATTTCCTTGATGGGCTAAAACAGCGTATCCGCACTGCTCAGGTCCAAGCACACTTGGCAGTCAACCAAGAGCTGGTATTGCTCTACTGGCAGATTGGACGAGAAATTCTCCAGCGTCAAAAGTTAGAGGGCTGGGGTAGCAAAGTCGTCGAACGGTTGGCCAAAGACTTAAAACGAGAGTTCCCAGACATGAGAGGGTTCTCCCGCTCAAATCTCATGTATATGCGAGCCGAGGCATGGCCTGAAGAACAAATTGTCCAAGAGGTGCTTGGACAATTTCCCTGGTACCACAACATAGCTTTGCTAGAAAAGCTCAAATCTAGAGAGCAACGGCTTTGGTATACCCATGAAATTGTAAATAACGGCTGGAGTCGCAATGTATTGGTGCATCAAATTGAGAGCAACTTATATGAGCGCAAAGGGAGTGCTATCTCAAACTTCGAACGCACTCTTCCCCATCCTCAATCTGACTTGGCACAGCAAATCATCAAAAGTCCCTATAACTTCGACTTTCTCACCATCAGTAATGATGCTCATGAGCGAGAACTTGAACGAAGTCTCATAGTCCATATTCGTGACTTCCACATGGAGTTAGGGCTAGGTTTTTCTTTTATGGGAAGTCAATATCCTCTGGTAGTCAGCAATAAAGAGTATCGGCTTGACCTCCTCTTCTACCATGTTCATCTCCACTGCTATGTGATCATTGACCTCAAGATGGGGGAATTCATTCCTGAGTACCCTGGGAAGATGGGATTCTATATTGCTGCCGTGGATAATATGCTTCGCTCTGATCGCGATGACCCCACCATCGGCATCATCCTTTGTAAATCAAAAGAGAAAACTATTGTTGAATTTGCCCTTCAAGGAAATCAGCAACCAATTGGCGTCTCAACTTACCAGATTCAGTCACAGCTTCCAGAAAATTTTCAAGACAAACTACCTACGATAGAACAGCTAGAAATGGAAATAAGCAGTGTTGTTGAGGACATTGAAGACAATGACAATAGCACTAGGCCAAACAGCTAAACATTCCCGATTCGAACAATGCCTAGGGTAGGCGATGGGCTAGAGTCAGCTAGTGTTTGATGACTCATGATTCCCTTTATCAGGGTGATAGAGTTGCAAATAAAGCCAACTTTTGCGCTATTGCTACATCTCTACTGGCAAACATTTACATTATGCTGCCAGTTTTTTCTAGTTTCTCCTAGTGGTAGCCATATCAACTTTTTTTCTCATCCGCCACTCAAACGCTTGCCCTAGCTGCTCAAGGTCGAGTAATCCATATTGCCAAAGGATGATGTGGATCCGACCTTTTGAGGGTCTAGATGACGCAAGGCTAAATCTATTGCTGCACCAGAAATGGTTAATTCATCTTGTATCTCTGGATTTCCGTAAACTTTCGGATACAGGATACATAAGAGATTATTTACTATGGGGAAATAAATAGATAAATATATATGGTAATAAGTAACTATGTCACAGTTAGAGACAGACAATCTTCCTATAGATGAAACTGATATCTTGCCTGAAATTGACGAGCTAGATGATGTAGACCTTGATGATATGCTGAAAGATTTACAACAAGACTGAGGCTTGGAAATATTAATCGACAAGATTAACCATACATGGATCCAAATAACCTAGCCGTTTGGAAAAACGTGGAGGCTCGTCTGGGGACTCCTTTCAGAAAAAATATGGTGGATCTCGTGTTGGAAATGGCCCGAGATCGCACCACCGATCCGCATCAGATCGCAACTTGGATGGTGACGACCTCTACCTACATCTGCTCTGCCATTTTTGGGACTAACGATCCCATGCCTTTGCTCTTTCTATACGTCCGGGCACTAGATACCCAATACCCAGACACCATGCAGGAAATTTATGAAATATTTTCTAATGAAGGTCTAGAGAAATATGCTCCCTCATCTCTTAAACGTGGCGACTTAACAAGTATCCTCTGGGCTGCTGGTTCGACCTTTGCCAACGGTGAATTAAAACTGATAGACGACGAGATCCATATCAACCCAAAAGGTTTACAGCGACTGAGGTCAATTTGGCAAGCACCTTCTAGACAGACCAACAATCGTCAAAGCTAATCGTTATTGATGCAGACTCAGATACTTACTCACGGAGGCTGTTCCAAACTTGAAGGTGTGATGCAGAATCTGATAGGTTGCCCCTAATCCTCTGAGTAGAATTTAATTATGTCTCAGCAATCTGAGTCCCCACAATGGCAACCCATTAGGGTGATGCACGAGTGTATTCCGATGGTCGATGGCATGTTGGAGGAGGTGCAAAGCCAGCACAGCAATATGCTGGAAGCCCAGAAGAAACCCCATACGATGGATGATGCCACCATTCAACGGGTGATTGACGTGTATTCTGAGCAGCATGAATTCTTGTGGGTCTATCGGGAGCAGTTCTCTCGTTGGAAACAGGAAAGCCCCTCACCACAACAGTTGAAGGATATCATCAGGCTTGAACAACAGGTGGAAAAGATTGCCCAAGCGCTCACGGGCATTCTGAACATTGTCGACGACATCAAGGACAAAACCATCGAGAGCATTCTGGGTAAAAGCGACATGGAACTAGCAATGGACGTGCTGATGGGCAACCTGAAGATGCCCGAGTAGGGTTGCTAGCATGAGTTTAGATGATTGAACTGGGGAGATATTCCAAATGCCCAGCACTCAAGAGCCCGTCAGAGGTATTCCTCTGAAAGAAAAACCAGAAGGCATATCTCGGTGTGGGATGTCTCATGCAACGATTGCCCAGAATATTTTTACGAGTCGTTGGTATGAGATATCTGCGAACGGGCAAGTCATTGGTTCGGCTTTGGATTTGGACTTTTACAAACAGGATGCTACTCAAGGGCAAAATTCTGGGTCTACAGTCAAAACTAAGGAATTATCGAAGGTTTAAGGCTGAGTTACTAACACAATCGCTCATCCTATTTCAGTTGAAGCTTCTTATGTAAAAATTCGATATCCCATATCACCCTGACTGATAGGGTCGGTTATCCGCTAACCACAAACCAAAAACTCTATGCAATCATTTAGTGGTTCAAGTGATACTGTCAGAGAGATTTTTTAACCCATGCCGAGAAAGAAAAAGCAAACTAAACCCTTAACAGGAAAAGACTTAGTAGCCAAAGTAAAGCAATTGAGTGATTACACTCGTGAAGAAAAAGCGAAAGCTTGCGGATACATTTCTGCTGATAAAGATGGCTCTGAACGAATTAAAACTATCGCGTTTCTCAATGCTCTATTGGATGCGGAAGGCATCGATTTAGATAGCCAATCTCCTAACGGAAACGGCAATAGTGGGCGCAAAGCAAGTTATAAAGTCAGCGTTCAATCCAATGGCAATATTTTGGTTGGCCGTACATATACCCAAGCACTAGAACTCGAGCCTGGGGATGAATTTGAAATTGCTGTCGGTCGCAAACATATTCATTTGACCAAGGTTGCCTAGAAGTCTTAATTGTTTATCCAAACTCCTCTGTTAATTTTTTACGGGGGAGTTCAACACTCTGATGAGTAATGAATGATATACCTGGGAAACCTGGAGTGTTCTCCACCACCTCTTTCCTGATTCAATCAAAATCTTAATCCTCAAGAAAACCTCACATAGAAAGCCTAAAATCCAGTGCTGACCCACTCTTTAAGGTATAGCCATGAACAAAGGCGAATTAGTTGATTCTATTGCTGAGAAATCTGGAGCGACTAAGAAACAGGCTGATGCTATTCTCTCAGCCGTTACCGAAACGATTATCGATAGTGTTAGCTCGGGCGAGAAAGTCACTCTCGTAGGCTTTGGCAGCTTTGAGGCAAGAGACCGAAAGGCCAGAAATGGACGCAATCCACAGACAGGGAAAAAGCTCACAATCCCAGCAACAAAAGCACCTGTATTTAGTGCTGGCAAGGTCTTCAAGGAGCAGGTGAAAGACTGATAGACTGGGAATATCGCTAAAGTTTTAACCTCATTCCGACATCCAAGCTGGTGGATATTTCTATGATTCTGCCAGCTTCTTTTTGCATATCTTGACCTTAAGAAACATCAATTATCCTTCCCATAACGGGCCATTCGAGGTAATTCTCTACCAGTGACGTTTGCGAGGTGATGTGATGGCTACGAACTATGACAGTCTTCATTACTACCTCCAAGAGATGGGCCGTTACCCACTCCTATCCCATGAAGAAGAAATCGAGCTTGCCAGACAAGCTAAAGCGGGAAGCCTCCGAGCTAAGCAAAGGATGATTGAGTGCAATCTGCGTTTAGTTGTCTCTATTGCCAAGAAACACCAGAACAGAGGACTACCACTCCTAGACCTGATTCAAGAAGGCAGCATTGGGTTGAGCACCGCAGTAGACAAATTCGAAATAGCCCAAGGTTGTCGTTTCAGCACCTATGCCTACTGGTGGATTCGACAAGGAATTACGGCTGCCCTCCGAGCAAAGTCACGTCCTATTTACCTTCCTCAGTATCAATGGGAGATGATCAACAAGATCAAGAAGCACTACCGAGAACTCAATCAAAAGCTCGGTAGAGAACCATCCTTATCCGAATTATCCGAATCCACCGAAATCAAACCGAAGACCATTAATCTGACCCTGCAATTATTCCAAAAGATATCATCCCTGGATCAGCCCGTTGGACCTGAACAAAAAGATTCTCTCCTCGATCTATTGCCAGGAGATAATCAACCCACGCTTTATATGGAATCCCTACAACGTGACGAGCAACTGTTTCATGTAATGGCTCATCTGGATGAACGGGAGCGCTTAGTACTCAGTCAGAGGTATGGGCTGGAGGATGATCAGCCCAAATCGATGAGGGAAATCGGTGAACAGATTGGATTGAGCCATGAAGGGATTCGACTGATTCTCAAGAAAATTATGAAGAAGCTAGAGAGATACGCTGAGTCTGCTTAGAGCAGTAATCATGGGTATCCAATATTGATCAAGAGGCAGCGCAAATTCAAACCAATGCGGAGAGAATATTAATGATTGGTAGACTGAGATACTAGATGACTATTTCGTTCAAATACCTCACTCTTTGATCACATACAAAGACACTGGTCTGCACCTTAAAGGAGCTGCCAATGTTTTTATAGATAACGACCCTCGACAGGTCCAGAACGCCCCTACAACACAGCATCTCCTTGGGGTATACAGGTAAGAAGTTTTAGATCATAGATACAGGAAGGCTCTGACAAAACCTCATTCAAATCAGTTCACTTAATTCTGGGGAAACCCTGGAGGCTGATTGCATTCTTGATGGTTTAAGGGTATTTCAGTTGGACTGAGAGTACTCCCTCGCTTTCAGTATCGGTAATTCTTTATACAAAGAATTGTGTTCTGGTTTGTAAGCCATTTTTTTATCCAGTGCCTTCACCCCTGCCTGGCTCACCCTCCAAAAGGACTGATTTAGGAGTTCTATCAATGAGCTACAAAATTATCCAACCTACTGAGTTCATGGATGATAGCAGTGCCAACCAGATACGCTATGAAATTAGCAAGGCAATGGCTAATGGTGTGAAGACGATTCTTGTGGATCTGCAAGAAGTCGCCTTCATCAATAGTTCCGCAATAGGTGCTTTAGTGGCAACCCATAAAGTAGTGTACGAAAAAGGGGGCACCCTTTCTTTATGTTCACTGAACGAGCAGGTTAAAATCTTCTTTGCTTTAACCAAAATGGACCATATTTTCGATATTTTTATAGACCGTCATGAGTTTATGCAGAAAAATGGTAGCGCCACCAACTAGCCATATCCAGGCGAGATGACTCCCACCGAAGCCTTCTACAACGGCCCCCATCCTGACTGCCTAACAGAAGTATCTCAAAGCCTTTATTTTCATGGTTTCTAAGAAAAGAGTGGGTTGACATGTGAGGCTAGACTTAACCACAAATCAGCGTTACTCAAATGTCAGGCTCCACCCAAATTTATCGTCAACTGCTTATTTCAAAATCTATAGCGATACCCACGGACATCTTCAGGGTGATCTGTGTCTATCTCGGGTCACATTCACCATTCAGCAATGCCTCAAACGCCTGCTAGCAGGACGATATAGTGGCGAAGAATTTTCCGCATATCTCGACTCTAACAATGCCATATCGTCTTTTTTGCCAGTGCTTGGAAATCTGACGTTTCATCTGGGAGTTCTAATTCCTTGAGGGGCTGACCCAACTCATAGAGTGAGTTTCTAGTTTTAACATAAACATGGCCTGCACCGCCGAAGTACCGCTGAATTGTGGAGGTCGTCATACTGACACCAAGGGGATGTTGAGGATGGCCATATAGTTTCCCTCTGATCACCGCTATGCCATCTTTTTCTACATCAATCCAAGACTCAATAATAGGGATATTCTGAGTATCTTCTTGTGGGGTTTGGCCAGACTTATAAGAGGCGTTCTCCACAAAAAAGCCAGTGATATCTTCAATCGTCAACATGGAAATTTGGGGTTGCAAAAATATACAAAATAGAAAATAAGCAATTTAGATAAATTATTACTATATATATAATTTAATTAAAATCTAGTCATATTAACTCAGGAATATTACTGAGTTTCAGGATGTCTCGGCAATTTATAATCACAGCAAATGTATTCCGTTAAAGGAGTAACATGCTCTCCTAAACGAGAGAGCTGCATTATGGTCAGCAATGTGAATGGCTAGAGCCTCAATCAGTTCTTGATGACTCATTTCAGATGATTGATTTAATGTCTGTTTAATCATGAAATCAGCCATTGGACCAATATGAATAGCCAGTTCTTGTTTGCACTGACTGATAAACTCCTCATCATCATTGGCTAGTTCCAAGGCTTGCTGAGTTGCCATTTCAGGAGGTGTAGACGGCACTCTCTTTTGAGGTGGCTTTTGAGTAGCTGGAGTCACCTTAAGTGATTCAAGCGAAGTTGATAATTTTTCCTCGGACTTCGAAGAATGCAGAGATTGAGCCTGAGTAGGGAGTGCAGCCTGACGACATCGCCAAGTCATCAAGTAAGTAGGGAACTCAACTAATATATACTTCACCCCTTTAGTACAAGCTTCCTCACAAAACTCTATGGCTGTCTGACGCCACGATTTATGAAAAGACGGACCTGGCACAAAACTTTCCCCCTGGATTTCCAAGGAAGATGACCGATCATGCAAGAATCCTCGTGCTTCTAATTCTTCAGATATAAAGATGGACGCCACTTTTTCCTTAAGTCATTTGTATCTCGCGATAAAAAGCTAGGTCTTAAGTTCATCTGAACTGACTGTGGATGAACTCGCCTTGATAAGCCACTACTCTCAGGTTGCCCTAAAGGCTGATTGCAGCCATCAAAAATAGGTATGGGTTGATCAACTCTTCTATACAGATCACCAAAAGAGGATCAGACCTACAATTTGTGCGATCGGTCTTTAAATTGACAATGCCAAAGAAACCCTCCAATAAAATCTGTCAGGCACACCCAAAACAACGGGGAAAGACATGAAAATCATTAAAAAAGGGAATAATAAGCTCTAGGCACATCAGTAGCTTGACATGACAAATTTCACACTTCAAACATCAGATCTATCACCAGAAATTGCTGCGTTGAAGATGCAGTTAGCAATTAGTCTGCAATTTCATCACAGGAAAACAATAGAGCGTTTGCCACTAGAAGCAGCCATGCAAGTGATGGCTGAAGTTTGGGATGCTTGCGACCATCAACGAAGTAGCTAAATCCAATGAAACCCACCCAAGCCTTCTACAACGGCACCCCCATCGCCCCACCCTCAAACCATCCGACGATAGAACAGAATATGGAGCTACTGGACTGGCATCCGATTTTCACGGGACGGTGCCCCAACTGTGAGAGGCCGATCCGGAAGACTACGCCACCGAGGAGTCACTGGGACTGTGGGAGTTGTGGGTGGAGGGATGATTCAGATTAACGATACAACTAACCTGATTCCTATTTTTTCGTGAGAACTAATCGATATACTTGATGTACTCCAGCCAGCATGAGATGACTCAATGCAGCCTGACAGTTATCCTCTAATTGCGCTCAAGATACTACTCTGCATTGGTCTCTGTACTGCCTGTACTAGAACGAACTCAGAAGACTTTGTTATTGCCTTCACGGGCGAGCAAGATAAGAACAACAGAGATATTTTTCTCATGACGGCTGATGGTTCAAACCGTAAACGGTTAACCACACACCCAGGAGAAGACTGGAGTCCTGTTTGGTCGCCAGATGGCACTCGCTTAGCCTTTATATCTGACCGAAATGGTCAATCAGACCTCTATCTTATTAATTTAGATGGTAGTCAGTTAACACGCCTTACTTCACATGCTGCTAGGGATGAAGATCCCGCGTGGTCTCCTGACAGTCAACACATTACCTTTGTAAGCAAACGCGATGCCAATCAACAGCATCCTTACAATACTGAGATTTATCTACTCAATATCAAGGACTCCGAAATCAAGCGTCTGACTGAACACGTGGGGGAAGACAGTAGTCCAAGCTGGTCTCCTGATGGACAGCAGATTGTATTTTCTCGCAAGATCCAAGACAATGCAGATTTATTTCTGATGACCCCTGAAGGGACAGAGTTCAAACAACTCACTGATGATCCAAATGATGATTGGAATGCTGACTGGTCTCCTGATGGACAGCAGATTGTATTTACCTCAGGTCGAAGTAATAATGTTGACCTTTACGTGATCAATGCTGATGGGTCTAATCTCAAGCGCTTAACCCAAGATCCTGAAGACGAGAACCAAGGGCGATGGTCGCCCTCAGGCCATAGGATCGCTTATATTTCACTATCGCAAAATCAATGGGATCTTTACACGATTCTCCCAAACGGCACAGGACGGACTCGTGTGACCAATGATGATGCTTTGGAACTTGCCTTTGACTGGTTACCTAACAGCAATAAAATTCTTTTTGAGAGTAAGGATGGTATCTATCAAGCTAATGTCATTGGATCTAAAAAGCAGCAGATGACAGATAATCCAAAAGATGGTTCTCCTACATGGAAACCATTATCTAAAGCTTTTAAATAACTCTGTTTCACGACAAAATCATCTTTAGCCATCTCATATTCTTAATTTTGCAAGTCGTTTAATGGACTTCAGTCATTTTGGAGTATTGAATATCGAAGCACCGTCAACCGCAACTAGTCAGCCAATAGTATTGAATCTGAACCAACGTCAGAATTACCATCTGAAACCATCGATCCATCAAACCTTTGCTGAATTCCATTTCCTTGGCTACTCTCATCCTTCCACTCCTGCGGTATATCTCTAGCATCGGCCCAACTACCAATTGATGACCAATTGGTTTCAGGATCAAAACGGATATTGAGAAGGTCTGATCTCTCAAAATTAGCTCCTTCAAGATCCGCACCAGAAAGATCCGCTTCATAGAGATTAGCCTCACATAGGTAGACTTCACAAAGGCTAGCTTGACTGAGGTCTGTCTCACTAAGATTGGCTTTGTAAAGATAGGCTCTACAAAGGTTAGCACCACGGAGATCGGCTTTATAGAGGTTGACGTTATAGAGATTGGCTTTCCAGAGACTAGCCCTACACAAGTCAGCCTCAATGAGGTTGGCCTCTTTCAGGTTCGCTTTACTTAAAATGGCACCACGAAGATTGGCTTTCCAGAGGCTGGCTTCACAAAGGCTGGCCTGATTGAGATTAGCACCCGTGAGATTAGCCCCGATCATGATCGCTTTATGAAGGTTAGCCCCATGTAGATCCATCCCAGTCAGACTGGCCTTGCTGAGGTTAATCGATACCTTGAGATTTTCCTTTCTCCACTCGTTCCAAACTTCAACACCCTGACTCAGCAAGGCTATCTGTTCCTGATTAGCCATCGTTAGTTCTCAAGAATGCTCTGAAGTCAATTCTCTTATCCCATGCATGATAGCAATGCTATCGGGAAATTTTGGAAAGCAAACATGAGATTGAAATCCCCATATTCCCAGTAACCCAGAAACATCAAAGAAAAGGTCTTGGAATAACTTGAGACAACTCATCTAAGCTACTGGGGGAATTCGTTAGACTAGGGAGTAAGGCTTGCAAACTGCAATCCTCACACCACACTAAACTGACAGTTACCCATAACACTGTCAGTTTTTCATAGCCAACACCCCTCACCAGGTCCAAAACAGAAAGACCCCCTTAAAGTACGGGGGACTCCAGGGGGTAGACTGTTAAGAACTTTTGGTTCATAGATACAGGAGGTTCTGAGGCCCCCTTCAGAATCTATCAAGTAAATCTGAGGAAATTTGGGGGCAACCCCCTCTCGCATACTCCCAAACATGTTTACCAGAGCGTTGTTTAGGACATTCTTATTAACTTAAGGTGCTGAATTATATGAAGGTAATTGAGGTCGGTTCGTCTCCACTCAGCACACCGACCCAACCAAAACCAGGACACTCAAGCCAACCATAGTAAAGACCCTAGAGACCCCAAGCCCTAATTCTAAGATAGAGACAAAAATCTGATTGATGTAGCTCTCCTAACAGTTATCAAAAACGAAGAGCTACATCTAAGGGACATCCCTCCATAAGGAAACCTGACATTCTTAGTATGCCCAAAATCTAGTATCCGACAGCTTACAAACCCTTTTCAAAAACTATGCGAGCTAGGTTTCAAGCATTCCTTTCAACTCAACAATCCAACCATAATACTCTTCGTTTTGCTGGTTTCGGGGAAGGTGGCTTTGTAGTTGGATCAAGTTTATTAGCTCTTGGGCTCGGCTTAACTTCTGCTCTGGTATTCTCGACCAATCAGGATTGGCTGCAAACTCTTCAATGAGCAACAGTGACATCTATTTTTATCCTTGCCAATTGAAATTTGCATCGACACTTTATGACAGATATCACCCATCAAACTGTATCAATTTCAAATAGCTATTCAGTGATAAAAATCACAGCATTACTCTTCTTTTAAGCAGAAATAAATCGTATTTTTATGTTTTTAATTAAATACCTCTGTAAATCGTGCCATAAATGCTTATAAGCACTTTGAGGCCAGAGCTGCCTGGCCCTCGCCAAGACCCAGGACAGCAAAATACCTCCTAAAGCATGGTCTCTTCAGGAGGTATACAGTCCAGTCAGCAACATTCTGCAATAGAGATTTGTGTGAAACCTCTATTGCAGAATCTACCAATCAAATTTGGGGAAATTTGGGGGCAGCCCCCTCCGACATACTCCCTAAGCGAGTTAATTAAAGCGTAGTTTTAGGGCGTTTTTGTCAACTTAAGATCCTCAGATGCTTAACGTGAGAGAACTTGAAGGCTCCGAAACTTCATCTCCAGCAGCAAGAAACCCCTCAATGCTCACCAGTAGCTTCAAGGGGTGATCCTGTATTCAAGGATATCAACAGGGTCTTAAGGAATGCTATTCAAAATCTACCAAGCAAATCTGAGGAAATCCGGGGGAACGTAAGCCTCATCCTTAGCAGCAGAATCCCCCTAAAGACTCGCACTCTAGAGGGATTCTAGTCTCAGCCTCTCTCCTAGAACCGCCTGAATCCTGGGATATTGGCTGATCTTTTATTTTTAATCTACCAATCAAATTTGGGGAAATTGGGGGGAAGGTAAGACACTAGCCTAAATGCTTGCCATAATTCAAAGATGACTCCCACCCAAGCCTTCTACAACGGCACCCCCATCGCCCCACCCTCAAACCATCTGACGACAGAACAGAATATGGAGCTGCTGGACTGGCATCCGATTTTCACGGGACGGTGCCCCAACTGTGAGAGGCCGATCCGAGAGACCACACCACCGAGGAGCCATTGGGATTGTGCGGAGTTTGAAGCTAGTCAGGGAGAATGAGTGCTTGAGATGCTCAATTGGATGACAATAGCAATACTGGAATTGCGATCACAAACCCCAACCCATGATCACTTACACCAGAACGACCGCAGACCGCATTCTCCAGCTTTGCCACCGAGTTTTACGGCCAGGTTTGCCCATCGCTGAGGTCATCTTTGCAGAAGACCAGGGCCAGGAAACACGCCATTATGGAGCCTACAAAGTGCATTTGGATTTTTTTTTTGACGGACAAGATGCGACCGTTTTCTCTTGGCGAGGATACCAAGACCGATGGTCACGATGCTTCCCAAGAAAGTACTAGGCTCAGGAACAGCAACGATCTCATTTGAGGTAGAACCGTCAAATATTCCGCACAGTGAGAATGGAGAATCAACACAGAATTGTTGTCTTGGACCAAAGTAATACGTGTTCAACGGGCCAGGACCAGCAGAGTAACCCTGGTCAATGGCGTTTCGATTTGGAACTGAAGCACTAATCCCTTCAATAACCCCGGTAACGCCATCGCCCAAAGGACCACCATCTAAGTCATAGACAAGACCAAATAAGTCTCCAAATCCATAAGTTGTCGGTGGTGTTAACCGATTCCCAGAAAAGGAGACTCTAAAGTCTGAAACTTCACTGGAGTTTTGAAGTCCTCTGAAATACGCAATTTGACCATCGCCATTCAGGTCATCGGCGATGAAAAAACCTTCAGCGTAAGCGCCTTCATCAAAACCATCTTGCCTGAAGTTATAGGTAAGGGAGGCTGCCGTTACTGGGGGTGTAAAGCCCAGAATCAAGTTACAGGAGGTATACGCACAGGCCACTATTGCCAAAAACTTTGAGTTCTTCATGTTTGAATCTCAAATTTTCGATAATTATAGAATCAGTAGATCGAAAAAAACAACAATATTTCAGTTAATGCTCTATTTCTAGTAGAAATTATTTCCTTATAGTTAGGATTGAAGGAACATAGTTTGAAAGTTTGAGCAGTCCATCATTTACGAGGAACAATTCCACACTAAAATTCATCTCAGTGGCTCAGTACATAAGTTGACAAATATGGGCACTCTACACTGAGACCAACAATGGTCAGTTAGTAGAATCTGCACTTCCAGCGATTTGGGTGATGATCCAAACTACCTCCATCTTCGTATTTAGGCGTTACCCACTGGAACTTATGGCCTTAACAACGGCTATTTCCGGAGGCAACTATGGATGGCTACACTCTCATTTGGTTCTTAATCTGGCAGTCTATCTACTTCTCTATGTTCTTACATTTCTTCCTTAGCGATGCTTTGAGGAGTCACCCAGAAGAACAATGACTTTGTAGAAATAAAAGCATGTTCTCGCAAGGTACCGCTATTTGCGATCTTATCCACGTATCGACATACCCCCAGCCCGCCCCTCATACTTGTCCTCGGACTCTCAGGGTTTCGTCTCTGGCACTTCAGCAGGGCCGCAGCGCTTCTGGTGGTGGTTCGGGTGGTGGGGTGTGAGGGAGCTGGGGTATCAGTTCTCTGCACGTCTTGGGCCAATTAGACCAATCAAGTTTCCATCAGGATCCATCACCTGGCACATATACTTCCCATCTTGTCGATCTAATGGGCCACGATAGAGCTTGGCTCCTAAATTGAGTGCTCGTTCAAGAACCACATCGAAATCTGCAACTTGCCAATAGGCAACATGTCCCGCTGCTCCTGATGGTACTTTGTTATCCGATTGATGAAACCATACTTCTTGATTGCCAACTTTTATAAAGAAGTGCTCCAATTTCTCTAACCAGGTAACCTCAATGTCAAATAAGCATGAATACCACGCTGCTGCCGCATAACGATCAGAGACAAAGTACATAACTTCAGCAACACATTCAAACAAGCTACTCACATACCTCTTTAATCATCGGCTATCAGTCGCTTGCCAAAACTTACTACCTTATCTTCTGAGAAACCAATGCACTCATAGAATTTTATTGCTTCCAAATTATCTTCGCGAATTTGTAGGTTGATTTTTGGGCATCCAAAATCCTGAAGCAGACGTTCAGCCTCGTTCATCATTTTGCGCCCCAATCCCTGCCGCTGGAACTCTGGATCAACTGCAAGATAATTAATCCAACCCCGGTGGCCCTCAAAACCAGCCATAACGGTTGAAACAACTTCTAGATCAACAATTCCAACCAAAAACCAATCTGACTGTACAAGAAGCTTACGAGCTATATCCTTGTACGGATCATTCCATTGTCTTAATAAGCCACACCGTTGCCATAGATCAACAACAACTTCTTTATCTTCAGAATTGTGAATCAGTTGTTCTATTTCTCTTCTACTAAATTTTCAATTTTACTAATTATCGCTTTAGTTTTAAGGATGGTTTCCCCATACTGTTCAACCCTAACATTAATAGTGTCACGGGTTTCTAAATATTTTTTGGGAAATGTAAGGTGAGCAGTTATCTCTTGTTCTGAATCTATTTCCATTGTCACTAATAATTGATTAACACAATAATTCCCTGAATCGTCATTATCTTCTATATAAGTACCATCCTTTTTATATTCAGTCCAGCCGATGCTTTGGCCGCTAATAATCCAATATATACGCTTATTAATAATATTTTGTTTTAGCCCATCTGTAGTAGAGTGATTTTCACATCCTCGTTCAGATGTCGGGGTTTCAAGTATTTGAGCTTCAGCTTCTAATATACTTCCTTGGATAGGAAGAGTATTAGCTATTTCACCGAAGCTAAATCCAACAGAAGAAATAGTAAGGCAAATAAGAAATTTGTAGTTCATTTATTAATATTTTTATGATGTGACGGCTAAAATCTATTTATTGATTAGCACAATCTTAATCTAGAATCCCGAAGAATATATTTGGTCCCTGCTTCAAAAAGTATTCTTTAAGACTTTTACTTTGGTAAATGTGTCATTTAAACTAGCGGTGCATCACAGGACTCCCCCCATGAAACCCCCAATCATCAGCCTCAACCCCAAGCCCATCCCTCAGACCACCCCAGGCCAACCCAAGCCCGCCCCTTCCGCTCAAAAGCTCCTAAGCAAAACAGCATTCCCCAAGAAGGCACCGGAGGGTACATGGCCACCTAAGCGAGAACCAAGACATGAGGAACTGGGAGGAATACGTCACAGTTCTAGGCGAACTTCCCGGACAACCAGACCAAAGAAAGTACCTCAGTCGGCATCCTCAGAAAACCTCCAGGTTAGTCAACCGCGAACTCCAAGAGAATCAGCAGAGCTTGAGAGACTATTTCGCAATCTGGAGCTGAGTCAGAAGGATTTTGTTGAGCAAGTTAAAAAGGGAGGGGATGTTGTCGTTGGGCACCGTCAGAAGAATAAGGGGATGAGTTGGTCTGAGAGAGGAAGTCGAGCCTTAGGCATACTGAAAACCGTGGAGCTTAATGGTCAATGGGAACAGCTTTGGTTCCCTCAAACCATTGCAGAGTAAGAAAACCCGGAATAATTTACAGGTGGGATTTTTCCAGACATCTATTCGACAAGTGTGTAGTAGATCGCAAGTCTCAAATATATGATTCCAATTCATCAAGGATTTTTGTAACTTATGGCAACCAGCACCCCTCCACCTATCTATCCTGATGAAGCACTTGGGGCTAGCGGCCTTCTTGGCATCTGGCAGTTGCTCAAGTTTTCTCGAAAACCGATTGAATTTTCGGTCAAATCTGCACAAGAATATGGAGACGCGGCAAGAATTAGCATTGGTTCGATTCACGTCTATATTTTTCATCATCCTGACCTGATTTCCGAAGTCCTCAGCAAAAAAAACGAACACTTTATTAAGGACATTAGCTATCGTTCTCTAGCAGGATTCCTTGGTAATGGACTTCTACTTATTGATGGAGAACATTGGCAGAAACATCGACGCCTCATGCAACCTGCTTTCACTCAAGATAAGGTATCTACCTATAGAACTCATTTGAGATCTTTTGCCTAATACGCGAAACTGCTAGAAGCGTTCTATTTCAATTGTTATGGCCTACTCAAGCAGTCTGACTGATGCCGAATGGGAAATCCTCAAACCACTGTTACCAGAATTTCTACCCCCCAAGAAAAAGACAAGGCCTCTGATCTGGAGTTACAGAGAGCTGATTGATGGGATGCTTTATCGACTCAAAAATGGGTGCAACTGGGAGGACCTGCCCAAAGACTTTCCCCCCTCCTCAACGGTCTTTTGGCACTACAACGTGTGGCGCAAAGCAGGCTCGATTGAGACATTGATGACGCTGCTGCATGGACAGGTTCGTGAGCAGGTAAAAAAAAGTCCAAATGGACAACGTTGATAATGGCAGACTCGCAAGCGGTGAAGAACACTTGCAATGCGAGGGTGGAGTCGAAAGGGTTCTGTTTCTACAAAGCCACCAATGGAATCAAGCGCCATCTAGCTGTTGATACCCTTGGCTTTCCATTCTTTACCCTTTGCACCCCCGCAAATGTCTCAGACGATATGGGCTTACTGATGATGTTGACCCTCAATATTGAGTACTTCAAAGCCAAGCCGGTCAATATCCCTAAAATCACTTTTTTGTTGGACAACGGCTATCACGTGGACACCTTGACTCAGAAGCTTGGGGCAATCTATCCAGCCATCATGAGAAAGATCAGATTTGAGCTATCGCCGAAACCCTCAAAAGCAGAAAAAGCGGCTCAAGGGAAAACGGGCTTTGTTCCGGTTGCAACCCGGTGGGTCATTGAGCGTTCCAACGCTTGGATGGAGCGCTGTAAGAGCCTGACTAAGAACTTTGAACGAACGCTTGTGAATGCAAAAGCGCAAATGGATTTGTGCTTCGTCAGGCTTATGCTGAAGAGACTTGCGGCTAATTCTTAAAGATCTCAAATGGGTTCTATATTGCAACGGCTATAGAAGAGACTAACAAAATGCTCGGCACTTGGAAGACTGGAGAAATCCATGATATCCATCAAGATATGAGCCAGCTTACTGTGAAGGTGATTACCAAAGTACTCTTTGGCGTTGATATCACACAAATGGCCTTAGAGATTGGGGATGCTCTAGAATCAATCTTGCTTCAGTACTATCACAAGGCACAGACTAGCTTCTTGCTACCATCTTGGGTGCCTACACCGGGCAATCTTAGAGCTAATCGGGCTATAGAATACCTTAATAAGCTGGTCATCGACATCATTGAACAGCGTCGAGAATCTCCACAAGATGATTTGTTATCTAGTCTGCTCTTAGCTCAGGATGAAGATGGCAGTCAGCTTTCTATGAAAGAGCTGCGTGATGAGGTGATGACACTCTTACTCGCAGGGCATGAAACCACTGCCACGGCACTGACTTGGACATTAATGTTGTTGGCTCAAAATCCAGAGGTTGCACAAAAGCTAGCCTCAGAAACTCAATCGGTCCTGGAGGGAAGGGCACCAGGCATCACAGACCTACCGCGCTTGCCATACACAGAGATGGTTCTCAAAGAGTCGATGCGTCTGTATCCACCAGCTTGGGCATTGAGTCGAGAAGTAGCCCAAGATTGTATGATTGGCCCTTATTTCCTGAAAAGAGGAACATCTGTTTTTTTTAGTCAATGGGTTGTTCATCGAGATACCCGGTTTTTTGACAATCCAGAACAGTTTTTACCAGAGCGGTGGCAGGATAATCTAGAGCTAAATCTGCCACGCTGTGCATATTTCCCCTTTGGAGCAGGACCCAGGGGGTGCATTGGCCAAGCTTTTTCCATAATGGAGGCGACGCTAATACTGGCGATGATTTTAAAGCAAAATTACTTCAAGCTTGTCCCGGACCAGGCTATTGAGCTGTTACCGTCAATAACATTGCGTCCAAAATATGGAATTAAGATGATTTTGGAGTCTTCCAACCTCTAACCATGACCAACCCAATCATCAGCCTCAACCCCAAGCCCATCCCTCAGACCACCACAGACCAACCCAATCCCGCCCCTTCCGCACCCAAGCTTCTAAGCAAAACAACCTTCCCAAAGAGGGCACCAGAGGGAACCCGACCAGCCAAGCGGGAACCAGGGCATGAGGAGCTGGGAGGAATACGTCGGATTGTTAGGCGAACTCCCCGATCAGCCAAACCTGAGTACACTCCCAAGACCCGGACCTCAGAAACTCCCCAGACCAGTCAACCGAGAACCCCTAGAGTGTCGGCAGAGCTGGAGAGGCGATTCAGGAATCTTGAGCTAAAACAGAAGAATTTGGTGGAGCAGACCAGGACGCGAGGGGAGCTGGAGTATCTGGCTGTTGCCAAGAATGGCTCAGGGAGATTCTGGATTACCGTGGCAGGAACGGGGAAACCCTTTGTGAGGGAATCGTTTGCTACACCGGGATTTTGCTGGGAGTGCGCGGTTGAGATTGAAGAGAGCTTTGAGATTTTGCAGGTGATTGAGCTGCGGCCAGGTGAGACTATGGAGCGGATCGGGGAGATGATCGGGGTGTGGTTGGAGAGGGAGCGGGTGAGTAGGGTTTGGGGGTGATCAGCCTGAGACCTTTTGTTTCAATGTGAAGGTGGAGTAAGACAATAGTCTCAAGCTGTTCAAGGGGTTAGAAATATGAACAAGGTCCTCACAGATTGGGTCACAGTCAAAAACTTAGATATCCAAAACCGTTCCTTATTATTCCGTGTGGGAGGGCAAGATCGTGCTGGAGTAGTCGCCAAAGTTACTGGGTTATTGGAACTCCAGCACCTATATGTGGAAGCCATTCAGTTTAATCTGATTTTGCCCGAACAAAACCAATTTGAGATGGAAATTCTCGCCAAAGGAGCCCTAGAAGATTTGACCTGCATTCAAGGTCGCATCCAATCTAATCAATTTTTGCAGCCTGTCTCTGCTGCCCAAAACACCTATCTCTATTGGCCGCAGGCTTACATGATGCATCTTGCCTTAAACACGCCAGACCAAGAAGGTCTTATTGCCAGAATTTCGAATATCGTTAGTACCCCTCGCGATAACAACAATCCGTTTAGTGCAGGGAATTTTGTCTATTTAGCAGGCATTACCCATAATTCAGATGGTCCTCAGGGAGGCACCGCCTATTTTAGTGTACGAGCCAACATAGCCAGTCAGTCTTTGGAAGTACAACACCAGATTCAGAATCATCTATTGGAATGGGCTAAAGAGAGTTGTATTGAAGAAGATATATGGATCCGTGATCTCAATCCTTGAACGAGGTAGCGATAATTTTTTGTCTAAGTTTTAGTGAAAATAAGATATGGGTCGAATATTTTATGTTGGCGCAGTCCGATTTTCCGATTTAGTAGAGATCAAAGAGGGCTAAGACAAATCTTTCAAACTGCTCTAGGGTCAAGTAGGTGTGAATCCATTGATTAGACTAGGTTTGAGATATCTGCACTCCTAATCGAACGTCAAACTAAAGGCTGGAGCCATTTTAGTCTGCGTCGGTGTGATGTTTGAGTCTATCACTGGCTAATCACCTGGTCTGTCTACATGGAAGTGTCTGAAGATTTTCAAAGGGGTGAGGTTGTTGAACCGCTTCCAAAATGACATTAGATCCTCCAGCAAAGCTGACTCATAATTTTACGTTTTGGTCAGTTTTTGGTAATCACAATTTAGAATGATAATCATTATCATAATGAAAAACCTCATCCCTCTCATTATTTGTGAACCATCGGATTGATATTGCCATTATTGGGGCAGGTCCCCAGGCGCTCACCCTCTTTACTCAGCAATTGGAGGACACCATTGACTAACTCAACTGCAAGCGTTCAAACATCCCAATCCCTCGACATCAAGCTGCCCAAAAAAGGCATGCCCGTTACGATCATTACGGGGTTTCTAGGAAGTGGCAAAACCACACTCCTCAACCATATTCTCAATACCAGCCAAGACCTGAAGGTCGCCGTACTGGTCAATGAGTTTGGCGATATTGATATTGACAGTCAGCTGTTGACCACCATTGATCAAGATATGGTCCAGCTAACCAATGGCTGCATCTGCTGCACGATCAATGATGACCTGGTGGAGGCGGTCTATTCCGTCCTAGAGCGAGAGGAAAAAATTGATCATATGGTCATCGAAACCACGGGGGTGGCAGATCCGCTACCGATTATTCTCACCTTCGTTGGTTCTCAACTGAGAGACTTAACGACTTTAGATTCCGTTATTACCTTGGTGGATTCAGAAACCTTTACCCCGGAATGTTTTCAGAGTGAGGCGGCCCTGAATCAAATTACCTTTGGCGATATTGTCGTTCTCAACAAAACCGACCTAGCCGCTGATCAAAAGGTGGAAGAACTAGAGCAGTG
Source organism: Acaryochloris marina MBIC11017 (assembly GCF_000018105.1). Lineage (GTDB taxonomy): Bacteria > Cyanobacteriota > Cyanobacteriia > Thermosynechococcales > Thermosynechococcaceae > Acaryochloris > Acaryochloris marina. The sequence continues at coordinate 73,982 of NC_009927.1, forward strand.
GATTCGTGAGCAAAAATGGGGTGCGAGGCTGTTGCGATCTCAACAGGGCCAAGTCCCTCTACCCCTGATTCTGGATACTACCCTCTTTGATCCCAAAGCATATGAAGAGGAAGTCAAAGCCTTTGCGGAGCAGGGGACTCATCATGATGAACATGACCATCACCATCATGATGAACATGACCACCACCACGGCGAACATGACCATCATCACCATGGCGATCACGATCATCACCATCATCATTCTGAGCACCTCACCATAGATGGATTTTCGTCAATGGCCTTTGAAAGCGATCGGCCCTTTGTTCTAGAAAAAATGCAGGCTTTCATTACCGATCAGCTACCAGAAGATGTCTTTCGAGCTAAGGGTTTTATGTGGTTTGAGAAAAATACATCCCGCTATATTTTTCAGCTCAGTGGCAAGCGCTATACGATGGACAGCGATCAGTGGCCTGATACCCCAAAAAATCAGCTGGTCTTTATTGGCCGCAATATTGACACAGCTCAGCTAAAACAACTGCTAACGGATTGCTTGGCCCCCTAATCCTTGATGTCGCTATAACTCATCCCGATTTCATAGCGCGGTAGATATGGCAATTCGGTTTGTTGCATCGTTATCCAGGACTGCAACAACACTTTTTTAGAGTCAGATTGGAAGTTTCGCTGGGACAGGAATCAATAGCCTTATACCTCTGAAATTGACCACTTGCCTTCTAATAAACAGCTCAGTAGCATAGCTTATTCAATTTAACTTCACTGAGGATATACAGAAGAATGGTTACACTCAAAGACGCACGCCGGATCATTGCAGCTGCTGAGAAAAAGGCAGAGGAAATTGGCCAACCGATGAATATTGCAGTCGCAGACAGTGGTGGCAATTTAGTTTCTCATGTAAGGATGGATGGAGCCTGGATTGGTAGTATTGACATCTCAATTAAAAAGGCCTATACATCGCGGGCTTTCGACATCTCCACCAAAGACTTAGCTGAACATAGCCAATCTGGGGGACAATTTTTTGGAATACATGCTTCCAACGGGGGACAAATCATGATCTTCGCTGGAGGGATACCTCTGATGCAAGATGGTGAAGTTGTTGGCGCTATAGGTGTCAGTGGTGGCTCAGGAGAGCAAGATCATGCTGTTGCAGAGGCTGGTGCAGACGCCTTTTAAGTGAAGAAGTTAGCGCGGTTGCGACCGACGTTATTAATGCTGATGAGTTGGGGTTTTTTTATCAAAAAAAACAGTACTGTGAGCCGGAGGAGTTGAGTGTTGGCGACTGTCTTTGACAAAACTCAGCTTCAAAGACAGTCGCTTGGTACTCAGTGACTGTATTGGATAAGTATATCGATGACTTAGCTAAAGAATTGATTGAGAATACCGCAGGCAATACCCCATGTTTGCCACTCTCGATTCAAGAATGCAGATGCCCAACGAGCTGAATTGACGGAGCATGCTTGGGAATGGCGAGGTTTAGTATCCTATCCCAAATTTATTGGGGCATAATCATCAGATCTTCAGGCAGCAAAGGTAAAGTCATCGGCATTGAGAGACGTTGTGCCCATCAGTCGAGCAATAGTTGTTCCACCGATCCCAATTTCGGTATCGTCTCCAGTGACTGTTAGGGCAAGACCGTCAAATTTTAGATCTCCTTGCCCAGAGATACCAATTATGTCAAGGCCCTGCTCAAAGTCAACGATGGTGTTGGTGCCCTCCGGCAATTCACCGTTAACAATCCAGAAGGCATCAGAGCCAGCACCTCCAGACAGCTTGTTGTCTCCGCCAATTTCTGTGAAGAAGCTATCGTCTCCGTCTCCACCAAGAGCGCGGCCATTGCTTCCCAGGAAGAACTGATCATGTCCTGCCCCACCGGAGAGTCTGTATCTTGAAGCTTCAGTTGCCTCAAATATGTCGTCTCCAGCACCACCAAAGGCTCTATCGCGGTCTGCCACAAACGTAATGTCATCACCACTGCCGAGGCTGATGCGATTATCGCCAGCTGTGCTTCCAGCGATCGCTGTATCAACGTCGTCATTTCCTGCCCCAGCAAAAACCATGTCACTAACACCATCAAAGCCAGGTGTAATAGATGCAAACAGATCATCGGCTTCGCTACTGCCTGCCACAATATTGGAGTCTGTAGGAATTAGTTCCGTATCCGGTAGCGGGACTGTTTCATTTTGGGGAGAAATCAAAGCATAAGTCCCTGCAATATCGCTTGGAGCTTGGATGAAGGTCAGATCGGGATCTTCAAGTTGGGCAATGACATCGCCGGATAGTGTTGAGATTTGTAAGAGTGTGAAGGTTTCTCCGCCAAATTCCACTTCAATATTCTCGAATTGGTAATTTTCAATTGACTTTGCCATGATGAGTTGATCTTCTTTCGGATCAAAATCGCCTATTAAGGCATAATCTTGATCACCTTGCCCGACATAAAAATCAGTTCCATCATTTCCTAGCAAAATGCGGTTAACACCAAAGGCACCATGGAAGTGGTCATAGTCACCACTTCCAGTTGTTGCAGTGGTGATCACTTGGGTGGAAGGATCATAGGAAGTGATCGGCATTCCTGCGATGACCGCATTTCCCAAGGCATAGAAGAAAGAGTCACGACCCACTACACCATTGAAAAACGTGAGTCGCTCTTCGTTAATTCCTGCCGCGAGAAAATGATCCCAGCCAGAATTATAGTCACCTGCATCCAGCAAAGCTTCTACATCAGGATTGGCTGCCAGATATGCTGTTTCATTGAAATAGGGTTTACTACGGCTCGCATAGAAAGAATTTTCAGGTGCAAACAGTAGAATTCCGTTACTGGTAAATAAGCCATCTGGAATGAGCTGGGGAACATCTTCGATAATGCCTATCAGATCTCCATTTCTAGAGATATGGACACTGTTGTCGATGGTCTCAAAATCGTAGTCTTCAGGATTGCCAGCCAGATAAATAGCATCCTCACTGAAGGGGTCAAAAAAGCGAATTAAGGCGTAGTCGCGATCGCCTTCTCCCAAATAAAAATCTTGCGGGTTCTCTTCTGCATTATCCCCCAGGTAAAAAATGTTGCGTCCCGGTGAACCTAGTAGCGTGTCAAACTCCCCCACACCAAATGACTCAACTTGAGCATTGACCAATCTTCTTCCTGATTTAATGGATTGTACAGGCACCCCAAATATCGAGGATGTTTGTCCAGAGCTATGGATAATGTCGTCACCTGTCGTGCCGTTGAAAATTACACCATTACGCTGTTGAAATTGTCCAATCTGCACGTATTCTTCTAGTCCAGAAGCATATAGACCTTGGGCTACTGCTTCAGCAACTTGTGGGTTTTGATCTAGATAGATTGCCTCATTTAAAAAAGAATTGCTTGTCATGACTCGCCTCTTTCGATGCGTTGATAAACTATGAGAATGATTATCATTCTCATGGCTGGCATGCGAGTTGTTTTTAAGCCTTTCTTTAAAACTGACTTCGGTTTTTATTTATTTAAACTGAAATATGGGCTTTTAAACCTAATATGAATAACTGAAAAAGATTAAATGGGCAATTTCATCGTCTCACTTTGAAAATCGCCACTATTATTCCGTTTGCCAGGCACGACAAAATGGATCTCCGTCTTGGAGAACAATAAATCCTTTGATTTAAAGTTGAGACTAACCTTGGTAAAAATGTCGGAGATTGATCATGGTGTATGCCAAGCTTTTCAACGCATAATGCCGTTTTCTGATTCGCTTAAACCGGAGCAACAAACGCTTGATTTTATCCTCTTTCTATCATTCCCTGCGTTAGCCATCAGTCACCTGTTAAATTGAATTCCCCCGCGGGCTCAGCCTGCGGAGGAATTTCCCCAAGAATAAATGGAAGTAAAAGAGTTAAGAACTAGTTCCCACTAAGGTCTTTGCAGATTCTTCTGTTGGCAGAGGCCCAAGCTTGACTCCATCAGGATAGTATTCCCAACCATCTCTGATCTGGATGTCTTTATCCCAGGGTAACTGGTACTTTCCTTCCGCCAAGTCCTTTACCCAAGTCAGGTAATTTTCACGCTCTCCACCAGGTTTACCCACGTAGCCTCGGCAACCAACATTGAAGACATTGTTTTCAAGAGCCCAGTTTTTGCGGGCCTCATCTACCAGTCTTGGGAATAATTCAGCCGTCACAATTTCCCAAGGATTACGATGGCCCTGCTGAAGTACATTGCCATCGTAGTTGCAAACAGTTCCTTCACCAAAGTAGTAAAACACACCGTCATAACCCGCCAAGTTGACGGAGATGGTGTACATCAAGTTTTGCCAAGCATTAGTTTGATTGGTCAAGATCCACTGATCATTGACCTGAGTTGAATATCCTGAGATGCGAATATAAACGTTGCACCCTTTATAGGCAGCTTCTCGCGCTAATTCAGGGAACATCCCATCATGACAAATACAAACTGCTAGTTTAGAGCCTTTCGGTCCATCACATACGGGCATCCCATAATTACCTGGATACCAGGGCTCAATCGGTACCCAAGGCTGCAATTTGCGATAGTGAAGGGCAATTTCTCCTTGATCATTAATGATAATTGCAGTGTTGAATGGGGGAAGTCCAGGTACATCATTTTTCTCCATAAGAGAAAAGACTCCCCAAACTTTGTTGCGCACACAAGCTTCTTTGAACTGATCAATTTCTGGACTATCTACTGTCAAAAGCATTTCGTCATATGTCCAGATTTTTGTGTTAAGTCCTTGAGTGGAGTACTCTGGCATCACAATCAGATCCAAGCCAGGATAACCTGCTTTAGTGTTGTCAACGGCTTTACAAATTTGCTTGACCTGAGTCTGAATATCTTCGGGGCCAGTGATAACTGGAACCGGATATTGAATCATGGCCACTAGCAGAGACTCGGACCATGAACTGACACTTCCTGTACTACCCATATCGAAGTCCTCCTGAGGACAGTGGTATATGACCAGCATCATATGGGGGCAGATATGTGAGTTATGTATATGCCCACACAAATGAGAATGATTATTATTCCCACTTCATGACATGCCTTAATAGCTGAATCTGTCGAGGTATTAAGAGATTATGGAATGCTGCAGGTAAATATCACTGAGTACTGCTCATAAGGAGTCTCAGCGTTTCAGACCAGGACGTAGCCGTTTTAACACTGTGTTCGCCGGTGCAGCGGATAACTGGAGTATGCAGCGGATGCTCTTGGTTTACTTTGGGAGTTGTAGTCATGACTGCTGAGGAATTGTTGGAGCGATATGCTTCTGAAGAAAGGGACTTTGCTGGCGTTGATTTGCTTGGTGCCAATTTGGCTGAGGCCCAATTAACTGAGGTGTGCTTGAATCAAGCTGATTTAACTGACACAAATCTGGTTGATGTATGCCTAATTGATGCTCGGAATTAGCTAAATTTATTTATTTCAGCAAGACCTAAATATGCCTGTAGGTGTTGAGACCCGCAAACTTAGTTCCAATTATTCAGTTATTGCCGGGCAGAACCTCCCCCAGGGCAGAGCCACAGACTGAGCACAAACTATTGTTCATGTTCCGCCAGTTAGATGGTGATCAGGTAGTCATCATGGTTTCTTTGTGGCAGCAATGGCCAGTTTCGCACCTTCAATTTCGCGAATGCGATCCATCACCGTCACGACGCGGCCATGACTCACTTGGTCATCTGCATGAATCACCACCACTACCTTGTCAGCTGAATCAGTTAGCTCCTTCACTTCTGCCTCAAGGACGTTGAGCTGAATGGGTTCTCGATTGAGAGCTAAATCCCCCTGCGCATCAATCGTGACCGTCACCTTGGTCGATAGCTGTGGTTTTACTGTCTTTGCCTGGGGCAAATTAACAGGTAAGGCATCACTGCGGTTGAGGAATAACGTGGCAATGATAAAAAAGGACAGAATTGCAAAAATAACATCAATCATCGGCACAATATTGATTTGAGCCGATGGACTGGGATCATCGGGTAAGCGCATGATTCACCCTGCCTCTTTCATAGCGGTGACGATAAAGCAACTCCAACTGCCCCCCATGCTCTTGAATAAAGGCCAACTGGCGCTGATATAAACTGCGAAACATATTGGCAAAAATCAGGGTTGAAATGGCGACAATCAATCCCGCAGCCGTTGAAATTAGGGCGGTACTTATTCCCCCGGTGACTTCTGCTGATTCACTACCGCCGATATTGCCTACATCTAGGGAGGAGAAGGAGTTGATCAGGCCCAATACCGTCCCTAATAGGCCGAGTAAAGGGGAAATACTAATGATGGTGTCAAACACCGTCGTAAATCGTTTCAATGTCGGCAATTCAGCTTGAGCTTCACTTTCTAATGCCAATCGGAATTCTTCCGGTGTCGGGTCTTCTAAGGACAAGGCAGCTAAGAATATCCGGGCAATCGGAAATCTTGCTTGCTCTTGGAGATACCTCAAGGCGTCATAGACATTATCTTGGCGATAAAGCTGCAGTGCCTGTTTGACGATCCGCAACTGGTTGCGATTCACCCTCGTCCAAAAGATGAGGCGTTCAAAAATCAGTGCGATCGCAATTAACGAAAAAACCATGAGCGGGAGCATCACCACTCCTCCCGCAATAATCACTTGGCCAAACTGCATTTTGTTGATACCCCTCCATTCATTACAGCGACAAGAGAAGACCGATTACTCTGACCGTAACCACAGCAAACGGCATTAGTTCTGAGAGCATAAAACTGCGAATAAATACACCAAGAGGCACTGATACAGCAACCACCCTTGCTGCACGCTGAGCCTATAAAGCGATGTCGAGATTTCGGCATAATCGGCCATATATGAGACATTAAATCCATAACTTAATACAAGGATTGCTGCCGCTTTAACATCAGCCAAATCAGGATGGGGGCACCCAGCACAGCCATCACTGCATTGAGGGGTAGAACGGACTGACTCCCTGGAAGTTGAGAGATCGCATCGGCAATCAAAGCTAAGATGGCACCGAGCAGAGCCACAGCTGGGACTAGGATGCGATGATCGACGGTTCGAAATAAACTCCGGCACAGATGCGGGACAGCGACTCCCACAAATGCAATAGGTCCACAAAAGGCCGTAACCGATCCTGATAATAAGGAAGAACTGAAGATCAAAAGGCATCGGGTTCGATTGACAGACAGCCCTATACTTTGAGCTTGCGCTTCCCCCAGTAACAGCAAATTTAAAGCTTTATGCAACAGTTGTGATCCCCCAAGTCCTAAGGCAATGACAGGCAACAACAAGGGCATCTGTTGCCAAGTCACATTCGAAAAACTACCAAAGGTCCAGTTGAGGTATGCCTGGGTCTGAGTAAGCAAACTGAAATGCAAAAGGATAGTCACTAGAGCAGTGGTCATATACCCAAACATGAGGCCAAAAATAAGCAGTGCTAAAGCACTACGCACCCGTTGAGCCACTAGTAGCACCACCCCCATGGACATCCCTGCGCCCAAACTGGCCGCCCCAATAATGCTGATCTGAACAAAACCATTGCCAGCGTTAGCTGTCCCTCTAGTTAAAACCACGAGAGCGGCCCCCAAACTAGCGCCAGCATTAATGCCTAGCAAGGAAGGCCCTGCAAGTGGATTGCGGAATAATGCCTGTAGCTGTAATCCGCTCGTTGCTAAGGCAGAACCCGCTGCGATCGCAGTTATCGTTCTAGGCAATCGAAACTGGAGAATAATCTGTTGCCAGGTCGGATTCGTGGCCTGACCTCCGAACAACACAGTGATCACGTCTGATAGGGGAATCGAGACAGATCCAAAAGCCAGGCTGACTAGCACCCCCATTAACAAGACACTACTTAGAACCCCTAAACCAGCGTAACGGCTGATTTGCGGCCTTCCATGTAGTGGGTCGGGAAGATGTCTATCGTTCCCATCAGTCATCGCTGAGGACATATCCATTTCTCACTGCTGTACATATTCAACCCGTTGTACCCAAGTGCGATGAGTGCCATTAGGATCAAGAGATAACAGCCGAAACCCAGGCAGATGAGTATGATCAGTTGGTACAGGTGGATTCACCTGTAAACAAGTGGAAGGACAACCGTAGAAGTAAATCGGTGAGGGACGTTGGCTGAAAACATGCTGATACTGGAAGTCCAAGTGGATATGTCCAAACAGCACCACTTTCACTTGTGGGAAGCTCTCCAACAGGGTGAGCAATGCATCAGCATTTTGCACCTGCATTTGATCCAGCCAGTCGATACCGATTGCCACAGGATGATGGTGTAGGGCAATCACCGTAGGTTTATGAGGATGTTGAGTCAAGACTGATTGCAACTGTTGCAAGGCGCTGACTGATAAATACCCTTCACCAAACTGAGCAGAAGGCAACACTGAGTTGAGTGAAATAAGCAGCCAGCTCCCCAGATGAATTGCCTGTGGCCCATAGAGTTGAGGAGACTGCAGTTCCCGATGCATGGCCTCAACTTGATCATGGTTACCAGGCAGCCAGTAAGCTGGCATCTTCAAGGGTAAGATTGCTCTCATTAAATGCTGATAAGCAACGACACTCCCTTGATCGGCTAAATCCCCCGTTAAGAGAATTCCATCCAGTTGATCTCGATTCACTTGCTGCAGAACAGCCTGTAAGGATTGCCAAGGATTAGTCCCTCGTAGCAGTGCCGTTGTATCTGCCAACAGATGGGTATCACTGATTTGTGCAAGCGTAATGGGGGCCGTCATGAGTCTAATTTTTGGTAATAAATCAGTTGATGATTAGGCAATAACTCTGGGTGGAAAATCTTGATCAAGTCTGCTAGTACCTTATGGGGGTTTACAACCCCGCTTTCCCAATAATCGTTGCCGCCAGCAGCATTGACCCGAGCCGTATTATTGAAGACGCGATCAGCTTGGACTGCAGACAGTTGACCGTAGCGAGCATCGGTTGAGATCGCATCTTGTCTCGATCTCCAATCTTGGCTGACATTAACCCAGAACTCAGCCTTCACTGCTCGATTAAACACTGCTTCAAAGTCCAGGGGTAGACTCCCTCTTGCATCTGACTCTGACCAGAGATAGTTGGCACCTGCATCCTGCAAGAGCTGGGACACATAACTTTTGCCTCCCGGCATATACCAGGTGCCATTGTGACTAAACCCCGTAAACACCGTGGGACGTTGGGCCACAGATTGAGCCAACTGCACCATCGATTGATACTCTTGGGCTATATCGGAAAAGACCTGTTCTGCCTGCGCTTCTTGATTAAAAAATAGGGCCGTATACTTTAACCACTCTGCTTGTCCCAGGGGGGATTCCTCCATATATTCCCCCACCAGGGCAACGGGTAGACCTGCCTTGACCAGACGAGGATGACTATCTGTGTCTGGGTTACCCGTTCCATAGGTCATCACCAAATCCGGTGCTGTCACCAGCAGCCGCTCCACATCTAAGGTATTGCCAGAATTAAACTCAACCAGTTCACCCCGATCAATTTTGGCCCGCACCTTTAGACTATTCACTTGCTTAAACTGGCTGACACCGACAAGGGTATCTAGCTGACCTAACAGTTCCAAGTGAGGTAAATAGGTCGTGGATAGCACGACTAGACTGCTAATCGGTACTTCCACCATCGGCAGATCTTCAAAGCCTGGGGGTTTGGGTGTTCCACACTGCACTAGCAGATACTGAAAGGTTTGGTTTGCCCCTTTCCAGGGATTCTGAACGGTAACTATTTTGTAGTGACGGTGATACTCTACCGAGAAACCCACGGCATAGTCAGACTGGACCTTATTGGGGAAATAATCTTGAGTAGGATCGTACGCAACAGGACATTGATCGGCAGAAGTTGGTGAAGAATCAGATTTCAGGGCTGATGGTGATTGGGTTGGCTGGCAACCAACTCCCCCTAGGAATCCAACGACAGCCAATCCCGCCGTTACTTTCAGCAGTCGAATCCAGCCAGAAGTAGCGTAGTCACTGATGGATGCTTTGGGTTCCTTCATCCTGTCGTCGCTAGGGCTATACAGAGGCTTGAGTTTTGATCGGGGGATAGACATGGGCTTGAATAGGGCGGCCTTGAGCGACATGCTCCTGAACAATTCGGTGGGCAATCTCAGGAGTCACGCGGGTATACCAAGTGCGATCCCCGGAATAAAACACCACTGGCCCAGCAGCACAAACTTCTAAACAGCCAGAGGTTCTCACGGCAACCTCCAAACCTGACTGCTGTACAGCCGTTTGTAATGCCTCAATAATGGGCTGCACATCCTGAGAGGGATAGCAGCGGCTGGATCGACAGACTGACAGATAGGGTCGCTTGAGTGGATTCTCAGTATAGGGAATGGGACGAGTTCCCAATACATAAATATCGCGCAACGTTTCATAGAGGCTCAGTTTATCCAGTTGGGGTGTCCCTTCCGGTAGCAAGTTCTCGTCGGCATCCACAAAGGGATTGGGTAAAAAGAGATTCATCATCTTTTCTCCAGCTCCATTCCAGAACTGAATCCCCCAACTTCGTGCTTGGCCGCGATCATTGAAGCGGCGGTAAAACGAGGCTCGCTGTACCTGTCGTTTTCGTCTCAACGCTGGAGGGGTTTTGCCGAGGGGACCACCCTGATGTTCTTCTAGGCATAGATGCAAATGCCATCCTGCCGTCACAACCGTCAGATAGCCATCGTACAAAATACAAGTTTTAGGGGCTTGGGTAAATTCCAGCTCAAGAACGCTCCCCTCTACTACGTGACCAATCTGGGTTTGTTGCCAGCACTCTTGAAACAGGGTGTAAAGCAGAGGCCCCAGGACCTCAATGGTGCAAGGAAAATCTTCATACTCGATCTGTCCTCCAGTCGCTAAGGGGTCAACGGTACGGTAGTTTAAAGGGACGACTTGACGTGAAAATTCAGACATCTTAGTTAAGTCCTACAATAAGTCCTAAAAAGTGGCACTCACACCCAGGCGAAAACTCCGACCCACTGCCGGAAAACCTGGAAATTGTTCATAATGCTGATCTAACAAATTGTCTAAACTGCCCGTGAAGGCAAAGCTATCCCCAATCGGGAAACGAAGCTTGAGATCGAGCGTGGTATAGCCCGGCAAGGATTCTGTATTCGTGTTGTTGACAAAGTAGGAACTGAGATAGCGGACAATGGCGGCGATATAGACACCTTTTGCATTCTCATAGGCCAAACCAACATTGAGGCTATCCGCGCCGCGAAAGCTGAGTTCATTACCTGTAATCGTAGGGTCGCCATCCTCAATAATTTCAGGCTCATTCAAGGTGTAGTTGGCAAAGGCATACAGGTTTTTGAGCAGTCGCACATTCAAATCCGCCTCTAAACCCAGCGTCCGCACCTTGCCGATATTTTCATAGGTACTAGGGGCACCAAACTGAAAGTTAATCAAGTTAGAGATGGTATTGGCAAAGAAGGTGAGGCGTAACAAGCCATTCTCCCCCAGGGATTGGTCAATGCCAATATCAAAACTATCGCCCCGTTCTGGCTCTAAATCAGGGTTACCCACCACATTAAAGGCAGCTAAGCCTTCTAGGTTGACGATTTGAGGTGCTCGAAAACTCCTGGCATAATTCGCCCGTAAAACCGTGGAATCTCCTATGGCAAGACGAGCCCCCACACTAGGAGAGGTAAAGGAACCATTAGCTAAACTATTGAAATCTTGGCGCAAACCAAAATTGAGATTGAATTTTGGCGTAATGTTGACGTCATAACGGGCAAACAAGGCCCCTTGATCAATGCCGCCATCATAGTTAACATCTGTGGTTCCCAGACCATAGCTAAAAGTGGTGTTCCGAGACTGGGTATTGCGGTAGTCAAATCCATAGGTCAGGGTTTGGTTTTTGGCGACTTTCCAGTTGTGCTGGACTTGTGCCCCAATAGAGCGGCGATCAACATCATCTCGTGTGCCAAAGGCTGCAGGGTCTGGATTATCAAAGTTGGAGTCCAGCAGATCCGCAAAAATCCGGCTGGTGAGTTGGGAGTTGCCCGCCTGGTCCAGTTGGGCTTGCCAAGTCAGATCTAGGAAGAGTTCTTCCGTGGTTTGCCGGGCTAAAGGGGTCAGGCTATTAAATTGGCCAATACTGTCGGGAATTGGCACACCCCCAGCCGAGCCAAAATCTTTGTTCAGATAGAGGGCGCTGAAGGTTACCTGGTTGCGATCGCTGAGTTTTCCTTCCAGCTTCAGATTCAGATTGTTGTACAACACGTCGGCGTTGTTCCGATCTGCTTGCAATCCAATCCGGTTAATCTCAAACGGAAAGTCATTCGTCGCCTGGGTGCGGGTATAGCCAACGCTCCACCCCAAATCCCCACTGCGCCCCCGAGCCTGCACGGCTTGCTCATTGAGCCCAAAACTTCCAGCCGCAGCTCTGAGGGTCACCTCCGGTTTTTCGTCAGCAGGAGCACGAGTAATGATATTAATCACGCCCCCTAAGGCATCGGAGCCATAGAGGGTCGATCCTCCACCTGGCAAGAGTTCAATCCGCTCTATATTGTCCGTCGTGAAATTCGATAGATCAAATCCACCCATAAACCCCACGTCATTAATGGGGCGACCATCTAGCAAAATCAAAACTTGAGCTGTGTTACTCCCCCGAATAAACTGGCTACTCAGAGCTCCTAGTTGTCCCCCAGCTGTGCCGTCCCTCAGAATTCCTGGGAGATATTTCAACGCTTCTTGGACCGTTCTCGCGCCTTGGGCCTCAATTTGCTCGCGATTAATCACATACACCGGGCGAGACGAATCACGCACCGTGCCTTCTCGCCGAAAGGGGGCATAAACGGGCTGATCTAAGATTTCTCCCGTGACTGTAATTTCTACTTCTTCGTCCTCCACTATCGAAGAAGGTAGGGCCTCCTCATCGGTAGGGGGATTCGCTTGTGCCAGGCTAGCTCTTGAAGTGTAGCTAAACCAGGCAGTTAAACTGAGTCCAAAAACGAATATGAGCTTCCCAATGACAGGAAACCCAACTTTTACACCTTTCATCCATACCTCGCAGATGTTGTAAGTGAGTAATAACTCGGCGGGCGTTCTGACTCTGAGGACAAAGCCTCATCACAGTTGCGGGACAGCGCCGGATTTTCACCGGACTTTCCCCGTTTCCTCTAACGGCTGTTCTCCGTTAGAACCGAATCTATAAAATTGTTTCTGCACCTTATCACAGGAATGAGATGCATTAGAGAGAAGCGGAAGGCACATAGGAATTTGCCAATATCTTGGAATAGATTGAACCGCTTGAATAAGTTTTTATACTGAGAATGATAATCATTATTATTCTTTTTTGCAAACCAGCCCCCAACACCACCAATCGTCGATTGTCCGCAGTCAAGTCAATGGTATGGATGGTCCATCGCCTTGATATGTGCGATTGGATGTTGGCTGTAGTGGATGGACGGACGGTGAAGCTCTACCGGGATACTCGGGGGATTTCGTCATCGCATGCTGATATACATCAATCAGTTTCCCCTGGCTGGGTCTCGGAACTATGCGATGACGACACTGTTCTGGGAGGCTGGATTGCGACGGTCTGAGCTGGTGAACTGCGATGTCTGCCATTTTGACCTGGAGCAGAAACGGTTGTCCATTTTAGGGAAGGGACGGAATGAATGAGAGTGGATTGATCTGACGGTGAGCGGCGTTCAGGGGATTTTCAGGTGGTTGGAGCTACGAGGGGAATGTGCCCCTACTGATCCATTATTTATATCGTTGGATCGGGTGATAGGGAGTCGTAGTTATCGGTGACATCGTTATGTCGAATAGTCCGGGCTTCGGCTAAGAAGATGGGGGTAAGTGAAGATTTTGGCCCCCATAATAGTGGCACAACCACATATTTAGAAATGACGGGTGGGGATTTGAGAGGTACCCAGGCATACTCTCGGCATGCCAAGCTCAAGTGGATCAACGAACCATTCAGGTTCCTGTATTTTCTAGGAAGGGGGAGAAGACTGGAGCTGACCAACGTAAAGGCAGGCTGTTTTCTACACAATACCCTTTCGTCAGGTGAAAATGCATTAACCGCTCTGCACCTTCAAATTCAGCAATTTCAGAACCTTCCCAAATCACGTTTGCAGCACCTGTTAAGTAGAGCAGATCTCCTTGAGTAAAATCTATAAATAGCAGTCCTGCTCTGGGATTTACCTGTAGGTTTCCAAAGGTATTGTAGTGCCGATTACCAGCAAAATCTGGAACCGTCAGGGTATGACCACCATCGATTCGAATAAATCCTGGTTTACCTCCACGATGAGAAACATCGACACCACTCGCTGCTCCAGCTGCATCTGCCTGATAAGCCGTGGCGATAAAAAAGGTATCCGCTGATGTAATCAGAGTCTTTTCTTTTTCTGATAAAACAGAAACCTCATTGATTGTTCTGGGCGCTCTTGAATCAAATTCACCCAGTTCAGACGTGCGAGCTTGAATATATTGAGGGCAATTGCCAAAGCTCTGCCTAACTTGTACTTCAAAGCCCTCTCTATGAGTTTTTGTGACAACACCATTCAGCCGATTTCGACGACGGGTATGTAGCTCAATCCCTAAAAAGCCAATGTCAATGCCCAATGCCAGCGTCATGGCTAAGGGATCGCCGGGTAAGGGCGAAGCATTCACGTTTAGAGTATATCGATCGGGTGTAGAGAGAAAGCCAGGCTCTCCAACTAGAATAGACGCCCAGGGGTTGCCCATTGCATCTACTGTACCAACGGTCACATAAGGTAATTGCGCAAAGAATCGACGAAATTGTTCGGGCAGATATTCTCGAATGATTCGTCGGCCTTGCTTATCAATCTGTGTTTGCACATTCAAACGCGATTGAATCGCTAATTCACCTTCATGGAAAGGGGATTCAGTTTTTGTCCAGCCTGGGATTACCATAGTAACTTTCCCTCTTTTTAGGGGGTATAAATCGACCTATAGACCTGGCATAGAGATAAAACCGGGAAGCTGTTTCACCTGCTCGATCCAGTTCAAAATATGGGGATAGGCATCCAGGTCAATTTTGCCATCCCTTGACAGAGCAACATAGGGAAAGACAGCAACATCAGCAATGGTTGGACGCTCAAATTCTAACCAGGTACGGGTGCTTAAGTGCTGATTTAAGTAAGTCAGAACATGCTCAGATTTTTGATAGGTGCGTTCCACGTTGATGTTACTAACGCCGAAAAAGTGATAAAGTCGAGCACTTTCAGGACCCTGACGTACTTCTCCTGCAGTTGTAAATAACCAATTGATCACTTGAACCATAGGCAGGGTTTCTGTAGGAAGCCACTGTTCACCCCCATATTGTTTTGCTAGGTATACCAAGATAGATTGGGCATCAGTCAGCCTAGTCTCACCATCCACGAGCGCTGGGACTTGCCCTAATGGATTGACGGCTAAATACTCTGGAGATTTATGTTCTCCATTCACTAGGTCCATCTCTTTCCAGTCATAATCAACTTTCAATAGTTCCAGAAGCAATCGCACCTTGTAGCTGTTGCCAGACAGATGAAAACCGTAAGCCTTAACCATTTTGAGCTTCTCCTTTTTTGATTTCTGTTTTAGTTTTTTCCCAGGGACAATAAAAGTTTGTGACCAATGGAATTGCAAAGCCTAATCCAATTGAGAACCCGCAAGGCTTCATTAAACCAGCACCTCAGTAGAGCCCAATAGCTTATCCAAAGCGCCCTGTCGCTCTAATGCGTAAAGGTCATCACTACCACCGATGTGTTGGTCGTTGATGAAAATCTGGGGGACAGAACGGCGACCATTCGTTCCACGGGCGACCATTTGATCTCGGGCCGCTTCGTCACCATCAATTTGGTATTCAGTGTAGGTTGCGCCTTTTTGATCTAGGAGTTGTTTGGCGCGACGACAAAACGGACAGGTACTCCAGGTGTAAATTTCAATATTGGCCATGATGAATATCTCCTGTTAGGTTGGCGAGATTGAGTACGCTCTTATGCAGCAGTGCGACGGGTGCCTTCGGCGCGGCGGATGTCACGCCAGATTTGAGTAGCCGCGTTTGCTCCATCAGCAGCGGCAATGACGACTTGATTCATACCGACCTTGAGATCGCCAACGGCAAAGATACGAGGATGGGATGTACGGTTCATGGAATCTGTGACCAGGTTGCCACCGTTATATTCCAACTCAATGCCTTTGAGATAGTCAGCGTGGTAATTGGACCCCATTGAGATGAGACCAGCATCAAGTTCTACGACGGAACTATCATCCAGCTCAACACCCGACATTTGATGGTTTTCACCGAGGAACTGACGGATGGGCCGTTCATTTAAGGTGTAGCCTGCTTCGGTGAAGCGCTCTCGCATCTCATGCCCCACTTCAAATAAACCATTTGTGAATAGGGTGATATGTGGAGTGAACCAACCCAGCGGGAAAGCAACTTGTAGACTACCTTCACTGCTGCCAAAGACACCAACTCGCTGGTCGCGCATTTCGTAGCCGTCACAAATCAGACAGACATGTAAGTTGTGTCCAGCGTAGTCAAACACGTTTTTCATGTCGGCGAGCTGAGGCAGATGGTCAATGATGCCACTGCCTGCGATCAGATAGCGACTGTGAAAAACTTCATAGGTCGGATTTTTTCGACCGATACGGACTTTCACAGCAAAGGTTTCGCCTTCATCGATAATCTCTTCCACATAGGCGTTCAAATAATCACCCTCTAGAGAGAGAAAGTGTTCTTTACCTTGCTTAAGGACTTCTCGACCGGGCGTGTCTGGAGGCAAACCCAAGTAATTGTGAAGTTCCTGCATCCAAAATGAGCGAGCTTTACCTTTATCGATAATCAATGTGGAGAGTAAGTAACGCTGAAGATAAATACCCGCTGACAAGCCAGCAGCACCACCACCAACTACCAAAACATCGTAGATTTGGTCGGTGTGTTGATTAACAGTTTGTCTCGTCAATTGCATCTGAACCTCCCAAAAATCAAAGCTTATAGATTGCATCAGTCCCACAAGGAGAAGCGTCCAAGTAAAGACACTCTAGATTTTTATGTAGAACGCTCTGTCTACTTGTATTATTTAGACAGGTCTGTATATTGTCAAGTCTTTTTTTAAGTTCTTGGCAAATGCGTTTAAGGTCTGAGGTGGAAAGAGATTAGCCGCTGCTCCAGAGAAAAGCTTGAATGGTAGCTATCTCCTCGTTACTTGCTACTTGGTGGATAACTGAAATAATATTTAGACAGGTCTGTATATATCTGAAGTATGACTCGCCCAAAATCGCCTCGTTCCTCAGTCCGAGATCGGATTCTTGATACGGCTTCTGAGCTGTTCTATCAAGAAGGTACGCAAAATGTAGGCATTGACCGCATTATTGCTGAGTCGGGTGTGGCTAAAATGTCGCTATATAACCACTTCAAGTCCAAAGATGCTCTGATAGCGGCGTGGCTGCAGCAGAGAGATGAGAGCTGGCGGGCTTGGTTTCAAGAGAGAGTCGAGGCTCGTGCGGTGGAACCTTGCGATCGCATCCTTGCCATTTTTGATGTGCTGGCAGAGTGGTTCAAACAGCCCGATTTTCGAGGATGTGCTTTTATAAACTCCACTGTAGAGCTGGTTGACCCGGAGCATCCAGGGTATCAAGTGGCGATTGAGCACAAACGTGCGACCTCTGGCTATATTCTTGGATTAGTCACTATGGCCGAGCTAAAGAACCCAGAAGTGCTGACCCAGCAATTATTAATTTTGATCGAAGGGGCGATTGTGGTGTCTATGATGCAGGGGAACGCCGATGCTGCTCAGCAAGCAAAACAGGTAGCTGCTACCCTACTTTAAGTGTGCTGTCGGGATGTGTCGCAAATAGTGTTTCCGAGTACAAGGAGAGGATGGAATCGAGAGTGATTAAAACCAGGGGAGCATTGATATAACGTACTTAGAATGAATCTGTCAGAAGTGATTAGCCAAATCCCTGAAAATAGCGACTGATACCCCAAATTTTCCTGATCTTTCTTGTTAAGCAGACTGGAATATTTCTTCCAGTTCACTCACGCCTTTCATAAAGAACTGCCAATTGTATTCGAGTAATTTGGCCAGTAGAATTAGCGAAAGCTAGTGAGAAGCCTGGCGTTTAGATTCTCCAACAAAGAACTGGCTCTGGGTGTCTGTTTCATCGCATTTTGAATCGCCTCATAGAGTTGTAAAGACTTCCAACTCAGTCTCTAATGCAGATCACCCCAGCTCCTCCAGTAAACTTTGGATGTCGCCTGTTTACGGAAAAAGCGCACCATCTGCCTAACGAGAAACAAAAGCTGCACTTCAGAAGCCTTAATCAAACAACCGAGAATGGGGAGAATTACTGGGAATACCTGGTTCTTTGTCGAGATCAAAATTAATCACTTGCCAGCGGGGATCTTGCTCGGGATCAGGGCCAAATTCTATGGGTAGACCATATAAACTGGGGTGTCCAGATAGGGTTTTATCAGACCAGGGGGAATGCTCTAGAAAAGTGTTAATCAACGTACGATAGCGCCGGGCGATGATGACCTTGGTCGCCCGATATCCTTCGTTATAGAGCCGATCCAACGCTTCATGAATTTCGAAACGAATGCCATCTGGATGGGTATGTTGGCGATACCATTGCCCTTCCCATAATCGCCAATGGCGTCCAGATTGTAAGTGCACTAAATCTTCAGTATTGGGATCGGCTTCAAATGCACCGTGACGTTGGCAAAGATAGGTATCCGTTAAGGTCAAAGCTGACATCATTTGTCGGCAATGGGGGCAGGGCGTCTCAGGCCCAAAAATCGGATAGTGCATGCTGACATGTGTCATGAAGTCAGGGAGAGCCGAAGAACGTGGGTTGCCGCAAAGGTGGCATCATAATAACCTTCAAAGAGCTGGCGTTTTTGATCAATAATCAGGTCAAATTTATCTTGAAAAATAGAGTGTTCTTGCTTCAGAAATAATTAAATACCTGCTGTTATGAAGCCAAAGAGATTTAGGCTTGCCTAATCCCCTTTTTTCAGGCTGAAACCTCAACTTCAATGCAATTCTGACACAGACCAAATACTTCTAGAGTGTGGTAAAAAACTTGAAATTCCTGTGTTTGCGCTAGTTCCTGCTCTAACTTGTGGACTGGACAGTTCATTAAGGGCATGGAAGTGCCACAGTTGACACAGGTGAGGTGATGTCGATGGACTGAGGCAAGACTATAAACCGCTTCTCCATTTGGTAAAGAACGCATTTGAACTTTTCCACACTTCTGAAGGACCTTAAGGGCACGGTAAACCGTTGCCAATCCCACTCTTTGTTGCTGCTTACCAAATTCTTGATGCAGATCTTGGGCAGAGAATTCTTGAGGAGTGGAAAAGAGGACTTCCAACACGCGCCGCTGATGGGGAGTTAGTTTCTCTGGCATACTCACCTTCTTATTACGTCTTGAACGAGAACAGTGTGATTGCAGATCTCAAGAGTTATCAGAATGATTATCATTATCATTTCATAATAGCGGCTCTACTCGAGAAACCGTCAATATTTCGCTCCAACCCTCACTTCTGGGAAGTCTCGTCAGTTAATGCTGTATCAAACATCTCGTAAGCGAGGCAACCCGTTGAGCTTTGCCCGTAATCTCTTTACCGATTACGACGATAGAGTGCTGGGCTGGTGGGGTATGCAGGGGCATGGCGGACGTTGAGCAATCTAGAATCTTTTCAGTAGATACAGGATTTAGCAGATACAGTCGTTGTCGCAACAAGACAGGTCATCGAGAAACATGCCTTGCTGGCGGTAGATTTCTAGAGGTGCAGGGTCAAGGTCTAACCGACGTGCGATCGCATCAGCCACTACCGCAAACCGCTGGCGAAATTTATAGATAAAGCAAAAAATAACATCGTGATGACGGACTGAGGGGCCAACCACAAATAGACCTGGCGTCAGCGTAGACTCATCTTGATCATTCAACATGGCATAACCCTCCGACCAATCGAACAGCGATGCAATCTGTTGCAAGCTGGTCTCAAAACCAGTACAGAGAATCGGGGGATGAGCCGTCAGCCATTTATGGTATTCGCTGAAGACAGCATAGCCCTCTGACACTTTTTTGACTTCCTCAATGGAGACATTGCCAATCAGTTCGAGACGGCCCGTTTGAACGGCTAGCTTTACGCGCTGCACTGTATAGGGAGACAACGCAATACTCGGATCAGTATCCGGGTTGTCCCAAGCCCCAGTCCGATCTAAAACCCTGACGCTCTTCCCTAAGGCGACTAGGTTGGTCGCGGCATCCATACCACTTTCATAGCCGCCGATGATCGTAAATTCATCCCCTGGTAAATTTTTCCAAGAGCGAATCTGAGAATTGTGAATACAATGGTCTGCTCCCACAAATGGATTTAACCTTGGGTATTGGAATTCTCCAGCAGCCCAGATCACAAACTGGGTTTTGATGTCTCCACCAGACGTCTTGAGGATAAAGCCACGACACTGAGAAAGGGGTTCAATATCCAAAACGTCTGTTTCTGTCTTCACAGGCAACTGGAAGTGATTGGCCACCGTTTGCAAGTAGAGGGCATACTGCTGGCCATTGATATGTTCTCGGCGAAAGGCGACCGCTGGCGATGTTTTCAGGGTAATGGCATTGAGATCAAGTAGGCCAAAACCATGACTCGGAAACGAGGGGGTGATTAAGTTCATCTCTGCTGGCCAGCGACTAAAGGAGGCTCCGACCTGCTGCCGTTCCAACAGGATAAAGTTTTTCAGGCCCAGATCTTGAAGCGCGACCGCACAACCTACCCCGGCTGGCCCTGCCCCGACTATCACCACGTCATAGGAAGAAGTTGTCTCTTTCATGGATAGACTTGCTGCCAGCAGGATTTTAATATAATGATTATCATTATCATAATTTTTTAGAATCAGCCAACGCCCCCATCCCATCTGATACAGAACGGATAAGCATAAGCTGGTGGACTAAATTCTAGGGAAAGTCCATAGAGCCGAGATTTAGCATAGTAAATCTGTCACCATCAGTCAGATTGGGACTCTAAATGGGGCTGGACTAGCGCTTCATATCGCTGAGCAAGGATAAGGTTGATCGCTCAAACACCCTGTTAATGCAGGCGATCAGCAATTACAGAGAGCAAAAAATCCGCTATTCTTTTCTCAATAAAATCTTCTTGTTGCTAAAGCATCCATGTATAGTTAGACTTTCAATAAGCTTATGTTCTTGAGAAAAGACTATGTACGACGCTAACTCGCTCAAAGCGGAACTGAACGATCGAGGTTGGCGCCTCACCCCTCAGCGGGAAACCATTCTTAATGTGTTTATAGACCTCGAAAAAGGCAAACATTTGAGTGCCGAAGATTTAGATACTCTCCTGCAAGAACAGGGTAAGCCCATTAGTTTATCGACCATTTATCGAACGGTGAAATTAATGGCTCGCATGGGGATTTTGCGAGAGTTAGAATTAGCTGAAGGTCATAAACACTATGAACTGAATCAGCCCTATCCCCACCATCATCACCATCTAATTTGTGTTAAATGCAATGAAACCATTGAGTTTAAAAGTGATGCTGTTCTGAAAATCGGTTCCAAGACAGCCAAGAAATTAGGATTTCATCTGTTAGATTGTCAATTATCAATTCATGCCATCTGTCCTCAATGTTAGCGGTCCTTACTACCCATCTGAATCAAGGGCTTGTCAATGGTGAATTAAGTCTGGGAAAAATTGCGAAAAGTTCTGGGCAAATCATTGGTAATGGGTCATCACTCTGCGATTGCAGGATATAAGATTAACGGGGTATCTAAACGCTTTTTGCCTTTATTCGGGGTGGCAGCGATTGCAATATCCACCATACAGCGTGATCTCATAATGAGTGACCTGTAACCCAGGGCGAAGCGCCTTAAGATCTAAATCCTGAAGCTGATCCCAGGCAATATCCTCAATCGCTCCACAAGACTGACATCGGAAGTGATGGTGAGGTTCGATATTGGCATCATAACGACAAACACCTTCTTCTAAGAGAACCTCTCGAACAAGCCCCACTTCGCGTAAGGCCTGGAGTGAGGAGTAGACCGTTGCCTGAGAAGAGGTAGGTCCATCTTGATTCAGATGATTCGTAATTTGCTCCGCAGTTGGGTGGTCTGAGCGAGCTAGTAAGTCTGCATAGACTGCAAAACGCTGGGGTGTGACTCGCAGGCCTTTCGCTTTTAAAGTTTGGATAATTTTATCTGCTTGTTGTTGCATCTATAAGTACCTACAGAAAAGTGCTAGCCATCTCTAAGAAGGAACATCTGGGGTCAAAAAATAGCTATGTGAAGCCTAGTATCCATAACTGTAAGTATCCATATCTAAATATTAATCAAAAATCAAAGTAATAAATGCTACCTAATAACTTCTAGACAAGATTTATTCTGAGAAATGCCTGTGATAGAACAACACGGCTTGGATCAAAAAATAAAAACTTTCCAATAAATTGCCGTTCTCAGGAAAGTTTTTGGAAATTTTCCAAGGATGCTTACTAGATATAGCTTTCAACGATCACGTGGTACTTGGATGCAGATTCGCGATCTTTAAGCCTAAACGAGAGGGCTATCATGCTCCATCTACTGATTACTGGGCCAACGAATGGTTACAGACAGTGACTTTTAGGCTGCTCCACGAAATTCAAAAGAATAAAATGATACGATGTATCATATCATTTGTTTTCAATATTCAATCAGTTGGCCAAACCAAAGACGAACCATATTGAAATGTAATAGAAATCAATGAGACATACAAACAAACTCCCCGTCACCGTACTTTCAGGTTTCCTTGGGGCCGGTAAAACCACCGTGCTGAGCCACATTCTGAACAACCGGGAAGGCAAGAAGGTCGCCGTAATTGTCAATGATATGAGTGAAATCAACATTGATTCGGCGATAGTACAAAGTGAAGTTTCTCTCAACCGCAGCGAGGAAAAGCTTGTTGAAATGAGTAATGGCTGCATTTGTTGCACCTTACGGGAAGATTTGCTTGAGGAAGTTAACAAGCTTGCACGGGAGGGTCGCTTTGATTATTTAGTAATTGAATCCACTGGTATTTCTGAACCTTTACCTGTAGCTGAAACTTTTACCTTTACGGATGAAGATGGCGCTTCGCTTTCTGATGTTGCCGATCTAGACACAATGGTGACCGTGGTCGATGCAGTCAATTTTCTGGAGGACTATGAAAAGGCGCGATCCTTAAAGGATACGGGTGAATCTTTGGGTGAAGAAGATGAACGCAGTGTCGCCGATTTGCTGGTCGATCAAGTGGAGTTTGCCGACGTCATTCTCATAAGCAAAACCGACTTGGTGCTCCCTTCTGATATCGAGCGCTTAACAGCCATTCTTAAAACGCTGAATACGCACGCGAAAATAGTACCGATTGCTCAAGGCCAAGTTAATATTGATCATGTGCTTAGCACCGGATTATTCGATTTCGAGCGCGCACAACAAGCGGCTGGTTGGCTCAAGGAGATGCGAGGTGAGCATGTCCCTGAAACCGAAGAATACGGCATAGGCAGTTTTAGCTACGTTGCGCGACGACCTTTCCATCCAGAAAAGTTTTACCAGTTTCTGTCCAGTAGAGACAAATACGGTAAGTTAATCCGTTCTAAAGGGTACTTCTGGCTAGCTTCGCGCCCTCAGTTTGCGGGTCACTGGAGTCAGGCTGGAGGCATAGCTCGCCACGGTGTCGCAGGGATGTTCTGGAAAGCCGTACCCAAGGAAAACTGGCCACAAGACGAAGAATATCTCGCCGCAATTAAAAAGCAATGGGTAGAGCCTTTTGGTGATATGCGTCAGGAACTAGTTTTTATCGGCCAGGGTTTGGATAAAGAACGCATCACACAAGCGCTTGATGAATGTCTATTAAGCGAGGAAGAAATTGTGCGGGGCCACACTTATTGGAAATCATTAAACGACCCATTTCCTGAGTGGGGTCACAGCGCATGAGTTCACTAATATGAATTACTCACTTTTAACAGATGTAATGAACTCAGAAGAACATGATGAAAGTGCCCACAGCGAAATATCTGCGAGCTAGTGCTTTAGCTGTAAAGGCCTTAAAGATTGACTTGTGTAATGGCCCTATTTATTGAAGTTCCCCGGAGTAAAAAAGCGATGTGCTGTGGGCAACAGAAATCAAGCAGAGCATGGTGACGTTGGCCTCTACTAAAAATGCAATTTCGTTGAGATAAAGAATGGATGCTATTCAACGGGTTATCGATCACGCAGAGCGACGCTGTAAAGAAAACGGCTCGCGTTTCACTAAAAAAAGAAAACTAGCGCTATCACTGTTACTTAAATCGGGCAAAGCACTCTCTGCTTATGAGTTAGTGGAGGCTTATAAAACTGAATTGGGTGACACCATGCCTGCCATGTCTATGTATCGAATTTTAGAGTTTTTAATGGCAGAGAACTTGGTGCATCGCCTTGATCTGATCAATAAGTATGTCGCTTGCGAACACATAAAGTGCGAACACGAACATGCTCAGACGCAATTTTTAATCTGCGGTCAGTGCCAAAAAGTTAAGGAAGTCGCGATAAGCGCACCAATTATGGATTTGCTAAAGAAAAACACTAGCGATGCAGGCTTTCATCTTGCGAGTCCACAATTAGAAATAAACTGTATATGCCAAGATTGTATGTCAACAGAATTGAGAGCCTACAGTGTGGGGAGGTATTGATTTTCATGGGAGCTACATGTCGATAATTATTACCGAAAGGATATTTGTCGTGTTGGCAGGTGACGGCTGAGTAAGTCTGCATTAGCCTTGAGTTTTCGCATAACCTAAAGCATTCGTGGATACACGGTTTTTTAGCTTCACATTTAGTTAAATTTATAGCGTTTTTATCTCATGGGGAATGACTTATCCAAGCGAGATTTGCTCGTTAGAAACAACTTTTCTCCTTCAAACGAAAAACTTATTAAGAGTGGTTATGTAGATCAAACACGCTTGCGTGAGGCGATTTATGAGAGTCGGCGGAAAGGTCGCTCTCTGTTGGCGATTCTCCAAAAAATGACGGGGAAGCCCCTCCCACCTCGGTTGCTTCGGCAGATCAAGCGTCAGCAACTCTTTGAGTTAAAAATCCTCTATGGCCTAGAGTGTCTGGATCCTGAGCTTACTCAAGTTGACTTCGATGAAATTGATCGGCTGATTCGCACCGTTATTCCCCTCGACTACTGCCGTCGCTATCAGTTGTTACCACTTTCACTCAATGAAGAAGAGGATCCGCCAGTTGTTCGGATCGGTATGGTCAATCCCGATCACCTCAGCGCCATTGATGATATTGGCTACTTATTGCGCTCCAATGGCATGACCTTCCAACGGGTCGTCCTGGATTTGGATACTTACCAAATGTTGATCGCCAAGTTTTTGGACGCTCAAGCCAAACGCCAAGCCACGATCCAAGAGAATTTGCCCGTTGAGTATGGGCTGGAAGATGATCTCGATCGCTTAGGCGGCATTGAAGATCTGGCCACCAATGATGCCGACACCAACTTAGATGAAGCACTGCTAGACGAAAATGCAGCACCCATCATTTCTTTGGTCAATAAGATTTTAGCGAAGGCCTTGCAGAACCAGATTTCAGATATTCATATTGAACCGCAAGAAGAAAACCTGCGAGTTCGCTTTCGGAAAGACGGCCTCCTCCATAACGCCTTCCAACCTCTTCCACGGCGAATTACGCCTGCCCTGGTCTCTCGATTTAAAATCATTGCCAATTTAGATATTGCGGAACGGCGTCTGCCCCAGGATGGACGTATTCTTCGACTGTTTCAAGGACGTAAAGTTGACTTTCGTGTCAGCACCTTGCCGAGTCGCTATGGCGAGAAAGTGGTGTTGCGGATCTTAGACAACTCTTCCATGCAGCTGGGTCTCGACAATTTGATTGATGACCCAATGAGCCTGGAGTTGGTGAGGTCCATGGTCGATCGTCCTTTTGGTCTAATTTTAGTCACGGGTCCAACGGGTTCTGGTAAAACGACCACTTTGTATTCGGCTTTGACGGAACGGAATACCCCCGAAGTTAATATCTGTACCGTTGAAGATCCGATTGAATATACGTTGCCAGGGATTACCCAGGTGCAGGTGCTGCGAGAAAAAGGCATGGACTTTGCCTCGATCCTGCGAGCCTTTCTGCGGCAAGACCCTGATGTCCTACTCGTGGGTGAGACACGGGACAAGGAAACCGCCAAAACTGCTATTGAAGCCGCGCTCACGGGGCACTTGGTGTTAACCACTTTGCACACGAATGATGCGGCTAGTGCCATTGTCCGCTTGGCTGAGATGGACGTAGAACCCTTTATGGTCTCCGCCTCCTTGCTAGGAGTCGTCGCTCAGCGACTGGTGCGACGTCTCTGTCCCGATTGCCGTATTCCCTATCGACCGTCCCAGGAGAGACTGGCGCAGTTTGGATTAGTGACGTCTGGGAAGACTGACATTACTTTCTATAAAGCCAATACATCTACCTCTGATGATATTCTGGCGACGGCTAACACTGAAGATGCCTGTCCCACCTGTTCAGGCATTGGCTACTTGGGGCGGTGCGGGGTCTATGAGGTGATGCAGGTGAGCGAAAAACTCAAGGCACTCATCACGGAAGGAGCCCCAACCGAGCACATTAAAGAAGTGGCCGTCGAAGAAGGAATGCAAACCCTATTGGCCTATAGCTTAAAGCTGGTTGAGAATGGTGAAACCTCTCTAGAGGAAGTTGAACGGGTCACTTTCTCAGATAGCGGCTTGAAAACAGAATTAAAGGCCAAACGCAAGACAGCCCTCAACTGCCACGTCTGTAATGCCGCGCTGTTACCAGAGTGGTTGGATTGTCCCTACTGCCTCACCCCCCGATTTACTGAGCAGCATCCTGTGAATCAGCATTAAGCCAGCCCGAGTTGCAGCCGCCTATATCAAGTTATGAACTGTGAGTTTGACCCATTTGCAATTTCTAACGGAACGCTCTCCACCAGGTATGGGTGGAGTTGCCCGCAGTACAGGGCGAATTGTAGCGTCTTTCCCATGTTGGAGGGACTGCCTCAGGTGTCTCCTTTTCATAACGGTTGGAGACACTATCTCTTTCTAGCTGGTTCTTTAGAAATTGAAGAAATCAGTGTCAATCCCATGCCTCTATAGCGTAGGGTGGTTCTTTTATAGCGATCCAATTTAATTCGTGAAAATATTTTGGAGTGAATCTACTGGTTAGCAAGGATTTGAGCCTCAGTATACTTAGAACAAATCAAACCAGATTGCTATATGTTAGAACTGACCACAATCAAGCAAACAGCCCTCGATTATCTCTTGTCCCATCTGGAAGTATTTCCAGAACATTGTCAATTGTTTGAGGTCGTTGGTGCAACTTGTTTTGATAATCACGAGTGGATGATCAACATTAGTGTAGTCGGTTTAGTTGGTAAATATTGGAATGTCTTTGTTGATGGCAACACGGGAAAAATTTCACAAGACTGCGAGTTTTATACAGATTGCCCAGACTTGAATAAGCCCCATCAATATGCCCATCTGCCAGACTATTTAAATCAACTGCTCGATCGCCAGACTGCAAAAGTTTCTAAGTAAATGAAACACAAACAATAATCTCCTGGGTGCGCCAATATGTCGACACCAAAAGCTCTCCCTACAGTAACCCCTATATCCAAAGCGGCTTCTTTTGTTGAAGTCCTCGTTGATTGTCCTGGCACTGATAAGCTTTTTACTTACCGTATTCCTTCTGATCTCAATATTTGCCCTGGGGATATTCTCAACGTTCCCTTTGGTGCACAACAAGTGGGGGCAATCGCCATGCGTTGCTTGTCGGATCTTCCGCCAGAACTAACCACTACTAGAATTTTGAGTGTCGTGGATGTGGTCTGTCGTAATTTATTTCCACCGGGATATTGGCAGATTTTAGAAAAAGTCGCCGCCTACTATCAAACGTCGTTGATGGCCGTCATTCGAGTAGCCTTGCCACCGGGTTTGTTGCAGCGATCTCAACGCCGCATTCGTTTGCACACTTCCATCAATTCCGTTGATGTCCACGGTTTAGGAACAGCTGCCCAAGACATTTTAACGCTCCTGCAACAAAGTCCAACCCAAGACTATACCTGGCAATACCTTCGTCGTCAGGTCAAAAAAGCCCAGGTCGGCTTAAGAGAGCTCCAACAGCGAGATCTGGTTAAAAGCTACCTCCAAACTCAAGCGCCAACCCAGCCTAAACAGCAACAGGCGGTCACCCTCACGACCCCCAACGTACCGGGCTTGACGAAGCGTCAACAGGAAATTCTGACCCTTCTCAAACATGAAGGTGGGGAGTTATGGGCACAAGATCTGTTGAGACTTGCCCATACGAGTAGCAGCACCCTCAAGAAATTAGCTAGTAAAGGCTGTATCACCCTGCAGCAACAGGAACGACTACGGTTGGAAACCTCTCCGATTCAGCCAGATCAACCTCAAATGCTAACCCCCGACCAAGCCAAGGTCCTGTCTCAACTTGATCGGCTGCAAGGTTACGCTGAGGTCTTACTGCATGGCGTCACGGGTTCCGGTAAAACAGAAGTCTATTTGCAGGCCATTACACCTGTTTTAGCTCGCCAGCAGTCGGTGATTGTCCTGGTGCCAGAAATTGGGCTTACGCCGCAACTGACGGATCGGTTTCGGTCTCGATTTGGCGATCGCATTCGGGTCTATCACAGTGCCCTTTCAGATGGAGAACGGTATGATACCTGGCGGCAATTCCTCACTAGCACTCCCCAAGTCGTCATTGGCACCCGGTCAGCAATCTTCGCACCAGTAGCCAATATGGGACTGATCGTTCTAGATGAAGAACATGATACCGGCTACAAACAGGATCAGCCAGCCCCTTGTTATCATGCTCGCACCGTTGCTCGGTGGCGCGCCCAACAGGAAGACTGTCCCCTTATCCTCGGTTCAGCAACGCCTTGCCTAGAGAGTTGGTCCCAAACACGGCGATGTGAGCCTCATCTATCACAGAGCAAGGTTCATTACCTTCAACTCCCTCAGCGAGTCAATGCTCGCCCCATGCCCCCCATCGAAATAGTGGATATGCGCCTGGAGTTGGCCAATCGCAATCATTCCATCTTCAGTCGACTATTGAAAAAACGCTTGCAAGAACTGCAGCAGAAGCATCAGCAAGGGCTATTATTTAGGCTCTCCGGGAATTAGCGTGGTAGCCGCTAGATATAGTGTTTAGGTCACAGCGAATGTCTGATACCCATTGAGGTCAAGAGAAATCCTTTGGAAGAGTCTTTCAATATCGAAAATACCGTAGCATCGTCTTTTTAAGACTTTGACTCGGTTATTAAATCCTTCCACAAAACCACTGGTCCACCCCTCCAGGAAATAGTTGGTCATCTCGTCCATCCAATTATTGATAGTGGTCAGAAAACAATCGAATTCCTTGATGTCACTCTTGAGTACTTGTTTACACCAAGCACGGATGGCACATTTAGCTCCGTGCTTGGTGTACCTGCCCTCAAATATCTGCGTGAGTTTCTCTCGGAGGTTGTACGCCTGTTTCAGTTGTGGAGAATAAGCAAACAATCGCTCAAGGAGTTGTTGCTCTGACTCTTTCAGATTCTCTGGTCGTTTTCTAAAAGGCCACATCGCGCCTTTGATGCTGTCATACTCTTGCTTAGAGAGCTCTCGTCGTAGACGTTTGACCTCACGTTTACGAACCGTATCAGCACAATTACGATAGGCTTTGGTCACATGAAAGCGGTCAATGACAATTTTGGCTTGCGGCAATTGTTCTCGGACTGCACTGACAAATCCTTGGTACATGTCCGTACAGACGCGCTCAATGGTTTGGCGTAAATCAATGGGAATCGATTGAAGGAAATTTGCCACTGTCTGCTGTTTACGGTCGGCTAGAACTGCCAATATATCCACCCCATCCGTCGTAGGAATCGTGATCAAAACCACAAAATCACGATGGCCTCGTTTGAGAGAAATCTCATCCATCCCCATAACTTTGAGGTCTGCATATTCGCTCCAGTCAACTTGAGCGGCAATCCAACGATCAATGATTCCACTGACGATATCCTCACTAACGCCTAGTTTTCTGGCAACATCTGAGACCGTTGAATTGATCAAGATTCGCAGAAGCCAACGCTCATATGCTTTTGTATTGGGACTGCGAGGTTCGTGCCATTCTAAATGTTGAGTTGTTGTGGGATGGTCATCGCAATACTTGCATCGATAACGCTTGGGCCGAATTTCTAAGTAAACGGGG
The DNA here is from genome assembly GCF_000018105.1 of Acaryochloris marina MBIC11017. Taxonomy (GTDB): domain Bacteria; phylum Cyanobacteriota; class Cyanobacteriia; order Thermosynechococcales; family Thermosynechococcaceae; genus Acaryochloris; species Acaryochloris marina. The sequence continues at coordinate 104,133 of NC_009927.1, forward strand.
ACTTCAAATAATGGCAGGTGACGAATCCGAAAAGGCTGATCATGACAATGGAGGTCAGTAATCTCACGTCCGCATTGATGACAGGTTGTTCCTTGAAGCGTACTCTCAATCTTGATGAGCCAATCCCCTCTCTCAGTCTTCGATAGCTCTAGAACTCGAATATCAGGAAGGTTGAGCGGGATGCGAATTGAGTTATCCATTACGCCATTGCTCTGAAGTACTACCTCAGATCATTCCATAGGGATGAAAAAGGAAACACACTAAATGTAGGACTGCTACACGCTAATTCCCAGAGAGCCATTATTTATGCCTCGTCGAGGCCATAGCACTTTTGTCTCTTGCCGCAGTTGTGGTTATGTCGCTGAATGTCCTCACTGCAGCATTTCTATGACCTACCACCATAGCCCTGATTCCCGTCAAACTCTGTTGCGATGCCATTATTGCAACTACACTCAGCCCCAACCGCAAGCTTGTCCTGTCTGCAAGTCCTCTTACTTCCGATTTTTTGGAAGTGGGACCCAGCGAGTCATGCAGGAATTAGACAAAACGTTTCCCGAATTGCGAGTGATTCGCTTTGATAGTGACACCACTCGTCGGAAAGGAGCCCATCGTCAGCTTCTAAATCAGTTTGCCCGTGGCCAGGCAGACCTAATGGTTGGTACACAAATGCTCACTAAAGGAATTGATTTACCCCAAGTTCAATTAATTGGCGTTTTGGCTGCAGATAGCTTACTCAATATTCCCGATTTTCGGGCCAGTGAACGCACCTTTCAGACCCTGCTACAAGTGGCAGGACGCGCAGGTCGTGGGGAGCATCCTGGCCAAGTAATCCTACAAACCTATGCTCCGGAACACCCCGTCATTCAGGCCGTTCAACAATATTCAATGAATACCTTTCTCATCAATGAACTCAAGCAGCGCCGGGAAGCCAATTATCCGCCCTTCCAACAACTAATCCTCCTACGCATCAGTGGTCTCAATGAAACGATGGTTGAGAATACTGCCCTAGATATTGCCAATTACCTAAAGGCTTATATCCAATTACATCGCTATGAGGGCAGTATTCTCGGTCCTGCTCCCGCTAGTATTTTGAGAGTAGCCCGACGATATTATTGGCATGTGTTAGTTAAACGCCCCCAGGCTAAACTGGGCCAGTCTGAACACTGGCCGTTTCCCAGACAAGAATGCCAACAACGGTGTCCACAAAATTTACGTCTTCAAATTGATGTCGATCCTTTGAAGCTCCTCTAATCCCATCCATTCAGATCAATACAAAAGCGGGCTTAGTTCAAATTATGAACTGCATCGACAACCCGTATGTCCACAACCCGAGCCTGAGGGATGTCCATCTGCACAGGCTTGGCCACAAAAATACTGACCGCCTTTTTGAATCGCATCACTAATCGTCACGATGCAAAGACAAGACTCGCAAGCACATTTCATTTGAGTAACGGTTGCCATTGCAAACCTCCATAACTAAATATATGAACAATCATTCATGCTTCACAGCCTAACATATGAATAACTGCTCAAGTATTAAAATGTCATTAGTAATGTATGCAGAAAGCCATCTAGAGTTGATTATCTTAGGGTCAAGCCACCTTCAGTCATGTTATGTCGCACTCTCACCTTGATATCAGCACTCATTCCTTGTCGGAGAAACCCCGGTCAGAGAAGCCGGTGGTCGATCAAATTTTGTCTTTTGAAAAGGCACAGCGGATGGCTGAATTTTTAGGCGTATTGAGCGACCCTAATCGTTGGAGAATCTTATCGGCTCTTGCCATTGAAGAAATGCGGGTGGGAGAGTTAGCGGCAGCAGTTGAGATGTCAGAATCAGCCGTGTCCCATCAACTGAGAGTCCTCAGGAATACACGAATGGTTCGCCGCCGTAAATGTGGACGAACCGTGATTTACGGATTAAAAGACCACCATATTTTTAATCTTTACCGAGATGTCTCAGAACATTTGGACGAGGCGGACTATTGAACTTCGAGAACAATTGGGGTAGAACAAGGATTGCTTAAATGAAGGGTCATAGAATCCCAAACAACATCTTAAGGTCCTGTCCAATGTTTGTGTATTGACAGATTAGCCCCTTGAGAGCTTTACTCACTTCTCAAACAGCCTCTAAGTTGAGACTGACTTTCTGCCTGTAAAAAATCCGTGGACTGCCATTTTTTAAGCTCGGGGCATACTTCTTGCTACGCTGTCTAGGTCTCCCTCTAAAAATTTGGATCTACAGGTAAATCGCTGAATCTTTCCACTAGAAGTTTTGGGGATACTACCGGGCTTGAGCAGCCAAAGGGCATGGATGTGCAAATCATGCTCTTTGGCAACCGCCCGACGAATTTGAGTGAGTATATCTTTTTCGACGGTAGTAGGTTCTGAATCGGCAGTTAAGGATGTGGGCGAGACAAAATCATTGAGCTGAGGAGGCTGAGAGGATGGCTTCTTACCGTTTTTCCGATAGCGATTGATATAGTTTCTTTCCAGTTCTGCCACCACTATTAGCCGCTCTTCCCCCGCTTCAGTAATCGAAAATGCAGCGGCACAATTGGGGCGAATACCGGGATAGCTTTGAACCACAGTCCACTCAATATCCTGAGGATAATGATTACGGCCATTGACAATAATCACGTCCTTGAGGCGGCCGGTGACATAAAGTTCAGAGCCGACCAAAAAGCCATAGTCCCCTGTTCTTAAAAAGGGGCCTGCGCCTGTATCTGCCAAATGGGCCTGAAAGGTTTCCTCAGATACATCTGATTGTCCCCAATACCCTTGAGCAATACTTTCCCCAGACACCCAAATCTCGCCGACTTCTTCTGACGAGCATTGCTGCAGAGTTTCAGGATTAGCGATCACGATTTCTTGGTCTTGAAGGGAAGTGCCGCAGCCCACTAGGGTGCGGGCATTGACATCATTGGCCTGGGCCGAGACCACATGATGCTGTTCTAAGGCAGTCCCTTGGACCGTTTTGAGGGCGGGTTGGGCATCCGGTTGGCCCCCGGCCACGATTAGAGTGGCTTCGGCAAGACCATAACAAGGAAAAAAGGCTTCTGACCGAAATCCATAAGGAGCAAATTTAGTGGCAAAGTCTTCAAGGGTCTGGGCACTGATGGGTTCTGCTCCATTAAAGGCCACCCGCCAGGAACTCAGATCCAGTCCTTGGAGCTGTTCCGGCTTTATTTTTCGCAAGCATAAATCATAGGCGAAATTGGGTCCGCCGCTGGTGGTTCCTTGATAGCGGGAAATGGCTTGGAGCCAGCGAATGGGGCTCTGGAAAAACATAAATGGGGACATCAGAACCATGGGAAATCCCCCGTATAAAGGCTGCAAAATCCCGCCAATTAGACCCATATCATGGTAGGGCGGTAGCCAAATCACCGCTAGGCTCTGGGAACTATGCTCAAAGCATTGATGAATCAAGGATAAATTCTTTAAAAGATTGTGATGAGTAATCATCACCCCTTTGGGCGTTGCGGTTGAACCAGAGGTGTATTGAAGAAAGGCTAAATCTTGCCCCTGAGGATGAGTCTCTTGCCAGGCTTGGCGGGGTTCCGTAACGCTGAGGCTATCTGTTGCTAGCCACTTAAGCGCTCTCAATTCTGGAGTATCAATCAGCCGTCGCTCTAATTTCGACAGAATTTGAGAGGTGGTAAGGGCAAAAATGGCTTGGGAATCCGCGATGACGCTCTGCAAACGCATCAAGGAGCGATTCGGGCGGGGGGGATAGATGGGAACTGCCGTAACGCCTGCATAGAGGCAGCCAAAGAAGGCAGCCACATACTCTAACCCAGGCTGATAGACCAATAGGGCTCGATCGCCGGGGTGGCAGGCTAACTGTAGTGCTGCTGCGATCGCACGGGCCTTGATATCCAACTCTGCATAGGTGAAATGGAGGGCTTCTTCCTCTCCATCAACCAGAAAGGTAATCCCCCTCCGATCCGGCTGGTAAGCAGCTCGATAACGGAGCAAATCCACCAAACTTTCCACCTTCGGTGGATCCGATTCTTCGATCTTAGTGTCCCAATTTGTTGTTTTAGCCACGTTGTACTCCATCCTGAGCAAAGAATTATAGATTAGTTCTCGATTTGAACAGCCCTTATAGGCCCAAAACAACCAAAGCTGCAACTTACTGCCGATCAATCAACTGATTTCGGGTTTTATTTCATGGTTGAAATGTTCTGAAACCCATACCCTGCAGAGTATTTCATCGACATCAATTAAAATGACTCCAGTCTTTTAGTTTGACGTTTATTAGGAGTGCAGATGTCCCAAACCCAATCTAATCAATGATTTCCAACCTACGTGCCCCTAGAACAGTTCGAAACATTTGTCTTGTCCCACCTACACATCGTTAGGGAAGGAGTCGTAAGGGTCATGGGAAAATCCTCTTCGATGGGCAATCAACAGCAACACATATGGCAAAAGGAATGCCATGTCAGGAGCATTAAGCAGAAATCGCTTCAGTAATATGATGGGAGTCCAGTCCTTGGCCGATAAACACTAGTTGAGTCAGACGGGGTTCGCTAGTTTGCCATAGCCGATCATAAAATTGGTCAAAGCGTTGCCCCACTCCATGGAGCACCAACCGCATAGCTTTATTGGGAACGGCGACGAAGCCCTTGATCCGATAAATTTCTTGCTGCTGTACCAAGACTTGCAACCGTTCGATCAGTGTGTTCGGGTCAAAGGTCTGCTCCAACTCTACGCAGATGGAGTTGATGTTGTCATCGTGATCATGGTCTTCTTCCTGATCATGATGGCTGGGGCGGCTATCGAGATTATCTTCTACAGCTGCGTTGAAACCGAGCAGAATATCTGGGCTAATTTGACCGTGATGGCAGGGAACAACTTTGACACCTGACGGAGTCTGTTGCTGCAGCCACTGTTGGATGCGGCTACATGTATCCTCCCCCTGTATCACATCGGTTTTGGCCAGTAGTACCATATCCGCACAGGCTAATTGATCCTCAAACAGTTCCTCTATTGGGGTTTCATGTTCTAAACTGTCATCTGCCTGTCGCTGGGTGTTCAGGGCATCCAGATTGCTGACGATACGCCCCTGAGCCAGCGCATCTCCGTCCACCACTGTCACCACCCCATCTACCGTAGCTCCCGTGCGGATCTCAGGCCTGCGAAACGCTTGCACCAAAGGCTTGGGCAGGGCTAACCCCGAGGTTTCAATCACAATGCAGTCAATCTCATCGCGTCGCTTCAATAGTTCCTGCATGGTGGGCAAAAACTCTTCCTGAACTGTGCAGCAGAGGCAACCATTGGCCAGTTCAACGATATTGGGGCCAGAGCCGTTAGGAGTCTCCTCGTCGTTGCACACCTGGCATGACCTCAGCAGTTCGCCATCAATGCCCACTTCGCCAAACTCGTTCACTAACACGGCAATGCGACGCCCCTGGTTGTTTTGCAGTAGATGCCGCACCAGAGTGGTTTTGCCTGAACCGAGAAAGCCAGTGACCACAGTAACGGGAATTTTGTGCATGGATGAGAATCCTTTGATGAAAAGACAAACTTTATTTAATTCGATAGAAGCTGAATCATCAGCGGGTGGGGGCATCAGTAGGGAGCGGCGGCAGGATAAACGCAGTGGCCTCTCGAACCAAGTTCGGACGTTCCGAGTAGGGGACTTTACCATCGGGAGAAGTGGCGTATTGCTGGCAAAATACTGCAACCGCCTTAGCTCCCTCTGTCGGTGATATCTGACTGAGGATAAAGGTCAATTTACCGGGAGCGGCAAGGCTAACGTTGCAAGGGTGGCTGCACCCCGCCATACAGCGCAATGGTTCTAACCGAACCGTATCTTGTAGATTGCAGGCTTCGAGTGCCTGGTGGAGTTGGTTAATCAGGTATTGGCCTCCCGAAATACCGTCCCGACAGGCTTCATCCTTAGAGAATCGACATAGTGAGCAGACAAATAATGTGGTTTGGGTCATGGGCTGAGATTGCATGAGGGATTCAGGTCAATGAAAAATAGTTGTAGTTTGGAAAATCGGGTGCCAAGGGTTTAAACGCATCCCACCCGTTACAGACCACTTCGTACGCCAGAAAACCACACCAAGTGTTATGTCCTAGCGTTAGTGTGTTGGTAGCGACAAAGGCTTGTTGCCAGGTGGCTCTGGCTTCAACAGCCATCTTTGCACCTCCCGCCAGAGCTGGGTGCTAGAGCGAATTCTGAGTGGCGGCTACGCATTTCGTGATAGCAATCGGGTGGGGAAATCGCTAAGTTCTGCAACCAATTGATATCGACCTGCCCATTACCAAGGATGGCAACAAGAATATCTTGACCCGGTTGATAGGTCATAGCCGCCTCCATCAAACGATGGACAAAATCCATGTCCAGGTTATGGACCTCCAGATAGTCTTGGATCTCAGCCTTAGGAATGTATTGGATGCCGTATTCCACCAGATCGATATGCCAGTCCAGAGTAGAGACATCAACAACGTCCACATCACAAGACACTAGTCCCCGCCACTGGGTCAGGTAGCCTTGCCAGGCAGCATGACCGATGGGGAGTAAATATTCTCGAATAAAGGCTGACTGCCAGTAGCCTGAATAGCCCTGCCAGACGCTAGTGGGGGGTCGCATCGATCTCCTCCCGTAACTGTTGGGCCGCTGCTACCCTGTTTTTGGGTGACGGCATGACTTCTTTACAGCGGCGTGTTTTCAAACCACAGTCAGGATTCACCCAGATTTGCTGCATGGGCAGATTGGCAATTCCTGCCTCAATGTCGCGTTCGGTAGTGTGTAAGCTGTTGGTATCTACATCACCGCGCCAATAAGCTTCCAGAGCTTTCTTCACTTCCCGATGCATACCCATGCGGGTATAGGCCAGGGTCATGGTCTTTATGGTCATGCTTGTGTTGTCCTAAGAATTCATTTATTTATGAAGCGAAGGGTTTTAGTAACTTTGGGACCTATAACCCTATGGAGTTGCTTATAAAACTCAATCGACAAGGCTTCTAAGAAATCCAACGATCCAGAGTTTACGCATGAGCGGATTTGGGGAATGTCAAGTGAGGAGCACGCTCTGCTGACGTGCATTTACCTCTACCGAATCCACCCAGGCTTTCTACCAAGAATGGTCGTTCTTGGTAGAAAGCCACTTAATTTCTGGTCCCTTATCATCACCAAAGCTATGTAGTGATGCTCCAATGACAATGCAACCGTGACTTAATTAAAGCTAAATCATTCATCATCTATACCTCGCAGATGTTGTGAAAGTGAGTAATCACTCGGCGGGCGTTCTGACTCTGAGGACAAAGCCTCATCACAGCTGCGGGACAGCGCCGGATTTACACCGGACTTTCCCCGTTTCCTCTAACGACTGTTCCCCGTTAGAACCGAATTTATAAAATTGTTTCTGAATCCTACCACAAGAATCAAGTTCTAAGGTTGGATAATTATTGAGTCAAAAATACCATTTCTAAGTCTGCTTTAAAGGGTAGGTCATCCTCAAGATTTAGCCCTGTCAAAGTCTTTCAAGTTTGACAAACTGTCTTTTGACGCCCTTTCAAGATTTCATCAGAATGATCGCTTAAGCCTCTAGTAAAGAATAAAAATCTGCTTTGAAAGTCCATCAATGCTCTTTTACCTTTCAAACATCTCTTTGTTGGATCAGCATGGGTCTGACTATGTTGATAGGGACTAATCCTTACCACGCTGAGAGTGGCAATACTCGCAACACATACTTAGGTAAGCCAGAAGTTACTCACATGCCTGCACCCTTACCCACTGCCTTTGTATAGCTTCATAATGAAACAGATTGACCTGAAACAGTTATAACCAAATCCAAGTACAGTTCTTGATCGGTCTGTCGCAGCCATTTAATTGATTTGATTTGGCCATTGTAAGGGGACCGCACAATCCCCTTTGTATTCAGTTTGTTTTCTATTGTGTGGATCTCGGCTATCAACTTAGCTTTCTGCGTTGATTGATTGTGCCGAACTCTATTTTGTTGCTTAGCTTTTGTGAGCTTAGCAATCGCAAGGGTCAGCTTTCCTTTTGCTTCTTGATACTTCCCTTCCAATTTCCCAAGCTCAGTCTTCTCTGATAGCGGCAACACCCGGCGGGCGTAGTCAGTCCAGGGAGAGTCTGCATAGAAATTTGAGATCGCATCTCTTGCCTGCTCCACTCTTAATCGAGCTAGTTTCACTTCGACCTGCTCTACTGCAAAATCGGGGACAACTGTGAAAGTTTGGGTTTGCAAGTGCTGCAGCTGCTGCCGCAGACTCTCACGTTCTTGCACAAGACTGGTCCTGATTAGGGAACGCTCACTCACTATCTGCCCCTTTGTCACTACCTCATTCACCTTCACCTTAAGGTCATTTGGATGATCTAAGGTTAGCTGTAGTTTCAATCGCCAAGGCATCTGTCGTTGTTGAGGCGAGGGGCGGGGCGTAGTCGTCTTTGCCACCTCCGTTCTAGGCTCGATGTTCTCAACCTTGACCGGAGTCTGAGCACACCCGACCAGCAGCAACGCTATCGTAACCCCCGCTCTCGCTTCCATTTGGCAATCAACTTTCTGACCTTTACTAAAAATACAATTGCGGTGAGATAAAGAATGGATGCTATTCAACGGGTTATTGATCGCGCAGAGCGGCGCTGTAAAGAAAATAGCTCGCGTTTAACTAAAAAAAGAAAACTAGCGCTATCACTGTTACTTAAATCGGGCAAAGCACTCTCTGCTTATGAATTAGTGGAGACTTATAAAACTGCATTGGGTGACACCATGCCTGCCATGTCTATGTATCGAATTTTAGAGTTTTTAATGGCAGAGAACTTAGTGCATCGCCTTGATCTGATCAATAAGTATGTTGCTTGCGAACATATTAAGTGCGAGCACGCGCATGCTCAGACGCAATTTTTAATCTGCGGTCAGTGCCAAAAAGTTAAGGAAGTCACGATAAGCGCATCAATTATGGATGTGCTAAAGAAAAACACTAGCGATGCAGGCTTCCCCTTGCGAGCCCACAATTAGAAATGAACTGTATATGCGAGGATTGTATGTCAACAGGATAGAAAGCTTACAGTGTGTTGTCAGTGTCCCAGTTTGTCGTTGTGCATGTCGAGTTTGTTGCTGATTTAGTGCCGATGCCAACGGGTAGCTCCATCTGGTTGATCAACCACTGTAATCCCCGCTGCCGATAGTTGAGCGCGAATATCATCTGCAGTTATAAAGTCTCGCTGTTTTCGGGCTGTTTGTCGCTGCTGAATTAGATCAGTTATTACAGCCTCATCTAATTTGCCAGTTGCTTCATCCGTATCACTGTTGACTTTAGCTTCTAAACCCAATACCTGGGCCAGATACAATAATGTTTGCCACTGCTGCCAGAGCAGCTCCGGACTGGACTGGGACTTGCCTTCATGTACCAGACGGTTCCCCTCTCTCTGCAGCGCTTTGGCAAGTTCAAACAGCACTGCCAGAGCCCCCGATGTGTTCAGATCATCATCCATTGCGGATTGAAACCGTTTGGTCCATGGGTCTTCTGAACTGGGTTCCTGAGGTGAAGACTGGATGCTAGCAAATGGCGACGACAATGCTACTCGGTGACGGTTGCCAAAGAGAATTCCGGCTTTTAACGTCTGCCAACTATTGATCGAAGCCACGATCGCATCTTTTGTAAAATCAAGCGGTTTCCTATAGTGCCCCTGCAACACAAACAGTCGCACCGCCATTGGATCTACCGGCTCCGGATAGTCTGCCCAACCTCCATCTAGCAGGTCACGAATCGTGGTGAAATTGCCTAGGGATTTCGACATTTTTTCCCCATTCACCGTTACCATCCCATTGTGCAGCCAGTAGCGAGCGAGCGGCTGTCCGGTCAGCACTTCTGATTGAGCAATCTCGTTTTCATGGTGAGGAAACACTAGATCACCACCACCTCCATGAATGTCAATGGTTTCGCCCAATCGCGCCCGGATCATGGCCGAGCATTCGATGTGCCAACCGGGTCTTCCTAGTCCCCAGGGCGATTCCCAGGCAGGTTCACCAGGTTTTGCAGATTTCCACAAGGCAAAATCAAACGGATCGCGCTTCTTCTGGTCTTGAGTATCATCGGCAACTCGTCCTCCTGCACCTACCTTCAGTTGCTCAAGCTTACGACCAGAGAGCTTTCCATACTCCGAAAATTGCCGCACGCTATAGTAAACATCGCCATCGATCGCATAAGCGTAGCCTTGCTGTTCTAGTGCCTGGATCAATTGATGAATTGCAGGAATGTGCTCTGTCACACGGGGATAGTCATCAGCATCTAGAATATTGAGTCGGCGAATATCACGAAAATAGGCATTAATATAGCGATCGCTCACCTCCTGCATCGTTATGCCCTCTACTATGGCGCGATGGAGAATCTTGTCGTCAATATCTGTAAAATTCTGCACATAGCGCACTGTGTATCCACACCACTTTAAATAGCGCCGCAGCACATCCCAAGCCATGTACGAACGAGCATGCCCTAAATGACAATTGTCATATACCGTCACGCCACAGCAATACATCACCACTCGTTCTGGGTGAACGGAGATAAATGGCTCTTTTTGATTGGTGAGAGTGTTGTGAAGAGTAAGGTTCATGCAAAATACTTTTAACTAAAAACACTGATAGGGGCGCAATAGGGAATCTGGTCAGACCCAGTGCTATGAGAATGATTATCATCCATACTAACGGACCTATCTTCATTTCTTTAGTCATCACAACTGTATAGAACCTATTTGAAATCTTTTATGAAGTAACCAACTCTCTGAAGCCTTGCTGGGAAGGTGCGGAAAAATTTGGCTATGGCCTAAATTTAAGGCTCGTTGAAATTCTCGTTAAAGTGGCTGCAATCGCAGAAATCGAAATCATACAGGAGGAACATTTCAGGGGAGTGACATTAAGCCCTTAGATTACCTTGATCGCTCCTGACACTGATATCTGGTTTTGATCCAAGCCAAGAATTGCTATATTGAGAACATATTGGAACAAAGCTTTTCTCATAGTGAAAACAGCACTCGTCCTTACTAGCACTACCACAACAACTACCCACATAGGAGGGTTGTAAGGCGCTGCGCTGAAATTGGTCTTACTACTTTAGTTGCCCTCCAGACGAACTCTGGGGGGCAATGTTTTTTCACCACCTGTATTCAGAAGGTCAAAAGGAATGCCCATTTTGCTGACAATGTCTCTTGCAATGAACACTGCTACCGCCACCACTACTATCACGCCTGGAGGGACGTGACGATTGATTGCACATGCAACTCATCTGTCCCTCCAAGCATAGTTTGGAGGGTTTTTTATTACCTCATTACTCAGACAACAGGAGAGACTAAAATGGCGGACCACCGTGAACTTGCAAGGGATATGGACTTGTTTCACTTTGAAGAGCATAGTCCAGGAATGGTGTTTTGGCACCCACAGGGACTGCGGCTTTTTCGCAGCATTGAAGACTTCATGCGGCAAGTTTATCAAGGGCATGGATTTGAAGAAGTGCGATCGCCCATAGCACTTAATAGATCGCTATGGGAGCGCTCAAGGCATTGGGAAAAATTTCGTCAGGGAATGTTTGTTGTTGGCAGCGTAGAGGCAGATATAGACGATGAATCAGCCCTATCCGTCATCAGCCCTGACTATGCGTTGAAGCCCATGTCATGCCCTGCCCATATTGCTATTTATCAGTCCCGCAAGCGCAGCTATCGGGAAAATCCCATGCGATTGATGGAGTTTGGCATCTGTCATCGCAACGAACTGTCTGGCACATTATCGGGGTGTATGCGGCTGCGGCAATTTGTCCAGGATGATGCTCATATCTTCTGCCGAGCATCTGATGTGCAGCGTGAAATTAGCAATTTCCTCAATATGGTGCAGCAGGTTTATGTTGCTTTTGGCTATGACCAATTTTCCCTACAAATATCACTTAGACCAGAGCAACGGCTTGGCTCAGATCATCTCTGGGATCAGGCTGAGTCTGTGTTAGTTAAAGCGGTTCAATCTTTGGGGCATAGTTATAAATTAGCTCCAAATGAAGGGGCATTCTATGGCCCCAAGCTCGAAATTAGTTTGCAAGATCAGTTGGGGAGATCGTGGCAGTGTGGCACAATTCAAGTCGATTTCAATCTGCCTCAAGTGTTTGAGCTAGCTTTTGTAAATGAATTGGGAGAATTGGAGCGTCCCGTCATGCTGCACCAGGCGATTTTGGGGTCGCTAGAGCGCTGGATTGGCATTTTGTTAGAGCATCACAGCGGTGCCCTCCCCATTTGGGCTGCTCCTACACAAGTCGCAGTCGCCTCTATTTCTAATAAAGCATCTGCCTGGGCAGAAACAATTTTCTTTCGACTCAGGCAACTGGGGGCTAGGGTAGAACTTCACAACCAAAACCGCACAATCAGCAAGAAAATTCGTGGACTCTCTAAACGCAAAATTCCATTGATTGCCATTGTGGGTGAGCAGGAAGCCATGAGTCAAAGGTTAAATCTTCGGTGTTTAGGGGCTCTAAAACAACAAGAAATGAGCCTAGCTGAACTTGAGCAAAAGTTAGCTGATCTTTCTATGCCGTAGCGAGTTTTTTCCCAGAAGTTGAAGATGTACGCTCGCAGGCTAAATCTACGGCGGAGCAGACGGATGGGAGAACTTGGTGGGGGGCCAAGATGATCTGCTGCTGCTTACCTTCACCATTATCGGTGTTTTCATCACGTCGTTCAACACCTTCAAATAAGAAGCAATGAGTTGATGCCGCATCGACACCAAGCCAAGAATTGGCTGAAACAGCCAATTCTTGGTCACGAGAAGTATGACTTGCCCAATTGCCCAGCGTTTAAGTGGACAGACTCCCTACTAAACACTTTTCCCTTCAAAAAGAAAGTTCACTTGAATTTAATTTTGGGAAGGCTAAAGGTAGGACAGCAGTTCTGTACCTTTTTCCGAATGAAATCCTAGTCAAATTAAATAGCTTTTTCTATTAATCTCACAGCTTAAATCAGGTTCTTCCCTTTTCAATAAAACTGGAAGATTAAAAGGTTCCCACGATTCCCAATCAGGAGCTGCATGTGCCTCAGCCCAAGGACCAACTCCCCAAAATTCGGATTGGTGAGCTTCTTCTCCAGAAGGGATATCTTAATCCGACACAACTGAGACAAGCCTTAAACCTCCAACGTGGGAGTAAGCAGAAACTGGGAGAAGTTTTAATTCAGCAAGGTCTGATTAGTCAGGATCAACTCCAGCAAGGCCTAATCGAGCAACGATGGCGAAACTTGGTCACGTCAGTATTATTCTCGGTTAGTACGTTTGCGCCCAATCTACCGCAACTAACCTCTAGCGTAGAGACGCAAACAACCCTGGTGCAGAGCATGCGTAAACCTACCATAGAACTCATTGTTGATGACGACATTAAAAGGGTTCACGCCAAGAAAGGGTATGGAGGAATTTCTACCCAGTCAGGACCTTCTAATACCAGAACGTTGTTTGCTTCTGCCACTCCTCTCCCTCAAAAGCCGACTGTAGATGATCCCTTGAGAGGTTTTTGTCATCCATTGAATGGTGAGGGGTGGTTAAGCCAGGGAATTCGGGGCAGAACCCACCAAGGTCGGATGGAGTATGCCTATGATCTAGCAATAAAGATTGGCACTCCCATCTATGCCATGAGGGCTGGTAAAGTGCTCGCACTAAGGGATAAATACCCTGATACGGGCGGTGGGAAAGAAAATGCAACTCGCTCTAATTTCATTTGGCTTGAGCATGAAGATGGATATCGGTCTATCTATGTCCACCTGCAGCAAGGCTTTAAGTCAAAAGTGAATCTCAAAGCCGGAGATTTTGTCGAAAAAGGTCAACTCATTGGTTACAGTGGGAACTCCGGTTGGAGTACCGGCCCTCACTTACATATTGAAGTGCAGAAACCGAGTCCTAGAAAACGGTTTACGAACTCAGTCCCTTTCGCTATTTCAGGTACCTGTAAAGATACCCCAATCGCTGACCAATAGCTTAAATTACCTCTGTCTCTGCCGGAGGCTTATTATGGTTCACCCCTCAAGGGGGCAGGGGAATAACCCCCAAGGGGCAACTCTCTAACATCAACATAAAGGCAGGTTCAGCTGCTCCAAGCGAGCATTTTCTAGCTCCTGATTGCGAATATATCCTTGAACCACCGCTTCATCCAAACCCACTACCGAAACATAGTAACCTCGCGCCCAAAAGCTCTCTCCTGAATAAGTTCGTCACTGAAACTCTAATTCGTCGATTCGTTGGAGAAGAATATAAACTTCTTTACCCGGATGTAAAACGATGGCTTGCTGTCCTTGGAACCAAAGATCTTGAACAATAAAGTATCTGCCACGTCGTCCCAGAATCTGATAAACCTTATATCTTTCCGGTTCAGCAATGACAATCTGCTCACCAACTTGAATCATTGGAAATTCTTTTGGGGGAACAGCGCCCATCGGTAAATTCATTACCCAGTTGTGCCAACACCTCCAGCTTTCTCGAACTCCAAAAGGCACAGTTATATAGTCTTCATGCTCCCCTGTATCCTTGGCTAGTCGCCTTATAAATTCGTTGAACTCAGGAAGCGCATGCAACTCTAAAGGCATGAAGTGTTTATCTGTGGGGATACGGAACACATACCAATCCCCTGACTTCCGGTGGTCATTGATCTCTTGCCAATAGAGGTCTGTGAATACAGGAGCATCGCTTCCAGGATTCCGGTATTCAGTGCAGAATTGTTCTGCAAGTTCTTGGGTAATGAAGCTGTTCTTCTTATCTCTCATGAGAGAGTGTTGAGCAACTTCCCTGGCGTCCATGTCAATGAGTCTTATTAGTTGAGCCTCATGCGTTTCGGCTATCTGACTATAGTTGATTTGCTCATGAACACCCGGCTCTAAAAGCGGAACCTCATACGGTTCATTCAACGATGGATCATAGCAAGGATCGTTGTTATCAAACTGGGGCTCAATCTCTTCCTGGCTTAATCGACAATTGATTCGGTGTTGATGAAGCACCATCTCCCATACCGTTAAACGACCAGATGGAATGGCTGAATCATAAGCCGATGAATACATAGCATTGTGTTGATTTTGCATATGCTCGATCACTGTCTCAATATCCCCTTGGGTCAGGGTTCCCTCAGCTTCAGTGGGTTCATCAATGTGGTGTAGCGCCGGATAATAACCAATCAATTGACCGTTATCGATCACGTTGAAGTTGATACCCATCCGGCTTGCTTCATTGATCCGATGAACCAACTCATTTATGTGATGGAGAATGCGATCTTCTGCATTCTCCATGGCTTGGCGTAACCCCTCATCCATTGGCATCCGATAGAGCTGGTTCTGGTGGGCCATGGCCATCACATGGGCGAAGCCGCTGCAGTTGTTTGGAGGAAGTAGGTGCTGGCAAAGTCGAAGAAGCAATAGACATAAAGGTTTGAAGGGGTAGATAAAAGGTTGCCAATGATAATGATTATCATTATCATTGTCTTTGACCTAGTTTGCTTTTGGATTGAAGCCGACTGGATCTCGAAGTGCCCCTTATTCCGTTCCGCGTTAGGAGTTTCTATGACTGTGCCTTCCATCCCGACCTTTGTCCCTGCGCTTACCACTGAAGCTCAGCCCATCGTCTCGGAGGCCGAAATGCAGGCCGCCGTTCGTACGTTGTTGCTGGGCTTGGGTGAAGATCCCGATCGCGAAGGCCTCCGAGATACTCCTAAGCGAATGGTTAAAGCCTTAAAATTTCTGACTTCGGGTTATCAGCAATCCCTCGATGAATTGCTGAATGGGGCCATCTTCCCCGAAGACCTAGATGAAATGGTCTTGGTGCGTGATATTGATCTCTTTAGTTCCTGCGAACATCATATTTGGCCCATTATTGGCAAAGTCCATGTGGCCTATATCCCTAATGGCAAAGTGATTGGCCTGTCAAAAATCGCCCGCATCTGTGAGATGTATGCTCGGCGACTGCAGGTACAAGAACGGTTAACAGCTCAAATTGCTGATGCCTTGCAGGGCCTCCTAAACCCCCAAGGGGTGGCTGTAGTTGTAGAAGCAAGCCATATGTGTATGGTGATGCGAGGGGTGCAAAAACCCGGATCTTGGACTTCGACCAGTGCGATGCGAGGCGTGTTTTCCAGTGATTCTCGCACTCGCCAAGAATTTTTTAACCTGATCTCCCATTCACCAGCAAGTCGCTAGTTACGGCTTCAGCCGGTCAGCACCGGGCTTTTGGGGGAGTGGTAAAAATACTCTGCTGAACCATCTCTCGTTCTTTAGGATTTTGTGGAGTGAATTGCTCAAATCCTTTTCAAAACTTTGTTCTGTAGTATATAGAGTCCATAATGCCCTCACTCAATTCCTTCGTTCCCTTTACAAAGATTTGTCGAGCGATTGCCCCGGTCGCTGCTCTATGCTCAGTATTTGGGACGGTATTGGGCCAAGCAGCCCCCAGTCACGCTGTCACGCCGAGGTCACTCTTGACACCGTCGTTAATTCAGTCAATACCAATCACCACCTCTGTTGCAGAAGCCGTAAACCGGGTGCGTGGGGTTGAGCCCAAATTCTGTTGCCATATGCTGGCGTTAGCTATTGACGAGATCCTTGAGGATCCCCGTTTTGAAACAGCCCAGTGGGGCATTGTTGTTGAATCCATTACTGGGCCAACGGTTCTCTACCAACACAATTGAGATCGCGCCCTGATTCCGGCTTCGAATACCAAGCTGCTGACAACAATTGCTGCCATTAATGTCGTCAGCAATCGGGTTCCTGAAATGCCACTTTTCCAATTGCACTCAACGTCTGAACGGTTTTGTTAAACCTTATTCGCCAAAAACTGATACTCCGGTGTTTACAGCTTTACTCTGGCTCCAGAAAGAGAAACTCCCCGTTTCGGCGGAGGCTGGTGGGCCTAATTTGTACTATCAGCCTGGCTACATTGCTTTTTACCCTTGGTGGGTTGCATACTTTAGCTCAAAATTCATCAGACTTGAACGACTTACAAGAGCGCCGGATACAAGTTGATGAACAGCGATCCAATGTTAGAAAGCAACGACAGCAGATTGAGAATCTGGAAGGTGCAGCCAAAAGACGTTTAGGGGGATTAGAGCGGAATATTCAGTTTACGGAAGGTCAAATTATGGAAAATGAAGTCAAACTCAAACAAGCCAACCAAACACTGCAGAAAATAGAAGCGGATTTGACCGTAGCTGAAACCGCCTACAAAGAGAAACAGAGTAATACCGTTGCTCGCCTTCGGGTTCTGCAACGACAACGAGAATCCAGTACTTGGATTGTATTATTACAGAGCCAATCGATAGAGGAACTGTTAGAGCGTCGATATCGGCTTCAACAGGTCTATAAAGCTGATCGCAAGTCGCTACTAGCACTCAAGACTGAAAAAGAAGAGATTAGTGACAAGAAACTCTTAGCAGAAATTCAGAAAAACCAGATTGCCCTTTTATCAGAACAACTCCAGTATCAAAAAGCGAATTACACAGCTCAAGCGTCTGTTCAAGCTGAATTGGTGACACGGCTAAAAACAGATCGACGCGCTTTAGAAGCTGCTGAGCAGCAATTATCTCAAGAAGCTAATAATCTTTCTAGCATCATTGCCCAACGCCTAGGCGAACAACAAGTGGCCTTCCGCTCTGGCACTCCCGGATATCAGCGTATATTGGGGACAGGACAACTGGTTAGACCCGTAGTTGGACCCGTTACCAGTAATTTTGGCTATCGAATTCATCCCGTATTAGGAGGAAGACGGTTTCATGCTGGTACTGATTTTGGTGCTCCTACAGGTGCCCCGATTTTTGCGGCAGATAGCGGCACCGTAATTGTGGCTGAATGGTACGGTGGCTATGGCAATACGGTCATCGTTGACCATGGTAACGGCTTAACCACTCTTTATGGTCACTGTAGTGAACTCTACGTAACCGTAGGTCAAGGTGTACAGCGAGGCCAAACCATTGCTGCGATAGGTTCAACGGGGTTGTCTACTGGCCCTCACTTACACTTTGAAGTCAGACAGCAGGGTGAGCCAGTCGATCCGTTGGCCTATTTATAGACGCTATTTTGTAGAATTCAAGCGCCGTAGCCAAAGCTCTTGCAATTTTCCAATCGAATTCTCCACCTATTCATCAACCTGGCTAGCGGGTTTCTCTGAGGTTTCTTCGTGTTTCACCTCTGAGTCTTGGCCTGGATGTAACTCGTTCTTTAGGATTTTGTGGAGTGAATTGCTCAAATCCTTTTCAAAACTTTGTTCTGTAGTATATAGAGTCCATAATGCCCTCACTCAATTCCTTCATTCCCTTTACAAAGATTTGTCGAGCGATTGCCCCGGTCGCTGCTCTATGCTCAGTATTTGGGACGGTATTGAGCCAAGCAGCCCCCAGTCATGCCGTCACGCAAAGGTCGCTCTTGACACCGTCGTTAATTCAGTCAATACCAATCACCACCGCTGTTGCAAAAGCCGTAAACCGAGTGCGTGGGGTTAAGCCTAAATTCTGTTCCCATATGCTGGCGTTAGCTATTGACGAGATCCTTGAGGATCCCCGTTTTGAAACAGCCCAGTGGGGCATTGTCGTTGAACCCGTTGCTGAGCCAACGGTTCTCTATCAGCACAATCGAGATCGCGCCCTGATTCCGGCTTCGAATACCAAGCTGCTGACAACAGCTGCTGCCATCAATCTCATCAGCAATCGGGTTCCTGAAATTCCAGTACCCTTGAACCAGCAGCTGATTGAAGTCAATCGCTACAGCAATAACAGCGAGGCAGATGCTCTCCTACGCCAGGTTGGCGGACAACGCAGGGTGAACCAGGAACTTATGCGCTTGGGCCTCCGCCCTGAGAGCTATATCCAGGTAGATGGTTCAGGGCTATCCCGTAGTAATCGCATGCCGCCCTCAACGCTGATTACGCTATTAAAAGCAATGAAGCGTCATCGCGAAGGAGTGGTGTTCTACAATTCGCTGCCGATCGCTGGGGTCAACGGCACCTTACGAAATCGCTTCCAAAACACCCGACTGCACGGAAAACTTCACGGTAAAACCGGCACCTTAAGGGGAGTGCGGGCACTATCGGGATATCTAGACAACGCAGACTATGGCACGATTGCTTTCAGTATTTTGGTCAACCAGCCTGGGCAATCGGGACAGGTTTTGACCCAAGCTATTGACCAAATTGTGTTGCAGATGGCTCAAGTCAATCGATGTAACTTAGATAGCTAACAAAGATAACCATAGTCCGGACAGAAAGGTGAGAGTAATGATGTGATTCAAATGTGGTCACAATCAGGTAACAGTCTGACTCAGAGGCAGATCAGTCAGACGGTGGTCTGGCCGAAATTTAAAACTTTGATGATTGCTCGAAACTATAACCTGCTGTTGAACCGTGCTCATACATGCAATAAAAAGGGTGATGCATGACTAAGAAAATTTTGATTAAGAATGCCCAGCTAGTCAATGAAGGTAGGGTGTTTTTATCAGACGTACGTATTAGTAATGAACGAATAGAACAAATATCTAGATCAATAACACCCTCTGGCAGTGACGAGGTAGTTGATGCAGCTGGTTTTTACCTGCTGCCTGGAATGATTGATGATCAAGTGCATTTTCGTGAGCCTGGGCTAACTCACAAAGGTACTATTGCGAGCGAGTCTCGTGCAGCTGCGGCTGGTGGTATTACGAGTTTTATGGAAATGCCTAATGTTAGTCCTTCCACTACAACTATTGAGGCTCTAGAGAATAAATATAAAATCGCTCAGAAACGTTCGGTTGCAAACTATGCGTTTTATTTGGGAGCTACGGAAAATAATCTGGAACAAATCAAACGCCTTGATCCGAGTAAATATTGTGGCGTTAAAGTTTTCATGGGTGCTTCAACGGGAAACTTGTTGGTTGAAAATATAACTGCACTTGAGGATATTTTTCGGGAGGCACCAACATTAATCGTCACTCACTGTGAAAGTGGCCCGGTTATCGCAAAAAATCTGGCTCGTGTCAAAGCTTTCAATCGCCCTACTGTTATTACCGATCATCCAACTATTAGAGATGCTGAGGCTTGTTTCGCTTCGTCTTCTTTGGCTGTGGGCTTAGCCAAGCGTTATGGCAGTCAATTACATGTTTTACACATTACTACTGCCAAGGAATTAAGTTTATTTGATCCAGGTCCGATTGCTAATAAGTCCATTACTGCTGAAGCATGCGTTCATCATTTATGGTTTAGCGATCAGGATTATGCGGGACTTGGGAACTTGATTAAGTGCAATCCAGCCATTAAGTCTGCCGAAGATCGTGCTGCATTAATTCAAGCTGTTCATGAAGGTCTTATTGATATTATTGCCACCGATCATGCACCACACACTTGGGAAGAAAAGCAGATGGATTATCCACAGGCTCCTGCAGGTTTACCTTTAGTACAGCATGCTTTACTGACTCTTTTTGATCATGTAACTCATAAACGCATGTCTCTTGCTCAGCTAGTTGAAAAAACCGCTCATAATCCCGCTATTCGATATGGTGTAATTGATCGAGGCTACATTCGTGAAGGGTATTTTGCCGATTTAGTATTAGTCGATATGGACACACCATTTACCGTCACACCCGAGAATACTTTTTACCATTGTGGTTGGTCTCCTTTTATGGGGTATAGATTTAGTTCCAGTATTTTGAGGACTTGGATTAATGGTCAATTGGTGTTTGATGGCCAACAAATAATTGAGTGTCCGGGAGCCTCAAAAAATTTGGAATTTAGAGGTGTGAGATAAATATTTAATAGCCCTATATTTTGCATGGTGAAAAGCAAAAAGCTACATGCTGAAGGAAACACTTCAATTTATGTTGAGGTCTATATGAAGCTCTATCTTCTCTGACCAAGCTAATAAGGGCACGGTGTTTGAGATTGATGCTAGTTCATCACAAATGTATTACGCTTCCGTTGGAAGTTTTTTATCTTGCCAAGTAGGTACTCCTGGCTGGAATTCATCCCAAGTCTTACATACTTGCTCGTAGCATTGGGGTGGTGTAATGGGTAGGTTTTTCAAGTAAAAGAATGTGGCCTGATCGAAAGACTCCAGCAACAAGACAACTTCTGTGGTTGGAGAATAATTATCGACCACTTCCAAGATGTGATTAATCATATGGCAATGGGGCAAAACTGCCCTATCAGGAGCCTCTAACCAGGCCTTCAAGAAAGGCATAAGGCGCGAACGTCCGACAAAGTGGGTTTTGAATGATTCTCCACTAATCCCCATTATTGGAGAATTTGTGCTGCAAACAATTGCTCCACGTTTTTGGCTGAGATGACCTGCCCAAGCGTTGTAGCCAATGACCAGTAAGTTACTTGCAACAAATTCTTGAGCCCAATTCGATCTATCAGTTGCTTCTCTCATTGGGTACCTCCTAAGCACTAAAGTATTTAGCAGCAGGATGGTAGATGACAAAAGCAGTGGTTGATTGCTCTGGATGAAGCTGTTCGCTCTCATCGATCGATAACCCAATGAGATCGCACCTTAATAGTTGCAGCTGTGGCACTTGATCGATGACCACCGGACAAGCTGGATAGCCAAAACTATACCGGGAACCCTGATACCTCTGCGCTAAAATATCGCGAATGTTATCTGGCTCTAAATCCCCATAGCCCAATTCCCGTCGAATACTGGCATGACTCCATTCCGCCAAGGCTTCTGCCAACTGCACCGCCATCCCGTGGAAATAGAGATAATCGGTATAGCTGCTGTCTTGATAAAGTTCCTGTGCTTTCTGGGTGGCAATTTCTCCCATCGTGACGGCCTGCATCGGCAAGACATCAAATTGATTGTGTTCGATCGGGCGGATGAAATCAGCAATGCATAGCCGACGCATGGATTTCTGACGAGGGAATGTCCAAGTGACAAACGGGCTTGCTGTTGCGGGTGTTAAGCCCTGCTCGATGACACTTGGTTCGTAAACATGAACGGAATTGCCAATCGCCGCACAGGGGAAATAGCCATAAACTAGCGTGGGTTCCAACCAGTGTTCCGTGCGGATTTTTTGCTTCCATTCTTCCAAGATTGGATAAACCTTTGATGCCAGAAACCAATCATATTCCTCACGAGATTGGTCTTTCGGTTTACGGAATTGCCATTGGCCAGCGATCAGTGCCTGCAAATCCATGTACCAGAATAGTTCCTCTAAATCTAGATCGTTACTCTGAAGAATTTTCGTCCCCCAGAAGGGTGGCGCAGGACGTTCGATATCAATCGATACCGCTGTCGAGCGTTCGGTATCGATGACAGTGGGTTGATCAGATTTCTGCTGGTCACCATTGAGTTCTCGATCTAAATCTTCAATCGCCTTGCGTCCCTTTTGATTAAACTGAGCAAATTCTCCTGAAAAGCCTTCGGTATCGACCCAGCACTGCTGTTCTTTGGCAGGCATCAGTCGATCCATAAAGGTCAAATCAGCAAATGCATCTTTGCCGTAAATGACCTGCCCTTGGTAGGTCTCTTGACAATCCCCATAAACAAATTTTGGGGTGAGGGCCGCACCGCCCAAAATCACTGGGACTGTAATCCCTTTAGCATTAAATGCGGCGAGATTTTCTTTCATAAATGCGGTAGATTTCACCAGCAAGCCACTCATGGCAATACAATCTGGCTGATGCTCTTCATAGGCTTCGACGATGGCCTCAATGGCTTGTTTAATACCCAGATTGATCACCTTGTAGCCATTATTGGTCAAGATAATATCCACCAGATTCTTCCCAATGTCATGGACATCCCCTTTGACGGTGGCAATCAGGAATTTCCCTTTACCGCGATCTTCGTCCTCTCCTTCGATTTTTTCCATGTAGGGTTCGAGGAACGCCACCGCAGACTTCATGGTTTCGGCGGATTGCAACACGAAAGGCAATTGCATTTGACCCGAGCCAAACAGTTCGCCCACCACCTTCATCCCATCCAACAAGAAGGTATTAACAATTGCCAGTGCTTTATGACCCTCATCTAACGCAACCTTTAACGCATCCTCCAATCCAATCCGTTCGCCATCAATAATATGTTGCTTCAAGCGTTGATCGATGGGCAAATCAGCTAAGGACGCACTCGCCCTAGCGTCTTTCGTACTCACCCCCGCAAAAAGTTCCGTCAGCTTCGTCAACGGATCGTAGGTGCAAATATCCCCTTCAAATCTGCGGTTGTCATAAATCAAATCGAGACAAACCTGTTGATGGTCATCATCAATCTTCGATAACGGCAAAATCTTGGCTGCCGAAACAATCGCCCCATCCATCCCAGCCTTCATCGCTTCATTGAGGAAGATCGAATTTAAGGTAATGCGCGAGGCTGGACTCAATCCAAACGAAACATTAGAGACCCCCAGCATAAAATGCACACCGGGCAGATTTTCCCGAATCAGTCCAATGGCTTCGATTGTTGCTTTGGCGTTTTCTCAATCCTCTTCAATCCCAGTTGAAATCGGTAGGGCTAACGTGTCAAAGAAAAGTTCATGGGGTGGAAGTCCAAACTTGAGCGCATCCTGATACGCCCGTTGGGCAATCTCGAATTTTTTCTGGGCGGTTCGAGCCATTCCCTCTTCATCAATACAGCCAATGACAACCCCTGCGCCATATTCTTTTGCCAATTGCAGCACTTTAAAGAATCGCTCTTCTCCATCTTCATAGTTGGTGGAATTGAGCAAACATTTGCCCCCGGCAACCTTGAGACCCGCTTCCATTTTGGTCCACTCGGTGGAGTCGAGCATAAGGGGGAGCATCGTATGCTTCACTAGGCGTGATACGAGTTCTCGCATATCCCGTTCGCCATCACGCCCGACATAATCCACGTTTACGTCCAGCATATGTGCGCCTTCCTTGACTTGGGATTTGGCGATCGCCAACAACCCATCCCAATCATCTTCGTTCAACAGGGTGCGGACTTTCTTAGACCCACTGGCGTTTAATCGTTCACCAACGATTAAGAAGGAATTATCCTGCTGATAGGTTTGGGCGGAATAAATAGACGCTGCCGCTGGCGTATAGGCAAGAGGCTCTCGAATCTCCCCCACAGTATTTTGTCGGACTTCACGCTCTTTTAGTGGAGTGTGTTCCACCGCATCGGCTAACGCTTTAATATGTGCTGGGCGCGTACCACAGCACCCTCCGACAATCTGAACGCCATGTTCCGCAATGAATTGAGTCATGGCAGTTGTATATTCTTCGGGGGTCATTTTGTAATGCGCCTGACCGCCAATATTTTCGGGGAGCCCCGCATTGGGGATACAGGAAATGGGGAATGGCGAATTTTCTGATAGGTACTTAATGTGGGACGTCATCAAATCGGGACCCGTCGCACAATTTAGCCCCAAAACACTGATGGGAAACGGCTCCAAAATTGCCAGTACCCCAGAGATATCGGTCCCCACTAGCATGGTCCCCTGGATTTCCATGGTCACGGACACCATTAAGGGGAGACGTGCCCCTTTTTTGGCAAATACCGCCTCAAAGGCACTAAGTGCCGCCTTAATTTGCAGTACATCTTGACAGGTTTCCACGATGAACAGATCGGCTCCTCCGTCATAGAGACCTTCTGCTTGCACCATGAAGCTTGCTTTCAGTTCGTCATAGGTAATATGACCAAGGGTCGGTAGCTTGGTACCGGGACCGATGGAACCCGCGACAAATCTTGGTTTCTCAGGAGTCGTAAACTCATCCGCACAACTACGCGCCAACTCTGCCGCCTTTCGACTTAGCTCGTAGGCGCGATCTGCCAGATCGTACTCTGCTAGGACTAATGGGCTAGCTCCAAAGCTATCAGTCTCGACAACATCTGCCCCCGCTGCCAGAAAATCACGATGAACTTTCGCTACTGCTTCTGGCTTGGTGATGACCAAGTATTCATTACAACCTTCATATTCCGCACCACCAAAATCCTCGGCGGTTAAGTTTTGGGATTGCAGGTTTGTTCCCATCGCACCGTCAAAGATTACCACTGGACGATCCGGATTTTGGAGCCGTCGGAGAAATGCAGTATTTAACTGAGGTTTCGTCGTTTCAGTACTTAGCATAGGCGTAATGATGTTTGTAGTACTCCGGCTTCCACTGAAATCTTTTTTCATCCCAAAGTTAGTCAGCATGGAAGAATGAAAATGATTATCATTCTAACGCAAGTCGATAGTTAATCCAGGCTTTGTCAAAGGAGAAAGCCGATTGTGCGTCAATAAAGATATTTTTTGGGCTGGCGGTGGCGAAGTTACTGCAACTTAATCGGCGAAGTCATGATTATGCAGTAATCAACCTTAGGATGATTTTTTGAAAGAATAATTGTCTTCAAGACAGGCTGTTCAGGCACCCGTTTCAATCCAGACATTCTGGTCGTAAAATCCACCCCGTTGCTCAAACTGAAATCCACCCAATAACATCCCCAGCCAGATGGACACCAGCGATAACTGTAGCTCCTGCATTAGCTCGACCATGGGTACCTTTCCAGGCACTTGCTGTAAATACGTTGAAATGGCAGCCACCCAAGCTGACACATCCTCCTCGTGACTGACCTTCATAGCAACCGACTCACCGCTTTCCAGTTCCTCCACGAACTTCAGTACTGATTCCTTGCTAACATCACCTACAACCGACTCCACAGGCTTCCCCATGAACCCCTGGCGTCGTTTCCGTGACTTCGGCTGACGGCACAGGTCCGAGACATCCAAAAACATGGTCTGCTGAACCATCCCAGCTAAGAAATCCTCATCAAGCACCGGACCTTCAGAGTTGTATCGTTCCTCCCAACCCTGGATCATTAACTCTGCCCGTTGAAGACAAACCTCAGCCATATCCTTGATCGCATCCCCAGCTACCCGAAGCTGTTCATGAGGAGAACGACCCTGTAAATGTTGATCCAACGATGCACACATCAGAGAAATATCAGCCTGCTCCGGTTCATCTAAAGCAGAAGCCAAAGCACTTGCAAAATCTAGCTCAAGCTGTTTGAACATGGCGCTTATCCTTCAGGGGACAGTCTGCAATTTCGCACTCAGAAGGCTCCATGCGAATCGGCGGCTCAAACTCCGTGATGCCGTACCGCTCACGGATCACTTTAAGTACCTGGTTTAGGTAGTGACGGACTTGAGTATTGGTCATACCCATACAGTGGATAGGCTCAATATCGGCTAACTTCTTGCTCCCTTGCCAGACACTAACGGCCAGAGCATGGAGATGGGCATCCTTGGGCTTCTCCTTGTAGAGATAGAGCAAAGCCACAAGAGGGGCTTGGACGGGAATCGAGAAGGTTTCAGTGGCTTCTATGGGCGTGGTTATGACCTTCCGCTGTGCATAGTTTCCTTTGCGCTTGGCATTGCTTTCCTTGCGGTGGCGGTAATGATTGCGCTTATTGTCGCAGGTATTGTCCTTCCAGCAGTCATCGCCTTGGGGTCCGTGAATACGCTTGGCTTCAGACCGGGAATAATCGATGCACGCTAAGCACTTGGGATTGATGGGTCGTGCCATTTCGGGGGCCACTCCATTGAGCGTCGGTGGTGAAAGCCCATAGGAGAAAGGCTTAAACCATCGCCAGGATACCATACGTTTTTTAGTCTAAAATTTAGTCTAATACAGATAAGGGGAGTTATTTGGAGTAGGAATAATCACAAAAATACCCCTGCTGTCAGTGGAAAGGGTTTGAATCGCAGGTTTGAGATTTTTGGGGAGCAACAGGGGTGCTGAATTCCTGGTTATTCGTGTTGTCTTGCTTCATTCACTCAGCAGGTTTGGGTAGGAACATGCGCTGCTTGATGGAATCCCATTGCTGAGCAGAGATTCCACTCGCTTGTTTACTGCAATCGATCATGAGCTGGCAGGTTGAGAAGTAGTTGGTGATGGCTTGCACATCATCTGTAGACAGATCCAATAATTCTGGAGAGATATCCAGTGATGAGCTGATTCCTTCGATTGAAACTGTTGATGAGTCAAATGATTTTTCTAGATATGAGATGAGGGTTTGAATATCAACATCTGTTATTAGTTTATTATCCAGGGCAAATTTAGCGATGGCGATGGCGATGGCGCGGGCGCGGGCGCGGGCGCGGGCGATGGCGCTGGCGCGGGCGCTGGCGCGGGCGCTGGCGCGGTCGATGGCGCGGTCGAGGTCGAGGTCGAGGGCGCTGGCGCGGTCGAGGGCGCTGGCGATGGCGAGGGCGCGGGCGCTGGCGCGGTCGAGGGCGCGGGCGAGGTCGAGGGCGCGGGCGCTGGCGCGGTCGAGGTCGAGGGCGCGGTCGAGGGCGCGGTCGATGGCGCTGGCGATGGCGAGGACGAGGATTAGTATTAGAGTAAATACTCGTTTAACTTCACCAGAATAGTCACTGGATGCATGAGTTGTCTTAGCCCCTGCCCAAGCTAGCAATCTCTTTAACTTGGGATGTTCAGATAGCTCTTGAGTTTGTACTTCCAGTTTTTCCAAGAGTCCGATCGCAGCTTCACCCATCAACCCCGTAACTAGAAAAAAGACTTCTCTCCAGCGTTCACTTGAACGGTGCAATTCAACTAGATCATCTAGTAGGTTCCATTTAACAATGTACTTTGCAGTTAAAAACTCCTGAAGCGTTAAGTGAGAGAAAGAATAAACATTAGTTGCTCTCTCAACGAAAATTCCTTGCTGAACTTCAATTGCTTCCAAGACTGCTGATGCATCAAGGTTCTTTGGAGCACCCAGCGAATCACCCAAAAAATCAGCTATTGATTTCATCAACTGCTCTTCAGTGAAAAATAGTTGATTGTCCTCAAATCCCTGATAGGCAATTTTTGCCAACAATTGTTTCTCAAGGTCTGTGTGGAATCCCTCATAAATTTGACCTCGCCCAACCCGTTTTTCTGATGCCCACTCTTTTAGCAAAATGTTCAAGGCATCTTCATACAAAGTATGTCGGCTACTGGGAACCGTTAGGGATTTGTTATAGACCATGCACAGAAACGTCAAGAGCAAAGGAGATTGAGCTAACTCCTTTGCTCCTTTATTCTCTGGTTTCTGCAACAGTTCCCAACAGTGCTGAGCTGTCTGGCTCTGTTGGTCGAGTTCAGATGAGAACCAGTTTGTAATAAATTTCTCTATCTGCTCATCGTCAAATTCTGCGATCGCAACTGTAGTTACCCGCTTGAAATAGGTATGATAGGCGGCAATTCGACAAGAGGCTATAAACCGATTCTTGGAATATCGATCTACAAAGGCTTGAATCTTCTGAATAACATTATCAAGATTTTCAGCAAGAACCTCATCCAGGCCGTCAAAGAGGATAAGGAGTCGCCCTTTTGCCAAAGCTTTTTTAGTAAAGCCATCTGGGTGTGGAAAGCCACAGTTTTCAAATTCAGCAGCGATACAGGTTTCCAGATCTAGATCGGGTGAGGTTAATAACTTTAATTCGAGGAAGACTGGAATTTGTTGATGCTTGTAGCTTCCTTGCTCTCCCTTAAGCGCTTCTAGTCCTACTTTCCTTAGAAAGGTAGACTTGCCAATTCCTGGATCTCCGAGAACAATCAGCCGCTCACATTCGTTAGCAATATCAATACCGTTTCGCTTGGGACAGTTATGGTGTCTGAATCGACGGTCGCCCCGATTTCGATAGGCTTCTTCCAGGGCTTCACGAGAGTCATAACTTTTCATTGACTCCGTATCCAACATTCGGGCACCAGAATATATGGCATCTAACGATACGGGTTTAGACATTCCCAAAACCTGGACTTGCCCATGTCGATCGCTGTAGTTTTGAAAGTATGCTTTTGTAGCATTAAAAAACAGTTGTCGAAATGAATCATCAATCTTGATCTCATCCCTCTCATCAAAGATTTTGATACCAAGGTCAAAGAGTGCCTTTATGAACGCTCCTGCAACTGCTGCCTCCAATGCCACTGTCCTTTAGTTCCCAAAGAATATTTGCTCCATTGTGATTATCCTATGGGTAAAACTTTGGCTCAGTTATTCATCAGTATTAATTCATAAAAGCTAAAAGCGAAGGATCTCTCAAGAACGATTTTTTGATAGCTTCCTAATTTCAGTCTTAGCTATAGCACTCCAGACTTCCAGCACCCACCCATTTATTTTGGAGTAGAATCCCCATAGCTAACCTCCCTACACATCACACCATCCCAACCTCAGCAATCTTCCCCAATGGCTATCCCTGAAGTAAATCTCATCGTACTGGCAGACCAGGCCGCCACCCCCATCGATGCTGCCCGGTCCCGGACCCAACCCGCAACAACCCCACTGGCCGATCTCCGGTGGATGCGAGTCGAAGAATTCCTAAGATCCCGCGAAATCCGACCCAACACCCACAAAGCCTATGAGCGAGACTTGAAGCAGCTCATGGACTGGACCCCAAAGGGATGGCATGAGATTACCTCCAGGGACTTGGATCGATACAAGACCTATCTCAAGACTGAACCCAACCACCGGGGCAAGCTCCGCAAGTGTGCGACCATTAACCGGAGCTTGGCCGCATTGCAGAGCTTCTTCAAATGGCTGACGGTTCGGGACTACATCACCAAAAACCCAGCTTTACTCTTAGAAAAGCTGAAGTCTGATCCATTGCTGCCCCAGGAATTCAGCCAGGACGAAGTGGATAATCTATATCAGGCCATTTGCGATCGCGGGTTTCATTCCTTCCGAGATCGGGCATTGCTGCACCTGATTGATCATGGGTTGAGAGCATCAGAGATTCAGGGGTTGAATGTTGGGGACTATGATGGTCAGCGTGTTCACATCAGAGAAGCCAAGGCTGATAGCGTTGGGTCTGTTCCACTTTTGAGCAAGGCCAGGAGAGCGTTTGACCAGTACAAGCAGTGGCGAGAACAACAGGGTGAAGTCCTTGAAGATGAGTCACCGTTGTTTGTATCCCACTCCAATAACAGCAAAGGACAACGGTTGCAATATTGGGGCATCTACAAGATATTCAAGGCGATTGCTGATATTGCCGAGGTGGAGAATGCCCATCCTCACCGAGGACGGCATACCCTAGCGACTCGACTAGTGATGAAAGACATGGACTCGATTCTGGCCCGGAAGGTTACCCGGCACAAATCAGAGCAGTCTTTTGTCCGTTATTCAGATCGGGGAATTGAGCTGAAGGCAGAGCAGCAATTCTATGAGGTGCATGGGGAAGCGCCAGGGGGCGAGGATGGGATCGTTGAAGACCAGTTGGAAGGTATTGAGCTGAAGGCGGTCGTTGAGGAGCCTGCGAACTGGCCCAAGATTAAGGCGGTGGGTCTGCCCTTGAATACGGTCCAGGTGAGGCTGACCCTTGAGGTTTCAGGGAAGAAGAAGGGCAAGGTCAGGAAGGAGATCGAGGAGCGGGTCTTTAGTCCTTTTCAGATGGTCAAACCTAAGCCGAGGGGGAATGAGTATGAGCTGATGGTTGTGGTTGAGGGAGGCGATACGTTGTCTGCAATTACCGATCAGATGAAATGGGATATGGAGCTACTGGGGGAACTGGATGATTGCGAGGTGAAAGTGGCGTGGTTGGATCAGCAAGAATCGACTGGAGAGGTGACTCTAGAATCTCAGGAAGACGAGTCAGCTTTTGCCGAGTCTTCCGCAGGGCAACGGCCTACTTCCACCTCCAGCGTCTATCAAATGAAGATCATGCTGCTGGGAGTACGGCCCCAAGTCTGGCGGCGCATTCAAGTCCCAGAGACGACGACGCTGGCCCAACTACATTCTGTATTGCAAGTCGTGATGGGGTGGGAAGGTTACCATCTGCACCAGTTCTCGGATAGCGAAGACGAAGCCATGACTTTAGCGGAGCTGATCGAAGATGATTTATTCTCATTCGGCTACCTATATGACTTCGGGGATATGTGGCGACATGAAATCAAGGTGGAGAAGAGGTTAGAGAGTAAACCTGGAAAAAACTATCCCATTTGTCTGGCTGGAAAGCGGGCCTGTCCACCGGAAGACTGTGGTGGTGATTGGGGGTATGCTCGTCTGCTGAGGGTACTGAATAACCCCAGACATCCTGAGCATGAGGAGCGGTTGGAATGGGTTGGGAGTGATTTTGACCCGAAGGCGTTTGACCTGGAGGAGGTGAATCAAGCCTTGAAGGAGCTTGAGGTTGAAACAATGAGCTATTTTGATTGAGAAGGATCTTTACCCACTTGCTGACAGTCGGCTAAATAATCATCAATGACGTTATGAAAAGATTGCTTTAACTCATCCGCCGTCTGACCATCAAATGCAATGACATCGCGAATCCCCAAGACGCGACCAAAGAAGATCTGATCATTAGCATCGAACTCAACCACAGATTCATAGCCCTTGTACTTCATCTAACCCCCAGATACCAATTTGCTACTAGCTAGGCGGTTGAGGCTAATCCCTTGTTCTGCTGCTTGGATAGCCAGTTGACGATGCTGCTCAGGTGGAATTCTCACCATAAATTTCCCACTGTATTGCTTTTTAGACAGAGGGGTAGGGATAGGCTCATCCTGTGCCACTAAATCCTCAATACAATCTTTGACCAATTCCACAATGCCAGCGAAAGCAGACTGTTGATCTTCATCCAGCCAGCTCAAACTTGGAAATTCGGCGCACAAGCCCACAAACTCCTCATCTTCTTGAGACCAGATGACCCGGTAGGTATAGTATTTGGCATCCATCACATTGACTCCAGCTTTTGGATCGCGGCTAACACTTGTTTGACTTGGTAGGGTTTGCCCATCCCTTTCTTGGATTGGATATTGACGAAAGGATCACCCTGCCAGGGAGTCTTGTAAACCCGATGGCTTCCAGAAGTCTGACGAGCTTCCCCGAAGTAGTGATCGCAAACCTTACACAAATCAGAGAACTTAATCCCAGCGGGATTATTCCCCATTTTGGCAACAATTTTGTCGATACTGGCCATGTGGTTAATAGTATCAATATCGATACTAGTATAGAATACTCTTCGATATAAGACCAAACTGTTCGTTAGAGTTTCACTAGAGTCATAATGACTTGCTAAAATCCACGAATTTGCGTATATGGATACGGAAATTGCCATTATCGCAACCAAATCGAGAAATGAAGAATGAACGAAATACCTTTGGTTTGAATTTGGCCTGAAATCTTTGTGGGATTGTTCTTGAAATCGTTCATCTAAAAACATAAAAACAGATGAAGGGTAGGGCAACAGTCTTTGGTCAACCCAAATGAATGATTAAGTACCCAGCAGTTATACAACAGCCTAAAAATATTGCGGAATAAGTAGAAATACTACTTTCCAAGGTTATCCATGCCATTATTTTATGCAAGGTGATTTTGGATTTAGCTTCAGCGCATTTAGAGGATTGGGGACTGTGATAAAAACTGTTGGAATGGATAGGTTTTATGGCACCAGATTTACGCCAATTCTTTCGCGCTTGCAATCCGGGTAAAACAATTCGCTTTGAAGACCCTGAAGAACGAAACTATTACATCGACTTTTCATCGGTCCGAGGGGGAGAAGTCATTGAAGAACTGGGCCAAACCATTGCACTCATGGATCCAGATCCGACCTGCCAGCTTTTCTCGGGGCATATTGGCTGTGGTAAGTCCACTGAACTTCTGCGACTAAAAAAAGAGCTACAAGAAAAAGGCTTCCATGTCGTCTATTTCGAGTCCAGTGCAGATCTGGATATGGGTGATGTGGATGTGAGTGATATCTTGCTAGCCATTGCCCATCAAGTCAGTGAAAGCCTAGAAGCTGCCAAAATTTCCACTCAATCGAGTTACTTTAATCGGCTGCTCAAGGAATGTGTGGATTTTTTAAATACCCCTGTGGAGTTGGGGATTGAAGCAGAACTGTCCTTGGGGATTGGCAAATTAACCGCAAAAACCAAAGAAAGCCCACAATTACGGAGCCAACTGCGCCAATATCTAGAACCTCGGACAGAAAGTTTGCTGAATGCTATTAACCGAGAACTGCTGCAACCTGCCCAGGAGGAGCTGAATAAGCAGGGGAAGCAGGGCTTAGTGGTGATTATCGACAATCTGGATCGGGTGGATAATCGACCGATAGCTTCGGGGCAAACCCAGGCGGAGTACTTATTTATCACTCGGGGAGAGCAGTTAGGGGGGTTACGATGCCATGTCGTCTATACCATTCCTCTGGTATTGATGTTCTCCAATGAGTTGCAAGCTCTGAAAAATCGGCTAGGCGGTGGGGCTAATCCGATGGTGTTGCCGATGGTTCCCATTCGATTGCGGGAGGGGAATGATTGTGAGGCGGGAATGGCTCTGTTGCGTCAAATGGTTTTAGCTCGGGCTTTTCCCCAGGCCACACCAGATGAACGTTTAGCTTCGGTGACAGAGGTGTTTGACTCACCGGAGACATTAAATCAACTCTGTGTGGCGAGTGGTGGACATGTTCGTAATTTGCTGAGTCTGCTATTTACCTGTTTAAGAAAACGCAAGAGCTTGCCCATTACCCAAGACAGTTTGCAGTTAGCGATTCAAGAAGCTAAGGATGATTTGACCGCTACTATCGATGCTGAAGAGTGGGAACTGCTCAAACAGGTCCATTCCTCGAAGAAAGTCACGGGAGAAGAGGAATGTCAGGCATTATTGCGGAGTCTATTTGTATTTGAATATCGCAACCATGCCGATGGTCGATGGTTTGATATTAATCCAGTATTGGCAGGTGCTCGTGAATTGTCATGACGGAGACTTCATTTACCGTAGGGACTGAGCATCTGGCTCAATTGGAAGAATTGGCCTGGACCATTGAGATGTCTGAGGGGCAGTTTACGCTGATTTTAGCGAACTGCAATTATGCTCAACTGCGAACGGCTTTAATCCAACGCTTGGCTGAGCTATGTTCTGTAGCGATCAAGCCTGTGCATTTGAATCCAGATGCAGTGACCTTGTACTCAGCTATCCAGCAGCAGCTTGGACAACAGGTTCCCCCGGCTTTGATGGTGACGGGGTTAGAATCGCTAGAAGCCTTAGAACAAGTTTTGACATCTGCGAATCAAGCCCGAGAGGAATTTCGCAAACGCCTACCCGTCCCGATGGTGCTGTGGCTGGATGATGATTTGCTGAAGCAGATGGTGCGTTTAGTTCCTGATCTAAAAAGTTGGGGGACTTCCTTTCGGTTTCAAGCTGAGCCTGTGGAATTGGTGCAGTTTCTACAAGACTGTAGCCAGCGCTTGTTTACAAAAATTCTCGATGTAGGGCAGTTTGTACCTAATTCTGAGGTATTGGGTAAACGGAATCGGCAAGAAATTAGCTATGCAATACAAGCCTTAGAAACACCCGGGACCACTCTTAACCCAAAATTGCAAGCTACTGTGATCTTTGCTCAGGGCCGGAATGCCTATGCCAAGGGTGATTTGAAAAAGGCGCTTGATTTCTATCAGCATAGTTTGCAGGAGTGGCCGGATTCAGAACAACCCTCTGGAGGAATGCCTGCTAGGACAAACGATGAGTCTGGAAGTACCTCTGAAATAGAAAACTCACGACATAAGGGAATTGTACTGATTCATCAGGGCTGGTGTTATCAGGCAATGGCTCAACAGGATTCATCCCAAACAGCAGCATTTCTGGAACAAGCTAAGCAGTCCTTTGAGCAAGGATTGGATTGTTTAGGGGCATCGTCGGAGCTGGGGATTCTGTATCTGGGGCAACTAGGAGAGGTTCTGCATCAGTTAGAGAATTGGGATGCGTTAGATCAACTGGCCTTAAACCTATATCAGAACACCACACCTGAAAAGCACCCTCTGCAATATATGGAAGCGTTGGTGTTGCGGGCACAGGTTTGCAACCATCGTCAAACCTGGGAGCCAGCTCTTGATTTGACCGAAGAAGCACTACAGATTTGGGAGGTGGGAAGTACTGAGATACAGGTGCTGGCCCAGCAGCAAATCTTGCGAATGCGTATGGGCCTACTCAGTGCCCAAGCTCAGCAAGCTCTGGGAAAGTCTCAAGCAGCTATTGACGATTTAGAGCAGACTATAGCTGCCACTGATGCAAGTGCAGATCCACATTTGTTTGTGGAGATTTTGGAGCAGCTAAGGCAGCTTTATTTTGATCAGAAAGACTATCAGAAAGCTTTTGAGACTAAGCAACTGAAAACGACGGTCAAACTCAAATTTCGATTACAGGCGTTTATTGGGGCGGGACAGTTGCAACCCCAGCTTGGGGACGAGGAAGGGATTGATGAATCCTTGGTGTTGTCGGGACGACAGCAAGATATTGAAGTGATTGTGAATGAACGGCTGAGCCAGGATCAATACAAGCTGGTGATATTGTATGGTCCTTCTGGCGTGGGCAAGAGTTCATTAGTCAAAGCAGGGCTGGTTCCAGTTTTGCAGCAGCGCGTGATTAGAGATCGGAAAACTTTGCCTGTGGTGGTGAATGTTTATAGCAATTGGGTTGCGGAGCTACAAGCAAAGCTAGAACAGGCTGCTTCTGTGCCACACACTATGAAAACTGAGATTTCAGGTGTGGAGACCTCTGAAGATGTGAGCCAAGCATCCGATGTTGTCAAAGGTGAAACGGGCACTAGTGACAGCTTAGAGCAGATTAAGCAGCAACTTAAACACAATGTAGAGGCTCAACGATTAACTGTACTTGTTTTTGACCAGTTTGAGGAGTTCTTTTTTAACTGCCAAGAGCCTGGTTTAAGACGCCGATTCTATGAGTTTTTACAGGCTTGTTTGGACGGCAGAGCCATTCCCTTTGTGAAAGTGGTTTTATCGTTGCGGGAAGATTACTTTCACTATTTACTTGAGTTTGGGCGGTTCACGACTAGACATGGGCTAGAGCAGGATGTACTCCGGCAAGATAATCGCTATTATTTGGGGAATTTTGATTTAGATTCAGCGCGGTTGGTCACAGAACGGCTGGCGAAACGAGCGCAATTTCATGTGCAATCGCAGGTGATTGAGCGGCTGATTGGTGATTTAGCGACGGAATTGGATCAGGTGCGTCCGATTGAATTGCAGGTGTCCGGCGCGCAACTTCAGACAGAAAATATTACAACCTTGCAGCAGTATGAACATCTTGGTGAGCAGCCCAAAAAGGTATTAGCTAGTCGCTGGCTGGAACAGGTAGTAGAAGACTGTGGACCAGAGAACAACGAGACTGCTTGGAAGATGTTGGTTTCTTTGACTGATAGCAAGGGAACACGACCGCTTCGAACTGAGCAAGAACTGTGGAATGCTGTCAGTACTTTTGCCTTGTTGGATACTGAAGATTCTAATCTTCAAGATTTACCTCAATCTAACCCTGAAGATCTGACGCATTTTTCCTTGATTTTGAGAATATTGCAGGGATCTGGGTTAATTGTTCATTGGCCCCAAGAGCAAGATGATCGCTTTCAACTGGTTCATGATTATTTGGTTGAACCGATTCGACAACACTTTGACACTGACTTAGAGCAAAAACTTCGTAGTGAACGACAAGCTCGACAAAAAGCAGAAGCAGGGCGTGCAAAGCTCTTGAAGATCTCATTAGGCGGAGCTTTTATTGCCATTGCGGGTTTAATCGGTCTTTTATGGAGAGCAGAAAATTTGCGGTATAGAGCTGAGCGTCGAGAAGCTAACGCTGAAGTTTTAGCTCTAAGTCTTTCAAGTAAAAATTTGTTCGACTCCAACTATCAACTGAAATCCCTAACAAAAGCATTAATGGCTGGTCAAAATTTACGTGACTATGAAGAAAAACAAGAGAATCGACTAGAGAATCATATGTATGGTGTCGCAACACTTCGTGATTCCGTCTATAACATTCGACAGCAAAATAACCTCGAAGGCCATACCGATGCGGTCCTAGCCTTGGCCTATAGCCCGGATGGGAGCACCCTGGCCACGGCGAGTTCTGACAAGACAGTGAAATTGTGGTCGAAGGAGGGGAGCCTGATCACTACCCTCGAAGGCCATACCGATTTGGTCCTAGCCTTGGCCTATAGCCCGGATGGGAGCACCCTGGCCACGGCGAGTTATGACAAGACAGTGAAATTGTGGTCGAAGGAGGGGAGCCTGATCACTACCCTCGAAGGCCATACCGATGCGGTCCTAGCCTTGGCCTATAGCCCGGATGGGAGCACCCTGGCCACGGCGAGTTCTGACAATACGGTGAAATTGTGGTCGAAGGAGGGGAGCCTGATCACTACCCTCGAAGGCCATACCGATGCGGTCCTAGCCTTGGCCTATAGCCCGGATGGGAGCACCCTGGCCACGGCGAGTTCTGACAATACGGTGAAATTGTGGTCGAAGGAGGGGAGCCTGATCACTACCCTCGAAGGCCATACCGATTTGGTCCTAGCCTTGGCCTATAGCCCGGATGGGAGCACCCTGGCCACGGCGAGTTCTGACAATACGGTGAAATTGTGGTCGAAGGAGGGGAGCCTGATCACCACCCTCGAAGGCCATACCGCTGCGGTCGGGGACTTGGCCTATAGCCCGGATGGGAGCACCCTGGCCACGGCGAGTGATGACAAGACAGTGAAATTGTGGTCGAAGGAGGGGAGCCTGATCACCACCCTCGAAGGCCATACCGCTGCGGTCGGGGACTTGGCCTATAGCCCGGATGGGAGCACCCTGGCCACGGCGAGTAGGGACAATACGGTGAAATTGTGGTCGAAGGAGGGGAGCCTGATCACCACCCTCGAAGGCCATACCGATTTGGTCCTAGCCTTGGCCTATAGCCCGGATGGGAGCACCCTGGCCACGGCGAGTTATGACAAGACGGTGAAATTGCGGTCGAAGGAGGGGAGCCTGATCACCACCCTCGAAGGCCATACCGCTGCGGTCCTAGCCTTGGCCTATAGCCCGGATGGGAGCACCCTGGCCACGGCGAGTTCTGACAATACGGTGAAATTGTGGTCGAAGGAGGGGAGCCTGATCACCACCCTCGAAGGCCATACCGATTTGGTCAACACCTTGGCCTATAGCCCGGATGGGAGCACCCTGGCCACGGCGAGTAGGGACAATACGGTGAAATTGTGGTCGAAGGAGGGGAGCCTGATCACCACCCTCGAAGGCCATACCGATGCGATCTGGGCCTTGGCCTATAGCCCGGATGGGAGCACCCTGGCCACGGCGAGTGATGACAATACGGTGAAATTGTGGTCGAAGGAGGGGAGCCTGATCACCACCCTCGAAGGCCATACCGATGCGGTCGGGGACTTGGCCTATAGCCCGGATGGGAGCACCCTGGCCACGGCGAGTTCTGACAATACGGTGAAATTGTGGTCGAAGGAGGGGAGCCTGATCACCACCCTCGAAGGCCATACCTATGCGATCTGGGACTTGGCCTATAGCCCGGATGGGAGCACCCTGGCCACGGCGAGTAGGGACAATACGGTGAAATTGTGGTCGAAGGAGGGGAGCCTAATCACCACCCTCGAAGGCCATACCGATGTGATCTGGGCCTTGGCCTATAGCCTGGATGGGAGCACCCTGGCCACGGCGAGTAGGGACAAGACGGTGAAATTGTGGAACTTTGAGCTTGAAGATCTACTAAAGCGAGGCTGTCAATGGTTATCCGGCTATTTTATTCGACACCCACAGGAATTAGAATTACTAACGGTTTGTCACAGTCCTGCGATTCTGAGTTTGGCTGCACTAGGCTTGGTCAGGCAAGGTCAAGTTCTTGCAGAAGCTGGAAATATGGAAAAAGCTCGACAGAAGCTCCAAACTGCACTTAAATGGAGTCCCAAATTGGATCTTGATCCAGAAACTGAAATGAAAGATCGGGATGCTAAAAAGTTAGTGATTAAATGGGCTGCCCCTGCCAAAGCTGAAAAGGCTAAACAATTAGCTAGGCAAGGAAAAGTGAGTGACTCCATCCTCATTTTTCGAGAATTGCAGAGTTGGCAAGATACTGATAAGGCAGTAGAAATCTCAGCATCGTCTTGGAATTCACTTTGTTGGTTTGGGAGTTTGCATAGAAAAGCAAAATCGGTAATGTTTGCTTGTGAGAAAGCTGTCGCTTTTGACCCCAGTCATGGGGGGAGGCGCGATAGTAGAGGTTTAGCTAGAGCCTTAACCAATAACCCAAAAGGGGCAATAGAAGATTTTGAAGCGTATATCAAATTGTCTAATAGAGCTAGCGATCGTAAAAAGCAAAGGCAAAGTTGGATCGATGCCTTGAAAGCAGGGAAAGATCCTTTTACTGATGAAGTGCTGGATAGTCTCTTTGATGAATAATACCCTCACCACCCTTAGCAGACAAGAATCTATAGAACTAGTCTGACTGCTTTGTCTGAAAGGAATTCAGGGTGTGTATGATTGGTTCAGGAAACCGCCATTATCGTAACCAGTCGAAAGTAGGAGACAGTTCCCCCACTCTATTTCAACCTCAATATCAGTAGGACTATAGTAACCTTTATGTTACTATAGTCCTACTATGAAACTGCAAGAGTACATCAAAGAGGATGGCTCCAGTCCTTACCAAAAGTGGTTTAACCGATTAGATGCTATAGCAGCAGCAAAGGTTACGGTTGCCGTTTCTCGTCTGGAATTAGGCAACACCTCAAATGTGAAGTGGTTCGATGGAATTGGTGAATACCGGATCAATTGGGGGCCAGGATACCGTATCTATCTGATCCAAGATGGCAAGGAGTTGATTGTTTTATTGGGAGGAGGAACGAAAAAGGATCAACAGTCGGATATCACCAAGGCTAAGGAGCTTTCTCAAGAATATAAAAATCGGAAGAAGCAAGCGAATATAGATCCTCAAAAGAAGAAACAACGGCGAAAGAGAAAAAAGAAGTAAATATCATGGCATTGACGAGAGATTTCAAAGAGACTATCCACTCCCGAGTGCAGTCGGACCCTGAGTTTGCAACTGCCTTATTGGATGAAGCTGCATACCTCATGCTTAATGGAGAGCCAGAAACAGCTCGATTAATATTGCGGGATTTAGTCAATGCGACGGTTGGCTTTGAACAACTTGCTGTCGAAGCGAATAAGCCCAGTAAGAGTCTTCATCGGATGCTATCTGCTAAAGGAAACCCAACGATGGATAGTTTGAACGCAATCTTTACTGCACTGCGTAAGAGGCTGAATGTGGATATTCAAGTTCATGCAGTTTCTTCTTCTTGATGGATTCAGAACTGGAACTGAAGTGAGGGTTTCAGAAGACTGAAAATACAATATTAATTGGCTAAATCGCTTTACCTGAAAGGGCTTCAAGACTTGTAAGCTTAGGGAAGGAAACAGCCATTATCGTAACCAGAAACCGATATGGAACTCGACGCAATACCCACCCCTCCAGCTTCGGCCCTAAAAATTCTTGAAAACGATGTTCTGAGTGATTTGCTCAGGGATAAACGATCTCCCAGCACCCGACGAGCCTACCGCAAAGACCTGACTGATTTTTTCCGCAAGATGTTTGCTGAAGATCCCACCCCTGAAATGGTGGGTCTATTCCTGGGGATGGATCGGCATGAGGCGCTGCAGCTAGTCGCCAGGTACAAGGGCATTTTAATTGAGCTGGAGTTGGCCGAGGCCACGGTAAATCGGAGACTATCGGCCCTGAGAAGCTTGGTATCCTATGCCCGTCGAGCGGGTCAGTGCACCTGGGGCCTGGAGGATATTAAAGGTGAAAAAGTGATTGCCTATCGGGATACTTCAGGGGTGGATCTGGAGGATTTTCAGAAGATGTTGGCGATTCCAGATCGAGAAACGCAGCTAGGGAAGCGGGATTATGCGATTCTGGCCTTGCTCTGGGAAACAGCCTTGCGGCGAGGGGAGCTGAATCGTTGTAATGTCGGGGACTGGGAACCCGAGGAAAAAGCGCTGTGGATTCAGGGGAAGGGTCGAGGCACACAGAAAGAACGGGTGACGGTTGGTAACGTGAGTGCGATCGCACTGGAGGATTGGCTATCAACTCGGAAGCACTTGGAGGATGATGACCCGCTGATTGTGGCCCTGGATATCGTGCATTGGGGGCAGCGATTATCCACGACATCTATTTATAAGGTGGTCAGGAACATAGCCACGAAAGCGGGTATCAGCAAGGTGATGTCCCCACACCGGGTTAGGCATTCCTCGATCACTGCGGCACTAGATGCCACGGGTGGAAATGTCCGGGCCGTGCAGCAGCTCTCTCGCCATGCCAAGCCAGAAACAGTGATGCGCTATGACGATAATCGGAAGGATCTTCAGGGAGAGGTGACGGGGGTTTTATCTCGGTTATTGGGAGAGGCAGAGGATTGAGGTGAAGAGTAGTGATTAATTCCAGATCTTTAGTTGTTCTTCTTTAACGAATATTTCTGCATCATCGAGACTTGGGAAAATTTTTGGAAGGCGTTTGTGTAAGGCGGCAGCTACCTTGTCACAGTCCCTGTTGCGCTCAATCTTGATTTTATTGTGGAGTGGAGAGTTGCAAATCAATGGTGGTTCCTTGCTCTCTAGTTGAGATTGGATGAGATGAGTCTCCCGTAAGTCAGTATTCAATAGAATGGCGTTGTTGAGGTCGGCGCTGCTGAGGCTTGCATCGCTGAGGTTGGCACTGAGGAGGTTGGCACCCCTGAGGATAACATCGCTGAGGTTAGCTCTGCTGAGGTCGGCACCGATGAGGAAGGCACTGCTGAGGTTGGCTTTGTAGAGGTAGGCACCGCTGAAGTAGGCACCGCTGAGGTCGGCATCGTTGAGGTGGGCATGGCCGAGGTGGGCTTTGCTGATGTCGGCGAGGCTGAGGTTGGCTTTGCGGAAGTTGGCCCCGCTGAGGTGGGCATGGCGGAGGTTGGCTTTGCGGAGGTTGGAATAGCTGAGGTTGGCACCACCGAGATTGGCACCGATGAAGTTGGCGATGCTGAGGTAGGCATCGCTGAGGTTGGCATCGATGAGGTTGGCACCCCTGAGGTTGGCATCGATGAGGTTGGCACCCCTGAGGTTGGCACCGCTGAGGTTGGCATCGATGAGGTTGGCACCCCTGAGGATAGCAACGCTGAGGTCGGCATAGCTGAGGTCGGCACCGCTGAGGTCGTGACTTCTCAAGTCAAGCTGTTTACCTTGATCCTGCCCTGATTCGCGTCTACCAATAACTGTTAATGCAGCTTGAACATCGTTAGCAATTGGCTTTGGTGATTTTGATGATTTCTTCGTTACTTCAGTTGAAGGTGATTGTTTTGATATTGGATTTTGCTTTGATGCCTTATCCTTCTCATTCTTGGATACTTTATCCTCCTCATCCAATGGCGATCTTTCAAGAACATAAGCCGATAGTAATTCCATGATTGTCCAATGGTCTCTCGGAGAATCCTTAGCTATTCTTTCTAATGAATAAATAGCTGCAATACGGACAGCATTATCTTCATTTGATAGAAGAGTCGCAGCCTTTGAAAATCGATCAGTAATCAGCCTCTCTTGTGTTAATTTCCGATCCTCCGTTGCATCCCAGACAGTCCAAATCAAGCCAACAGCAGCAGATGCAGTTGCCAGAATACCGAACATGGAAATGATGACCTTGATCGCTTCGCGCCGATTATCATCAAGGAGAGATGACCAAAATCCACCGACATAAGTCATAGGATTAATCCACCGGAGATATCCTTTGCTACTTGTTTTCTGCTCAATTTTCTCAATCTCAGCAGTCTCAATCGCCACCTGTTTTTCTTGCCAAATCTCATAGGAATTAGGCCCTAAAGCATCCTCAGAGGGCTTTTCTCGACGAAAAAGCATAGGCAAAACAGCTTGAAACCTCGCAAAAAGTATAGGTTATCAAGTGACAGTTTGAATCGATCACCGGTTATTCGTGAAGCTTTTGCTAATTGGGGTTATCGCAGTAATTTGGACTTATCCGACCTCCAACCCATGCACAACGTAGGTGACAACTCCCCAAACATGGAAATCAGATCCATCCTGAATAACAATCGGTGGATAATCAGGGTTCTCTGCAGCCAGTAAAATCCGACCATTGGATTGTCGAAATCGCTTCACCGTAAACTCACCGTCGAGAACTGCGATTATTACCGATCCATCCACAGGATTCAGTGAGCGGTCCACAATAACCAAGTCTTCAGAGAAAATTCCACACCCCTTCATTGAATCACCATCAACCCGCATCAAAAACGTGGCCCCTGGATGAGGTATAAGAGCCTCATCCAGGTTAAGAGGATTCTGCAGATGGTCATCGGCTGGGGATGGGAACCCCGCTGATATGGCTTCCACTAATAGAGGCAGACACAGAGAATCTGCCCACTCGACAGGGTGAACTGATCGGACAAGCATTGTAGTGATATATATGTACTATTCATATTTATCACAGTTATCAAATTTTCTCTAGGATATTGGTTATTCCTTGATTGAGGCTTAAAGATGGTCTGGCAGGGACATTGGTTTGACTTCACCCAAAATCTTCTGCACAATCTCACCTACAGCCGTCTCACCCGATACCACCAGATCGGCCACCGAAGCACCAGGCATGACCAGCTCCTTATGAGTGGGCATGACATTGGATTGCCATTCTTGAATCACACTAGTCTTCGTTCTCAACTTCTCCTTGGAATCTCTGGCAATCCTGCGTTTCATCCTTAGATCATCTGGTGTCTCAACGTAAATCTTGAAATCCAAACACTCCAGAATTTCAGGTAGAGTCAAAACGAAAATTCCCTCTACGATGATGAATGGATGGGGATGCACCTGGATAGTCTCTGCTTTCCGGGAATTGGCGATCATATCGTAGATAGGCAAGTCAACCGAATAACCAGACCTCAGCCGTTCTAGATGAGCGATCATCATGTCCGTATCCAGTGATTCTGGGAGGTCATAGTTGCCACAGGGCATATAGCGGTAGTAGCTATCATGGCTAATCAGCAAGGCTTGACCAGACAGGCGATCCACTAAAGCTTGGGCCAAGGTGGTTTTGCCTGCGCCACTACCGCCAGCGATGCCAATGATTTTAGGGGTGGTCATTCGATTCAGATTCTCTCGGGATTATGAAGCAATCTTTTCCGTACAGCCTGAGCCGATGCACCGTATTGCTCTGCGATCGCTTTGTAGGTCATTCCACTCTCTCTTAGCTCACGCAGTTTCTCTGTACTGGGTAGCTTGGGGGCATATTTCGATGGCGGGCGATTTTTCTTCACTTTCTGCAAGTATTCCTTGTACCCTACCCGCAAAGGCTCGATGTTTTCTCGCCCCAACTCTGCGGCTCGTTCGCGGCGAAGACAGCCACAGCTTAAGGACTCACCTTTAACGTACCGCCACGCTAAAACCCTTTCAACGCCACTTCCACAAGTACAACGAACGCGAAATTTTCGCTCAGATTTGCGTTTTTGGGGTTCTGGCTCGATCTCTTCGAGGATTTCCCATCGGCTGTGACTGGGAATGATATTAGATATTTTAACGGCATCCAAGGGGTTGATTTTTTAAGTGGGTACGAGTACTATTATAGATGAACCTCTTAGATACCGTTAAACTTTGAAGCGGATTACTGTACGGAGGATTAAGAATCAAAAGGGGCTGGATCGATGTCAGTTATTCCCAAAATTTAAACATCCACAAAGGAGCTAAAAATGTCAGGCAGCATGGGTTACGTACAGCTTGAGCATACAGCTCAAGAATTGGAAGATATCGTTTTCGGTTTAAACGAAGCTGAAAACCTTGATAAATACTGGAAAAATCTGTCTCCTGATCAACAGGAAAACTTCAGAAGATTAACCGAATTCGCCAGTGAGTTTCTTGACCTAGC
Organism: Acaryochloris marina MBIC11017; assembly: GCF_000018105.1. GTDB lineage: Bacteria > Cyanobacteriota > Cyanobacteriia > Thermosynechococcales > Thermosynechococcaceae > Acaryochloris > Acaryochloris marina. Next base: position 148,716 of record NC_009927.1, read on the forward strand.
CGATCAAATTGACACGGATTGATAAGTTGGAGTTCCATGAACGAGCAGCCTATCCACAACAACCCACAAATCCTCGATAAACTGTGCCGTCGTATTGATTACCTAAATGATTTTCCCGCGTCAATAGAAGGCGATGATCTCGATAATGCCCAACTCTTAGGAACCTTGGAAACTGATGATTTCCTGGGGTTTGTGCTGGGTTATTCCACGGAAGAGGGCACTTTTTCAGCGGATCATTTCCAGATGCTATCTAGAGAAGAGAATATGAAGATCAAGCACTATCGCTTGCTGAAACCTGTTCTGCCCTGGCCTCAGCCAATTCTTGGTATTTCTGTACCTGGTGGTGAACCAGGAAAAGTGACAGGCATCCATCGCGTTCCCGTAGTGCTAAAGCCTTGTGGTGTTGCCCAAGTCTGGTGGGGTGGAGATGTGGCGGTTCTTTGGGAAGGACTATTAGATGGCGATGTCAAGGGACGCCAGGATTACGAGGCCCTGATGAATCAACTTTGGGGATGCTGTGAAGCGTTTCTGAAAGGCCAGGGAGTTCGCCAGGTTTTTACCTACAATCGAGATGATGAATATCCGTTGGAATGGTATCAGGGGTTCTTAAAGCGTCGGAGGTATGTTCCTGTTGAGGATCGGAAAATAACGGTGAAGAAGATGCTCGGATAGGCTTTTGCTGTTTCCAATGAAGATCAGTATGAGTTTGTATTTTCTGATCAATCAATATTAAAAATCAACAGACATTATTGATTTACCCTAGCCTTCGTCTTTTACTTGTTAGCTAAGTGCGGAAGCCCACAAATTTTGCCCCATGATAAACCGCAGAGCAATCCTCTCTATCCTCCTTCCCCCTCTGCTTTTAGGATGCAGCCCACCTCCCCAAGCCACTAACACCAACATCACTTCAGCAAAGACCACCCCCGCAAAAATTCTTAGCACGGGTGATGGGGATAGCCTTAAGGTGCGATCCCCAAATGGAGCCTCAACCACCACAAGAATTGGCTGCATCGATGCACCAGAGTACAACCAAGAATATGGTCCTGAAGCTGGTCAACGACTAAAGGCATTGCTACCCAGAGGAGCAGATATCGCGCTTCGGAAAATCACCACTGACCAGAGATTTACTCGGAGGGGAAATCAGTGGGTTTACAGCTGGTTAGGGAAGGATATGCGGTCGTGTATCACCGCTACCTTGATGGTTGTTCCGATACAGCAAATCAGTATGTTGACGCAGAGAATGATGCGAGATCACGAAAGCTCAATTTTTGGAGTCAGCCAAACCCAGTTATGCCGTGGGATTATCGCAGGAATCGGCGGTAATATTGGACCGAGGGTTAAGGTTTAATACATCTGATCTACCATGGACTTATGCGTTAACACACGCCCATGTCCTATTCCCTGTCAGCCACCAAGCTCAAAACCTACGGACAGTGCCCAAAATCCTATCAATTTAGGTATGAGCATAAATTACCTTCACCAACCATATTCGGCTCCACCAAGCTTGGCAATGCTCTCCATGCAGCGTTAGCCAATGTCTACAAGGATTGGAACTACGCTTACCCTCTTCCTTCCCTCGATTGGTTTGCCGTTTGTTGGCAGCAGCATACGAGTGAATTGACCCCAACTCAGGTCCATGAGGGGTGGGTAGCACTACAGCTTTATTATGAGCGGTATATTTCCTCACTCCCCCAAATCCGCAAACCGCTGGGGATTGAGACAAAGGTCAGGGCAAATCTCCAAGTCCGTAATATCGAATTTACCCTGTCTGGTCGGTATGATCGCTTGGATTATATCGATGATGGTCTGGAACTGATTGATTACAAGACAAGCAAATCCGTTAATCCTCCTCCATCAGTGGATATCCAATTGGGTTTTTACTATCTGATTCTGGAACAGATCTACAAGAAAGCGCTCAAACGCCTGAGTCTCATCTACTTGCGTTCTAACGAGAAACTGACCTATGAGGTCACACCTGACCATCACCAGCAAGCCCAATCTCTGATTGAAGATATGGCGATGAAGCTCAGATGCGATCAGGAATGGAAACCTGTGACGGGACAGCATTGCGATCGCTGCGGGTATCAGAAATATTGCCCCGCGATAACCACTAGGCCAGAACCCCTACCGCAAGATGCTAGAGAGGTTACGCAAGTGCAGTTGGCTTTGGGGTTTTGATTGAAACTATTCAAGGAGAATTAGGAGCCAGCATCAGAACCTGAAAAAGCGATTCAGGCAAGGGTGGCATCTCTATCGCCTTTCCTTGATAGTGGATCTGAGAGAACGCGGCGAGATTGAATACACCATGAGGAACATCCAGTTTCTTGTCTCTAATCCACATTCCTAGCCGATAATCTACGCACCATCCCTCCAGACCTTCCATTAAGTCGATCCAAAAGTGCAAGGGAATCAACTGAGTATCCACCCGGCAAGACCCTCGATAAACTTGGTGGGGAATGTTGTGCCGAAAGAGTTGAGTATGACATAGACGGGTCATACCATCACACTCAGTAGGAGAGGCATCTAATGGGTTTAATAGTTGGCGTAGTTCGTCAATTGTCATATCAAGAAAGCTAAGGTTAGTCAGTTGGAGCTTACGATCTCAGAAATTCCTGATTCGCTAACCACAAAGCTTCATCTGTCGGCTGATCGATCATCCCTAGTGCCGCAAAGACGCGCAGTTGGATATCCCGTCCGCCTCGACAAGCTAGTTCCGGGTTGGTGTGGCAGATATGCTGTTTTCCGCTACACAGATACTCAGTGATTTCTGTCGTTCGATCATCGCCAAGGACTAAGCCTCCATCCTCTGGAGATCGGAAGATGCAGCTTTTGCACTGAGCGGGGTTGGGTTCAAGGAAATGGCTTCTCATGATTTTTCGGATAGTTCATTTAATGCTTTTATAAAATCATCAAGATTGTATTTATTCTGCTGTTAGAAAAAGAAAATATTGCTGATAGGGAAAAATGCTCTATCTTCATTGTTACAGCACAACATAAACCCATAATTAAGTTCATCAATTCCATAAGATAGAGTAAAGCTATTCCCATTATCCTTAAAAGATACACTGGCAAAATCAAAGGGATTAAACCTTAAACTAAAGAATGTTGCGTCGATAATCTCGAAAAGGCTTACACCGAAAGTATCAATAAATCTTATGCATAGTCTTTCTTGAGATGGTGTCAGCGGTTTATGACTAACTTTAATCTTTCCAGGTTTATTCATTTACATAATGGTGATAGTGGGCCAAACCAATATTCAGGTGTCCCTGGCTGCATAGACCTTGGGCTAGTAAACAGTAATGGGCAGTTACTATCATCGGCTTGAGAGTGTTTAGATTTTTGTGTAAGCAGCAGTGTATTCAATAGTTGAATCGTGTTGGGAACAGAATAGCAAAATGGGACAGCGCCGCCTTCCAATTCAGAATTGGTCTGGTCCATCGCTTCGAAATATTCCTCATCGCTAGAAACATCAATTTGTAGACAGACTCTTCATTAGGGAAAACCGCTTTGGTCTTAATCACCTTTCTCAGTGAGCGGTTGAGCGACTCAATGGCATTGGTGGTGTAGATAACCTTACGGATGGCCATTGGGTATTGAAACAACGGGGCAACATTATCCCAATGTCGTATCCAGATTTGGCTAATGCCAGGATACGTCTCGTCCCATTTATGGGCAAATGCATCCAACGCAGCCTCAGACTCTTCCAAAGTGGCCGCTTGGTAAATGGGCTTGAGGTCTGCAGCTACGGCTCGACTTTCCTTCCACGGCACATGGCGAAGGCTATTACGAATAAGATGGACAATACAAACCTGCACCTGGGTCTGAGGGTAGACCGACTCAATCGCTTGAGGAAAACCTTTGAGTCCATCACAGCAAGCAATCAAGATATCCTGAGTTCCTCGATTTTTAAGGTCTGTGAGCACCGAAAGCCAGAATTTTGCTCCCTCTCGTTCAGCGGCTCCTATCCATAATCCCAACAGTTCCTTGTTGCCCTCCACAGTCACTGCCAAAGCGACATAGACAGCTCGCTTGCTGACTTGACCATTGACTTTGATGTTCACATACAGCGCATCAAGATAGACAATCGGATACACCTCATCCAGCGGCCTTGAACGCCAGTCTTTGACCTCTTCCATGACGCTATTGGTGACGTCACTAATCAGAGCTTCAGAGATATTGGCCCCATACAGCTCCACCAATTGGGCTCGAATATCACGGGTGGTCATGCCCCGAGCATATAAGGCGATGATTTTCTCATCGAGCCCTGCGATGCGTCGCTGGCCTTTAGGCACCAGGACAGGCTCAAACTCGCCGCAACGGTCACGAGGAATCGATAGGTCCATCTCTCCTTGTTCAGACTGGACGGTCTTTTTCGAGTAACCATTGCGACTATTTCTGGGGCCATTAGAATTCTCATCACCTGACTGATCGTTGGAGGATTGCTGCAGGTGATGAGTCAATTCACCTGCAAGGGCTCGTTCCACTAGGCGTTTGCTGAGTCGTTTAAGCAGTCCTGATTCGCCCAGAATATCTTCCGGTTGAGGGTTCTCTCCGATGAGTTCATCTAACAGTTCATCGACTCGATTGGGAGCTTTTTTCTTTCTAGACATCGTACGGTCTCCTGATGTGTTTGGATCCTAGACCGCTTACACAAAACTCTGAACAGTCCCTCGGCTTTTGAACTACTTGAACTTGATAGGACCAAAGCAGTTCCTCCAAAGGTAATTAGACCCACGAAAATCATACAAATATTGCCAAATATATTCCTTATGTGGATTCCGTTTACTCTGACTAACTGCTCTAAAGTCATTCCGGAAAGTCTGACCCCTAAATTTATTGATCGCTTAACCTGCCATCAGCTGTCAATTTTCTGATTTGTCATCACCTCCTTTAGGGACCGTAGCCCGTTCAGAAATGGCCGGCAGATCCAAATCAATTTTTCGACCTTTCAATCGATAGGAAGCGCCAGTTAGCTTCATGTACTCACCATGGTGAAGCGTCCGGTCAATAATGGCCCGAGCCAACTCTTCATCATGCAAAACTCTTCCCCAATGCTTGAGGGGTTTATTGGTGGTAAACAAAATGGGCTTACCTTTGAGATAGCGCTGGTCCACCACTTGAAACAGAACATCCGCTGCGCCCGGTCCATAGCCGAGATAGCCCATCTCATCAATCACCAGTACATTCGGTTGAAGATAAGGTTTGAGGGCAAGGTTGAGATCATGAGCAACTCTCAAGTCATTAATCAGGGCAGTCGCCGTTGTAAAACGGGCTGTAAAGCCGTTCTGGATTGCCTTATAAGCAATTGAAACACATAGGTGTGTCTTCCCCGTCCCGGGTGGACCTTCGAGGATCAATGAGCGGTGCTCACTGACTAATTCAGGGCCCAGAAATCGCCCAAGCATTTGTCGTTTGAGATCACTCTTGAAGGTGAAATCAAAGGTTTCAATCGTGGCCTGAAACGGAAACTTGGCTTTGGCCACCTGATTGGCAATTCTATTTTCTGCTCGTTGGGCAATCTCCTCAGAGACCAGGCGTTCGAGGAACTGAGTATAAGACCAAGCCTCTTTCTCAGCGATAGGCGTCAGTTCCGGTAATACTCGTTGGACTGTACTCAACCCCAATCGCTTCAGCATGATGTCTAACGTCATGGAGCAGTACCTCCTTCGGAGGTGTTCTGGAGAAGATGAGAGTCGGCACAAGCGTGGGGATGTTCAACAAACTCCAAGAGATATTCACTGCCAATACAACGGGCTTCTACTGCCAGTTCAATGGCTGCCAACAACTCTGTGCGCCCCACTTTCTCATACAGCTGATAAGTCAGATCTACATCCTCTGCCCAAGCTTGGGGACGGCGATGCACCAACTCCGTCAGATAAGGCTCCACTGACGGATCTAAATCCAACAAGATCTGACGCTGGGCATAGGGCTTTTTGTGGGGAGAGGCAAAAAACTCTTGAGCATGTTCACTCAGGACACTGGACTTGCCGTTTTCCGGAAATCTCGGATGGACGCCCAAACAGCGTTTCCCTTGATAGATGCTCACTTGCTCTTGCTGCAAATGTAGAGTCACGGTTTGACCCACTGTATGGCCAGGGACGGAGTATTCTATCCCTCGATAGTGAACCCGCGCCGTGAGCCGGACGACGACACTCACTTTAAAGGCATAGGTTTGAGCATTGTGATTCAACGGTTGTAGAGGTTCACGCTTGAGTCGCACAGCAGGAATCTCACCAGTGGCATCACAAGGTCGCTGCTCATTAACGTGATTCATCCATGCTTGCAGCTGTTGATGAACATCCTCCATGTCCTGAAAGGTCCGACCACAAAAGAAGTTACCTTTGACGAACCCCACCAGATTCTCAACAGACCCTTTCTCTTGTGGACGATAGGGCCAGCAAGCGAGGGGAATCAAGCCGCAATCAACTACGAACTGGCCGAAGCGTTCTGTCCAATGGACTTTGACGCTGCCATCTTCTTGAATCTCTCTTGATTTGACTGCACTACTCATATTGTCAAACACCCCCATCATCGGCACTCCACCAAAATGCTCAAAGGCTTTGAGGAGGCTACGAACGACCGTCTCTTGTTGTTCGTTATCGACGATCTGGATATCGACAAATCGAGAGTATTTCAGTCGGGACGCAAAGAAGCGAACCAGTTTACGAGTGCCATCTGCAAAGGTAACCCAACGCTGGCCAAAGTCATGCTGGGAAAACTCTCCAGGTAATCCCTCAAAACGAAGGATAGGCTTTGGGGGGGCCTTGGGTCTGAGGCGTCTAACTAATTCATAGACAGCTGTTTTGCCACCGGTGTAACCCGCTTGTCTGAGTCGAGCCAGAATCTCTTGGCCTTTGATGAGGCCATCTTCAGGGGCACGAGGCTCTTGAAACCATTCCAAGATCTGCTCTTCATATTGGCTAACTGAACTGGGTCTGCCCATGTTTCTAGATTTCCGGAAACCCTCTTCATCAATTTCGGTGATCTCGGGTTCTTTCTCAATCCGTTGAATACTTTTTTCACTAATGCCCGTGAGGTCTCGAACTTCTTTTTGGGAGACCGTCTTCTTTCTAAGTTTTTGCACCACGTAACGCTCCAATTGCTTGTACATCTGCACTTGCCACTGATTGAGATGACTATTTTCATCCTGCTCAGAGAGTGGCAATTTTGGAGACAGACTTAACGGAATGAGTGCAGTCGGAGTTTCAGGAATTCACACCTTACCCTATGATTCGTTTGAGCCTCTTTGACTGCTAGGTTTAATTCTCGGATTTTCTTAGTCATGATTAGTCATTTTTAAGATGATTAACAGATTCCTGGTAGAAACTGAAGTTAGTTTTCCTGTCGCTGAAGCTCTGCCACATTATCCATGGCCTTTCGTGCGATCAGCCTCCAATCCGTCCGCTCATCCCACCGCTGAAAAATTCTCTGATTCCCCAACCAGACCGCACAAAAAAGAACTTTATCATCATCGGCAGGAATGGCCTCAATGGTGATCCGCTGTTTGAGTTGTTCGGGTGTCAGATTTGAGATCGCAATCAAAAAACCCTTCGCAAAAGTCGAGTCATAGCCCGCCTCCAAAGTACAGGGACGATGAGCGTTCATCTTGAACCGTAGTTTGTGAGAAGGTTTACCTTTATACTTCGTGGGAACGAATTCGATACTGATCAGGTAACCTGTCAACGCAGGTTTCAGTAGCTCAACAGGTTCAGAGTCTTTATCAAGGGTGTACCAAGTATTCGTATTGGCACGATTACAGAATATAGCCAAAGCAGATGGACTATCGCCAAATCCCAGTGCCCTTTCGTGGCTAAAATCTTGGGGTTGGAATTGATGGGCCTGTGATACGGTTTGTAATTCAGCTTTGGGCTGCGTTGCGGGGGTTACTGTGTTTGTGGTTGAGTTCATTTTTCGGTTTCCATCGAGATTTTAATAGTTTTGTGCATTTGTTCAACGAGACCCCAGCAGTGATCGCAAATTTCAGGGTAGTCATCGGCAGCTCCTTTACACCAAGGCTGAAGATAGCCACAGGCTTGGCACTCGTAGTACTGTCCAGGTTCACAGCCAGAGCAAAAGGACGGGCTGTGATTACTCAGACACCCCAATGGCTTTAGTTGCAAGACACCTCGGCCTCTTTGCATGAAGTTCCACATTTGTTTATTCATGACAAATCCTCCAACTTCACCTGTCCAAACCATTCCTGCTTTGTGTACGCATTGGCTTTTCGGAATGGCGCATCAAATCTCAAGTGGCACGGGGCACAGAGGGCCTTGAGATTGTCTGGATGATTATTCTGAGGATCTTGGTCAAGGTGAGCCACCGTGAGGGTAAATCGCTGGGGCTTTTCTTCCTCGCCCTCTGAAGTCATTGGGAACCATTCAGGGTGCGTAATCATCAACCAGAAAGCAAAGTGCAACCACTCGACGCCTGGCTTGCGACAGGGTTTGCCACACTGGGTACAACGCCAGTTGGCCGCATCCTTGACCCGTGTTGCAATCTCATCCCAGTTATCGGGGTAACGTGCCCGGATCATCGGCATCACAGAACCTCCAATGTTTGCTGCTGGGGGGCTGGGCACTTCCAATCAAGGAAAGCCTTGATCACATCACAGTGACAGGGTTTGGGATGACACCAGCCCAGCAACGTTACTTCAGACTTCTGGCCCAGCGCCTCCAGCGCTGCCATCATTGCACCTCGACCGAATGGTTTATAACTACCGCTGGGCATAATCTTGTGCTGCTCAGCAATCCTGCGAATCAAGTCTTGGCTAGGTTCATTTCCCAGAATGGCAACCTCATACAAGAAGACTCGGAAAGCCGCAATGCAGCGATCTCGCTCTGATTCAGCGAACATATGGAAAGGATTGCCTAAAGGAGTCCCCCGATCACATCGAACACCGGGTTGAAGCTGCCGGGACTTTCTCAGATTGGCAATGTGGATAGTGGGCATGATGAATACTCCAAATCTCTAGCTGTTGGGGATTAGCAAGCAATGACGGTCATGTTCTCGGCCATCTCATGAGCAAGAGCGACCCTCAGCCGTTGCTCATCCGTGAGTCCTGCATTGAACGCTTCTAAGACAGCCTCAGCGGCTTCCATCCTGCGAGAATAAGGGCCGAAGGACTGATGTCTGAGCGTGGTGCCGACGTAATTGGATTGACCCTGGATAAAGTTGATGTAGACATACCCGATCAACCGACTGCCGAAAAAGACATTGAGCTTGCGGTCGTTCTCACCAGTCGGTCTGGCATGGAGTTCGTAGGAAGGCAGAGCAATGCTGTCGATAACTAGTCGGGGAAGAGTTGTATGATTCATTTTGAATAACCTCGTTGAATGGTTCGTTCAATAAAAGGCATCGTTTGACTTGTCCTGAGCTTGGCGATGCCTTTTACTGTTCTGAAATGGATGGCACATCGACATAGCCGCCATGGATCAGTGCCTCTAGCATCAGTGCCGTCTCCATATGTTTGAGGGCATCGACATGCCGCCGTTCCGATCTCAGCGTCGTCGCCTCGGCCATCAGATAGGCGACACAATCACGGAAGCACTGGGCTTTTTGTCGGTCAAAGGGAATGCGCTCAATCTCTGGTTCTAGCTGGGGCCAGACCGCTGGATTAAACAGTTTCTGGGCACCACTGAGCAATAACTCCTGGGATTGCATCAGGTTTTTTGCCGTTGCTACCGTCATGACTGCCACCGGAGAATAGGCGAGGTTAACCGTAGGCGGGTTGAGTAGAAATTCTGGCAAATTAAGGTGATGGGCTTGCATGGTTTTCTCCAAAAGTGATGAGGAAAGGCCAGCCCCGATTGCTGGGGGGGATCGCCACAGGGCTGACCCAGGTACAGACAGGGGGAGAGGGTTAAGCTGCTTTGCTAACCTGCTCAAGCAAATGGTTGTGTGCCCAGTCCCACCAAGAGCGACGTTCCCAGTTAATCGCTTTGATGTCTTGGCCTTTTGCTTCGTTGTAGAGGGGCACAATCACAGCGTCGAGGTCTTCAACCGCCCCAGGAGAAACCCCCGAGAGTTCATACACGGTATCGGCCAGAGATTCCAGTTCAGTTCGCTTAATGGCAAGTTGCTTAAAGAAGGTCTCCCAGCTATTGATGCGAGTGACCGTGAGTTGATCCATCAGTTCGTTTAGGGCAACGATCATCAAAATGTCTTGGCCTGCTACCTGCTTAAGCACTTTGAATACAGCCTCTTTTAGGGGAGAGCATTTGGCCTTATTAGTTTTTCGCTGTTCTAGACCCGTCGCTTCCAGGGTTAGCAATCCGAAGAGTTCAAGGACATGATCACGGTTTCGCAGATTGCGATTACCGTGATGCAGCTCCCAGGCAAACTTGGCGAGTTTGTCTTGTCCTGTGGGGTCATCAGGTTTGTACTGTTTAACGATGTATTTTTTGATGTTGACCTTCTGAGACTTGCTTGGATCGATGTTTTCTTTAGTGGCGATATGCTCCTTGATGGCTTTAGTTAGAGCGTTGCGAGTGGCGTTATTGTCTAGAGCGGCAGTCATGGTTTATCTCCAAAATTGAATAGATATTTGAACGGTTAAATGAAACGTAGGCAGATTGCCCTCTCAGCAGCAAATGAAGTCCTGACCATCAGCCTCAATCTCTGAACGCACGGAATTCAGTAGCTCCACTGGGTAAGAGGGCTTGGGATTATCTGGTAGAGCAGCGAGGGCTGCATATCTCAAAGAAGAAAAGATATCTCTGGGGGTGGAATGTTGGAAGGTGTGGATATAGGGGTTAAGTGACAGCCACAGATCAAGAGCTTCGTCATCGGTCAAATCTTTGCTACTCAGCACCAGGCGGTTGAGAATTGCTGTCTGCTGGTCATGGAGTTCAATCGTGGTAATGAATCGGACTCGTGGAATGAGTTTGTATCTTGTTGTGGGTTTCATGGTTTGCCCTCTGAAGCGAATGGGATGAAGAAATAGAGAAAGAGTGAAAAGTAGATGAATTGCCAAAACAAGAACCAGATGAGGGTGTAACCGTTCATCGTTGCCCCCTAAGTTTTCAAAATCTCTATGGAATCTGAACTGCTTGGATGATTAGTGGCTCACCCAGGCCAGGGAGATTAATGCTCAGACGGCAGCAGCACAACGCCGTATTCCACATACAGCTTGATTTCTGGCAGGACGAAATCAGTGAAAGGAATATCTTGGGTAATGACAGGGCTGCAAGTACTGGGGCTGTCTTCGTAGCAGGCTAAGACAGCGCTATGGTCGTCGTTTACGGTCAGCAACCAAAGCTGGAATTCTTGGAGGTTGGGATTGTACTTGATGAGTCGCACTCGTTGATAACTTGCGATCGCGTCGAGGAGCCAAAAGGATTCCCCTTTCTCTGCGAGTGTTTTGACGCCTTCTGTGTATCGGATGCCCAGCCAATGCTGATAGTGAGATTCACTGCAATGACAATGGGCAAGTTCAGCTTGCAGTTCTGAAGCGGTGATCATGATATTCAGTCCCCTATGTAGCGAGTGGGTGTAAGTGAAGCGGGAGGGGCAGAGGTGCCCCAGAATATTCCTAGAATTCTTCGTTTTCGGCTTTAATCTGGCGAGTGGTGGGGATGGTGCGCCAATCAGCTAGCCAGTGGTCATCACCATAGAAAGTTTTGACCCAACTCTCTAGGCGAGGCTGGATCAGACCTGGCTTAGATTTGACGGGTGCATAGACTTCAAATAAATCGCCACCCTCACGTACACCGGGGTATTTTTCAATCTGCATCTCGACTGCAATCACTTCAGGATGAAGGGGATCAGTGACTTGAGAGTCAACAAGCTGAAGCAGTTCAGTGACGGTGGTGGGTGCTTCGGTTAAAGTTGTCATAGTTATTGCCTTTGATTGGGTTTTAACTAGGGCATCCGAGAACTTACCAGGCGACCGGATGCCTTTGTTTGTATGTAATAACTATATCACACTGAGTGTGTAAAATTACACACTAAATAAAACTATAGACTTATTGCGTGTGTATAAAAAGTACACTATGATGCAAGTTGTCTAGCACTAATGCATCATAGATGTGTGGTGTTGGAATAGTTGCTATGACGAATAAATCACGAATGACGCGAATTAACATCACTGTCCCGGAAGATTTACTTGAAGAGTTCAAAGAATACTGTGACTCGCAAGTAAGATCTGTTTCTTCTCAAATTCAGTTTTTTATGAAACAGGCAGTTGAGTCTAATCAGAAACAGAAAGGGAATGAAAGTTCTTGATGCTGCTGAATAATCAATAAAAGCAACTATTACCAAGTGGTGAGATAAATGACCAACAGCAACCCCCAACGATGGACCGATGATCGGCTTGATGCCCTTGCAGCTTCTACTCAAAGCTTACTTGCTGCAACCCAGGCTAATACTAAAGCTATCGGGGAAAATTCTGAACTCATGCAGAAAGTGATTGAAGGTCAGCTAGCAATGCAGACTTTACATGGTCAATTGGCAGAGCAGACTTTGCAGCTCAAGCGGGCTGTTGACTACTTGCTGAGCAAAGATGGAGGGCAATCATGATCAATGGAATCTGAAGAGATTATCATCCGCTACTATCGCAATCCTATTCCTGTAATGGTCGATCCTGGTCAGAATCATCCACGACATGAGCATGATTTATTACTGGGTTGGATTTGTCAGGGTAAGGATAGAAGCCCCGTACTCAAGAACTTCCCTAATGCTGAAATAGTTGCTAAGGCTAAGTCTGAGGCTAAGCCTTATCTAACCCTAGTGAAGCAATAGTCTTCTTTATCCTGTCTTTTCCCGGTGCCCACTTATCCCCGGCAGTAATCCTCACCACTTCCCCCCAAGCTTTAAGCTGATTTGCCCTCGATAGTTTCACCAATGGCCGAGCAGCACTCTCAGACTGAGGCAGCACACTAAAATGCTCCTGCAAGAACAATACGAGTTCAGCCGCTTGAATACAGCGAAAAGCATGGATGTAGGTAACCCCAAGATTTTCTTCCACATACACCTTGAATCCCTTAGAGTCTGGTAAATACAGTTTCTTATCTTGAATCGTTTTCAAGGCCAACCCAGAAGACAACAGAGCATCAGATCCAGTATCAGGGGGTTCCAAAAATATTTCTTCCAGATCAGCCAAACTCTTATCCTGAAAATCTCGTAAATCCATCGCACCCAGAGTTTTAAGGTTTCAAAGCCAGATGAATTATAGCAAGCCCTCCATTGTCTGAAATCTTTACTAGGCAATATACAATCCATAGAGAAAGTGAGTTTTTCTCATGACTAAACTAATCAGTAAATTAGTCTCAGCCAAGACCTCAGACCCACAAGGCGACTTGTCAGCTAACTCCCAGATTGATACCGCTCCGCAACTCTCAGTTGAAGATATCTGGGATACCCTGGCAGACCGTGACCTGTATCGACTCTCAATCGAAATTGATTCAGGCTTAAGACTCTCAGCCCGTCTAGATGCCGAAGACTTGGGCTTAGATCCTCATGTTGTCGATGAGCTAGCGGGAGGCTACCGCAAAGCCTTCTCAGAGGCATTCACTAAGGCTCGAAATCAACTCTCTGGCCTACAGAAAAAGTTCAACAAGAAATTCACCATCTACGTGAAGCCCTTCCGGTTTATTGATGGAAGCATCATCAATGACGCCGTTGACTTTGCCCAGGAAATCAAGAAAGAAGCGGCATCCTTACGTCAAGGCTTAGTCGATACCTACACGGATCAGCTCAAAACCTTCTTAGTGGAGCTAGAGCAGAAACTCAATGAAACCATACCCGGAAAAAAGAAGCAGATTGAAAAAGCCCTGATTTACTATGCTGGAGAATTCCCCAGTATTGACGATTTCTCAGGTAGCCTCCAGGTGATTATCGATGGCCCGGTCCAGCTCACCTCCCTGAAAAATAAGCTCAAGGCCGATGCTGATTTGCAAGCTGAGTTAGCCAAAAAGAAACGGCTGACAGCTAAGCAAAAGAAAGAAGCTCAGGAGATTCAAGAGCGGATCAAAACCAGTCAGCTTATGCTCAATGGCATTGCTCAAGCAGTGCAACAGTCTCGTGTGGCTTGCCTGGATGAGGGCTGGGAACTGCTAGCTGACCTGATCGACCGCTTCGGTGCTAGCCCTGATGGGAAGCTCACAACCAAGGACCAGTCTGCGATTAACTCTACCTTTTCCCGACTGGAGCTACTAGAGAAGCACAACCCAGAGATATCAAAGCACTTGGCCGAGGCCCGGAAGCTGCATGAAGTGATGCAGGGCACTCCCACCCCAGAGCAGGCCCAGGATGCCTATGATAAATTCTCTGGATTCCTCGCCCAGCAATCCAAGTCAGCGAGTGGAGAAGGGGCTGAGAAACTTCAGAAATCCCTTCAGTTTACCAATGATTACAAAGCGTTGGTGACCAAGTTAGAGAAGCTGATCGAAACACCCGATGCCGAGACATTGGCCGAACTAGAGGCAGGGCAACTCGCCAATATTGAAACCACGCTCACCCGCCGAGTGACGAACCTCAAACGCCTCACCAAGAAAGCTCAAGAGTCAGCCAAATACGCCAACGAACAGGCAGTAGCCCATGGGGGAGTGGACCCCGTAGTAGGGTTTTAAAAGTTACTTCGCTTAAAGCATACCAATCTCTTCAAGCCTTGTGCGTATATAAGTCTTATCCGTAACCTTACAAAAATCATTTACCTTACAAAGGGTTTACTCCTGAGAGACTGTTTTAAGAATCTTTCGATAGTTTTATTATCGCTGGCTAAATTAGATTTTAATAATTTTGTTTAAAACTCATATCAGGAAAAATTATTTTTCTATATTCGATTTTTTTAAAAATATTTTGCATAGGAGCATTCCAATAGTAACAGAAAAATTTGCCCAGCAGGCAACAAATAATATCGTAAAAGCTAGTTGAAATAAACATTTCAAGACTTCTGTATTTTTTATGTCCTTACTCTTTGAATGGTAGCTTCTGAATAAGCTGTACTGTGCGATCTTTACCTGTAATTGAGATATTACAAGCCTGTAATTCCTTTCTCTTAAGGGTTCCAAGGTAGAAGCTCATAATTATCCTAATATTCTAAATGGGACAGTCCGACCTCTACTGGGTAAATTTTTCTGATGCTATTGGAAGGCCATAAGAATAGATAAATATTTAAATCAATCTCATACCTATGTTTATGATCCCCAATTGTTCAACTATTGCTTTACTCTCTGAATGGCCCATTATCCAATAAGATTTTGGCATTGGGGATCAAATCTAAAAAATCATTAAAAAATTCGCTTACCCTAAAAATGGTGGTGCTAAAGTATTCACAATTAAATAAACAAGTTCAGTTCCGGGACTAGAACTCACTATTGATATTGGAGGTGAGTTTAATGCTGAAAAAAAATTACTTCTGGGTGATATTAAAGGCAATTGTAAATATAATTCTTTATACAATAGAGAATTATATAAATGAACGTTGACTAGTATTTATCGTATTAAGGCTAGCTCTACAGAAGTTAGAGCTAATCAATCTCTTTGGTATATCTGGCAAGGGATTTAGTGATAAGGAGTAAAACGACATAAAAATTATCCCAAGCGAATTGAAGACATCTGAAGGTTCTGAAAATCAATCTCTTCAGATGTCTTCTGATAGCAAGAAGCAATTGTAAAAACTACTGATATATGGAAATATAAGACCCATTCTTACTTACCAAATCATTTAGTATAAGAGTATATTTTATATAAACAACTTTTGGTAATCAAAAATATCAATCGATAGATTTATCTTGTTGAAAAACCATAATATCAACTCTATAGATAGGATTTTCATGAGATTGATTTTATATTGAAGCTTGTTTTTTTAAGAGCTTACTAATATTGCCTAGGCTATACAAATTCTGTAGAGAAAACAAAAATCTAAGCTCATGACTGTACTTCAACTCAAGCTTCAGACGCTACGAAAAGAACTCAATGCCGCTCACCTAGAGCGCAAGTCTGTGATTGATGGCTTGCTGGCTACATTGTTGGCGAACCAAAACGCCTTGCTGTATGGGCCACCGGGAACGGGTAAAAGTTTGATACTTAGAGAGATTTGCTCTGCGATCGCAGATGCGAATTTCTTCCAGCGCTTGCTTCACAAAGCCATGTCTCCTGATGAAGTCTTAGGCCAAATCAGCCTTAAAGCATTGAAACAAGACATCATGAAGCGCAACACCAGCGGCAGACTTCAAGAGGCTCACTTGGCTTTTCTAGATGAAGTCTTTAGAGGCAATGGGGTATTGCTCAATAGCTTGCTGGAGCTGATGAACGAGCGCACCTACGACAACCCAGACAAACAGAAAAGCCCCCTTCGCTCGATAGTCGGTGCAACGAACTCGATTGACTCAGGGAGCGACCTAGAAGCGTTTGCCGACCGCTTTATTTACAGACCCTGGATTTTCGATCTAAAAAACCCCCAGCTCTACTAAGAAGCTGTTGGGTTGGACTATCAAAGGCAATCGGCCCCAGGTGAGTCAAGGTCTGATTTCATTAGCCGAACTCGATCAGATGTGCGCTGAGATTCAACAGGTGAAATTCACCGATGCCATGGTGGATGCTTTTACTGAGATTATCCATGCTCTGATCCGGGATGGCTTTGTGATTAGTGCCCGCCGCAGAGTAAAGTTGCTGCAGCTTGTTCAGTGTTACGCCTACATCCAAGGGGACGAGCAAGTATATCTAGAGCATTTGCATGAGTTATTACCTCAGTGCTGCTGGAAATCAAAGATTGAGGAAATTAGAGAAATCAAGAAGCTGATTGAAACCTCAGCACCCATCGCGAAAAAGAAATTAGCGGATATCGCTAAAGCTGCTCAGGGTGAAGTCTCAAGGCTGGAAGAGCAACTGAATAATCAAATGTTAGACCATACCCATCATGTCAATGCCGCTGATTTTGCCCGGACGCAACTTACCAACTTATCCAGCAGCTTAGACAAGGTTCAGGCCGACCTATGCCGCAATGGAGCCAGCCAGAAAGCCAAAGCTGAGACCGAACTAAAAGCCCAATCAGACCGAATCAATGAGCTAGTTGAAGGCTTGTATTAATCATGTACACCGAACTCAAGGCACAGGACCTAAACCCCATCACCACCGAAGTCAGCGAAACCTCTAAGCTGTTTTGGCAAGACTATCTCAACTCAAATCCTGCAATGGTGGAGGTGACCTCAGAGACCAATATCAAAACCCTCAATAGCTTTGCTCTAGAAGTCTTTCACCGTCTCTATTACTCCCCCGATCCTGAATGGTTACCGGAAAAGCCAGAACATCAATGGGCGCGAGTGTTGCACAACCAGCTTAGTGAGTCTGAAGAATTCCAAAATCTAACCCTGACATGTGCGGGTGATCCATTGGGGGCAGCAATCGCCGCGCAATCCATGATCACCAATCTGTACCGACAGCTTGAAGAGGCCAGCGACGAACAGGAAATTGATGAACTGGATACCCTGAGAGCGCAGGCCCGACAAGCGAAGCGGGATGGTAGGGAGGATTTGTTTCAGCAGCTTCAAGCCCAAGGGCAGGCCATGTCCCAAGCAGCCCAAGCCTTTGCCCAAAAGCTGGAAGAGAAGGAAGGCGAAGGCATCGGCGAGAGTGTTGAGGATGCCGAGGGAGAAGTACAGGAGAAAAAAGACGAGCTAGAAGCATTGGGAATGAGCTGGGGGAATGAGTCGGGTGACCGCAATCCCACTCCCACCGGAGAGAAACTAAAGCTTGCGGCTTTGATTGAACAGCGGCCACAACTCAAAAAGATACTAGCCCTCGCTGGAAATGCCTTGGAGACAGCCAACCGCAAACGCCGACAACACCAGACTGAGACGGGATATGGTGAACTAGTGGGGATTACCACGGGGAATGATGTCTCACAGATTTTGCCTCAAGAGTTGGCAAGGCTTTCAGATTCCAGACAGAAACTGAGTTTTTATCGAGACTTTCTAGAAGGTCAGTTGTTTCAGAATGACTTACAGGCCCCAGAGGAGAAGGGCAAAGGTCCGATGGTGATTTGCCTGGATTGCTCTGGATCGATGGTTAAGGGCAACCGCTTTCTCTGGTCGAAAGCCCTGATCGTTGCGTTGGTGAAGTTGGCCAACGAGCAAGAACGGGTGGTTTCGCTGGTATTGTTTGAGTCTATTTGTTACGACCCTATCTATTTCCATCCCAGAGAAGATATTGACCAGCTGATCCGATTGCTGGTCACGAGTCCCACGGATGGGGGAACCGAGTTTCAAAGACCACTGGAACAGGCCAGAGACATCATTGAGCAAGACGAGGACTACAGCGAAGCCGATATTGTCTTTATCACGGATGGGATTGCGCCATTGAGTTCTGTGTTCTTGCAAGAGTATTCAGATTCCCTAGAAAAATTGAAAACAGATCTCTTTTTATTAGAGATTGAGCCAAAGCAGGGATGGTCAAACGAACTCAGGACGTTGGCGAGTCAGTCATGGGTAATTGATGCGAATGGCAATTTTGAGGAGTTAGGGGCTGTATTTACGGCTTGTTAGTTGGTAAAAAACACGGAGACAAAATCAATAATGCACACTAGCAAAAACTTATCAATTTCGTCGTCAATGATTAGTAATTGCTAGTATCCGACCCTTGTAATCGAATATCAAGGAATTTATACTGATTCTATAAGCAAGGTTCCCAATTACCCGAAATTGGCGAGAAGGCATCTCGATAAACGCCCGACCCCGTGATCGTTAGATCGGGCCGGAATGCGGATCCACCGCAACACTACACCAATGGAGCATTTAGACAATGAAACTATCCGAAATCAAGGAAGCTGTTATCGTTGCCTTTGCAAAACAGCACCAAATTTCTGTAACCACCACCGCAGAACTCAAGCAGGCTGCCAAACAGCTTTGGCCTGAGCAGACCTACAACTTCCGAAAAGCTCAAACCTGGCTTAACTTCGCTGAACCGTTGGGAGTGGACATCGGGGATTATTCCGCACCTACCCCGAGGCATGATCGAAAACTCAGCGATATTAAAGCCGAGGTTTGCAAGCACTACGAGGTTAAAGATACCCCGGCACTTAAGGCCAAGTTGAAAAGCTGGGGAATCGCTTATGACAAACTCAGCACCCGAAAGGCTTGGGAGGAGCTGCTTGCGGGTTGCAAAGCTAGTCAGAAAGGCCAGTTGATTGAGCTAATCGATCCTTTGGGTGTGGCAGCGTAAAACTCGACTTATCTATTCCCCTGACTGTAACGGTTAGGGGGTGGATTTAGCACGTAGCAACGGGTTGGCCAGAATTATACGCTATAAGCTCTGAGGCATTTGCACTTAAAAAAATGTTCCCCTTCTTATCACGAATCCATCCTTGTGCTTCGACGATAGTAGGTGGGGACGCTGAGTTGGAAGATAGATTATTGTTCTCTACCCCCGAGGATCCGGGTTTCACAGGTAACTTAGAAGAAGGCGATTTTTGCTTCAATAATTGAGGTTGTCGTAAGTCTTGCCAAACAGAGGGTGGTGTTTGTAAGTGGTGAGGGCCTAATGGAATACCACCGCGTCCAATATCCACAAAAGTGCTGTTCCCTAAAGTTTGACCTGGACGACACTTTGTAGTGATGGTTTTAGGAACAACGATTGTTTCGGGGAGTTTTTTCAAGCCATCAGGGAATAAAATTGCTACAAAACCGTTGATTTGAGGTTCATTCTGAGAAAAAGAAACAATATCGCTGAAATTAGTTAACTGGCCACTTGCTCGAAAACCAAACAGTTCCTTGGCGGTAATGATAATCTGACCACCTTTGCCCACTGAAGAGCTAGCAAAGATATCACTATTTTCAGAGGGAATCGCCACAATTTTACTAGCAGTAATCTTGATGTTTCCTCCATCATTAATTCCTCTTCCTTCTGCAGTTATTAAGCTGTTGTTGCGCATCAGTAAATAATTTCTAATTTGCAAATCAATATCACCACCTTTTCCAGCACTGGATGTTGCCGAAATATTCCCTTGATTTTTTAGCAAAATTTGATCTGCGTTGATATGCAAAGTCCCTGCGTTGCCTATTTCATCGTTTCTAACTGTAATTTCTGCACCATCGCTTACTCTTAGAGCTTTGGTTTGGATCGAAACACTCCCCGCTTCTCCTGTGGGGATGGGAGAAACTTGAAACCCACTTTGCAATTCGGGGCTTAACTGAATTGTGGACGAACTAATCAAGCTGGGATCCTGGCTTCCTTGATCTACTCCACTAACTATAATTTCATCCACAGCAGTGATAATGACGTCTCCAGCGTTACCGCCAGCGAAAGTAGCAGCATCCACCCGAGCCCCATCTTTGATTAACAAGCGCTTTGTCTGAATGAATAAATCACCTGCGTTACCACTCGCTAAACTAGAAGAAGATAATGCATTGTTAGCACCAACAAGCACGATTCCATCTGAAGCCGAAACCTTTATATTGCCTCCTTGACCAGCGGCTAATGTGGCTGATGTAACTAATCCGCCATCCTTTACCCTGAGATGCTTTGTTGTGATAATTATGTCCCCTGCATTTCCTACCCCAAAGGTGCTTGTACTGATGAAGCTCAATAAATTTGGATCAAATGATGTTCCAATTACATCAATAAACTCAGTAGCATTAATGACTAGGGTTCCTCCTGAGCCAAAACCTAGGGTATTAGCAGAAATAAGTCCCCCTTCTTTTAGTATCAGATGGGGAGTAGACAGATAAATATCACTTCCGCTTCCTGTCTCTAGAGACGTAGTAATTAAACCACTACTAGTACCAGTGGTTAGATTCGTACCAATGAGCTTGATAGAATCAGCAGCCTTAATCACCAAACGTCTTCCAGTCTGATTTCCTAGATTGCCAATTCGTATAACAGAACCATCGGTTATGGAAACTTGACCACCCTGTACCTGAATAAAACCAGTAGGTCCTCCCTCCATACCAGTGCCATCAACTAAAGCAAGCTCAGAAAGGTGAATATCACCAAATCTTTGGACATTTTGGTAATCGAAGGTCCATCCCAATGGAGAAGGAGATATACCTACATAACCAGATTTCACTCCGCCTAATTGTATGCTCCCGCCGGGTGCTGTAAGTATACTGCCCCTCAAATCAAGATTTGTCCCTAGCAAAGCCAGTGTTTTGTTAGGTTTAACAGTCAAATCAAACTCTTGGCTACCTGTACGTCCTGAAAAAGTAACGAAAGGGTTCGTCGATGTCAATTGAAATCTTGGACCTTTCGCAATAATATCGGCAGATCTTGAGTTGAACTGCAATCCTAGTGGCACGCCGATAGTTAAATTAGGAAGATTTTGAGGATTTTCTGCACTAAACTCAATATCTTGATCAAAGATCAGGCTGCTGGCTGTAGTTCCTATG
Source organism: Acaryochloris marina MBIC11017 (assembly GCF_000018105.1). Taxonomy (GTDB): domain Bacteria; phylum Cyanobacteriota; class Cyanobacteriia; order Thermosynechococcales; family Thermosynechococcaceae; genus Acaryochloris; species Acaryochloris marina. Next base: position 170,036 of record NC_009927.1, read on the forward strand.
AAAGAGCCATTGAGGTCTAGCTTTGAATGCGGGCCAAAAAATATCCCCGATGGATTCATCAAGAACAAGTCAGCATCACCCAAAACTCCCAAAGTACCAAAGATATTGGAGCGATTGCCTCCAGTGACTCGAGTCAGAATAAGGTTGATATTACTGGGGTTATTGAAATAAACTTCCTGACCAGTTCCAACACTTAATTCTTTAAGGCTATGGAACAGTGTACTTCCCCTTGAAGCACCACCTTTGATTAAAATTCGGTTATTCTGTAGCTCAACGACTGAATTTTCTCTCAATAATGTCTGATCAGAAGTGACTTGAGCTAATCCTGATTTAAACAATAAACTCCAGATTGATAAAACACTAATCAACAGGACTGATTTGTTCATTCTCATCCACATCACAGTCAGTGATTTCTATGGTTGCTGTTTCAAAAAAAAATCGCGCAGATCCCTAGGAAAGTTGTCAGAGTAAAAATGTTATTTTGCTTGAATTCTTACAAAAATTAATCTTTTCCTGGTTAAATTTTTGTGGTTACGGAGACAATACTCCTATTACTAGGTCTAGGTAGGGTAGACACTGAATAATGGTTGTGAAGCAATACCAGAATCGAGATCGCAACCCCACCCACCATGATCACCTTCACCTGGACAACCGCAGATCATATCCTCCAACTTCGCCACCAAGTTTTGCGGCCAGGATTACCCATCGCTGAGGTCATTTTCCCAGAAGACCAAGACCAGGAAACCCGTCATTATGGAGCATTCAGCCAGCAGGGAGAAGTTATCTGCTGCGTCACCCTCATTCCCTCAACCTGGCATGGTGAACTTGCGTGGCGACTCAGGGCAATGGCGACAGCTCCAGGCTGGAGAAATCAGGGGATTGGCACAGGACTGATCCGATACTTGCTTGAGGATTTACAAGAGTCCAATCAAGCAAGGCCGATTTGGTCTAACGCTAGGGTCAGCTCTGCAAGGTTTTACCGGGAGCTAGGTTGGCGGGAAGTCTCCGAGCAGTTTGAGAATGGCAATGCGGGTCTATCGGTGACGATGCTAAAAGAAGAGAAGACGCTCGCCGCAGGGCATGTTCCGGGGGCTGGTGTTGTGTCGAAGATTAGCTTGAGATGATGCGGAAGTGGGCACCCCCGAAACGAGCAAGAGTGTAGCGTACCTCAGATCGGCAAGGTCGCCATCGCAAAGCCATGGCTTTTCTCTGCTCCCTGCCTTTACTTGGGGATGCTGCATTGTCGGAATTTTGCGGGATGGGTGCGGGTTTTGGGATTGGTATCAGGAGTGAGATCGCAAAGCAATCCGTGACCTTTCTTCCTGGGTCAATTAATCACTCATCTGCTAATTTTCAAAATCCATACAGACTTTATATTGTCTAGGCAATACAGAAACCACAGAGAATATGAAAATTTGGGTATGAGTTCCATCGGCTAATTTCACGTACCAGTCCCGATCAGAGGTTGCTCGGTTGAACTGCTCGAATACGAATCTCTCGGATCCAAACCTTCGTGAATTGTCCTAACCCTTTCCCCGGACTCATAAGCTGTTCAACTCCCTCACCGAGTTGGGTGATAATACCTTGCCGCCATCGGTCCCAATCAACTTGAGCAGGGAAATCTAGGTCTTCACAATATTCTGTCCAGCTCGATTGCTGGAACTCTGAAGCAAGCACAGAGGCTTCTATCTCTCTGACCTGGATTAGATGGATATCAATCAGCTCTTGGATAAATTGAGGATGCACGACCGGAGGCTCGTCACCATCGACCACCGGAAACTCATAAAAGAGCTGTAATTCCTCCACAGAATTCTTTTTGGCTAATCTTAGGAGTTCTAATTGTTGATGAGTCAAGGATGGAATCTGAGTCATGATTGACCGTTTTGCAACAGTTGCTCAATTCGATCCAAGCGTGTATTAACTCCTTCAAATTGAGAATTCATATCTTTGCGTAATAGCTCAATCTCAATCCTGTTATCAGCAATTTTGTCAATCAATCTGCTTTCGCTGGTAGGGACAATAGCGGCAACGCTGGTATTGATCAGGAAAAACAGACCACCGATCAGAAGACCAATCACAGCTAAAACAGGAAGCAAGTCTTTGGATAAGTCCACCAAAGAAGAGAAGCGGGTTGGGGTAGTGTCCTGGTTGTCTGAGGTCATCTCAATCCACTGAAATTACATATCAACGGAATTTTAAGTTGTCTAGTGTCTAAATTATAACATAAATCGAACGTATACATTCATTTATAATGATAATTACTTCGGCAAGAGCCACTGAAAAAGACGATGTTTAAGTTATTCCTTATCATTCTTGGGCCAATCAATAGAATCATCAGCAATTGCAGCGTTAACAATCGCTGATCGTAGCCATTGTGGCCTATTGTTCATCTGCCGAACGATTTTATCCAGACTGGCGGGTAAGCGAACACTCAAAGGCGTGTCTGCTAATAGCTCATTAGAGTCTGGAGCTGTTTTGCCAATGGTCAAGTTCTTCAAGCTATTTTTATTGACTGCCATGGATAGAGCTAACTAATCAACGACTTCAAGAATAGCACAGCAAATCGAATGTATACATATATAATAAAATCCTCTTGGTTGAATGTATACGTTCGATTAATGCTATAATACTTTCATGAAAACAAAGGCACCGCCCCCGACTACCAATCTGAAGCGATGCCCGAGTTAAAAACCACAAAGGAAGTTAACTATGTTCAATTTAACTGATGTTGAAACCCCCATCCTTCGCTTTGGTACTGAGTTTATCGATCCAAACCTATTGGTTGCAGTCGAAGTCTACGAGGACACCCTAGGCGACGGTGAAGCCAGTCAGCCCGCAACAGGGACTAAAGCCCACACTGGCTACATAGATGGCGTTTGCGTGGCCTACCGCTCAGACGGCACCCCGGTAAGCATTGAATAACGTCTTTGGGGCACCTCTGCCCCTACTCATTTCAGGAAAATTCAGAGGACTAAGACATGGAAATTATTCAATCCACACCTCAAACCACTATCGCTAAGCTAAACGACCGTTTTCGCCAAGGCGATCACTCCCTCGGTAAAATCTGCACGACCCAAGCCGTTAACAGTCTTCCCTCAGCCGATCAGCAAGAACTCTTTCGCCTACTCCGCACCTTCAATGACTTCACTCCAGGTAATGACCCTTATGGAGAGCATGACTTTGGAAGTATTGAATTTCAGGGTGAGACCTACTTTTTTAAGATCGACTACTACGACAAATCATTGAGATACGGCACTGAAGACCCCAGTGATCCAGCAAAGACGACCCGAGTTTTAACCCTGATGCATTCAAGGGAGTACTAGAGAATCCTGCAGCCTATGCCCTGTCTTAAATCAGGGCATTTCCAAACCAATATTGGTACAATGATATTAACTAGGGAAAAAGAAATGACAACGACATCCCCGGATAGATTAGATCGCATTGAATCTCTTCTCAGTACTCTTGGAGAGGACATGCAAACTGTGAAAGCTGATATCTCCACAGTCAAAGAAGATATTAGTGAACTAAAAGAGCAAACCACCAAAACTAACGAAAAGGTGGAAACTTATCAGAAAGCTAGTCAACAGGTTGTGAATCTTGCTTTTGGTCTTATTGTCACTGCTGCTCTTGCGATTATTCTCCCAGTGGTCACAAATCACTAGTCTTTCACCGAAAATTTTAGGGTCTGAAGCCCCGTACTTCAGGACGGTATTGTCTTTGTTTCTCAAAGGTACTAGCCGACACAAACTAGTACAATTGAACTATGAAGCTGCGTTATCGCTATCGAGTTTATCCAACACCAGTTCAAGCCAATCGACTGGCCCAGATGTTTGGTTGCACTCGCGTAGTCTGGAACGATGCTCTTACCTTTTGCCAACAACAGTATGCACAAGGAGGTAAATACCCTGGCTCTACAGCCCTAATGAAACAGTGTATTACCAAAGCCAAGCAAACCGAAGAACGAAGCTGGTTGTCGTCAGTATCTGTCGTTCCATTACAGCAATCTGTCAGAGACTTAGAGGCTGTTTGAGAAGTTTTAGTGCTCCTGCGCTAGCCTTCGAACCATGAGTCGAATCATCGCCACATAAACAAGCGCTTCAGCCGTCCTAGTCAGCACCTCATAATCTTTATTAAGACGTCGAGACCACAACAACCATCCAAACGTCCGCTCTACAATCCATCGTTTGGGAATAACCTGAAACCCCGCTAGATTATCTGAGCGTTTGACTACTTCCAAGACATATTGAAAACGGTCCATTACCCACTTCATCAAAGCTTGTCCTTGATAGCCTGCATCAGCCCATATCCGAACTAGACGGGACAAACTCGCACCTTGGCGTTGAGCTTTCCAAAACAGTATTTTGGCCCCTCGTTGGTCAGAGATATTTGCAGCGGTGACCATCACCATCAGAACCAGCCCCAAAGTATCAACGAGCACATGACGTTTACGACCTTTGACCATTTTCCCACCATCAAACCCAATCAAGTGACACCGAGGATTGCCGACTTTGACCGATTGAGCATCGCAGATAGCGGCACTGGGACTGGGATGACGGTCTTCACTCACCCGCACTTGCATGCGTAGATGTTCATTGATTTGACTCCAAGTCCCATCATCGCGCCACCTTCGAAAATAGCTATAGACCGTTGACCAACAGGGAAAATCATGAGGTAGTTGTCTCCACTGACAACCTGTAACCACGAGATAAAAAATGGCATTGAGAACACTGAGCATATCAGTGGTGCGAGGTCTACCTCCAGGTTTAGCAGCAGGAATCAAAGGCTCAAGTAATTCCCATTGCAGGGTGGTGAGGTCGCTATCATATGCTGTAGGCATTGCTCTCTAGGTCCTGTCCAGTGTTTGTGTATTGACAGATTAGTACCTTGAGAGCTTTACTCACTTCTCAAACAGCCTCTTAGACGTTGCTTTCCGCAACTTCTTCAGCTCTGTATCAGGTAAACGCAAAGGTCCAAAAGTGCGGATGCCCCGGTTTAAGAAACGGCATTCAACCCAGACAGCTCGGTTTACCCTAAGGGGGTTTTCAGTGGGCACGAAGCTGTATCTAGCTAAGATTGGCTCCATTAAAGTTCAGTGGTCTAGGGCATTACCCTCAGAGCCATCCTCAGTAACCATTATCAAAGACCCATCAGGCCGATACTTCGCTAGCTTTGTTGTCGAAAAAGAGCCAGAGTTATTGCTCTGGAATGATACATCCATCGGCATTGATTTAGGGATAACCACCTTTGCCACCCTCAGCACAGGCCAGAAAATAGAAGCTCCTAAGCCATTAAAGCGATATCTCAAAAAACTAGCCCGCTTACAAAAGACCTTGAGCCGCTGTGAAAAAGGGTCAAATCGCAGGCAGGCTGCAAAACTCAAGGTCGCACAACTCCATAATCGGATTAAAGATATTCGAACCGATTTTCTGCACAAACTCAGCACTCAGTTGATCATCGAGAACCAAGAGATCAATCTAGAAGACTTGAATGTGTCAGGGATGCTCAAGAATCGCAGATTGTCTAAAGCGATCAGTGATTTAGGATGGCGACAATTTAGAACCATGCTGGAAGCTAAAGCCATCATGTATGGTCGTGATGTCAACATCATCAGTTGCTGGGAACCCACCAGCCAAACCTGCTCATGCTGTGGGCATCGAGAAGGACGTAAACAGTTGGGGATTAGAGAGTGGCAATGTCTCAATTGTGGCGTTTTCCACGATAGGGATATTAATGCTGCATTGAATATCAAAGCCGCCGGGGGGCACTCGGAGGCGATAAACGGATGTCGGAGAGAGTGTAAGTCTGAAGTCAATTCAGCCGTTCTCAGTGATGCGTCAACTCGTCTAGTAGATAAGCAGTTAGAACTGTTTGCTAGCTAGGGAATCCTCGTGCCTTTAGGCCGAGGAGGATGTCAAAGCTCTATTTTAGAGAGACAGTAAGCAATCAAATCTTTACCCAATCACCCTATAACATCAGGGAACAATCCAGGATTCGAAATGATCAAGATGGCATTTTTAGGAATGGTGGCGATCAACTGATCACGGAGCTTACCCATGATTCGGCAACGGGAGCCTATGCAGGGATATTTAATGTTGGCCTTGAACTGAGATAAAGTCTCATCTGGTAAAAGGCCAGGGTTATCCTGCCTGACATTGAGAGAATGGTTCCCGGATGAAGTAAAGTGCATCTCGTCCGTCATGAACCCCTCCCTACCCTCCGGGGTTGAGGAAGGGGCTTGATTGGTCTCAGCCGATCACTAAGTCGTGACTAGACCATGAGCTGAATACAGGTACGTAGGTCCGGGCGTTTCCCAAACTCGGACACTCTGCAAGCCTTCTGAGAAAAGGCGTAGCGTAACGGCTAGAAATCCTGGATTCAGTGGTCTTAGGGACATACAACTCATTAGAGGATTATCTCCAACAATGATTTTAAGAGTGCCAGTCATATCACCAGAGGGTCAGCCTCTAATGCCCACCAAACCTAGCCGTGCCCGTCGCATGGTCAGAGATGGTAAAGCTGTCGGCAAATGGAATGATGCTGGAGTCTATTACATCCAGCTCACAGCAGATCCATCAGACACCCAGACGCAACCCATTCATTTAGGTTGTGATCCTGGCAAGTCCTATTCAGGTATCGCTGTTCAATCTGCTCATTTCACCCTATATACCGCTCACCTTGTTCTACCTTTCCAGCGGATTAAAGAACGCTTGGGAGCTGCCGTCATCAAGAACGGCAAAGTTATCAAAAATGTTCGGGGTAGGGCATTACAACGTCGAGTCAGGCGAGGACGGCGCATCAACCGCAAGGTGCCGTTTCACTTAAGAGCACATCGTCAGAAGCGATTTAACAATCGTCGCCAACCCAAGCTTCCTCCATCAATTAAAGCCTCAAGGCAGATGGAGCTTCGAGTGATCAAGGAACTGTCAAAGATTTTCCCCATCACTTCGATTGTCTATGAAGTCGTCAAGGCTGATGTAGACAGAACATCAGGTCGCAAAGGTGCTAAATCAGGGAAAGGCTTCTCCCCCGTTATGACTGCACAATATTGGGCGATGGAACAACTAGAAGCCATTGCTCCAGTCATAAAACGTCATGGCTGGCAAAAGGATGGCAACGGCACTAGCCAGATCCGTAAGCACTTGGGCCTAATCAAATGTAAAGACAAGAAAGCTCAGGCACCTGAGGCCCATGCTGTCGATGGCATTGCCTTGGCTGCAAGTCAGTTTACTCGATATCAAGCTAGTCAATCTGACTCCATGGATTGGGTTGGTTCTATAGATGTTACGCCTTGTCAATTCAGGGTGATTACCCGTCCTGCCTATTTCAGGAGAGCGCTGCACTTTGATAATCCCGGCAAAGGGGGGACTCATAAGCGAAAGGGCGGTACTGTTACCCCCTGGGTCTTTCGCTCTGGAGATTTAGTGGTGGGCGAAAAAGCGGGCAAGGTATTCCGTGGATGGGTTGGCGGCTATACAAAAAAAGCTAAATCCGTATCCCTCTATGACCATAACTGGCGACGAATCGGGAAGTTTGTTGTTTCTAAATGCACACTACTTCGGAGGTCAAATAAGTTATGCGTAGCCTAGAAGATTGCCAGCCTTCGTCTGGCCGCTATCCCCCTCCGTCTTGCTTCGCTGAAGACGGAGATCCACGCGGTTTTGTTGGGTCGATGCTGAACACAATTTACGCCAAAGCATCGGCAAGTAACTTTTGGCCTCACTCGGCCAGCGCTGGGTGAGGCCTATCGCCAGTTTCAAATCTGAATCGCTCGTGAATTTTCTGATACCGACACATTCTCTTTAATCTCAATAACAGAAGGTTTTTATCATGGCTAACAACCTGCTCATCATTGACCCGGCAGAACTTCAGCCAGTCAACCACCTCAGGCCTCGACAAGCCTTGCTAGCAGCTTTAAGGACAACGCACAAGGCAGGCTGGCACCTGGCAATGATTTCAGATCAATCCAAAATCGCAAAAGGAGAGCGCAGCTTAACCGAAGTTCTAGATTGCCATCAAGCCGCAATGAATCGATATGACCAATTAATTGGCGTAAGTATGTTCACGACAAACCAGGGCAGTGAAATGGTTGTAACACGGTGTCAAATCCCTGATATCGGCATATTCAATACTCAATCGACCTTAACTCAGAAGATTGCAAAGTCCTTTGATGCAACAATCACAGGCGATTGGTTTTTACCGCCAAACCCCGGCTTGCTAATGGCTTGCATGGCGTTACACAGTTCCACATTTGAGACGACTGTAATGGTCGGCACTGGCAGATTTGATGCCTTGGCTGTTCGCAACGGTCTGTTGTTAATGCATCCTGAAACCTTCGAACAGAAAGGGGTCACTGTGGGGCACTCCGCTCATTCAGTACAACAAACAACCCTGCAGATAAGGGACATGTTAGGGCAGAACTATTCTCTAACCGAAAACTAGTCATCGTAATAGCTCTATCGCCCTGGTTGTTACCCCAGAGTTTTAAGCCAGGGCTTCATTCAATTTTTTAAACCTCAGTAATCTTTTCACCAGCAATTTTGTTGAGGATATATATTGATAGGAATTGGGAGTGGGCTATTTATTCTAGCTGTAAAATCGCTTTCCTTGGGTATTTTCCTAAGAAAAAAGTCAATAGAAAACTAAATATTCTATTTCTATCCCTTTGGTTTTCCTAAGTCAGTTTGTTTAATTGGAGGCTTAGTAGCTGATGAAACAAAAAAATAACCTGTAACAGCGGTAACAATTGGCGTTAAGAATGTATAAAGCCTATTAGATGTTGAATCCACCATGGCATTTGCCTTTTCATTCAATTGAATTTCTTGTTGATGAACTAAACTGATTGTTCCATCTTCTTCTAGCTGAGGTTTGAGAGAAGATATTTCATTAGCAAACTTCCTAGAAGCCTCAAAATGTGACCATGCTAACATTCCTAGAAGACACCAAAGACTAAGAGCTAATATTCCTGATCCCCATAATTTCACATTCGATCTAAATTCTTCAGGTTTATAAAAGTTCTCCATCCAGTTTCTATAAAATTCCAAAGAATTTTCCAAAATATTTTGATCTTCTAAAGTTGAAGCATCGTCAGTATTTATAGAATTTTTTTTATGGCCGCTTAAATCTTCTTGACTCATGTATTCTTACCTGAATTGTAAATAATTAAATAAGTGTAATTACCTGAATTGACTTGGGTCACACTATCAGAAATCAACCAAGGCTGACAAGAATTAGTGTTTGATTATTTACAATTTGGACTTATCTCTAATCAACTACCTGGTAAGAGAAGAAAAAAACGCTCGCCACTGGGCAGGTTCCGGGGGCTTGTGTTGGATCGAGGATTAGTCTGAGATGATGCGAGAGTTGCCCCCGAAACGAACAAGAGTGTAGCGTACTTCAGATCGGCAAGGTCGCTCTCACAAAGCCATGGCTTTGCTCCACTCACTGCCTTTATTTGGGGATGCTGCATTAGACCTCTTGCATAATTCCACTACCGATATGGAAAAGGACTAAAAATCCAAGCCAGATCGCGGTATTTTTTGCGTAACTAGCACATCATGAAACGAATATTGCAAGAGGCCTATTATCGGAATCTTGCTGGATGGGTAAGAGCTTTTGGGATGCTATCAGGGATGCGATCGCCCTCATTAGTAAGTCTTTAACTCTTTCAGGATGCACTTAATAGATAACCTAAACCTAGCCCTAAACCAGCGGAGGCATACAGCAGAAAACCTCGGACAACATAATTTAGAGTCCCTTCCAAGTTTTGTGCAGCGAGGTTTAATGTCATCCAAAAACATAAAACCATAAACCATCCAATAAAGGGGTTAAAACCAATCGAACTAGCTGTATAAATCGCAAGCATCGTCAGAAAACTACCGAAACAAAATAAACCCACTCTTAACTTTTTCAACCAAACGACATCACTTAAAGTTGGTAGTGAAATACACCCAACCAATGCAGCAATTCCTGTTAACTCCACTATTCCAAACCATAAAGGTGCCAGGTGATAGCCTAATACCACGCCACCAATGGAGTTAACCAATAGCCATACAATGATGCTGCTCATAGTCGATAATTTGAGCATCAAGACTTAGTAAGCAGCCCTTCATTTTCAGCCCCGATCCTCGCCTGTTGTCTCAACCAAGCTGTAAGCTCTCCTTTGCCTGGATACTTGGTGGCAAGGGCTTCATATACTTCTTCTTCCAACCGAATACTCAGCGACTTAGCAAGCTTACCAGTCGTATTGTCTGCCCTTGGTAATGGTTCCAGGTGGTCAAAAGTAGGGTTAGGATTTCTTCCCATATCTGAATACACATAGTTACGAGACAAGCCTAGCATAAGCATCAGATATATGCTTGCATTCAAGCCTATATATCTATGGAAACTTAATGCTCAAAGTATACAGAAATAAGATATAAACAAGTGTAAACAATCTCTTTATATGCTTGAATGCAAGCATATAAGTGTTATAATGCTTACATGCAAACAAAGGCACCGCGCTTCCGACCAAAGACTCGCGATGCCCTAGTTAAAACCCAACAAAGGATTAACTATGACCACTTTACTCAAAACTCCCACCACCGTCACTGAACTTCTTCAGCTTGTTGATGCTCAAGTCACTGATCCACTCCATCCAGAAGTCATTGCCGTTGAACTGCAAATCGAGCAATACCCCGGTGTACGTGAGGGTGGCGACTTGTTTGAAGTCCTCGCTGCCGTCACCAGCAAGCCTGGTCTTCTCGGTGATCGTCTCCGGGCATGGGTTCAGTCTGAGTATGGCAATGATTACCGCTTAGCAGATTGGCGCACCATCCCCACCACTCGCCAGATCGAAGCTGAGAAGAACTTTGAAGACGAATTCTAAGCACATTCGGGGGGCAACACCGCCCCCCAAGGGATATTGCGCAATAATGATAATAAGGGAGAGACAAATGAATTCATCAGACACAACTCAAATGCCCCAATGGCTGGATGTCTTAGCAAAGCTTGCAACGATAGTCATCGCTATTGTCGCTCTGATTTCAGCTCTAGCTAGTGTCAATTTCTTCGTTGTTAGATCTGTTGTTGCAGAACAAATTACACCTCAATTCCAGCAAATAGATCAGCGATTTCAACAGGTCGATCAACGACTTCAGCAAATAGATCAGCGGTTCCAGCAGGTCGATCAACGATTTCAGCAGATGGATCAACGACTAGAGCGGATTGAAATCAAGCTAGACAAAATCACGAATTAAGTTTGATTTTCTCCAAGTACCTTAGTTTGAAGCCAAGGTACTTGGAGATTGTTTGTTTATCCCATCTCGTTAAGCTTAGTTACCTAGGTAACATAAATCCCCTGAAGAATCTGAGATTTCATAGCTTCAAAATCATTCAACGGTATTTCATAGGAAGGATTGCAGAGCCTTCTAAGCAGCATTTCAAGCATGGGATTATCGTTGTTGAACTCAACTTCAGCCAGTAGATTAGAGGCCGAGAAATTGTACATAACAACCCTAGTTTTTTCAGGCCACTCTTGAATCAGAAACCCCATATTTTTAGCTTGATTGCTAAACAATGATTCATTCAGGGCACCAACACTATTTTTGCTAGGAGTATCAGAGTAAGAAGCCAGCTCAAACCCTGAGAAATCACCGTTAATTATGGTGTTGGCAACATTGAGTGACCCGAAGAGTCGATCCAAGTTCATCGTTTTGATTCATCTTCAATAAATAGGTAATACAGATTCTCTACAGAAATTGAAATCTAGGAAGATTTCTGAGTTTTCAAATCATTGATGGTTTCTCGAATGCGATCGCGGCATTCCAACATCCCCGCCAGCGCTGTAAGTGCTTTTTCCTCCGCATTGCCCCCCTGAGCGGAATCCTCAGCAGGGCCTGAATCAACGGGGTTCGGTGGGTTATCTGTCATGGAAAAACTCTCATTTTCTCTACTTGAGAAGCAAAATCCAGGCAATAATCCCTAAGACCCAACCAATGGGGCCTGCGAGGAGCAATAAGGGGGTAATCAGGATCAGGAGAACGATCAGGCAACCTTTCATTAGTTTTTCTCCACAAAATAGTTTTCTTCCAATAATCGGGCGATGGTTTTAAGATCTTGTTCTGGTTAATCTAGGGTTACTCTCATGGTCAAGCCTCTGTAGATTAGGTAATACAGAATCCAGCAAGAATCTAAGTTATTCCATCTATCCTCAAAGCTGCTCGTCATCTGATGAACAAGCTTTCCTTGAGGCTTCCAAAGTCTGACCGCCGACCCAAAAACATAGCAAAACAGAGGACTAGACGGCGGTAACCATTCCTCGTTTTTACTTTTGGTTGATTTGTACCACTGGGGCAGGGGTGTCGCTAGGTTTATTAAGGGACACCCCGTAAAGAGTGGCCCATACACCGATAGCAAGGCCAAGCGCTATATGTGCAGCCCTAAACAGGTAACCTTCTTTTCGGATATCGCTATTAACTCGTTTAATCCTTTGGGCACGTTCGGCCTGGTCTTGCTCCTTTTCGATCATTTTCCAATGTGCATATCGTTGCTGAATGGCAGCATCATTATCAGCAAGCAAGCTCTCCAGTCGGGCTATCAGCTGGTGCTCGATAATAGCGGTATAGTCGTCGCCGCTCCAGAAATTTCGTTCGCCGGGGGCTTTTTTCCCTCCATACTCCGCTGCAATCTCAAGGTGAATTGTGCTTTAAATTCTGGATCACGTAGGCTTTTGGCAATTTCTTGGCGGTAGCAATATAAGAAAGCCTGCTCCAATCTTTCCTGTTCCTCTGCGGCCTTATCGGCAAAGCCTTGCATTCTAGAAAGGGTAATGGTTGCCGCTGTTTTCCCCCCTTCATTAATGAATGTCAGTTCTTCAGGGCTAAGGCCTGCTAGGGGGTTGTCCTCGCCATCGGCAGGCGGTAGATCATATGCCTCTGTGAGCTTCACCGGCTTATCTGCGGGGGGTAATACTGCCTCTTCCGCACTTGCACCGCCTTTAAATCGCTGGCAAATATCCGCGAAGGTCTCGCGGTACTCTCCGAGAGTCGCACCGGCTTGAGTGATTGCTGAGGCCAATCTATCGTACTCCTCCGGTCCTAAGCCTTGCTGATCGGCTACCTTTCTTAGATAACTTTCTACGTAGCTCCAGCCGTTCGCGTTATGGCCCTCGTTAATGGCAATCAGTATTTCTGACTGCTCATCATCAAACTGTGTAAGGCCTTCCCAGCCGCAAGCTTTTAGAATTTTGCCTAGGGTTTCTTCTGAGACTTCTAACAGTTGGAGGATATCGTCTAGATTGTGCATGGCTTGGTTTACCTTTTAGCTAATCGCGGGGAAGCCCCGCTTTGTACTGCAAGTGAAACGAAGCGGTCAACGTCGGGATGAGGAGCGGTGACCGCAGGGAACAATTCTAGGGACTACATAACACCTCCCTAGAAAAAGCTATAATAAGAACATGTTCACCATGACGTACCGCTACCGGATTTACCCTAGCCTTGAGCAAGAGACACGGATGTTGTCTTGGCTTGAGACTTGTCGCTCTGTGTACAACTATGCGTTGAGAGAGCGAAAAGATTGGATCGGTAGCCGTAAGTGCCAGATAGACAGATGTTCTCTGCAGTCTGAGTACATCATTCCTGCAGATGCTCCCTATCCTGGCTATTACCCTCAAAAGAAAAACCTGACTCAGGCTAAGAAAGTCTTGCCACACCTGAAGGATGTGCATTCTCAAGTATTGCAAGATGTTTTGGGCAGGGTTGATGCGTCTTTTGAGGCCATGAGGCAAAGAGGTCACGGTTTTCCACGCTTTAAGAAGTTTGGACAATACCGTTCCTTCCTGTTCCCTCAGTTCAAGACCAGCCCAGTTCAGGGTAATCAAATTAAGTTGCCCAAGATTGGTTGGGTTCCGATTACCTTGCACAGACCCATACCCGATGATTTTGATATCAAGACAGTACGGGTTGTCCGCAAGCATTCGGGCTGGTACGTCGTGCTGTGTATCCAAGCTGATGTCTCTATCCCTGAAGTCCCACCTCATGGGCATTCGATTGGGATTGATGTTGGTTTGGAATATTTTCTGTCTACAAGTGATGGCGAGCAAATTGCTAGACCTCGCTTTTTCAACAAGCTCCACCGCAAGCTGGAATTGCTGCAACGGTGCTTGAAGCGAAAGCAAAAAAGGTCGAACCAACGCGCCAAGCTGATTCAGAGAATAGGGCGAGTGCATGAACAAATTGCGGCATCTCGACTGGACTGGCAATTTAAGCTGGCCCATCACCTGTGTGACCAAGCCCAAACCATCTTTGCTGAAGATTTGGACTTCCGAATCATGGCAAAAGGGATGCTGGGCAAACATACTCTTGATGCAGGGCTTGGGCAATTCCTGAATGTTGTTCTGCCTTGGGTTTGCTTCAAGCGTGGAGTTTACTATGTCAAGGTTGACCCTAATGGCACGTCTCAAGAATGCCCTGACTGTGGAGCCAGGGTAAAGAAAGACTTGAGTGTTCGGATTCATGAGTGTCATGAGTGCGGGTCCGTAAAGCCGAGAGATGTTGCCAGTGGTCAAGTTATCAATGCCCGTGGTCTATCGGGTGTTCAAATTGCAAGTGGACGGGATCTATCGGGGTTTCAGGTGACTGATGCTAGACAAGACCGGACGAAGCTTGAATATTTCAAGAGCAATCTTGAGAAGCCCGCGTTGTATGCGTAGCATCAGCGTCGGGAGAAGTCACAGTGTGCTTACTTGTTGGATAGGGGAGTTTCAGCCGAGGCCAAAATCAATTAGAGTTTGCCTGGATCGGAAGCTTGCGAAACTCGGCGAGGGGCCTCTCTCGGCCAATCAAATATTTTTGCTGAGCTTCCATCGTTTCGTTATCTTCGACAGGGATTTGTTGAACTGCTGCCAGCACTCCAAAAAGGGCAGTGCAGCTAAAGGAGAGGGCGAACCCTACCCCAAGAGCAACACTAGGCTTGTAATTTTTGCCGCTTTTGATGGCCCGTCGAAGGAAGGCTATTGAGAGCGCGAAGGAGCAGCCCGATCCTGCAATCAAATAAATGAACATGTTTGAGTCCTTATCAATGCACCTACTTTTTTAATAGGTGGGTTTTGGCTTGGGTCAAAATCCTGTATCGACATTGCGATGCTCTCCGAGCGGCCTTAGGCTATCGCATCGCTGTATCTCGAAATAATTAACCGAATGGATCACCAGCAATAGGTGCTGATGGTAAATCGTCGTCATCGTTATCGCTGTCGGCTTCCCAGGTATCTAAATCTGGGGTTCCTTCGTCAAGCTGAGCTGTGAGACCTCCGGGAACTGGACCCGCCGCAAAGTTCCCGCTTTCATCACCACTTGCAAGGGTTAGTGCTTCGGCTTCAAGGGCAAGTTTAAAATGTTTGCCAACCGTAGAAAGCCGTTGAACCTCGTCGAAAGAGGCACCATCTAGTGCGCTCCCCACTGGACCCAATACCGCCCATGCAGCCTGAAAGAACACCTCGCTAAAGTCAGCTCCGTAGTATCTCCTCAAGGCATGATACTGACGAGTGTGAATAGAGTCATGAGGGTATCGCCTGCCGACTCTAATTAATTCTTGATCCGTTTGATTAGCTTTCATAGGTGCCCCCTTTGATTAGTAGATAGCTATCGGTAAACCGATTCTTGTAGCCGCTAAATTCAGGCGCACTCAGATCGGGGAAGGCCGCTGACATTTCCTCTAATTCAGTTTTTAGGTATCGCAGCTTCGGCCCGAACTTGGCCTTAAGCTCTGGACCCCAGACCGGATGGCTACCCCCAGTCACATAAATCTTGGTTGCAGTGGTGAGCGGGCGAAAGCGATCAAACCTCTCGGAAATCTTAGGCCAAACCTTAGCCTTAGCGCTTTTTAGGATCCGCCTTGCTGATTGCAATTCTTCCTTGTCCGAGAAGGCAAGCTTGAGACCGTTCTTGTTTCGCACTTCACGACAAATCAGCGTAGCCAAAATCAGCTCATCGGAAACATGGATGCCGCATTCGTTAATCAATGCAATCATGCCCATTCCCGTGAGAGTCAAACTCTGCTTGGTGATAACGCGACCCTCTCGAACATAAAGAATCGAGATGTCTTTGTGACCAAACATGATTGCAATGGCTTCGGCATCTTGAATCTGAGATGCAATCCCCGAACCTTCAGGCAGTACCCGGACCCGTCGAACTTTCACGTTTGGCTTAAGACCGTTGAACGTGGATCCATAAATACCTTTCTCTAAGTTCGCTTCCAAGGTCTTGAAATACCGTCCTTCTCCTTGAGGAAGCAGCACCGTTAGATCTACATAGCCCTCAGTAAAGTTCTCAGTCTCGATTGCTTTGCCCAGCATCCCTAATGCTCTTAAGCTTGCTTGTTCGGCTTTTTGTTGATGGATATTGGTCTCATAAATCCCATTCCCCGCACTAGCCCCCACGGTCCAGGCTCGATCCTTGTACTCAATCACGCAACTATCCGCTGTCAAGTCTCGGATCTTCTCTTCCTCAACCGCATTATCTTGAGCGATCCAATGCAAATTATTGTCGATGTAGTAGCATCCCTTCCCCAGGCTTGAACCCAAGTCAGTGCATATCGTCAAATCTCGATCCATGTATCGAAGCTCCTATGTTTGTTGTTCTTACCTATGTAATAGGGGGCTTCTTCAACACACCAAAATGCTATTTTTGTGCAATCTTATGTAGTGCATCTGTAGTTTTTATGTAGTACTTCAGTGCAATTTTATGTAGCATACTTGCCACCTAGCTGTAGTATTTCCCCAAAACCGCTCAAAAAGGGCAAAAATCGAAGTCAAAACCACCTTAAAACCTTTGTGTGTCTACGTTTCAGGCTCCAGAAACACCCGATTTCTCGAAAAAGTGATACCACGACACGCCACACTGAGCCACACCGATTGATTTTGTGCCACATCTAGCGACTTTGTACCACGGACCTGCTCACCAATCTCTATAACCCTTGCGTGGTCACGGTTTCAGAGGCCGAAAATCTTTCTGTGGAGAGAAGCCCCCCAATATACGCCTAATCGCCATTACATGGGCCTGGATCGGTTGGAGGCGAAAATTGCGTTTTTCAGGATTTTTTGTCACACGTTTGAAACTTTTGCACTACAGAAATGTAGTGTTTTTGAAATATTTATGCTACATACTTCAGCAGTAAATTTGAAAAATGTGGCAAGAGGGTAAAAGGGTAAAGGGCTACTGAAGAGGCCTGGGCGCAGAACAAACGACTCGAAAACCGAGATTGCTGCTGAGGCTCTTGGGGCTGTCGTTGTTGCGGTAAGCAGAGCGGCAAATCCTCGGATAGTGTTTCCAGGAGCCGCCGCGACGAATCCGACCAGCGCTTTCATTCTTAGACAACCAAGCACTCCCATCTGTGGGGGCACCTTTGTAACTGTCATGCCAATGGTCTTGGCACCATTCAAAAACATTTCCATACATATCACTCAGACCAAAAGCATTGGCTATGCCGAAGTGATCGACAGGGGTTGTTTCTTCGCCCACATAATTAGCGACATCATTAGTGATGGTTTCCCCAAAATAGTAAGGAGTGGTGGTGCCTGCTCGACAAGCATATTCCCACTCTGCTTCACTAGGTAATCGATATGGACGCTTCGTTAGGCTATCTAGTCGATTGCAGAATTCAACAGCCTCATACCAAGAAACTTGTTCAACGGGACGATTTTCGCCTTTAAAGTAAGAAGGTTCTGATTTTAAAGAACGCTCTACTGTTTCTAATTCAGCTACCACTTTCCACTGAGCTTGAGTGACGGGATAACGTGACATAAAAAACGCCGGAACCGTCACCTCATGTTGTGGATCTTCGCGGCCCAATCGATCAGGCTCATCTTCTGGAGAACCCATCATAAAGGTGCCGCCCGGTACGAGAACCATATGGAGAGGCAAAGCATTGGGAATCTCTAACAGGGGTTCAATATATCCACTGCCAGTACGAGGGGTGCGTCGAAGGGTAGGGGCCATAGCAGTTTTTTGTAGGAGGGCCAGCTAAGTTTTCGGTTTCCCTACCAAAGTAGCCAGCCCAGGTTTATTTTTGGACAGCCCAACGGACCATCACTGGAATAGGCTCTGGACTCTTCTGGGGCACACCCGACAGATTCCCATCTGCCAGTTCTGGCCTGCTATTGCTAGCGGTAGAAGAGTGCTGGGCGCAGAACAAACGACTCGAAAACCGATATTGTTGTTGCGGTTCTCGGGGTTGTTGTTGTTGCGGTAAGCAGAGCGGCAATTCCTCGGATTGTTGTTCCAGGAGCCGCTGCTTTGCGGCCTACCCCAGAAATTAGCATAACTGGACTGACCTTATTGATGGCAAGGATACTGAGTTTCTTTATGCTGAATGGCGTCCTTTCTTTGATCACATCTAACGATGAATACTGAATTGCCCATCATCCAGAAAACCTACGACCTGATTAAATGGTATGTCCCGATCATCAATCGATTGCCCGGAGTTCATCGGTTTCAACTGGGAGAAAAGAGCAGACCATTAAAATTCGTAAAAGGGTAAGAGGGTATAGGACTACGGAAGAGACCTGGGCGCAGAACACACTACACGAAAACCGATACTGTTGTCGCGGAACTTGGGGTTGTCGTAGTAGCGGTAAGCAGAGCGGCAATACCTCGGATTGAAGTCCCAGGAGCCGCCGCGACGAACTCGATATGCACTGTCATTCTCAGATATCCAAGCACTTCCATCTGTGGGGCCACCATCATAATCATGCCAATGGTCTTGGCACCATTCCCAGACATTCCCATGCAGATCACTCAGACCAAACGCATTGCCTCCACCAAAGTGATCTACGGGAGTCGTTTGTTGGCGGTATTCTCCTTTGGGGCCACCACCATAGGACCCTGACAAGCCGATAGATTCATCACCAATTCCATCGTAATTTGCTAGGTCAGTGGTAATCGTTTCTCCAAAGTGAAATGGGGTTGTGGTGTCCGCTCGACAGGCATATTCCCACTCTGCTTCCGTGGGTAAACGATATTGTCGATTTGTGAGGTTGGTGATGCGATCGCAAAACTCAACTGCGTCATACCAAGACACTTTCTCAACTGGGTTGAGGTCACCTTTGAAATTCGATGGTTCAGAATCTAGCTCCCGATTAACTTGTTCCATCGCTGCTACCACCCGCCATTGGGCTTGGGTGACGGGGTATTGAGCCATAAAAAACCGAGAAAGGGTTACCTCATGCTGCGGTCCTTCAAAGTCTGAGCGGTCAACTTCCTCATTCGGAGAACCCATCAGAAAAGTTCCAGCAGGTATCTGCATCATCCGCAAAGGCAGCACGCCCTCAGCAAGAATCTCGTCGTAGAACTGGAGTGGGGCTTTGGTTTTGGTTATCGTATAACTCACTGGAAAATTCTTAAGAAAGTAATAGGGTAAAAGGGTAAAGGGCTACGGAAGAGACCTGGGCGCGGAACAAACGACTCGAAAACCGATAAGGTTGTCGCGGCCACCGGGGCCGTCGTTGAGGCGGGAAGCAGAGCGGCAATTCCTCGGAGGGCCGAGCCAGGAGCCGCCGCGACGCATCCGACGAGTGCTTTCATTCTCAGACAACCAAGCACTCCCATCCGTGGGTGCATCATAGTAATTGACATGCCAATAGTCTTGGCACCATTCCCAAACATTTCCATGCATGTCACTGAGACCAAACGCATTGGCAAAACTAAAATAATCTATAGGTGTTGTTTCTCCTCTTCTTTCACCTTTTGGACCATCTACAAAAGCACTTCCGCTGTAGTTAGCGACATCAGTAGTGATCATGTCACCAAAGTGGAACGGGGTAGTGGTGCCCGCTCGACAGGCATATTCCCATTCGGCCTCCGTGGGTAATCGGTATTCACGGCCCGTGTATCTAGAAAGACGGTCACAAAACTCTATCGCGTCGAACCAGGATACTTTTTCTATTGGCCTATTATCCCCTTTGAATCTAGCTGGATCAGTCTCTAGTTCACGCTCAATCTGAGGTTGATTTGCAACGACTCGCCACTGAGCCTGGGTAATCGGGTAACGGCCTATAAAAAAGGACTCAACTGTAACTTGATGCTGAGGACCTTCACGAACAAGCCTCTCAGGTTCAGTGTTTGGTGAACCCATCATAAAGGTACCAGCAGGTATTGATACCATTTCTAAATCTATTTTATCTAGTAGCCGCTCTATATATCTATTTGCTGACTGTTGGTGTTGTTCCGTTTCCCATTTTTTCTGGCTCAAAATCAACTTAGCAACTGTAAAATCAAAGGATTCCACATTGATCGCATCAGATATAGATTCCTCTGGCTGCAACCTTAAAATCGTGAAATCTCCTGTTTGCAACGGTGGCGGAAAGATATCTTGTTGAGAAGGCGGTACAAGGAGTGGATCATCCCAAAGGAAGGCTAGATCCCTAGCCCAATGGAATAATGGATTATCCTCTGTTGCTGCAAGACGAACGGCGAACACCTTCATGGGAATCTGCTCCATTGTTCCGTTGAGGATGTTCTCATTAAGAAACTGTTGCCAATTATCAGTGATTTTTTCTTTACGACTCCACAATACAATTGGAGTACCATTTTCAAGTACTCCTCTAACTTCTGCACTTTGGAAACCAGAGCCAAGGGTCAAGCCTAATCGAGAGCCTTGACTTAACGAGATCAGATCTTCAGGTTGACCAAAGGGCCAATTATCAAATGCATCGTTGGAATTATCGTTCCAACGTTCTTGCAACTGTGCCCACTGTAATTGCAATTTTTGGGTATATTGAAGACTCTCAACGCGCTCTTTTAAGCGCAACACTACAAAATTACAGTCCCTGCCAATCCCTATAGGATCATCGGTATTTGATAGAGAGGGGATGCCCATCTGTTCTATCGGTAAATCTAGTAAACTCTGGGGAAGAAACAGATGGATAGTGAAAACAGTCTTTTCAGTTTGGGTACGGGCTTGCTCTAATAAGCTGGCTAAAACACTTGGAATATCTTGAAAGGTAATCCCCTCAGATAATCTAGAGTCGCTACTACCATTTCCGTATCGATTGATATCCAAGGTAGATAAATACTGAACACCTTCTCCTGTCTGGGCATTGTAATTCTTGGGATTTGGCACCAACCAAGCGTCGACAAAGTACTGATCGGCCTTGGGACTACGTTCATCAAACGAGATAAGTAAAGTAGTGAGGGGCACTTTCGGAAGAATTTCTATGTCATTGGCAAGTACCCCTTCATCAAACTCGAATGCTTCGAGTTCAGGGAAGTTGATATATTCTGAAACTTGGTAGGTTAGGGTCTCATGGGTGAAACCTTCCAACCAAGCCACTTCATTTTGACGATTTTCTAAGCCTGAATCGTCTTGCCTCTGTTGACTCTCTAATTGGCGCACGATTTCAGCAAAATCTGACCCAGCTGTACGTAAAATCTGAGCCGTCACTTTGGCAAAGGCTTTTAATCCATATTGGTCTACCTCATCTTTCAGATCAGGAGATAGTAAGAGAGCTTGGAAATCAGCCAGTGTACAATTCAATCGTTCTGCGACATGTTGAGATACTTTTTCGATCACCTCAAGCTTGTCTACATTGGGTAGAACATCCAGCAGGCGGTTGCGTACCGTCTCTGGAAAAAGATATTGTACGACTTCAGACTCTAACTCTGGTGGTTGTTCAGGTGCTTTGGTTAGTAGCCCTCCCAAAAACACCTCGGCCACAGGTAGGGGGGATGAACCAGGTAAGAACTCATCTGAAGCACGGATAAGTCGCATTACAGGCAGAGTTATAACAGGTGCTGCGGATAACAACGCAGCTAATCGCCGAGCTTCTGGCGTTGCCCTTAACCGAAAGTCTTCTAGCAAGCCATCAACAATTTCTTCTGACTCCAATTCGCTGGATGTTGGGGTTGCGGACCATCCTGTTGAAGGCAACATAAAGCCTGGAGCTGAGTAGCGTCGATCTCCCGCTAACATTCGGCTCCAAGCACCAAGATATTCACTATCACTCGTGATGATAGGAATACAGACTGGTGATGAGGATTGGGTTTCCTGGGTTTGGTCTGGTTCTTGATCACTCCGACGGCGACCACGATTCACAGTTGATCGCAAAGACATATAAATTGGGGTTAGTTTGGTGTTTTTTGCTCCCGGTGTTCGACTACGAACAGCCACATACTCTCCAATCCCTAATGCAGTTCGTTTCCACATCCAATCGGGTAACACTTGCCAGATCGCCGTGGGTGTTGAATCTCCCCAAAGGGACAATATTGGCTGCAACGAACCATCCCACCAGTAGTTGGCTGTGCAATCACTAAAGACTAAGATCAATCGCCGAGCATCGGGAGTTAAAAGTGCGTTAGGAGAGCGTAGTACTGGATCTGGGGCAGCACAGATGCCCACTTCCCCCTGCTTCACATTGAGTTGCCAAACTCGAAAATCACGAAAAGAGCCATAACAGCGTAGCAACCTCCTTATATCTTGGATTAACCTCTGCCAAAGATCCATCGCTGGGCTGCTATCAATGACCAAGGCCACTTCATACCACGGTTCTTGGTCCGGTTCTAGGATCGGGGACCAGATATCAGTTTCAGCAATGCGCTCAACTGTCTCAGCTTCATTCACTGAACTGCAAAACTGGGAATCAATTTGCTTCAAGATAGGCTTCAGTGCCCTGACTAGGGGTAAGGTTTCATCCAGAATGTCAGGGTCAGGAATAGAGATGGGTAAAGCTTTTTGGGGAAGTTTCCCCGAAGGCAACTCCGGTGCAACGCCAAAGTCCGGTTCGTCTACCTCGTCATTCTGGTTATCATTGTCGTCATCCTCTTCGTTTCCTGCATCCTCTTCGTTTCCATTTTCCAAGTCGAGATTGTCATCATCAACATCCTCAAGCTCCAGGTTGTCATCAGGATCTTTGTTCTCTTGATCGACATCACTAACATCAAATTTCTCTGGTTCGCGCAATGCCAGCCATAGGATTTCAGCTATTTCAGTAGGGTCTAGCTTATATTCAGTCAGAGCGGACACAAATTGCTCAGTACTCATTTACAGCCAGCCTCTCAGGTCAAACGCCTTAGCAAAATCTGTTTGAGCATTTCAAGTTCAGTTTCTTTATCCTCTTCACTCAAACCCGAACCCGATAGCTGAGACTGGCGAACCATGTAAATTAAATTGAGGAGCTGATCCGTTGCCAAAGAAGACTGTTTACGCTGAAGATCCTTGGCAAAGTTCTCAATCAATTGTGCAACTTTTGGTTCTAATTCTGACCAGGGCAGTTCTGTCTTAGGGCGGTCTTTCCGCTCAAAATGAGCACCTACTATATGGGTTAAAACGGCACTGTCAGAAGGATCTGGCATCGTGATTCGCAGACAGCGGCGCAAAAAGGCGGGGGGAAAGTCACGTTCTCCGTTACTAGTCATAATCACCAAGGGGAACTCATAACAAGTAACCTTGCCTTGCTCAATGTCAGCAGGGAGACCTTCATCCTCTGTACGGACTGGAACAGGCACATCCGTTTTGTAGCGGACGAGTTCAGGTATCTCAAAACTACCTTCTTCAAAGAGGTTGAGAAGATCATTCGGTAAATTCAGCTCGCTTTTATCAATTTCATCTATCAGCAATACTCGGGGTAAATGGGAAGGTAAAAAAGCGGTACCTACCGGGCCAAGTTGGATATAATCGCCAAGATTTCTACCTTGTTTTAATTCATCAATTTTGTTGTGATCTAATGGCTGATCGTCCGACTTTGCCAGCAGCAACTGGAGTTCAAGTTCCGATTTATCAAATTGGGTGTCCTGCAAACGGGCAATCGCATCATAGCGATAC
This sequence comes from Acaryochloris marina MBIC11017, assembly GCF_000018105.1. Classification (GTDB taxonomy): domain Bacteria; phylum Cyanobacteriota; class Cyanobacteriia; order Thermosynechococcales; family Thermosynechococcaceae; genus Acaryochloris; species Acaryochloris marina. The sequence goes on from NC_009927.1 coordinate 193,823, forward strand.
TGGGCATCAGAAAGCTTGGAACGAGTGGTAATGGGCCAGAGCAAAACTGGCCCCAGTTGTAATTCATAGGCGATCGCATAGGCTAAAGAGGTCTTACCTGAACCTGGATTTCCCGTGATAAGTAGTGGACGTCGCAATGCCAAGGCTGAGTTTATAGCTGAAATAATTTCAGATTGCCTACCTTCAGATTGACGGATACGAAAGCTTTCGCCACGTTCTTTTGAACGAGTATCAAGACGATTTGAGTCTCGCAATTGCTTCCAGCGAGTTTTACTAGCACCAGCCCACTTATCCTCAAAGATTGCTTGTGACATAAACTGCCGCCATGCGGGTCGCTCCTGAATAGGTTTCAGGGCGGCTTGGCGGGGTGTCCTATCTTCATTGGGTTGGGCTGTAAAAAATTTCCAGTCAGTCATAGTGGAATCACCAATCTTTTGGGCTTTTAAGTCGGTTGCGTCAACCGACCGGATTCATTGACAGCTAATGTAGGTAAGCACGGTATCCGGGTGCAATTATCAAATAAAAACCCCAGTTCTTGAATCTTTTTTCGGTGGGTCAAAATTGACTCTCCCAAGGCAGCAGATTCCGTAAAATTCTCGGGTTTCAACACTTTATCCACAGTCTTTTTGAATTCATCCCCATTTACAGGAGTTTCATAAGTCCACAACCAAAGTGGCACTTTCTCTTCAATCACTCCTGAAATTAAGCTTCTTAATTCATCTATATCTTCTGGCAATGTCTCCCAAAGTTTAAAGACCAGTTTCTCCGGTAATTCGTCTTCAAATATTTCATCCGTGAAACACTCTACGCAACAGGTATGTTGATCTAGAGGTTGTTGCATAGTTTTTAACTGCTGCATTCTAACCTTTAAATCTTTAATCCATAATTCAGACCAAAGTGGATCTAATAATCGATCTAATGAGCGAACAACAGTGTTGTATGGAAATCGCCAAAGTGGCTTACGACGTGTTTTTCCTAAACTCGTCCAAATTTTCCATTTGTGAACAGGCTGCCCAAAATGTTGCCAAGACAAGAAAATCTCAACCGCTCTCACTTCCCCCGCATTGGGAATTACTTCTGATAAGTGCTCCCATACTTGTTCAATCGAGCATTTAGGATAATCGGTTAATAAACTTGTTCTTGTTTGTTCTCCGCAAACATAGAGTTCCGCCAAAATTCGAACGGTATCTACCGTAGCACTTGCATCACCAGGTTCCGTATCTACAACAGGCTCTAATGTGACCAGAAGATATTTCTGACTCGGTTCTTGCTTTGGGTCAACTTCAAGCTCGGTGGGTGCGTTAGCGTCATACCATACCTGCCATTCAGGTTTTATTTCACATTCATTCTCATTGTTAGGAAAGTCTTGTAACTTTTTGATCAGATGACCGACCCAAGACACTGCCAACACCTGATCGTCCAACCGAATAAGGGCCTGCTTCAACGCGGCGAAGGTTTCAATCGAGCCTAGTAAATCGTCTTTACGATTGTCTAAAACCTCCCTCAGTGCAGCTTCAAGAAAATCTAGATCATAATCTCCCAAGCATATAAATAAATCGTCCCAAAACTTAGTCTCAACCTTATAAGAAGTTTTCCCTACTCCAGGAATTCTGGGTTTAGGGTCATAATTTGCCAACAGGTGAAAAGCTAAAGCACTGGCATGATGAGAAGCCTTTTGCTGACGCTTATCTTCAGATTTTTGCCCCTTGCCATCATTCTTATGATCAATCAAGTCTGAGATGCCCCGAATCACAATAGCGGATAGTGGTTTGTCACGGGCATTGACAGCCTCAAGGAATCCATATCCTTCCATCTCCACGGCCAAAGCATCACTATAATTTTTTCGCAGCAATTTATAAACGTTCGACTCTTTTGAAGCCACTACCTTTTCGCCAACAGCGATTGGCCCCACCCTAAGGCGAGGGGTTGTATTATAAGGCTGTTTAACTCTTGCCAACCAATTTGGTGCTTCACTTCGGGCTTCTGCCTTGGCTTCCTCTACCAGGCTGAAGCCACTCAAGCCAATGTGAGGTCGTGGTTTGAATTCTTCCTCAGCCTTACCGGATTCATAGCCATAGATTTTTGTAGACGCAACGACATCACCTATATCTACATCTTTTAGACCTCCCGCTACACCGACAAAGAAAACAACATCAGGATCAAAATATGTAATGGCCCGTTCTGTTTGTAGGGCAGATCTTGAGTCACCAGCTCCAGTCTGCACGATGCCTACTGTCCATATGCGACCATTCGCTTTAAATGTCCCCTTCTCATATCGATTTCCTTCAGGATGAATAATGCGCGTGGGATCGGCGACAAACTTTCTTACTTCTTTAAATTCAACGGGTAATGCTGTCAGAATGACGGCTTTCAAGGAATCCTGAACCATTCAAATTTGTGATTTTTTTAGGGTTTCTAGTCTAATGCTCAGTAGAAAATACAAGTATAGTGATTAGGTAATACCATATTTAGAATAATGGATCGAACTGAGAAAACATTACAAATATTTTTGGAAGAATATCGTGTCCTCAAAGCTGAACAAAATAGTCGAATCGGATTTCGAGACAATCTACTCTATGTCACATTAGGTCTTTTTGGTGGAATCCTTTCTTTTGCCCTAACAAACGATAACGGGACAAACGCATTACTTGTTGTTCCTTGGGTCTGTATAGTTATGGGCTGGACCTATGTAGTCAATGATGAAAAGATTTCAGCGATAGGTCGCTATATTAGACACAATCTTGAAAAAAGGATTTCTAATCTCATTGAAGGGTCTGCAGATTCCGAATCTTTGTTTGGTTGGGAAAAAGCTCATCGCAGCGATTCTAAACGAACAAGTCGCAAATACTTACAGCTATTAGTAGACGAAGTTGCTTTTGTTTTTTCAGGCTTAGCAGCAATAGTTCTATTCTGCTTATCCAGTACTAATTGCCCAACCCCAATCATCATTTTAATAGCCTTTGAATCTTTCTTCCTCATTAGTTTAGGAATCACAATTGCTATCTATGCTGATTTAGCAAAAGGACGCTGAACTAGCCAGATTTCCAGTCATTATAAAAATTGCAAGAGGGAAAAAGGGTAAAGGGCTACTGAAGAGGCCTGGGCGCTGAACAAACTACTCGAAAACCGATATGGCTGAGGCGGCTCTCGGGGGAGTTGTAGGAGCGGCAAGCAGAGCGGCAATCCCACGGATAGCTGTACCAGGAGCCGCCGCGAATAACGCTAGAGTCATCAATTCTATCCCCCTCCCAAAAGGGGCTACCATCTGATGGCACGTCAAGGTAATCAGAGCCGTAGTAGTCTTGGCACCATTCCCAGACATTGCCATGCATATCATATAACCCCCAACGATTAGGGGAATAACTTTCAACAGCACTTGTTTGGCCTATCATTTCATCTTCTAAGTAATTTGCCAGTTTGGGAGTGATTTTTTGCCCAAAATGATATGCAGTCTGAGTTTCAGCTCTACAGGCATATTCCCACTGGGTTTCACTAGGTAAGTGAAAATTTTTTCCAGTCTTTGATGACAGGCGCTTGCAAAATTCTACTGCTTCATACCAACTTACCGACTCTACAGGGAAGTCATCACTTTCGAATGCTGAAGGTGATAGATCTACAGTTCCATCTTGTTCTTCATACCCGGCTACTACCCGCCACTGTTCCTGAGTAACAGGTGTAGTTCCCATCAAAAATTGAGGTAATTGGATACATTTTTGGCGTTGTTTATCTTGGGTGTCACCTGATTCATTTTCATCATTACTAATCCACAATTCCCCTGCAGGAATAAGCATTAATGTCAGTGGCACATCATCACCGAGATCTATGGTGTAGCTCTCATTCGTACACTCATATTCAAAGAGGGTGAGGGAATCAACAGTATTAGCCACTGACCTAGAGAGAAGATGTTAGTGATTTTTAAGCAGATACATAATTTGATATTTGATCATTGTTGCACCATCTACTATATTTTTGGCCTTTCATAAGAATTTGCCTATCTATATAAATATAGGCCAACAATTTTTTGAGCTAGTCTATGCTAAACATTACCACCATCAACTCAAATATCAAGGATGGGGCCAAGTACTACACCAAAGAAGAGAGTTACTACAGCCAAAACAAAGAAATTCAGAGCATGACTCAAACAGAATGGTTTGGCAGCATGGCACCGGATGAGCATTACTCTGCCGAGCTTTTCACGGAGATGTTTTACGGCAACCTTCCCAACGGCGGGCGTATGCGAAATGAGGTCAAGGGAAAGGGCCAAGAACGCTTAGCTTACGACCTTACATTCTCTGTTCCTGGTAAATCTCTCAGCATGTCTATCCACGGACCTAACGGAGATAAGCGACTCTGGAATGCCCACGTTGAGACTATCAAGGAAGTGCTGGCCATCGTAGAAGAACGCTACGCCGCCGCTAGAATTCAGGCCAACAATGATCGCCAAGTTGTGAAGACAAGCAGCATCGCCGCTGCCCTCGTCCACCACCATGAAACCAGAGCTGGGGATCCGCATGTACATACCCATGTCGTTCTTTTCAACGGCACCCTATGCCCGGACGGTGAATATAGGGCTATGTATATCGAGCCTCTCATTAGAAGCGGTATTTTAGGCGATCTGTACGACCAGAAGATGGCCCTCAAAGTCCAAGAGCTGGGCTATGAAATCCGAGAGACAAAAACAGGCTTTGACCTTGCCGGGGCTACAGATGAGCAGATTAAAAAATTCAGTAAGCGCTCAACGGAAATCGAGGATTATTTAAAAGAGAAAGGTTGGAGCAACACCCCAAAAAATCGACAGAAGGCAACCTTTGAGACTCGAATCGGCAAGGATATTACGGAGTCATTAGAGCAGAAGCAGGAAAGATGGGGAGAAGAGATGGCCTCAGTCGGTTTCCATGGCCTAACTCCTTCCGATCAACCTATCAAGCCTGAAAGCCAAGAGACACCCAGAGAGCTTTTAGACGCTGCTATCGAACATCTAACAGAACATCAATCCTCGTTCAATGCCGAGGACATACAGCGGTTTGTGTTCTCTCACCTCCGAAGTTTTGATGAGAAGCCCTTGAACACCGAGATATCCAAGCACCCGGACTTGCTAACTGCCTGGGATGGCCGACTGACTACACAGACCGCTGTCGATAGAGACCAACGAATTCTAGATATCGTCCTGTTTAAGGATAGTAAGGTTGAACCGCTGAACCCAACCGCTGACTTTAGCGACACGATGTTAAACAGTGGTCAGGCCGAAGCCATGAAACGCTTACTCAGCTTTTCAGATCAGTACCAAATCCTAAAGGGACTAGCAGGCACGGGGAAGACAACTGCTCTCGGCCTTGCAAGAGAGCAGTTACCCCCGGATGTCGATATCAAAGTTTTTGCACCTACCCACAACGCCAAACATCAAATCAGTGAGGCCTTTGGACTTAAGGGGGCAACCATAGCCAGCTTTGTTGTCAGCCCACCCCCAGAAGGGGCTAACCAGCTTTGGATATTTGATGAAGCGGGCATGTTTGGCAGCGCAGACATGGAGAAGATACTTCAGAAAGCCGAACAGGTGGGGGCTAGGTGTTGGTTTGTCGGCGACACGGGTCAGAATGCCTCTATCTCTGCTGGTGCGCCTGTACGAATGCTGATGAATAGAGGGGTCACAGTTCACCGCCTTGACCAGATCATTAGACAGCAAAACAAAGAACAGCTTAGGGCCGTTGAGCTTATCGCCGATGGTCACGGGGTTGAGGCTCTCAGAGCCTTAGAAAAAAATGGAAATATCAGAGAAGTCGAGGACTCGGAAACCAAGCTCACAAGTGCCGTTGCCTATTACATGGAGAAGCCTAAACATCGCCGAGACAAAACTCTCGTTGTGGTGGGGACCAATGCTGAGCGGTTTGGTTTTACCAAACTCCTAAGAGCCGAGCTTATCAAGGAAGGCCAGCTTACCAAGAATACAGAATTCACCCAGCTCCAGCGAAGAAACCTATCTAAGGCCCAAAAGAAACGGGCCGAGAACTATAACAAGGGCGATTTACTGGTACTGCACAAGAAGCACCGACTCTATACCCAATTGCAGACCCATGTCCCTTATAAAGTCCTCGCCGTGGAGGGCAAAAAACTCAAGGTCCAATCACTGGGCGGTCGGAATTTCACCATCAATCCTGCAGAACATGAGTTAACCCAGGCTTATACGACAAGGCGCAATCAAATTGCTGTTGGTGATAAGCTCCGGTTCACTTCAACCAACATGAAAAAGGATATTCACAATAATGCTTTTTTGACCTGCACCGATATCAAAGATCAGATTGCAACGGTCAAAGACAAACACGGTCGAGTGCATCACTTAGACCTCACCAAGCCCCTACAGATAGATCATGACTGGGCCACTACCACTTATAGATCACAAGGTAGTACCAACTCAGAAACCCTCTATATTGCTAGCCTTAACCCTACCTCAGCTAGAGAATCCTTTTATGTTGGCATCTCCCGAAACAAGACTAAATACCTGACCGTATTTACGGAGGACCTGAGTAAGCTCCAAGAGTGGGTTGCACAGTCCAATGCTCAAGAGAACGCACTAGAGATACTATTTGACCCCCATGCGGGCTGGAGTCCAACCTATGACAAGGAAGAACGGCCCTTTGGCTTGGATGAGGACACATGGACCGAGATGAAAGGTAGCGGTATTCACCCCAACCTATTGACCTCGAACCATCTCCGAAGTGAAGCCCCCGATCCTTATGGATCTATCCGTGATAACCCACTAGTTGCAGCCCTCTTGGAGGCTGAGTTTACCAAGTCCAAATACGGCAAAGGCCAGGAAGTTACTGGCAAAATGAAACAATATCTACACGGTGCTTCGACAGTGGAAGGCCATACCGTCTATGACCATGAAAAAGAATATGGTCGGATTGCTCAAGGTGGGGGTTGGATTGGTTATGGTGGCGTTGATTTGCTTTCAGTCATTGAGGGCAATCCTCAACCATCCCAGTATTGCCAGGTCAAACCTAAAACCCCCCGCATCTTTGACGGCAAAGAGAATAAGTATGAAACGCCGAAAGGGGTAGATCAACAAGTCTTCTTACCTCATATTCCCCATGAGATTGAGGAACGGATTTATCAGCGTAACGGTATCAGTCCCACCGCAGAGGAGCGGACTAAAGGTATCTGGTCTGTCGCGGACAAATACAATCTGCCCCTTGTCATCACAGAAGGCCTGAAAAAGACATGGGCATCCCTCAGCCAAGGTCACCTAACCGTAGGCTTGCCCGGTGTGACTGCCTTGTACCGGGCTAAGAATGAACATGACGAGCGACTACCCCAGCGAGAGCTTACGGAATACGGCAAGGCCTTGGCTAAACCTGGCAGGCAAATCACGTTGGCCTTTGATCAAGACACGAAAGTATCGAGCATCCTAAATGTGCGCCGAGATTTGGTGAGAACAATCGAGCTAATGCAGACTAGGGGAGTTGTCTGCAAGATTGCCCAATGGAAGCCAGAGCTAGGTAAAGGCCTGGACGATCTAATTGTGAAAGCTGGCCCGAAAGCCTATAACCTTGCGATCGCAAATGCTGTTAGGCCTGATGCTGAAATTAAGCGTCACTATAGAACCCAGTACAACGCCATCACCAAGCGGGCTATAAAACGCTTCGGCGACATACCTAAAGAACGGCTGGACATGGAAGTTTACAGCTATTGCCTATCACCGGATAACGGCGCAACCATCAATGATGCCCATCGGTTCTTGTCCGCTTCGGATCACATGCGATCGGCTGAACCTGGGGACTATAAGCGCTATATGCTGGCTATCCACAAAACCCATGGGATCTATCAGGATATTTTGGCCTCTGGTAAGCCACCTAATGAATTGGTGACAAAGCTGGTCGAGCATTCGGTTTATGAACAGCTAGCCGAAGAACTCAAAGAGAAAGACCTACTCTATCCAGAGCAGACCCTTTCAGATAATCAATCTCAGGGTTATTCAGTTGGGTTCTAGGCCGGTTCTTGTTCCTTAGCTTTGGCCTTAGCCCGCACAAGGTTCCTCACCTTCAAGCCAACAAGACCCATGCCAACAATCACAAACGCAATCCCCACAACGGGAATCAAAGGAAAGGAAGGACCGGCGACAGCGACAGGCGCACTAACTGGGCTGGCTGGCTCTTCCACGGGTATATAAGCGGGGGAAGATTTATCTCTGGTCTCCCCTGGCACCGGTCCCTTGTTGATGGCTTCTAGGTCCACTTTTCGGTCAAATCTGAAAGCGACATCAAAGGAGGTAATTTCAACGCCGCATTCTCGGAAATCTGCAAAGGGAATCCTTAGTCGAGTGGAGTTTTTCGCGAAATCTTCCTTTGTCCATTCGCACATTGGTTTTGGCCTCGCTGGATGTTGGCTAGCGAAAAGGGGCGACACACCTTATCACCCCTTTTTTACCATTAGTCTACGTTTTCTTGCTAGAAACTTTGAGAGACTGTCTGATCTTGTTGCTGGCTGTGTTCTTGCCGTTGAGCTTGATCCTGCTGAATATCAGGCCTAGCCATCAGCAGCTCATCAGACGCCGATTGAATAAGGTCATGTGCTGTATCACGGGCCATATCTGGGCCATGTTTGCTCTCGATCGCTTTAATGTGTGGGTTGTTCTCCAGCAACATCGAGGTAATTTCAGCCTGTGAATGCCCGTTATTTATGGCATTCTTAGCGATATCAACCACCTCATCAATGCCCGTAGATTGTACGCCCTCAGAGGCCTTCTGATAAAACCCTTGTGTTGTAGTCTCTGGGATGGTTTCAGCCGGTGCCGTCATCTTAATTTGCAACAAGTCTTGAACTTTTTGCATTGGATCGAAAACTTGGCCGTCTATAATCGACAGCAACAGCCTATTGCCCTGTCTAATCTCAAGAGTGCCTTTGAAGTTAGCAGGATCCTCTAGTGCTGCCTTGAACGCCGCCATCTGTTCATTAGAGACGCTGGTATGGTTTAGGTCTGGCTGACCATCTGACAGTCTGAATACCTCCTGATTATTAAAGAAGAACCGCATTCCATCAGCATTCATACCCTTGCCGGCTATCTCTGAGGCCAGGGCCTGAAAATAGTCTTGGGCGATTTTGTCTGGTTCTTGCTTGGATTTTGTTAAGAACTCTGGGATGCCATCGTCTAGATATTCTGGGGTTTCCTGTAGATCTGCATCAGGTGCCTGTTTCTGGGGTTCATCCCTTAAGGTTTGCTCTGGTTTTTTCTCCTGTTTGGCCTGGGTCGTCTCCGGTTCGATCTGGGTTTCACTATTACTTAGTACCGTTGCCGGTGCATCTACCTTGTGACCGTTTTGGGTTTGAGGTTCCTGGGAGACGTTCTGCTGATTAGCTTGCTTAGGATCTTGATTATTACTCAACTTATTAAGCTCCTTTTGGACAAATTTTTCTGCATGAATCCCATACTCTCTAATGTTTTGATAGGAGCTGTGGATCCAATCTTGGACGTTTGAGAATATGGCCTGGGTTTGGTCAATCGTTCGACCGATGGCCGTAGAGATTGGTAGTTGGGTCACATATTTAGCCACCATTGGCCCAGCGTCCATCATTGCCTTACCTACAGCCGTAGGGGCGAGATAACCCGCTAATGGCCGGGTCAGCATGTCCGACTTGCCTAACAAGTCAGCACTTCGGAGTGTCGCCCAATCATCAAAAGCCCGTTGCCGTGCCCAGTAAGCAAAACCGGGCTGTATGTTTTGACGCATTTCTGCAAAGTGCTTTGTGAGCTGAGCCTCCCTAAGACCATGCAGATTGTTTTGGATAAAATCAGTCCCCTGGCCGATGGCACCGGCTACCGCTGGACCGGCTAAAGGTAAGTGAGTGGCAGCACCAGCAACCAAGGCAGGCATGGCTAAAGTCTGAATCAACGGCTTACCCACCTTTAACAGGGGGTACTCGTCAAAAATCTCTTGCTCTGTTCGCCTGAGTTCCTGGTATTTATCGTTTATAGGATTTGCCATTGCAGATCCTCATAGGTGTACACGTATTTGATAGGGGCCAAACCTCAAACATCAAAAACTCTGGCCTTGGGATTGAGCTGGGGCCTGCTGTTGTTTTTGCATTAAATCCAACGCCTGCTTAAACTCTGGGGTATTCTTCTGCTGTTCGACTAATAGATCCTGTTTAGCGTCGGCAATAACATCTTGTTTTAGGCCTTCCACGTTTTCCGGGTACTGTTGGGCCGTCATCTGCACAGCTTGATGTTGATCCATAAAGACGCTTAGGGTCTTGTCGTCAGTACCAACGGCTAAAGCATCTCTGACGTTGTTAAATAAATCATCCGGTGACGTGTACGAAATTTTCACCTGTTGCTGTCGTTGTTGGTACAGGAAATAGATCCCTTCCACCAGCAATCTAAGTGAATCTTCTACCGCCTTTTCGCTTACCTGGCCTGCCTTATGACCGTCCTGGCTTAGGCTGTGGTCGTCCACGTATCTTTGTGATAAGTTGTCCATATTTTTCTGCCTTCCTTTGCTACTTTCTTGCTTTATAGAGGCAGTACAGTAACGGGCTTATCGTCACCCTGTGCTTGGGCCTGTGCCTCTTTCTCGGCCTTCTCCTTGGCTTTCTTAGCGGCTAACTCCCTAGCTCTTACTACGTCGGGGTGTGGTAGCAGGGAATTGGCTACTCGCTCTCTTAAGGCGATCTCATCTTCAATGGTGACGGTGGTTACTTTCCCGGTTTCGGGATCTGTAAAAGAGGTTTGATTGCTTGCGTGTTCTTCCTGCAAAGCTGGTAACAGTTTTTCTTCCCAAGCCTTTACGCATTGTTTCTCCATTTTGGCCGTCTTGGAATTTGGATCGTAAGGAATCGGCTTATCTAGAAAGCTAATTGGGTGAGGGTATGAAGCGCTTGATATCACGCAACGTCCCGCTAATTTCTGCTCGTCCAGCTTTTCAGCGGGAACTAATGGAACCTCTTTAAGCTGATCACTTGATCCGGTAGTCCTATTATTCGAGCTGTGAGACGAGTTGGCCGTATTGATAACGATGGTCTTCTTACCTAAGCTCTCAGAAACGATTTTGTGATAATCGTGTTCACCCGTATTGAAATAGGCTTTGTTCTTCAGGTTCGCCTCAATTCCCTTCCATTGAGCTTTGCCGTAGGCCTCTTCCATAGCGCTGTTTTGCTGGTAGGCAAGCCAGAACGTACCGCCTTTCTTCCGAGCCAATTTAGCGAGTGCGCTTAAGTCAGGCAGAATGAAAAAGTTAGCCTCATCGCTAATCAGGGTAAGGTTTCTGTCTCTGTTTCTTTGAGGGTCAAGATTGTAGTTGAGCCATAAGTGCAAGGCTGTAGCAACTAGCGGGGAAGTAGCTTTAAGCTGAGTCCGATCGAGCCGACAATAGACGATCGACGGTCCCGAATGCTCAAGGGGAATTGTCGAGGGCAGGAAGGCCTTAGCTACTTCAGGATCAATGAACTTTGAGAACATATTAAACGCGCTCGACTGGATCGAGGCTGAGGGGCTGTCTCCTTTGCCCTTACCTTGGCTTGCAACCGCTCTTAAGCCAGCGCTGGACTGTTTAGCGTAGAACGAAAGCTCTTTGCCAAGCCGCCCTGTTTTAGCTGCGATGTCCAACCTTTCGGCTAAGTCCGGTAGCGTAATGATGGCCCAAACCATGAGCATGTCAGGGTATCTGGATCCTTTAGCCAACATCAGGGCCGTTTCCATCAGTGCATCACTCTGTGGCCCAAAATAGGCATGGCGTTTTTGCGTGTCCTCTTGGGTATTGACGTTGAGGCCTCTGCTAATCTCTTGGGCCTTCGCTTTGTCGTTTGGATGCCTCATCACTTCCAGGAAGTTAAACGATCCGCCAAACTGTACAAGCTTGCCAAGGGGTGATAGGGACTGAACGCCAGGGGCATAGGCGTAGATTCGACCTTTGTAACCGTTAGCGTGAGCGTATGCCGCTGTTGCTTTAATCAGCTCTCCTTCAACGTCAGTGACAAAAATTGAATGCTTTTGCTTGATTGCCGATCTGAGTGTTGGGATTATAAAATTCTTTGATTTACCCGTACCCGATAGACCAGGGAAAACGCCGCCTGGATTACTGAAAGCAAATGTGATGCCGGTTTCTGGGTTCAGCTCAAATGCTGTTTCTGTTAATTCTCCTTTGGCAATTTGCCGCCGTGCCTCTCGGTTCCCTGCTCTGATCTCATCCTTGGTTGAGAAACGAGCATTAGGCATTCCGTCAGGGATCTCAGTCTTAGGCTTGCCGTTCAGGATAAACACACAAACGACAAGGATCACGACTGCGATTATCGGACCAACGAAAGTCCCTAAGCCTTGCTGTTGTCCTGGCTGTGGTGGCCTTGGTGGTGGCTGGGTAGAAGATTGCACAAAATTACCCCATATAGATTGTCTCTACTAGGGGTATAGGGGCTTGTTGTGGTGGGCCAAAATTAGGGAGCTGAATTGCCTTGAGCTGTTGGCCTAGGGTTGCCTCGTCGCGACACTACTAGGCTTATCAATTGCCCTTTCGTCTTCTGTACTCTTCGGTAATCTCGCGCTCAAGGGCCTGATTTTGTTTGGCCCGTTCATTATTTCGAGCTGTTGCCGCTGGCACTAAAGCTTTGAAGACAGGGCCAGGTAAGACTTCCTCAGCATCTCGCCCGCCCCCCGTAGGGTTGTAGTAAGCAGCTTCACAGACAGATGAATTTTCCTTTATGACTACGGTTGTTTCCCGGCCTGCCTCATCTATCAGGTAAATAAGATGGTACGTTGCGCCGTTGTATTCGGTCTTTGCAACATGATCGCCGCCCGTGAATGCCCACGGGCTGAACACTATCCTTTCTTTAATTAGCTTCTGAGTGCAGCTATTAACGTCAGCTCTGGCCGACAAAGGGATGGACACAAACAGCAAGACAAGGGGTAAAAGCAGTTTGTATTTCATGGAGTCAAATATCCTTATCAATTAAAGTTAACTAAAAATTCAGGATTGATTGTGCTTCCTTTACGGGGTGTAACACCATTGACTGTCCTAATGATTTCAAAGTGCAAATGAGGGCCAGTGCTTCGGCCAGTGTTGCCACTGAGGGCGATTGGTGTGTTTTTAGTGACCTTTTGATTTACTCTAACTTGAGCCTCGCTCAGGTGAGCGTAGAGGGTGGAATAGCCGTTTTTGTGGTTGATAATGACATAATTTCCGTATCCACCCGCTTGGTATCCGATTTCCTCAACGATACCACCGTCAGAAGCATTTACAGGGGTGCCAACAGGTGTACCGAGATCGATGCCGCCATGCCAACCTAAGCTCCTGTGACCAAAGCGACTAGTGACCGGATAGCCAGGGTTAGGATTACCAAAGTCACCCGTAGCAATGCCGTTACCCTCTGGTTGAATAATCCCAGTAGGCACGCCCTGAGAACTGGCTAACGCGCCAATTTGACTGCAATAAGCCGCTCTATTCGCCACCGTTTGAACCGCCGCCGCTTCAATAGCTGCGATATCTGCGGCGGTGGTCTCAATCCCTAAGACCCCTAGGGTTGTTGCTGCAACACTGGCGTCCCTCGACTCCTGCAGATACCAGTTAGCCCCGACATTCCCGCGATATGGATCACCGGGTTTGCTGTTGTGTAGTAACTTTTGGCCTCTAAAATCCGTTGCACCGCCTAAAAATATCTGAGATGCTTTAATCTGATTTGGGTCATTGAGGGCAGCTTCAAGGGTCTCATACTCAGAAATCGCACTTTGGATGCTGCCAGTCTTGAGGGCAATCCGGGCGATCGCTTCTTCTTTGGTGTTTACAGGGCTAAACCCGAAATTAGGTTGATACTGTTTAGGCTGATAAACAACGTCTGTAATCGTATTGGGATGCTTCGGTGATACAACCCTATTCATGATCGCCACCGCGACATCAACTTGGTTTTGAGTCCCGGTACTTTCTAGAGCCGAAGTCAAAATTAGATTGTGGATATCCTTACTGCTGCCCCATGCGGACTGTCCCACCGTCTGAGCCTGTTTCCCTTGGGTTGATGCCTGGTTTGATGTCTGGCTAGGGACTTGAGCGCTAGCAACAGGGCCAAGGTCTGGTCGTCCGGGTATCCCGGATAAAGTAGGGGCTAAAGTCTCACCAGGTTTAGAGGCGCTTGAGAACCCATCATTGCTTAGCGTTTGACTAGCCGCAGGGGATGGGTGCGTTATACCCGTGTAATTGAATGTGATTGAATTTCCTTCCTCTTGGACCTGGAAGCCGTAAGTACCTGCCTCTTGCTTAACCCAGGATATGGTGGCTAATTCATTGTTTTGGTCAATCAACAACCTCCCTTGGGGGTCTCGGTCAATTTCAATACCTATCGCTGAGGATGCTTGTTTGAATTGATCGAAGGCCTCTTTCTCTCCTTTTGGCGGGCTACTACCGGCATTTGCAGTTTGAGGGCTGTCGCTGGTCAAAAAGGTTGGAACCTGACAGAAATCTACTGTTCTGCTCGTTGTATCAACACCGGGGAAGTAATCTTGAATTCGCCGCCGTGCCAGGACAGGGAACAAGCTACCGTTCTTTACTTTCCAGGGCGTCTTGAAACTAATAATGTGCGCGGTGCAGTGCTTGGTGAAGAACACAACGATACACTTCTGGAAATCAACCCAGACCCTAGATGTAGAGGGACCGTTGGCGTTTTCTTCTAGCTCTCCAAGACTAAATTTAACAGGTGCGCTTTTCACCGGCTTAATACCGGCTGATTCCCACTTACCAAAAATGCAGAGGATTCCTTTGCATCCTGGCACTTTTTGAGTTCGGCCCATCCATTCCTTACCAAGGATCGGCTCACCTCCAAGCAGGCCCCCAGGCACAGCGGGCCGCATTTCCCATCTAGGAAAACCTTTCTTAGGATCCTTGCTTTTGCTATCGGTGCTTTTGATACCAGGGATAACTTTAAACTTATTGTCTGGAGTGCCGCCGCTCAAAGGCCTTCCAAGAAACTCTTCTGGGCCTTGCTGACCACTATGCAAAATATCGAACTTAGCGAACACGTCACCCGCAATAAAGGCCGTAATTACATCACCCAGTAATGCCCCCACCGGGCTATCACCTAATCCAGGGACTGCAGAGAGAAACTTATCTTCAACTCCTGGTATATTCTCAATCGCTAAATCGGCAATCTGAGGCAACGACTGATCTAAGGGCTGATTAGCAATGCTAGCAATAGAGCCTACAGGGACTTTCTGAAGGTCTGGAAATCGCTGTAAGGCTTCATCCAGCGTCAGATCGTAAATCTCATTTACAGCGTAGTCCTGAGCCTGTTGACGGACTGCTGCAAAATCCCCCTCAATCACAGAAATGGTCAAGCTTCCAATGGGTAACCGCTGAATATGTTCGGGGAGATCGTCTTTGAGTTCCTTTAACAACAGCGCTTCGCCCTCTGTGATCGTGCCTCGCCAATCTCCATCCAAGATTTTCTCAAGGGGAACGTCTTTAAGGGACTTCTCTTTTCTTAGGCGATTGAGCAACGCTTTTTTAGCCGTAGACAAAGCGTTTTTTTGCAACTGCTTTTGTGCGCCTTGAGGGTCAAAAACTACACCTACCAAGGCTTGCACGACGGGAAGGCTGTCTTTAATCTTAATGTTGCCGTTGTTATAAATGGTCTTGAGCTGCTGAAGGTTCAACCCATTGACCAGCTGAACGTCTTTAAGCGGGACGCCACCGATATCAGCCCCAACATTCTGATTAAAATCTCGCAACGTGTACTTTGTGAACCCTGCAAATTGAGGGTTTACCTTTGGATCTAAATCTCTGAATTTAACGACATCCGTGATGGGTGCCCCTGTTTTCCATGCTCTGGACTCCCCCGGATTAGGTGAAATGATATTACCCGGTGCCGTTGCCCCTGGAATGCTATTAAATGTAGGGCTATACGCCTCAGCCGGGGGGTCATAAATTAGCCCTGGTATATTCCGAAGCTCATGAGCTGGGTAGTATCCTACAGTCTGCTGAGTCTGGGCTAAGACTGGGAAGGACTGAGATAGGGCTATCAATACAGAAGCCATCACCCCCGTTGCTCGTTTGGTTTTCACAAAAAAAGATCCCTGTATCGCTACAAGGATTAGATAGGGGCTTTTTTCAGAGGATCAAAATCAGGATTTTGCAACAATATCGACATTGCCCGAAAACTTCCAGTATTGGCCGGTCGGCCCTCGCTGCTGCCCTCTAGGCACCAAGTTAGAAATGTGACTGCCGCCCCGGACATTGCCTAACTGATCTGACGCTACTTCGCCGCCAACGGCCAACGCAGCTCCCAGGATTCGATTGCCAAAGCTAGTACCGCCTTGGGTCTTGTACTGGGCCAAAAGATAGGTGGTGTTCTTCTGCTCGATCATGTATTGACCTGGCCCAACTGGCTGATTGTTGAGCTTTGTCAGCTCTGCGGTGAACTGAGTTCCATTGAGAGATGTAATCTTGGCCTCTGCTGACTGCCCCTTGTGCGGCCCACTAGTGATCGTCAGTGGAATAATGACCCTCTGAGCCTCATCCTGTGATCTCCATTCCACATGTCTGACAACCTTAGCGGACATTTTAGAAACTGTAGGCGTATTGGATGAGGTAGGCGAATTAGAGCCGCTAAATTCCTGATCGTATTGATCCATCGTTTGGATCTCACCGGCCAAGAAGTTGACCTGATGACTTGGCTTAGCTTTGACTACTGAGGGCCTAGCGTAAGCAGTTTTAATGGGTCGCTTATAAGGCGTCAACTTAACGGGTTTAATGGGCTTGGGAGTGGTGGGCGTTGGTGTTGTCTGACCGAGTGTGATCGGCTTGGTTGGGGCTTGAGTCTTGATACTAATCCGATGTTTTGCACAAGCAGGGACATTGATACCGCCTTGCAAAAACTCGACACAGTTTTCTAACGTTGGCTTAGGCTCAGCTTTGAGCGCTGTCCTAGGCTTAGCCGGTGCAACAGCCGGTCTATATGCTCTCACTGGAGCTGGGGCTGTATAGCGAGGTCTGTTAAGGCGAACTGTGTTTCGAGGTGTCACCGTCCTTCTAGCGGGCACTCTCGCCGGTCCTCTGGGGGGTGTCTGGGGTGCTGTCGTTGTCGTCCCTGGTCTAGCCGCTGGATTTGTTGCTATTCCTGGCTGTTGAGCCGTTGGCTTACCCGTGGCATTGGGGTTTTGCTGACCTTCTAAAGGTATCGACTCAAATTGCGCCCCTTGGGTCAACGATGAATTATCCCCCAACTGCTGGGACTTCTCGCTCTCTAACTGGCTTATCTTTGCCTTTAAACCTGCAATTTGTTCAGTTTCACCAGCCACCACAATCTTAGGCTTACGATTGCCGGTAAATACCCGATGAACCCCAATAGCCGAAACGCCGACAAAAACTAGGATCACAGCTCCATAAAAGTAGGTACTCTTAAACCATTCATGGGTCTTTCGGCCTTCTGGAGCAATACCCGTCTCAATTGTCGAGATAGGCCTATCATCCTCTATCGGCTGGGCCAAGGTTTCGATAACGCTATCTTGCTCCTGGGTAGTGAAAATCTCTCTCCCTTCTTGTGCTTCAACTTGGCTCATCGAACTTCCTCTCTGTATTCAATAATTTTCAAACCGTCTGTTTGGAATTTGTTCAAGGCTTGGGTTAGGGTTGATTGCTCTAGACCCCACTCATGGCCTGTTCTAGGCTGTTGCTCTTGGATACGAAAAGTAAAACTGAGCTTTTCTTTGAATGCTGCCCCTTTGGCGTTTTTATCAGTAGCTACCGCCACCCGGACCCCCCTCACATCGACTTGCCATTGGGACTTTGAAAGCTTTTTGACCTGGGGATTACCGCTTAGCTCAACCGTTGACAGGTATTTACCCTTGAGGAACTTATCGAAGCTAAATCCTTGACGCTCATAGCTTCTGGCCCTCGTTAACAGCCAGTTTTGGCGTAAATCTGACTCCATATCGAAGTAGAGCGAGGCTAAATAGAAGTTTCGAGGATAGATCTCTTGGCCTTCCTGTACCATTTGCCCTGGTTGCCAGTCGTACCCCGACTTAATGAGATTTGCAGCAAATGAGGCAATGCGGGCTTGGGCTTCATTCGGATCAATCTGCTGAGCTTCGGCACCGTTACGCGCCCCTTGAGATTGACTAAAGGCTTGATAATCGCCGACATCCGGGTTAGAGACTCGTTGAAGAATTAGGAACTGTAAAAGCACCACCACGAAAAGAAACGCCCGCTTAGGTGTCACAAATTTCCTGGTAAACCCGAGGAAGGTTCTAGAACAGCCCTGAAAAAAAGTAGTTAAATGTTTCACCGTGATCACCCATGCATATCAACAAAATCAACTACTGCTAGACCATCAGACCAAAAGCGTTCCATGTAGGGGTTTAACGCCTGATCGGCTAAGGTCCAATAGCTTTGAGTGTTGGGGTTTATCGCCTTAACAGCAAACTTAAAATGCAGCTTTTCTTGCCCCAAAATCTTTTCCTTGCCATCCGTTGCAAACCGGATCGCCCGGACTTCGACAAACCAAAGACCATTCCCCTGATCCTCGACAACCGGATCACTTGTTAGCAGTGCGTATGAGTTCTGCAGTGTCTGGGTGCCGCCCTGCACTTTCCCGTACTTCGTAGCGAAGTCAATGCCCCATTTAAGCAATGTGGGCTGGTCAAAGAGATGGCCCACAGCGGCATAAGTGGCGGGAAACAGGATTTTTCTATCCTCTACATACTGTTTAGACGTATCCCAGCGGTATCCCAGCGTTACAAGGTCGGACACAAACCGGGCCACAACAGCATCCGATCGATAATAACCGGGCATTGCTTGAGCTTCGATTGTTTCACCATTTTTGAGCTGAACAAATCGGTAAGTTGCGCCCCCGACTGGCGTATTGCCCACCGTTGCCAGGGCGTTGACCTGCATTAGTAGAATCAGCACCATTGCTACGGCCCAAGCTCTGAGGTGCTTTCTCATCCCCCAGAGCTTCACCGACCATTTCTCTTTTCTTGCCATTTCTTTTTCCTTGACATTCTCTATAAAAAAGACCCCTACACCGTTGTTATAGGGGCCTTATTCAGATGTCCAAAATCCATATCATTCCAGCTCGTACAGCCCTCGCCCGTGGTGCCGATACCGCCAAAAGTTGCGCCGAGGCCAAACGGCACCAAGGGGTATCAGCAGAGTGGCAAGAAAGCCCACCGGCATCAAAAAGATAAAAACAATCTGGCTCCAAGCGAAGCATGAGGCCAAGCACTGATACAGTCCAAAAGCAAAAAGCGATTTGTTCAAGCCCTCGCCGAAGCTCACACGAAACCGGGGAAGTTTACAGTCACAGCATTTCAGGCCTAACCAGTACGCTATGAAGCTCCAAAAGAAGTTAAGACGGGGTGCAAAATCCACGCCTTGCGTAAAGTGCTGAAAATAGTTAAGGCCTGCTGGGGCACAAATCGCCGCATAAATTAGCGCTGTAGCTGCCAAGAGCGATAAGGGATTGGCTCGGTATTCGTCTCGGATTGAGGCCATGACCACCACTAGGCCAACAGCCATGATAATCATTTGAGCCTTTAGGACATCTGGAATGAACATCTCTTTACCTCGCCAACTGTCTTTTTGAATTTGCCTTATAGGCAATACTAAACGCTACTCCTGAGATTACCGACAGGGCAGCACCCGCAGCACCGATCGCAGTGCCTCTGTAGGTTCGGGCCATCTGAAAGCCGCTCACTCCTCCTGATGCTGCCGCAATCAATGGAGCCGTAATTCCCAGAGTAAACAGGAATAATTTTGGCCCAAACTCATGGAATTGCGGTTGAGAGGACAGCACCGCCACCATGCCGATAATAATCAGGTAAACCTGCTCTGTGATTATCAAAGACAGCATCGTTACAAACCAATCAAGCAAAACCTGACGCTTACCAGGGATAACGGACCAAGCAACCGTTATGGGAAAGAACATACCACCTAGTAAGAACAATATCTCGATTGAGCTGGTGTACAAGGTATTACCGAATTCTACGAGACCCATGTAGAGAAAGTCGCCGATACCTGATAGGGCCGAGGCTACTAGATCCCCGATAGCCGAAAAGTCATCTTGAATTAGCAAGGGATCGGGAATACCGCCGATCTGATCAAAACCTGGATTGCTACCAGGGCCTAGATCCGCAATCAGCCTACGTCTAATCTTCTTAGTGCCGTCACCGACCTGACGAGCCAATCCGTCTGCCTTTGCTTCGACAATTTCACAACTCTGTAGCTTAGCCCCACACTGTTGTTTTAGCTGCGCTTGATTACGCTTAATTGTCTCTTCAAGAGTAGTCAGACAATCCAGGAAATCATAGGTCTGGCCCTCCTCCAACTTAACGCCTTCTGCCCCCGTGGGTCTTACTGCCTGGGGAACGCGAACGGTAGGGAAAGGGAGGCCCTGACAGATTGCTAGTTGATCGCTGACCTCCTGCCCAAATTGCACATTGAAAAACTCGTTGGCGATCGCCTCAGTAAAAACTTGGTTCGCGTGAACAACAGACTTTGTATTGTTGCGCATATTGTTTCTAAAGGCCCAGGTCGTATTGGCAATGTCATAAGCCCTTACAAACTGGGACGCTAACAGGAAAACAGCCAGAATCACCCAAAAGAACTGCGGCGCAGCATCTAAGACCACCGCAACCGGGCCATCTTTCGCAGTCTTAAAACCCAATCGGTTAATCAGGACCACTGAAACCCCGATAATCCCAATCACAAAAAGCAGATTCACCGGAGCTTCCACTGTTTTTGAGACCAGATTGCTGCTGCCGAGAGTGTCACCACCGACAACATAGCGGCGGGCCGTTTCCCAAAACTTGATGTGATCGTCAGATAACTCTAGGCTCTTAGTGCCGTTCAGGTCAGCCAGATACAGAGCATTTAGGAAACTGTTGATCATTGCTGGCCCCCTGGAGTGGTGTTGGCCGCATTGGCTGTGTTAGTAGTGTTGACCGTTTCATTTACGGGAACAATCAAGCCGCCAATGCTTCGCCCTCTCCGCTTCCTAGCCCTTAGATCCTTTCTAACTTCGTAGTTGTGCGCCCTATGAACTCCACTGTTGATGTTTGCCAGTTGCCGACCATTGAGGGCCGTCATTAGTTGCATGGTGGTGGTTTTGTTAAGCTGTGCCCTTTGCATTCCCACAATTGAGGCCATGCCCCCAAGCTGCCTTAAAGAGCTATCGTTAAGCTCTGCCAAAGCTGCGACCTGCATAGAGCCGAGGTTGGCTTGGATGCCCGCTAATGTGTTTAAATCCTTGACGGCCTGCTGGGTAGACTTCCGTTTCTGTGCCCCTGTTGCGACTTCTGCGGAGGTTGCCGCTTGTTTTTGGCTAGCCGCTTGCAGTTCACGAACTTGGATAGCACTCAAGGCAGCATCACTGATCACAGCCTCCAAGGCCTCCGCTGAGGCGTCCGAGAACTCATCTTCCTGTTTAAGCTGTTCTTGCCCTTCTGGGCCTAAAACGATGTCAGGGCCAGTCTGGGCTGCCATAGAAGAGATTGCATCGTTATTGACGGTTTTTACGTACCACTGTTGGGGTGTAACAGGATTCCCGAGAGCTGCTTTCTTGAACTTTTGGGATCTAGTCGTTGCATTAGATAGCGTGGCTATTCGCTGGCTAGCTGTCGAAGTCGCCACCGAAGCCACCGCCGCATTGGGATCTATAACTCCATACAGCTCAAGGATCGATCGGACTCCCCCCACAAGACTGCCAGAGTTCCGATTGTTAAAGGCATCTAGAACACTTCGACCCAACTTGTAAGTCTTTAACCCTTTCTGAGCTTTACCGAGAATATCAAAAACCTTAACTGTAGTGGGATGCAACGCTCTATTGCCGCTGGGGCCTTGCAGTAGATCCTTCAGAAAGCTGGGCTTTGAGTCCTTGGACTGCTGATAGATGTCGTCTACTTGATAGAGGCCAGACGGGCTATAACTCCCAGTATCTGGGGGGCCAGAGTTTGAAGTATAGATATCAGTGCCCAAGTTGGTCGCTTGATTCAGCGGAGGATAGTTACTCTGCAAGGGTAAATTATTGGTCGAAAACGAGACGTTTCCACTAGGGTTAGTGACGGACTCAAAAACCGACTGAGCCAAGATTACCTCTGGAGCTGCAACGGTCAAAAATAGGGCTGTGAGAAAGGCTTCTTTGTGTTTCATGGTGCTATCGGCAAACTACGGTTTCTGGGCCTCTACCTTGTGAATAGGCGGCGTAGAGGGAATTACCAAAATTTTGATAACTCTTGATCAGTTCTTCGGGGGTATCGCCTTTGATGAATTGGCGCTTGGCTAAAAGCTCCTTGGGCTGGGTTGCACCGAGGGACAACAGCATCCGGGTTGTGTAATACAAAAGCTCCATGTGCAGATCCCCCCGCTTTAGATACCACTGAGAGGACATATCGGTAAGGTCTGGATCCTGGGTATATCGCTCCAGAATTTCCTGTTTCAGCCCAAAGGAGTGAACAAAATGCTCAATGCTATTTGTCTCCGAACGGCCCACCAGAACATTGTCAAAATTACTTAGAATGTCGTCACAGTACGGAGATTTCAGCAAAGATCCGACATCAGTAGCCAGTAAGATACCATTGCCGCCTTTCTTTCGCCCTTCTGGGAAGATACGCGAGAACTTAGAAGCAAAGGCCTGCATTGGTAAAAGCGTGGTTCCTTCGTCCAATCCAAAAACGCTATGGTCATAGGTGGACGTGATCCGCTTCATAAAGGCTAGAGCAGCCAAGGAATAGACTAGGCCTTCTTTTGAGCCGTTTTTGACATCCGTTAAGCCTAGAACAAGGTATCGAACACTGGGATCGAAGGAGGTTTGAGCATTGAGCCGTTTGCCCCAAGGCTGGCTTAACATTCCCGTCAACCGAGATCGGATCATTGCAACAGCTTGCTTCTCCTGTTCACTGGGTTCAAACGCCCCCAGACCTTCAACACCAGTTGTTTTAGCTAGATCCACATTTCCCGCTAGGTAGTCCCGAGACCAGGGGATATACTCTCGTAAGAAATCGCCTACAAGTGGGTCTTTTTCCTCTCCTGATGTCTTCCGTGCAAAGTCCCGATAGGCCAGGGACAGAACGGTTAACACGTCGTCAGCTAAAGGGTGGTGAGGGTCATCGCCGATCACTGCCGCTTGCAACGTTTCCACATGGGTTTCTACCAGGGCGTCTATCTCCCAGGAATTACGGCCCAAGCCATACCGGCCCAGCATATTGAAGTTTTGCTTTTTGATATCTTGATACGCACAATCCACTCCGCAAGCCTGCCAAAGATCGATAGCTGGGGTGTAAGTACTAGCCGCTACCTCTCCGGTAGACTGGTCAGCAATCGGGGGCGAGTCCATAAACACAAATGGGGTATTCGTCGCAATGCACTGAGATAGAATCTCAAGGCCCTGCATCGACTTACCGCCACCACTTTTTGCAGAAATAAAAGTGTGATTTTTTTTGCCGCAAAAATCGATAAAAACTTGGGCTGAAATATGTTTGCCGATATACCCCACACCTCTTTCATCTAAGGGTTGAGGCTGAGTTAGGGGCACAAGGGGTACTACTTGAGTCGCTTCATATTCGATTCGCCGATCTGGGTCAAAGCACATTGCATCCCAGGTATAGGGCTGACTGTCGATCCAGTACTGCTCGATAGAGTTTTGTA
The DNA here is from genome assembly GCF_000018105.1 of Acaryochloris marina MBIC11017. Lineage (GTDB taxonomy): Bacteria > Cyanobacteriota > Cyanobacteriia > Thermosynechococcales > Thermosynechococcaceae > Acaryochloris > Acaryochloris marina. The sequence goes on from NC_009927.1 coordinate 217,435, forward strand.
CCAAAGTGCAATGGTCAACGCCTACCCGACCCATCACTGTCGTGGTCTTGAGCTTTAGTTGATCTCGCGTATCGGCATAGATCCAAATCAGGGTGCTGCTGGACATGGTTCGACCACCGGCCCGCAGAGTTTGAGCTGCGTCCATTAGTTCGTCTACATCACCCAGAGAATCTGTATCAACCGTTTGACGGCCTATTGCAGCATTTGATCGCTTGGTCCGGTTGGTCAGGCCCTTGGCTATCTCCTGCTTCTTTCTCAGGGGATTAACAGCCTCAATCTCTGTGATGATTTCAACATCAGACAGGCCTTCAAGCCACCTAAAAGTATTTTGGACATGGCCGATGGCGTGAGAGCCGTTAATGTCGGCGTATCCCTCCATCTGATCGACACGGACGCAAGCACTAAAAAGGCCTGCTGGGTTGCCTTCCTGGTTCTTTTTGCCCTTGAGAGGATACCAGATGTCGCTACGGGCAAAGATAGGAATAGGGGGCACGTCGCCACCGTCGCCGAATAACTCGCCCAAGATATGACGATCGTCCCCTAACTCGTTGCGCTCAAAGAATCCTTGATCGGTTACTCGGATGTACTGAGGGCAGGTATCCACCGGCTTATCATGGATCTTGGAATAGTCCCTTTGATAAAGCTCATGGACCGTTAAGGGGCGAGTTCTGATCTTGATGCCCTTATTCAGGGATTGCATGGGCAGTGTGCAGCCCGCTTCAAAGGCAAAATCAATTGCCTGCATTGCCATTTTTTGCTTGGGCTTATCGCCAAAATAACGAGCAACCTGGGGAGTCAGCTTTTGAGACCATCGATCTTTCCAGTCCTGGGGCACAAAATTCTCTTGCCCTAGGGGAGATTGAACCCGAGCATAGACATAAAGAGTAGGGGCTACGATCCTCCCCCGCTTCTCGCCATCGACAGCCCACCGCCCCCGAGCCTTGATAATCTCAACGGTCAAGGCATCCTGATCGGCCTGCTCTAACAGCCGTTTTTGTTGCAAAATTTGAGCCGATGCATCGGAGGGAACAGACCAGACAAACCGCAATTTGAGCTTGGGATAATTCCGAAAGGTCCGGTGAATATCCTTCATCACTTGCATACACTCTTGATGATCCATGCAAGGACTGAAACCAGCGACCTTAAAGCCAAAGACTAGATAAACGTTGGGTGATGATCCCCGATTTTGATAGTAAAAACCAGCACTGGAATGGTTCTTCTCGTAAGAGCCATAAAATCGCAGATGACTGAACCTCTGCTCGATACTATAAAACCGTCGATCGCCTCGCTCAATGTATGACTCATCCTTGAAAACAGGACGGGGAAGGCCGTCTGAGCCTTCCCCTTTTGTAGGGCCTTCACTGTAGAAGTCCCGAGTCTTGGTCATCCGTTCTTTCTCTAGGGCGAAGTCCTTACCGCCCCAGGTGATCAAGCTGACCAGCAGAATTATAAATAAGAGGCCCGCCACCTCTATTCCAAACAAAAAATTAACGATGATTGCAAGTACTAGGCAAACTAAGGCCGCAATCACCTGAGACATGGTGTAAGGCTGGAGCTGCAAGGACCCAATAGAAAGGTTTACCATCCCATTTCTAAGGGCCTCGTTATCAGCCGCCTTCTGTTCGTAGGTTGTAACACCCATTTTTCGACCCTCCCTGCGTAACTCCTCCTTCCTTAGATGACACCGGGGGCACGTCCAGCATTGCCGCTAGTACCACCAGTAAAGAACGCAACGAAGATCACAAGGTAGATACAAACTAGTCCGATTAACCAGCCCATGAAGGGAGCAAAGGCTTTTTTGAGGGGGGTCTCGTTCATGTGGTGATCACCAAGGCCCCATAGGATCATCCCCACCATGAGAATGATCCCGCCAATCACCACGATATTGATCACCTGACATACAGACTCAGCAGCACCACCCAGACCGGCGAAAGCTGTAGCAATAAAGCTATACAGGTCTGACATAAACCAAAAGTCTTGCCCGCACTGGGCACCCGTACCCCCCGCATTTTGGCCCGCTCCATTGGTTAATGGCCCGCCTGGGTTTTGAGCCAGAACGTTATGAGGTAGTAAGATCGCACCCCAAAAAAAGCTGAAAATCGTTAAGGCCTGGAAGCGCTGTAGGTTCGTTAGCCGGTAGGTTGCAATAGTGTTTAGACCGTTAAGTAGTTTGATGGCTAGAGTATTCATTATTCTTTCCTGTAGGTAATGGGGCTAATTAGTCTTGAAATCGTTTTGGAATGAGCCGAGAAAGGACCACCAAAGCACCGATTGACAGCGCAAAAGTGGTAATTGAAAAGAGGGTCATACTTATGGAACCGTCTAGACCCGAAAGTATTGCGGTGTAGTTGTTTGAGAGTGAAAGCATAATCTCTTTTTTGCAGTTTGCAGATTGAAAAAATTACCGACTTACGCCGCCATGGCCTAACAAGTCGTCATAGGTCTTCTGAGGTAAATGTGAATACTTCAATGCCTTTTCGACTGATGCCCCTCGTCTTAGGTATCGGGCCGCTGACTGAGCTTGCCAGTAGAGTTTGTGATTGCGGTTTATCTGTCGCAATCCTCTAGCCCGGTGCAATCCCCTAATCAGGTAATTGGCTAAGGCCTTGTTGTCCAACGTCGATCGGTCAATCAGGATCCGTCCCGTGGTTGAGACCTTGGCGACTCGCCGAACCAGCTTCGGAGATTGTCTAATCTGAACAGGCCTAGGGGCCTTAGCACTGGGATCTGATACCTTCACAGGAAAACTAGACCGGGGGCTGGAAGGCTTGGGGGGCTTAACCGAGAGAGTCACCGGCTTATTAATCGGTGCGTTTTCCTGGCCTGAATGAACGACTTCCAAGCGAGGGAACTGCTGAAACCCCTTATTGACCGGTGGGGCAGTTGCCACTAAAGGCTGGGCTGGCCCCGCTGTGTACATGGTCAGGATGTTATCAGGGGCCTCGCCGACCCGAGTAATCCGGTAACGCAGAGATTTAGTGCCCAATGGTCCCGAGACCTTCAACACCAAAGAGGCCGATTTTGCGGTACTGCCTTTCACCCATCGGAGGACTAGTTGATCTCTCTCTGCCTGAGAGGGAGCTAAGGCCCTGAACTCCGTATGGTCACTTGAACGGGCCTCTAGAACCGTGTAGCCGGTTTCACTGAGATCAAGAAAGTGATCCGTTTCCCCGGACACTTCTAGATTCTGTGCCTTATTAAAGGCCTCGCCGATCACCAAAGAGGCAGGGTTCGCTAGTCCGGGTAATGCGGTTAATGCCACTAGGCCTAAAGTCGATAATGTTGTTTTGAACATAGGTTGAGTACCTGTCTAATTTTTTGGATGGCTGGGAAGAACGGATCCGTCCTTCCTTTGTGGTTGGCCCTCTTACGCTGTCCCTTCGGAGGACATGAAAAAGCCCGGTGGCATAGTGTACGGCTCCCTTTAAGAAACCAAAGGCGAAGGGTAAAACCCCAGAAAAACCAGGCAGGGAAGAGAGGATCCGTTCTTCCTTGGTGGGGTCTGAAGTGGGCATATCTGCAGATCGGCCCTCGAAAACGGTCTCTAAATCCAGACCGAGACCTGGCCGATTTATGCCTGTTTCACTCTGCTTAAGCAGGGGGCAATCTACCAGAGCATCAACCATCGACTGAACCGGCGTAACAACGGCTTGAATGGCTCGACCAATCCGACCGCCCAGCCGTACAGCATCCACACGAGGCAATATTGGAAAGACCCGTCTAACAACTACTTCAGGGATTGCCAGGACTTCGGGGGTCTCTACGCTGGTATCGCCTGCTAAGAATTCGTGGACAGTACTTTTGGCTTTTTTGATGAACTGACGGACTCTCTCAGGTCCTACACCGTGTCTTTCACCAATCTCCTTAGCGCTGTACCCTTCAATCCGACTGGTCACTGCATCAACATGCTTGGACTCTAGACGCCCGCTCTCTTCTAAGGCTTGAAGAATATCAGCCTGTTCTGTGGATAGAGCATAGGCCCAAGGATCGCAGCTGTGATCAACTAATGCGCTCTCATATTGGATGGTGGAATCTTCATCAATCAAGCCACTGAGGCTTAGGGATTGGGTAAAGTTCTTTGCCATCAGGGCATTTAAGACCGTTTGCACCGTTAAATTGCTTTGTTCTGCAATCTCTTCGACGCTGGGTTCCCGACCCAAGGCATTAGTCAAAAATGCTGCCGCCTCATTAACAGCGGATACATTACGGGACACTTCCCGACTGATGCCCGCTTCACTGCAATACCTCTTTTGAATCTCAGTCCGCAGAACCCAACTGAAATAGGTAATAAAACGATGTCCTTTGGACTCGTCGTACTTCTTTGCTGCAATGTCTACCGCCGCCTCACCAGAACAGACTAAGGCTTGACGGTCTATGCTCCGGTCATAACGCTGGGATGCAGTGACGATAAACCCTTTATATTCCTTGATTAACTGGCGTAATGCCCGAGGATTGCCGACTCTAACTTTTTGGATTAGATCTAGTTCCTGATCGAAGGTTAATCGGCTATCTGATTTTGGTTCTTGCGTAAATCTGCCTATCATATCCATGAGCCTTGAATTGGTAGTAGGTTTGAGGCTTTCAGGCTTTGGCGGTGTCGAGATCGTCGAGGCCTGTTTTTGTTCGGTAGGTTCTTCCTTGATCTCCATTGAAGAAACATAGGCAGAATGGCCCTTAAGGTGCAAATTTGCCTTAATGGTGAGGGTTTCAGCGATCGACGACACCGTGATCTAGGAAGTCATCAAAGGTCTTTTGAGGCAGTCGGGACCAGCGCAACAATTTCTCAATGGATACGCCGCTTTTGAGGTGGCGGGATTGGCGAGGGCCGACGTGGATGTGATCGCCAACAGTCCCAGTGACATTAATGTGGTTTTGATCATTTTCTATGTGGCCGATGAGCTACATAGGAAGGGTAGGCAGAATGGCCCTTGAGGTGCAAATTTGCCTTAACGGTAGGGGTTTCAGCGATCGATGCCACCGTGATCTAGGAAGTCCTTCAATGTTGTTTTTGGCAGTCGGGACCAGTGCAACATTGTTTCATCCTCATATCTTGCCAGGGTTAATGCCTGAGTCTTCCGCTCAATCCGCTCCACCAAGCCCTGCTTAAGGGCCTGTTTTGCTGCTCTAATTTGACTTTGCTTAAAAGGAGTAAATTTATCCAAAGATTTGACAACCGTGAAGATAGTCCATTTCGATTTCAACTCTTTTATGAATTAAGAAAAAATAATCATTTCTAATAAAACAAACTGAGATTCAATAATAGGATCAATGAGACATAAAAATTTATGCAATGAATGGAATTATTACAGCACTAATAGGTGCTCTTATTGGTGGAGCAATAGGTTTTTATACATCACTTTACATGAAGTACTTAGAGAAAAAGGAATTTATTCTACGGAATTATATTAATCACTTAAAAATCGCTAATGAAGAATTATTTATCAGAATCAATGTATTGCTGAATCTGAGGCAAAGCAGAAAGCTAGAAATTATTGACATTTCTAGCTTCCAAGAATTAGAAGATAAAAATACTGAATGGTATAACGAAGAAGGTGCATTTTTTGGCACCACAGCCTACTTTTTATGTTGGTTATTTTTTTCTATAGATCTTATAAAAAGAGAGATACCACATTTCAAGCTAAGGAAAGTCAAATCAAATATAGTAATGAATTCTCTCTTTGATTTACAACATGTTTTTTTAAAAGATTTTGGAATATATTATGCCATTCAAATGAGCATAGGTCGTGAGATGGAAAACCCAGATGGACGGGTAATTAGCTACAGACAATTTGTCGAGAAGCTCCAAGACTATAATTCACGAATATGGTTCAAACGCATAGTTTGTTTCATCCTTGATTTCAAAAATGGAAACAGATTTAGGCAATTTCAAGAAATCTATAAATATTCCTATGAGTTAGCAAAAGTTCTTGACGCGATTACAGAATCTGAAGGAACACTTGATTCCAGGCTCTCAAAAGAATCATTGCCTTTATTTGGGACTAAATTTTAGGTTATTCGTATTGACATCTCTATTTCTATCACCCCCAGATCCGAGCCACACTCTCTCGTCCCAGATACACTCCCACCATCTCCTCAATCCGCTCAATAGTTTCCCCTGGCCGCAGACTCAATACCTGCAACACATCAAACGTGTCCTCCAGTTCCAGCGCGCACTCAAAGCAGAACTCAGGACTTGCAAACGGAATTCTGATGAATGGCTTCCCAGTCCCTTCCACGGTAATCCAGTATTGCCCTGAATTGCTTCGGGAAACGGTCAAGTACTCAAGCTGGCCCTCTAGCTTGATTGGCTGGATAAGATTCTGTTGACTGCGCTCAAGGCGTAGAATTTGGACTCAAAGGCTCTGGATACTCTGGGATGTCGGGCTCTGCTTGTAGTTTGCCGAGCTGAAAAAGCTCATTTCTGTTGACTGGAGCTGTTAAAATTGTTGCAATACTAACAGCTCCAGTCAACAGAAAACGATGGTTTATTTTGCCGTAGAAATATAAACCAAAATCTCCTAATTTTAATCCATACCAACATCTTCAGGAATCAGCTCTGATATCTTTTAAATCTATTTGAATTTTTTCAAGTAAGAGTTTTTGATCAATAAACTTATCTAGGCCATAAGGCAAAGTTGGTCCAAAATGTCCTAAATCTGGAATAGAATAACCTCGGAATGTAGACATAAGAATAACTTCACTATATGAAAAACTAAGTGAATCATCTACATAGGAAGGGCTTCTCGAAAATAGTTCTTTATATAAATCTCTCGTAAATATTTTTTTAACCCCTATTTCCTTAGAATCTAGTAACAGGTCTTCTAGCAGGCGAATAGCATTTTTTTCTACAAGGCAAATTTTGCGCTCTGTGAGTTCTTCTACAGAAATGCCCCAGCGTTCTGATATTTCGCTAGCTGAGTAGCAACTCCTGTAATTCCATTCACGTTTAGCTGAATAATATTCAGCATAGAGCGAGTAAAATAATGCGCTGGCATAAAGCTCAACACGTTTGAGAGAAGTAATTTCCTCTTCAACTTCTTGAAGTATGGGCGGTAACTCTTCAATATCAATAACAACTAAATTTTCCTTTTTCCCTAACAATAAAGAAAATTTAGACTTATTTTTAATCAAATAATCTACAAGATCTTCAGGAATTTCAACAGTAACTTTTACACTGCCTTCTTCTACATCTTCTATAGAAATCTTTTTGACATCCACTCCCAAAAAACCAGCAAGGGTATACTTGAGTTTCTCATCACATTGCAATTCTAAGAATTTTTCTAACTCTAGATCAAGAGTTATCCTAACTTTTTTTTTCATGGATTGATTTGATGCTAGATTCTCTATGTTTGCTGAGCTTGTTAATTGGAAGATGGAACCCAAGATCCCTGTCTTAATCAGGGAATAAGTAAATGCTGCCGCAGCATTACACGCATACTCTGTCCATTCAGAACTACGCTTATAACCTACAATATCACTCAAAGACCGTATAGCAAGGACAGGATATATTCGTTCTCCCCTCCAAGCTGCTCTATAAACTCCACCTAGCTCCATTTCTACGTTTGAAACAGAACGAGCACAATCTTGCCACTGCTGAATAATATCAATATTTTTCACGAGAAAGTTACTACTAGCTGTAGGAGCTACTCGATAGATTGGTTGACGTTTTGTCGATGTATCACAAAAATGATGTCTAATTGATTCATGAACTTTTTCTTTCCATTCAAGATCACCATAGTATGCATTATCGTTAATATCTTCCGGAACATTAACAACAGGCATCTCTTGAGAAATAGAGGTTACTGAATTCCATTCTCCAAGTTGATTCTTGTATGCTGATATAACTTCAAGAATCCTACTGACACTAGGGTGTATCGGCCCTCCACTAGTATTATTTTCTATAGATCTATCTGGATTTATTGCAGAAACAGAGAAGTCATAAAGGCGACTTGCCAGAATTATGTCACCCAAAGTGTATTCTATTGCTGGAACACCCCCCGCGATACCCACTAAAACTAGTAATTTTGGCTTTATATCTTCAATCAGATCATTTGTAATCTGTTGCGCTGCACCCTGACCTTGCTCTAGGCAGCGAGTAAGGACAATACTATATTCACATCCACCAGGAGTAGAGACCTGGCTAAAAATATATATATGTCTACCTCCAGCTACACCAGTCCAGGATTCAAATCGACAGAGAACTGCATCAAACTCTTCTTGCTTAATTGTAATAATGGCAAAATCAACATTGTTCTTAATAGATTCAATCTTCATAAATTACTGTAACCATCAAGCTTAAGGTTTGCCCAATTTTGATTTAATTTATCTCAGCCTAAAAAATCAAAATGGGATCATTGAAGCATTATTTCCTGATAGAGATCATACAGCTTATTGTGACTGACAAACTCTGATATTTCACTTCAAACCGCAGACAAAGCTATTTAAAAGACAAAAAATGGATTCGAACAAGTATCTGTAGATCTATCTTTTAGTTAACACCCAAAAACATAAATAGTACTGCCAAGGTACAAGCGATCTAGCCTCTAAACATATAAGCTAGAGGTCAATTCAAATAAGCACAGAATTAAAAATTGAACTTTAAATCAAGGTCAAATACATCGGATTTTCAACCCGTTTTCTCGGTAGAGTCCAAAGGGGAACCATCATCACCCCCCTCAAGCTGCCCGAGTTCCTGATCATTTCCCTGACCAAATCCATCAATTTCAGATCGCTTATCAATTTCTGTAATTAGATCGTCCTCTTTCTTACAGATTTCACAACTTGGTCTATTTTTCTCCAATCTCTGATTCCATTTCGCCTGAAATGCCTTCAGCATCTGGTCTTTGTACGCTTCATTACCTGAATAGCGAATCACATACAGACTCACGGATTCCTCACTGCCCACCTTCACCAGCTCATGGGCCACTCTCTTGATTAACTTGTTGACGATGGCAACGGCACTCTGCCCTTCACTGATGACATTCCTGAAGTGGCGATAGATTTGATAGCGATATTCCAACGCCTTCACCTTAATATCTTCCAACCGCTGATCATCCTCCGTCATCACCATGATTTCCATCCGCATCCGGGCCTCCACCTGCTCATATCGGGCCTGGGTAAACGCCTGAGACTGCTGCTCAATGGCCTCCACCAAACCCTGCTTCTGACCCTTGAGGGTCTGCTTCTGCTGTTCCAACTGCTCCAGTTCCCCCTTCAGCGTTGCCTTCCTGGGATGGGCCTTTCTGCCTAACGCCGTCAATTTGGCTTGAATGACCTTCTGCTCCTGAATGATTTCCCTGATCTGCCCAGCTAATCCCTTGACTTCCAATCTCAAAGACTGTCGTTGACGCTGCACCTGGCGACCCTTTTCCAACGCTTTGTCGTAGGCTTCATAATCAGCGCTGGTGACATTGTAGGTATCCACTAAATCAAATACCCCCAAGTCACGAAGTAACTGTACCTGGATGCGATTATTGGTTAACCGATGAGTCAACACGAACTGACTATTGAGCTGTTTCATAAAATTCCTCCGGTCTAATTCCTCAGCAACTTCAGGGTGAAAGCTCATCCAATGCAACTTTGTGGCACTCTTGAGCCGTCCTCGATGCTCGACACAGACTTGATGAATGAATTCATCCGTGAGGTCCACACCAGGCAATTCATCTTGCAGCAAGACCTTCTTGGCATCCAACGTATCTTTATAGGTGGCAGAAGAACTCCCCATCACTCGGATGGCCTGCTCCACCGTGAACCGTTCCCCATCAGCCGTTCCCAGCATCACGGCTGTCTCTCGCTCCATCTGCTTCCGCACTTTACTGAAGGACTCGACGATATCGGCATTGCGCTCTCTCAGCTCCTCCATCTCAATCGAATGTCCATGATCTTTCAACAACAGCATCAAGGACTCTCTGAGGGCTAACAGTGACGCAATGGAGCGGGTCTGATACCGAGCAAAGCTGACGTTGTGACAGTTATTGGGATTCTGCTGATATGCCTTCAGTGCTGCTAACTGCTGAGCCGTTTCCGGGGATTGGTCATGAATGAGCTGCTGTTCTAAATCAATGGAGGCCGCAACGTCTTGTCCATACTTGGACTGAAGCATGATGACCTGTTCCACGGACTTAATCGAAGGGATATCTGGGATATGGGCCTTCCTCGTCACATAGATTTCACGAGTGACTTTTGCTCTGTATCTCCAGAGCTGCTGATAGACACTGCGGGCATGGTTGGATGAGGCATAGCAGAACACTCGACTGAAATAGGGAATCAATCGGGGTTCATCAATACTGACCCCACTCTCGGCTGTAGGGCTGAGGAATAGTGCCGTGGGTCGATAGTCTTCGACAAACTGAGTGGGATTGGCCTGAAAGGTTTTGTTCTCTGGTCGTTCTGAGGTCTTCCTGTCATGGCGCAAAATGCCCTTGGCAAACTCAGGGTTCATTTCTGCGATGATTCGCTCAAGCTTCTCTAGGAATTCTTGCGATGTGGCGACGACAATAAACTTTTCATCAGCAGCTACGGCATTTAGGATTCTCTCTAGAAACTGAGAGGTCTGTCCTGAGAACACCTTCGTGGGAAAGTTATCGTCAGGCTTATATTCATTGACGATAATCTTAGTGTTGTACTTCCCGCCTGTGATGCCCTTGATATAGTCAATGGGAATTTGAGACAGGGAATCTTCCAAGAGAATGATATTGCCTTGGGTTTCTAAGACCCGGTTTGCGATCGCATGGAAATGCTCCAAGATCTGATTCTGCCGATCCCCCAAGGTTTGACCACTGAGGACATGGAATAAAGCAGCATCGGCTTCATCGAGGATGATGCAGCTATCAGGTTCAATATCATCAAGTTCTATCTTGAGTAGGCTATCGAAGCAAAGGAGAATAGACCGTTCAGACCGAAAGCCCATGCTGATATTGCCCTGGTATTCCTTATTGAGTCGGAATAGGTGAATCAGCTTGTAGAGGGTATTGCCGTTGGCGTCAGTCTCGGTGAATCGGTCCTCGGTATTAAACAGCAGGTTATTCCGGTAACCGGGCATAATCACCTGGCCCTTGACCTGGCCCACCAGGGACTTCAGCATCTCCGTCTTGCCAGTGCCACACATGGAAGCAATGGCGACCACTGACCCCGGATCAATGGTGCCTAGATCTGAGAGTTCGATGTAGCGCTTGTTGATAACCGTTGTGGCTTTATCCGATAGACCATTGAGCTTTAGAAAGAGCTGACCCAACTCATATTCCAGACCCAAGCTATTGAAAAACCAAGTGGGCTTGAATACGATTTGGGCCAATTCCACTTGAGTGAGTTCATCGATATCGCAGGAATTCTCCTTGTAGGTCTGCCCCCACCAGGCCACTTCCACGGCATAGCCCCATTCTTCTAGTAAGCGAATGACTCGCTGATATTGGTGAAAGACATTGAGGTTCCGCACGGCACCCGCATCAGGATAGAGGGTGATGATCGGGGTCTGTTCAGCAGATTTCGATAAGACGGTCAGAGTTTCTCGTAAGGTTTCAGGCGATGAGGCCCAGAGTCCCCCCGCTGCGCCAATCGTGGGGAGCTGCAATCGTTGAGACAAGAGATAGGGCTTGACCCCCGTTCCTTCAACGAGGGCTATCCGAGAGTAGGGACCAAAGGACTTGTAGACGGCTAAGGGAATTTCACCGTTGACATGAGGACCATTGCCGTTAGGATTGCGGCGGGTAAAACTGGACAACCAGATGTAGCGGTTGTCAGTATCAACATTCCGCTTTCTGAGCTGCAACGCTGTTATTTGACCGTGGACGTTGTAGAGAGGCCAGAGATAGCCCCCCTGTGAATTGAGGAAGCCATCGGGGAGAACACCGGGCAAGTCCAAAGAAAAGTCTTTGACTCGCTGAAATTGACCCACGGAGAAGGCTTGGAAGCCATTGATTTCAGCCTGGGACATGCACCGCCGAACCAAGTCCCCCTGATCCATTGAGCAGAGAGAAAGATCCGAGAGGAGTTGTCGATATTGCTGATCGCGGAGTTCAATAGGCAGCTCTCTGGCAATTCGCTGTTGCCGTTTTTCTTCCGCTTGCTTTTCCCTTAAGGCTTTGCGGGTTTCCCAATCGATGGCGTTGAAATCCTCGCCCGTGTGGGGTGCCCAGATGCCCCAGAGATAGTTCTTGGTGAGTTTGCGGAATTTGTAGCCGTTGACGGTGCCAATGTCCTGAGTCTCGGACATGCAGAGAACGATGTCGCCACCGCCTCGGCAACGGCCATCGTGGGAGTCACAGACGGGGCAGTGATTTGCTCCTCGGAAGGGGACGAGCTTTGATGGGGTTCTTCCCGGTGTACCAAAGCCAAGTTGAGGTGGATTCAGAGTGAGTGAGGCCGTGGAGGTCATGGGCGACCTCCTTGATGCAGGGGTATATGAGTTGATTCCCGAACGTTTTGTGGTTCGGTAAATAAAAATATAGAAAGCATAAAAAGACCCTCTATCGGTTGTCGGTAGCGAGATAGAGAGGTGTAGCTAGGTTAATTTAAATTAAAGAAATCTTGCCAGCACAAAGTCGGCTGCTCTAAAATAAGAACACACCACTCAGGGATGACTAACTATTTGCCTATCCAAAGCTTCTGTTAGTTCCCGCTCTATCTGAAAAATATGATTTTTCAATCTCCGCCCTAGCTATGTCCGTAGCTGGGGTTTTGAGACTTAAGGGTTTATTTCATCGCACCTCCCAAAGAAAAATACAGAGAAACTTAGTGAACCATACTACGCCCGAACCCTCAATAGGGAAAGGCTTTAAAACAAAAGATCATAAGGGTTTAGGGATCTCAGGCAGAATCGTTTGTGGACAGAAAACTTCTCCCCTCATCCTCGACTCAGACCTAGATGATTTGTTTTATCTCTTAGGCTGATTCCTATTGGTTTTAAGGAGTAATATTCGGCGGTCGCGGGTGTACTATTAGGTGTTTCATCCCAAGGAATTTAAAGATATTAGTTGCCATAGAATGCATCGTTGATCTCCTTGTATGGGTTATATAGTTTTCCTGAAATCCTCTGATAGCCAGATATACGAGCGCTAATGGCAGCAGAAATACACTTAGAATTTCTTGGCCGATTTCCAGATATCCTCCCCAAGCGTCTTGAATGCCTCCCAATCCACAGCATCGCTGATTCGTTGAGGAAGGTTGATACCCCGATTTAGGAGCAATCCTGTGATTGCTACACCGACAAAAAGCCAAAATAGGTTTCGCAACATTAGCTAGTCCTCCTAATTGACAGTTAAATTCCTCCTTTGTAGAGTTGAAAATCTGATTGAGGGCACGGCCAATCTTTCCACCTAGCCGTGGAGCATCAACACGTTTCATGACAGGTTTCTTAACTTCTTCGGGTTCTTTGGCTTGAAGTGGCTGAGGGAATCGAACCAAGCAAGCGCCGTAAGTGACTAGGTGTTTTAGATAGGCGAGGGCTTCTTTAAATAGCTGCCTGATCCTTTCACCTGAAAGGCCAAACATTCTTCCAATCGCACGATAACTGTGCCCATCCCTCCTGGCCCGAACGATTACGTTATATCGCTCGGGGAGCTGTGCTATATATTCCTTTTCGTCGATATTTTCCGCGTAATCCCACAGATCATCGTCACCCTCAACAAGATCAATCTGCTCTGCCTTAAGATTTTCGCCAACAGGGATATTTAGACTGGAGGTTTCAACCACTCTCGCTCTGTCCAAAGTGCTGGTAATGATTCGCTGGGAATATCCAGTTCGCTCTGAAAGTTCTTCTAGTGTTGGCTGACGCTCTAATTCCCACTCCAGTTTTTGTGATGCTTGCTTAATATCTTTTAAGTGTTTAGCAATTTCCTTGGATAGTCCCCGCTGATCGTTAAGAAACTGCTGAATTTCAGTTCTTATGACTTTCACAGCGTAACTGCTGAACTTGCAGCCCTTAGAAACGTCAAACTTTTCAATAGCGCGGGCTAAGCCCCAGTTCCCGGCAGTAACTAAATCGTTCCAGTCATCTAGTCCGCGATACCGATTTGCTTCCTTGAAGACCAATCGCTGATTCTTTCGTATAAAACGGTCTTCAGTCCTTCTATCCCCAGCCTGAGCGAGTAGAATCTGAGGGTACTGGACCTCGTTGCTAAACTGTTCGGATCTTTGGGTTTGTGGGTTGCGTGAAGTAGTGCCTATCATAGACTTAACCTCATGTATTCTTTACGGTTTCTGAGGTTGGTGGCTCTCTAGTTGTTTGACGGCGGTTAGAGAGCCACGTTGAGATTGATTTTTTACTTTTATCGAGAATAGTGTTTCAAGAGTTATGAGTTTCTGAGGTCAGTGGCTCTCTAGTTGTTTGACGGCGGTTAGAGAGCTAATTGAATTGTGGGTAATCTGGGTAGCAAGCTTCTAAATAATCGTTTGATGGGTGAGTTATGTCGTTGGAGTGAACTTGGGTATTTCCTTGGCTTACTCTGCTGGCTGTTGCCGATCCTGATCTTCGTTGGGTTTGGCTGGTGATCAAGGTGGTTGGCGTGGGAGAGCCAAGCCAGGATGAAGTTGAGTAATTGCTGTGAGATAGTTCTTTCCCAGTCTGCTTCAGTGCGTCGAATATTACTGAAATGCTTATGGGTAAAAGGAATTTGTGGGTTGAAGTAGATACTGCCTATCATTTAGCTATAAACCTCCTATTTAGGTTTATTTACTGCTCTCCTGGCTTGGCATAGCTGTGGGGAGCGATTTTTTTGAAACTTAAACCCTTAACTTAAGACTTGATTTCGGAATGAGCAGAAAATTCGACGTGTATATTATATACGGTATACGTTAATTTAGTTAGTTAGTTCAATATATTTACTTTAAGTATTTATATAGGTGGTTAATTGAAAAATAGCATATTTAGCTACTAAACAAAGGGTTTTAGAGAGAGAACTACAGAGGGGATTTGTCGTAAAATCTGAGGATTATTCACATGTGTGAACCTAAATTGATTACCTGGAACTTAAGACAAGTAATGGATGAGCATAAGATTCAGCCTGCTATTTTGGCTGAACATATGCAGACAACCCCAGTTGCGATATCGAGAATGAGGCGTCCTAAAATGCCAAGAATGGAGGAAGATAAGCTTAATCATTTACTAATTTGTTTAAACGCCTTACGAAAATCTGGGACACCACCGATAGGCATAGCAGATTTATTGGTCTTCACCTTTACTGTTGAGGAAGCAGCGAAAGCACGAATCAACGAATCGTGAATTGTCTTTAGAAGCTCATCCTCTGTGGGCAATCGCGGTAACAGGACTCTGATGGTTTTGGTTAGAGAATAACCAAAAAGAATGAATGGTCTACAACTGGTGCCAATTCGCTGCGTTTGTTTACCGTCGCTCTGAGAATATTGCGAATATGTTTGGGGCTGTGAATTTTGCTGAGCGGTCCAGCCCAAGAACAAGACTTTGATTAGACCCAAGACTTGCTTTAGAAAGGTGGTTTGTGTACTTAGGTCGATTCTACCTATCATTTTCATATAAACCTCCTTGTTAGGTTTATCTATTGCTCTCTAATGGCTGTACCAAAGCCTTAGAGAGCTATTTTTGCTTCAGGTAGCTACTGCAATCGTGTAAACCTTGAGAGTTGATTCTTCAAGACTTACATGAGATCGACGTATGACTGAATAAAAGACAAGAATGTTTTCAGTTAAATAAATGTATGTATTTGATGTTTTATACCCCATATCTATAACGATTTCAAACCTTTGACATAAATTTGTGAAAATCAATGAACATATAGAGGAGTGAATGTCATAAATTTATAGATTTTATATAAATAAAGTGTAAAGTAGATTTAATTGGCCCTTTAAAGCGTTATTTTGGCCGAAAAATGGAATTTGAAAAAGCTAAAAGCTATATTAACGAGCTATCCCTCATTAAATGGGGAAAGAAGTTGGGTTTACCCGGTGAGATTGCTATTCAAGCAGCTTGGGAAGGTATTACGATTGCTCAAGCTATTAAGGATCACCCGTTAGGCGCATCAACGAGTGAAGGATATGTTTCTTGTCGAGTGGGGCCAGACCTTTGGAAACTACTATCTCAAGAACTGGGTATAGAGGTAAAAAAGAAGAACTTACGTCTCGTCTTTGAAGAACTAGATCAGCAGGGTATGTTTGCCACTACCACTAGCGATCCCACTCCAGAACAAGAAGGCACTAAAAAAACTTCACAGCAAATAGATAACACAACATCTATAACAACTGCCCTAGGTCACCACCCCCCAAAAGTCCCTCACTTTTACGGGAGAGATGAAGACTTTCTACAACTGTCTACCACACTAGCCCAGAACCGTTTTGTAGCCTTAATTGGTGCTGCAGGAATTGGTAAGAGCGCGTTGGCCTCTATCTACGTGCAGCGCATGAACTCAAAACCTCAACCTGATTTTAAGAAAATCATATGGATGTCGCTGCATCACGGACAGACAGTTAGTGGGCTAATGGAGTTTCACTTCAAGGAGTGTGAATTTACAGCTTTGATTCAAGAACTTAGCTGTCTATTTGTAATTGACTGTGGCCCTGTAGAGTTTGAGGAGGATAAAAATTTTCAGGCTATAGCTCAGCAATTCTGTGTTGGAAGACATCAAAGCACTCTGTTGATTCTTAGCCGCAACACTGTGAGATCTGTTCAACAATTAGCCAGAATTCAAAGACCAGCAGCAACAATCAAACTAAGTGGATTACCCGATAAAGATGCACTCCGAATTCTTAAGGAACAAGGGATTCAAGGTGAATCGGATTGCAAGAAATTAATCAAATCCTATCGGGGAAATCCTCAGCTCCTTCTACTAGCAGCAGAACGTATCAATCGATTTTGTGGTGGCAAGCTTGTTGAGTCCTTTATGCTGCATAAAACATCATTTGCCAGTGATTATGTCAGACGAGTGATTCAGGAATACAGAATGCAAGAACTGACACCGACTGAACAAAGAATACTAGATATATTGATCCAGTCAGACAATGATGCTCCCAGGTGGATTACGTTTAGTGAATTAATGATGGAACTATCTTCTGGTGGGGGTAATGCTTCAATGTCAGAGTTGATTGAAGTTTTAGAGAAGTGGGAAGGAATGTCATTGATTGAATCTGACAACGACCAGAACACTGGAGAAGCAACGTTTATGCTTCCCCCGACCACTCGCAAGGTACTCATGCGGAATACTCTGAACAGCCTTGTTTCATTTTCGCAGCCTGCATGATGAAATTTTGTATTAGCCCATGGTGTTCTCAGAGACAAAATCCAGACGAGGCCGAGATTTGTCAATCCTGCGGAACACCCCTGCTAATTAATGATCGGATTCGGTTGATTCGTCCTTTGCGGGAATTAGTGGATTTGATCCCCTCAGAGGTCTTTGAGGTAGAGGATATAACCGGGTCGTATGCAATTCCTCCTGGCCGACGAGTTCTCAAAACCCTGAGAACAGTGGATGCTAAACGAGTCGAAATGATGGAGCGGGAAGTCAGGGCGCTTCAGATGCTCAATCATCCAGGGATTCCAAAAGCGGACCTGGGTGATTTTTTTGAGTTTCAACCAAATTCGGGGTTCCCTTTGTACTGCATCCTGATGACCAAGCTAGAGGGTCAAGATCTGGATAAGTGGATTGAAGAGAATGGACGCATCTCTCAAGAAAAAGCCTTAGATTGGCTGAAGCAATTGTTTGAGCTGCTGCATGAGGTCCATGATTGCGGCTTCTTTCATCGGGACATCAAGCCATCGAATATCCTTCTCAAAGAAGATGGAACACTCGCTCTGATTGATTTTGGTGGTGTAAGAGAAGTCACAGATACCTACCTTGCTAAGCTTTCTGGAACCGGTGAACCCACTGGTTTTGACAAAGAGCATGAAATCACAATCGTACGCACTCCAATGTTTTCGCCGCCTGAACAGGTTAATGGTCGGGCTATCCCTCAATCAGACTTCTATGCAGTCGGTCGTACCTTTGTAGTGCTGGTGACTGGACTAGATTTATTCGATATCCCTCTAGATGACGATAACAAAAAATTGCTTTGGAGGAAGAAGGCACCTCATATCGATCCACCTCTGGCTGATTTTCTGGATAAGTTAATGAGTCTATCGCCTAAGCAACGGCCAAAAACAACGGGCGATATTTTAGATCAGCTCAATCAACTTCCCAAACGCATCCGTTGGCATCGTCGCGTTAAATCAGTACCATTTCGACTTAGCGCAATACTACTAACCATTCTGGTTGTAGTTGGCTTGTTTCAAGGTGGCAAGATCGGTCTTTCTAGATATTTTTTTAGAATGGCGGGTGAGAGTGAAGGGAGAAATGATTTAGAGGCCGCCAAACAAAACTATAAACTCGCCGTTCAATTTGATCCAGGTGATTATGCAGCCTACAACAACTTGGCGGCAGTCTGTCAACTATTGAAAAAATACCCCTGTGCGATTGAAAATTACAAAAAAGCCCTCCAACTTAAACCGAATAATGAAGTCGTTTTTTATAACATAGCGAGTATTTATGATGATGCTCAAGACTTCACGGAGGCGCGTTTCTATTATCAGAAATCAATTGAGGCTAGCCAGGGAAAATTTGTCGCTGCTATTAACAACGTGGCAAGGTTAGATATTCTAGACGATCAACCACGAAAAGCTGTAAAAAGTATTTCTCCAGCACTCAAAAAAGTCGAGAATATTCGGACTAAAGCATCCTTGTACAAAAACCTAGGATGGGCATATTTCCAACTGGAACAATATAAGAAATCCGTCGTCAACTTAGAAAAAAGCGTTGAAATAGAGGCAAATGAAGCCAGCACCCAATGTCTACTCGCTAAAGCTAAGAACCAATTGAATTTGCCATCTAAATCGAATTTACAATTGTGCTTGTTCTTAAGTTCTGAATTACCAGAAGTTTGGACATGGAAACAGGAATTTGTTGATCGACTGGAATGATAAAACTAAATATAGTAAGATATCTTAAAAATTTATTTTAGAAAAAATTTTTATATTAAATGTACTCATTCAAAAAAGTCTTTTTAGCGTTGTTCGTATTATTCTCTTTTTGTAGAATATCTGAGACTGCTTACGCTGAAACTGGGGAAACTCCGTCCCAGGCTAACCGGTGTCTTACAACGGTGGCACGGATCCTCTCGTCGGGTGATCAACGCCATGCTAAGGGACGTTTGCTTTGTCCTGGGGATCAGGTCCGCCCGATTGCAGGCAAACAAACGCTCGTTCTATGCCATAACGGCAAGTCCCTTACAAAAGGTAAAGAGGGGGAAGTGGGCCGTCTCTGTTCTTCTGGTCCGAAAAGACTTCAGCAAAAAGGCCGCTTGAGATTTCTAAAGTCACGGGGGACAACGGACAAAGAAGGGAAATTAAGCATTGTTCAGCCTTTAGGGACCATGATCATGCAACTTCGCCCTGATTTTGCATGGAAACCCGTGAAGGGAAGCACCCACTATGAAGTGACCCTTCAAGGCCCAAACAGTAAGTGGGAGCAGAAAGTGACTTCAGGGCATCGTCTAAACTATCCCAAAAGTTGGCCTGCATTAGAATATGGCAAAGCATATTATGTGACAGTTTACGCCTATCAAAACGAGAAAATTATTGGTTCAGATCGGACAAAGCTCAATCTCCTGTATGAAGAAGAAATCAGCTTGGTTAATGAGGCCGTTGCGGCAATTCACCAACTCTCCTTATCTCCAGTCGAGGCAGCGAAAGAGCTAGATGCTGTTTATATGTCTTTCAAACTATTGGATCAATCGATTGGGGTTCTACAAAACCTGAAAGACAGTGGACAGAGTAATTCTCAACTTAATCGATTACTGGGTGATCGTTATTACCAAGTCGGGCAACCTGAGCTTGCACCCAGAGCGGAAGAAGCTCAACTCCCGACCAGTATGAAGTTACCCCAAAAATAAGGGTGCCAATAGTCTTTAGATGCCAATAATTTTAACTGAGCTTGTTGCAAAGCTTGAGCCTTGGATCGCCCCTCCTTCAGGCCCTGATAAAACGCTGTAATCAATTCAGTCGTTGCTCGTGACTCCGCTAACCAGAGAGACGCTAGGGTATTTTTTGATCCAGCTTGAATGGCTAATCCAGTAATACCGAGTGCAGATCGCCTATCTCCTTTAGCAGTCTCACAAGCACTGAGAATAAGTAGTTCCAGTGTGGCTTGACCCAGCTCACTTTTCTGGTTGATTAAATCATGAAACTGTTGAGCATTAATCGGTTCGTTGTAGGCCAGGAGAAAAGTTTTCTGAGGATCTGAGCTAAATTGCCCGTGGCTAGCTATATGGATGATGGGGGTTTCTTGGTAAATTGCCGCTTTCAAACGATCCGCCGTGAAATCACGATTGACGAGAGAGGTGAATCTCTGGGAAATCTGCTTAACTTCTCGTAGTTCCTCATCAACTTCAGGTAGGGCGGGTAGGCCCTTGGGAACATCGGGTGAATTAAAGCTAGGAGATTCTTGAGATAGCCCTGCAAATAAGACATTGAGCGACTTAAGACTCTTGGGTTTTCTGGTTTGTAGATAGGTATTGAGGGAATTCGTGACGCTGTAATTCTGGATTAAATACCCTTGACCATCGTGGAGCAGGCTTAAGGGAAGGTTTTGAAACTTGCTATCGAGGACAAAGAGTAAATCACCTGTAGGGGGTAGGTGATCACTAAGGGGGGCAATCAGCTCACTGTAGAGAATCTGTGCATTCCTCAAAAAATGGGCTTCAGAAATTTCTTCCACGGAATCCCCATCAAAGAGGGTTAGCAGTTTAAATAACTCCTGCTGAACGATGGTTGAATCAGGCTGGTGCCGATAGATGCCCTCTGGAGTTTGAGCAATGATTTCTATTTGACCATTGAGATCCAAGATATGGATTGTGGCACTGTAGGACGCCAGCTGTTCACTAGATTGAGCCAAGAGCTTCCCGCATTTTAGATAGTTCTCAAGCTCAGCGACTTGAAGCTGTTGGTGGGTATCCAAGACAAGCTGATAACTTGGAGTGGGAG
This sequence comes from Acaryochloris marina MBIC11017, assembly GCF_000018105.1. GTDB lineage: Bacteria > Cyanobacteriota > Cyanobacteriia > Thermosynechococcales > Thermosynechococcaceae > Acaryochloris > Acaryochloris marina. Next base: position 238,412 of record NC_009927.1, read on the forward strand.
AAGAAAGTAGAAGCTTGATGTATTCCTGGTAAACAGGCTCAACACTGTTCTTGTAGCTGAACTGAAGATCTGAACTCGCGGAGATCAACATCGTTCGCACCTGATCCAGGTGACTGATCGTGGTATTGTAAGCTGCGATCGCATGGGTTCGCTGGCCGGATTGTTGGTATATCTGCGCGAGCTGCCAAGACCATTGATAGGCAAGGCTATCGTCATTGGAAGACTGAGCGAGTTTCAAGGCTTTACTAAAGACCTTCTTTGCATCCCCTAATTGTTCAGATTCTAGATAGATTTTGCCGAGGGTTCCAAAGGCTTGGGATCTTAAACTGGAATCTTGCAGTAATTTGGCCCTATCAAGGGCTGATCTAGCGTGGTGAAATGCCTCTCTAGTCATTCCTTGTTCGTTGAGTAGCCCACTCAACTTAAGTTCGAGATTGACCGCATCCACCTCATGAAATTGGCTGAAATCAGTTGAGGCTAAATTACTGATATAAGGCTGAATGAGGTGTTGGGATTGCTGATATACAGGGCTTAAATTAGACGACTTGACTGTTTTGAGATGTTGGATTAGTTGAAGGTTATTTAGTTGAGCATGGACCCGATGAGAAGGTATAGAGTCAAGGCTTGTGTATAAGGAAATCGCTTCTAAAGCCTTTTCCTGGGCTGTATTGATGGCCGTCGCTTCACTGGTCGGATCAGCCGTCAATGAGAGTTGATTAATCGCGTCTTTGTATTGGGATTGGTAGCTATTGGCGAGACTGAGTATAATATCGGGGTGGCTAGGATCTAAGGTGGTAGCTCGTTTGAGAACCGTAACTGAGGACTCAAGCTGACCAAGCAGTTGAAGATTGTTGCCCAAATTTTGAAGAGCAGCAAGTTGTTGTTCCGGTGCCAAACCCAGCTTATCCAAGTCTGGAATGGAGAGGGAATTATTCGATGGTCTCTGGCAAATTTCGCGGTTTAAGGTTAGGACTTCAGTTAAAACGGTACAGGCTCGATGATATTGTCCCAATCGTTTTAGGGCAATACTTTGGTTGATCAAAGCACCGTTAAAGCCATTGGAGTGCTGGGCATCTTCATAGACTGATTCTGCATTCTGAAAACGCTTTAGAGCTTTTTGAGGTTGATTGGTATTGAGATATTGCAAGCCTTCTTGAATAAGACTGTCTCCCTGCTGGATTGTGGGGGAGGAGGTGACAGCCGTGGCTTGATATGGACTAGAAACCAATAAAAGCAGACTGAGAACTTGATAAGGGTTGAGTTTCATATTGTTAAAGGCTCAGGTCTTGTCACAGGTTGCAGCTTGGGATGCAATTCGGGTTGTTTGGTCTTGATGCTCCGCGATGAGGACAAGCTTTCCATCAATCTTTTGCCAGCCAATAGCCTCTTGAATGACGGGGAGATCTGGAGCGGTCTGGTTGCCCTCAGAGTTAGATGCCAATTGCATCTGAGAAGCATTCCACGGGACATCAGTGGTAGCGATATCATGGGCTTTTGCCTTTTGGTTTCCTGGCCCCAAGACAACAAACGAGCTGCGCCCTTGGGTTGGATTGCAAGCTGAGACGACTTTCGGTGAACGTTCAACATTAGGAGCGGCTGAAGTTGTCTCTTCAGCATCAGTTCGTTGAGTGTTCACAGTAACAGAACCCTCTTGTTGAGTTCCAGAAGCTGATGTTGCAGTTATTTTTGTATCAGGTGAAAGAAAAAGTCCTACTGTATTAATCTGAATATTTCCACCTCTGTTATTAATTGCATTAGCTGAAATGTTATTGCTCCCAAGCCCTACAAAGACATCAGCATCAATCTGTATATTGCCACCAGGGCCATCACCCTTAGCTGAAGCAGAAATAGTCCCATTATTGAGTAGCAGGAAATTGGATAGTAACTGAATGTTTCCACCATTACCTAAAGCAGTAGCTAGTAACGATGCATTGTCTACTTGAATATTCTGAGCCTGAAGAGAAATATTTCCAGCATCATTTGGTCCGTCATTCCGAACGTTCACTCTGCCACTATCTTTAACCAAGATAGAGTTTGCTGTGATGCGAATGGATCCGGGTTCGCCAGTTGGTATATCTGGTAATTGAAAAAGTGCCCGAAAAAACTCGTTCGTTCTTTCAGAAGAAGATATTATTTGGCTACTATCACGGAAGTCATCGCTTCCTGGGATTTTTCCTTGTAATATCAAACTGCCCTGAACATCAATTTCGATATTTCCTGCATCGCCACTATTGGTAGTTGTTGAGTTAATTCTTCCCCCATCAACGATAGTTAGATTGTCCACTTTGAGGAAAATATTACCTGCATCACCAGGGGAAACAGTAGTAGTACCGATAAAACTAGGATTGAATGATAAGGGTAAATCTGGGCCAATACTAATTGGAGATCCCCCAGAAATGGATATATCATCAAAAGTGACTTTTATGTCACCTGTATCCCCAAGTGACAAAGGACTGGAAGAAGTAGTACTTGAGGAGATAAACCCTCCACCAGTGATAGTTAGCTGACGGCCTTGACCTTTAATGCCCCCTGCATTTCCATTCGTTGTCAAAGATGTAATGGAGCTAGGCCGAAAATTCAACGGAATAGGTGATGTTCCATCAATCAAGAGTGAGTTATCAATGGAAAAGTCTATTTTTCCTCCAGTTCCACCTGCAAAATTAAATGAATTAATAAATCCATAGCTAGTCAACACACCATTTTGTGAAGAAACTTTGATATTTGGACCTGTATAGCTTGAAAAATTTTGAGATACAATTCCACCATATGGGACAGTACCATCAGATAGTGAAACTGTTAATGCGGCTGGATCTTGCACTCCCTGAATGACTAAATCACCAGAAAGGTTAATATTGATTTGACTGTTATTATTGCTTGAATAGTTAGAACTGATTACAAGCGATTGATCATTGATAAGTAAGTTTTTACCACGGATAAATATATTCCCTGATGGTGATCCTGTCGCAGTCAATAATGATTTATTTGATAAAGTGACATCGGCAAAGTGAACAATCTTTTCATCGTTAAATTGAAACCCTGTAGGATCGAGTGATATACCTACTTCTCCTTCATCAACACTACTCAACACTAAATTTCCTGATGGTGATGCCACAACACCACCATTAAATATAATATTCCTTCCAACAAAAGCTAAAGTTTGATTTGGAGTTTGGAAGGGAATGGATAACGGGGAGTCAACAATAGGGCTTCCAGCAGGCAATGGGTTAGCTCTTTGTAGGGAATTCCCTGTGCCCTGGATTGTAATAGATCCTGATGAAGAATCTATGCTTAAACTTACAGGTAGACTTTTACTTAATAAAGAGATTTCATTAATAGAATTTAGATCAAGTTTTTTGCCATCAAGAAAATCTATTCTATTTGCAGTAGTTGCAATAAATGATCCACCAAGACTTAACTGGCTGCGTGGACCAAAGATAATCCCATTAGGGTTGATAAGGAATAAGTTTGCTGCTCCATTCGCTTGCAATGTACCGTTAATATTAGACATTGAAGTTCCTGTAATTCTGGCAAGAATATTTTGGATACTAATATCATTCAAAAAATGGGCTGTCCGATGTGATGGCACAGAAAGAGTATCAAAGCTATGAAAAAGATTCACTCCTGAACGTGAACCACCTGTAATTACATATTTTTGCTGATTAACAGAAACTCTAGAATTATTCGGAAGTGTTGAGTCAGGAATTATCTGAGCTTGTGCTATTCCAGAAAATAGCAAAAAATACATCCCTAATCCTTCAGGGATAAAGTTATTTCTAAAAAACATCTTTTAGTTAATACGAAGTTTAGTTATAAGGCCATCTTTAGGTCTGGGTAGGGGGACTAGATCATACTCAAGATTTTGATTTGGCAACAGTTCCCAATCACATTGAGATATTAGAGAAGATGCAAATATTTTCATCTCTAGCATGGCAAAGTCTTTGCCAATGCATTCTCTGACACCCCCTCCAAAAGGAATATAGTTGGAGCTTTTAACTAGCTCTTTATGCTCAGCAGGATTGAAGTTCTCAGGATTAAATGAATGTGGGTTTGGGTAAGTTTCCTTATTGTAATGAGTGAAATCTATTTGATAAAAAACAAGCCATCCTTTTTCGACTTTATATCCACCGATCTCACATTCTTTTAAGACTTTACGAAAACCAGACACAACTGACGGTACAATCCTCATAGACTCTAGAAGTACTTTGTCTAGATAAGGCATTGAAGACTGATTTATATCTGGATTATGGGGGATGTTGCTTTGTTCCTCTTTACATCGACTTAAAATATCAGGGTGCAAAGATAAATTCCTGCATAATGAGCAAAGTGATGACGTTAGTGTTTCATGGCCTGCAAATAAGAGAAGCAGAATTTGGTGCTTTACTTCTTCAACTGAGAGCTTTTCTCCATCCTCCAACTCTGCATCCATTAAATGAAATAGAGCATCATCATACGTCTGACTGCTACTCAATCGATCTTGAATAATTTCATCTACTAGCTTAATTAGTTTCTTCCTATCGACTAGAGACTTTCTTGTTTTTGTAAATGGAAGGGGTGGGGCAATCGCAAATAATCCATTACTCCAGCTTTTGAAGTATTCACATAGTTTAGTTTCAGAACCATTGTCTAAACTGATTAGATATTTTGATGCGATATCAAAAGTATAGTTGCGTAGCTCGTCGTACCACTTAAAGCTATCTGTCTTTGCCCATTTATTTATATAGCTTTGTGTAATCGCGTGAATCGTTTCCTGATAAGATGCTAGTCTCCTGGGTGAAAAAGCTTTGAGGATTAACTTTCGACGTTTTAGGTGAGTTTCCCCAGTCTGTAGCGATAAGGAATATTCACCTAAAAGTGATTTCACGTTGCCTACGGGGAAAGCCTGAAAAAACTTATTTTCATTAGAAAGTATGAAATTAACTTCATCTCCTCCACCTACAAAAACAATAGGTGTTCCAAAAAGGCTAGTTATAAAAATATTTCCATACTTCTTTTGATGGTCACTAATAAAGTTCTTATTCTTGATGAATTCTAAAGATTCACCAACAATAGGCAAGCCTAAACTACCTGGAGGTAAGCTCGCTTCTGTATATTCTAATGTCTCTAAAGTCATTATGTTGAAGTGAATAAGCAGTTTTCAGTTTGATGAGGCAAACCCTTTTTCCTCTACTGAAAATATTCAATTGACAATATGACTAAAAGATTAGTCTATACTTTCTGAAGTAAAAGATATATAGAATCTATCACTAAACATAACTGTTATTGCATGTTCGAGTGTAATTTAAGGACGTTGAATACTCTTTTTTACTCCTAAAAAAAACGGTATTACAGTACTGTACATCATAACCATGCAATAACTGTAATCTACTCCTGTAGCCTTCTTTGAACTAAATAAGACTTATAAGGTTATAAGGGTAGATTTAGTACAAAATATAAACAATAGGCGAGGATTTATTATTTTTTGCTCGTTTTTGGGTTATTAAATGGCATGATTCTTTCTAAGGACAATATTCAGTTAATGATTTATGGCTTGTTTGCAGGGAAAAATTGCTGTTGTTACAGGTGCTGCATCTGGCCTTGGGAAAGCCATCGTTGAGCGATTTTCCAAGGAAGGTGCCCAAATTGTTGTTGCAGATATCAACGAAGATTTAGGGCGGGATGTATCGGCATCACTAGCTTCCAGCCACTTCATTAAAGTAGATGTCACGGATCCAGCTTCTGTTGAGAAATTGGTGAGGTCTTCAGTTGAGCGCTATGGGCAAATAGATATTCTGGTGAATAATGCTGGAATTGAAGGTGAATTATCACCGACTATCGATAGTAGCCTTGAGAATTGGCATAAAGTAATTGCTGTTAATTTAGATGGTGTCTATTTTGGTATTAAATACGGTGTTGCCGCCATGCTAGCTAATCGTAATGGTGGAGTCGTACTTAATATGTCATCAATTGTAGGTCTGGTTGGTTTTGGTAATCTCCCACCATACTCTGCTTCAAAGGCTGGTGTGATACAGCTTTCAAGGGCTGCTGCAGTTGAATACGCTGCCCAGAGAATACGAGTCAATGCTATCTGTCCAACTGTTGTCAGAACACCACTATTAGAGCGGGTCATCGAAAATAGTCCAGATCCAAAACAGACTCGTGAGCGGATGGAAAATATGAACCCCTTACCTGGTTTACCCACCCCAGATGATATAGCTGCCGCCACATTATTCCTCGCTAGCGATGAAGCCAAGTTTATAACTGGAATAGCACTACCGATAGATGGGGGGTATACAGCTAGATAAAGTGATCTAAAAATTTCTTGAACAGAATTTGATGAGCAGTAAGCAAAGACAAAACCTAGCTGTGGAGGCATGGTTTAAAAACAGGGGATTTTAGGTTACACTTCCACGGCAAAATAAACCATCATTTCTTCGATGGCTTGAGGTCTACTTCTACCCAATCAGGTCAGACTATGCCCTTTGGAATCGCTTGAATCCCAACAACTCTAGCCAGTGGGGATGAGGTTCTCCGGTTAGCAATTCCTTAGGGCTTTTACCCTCGCGCTCAGGAACCTCACTACGCATGAAGCAGCGGTGATTCAAGAAGTACTGCAACAGTCCCAAATAAGAGTTTCCAAGGGTACGGCGTAGAAAGAAGTAGTTGCGCAGCCGGGAGTTGAGATTCTCTACTAACGAACTGGCTCTAGGTGTCTGTTTGAGGGCTTCAGTGACTGCCTCCATCAGAAGGTGAAACTTTCCAGAAAGTCCCCGATACAATTGATTCCACTTTTCCCAGTAGGCATTGGAAGTGGGCTGTTTACGATGCAACAGACAGACGTCTCTAACCTTGGCTAGTGAGACTTCCAGACGTTCAGCAATCTCAGCAAGCTTTTGATCCAAAACACCCGAAAATGCCAGGAGCTGATCGCGTTGATTGTGTAATGCTTTCCATAGTTTGCGCAGCATGGGGAACTCACCATCATCGCGCTGTTTGAGTTCTATTTTGATGAAGTCAAATAACTCCTGACGGACTGACAAGAGGGGACCTGCCAGTTCGAGGACATCATGGGCCATCCACTGGAACAGAATTTTGACATCTTTGGCCAAACCTAGAAGTCTCTGTTCTCGACGCTTGAGGTGGACCCACTTGCTCGTCAATGACCGCGTGGATTCTTGGGCAAGGTGGGCTTTAGCGATGTCCTCTTCCAATTTCATTCGCGATGTAGTGGCCCCATTAGCCTTGCGCGTCAAACTCAGAACCAGTTCCTCAAACTGATGGAGGATATGGAAGACATCTCCATTGCAGGGAGTGCTGGGCATGACTGCTTTTTGTCCTGCCCTCAAGCCTTTTGCAGCATCCGCAATCGTGAAATCAGGGTCGAAACCTTGGGATTGAAGTTCGAGTAAGTACCATCCCCAGGTGTCTTCATCCCGATGCTCTGCAGCTTTGAGGAGGTAGCAGTAGGTGGAGGAAGCATCTACTCCAGCCAATACGGGCAGAGAACCTTGAAAGATTTCATCATGAAGACCCTGCTTAATCGTAGACAAGTCTTGCGATTGGTTGATTTCTTCTGCCTTGGCCGCTGCAACTTCCAAACGATTACGAACTGTTCCCAAGCTGATGGACCAGTCGAACAGATCACGCAACAGCTCAACAACCCCTCGATAAGAGGAATGGCAGATCAGCACCAACGCTAGAATCAGTTGGAACAACCAAGTTTTGGTGATCGGTAGATAGAACAGAACCTCGTCATCCCCTTTATCGCCGAGGAAGGATTCATCCAACGCTTGAGCAGCAATTGCTTTCTGCTCATAGACAAACTTGCGACTGGTTTGATTCTCTCTAGCAATGCGAGCAATGGGAATGGATCTTGATAGAGCCTGAATGCCGATATCTTTGCGGATCTTTGGCGGAAGTGTGGCTGCAATTGCAGGAGTTGAAATCATGCGGAGGATCAATTCAGGGGAGTGACATTAAGACTTCAGGTTACCTTGATCGCTCCTGAAGTGTTACCCACTTTTGATCCAAGCCTATTTGCCTAAGTCAATGCCTAGAATTTTCATAGAACTTCTCCTGTGGGTTGGGGAATCGGTTGACAGGTCAATGTTTTGTTCAAATTGTCCTGGTTTTCCAACCCACGGCTTACATGGATTCTGAATTCACAAGGGCACAGATGAGATGATCTGCCCAGTCTTATCAACGGTGATAACTTCTTTGTTAGTACTCGTCGGGGTTAAGCGATCTTTTTTTTTCGATATTGGGATCGACAATTTCACCCTCAAGAATCAACCCCTGATCCTGATGTGGGTTCAGTTGTCGAAGTGATTTAGCAAGTAGCTGATCCTTGAGAAGGGCAAAGTCTTTGTCAGTGGCCCCAAGTTGTTTGAGGACATCGATTTTATCCTTAAAATTCTCCAGTTCTAGTTTCTCAGCCTCGATCCGGGACCGATACTGTCTATCTTTCTGGCGCTCATGCCGATCATTCAGGTAAAGCCTAATTTTCTCCAAAGGATTGAGCTTACCCAGAAAATCCCAAAACCCAGGCGAGTGCAGCTCAACCCCAATCAGCCTCAGCCGATCCGCTTCGGGGACCATCGCCGCGACTTTTTCAGGGGTGGGCGGCCACCATGCCATCCACAATAGGTTTCGGATCGGTAGCCCCGGATTATTGCCCGTGCGATAGAATTCTTCGGCCTCTTCAAGGATGCTATCGAAGACATAGGCACTGTTATAGGCATACTCTAGATCTCGCAAGAATCCAGAAACATCACCCACATAGGCATCCCCATCCCCGAAAATTCGGAGAGCACTTCCTTGGGATGTTTCAGTAGCTGTGAGTGTTGAGACCACGCGATGACTTAATCAGGGCTGAAATCAAGATAAGGGCTTTAACGGCCAAGATCAAGGGAATTTAGGAGTTTTCCTGATCTTCTAAAGACGATTCTTTCTCTTCCAAGGCAATATTCTTAGGATGGGGTACGGGTCTTTTACTAAGCACCATGAAAACGCCATGTTCCTTGACCAATCATCGCAGCGATGCTCATAACCGTTCCAAGTTCTGCCTGTCTGCCTACTAAGTGTATGGAGGACTCTGTTAAAGCAAAACAGTTATGCTTACATTTGATTTTTCTTGTATGAAAAAATACTCAAGTGTCAGCTTCGACAGATTCCTCCTAAAGCGAGTAATGTTTCTTTCTGAGCATCGGTCAAACCTGTTGTTTCAGTAATATTCATTCCTGCATATGGCTTAGTAGGTCTAAGAGTAGCTATGCATTTTCCCATTGAAACATTCCAAATTTTTATTGTTTCATCCTGACTGCTAGTGACAAGTAATTGACCATCAAAACTAAACGATGCTGAGAATATTGCATTAGTATGTCCTTCCAAGATTCTCAAACACTGCCCAGTATCAACCTTCCACAATCGAACTGTATGGTCAACACTCGCTGTAGCAAGCAACTGCCCATCAGGACTGAAGTCCATATCCCAAATTGGATGGGAGTGACCTTCAAGCTTATGGATATATTGGTTCGTATTTAAATCCCAAAGTATTGCTGTGTGATCAAAACTGCCGCTGGCGAGTATTGTTCCATTGGGACAAAAAGCAACTGAGCTCACACATGATGAGTGGCCATTCAAAGTATTTAAACATTTCTCTGATTGTATATTCCATAGCTTTATGGAACAATCAAAGCTTCCTGTGGCAAGAATTTCTTCTTTAGGACTAAAAGCAACGGACCATATCCAATGATTATGTCCCTGAAATGTTGTAAGACATACGCCTTTTTGAGTATCCCATAACTTAACAGTTTGATCAGAGCCACAGCTTGCCAGAATTTTCCCTTTTGGATGGAATGCAAGTGACCAAATACCCTTATCATGTCCACTTAGGATATGCTTACACTGTCCAGTTTGGACATCCCATAGTCTAATAGTTTTATCATTTGTACTACTGCCACTTGCAATAACTTGTTCAAGAGGGCTAAAAGCAATAGCTCTGATAGCATCTGTGTGTCCAGCTAGAGTTACACATTGCTTACTTCTTAGAGACCAAATTCTGAGTAATTTGTCTTCACCTCCGCTAATGATGTACTGATTTTCTTGATGAACTGTCTTAGAACTTTCAAAATGATTAATCGGTAATCTTGCAAAGAGGGCTGCCCATGTTGCCTGTGTATAGCCTAATAATGTATGCAAACACATACCACTTTTAATGTCCCAAATCTTGATAGAACCATCCTCAGAACCGCTTGCAATTGTTCTTTGGGTAGAATTGATAGCTACTGACCAAACCCAATTCGTATGGCCAAAAAGAGTTTTCAAGCATTGTGTAGTTCTTATATCCCAGATTTTTATAAGATGATCTGCTCCGCCACTAATCAAGTAGTCACCAGATGGACTGAATACGATACAGCGTAATGCATTGGAGTGCCCTACTAAAGTACTAGTGCATGCACCATTTATCACGTTCCATAGCTTAATGGTCTCATCATCACTGGCACTGGCAAGTGCTTGTCCATCAGGACTATAAGTAATAGACCAAACCCAACCTTCATGGCCAGACCAAGCTTTCAAACAAAGACCACTTTTGATATCCCAAATACGGATAGTTCCATCAGCATATCCAATGGCCAGGTTTTGTCCATCAGGACTAAAGGCGGTAGAACGAGCGCCATGACTATACTTAAATATTTTATGACATTGACCTGATTGGCTATTCCATAACCTCACGGTGCCATCATCACTACCACTAACTAATTGCTGACCGTCAGGACTGAAATTAATTGAGTAAACAACATTAGTATGACCTGTTAACAGCTTCAGATTCTCACCTTTTTCCACATCCCAAATCATTATCGTTTGATCAGGGCTACCACTAGCAATAAGATTGCCTGTAGGACTAAAAACTATAGATTGTACCCAAGATGTATGGCCTGTTATAGTGCGTAGATGTTGTCCATTTTCAGAATCGAAAAGACGAATCTTTCCATTAACATCTCCTGCAGCAATCATCTGATCATCTGGGGAAAAGGCAATTGAGTGAACACTACCTAAAGTTTGTGAAAAAACAGATTTTGATAAGTCTGAGCCAGTGAAATTAACTCCGTATAAGTTAATTCCCCTCATATCAGCTTGCCAGACCGAGAGATGAGAAAAGTTGTGGTCACTTAAATCTACTTGTAAATGTCGAAATAAATTCACAATATTTCCACCAACATATCCCATTTCTTCCAGAGACTTTCCACGAGTAAGTGAAAGTAAACGAGATAAACAAGATGCTACGTTTGGCTTACTCCCCAAAAGCGTAATTAGTTCATCTATCAGTGGTCGTAAGATAAGATGGACCTGTGCTTCCTGAACATATTCTTTGGCTTGAGCTTTAACTAGAGCATGAGTTCTTAATAGATGTAACTGCTGTATTTTGCTATCAATATCGTTGCTGTAGATCTGAATCTCATTGCAGATTTGCTGGATAAATTTATGGGTTAAAAATTCCATCAAAACAGGTTGAAGAGTATAACCCTCAATGGTCACCTCAATTAAAGATCTACCTTTTAGAGACTCAAGGGCTTCGATGAGGGTCTGCTGATGATGTGAAGCTAGAAGGTCATCCCTCAGGCTGAGGAGAGTAACTGGTTCACGATTAATAGCTAGCCAGTACATTAGATATTTCTCTACCTGTGATAAGCGATTAAATTGATGTTCCAGTAAATCCCTTATATCGCCAAAATTAGCTATATGATTTATTAACTTGGGAATACGCCCTAAAAAAATGGTTTTGATTGTTGCAGCCACAATATTCAAAGCCAGTGGATTCCCGGAATAATAATTCACAAGTTCAACAGATTCATATTCAACATCCTGTAATCCCTTGGCATTCAGTAGAGCCTTCCCTACCTTTAGAGAAATTCCTGAGAGTTCAAGGGAACGAACAGGAGAATTTTTCCCTTCCCGCATCGATAAACTTTTTGGTCGTTCTCGACTGGTTAACAATACACAGCTTTGATGGGATTCGTCAGCAAGTCTACGTAGTAGATGGCCATACCCTTCATATCCTTTCAAATATCGTCCGCCAAGCTGACCACTCTGTAAAACAGATTCAATATTATCAAGAATCAGTAAACTGCGATTCTTACGCAGATAAGAAATAACTAAAGAAATGCGATCATCATTGCTCTCTGGTAAGCTTGAAACTTGCTGTTTAGAAAGAAAGGATATTAGATTCTGTAAAAGGTCATTAAACGGTAAAGCATTCCTAAGAGAACGCCAATACAAACATTGAAAATAATCTTGATTGATTTGAGCCAACTTAGCTGCTAAGGAAGTTTTACCAATACCCCCCATTCCAAGAAGGCTTATTAGACGACAATTATCCTCCTTGATCCAGTTTGTAAGTAGAGCTAATTCAGACTGACGCCCTAGAAAATTTGAAGTATCAACAGCATCTCCCCAATCTACTTTTAGATTATATGAATTGTTCTGATCGGCAATCAAATGATCAGTTTTAGCATCTAGCTCATTTCTTTTAGATTGGTTAATAGCACTAATTTCCTCCAACAAGTCGAACTGATTCCTAGTAACTTGCTTAGATTTATCTGGCTGTAGTTTTTCCCACTCTAAATCAAACTGCTTTAAGTTATCAGCTATTTTATGCCTGGAGTACCAGAAACAAATACTAAAATGCCACTTATCTGATCCTCGTGGCTGAGATCGATTATCGGAAAGAACTTTTAGAAATTTTTCTAAGAGCTTGAGTGATTTTTTTATTTGGTCAGAGCTTAGCTGACCTTGATATTTATCACAATGAATCAGCCCTTGTAAAGCTCTAATTGTTGTTTCGATGACTAGCAGATTTTCAGTTTTCCAGTTGTAGCAAATTTTAGATCGGAGACTATCAGGTAGTAAAACTTCATCATTTGCATAAGTAAGTAAGGCTTCTAGTAAACGCTTTGTACGTTTCCTTGTTATGGGACCATAGGTCAAATGGCTATGACCTTTTTCAGCAGTAGAGTTCGATCCAAAATAAGTCATGAATCAATAATTGATACATATCTAGATAAGACAGTCTAGAAAACTTATCAGCTATATCTAGGATATTTACGTATAAATTGTAGGATTTCTTAGATTTTAAAAAAGTTAAGTAGACTTAATAGGTTATATAACTCTATATACGCTGATTTATATAGGTTTCAGAGAAGAATAGAAAAAGTTTGCCTAGAGCTAAGAACATGGGGTGAAAATAGTCTATTAGTTAATAGGAATAAAAAATTTCTCCAAGCATCTCAATCAACTAGGCCTCAAACGACTGAAGCTGCGTTTTGGGGCAGCTTAAGCCTAAAAGCCATGAATAGCAACAGTTTTGGGCACTCTCATTAAATATTGATTATTGAGAATCTAGTCAGCTCGCAAACGCTGTAACGACAGAAATTGGTTGAGTGCTATAGTGCATTTATACTAAATTGCACTATATTGCAGCTTCCGTTGTTTTAGACCTTTTAGAGATGATCGATGGACCAACTGATGAAGCTCTCAAAGAGGCTAATCAAGACTTTATACGATGGCCGAAGGCCAGTCGAAGACCATTGCAAGCCCTAACTGGCTAATCTCAGTTTTCTGAATATGGTGATAGAAGAACTACGCCAATTACTGACCCCGCTAGATAAATCACTCACGGAATGTGACGGCATGACTCGTCTTTGTCATACCCTTCTTCTCCAACACGACATCCCCCATCAAGTTTATTGTGGATCTTGCCAGGTTGAGACTCAGTTGATTCCCTTACATTTTTGGATTGACTTAAAAGGAGTTCTACGAGGATGGCGCGTGGATTATAGGCTGAGAATGTGGATTGGAGACAAGAAACTGGATGTTCCGCATGGTGTATTCAATTTCGCCGCGTTCTCTCAGGTTCACTATCAAGGTGAGACGATAGAGATGTCACCATTGTCTGAATCGCTTTTTCAGGTTCTGATGCTGGCTCCTAATTCTCCTTCATAGTTTCAATCAAAACCCCAAAGCCAACTGTACCTGCTGCGTTCCCCTAGCCCCTTCTGGGAGTGGCTCTGGCTCCCCTGACTTCGCCGGGCAATATTTCTGATACCCGCAGCGATCGCAATGCTGTCCCGTCACAGGTTTCCATTCCTGATCACATCTGAGCTTCATCGCCATGTCTTCAATTAGAGATCGGGCTTGTTGGTGATGATCGTCGTTGACCTCATAGGTCAGTTTCTCGTTAGAACGCAAGTAGATTAGACTCAGGCGTTTGAGCGCTTTCTTGTAGATCTGTTCCAGTATCAGATAATAAAAACCCAATTGGATATCCACGGATGGAGGAGGATTGACGGATTTACTGGTCTTGTAGTCAATCAGTTCCAGACCATCATCGATATAGTCCAAGCGATCATACCGACCAGATAGGGTGAATTCGATATTACGAACTTGGAGATTTGCCCTGACTTTTGTTTCTATTCCCAGCGGTTTGCGGATTTCGGGGAGTGGGGAAATATACCGCTCATAGTAAAGCTGCAGTGCTGCCCACCCCTCATGGATCTGAGTTGGGGTCAATTCACCATTATGTTGCTGCCAACAAACGGCAAACCAATCGAGGGAAGGAAGAGGGTAAGCGTAGTTCCAATCCTTGTAGATAGTGGCTAATGCCGCATGGAGAGCATTGCCAAGCTTAGTTGAACCAAATAGAGTTGGCGAAGGTAACTTATGCTCATACCTAAATTGATAGGACTGGGGGCACTGTCCATAGGTTTTGAGCTTGGTGGCCGATAGAGGGTAGGACATGGGCGTGTGTTAACGCATAAGCCTATAGTAGATCAGATGTATTAAACCCTAACCCTCGGTCCAATATTATCGCCGATTCCTGCGATAATCCCACGGCATAACTGGGTTTGGCTGACTCCAAAAATTGAGCTTTCGTGATCTCGCATCATTCTCTGCGTCAACATACTGATTTGCTGTATCGGAACAACCATCAAGGTAGCGGTGATAGACCACGGCATAGCCTTCCCTCACCAGCTGTAACCCCACTGATTTCCCCTCCGAGTAAATCTCTGCCACTGTGCGCCCATATTGATCAGTGGTGATTTTCCGAAGCTCGATATCTGCTCCACTGGGTAACAGGGCCTTAAGTCGTTGACCAGCTTCAGGACCAAACTCTTGGTCGTGCTCTGGAGCATCAATGCAGCCAACACGAACCTTGCTCGATGACCCATCTTGAGAGCGCACTTTAAGGCTATCCCCGTCACCCGTACTGAGAACTTCGACGGAGGTGGTGTTCGCTGGGGCAATGTCGGCGTTAGTGGCTTGGGGAGGTGGGCTGCATCCCAAAAGGAGAGGGGGAATGAGGAGAGAGAGAATTGGAATTGTGTTTTTCATCAGTTAGTTGATCGAATCATCAATCCAACCACATTCCCTGCAATCGTAGTGGATGGGTCTGCTATCCCCAAAGTTTGCACCACACTCTGGGCAGGCTCCTGTGAAAAAGGGGTGTGATTCCAGAACCTCTATCCGCTCTGATGAGGTGAGATAACCTGCCCAGTCCTTGATCAGCTCACCATCTTCATAGAATGCCCCCACTGGCTCCCAGTCCTCGATTACTTCTGCGAAGTCAGAGCAAGGATTCTGAACTGGGCCACTGGGATGAATAGCACAGACTAAGTACTGGGAGCCAAGGTATCCGCTAAAGCGTTCGCATCTGTGACAGAGGACAGTCATCAAGATTTACTCCGCTGCGGTCAAGTCCTCGACGGGCGCACCTGGGGCATTGGTTTTCACAGAGGAGATGCCATTCTCCATCGCAGAAGTCGAGGAATACATTTCACTGTTGCCAATGATTTGCCCGTTGGTGGCTTTAAGAACAAAATAGGGTTCTTGCTTCTTCGATTCCCGCCGATCATACAGGTTGTCATGAGGGGCATTCGTCTGGACTGAGTTAATGCCATTTATAGCAGCAGCTTTGGTGGTATACATCTCACTTGTGAGAATGACTTGGTTATTCCCTGCTTTCAAGTTGAAGTGGAATTGACCATCAGAAGCCCGTTTGATTTCAAACTTTCTTCCCATATCAGTCACCGAAATATTAGTAGCTATCTCATATTTTTATTTACGGTGAGAATCAGACTGAATAGCTCAATTGATAACTATATCTTTTGGTTTGAGCCTGGAAAGATTGACTCTCTACTTCAAGCCTTAGCTAGAGAATAAACTATGCCGTGGAGAAAATAGCTGAAACTGTGCTAAACATTAATAGTACATATATATTATTACAATGCTTGTTCGATCAGTCCATGCTGTCGAGCAGGCAGATTCCGTCTGCCTGCCTATTTTAAGTGTTCCTGTTTCGGCTGGCTTCCCTTCCCCTGCTGATGACCATCTCCAGAGTGAATTGAACTTGCAGGATGCCTTAGTTCATCACCCCGCAGCAACGTTTTTCATGAAAGTCGAGGGCTATTCTATGACAGGCTGCGGAATCTTCTCAGGAGATTTGCTGATTGTGGATCGCTCTCTTGATCCTGTGGATGGGGCCGTTGTAATCGCCGTTCTAGATGGTGAGTTTACAGTGAAGCGATTTCGTCGTTCCAAAGGACAGGTTCTGTTAGCTGCTGAGAATTCTGACTATCCTCCGATTACGGTGCAAAAGGGAATGGACTTTTACGTCTGGGGGGTCGTCACTTTCGTGGTTCACGGGTTGGCAACTTGAAACAGCGTCTAATTGGGCTTTGTGACTGCAACTCATTCTATGCAAGTTGTGAATCTGCCTTGAACCCTAGCTTGCAACATAAGCCCGTGGTCATCGCTTCCAACAATGATGGGGTTGTTGTCACCGCCAATGCAAAAGGTAAAGCCTTGGGTCTGGTCATGGGTGTGCCTTTGTTCAAGGTTCAAGCGCTGATCAAGAAACACGATGTCCGGGTTTTCAGCTCAAACTATGCCTTGTATGGTGACCTGTCTTCCAGAGTGATGACGATTCTGGAGACCTTTACCCCCGAGCAAGAGATTTACTCCATAGATGAGTGCTTTATGCGAATGCCAGAATTTGCTGAGGCTACGACATACTCCCATAAGGTGCGTAAGACGGTGCTGCAATGGACGGGGATTCCTGTATCTATAGGGATTTCAACCTCTAAGACGTTGGCTAAGATTGCCAATCATGTAGCAAAAAAGCAAAAGCAGTATGGTGGGGTGTTTGATATTTCTGCTGCCCGTAATGCTGAGGGGATTTTAGCTACCTTTCCCGTCGCAGACATCTGGGGGATTGGTCGCCAATACAATAAGTGGTTGTTGAGTCAGGGAATTGAGTCAGCGAAGGAACTTCGGGATGCGAATGAGGGGCTGATCCGCAAAAAAATGGGCGTGGTGGGGGTGCGGATGATCCATGAGTTGCGGGGTATCTCATGTTTGCCCCTGGAGCTGGTTGCTAAACCAAAGAAGGAAACTTGTGTCTCTCGCTCTTTCGGTCAGCCTGTGACGGAGTTAGCAGATTTGCAGGAGGCGATTGCGGCCTATGCATCTAGGGCAGCGGAGAAGCTGCGTCATCAAGAACAAGTAGCAGAGGCTATGGTTGTGTTTGCTCGGACAAGTCCGTTTAAGTCGGGGTATTTTCGCCAATCTGCGACAGTGCAATTCCCCATAGCCACTAACTACACACCAACAATTGTGGAATCTGCCCGTAATGCGATGGCTCGAATCTATGAACCGGGTCGGGAATTTCAGAAGGCGGGGGTCTTGATGGTGGGGTTGTGCCCTGAGACGACCATTCAGGGGCATCTTTGGGAGAAAGATGAGGGGTGGGAGAAACGGAAGCGGCTCATGTCGATCATGGATGAGGTCAATGACCGATTCGGGCGTGGGACGCTGGAGATTGCTGCATCGGGGCTAAGACAGACCTGGCGAATGCAGTCGAAGTGGCGATCACCCAGGTATACGACGTGTTGGGCAGAGTTACCAGTAGCGAGTTGTTGAGGGTGATGGGGTGCGATTATAGAGGGATTAAGTGGATGATTCGGATGATAAAATTAAGGCCATTCACTCCTACCCCACATCCTGAAAGAGTATGGACAGTCGAGTGATAAATGCACCAAGAAGAATATAGCCGATCAAGACTTGGAACATGACTAGGAAGTGACCCAAAGGACTGGCTGGATTGGCAGATATATCACCGAAACCAAGAGTTGTCATTGTGACTACAGAGAAATAGAACGCTCTCAAAAAAATGCCCCATAGATTGAAAGAATATTGAGTTGATTCACCGGAGGAATTAATAATCTCAGCAAATTGAATCCCTTGAATAAATGAAGCATCTAATCTAAAAGCTATGGGGGAAAGGTATATCAAGGTGAACACAACTGAGACAATTAAGAAGGATAAGATTATCCTCGTTCCTGCACTTCCGTAGTCTGACGACCACCAAAAAAGTCTAACTAAACACGACCAAGTAATTTCAGGAATAGAACGCCAGTATTTTAGCTTAGACATCCTATACAAGTATTTTGGTATTAACCTTGTGTACCTAGGAATCGATTTCCAATCCACATAATATGGATATCTTTCATCCCAGTGCTTCTGACGAATATTGCGTTTCAGTTTTGCCTTTAGAGTCCCATTGATTCTGGCACTATCAAGACCAACCCCGCTAAAGTCAGTATTACAGTCCATTTGACATTCATTCAATAAGGTTGCTCCATCAACTATTGAGAACCTTGCCCTTAAGCCCTTGATGTTAGCTTTACTTAGATTCGCACCACTCAAGTCAGCTCCACTAAGATTTGCCATACGTAGATCAACGGATGTTAGGTTCGTTCCGCACATTCTAGTCTCCCTCAGGTCAACTTCAGATAGAATTGCCCCAAATAGATTCGCCCCGTTAAGGGTTGCTCCTACCAGTTGGGTCTTTCGTAGGTCAGCCCCAATCAGTTGAGTGCTACTTAAGTCAGCCATACTTAGGTCAGCCCCATCCAGATCTACTCCAATTAGGTCAGCCCCACTCAGCTTTGCCTTAAATAAAGTAGCCCTTTTCAGGTCACCATTACGTAGGTTTACTCCAACTAGATTTACCCCAATCAGTTGAGTGCCACTCAAGTCAGCCATACTTAGGTCATATCCAGTAAAATCAAAACCAGTAAGGATAGTGTTACCTAAATCAGGTTTTTCATTGGAGTTTTCTTTCCTCCATTGATTCCACGAGTGAGACCCTTTATTTAATTCACTTAAATGATCAGGATTCACCGTCCTCCTCCCGACGACACCTCCGTGACTTTTCCCTGAAGTTCCTTCCGATTATGGTCGTACTTCAACACCTGTCGAGAGATCTGCTGCACAAAACGAACATTCTTTACTAACCTAAAACACCAACTTAGCAATCGCCCCCTCCACCTGCTCATCGGTGACCTCCAAGTACCCCGACAGTGCGGTCAGTGTCCTGTGCCCCGAAATCCGCTGAATATGCTTCGTTGGCACTCCAGCATTATGCATCCGTGTCAGGGCCGTGCGTCTGAAACTATGGGTGCTAAAGCCTTCCAGTCCCACCCTAGCAAAAGCTTGCCTCAAGATTCAGTCTGCTGATACGTCACCAGATCCCGGGCCATCTTCTCATGCATTGCCACTTCGCGGGTATCCAGCTATCCCTTAGTGTGCATACGCCGAGACAATACCGTTAGTCGGGGACCATTCGCACATACCATATCACTGGTGAGTATCTTTCAAACTTCACTGATCCGACAAGCGGTATAAATGCATGCTCCAAACTATGCAATAACACAGGAGGTCTGTAATCCTGCCGTAAATTACAGATGAACATGATTCGGGGACAATACCCCTGCTTGTCCAAACCAATCCTGTTTCATAGTGGTATTCTACATGCTTTTTTGCAACAAAGGCCTCCTGAACCTTTTAGGTCTATGTGTTCTAATCTCGTCGATTTGTTGATATTTCCCACACTGAAACTGGCGGGTAAAAGACGTGCTTATTTAGTTCCAACTAGCTCTCCAACTGCTTTCCAAAAATGATCAACTGAATAACTGAGCCATTAAGCTTTACATCGATGAAATCTTATTTATAGTATAGTTTAAAACTAAATTAACCTATAAAAAGCAAAATAAATTGTAGACTAATCATTGATTATCAATTTCGTAAAAAATGACTGAACTGATGCAGTTTTCAGAAGAGCTAATAAGAGCCAAAGCATACCTAATCTACCTTCAACAAAAGGAGAATGGGGTTTCTACATGTGATGAACAAAACTGGCAAACAGCTATTGATGAGCTGCTAAAAGAAAAGAATATGGTGATCAAGAACACCTCAAATCTGAGATGGCCTCTTATTAGAAAAATATGGAAAGAATTAGAGTATGAAGCTGCTAGAGAAAAAACTAAAATCTTTATTTCTTTTTTAGGTCTAGGTGCAACTGTTATAGCAGCAATAGGGCTAGGAGTCAATTATCAACTTTCAGAAAAAAAACTTATAACTGACCGTTTTATAAAAGCCGTAGATCTTTTAGCATCTGGAACAAGTGAGACTGCAATTATAGGAGGAATGTTTTCACTTGAAAAACTTGCTATAGATTCTGTAAATGATCATTGGACTATCATGGAACTGCTATCCAGCTATATAGTTAAAAATTCATCTTTAGAAGAAAATAATACTCCACCTACAAAGATTAGTAATGAAGTAGAGTTAGCCATAAAAATAATTTGTAGAAGAAAAATAGAGAGAGATCCTACAGAAGGTAAGTTGAATTTAAATAGAATCAATCTCTCTGGTGCTAAACTTAGGAATGCCAAATTCAAAAATTTAAACCTAGTCAATTCTAACCTTATTAGTGCTGATTTATCTAACGCTGATCTGAGAGGTGCCAACTTTAGTGAAACAACCTTTGATAAAGCTATTCTTAAAAATGCCGTTATTGATAAGACTACAAAGATTGACCTTAAATGGAGAATTGTCCACCAGTTAGTAAACAAAAATGGAATAGGAAAAAATCTTAAAGGAACAGACTTAGTCAATGTCCAACTAAATGATATAGACCTTAAAAAAGCCAACCTTGAAGGTGCAAATCTCAGCAATACATCCTTAAAAAATGCCAATCTCAGTGAAGCCAAGCTATTTCAAGCAGATCTTGAAGAGGCAGATCTCAGTGACTCTAAACTAATTGAGGCGGATCTTAAAGAGGCAGATCTCAGTAATGCCACATTAGTTGAAGCAAATCTTAAAAAGGCGGATCTCAGCAAAGCCAAGCTATTTCAAGCAGATCTCAAAGAGGGTAATCTTAGTCATTCCAAATTAATTGAGGCAGACCTAGTCAATGCTGATCTCAGTAAAGCCATACTTAAAAGTGCTGAACTAAACAAGTCTTACCTTACATTTGCTAAATTGCAAGAAGCTAACCTAACCAATGCCCAACTAACCGAAGCCTACCTCATAAGTACATCGTTGAGAGAAGCTGATCTTCGTTCTGCTAACCTTCTTAAGGCCGACCTCCGTTGGGCCGACCTCATTAATTCAGATCTAAGAGGAGCCAATCTCAGAGAAACCAAGCTTAGTGGAGCCAGACTCTATGGTGCCAATCTCAAAGATGCTGATCTCAGCAAGGCTAATCTTAGTGCAGATAACGAAGGTAATAAAGATGTCCGCCTCATTGGAGTTGACCTAAGTGGAGCCAAACTCTGTCAAACTAAGCTTCCCAGAAAATCAAGTCTGAACCCAAATCGTGATTGCAAAGAACTCGGTCTCGATATAGAAAAATAGTTTTTAGCAAACACATTGGTCCCTAAATAGACCAAAGGAACATTAAATATATTTATATTATATGTCTCATGCTAATATTTTAAAAAATTTTTGTATTTTTATACATTAATTCAGTTTAATTAGCCAAAACTCTTCTATTTCTAACTTATTAAGTTATTGCACCTAAGTTCAAAAGTGCTGATTTTTCAGTATCAGATATACCTCGAATATTAGATATTTTCATGTTTGAATAAGGTTTATTGTCAAACACCTTAGATGGTTGTCTAGTATCTAGATCCCAAAGTATAATCTTGTCATCATGACCACAACTAGCAACTTCTCCTGTTTTGCTCATTGTTACACTGTAAACACCACCTGTATGACCAATTAGATCGTATATACATTTACCTGAGTTAATATCCCAAATCTTTACAAGATTATCACTACTTGCACTTACTAATCTAGATGACTGTGAGAGGAAACATAATGAATTAACATAGTTAGAATGACCTTTTAGCTCTAATAACTTAACTCCAGTTTGAGAATTCCATAACTTAATTAAATGATCTTCTCCGCCTGTAGCAACTAGTTTACCGTCACTAGAAAATACAACTGAAGTAAGTCTTTTGCTATGTGCTGAATCGACGACTTTACATGGCCTATCTGAATCAGTAGACCAAAAGACTAATCTTCTATCTTCACCAACAGAAGCAATTATTCTACTTCCTGGATCAAATGAAATTGCCCTAATAGTATCTGTATGGTACTCATAAAGCCGATGGCACTCCCATGCTTTAGTCTCCCAAAGTCTTATTGTATTATCATTGCTTCCACTGACTAAAAATTGACCATCTGGGCTGAATTCTAAAGAGCGTATCCAATTAGTATGTCCTTTCAATATTTTAAATTCTTTGTCGCTATCAACATTCCAAATTCTAATAATTTCATCGTCCCCTGCACTAGCTAAGTATTTATCATTCGGGTGAAATGATAAAGTTCGAACCGAGCCATCATGATCTGAGAACTTTTTCTTAATTTTTCCAGTTTCTATATTCCATAACTTAACAGATGTATCCTCTGTTGCACTGGCTATAGTAGTTGAATCATAGCTGAAGGAAATAGCCCACACCCAATTAGTTCTACCTTGTAAAGTCTTTTGACATGCATTAGTGAGCATATTGCAAATCTGTACAGATTTATCCTCACTACCACTTACCAAAAGTGTTGACTTTGGATGAAATGAAACTGATCTAACCCAATTTTTATGTTTAACAAGGCTCCTAGATACAATATTGTCAGATTTAAGATCCCAAATAAGTACATTTTTATCTTCACCTGCACTAGCAAGAAAAGAGCCGTTATTACTAAAATCAACAGACCATATAGGTCTTGAGTGTCCTTTAAGAGTGTTTTCGCATTTCCCACTCTTGAGATTCCAAAGCCTTATATCTGTGTCTTTACCACCACTAGCTAGAATATCTCCATTTGGAGAGAATTTTAATGCTCTGACAACACCTAAATGTTCATCAAGAGTTTTGATACACTTACCAGATTTAATGTTCCATAGTTTTATATAGCTAGAATGACCAGCACTAGCTAAAACATCTTCAGAAGGTGAGAATACTATGGCTCGAACAGATCCAAGCTGTTCATCAATAGAAGTAATAACTTTCCAATTTGATGTTTGTCGAATAAATATTTTTCCATCATCACTAGCACTAGCAAAATATTCGCCACTACTGCTAAATGCTACAGATCTTACAGTTCCAGTATGATCTTTAAGCTCAATAACTTTACTCCTATCTCGAACATCCCATATAATTATTTTCCTATCATAACTACCACTTGCTAAGTGATAATCAGGCATTGGTGAAAATGCAATTGTTCTAACCCAGTCAGTATGACCCACCATAGTCATATATGCTTCAGGTAAAACAGAATCGGATTCAGAAATCCTCCAAAGACAAACTTCGTTACCCTCAGCAGTAGCAAGGAAATCGCCTGTGGCATTAAAACTAACACTAATAACTGGGGCAGATGATGTTACAAAACTAGAGTTTGATACATCTGCATCACTAAAGTTAGTCTCTCTCAAACTGGCATCAATTAAATTAGAGTTATACATTATACAATTAGAAAAATCTTTTCCCTCAAGAATAAAGGGATCTATCTTAGCTAGAAGTGTTGCTGCATTACCACCAGCATAACCAACTTCATCGAAAGTTTTACCTTTAGTAAAATATATAATTTCTAGTAATTTATTGATTGCTTCTTGCTTTGAATCAATCATAGGTAGAAATAAATCTGGAATCGCCTTAGCAAGAGGGAAGTCACCAATAGATTTGATTATTTTTTCAATATTCTCAGGCCTGAATAATGTCAGGCCTGAGATAGAGACTATTTCGTCATTTTCATCAAACTCTCTAGTGAAATAAGATGACCATGAGTATTTAGTTGGGTTTTTAAGAGAATCGATCTTTGACTGTCTTCTAGCTAAATCTGTAAAGTCATCTTCAAGGATACCTAGTTCAGAAGCAAGTTTAAAAGCTACAAAAAATTCAGGGAAAGATCTATGTGCAGGAGAATAGTCACCGCTAGAATTTCGAATTAGGATTGCTTGGCCAGCCATGTCATGCTGCCAGTGATCTAAATCTTTTGCTTCCTGAACCTGTTTACCAAAACATGCTCTTAGCCTTTCAGGGAATTCTCTATAGTTAATAGTCAACTTATTATTTGAAAGCATTTCAAATGACAACTCACATAGAAAGAAAAGCTTGTCCGCTATTGAAGTAAAAGTTCGCTCTGCATCCCAATCTTTTTCCATTTTCTGACTTACTGCATATAAATACACTCTAGCTATATCAATAGGTCTTCCTGCAATAATATCCGGCAATGCTTCAAGTACTAATTCTGTCATTATTGGACGACAAGCTAAATCTAAAAGCTCAGGATTGCTAACGATTGTCTTAACCGTTTCAGGTGGAGCTTGTTTAGATAAAACTTGGCTAACTTGATCAATAGAGAATAACTCTAAATCCAAAGTTTCAAACTGTGCATAATCAGAAGTAGCTAATGGATTAATATCCATTAGTGTTGAACTTAATATTTTTCTCGCTATATCTGCGTCAGGAAAATGCTCAGTTCTACAGGTTAAAATAACTTTTGAATTGGGAACAGCAATATCTGCTAATTCTCTAAAATTCTCTGTCATTTTTTGTTTATCAACTCTCGCCGCCATTTCGTCAAATCCATCAAAAATAAGCAATAGTTTGCCCATTCGATTTAGCTGCTCAAATGCAGCATAGTTAGGGAGGGAAAGATCATGCTTGCGAAAGAAAAATTCTGAAAATAAAGGTTCTATTTTTGAGGCATTTGCATAGTCACGGAGTGGAACATAAATTGGTAGACGAGGTCTCTCTAGACCTTTCAATTGGGCTTCTTTATATTTTTTTAGTTGAGCCCATGCATAATGTAAAGCAAACCAGGTTTTACCTGTACCAAATTCACCTAGAATTGATATATGTTTTTTTGAAGGATCATCTTGCCACTTATCAATATAACCATCAATCCAACCATCTTTTTTTGAATATCTGCTACTTCCAATAAGCCTTCCAGTTTCAAAATCAATCTCATCTTTTTTGCAAGATAATGGTATATAAATATTTGAAATATTCCTCCGATTTACTTCATCTTCTAGCCATTTGAAGTAACCTTCAAAATCTGCATCTAAATCAATTAACTCGTCAAATGTATAACAAAATAGTTTAGGTTTAGGTTCTTTCTTTAACTTTTCTTTGACAGCATTTGAAACTCTTCTAGAAGTAACTAACCAACCAACGCTTGCACCATGGATTGTAGTAGATTTTTTTAACCTATTCAGGTTAGCTAATCCTATTTCACCATCAATGCCTCTTACAACTATCTTTTCGCGCCCGTGTATATGAACATGTACGCTAATAATCCACTCAAAATAATTATTATTACTAAATATTTCACGCTCAAATTTATATCCTATTGCTTCAAACCAGCCTCTAAGTAATTTTGATAATTTTAATATATTTGAAGTATTTATATTAGAATTAATATATTTTTTTTCAATTGTATATTTATGATTGAAAGTCTCAAGCAAAGTTTCTACGATATTTTCTGATTCAATCAAATTATCAATTTTATTTGTAATTAAGCTAATATCATCTTGTAGATTTTTAATATTCTGATCTCTAATAACCTCAGAAGGTATTTCACTTAATTGTGAAAAATGGTAGAAAACTGCACAAAAATTCTTAATCTCTTTTACAAAATAACTTTTTGGTAAGTTATAAGAATTGATTTCATAAGCATCTGATATAGAGAAATCATTAGGATTTAAAAAATATTTTTTACTCCTAAATAAATTTTTGAAATTTATATCTCTCAATATGGGCAATAAAATTAGTAAAATCTTATCTTCTTTTGCATCACTATAGTGAATTATCGTATAAGCATATAATTGATCAAATTCAGATGGAATTTGATTTGAGTCACCTAGGAATTTTCTTTTTAATCTGATGTATCTTTCTCTTCTACCAATATTCTGTGCTATCAACTTTAGAATGGCATTAATGACATTATCTACAATAATCATTTTAAGTGCGAAATAATGGCTTTATCATTTATAGACCATATTTCCAAGATATTATTTGAATTTTATGAAATTATCATCATGAAAAATTATTACGTAAAAGTTCTTTAAAATAAATATCTACTCCTGAGAACTGCCTCACGTTGATACTTTTATATGTTGTTTCTAGCTATACAATCACCTTTTAATACTTGATTCAGTAATGTATCTTACCTTTTATGCTATCTACAACCTACCCCCACTGAATCTCCCCAAACCGCCTCGGATTCAACATCGTATACGTCACCGTATGCTGGATATTCCGATGACCCAGCCAATCTTGAATCAACCTCGTATCCAATCCCTGATTTGCCAAGTGATACCCACAGCTATGGCGCAGCATATGGGGATGACACTTAATTCCTAGCTGCGCCAACTCTGCACAGCGGTTGATCAGACTCGTCACGGCATGACGCTTAAGATGTCCACCCCGTTCCCCGACAAACAGATACGGATCCGGGTAACCTTCAGCGCGTAAATCTTTCAAGGACTCCACCTCATCGGCCTGCAACGGATGGGTGCCACTGACGGACCCCTTGAGCCGAGTAATCCCAATGGCCTTCAGCTCCAACATTACCGCATCCCATCTCAGGGATATCGCTTCACTGACTCTCAACCCATGACGGAACATCAGCAGCAACAACGCTTTATCGCGGATCGGGTGACGGCCTCTCAACTCAGCGGCCATGATCAGCCGATTCACTTCCGCCAGGGTCAGATACTCCCGACTGCGATAGTGTTCGTTTCGTTGGCGGCAAATGACCATTGAGTCCTTGTGGTTCCGATCTCACTGTAACTGATAACAAAATATATCTTTTGTAGTCAGTTATAGAACGATTTTAGGGGGTTCTGGGGGTATGGGTCATTGAAGACCCTTCAATTAAGTTGAACTTATGAATGGTTTGGGGGCTGAAAGTACTGGAAACTCGTTGAATAGTCTGTGAATGATAAGTTCTGCTGATGAAACGCCTTTTATTCAAAAAATCTTGCCACGGATGTTTGTGTCAAATGAGTAGCCAAGAGACAAAAACTAAATTCGTTAATTCCTGCTTGCATGCAAGCATGCAAGTATGCTTTCCTTGAATCCTGCTTAAATGAACGCATGACTACATGCTTTTAATTCAGTGGCTGTCTTTATACTGATCCACAGATAGGACGATCAATTCAGCCAAAGTCTTTTCTTCTAAGGCAGCATATGCCTTCACTTCGCGATGCCAATTTTTTGGAACTCTAACACACAAGTTCACCAGTTCTTCAGCCTTATTCCCTTCATCCATGCTTGTAGTTTTACCTGCTTGCATGCTTGCATTATCTTCTTGGACAACCTGATGTTTCTTTGAACCTTCAACTGCTTGGTCTTCTTCTTGATCTTTCTCTTTCTTAGCTTGTTCAAATATTTCAGTGTAGTTAGTTGGCATTCAGAATCTCCTCTACTTCAGTACCTATTGATTGATAGTCTCTCCAGGCCATTCGATCTCTTCCAGTCAAGTCAGCAACCGTTACTCCTTGAGCAATCGCCTTAGTAAAACCCGCCGCACGTCTAATCTGAGCTTTTAAGAGTGGGATTTTAGCCTCGATAAGACAATCCCTGACAGAAGTAGCTTCTTTACTGGGGGGAGGAGGGCATACAGTGAGCAAACAACGATATACGGACTCTTGATGCAACATTGGAATCATCGAAAGCATTGCTTGTAATGAAAAAGCATCTGGGATGGTTGGCAGTAAAGTGATATCTGCTCCCTGGCTGATTTCCTTTAGCTCATCACTACTGGGACGAGCTGGTGTATCTAACACAAGAAAGTCATTACCAGGGATAAAGCTGACTGCTCCTTTTTCGTTAACGACCTTGAACGGATGTTCTATAGGTGATCGTTCATACCATCTAAGACAACTTCGATTGGGATCAGAGTCAATTAGAAGTGTTTTTCCTTTAGTCCCGAAAAATTTTGCAACATGAATTGCACTGACAGATTTTCCTACTCCACCTTTAAAACCACTTACGGCTATTACTTTCATTCCTGCTAGCCTTCTTGAAAGATATCCTGCTTACCTGATTGCATGCAAGCAGGATATCACCTTCTTTTCAACTGTCAAACTAGTTTTCGTTCTGAATCTAGAATTTTAAGACTGATTGCCTGTAATAGGATATAGAGGTTTTAGATGTTAATTCATGGTTGCATGCTTTAATAATTACATTTCTTCCTTCATTCATGCAAGCAGGAAAATCTGCTTGCATGCAATCCTGTAAGAAGGCCTGCTTATGATCTTCATAATTTGCAAGTTTGCTTCACTGCAATCAGGAAAGCAAGCTTGCATGCAATCCTGCCATTGTAATTGCGCAGACTTCAAAACCTTCAGTTATTGCTGCCGTGCAAGACAGCCGATAAGCACTACCCCATCCAGTAGAATAACCGGAACTACTCTGAGCGATCACATCCTTTGAAAACAGATTCCATTTTCTACCGCATCTTTAAGACCGACCCTGGCATCTTGTTTGAGTTGTTAGATCTATCCCCTGAAATAGCTCAAGGCTATGAAGTTGAGTCGCAGAATGAAGAACCTCTCTCTATACCTTTAAGTTAGAAAGATGAGAGTCAATCAACAAGTTTCCGTGATCTTTCAAACACTTTAAGGTCACTGAATACTCCATCTCTGTTCACATGGAACCTGTTGATGACCTAACATTCCTAACTTTGAAGCATATTCATCAGGCAATATTGCACCACTAATATCAGCACCCGTGAAGTTGGCTTGGGTAAGATTTGCTCCTCTAAAGTCAGCTCCACAGAGCTTTGCTCCTCTGAGGTCTGCCTTGTACAAATTGGCATTGAAGAAACATGCATTCTCGCAGTCCGCTGCACTTAAATCTGCTCGACTTAAACAGGCGTCTTGAAAATCAGTTTTTTTCAAATCACTGCCTTCCAGGCAAGCTGAAGTCAAATTAGCACCCACGCAGACAGCCTGAGATAAAAAGCTCCAACTCAAATCTGATTCTGATAATTGAGCCTCTGTTAAATCTGAAGTAGTCATGTCCACTTGAGACAAACAAACATTGGTCAGATTAGTGCGTTGTGCCCACACTCCCCAAAGATTAGCCCCCTTAAAGCAAGCGTCCTGCGCCTCGCTGTCAGACAGATCCGCCCCCATCAAGTTAGCCTGACTGAAATCTGTTCGCTTTAGCTGAGCAGCACTCAGCTTGGCACAACTGAAGTCTGCATGGCGAAGATCAGCATCAGAAAAATCGGACCAATACGCCTGAACCCAGATAGCAAGACTCCTTTGTAGTTTGCTCGCCTTAAAATTTGCTCCGCTGATATCTGCCCAAATCAGATTCACTTCTGATAAACGGCTATGACTGAAATCAAAGCCACTGAGGTTCATCTGATAAAAGTTGGCACCCGGCAAGTTAGTCCCAGCAAATTGACGCTCAGAAGAACGGTACTTTTCCCAAAACTTCTGCAGGTCTTTAGAACAGCGAAGGGCTTTTTTATCACAATCTGCCTGATCATTCATGATCCAATTGCTGTTTTATACTTGGGGGACATTTAAGGCTCCTCTTTCTCTAAGCTCTCTGGCCTCCTGAGGTGTTAAACCTTGAGCATCTGTCATAAGAGTTCCGCTTACTTGAGCATTGCTCCAGTTCACATCAAACAGATTTGACCTCTCCAAATTGGCTTGCTGTAGATTCACTCCAGTGAAGTTTGCTCCTGTAAGGTCAGCTCCTTCAAATTGAGTTCCAAAGAGCATCGAGTCTTGCCAATCTGTATATTTCAAGGAGGCTCCATTGAACTTTCCCCAATCCCCTTGAACCTGCCGCAGAATGGCATGACTTAAAACAGATTGTTGGAAATTGGCATTGATCAACTCTGCTTGGGTAAAGTCAGCTTTCGATGCGCGAACCGCTTCAAACTCAACCGCTTCTAGATCAGCCAAGGAGAAGACTGCACCATTCAAAATAGAACGATGTCCCACACTGCGGGTTAACTTCGTCTCCCTAAAGTTGGCACCACTAAAGTCACCATCACTCAAGGTTGACTCTTGTAAGTTACTATTTTTGAAATTTGCTCCCAGCCCTATGGCTGTTGATAAATCTGCCTTCAACAGTGTGGCAAATGAAAGATCAGCTTCATGTAAATCTGCACCATGAAATTTTGCTTGAGGGGCATTTAGTTCATGAAAGACTCCCCGATCAAGCTTTGCTTTGGTCAATTCTGCTTTTCTAAGACAAGCCCGTTCAAGTGAAGCACCTGACAAAATAGCCAGGACAAGGGTCGCTAATGAAAAATCAGCCTCATCACAAATTGATTTGGCTAAGTTAGCGCCTCTTAAATAAGCCTGCGAAAAATTGCATCCCCTTAGTAGCGCTCCCGTTAAATTGATATGACTAAGTTCGGCACAGCGCAAAGATTGCTGATTCTGAGCCTTTGAAAGAACCTCACTAACCGTCAACTGGGCCATCTTGATTGTGGTTTATCGAACTTTCGATAATTGCTTATGCGAATGATGTACATCTCAATAATAATGTATAAAATTACACAGTTATATACCCCATAAGATGCATCTTGTCGTTTATTCGAATTGTTTGTAGGTCTCAACTTCAGCCTAGAAGTCTGTCCCTGACGTTTAACGGCCATCGCTGTCCTCTGTCACTTGGTCTGCTGAATCAGCAGAAGTGTAAGGCAGCGCTTCTGAAAAGGGACTTATCTGACGAACATGCTGTTCTAGGGTGCCGAAGCTAATGGTCAATCCAGTGCCGAGGCAAGTGTCAATTAGGTGCCGAAGCTAATGGTCAAATCGGGGCCGAACTATGGTGTCAAACAACTGCCGAAGATCAGGTCATTTTGCATCGATCTACTGAATCTGACTGAGTTAACATCTCGATTGCGAGAATAGCTCAAAACTCAAGAAATAGCTGGCATGAAATGAAGTTGTACATTGACTCATACAGTGGGCTAAAAGGTGAATTGAGATGAAACCTAAACACACTGGAAGTGTAAATGGTACAGGTGTAAACCAAAATTTATTACGAAATTTAAAGCAAGTAAATCATTTATACTACAATTGTATAGTAACTATACTTCAATGCCTATGAAATTTTTGAGATTTAGACTAAAACAAAGAATTTCTTTTTTAGTTAAAAAATTTAAGAAAGAATTTATCATAAACCCGATTCTAAAATTTAAGAAGGAATTTTCCGAAAATCCGTTCGAAGCTGTGAAAAAACTTATTATAAATAATAGCAAAAAGTATTTATATCAGTTTTATTTTGTGTTACTTATTGTTTTTATTTGTAGCCATGGTTTTGACATAAAAAGCCTCCCTCTCATAAGAACAGTAGTTAACTACGCAAGTATGAATTCAAATCAGTTATTATTTACGTGGATATCATATATAATATTAATACTATATGCCTTTTTAATTCAAAATACAACTAGCACTTTAAAAAATAGTCTCCAATCAAAAAATTTAAGGAAAAAGACATTAAAGCGATTATTTATAGGATTTATAGCCTTTTTAACTTTCTCTGGCTTAGAATCTTTAATTTGGAGAATGTTGGAATTTTAGTTAGTTCACTACTCTTGTAACCGTCGAAATTTTTATAAATCATTGAAGTCAAATAGACCTTTTGCAATATTCAATTCATGATGCATTGCTTACTCAATTTATGCCGCGATCTGACTTGAATATATATTCCTCTACCATATCGGTAGGTGAATTATGAAAGAGGTCAACTGGATACCTCAAAGTTTCCTTCAGTTTTCATCACCCCAAACCCTACTCACCCTTTCCCGCTCCAACCACACCCCGATCATCTCGATAGTTTCCCCTGGCCGCAGACTCAAAACCTGCAACACATCGAACTTGACCTCTAACTCCAAGGCGCACTCATAGCAAAACTTGGGCGTTTCAAACGGAATTCTGATGAATGGCTTACCACTGCCTTCGACGGTGATCAAATATTTCCCTGAACTGCTTCGGGAAACGGCCAAGTACTCAAGCTGGCCCTCTAGCTTGGTCTGCTGAACCAGATTCTTTTGCTTGCTCTCAAGTTTATGAAATTTGGACTCAAATGCTCTGGAGACTCTAGAGGGCCGTGTTCTGCCTGCTGTATACCGAGCGGAATACCTTCGCTGTGTGCTCCGAGTATGGCCTAAAACGACCGAAGCTGCGATATGGGGCAATTTAGTATAGATGTACTTAAATGAGAGGCGATTCTGTCACAATTACCGTCAGCCCTCCTTCTCCACATGGAGCGCTTTTAGGGCTTGATAAGCCGTTCCACAATACGGACAGAATCGATGCTTGAGAGACGCAATCCGTTCATCACAATTGACACATCTGTCTCGAAGTTGCGTACCGCAAACATAGCAGTATTGAGCACGGCTATGAAGCCAGATTGAATCTGGAGGCGTTCCCGGCCGCCAACAGTGAGGGCAAAACCGAATCCCTTGGTTGGGACTAACCACCGTTCCACGACAGACCGCATCAAGATAATCACTGGGAATTTGGAGGGCAGCTGCTAATCCTTGTTTCGTTTTCCGATTCAAGGAACTGGTTTTATTGCGTTCTAGCTTGCCATAGCTTTGGGCATGGACCCCTGCCTTTATCGCCACTTCCTTTTGGGACAAACCGAGCGTTGTTCGGAGACGATGGACATAATCACCCAAGGATTCTCCAGCTTGTGGAACCGAGCTAGATTCTAAACGCTGCATTACAAGCTTACTCATCAATCATTCATCAGAGGTATACTTCATGCGGCTGTTGGAGCCTTAAGACTTAACAGAAAGATCATCATGTCCAAGCCTTTGGCAATGGTTACAACCGAGTTTTTAGATCGCCCTGGCTTAGCTGCCAGCACGGTTCGCTCCTACGAATTCACCTTATTGCCTTTGCTTCAACAATATGGTCAGTGGTCCTTAGAATTACTCGACCGACAGACCCTAGAAGAATATCTCAATTCCTTGAGCCATCTATCGTTCAAGACTCATCATCGTCACCAAGCCATCCTACAAGCACTCCTCAACTTTGCAGTTGAGCAAGGATACCTGCGGTCTAATCCAATGACCCGTATGAAACGGCGTAAGCCAGATCCTGCTAAAGGAGAGCATGACTCAGACCAGATCATTCGATACCTAACCCCAGACCAACTACAGCTGCAATACCAACTGGTCAGCAAAGATGCTCGTACTGCGGCTCTTGTCCGCTTACTTCATCGCACCGGTGCCCGCATTTCTGAGCTACTTAGCTTAGACCTTGAAGCACTGGATCTGGAACAGCGCAAGTTCCAAGTGATTGGCAAAGGCAACCGACAACGGTGGTGTTTTTACAGTGAAGATGCAGCGGAAGTTTTGCAGAAATATTTGGCAGAGTATCGGCACCCCGGATCTCCGGCGCTGTTTACCGCACAGCAATACTTAAGTGACCAGGTGAATCGACTCAGTTATCGGAGTGCCCACCATAATTGGAAGCAGCTCATCAAGGGCCATCCAACATTAGCTGGAACTCGGCTCCATGATCTGCGCCATACATTTGCCACCGAGAGAGTGGGCATCATCGCCCTAGAAGAGCTCAGGGCCTTGATGGGTCATCAGAGTATTCAGACAACCTTGCGCTACCAAAAGGTCACTTCTGAGCAAGCACAAAATGCGGCTCAAAGAGCCTTCGATAAACTCTCTCAAACCACCCTTTAAGGAGAGTTTGGTATTCCCTGAGAAATTGTCTTTATCTATGTCTATACAAGAATAGAGCCAAATTTAGAGAGTATGGACAGTACTGTGCAAGTGCAGACTATGAGTCAATTTAAAAGCCTGGGATCCTTGCTAAGGGCTACAGCAATAGCGGGACATACATCTTTGGATTCATCTGCAAAATCCGCTATCTTGTCGCGAGTGAGGAATGAGTGGAGCAAGCGATATGAAGCGTCAATGGCAACCAGATGAACTGATTGAATCCTTCATTCTGTTGCCCAATGAGTTGGCGCTTATTCCCAATTATCAGACCAACGCCACGGAGCATAACCAGCTGGGTTTCGCTGTTCTGCTGAAATTCTTTCAACTTGAAGGTCGCTTCCCCAAGCACCTGGGCGAGATTCCTCAGATCGTTGTGGAGTTCATTGCCAAACAACTAAAGCTGACGCATCAAAGCTTGGTTGATTACAAGTGGAAAGGCCGGACTATCAAGGAGCATCGAGCTATCATCCGTTCCTTTCTCGGATGTCGTCCCACCCAGCGACCCGAAAAGAAGTCATTGATGACCTGGCTCAAAGAGAAAGTGATGCCTCTGGGGCTCCATTTGAATGCGATTCGAGAGCAAGCCTATCAACGTCTGCGTCACCTTAAGCTTGAACCCCCTTCCCCCAAAGAATTGACCCGGCTTATCAGCTCAGCTGCCCACAACCATGAACAGGACTTTTGCCAAACCATTGCGGCACGACTCCCAGCAGATACTCGAAAAAGGATGGATGCTTTATTAGAAACAGAATTCACCCGAGACCATGAGGAAAGTCAGTTCCGGCAGTCCGACTTCAACCGTCTCAAGTCAGATCCGGGGCGTCTAGGCCTGAAAAGTCTCTTCAATGAAATCGATAAGCTGCAAAGTATCCGACAGATTCAGCTGCCTACAGATCTATTTGCCTCCTATTCTCCTAAGCTGATTGAGCAATATCGGCGTCGAGCCTCAGCCGACCTGGCGGGACGCCTACGCCGCCACCCAAAGGCCATTCGCTACACTCTCATTGCTTCGTTCTGTTATCAACGCGAAAAAGAGATCACTGATAATCTAGTCGATTTGCTAGTCCAGATCATCCATCGTCTTAGCATCAGTGCCGAGCGTCGTGTAGAGCGAGAACTGATCGCTAATTTCAAACGCGTCAATAATAAAGAGGCCCTTCTATACCGAATTGCGGAAGCGGCCTTAGCCAATCCAGATCAACCCGTTAAAGAGGTGATCTTTCCGGTCGTTAGTCCCGATAAATTGACTAACGTAATTGAGGAGCGAAAACGAACCGGCATTACCTACCGAGAAAAAGTGAATGTCAAGATTCGAGCCTCTTATTTGCATCACTATCGGCGGATGGTGCCGGCCATTTTGGAGACCCTGGATTTTCACTCCAACAACAAGCAGCATCGCCCTGTCATTGAGGCCATTGAATTGCTCAGGCAGTATCAGGGCAGTGGAAAGCGATACTTCACTGAGGATGAAAAGGTGATCACCACTGGTGTCCTAAAAAGCGGTTGGCGCGAGCTCGTCATCGAATCCAATTCCAAAGGCCAAGACCAGGTCAACCGCGTCAACTATGAAATCTGTGTCTTGCAAACGCTGCGAGACACACTGCGCTGTCGTGAAGTGTGGGTGATGGGTGCCAAACGCTACGGGAATCCTGATACGGATTTACCCCAAGATTTTGAAGCTCAACGAGAGCAGTACTATTTAGAACTCAACCAACCCTTGGATGCTGAAGCCTTCGTCACGAAACTGAAACTGGATATGACGGCAGCTCTGTCCTCCTTAAATACGAGCATCCCCAACGATCCACAGGTCAATATTCTGTCCCGAGGTAACGGCTGGATTAGTGTTACCCCCTACCCGGCTCAAGAGGAACCCAGTAATATCCACAAACTGAAACAGGAGGTGGCGAAACGCTGGCCAATGACCAGCTTGTTGGACATCCTCAAGGAAACGGACCTGCGCGTTAATTTCACGGATCAGTTTCATACTGCAGCCTCCCGCCAACAGCTCCACGGTCCTACACTGCAAAAACGGTTATTGCTCTCTCTGTTTGGCTTAGGGACCAACATGGGCCTCAAACGAGTCTGTGCTGGGATTGCTGATGAAAGCTATCCCAATTTGCTCTACGTTAAACGTCAGTTCCTGCACCGAGAACATCTGCGCAATGCCATTGGTGAAGTTGTAAATGCCACCCTCAAAGCTCGGTTGGGAAACCTTTGGGGAGAGGCGACAACGGCCTGTGCTTCTGACTCCAAAAAGTTTGGAGCGTGGGACCAGAATCTAATGACCGAATGGCACAGCCGTTATGGGGGCCGGGGTGTGATGATCTACTGGGTGCGATTCGTTGGCTAGAAACTAGACCTGAATAGGGTTTGAGGGGATTAGCCGCAAGCGTAAAGAAGGGGAAAATATCCCAACTGTACCTTGACAACTTAATAGCCATATAGGTGAGAGTCAGTATCCTAGACCGCTCTAGTCCTATCCCGCAGGTGCAGCGGTGACAGCATTTCCCCCAGGTTCGCGACTAGCCATCAACGCCTGAAGCGGGGAAAAAAGGAGGTAACAGGGAGCCTAGCTCTGAACCCCTTCGAGCAAGAACTTATGAGTAGCGAAAGCGAAGATGTGGTTAACCCACCGTAATCATTAACCAGCGAAATTAGGTTGATAACGCTGGGAGTCCCAAAAGGGCAAGGATATACGGAGCTGGCGTGTCCAGTAGCGACCAGTTAGCACTTCCAATAAACCCGGTGGAGCGCATCACTCTAACAGTTCAATCAATGGCTATTAGGAACGAAGTAACCCCCGCCTATCTCTCTTGGAGGTCGATTGGCTAAGAGTAGGTGCTAACCAGAAGTTAGGCGGTGGGAAGGATTGGGTCAAAAGCAAAAGCCCCACTGTAATGGTGAGGATAAGCAGACAGACTCACGGTGACTTGGAATGAATAGGAACAAGTAGCAATAAATATGTCTAAAGCACGGGTCAAACCGATGATGGAATGGAGCGCAATCCCCTGGCCAAAACTAGAGCGGAAAGTGTTTAAGTTGCAAAAGCGCATATTCAGAGCCAGACAACGTGGCGATGTCAAAGTAGTACATAGACTCCAGAAAACTCTGATGAGGTCCTGGTCAGCCAAATGCCTTTCAGTTAGACGGGTCACACAAGACAACCAGGGAAAAAAGACGGCAGGTGTGGATGGAGTTAAATCTCTGTCCCCAGAAGCTCGTCTGCCCCTAGTGGGTCAACTTAAACTCGGCTCAAAGGCCCCTCCCACCAGACGGGTGTGGATTCCTAAACCAGGAAAAGACGAACAACGTCCTTTGGGTATACCGACCCTGTATGAAAGGGCAAGAATGACACTAGTCAAACTAGCCCTGGAACCTGAATGGGAAGCGGTTTTCGAACCAAACTCCTATGGTTCAAGACCAGGCCGTTCATGTCATGACGCGATAGAACAAATTTTTGCAGCCATTAAACAGAAAGCAAAATATGTGTTGGACGCTGATATAGCCCAATGTTTTGACCGAATAAACCACGAAGCACTGCTCAAAAAGCTGAAGACCTTTCCCACTCTACGCCGACAAATAAAAACTTGGCTAAAAGCTGGGGTAATTGATGGTCATCAGTTCTTACAGACATCTGAAGGAGCACCTCAAGGGGGGACTATCTCTCCTTTGTTGGCAAATGTAGCCCTCCATGGCCTAGAGTATCGAATCAAGCAAGCCTTTCCTATCAGAAAGATTGCCGACGGGAATAAGCGAAAAAGAATTGCTACTCCTGATGTCATTCGATACTGTGATGACTTCGTGATTCTTCACGAGGATTTATCCGTAGTTCAAAGATGTCAGAGCTTAGTTCATGAGTGGCTAAAAGACATGGGGTTGGAACTAAAACCTAGCAAAACGCATATATCCCATACTCTCAAAAGGTATGAAGCTGAAAACCCTGGATTTGATTTTCTAGGATTCTCAGTTAGACAATTCCCGGTCGGTCAACATCAATCGGGGAGATTATGCGGGACATTGCTGGGATTTAAGACCATCATTACCCCCAGTCGAAAGAAGCAAAAAGTACATTACAATCGGCTCGTTAGTATCATCAACGCCCATAAGGCAGCGCCGCAAGCGGCATTAATCCGCCACCTCAATCCCGTGATTAGAGGATGGACGAGATATTATTCGACCATGGCTAGTAAAGAGACCTTCTCCCGTCTAGACCATTTACTGTATCAAAAGCTTCAAACATGGGCTAACCACCGCCATCCTGGCAAATCCAGGAAATGGGTGGTGAATAAATATTGGCAAACTGTCGGGGGAGATAAATGGGTCTTCGCGACTAGAGTAACTAAATCTAGAACCGAAAAATTACTCAAACATCGACAGACTCCAATTATCCGCCATGTCAAAGTCAAGGGGGATGCAAGTCCCTACAATGGCAATCTAGTTTACTGGAGTTCAAGGACTGGGAAGCATCCAGAAGCTCCGAAGAGAGTATCTATGCTCTTGAAGAAGCAGAAGGGGAAATGCGCTCAGTGCGGCATGTTCTTCCGAGAAGAAGATTTACTTGAAGTGGATCACATTCTCCCTACATCAATGGGAGGATTGGACGTATACAAGAATCTTCAACTACTACACAGACATTGTCATTATGTTAAAACGGCCAAGGAGAAGTCCTCTCAGGCCAAATGGTATGTATGACAAGCACCAAGCCACTGAGGAGCCGTGTAAATCGAAAGATTTACGCACGGTTTTGAAGCCAAGTCGGAGGAGTGATCCTCCGGCTTAGGTTAACCACGTTGAAAAGAAGTCGTTGTGCGTCTACTCGCAACTGAAAAACTGTTCCTCTTCTGAGGTTTCATCCATGCTCACTGGGCTGTTGCGACACAACACAGATCTGAAGCTGGAGAAGAACTATGTTGATACTCATGGCCAGAGTGAGCTGGGCTTTGCCTTCTGCCATCTTCTGGGGTTTCAGTTGATGCCCCGTTTCAAACGCATTGGTGTTCAAAAGCTCTCTTTGCCAGAGGCAGGAACGAAAGCAGCCTATCCCAATCTCAAGCTGATATTGTCGAAGGCGATTGACTGGGATCTGGTGGCTCAGCAGTATGACCAAGCCATCAAGTACGCGACGGCATTGAGGTTGGGGACGGCTGAGGCGGAAGATATTTTCCGGCGCTTTGGGAATGCGGAGATTCAGCATCCGACGCATAAGGCACTGCTGGAGATAGGCAAGGCGGTCAAAACTATTTTCCTGTGTCAGTATCTATCGTCTGAAGCACTCAGAGTGGAAATCAATGAGGGGCTGAATGTGGTGGAACGATGGAATGGGGCCAATGACTTTATCTACTTTGGTCGGGGTGGTGAGTTCGCGACCAATAAGCGGGAGAATCAAGAGCTGTCGGCACTGGCCTTGCACCTGCTTCAAGTCAGTATGATCTACATCAATACGCTGATGATTCAGAATGTGCTCAGTGAACCACAATGGATGCAGAGAATGAAAACAGAGGACTTGAGGGCTTTGTGCCCCCTGATCTGGAATCATGTGACGCCCTATGGATGGTTCAATCTTGATTTCACACAACGGATGGCACTCGATGTTGCCTGGAGGTAAACCTAAATGGATGTAATTGCTTAGTACTAAATGGTGCGATATCGCAGCTTCGGTCGTTTTAAGCCTATCTCTGACAGTGCTCTCAGGTTAGGCG
The DNA here is from genome assembly GCF_000018105.1 of Acaryochloris marina MBIC11017. GTDB lineage: Bacteria > Cyanobacteriota > Cyanobacteriia > Thermosynechococcales > Thermosynechococcaceae > Acaryochloris > Acaryochloris marina. Next base: position 278,212 of record NC_009927.1, read on the forward strand.
GGTCGTCTATCTCGATGGTCATGGCTCCCCCTCTACAAGCTTTTCGGCTGCGATGTGATAGTACATCTCGTAGTCTTCGCGCTCATCTTTCCCCCACTGTTTGTGGTCGTACTCGTCAGAGCGGCCTTTCTGCACGTACTCACTGAATTCGTAGTGGACGTCAACGGAACCCGTCACACAGAACACTATTGTCCCAGCTTCTTCGTAAGCGTCTACGCTCAGGTCAAAGTTATCGAAGTCGGCAGTGACTGAGGCATCGCCTTCAATGGGGTTGCCCTGGTGTCCATTAGCAGCTTCTATGTCTTCCTGGGCTCGTTCTAGCACGTATTCATCGGTGATGTGAACGGGTCGCTTCATGGTTTCTTCCCGGGGAGGTGGTTATGGGCCTGTGGTTGTGGAATGATCTCGGAAATAATTGTAATGTTATTAGACCTAAAACGACCGAAGCTGAGATGGGCCAATGACGTTGCTCAAGCATCGATTCTGTCCGTATTGTGGAACGGCCTATCAAGCCTCAAAAGCACTCCATGTGGTGAAGGAAAGCTGCCGGCAATAGTGGCAGAATAGTCTCTCATTTAAGTACAAATATACTAAATTGCCCCATATCGCAGCTTCGGTCGTTTTAGGCCGATTAAACGCAGCTCACCAATCTTAAACCCGTCAGTAAATTTAATCTTTTTGGGACTCAGAAGCTTCCACCCAGAGGTTTTGTATTCTACTGACCGGGAATGCTTCTTAAACCTTGGAAAGCCAACGGGTTTTATACCCCGTTTGTAATTCTCATAGAAACGGGTGATTGAACTCCAAGCTCACTCAGCACTTGCCTGCCGAGCCATAGAGTTGAGTTGCTTAGCAAAAGGAAAATCATTGGCAAGAACTCTACACAACTTATTTAAGTCGTATTTGCCCGTACCTTTGTTATCCATCCAAAAGCGCAAGCACTTATTACGAATGAATTGAGCCGTTCTGATGGCTTCATCAATTGCACTTGCTTGATGCTTACTGGTTCTTGCTTTAAACTCTAGTACAATCATACTATTATACTAGCATGTTCGGCATGACAACATGCTGGGAATTAAGTGATATACACATCTCTAACTAACATTTGTATAGCTGGAGTCTTCACGCACATTTTCTGGATAGATTATTTAGAGGGCTGTAGATAGTTCTCTAGCGCTTCAGTTACAAGAGCATTGAGATTGATTCCCCGCTGCTGAGCTGCGATCGCAGCCCGCCTATGAAGTTGAGTTCCAGGTCTAATATTGAAGCTGCCTTTGAAGGGACGTTCAGGCTCAATCTCGTTTTCAGTACAATCAGCAAGATATTCATCAACGGCTCCATGAAAAGCAGATTTCAAAGATTGAACATCAGTACCCTCATAGCTAATCAGGCTGCGGATGAACTCAACCTTCCCAAAAAATACTTCATCCTCATCACTGAAATTCACAGAGCCAAAGTAGCCTTGGTATTCCATCATATTTTTCATAGCAGCCCCTCCTGCTCAAGAATGTCCATGACTTGTTCAATCTGATACTTCTTTAATATTTTTTTTGGATGGGGTTTATGAAGGCTGATCACAAGCCCCTCTTCATTAATGAAGCGTCTTCCAGAACCACCCGTTTTACCCGTCGATACTTCAGAGAATTGAAAAAAGGAAAGCAACAAAACTAACTCGTCCCAGGTAAAGTCTTTGGGCCGTGTGAGAAAGCGTTTAATCAGCTTCTCTTTTCGAGTCATATTGGAGGTCAAAACTGCTTATATTATCTCTGATGCCACAGGAACTTGCAACTAAAAATAGTTGCAAGCAGTCAATCTACCTCTGACTTACCCGAAGAGACTGGCTATAGAATCCTCCTCGCTGCTCCACCCGAAATCCACCCAAAAGCACCCCGATCAACACAGCCACGGGCGCAAAACCAAGCCCTCGCGCTAAGTCACCGAACAACACAGCATCCTCTTTACCCTCAAGAAAGTCATGGATCGCACCCACCCAAGCGCCAACATCCTCCTCATGGCTGACCTTCAGAGCAACCGCCTCCCCACTCTCTAGCTCATCCACAAATTCCAACACATCATCCTTGCTAACCTCACCCACGACGGACTCCACAGGCTTCCCCGTGAACCCATGACGTTGCTTCCGTGACTTCGGCTGACGGCAGAGATCCGACACGTCGAGGAACATGGTCTCTTGAACCAACCCGGCCAAGAAGTCATCATCCAGCACTGGTCCTTGGGTATTATGTCGATCCTCCCAATCCTGGATCAGCAGTTCTGCTCGTTGACAGACAACATCAGCAATGTCCCTGATCGCATCCCCAGCTACCCGAAGCTGTTCATGTGATGACCGACCTTGCAAATGCTGATCGAGTGATGCACACATCAGGGAAATATCAGCTTGTTCCGGTTCATCCAAAGCAGAGGCCAAAGCACTGGCAAAATCTAGCTCAAGCTGTTTGAACATGGCGCTTATCCTTCAGTGGACAGTCCACAATTTCGCACTCAGAAGGCTCCATGCGAATCGGCGGTTCAAACTCTGTAATTCCGTATCGTTCTCGTAGTACCCTCAGCACCTCTTTCAAATACCGATTAACTTGAGTATTGGTCATCCCCATACAATGGACAGCTTCAATTTCCGCTAACTTCTCACTCCCCTGCCAGACACTGACGGCCATGGCATGGAGATGGGCATCCTTGGGTTTCTCCTTGTAGAGGTAGAGTAAAGCTACTGGAGGGGCTTGGACGGGAATCGAAAAGGTTTCTGTGGTCTCGGCTGGTGCTGGTTTTGAGTTCCTATCCCTGTAATGTGCTCGTTGTTTTTCATTGTTCTCCCTGCGATGCCGATAATGCGATCGCTTCCGGGGGCAAGTCTTAGGATTCCAACAAGCCGTTGTCGTTTCAGGTCCGTGGAGTGAGATCGCTTCCTTTTGGGAAAGCTTCGAGCACTCTAAACAAAGCTTGTTGATAGGGCGTCCCATCTCAAGCCTCCTCCTGCCAGTTTTCCCAGGCCAGACCATCCACCCGTGAAAACTCCCGAACATTATCCGTGACCAGGGTGAGGTCGTGAACCAGAGCAATGGCTGCAATTTGCAAATCATAGGGACCAATGGGAGTGCCCTTCGCTGCAAGAGCTGCCCGGATCTGGCCACAGACTTTGGCAACCTCGTCATTAAACGGAATCGATTGGAACTGGCGATAGAAAAGCCTGAGACGTTCTAAGTTAGCCTGTCGTTTGACACTTTTATAAGCGCCATAGAACAATTCACTCTTCACCGGAACGCACAATCTAATATCAGCAGGAGTGTATTGTGCTAAACGCTTTGCAATTGCAGAGTCCTGGTTAGCCTTAAGCAGTTGGATACAGGCGTTTGTATCCAGTAAATAGGTCATGTCCAGTCCTCACGGATCTCAAACTCGCCCTGATCGGATCGCGTCAACTCTCCCTCCCAACTGCCGATCACATCTGAAAAGAAACCCGGTTGCCATTCTGTAGTGGTGGGGGCAGAGGATTCAGCCGGAGACAGTAGAACCGTCACCTCTAAATCGGCATCCGCAAACTCCGTGGGCACCTCTAAGCGAAGAACGCCATCGGCACCCACATGGGAGCGAATCGAAATGGGTTGGCTCATCGATCACCTAGTTCTCAAAAGTCAACAATGAGGCGATGGCTCTGAAGGTCTTGGGTGAAACATGCCTCTGAACTAGTGTACAAGTCGCCCTTCTGATATGACATATTTTAATGTAATTTTTAATGTAAATAAGATATTAGACACATATTTTATGTTGAAATTCTCTCCTTCAAATAAAGGATGAATTTTCGTAGGTTTAGAACTGAGGGGGTAGGAACATCTGCTGTCGGATGGCATTCCAATCATTTACCGAGAGGCCACTCGCTTGTTTACTGCAGTCGATCATGAGCTGGCAGGTTGAGAAGTAGTTGGTAAGCATTTGCAGGTCATCTTTGGACAAATCAAAGAGTTCTTGAGAGATATTTAGAGACGAGCTGACTATTGATGTGAGTCCTTTAGATGAAGTTTTTAAGGCATGTGATGAATTTTTTAGACATGAGATGAGGGTTTGAAGTTCAACATCTACCATTAGTTTCTTATCCAGGGCAAATTGGGCCATGGCGAGAACGTTGCCGCGAGCGAAAGCGCTGGCCAGAGCGAGGTCGCTTGCGAGGGTGTCGTCGAGGGCATGGTCGAGGGCGACGTCCAGATTGAGGCCGCTTGAGAGGTTGCTTGCGAGGGCACGAACACTGGCGAGGTCGCCAATGGTGGCTATGGCTTTGGCTCGTTCGCTTTCACGTAAGCTGGCGATGACACTTGCACTGCTGGCAAAGCGTTCCCGGTCGCGGTCGCGGGCAAGGGCGACATCGAGGGCGAGAGCAAGGTCTAAGTCGAGAGCGAGGGCGAGAGTGAGGGCAATGGTGAGGTCAAAGATTAATATTAGGGTAAATACTCGTCTAATCTCACCAGAAAAGTCACTGATAGCAGTAGATGTCTTTGACTCAACCCAGGCTAGCAATCCGCTTAATTTAGGGTATTCAGAAAGCGCTTGAGTTTGTTCTTCCAATTGTTGCAAGAATTCGATCGCAGAATGTCCTTTCAGCTCAGTTACGAGAAGAAAGACTCCTCGCCAATGCTTATCTGCGGCATGATTCTGAATTAATTGATCTTCGTAGCTCCAGTTTCTAATATACTCAGCGCAAAGATGTTCTTGAAGCGTTAGGTGAGAGAAAGAATAAATATCTGTAGCCTGCTTGACTAAGATCCCCGACTGCACTGCGATCTCTTCCATCAGTTTATTGACATCAAGATGCTTGGAGACATTCAAATTATTGGTCAAAAAGGCTGTAATCTGCTCAGCTAATTCATCTTTTTCAAAAAAAAGCTTGTCTTCTTCAAAGCCAACATAGGCGATTGACGCCAGCATATCTTTTTTTATATCAGCGCTGAAATCTTGATAGATTTCCCAGTTCTCATCCATTAATTTTGAATTGGCCCAATCTTTTAATGAGAAGTCTAGTGCCTTGGAATAGAGTTTGGCCTGATTGTCGATAATTGTCTTTCCCTGTCGGCAGACTAAACAGATGAACGCCAGCAGCAACGGGGTTTGGGGTAGTTCCTTCGTATAAATAAAGTCAGGTTCTTTGAGTTGTTCCCAAATCGTATTTACATATTCTGCCTTTTTCTCACGGGTCAGTTGGGGGTTGGGATCAGCATCAAACCATTTTTTGATGAATTCAAAGATCTGATCATCATCAAGTTCTGCAATAGCAACCGTTTTAAATCCAGTGAAGTAAGTGGGATAAGCAGCGATTCGGCAGGAGGTAATAAATCGATTATTAGAGTATCGGTCTGAGAAATCTATAATGGATTGAACCACTTGATTGAAACTACCGCTGAGTACTTCATCTAGTCCATCCAAGAGAATCAGAAAATCACCTGATTTGAGGGCATGATCAGTAAATTGTTCTGGTTTAGGAAAACCACAAATCTCAAACTCTTCAGCAATAGATTTTTTGAGGTCTAGGTCTGGATCTCGTAATCGCTTCAAGTCCAAAAATACGGGAATTTTCTCATGGTCGTAACTTTCCACATTCCTAAGTAGGGCTGCTAAGCCAACTTTACGGAGATAGGTGGTTTTACCAATCCCTGGACCGCCCAACACGCAGAGATATTGCTCTGTGTTTTCAACCGCTATCCCTTTCTGTTTAGCCTCTGTTTGCTGCCATAAATATCTTTGATGGGCTTCTCGGTATACTTTTTCTAGTCTTTCAATACTCTCTAGAATTTTGACCGTCTCAGCATCCATCATCTTGACGTTGGTGTAGATGTCATCAAAGGATATGGACTGCGACATCCCTAGTACTTGGATCTGACCATGACGCTTATAGTAATTTTGAGCATAGATCTCTGACAAGTTGTATATTTGCTGTTCTACTGATATCAGAGGCTGATTTTCAAGGAATTGACCAAAGACTTTGAGACTAATACTAACAAGTCCTGTTACAGCAGTTTCTAAAGTTTTTCCCTCCAGTGACACTGTTCTCTAATCCCCCAATAATATTGACTTTGATTATTATTAATTGAATACGTTGATTCTCATATATTCCTTGGATTTAATTCATAAAAAGCATGAGCGATAGAGTAGGAAAGATGTATATATTTCTCTTCTTATTTGTTACTCAGCCTGCATAATAAACCTCAAAATTGCCGTACTTCTTCCCAATAATTTTTATGATATCTGGCTGCAATGCCATTGATATGTTATTACAGTATGTTATAACGTTGGTATTGCTTGGTTTAGCGCTATGACTGATAAAACTTACAAGGCATCTTGGGCCAAAATTGGGAATTCCTCTGGCTATCGGATCACGAGTGATTTCTTCCGGGAACATCCCGAGTTCGTTGGTTCAGATGGGGTTATCCAAGTCATTGCCCCAGACACCGTTGTCTTTTCACGCGCGAAGACGGAGGAAGAAGGCCAGGAGGAAGATGATCTAATGCTCAGTCTCTACCTGGACTTTCTAACCAAACAGGCCCTCGCTAACCCTGATGAGTTGGAAGAATATACTCAGGACATGGCCGATGAGGACGAAGAGTTAATCGCGGGTGTGATCCTCGATGCTGATTAATGACTGGAATATTTACTTTCTCAAACGCCTGTTTGGACAACAACGTTTGGCATTAAGGACTGAAGTAAAGCGACTGAAAGCCACTCTACCGCCAGAAGACTATGTACGCCATCCCCAGGTGAAGCTCTATGCTGCTACCATGCAGGCGATCAAAGCGAAAATTCCAGCCGATCCCTTTGCGTCTCATTTTGCGTTGACTGGACCTCTCAAGAAGTTTGGTCGGGTGAAAAAGATGGGGATTCCTAATCGATATCGGTTATTTTTTCGAGCGTTTAAAGTCCCTGAAAGTCAGTCCATCTTCGTCCTATGGTTGGGTTATCCCCGTAAGGAAGGTGATAAGAAGGATTGCTATCGAGCGTTTCGAAAAATGGTTGAGCGGGGTGATTTCCCTGATTCTTTGGATGATTTGATGGTTGAAAGTGAGCAAGGTTGATGAGTAAAAATTATGGGGTAGATATCCCGGAAGTCAAACTCATCACCTTCCCCACGACGGAAGCGGATCAAGCACCGTCTCCAAAATCCATCCGTCGAGGCAGACCGACACAGATTCCCACTCCGATGGATATCCGCTGGCCGATGGTTCAGGAGTTCCTACGTAACAGCAATTTATCCCCCAATTCTCAAAAGCTCTATGAACGGGAGCTTAAACGGTTCTTGGGCTGGACCCATTTTCGATGGTCGGATCTGACGCTTCGGCATCTGGGCCAATACAAAGTCTACCTGATGGAGCTAAAGGTCGCTGAAGGAAAGACGCTCTCCAAAAACAGTCTCAATAGTGCCTTAACGGCCCTCAAGAGCTTCTTCAAATGGCTGACCCAGTTTCACCCGGAGCTATGCCCGACCAATCCCACCAAAGGGGTGAAGTTTGAGAAGGTGCCTTTGCCCCCGGCCCAGAATTTGACCCCGGAGGAGATGACGCGAGTCTGGGATGCGATCACACAGCGGGAACAGACCCAACTGAGAGACCTGGCCCTAGTGCAGTTGCTCAGTCATAACCTTCGAGCGGGGGAAGTAGTAACCGCCAATGTGGGGTCTTTTGATGGCCGATTGATTAGTATTACCAAAACCAAGAATAACCAACCTCGACTCGTGCCCCTTTCAACGGAAGGGCAGCAGGTGGTTCAGGAGTATCTAGATTGGCGAAAGGATCAACAAGGGGAAGCGTTATCGGCTGAGTCTCCGTTGATTCTGTCCCACCACCAGGGCTGGGAAGGGCAACGCCTGAGTTATCACGGGGTCTATTTTGCTGTGGAGGATATCGGCAGATTAGCTGAACTCCCCGATCTTCACCCCCATCAGTTTCGACATACAAGTGCGACTGAATATTTGCGAATGGGGTTAGACCCGGCTCATGCCCGACGATTAACAGGGCATACGGATGAGCGGTCCTTTCGACGGTATACGGTGGCAGCAGAACAAGAGGCTGCGATCACTGCGTTTTACCGGGCGGAAAAGGAGGGGCAACCTTTAGTCTTTGCCCAGTCGTTGGACCGGAAGCAGCGTCAATTGCTGGAGGCACTAGCAGAGATGACGGGGAAGCCTCCCCTGTACCAAGATGATTTGGATGAAGGGATCATTGATTTTGCTCAGCTCTGGCAGGAAAACTTACAGGAACTTGAGCTATTAGTGGCTGATGTGCGGGCTTTGCCAGAAAAGCTGGGACTGAGAGGTTTTGTGAAAAATGAGCGGCAGTCGACATCGCTAGAAGAACGGGTCCTGCGTGGCGAAATACCGACCAATGAGGTGCTTCAGTTAGATCCTGTCGTCGAAGAGCCTTCGGACTGTCCCCAGGTAAGGTCTGTGGAGAGTTCTCATCAAGTCATTCATTTGGGTATGAAGCTCTGGGTTAATGGGAAGAAAAAAGGCAAAGTTAGGAAAGCGATTGAGGAGCGGGTACTCGAACAGTTTCAGATGGTCAAGCGGAAACCGCGAGGAAATGAATACCAGCTAACGGTTGAGGTTGAGGAAGACGATGACTTGCCAGCGATCCTCTCTCAGATGAAGTGGGAGATGGAGGTTCTGGGAGAGTTGGATGAATGTTTGGTTGAAGTAAAGCTCAATGACGAAGCCAAGAAGGGTAAACCCTAATGCACATTGTCTCTGGACATCTAGATTGTGTCTCTGGTATTAGTGTTAGCCCTGATGGTCAAACCCTCTTCTCTGCATCCTGGGACAAGACTCTGAAGATTTGGGAGCTGGCAACGGGTCGGGAGCTGAGTATACTCTCTGGACATACTGACTTCGTTTCTGATGTGATGATCAGCCCTAATGCTCAGACTCTGGTCTCTGCATCTTGGGATATGACTTTGAAGGTCTGGGAGTTGGAGACAGGCAAGGTAAGGCACACCCTTACTGGGCATACTGACTTCGTCAATGGCATCAGCATCAGCCCTGATAGTCAAATCCTCGTCTCCACGTCTTGGGATGGGACATTAAAGGTTTGGGAGCTAGAGACGGGCAAGGAGCTGCATACCCTCAATGGTCACACTTTTTCAGTCCATAGCGTCAGTATCAGCCCCGATGGTCAGACTCTCGTTTCAGCATCTAGTGACAAGACCTTAAGGGTTTGGGAGCTAGCAACAGGCCGGGAGCTGGGCATCCTCAAGGGTCATTCTGACTCTGTATCTGATGTGAAGATCAGCTCTGATGGCCAGACCCTCATCTCTTCATCTAGTGACAACAGCCTTAAGATTTGGGAGTTAGCAACAGGTCGTGAGTTGGGTATTCTCAATGGACATACTGACTCTGTCATTGGCATCAGCATCAGTCCCAATGCTCAAACCCTCGTCTCTACATCTTTGGATAAGACCCTCAAAGTCTGGGATCTGCAGACGGGTAAAGAAGTAATGAGTTTTTCTGGCGAAAGTGCATTTAGTTGTTGTGAGATCGCCCTGGATGGTCACACAGTTGTTGCTGGAGATTTTGATGGAAAACTTTACTTTTTTTCTCTAGAAGATCTAAGTTTTTCCGATGAGCACTAGAGCACTTAAACTCCGTCCTAGTATGCATTCCAGAGATAAAGGTGTTATCTTTTCGTGTAAGTTTTTGGGTAATGCAGATAAGAGGGATTATTTGGAGTAGAAATAACTACTAAAATACCCTTGCTGCTATAAGAAGGTTTTTGAAACGTGGTTTTGAGATTATGGAGGAAGGAAGGATGTTCTGTAACTCGGGTTTTGAACATTAAAAGGCAATAGTTTAGGTCAACAGAATAAAAACCCGAAGCCCTTTATAACTATTTTAGTTTGTATCGCTTGAATGACATACAGGGAATGGATTTCAGTTTAATCAACCTCTAAAATAAAAACTGAAATGAGTTGCTAGGGACAACTAACTACATTCGTAAAGGGACTAGAAGGAGTTCCAGGAGGAACCAACGTGCCATCGAAGCTGAAGATTGCATTATTATTGTCAAGACTGACAGTTGTTAAACTTTCCACCTGGAAAGGACTCCTCGCAGAGATTAGATTAAAATCTAACCCTCCTGCCATTGCAACGTTGGGATTATCACTACGATTGCCAGAAATAGCAGCACAGATGGGATTAACATCATAATTTCCTATCCGTAAACTATCCTGTCTTGCTTGAATCCGTACACTGTCCCGCCCTGCTTGAAGGATTTTATTATTAGAAATAGTAGCGGATTGGATGGCTCCATTGCCAACAGGCCTTACTAAGATACCGTCAGCATTTTTCCCTGACGTCGAAACCGTGTTTCCAGAGATAGTCGCTTTATTGATAGTGCTGTCTATGTATGGCTGGACCCTAATACCAGCAGCATTGAATCTATCCGTTGAGACAGTGTTACCTGAAATAGTCGCAACGGTGATTGTACCGTTTTGGGAAGGTTGAACGTTAATGCCATAGGCAAGTCCAGTTGTCGAGACGGTATTTCCAGAGATGATCGCAGTGGATATAACGCTATTAGTAGTAGGCCTGATATTAATACTGGCAGTTGTACTAGGAATAGTAAAGAAAGGTCTTAAAACCATATCATCAGAAATTAATCCAGCTGTTGAAATTTTATTTCCAGAGATGGTCGTGGTGGTAATAGCACTGTTATAGCCGGGTCGGAGCAAGATCCCATCAGCAATTCCAGTAGTCGAGACAGTATTTTCAGAGATGCTTGCGGTAGTAATAGTACTTTTATTGAACGGCTCAACCAAAATGCCATAAGAAAAGATTCTATCCGTTGAGACGGTGTTTCCAGAGATAGTAGCAGTAGTGATGACACTGTTGTAGATAGGCCGAACGGAAATACCCTGAGAGTTCAATCCTGCTGTTTCCACCGTATTTCCAGAGATGTTAGCGGATTGAATAGTACTATTATTGGAAGATTGAACCACGATGCCGTCAGATTGTACTCCATTTGTTTCAATCGTATTTCCAGAGATAGTAACGGATTGAATAGCACTATCATTCAAAGACTGAATCACAATGCCGTCAGTACTGATCCCTGTTGTTTTAATTGTGTTTTCAGAGATGACTACACGGTCCAAATTGATGTTGGATAAGCTGAGAGAAATACCGTGAGATATACCTGGAGCAGCAGGATCAACAAATATAGGGTTCCTGGTAATCTGGTTATTAATAATTTCAGCAGAACCTGTTATGTTCTCTAATTTGATGCCTGGAGAAAAGTCTCTCCCGATAACAATAATCTGATTGTTCTGCACCCTAACATTACGAACGTTACGGCCAAAGATGCCTCGATTGCCTGAAAAATCTACGTTGTTGGGTAAAGGGGCTATGTTTAAATTTGCGATGGTAGTATTATTTCCCAGCACCACTCCATCTCTTCCCGTGCGTTGGATGCGGCTCCCTGAGGTACCTACAATTCGAACTGAGCCTGTAGACGCACTAACATTGCTAATATCCACTCCTGCCATCGCAGGGTTATCAATATTAATCGCGTTATTGTCAAGATTGAGTGAGCCACTAATGCCATTGATTGAGATGCCATTGGTAGTTGAATTTGTACTAGCAAGACTATTATCTATAACAGTCGCAGTAGTAATGTTGTTAGCTACTAATGCTGGGGCACCCGTTACCTGTACATCAAACCCTGAGAGCAGCGTGTTATTCCCCAAACTGACGGTACTAGTGATGCGAGGGAAGCTACTATCGCCAGAGAAGGGAAGTTGAACCTGGCCTAGCCTAAGAACACTCTCTGGCCGCAATGGGAATGAAATGGGGTTAACATCAATCTGCTGTACAGCTCCTCTTGAACGAACTTGTACCTTGTCAGGAATCGTAAATCCTTCAATACCTGAATTTATCCCATTTGCTACATAAACGATGTCATTCCCATCCCCCCTTATCACTCCTAGTGCATCTTCCAAGCTAGGAAATGGTGATTCAAAGGTGCCATCGCTATTGCCCAAACCTAAGTTGACATGGTGAAAAAACCATGGCTCTCCCGTGGTTGGGTTCATTGCTGCAACCGTTTGAGTCTCAGTTTCAAGAAGTTCTGTAGTGTTGGGGGTATCTACAATTATGCTGTTGTTGCGAATGACTGAATCACCCATTCGTGCCACAACATTGTTCGCTGGTGAAACTGGGCTTTGAGGCTGATTTACTGAGAGTGTAAAGGTGATATTTCCCAACACATGGGTGCCGAAAAAATCATCATGCTGAATTCCAATTCCACCACTGATATTAGGAGTAGGTCGTACCTGTAAGCGCAACCGACCTCCAATCGTATTACCTCGAATACTGCTATGGAGAAAGTAAGGGCCTAGGTATGCTCGTAAATCACCTCCATTCTTAAAACTAAGGAGTTGTTTTCCAACTTCAAAGTCCACTCCGGCCAAGGCTTCTTCAAATTGACGCGTAATCAGACGTCGCCGCAGCAAGTCTAAAAGTAGAATATTCCCAGTAAATCGAGGGTCACCATTAAGTTGCAATACCTCAAAAATACGTTGCCTGGTTTGGCGGCGAGTACTGCCAACGGGCCAATACCCATTCAGGTGAAGGTCAACATCCTTTCCGAGACTCTCTATACCCAAGCTCAATTGCTGGAAGGTATTATTATCAGTGTTACGAATATCAAAACCTAGATGACCACCAAATATACGTTTTAGATCATCACTATACTGACGGAAGCCGAACAGAATATTTCCACCTGGGTTGCCCTGGTCATCTAGCAGGAGACGGCCTTCGAAGAAGGTCAATGCTCGACCCGGCTTCTGCCAAACAGGAACAAAGGTTTCGAGGCGAGTGGTGGTGTTTGTACCACTGCTGGGGCTATTCGCGCCAATACCGAAGCGAGGCGAGAAGCGTAGGTCAGAGGCTTGAGTTGAAGGTTGAGGCTCAGCGATCGTAGGCAGGCTATAAAAAACAGTAAGGGTAATCGCTGTGATGGCTATGCGATCGCAAAATAATGCCATAACTTAGCTCCTTAATTTTCAGGAAAGGAAATGGAACGATGCTGAGGGGAAATTATAATCTGATAAATGATTTCGGATTTTGTGTGTAACCTACCTGAAATAGCTACTTTTTAGTTTAGTAGTTAGCGTTAATAAGGTCTTGATTAAGACAAATTATTAAGTATTATCTTGTTGATATTTATTACCTGAAATAGCTAATTAACAGAGTGGCCAAATGTCATTAGATTAGAGTTTTGAGATAAATTAGGGAATTCTTTGAATTATTAGATAACCCTAAATTAGCTAAAATAATTTGCACCTAATATAGGTCTGATGAAAGGTAAACTCCCATCTGTAAGAATTATCCAAAAATTCAAGAAACTACAAGGCCCAAATCAACTGCCCTGCTGCAAGCAGACGGGGTATGGAATACGATTTGCTCCCAAACCGTAGATTTGAATTGCAATTCCATTTCTTCGCTGCAAGCAGCGGGGAATCTACCCTCACTAGATTGAAGGGCCGCTGACACCAGCTTCAATCAAACACTTTTAGGGGCTTGAAACGACGCAAATACGTTCGAGAAGAATCCAAATTATTACTAAAGGCTAAAGAAAATTGAGAAATACTAAGGCCTGAAGTCCTTTCTCTGTATAGCTTCTAGCTTTCGTTGCAGTTGGTATCAGCAACTCTTCAATTGGGCCAAAGTGATAAAAATGTTAGTGTCCTTATTTATTCGCCATGGACTGAGATAGCTGAAATGCTTTGATAATAGAGAATTCAGAGCACTCCTTGATGAACTGCGTATTCTCGTAACCTCGGGATCTAGTCCACTTTTGGTGATGCTTGAGAAAATGCACGCAAAGCTATAAGCAGCAACTACTTCAGCTCATAAGCACCAAGCGTTTATTCAAAAGGTCGAGACCAGCCCTCCCATACATTTGGCGCTTCACCATTTTCAATCGATTATTTTGTCCTTCAACCTGGCCATTACTCACTTCCAGTGTTAGGGCAGCTTTGACCGCTTCGTAGTCGTCTAGGAGCCCTTTCGCAAAACTCTGAAAAGGTTTCAGTGCACTATTTTTAGCTCTGTCCAACCACGGGTCTAGATGTTGAGGTAATCTCTTCCTGACGATGAAGAGCAAGCTTTGAGCCAGATCAATGGCTTTTGAGAGTTCAGGTTGACTACTCAGCTGTTCCAAAATTGTCTCATCCTCTTCCGTTAGATTTTCCACCTTGCGCATCACCAACCAAGCCGCCCTCTGAACTGTCAAAGGCTTTTGGATGAGCTCTTGAGCCTCAGGAACAGGTCCTCTTCCTGGTAGCTCATTGAGGGAATCTCGTGGAGGCTGCGGGGGTAGAGACTGACGCAATTTGTGAGTGTAGCGAACGACCATCGTATAACTGCCCTTGAAGCCCTGCTGCTGAATCTCTGCTAATAATTGTTTGGAATTCTGACGACCTTTATTCCATTGTTCAAGCAGGTAGGCTTTGTAAGGGTTAAGACCACTCCATCCTCGTCGGGGATGGGTTTTATACTCTTGAAATGTATCAGCAGCTAGGTAGGTATACACAGTGCGTTTGCCAATCCCCAGATGATGAGCAATATCTTTGATCAGGTAACCTTGCTTGCGTAAAGCATGAGTCTGCTCGTATTTTTCCAATCTTCGAGCCCGATTTTGAGCCTTACGAGAATTAGGATCAACTTGAGGTTTCACCACAGGCTGGCTCATTGCTTCTGTGTCTTGATGCTCAGCAAGTGTAGCTTTCAGCAGGGTGTACTCGACTGTCTTGATTACTTGGGAATGAGAGCTAAACACGTTTTCTAGAATTTCTTCAAGGTTCTGGAGTAGATGAAAGCGGTCTGCAACCTGCAATGCATCAGGTGCCCCTTCACTTGCTCCTGATTTATATGCCTTGGAGCGATCACGAGAAATGACTTCGACACCAGGGTGCTCGTTCAACCAATCTGCTAACGTGTCTGCTTTGCGATCTGTTAACAAGACAATAGGTTGATGCTTTTCAAGGTCCACAAGAATGGTGCCATATTCATGGCCTCTGCGAAGTGCAAAATCATCCACCCCTAATATTTTGGGCGTTGTCACTGAGGGAAGTGGAAGCTTGAAGAGGGCTCTCAACATAGTATTGCGACTACTTCCATAATTGATTTGATAACTCAGCCGGGCTGCAGCTGCACCACCAAGGGCCAAGCCAATCGAACTAAGGTGTTCTGCAAAGCGAACTGTCCTCCGAGCCCAAGGAACCGCGACCTGGGGTAATCGCTCAGTAAAAATGCGACGCTTACAAGTTTTATTGGAACAGAAGAACTTGCAAACTTGAAGCAGAATAGTCAGACAGAATTCCACACAGGGAAGATCTCTCAAGGTCCGCTCATAGCGACTGTGAACCCGGTGTGATGTTTGATGGCAGACTGGGCAACAAGCCAAAGCTTGAGTTGAAGAAACATGGAAGGTCATCTGATGGTTTGTGGAGTCAAGATCCCAACTGTCCAAGTGAAGGGTGTCTTGGCACGGAAGGAATTGTTGGAAGAGTTCCATAACCAGACCTGGCAAGGGTTTACTCCTCTATCCTCTACCGCATAGTTGGCATCACCAAAAGAGGACAAGAGCCCGAAGCTATGCAAATACGCATGAGGTTAGCATCGGTGAAGTTGGTACCAATGAGATCAGAACCATTAAAGTTAATACCGCTAAAAATTTCTTTCAACTTCCTAAAGTGAAGATGTAGCAGGATTTGTGAATTTTTTTTTCATTTGTGATGGTGGCTACAATATTGACTATATATTTAGGAAATATGAGGATATATCTGCATCTCAATTAAGCTATTAAGCTAAATCTTAGAGGATTTTTACCAGCTTCATAAATCTCCAAGAATGCATGTTACTTAAGACTTATTTCTGTATGAGTCTGTGGCAACAAGAGATATGAAGTAAGAATAAGATAAGTCAGTGGTTAGAGTCCCTCATAACCTCTAAGTATCTGGATCGGAACGCTTGCTGCAAAAGATATATTTCACAGTATCTCTTTTATTTTTTAGTGGCTTAAGCACTGATATGGCTTGATGAAAAGCATCTGAGTAATGTTCTACTCAGTCATTTCTTATTGGAAGTAAATAATGATGAGTAATTCGTGATACCAATTTCGTTTAGAGATGAGCTAATCGATATGCTAAAGTGGCGTATTTACAATGCTTTAGCAGTTCAATACAGGTCATCTTTATAGGTAATTGGTATGTGTATTGGTAATTTAATATCTTCCTTTTAAGGAAAAGAAAGAATTTAGATTGCTAATCTTTCCCGTCATATTTTTTCAAAATGAGGTGCAACAAAGAAGGTTATTGATCAATACCGAATGAAAGCTAAACATTATAAATTTATGAAGTAGTTTCTTCAAATATTTACGAATCTCTGTCTCAAATCAGCTCTTGAAAGTAATCCGTGAATAGAGCAAAAATAATTCTCACTTTAGATATTTTGGAAATGGTTTATGAACATATCTGCATTATTAAAAGTCTCTAGAAATGAAAGAGATATTACTTGGCTAAGAAAAGCACTGCAAACAGCTCTAAAGCTTGAGTTTTCAACCTTACCTCCTTACCTCATTGCACTGTGGACAATAAATGATCGCAACTCGTTCGCATACCAGTCCATTCGCAATCAAATTGCAGAAGAGGAAATGCTACATATGGGACTGGTATGCAATCTAATTGTGGCAATGGGTGGGGAGCCAGATCTAACTTCTAGCGATGGTGTACCCACTTATCCAGGCCCTTTGCCAGGAATGGTGCAATCCGATTTGGAAGTATCTTTAGCACGATATTCTCCAGAAGCACTTCAAACCTTTCTGGCGATTGAATACCCCGAAAATCCTCCTATTGAGATTGGCAATGATCCCAAGCCAGATGCCCAGGCTAATGATTGTGCATCGGATTGTGCTAAAACTATTGGCCAGTTTTATACCGAAATTCTTGAAGAATTTCAAGATTTACAGGATCGAGGCGAACTGCCAGAGTTTGATACTAACCAACAACTCAAATACTCAGTTGATTTTCAGAATGACCCTGATCGAAAAGTTTTTTTAATTGAAAGCCTTAAAGATGTCAAACGTGCGATCTCAGTTATCAAACGCCAAGGTGAAGGGACAGGCACATCCCCAGAAGATACAGGGGTAGAAGACCTCTCTCACTACTATCGATATTTAGAATTAGATCGTGAACGGCGAATTCGATTTATAAATGGTCAGTTTGTCTACGGTAACAAGCCTGCAGACCAAATTAAAGCTCCAGCAGAAGTTTATTCGATGGCTACTATTCCTGAGAATGGCTATCAGAGAGAAAATGTTTCTAGCGATGTCTGGGAAAAAATCACAAAATTTGATAGAACTTACTCCAAAATGCTCTTAGAAATTGAGCGAGCATGGACATACCCTGAAGAAGAAGGTGGTGGAAAACTATCTCTGGATGATGCTGTTCTAAGAACAATGTTTGAGCTGACTAATGATGCAGTCAGTATTCTACAAGAAATAATTCCTAATGCTTCTGGGGAACGTTATGGACCTTGTTTTCGCTTTGATCCAACCGTAACCCTCCCAGATGGGAATGATTCAGACAATACTGGAGGTATAAATCCCTTTCCTACTTGGGAAATTGATATCAAAAACTTTTTTACTGCTGGTGATATTGGTTGTATGAATAATGTCGGAAATCCTCCCTTTGATTTGGCCAGCTACACAGATGTATTCCAATTTGCTGATCAGATTTTAGATCGAGTTTCTTTACCTGAAGAAGACCCCCTTCTCATGCCACAAGGGGGACCTCGTTGGCATCAAGATAAGATTGATACATTTCAAAATTGGATAACAAATGGTAAGCCAAAGGTACCCACTTGGGATGATAATATCCGAGATTTATTTGAATCTTTAGATGTTAATTGCATGAAAAATAGTGGTTCGCGATTTGATCTTAGTAACTATGATGATGTCGTTGCGAAAGCTTCAGATATTTTGAATAGAGTTTCTAGAGCTGAGGGAGCTAGTGGAGTGATGCCTCCACAGACAGATAGACATTGGCCAGATAATTGGGTTGCGACATTTAAATATTGGTCTGAAAATGGAATGCCTAAAAGTAACGATAATCTACCAGAATAGCCTCTAAAATCTGGTGATATAGCGAATTTTGAATAATAAGTAGAAAGTCGAAAGACAGAATTCTTGCTTCAATCTAGTGAGGGTAGATTCCCCGCTGCTTGCAGTGAAGAAATGGGATTGTAATCCAAATCTACGGTTTGGGAGCAAATCGTATTCCATACTCCGTCTGCTTGCAGCGGGCAGTTGATTAGTCCGACAGAAATGTTACTGGTTTGGCACCTCAAGCGTCAAAGATTTGAATGTTAGTGCGAAGTCTGTTGGGAAAGCAGTTACATAATCCCAATGGATAGGAACAAAGGTAACTTGCAGTTGCTTTCTCCCGTCAAGATGAGCTGGTGTAATGATGCCCGCATGCCATAACCTAGAGAGTGTCGGCGCGATATTAAATTGTTGGGACTGTACGTCCTCAAGACCTAAAACAAAGCTGCTTATGTAATGCTGATCATCAATGGTAGTGTTAGCATCAGCATCTGGATTCTCAATAAAGATTCGAACACCCTTCAAATCCTTTGCCGCCTGCGGATAAACGTCTCGAATAACTAAACGGGCAATCTTGAGAGAGCCACCCTCAAGATGAAGTTTAAGGGTTTGCCGAACCTCATCTCCGATTTCTAACTGAAAGGTGCTAGAAGAATTGTTGATGATGTTCATAGTCATGGGATCACTCTTACCACTGTTGCCGCTTAGATCGGCTCCTTCGGCTCGAACATCTGAGTTTGAGGCAGAGCAAGCTACTGAGATGCAACTCATCAAGGCGATGGCAATGAGTCTAAAGATCGCTCTCCTTGAGACCCTCATAGCCACCCATGTGAAAAATCTGTCTTCAAGCATTGAGGTCAACCACATCAATCTGAACCATATTTGGTTGGATTTCCTCCACCGATGCGAAGGCATTCTGGTCACCAAAAAGGGAGCGAGTCACAATCGAAACTTTCAGGCTATTGCTCTCTGACAAGCGAGTGTCTCCATAGAGTCTCTTGACAGCTTCAGTAGCATTAAGAAGTACATTCTTCTTGTGACCATGACTCCAACGCTTTCTGTTGCCGCCACCTTGTCCCTCAAAGAAGGTGAAGTTGCCGACATATCCCGGTGCAGATATAGGAGTTTCAGCAGTAATGTCAGGCCCTAAAAATACAAAAACACCAGTATTTTGCTGCTTTGGTGTCTTGACACCTTCAATACGCAGACGTACAACATAGTTAGGTACTCCGACTGCTGCCGTACTTATAAGACGACGAGTCCGTAGAGATAAATCCACATTAGCTTCAAATGAAAGCACATTTTCCACAAGGATAGACTTCGACTCAATTACAGATTCTACAACCTGCTGCCTTATTATGCTTGATCGTGCTGCCAACGTCTGTGTTAGGTTAGTAATCTGATCGGTACTGTAGACATAGCCCATAACCCTTGAGTCCACAGTCTGACCACACGTGAATTCACTCCCGACCTGGTTTTTATCAACATCATAGAATTCGTTAAAGGATTGGTTCTGCCACTCATCTTCTGAAGGAGGTAAGTGGCCTGGTCTAGAAAGCCAATCAGAGTAAAGGCGGTCTATGTTGCAGTGATGCATCCAGAATATTGGATCCAGAGGAGAAAAAAACTGCACCATATTGCTATTCTTCCCACCGACATCACCAACCCATCGATGGATGAAGTTGTGTGGGATTACCTCTAGTTCACCACTACCTCCAATACCTCCATAGGTTGCATAGTCGGGATTCTGCTGGATGCTCTCGATCCTAACGGGACCAACATACTCTTCTAATTCTTGTTGTGTAATCTCCTCTCCGTCGGGACGGCCACGACCTGCCGTTGGTGCTGAAGAACAAATAGACTGGATCGAAATATTATCGTCGAGAGGATTGGCATCGCCATAGAACGAACTCGGTACAGTATGGGTTTGTGACCAATCCCAATATGGCAGTGCAAAGGTAGCGTTACCGCTGAAGTGTTGGATGAGTTGCTCGAAATAGTAGAGATAAGAGCGATGCCAGGGTGCAAAGTACCAATTACTATGCTTACAATCGGTAAAATCATTACAGTTACCATGAATATAAGCTTGGAGAATCCATCCTCGTGGGTCTTCAGGATCTGTATTTATCAGCCTCTTCATCTCGCTCACTCCATCGCGCAAAGAGGCAAGATCGCCTTCTGCATCAGGGCTAGCAACATTCTTTCGCGTGCGCAGTTCCTGTGCTTGCGCTACCTTGGTGGGAAGAAAGAACAAAGCCGTAGCTGCACCAGCAGAGATCAGGAACTCACGACGTGTTTTAGAAGTAAACATTACTCATCCTCTTCAGTAGTGATTAACAGTTTTTCTATATATTTTGCAAGTGCAAATCAAAAAAACTCACTAAGGATACTAACTAAACTATAAAAAATAATATAGAATCCGTTCGCATTTATCCAGAATTATTTGATGCTTATAATTTAGTCATCACCTCTGATTTTTTAGGTAGGCAAGAGTTAATCTTTATCAAATGTTCACTACTAAAAATACAGTAGTGAACATTTGATAAAGTCAATTTTAGTTAAATACGACAAGCTGTCAAATTATAGCAGATCGGATAATAGAACAATCCAAAACATGAATTAAAGGCTAAGAATAATACTAGTTTTAATGGATTTTGGGGCTACCTGAAATCGCCTATCAACTGGTTTCAGATTTTTATACGGTTAATCTAAAATATAGGTTTTTTAGCCTAATAATGAATAGCTGAGAAAGAATTGATAGGTGATTTCACTACTTCATTCTGGAAGTTCTCTCTATAACTACGTTTTTTCAGCAGGGTAAGCTAGACCCATGTACCAGGGATCTCAGGTATTTATGGACCATCAGTTTGTTGCTATTACCTCGTTTCATGACCTGCGAAATGTAGGTTTCAGACGCACGGCTCTGACGCGGATGCACAATGCTGGAGTGCCGACAAAGCCTATTCAGCGAATTCCGGGGCATAGGACGCTGGCGGTACTGTCGGGATATCTGGAAGTGACTGATGAGCAAGTGGAGGGGGCGATAGTGAAGTTGGTGTTTTAGTAAGGTCAGTTTGATCAGTTCATGGAGACAAGGATTGTTGCAAAGTGATGTTTTGCAATTAATAGTGGAGATATTGTGATTAAAAAGAATATTTTTAATGATTTTTTTACTGAGTATCTAGTGTATAGAGATGAATTAAATAGTTAATTTATTTCTATGATGGATTCGTTTTTATGAACGGGAGAAACCATAATTATATTAAGAAATAAATCTTTAAAGTTGCATTTTAGTTTTAGTAAAAGTATCATAGACTACATTCAGGTGATAACTTTAAAGCATTAGGTCGAGGTTCTGTTAACAAACATAAGGAAGATATAGACTTGTAAGTCTACTTTTATCTCTTGAATCTCGCTATCAAAAATCAACTACCCCATGCAAGTAGACAGGTATGAAAGATGTTTCCCTCCCAATCTGTAAGCTTGGATAGGAATCTTTTCTCTTCATTGTAAGAAATGGGGAGTGTACCCTGACTAAATGCAAATACCAAAAATCTTAATATTTTCTTGTGCATAAATAATCTCTGTATGCTGTTTTTTTAAAGAACTAAAAGTAAAGCATATTGAATAATAATACTTGGGCAATAGTGCTGATTTTAAATATGTTTATTCGAATTATTCAATAACTATTTTATGTAGTTGTATAACTTTATTGCTGTGAGATTTTTTAGATCATTTTTCAGGATTTACCTGTTAAGAAAATATGATTTTGAGTAGCTCCTTCCTACTCTTAGGCCTGATGATTTCGACGCAACTTACCGATTTTGTAAAGCAGAAGATGAGGAGAGTACTTTTTGAAACCTCACGGTTATGAAGTCACAAAAATAGATACTACTCATTATTAAAATACAAAAGCATTTTAAGGTTAGAAGAATGAACAAGAAAAATTTACTAGCATTAGCTTGTATATTACCACTATTTATTCAGGCTCCAGTCCATTCTGAATCTCAACAGCCTAGTGGTAGAAACTGCCGCCATATAAAATCAGTATTACAATTAGCAGATGATAATAATCTTGATACTGAAATTCTTATTAAACTCCAAGAAAAATATTGCTCTACTAACCATTCGGATAAACTATTTATTCTTCCTGAACAACAGACTGAAAAGACTTGCTCAGAGATAACAACTATAGGTAACTTCTCTTATGTTAGCAATGATCAACAATCCAGAGAACTATCAAAGCAAATAGTTAATCGTTCAAAATTTATATGTAGATTTGATGATGGTAATGGATCATTTGATTGGGGAAATGGTCAAACAGCGAAATCAATAGGTGGTACTTGGTATTACCCAAATGGTCAAACAGCGAAATCAATAGGTGATACTTGGTATTACCCAAATGGTAACCGTGCTTCTTCTGTTTCTACCAGTTTATTGCCATGGGCTTGCGAAAAAGTAGAACAAGAAATATGTGATCGAAGGTTATCACTAGTTTCTAAGCTACAACAATCAAATGATTCAACTAATGAAGATTATAGAGAATTTTATCTTAATCAATCTATTATTATGCTCGCTTGGCATGCACATCTTCAATAGTGATTAGGAACTATGAAATTTTGCCTTTATCGCATGCATTACTTCTGAACAAAAATTATTCATAATAAATAATACAATAATTTGTTTGACAAAAGAGGGCTTCATTCGCATTAATTTCACATAATTTTTAGTGAATTGAGTTGCTTCAGCACCCATAGTTTCAAGCATAATTAAATAATACATAACGCTGGTGTGCCGACGAAACATATCTAGCGAATATCGGGACACAGGACGCTGGCCGCATTGTCGGGGTATCTTGAGGTCACCGCTGAGCAGGTGGAGGGGGCGATTGCGAAGTTGATGTTTTAGTTAGGGTTGGTAAGGCATTCTAAAGAAAATCCCATAAGGATCTGGTTGATTTTGAAGTAACGCAATGTTGCAATGGTCTACCATACCAATTGAAATATTGATTCAATGCAAGACTCTTTACCCGAATCACTCAGCAAACTCCTAGGTAACATTTCTACAGATCAGCAAAACTATGTTCTAGAAGCCCGAAAGCAGATCTTAGGATTTGATGATCACATCATCGAAGTGGGGCGAACCACTTCAACAGAATATGGCCTTAGGAAAGGAGAAAAGCAGATCTATAAAACCTTGATGTGTGCTAAATTCATTCCGTTTCATAGAGGAGTGTACCGTCCAAAACTGTTGCTATTACTCCCTTATCCAAAGCGTGAATGGGCTGGGCAAGGCAGTGGAAGAACCTATAAGCGAGAGAAAGTGAAGGGTCTCACCTGGGTAGAAGCGAGTCATACTAAAGCGTGGGATCAGAACTCACAACTCAAACTGTATTTTTATACAGGGAAGTCACAAAGTCGATATAGCTCCGTGATGGACCTAACCCCTTATGAATCAATGTGTCATCTATTATTGGGTAAGGAAGATCTGAAATTCACATCTCTGTTCGACATCATCAATCTTGCTTTGAACGAGTGGAAGCTGCAAGTTGATGAGCGGGATCAATGATTACTCCAATCTGTGCTTGCCACCAGTGAGATCGCTTCAGTGGATACCTCACTGAAGGCTTCCTCGTCTGTGCCATCCATCCCAGTGGCCCAGTTCAGCATCCTTGCCCTGACTTCGCAGAAGTAGTCGAGGACTGGGAACCAGTGGGGGCATTTTATAAGGATAATGAGTTGATCAAGGACTGGGTGGGATATCTCGCTGCATCGGAGCGGATAGAGGTTCTGGAAACACACCCCTTTTTCACGGGAGTCTGTTCAAAGTGCTGTGCAAGCTTTGGGGATAGCAGACCCATCCACTACGATTGCAACAATTGTGGCTGGATGGATGATTCCATTAACTGAGACAAACTGAGACAGATAACTAACCCAAGCTTTTGCCTTTGCCTATTCTGAAGAGCAGCTAATGAACTGGATCATTCTGATAATTTGCATGATTGCATTCATCGTTTACTGGAGTAAATGGAGACAAAGCCGAGGTAACCTCGGCAGGGTCATTGACTACAGCAAAGGAAATAAGGGCGCGCGAAGGGAGCAATGGCAAAATTACTCTTCAAGCAAAGCAAAGCTGATTCAGAGGATTGGCCGTGAAGCTACAGAGCGTCTGATCGTCAACGTACTTCTGGATAATCCGAGTAAATCGAGAACCTGGTGCTCGGATAAAGCCTTACGTGACCTGGAACGAGATCAAGGTCTGTAAGACAATAACAATCCCAAGACAGCTACTCTGTATTCTTCTCCCCATAGCAGTATTGGGGTGTGACCCACCTTCCAGCACCATAACCAACGACGTTGCCCCAGCGAACACCACCCCCGCCGAAGTTCTCAGCACGGGTGATGGGGATACTTTGAAGGTGCGATCTAAAGACGGTACATCGAGCAAGATTCGCATTGGCTGCATTGACGCACCAGAGTCTTCGCAGGAGTATGGACCGGAGGCAGGCCAAAGACTCAAAGCATTGCTACCCAGTGGAATAACTATCGAGCTTTGGGAAATTACCACGGATCAATATGGCCGCACTGTTGCGGAGATCTATTCTGAGGGGAAATCGGTTGGGCTTCAGCTTGTCCAGGAAGGCTATGCCGTTGTGTACCACCGCTACCTTGAGGGCTGTTCAGCGACTGCGGATCAGTATATTGCTGCTGAGGAAGAGGCGCGATCACAGAAGCTGAATTTCTGGAGTCAGAGCAATCCAGAGATGCCGTGGGATTTTAGAAGATCTAGATAACGGTTCGGACCCATAACAAAATGGAAGAAGCACAGCACCAAAACGCCTTTTATCCAGAAGATCTAGGGGGTAGGCAAACCCTAAGCATGATGGAGATCCCCGAAGGTGAATTTATGATGGGTTCTCCTGAAGGGGAGATGGATCGTCAAGACGATGAAGGGCCACAACATTGGGTCAAAATATCAAGGTTCTACATGTCCCAAACTCCCATCACCCAAACTCAATGGCGAATCGTTGCTCAATGGCCATTCGTCAATATAGAGCTACAGGGATATCCGTCGTATTTTGAGGGAGAGAAGCGACCCGTTGAAGAAATAAATTGGTTTGAAGCCATCGAATTCTGTGATCGCCTCACCCAACATACTGGCAGACCGTATCGTCTCCCCACAGAAGCGGAATGGGAATATGCTTGCCGAGCAGGGACCACGACTCCCTTTTATTTCGGTGAAACGATTACGACTGACCTAGCGAATTATCGGGGAACAGATTGGGAAAAGTACAATTCGTCAGGTTCCTATGGTTCGGGACCAAAAGGAACGTATCGCGGGGAAACGACTCCCGTCGATCACTTTCAAGTCACCCATCCGTATGGCCTTAGCGACATGCATGGCAATGTTTTGGAATGGTGCCAAGACACCTGGCATAGTCATTATGATGGTGCCCCAGTAGATGGGAGTGTATGGGTTGATGAGGAAGATATTGATTCTGATAAGGTTCTACGTGGCGGTTATTGGGGCGAAAATCCAGGGTTCTGTCGTTCCGCATGCCGCTCAGGGACCGATCCCGACAACCGCAATTTCGATATTGGTTTCCGGGTTGTTTGTTCGCCTCAAGGTCTTCCTTATAGCCATAGATGATCTCGGCTGTGATCATCACGGTGATGATTGACACACAGCGGATCTGTGGGAATTTTGGACCGTCAGGTCTTGAGCCTAGCTGGCCTGATCAGGAACATATCGATGCTCTAACGGTATCTTCTCAATCGCCGCTCTCTGCCGTGCATCTCGTTCCGCTTTCTGTCGAGCAGCAATCCTAGCCCTAGCCGCTTTAGCCCGCATTGCCTTGGCATCGCTGTTGTAGTCCTTCTGAATTTCCTCGGTGTTACGAGATGGGGCTGGGGCGTATTGGTCTTGCTCTGACATCAGGGATGGAATGGGTGAATAGACCTCTAGCAATATTTAGCTAACGATGTGCTATTGCTGTCTTCTAGAAAACTGTCCTGGCTATACTCCAAAAGCCTCAAGGATTGTTCGTTCCATTTCATCAGCTACTTTCTTAAATCCTTGAGCTGATAAATGTAGCTCATTTTCCCAGTCTCCGTCTTTAATAATTATTCGCAAGTCGATGTGATAGACATTATTTGGGTATTTATCAGATAAATCTTTAAGCATTTCATTGAGGCTATCAATAAGCCTTTTAGCTATCACTTTTCCTTCTGCTTGAGAAATCCCTTTTCGTCTTAGTGCAGGTTCAAACCAAGGTCCGATGAATTCGTAATCACCTATCTCAATGACAGCTCTTCCGTCAGGTGTTGGATATCCATAACCATGTAAAAATATTTTAATATCTGACTTTGCAGATATAACTTCTTTAATCAAAAATTCGAACATTTCATAAAATACTTTATTGGTCATAAAGTCAAGATAATCTTCTTTGAGGTGAATAGTACTCAATTGTGATCGAGAGTGATGTAAGAACGGTTCGAATTTAAAACCATTCGGTCCTGCAACATCATTACCTACGCCAGAAAATAGAAAAAAGTCTGGTTCGTATTTATCTATAAGTGCTAAAGCTTTTACAAGTTGAGGGCTATTTACTAATGGATTTGTTCCAAAGGTCATATTTTCTAAGGTATCACCCGCCTTAGCAACTCGTAAAAGATTTATCTTACTTCGCATATTCAGTTGGTTGATAAGATCACCTAGCGAAATATCACTAACCCAAGCAGGAGGATAATCAAACCAAGAATCACCTTCAGCAATACCCTTTAAAGCTTCGGGTTTAATTTTCATTCGTAGTTTAAACCATTCTTCATTCGATTGATCACGAAAGCTTGAACTAGATGCATCAATAACCTCACTTTCAAATCTCAAATCATTAAGTCTTGACATAGATTTAGAGTTCCTTTTTTTTAGAAATTTCTAATACCGTAACTTGGAACTTTAATCCATATGTTTTATCTCAAAGTATTTTTTAATCTTGTGAATTAAATCTTAAGGATTCAGTAATGCAAGTGGAACTGACGGAAATGGTTACCTAAATTTCTGGAACAGTGATTACTAGCTCAAATTTTTATGATCTCTGTAGTTAAACAGTCTTCAGATCGAAGGTGTTTAATTATTCAGTTCATTCAATTGAGCAATTTGCTGTTCTATCCCTCTTTTATCACTTTGATAGGAGAGTATCTGTAAGCTTGAAATTGTGTTAGTACATGGCCTGGTGATTGGATTCACTCTAAACGGCCTTCCAATAGCGACATTTGCTGTTGGCGAATATGCTACAGAGTAGAAATTGATTGTAATAAAACCTTTTCCTTGGCGTGTCTTAATTACGCCGCTACGCCGACTTTTTTCTTGTCGTAGTTGTGTTGCTTCAGCATCTTGATTTCCTGAGTGGAAAGCTTCCCTGGCTGCTGTGAGTCGAGGGCAAATCCCTCAGCCTTCGCGAAGAGCTCGTTCTCCGAAGGACAACCTTCAGGTAGGAAGAACACTGCATCCGACATGCGAATACGGCCGTCATTGTCGTGGTCCATGTAGACCTGTCTGTCGGTGAGATCGACCAGATAGGATTTGTCGCCATCATGGACCCGATAGATCTCGTAGTTTTCGAGCCCTTTACCGGTCCAGTGAGCCTCTAGGTAAGCCGCACCAGCTCCGAAATCGAGTAGGTTTTCTTCGCCGTAGTCGACGTGTGATTCGATCGGGTGCGGGATGTTAGTCCGCATGTTGCTGAACGCGTTCGGCCGCTCTCTGCCCTCGAGATACTCCCGGAACTCATCGCCGCCGAAGAGGCCGAGAAGATGCTCGAAGGTGACCGCGTTGACGATGTTAGTACCGGTTGGAGTAACTTGTTCGGGCCCTGCGTAATTGGTGAGCCATTCGTTGTGCATGAACCGGGTAGACGCCTCCATCACGAAGTTCATAAACGTTGGATTGGGCACCGCGTAGCCTTCGGGCCGGAACTCGTCGGCGAGCTGCCCCATTCCCGTGGTCAGAAATAGTTCACCGCTCGCCTCGTTATAGGGGCCAAAGAGCTGCTCCCATCGTTGGATAACTTCCTGCGCATTCTTAGAATCGGGTTCTTTGAAAAGTTCGCGGTAGCTCTTGAGGCCCGGAATATTCAGACGTTCCAGAAAGCTGTTATATCTGCCTGTACCACGATCCAAGCCCCGCTGCACATCGGTTTCACCGATGCGCGTAGTGCCTCCGGCGGTTGCAAGGTGGGCGAACTCTGGTAGGTAGTTGTTGAGGGTGAATGCCCCAACCGAGGTGTTCATCAGCATGTGGGCGATACGGCCGATGCCTTCACGCTGGAGCAGTTCGTTTCCAGTAGAGCCGAGCGTCTCAGTGAGGGAAATAAACTCTCCACCTGCCACCGGTTTGCCTTGCTCATGAATATCGCAGAGAGCCATGTCGAACCCATCTGGCTGAAGCGCGTGGCCCACCGGACGATAGGTTTCCGAGAAGTCGAGACCTTTAAGTTCCGGATCCGAGAACATCTGCGCAATCTTCGGGTTGCCGGCGAGGCCGTGTAGGGCCGGATGGGTCCCTTTGTGCAGCGGATCGTGCACAAGCTTCTGGCGAAGCGGTGTTCTGCCCTGTAAGAGCCCAAATTGGTTGCTGTGCAGGGCCCGGGTTGCGGTCTCGTGGCCAAAGAGCATTGGCGTCCAAAATGCAGTGTGGACCTTGGCCCGGGTCTGAATGACGATGTTTGCTGCCTTCCAGTACAACTGATTGTCAGTGAGTTCAGGATGTCGCTTAGCCAGAATGTCGCAGACCAAATTGTGGAATCGCACGTAAACCGTGCGAATGAGTGTAACTCCAATCGACATATTCTGGTCGATACCAGTTTGGATCGTCTTAGCGCCACTCTCGTGCTCGATGTTAGGTAGCCACTTACCGTCTTGGAGGTAGATTTTACCGCCAGGGAGCATTTCGCCAGTGGCAGGATCGGTACGCATCCGCTTGACCGCCTCAGGGGTACTACCGCGGTCGGGGCTTCCGTCCCATGCATTCGTTGTGGAGGACAAGACCGCGCCGGTTTTGGGATCTATCTCGTTGGCGCGAATCCAGACCCACTCAATGCCGAGCTCCGCCTCCGGAGACCCGGACGCCACCGGAATAGGTATCTTCTTATGCTCATTGAACGCGGGCATGAGAACGTCGTGGGGTAGGTCGAAGAGGTGGTCGATTGCGAACACGTTGAGGTGGTCGGCGGTTTCTCGCCGACCAGTCGCATAGAGCTCGGCCTGTGCAATTTCGGCCGCAGAGGGCAGCAGGTGTTCGTACTTGTTAGGCTTATCACCCAACCCGCCGTGGATCGGAATCGGTTGCCCCACCGCCCCTGCGCTTGGGAGATCGGGGTCGGTGAAAAAACCACCGGGGCCAGGGTGTTTGGCGGTGTAGCTCGAACTCAAGTCGCTCTGGGTCTTCATCGACTCCGGGATATTTCGACCCGCGAGGAGTTCATTTCGGTCGCTCGCTAGACGAAGCAAACCAATGGTGGAGGGGAGATAGGTCCAAATTCCGTGGCGCATCGCTTGGCGGTATTTGCCGAAGCGTGAGAATACGGTGTCCACAACCTTGAAGATACAGCTCGTTAACCCCTGGACGAGATCGAAGGCACCACCCAAGAGCAGATTGATGCCTTTCCGCCACAATGAGGGCTTCGGAACATAGACCTTCAGCGGCTCCTCATTAAAGTCCATGATGTCCTTGTTTGGGCCTTCCCAGAATTCGCGGAGCACTCTATTTGCGTCGCCGGAGCGGTAGGTATCGGTGATAGGGCTCTTACGTTCGACCGATTCACCATTCATAGCCGCCTGCCCTGTAACCCGAGCGCGATCTTGCCACCAGCTTGCATGGTTGGACTCTGGGAATCTTTCCCCTAATTCACGGAAGATTTTGGCTGCGCCCTTCGGGTCACCGCTTTCAAATTTAGCAAGGGCGAGGCGTTCGATGTCGGTTTGCGAGGCTGAGCCATCCGCTACCTTGATATTCAGAAGCGTGATGGCCTGGGCATGGTTCCCCGCGTTCATTGCCTCGAGCGGATCACCTGTCTCGAGGCCAGGCGACTGGGTGTTCAACTGTACATTCTTGCCAAAACCGAAGGGGCACTTGCTACCTGCGGAATTCGGATCATTCATACTACACTCCTGTAGATTGCACTACTGTATTGCTTGGAAAAAGATTGTCGGTGCGGGAAATTATCCTAAACTGGGCTAGGTAGTTAACTCATAGATGTAAGTAGCCAAATTCACTAATATGGCAATGAGGAATTTTAAATTCTGTCCTCTTTTAGTTGTGTCGAAAATAATGATCTCAGTTACAAAAAATTCCTCTGAGTTTTATCCAAGACTATGCAGCCAATCTGAAGATTTGATTGATAAAAGAGATCTGTCCTATCACATCATCTTTGCGATGCAACCGCCTTGTGGATTTGGTTGTGTATTGAAATTATAATTAGCCATGATTACTGCTCTTTAATTCATGCATGATGCATAGTACTGTTTGTGTCCAATGGCAGGTAGTTTTGGGTGTTAATATACTCAGATAAAATCTATAAAAAAATAAAAAACACCTCAATAATTACTGTCATTTTGCAAAAAATTCAGTTCAAGTTTTAACAATAAAACTTTTCTATAGAACTATATTTACTCATCATTCCTTCTCTAAAGTTTTATGCGAAATGACATAAAAGTCCATATTTAGGAATTCGAAGTGAGGCAATCATAGATCAATTCAAGTCTCTAGCAATTTTCATAATCTTGCTACTTAAGGGAATATGGTTTACCAAGTCTAAAAAAATATAATCTTACATCCTGAAAAAGCCTTGTCAAAAACATATCTGAATATGTTTAAATATTTGTTTTAATTATTGTTAGTTTGATTGAAATAATTCTTAAGGCTTATCGACTTCCATCGCTTCTGCGTCAATTTGAACTGAGTCAAAGTCAGAGTGTTGCACGAGTACATACCACCTCTCGCCAGGTCGTTTAGCTAGATCAGGCAGAAGGCAAATCACTTGTTTTCTTCGCAATCGTCTTGTACACACTCACTCCCACTGAGCTTTATGACTACTAGTTCAAATGGCTATTTGATTACGTCCCCGACTAAGTTAAATTGACTCAGAAACGGTCCTTTTGCCCACATCACAAGTTGGCATCGGAAAAGTGAGCAGGCCCTAGAGCAATTCAAAACATAAATGGATGCGATCCCAAACCCACCGACCATAATCAAATTCTTCTGCTCTGAACCCTGCCTTTACTTGGGGATGCTGCATTATTAGATTCTTCTAAGCTTGGTCCGAGCTTGGGACTTAGTATCGGGTTTAACCTTAGCCACTATCTCAACATCAGGGAATTTCTTGAGAACAGGTTTTTTGGACTCACCCTGGCAAATCCATCCGAGCAATAAATCAGGCTCATAACAGGGGTGGCTCCTCCCAGGATCAACCATGACAGGTTTTGGCGGGCAGTAGCAACGGATGATGATTTCATCAGATTCCATTAGGGAATTTGAAAGATTATAGTTGGGTCTCAGTTGGCTAATTTTAGGTGCAAATCGGAGGTGGTATCGGAATTTGCGATCGCACTATCCAGCTAAGGAGTACTCCACAGTGATTACTGCGGTAGGTATGCAGTCACGGTAAATAATTGATAACCACATTGGCAATCACAATAACGGTCACACCGACGTTCAAGCGAGTTTGTAAGCCTGAACAACGGTGTGGCGAACGGATTCCTTGAGGGCTAATACTTCGGACGATTCGAAGAGATTGATGCTTGGAATTTTCCTTTCTAATTAGATTGTTCTCTACTCACTGGGAAAAATAACTCCATTCAGCAGGATCCAAACCATAAAAATCTGAAAGTATTTTGTAAAGTTTAGAATGATTGAGTTTCATTGGTATCGGCTTTTCAAAAAATACTTCAGTTGCAACAGCAAAAAACTCGGCAAGGTCAGTAGCTCCATATTCATCGATGACTGTTACCATATTGTTTTCAACAGCACTTTGGAGTCTTTTATACTCATCCGTAATAATTTTATTCCATGTCATATATGCATGTTGAGGATTGAGACAGTTGAGAATGGGTACACCATCTGCACAACTATCTTCTTGATCAAGCTGATGTGCAAACTCATGAAGAACTAAATTTTGTCCATCTTTCCAGTTTAATGCTCCAAGCTGTGCATGTTTCCATGAAATTCTTATCTGGCCCTTACGAGCATTAGAGTCACCTAACCAGCTTCGACGCATATCTGTTACTACGAATTGATTTTCAATACGTTCAACTTTTTTGTTTATTGAATCAGGATAAATTAAAATTGATGAGAGTAATGGATATGTTTTTCCTTTTCGATTAATAATTAAAAGGCACGCCTGTGCTGATATCGTTATTCTAATTTCATCTGTTATTTCTAATCCATCGCAGCCAAAGAACCTCTTATCATCTAGAAATATTAGAATCAAATCTTTTAGTTTGGATTGTAATGAAGATGGAAGAAAGTTATAGATAGGGATATTATTTTCTAGAATTTTTTCCCAATCTGATATGAATATTTTTTTGTGAATAGTCATGCGAATCGATTTTTATTTTAAGTTGCCAAAAACCTATGACAGTTTTAATCTGCTTAGATGACATTCAGGAATGGGGTTATGCTATGGCTCTTCATATGAGGGCGTTGGATGCTGACTGCGCTGTCAGCGTGTCTGGTGGTGGCGAGTGAGCAGTAAGAGGGGAATTAATTTTTTTAGTTGACAAACCCAGAACCCTTTTGTGAATTTATCTATTCCCATGTGATTTAAGACCCAGAGGCCGAGGCTGCAAGCTGCTCAAAATCGATTGGCTGGATGTCCTCATGCCGATCCTGTTGTAGTGCTTCCCATAGATCTCGATCCTGCTGCATTCCTAGCCAAGTACCTGCTGTTAGTCCCACGCCCTTCTCAAGGCGAATCGCCATGTCAGGTGTAACGGCAGCTTGTCCCGATACCAATCGGGAAATTGCAGAATGGGATACCCCTAGTGCTTTTGCTAATTGACGAGCGCTTAAACCGTAGGGTTCTAGATAGAACTCTTTGAGGGTTTCTCCAGGGTGGGGGGGATTATGCATCAGCATTAGTGGTAGTCCTCATAGTCCAGAATATGAACGTCACCGTCTCTAAACTCAAACGTCAGTCGCCAATTCCCACTGACAGAGATGGACCAGCGACCTTTTTGGTCTCCTTTTAAGGGGTGCAACTTAAGCTGAGGTGGCAACGTGGATAGAACCTCGATACGATTCAGTAGCTCTAGTCTGAAGCGCAAGGATTTAGCATGTTTGGGCTGAATCTTTGCGGTGCTTCCAGTTTCAAAGAATAGTTGCAAGCCTTTATGCCGGAATGACTTGATCATACTCAAATTGTAACGTGGTGCGCTACAGGCGACAAAAATAGTAGATGATAATCTGCTCGAAAGCCAAGCGGTTGTTCAATTCTTGAGTAAAGTTTGGGACGGTATCAGAATCAATCGTCTCCTCCCTCTCCTTTGAATGCTTCCGCCAATTGCTTTAGCGTCACTCCAAGAGTTTCACACAAAATCCACGTTTGCCACGGGTCAAGTTTTGGCTTGGTTGTATTACTTTCCCAGTTGTATATTGTCTGAGTTTTAACTCCAAGCTTGGCTGCCACAGCGAATCCGTCAGAAGTGGTTAGCCAAATCCTTGAAAACAGCGATTAGTACCCCCAATTTTCTTCGTCTTTGTTGTTAAGCAGCCTGGAATAATTCCTGGAGTTCACTCACACCTTTCATGAACTTCTTTCTTCGATCAGATAGTGACACGAATTCTGCCATTCGACTGCGAGGTCTCAAAAAGTTACTCACTTCGTCCACCGCTTTACAGAATCGATGAGCAGCATTAAACTCACCAAATCCTAGGGTTGGGTGATACCTGTGTTTGACGGGTCTGTGACTCTGTTCAACTGGGTTCTCAGTGCAGGGACGAACCTCATTATTGGATGTCAACCCCATAGGCGATGTCGCGACAACCACAAGGCGGATCAACCCCCAAATTTGAACCGTATTATTTGGCGTACACTCCCTTTGCGTTAGCTCTTTTTCAGACCTCATACGATACCTTCAGAACAAAACGACAACCCGTGATCGAAATGACAACCAGTGATCGCTCGATTATTTGGACTGGGATTTTTGAGGTTGAGACTGAGTTTGAGCCGTTCTCTGAGTCGCTGATTTGCGCCGATAACTATCGGCTTGAATTTCGATAATCAAGCCATGATGAATTAAGCGATCAATGGCAGCCACCGCCATCATCGAATCAGTGAAAATGTCATCCCATTGGCTGAAGGGTTGATTCGCTGTAATCAACAAACTTTTTCGTTCATAGCGATGCGCAATTAATTCAAACAGAACGGACGTTTCCGCTTCCGACTTTTTGCAATAGCCCAAGTCATCCAAGATCAACAGATCATAGCGGTCCAGTTTTTTGAGCATTGGATGCAGCTGCAGTTGGAGCTTCGCCTGTTGCAGTTGCTGGACCAATGCGTTGGCTGCAAAGAACTTCACCCGCTTACCGAATTCCAGCATCTTTTTGGACACCCCAGTGGCCAGATGTGTTTTTCCAACACCCGAGGGCCCCAGAATAAGGCAATTCTCGGCGCGCTCCAACCAACCCGGATCTGCGGCTAATTGCATCAAGGGAGCTGGATTGAGCTGGGGACAATGGCTAAAGTCAAAGTTGGTAAAACTTTTTGCGTTTGGGAGCCTGGCTTCGGTGAGGGCACGTTTTAGACGAGCTTGTTCTCTTCGTTGGGCCTCCGTTTCGCACAAGGCTAGTAAGAATTCCGCATAAGACCAGTTTTCC
Organism: Acaryochloris marina MBIC11017; assembly: GCF_000018105.1. Classification (GTDB taxonomy): domain Bacteria; phylum Cyanobacteriota; class Cyanobacteriia; order Thermosynechococcales; family Thermosynechococcaceae; genus Acaryochloris; species Acaryochloris marina. The sequence continues at coordinate 313,230 of NC_009927.1, forward strand.
TGCATGGCTTGGGATTCGATAGATTCCCAATGGGTCAACATGTGGGAGAGCCTGAGCTTTTTTAAATAGAGGCTCAGGTGCTGGTAGGGGCTCAGCGGGGACTGAGCAGGAGGGGAGGAGTTTGTCATAAAGTTCAAGTGAATGTTGTTCAATGCTGAGTTCAGGAACCTGCTTCATCTGAGGCGGCTCAAACTGTTTTTTCAGGCGATTGAGGGTAAGGCTGGATGAGCGAAGCTGCTGCTGTAAGTACACTGCTACGGCCTGTTCTTTATCTTGAACCGCAGCAATATACAGGGCTTCCACGATGATCTTGGCAGCCTGCTCCAGGTCAAATTGGGCTTTGAGCTGTTCCCAGATTTGGCGGTATTCAGGATTGGGAAGTAGGTCTGATTGCCAGGTGCAATAGATAAAAGCACGAGGCTTCAATCGCATTGAACCAATAACATGGCGATAGTTGATGCAACGGTCGCGACGTTTGCCTTTGCCACTGACGCGCTTCCTCGGCAATTCCACCACCGGGTGTCGCTCCAGATAGCCGACAATCCGGTCATGGTATAGATGCAGTTCCAATTGACGACCAATCAGTCGAGAAGGGACGGTGTATAGAATGCAGCGAACATCGATGGTGCTGCGTTTGCTGACTTTAGCCGTGAGCACTTCATAGTCAGGGGTTCGATATTTGGGCAGTGGTTGTAGATGGTCTTTCTCTTGCTCATACTTGGTTTGGCACTGCTGATTCAACTTGGCAACCTGTGCATCAATTAAGGCTTGATACTCAGCAACGCTCGTAAAATCTGCACTGCCGCGCAGATAGATCGCCTGCTTAATTCGGTTCTTCAGATGACCATGGGGAGATTCAATGGAGCCATTCTCATGGGCTACACCTTTGTTGTTACGAGTGGGTTCTAGCCGATAGTGGTCACACAGTTCGTCGTACAGACGAGTGAGGTTTTTGGACCGGCGGCCGCCCATGTTGCGATAGGCTGCACTCAAACTATCAGTACGATGCTGTGTAGGAACACCTCCACAGGCTGCAAAGGCATTTTGCAATCCTTCTGAGAGGGCGACAAAGCTTTCGCCTCCTTCGATGATCTGGGCATATCGCCAGCCGCTGTATCCCAGACGGTAATGGTAAATCAGGTGCTCAAAGGGTTTGCCGGCAATGGTAATCGTGATGCCTTTGAGTTCTGTAAAATCGGAGAACCCTTGTACCCCTGGTTCATGACGCAATTCAAACATCACTTCAGGGCTTGGTCCATGTAAGGCTTTCCACGTTCTCACCCGACGTTGTAGGGTCCGCAGGACTTGGGGATACTGGCCTGGATACTTATCCTGCAGGTACTCATACAGGGTCATGGGTTTGAGGCGTGGGTCTCGACGCAGCATTGGTTCTAGCTCGTCTTCCCACACATCAGCTAAGGGGTCGGGAACGGTGCGTTGGTCCTGAAGGCGGCCGCGATTAGGTTGATGGGTGCCGGCCTCAATTCGTTGTCCGGTTCTTGTAGATATTTCGGCAATGTAAGCTGCATCAGCTTGTTTTAAGCCGAGGTCTCTTCCGTTCATATAAACACGAGTATGATAGGAATCAATTCTTTTGTTAGGCACTTGTACAGCCCTCTATTGATTAGGGATGTAAAAAGTGTCTTTTTTCTTGAGATTGAATTCTAGAAACGCGATCTCACACATCATTTCTAGGGAATTGAGATCTAGTTTTATCCTTCTCAGGGGATGCCTGGTTTCTTCATAGCTATAGCCGACGTGACATCGTCATTAATCCGTCAGCTCGATTGTCGTCTAATACCTCATGCTCTACATCCTCACCCAACTCTTCTGAGATCGCACGAGGGTATGATGCCAAGCCATCAGTCGCCACTTTTTTAGGTGGATCATCATGCAGCTCAATCGCTTGAGCAAAGAAGGCTTTGGTCCCTTCCATATCTCGACTATGAAGCCGTAGGAGTGTCAACAGGTATTGTTTTGACTTTTTAGCAGCCTAATAAATGCCAGCCATTTTATTGGCTAGGTAAGTATCTATATTGGCTCCTTTCTTGTTAACTCTTTTCTTCTTTATGTATAGGATAAGGACTTAACCGACTATCCGAGTTTCCGATACATTTTGCTCAATCGTATCGTCTCAAGAGTGACATGCAAGTTGTCTCAGGCTTATTCGGGTTTGCAATCTTGATTAAGAATTAGACTAGAGATATGGACAAGCTCTGAGATAGTTTTCCCTAATGACGGGAATATAGAAATCCTTAGACTTCCTATGCTAAAGAAAAGAGACTTATGCTGCCATAGGACCTGCCTGTTTAGAGTCCCACTTCTCCTGCTTCTTTAACAACGTCCAACAAAGGATGAGCAGTTTACGGGCCACAGCTATAATGGCTTGTTTTCTACGAGTCTTTTGACCACCACAAAGTCTTTGATACAGTGCTGCAGCCCAAGGATTGTAGCGTTGCATAATCCAAGCAGCCTCAACTAACGTAGCTCTTAAAATCCTTGGCCCACGCTGAGTTATCTTACCCATCCGATTCATTTCACCGGACTGATGTTGTCGCGGGACCAGCCCCGCATATGCACCGATCTGCCTAGCATTCTTAAACCGTTTGGGGTCATCTATAAAAGCCACCACTACTTCTGCTGTTTTACGCCCCACACCTGGAATTGATTCAAGCAGTTGAACTCTATTGTCTTGTTTGGCGATCTCAGTGAGTTTTTTATCGACAGCATGCAGTTGCTCCCATAAGGCATCTAACCGCTTCAGTTCTAGATCGAGTTGACCCTGCCATAGGGACAGTAGCGAACATTCATCCATGTTTTGAGAATACTTTTTCAGTTGCTCTATTCTCGAAATTGTCCAAGCCTTCTCCCCTGCAGGAATAGAAATTCCTTGCTGGTTAAATACGGCTCGAATGGTGTTTTGGGCTCGTGTGGCATGGCTGACTAGGCGTTTACGATATTTGACCAGTTGCCGATATTGACGGGATTCAGCGGATGGCATGTAGACAGGGGAAATCTGGCCAAGTGCTGCTAATTTAGTCAACTTGAGCGCATCGTCTTTATCTGTCTTGCGTTTGACATGTTTCCAGTGCCAAGCTTCATGAGTAGGGTTGGCCACAATGGTGTTAAAGCCTTCTGCCTGACAAAGGTCGTACACCCAACCAGAGATCGTGCAAGCTTCGATAACGACCTGCTCTGGCTGAGTTTGGCTAAGTAGTGCTTTAAATTCACTAGCAAAGGATTTAAAGGAGAAAAAGAGGGTGTCGTTACTTTGGGTATCAAATAAACAAGCAGCTGAAGTGTACTTTCCAAGATCAATGCCTAAAATTTTCATAGGTCTTCTCCTGTGAGTTGGGGAATTAGGTGATAGGTCAATCCTTCTAGCTGAATTGTCCTGGTTTTCCAACTCACGGCTTACATGGATTCTGGTTTTGCTTAATCGTACATCCACTAAATTGCCAGCATTATCAATGCCACGATAAAGGTAGCACCACCTGCCCTTGATTCGGACATAAGTTTCGTCTACAAGCCATACCTTGCCTACTTTTCCCTTCCGTTTAGTCTGAATCTGTTCCGTAAAGTGAGGCAGAAATCTTTCCTCCCAATCTCGCACGGTTTCATGAGTGAAAACAAAGCCCCGGATCAAGAAGTACTCGGCCACATCTCGATAGCTGAGTTTGTAGCGTACTCGAAGTAAAAGCACCTGGAATACTATGTCTGTCGGAACTTCAATAAAGTTGAAGGGAGTACCAGTTCGCTCATTGTAACTCCGCCGACACACTTTGCATCGAAACCGAGCATAGCCAAGGTCAGTCTTACTCTGAAGAAATGAGACTCGGGTTGAGTTGCAATGAAGACAATCCATTAAATACAGACAGAGTATGGCTCAGGGACAAGGCTCAGCCTATCAGGACGGTGTCGATTTCTCAATTCTGGACAATCAGCCCTGACAATTTCCATTCCCTATTTCAGTCGAGTATTCTGCTATGCCTCATCCAATCATGCTCGTAGTGTCTATCAGCAGCTCTGGCGATATCGGGCCAAAGTTGTACGTGAAATCTATGTGACGCGCAAGGCTCATATCCCTGATATTCCTTCGATTAAGTCCGTGGAACAGGTCATCATGCTTCAGTCCAAATACGGACAAGATGTTGCTGCCTCCATTGATTTAGAACAGCAGTTGATTCATGACCAGTCCCCTGAAACGGCTCAGCAGTTGGCGGCACTAAAGGCATATCAGCAGAATCCCAATAACTGTCACAACGTCAGCTTTGCTCGATATCAAACTCGCTCGATTGCTTCACTGTTAGCACTCAGAGAGTCCTTGATGTTGTTGCTGAAAGATCATGGACATCCCATTGAGATGGAGGAACTGAGAGACCGCAATGCCGATATCGTCGAGTCCTTCAGCAAAGTGCGGAAGCAGATGGAGGTGGAAACTGCGGTGATGCTGGGGACGGCTGATGGGGAGCGATTCACGGTGGAGCAGGCCATCCGAGTGATGGGAAGTTCTTCTGCCACCTATAAAGATACGTTGGATGCCAAAAAGGTCTTATTACAAGATGAGTTGCCCGGTGTTGAATTGACGGATGAATTCATTCATCAAGTCTGTGTGGAACATCGAGGACGGTTGAAGAGTGCCACGAAGTTGCATTGGATGTCTTATCACCCTGAAGTTGCTGAGGAATTAGACCGGAGAAACTTTATGAAACAGCTCAATAGTCAGTTCGTGTTGACTCATCGGTTAACTAATAATCGCATCCAGGTACAGTTACTTCGTGACCTGGGGGTATTTGACTTGGTAGATACTTACAACGTCACCAGCGCTGATTATGAAGCCTACGACAAGGCGTTGGAGAAAGGTCGCCAGGTGCAGCGGCAACGACAATCGTTGAGATTGGAGGTCAAGGGATTAGCTGGGCAGATCAGGGAAATTGTTCAGGAGCAGAAGGCCATTCAAGCCAAGTTAACGGCATTGGGCAGAAAGGCTCATCCCAGGAAGACAACGCTGAAGGGGGAGCTGGAGCAGTTGGAGCAGCAGAAGCAGGGGCTGAAGGACCAGAAGCAGGGTTTAAGGGATGCTATTGAGCAGCAGTCTCAGGCATTCACCCAGGCCCGATATGAGCAGGTAGAGGCCCGGATGCGGATGGAAATCATGGTGATGACGGAGGATGATCAGCGACTTGAGGATATCAAGGTGAAGGCGTTGGAATATCGCTATCAGATCTATCGCCATTTTCGGAATGTCATCAGTGAAGGTCAGAGTGCCGTTGCCATCGTCAATAAGTTGATTAAGCGAGTGGCCCATGAGTTGGTGAAGGTGGGAAGTGAGGAATCAGTGAGTCTCTATGTGATTCGCTATTCGGGCAATGAAGCTTACAAAGACCAGATGCTGAAGGCGTTTCAGGTGAAGTGGAATCAGAGATTGGAGAAAAATAGACCAAGTTGTGAAATCTGTAAGAAAGACAGTGATCTAATTACAGAAATGGAAAAGCGATCTGATATCAATGAGTTTGGTTGTGGATCTGATCAGGAAAACGGGCAGTTTGAGGGGAATGATGATGGAATTGAGGGGGGACCTGAGATGATAATGGGGTGCGATTGACCCCGAAATAAATTTCCGTTATTAGAATTAATTTTTTCAACGAAGTCTCTAGGAACTAACCTTAAGACTAGCTTGGCTGTACCTCTATTGGCTGCACCATTGAAAGAGGATAAATATCTTGACTATTTTCTTCACTAAATCCAGCAATTTAAGACAGCACAAAAAAACACAAAAAATCATTTTTATCCTGAATCATTGCTTTTATACTGATAATAGTCCCCCTATCAGGCGTTTTATTTGTTGATTTTAGTGCTAGCTATATTTGGAGGTGCTATTTGATAGGTTGTTTTTGCAAGTTCTTTGCTGTGATCTAGCAAGCTGGTATAAAAAGCGCTCGAAGTATACTATCGGTCTATGCTTTAAATTAATCCGTGCACCCCTGATTAAATTCCGTTGTACGGTGAGTGATTTAGATTTTTAAGTCTTGAGTTAAGAGGAATAAATAAAAGGTAAAAATTAAAAAAATAAAGATGAACGAGATAAAGTTTAGTTAGGATCGTAAATATTGAGTTTTCCTGGCGGCTATCAAATACCTTATGATTCAGACTTTTCTTGGAATGTTTTTTATTGAATTAAGTACCTTTTAGAAAACACTAAATTTTTGAAATAAAAGAGAGTAGTAACATGGGGCTAGTCTATAAGGTAAAAAAAGATTTAAAGAGATTGGCGGCATTTGGCTGGGACGAATGGTTTGCCCAACATGGTCTAGATATTACTGCAAAGGACTTGGGTTCAGAGTGTCAAAAACTTCTTCCCGCAATACGTCGGGATTTACCTGGCCTTGGAGACTTTTCTGTTAGTGGAAAGCGAGGTATTGAACCGGGTAAACCAGCGCTGAGCTTGGTATATCACGCCTTGGCGAGTCCCAATGTTCATCCAACAAATAATGGCACCCCCCATAACAATCCGGATGCTTATCCTACATTAGGTGAACTTGACAATCTGGAAAATTACATTTACGGATTGGCTCGTCGTTCTATTGATTCCTTCGACAACCCAGTGCTGGCTGTATTTGCCTATCAGTATCGCATTGCAGAAAACAGCCCACACAAAATCCACGCTGATCTGGGTTTTTCTCGTTGTGGTGTATCGAGAATCGGTACTGAAGCACCACGTTATGATGCGCCGACGAGATCCTATACATCTTCACCTGTTACAAGTGAGCGAGGTGCTGCGGTACTACCTGCTCGCTATGGGGCATTTATTGCTGAGCGTCGTGCACCAACCAGTGATGATGCGGTTTTTCGTGCTTCGTCATCTGATAATCAGCAAATATTCTTGTTCCCAGTACATAAGCTATTTGCTGGCGATGAATGTTTACTTGATGAGCTTGGTGCTCCCATGACGGTTGGTACGATTAATTTTAGTGAGTACCATATTAACGAGAAGTTGCGTCGCTTACACACAGATTCTCCAGATAATCCTGGTTTTATCGAGCCTTTAGATATTTTCGATATTGATGCTTTTCCGTTTGTTCGTGATTCGAACAATGATCCTGAGCTGGCTTCTTTAGAATATGTCGGTGATTCAGTGTTAGTTGTGTCTCATCACCATGATCAACTGACGCGCACAGCAACTCAGAAGGTAGACGGGGCAGAGCAGTTAGCTCGCTTTCAAGTCCCATCGGGAACAAGCAATCGTTTTTTCAGCTCCTTATCCTTGCCTGCCCCTTCAGGTAGAGCTGCACCGGAATACGCTAATATTCGCCATAAATTTGTGAGCAATGATACTACAGAAGATTTAAATCAGACGTTATCAGCAGATGAGTTTCGGGAGCAGGTGATCGAAAAAGGCGGATATGAAGCAGTGCATTTTATTGATGATTCCTGCGATGGCGTTATTGCTGTTGAGGTATCTGGCTTGAGTGACTTGCCAACATCTTGCGCTTATTCTTTGGTCACGGCTGTCGACTTTTTCCCATTGATTAGACAACTAGATATTCAACGTTGGGTAGAGCAACTATATAACGCTGACATTGGTTTAAGTTTGTCTGATATTTCAAGAAATAATCGACTGCATTTCAACCAAGGGGGCCCTAGGCCATTGAGTGATGGACGTTTTGAACGTTCATTATCAGGTGAGGCTAGTTTAATTCATAGGTCACCGAATATGTCGCTGAAAAATCCACTCACACAAGCTTCAGCATTTCCACGCAGTGATCATGCTAATTTCACTGTCACAAGCATCATTGGCAGAGCTGCTCAGGGGGATGCTTTTGACCCCGGCGAAAGTCCCTCTCGGGTGCTTAGCTGGTTACCAGACGCGGCAGCCGATGTGTTTGCTCCTGGCTGGGATATTTCAACGCATATCGTGAATGGTTTGGGGACCTATGCTTCTTATGGTTTGGGCAGTCCATTTCTGGAAGATGCAAAACTCTGTGCTGCTCTAAATTCATACTGGCCAGCTGCGGCACCAGATTCTTCTCGTACCTTCAACATCTCCGGGTCACCCACAGCGCAGCCATTGCTTGATAGCGAGTTGGGTTATCATCCGAATCATCCGCGAGTTAAGCTTAATGAAGTTATCAGTAATCGAGGTTGGGATGGGGAATACGGACCGTTCATCGAAAGAGAAGGCGGACAAGAATTTGTTAATTCTGCCCATCGCAATCGTTCTGACTATGTGAGTAACGCGCTTGCTGGCACAATTGGGTTCAATGGTCTGAATCAGGTTGATGCGGGAGAAATGATCCAGCGCATGGACGTGTTGAGATTATGCTTTAGCGCTTTGTCAAGACAAACGGTGCCTAACAATGACCTATGGTTAGTTAATGCTGAGAAAGTTGATGACTGGAATCAATGGAATAGTGAGGAGTTGCCGAAAGCTGATTCGGTTCTTTCAGGTGCAGGTTATATCTACCGATTTGTGATTGTTGATAATAGCTCTGTAGAAGATGTTGCGACAAATCCCGTCACACGTGAACGCTATAGCTTGCAAGAGATTTATGAGTTTCAAGTGAGTGCTAAAAAGCTATTTTTAAAGACTGCTGGTCATTGGAACCCTCCGATTGACATTGATATAGTAATTGAATGATTGAAGATATTGATATCACTACTGATATTTTTTGTGGAATTGCTATTTACCTTTAAAAAGCAAGTTTATGGGGTTCCATCTACCTCATGAACTTGCCTAACCACTTATCATCGTTTAATCGTTCGAAATAGAGACGATTATATTTAAGTCAAATTAGTTGTTACTTTATTTTCATTTGTGGTATTTTGCTAACGAACTTATGGATCACCTAGTAAATTGCAGATGGTTTACTAGTGTCATCACCGACGAAAATGTTAGCCTTCACCATCAGCCATCTTTCATGAATCAGATCACGTGCAGCATTGTTTTCATCATCACTCCAGTAAGGTTTTAAGTAGGGTACTGATTCCTACTCTACTTCCCATAAACAGTTATTAAATATTTCCCAGAATACAATGTCCTCCTTTCCTATGAGGTGAAACAAAGCAACTCTTTTGAATATTTTTCAAATGAACCTATCACCTTTTTACTCTACTTTTCTTTAAACCACTAGTATTTATTCAATATAACTAAGATTCACCTAAAAATATTCAATGACAGTATTTGAAGAAAAATGGCTCTCTGGGAATTAGCGTGTAGCAGTCCTACATTTAGTGTGTTTCCTTTTTCATCCCTATGGAATGATCTGAGGTAGTACTTCAGAGCAATGGCGTAATGGATAACTCAATTCGCATCCCGCTCAACCTTCCTGATATTCGAGTTCTAGAGCTATCGAAGACTGAGAGAGGGGATTGGCTCATCAAGATTGAGAGTACGCTTCAAGGAACAACCTGTCATCAATGCGGACGTGAGATTACTGACCTCCATTGTCATGATCAGCCTTTTCGGATTCGTCACCTGCCATTATTTGAAGTCCCCGTTTACTTAGAAATTCGGCCCAAGCGTTATCGATGCAAGTATTGCGATGACCATCCCACAACAACTCAACATTTAGAATGGCACGAACCTCGCAGTCCCAATACAAAAGCATATGAGCGTTGGCTTCTGCGAATCTTGATCAATTCAACGGTCTCAGATGTTGCCAGAAAACTAGGCGTTAGTGAGGATATCGTCAGTGGAATCATTGATCGTTGGATTGCCGCTCAAGTTGACTGGAGCGAATATGCAGACCTCAAAGTTATGGGGATGGATGAGATTTCTCTCAAACGAGGCCATCGTGATTTTGTGGTTTTGATCACGATTCCTACGACGGATGGGGTGGATATATTGGCAGTTCTAGCCGACCGTAAACAGCAGACAGTGGCAAATTTCCTTCAATCGATTCCCATTGATTTACGCCAAACCATTGAGCGCGTCTGTACGGACATGTACCAAGGATTTGTCAGTGCAGTCCGAGAACAATTGCCGCAAGCCAAAATTGTCATTGACCGCTTTCATGTGACCAAAGCCTATCGTAATTGTGCTGATACGGTTCGTAAACGTGAGGTCAAACGTCTACGACGAGAGCTCTCTAAGCAAGAGTATGACAGCATCAAAGGCGCGATGTGGCCTTTTAGAAAACGACCAGAGAATCTGAAAGAGTCAGAGCAACAACTCCTTGAGCGATTGTTTGCTTATTCTCCACAACTGAAACAGGCGTACAACCTCCGAGAGAAACTCACGCAGATATTTGAGGGCAGGTACACCAAGCACGGAGCTAAATGTGCCATCCGTGCTTGGTGTAAACAAGTACTCAAGAGTGACATCAAGGAATTCGATTGTTTTCTGACCACTATCAATAATTGGATGGACGAGATGACCAACTATTTCCTGGAGGGGTGGACCAGTGGTTTTGTGGAAGGATTTAATAACCGAGTCAAAGTCTTAAAAAGACGATGCTACGGTATTTTCGATATTGAAAGACTCTTCCAAAGGATTTCTCTTGACCTCAATGGGTATCAGACATTCGCTGTGACCTAAACACTATATCTAGCGGCTACCACGCTAATTCCCGGAGAGCCAGAAAAATTTCATTGAATATTTTTTTCAAGATTTAGGTTCTCACAAGGTTGCTTAAAGCTGAAATTATTTAAAGTTCCTAAGAAATTAAGCAACCCCAGCAATAACCCCAGGCTATGAGTGCGCCTTGGAAATAGAGGGCACGTCCGATGTGTTGCGGGTGATTGAGCTGCGTCCTGGGGACACGATGGAGCGGATTGAGGAGATGGTGGGGGTGTAACAAGATCAGGCCGAAGTTTAAAAATCAATTTGTTGATGAGCCAAGATCCCTAGCGAAATTATTTCTTAAGTGCACTGAGTAATATTCAGGCGCATGATCAATTAGACTGAATTTAATATCATTAAAATTTTTTGAAATGATACTTGCTGTTGACTCAAAAATATTCTGGGAAGAATTAATCAAAATATCATTATAATCTACTTTTTTACTCGGGTAAGTAGAAATATTGGTATTCTTATCAATATGTTTTAATTCTCCTACATGTTGATATAACTCTGGAAGTTGAAAAGAAGATAAAGGGGAATTAAACCGAGGGAAAGGAATATTCGGAAATGGTGTTTCGACAAGTTCTACTGATATAATTAAATCAGATAGAGGAAACTTTGTAATTGCATCATTATTATTAACAAATCTGAATATCTTTCCTTCTAGTTTTTTGTCAATACTATCAACAAATTCTGAGTTTCCTACTTTTGGGCAACCATAAGTGTAGATTCCTTGTGCTTTACCGAATCTGCTAGCGGCAAGAATAGCAAGAGCACCTCCTAGACTATGTCCAGTGAACCATAAGTACATTTCTTGGTTTGTATCAATGAGCTCTTGGAGATATCCTTTTAAGTTTGGACCTTTCTCCCAAATCTCATCCAGAGCAGCTTTAAAACCCTCATGAGTTTTACCTATTATGGAAGAATCAACCAGCTTTAATCGAGCATCGATGAGGACATCTTGGACAAAATTTGATCTCTTTATCTCAGTACCACGAAAAGAGATAATAGAGAACTTGTCATTACTAGCTACATAGCATTGAGTGCTACTACCTGAGAAGAGTTTAGCCTTATTAAGACCAATCTTTTTGAAATGTTGCTCACACACAGGTTCATTTTCTATATATGCTAAAAAAGCGCTATCTGCTAAACGCCAAGCATTAACTAATTGATATTCATTGCTATCATACTTAAAATGGTGAGTATCACCTTCTTCAAAATAATTGTATTCATGATTAGGTGGAATTAATCTATTGAGATTTTGAATAGAACCTGAAGGTGGTTGTACTATTTCCATAGCTGAATATTGAAGTTTAAAGCTTATTAATAAATTGAATTAATGCTTTTTTTTGAAAAGATGATTTAACTTTAACATCTCTGTAAGTAATAAAAGGATTTTGGAAGTACTTTTTACATCTGTTCATAACAATCATATTACCAGTTAGAAAAGCTGATTAATTAAAACAAAGACTTATTCGTAAATTTATGGAAAGAAATGAATAAAATATTAGCTATGTTGATGCTATTTAATTATCTTGACTATTTTTCAGCTTTATACTTTCCTTTTAGAAGTTTTTGATATCTAGTTTAATCTGACATTTAAGTGTAAATATTAAAATTTTTATATGTTTGCGTAAAATCTTTTAAGTTACCAGATAACTTACAGGCTATGTGAGACTTTTTTTGAGGGATTCAATAAACCTTACAAATCAGATAAAAGCTATTGGGTGTTGAACATTCAGATGTTGCTCAAAGTCTTTGTAACCTGGCAAAATACTGCATAAGTTAAGGTCAGTATGTGGCCCAATTAAAAGGTAGCTGATACCAGGTGCAATCAAGCACTTTTAGGGGCCTGAAACGACGTAAAAACGTTCAGATTAGAAATCACTCAATTACTGAAAGTTAAAGGATGTCGAGAAATATAAAGTCTTGAAATCCTTGATCTATATAGCTTTCAGTCTTTATTGCACCTGGAGTCATCGACCCCTCAATTGGGCCAAGACGTGGTTCTTTCTTATTCCTCTAAGGAAACTATTTTGCCAGTATGTCATTCAATGCTGAAATCGCAGGCGCAAACAAATACTCTCCACCAGTCGGCACAACAAAATCTTGTTGGGTTTTAATTTCAGTCGTCTGGTGTTCACCGGGGAACTCGATATGCCGTTCTCTATTCCCTGTCGATCCGTTCTGGCCTATGACCATGTCGTGCCCACCTTGATTTGGCTGAATTGCTGAGTTCGCCCAACGTCGTTGTAAAAACTCAAACTGATCTTCAATACTTGAGTTATAACAAACAAACATTAAACCTCTGTCTAGCAGTAAGTCCTCATCGCTTAAATCTGGATTGCCAGCGATCGCTGGTCCATAAGGTATGCCGCGGCGCAAGATCATTCTAGCTAAGTTATCTTCTGGCTTTCCTAAATCGGTAACACTTTCTCTCGGATTGACTTTTCTAATGTGCGCGAAATGAGGGCAAACTTTGGCGAGAAAATCAGCTTTCGCCTGTGGAAACGAGTCTCCTGGATAATGGCTATCACTGAACTCAATTTCGCTTGTGTTGTCGTCAAATAGAAAATGATTGTTTGCAAACGCGTTTTTACCAAGCTCAGGCAATTCACTGTTAGGGCTTCGCATCAATGGAGCACCACTAGGCCAGCGACCAACCAAACGAGAGGCAAACTCTATTACGTCAATGTTTAATGATTCCGCAGTGCTACTAACAAACCCCCAAAACGCGGACACATCTTGATGTAAGCGTCTTACTACCACGTAAGAGCCAAGCTTTGCCCAGCCGGGAATATTTGTCTGGATTCGCCCTTTAAGATATAAGTGTTCAGTGCTTTGACGTGGCTCTCCTAAAAGAAACTGACCTGGCCAAACCAATAACTGCCCTGGCTTGGCAAAATAATCTTTGCGTTCGTCGGTACCAGCCACATAACGTGGGGTGATAAAATCGCCAGGGCGTTCAGACAGTTTTCCCCGTATTCCCGGCTGCGAAATGCCATCTTTAAAGCCAAAATGTTCGTGGCCTCTAAACTTGCCTGGTAACCGCTCCCCTGGTTGTTCATATTGCAACTCGATGCCCTGATCTTGCGCATGTTGTTTTATCAATGCCACAAATTCTTGCAACTGATCTTTGGAGTTCGCAGCGGTCGTGATCATCATGTCGATCTCATTATTGGTACCACCAAAACGCCAATTCGATTGATGGCCAGGACTAGATTCATCGCTAGGATCACCTAAGAAAGTTGACCTTTTGGCCATTCCCAAACGAAAACTGTCATCACCAAATTTATTGGCTTCTTCATCCGAGGTTAGTTTTGCTATGCCCGTGTATGAAAATGACAAATTCAACCAAGCTGACGACAAATAAGTTTCCCTTTGACCCAGTTGAGCTCGGCGTTGCCGATGTATTTTTCGAAACTTTAAAACTTCATAAGCGCTGGATATAGATACATAGGGGGAAATTAAACGCAAGAATTGTTTAGGAGAGCTGCCAACTCCAAAACTTAAAAACAAAAAGTGCTCATAATTGGTATTAAACCCGAGCAGTAAGTTTCCTTGTATATCTGACAGTGTGGCTTCGTTGTAAATAGGTTCGTCAGCCGATTGATCGTATGGACTGGGCTCAGGTTTATGCTCTAGCGGTGTATCGTCAATATTTGCTTCAATAGTTGAAAATAAGTCTTTTAGTTCCGTGAAATTAGCGTTGTCCATCTTTTTAATTCTCCTGCCCTTTTTGGGTACCTGCTGAGCCCACTATGCCGACCGTAATGTGCTCGGCTAGCTGTGCGCCATACTGAATTTCATGGCCGCCAATGGTCAAGTCACTTACTTGAAAACCTAAAGCTTTAGGAACGGAATACTCCAAACGCATAACCTTGCCATTGGAACCTCTCTTGGGTTGCCACCACTCAATAGGGGCAGGTGAGCCGTCCGGCTGAGCGATTCCACTGTTGTCCCAACCAAAAATATAAATGCCAATAGGTTCTTGAAGGCTGACGTATAATTTTTTGCGCAATAGCATGTGGACGTCGTAATCGACTCTTGGATCGACCGATGTCGTATATGTTGCAAAAGCTGGGTTAGCCTGATAGTTGTTGGCAGCATCAAGCGGGAACATGCTCATTTCTTCTGCCAGGCCAATAGCAGCGCCGAGAGTATTAATGTCTTGAGTGAAATGCATTATGCCGTCAGTTGTGTTCCAGCGATTTAGAATATCATAGTCGCCATTTCCATTCATTAGGTCATCTTTTTTAACTGGTTTATCTAGGGTGTCTTTATAAATTTCAACGACTTTATCAGGATCGAATTTCCACATCTCTTCATAGTAGTTGTGCAGCTCAGTGGTAAAAGTAATCCTTGTAATGGCGTCATCGTCTTTATGGACATACCATTCAAAATATTCGTCTTGCTCATGCCCTCTATCTTTTCGGTTCGCATTGTCTGCAGTTCTATATGCTTCCCATTTGTTGTCTCGTAAGTTTGGCAATAAGACCCTTCTTGGAAATCCCATCCAGCTAATGGTTTTTTCTCCAATGATATCGACATCCACCTCAGCTGGATTATAAAAATGCCCCCCATTGGGGCCTGGAGTCTCTTCTGCGATAAGGCCTTTTACAAATTCATGCCATTTTTCATAGAAATCACTATCGTCATCAAAATCTTTAATAGACGCAGGTGTGTCAAATTGAGTAATCAGAGACATTTCACTCTCCTTAGCTGATGGAAATGAAGAATGGTATTATTTGGACGCCACTAAACATATTATCCAAAGTAAATACACATACATTGTCAAGATAGACAATCAATAAATGTTTGTGAAATATATGTTATTAAGCGAAAACATTCCCTTTATAAATTTGACTGGTTTGTAGCTCTGATACTTTCAAATCTAAATCGTTAACCAAGCTTGGAATAGAATTAAGAGCTCCATGGCATCTGTCTAGACACGAGTGATCCGTAGCGGCCTATTCTCATCTACAGGTCCTACTTTAATCAATCTTTCTTGCCCCGTAGTTACAAAAGGATGATCCTGATCAAAAAATAAACGTGGTCCTCGATCAGAATTTGGAAAATCTTGCAATATGTTGCTTAAAGGCCTTAGCCAAAGCTCTTTCTAGCTATGGAATAAAACCCAAGTGAGTTGTGAATTAGGTGGATAATTTTCAATCGGCATTATGCTCCCGCAAGCACCCCCCAGATCAGCAGGTTCCTAGGAGTTGAGCAATGCTTCACCTAGAGATTCGAGCTGATCCCTTTACTCGATAATAGCTATCTCTATCTTCACCCAGCTGAAATCACCTGCTAAGACTTAGTTTTCAACTGCCCCCAATGCCAATAGTGTGTGTTTTTGAGCTGGGGATAAACCTTTCATCTGAGTAATGTTCATGCCTGCATAGGGCTTAGTGGGTCTTAGTGTTCTTATACACTCACCAGTTTGAACATGCCAAAGTTTTATAGTTCCGTCAAAACTGCTACTAATAAGACGCTGACCATCAGAACTAAAGGCTACTGAGGTGACACCATTTGTATGCCCCTCTAAGATTGCCAAATGCTTATGTGTTTCAACATCCCAACATCTAATCGTATGGTCTAAACTTGCAGTGGCAAGTAGTTGACCATTTGGACTAAAGGCAACATCCCAAATTTGACCTGAATGTCCTTCAAAAATACATATACAATCGTTAGTCTTAAAGTCCCAAAGTCTAGCTGTTTGATCAACACTCCCACTAGCGATAAAGTGCTCATTTGGGCTAAATGAGACGGAACTCACCCCCGATGAATGCCCTTTCAGAGTGTTTAAACACCTACCTTCTTGGATATCCCAAAGCTTAACAGTGCGATCAAAACTTCCACTCGCTAGTATTTCAGCATTCGGACTAAATGAGACAGACCAGACCCAATGGCCATGTCCCTGAAATGTCTCCAAACATTCGCCGCTATGGATATCCCAAAGTTTGGCAGATTGATCTAACCCACTACTAGCAAGGAATTTTCCTTTCGGGTGAAATGCCAGTGACCAAATTCCATTAGAATGCCCTTTTAAGATCTTGATGCACTGCCCATTAGAAATATTCCAAAGTCTTATGGTTCGATCACCTGTTCCACCCCCACTAGCAATGATTTGGTCATGAGGGCAATAAGCGACGGATCTGATAGCATCTGTATGCCCTGGAAAGTCTAAGCAATTGTGGTCTGAAAGTGACCAGACCCTTAGGACTTGGGCATCACCACCACTAACAAGAATCTGTTCATGTTGCTTCTCTGTTTCGGAATAGTTAAATGAACCGAAGGGAGTAGTTGCAAAAATGGCTTCAAATATGGTGAAAGTACATCCCGATAATGTTCTCAAGCATCTGCCTTTATTGTAATCCCATAGCCTAATGGAACCATCTTGGCTACTACTAGCCATAATTTTTTGAGTAGGATTTATGGCCACAGACCAAACCCAATTTGTATGCCCCAATAAAGTTTTTAAACATTTTCCAGTTCTAATGTCCCAAATTTTTATCAGTTGATCTGCGCTACCACTAGCAAGGTAATGACCAGAGGAACATAATGCAATCGAGCGTATAGAATTTGAGTGTCCAAACAACTTCTGTATACATTCACCACTCTGTAGATTCCATACCCTGATAATTGGATCATCGCAGGCACTCACGAGCATTTGTCCATCAGGACTGTACGCGATTGACCAGACCCATCCAGCATGACCAGCCAATACTTTCAGGCATTGGCCGCTCTTAACCTCCCAAATCCGAATGGTTTGGTCAGCATATCCACACGCTAGTTCATGATTATCAGGACTAAAGGCAATTGATCGGGCTGCTGCCCGGTATCTGAAGCTCTTCAAAAATTGCCCTGTTTGACTATTCCACAGCCTAACAGTGAAGTCATCACTACAACTTGCAAGGAGTGTACCGTCGGGACTGAATGCTACTTCCCAGATGAAATTAGTATGTCCCGATAAAAGTTTTAAACATTCTCCAGTACGTACGTTCCAAAGCCTAACAGTCTGGTCTGGGCCAGCACTGGCCAGCAGATGATTGGTCGGACTGAAGGCCAAAGATTTGACCCAGTTTGTATGTCCGCTACAAGTTAAGAGGGGTTGCCCATCAGGAACTCGAAGAAGACGAATCTCGCCTTTAAAATCTCCAGCGGCAATGAGCTTGCCATCTGGGGAGAAAGCAATCGATAGGATACCTCCAAAATCCTTGGAAAAGACTGACTGAGATAGATCTGAGTGAGTGAACTTAACCCCATGCAAGTTGAGTCCTCGTAGATCAGCTTGCCGAATTGTGAGGTGAGAAAAGTCGTAACCACAGAAATCTACAGGTAACTGTCGGAGCAAATTCAGAACATTTCCTGCGACATAACCTGCTTCTTCCGACGATTTTCCCCGCACCACTGAAAGGAGTTGAACCAAGCAGGCTTCAAGGTGTGCTCTACTGCCTAGGACCTTTACCAGGCTAACAATTAAGGGTTGCAAGATCAGGCGAATCTGAGTGTCTTTGATATAGTCTTTCGCCTGTGCCTTTATGAGTGCATGAGTACGGAACAGATGCAATTGATTTTCCTGTCTTTCCTCATACTGTTGTTGCTCCTGAATCTCGGTACAAATTTGCTGAATGAATTTGTGGGCTGTGAACTCCATCACCACAGGTTGTTGGGTGAATCCAGTCTCAGTTTGGTCAACCAAAGATCGACGTTGCAGCGAGGTTATCGACTGCAACAGGTCACCTGGGAGAACTTGAACCATCAAATCGAGGGCCAATTGCTCTAACTGGGCAGGCTCGCGATTAATGGTGAGCCAATACATTACAGCCTGTTCTATCTCTGATAGCCTTTCAAACTGCTTGTTGAGGAGGTCGTAGATATCCTCAAGAACGAATGGCTCCATCTGTGAGAAGCTGAGGAAACGAGAAAGACTTCCTTCAAAGCATTCTTTAATGGTTGATGACACAATTTTTAGAGCTAAGGGATTACCCGCATAGTGCTTGTTTATAGCGGACCACTCTTTTTCCGTTCCTGTGAATATGCCCTTAGTTTTAACCAAGGTCTGACAAGCATTAGTTGATAACCCTTTCAACTGCAAGCATCGAACTGGCAGGGAGTCTCCCTCCATCGCTGCAATTCCTTGTGGTTTTTCCCGAGCGGTCACCAAAACACAACTGCTGTGGGTAGCTTCTCCAAACATTTCAAAGAGCTTGGCATAGTCTTCACAACCGGATCTATAGCGACCTGTGCGATCACCACTTTGCAATAAGGACTCTGCGTTATCTAAAATCACTAGACAACGTGAGGTGCGCAGATAACTCAGAAGTAGCGAAATTTGAGATTCTATTCCCTTGGGTAAATAGTTTTCTTGTTGATTCGAGAGAAACTGGATGAGGTCAGACAAGATTTCTGTAATAGGTGGGGCACTCGCAAGACTGCGCCAAATTACAAAATCGAAGTCGTATTGGACTTTTTGAGCAAGTTGTATGGTTAGCGCTGTTTTACCCATACCTCCCATTCCGAGTACCACTATGAAACGGCAGTGTTCATCGACCAACCACTGGCTCAAAAGGGTCAGCTCAGTTTTGCGTCCATAGAACCAGGAGACATCAATAGCACTCCCCCAGTCTCGATTTCTTGTATCTAATTGGAGATCTGGATTAGCTAGGAACGAATTGACTGGTAACGCACTCGATTTCTGGTCTGTGGCCTGTTTAGACTTGAATGGCCGACGTTGCTCCCATTCCTCATCAAATTGTTTTAAATTGGCAACTTTATTGTGTCGCTTATACCAAAAGTTGAGCGTAAAATGCCATTTATTAGAGCCTTTAGGTTGAGAACGATTGTCTGTGAGAATATCTACAAACTGTTCTAGGAGTTTGAGTGATATCTTGATTTGGTCTTTACTTAGCTCTCTATTAGATGGATATTTTTTACTTAGCTCAGCTAAATCTTTAATAGTAGTTTCTACGACTAACTGTTGGTCTGTTTGCCAATTTACCAGTATTTGAGAACGGAGTCGATCTTGTATTTCGAATTCATCATTGGCATAGGCCAGTATAACCTCTAGAAGAAATTTGGTCCTTTTTCTTGGGGTAGGGCCATAGCTTACTCTTGCCATAATTGGACCTCAAGCAAATCTATGTATTTTTTTTCTTACCTCAAGTATTTATCAGTGATTTGCACGGTATTTACGCAAGGAGTTCTAGCATCCTAAATAAAAAAATAGTTAGGGTATCCCTTAACTTTGATACCTACCCTTAACTTTCAAAGGCTTGATTTATAAAGGATTTAAGGTAGAAAGTTTACTTCTTGCTTGGTGTCAGTTTTCTCGCCTAGTTTGAAAGCATGAAACCTCAAAGAACTAACTGCATATCAATCAGTAGGAAGTTAAAGATATTCTAATATATCTGAACAGCAAAGTATAAAATGCGAACTCATTAAATTGATAACCCATGAGCATTTTATGAGTAAAATGCTCAAAAGCTATTTCAATTCTTTTAAGTATTTTATTCTGAAATATATGCAAATACTAGCTTCAATGAGAAAAGAAAAAATGGAGAAATATAATGCCGATACTTAGTGATTTCACGACTATCGTTGGCAATCAAAGAATACTTATTGGTGATAATTCCAATAGTAGTGGTTTCACATCAAACTTTAGGACTGCAGAGAGAAGAAGCGATCGAAATGCATTCATCTCTTTCATGGTAAGAGGTATGACTCAAACAGACGAAAATGCTGAAGTCTTTGTTAATGATATACGAATTGGAAGTCTAGAGAATAACAATGGAGGTAATATAAATCTATGGCATACACAGTCAATAACACTCTCTGGGGATCGCTTAAATGACGGAGAAAATACCTTAAGAGTAGACACTGTACCAATAGCTCCTGGCACCCAAGGAGTTGGAAATTTTGATGATTTTTTTATAACGAATGTGATTTGTCATTTTCATCAAGATTCCTAGAAATAAGCTTGTTAGTTCGGATTTTGTGAGAAGTTTGCTAAACTCTTTTCTTCATAAATATTCTGAAACAGGTAGAGTCTATGATGCTCCCACTCTTGATCATCATTGAACTTCCTAGTTAAGGATGTAAAGCTATTTACCTTCTTGTAACTAATGAGGTAAATCATTAGAAACTAATCGCCAAAGGAATTATATTCCGAGATTATCTGGACAGACTTATAGCTTAATACTCTAGAACTCTTTTCTTCTTGATTTACTAATTGTTATGAATTTTATGTATTTTAAGAGGATTGATGGCACAACTTTTTGCGCAATATTAGCAGCTAATTCTAGCACAATATTAGCAACCAACTAGAGCGCAGAGTGAGATACACTTTGCTTTTCTAATGTTCTACAGGGTAGGAATAATAGACTAAGTTGAGAAAACTATGTATTCTTGGCACTTTGGCTGTCATTATGCGCAGACAAATAATTAACTATTAGGAGACAATCATGACTAAGACTAAATCTATTTCGGATGCACATCAGCGCGTTTTTAAACTTGATGTGGAAGAAGTAATGAAGATCGTAAAACGTGGTAAACCCTTGACAGCCGATGAACTCGAAAAGTACGGACCTGATGAATTCTATTTAGCCGATCAGGTACCTGAAGAGCCTGCTTTGCATAGGAATATTCCGTTACCCGCTGAAGTAGGTGACCGTATTTTCCCAAATGTGGTCTTAGTAAGTCCATTCTTCTGCTGGTGTTCAAGCTATACATGGTGTCTCGAAATTGATGAATTTGGGCGATTACGTTATGTGTTGAAGTGCAATTACTGGTGCATTCCGCAGTTCCAAGTTTCGGCATAGAATTTTGGGGCTACATGATTAAGCGGAAATATTATTATTCCTTTATGATTTTGATGTAGTCCTGAAAATCATTTCCTAAACTTTAGACCCTGAAAAAATCGATTGATAGCTATGGATTATTTGCCTTCCTGTTGCTCTATTAGATACTGGTCTCTTAAGAGGATCTAGATTACCGTAACCCTTGCGCAATAAACATTTGAATCTTCTCTCGTTATTTACTTTTAATCCCACATAACTAAATGATTTTGACCGCTCTAGATCCTGGTAATAGACCAGTGCCTAATGGGTAACTCTTTCTGCTGACACCCCAGATACAGAAACTTCAAAATGTAGTTGAATATCTTGAACAGAAAGAGCTTAAGCTGAGGCCCTCTAGTTCCGATGTGTAGATGTGGCAAGGCAAATGTTTCAAACTGCTCTAGGGTCAAGCAGGTTGGAATCCATTGATTGGAATGGGTTTGGGTATCTGCCCTCTAAACGAACGTCAAACTAAAAGACTGAACTCATTTTAGTTAATATCTCAAATTAAAAAAGTTAGAGGAACCTCTATCTTTGAAACCTACCCCTAACTTTCAACATCTTAATTTAAAAGGGTTCTAAGGTAAGGAAACTACTTCTTGCGTAGTGATAGTTTCCTTAACTACCTTGAAAGTATGAAGTCTTAAAGAGCTAACTTCATATAAACCCAGTAACAGCATAAATTTATTCAGATATATCTGAATAAAATAGCAGTGGCAATGCAAACTCTATCCAATTTCAGCCTTGTTTGAGAGTGTAATGTTTCGATTACAGCTTTGAGGTTATCTGTTATGACCAGTGCCATTAACACTAAACCTATTTTAATAGCAGGTCTATCTGATCTTTGGGTAGAAACTATTGGAGATCCTCAGATTAGTATTGCTATTTTAGATGGTTTCGTAGATCAATCTCACCCTAGTCTTGCTGAAGCTAAACTTACAAATTTAGAAACTATTGCCTTAAAGGCTTCCCAGCAAGGTTCAGCAGCTCAACATGGTACCCAAATTGCAAGTATTATCTTTGGTCAGCATCAAAGTTTACTCAAGGGTATTGCTCCCCAATGTCGAGGTTTGGTGATTCCTATCTTTGCTGACGGGAATCAGCAGGCAATAGATAACAATAAGTTCTCAGAGACCATTGCCCCTTGCTCCCAACTAGATCTTGCCAGAGCTATTCTTTTAGCGGCAAATCAAGGTGCCCATATTATTAACATCAGTGGTGGACAGCTCACGCCTAGTGGAGCGGCAGATCCGATTCTCACTAATGCTGTTCGCTATTGTATGGAGAACAACATCCTGATTGTGGCAGCAGCAGGAAATGAAGGATGCAACTGTCTGCATGTACCTGGCGCTCTACCATCTGTTCTGGTAGTAGGTGCAATGAGTGCTACAGGAACCCCCTTAAATTTTAGCAATTGGGGTGAAGCTTACCGGACTCAAGGAGTCTTGGCATTGGGTGAAAATATCCCCGGAGCTGTTCTTGGTGGAGGAATTACATCCAGTAGTGGAACTAGCTATGCCACAGCGATCGTTTCTGGCATAGCAGCATTACTGCTGAGCCTGCAAGTCAAACGAGGGCAGACTCCCAATCCTCAAGCAATTCGAACCGCTATTTTGCAGAGCGCACTTCCCTGCGATGATCGGCCTGCTCTAGAATGTCGCCGTTTTTTAGCAGGCCGCCTCAATGTAAAAGAAGCGCTGTCCATCATTTTACAAAAAGGAGAAACTATGAGTGAAAATATAGACGTAGAAACGGTACAACCTGACTCTAATGGAGCTGTGCAGGCAGCGCTGTCATCAAATCAATCCCAGATTCCGGCTGTTCAGGCAGCGACGTATAATCCTCCCCCTACTGAGGTAATGCCTCATCCCGCACAAGCGCAAATAAGTTTATTAACTCAGGTAAGTCCAAGTGCCATTTCTCCATCTGCATGTAGTTGTGGAGAGGGAGGTAAAACATCATCACAAGCACCTAGTCAAGCACAGCTAGTTTATGCTCTGGGACAGCTAGGGTATGACTTTGGTACGGAAGCACGCCAAGATTCGATTCAGGAACACATGGGCGAAGGAGCTAATCCTCACGATCCTCGACAATTTTTACCATACCTAGATGAAAATCCTTGGGATGCAGCTATGGTCGTCTGGACGCTTAGTTTAGATGCCACACCAATCTACGCAATTCAACCTTTTGGAGCTTATGCCGAACAAGGATATGAGCGATTGCGACAGTTTCTTAAGGAGCAATTAGAAGAGGGTGTTGAACGTATTTCGGCTCCTGGTGTCATCGTAGGACAAGTAACGTTGATGTCTGGTCAAACTGTGCCTGTGATTCTGCCAACACTTCGCTGCATGTATAGCTGGACGACATCAGCATTGATTAAAACAGTTTGTGGTGAGTCTCCTGATGAGTCTGCCGTTCAAGGGGTAACCAACTTCTTGGAAAGAGTTTATTACGAGCTGAGAAATCTAGGAATAATGCCTCAAGAAAGAGCGATCAATTATGCAGCAACAAATGCTTTAAATATCGAGCGCATTTTTGAGGCAGCCATTCTAGAAGAGATGGATCTCGATTCAATTGAAGTGGAACCGAGTCCCCTCTGTCGTCAGGACTCTGAGTGCTGGGATGTGAAACTGACGTTTTTCAATCCCAGGCGAGTGTTCGAACAAGCTAGAAAAGTTTATCGCTTCACAGTTGATGTGAGTGATATGTGTCCGGTGAGTGTGGGGAGAGTGAGATCGTGGTTTGTGAGGTAACTAACTTCACTGCTGTAATGGTTTCTTGAATCAAGATTACTCAATTTATAGTTTTAGGAGAATAACAAGATGAGAATTCCAAACCAGTCTATTGGTCAGATACGTTCTAACCCTGCAATAGAGAAAACCGCTGTCTCAGGAGGTGTACAGCCTTCTGGCCCCGGTTTGGGAAGGCTTTGTAACGAAATTTGCCGTTCTCCAGGAGGAGGAGGGGTTTGTCCTTTGTGTGAATTTCTCTCACTCGTACCTGGTTTCTAAGGTAAAACTTGATCAACGGTGATGTTTTGGGTGAGAGGATTCACCCAAAACATTCTCGCAACTGATTTCGGATTTTTATATGGTTAACCTGAAATATTGGCTGTTAATGAAAAAACCCGAATCACAACACATCACTTTCTTCCTCTAAAACCTCAAACCGTCTTGTTTGAATTCCATTAAAAGAGGATGCACTACCTACAACTCGCTATCGACTGAACAGCCTTATAGAAAGGGATATAAACTCTTTCAGCAAGCCCATGCCATGAATATTTTGATTAGACGATATCTTATTACCGAAAGGAAAATACCATGAGCAACGAACTTTTTATCAAAGGTCCTCACGTCCCGATTGAGGAACGTGCGCTGGAACGATTAAAGCGTGCAGTGGAACTGGGTGAACTTGAAAAACTACCGAATACTCCGGGTATTCCCAACGTGCCGCGCTACCTGGTCACGTATATGAACTCACAAACTGTGAATACTCAGATGCGCTCAGCCACGGTCGTATCCGTGACCAACCAGAGTAATTTAATCAATCGAGTATTTGTTACATTCTTTAAGGGTTTCACGGACGACTCATCACCGATCGGAACTGCAGCGTTTGCTATCCCACCACAGTTCACGGTAGATTTTGCATCACGAAGCCTACCCAGTGAATTGACGGTTACAAATGCTGTTCCAAATCCAGAATTAACTTTCGACGAGGGTCGTGCAATTGTATCGTCGATGTGGCCGGAAATTGGCGTGAGCGCACGTGTCTACTACACGGCTGGTGACAATGATGAGCGCCTACATGCCATCACCGACTCAAAAGTAGTCATTTATAGTAGAAGCAATAGCGGAGACTGACTACAGGGTCTAAGGATAACGAAGGCACCAAAAACGGCAAGGCAGCAATTTTGAGTTGTTCAATCTAGTAGAGGTAGATTCCCTGCTGCTTCCAGTGAAAAAATGGGATTACAATCCAAGTCTACGGTTTGGGAGCAAATCGTATTCCATACCCCGTCTGCTTGCAGCGGGGCAGTTGATTGACTTTTCCTTAGTAGAGGATATCTGCATGACCCCCAACTCGTCTCACTGAAGCCCAAACCACCAGCCGCCCCCCGCTGAAACCCTCGACGAACACCAGCACAACCATCACATACCCGGATAAGGTATCATTTCCGACCATCGCTCGAAACGATGATCTGCCAGTGAAGCGCAAGGTAGCTCCAGAGCCTGGAGACGATGATCGCAACCCCGAACCTACCCTCAGATACAGCCGCAGAGAATCCACCGACACCCAGAGAACACAGCGAGGGTATTCAGCTCGGCATACAACTAGTAGAACCCGACCCCCCAGAGTCTCCAGAGCATTTGAGTCCAAGTTCAATGCCCTTGAGCGCAGACAGAAGAATTTGGTTCAGCAGACCAAGCAAAAGGGTCAGCTTGAGTATCTGACCGTTTCCAAAAGCAGCTCAGGGAATTATTGGATCACCATCGAAGGTAGTGGTAAGCCATTCATCAAAATTTCGTTTGAAACGCCCGAGTTTTGCTTCGAGTGCGCTTTGGAGCTAGAGAATACGTTCGACGTGTTGCAGGTTTTAAGACTGCGGCCAGGGGAAACTATCGAGCGGATCGAGGAAATGATCGGGGTGTGGTTGGAGCGGGAGAGGGGGAGTAGGGCTTGGGGATGATAGGTTGTGGGCACCCAGCTTGTTTTCCTGTTTTAATAGTCGCTTGGGGAGAATAGCGGTTTTAGTGTAATTTGTGTAATCAAGATTTTGGTCACACATTCTGCAATCATATCAACTCAGATTTTGACCTTTAAAGTAGATGCATGGTTGGCATGTGTGACATTTTTATCGAATCACGGATGTGTTCCATTACTGGGATAGAATTATTGTCAAGAGACTAACAACATCTCGCTTAGAAATTTCCGGGGGAAATGATATGTGGTCACATTTAGATCGTTCTTTGGGATTATTTAGCTTAATCGCTGCACTGACCTTAGTTATTGTAGAGCCATTAACCAGTGGGGATTGGCAGTCTAAACCAAAGTCTAACTCTGCCTCGGATAAAATCATTCTAAGTCAAAAACCTGCTAGCTCTTTATCAGAGCATCTTCTGAGATAACGAATCAGGGAAGCCTAAATAATTTACAGCTATTGCCAGAAACATAGTAGGCAGTGGAAAGCCGCTCATCAGAATTCCGTTTGAAAGTCCTGAATTCTACTTTGAGTGTGCGTTGGAATTGGAGGATACTTTCGATGTGTTGCAGGTAATTGAGCTGCGGCCAGGGGAAACTATTGAGCGGATTGAGGAGATGATCGGGGTGTGGTTGGATCGGGAGCGGGTGAGTAGGGTTTGGGGGTGAGGGTGATGCTTTAAGCTTTATCCTTCTGCTTGTCGAGAGGCCCTCCAAGAGACACGTTTATTCCAAGTAAGCCGAGCATTCCAATGATGATCATAACGATGCCTACATACATTAAGGGGATTCCGCTAAGGGTCCAATTTTCTCCAATAATGATGGTGATCAAACCACCGATAATCGACCAAAAACAAGCGAAGGTGCGGCCTTTTTGACGATGCCGGACTATTTCGGCTTGATCAGGAGGAAGACCCGTTTGGGGTGAACGTCCGTCTATAGTGAGATAGTTGTGAATTCAGAATCCATGTAAGCCGTGGGTTGGAAAACCAGGACAATTTGAACAAAACATTGACCTGTCAACCGATTCCCCAACCCACAGGAGAAGTTCTATGAAAATTCTAGGCATTGACTTAGGCAAATACAACACCGCCGCTTGCTTATTTAATACTCAGACTCACGACACTCTCTTTTTCACCTTTAAATCCTTTGCGCGTGAATTCAAAGCCTTGCTCTACCAAACTCAGCCAGAGCAGGTCGTCATTGAAGCTTGCACGATTACCGGTTGGGTTTACGACCTGTGCCGAGCAGAAGGCTTTGATACTATTGTGGCTAACCCTACTCAAGAAGCTTGGTATTGGAAGAACGTCAAACGCAAAACAGATAAAGATGATGCACTCAAATTGACCAAGTTAGCTGCACTTGGTCAGCTTTCCCCGGTCTACGTTCCACCTGCTGAGTCTCGTCAATATCGGCAACTTGTGAAATATCGTAAACGGTTGGTCGGCCAGACTAATAAAACTCAAAATACAATTCGTGCATTATTTAACCAACAAGGAATCTCCATACCTACAGGGTCAAGAGCTTGGACAGTTTCTGGGATTGAGCAACTCCAGCGGTATGCCAAAACGTTGTCTGATTGCTCGCTATTGTCTTTATGGCAGGGACAAATTGATTTAGAGCTAAATCGATTAGATGCACTATGGGAACAACTACATTTAGTCGATACCAAACTTACCGAGATTGCCAAACAAGATGCCAGGGTTCAGTTGCTCGAATCAATTCCAGGGGTAGGGCGTAAAACCGCAGAAGTAGTGGTGGCTTACATTGATGATCCTAAGCGATTCAAAAACGCAAGACAGGTAGGTGCTTATGCTGGATTGGTGCCGCGTCAACATCAGTCTGGCGATATGAATCGAATGGGCAAGATCACTCGGCGTGGCCCTCGACTTTTACGATCTGCTTTAGTCGAGGCTTCTTGGGTGATGTTACGCTACAACTCCTGGGCTGCGGACTTGTATCAAAGACTTTGTGGTGGTCAGAAAACTAGAAGGAAGCAAGCTATTGTTGCTGTCGCTCGTAAGTTATTAGTGCTTTGTTGGACATTGCTAAGAAAGCAAGAGCCATGGGACCTTGATAAGATAAGTCCCCTAGCAGCATAGACATTTTTCCTTTTGCATAATAGGTTTACGGATTTCTATATTCCCTTGATTGGGAAATCTACCTCAGAGCTTGGAGACCTTTCCTAGTCTGATTTGCTTCAAGATTGCAATTCCGAATAAGCCTGAGTTAATTTGCATGTCACTCGTGAGACGATACGATTTAGCCAAAATGTATCGGAAACTCGGATAGTCGGTTAAGCCCTTATCCTATACATAAAGAAGAAAAGAGTTAACAAGAAAGGAGCCAATATAGATACTTACCTAGCCAATAAAATGGCTGGCATTTATTAGGCTGCTAAAAAGTCAAAACAATACCTGTTGACACTCCTACGGCTTCATAGTCGAGATATGGAAGGTACCAAAGCCTTCTTTGCTCAAGCGATTGAGCTTCACAAAATGTGCCTAACAATGTGGCGACCGATGGTTTGGCATCCTATCCTCGCGCCATTGAAGAAGAGTTGGGGGAGGACGTAGAGCATGAGGTTTGTCCCCGAATAGAGAATTCAGTCGAACAGAGTCACAGACCCGTCAAACACCGGTATCATCCAACCCTAGGATTCGGAGAATTTGAAGCAGCTCATAGATTCTGCAAAGCGGTAGATGAAGTGAGTATCTTTTTGAGACCTCGCACTCGAAAAAGAGAATTCGTGCCTCTGTTTGACAAAAGAAAGAAGTTCATTAAAGGTGCTAGTGGGTAGTCCGCCAGATGTAAGGATAGGTATATCCAACATCCAAAATCCAGCATCACCCATGTCAACATTGACCTGCCCTAGCTGTCGTTCTCAAAATGTTGTCAAAATCCTTAATGGCAAGCAAAACCACAAATGTAAAACCTGTGGCCGTCAGTTTGTGGAAGCTCCTCAGTAAAAGCGAATTGATTCATCCACTAAAGGCCTGATCGATAAGCTATTGCTTGAGAAGATACCTCTGGCAGGTATTGCTAGGGTCTGCGATGTTTCTGAAAGGTGGTTACAAGAGTACGTGAACTATAAGTATGCAGCAGTGCCTCATACTGTGAACGTATCATCAAAAAAAAGGCCGATTAACGCTTCAATGCGATGAAATGTGGTCATTTGTGAACGATAAGAGCAATAAACAGTGAATATGGCTTGCGCTTGATATCATTACTCGTGAGATAGTCGGTGTTTATGTGGGGGCACGCTCCCAGCAAGGCGCTCGTCAGCTATGGAATTCCTTGCCAGGAGTCTATCGTCAATGTGCGGTTGCCTACACGGATTTTTGGGATGCCTACGGCTGTGTTTTTTTTCCCAAGCAGGGACATCAACCTGTGGGCAAGGAAACAGGCCAAACCTGCTACATTGAACGATTTAATTGCACCCTGCGCCAGCGAGTGTCTCGGTTAGTTCGAAAGACACTGTCGTTCTCGAAAAAGCTTGAGAATCATATTGGGGCTATCTGGATGTTTGTCCATCACTACAATGCATCCTTACAGGACTAGGACTACCCAAAATGTTGAGGGGCTTAATTGAAGTTCTCCTCCATCCACTGAACCCCAAATTGGGTTAGAGACTGAGCATCCAATAGGTACGATTTTGCCCCGCCGACCTTTCCTGTCTGAGCAGGGTGGGTAGCCAAATAATCTTTGACGATAGTCTCGAAGTAGTTGTCTGGCCAGTCCACAATCCCATTAGTCGTATCAAATTCTTCAAAGTCCATCCACACCCGTTTACCATTCTGGAGTATGGGCATTCGGTAGCGATCAATCCACTTATTAGGCACATCAGCCAAATGCTCAGCATGGTGGAGCAGGGTGACGTCACCAATAGGTGAACCCAGCAGAAGCACAGAGCCACTCACCTCACAGAGTTTTGCTAGCGGTGAACCCGGACCATCCCGATATTGCCAAGGCTGTTCGGCTGTGATCCATTGAGCAAGTTCACCCACCGCGACGTATGAGAACGGATGACGGCTCCTATGCGCACCTGGCCAAGTTCGGAGATATTCGGTGAGAATTCCCATTTCTCTCCAATCGGCACGAGACCGAGACGGATCATAGGCTGGGCATTCACACAGATAGGCTTCTTGCCTGTGTTTGGGCCATCGGGACAAATCGTAGGGATTATCTTCCCAGCTTGCCATCATCATTAAAGTGCCAGCGTCTGTTAGGAGTGACAGAATAGCTGCCAGCACAACATCTGGTCCACCCACAACCCATCCAATATTCCGAACAGAGGAATGAAGCATGATCGTCTGCTTCTTACAGACTCCTAATTTCCTGAGATCTTGAATCAACTGGCTCTTAGTAATGAGCTGTTTCTTCTTCATGTGGCTCATGTTGAAGGTGTTGTCTGAAGCTTAAGATAATTCAATAGGAATATCTACTGCAACTCGCTCTTGTCCTTCAGCCTTGACCAGAGACAGAGCTAGATCTTAGCTGGAATGGCGCTAACTACACCCAAGCTGATCACGATGAGATCTCACCCGTAAGCTTTTACAACAATCCCTCTCCAATCAGTGAGCCTAGTCGATAAACTGGCTGTGTGTAGAGGACTCCCCCCCATGACTTCCCCAATCATCAGCCTCAACCCCAAGTACATCCCCTAACCCCCCCAGACCAACCTAATCCCGCCCCTTTCACACCCGAACTCTCAGACAAGACGGTATTCCCAAAGAAAGCATTAGAGGGTACTGACTACCCAAGCGAGAACCAAAGTCTGTGGAGATGGGCGAAATACGCCTGAATTTATGGCGAACTCCCTGAGTGCGCGTCGAGATTGATGTCCATTAGAAAAGCGCTGCATTATTTACCAAACTCTTGCTGAAGCTGGTCTCGAAATTCCGGATCATAGATGGCATCGTTATTAGCGGCTGCTTGAATTTGCTCCATCGTCAGGTTTGCAGCAGAACGCAAATCAGCCTGCCTGAGATTCGCATCCAATAAGTTGGCCTCACTGAGATTAGCTCCGATCAGATTCGCTTCTCTGAGGTTAGCTTTGGTGAAATCGGTTCCTTTAAGATTGGCCTCCACTAGAGTGGTAGCACTCAAATTAGCCTTAGTGAGATTGGCTTCGCTGAAGTTGACTTTGAGTAAGTTTGCAGCTTCCAATTCTCCTTCAAATAGATTCGCCTGACTGAAATTAGCGCTATTACAGTCTGCTTTGTTCAACTTAATAGCACTCAGATTCGCATGGTGTGCATTCATCTTGATGAGATTAGCACCGCTCAAATTAGCAGCATTCAAATTAGCCTCAGCAAGGTTAGCTGCTTGTAAATTAGCATTTGATAGATCGGCCTGGGCCAACTCTGCACGGCTGAGGTCAGTTTTACTCAAATCAAGCTGTCCTCCTGATAGATCATTTTGCACATTTCTGCGGCTGATCACGGTGAGTGCTGCCTGGATATCCGTAGGCATATTAGTCATGCGTTGACTGCGAAACGCTGCCTTATCCCGAATATAGGAGGTCAACACTTCCATGACTATCCAATGATCTGAAGGGGAATCCTTAGCGACTCGTTCTAGCAAGTAGATACCACCTAGACGAACTTCTAAACGCTCATCTCCTAGCATTGCCACCGCTTTACTGAATCGCTCAGTTACCTCCTTCCCTTCGGTAATTTGGAGGTTACGACGACTCAGATAGGCAGTCGTCAAGAAAAAGAGTCCCCCTAAGGCTTGGATGAGAGTACGTCGGTGTGCGTCTTCAATAAAAGCTCGATCCCGAACTTCCATCTGCTCGTCTATCCCATTGACCTGCCACTTAGGCAATAGCCATACAACTCCCCCTAGAATTAATAAGCTCAGTCCACTCCAAATTGTGAACGGAATATCAGCAATCCAAGTATTTCTAGCTTCAAAAAGCATGAAGTTTGCTCTGGTACTGAGAATCACTTCATGCAGAATTATAGAACAGTCATACATTACAACTATCCCACCTTTGGGTTTTATGAGTTTGATCCTGCTTGCTGACTAGAAGTTAGTAAAACTGGGTCGAATTGTCGTCAAACCCCATCTTGGCGATCAAGCTCAGATTGATTACGAGCTAGCTGATACCGGATTTGATCCGAGAGCCAAGCGGCGACGAGATATATTTGTTCCTCTCGCGCAGGAACTGATACAGCGAATTGATCTAGGCTCGATGCGGTAGTTACGGAACTTTCAGCTGGATCTGATGTCATTGAGAGTAACAGATCAGTTGTGCATCCTAGGCTTGAGTATGTATAGACAGACTGCCTGGAGTATTCACGAAACCCTGAAGATATGCCTGGACTTGGTCGCAGAGGAGTACTGGTTTATGGACAACCTTCTTCCCTTTCAAGCAATATCGCCCCATAAGATCCGTGTGTTTCACCCCAAGTCATTTGAAGATGCTCAAGAAGCAATCAACGCGATGAAAACGGATGATATGCTTCTAGTGAATTTGGCGGCTTTGGAAAATAAGCTGGCTCAGAGGCTAACAGACTACTTAGCTGGTAGTACTTTTGCGCTGTCAGGAGAGCGAATGGAGATTGGTAGAGGCGTTTTTCTATTTGCTCCACCATCATTCCTGATCTCAAGAATGATGGCATCTGCTTGAGATCAGGAATAATGATACTCTGAAACGTCTCAAGTCTTCTTTTGATTCTTAGATGAACCAGATTCTGTTGGCCCAACATTTCTACTCGATTCAAAGACATAGCGCATCTGCTTTTTGGGTACTTTGAGCCAACGATTCTGATCAACACCTCGATACATCAAGGTTTTCATTCTTGCTCGTTCAGCTTTATGTTGCTCTGGGGTCAATTTACCAAACAATATCAAGCTCAAATCATCAGTGTGCATGACTTTCCCAGGATTTTCCTGCATAATCTTTGAGATTGCATCAATCTTGGTCATCTTGTCATAGGGTTTGTTCATCTTCAGAACAGTGGATGAAGAACGTCTTCCTTGTCTCTTAGTTTTCTTGGCCTTGTTCTGAGAAGCTATGTTCTTAGAGGTTGAGGATTTTTTGGATGAAGCTTTTTGAGCAACTTGAGGGGAAGTAGCTTCAGCTTTAGGCTTTACCTTTTGTGTCGATTTTGGTGCAGAGGCTGATTTTTTGGATGTTGGAGATTTTCTTTTCCCGGATGAGGGTGACGCCTTTTGTGCAGCTTTCTTTGGGGTAGCTGTAGCTTCAACTTCCGGTTTTACTGTCCCCTTTGTCTTTGTAGTTGAATCCGGCTTCTTAGGAGTTGCAGACTTCTTCTTTGAAGCAGCTTTTTGAGTAGTTTTCTTAGGCTTGGATTTAGGTTCTACTGTGTTGGCAACTGTTGAGCCTGGTGCTTCTGATTCTATTGAGGCTGCTTCACCTTGAAGGATTGAAAGGATATCAGAGCCTAACAATGGATCTTCAATCAACGTATCTAGAGAGGTGATTTTAGTCTTGAGTTGAATCGTTTGAGCTTCAAGTTCAGCGAGTGTCTCCTGGTAGTGAGTCTTTAGCTCAAGGAGTACTGTGGAATATTTGTTGTCAGCAGCCATAGTTTGTCGTAGATTAGTGTAGTTTTAGCAAAGGTAAGAAAGCTAACTTATAGCATTCCCAGAATTAACTTCCTTTGTATCTAATCATTAATGGGCTAATTTGGGATTTCTGGGGCGTTTAGAAATTTTTCCCGTAGTACTTAACCCTTGGGTTTGGGGAACTTGGAAGGTGGCTCAAAATACTGAACAGGTGTATCTTTTAACGCCTCACTCATAAACTCTCGCCACACAGGAGCCATCCATCCTCCACCCGTTGCCCCAGACCCAATCCGGGCGTAATTGTCATTGCCAGCCCACACGGCCACTGAAAGTTGAGGCACATAGCCCACAAACCAAACATCCCGCTCGGAGGAAGTGGTACCCGTCTTTCCAGCTGCGGGGCGACCAATCTGGGCTGCTACCCCCGTCCCTGATTGCACGACGGTTTGCAACGTACTGTTCACGGCAGCAGCAGCCCAAGGATTGAGCACCAACTTGGGTTGCGGGGTATTGTTAATCAACACTTTACCCGTAGGATCTGTGACTTGCAAAATGGCTGTTGTTTTGGACTGCCAGCCATTATTGGCAAAGGTGGCATAGGCTGAAGCCATCTCTACGGGTGTTAAGTCTACTGCCCCTAAGGGAAGTGAAATCACATTGGGGATCGGGCTGGTAATCCCTAATTTGCGACTGACATCTATCACATTCTTGATGCCTAC
The DNA here is from genome assembly GCF_000018105.1 of Acaryochloris marina MBIC11017. Classification (GTDB taxonomy): domain Bacteria; phylum Cyanobacteriota; class Cyanobacteriia; order Thermosynechococcales; family Thermosynechococcaceae; genus Acaryochloris; species Acaryochloris marina. The sequence goes on from NC_009927.1 coordinate 347,585, forward strand.
TTTTTGCCCCATGACAATGGCAGGCACATTGCGCGATTGCGCGAGCGCTTGACGAATGGACATCGAGCCCTGAAAGCTGCGGTCGTAGTTTTGAGGCTTATATCGCTGGAGCCCACCATCATTGAAGCTCACGGGAGAGTCTTTAACCATAGAGTCTGGGGTGTACTTCCCTGTTGCAAAGGCTGTGTAATACACCAAGGGTTTAAAGGCCGAGCCAGGTTGTCGATACGCTTGAGTCGCTCGATTAAATTCACTCTTTTTATTGTCCACTCCACCGACAATAGCCTTGATGAAGTGCGTTCTTGGATCAACCGCGACTAATGCCATTTGGTCTGCGGCATAGGCATAGTGTTGATGATTCCTGCGAACGGTCTCCTCAGCGATTTTCTGCATTTTCCAGTCGAGGGTCGTTTGAACTCGGAATCCCCCTCTAACCAATGCCTCTCGACCAAATCTTTCCGTTAATTCTTGAATGACGGTATTGGTAACATCAGGAGCTTGGCTCCGTTGATAGGAGGTAATTTCTCCTAGAGTGATTTTCTCAGCCCGAGCCGCTTCAGCTTCAGCGGGTGTAATCCATTTCAGCTCCTCCAAACGTCCGAGAACGATGTTCTGTTGTTCTTTGGCCAGGTCTAAATCCACAAATGGACTATACCCTTCTGGTGCTTTGATAATCCCAGCCATCATGGCGGATTCAGCTAAGGTCAGATCTTCAGCAGACTTATTGAAATAGCTCCGGGCAGCCGTTTCTACCCCATAGGTGTTATGGCCCCAATACACCTGGTTGAGGTACAACTGTAGGATTTCATCTTTACTGAGTAATTGTTCAATTCTCAGGGCTAGCACTGCTTCTGCGAGTTTGCGGCTAAAAGCTCTTTCTGGGGTCAGATAGAGGTTTTTAGCCAGCTGCATACTCAGGGTTGAAGCCCCTTGCACCGTTTGGCCTGCCTGGTAATTGGTGATGGCTGCCCGTAGAATACCGACCGGATTAATGCCGTCATGCTGATAAAAGTTGCTATCTTCAATGGCGAGTACAGATAGTTTTAGGTGGGGCGAGATTTTAGCTAGAGGGACGACCTGGCGATTCTCTTCCTCATGCAAGCCCGTGAGTAACTTGCCGTTGATGTCATAGATATAGGTTGTTTCGTTGGGTGAAAAGCTAGCTAATGAAGTCACATCAGGCAGATCACGATAACTAATCGCTACCCCCATCAGTCCTCCTGCTAAGCCAGCACTTCCTAGGAGGGTCAGGGTCAATATGGTGGTCAAGGTAGCATCGCCTATCCCCCTTAAAAAGAGGGTGGAGGTTGATCTAGAGGAGAAGTCCTGAGGAGAAGTGGCACTAGATGACATGGGTGTATTAATGGGCAACCTTAACACACTAAATTTAGAGTGTGAGGTTACTGATAAAAAATGACTGAGAAGCTTGCTATACCTAAAGTCTGCCCATATTCAACAAAAGTTTTACGCTCGTTCTTAAAGAACCATCATCTCTGCAAAGTAACTCAACAATATGGGGATTTCATGAGTTAGTTAAACAACCCAGAGTATCGATGACTATGTTAACGACCCGTTAAAGAATTGCGGAAGCTAGTGATTCGTTGGCCTTGGGAACACCTCCCAAACGCCGCTCAAGCAAGGTGTATCGTTGCCTATCTTTGATCTGCCTGATGGCCATGCTGATGGCATTCTTGGGGCCTACGAGAATCGCCAGTTTCTTCGCCCGTGTCAGTCCGGTATAGAGCAAGTTACGGCTGAGCATAATGTAATGCTGCATGTACAGGGGCAGAATGACGACGGGATATTCCGACCCCTGGCTCTTATGGATTGTGACGGCCCAGGCTAAGCCAATTTCATTCAAGTCAGCGAGATCATAGGAAACGGAGCGTTCTGCATAGTGAACGGTGACCTCAATCTCTTCTAAATTGATATCCTCGATCACTCCCATATCGCCGTTGAATACTTCTCGGTTGTAATCATTGACCTGCTGCAGAACACGATCTCCCACCCTGAGTATCAGACCTCCTCTCGTCAACTCAGGCTTATCGGGGCAAGGAGGATTAATCAAAGCTTGCAACACTTGATTGAGTTTACGAGTACCGACTTCGCCCCTCGTCATGGGGCATAGGACTTGCACATCTCGTGCTGGCTGGAACCCAAGTTCAGGGAGAAGATCGTTGATCAGTTCCTGGATCGCTTGCACACCGTTCTCAGGTTCGGGGGCACCTAACCAGAGACAATCTGTTTTGGGCGAAGGACTTACGGATTCCAAGTTGGGAAACTGGCCTTGATTAATGCGATGGGCGTTACGGATGATGTGACTGGCTTGGGCCTGACGAAAGACCTCCGTTAGTTCAATAATGGGAATTCTCCCAGAGGTTATCAGATCTAATAGGACGTTTCCTGGTCCCACACTAGGTAACTGGTCTGTATCCCCCACGAGCAAGAGTTGAGCGTTGGTATCAATAGCCTTGATCAGGGAATTGGCTAAGAACAGATCCAGCATGGAGGCTTCATCAATCACCACTGCGTCAGCGGGGATCGGGTTATCTGAGTTCCGTTGAAACTTCATTGTCTTGGGGTCAAATTCCAAGAGGCGATGAATCGTTTTTGCTTCATGACCCGTCACTTCACTGAGGCGTTGCGCGGCTCGACCTGTCGGGGATGCTAATACGATGTCTTTCCCCATTGCTTTCCAGAGCGCTACGATTGTGCGGGTGGTAAAAGTCTTCCCCGTTCCGGGTCCACCCGTAAGGATCACAACACGCTGACTCGCTGCCATTTCCACGGCTTGCTGCTGCTGTTTTGAGAGACTCACATCTGTTTGAGCCATGAAGCGGTCTAACCAAGCCCTTACCCGTTCATTATCGACAACTAGAGAGCTGGCCAGCAGCTGGAGGACTCGTCGAGACAAGTGAAATTCTGCTTGGAAGAAGGGAGGTGCGTAGCAAAGCAGTTTCGTCGAGCCCTCATGTGTTAACCGTTCGACGATTAGCTCAGCATCAGAGATCATGGCATGGATCAAGTACTCCACTTGATCGGGTTTGGGCTGATAGTCAGGGAGAGCTAATCTCTTCACCGCTCGATCAATCAATTCTGGTTGAGGCAAATAACAATGCCCTTCTTCTGCGGATTCACTCAAGACATGTAGCAGACCACTTCGATAGCGGTATTCAGAATGAGGTGAGATGCCAAGACTGCGAGCAATCTCATCTGCGGTCACAAATCCAATGCCATAGACATCTGTTGCCAGTCGATAGGGGTTATGGGTGACGGTTTCAATGGACTCATCCCCATACTGCTTGAAGATCTTGACGGCATAAGTGGTGGATACGCCATGCCCTTGGAGAAAGACCATGACTTCTTTGATTGCCTTCTGACTATCCAAGGCAGTCTGAATCAGTTTGACGCGCTTTTTGGCGATACCAGGGACTTCAATCAATCGTTCAATATGGGTTTCAATAATATCGAGGGTATCTAGCCCAAAGTGAGCTACGATGCGTTTTGCCGTCACGGGACCCACGCCCTTGATTAAGCCACTGCCGAGGTATTTCTCAATGCCCGTGAGAGTCGCTGGCTTTGTTTCCTTATACTGTTTGACCTGGAATTGAGGACCGTACTTAGGATGGTCCCGCCATATCCCCTGGAGTTGAAGCGTTTGGCCTGCTTGGATATTGGCGAAGCTGCCCACGATGGTAATTAATTCACGGGTTCGGGGTGCTTTGAGGCGAGCAACGGTATAACCTGACTCATCAGAATGGAAGGTCAATCGCTCCACAACCCCCTGTAGTTGTTCAATGGGAGGAGACCCTGGATGAGCAGAACTACTGGGCATGGGTAGCTACCTTAAGACTTGATGCTAGGCTTCTTTACAGCAATATACTCCTGGAAGGTCGATGTTCTTAAGATGCATCAACTTCCTCTGTATCAGCCGGTTCTATCTCAACGGTCGTGATGGAATTTGCAGAAACTTTGGAGCCTAACTCCAGCTTTTGGCGTACTTGTTGTTCAACCTCTTGGGAAAACTCTGGGTTATCCAGAAAGTAATGAATGGTATTCTCCCGACCCTGGCCTATATTGCTACCGTCATAGCTATACCAAGCTCCTTTGCGGACAATGATATCTGTTTCCTCCGCCATATCGACCAGACAACCCATGGTTGAGATCCCCTGGCCAAACAGGATGTCAAACTCCGCAATCCGAAACGGAGGTGCAACCTTATTCTTGGCAACCTTGACCTTTGCGCGGATGCCATACATATCGGTGCCTTTCTTCAGGGTCTGAATTCGACGAATATCCAAGCGAACGGAGGCATAGAACTTGAGGGCGTTACCTCCCGTGGTCACCTCTGGACTGCCATAGGTGACTCCAATCTTCTGTCGCAGTTGGTTCAGGAAAATGACGGTGCTACCTGACTTGGCAATATTGCTTGTAATCTTACGCAGCGCTTGACTCATCAACCGAGCTTGCAACCCCATATGGGAATCTCCCATATCTCCCTCAATCTCAGCTCTGGGAGTAAGAGCAGCAACGGAATCGACCACAACGAGATCCACCGCACTTGAACGAACGAGTTGATCCACAATTTCTAAAGCCATCTCACCTGAATCAGGCTGGCTTACAAGCAGCTCTGATATATCCACACCCAATGCTGCTGCATAAACTGGATCAAGGGCATGTTCAGCGTCAACAAAGGCAGCGACTCCACCCGTCTTTTGGATCTGAGAAATCGCATGCAGGGCTACGGTGGTTTTCCCCGAACTCTCAGGTCCATAGATTTCAATGACGCGTCCTCTAGGAAGACCACCTCCTAGCGCTAGGTCTAGAGTCAATGCCCCACTAGAGTTGGTCTCGATCTGCATACGAGTGGCATCACCCAATCGCATGATGGCCCCTTTGCCAAACGTCTTTTCAACGTTTTTCATCACCAAGTCGAGGGCCTTTTGCTTCTCAGTCATTTCATTTTTGGCACTCATGAGTGAATCTCCAAAGGTGTGAATTGGGGGACGCTAGACCAATATAGTAATCTTGTACTAAAATGGTGTCAATAAGATACTTTTGTTCATGTTTTACCTCCACATGGTGAGGTTGTAATGGCAACAGATACACTTGCTGAACTGTTAGGATTCTCTGGTGGCTGGCTCGTCGGAGTCTCACTTGATTTAGAGTGGGGCTATCAGTGCTGGGTCATTACCCCAGAAAGACAGGTTCACACTGATGGAGAATTCTACGTGCATAGCCGAGTGGCATTAGAAGCAGGACGCTTTCTCGTGGAGAATTCCTTGGAGGTGGAGTGAAGAGTGAACCCATCGTCATGTCTTGGGAAGAGTATGAACTTATGCCTTGGCGGTTGGGCTGGAAGCATGAATATTTCAATGGGATGGCTTACCTCACGCCCAGACAGCAATCTGTTCTGACCGTCATCGAGGTTGCCCCCCGAAACGATACCCCTCAGTCCTTCAAGATCCGACCTGTTGTGTCAACGGATGTACTTGAGCTCAAGCATCTATTCTTTGAGATCTTTCACGACTCCGTTGAATATTGCAATTATGAAGAGCGGGATATTCAAGAATCAGCCCAAAGCTGTATTGATAACTATCTTGGCGCGGTCAAAGGTGAACCCTCAAAAGTGTCATGCGTTGCTATTTCACCAGATAGGGAACTCATAGGCATAGCTCTAGTAATTGAGCAGCCTGAACGGCAACCCTATCTTCGGTTGTTGGGAGTCTCCCCATCTTGGCAACGCCGTGGTGTCGCAACTGGCTTAATGACGACAATACTCAACCAACTCGTTAACACCTCTTTTACCCAGCTAGAGAGTCGATATTTCCTGGCGAATGAAGCGAGTAGAAACTGGCACCATCAATTTGGATTCCAGGATCAGCTCGACATATTCGTCGCTCATCTGTTTTACCGGCATGCCCAGCATGAATTATGGCGACAGGAACAACTTGGTCAACTCCCGAAGAAAGACTTGGCCCTTTTGGCATCTGAGGTGGAGCAGTGGCAGGCTGAAGTGGACCGTCAAGAAGTTGCCTTTGAAGCAACTTACCCCGAGAACTGTCCTAACAGGCTGACTTCTCATCATCAACGGACAAAGCCCACCGCTCTGCCTTAGAATGACCAAAAGTTTGTCCCCGTGAGCTTCCCATGCCTACTGCCACTTCAGAAAAGCTGAACCAGCTCCGAGCGCAGCTCCAAGAATGCACCAACCCAATTGCTGCCAAGCTACTCAAAAGTACGATTGCAAAACTTGAAGCTCAAATAAGCTCAGGCCAGCCCAAGACCACAGCATCCAAGATAGCCCAGCGGAAGGCTGCATTGAGGCACTCCCAGAAGCAGGCCAAACAGAAAGAAAGATCAACGCTGAAACCCCCTTCATCAAAGTCTGAAGGCGTACCTCAACATAAAAAGCCCATAACCTTAGATCAGGAAAAACCAATCGAACAGGCTAAGGTGACAGCGGTAGTACAAGTTGAGAAATCTAAGCCACTGATTCAAGATGGGCCACAAGCAACGACTGAAACGACTCCCAAAAACAAGAACCGTTTCTCCCCAGATGTCATTAAAATAGCCAAGCGCCTTGTCCTCGCTGATGAACTCTGGGAACGTCCCCAAGTTCAAGGCATCACCATCGATGGACCGACTTCTCGAGACCTGGATGACGCTATCTGGATTGAAGCGACTGAGTCAGGGGTAGTCCTCTCCGTACATATTGCCGATGTCTCCGAACTCGTGGAGATGGGCTCGATATTGGATAAGGTAGCCCTCTCTCGCACAGTCACACGCTATTTCAGCAATGGGAACGCACCCATGCTGCCAAGACCCCTGTCCGAAAATAAGCTGAGCCTGCTGGAAGGTGAAGCCCGACCTACCGTTACCGTTCAGGTTACCCTCAACCCGAACGCCCAGATGGTTGACGTCAAAATCTTTGAATCCTGGCTGGTAAGTCACAAACGCTTTACCTATGCTGAAGCCTCCCAGCCTAAATCATCTACTCCTTTTCATAACACTCTGGAAATGGCTCACCAATGGGCCTCCCATCTGTACCGAAATCGGCTGACATCAGGTTCAATTGGAGCGACCCAGACGGCTCAAGGCCAGTGGCTCACAGAAGAAGGCAGCCTTATCCAAGGTAAACTTCATCCAAGCCATATCCTCATTCAAGAATTTATGATCCTGGCGAACCTCGCCGTCGCTCAATGGTTAGCCGATCAGGATATCCCAGCGCTGTATCGGAATCACACCGCCAGAGCCATTGCCCCAGATCGGGAAACAATGTACCAAACGTTGTTGATGTTAGGGTCAAATGCAGCCATTCGTCAACGGTTGCACAGTTGGATGAACCGGGCCGTGTATAGTCCCGTCTTGATAGGGCACTTTGCCCTGAACCTTCCCGCCTATTGCCACTTCACCAGTCCGATTCGCAGAGTCGCTGACCTGATCAATCATCGGATTGTCAAAGCCTGCCTCAAACATCAAGGCCTACCCTATAAACAGTCTGAATTGGCGGAATTGGGACAGCATATTGCCCAGGTCAAGGATGAGCATAAAGAGCAGGCCTCGGAGTTCTTCAAAGCAGCCCATCAAAAGGTCTACCAGGAGCAACTTCAAACCCCCGAAGACTTAGCAAATCTCTCTGGGAAAGAATTCACACGACTCCTGAAATATGCGGTTGAGTCTCAGGGGGTTGATGAACTTCGCAGTGAACTATTGACCCGGTTAGGCGCTGAGCAACTAGCCGTACAGGATCTCTACCTGTTGCTCTTTCAGTCCAAAGAGCTTGAGCTACAACAGCAAGTGATTCAGTATCTGTCTGGCCATATCTATGATGCGGCGAGTGTGATCACCATTGCCTCCAATCAAGAAAGGAACTGGGAAGCATTCAACTATCTGGAAGCGGAGAATTCCCCCCCATTCCATATTTGGTTAGAGGTGATCATCTCTGGAGACTCCTTGACGACGATTCACCCTGCCACTCATTCCCGCAAACAACCCGCTCGTCATCACGCATGTTTGATATGGTTAGAAGACTATCTACAGAAAAACTTGGTCAATCCAGAAGCGAGTGTACAGCCTCCGTTACCAGAGGCTAAATTATCGTCTAAAGATTCAGCTCCCAGTGCAGCCTCCCTATCCAAAGCGATGCAGACTGCTTTGATGAAACCACTCAGTGGTGGTCAGAATTTTGTTGGGATGTTGGTGGATATTTGCCAGACATTGAGATGGGAGAATCCAGAGTACGAAATGGGCAGCTCAGATGATTGGTTTATCTGTAAATGTGAGCTGGATGTTCTGGGTGAACGGCTGGAAGGTAGCGGGGTGGCGAAGAAGAAAAAATTGTCTAAGAGTCTAGCTGCTAAAGAGGTACTTGAGCAAGTACGAGAGCTTGCACCTCAGCATTGGGAGGAGTGGTTTCCAGGAGTAGCATTCAGCCAGCCTAAGAATCTGACCAACCAAGAAGATTGAGGCTCTCTGGGAATTAGCGTGTAGCAGTCCTACA
>NC_009928.1 GCF_000018105.1 Acaryochloris marina MBIC11017
ATCGGTCCCCTGATGTGGCCTGGGTAGAAAAGTCCCGCTGGGATGCCCTCACACCAGAACAACAGCGCAAATTCCCGCCAATCTGCCCTGACTTCGTACTGGAATTGCTCTCACCCAGCGATAACCTCACCGCCACTCAGCGAAAAATGCAGGAGTATCTAACCAGTGGAATACGACTAGGATGGCTTATCAACCCAGAAGACAAACAGGTGGAGATTTATCGACCAGGGCAGGAAGTCGAAGTACTACAATCTCCCAGCTCGGTTTCTGGAGAAGAGGTGCTGCTAGAGTTTAGCCTCAATCTGGAGTGGATTTGGAGGTAGCTTGTATTGAAGGAGGCAGGATTTTCGGAAAATTCGCGATCGCGTGAAGGCCATCCCAAACTGGCGAAAGATGCTGCGATCGCGAAGCCGTACCTTGTCGCAATGACAGCAGGACTCCAAGAAATGGCTACGGAGACTCTGTAGCCTGTGCTCAGATAAAGTCTTCCCAACGGTCTATGGCTTCTTCCTCCATAGCAGCAATAAAATCAGCCACATTCGATCCATAAATCCCCCAGCTGTTGACCCCGCCAATTTCCACAAGCTTAGGTTCGCCAGCATGTATCCCAATGTCAATAGTCAGCATATTCATACCAGTTACGCCCAAGGCTTGTGCAACACTCTCGGCAACGGATCTTATCTCCTGAGGCACTTCAGAGTATGGCTCGTCTGGATACGAGCTGCCGCAAAAGAATATGCCGTTTCGGCAAAAGCAACGGTATTCAGTCTCAAATGAAACCACTTCAGAGACTACAGCTAGCTCATTTTGATGATGTGAGTAGGTCTTTACCCAATGTGGAAGCTCTTGGGTTTTTAAGACCTCCGCGGGGAAAAGCTTGTAATTGGTATCGGAACGGACAAAAATATTATCTCCGAACATCCTTTGAAGGGGTAAATTGGGTAGTGCTCCAAATGGTGCAAATAGGAAAGCACGTCCTAAAAAAGGATAGATGTAAGAATAGTATTTAGAGCACCTTAGACTCGAATAATCGTCAAAAATAGCTGTACTGAGAGGTGGATGCCTGAGCAAGCGGGTCATAGCAAACATCGTCCCGTAGCCCACAATCCAATCTTCAGTATCTGGCCATCTACCTAACATTACATCGTCCCGATCGATGACGATGGGCTCTATTTTCTTATGTTGTCTTAAATATTCTGCAACTATCTCCGATGCTGGGAACTCTGGGTGCAAGTCTATCAGCCAGCGCAAAGTCTTCATGACGCAAAATTCCAAGAGAAGCCAAGTTGATTTCTATACAAAGATGACTTTTGATCATCGAGCAGCAAAAATTTGATTAATCCACATGAGGCTGTCACATCCATACGGCATAGCCTAACTACGGGATTTTAGAGAGGCAAAGCCTAACGCCTCGCGTCAACAGTGCGGCTTTAACACGTCCAGCTGCGTGCGCATGTTAGGTGGCGTCAAATCTTTGCTTAATGGTCTGGTATGTGTCCACATTGGTGTTAATCTTCGACCCTTGAAAAACAATAACCTCTCTGGCGCCAGCACCCAATGCTAGCTCTCTTAACACTCTCTCCTCAATTTCCGTAAGCCCACCTTCATTCTTCTCCAGTTGATGAATTATTACTCTAGGAGAAGTTATGAGCCGATTTCTCAGAAGTTTCCGGATCAAATATTGCAGTATTTTTTCAGCATATGTGAAGTTTGCGACGAAAGAGCGGGAATGATCAAAGGGATTTATGAGTTGCAGCCCAGGCTTACTCATGTTTTGACATTCGGCGCCAACACCCTCAACCGTCAATTTATTTTTTTCTCCGCTTACGGCGATTAATGGTTTGTCTTTTACAGTGGCCCCACTTGTAAACGAGGTGATGCTTACTTCAGATTTGGTAAGTTCAATGAGGAGATCTTCTGAAAAAATGCCCATTAGTCTTTGAACCAAGTTCACTGAGTCACCTAACTATGGTTATACGACTACGAGGATAAAAGTGCATTGTTTCTGACAACCCTACCGGTTATACGAGTGGCTCCATGCCTTGAGCTTGATTAGCCGATTGTTAGACACAATACTCTTCAAGCTTTAATGCCTTTGGGAAAGTGACCAAATAGGAGCCTAGCGATAATGTCTCATCGCAATCATTTAATTCTGGAATGTACACCTGCACTCCCGTCCTCGCAACGTATTCATAGTTGGCAACTTCTTCAGTAACTCCTGAGTCGGTTGGATTCCTAGATCCAGAGCACATTTCGGGCATAGCCATTTGAAATTTGTCTGAATGGAATTGCCCGTGGGAAAGGCTGCGATCGCAACCCTGAATTCACGACATTTACAACAGTGGTTCAAGTGAGGCGTTTTCAGCAGATAGACCCCTGCCTTCTTCTGCACCTCCAAATCTCTTAGCTTGATCCGGGTCAGCCTTCTAACTTTGGTTGGCATGGTAAATTCCTCATTGAGAAACGGAAGCATTGCTGCTTCAATTGAGGGCGATTCCCTTAACCAGGAGTCGCCCGTTTACTGAATCTTTTTGCTCGGCAGCAAAAGATTTATAAACATCAAAAGGATTATTTTGCTGCCGTGATAAATTCTGAGGCGATTGTGATTGGCAATCTCACTAGGGGCGGCACACTACACTCCTGGTCGCCCTTTCCCCATCCTCAACTTCCTACCAGACATTCATCTCAAATCCCAAACTTCTTCTGAGCAGCAATGAACAAAGTGCTGGCCGCACACTTGACGGTCTCTTCACTTGCTTCGTGCTTCTCTAGCTCTCTAGATGCTTCTTGATAACAGAAGGAATACAGGGCTGCTCGATGAGTGATGTAACTGGCAATCGCATTCTTGACCTCTCCATTCAGCTCCCCATCATCCAGGGGCGCACCCTCATCCACTGGGGATTGACCTGGAACCGGGGCTTGCTCGACCAGGCTGTACTTGCCTTTGCCATCTTTGGCAATCTGGATGGTTTGGCCTCTACGGAGAGCGAGCAAAGCTGCATCGCCAGGTGGTCCCCATAACTTAGCCTCTTCACCATTCGCTACCTTGATTTTGGCGTTAAGGCGTGGGCCATACTGGGTATCCCATTCTTTGGCCGGGAAAAGGACTTGGGCGGTTAATACTTGGGTCATCGGTGTCCTCCTTGCAATGCGTCCACCATGAGCAAAGTTGGGGGAGTGGAAACGGGCATACGATTCTTCTCCAGTAGATACGCGAAACCCCCGACACATGGGCCAGGGGTGCTTTTGGGATATGAGTTTTAGTGGGAGATGGAGGGAGGAGGAAAGGATATCAATCAGATATGTTCGCTATTTTCTTCCACATCACCTGATAGCGAACAAATTCTTCCTCCTCATAGGTAGCTAGATATCCTTTCTCTGCATCAACTATCTCCAGGCTATGGACAGTCAGATATCGTTGGTCTTTTTTGGAGTGTATGTCTAACGTGTTCAAGTCTAAATCCAATTCATGAGGGTGGAAGTAAAGGAGAAGGGTATCCTTTTTGACCAGCTTGCAAGCAATTGGGATTTCGATCATTTGCTCCGATGCAAACTCCTCACCAGTAAAAGCTATTTCTAGGATATCGCCAACATTGAGCTGGATGGAGAGTACTTCTAGGAGTTGAACATCCATGAGAAAATCTCCTGAAATACTTGATATATCACAACCTCTACATCAAACCTTACACCAGTAAACCAACTGCACACCCATCGAAGCAACGTATTCTCGGATGACCGATCCAAGGCTTTCTTGAGTTTGGGTCATCTGGATATCGACCATTAGAAATGAGCGGCCATTCCAAACTAAGAGCTTAGCAACGTGAAATTTCATGGTTGGACTCTGGGTAATCTGAAGAAGGCACCCTAGTGGGGGATACTAGGGTGCCAAATATGAAAGATAAGAAATAAAAGAGAAAGGTTTGGGGAAGGGGGAAGCAGACATTCGGCTTCAACACTTTGAGATCTTCCGCCAGCGATTCAGAAGGAAATACATAAATGCTTAACTTAAGAAACTTGAATTACTTCCTACACACGCAATAAAGCTGATTCCCCAAAGATAATTGAGCTAACTCTGTCGGAGTATCACTAGTTTTTCGGCAGTCTACTTGATGATTGGTTCCCATTGCAATTACTTCAAAATTCAGTTCTGTCAAAGCTCGGTAAAACTCTTCCATCTTGTACCAATACATATAGGGAGGGGCATCTAGTAAGGCTGAATAGTTGTTCTGGCGTTGGATTTGTAACGAGGGTAAATACTGAATTGAGCGTTGAGAGAAACGCAACACTCTTAATAGACGGATGTACTGAATAAATAGGGAGTAGGCTAAACTTTTCAATCGTGCATCGAATAGTAGGACAGAAAATATTGCGATTCCACCTACTTTGAGAATCCGGTAAGCCTCCTGAAGTACTTTGAGGCGTTCAGTGTCACTATCGGGATAGCAAACGACTTGCTGTAAATAAATAGCGTTATCAAAAAAACAATCTTGATAATTTAACTGGCTAGCATTCTGAGCAGTAAAGATAATTTGCTGAGTTTGATCATTTTTTGTTGCAGCATCAATAAAATCAGTCAAGTAATCAAATCCATAGAGATGCTTAAAGCCAAGATTTTGCATCGCCAGCAAAATCCGGCCACCACCTGTACCAGCCTCAACCGTTTTCCCTGATTTATCTAAATAAGTTTCAATAAGATATTTCTCACTATCTTGTAGTCCCTGCTGATAAGCCCATTCTTCAAACTCCATATGTGCATGGATTTCTTGAAAATTAGCCATCCATTTACTACCTTCAAGTTGATTTTGCAAGACTGAAGACTTTATAAGCCATCAAAGACAGCATGTCTAGAAGACTAATACTCGCTGGAGTGCATGAGGGTTAGAACCCTGGTTGTAATCGTCAAATCCTCTGGGTCTTCCGAACCATGAATCATATCCGGGGCATAGTAATCAATCTTGAAGTTAAAGACTTCGCCCTTAAATTTGATGAACCCAAAATCACGCTCTCCCCTTGGGTCATTATCCTCAGTAAATTCATCGAACGTGCGAACAAGTCGGAAGAGTTCTTGCTGATCTTCGGAGGAAAGGGCGTCAACCCCAGGGGTCGTGAAGATTCGACCGAGAGAATGATTGCCTTGGCGAAATTCGTCATTGAGTTGGGCGATGGTGGATGCGTAGGTCGCTTCGATAGTTGCCATGATGTTGAGTCCTCTGATTGTTCCTGAAACGAGGCAGGGGCAGGGGTGCCCCTGTGGTGGACGGTCTAAAACTCGTCTTCGTACTGAGATTCAGCCCGAAGTTGTCGGAGTGAGGGGATAGTTTCCCAGTCTGCAAGTCGGGCAGACACGCCGAATCGCTTCAAGACCCAATCTCGGAGCCGATCACCAACTGAACCAACACGGTTCTTGATGATGATGTAATACTCTTCCAAGGCTCCCCCTTCCCGGACACCAGGCCAAAACTCGACCTGGGCGTACAGCAAGAAATATTCAGGGTGAAGCGGATCTGTGACTCGTTCGTCGATCCACTGCTCCATTTGCGTTAGAGTAGTGTTCATCTGTATTACCTCTGGTAATTGGTTTACAGAAAGAGCCGCTGGTGTTCCTGCTAAGAAAAGCAGCGGCTCTGTTTAATGGACTGTTTTTGAAATCGTTTCAGTTTTAAGCCTTGATGGGCATCGGGCTATCCCCGGTGGCTGCGGTATTAGCAGTTTGACCAGCACTCAGCAGAACTCGCTTATTTAGTTAGCTTGCAACCCTGGATTTTTGTTTACTGGAGAAGCCGTTTGCTTTCCTCATCCATGTATTTATAATATCAAACTCATTTATATAAATCAAATTTATTTTTAGTTTGCCCTTTTATTTGGAAAAAGCTAAGCTATTCGGTAGTTCCGTAAATAGGGAGGCTATATGCTGACTCTGTTGGAGTTGGTCGAGAATTTGGAACTCAGTTTCAGTCAATGGTTTTTGCTAATGCGTCGGAAGCAGGGGTTAACTCAGGACGATATAGCTGAAGCACTTGGCATTAGCGGTCAGTCAGTTAGTAATTGGGAGAGAGGCCGTTCTATTCCAACACTGACGATTGATCAGGTAAAAACCTTATGCAAAATCCTCGACTGTACCCTTAATGACATCCCTAGTTCTGATACTGAATGACAAGACTTCGTAGTTAATTACACTAGCTGGCAGACATTCAATGACGTGATGAATAAAGGGTGTAAATATGGATAATCGCACTACATATCGAACACACGTAGGCAATGAAATAGACTCAGAAAAATGTTCAGGTAGAAAGAAGTGGCACCTAAATATTTTTAGGAAAGAAATAGTTCATTTTTTTCTACATGCCTAATGAATCTAAGCCAACCTAGTCTCTGAATTCTTGCGTTCTATTCAAAACAGTTGACCAGATCAACGATCGCAGCCTTTACTAGATCAATCTATTCTGGGTCATTGTGCCCAAAATCTATACATAATTGGCAGAGTCAAACCACTGCCAGACTATAAGGAGGTGAGAAGGATGTAAACACATTAAACGCAAAAAACCCCGACTGGTCGAAGAGTCAGGGCTTTTAAGCGTTCAAGCACTTCCAATATTTCAGGGGACTTGAACCAAATGCTATTTTTCCAGAGCATAGTTTGGGCCTCCGAAGGAGCCTTGCGTCTATCCTAAGCGATACATATGCAGCGGTCAAGATTGTAATGCGCATTTTTTGGCCAAATGGCTCCCTACTCACTACATTTAGGGGCCACGGCCATGACCTACTCCAAAACCTTTACCCCCACCTGCAGAGGTAACCCCTGCGACCTCTGCGGGGACACCACAGGTAAATGCAGAAAGGCAGGCAACCTCAATCTCTGCATGACCCTCTCAGGCCAGATCGAGGGATATCGCTACCTCGGTCAATCCAAAGATGGCCTCTGGGGTAAATACGTCCTCGATGACGGGAAAGACCTCAGCCAGGAAGACCGGGAACGCCGATGGCAAGAGCAACGCATTCTCAGAGAGCAACGTGCCCAAGCGGAGGCCCAACGCCATGCCCAATCGCTCCCCGCATCAGAACGAGACCAGCATTATCGCCAACTTCTTGACCAGCTCACCCTTCACCCAGCAGATCGGGCAGACTTGCATCGTCGAGGATTCACCAATGAGCAGATCCAAGACTGGGGAGTGAAGTCGGTCGAGCAGTGGCAATCCCTCTCTAGTGAACTGCCTCATACCCTGCCAGGAGTAGGCTTAGACGGTCAATCCTTGATTACTCCAAGACCAGGTTATCTTTGCTCCATCGTTGATGCAGAGGACCTTATCGTTGGGTTCCAAGTCAGAGCAAGAACCTCCGAGGGTGGCCGCTATTACTGGCTCACAGGCAAAACCAGAAAACGACCCACTGGACCCACACCCCACCTTCCCACTGGCGAGTTACCCCTCGCCGTCCATCGTCCAGAGCAAATCACAAGAGATGCAATCGCACTCGTTGAAGGCACAGGGGCTAAACCTCACCTCCTTGCTCAAAGGCTAGGCCAAGTGACCATCGGTGCAGCTGGGGGATTATTCGCGGCATCTCCTGCAACCCTGAAGGCATCACTCGCTCAGCTCGGAGCTAATACGATTGAGTTCTACCCTGATGCTGGGGCCATTCAGAACAAATCTGTTCTACGACAGTATCGAGCGACATGGAAACTTCTGAAGGACTGGGGTTACACTGTCACCGTTGCCTGGTGGAAGCAGACGGACAAACGCATCCACACTGACATTGATGAACTGGATGATTTTAGCCAAATTCAGTATTTGTCCGTGGCTGAGTTTGAACGGATTGCAGCTCAATGTAATGGGCTATTGCATCAGCTTCAGCAGGCACTCTCAAAACTCACTCGTCCTTCATCGCCCGTTCAAGGGTTTGCCACTCCCAATGACCAACAAACCCACCCCCCTAACCCTCGCGGAACGAAGCGAACTGCACCAGATGACAAGCGTCTTGCAACGCTGCCTGCAACAAGCCGTCGAGCTAAACGATCCCGTCGCCGCACTGCACGACTCCTTACAGCTCATCGAAGACATGGATATATTTCAAAACTTCGACTGGAAAACTATCGAAGACGCATTAGAAGACATACTTCAAGAGCGACACACTCCAGATGTAGCAGCTTACAAAGCCGCCCTGGAGATAACGGGACTCTCGAAACAACAACACCTCTAGTCCATGAATACGAGCCGGGTCAGCGACTCCAGACCTGGCAAACCCTCATCTCATCAGGATTCCCCTACATCCTTGACCAGTCCCAACCCGGTACTGGGAAAAGCTACGACTCTGGGAACGTTACCCCGATTGGCTTTGGAGTTGAACAGGTCATCTACTTGAGTGACCAGCACCGCAATCCTACCGTATCAACATTAGAACAAGGAAATGGCTGGTGTGACCTAGAAGCACGGCATGGAGGACTCAATCGGGTCAAGAATCGGCTCCAACGATCTGCCAAAGGTGATGCCTTCGCTGTTCCCGCTAACTGTAGTCGCATTGGAGTGTTGAATGCTCTACGGGATAAGAATATCCCTGGTGCCGATACCGCCAACCTCATCTGCGGCACCTGTGTTGCTCGGGAAGCCTGCATCAATGCCAATGGGCCAGGATACGGGTTCCTGAATCAACGGCGCAATGTCCTGGGTGTCCCACTGTTGAGGGCACATCCTGACTCATTGCCTGATCCAGAGGATTACCCCCTGGAAAACACCATGCTGATCTGGGATGAGCCAGGGCAAAACTTCCAGGTCAAGCAGTCCGTGACTGTCACCTTCACCGACCTACAGCAAACCATTTCAGGTCTGATTACCTATCCTGAAATCTTTGCCTTGGTGCAGCCCTTACTCTCAGCACTTCTGCCCTTAATGGATGGGTCTGAGAAGCTAGGAAAGTTTGGCTTGAATCACTTAGCCGTCAAAGGCCGTCTGCCCGACATGACCGGGGTAAAGCTGGGAGAAATCGCCCTAATTCTGATGCCAAACCTGGGATTCCTCAATACCACTTCCGACTATGGGATTGACCTCGCAGATTTACCCAAGCAACTGAGAAAGAAGTTCTCTGAGCGAGACTCGGAGATGGCCGAGCAAGCTCGGAATGGAGTGGTCAAGCAGTGGCTCGTCCCCTTAATCCGCATCTTGCAGGGTGGAGCAGGATGTATCCAAGTTAGCCGCTATGGCCTACTGACCCTCAATACCCCCAACCCTCGCCATCGGGACTTAGCTCAAGCTGCCCAAGCCAATGTGTTTCTCGACGCTACACTCTCCCGTGAAGACCTAGCGCTGAAGTTGGGCTGCTCTCCTGATGAAATCTTAGTGGTGCGCCAAGCTGTCCCAGACACCGGAAACCTGGAGGTGATTCAGGTGACCGACATGGGGCGCGTGGGCATGAGTCGAGGTGGGGATCAGACCAAGCGCATTGATGCCCTGGTAAAGCATTACCAGGAATTGGATGCAGCCTCCACCAAAACTATCGACTTCAAGAAGTTTGAAAAGGATGGGGCCTGGTGGCGAGACAGCCGAGGGGTCAATGATTTCCTGAACGTGCAGACCCTCATCCTCGTGGGCACTCCCTGTCGCAATCTTAATGATTTGGCCGCCGAGTTTGCAATGGTTTGCGGGCATTACCCAGATGAAGAAGAATCAGCGTTCAAAGCCTTCGTAGACCGCTCCATCCTTGCAGAGATTCACCAAGCGATTGGACGACTCAGGGCACATCGACGCCCTGGAGAATCCCTGCAAGTGGTGTTGATTTCAAATATTGAGATGGATTGCCCTGTTGACAGAGTCCAGGCCAAGGAACTCACCCTAGATGCCGCCCACAAAGCAGAGCGGGTGAGACTTGCGATTGAGTCAGCCATCCTTCAGTTGCAAGCCAAGGGTAAGAAGGTCACTCAACAAGTGGTGTCGGCAATGACCCAAATCCCAAGAGGGACGATTGCCCGGTACTGGCGTCTGTTCATTTCGCTATTAGAAGGTTTAAATAGCAGAATGAACAATTCTAAGAAAGTATTAGAAGCAGACCAGGATTGCCATCAAGCGATTGCGGGTGTTCTAGACGAGCTGTCGGAGCTGCCAGTTAATGATCTCTTGCCCAGTCTGAATGAAGTGTTCTTTGACTGGCTTAAACCCAGAGAATGGGCCAACGTCTGGGACAAAGTGAACGCATCCAGTCAGATGGCGATTCTGGAGGGGATTGCAATGGTGTTACCCTTGAAGATGTTGGACCAAGCGTTGTCAGAAATTGAGATGCAATTCCAGATTTGTTGATTCAGGCGAGGGTTAACCATACTGAGAATGTGGAGCATCGAGTAGGTTATATGAGCATGAAATATATTAGGAGATGAAAGTAGCTGCCAAAGAATGGTTTCTTTGCGCAGGGAATGAATCAAATTTATTACTCATGACTTGAATTTAAGGTGGCCCTGAGCTGCTCGCCTAACTGTATACGCCTGCTTGTTGAGCATTTCAGTCAGTATGTTGAGATTATCAAGATTATCTTCAACAATCAATATTTTTGGCCTATAATCCCTAATTCTATTAAAAAAATGCGATGTATAAGAATTATTCGAATACTGGTAATTCTGTCTAAATGCTACTCGTTTTTAAGCTAATTTATGGCCTGTTGAACTAAGTCTAGGATAATATCAAACCTCAAATTAGTAAGGAGCCGATTAAGTTCTTCGGTTAAGAGTGGATGCTGGCTAGATATATCAGACAACATATTATGAAGTACTTCTTCATCCAACTCCAATGCAGCTTGCTCGAAAGAAAGTAACCAATCTTCGGATAATTGGGACACCTCTTCCAACAACTCCTTAGATGATCTAGGATTGGAAACTTTAACGGGGTCTGAATGACCGTTCATAAAATCTGGTTTTTGATATGTGTACTTGACCTCTAAATGCTCAGCTATGATCTTGAATAGGAGACTTTCTTGAAAAGGTTTGCATAGGAAGCCATCACATCCAGATTCTTTCGACTCTTTTTTTGTATCTTCAAATACACTTGCAGTCAAAGCAATTATGGCAGTTCTACCCTCTACGACAATCGGATCTGCTGCTGCTTTGTCTGCAAGAAGGGGATATTCACCAGATACTCGAAGACAAGACGAATCATTCTCCGATTCGAGTTGTCGGATTCTCTGGGTTGTTTGATATCCATTCATTTCCGGCATTTGCCAGTCCATTAGAATGAGATGAGGGCACCATTCTTGCCAGAGAGAAATAGCCTGCAGACCTCCCCGTGCAGAGCGCACGATGAAGCCAACTGTTTCTAATAAATTCACGAGCATTTCCTGAGTATCTTGATGATCCTCTACAACGAGGACTCTCAAAGAGGATTGAGGCTCTTCGATCCCAACGACGGTGGCTTGGGTCACTATCGGTTCTTGAAAGGATTCACCCAGGTCAACCTGAATATAAAAATCCACGATCGTTCCATGGTCTTCAGTACTCTCGATGGATATGTCTCCCCCCATCAGGTGAACGAACCTTTGGCAAATGCATAGCCCTAATCCAATGCCGCCAAACTTATCGCGTGTTAAAGGGTCTTGGACAAAGTGTTCAAACAGTTTAGGGAGCAAATGCTGGGGAATCCCAGGTCCTGTATCTTGGATGGAGAATTCTATGTGGTGGGGTAAAGTCTCAGTGCGAGGGGGACGCCATTGAACGCGGCACTCAACACTACCTCGCTTTGTATATTTGAGAGCATTACCTAGTAAGTTGATGAGAATCTGTCTGAGTTTTTGAGCATCGGTTCTGATGAATCGGGGAACATCAGGGGCGATACGGAGTTGAAGCTGTATATCTTTGGAGCTAGCCTGCAATGAAAATAATTCTTTAACCCCCTCACAAAGATGGTAGAGATTGACATCCTTGGGCTCATACGTAAGCACCCCGTCCTCAATTTTGGAGAGGGTAATGACTTCGTTGACCAGTGAGAGCAAGTGCTCACCACTGCGATAAATGACATCGAGCCTTGATTGTTGATCTGGTGTGATGCGCCGATCTCGGAGCAGGAGTTGACTAAAGCCCATGATGGCGTTGAGAGGGGTTCGGAATTCATGGCTCATATTGGCGATGAATTTGCTTTTGGCTTGATTCGCGATTTCAGCCGTTTCAATCGCTGTGTTGAGTTGGCTCGTCCGTTCCTCAACAAGTTGTTCCAGATTGGCATTGAGGCATCGGAGGGCAGCTTCAGTCTCCTGTTGAGCAGTGACATCTTTGCCAATTCCTAAAAACCCCTTCAACTGACCTGAGGCATCCCTCAATGCTTTCACGGATAGACAGACCATAAACTGACTGTGGTCTTTGCGAATTAAGGTCCAGATATTTTCATCGGCCATCCCCATACGGGCTTTGACAATAAGGGTCTCCACGTCTGCTTCAATAACGCGACCCAACTCTTTAGAGAGTACTTGCGCCCGCAGCACGATTTCTGCTGAGTCATGAAAGATGATCGGGGTGACTCTACCAATGATTTCTTCAGATGAATAGCCAAATTGTTTTAATGCCCCTGCATTTAGGGTTTGAACCACCCCGTTGATATCTGTTGAAATGACAATGAAATCGGCACTATCCAAAATGGTTTGTTGCCAGGTCTGTAAAAGTTGAAGAGAATCAGCCTCAAACTTCTCTGTCATATAATTTCGACCTTGCTTTTTGTTTGAGTTTTTATAGCAGAATTTAGTGTGTCCATTATGTTTCAGGCTTTCCCAAAATGTAATGAAGTTAGGTTTTCTATAAAAGGTCAAAGACTAACGCTCGATTAACAAAGAAATTGAGCTATCTCCCCCCTTTTATCAAAAATCTCAGTGAATACAAATGACTTTGTCTCGAAATCCTATCTGATAGATTAGCGTTTTCGCTCTTGCACATATCCCTCATGTCGGGGTTTGACTAAGTGGCAGCGTCTCCATCCAGTCAGTTTGGGGACAGCCTAACTATCAGCATGTATGAGGCTTCCATCTGCATGCTCACGATTCTCTCCAATGTATTTATGGTTGTGCTTAGCGTGCTGTTGACTGGTATTCAGGCAAGGTTATAAATGAGGTTGTGCACAATGAGATTCTTTGACTGCTTCATCATCCGGTCTTCTGGATTTTCCCTCACCCTCACGAGAGGGGCCACCCGGTCCCCTTCTATTGTCTGTTGATGCGGCATCACAGGCCTGCCCTTCCCCATCTCCTTCAAACGAGCACCCATACTCCTCTGAAAACAGTTGATAAAGGAGTTACTACCAGGGTCGGTGACATGATAGTGATAGCCACGAGTTTCATTAGAATGACCCCGGCACTCATCTAAGCTGCTCTCCTCTGCGCTTTGCTCCTCCAATCGAGCGTGAAGTGAGAACCCTTCGAGAGCATGGCCAATCATGAGACTATGCGTATCTTCCTGTGCTACCTCAGTTAGGCAGCCCGTATGGGCATGGTAGTGATAGCCATGATTAAGATGGATATGACCACCGCAGTCGTCAAATGGGGTGAGTGTACGGGCACTCAAAATTGCATTTGTCGGTGCGGGGGGATCAAAATTTACCCCATTGAGCGCTAAACCCCCAGATGTGCGAGCGATTTGCCTCGGTTTTGTTTGCTGAACAGGCTTGATCGGGATGATGTGAGTGTTAACCATGCCTTTCTCTAAATAGGACAGTAAGCACTGCACACAGAAATTTTGGTAGTCTTCATCAACATTTGGACGAGCAGCAACGCAGGCCTCTTTTGAATCCGTGACTCGAACGGAGCCATCGTCTCGATAGAGTTTCCATTGATCGTCGCTGTAAAAAGCCTCCAGATTTTTGATAAAAGCGCCATCAACATTATTAATTTTGCCGCCGTCTGGCCAGATTCCGCCAGCTTTATCTCCATCACTAATAGTTTCTGGGCACCATGGCACTGCTTGATGATCCACCGGAGTGGATTTAACGGTGATGCGGTAACAGATTGTTTCTGTTCCTCCTGACAGCGTACACAATTCCTCTGCAATATCACCTACTAAGGCATCTTCATAAAATAGAGTGGGATCGACACTTACAGTCCCTCCCCCACTGTGCTGATTACAAGCTTGGATGATCAAGCCAACCACCATTACACCCAGCCAAGATGTTATGGTCTTACACTTCATGGGAAGTCTATGGTGATTAAACCCCAGAAATAGCGATACTTTCATGGGTAATCTGGACAATAAAGGTAATTGGACATTAAGGGGCCACCCTAAGGGTTTCAGAGTTATCCAATGGATAACGGCAAGGCCCATTTAACAATCTTCTGGATGACTACATGTATTGAGCATGGTTGAAGCTGCAGCCTCTGTCATGTCCCATATGGCCAAAATTTATAGGCCATTGGTCATGGGTCGAATGGCTAGGATTGCTAAACATTAGATAGAGCGATTATTCTTGAGCTGACACCCCTGCACGCTGATAATTGCCAATGGCTCAGGGTACCAATCTTCTTTATCAAAGATACCGCTCCATAGCATTAGCGGTTTATATCTGTGTGCTATTAGCAGGTCTTTTAGATTGGCTGGATGGTGGTTTAGGTCCCCGTTCTATCATCACAGCACCTGATAGCTTACGTTTTTTTGTTTTTGCTAGCACTGTTCTTGCACTGACCGGGCTAGAACTCCGGACGTTAGTCAATGGAACTTATTCCCCGACCCGCAAGAAGAATGTCTTACTCTTTTTGGTCAGGTTAGTGCTGTTTTCAGGTGCTTGTCTCGTCACTGATCTTCATTACTCGAAAATTCTGTTTTTACCTATTCTTTTGTACGGATACTTTACAGTCAGTCAAAGATTGAGTTATGTCATTGCTCTGTTAGGGGTTGCCATCCTATTTATCCTCAGCGCCGCTAATATTGGCGGCATAAGGCCACCACCACCATTAGGTGTGTCCAAGCTGGGCGGTCTGATTGACAGAAGTACTGGCTCACTGATTGCCTTATTATTCACACTCCTGTTGGCCCAAGCCATGTCCGAGGCTATCCAGGCTCAACAAAAGCTTACCCATTTACTGCAGTCTCTGGAATCTTCCCATAGACAACTTCAAGCTTATGCCAGCCGAGTTGCTGATTTAGCAGCCATAGAAGAACGGAATCGATTAGCTCGGGATATTCACGATAGTCTGGGGCATCATTTAGCCGCGATTAACATTCAACTGGAAAAAGCCAGTGCTTATCGAGAGCGAGATTCTGACCGGGCCTATGAAGCGGTTAAGCATGCCCAGGAAACTGTACAAGATGCCCTCAAAGATGTGCGTGCATCCGTTAGCAGCTTACGTCAGGAAGGAATACCTTTTGCTTTTCAAGCTTCACTAGAAGAATTGATCCGACGCATGGATCATAGCGACCTTGATATCACCCTAAACCAATCTGGAGAGTGTGTGAACTACAGTAGTCTTAAGCTGATGACGTTGTATCGCGTGCTCCAAGAAGGGTTGACCAATATACATAAGCACGCCCATGCCAGTCAAGCGCATATCAACCTCAATTTTGGCCCTCAAAATATCACGCTAGAACTGATAGATAATGGTTTGGGATTCGACGTCGCAGCCTGGAAGTCACAGAAGAATCAACAAACCAACCATGGCATCATTGGCTTACAGGAACGCCTTAGTTTGGTGGGTGGAACCCTCGATATCACCAGTCATTCCCAAGCCACAACCCTCGCTATCAATATCCCCCAAGACCTTCCTCAGATCAATTACCGGGCTGAGTAAACGCTATGGCTATTCAAATTTTGTTGGTCGATGATCAATACCTGATCCGGGAAGGGATTGCCTCCTTGTTAGAACTGGAAGAGGATCTGGAGGTAGCGGGGATGGCAGCTAATGGTAAAGAGGCCATAAAACAAGCCATTGACCTGAAACCCAATATCATCCTGATGGATATCAGAATGCCTGAACTGAATGGGGTTGAGGCAACGGCCAAAATCAAGCAATCACTCCCCCATTGTCAAATCATTATGTTGACCACATTCGATGATGAAGAGCTAATTGTGCAGTCGCTACTGGCAGGGGCGTGTGGTTATCTGATGAAGGACATTCCCCCGGACGATCTTGGGCAAGCGATTAAGTTGGCCGATGCGGGCGTGTTTCAGCTCGCACCTGAGGTTGCTGGTAAATTAATTGGTTCACTCAAAACTCAACGGGCTGGTGACGCTCCCAAACTTCCTACCGATACACCACTGACAACCAGAGAACTCGAAGTTTTAAAGCTGCTCGCCAAAGGCAACACGAATAAAGAAATTGCCAAAGCGTTTAACTTGAGTGAGGGAACCGTCAAAAACCACGTTTCCAATATTTTAATGAGACTTGGACTCAGAGACCGCACCCAGGCAGCCGTTTACGCAGTAGAGCATGGCTTGAGTTGAAACGAAATAGAGGGTCACGGGACCCAATCTGACTACCTATTCATCATTACCTCTCAGTCTATTGGTACTTTTTGCCTAAATTGATTTATGTCAAAAGAGCTATATAGGGAGTGTCGATTGACCCTAGCAAGACTAGTTAGAAATCAAATACATTTCAAATGATTAGGTTTATTTGCATGCTGTTTTCTGCGAAAGACAGTCTATCAACGAATCATCTTTAAGATATGAAGTCACGAGCCCTATGTGGTGTGGCAGCTGCACTACTTGAATTATCAATAATATTTACTCTCTATCAGTCGGTGAGCTGATTAACTTTCTATCTCATTTGTTTGTAGTTTCTTTGGAGTCTTTCACTTAAAGCTGAAGCACATCAAAGGATTGCCAGTGCAAGGTGAATGTGAAGTATGTATTTGAATCTGAGATCGCAAGGGTTAGGGTTGGCAATGATGGTGTTGCTATCGGCCTGTACCGTTCAAGCAGCGGATGACGCGAAGAAGTCCAAGGCTAGCCCTAAGATTGCTGCCGTTGATGTTGCAATCGCAAAACCGAATACGGATCATATCCTGGACTCCTTTACAGGGACGACGGCACCGATCCAAGAAGTGATGGTGCGATCTCAAGTGGATGGACAACTGCAAAAACTAGCGGTAGAGGTCGGTGATCGGGTCGAGAAAGGACAGATCCTAGGACAACAAGATGATGGGGTTCTCACCGACACGGTCAACACCGCCCGCGCTGAAAGAGAAGCCCAGGTGGTCGATGTCGCTAAAGCCCGTAGCCAAGTGGGAGCTGCTAAGGCCAACGTTGAACAAGCCCGTCTCGCCCTAGTCCAAGCGAAAGGTAATGTTCTACAGTTGCAAAATGCTGCCCGCGCCAATATTGAAGCTGCCCGTCTCGAAGCCCAACAAAACCGCCAGGATGCAAACCGATTAACGCAACTCGCTAATGCAGGTGCAACATCCCAGCAAGAGGCCGAACAGGCCCGCACCTTAGCCCAGCGAACACAGCAAACCTTGGTGAATACCCAAGCCAACAGTGTCCAGGAAATCACCCAGGCCCAAACCGCCGTCAAAACTGCTGAACAAGCCTTACAGGCTGCCATCGCCCAAGTTGACATTGAGCAAGGCACCGTTAATGCAACCCAAAGAAGAGTCTATGCTCAGCAATCTGTTCTCAACCAAGCCCTAGGGCAGCGATCCTTTACAGTGCTCTCAGCGCCCTTAACCGGCGTCGTTATGGAGCGCTTAAGCGAAGCAGGCAATCTCTTACAGACCGGCGATTCGATTCTGCGTCTCGGTGATTTCAAAAAGATTAAAATCACTATTCAAGTCCCCGCCAGGCTGTTGTCTCAACTTCGCATGGGACAACAGGCCAAGATCACCCTGGATGCCTTTCCCCAACAAGAATGGTCTGGCAAAATCACTCTCATTTCGCCCCTCGCCAACACCACATCGCGGTTGTTACCTATCGAAATTTTGATGGATAACCCCGGCAAAATGAGCAGTGGGCTACTGGCTCGAGTCAGCTTTGTCCAACCGCAACAAGGTCGGGTTTGGGTGCCTGAGGCTGCCATACAGACCAGTCAATCTCGGAAAGGTCCATCCTCCACACCCAAACCGTCTAATCCAGATCACCCTTCATCCCAGCAGCGCCCGTCACCGCAGCCACCTACAGATCGCAAACAGACACCCACCTCCAACCAAGCCACCCTGTTTGTGCTCGACAAAGCTAGTCCACAGCCCCGCGTCACCTCTCGCCAAGTTCAGTTGGGGGCGCAACGCAATGGTCAAGTGGAAATCATTCAAGGGCTGACCTCAGGCGAATCCTTTGTCAGTCGTAGCAGTCAGCCCCTAAAGGACGGAGCCACCGTCCGCTTGAGCGCCCTCTCAGAATCGTCATCTTCGGTGAACCCCTAATGGAAAGGTCTACCTTAAGCCTCAGCACCCTCTCCATTCGACGACATATTGGCGTATTCATGTTGACCCTGACCATCGTAGTGTTGGGCCTGTTTTTTCTCTCGACCCTGCAAGTGGACTTGCTGCCCTCCATTACCTATCCCCGGATTGGGGTGCGGTTAGAAGCACCTGGTATTTCCCCCGATGTTGCGGTTGATGAAATCACCGATCCCCTAGAGGAAGCCTTGCTGGCGACAGAAGGCGTAGTGCAAATTTACTCCCGAACGCAAGAAGGGTCCGTCAGCGTTGATCTCTATTTTCAGCCTGGGGGCAATATTGACCAAGCCCTCAACGATGCCACCGCGGCCTTGAATCGCGCCCTCAATGATCTACCTGACACCATTGAGCAGCCCCGTCTGTTTAAATTTGACCCCTCACAATTACCGGTCTACGAAATGGCCCTGACATCGCCAGGCCTGGACGACTCAGAACTCCGAGTGTTTGCTGAGGAAACCCTGAACCGAGAGTTGGGACTCGTCCCTGGGGTCTCGTCCGCTGAAGTCTCTGGGGCCGCAGACGAAGAAATTCAGATCAATCTTGACCTCAACCGGATGCAGACTATCGGGGTGAGTATGACGGAGGTACTCAACGCGCTCAGTACCCGCAATCAGGATATTTCTGGAGGGCAGATCCTGGGACAGCTGACTGAACCGCTCACACGCACGATAGGGCAATTTCAATCTGTCGATGAGATTGAATCCCTGATTTTGAATGTGGCTGCTCTGTCTTCTACCAATGAGACAGGGGGCGCTCCCCTCTCCACCACTCAGCAGGCCCTGCAGGGAGACCAACAGGTGTACCTCCGGGATATTGCCGAGGTCGTGGATGGAGCGGCTGAGCAGCGGGTGTTCGTCAATCTCAATCAAACCCCTGCGGTTAAACTTAGCCTGCAAAAACAGCCCGATGCCAATACAGTCGTGGTGGTGGATGGTATCAAGGCCAAGCTGGCAGAGCTGGTGCAACGAGAAATTATTCCCGCCGAGATGGTGATTATTCCGACCCTAGACGAGTCAGTCTTTATTCGCAATGCGATTCGTAATGTTGCCATCTCAGGGCTCAGTGGGATGGTGCTGGCCGCATTGGCGGTCTTGCTCTTTTTGGGGTCTCTACGACAGACCCTGATTATTGTGCTGGCCATTCCCTTAGCAACCCTCACTTCCATTATTTTGATGCGGCTGTTTGGTCTCTCCATGAATGTGTTTAGCTTAGGTGGCTTAGCCCTTGGTGTCGGCATTGTGGTGGACAACGCCATTGTCATGCTGGAGACCATTGTTCAGGGCACCCAGACCCAAGCCTCGAATAATGGATATTCGAAGCAGGAGAAGATCCTCAGGCAGGCGGAGCAGAGCAGTCGGCAAGTGGAATCAGCCTTGGTAGCATCCACGAGTACCAACTTGGTAGCTGTCTTACCGTTTTTAATGATTGGTGGATTTATTGCCCTCCTCTTTAATGAACTCCTCCTCACCATCAGTTTTGCGATTAGCGCTTCAATTCTAATTGCCCTGACGGTCGTTCCGATGTTAGCCTCGCGGCTATTGATGGTTCATAGATCGAGTCGGGTCGGTCAAACCTGGCTGCTCGTGCAGTTTCGAGAACGGTTTGAGCGTGCGACCCTGAGCTATTGTCGAGGTTTAGGATGGGTCTTGAAATGGCGATGGCAAGTGGTCGTAAGCGCGATTCTGATCCTCGGTATCAGCAGTCTAGGGATGCTAGAGCAAATTCCACAAGAAATTTTGCCGCCAATTAATACAGGGCAGGCCTCATTGGTGGCTCAGTTCCCTGTGGGGACAACCCTAGAGCAGAATCGCCTCGTCATGGCGAAGGTAGAAGCAATTTTAGCTGAGCAACCAGAGACCGCCTATGCTTTCATAACGGCTGGGGGGTCTATTCGAGGGACGAATCTGAGTGAAAATCCGTTGAGGGGTTCGGGTTCCATTACTCTGAAGCCCAACGCTGATGTGGAGGCCTATACCCAGAAGGTTAGCCAAGCAATTGACAAGCTGAACTTGGTGGATATCCGAATCCGCGTTTCTCCTGGGCAGGTGCGTGGGTTGATTACCAGTAATTCGCCGATTCGAGGAGCAGATATTGATGTGATGCTGCAGGGTGAAAATTCACAGCGGTTAAGCCAGGCTGGCCGACAGGTGTTAGGCGCTCTGAGTGATCAAGTGACTGGGGCGCGGTTCCGTCCAGACAATGATCCGGACCAACCTGAGCTGCAGATCTCCCCTGACTGGGAACGAGTTGCGGCTCTGGGGCTATCTGCCCAACAGATTGGTGAGACGATTCAGACGGCTGTGGAGGGTTGGGTGCCTACGCAGCTCCAGCAAGGGAGTCGTCTCATTGATATTCGCGTCCAGCTTGATCCCAAATCCCTGCAAATGGAAGAGCAATTAGCCCAACTCCCCCTGTTTACGGAGGGTAATCAGTTTGTGCAGCTTGCGGATGTGGCCCAGATTGGTGTAGGAGCAGCTCCTCTAGAAATCCAGCGGATTAATCAGCAACCCGTCTACTTAGTGGGGGGTAACTTAGCTGAAGGGGCGCGGCTAAGTGATGCCCTGGCGGAGGTGGAGTCGGTGTTAACAACCCTTACCCTTCCAGACGGCGTGTCTCTACTGCCCAGCACAGCGGCCCAGAGTAATCGAGCGTTACAACAGGCACTGCAAACGTTAGGGGGCCTGGCGGCATTTCTGGTCTTCGTGGTGATGGCCGTGCAATATAACTCTCTGATCGATCCCCTTGTTATTTTGTTTACGGTTCCCTTGGCCTTGTCGGGAGGCCTTTTTGGTCTCTACATTACCCAGACTGCCATCGGTGCCACGGTGATTGTGGGGGTGGTTCTATTGGTGGGGATTGTCGTCAATAACGCCATCATCATGGTGGAGTTAGCCAATCAGATCTATTTTCAGTCCGGGCAAGATCGCCAAGCTGCCATTTTGCAGGCAGCGCCCCAACGCTTAAAGCCCATTATGATGACCACCATGACCACGGTGTTGGGGATGCTTCCCCTAGCTCTCGGCATTGGTCAAGGTTCAGAGTTTTTGCAACCGTTGGGCATCGTGGTTTTTGCCGGACTCTCCTTAGCAACCTTGCTTACCCTGTATATTATTCCTTGCTTTTATGTGATTCTTCATAATGCCGAGTGCCAGCAAAGAGGCCTTTCACTAAAAACAAAGACATTACCTTTCCATCGTCTTTTTCAAAGGTTGCGCTCTTAATTGATATCCGAATCAATGCCCTTAGAACTAAGGATATGTCCATGATTGGACCCTAAGGAAAAGATGACTCAACGTTTGAGACCAGTCTGTAAACAATAGCGTCGTCAAGCTTAGCTTCAGTAGTGGATTAGGTTAACGACCGATTGCCATCTACTGCATGATGGCCCCAACTGTACTTCATTAACTGACAACGATGACTGACTATCCCAGAAATTTCAAGTTAAACCGAACCGATATTGCGATCTCATATTTGCTACTCCGCCTCCTGATTGGCGTCAACTTTCTCAATCATGGACTAACACGGATTGGCAATATTCCAAGCTTTGTCGAAAGTATGGTGAAAGCCATGGAGAATTCGTACTTTCCTGAACCCTTGGTTCGCATCAATGCTTTTTTAGTTCCTGTTGTAGAACTGATTGTGGGTCTGCTCATCATTTTAGGTTGGCAAACCCGTATTGCGCTGACAATTACATCTGGTCTGATGGTGATTCTGATGCTCGGTGTTACCTCAGTTCAAAATTGGCAAGCCGCAGGGGACCAGTTGGTCTATGGTGTGATTTTGTTCATCCTGTTGGCCTGTCGTAGTTTCAATACTGTTTCAGTGGACTATTGGCTAAAGCGTAAAACGACACCATCAGAACGATCTCGGTAATTGGGAAGATATAACGACCTTCTAAACATCCGTTCAGATCAAAAAAAGTGGAGAAAAGCACTGTGTGATGACAGCTGCTTGATAACACTGAAAACCTGAACATCGACACCAGTCATATTGTGATTGTTGGGTCAAGTGCTGAAGGTAGTTTGGCGGCAGCTCTTACCCAATTTACCTGTGATCGCGGCAAAATACACTTGGCACATCAATTGCTTTTATATCCAATGCTTGACCCGCTAAACATTACACAGGCTGGTGGGGATATTGACGGCACCTATTATTTAGACTCGCGCCAACAATCTGTTTGGTTGGACAACCTATTTAGGTCAAGAACCTGAAGCAGGAGTAATTCCCAAGTATGCATCCGCTTTCTACAATCATGCTCTTACTAATTTGCCACCTGCCACAATCATGGTCGGCGATATTGATTTATTCGCCCAGGAATGCATCGCTTATGCTACTAAACTCTCGGCAGCAGGAATTCCGGCAGAATTACACGTCTACCCAGGCGGTGTTCATGGGTTTGAAGATGCGAACCCCGAAGCGCGTATCTCAAAACAGTTTCTCGCCACGCGGGACAGCACATTGAAAGCGGCTTTGGAGAATCAGATTTGATAAAAGTGAACAGTATCCATTCGGGTTTACTCATTGTTTCTGGCTACGCTCTTTATGGATTCCAGAGATCTACTTGAGAAGACATTCTAAAAGCGCTGTAAGTTAGCCTTTTTCTCGTTTTAGAGTGTTGTGTACAAATTTGAAGAAGCCCAGACAGAAGGGAACTTCTCTTACGAAATGCATCGGTACGGCCTAAACCAAGGTCAAGGTTATAGTTGCATAAAGCAACCTTGGAATTAAAGAAAATTCAAATAAATAAAACAACAGTTCTCTTGTTTTAATCTGATGTTTTACAACAATCAAGTTGTTAATTAAGAATAATTCCAAAATGTAGCTTATGCTACATAAGTATAGACTGTTCTTGTCGCTTTTTATATAGTTAAATAAAGGATATATATGGATCTTTTCTGCAATTTTTTGACAGAGAATAGTGTTTTAATTTTAGTTATTTTTTAGCGCTTATTCACGCTCGTAAATCATTAGAAGTTTGATAATAAAGCCACAAATTCTAACATTCTAATCCTTCTGAATTAGTAATGGAGCTTATTTAGATAAAAGTACTTGAGAGTTCTGATAAATAATTAATATTGAGGTATTTAATATGACTCAGGCTGGACCTGAACCATTCTTTCCTCCCTGCTCGTGCCATCAAGATAGTTTTGCGCAAGAAGGCCATATCCTGAATCGCGACCCACGAGTAGAAATGCTTTTATTACAATCTTCTTTATTGAGAGAGGTGACGAATGAGATTCAACAAAATCTTGATACTCATACGATCTTTCAGTTCGCTGTTGATAAGATTCAGAATGCACTAAATGCAGATCGAGTTGCAATATTTAAATTTGATCTTGAGTCTAACTATACAGAAGGTATTTTTGTCGCAGAAAAGGTTTTTCCAAGATTTTGTTCAGTCCTTGCAACTCAGGTGCGCGACGAGTATTTTGGTCAATCATACGTTTTGAAATACCAGCTTGGACAAGTATTTACAGTTACAGATATTGATGACGCCGGATTAAGTGATCACCATATCCATATTCATAAACAGTTTCAAGTGAGGGCAACTTTGGTTGTACCCATCCTCCTAGAGAACCAGCTCTGGGGATTGTTATGTATTCACCAATGCTCTGGACCTCGTGTATGGTTGCCTACTGAGATAGAGTTTGTGCAACACATAGCTGCTCAACTTAGTCTTGCTCTCAAACAAGCAGAACTATATGAGCATGCCTTGGAAAAATCTCATCAACTAGAAATCGCACTACATCAAGTTGAATTTCAAAAAGAACAAGAAGCATGGAAGGCTAAGGTTGAGCGTAATATTTCCGAGATTATTCAGCGTATCCGTCAAAGCTTAGATATTGAGGACATTTTTGGAGCAACAACTCAAGATGTACGTGAGTCATTGGAGTGTGATCGCGTTGTTATCTATCAATTTTGGCCAGACTGGTCTGGAGAATTTCTTGTTGAATCAACAGCGCCCGGCTTGATACCGCTTTCAGAATTAGATGTACCGATGACCTGGCAGGATACGTATTTACAAGAAAATCAGGGTGGGAAGTTTAAAGATAATGCCCCTACTGTTGTGGCTGACATTTATCAACAATCTTATACAGATTGTCATCTAGAGATTCTGGAATGGTTTGACATTCGAGCCTATATGGTTGTCCCTGTGTTCATTGGCAAAACGTTATGGGGGTTGTTAGCTGCATATCAACTGAACCATCCTCGCCAATGGCAAAAGGTTGAACTGTATCTCCTCAAACAAGCCGGAGCCCAATTGGGTGTGGCATTGCAACAAGCAGAATTACTAAATCAACTTCGAGAGTCTAAAAACAAAGCAGAAGCTGCTAATCAAGCCAAAAGTGCATTTCTGGCAAACATGAGCCATGAGCTGAGAACACCCCTCAATGCCATCTTGGGATTTAGCCAATTATTGGCTCGGGATGAGAATCTAACCCTTTCTCAAAAACAAAACCTCAACTCCATAAATCGAAGTGGTTCCCATCTTCTGAATTTAATCAATGATGTTCTTGAGATGTCAAAGATTGAAGCAGGTAAAATCTCGCTAAATCCAACCAACTGTGACTTACTTCTATTACTAGATTCCCTTCAGGAAATGTTTGCATTGAAAGCCAAATCGAAGGGTTTGGTCCTGAACATCCAGAAATCTAGCAAGATACCACTCTATATTTACATTGATGAAAACCGATTGAGACAAGTGTTGATCAATCTGTTAACCAATGCATTGAAATTTACAGAGTCTGGCTCTGTTACTCTCAGGGTATCCACTCAAGCTATTTCTTTGCCAGAGGAATCAGCCACCCATCCTCAGAATGACACCACCCAACCCAGCCTCTCGCTTTATTTTGAGGTTGAAGATACAGGGATAGGAATCGCTGAAGATGAACTGGATGACATCTTTGACGCTTTTATTCAAACATCATCTGGGCAACAATCTCAGGAAGGAACAGGATTGGGTCTTGCGATTTGTCACCATTTTGTCAATCTGATGCAAGGTGACATTCAGCTCCAAAGTCGGCAGGGACAAGGAACGACCGTATTTATGCAGATTCCCGTTTGCATTCCAGAAAACAAGGATGTCGAGGAACAAATCTATGAGAATGTAATTGGTCTTGCTCCAGGCCAGTCCCCTCTCCGAATGCTGATCGTTGAAGACAACTTAGAAAACCTTCAAATTATGCATCGGTTGATGACAGATATGGGGTTTGATGTAAGGACAGTCAACGATGGTGAAGCGGCGATTAGCTGTTGGGAGGCTTGGCATCCCCATATCATTTGGATGGATTGGTGTTTACCGGTTAAGAATGGATTTGAAGCGACCAAAACCATTCGGTCTCTTGAATCTCAATATAGGCAGAATACTGTCGATAGTATTGCCCAGAGTAAACATTCTGCTCATCCGAGTTCTAGCCTAAAGACTGACCTATCAGATTCAAGGACAATCATCATTGCGTTAACCGCAAGTGTATTCGAAGACACACAAACTGAATGTAAGGAAGCAGGCTGTGATGATTTTCTGAGCAAACCCTACCAGCAAAGTGTGTTATTTGAGTTACTGGCCAAACACCTTAACGTGAAGTTCATTTACAGCGATCTAGGTTCTACAACCAATGTACATGATGCTCAGGACCAGGAGCTGATCACCGATGAGGAGGTTGTGTTGCAGCTATCTCAACTGTCAGTAGAATGGCTGACCCAAATTTATGAAGCAGCTATTTCGCTGGATGAGGAAGCGATTGGTAAACTATTAACAGAAATTGCTGTTGACTATCCATATTTGACTACGAAACTAAGGAGGCTATTAAGGGCACTTCGGTTTGATCAAATTGCAGATCTTGCTGAAAATACCCAGTTGCTTAAGGAGAACGGTTGATGAATAAACAAGGAGAATCCTTTCTAAATTTTGTTTAGCACAACACTCATCAGGTTCAGATACAAGTATTTAGGGAGCTGCATGCCATACTCTCCGAGATAAGGTAACCAATAGTCAAATAAGATCAACAATTTCGTGATCATCCCATTCACCTTACCACCCGTCACTTCGTGTTGCCCCAGCAATACAGCCAGCTAATCTCAGACCATACAAATAGCTAAATCCAAAACCGTTGGTATCTATCAACATGCCCTCAATGCTCTTAATTAGGAAGGGATTGAGGATTAACATGACCCCTTTTTGCATCAATCGTTGCTATCCCCCAATTAGAGGCAATCTGTAATTGAGTTGGGGGTTGATATTTCAGCCTTAAGTCTCCACGATTATGGGCTGACTGGAGCAACCCGGCAGCGCAAGCTGGACTGCTGAGAGAGGCTTGATGTTGGTCATGGCGGTCTGAAATTACGCCTGACTTCAAAAAAGTCAACGCTGTTGTTGTTGTTGTTGTTGTCTGAATGCCTGCCTAACCTTGTCAAAAACTTGAGAGCCTAATCTTTCTCTGTAAACATCAGCTTCGGGGTGTGACCCTATCTGGTATGAAAGGATCTCCTCACAGCCGCCTCGGTCATCAGTTCTGATATAAGTTCTTGAGGCGGGATTGGGTTGAGGTCTGCGATAGGTTGTATCAATGACATGATATTGGCTTCCGTTATGCTCTACGGTCAACGATAGAACCGCTGTATCTGGGCGATCGTCGGGGTGTTCGATGAGTGAGTTAAAGCACGCATCGGCAACAGGATTAGCCTTGGCAGGCAGGGCTGAGACCAAGCTCGTTAGAATTAATAACTGTAAATGTTTTTTCATGTGTTGTTCCTTATTGAGGTTGATTGAAGGTTCCTACTGGGGGGAGATTGAAATATTTTCTTGGGTTTACGACAGTTCCTGAGTCACGATTCCCTGTGACATACCCCTCAATTACGCCTAAGTCAATATGAGGACCTGTTGAATTGCCTGTACTTCCGACTTCGCCAATTAACTGCCCCGGATCTACAGTATCCCCCGCTTTAACGTAATTAACCTTATTGTGTGCGTACCAAGTGGCTAAGCCGTTACCGTGGTCAATCAGAATCCAGTTACCGTAGTCCCCATTCCAAAAGCTCTCAACGACCACGCCACCATCAGCAGCCGCGAAAGGAGTTCCTGCAAAATGAGCCAGATCAATACCATAGTGAAAGCCCGGAACGCCTGTAACAGGATTTACCCGTGGGCCGTAGTTACTGGTCAGCTTGTAATTATGACTCCCCAATGGATCGGCGAGCCTTCCTGTTGCGACTCCTGATCCTTGCTGAAAAGGCACAGTCCCTGCACTTGCAATCGCACCGGGCCTACAAGGGATGGAATGGCCCGAGGCGGACGCATAAATGCTGTTTGGATCAACCGCTGTACTCTCAACGCCCAACACTCCTAACGTTGCCGCTGCGATAGCTGGATCCTGTGACTCCTGAAAATAGAAGTTTGCCCCGGTATTCCCCCGATAGGGATCACCCGGTTGGCGAATGTGCAACCAATCCTGACCTCTAAAGTCAGTCGCACCTTTGAGAAAAGCTTGTGAGGCCGCAATAGCATTCGGATCGTTAAGTGCTTTTTCGATGGTTTCGTAAGTTGAGATAGCACTTTGGATGCTACGGGTTTTTCTAGCAATACGGCTGATGGCTTCTTCTTTGGAAGTTACCGGGGCTTGACCAAAGTTAGGTTCATATTGCTTCGGCTGGAACACCACATCCGTAATTGTATTTGGGTGCTTGGGAGAAACAACCCGGTTCATGATTGCCACAGCGACATCAATTTGATTTTGTGTCCCAGTGCTTTCCAATGCTGATGTCAAAATTAGGTTGTGAACATCTGTTTCGCTTCCCCAAGCAGACTTGCCAATAGTTTGGGCCTTTGTCCCTTGCGTTCCAGTGCTTTGACCACTCGCTGAAGCGAACTTAGACTTAGCGGCATCAGAACCTGGCTGACCTGGTATACCCTTCAATTGCGGCGCACCTGTTGACCCATCAATGGGTTGAAGGTCTACACCCTCAGCTTCTGCCTTAGCTTGCAAGTCACTGATATCTCCCTGCTTAGTATCACTTTGCCCTGTACTAGCAATAATCTGATTGGGGTCGCAGTACACTTGACTCAGGCCCGCTGCCGTCAACGCTCGGCCCCTAAACTTGGCAATTTCAGCAGGCAGACTCCTGCGACTCGCCACTAGGAACAAGCCCCCTTCTCTAACGGTGAAGGGTGACGGAATCACGAAGAAATGAGGAGTGCATTGTTCTCCAATGAGCGGGGCAGGGACACAGACTTGAATAGCAAGATACAGCCTCGCCGTGCTGGGCTTATTGGGGTATTCCTTAATATTCTTGAGGACAAACTTGGTATTAAAACCTGTCCCAAAGGGATTGATACCTGCTGGCTCCCAACCGCCATTCACCCTCTTGAGGAGTCCCTTACCTCCTTTGACACCCTGACCGTTCTTACCCTTCGAGTGTCCTGCAACCCACTGTTTTCCCTCAATATCGTCATCGCCCGTTGCTTGGGCTAGAGGGGAACTAATAAACTTCCGCATCTCAAAGTGGGGGCAATTGTCCGCTCTCTGGTTTTTGGTCTTGCCAAGAGTGCATTTGATGGGTCGAAAATTCTGGTCTTCCGTACCACCGGACAAGGCATGTTGGGCGGAGGGTTCTTCTGGTCCTTCGACACCACTGTAGGCAATATCAAACCGGGCAAACACATCCCCAGCCAAGAAGCTAAAGGCTAGATCAAAGGGCAGCTTATTGACGGGAATGTCCGAGAGGCCCGGAACGGAGTTGACCAATTCATCCTCAACACCAGGTATCTCTTCAATCGCCAGGTTCGCAATCTTAGGTAGGGTCTGCTCAATAGGCTGATTGACCAGATCGGGGACGGCACCCAAGGGCAAATTCTTGAGTTCAGGCACAACCTTGATGACTTCTTTGACAGCAACATTCGTCCCTTTTGCCAAGAGATAGGCTTGCGCCCTTTTCCTGACTTGCTGCCAGTTGCCATTGATGGCATCACCGACGAGAGGAACAATCTGATTAACGGGCAGTTTCTTGAGGGTGGGGCCAATCTTCTTACCAATCCCCGCTAGCTGAATCTGCTCAGCCTTGGAGATTACACCCTCCCAATTGCCTCGCGCTAAATCCTGAAGCGGAATCCCTTTAAGAGCGGGTATCTTACTGAGGTTGGTAATCAGCACTCTTTCACTCGTGGACAGTGCCGCTTGCTGGAGCTGTTTACCTGCTTGAGAAGGATCATGGAGTACCCCTAGTGCAGCTTGGATGGCGGGAGCGGCATCATCAACGGTGATTTTCTCGCCGTTATTGAGCTTGGTGTAGAGGTTATCGACTTCTTCAACCGATAAACCATAGACAAGGGGCACATCGCCAATGGGTACTCCCGCAATATCCGTGCCCTGCCTCGCTGAAATATCTCGCAGGGTGAGCTTGGTGAAGCTGGCCGTGACGGGGTTTTGCTGCAAGTCTCCAAACTTGAGGATCTGGTCAGGAGTCGCCCCCTGCGGCCATGCCCGATCTATTTGGTAAGGAAGCTGCACCCCATTGGGTAAAGGAGGAATTTCAACATACCCTGCTTGTTCAGCGGTGGTGAGTTGTCGGAACGTGGGGGACGGTCCAGGGTCTGGGTCATAGTACAACCCCGGTAAGTTGACGGGGGTATCTGGGCTGAGTGCAGCCGTCTGTTGCTGCTGCTGAGCTAGAGCAGGGGCTATCTGCGTTAGGGAGGGCAGACTAGCCAGGAAAAAGGCAAGTAATTTCTGTTTCATAAGGGGAATGCTATGGTGCGATAAATGAATGTACCGCTCAAGGAAAACGGCCCCATCTGGAGCCGCTATCTGTCCATCCCAGAAGGGAAAAACTAAAAATGATTGATTGACGATCTACAGCTCAACAAATTGAGGTTCACTGATCATTTCCTGAATTCTTTCCAGAATCCTTGAGCAGCAAAATCCAGGCGATAATCCCCAAAATCCAGCCAATG
Source organism: Acaryochloris marina MBIC11017 (assembly GCF_000018105.1). Taxonomy (GTDB): domain Bacteria; phylum Cyanobacteriota; class Cyanobacteriia; order Thermosynechococcales; family Thermosynechococcaceae; genus Acaryochloris; species Acaryochloris marina. The sequence goes on from NC_009928.1 coordinate 30,282, forward strand.
GGGCCTGAGAGGAGCAGGAACGGTGTGAGGACGATCAGGAGAATGACAAGACAACCTTTCATCTAAACCCCCTCCACGAAGTAAATTTCCACTTCCTTATCAAAGTGATAGAGGCCACTGCGAGAACGACTAGAGCGATTGGGAGCAAAGCTATTCACGAGGGATGAGGCTCTATCTCCCACACTGCTAGAGCGAAGCTGGTCAATGCCGACGTTCAAGCCCGCTCTCAAGAGTTTGTTGCCAAAGCCTTCTCCTTGGCCTTTGAGCTTGGCTTGCAGATAGGGAGACTGCTTATACTGGACAACGGCAACAGGCGTCTTTCTAGCCTCTGGTGAGTCATCCGTCAGATTGACATGCTCAATGGGCTGCTGATTGACTTCCACCACTTGCATACTCAAGAAGTCGCCCTCCGCACTGGTCACTTCAGCAATGACTTTGGAGCCTTTCTTCGCCATTGCCCCTAAGTCTTCACTCAAGGTCAACAGATACCGCTGACCGATGATCGCGTCACTGTTTTGGGGTATCCAGGTAATCGGGTTATCGAGCTTGGCCTTGGCGGTCGTACCAGGGGAAATCAGTCCTTTACCCAATGGGCTACTGCTAGCGGGATAGAGGGCAGTGGGTGTATCGGATACCTGATTATCTTCCAGCAAATCACCCGTCAAAGAAGCCACCAGTATTCCTTGGGGTGGTGTAGGTGGCACTTTAGCAAAAGGTTTCGTGGTAATCGGTTTACGGACGGGGTGAGAGGTGGATACCTTGATGGGACGAATGGGCTTTGGCGTAACAGGTCGAGCAGGCTGCACGGGCTTCGGAGTAAAGGCCGACTGCTGGGCAAGGCTAAAGTTAGCAGCAGGCTTGGGGGCTTGGGCGACGGGTCTCGGGGCGGGGGGTCTAGCCGCAACCGCAGGCTTGGGAGCAGGTCTATTGCGATAAACGATTCGAGGTTGAGATGGGGGTACAGACCGACGCACCTGGATGGGTCGGGTCACCCGATGAGCTGCACTGGGCGGTCTGCGGTTAGGCTGGGCTGGCTTTGTCTTCGGCACCACTATCGGCTTCTGGGGAACCGCTGTGAGCTTGTTCTGACCAGGGGCATTGGTCACATTCCCCGTTTCATACTTCTGCTTTAGCTCAGAAATTTGAAGGGCTTGGCTCTTGATAATGGCATCCTTATCATCCTCTGGCATCCCAATTGTGGGTTGGGGCCTGGTGGCAACCGCAGGCTTGGGAGTATCACTGTTCCCCGATGTCACGGCTTGAACCACCGCCAGAATCAAAAAGATACTCCCTCCAATCACCCCAATCTGGATGGGTAGCCGTCGCCTTGTCTTGGTCGGGGTCTGGGCATCAAACTCATGGGTCAGTTCCGGTAAATGGAAGTCTTGCAGAGTGGCGGGTACGGGTTCTTGTGGTTGTACCTGTGATGGGTCTGGCTGGGTTGGTTTGGCCTTGGGCTTGGTCTTGTTAATCGCAGCTAGGGCTTCTTTCTTGGTCTTGATCTCGCTCATTAGAAATCCTCTATTGATGTAATCATCAGGCCGTGACGCTGGTACTTGGTGATCAGGTGGTTGAGTTGGCTATAAGAGTCCCCAAACAGTCGCTGGGCTTCCCCTTCCGTGGGAATCACCGCCTCAACCACGAGCTTTTTATTCAATTTCTCCGGGAAGGATTTACCGTCCTTGGACCGATGGGTACGGATGGAAATCACATGGATCTGCCACTGACCCGGTTGGATCTGGGTGAGATGGATATCCGTATCCCGCTTAATCTCAACGACGCTCTGCCATTGACCCGACAGGTATTCTTGGATCGGCTGCTGAGCTTTCTCATATTTCTGATGCTCAATCTCTAGCCAGCCGTCCCGGAGCAGGGGGTCGATGGACTGGGCTACGGCAAATAGCTCCCCTGGATAAATGTGGTCGTTATGCTTCTTGGGAGGACTGCCCCCATTCCAGGTCCAGCCCACTTTGACGAGTTCATAGGCATAGGTTCTCAGGAGGGCGTCCTCCCGATGCAAGGGGTCCACTTTTTCAGCCTGGACGGTCTCATCGTCCTGGGTCTGGACGTAGATGGTGGATTGGTCTGATGCGAGTTGGGCACTGCGGGAGCTGGAGAGGAACGCTCCACAGCTTGAGAAGAAGTTGAGGGTGAACACCCCCAAAATGGCATACAGCACATAGGGGGGCTGCTTCTTGTGGGTTTCGGTGGGATCTTGGAGTTTTAGCATGGGTCTTGCAATTGGGAATGAGGGGGCTGTTATCGATTTCTCAAGGCTCTGGAGGTGACGGCTGAACTCGCGGATAAGGCAGCGGATGACACAACGGTCACTGCTGCTCCCACGGTGGTCACCACAGCTCCCGTATAGACCCCTGATGCAGCTAATGCCCCCACCGTCACCGCAGCCGTGGCGACTGCAGGGGCGACATAGCCTAAGAAGGTAGCAAAGGCGGCTCCTTGATCCGCGATGGGGTTATCCGTCAGATAGATCGCCCCAAACCCAATCACGAAGATATAGGCGAATCGCACTAGGGCAATAATGACCAGGGCTTTCAGGTACTGCAAAACAGCCCACTTATGACCCGCTATCGGTAGGGTGGAATAGATGATCATGATTGGGGCTAAGATCCCTGACAGAATCAAGGCCAGTTCTTGGCCGGAGACAAACCAGTATTGGATCTGGAGGGGACCTTCAATAGAGACGGTCCGTACCGCATTCTCTTTAACCACGTTGAAGCCATGTATGGCATCATCAATGGGGTTCAAGGTGTTAAATATCGCGGCACTAATGCGGCCTAGATCGGCTTGAATCCCTTTCTTACGACTTTCAATCACTTGCTGAGCTGTCTCACAGCTCGGGCAGTCTTTCTTGATGGCAGCCTCATCCCGTTCCAGCTTTTGGGCTAACAACTCCAAGCAGCGCACGGCGGTTTGCACTTTCGAGGCTTGAACCTGGTCCAGTCCTTGACTGGAAGAAGCGGCTGCGGGGTCTCTGAGGGTGATCGCTGGCAGACGAGAACAGCTCGCAGACTGGCGGTTATATTCGGCTATCGCTGAGGCCGCATGAATCTTGTCCTTGAGGGCATCCCGGACCACTAGCCCCGCCCATTGGGAATCGAGGATCAGTTCGCTCCCTCGATTCGCCACCTCCCGAAAACTCCAGGCAACGGCTTTCGCCCCCCAGCCATAGTTGAGGGTAAAGGCGAGGAGTAAGACGATGGGGACGATCTGCTGCAAGACAATCCGATGGGTTTCCCCACTCAAAAAGCTGTATCCCGCTCTCGCCATCAGCACGAGGCAGGCCACGAGCAGAAAGGGCAGCAGGATGCTAAACATCGCCTTGTTATTGACGGTCGTCCGGGGATTATCTCCGAGGATGTCATTCCACAACTCATCCCACCATTGGGAGGTCTCAAACATGCGGATCTTGGACTGCCGCAGCAGGTCTACACCCACGGAAGGGTCGAGGTCCTCATTAATGGCATGGGCTGACACTTCACCCAAGGCGATAAACAGTAGGGTGAGACCGATGACGGACACTATCGTTCTAGGGAGTGGTCTCTGAATATAAGCCAGGAATGTAGAGGTAGTTGAAGCTAAGCTGCTCCCGCAGAGCAGCCTGGTCTTGGGCACGGTGTCGTTCATCTTTGTATAGCTCCAGTTCAGCTCGGATTTGTTCTTGGAGAGTGAGTTCTGAGGCGCTTAAGTGCAGCCCCGTCGTGCGCTGCTGATGGGCAAGGGCAGAGCCAACCACGAGGGCATCTGAGGACTTCTTCTGCTCCTCTTGACCCGATACGACGTTGCTCAGTATGGCTCCATTGGTTGCGGTTCCTTGAGCCATCAGGCTGTTTTGAGCGGTGAGGGACTTGAGGACTGCTTGGGAGGACTTGAGGGTTTGGGCTTTCTGACCCGTCTCCCCAACAGAGGTCGCAATCCCAGCCCCCGCTGTGGCTTGCTCTTTGCTAGCGGCACTGAGCTGCACGAGGGCTTGTGTGGACTCAATGGTGTTAACCACGGACTGCTGCACCTGCTCTCCCTGCTGCTGAATCAAGGCTTGACCATCTTCAGAAAAGACGAGCTGAGTCATCAGTTGGGGGAGTAAGGCTTTACGGGCCTCGTTGTTGCGGGCTTGGGTATACACCTGAAAGGGGTCTTGGGGATCCGAATAAATGGGGTCCTCAGATCCACTGCCTCCTTGCTGGCTCCCGCTGGTGCCGTTGGTGCCCAACTTGTCGTAATTGGCGAGGATAGACGAGACGGACCCGCTTAGGATCCGCTTCAGGGAGAAGTTATCGATTGCGTCATAAATGGCTCGGCCTACCTTGTAGGCATCAAGCGCTTTCTGTCCATATTCATAGACCTTGAGAATTTTGCGTTGAGTCTCATTGATCACCCTCGCTTGTCCAGGTTTCTGCTTGGGTCCCAGGACATTAAAGACCGTGCCGAGGAGACCACTAGGGAGCTGAGCCGTGGGTACTTCCGTATAGGTGGCCGTATCTAGAGGATTATCCTTGGCTATCGTCACATCCCCCGTGGGGATGGGCACATCAGGGAAGGTGGTGGGTGCGGTGGTAGTCGGTAAGGTGATATCGCCGCTAATCACGGGGTCGTCATAGGACACCTGAGCATAGGCGGGGACGGTGGTGATGGTAGCTTGAACTGACAGCACCAGAGTTATCAGTAAAGGTTTAGGCTGCATGGTCTTCCACTCCAATGGTTTCAACCTCAATCCCTTGTTTGTTGGCCTGGGAGAGCTGATCACCAAAGTCCACTAATCCCGCAACGGGGTCATCAGGATAGCGAGACATCACCCGGTTGCGGGCTTCGGTTTGCTTTCCTTGGTTGGAACCAACCCCCAAGGTGAAGTTGCTGGGGTTATGGGTGACAATCAGTTGCCGAGACCCCCGCTGCCAGCACCAGTGGGACTGCTGGAGGGTCTCAGATGCTTTGAAGGAATCATGCTCAAACTTCTTTAATATCTCGGCCTGGAATCCAAATTCTGAGACCAACAGCTCACGGGCATACTTGTTGACGTAGCTGACAAGTTTGTTCTGGAGGTTGGAAATGACCTTGGATGAACAGCTTGAATTGAGTAAGGTTTTAACTTCCGTCATCCCAATCAGGATGTTGCACTTCCACTTGCGGCCTGAGTTAGCGAGGGACCCCACCATCTCGGCAAAGATGGGACGGGTGAGTAGCTCTGACCCTTCATCCACGGGTAATAGGGTGCGCTTGCCGTTCATGGCTTTGCGGATCAGCAGGTCAAACCCCGCCACCCCATAGACGAGGGAGTCACTATCGTTATCGACGTTGGTCAGGCCCAGCATCAGGGCATCCACGTTGGCGTCAAAGGAGCTGATGCCATTGATGGAATCGCCTAATGCCGTGGGGATGACACCCTCCAGGAGCAGCTGCAGGTTCTCAAAGGTCCGCTGCAAGTCTGGGCCGCAGTCATTGTCTTGGATGTACTGGTTGAGCCAACTTTTGGCAAAGGCGACAAACTCCTCATAAATGGGCATCTGTGCCGCTTCAGCAGAGCCAAAGGGAGCTATGGAAGCTTTCGTATAGCGCTCTAAGTTGGCCTGATGGAATGCATCAAAGCAGAGACCCAAGGCCCGCTCAATTAGCAAGTCCTCCATTGGGCTGGACTGGCCCGCCTCTCCCAAGGCAATGGCCTTAAGGATGCGAAGCTTGTTGCGCTTGATAAATTTCCAGGCTTCCTCATGGGTGGGTTGCTGATAGTCATAGCCCGGTTCACCCGGTTTGGGTAGATCATCAATCCAGGAGACATCGGGCGTCTCCATGACGTTGATGGTGGCTTTGTCCACAGGCTGATAGGTGGAAGACACATTGAGCTGCTCTTGCGTCTTCATATAAGGTTCATAGCTGGATTTACCCGTGGGGGGTGGGAAGTCAAATCCCACGACGTTCATCCCTTCCCGCTGGCAATAGCTCGTCATCTCCAGCATCAGCATGGTTTTACCTGCCCCCGTTTCCCCCGTGACGAGGGTGTGATTGGGGAAGGTATGGGCTAGATCGAGGTAGAAGGGAATCGGAAGGTCATAACCTATGAGCAACACCCCCCGACGATCCATTGGGGCAGGATGGATTTGGGGCAGGGTGGGCAGCACTCTCGGGGACATGGTTTTATACAGGTGATTCCCCCCGCCCGGTAAGGTGAGCATGGGGGCGGCACTGATGGCGAGGCTCGTACACCAGTGATGCTCGAATTTCTGGGTAATCTTGACGGCTTTGGTCCCCTCTAGCTTCTGGGCTAAGGCGTCCAGGTCAAGGTTGAGTTGGTCTACGGAATCTCGATAGAGGAAGATGGCGAAGGCGATCCAGAAGGGACGATTGCCGTTGTTCATCCACTCTAGGTTTTTCTTCGTTTCTTCAAGGCGTTCTAAGGCAATGGGGTTCAGTTCTTTACGCTGGGCGGCATCCCCCATCTTGCGGATGGAGTTCCGCCCCGTTTGCTCCAGGATGGCTCGGGTCAGCCCGGATTTGATGGGCAGCAGTTCGGTGACCACACGAGCATCTAAGAACAGTTCTCCAGGGGTGGCAAGGGTGTCAAACAGGAATTTGATAAATCCCAATTCCGTGGAGTCTTGGACCTCGGGGATGGTCCTGAGTCCTTCAAACCGCAGTGCGCCCACATACTTCCCTTTACTCGGCAGGTAGGCGAGGCTTTCACCGAATTGGGGAACAGCAGGTTTCCCTTTCTCGGGTTCAAACAGGACCCCCAGGCTATGGAGGTGATGCTCACTGACTACTGGATTGGGATCTAAGCCCAGGTCGTCATAGCGAGTGTATTGGGGGATGGGGATGCTCTCTTCATGCAGTTCGGCGTAATCCCAATCAAATAGCTCTTGGGCCGTGAGGGGCTGAATTTTATGACCTAAGCCTTCTGCACCCGTGAGCATCCTCGTCATCCGCCTATAGGAGTTGGTATAGGCGGCAAAGATGGCTTTCTCCCACTGCTCTTTAGATTGGTAGGCTTCCCCCATCACCTTTTGGGCCACGGTGTCATTCCAAAAGCCCGATACCCACTCGAACACCACATCAGCGGGAGAGTCCGGGGTGTCATAGTCTCCACCGAGACGCATCCGGCATTTAGCTTGGTAGAGGAGGCGGGATTTAGCGATGCGACCCTCAGCTTCTAGAGATTGCAGGTTCTCAGCGTCGGATTGCAGTTGAGCGGTGGTCAGGGCATCCGTGGCCTTCCCTAGGGCGGTGGCCGTGGCAATCAAAGGGTCTGAGCAGTCTGCTCTAACATCCAAAATTGCTTTGAGGTCGGTGCCACCGAGATGGCAGATCTTCTGATTACTTTTATTGAGCTGCTGTTTGGATTGAGCGGGGGTGACGGTCGGGTCCAAACCCAGCACGTCAAACATAAACGCAATTTTGATCTCTCGACTATTCCAGTGATGGAGATGGAACCCAACGGTGACCCCTTCAAATTCAAACTGCCCATAGGTCTTAAGGCAGAAGTTATCTTGAATCCGTCTCAGGGGGTCTGTCTTCTTGGCCTTTGCCATAACGGGCATCCCCACGTTGTCGAACCTTAGGGACGGGCGACCGTCCATGTACGTCGTGGGCTTACCCACCCGCTCCATCTGCTGGGAGGGATTGCGGCCAAAAATAAGAATGATGCCGATGCTCGTCAAGGCGATGAAGAGGACGGCCAGCAAAAACCCAAATTTGATTAAGACGGCAAAACCCACCCCCAAAACAGCGATGGATGCTCCAAGGTAAAAGACGGGAATACCGTCTAGCATCGTATTCACGGAGAGGATATCTCGTGTTTGACCTTCGTTAACGGCTTCAAAATCCATAGCTGTCCTCCTTTATCGGGTTGCCGCAAAAATCAGGGCACCAATCATGATCATGACGATGATGAAGTAGAGGAGTCCCACCACGGGGCGGGACATCTCTTGAATATCCCCACCATGATGAGAGTGGCCCAAACTGTTCTTACCCGCAAAGCCAATGGCACCGAGAACCACACCCGCGAGGATCAGCCAGCCAATCCCGCAGACGGCTCCCGCCAAGGAGAACCCTTGGACATTCAGCCAACCCAAGCCCCCAATCATGGCCTTCCCAAAACCTGGGATAACGTCGAAGCCATTACAGACGGAATCGGGTACGTTCAGTTGCGCTTGGGCATATTGCTGATAGCCGATGGTGATGCTCACGGTTTGCAGGCCCGCGAGGACATGGGGAGATCTGCGGATAATTCTGCGCCAAGCGATGGCTGATGCTGTGATGGCGAGACAGGCGAGAGAGGTCGCTTGTAGCCAGGGCAGATTGTAGATCAGGCCGATGATAAGAAAGCCACTATAGCCAAACCACCAGGGCTGTTTTGAGGTTTTTTCGTAAAGGATCTTGAGTCGTTTCATGGGAGTTGCCTCTAATGGATCAATGGATCTAGGGGTTATTGCTGGGCGTAGTTGAGCAGGGTCTGAAGTTGGTCAGGAGAGATTTTGGCCCGCTTTGCTGCCACATCAGCCTTTGCTCCCCAACGCATCTGGCGAATCATGCCGTTAACTCGCCAATGCATTTCCGAGAGATAGCTATACGTCTGGTTGCCTGACGCTCTAGCGATGTTTAGACCCCTCAAAAGGGTCGCTGGAGTGATACGGCTATCGGACACATTAGTTTTAGTCAGGGGTATGTTAGCCGTTGGGATAGGCTTTACCTTCTGAGTTAGGGGGACTCGTCGCACAGGAGGACGTTTGACGATCTTCGGTTTGGGAAGTGTCTGAGCCTGGGGCTTTAAGGTCAAAGGCTGGACCGCTGTCGAAGCTTGATGAACGCGAGTCCTCTCAGGTGGTTGACCCAGGCGACCTGTGAAGACTCGCGATTGCTCTGGGGTATGAGCAATGGGGGTGGGTGTTCCAATCCGAGTGATGGCAGTACTGGGGGCACTGTCAGACCGATTGATCGTTAACTCCATTGAGGAGCGGTTGCAGCCCACTAAATCTTGGATTAAGTTCGTCGATTTCACCTGGGTATTGGGTTTCCAAGTCAGGTAAATCTTCTGGGTTTGGGGTTGGGGCCGATCCAAGCTCAGGTCAAAGATTCCCCTCGTACCCATATAGGCTTTGGAGACCCGGCACCCGCTTGCGGTAAGGTCAATCAGGTGACCATGACCGGGCGCTATCTTAATGGTTTCCGCTGTGGCTGGGGAGATGAGCAGCCCCAACCAGGCCGCGATCATGGCGGCAATGGTTTTGTACATGGCGTTTTTCCTTGGCAAGTGCATCTGCTGGGGTGGAGGGTTGCTATCAAAGACAGCTCCTCGCTGTGGTTGTTGGCTGGTGTCAGGGCCAGCCCGTGATGGAAATCCTCTAAGGCAATCAGATATCGTCGCTAATGGTCTGTGAATAAACTCGGTTACTGCTTGGCAGAATCCCAGATGTCCTCGCCCAGTCGTTCCAGGCTCTCCCAGTCCACGGCATCGCTGATCCGCTGGGGAAGGTTGATGCCCCGGTCGATCAGTAGACCCGTCACTGCGACCCCCACAAAGAACCAAAAGAGATTCCTGAGCATGGGCAATAACTCCTTTGACTAAGTTGATAGCTTTAGCAGAAAGAGACTCTATAGCAGGGGGAGCCTGGGAATAAGCGTAAGGATTAATGCTGTTTTCGTAGCAGAAGGAAAGAGGAGCAGGCCAGGTATTGAGGTTTACTCGTTCCTGACCTACTTCTGGTGCTGTTGATGGGGAGGATCTGCTGAAACTTTGGGAAAATCCTAGTCGAGTATGTTCCAGTTGGTCTTTGGCTGCATTCACGAACTGCGCCAAGCCAACCCGGAACCACTGCTTGAGGAGATGGATTGGGATTTGATACTTCGGTGGAATGAAAGGTGGAGGTGCTTTGATTAGGACGAGATTTGTCTTTGTCTCAGGTTCAAGCTCAATATCAAAATACTCGTCATATTCTTCATCATCCGTGTAGAATGACGCATCATCAATCACAAATTCATGCCAGTCTGGGATTTCTTGAAATGAACGGCCCCAATAGAGTAAATCCTCGATATATTCCAGCTTTAGGTTCGCTTTTCGGGCAATCTCTTCCAGGTTGGCATCAGGAAACTCGTTTTGGAGTCTGTAAACCCTATCGAGATGGACTTGTTTTTTCTCGGGCAATCTCAATTGCTTGGGTCTGTTTTTATAGCAGAATCTACGGATATATCCGCGAATCCAGCCTCTTGCATAGGTGGAGAACTTGCATCCTTTCGTAGAGTCGAATTTCCCCACGGCATGACGGATGCCTAACATCCCCTCTTGGATCAGGTCTTGAGCATCATCCAAAGTCCATGCGTATTGTTTGGCGAGTTTCGCCACCAAGCGAACATGCCCGATCATCAGCCATGACAAAGAGGTCTCATGGCCTCGCTTAGCTTTGCGGATCAGGTCTAGCTCTTGCTCTGGGTCTGGGATGGGGAAGCGGTGCAAGAACTGAACGAGATATTCGGGTAGACGGATTCCGTCTGAGAAGGGGCTAGCAATCGTAGTGGTCGTCATCGGGTCAAACCTCCTACAAGAGGGTGACTGGAATTAGCGAGAGGGTTTGGGATGGAAGTTAATCTTGAGGTGGCTGGGTGTTGGGGAGTGTTCGTCTGAGATTGCAAGAGCGACCTTGCCATGCCCCGTTTTGCCCCATATCTGGGCATGGCTAAGGATTGGGTTTGGCTGAAGGTTATGGTCTGAAGAGTTCCTGTCGGTCATGGTTCGTCCTCCATGCAAGGCTGAAGTGGGTGGACGTTATGCAGGGGTATGAACTGCGGCTTGTAGCGTCTTCCAGGCAAAGGGGAATCGCTTGGGGAAAGCTTGGAGTGAATAGTGGGCGTGATAGGCTTCGTCAACGTCCTCACGCGCCAAGCCCGTATCGGTATAGCCCTTGCCATCTACGCCTAGAATTTCGGTCGAGGCTCCTTGGGCAACCTCCAATCGGCTCACCTGGCGTGGGAAAAACTCCAGAATTACAAAATCGTTCCATCGGGCGCAGCGGTCTTGAAGGCCATACCGCTGAATATTCTCCACACCCCATTCCGGGCACTCGTCCCAACCGGACCAATACCAATCGTCATCTTCTACACGACACCACAGCGCAATAAAGGCAGCTCTGCGGGTTCCTACAACGGGAGCATTCTCGTTCCACCAGCGACAAAGCCGTTGAAGACCTGGAGAACGGTCATACTCTCCGATCTCAAAATCGACCTCAACCTGGGTGTCACAGATAGCTTGATGGAGAACATCCGCTGGAATTTCAATGCAAGCATTCTGGCGATGTAGGTCAATGTGAGTTTGGAAGCTTTGAGCAGGTTCAATATCCCGCAATAAGGTAACGTCCTCCTGGGCGGTGCAGATCAGGTCTGACCAGGCACAAGAGTTGAGGATCAAGGTCTGGTAGAATGCCAAGCCGTGAGGGGAATCCATCCGATAGGACTTAAAGGACTTGTCGCCTTTGGTAAAGCTGTCGTCGATATGATTGAGACTGATATGGCTGATGGTACGGGCATTCGGATCATAAAAAGTATTGGCCTGATCCATTGAGAATACTTGGCCTTGTTGGGTAAGGATGAACTCTAAAGTAAATCGATGATAGATCGTCAAAATTGAGTGTTCTATGTCTGAAGGTGTTCGTACCTCCCAAGTCAGATCCAACCACTTAGGGGCCGCATCCAAATCCAATGGAATATCCCAGCCCATCTTCCGCTCAGCCATCCCCGCGACGTAATAGTTTTCGTTGGGATAGGGCTGTCGAATCGTTACGTCTTTGGGTAAGACTGAGACAGGTTTAGTGGAATCATGGGGAGCGATAGTGGCTCCAACCAGGGAAATATCACTCAGACCGATATCGCAATAAGGATTAAACAGTTGAGGTTGGATATGGAAGGTGGGTTGTTCGGTATCCTTGTGAGGTACGGGCTTACCGTCCGGGGTGACGAGGAGAGTTGCATCTCCGATTTTTGCGATCGCAACTTGCATTCTTTTCTCCTTGTGGCGTGAATGCTTTTCTGATGGGTTTAGATAATCTGATGGGTTTAGATAAACTGAAACTCCGACAATGGCTACCTAAGCAGCAGTTGTCGGAGCTACTTGAATTTGGCTCAATTCCTTCAAGGGTGCGGGTGGGGTTGGAGCAATGGCTAATCGCTGACGGATATAATCCCTGGCCCCACTTTCAGACATACTGTGATCCAGCATCTGCGCCTGAATATAGGGACCATAAAGAAGGATATTCACCTGATCATCTTTGGAATACCCACTCAACCGCAGCTCCAAGCTCACAAGAGCATCAATTCGCTCACTTAATTTCGGGTGATCGCAACCGTGCCTATAAAGCTGGTCGTAGGTATATAGAACGGGCATCGACATTAAGCCTTGAACCTTCCAGGCAATTTGAAGGTATCTCTCTCGATATTCCTGAATCACCTGTGGATCAAGCTGATCAGAGTTTTGGAGGTCGTTGCTGCCTCCACGGGATTTCCCGGAATCAGTATTTATAGTTAGCATGAAAACATCTCCCGTCGCGGAGGTATAGATCACGGCTTGTGCGTTGTGGTAGATGGGCAGGCCGTGGTTTGCAAATTTAACTAGGGATTATTTCTGTGTAATACAGAAACAGGCAGGACTCCTGTCAGGGATTCCCGTTAGAATTGGCTTTTAAAAAGCAGGCTTGGCAAAGGCTAGACCTTTGCTGTTTTGTTCAGGTAGTAGATAGGATTTGGAAGTAAAAAAATTGGGCGAGCAAATGACTTATTTGATTACTCGGAAATACTTTAACGCCAACGGATAGTTCTTGCCAAATTCACCGTTACAATTGGCAATGATTTTCAATTTCTAGCAATTCAACTGACAAGCAATAAACCACAGAAGCATTACTATAGTTAGACTTCAGACCCCCTCAGATTTAATCACCTTGTTCACTAACCGTTACTTCTAGCCTTGATAGTGACAATATCAACTATGAAATGAAAGCAGATTGCTATCACTTCAGACGACATAAAACGTTCTACCGAATATCCAATTTTTAAAATAATAATGAAGCTACAGGATCTGCCGATACTTCATATCAGCGAATACAAAGCATCACCCTTATGCCGCCAGCTCTGGCATTCCTCTCTCCAACATCTTCACAGGCAGCGTCATTGCTAACCCCTCCAGAATCGCCATCTGGCCCGATGCACTGACTTCACTCCATACCGAACTCCATTCCTTGGGCTTGAGCCAGTCAAAGAATACTTCATTTAGGCTCGGCAATAGGTCATTGACGGGTAGATCCGCCAGTTCATCCAAAACACCCGCAATCGCTTGATGGGTCTCTTGGTTTGGATTTGGCGCGTTGCATAGATTGTTCATTTTGCTATTTAAACCTTTTAATAGCGAAATGAACAGACGCCAGTATCGCGCAATCGTCCCTCTGGGGATTTGGGTCATTGCTGAAACGATTTGCTGAGTGACCTTCTCGCCTTTGGCTTGGAGTTGGAGAATGGCCGACTCAATGGCGATTTCTACTCGCTCTGTTTTATGAGCAGCATCCAGGGTAAGTTCCTTAGCTTGGACTTCCTGAACGAAGCAGTCCATCTCAATGTTGGAAATCAGTACCACTTGTAGGGATTCATGCGGACGCCGATGTGCCCTCAGTCGCCCGATGGCTTGGTGAATTTCTGCGAGGATGGAGCGGTCAATAAATGCCGTGAATGCTGGATTATCCTCTTCTGGATAATATCCACAGACAATGGCGAATTCAGCAGCCAAGTCATTGAGATTGCGGCAGGGAGTGCCGACAAGGACTAGAGTCTGGACGGTGAGGAAATCATTGACCCCTCGGCTATCGCGCCACCAGGCCCCATCCTTTTCAAACTTCTTGAAGTCAATCGTTCGGGTATTCACTGCATCCAAATCTTGGTAATGCTGGGCCAAGGCCCCAATACGCTTGGTCTGATCCCCGCCTCTACTCATGCCCACTCGCCCCATGTCCTTCACCTGAATCACCTCTAGGTTTCCGGTGTCTGGGACAGCTTGGCGCACCACTAGGATTTCATCAGGAGAGCAGCCCAGCTTCAGCGCCAGGTCTTCACGGGATAGAGTGGCATCGAGGAACACATTGGCTTGGGCAGCTTGAGCTAAGTCTCGATGGCGAGGGTTGGGAGTATTGAGAGTTAAAAGGCCATAGCGACTGACTTGGATACATCCTGCTCCACCCTGCAAGATGCGGATTAGGGGGATGAGCCACTGCTTAACCACTCCATTCCTAGCCTGCTCAGCCATCTCCGAGTCTCGCTCAGAGAACTTTTTGCGAAGTTGCTTGGGTAGATCAGCAAGATCCACCCCATAGTCTGAGGTGGTGTTGAGAAAGCCCAGGTTAGGCATCAGGACTTGGGTCAGTTCGCCTAGCTTCACTCCAGCCATGTCAGGGAGCTTGGCTTTCATCTCCAAGTGATTGAGGCCATACTTTCCCAGCTTCTCAGACCCATCCATTAAGGGCAGCAGCGCAGAGAGTAAGGGCTGCACTAGGGCAAAGATCTCAGGGTAGGCAATCAGACCTGAAATGGTTTGCTGTAAGTCATTGAAGGTGACGGTCACGGACTGCTTGACCTGGAAGTTTTGCCCTGGCTCATCCCAGATCAGCATCGTGTTCTCTAAGGGGTAATCCTCTGGGTCTGGTAGTGAGTCGGGATGTGCCCTCAACAGTGGTGTACCCAAGACATTTCGCCGCTGATTCAAGAACCCGTATCCTGGCCCATCCGCATTGATACAGGCTTCTCTGGCAATGCAGGTGCCACAGATGAGATTGGCGGTATCAGCACCAGGGATGTTCTTGTCTCGCAGGGCATTCAAGACTCCAATGCGGCTACAGTTAGCAGGAACAGCGAAGGCATCCCCTTTGGCAGATCGTTGGAGTCGATTTTTGACCCGGTTGAGTCCTCCATGTCTCGCTTCTAGGTCACACCAGCCATTTCCTTGTTCTAAAGTTGATACGGTGGGATTGCGGTGCTGGTCTGAAAGATAAATAACCTGCTCCATCCCAAAGCCAATCGGGGTAACGTTCCCAGAGTCGTAGCTTTTCCCAGTACCCGGTTGGGACTGATCGAGGATATAGGGGAATCCTGATGAGATGAGGGTTTCCCAAGTTTGGAGTCGTTGTCCGGGTTGGTATTCGTGGACTAGAGGTGTTGTCGGGCTGAGAGTCCCGTTATCTCCAGGGCAGCTTTGTAAGCTGCTGCTTCTGGAGTTTGCTGATTGTGCTGTACGTCTTCTAATGCGACTTCGATAATTTTCCAGTCGAAGTTTTGAAATATATCCATGTCTACGATGAGCTGCAAGGAGTCGTGCAGTGCGACGACGGGATCGTCTAGCTCGACGGCTTGTTGCAGGCAGCGTTGCAAGACGCTCTTCATCTGGTGCAGTTCGCTTCGTTCTGCGAGATTCAGTGGGGTGGGTTTGTTGGTCATTGGGAGTGGCAAACCCTTGAGCGGGCGATGAAGGACGAGTGAGTTTTGAGAGTGCCTGCTGAAGCTGATGCAATAGCCCATTACATTGAGCTGCAATCCGTTCAAAGTCAGCCACAGACAAATATTGAATCTGGCTTAGGTCATCCAGTTCATCAATGTCAGTGTGGATGCGTTTGTCTGTCTGCTTCCACCAGGCAACGGTGACAGTGTAACCCCACTCCTTCAGCAGCGCCCAGGTTGACCGGTATTGCCGCAGTACTGACTTGTTCTGAATCGCCCCAGCATCGGGGTAGAACTCGATAGTTGTTATCCCAAGCTGGGCTAGGGTTGCTTTCAAGGTTTCAGGGGATGCCGCGAACAATCCCCCCGCTGCGCCGATGGTCACTTGGCCCATGCGCTGAGCTAGGAGGTGAGGTTTTGCTCCAGTACCTTCAACGAGTGCGAATGCATCTCTCGTGATTTGCTCTGGACGGTGGATGGCTAGGGGTAATTCACCATTGCGAAGGTGGGGTGTGGGTCCGTTGGGCCGTTTCCTAGTTTTGCCTGTGAGCCAGAAATAGCGACCACCCTCGGAACTGCGGGATCTGATTTGGAATCCGACGATCTGACCGTCAGCATCCATGATGGGGCAAAGGTAACCTGGCCTTGGGGTGTTGAGAGACTTCCCATCCAGGTTTATTCCTGGCAAGTCATGGGGTAGTTCACCAGAGAGCGGTTGCCACTGTTCGACTGACTTAACTCCCCAGTCTTGGATTTGCTCATTGGTGAATCCTCGACGATGCAAGTCTGCCCGATCTGCTGGGTGCAAGGTGAGCTGGTCAAGGAGTTGGCGATATAGCCGATCCCGTTCAATTGCGGGGAGCGATTGGGCATGGCGTTGAGCCTCAACTTGGGCACGTTGCTCTCTGAGAATTCGTTGCTCTTGCCATCGGCGTTCCCAGTCTTCCTGGCTAAGGTCTTCCCCGTCATCAAGGACGTATTTACCCCAGAGGCCATCTTTGGATTGGCCGAGGTAGCGATATCCCTCGATCTTGCCTGAAAGGGTCATGCAGAGATTGAGGTTGCCTGCCTTTCTACATTTGCCTGTGATATCCCCGCAGAGATCGCAGGGGTTGGAGCGGTTGGTTGCAAGCAATTTACTCGAAATATTTTGAAAGCTAGACATGGGCTAGCTCCCATGCCCGTAGCTGGGTGCTGAATAAATGGTTCATTTACGAACTCCCTGAAGTTTCTAGATGTAGCGAAAGGGAGCCGTGGAAAAGGTTTCAGCAAAGGCTTGCAATGAATTACAAGTTAGGGCTAAAATCTAAGCACGGCAAAACCCAGGTAACCAAATGCGTGGTGTCAAACAAGCTTCGGTTCCCGCCTTGCAAGTTAATAATGATCAAACCCCCTTCTCGCCAAAGTTGGGGTTTTGTCATTTATAGGGTCATTCTCACCTCCTATTTGTTTAAGTAATAGACTTTAAATACACTGAAAGCGTTGATCGATCAAGCTTTTAGCGTATTTGTATACCGTATAGACACAGCCCAAGGCGAGTGGGGGACTGTCAAGATATATTTTTGAGTTTATTCTCAAGGAGAACTTGCAGATACAGCGAGAGAAATCAAGGATGTCTTGCGCTGGTGTTATAAAGAATGATGAAACTTAAAGTTGTCTTGGACAAATTCAGATCTGCTATAAGAAGCTGGTATTTGAGACTAGCTTGAAAAGAGATCCTTTAGTTGGTAGTTAGAAAAATGCTTAACGCAATCTTACCGCAAAACTGATAGGTGATCATTAGCCTTTTCTAAATACAAATATGCTTTCTGCAAAGTTTTTTAACGCATTATCCTCCTTCGAGTTTATAGCTTTTTCACTGGTTGCTTGATTGCGGCCCAAGCAGCGAGAGCGTCTGTGCATCGCTGAGGATCTGGCTCAGCACAGTAACAGGAGCAGAATAAACTCTCCATTAAGATAAAGAGCAAAGGATCTGCAAGATTGATAACTACTATGGAATCATCGGCATCCGTTGTAGTGGAAAGACAGTTTTCAATAATTTTTCTCAGATTTTTTAGATCTATATCTTCTCCGTAGAAGGTGTGAAATAGCAGCGTACTTCTAGCTTGTAGCGTTATGGCCTGTGTCCAATCTTCTCTCTGCCGTGGAAAATATAGAAGTAATGCTACTTCAGGTGGGAAAAGTTTTAGAAACTTCCTAGATGAACCTTCCCCGCAAAACAAGTAATGAGATTTACCTAGTTTCCAGGTATCCCCCTCTTTAACTTCTATGGGTTTTCCCTCAAGGGGCTTAGGAGAAACAGGTTGTTTCTTTGCTCGTGAGCGCTTAATAGACTTCTTCTGTTCAGTTTGAGGTCTATCGCGGATATTTGTTGTGTCCATCTCGAAAATAGTTCCACCTCTTTTCGCCAGGCGTACGGAAGGGTCTAAATCTAGTCCTTCTGCGTCATGGTTTATCTGTTCTTCAGGAACGGATAGACTTTTACGGATACGTCCAACAAAACTGTTTGCGACTCCACAACGCCTCGCTATTTCTCGATCACTCCATTTCATCCATTCCTTATCACGAAGTAACCTTTTAACAGCCCGATGCTTGTCTGCATTTGTTCTTCGAAGTCCATGCGCTGCATTAGCTCCAACTGCGTATAGGACAGCATCTCGCTGTGTTCCGAGACGCACATCAGCAGTTACATCTTTTGATCCTATGGTTTCTCTAGCGCGTACTCTATGGAAACCATCAGCTAACCAATACTCTTCTCCATCGTAATAGACGATAACTGGAGGGAAAATTGCACCTTGCTTCATGTCTTCAGCATATTCAGCAACCACTTCTTCAAATAATTGAGCGCGAGGTTGGGTACCGCCATCCATGCAGATTTTTGCTATGTCCACGGACTGAATAGAAGGTTCGGATGGCATCAAGAGCTAGTGGTAGACAACAATATATCGCTATCTAAACATCTAAACCTTCCTGGCAATAGACAATTGAGAGAATTACAAGTCTTTTATTAAGATATGTTAGCTAAAGTGTCCGTATATTTGTTGCAATAGTCTGTCCTCTCTTCCTTCTAGAGCGATTTGGTGATTGGTCCAAGTATTGTAGAGGCTCACTTTGGCCATCATACAAGATGTTCTCAAAAAATCTGTGTTTTTCTTCACTGCTATGTATATCACTAGGATTCAAATTGGAACGTGCTGAGTAAAAATTTGCATCGTAACGAGAACCAGGCTGCACCTCAGTCGAAATACTTTGTTCAGCTACAAACTGCTTAGCCAGAAATCGATGCAATCCATCCGCTAACCAGTAATTATCGCCATCAAAAAAAACAACCACTGGTGGAAACTTAGCCCCTTGCCTCATTGCCTCAGCAAATTCACCAACAACCTCTTGAATCAGTTGTTGATAAGATTGTATTTCATTATCAAGAGTTATATCTGATAGTTTCAGATTGGTGAATGAATTATCAACTTTTGAATAGCTCATTAATTTAAACTCCTAATACAAAAAGATATAAGTTGAAGACTGAAGCATGCAGGGCCTTAATCTCCTGATTGATGAATTCTAAAGCTGTATAACTCATTGACATTTAGTAATTCATATCAGATTAAGCTAATAAGGACTCATATGAATGCAGTATGAATAAAAGCTTTTAACAGCGCAACTAACAACTTGTTAACAAGAACGTTAACAAGTTGTTAGTTGCGCTGTTAAAAGCTTTATGCAGGTAAGTTTATCTTGCTAATGGCGCAGATATGCATGGATATAAGCAGATTAAAATAAGACTTGATTACCAACAAAAATAAATGGTTATTTGAATAAATACTATCTCTATAAATGAATAATAGAATAAAAAATACTGCATATCACTAATTAGTAATTGCAAAAATACTAATTTAATATATAAAAATGTATTTTCATATAATTGCTAATTGCTAACTATACAACTATTTATATGATACTCTTGTATTGAAATTATTGATTTCTATTATGGAGTATGGAAATACCCTATTCTCAACATAGGAATACTTCACCAATGGATAAAGAGTGGGATCTTCAAAGATTGTACTCTGATTTAGAGATGGTGAATAAACAGAGCTTGTCAAATAGTGCCAAGCAATACTTAGAATACATTTTGTTGGGTCAATCTCCATCGAATATTGCTGAAACTTTAAATCCTGAAAGCAGACAATCATCAGGGACTATTAGAACGGTTTTATCAAGAGATGTTTATCCTAGTTTAATTTTATTATTAAACCTGCCAGAAGATTATAGAATGCGCTGGAACAAAGTTCCAATGTTGCTAAGTCAGTATAAAATCGCAAAGAGAGAAGCTTGTTCATCATCGCCTTCTTATATTCACTATGAAAAGAATCAGAATAGCTATGTTGGCTCCTGCCAGATCAAGTCAGATATTATAAATGGGCTTCTAAAAAAGTATTTTCTAAAAAAGGGTTTCACTGAAGATTTTCTCAGCTCTAACACAAAAAGTATGAGTTTTAGAAGTGAGTGGCAAACAATTGTTAATAAGCTTGTGAGTGAAACAAGAGAAACTTTACTAGCGATGGTCTTAGATACTGAACTAAAGAAATGGTGGTCATCAATCGCAGGAATGATGTATATGGCAACTAATGTCAATCTACTAAAAAATGGGGTTAAAATTAAACGAATATTTATATTAAACTCATTAGACTTTAGGATAAGAAATAATGCTATTATGAATGCATATTTGCATGAAAAGATGGGAGTCGAAGTTAAAATTCTAGACAATATTGATTGCAAAATTAAAATGTTTATCGATGCAGATATGATATCTGTACATGATAAAGAATTGATAGCTTTATATTATCTTTCTGAAGATTGTGAGATTACGGAACTTCTTTTAGACTATTGTTCTATTTCAGCCTTTAGCTCTTTCTATGATGAATTATTTGATGATGATAGATTGTGTGAAAATGTTGATAAAATAATATCAAATAGCAATTTGAGTAGCTCCTTCTTTTCTGATATTGAACATCAAATCAATTACTTAAAGAGAATTAGTTGCTCAACATCTGTTAAAGAATTTCTTGGTATATTGCCTAATTGAATATATGAAAAGTACTGAATTAAAAACAGGAAGAACTTTTGGTGTTACTTTTGAACATCAATCAGATTTTTTTCAAGAGCTTTCAAGCTTTTGTAAAGAGAATCAAGTACAGCAAGGATATATCCCCATGTTTATTGCTGGATTCTCCGAAGTAGAATTAGTGGGAACTTGCAGCAAAATTGATGATGTCAATGCTCCAGTATGGGATAAGGTACACTTAAGCAATGTAGAAGCTTGTGGATGTGGTACTATTGCCTATGATTCTGACGAAGATAAAATATCTCCACATATTCATGTTAATACTGGTATAAAAAGTTATTCTGCTTCTGGACATACCAGTCATTTATTAAGTGCTAAGGTTCTTTTTTTGGTTGAAATGCTTATTGTAGAAGTTCTACAACCTGACATGAGAAGAGTTGTTGATCCAAATTTATATAATATTGGATTACTTCAGTTTATTTAATTACCCTAAAAACTATTCTACTTCTTGGGCTTAATGAAATGAAAGTAGGTTTTATTCAATTCTCACCTATTCTCGGTAAGCCAACTCAAACTTTAGAACGACTAGAATACTTAATTGATAAAGGTAAACATTCAGATATTCTTGTGCTGCCAGAATTGTGTAATTCTGGATATGCCTTTAATTCTAGGCAACAAGCTCTAAATTCAAGTGAATCTGTCGCTGATAGTAAATTTATTCGTTTTCTTCACGAAAAGTCAAATAAATATAATCTATATATCGTGTCAGGTTTTTGTGAAAAATCTGACAAGGATTTGTATAATTCTTCTTTTCTAGTTGGACCAAATGAATATATAGAAGTTTATAGGAAGTCACATCTTTTTCTGAATGAAAAAGATTTTTTTTCTCCTGGGAATACAGATTATTCTGTCTATGACATTGGTATCTGTAAAATAGGGATGTTGATTTGTTTTGATTGGGTGTTCCCTGAAGCATGGAGAATCTTAGCTCTTAAAGGTGCTGATATTATTTGTCATCCCTCTAATATTGTTCTACCTGATTTGTGCCAAAAGACCATACCTGGCCACTCTATATGCAATCGAATGTTCATCGTAACAGCTAACCGTATAGGCACTGAGGATAATCTTACGTTTACAGGTAGTTCAATTATTTGTGACCCTAGAGGTAATATTCTGACCCAAGCTTCGGATGATCAAGAAGAAGTAATGATTTCAGACATTGATTTGAATTTAGCTAGGGATAAATCAATTACATCTAGGAATCATATCTTTCTTGATAGACGGCCAGATAAGTATTTGGATATAGCGAAAGCAATTGAAGAATCAGTATAGGTAACATCTAGTTTTGATTTCTAATCCGTTATCACTTTATTTGTTGGAACTACTAAAATGACCTAAATATCTACCGAAAATTTTGAAATTATTTCCTAGATCAACCTGGACTCTGAATTCGGTTAATCTTCTCGACAATCACGCTAGCTTGCTGTTCCACATATTCCTCATTACCCAACCTATGAGTCACCTTGTTTATCCTCAGTTGACCTTGCAAAACGAGTTGGTCGCCAGCTTGTAATGCATTGTGTGCTTGCTCCCCATTCTCTCCCCAATAGATAGCCTTGAGATTTTCCTTGGGGTCTTCTTCCATCAGAGGGTTAATTTCAACAACAAACTCAGCGATCGCACGTCTTTCCTGGGTATATCGCAGGGATCTCTCTAGGAGTATTCCTTGGAAAGTACAAGTGTTCATAATTCGTTGATTATAAGCCTGCGCATGGGCTGTGTGACGTTTTCTGGCAAGAATCCCGAATTTAACCCAAAGACCAACTTCATACCTTAGAATAGCCGCAAGTTTGCACCTAGCGAGGTTTCCCCATGCCCTCAGCAACTATCGACAAGCTCAACCAACTCAAAGTTCAGCTTAAGCAGTGCAACAATGACACTGCTGCTCTACTCCTAAAACGGACGATTGCAAAACTCGAATCTCAACTCCAGAGAGAGCAGCTTACAACACAGTCTGCCAAAATACCCTCAAAAGAAATACCAAAGGTCTCTCAGGCTATTTTCAAACAACAATCTTTAGTCCAGGATAAGAAAGTAGTACCTCAACAACAGCAGATTACAAAGAATCTTCAGGCAAAATCCAAGCAGCGAAACCATCGCAAAAAGAGACGGCCTCTGCTCCCTGGCAATGGCACACATCGCGCCTGGTGCAGGATTCCAGGAATCATCCGAGTTCAGGAAGTGGAAGGTGAGGGAGAACAGCCAGTATATTTCATAGAACTGGATGGTCATCAGCTCCCTTTGAGGGTAAAGAAGCGCTTCAGCAAATTGATAGGAGCGTCATTGGATACTCCTTTAATGGTGAAATGCTACCCTCAAATTATTGAAGGTCAAATTGTTTTCTTGCAGTTTTGTGGTGCTGCTGAACCGACCCCTGAGACCCCTGAAGACTGGGTGATGATCGGTGTGTGGAATTCAGAGAATCAGCGAGTCTTAGTACAGCGTGATCAAAGATGCGATCAGAGCAGGCGCATCCTTCAACATTCTCCGCTAGTGAAAGAGGCATGTTTGGAGAAACTGGAGGCTGGAAAGCTTTATCGGTATCAATGTCAGAGAGAGGGAATCACCGTGACGATCGTGGGTGTGGAGGTTGTTGAGGGTGAGGAAGGGAAAATTGTTCAGGAAGCCTCATAGCTCTGAAAAACCATTGAGCTATGAGATCAGATTCTATTATTCAAATTAGCTCTACCAGCGATTACCACCACCTCTGTTCTCATGGGGTCTGGCTTTATTCACTTTCAGAGTGCGTCCCATCAATTCAGCACCCTCTAGCTCATCGATAGCTTTAGCTTCTTCGGCATCATTACCCATTTCGACAAAGGCGAATCCACGCTTGCGTCCTGTTTCTCGATCAGTAGGCATCTTGACCTGTTTGACAGTTCCATATTCAGCAAAAACGGCGTTTAGGTCTTGTTGGACCAGCGGGCGCATTTGAACAGAAAGTAGCGCTTTCGCCTGAAACCCTTTTCCTGCATAACCTCCAGATTGTGATATTGGAATCCGCTAAGAAAGTCATCGATTTTTTGACATTCGCCTTTTGAACCCAATCTGGCTTCGACCAGCACAAAGAAACCTGCCTATAAGTCAACGCTCAGTAGACTTCATGGAGTTTATCGTTCTTAATCTGTCTCCAGTGAAGCCTGTCCACTATCTAATCATCGCAAGAATCGGGTGGCTCATTTGTTCATAGCTTTTGTAAGCTAATGCGAACACATCCTAGAGAAAACTGGTATGGGTCTACGAAGACTTACCCCGGAAGACGACCCGTCAGACCACTATCAGATGGTCGCAGCAGCAATCGCTTTTATTCGTGAGCATCGCTTTGAGCAGCCAGCCTTATCTACCGTTGCTCAGCACATCGGACTGAGTGAGTACCACTTTCAAAGGCTATTTACCTATTGGGCAGGTATTAGCCCAAAGCGGTTTCTGCAATATCTGACGATTGAGCAAGCCAAAGCGACTATTGCTCAAACGGATAGTTTACTTACACTCAGCGAAGATCTAGGTCTTTCAGGCCCTAGCCGTTTACACGATCTGTTCGTTTCTATAGAAGCGATGTCACCTGGCGAATATAAAAATGGTGGCGAAGGACTAGAAATATACAACGGTTCGCACAACACCTTGTTTGGAACCGTTGTGATCGCCACAACAAAAAGAGGTATCTGCTCACTTCAGTTTCAAGACAAGGCCACGCTGCCTGTAGACGACTTGCTAACCAATACTTGGCCGAATGCCACGTTGACTGTGGATCAGGAGAAAACACAGGGGTTGTGTGATCGCATCTTTTTACCAGAGATGTCTCAGCCGACTAAGCCCTTGACACTGCTAGTTAAGGGAACAAACTTTCAAGTCCAAGTCTGGCGAGCGTTGCTTCAAATTCCACTAGGTGGTCTCACAACTTACCAAACAATCGCTGAGATGATCGAGCGACCTAAAGCTGCTAGGGCTGTCGGTACTGCCATTGGCAAGAATCCGATTGGCTATCTCATTCCTTGTCATCGTGTTATTCGAGGCTCAGGAGAGATCGGTGGCTACAGTTGGGGACTAGATCGCAAGCAAGCCATCTTAGGTTGGGAAGCTGCCCAACTCAATCATTCAACCATACAGGAAGGAAGCTAATGCGGTTATCGGATGTCCTTGAACTTCTTCTGCTATCTGCGCTATGGGGCGGTTCGTTTTTGTTCATGCGCATAGCGGCACCCGTACTAGGCCCAATCTGGCTAATTGAATGCCGTGTGCTGTTCGCAGGACTAGCGCTATTGCCTCTGCTACTTCGCTCTCAGGCATGGTCAATGATTTGTGCGAATCTCAAGTCCTTATTCATCGTTGGCAGCATCAATTCGGCACTGCCATTTCTTCTTCTAGCGTTTGCCTCGCTTTCTCTACCTGCAGGCTACACCTCTATCGTTAATGCAACAGCACCTTTGTTCGGCACTTTGATAGCTACCACCTGGCTCCACGAGAAGCTAACGGCGGCTCGGATGGTAGGGCTACTGTCAGGCTTTGCTGGCGTTGTTCTACTGATTGGCTTACAGCCAATGGAGATAACTCCGGTGGTGATCGGCTCGATTGTTGCTGGGCTACTGGCTGCAATAATGTATGCAATTGCCGCTCCATTTGCTAAACGCCGTCTGTCAGGAATACCACCTTTAGTGATTGCTACGATGACTCAGCTTAGTGCTGCTGTAGCACTGCTGCCTTTGTTGCCTTTTACCTTACCTGCAGCTATGCCTTCAACTACAATTATGCTAGCCGTTCTTGCATTAGCATTTTTCTCTACGTCGCTCGCTTATCTGTTGTACTTCCGTTTAATTCAAAATATCGGAGCATCTAAAGCACTGACTGTAACTTACCTAGTTCCAATTTTTGCCGTACTGTGGGGAGCAGTCTTCCTCCGTGAAGCGATTACAGTTGCGATGATCTCAGGATGCTGCTTGATTCTGTTGGGAACTGCCATCGCCAATGGTTTGCTATTTTCTGCCTCTCAGCGGAACCTGTAGGTATGAAGAACATACCTCAGAGTCAAGTAGTCAGATAGGGGGCCGACAATGATCCGTGCAATTGACGCTATAGGGCTGAAAGCCTTGCCCAACAGTTGCTTGAAGCCACACTTATGATACAGCTATGCGTTCTGCTAAAGAGCACATTGTAGACAAATGGCTTTTCTCGCTTTTCATAAATTCCACGAAGGCTCGAATTCTAGGAGAGACAAAATTGCGATCGAGATAACAAATCCAAACAGGAGTCTCTGGGGGCTGATAGGAATTTAACACTTCCACCAGTTGTCCTCTCGATACAGCTTCCTTTGCTAAAAAGGAGGGCATCTGGCTCAGCCCTAGGCTAGAGATTGAACTTCTCACGACCGCATCCGCATTATCAAACACAAGGGGGCCACTCACCGTATAAGACTCTACTGCTCCATCAATCTCAAGCACCCAAGGAAAGAATCGGCCTGTATCGGGATTACGAAAATTAAGACAAGAGTGTCTTTGTAACTGTTCTGGATGTTGGGGCTCTCCGTGCTCTGCGAGGTAGTGTGGCGAAGCACATACCACCAGTCGATAAGTAACTAATCGACTCGCAATCAAATTAGCACTATCAGCCAGTTGTCCGGTGCGAATCACAATATCAATACCCTGGGCAGCGAGATCTATAGCGTGATCATCTATGGAAATATTTAAAGTAATTTCGGGATAGGACTGCATGAAAGACTGTAATAGAGGGACTAAACACAGACGCCCAAACGCTGCTGGAGCACTAATCGTCAATTGTCCCCTAGGCGTTGCTCGACTGCCTTGAACCTCAGCAGTGAGGGCATCAAATTCGAGCAATAGTTGCTGACAGCCTTCATAAAATTGTTTGCCATCGGGGGTAAGGCTAACACTACGAGTGGTGCGATGAAATAGCTTTACACCCAAATCAGCTTCGAGCCGAGCCACGGCCTTGCTCACGGCTGACGTCGATAGACCCAAAATATTTGAGGCTCTGGCAAAGCTCTCCACTTCAGCAACACGGACAAAAGTCTTTATGTTGGACAGGCTCTTCATAGTTTATTAGTGAGAAAAAGTGGATAAAGAAGTGATATTAAACCCCTTCTCAAAGGATTGTAATCCAAATATCTTGTAATCAAGCCAGCAACGCGCCGTTGTCTCTGAACAAAACAATCATTCAATGGAGAACTGAACCATGAAGTACACCACCAACAAAACAGAAGCCTCAAATACGGAAACTCTGAGCAGTGATGAACTCAAAGCAGCCCTTGCTGAATCCGAGCGGATTGGGCGACAAATCTACACAGGCTTCAACGAGCGCAAACTGGACCTATGGGATGATGTTATAGCATCTGATGTCCAACTCCGCAGTACAGTAGGCGATCAGCCCCAATACGGTCTAGAAGCACTCAAAAACTGGACTGCAGAATTCCATAAAGCGTTTCAACCGCGTCTCGATTTGGTCGATGAAATCTATGGTGTGAATCGCGCTACGATTGCCGTCAATTTGATCTGGCAGCATGTGGATGAATTCTTTGGACTTGCTCCCACTGGTCGTAAAGGCACTTCTATTGAGTACTTCATCTTGACTCACGCAGAGGGTAAAGTGACGCACTACTGGGTCGCCGATCATAGCTTAGACCTCGCCTCTTATCTTACTCATGAGCGCGGTTTGCACTATCCCCAGAACTTTGAGCCAGAGCCGATCATTCGCGGAATTGACTTTTAACTGCACACCGAAAATTAGCAAAAACGTGGTGGCTTTGCCCACATCCAAAATTCATATTCACTTCAATCAAGCGGAGAAGTCCTATGCAACGCATCATCATGAACTCAGATCAAGAAGGCGGTCTTTCTTTTGTCGAAACCGATTCCCTCCAACCTTTACCGCACCAAAGTCTGATTAAGGTCACGGCCTTTTCTCTCAACCGTGGTGAGATCAATATTGCTCAATCTCCAACAAGCGGGGGTAGAAGCATTGGCTGGGATTTCGTCGGCGTTATTGAGAACTCAGCGGCTGATGGCACCGGGCTAAAGAAGGGCACACGGGTCGTCGGCTGGCGACCGGAAATGGATGCATTTGCTGAATATGTAATTGGAGAACACCAGTTCATTGCTCCTATTCCCGATGCTGTTTCCGACGTCCAGGCTGCAACTTTGCCAGTTGCGGGCTTAACTGCCCTCGCAGCAGTGGATCAGGGAAATCGCCTAGTGGGCAATTCAGCTCTCGTTACTGGAGTCACAGGTGGTGTTGGCTACTTTGCTCTACAACTCGCTAAGCTAAGTGGTGCAAGAACGGTAGCTCAGGTTCGTCGATCCGAGCAAGCAACGTTCGCTAGCAATATTGGTGCAGATGCAGTGGTCGTAACAGAAGATGGGTCAGGGCTAGAGGGAGAAGGACCTTATCATCTGGTTGTGGACGGCGTTGGCGGTCAACTATTTAGCTCATTGCTGAGCGTCACAGCAAAGGGAGGCACTCTAGTATCCTATGGTTCCTCTGAGAGTCATGAATCGACTGTTAATCTCTATCCTGCGCTTTTTGGTAACGGGGGACAACGTCGAATCTATGGTCTAACGCTCTACAGCGAAATTGAAAAGGAACCCTCGTCTGCAGCTTTGACGCGGCTTCTGAATCTGGTTGAGCGAGATCTATTGAAATTGCCTGAAACTATAACTTCAGATTGGTCAGAAACCCCTCATCTTGCCGAAGACCTATTGGCGCGTAAGTTCACTGGCAAAGCTGTATTAACCCTCTGAACGACTGACTTTTCCTGTAGGAAATGCAGTAGTTGAAGCATGTCTGATAAGTTGAAATCTTTATTCTCTGGTTGGCTGTCAAACCTTTGCTTCCGACATAAAACTTGCAATAAATGTGTCAACAAAGCTCAAGTTATTGAAGGTTACTATCCGAATTTTTGAAGTCTACGATAGCCAAATCTACAAATGCTCTCACCTTCGGTGTCATATAACGACTGGAGGTGAATAATGCTGACACCGATACAGGTACTCTCTCCCAATCCTCTAGCACCCGAGTCAATCGTTTTTGAGCAAGCTGCGGTGCAGCATGGAAATGGGGTAGCAATGCAATACCCAGTCCATCTGCTGCGAGTTCCCTGGCTGCCAAATTATTGTTAATCACACACAACGCTTCTAACGTTACATCTTCTCGCTCTTTTCCCCGAACCATTGGCCACACTGGCTTTCCTCGTGGCGCAAACATGATCAATGAATGCTGGGCCAAAGCTTTCAATGACTTAGGCTCTCCTCTGGTATGCGCATAGGCTGGACTGGCATAGAGACCATAACGAATTTCACCCAGGGGACGAACGGATAGCTCTGAATCCACTAAAGGGCCGACCCGAATTGCAACATCAATGCCTTCATGAATTACATCCACAATGCGATCAGAAAAATCTGCTTCCACGCGCACTTCAGGGTAGCGCTTGAGATATTCAGCAATCCAATAATTGACTCGCATAGGCCCAAACTCTGCGCCTGCCGTGACGCGCAAGACACCGCGAGGTTCACCTTGGGCATGGGCAATGCTGGCTTCGGTTTCTTCCAGAGCAGCCAAAATGCCACAGGCCCGCTCGTAGAAGTCACGACCAATTTCAGTAATGTTCAAGCGCCGCGTCGATCGCTTCAGCAACTGTACGCCTAAGCGTTTTTCCAAACGGCTGACAACCCGACTGACATGTGCCTTGTCTTTATTCAAAACCCCTCCCGCTGCTGTGAAGCTCCCGGCATCGACAACGGCTCGAAATATTTCTAGGGATTCCAAATCAATTGTTGACTTCATAATCAACAGTCTATTGAGATTTTCAGTATTTATCAATCCAGGCGAACTCGATACAGTCAAAACAGGTTTGAAACATACCTTTGAACTTTTGAAATTTGTCCTAATGAGGTCATCATGAGTGGTCAAAAACAAACACTTCAGCAAACACTTCAAGCCAAGCTAGACGAGCCTAATCAGCCGTTTGCTCTACTAACCAAGCTACGAGTTAGAGACAAGGCTGCGGGTGATCGCCTCGAACAAGCCATATCTAAACCCTGCCATTGCGTTAGGAAGGAGAGCAACTCATGGAACAGACTAATGTTGAGACTGTACAAAAGTTTTTTGAAGCCCACTACGCAGGCGATTTTGACCGCGCTTTTCAAGCCTATGCCCAGCCTAACTTCCAATGGATTGTCTCCAGCAGTAGTAACGAGAGCTTAAGAGCAGCCATTCCCTGGGCAGGTTACACCCACCAGGGTAAAGAAGGCTACATCCGTCTCGTGACGTTACTATTCTCGGAATTTGAAGTACTGACATTTGAACCGAGTCGCTACACCGATGCAGGCGATCGCGTTTTCGTCGAGGGCCATTTCACCTTCCGCCATCGTCAGACAGGCAAGATAGCCGACAGCGACTGGCTCGCTCGCTTCGATATGGAAGACGGTCGGATCACAGGCGGTCAATTTTACGAAAACACAGTAGGCGTAGCTGAGGCGCGCCGAGCAGCGTAGCCCATTCAAACCACCCGAGCACAAATTTACTTTTCAAGGAGAATCATGATGAAAATTGGCATTATCAATGCAGGCAATATTGGTCGCACCCTTGCAAAGTCCTGGCATGAGGCAGGACACCAACTCAAGTTGGCTAAAGCTGGTGACCAGACCAAGCTAGAGCATTTTCTTGAAACGATTGGAGGCGTAAAAGGCACGGCAAGAGAAGCTGCGGAGTTTGGCGATGTGGCCCTATTCTCGGTGTACTGGCCTAACTTGGACGCAACCTTGGCTGAAGTGGGTGACCTGGCAGACAAGATTATCATCGATACGATGAATCCACTCAACGTCACCGAACAGTTTGAACACTATCACGATCTGGAATTCATGCAGTCCAACTCAACGTCCGAAGAGTTGCAAAAACGCCTACCCAAAGCTCGTGTGGTCAAGGCTTTTAGCACAATGCCATCGACTGTACTGGATGCCAACGAGTGGGCCAACAACCCAGTTAAGCCTGCTGTATTTGTCGCAGGCGATGACGAGCAAGCCAAGGAAGTCGTGATGCAATTGGCTCGCGATGCGGGGTTCGAGCCCTTTGATGCTGGGGCACTCGCCACCAGCCGTAATATTGAGCAGGTGGGCATCTTGCTGCACCACATTGGCACCCATCAGTTTGGCGGCGACTATGGACGGTTAGCTCCCACAATTTTGCAAGCGCGTGAACTTGCCGCTTAATCGAAACTGTTGAGGTCACTAATATGTGGCCTCACCTCCCTTTTAAGCAGCTCATTCCAACAGAAAATTTTCAGGAGATTTTGCCATGACAATCCAAACAATGATGCGTGCAATTCATATGACCAAGATTGGTGGCCCCGAAGTTCTTCAACTAGCGCATGCTCCTCGTTCTATCGCCCAAGCAAATGAGGCTTTAATTCGACTGAGCTATTCTGGGGTCAACTATAACGACGTCATGGTTCGCACCGATTTCTTTCGCCATCCCGGCGCTTCAGCCCCTGAACTACCGTTGATCTTGGGCGAAGAAGGTGCCGGAATTGTTGAAGCAGTGGGCTCTGATGATGACAATTTTACCCCTGGACAACGTGTTGGGTTCTTTTGGGATAAGACAAAAACCTATGCCGAATATGCGGCTGTCCCAGCGGAAAAACTTTTTGTCCTACCAGACGATATCTCGGAAGAGGTGGCTGTTGCTTTAATTCATTCTGGTTTGACGGCAAGGGCGTTGCTCTATGAATATCGTCCAATCGAGAAAGATATGCCCGTATTAATCACGGGTGCTAGCGGAAGTATTGGATCGGTTTTAGTCCCGTGGGCCAGCCAATTGGGCGCGAAAGTGATAGCTACGGTTACCTCTGTTGCTCAATCAGTTGGTTACAACAGGGTTAGTTGCATTACTACTCACCTATGTCGTGATGCCACAGCTAATGAAGCTCTTTCGTCGATGGCTATCGTCTTGACGATCACTCCATTCAATCAAATCCTCCATAAGTTTTCAATCGGTTCAAATCCCTTCACCGTATTCTCAAACATGGCTTCCACTCGTTCAAATCAACCTTATAAAAAGACTCAACCTGCTTCAATTAGCACCGATAAAGTGTTTCTAGCAAACCCTGCGCCATCTGATTTACCTTCAATAGTGGCCATCAAGCTAGCACCTCCAATCAACAGTAAATATTGCTGTGAAAATGCTTCAGGCTCCCGAACACCTGCTTCAGTCGCTAACCGCATAACATACTGTCGAATCGATTCTCTCACACTCATCGAGATGTGATGGGCCGGATGAGAGGCATCTGCAATTTCCAAGACAACGTTGATGAACGGACATCCTCGGAAGTTTGGGTCAGCATACCACTCTTCAAGTACATCAAAGGTTGCTAGTAAACGGTCCTTCGCAGTATTACCCCGGTCTTCTACAGCCACTTCAAACCACTCTAGCCACTGCATGGCGCGATGCTTCATGACTGCTTCAATCAGTTCATCTTTTGAGGCAAACCAACGATAAAGCGTACGCTTGGCAACACCAGAGGTAGCAATAACTTCATTGATACCAACATGCTGAGTCCCTTTCTGATAGAACAAATCAGAAGCTGTATTCAGAATCTTTCGCTGAGTTTCATTGAGTTTTTGATTCATTTCTGATTAAGTAGACAAGTTTGTCTCCATAGAGTTACGATATCACCAACCGCAGGGAGACAGACTTGTCTCTCAATAGCTATAGTTGTGAAACTGAACTTATGGACTTCAAAATTTACACCCTTGAGACAGCTCCAGATGAGTCTAAGGGAGCACTCCAACAGGCTGAACAAACGTTCAAATTTATCCCAAATCTGGAAGGAATCCTTGCAGAATCTCCAGCTACCTTAAAAAGTGGTATGGCCCTTTGGGATCTATTCGAGACAACCAGTTTTACTCCCATTGAGCAACAAGTTATTTATCTCACTGCTAACTATGAGCACGAATGTAGTTATTGCGTGGCTGCACACTCTGGTTTAGCCAAGATGGTTGGAATGTCTGCAGAAGATATTGAGGCAATTCGCAATGGCAAACCCCTAATAGACCAAAAGTTGCAGGCACTACGACATTTCACCAAAAGAATGATTTCAGAAAGAGGTTGGGTAGGTGATGAGGAGATTGAAGAATTTTTGGCAGCAGGGTATACCCGGCAACAAATTTTAGAAGTGATTTTAGGTATTGCCGTAAAAGTCATTCACAATTACACAAATCATATTGCTAAAACTCCTTTAGATAAGGCTTTTCAGCCCTATACATGGTCAAAGCCTTCTGTCCCTTAGAAAGCCATCAACATAACATGCTATATGATGCAGTTTGTTGAATTAGAAACCCCAATCTTTAACCTCAACCCCAGCCCCCCGACTGCCCAATCCTGACACTCCAATTCCCAAGCTCTCAGATCAGACAGCATTTCCCGAAAAGTACCTGAAAGCACATGGCAAAATAAGCGGGAGCCAGGATCTGCAAAGTGGAAAAGAACAATCGAAATTCACGGCTATCTTCCAGACCACTCCAAAATTATTTATACAATGTCCCTTTTAATGAACGCATGCTGGTCAGGGTATCTTTGAATTCAGTTCAGATTTGTCCACCTCTTATAAAAGTCTGATTAATCGATTTTTTGCTACCTTAGTTCAAAGTAACGGTTCCAAATCTGATTCAAGGCAAGATGGATAAATATTGAAGTGGTCTTAACATGTTTTTTCCAAAACTTTGTCGGTTCTTGAAAGAACCTATAGATCCACTCAAAACCTATTTCCTTCATCCAAGTGGGTACGCTGGAATTCAAACCTGCATAAGCTGGAAAGGCTCCACCAACACCGATCATGACTGCCTCAATCTGATTCTTATGTTCAGCCATCCAATATTCTTGTTTAGGAGAGCTATAGGCAACCATCACCAGCCCTGCACCACTGTGTTTAATCCGCTGTATCAGCTTTTGCCTTTGATCTAGTGTTAAGGGTCGAATAGGTAAAGGTTCCATTCCTGCAATCAGCAGCTCTGGAAAATCTTGTGCAAGTCGATGTCTCATCTTTTGCAGTATCAGGGACTGTGAACCTAGAAAGAAAATGCTGACCTTCTGCTGAGAAGCTTTCTGACAAAGGCATTGCATTAAATTTAAGCTCGTTACTATTTCTTGTGTTTTCACTCCCATTCTCTTCAGCAGCCACACCAATGGCATAGCATTTGGTGTGACTATGTCAGAATCTTTCAGCACTTCACCAAAGCTAGGTTTTTGATGA
Organism: Acaryochloris marina MBIC11017; assembly: GCF_000018105.1. GTDB lineage: Bacteria > Cyanobacteriota > Cyanobacteriia > Thermosynechococcales > Thermosynechococcaceae > Acaryochloris > Acaryochloris marina. Next base: position 64,124 of record NC_009928.1, read on the forward strand.
GCATCAACTAGCATATGAGTATTTGCAATGCAGACCATTTTACTTTTGTGTTGCTTTGCCCAAACTAGGATTACATTAACCAGCACATCAATAGGGGCTGCAGTGATGAGAGAGCCAATGACATCTATTCGAAGTGGTTCAATATCAGTTGAGAATAGCTCTGAATTAGGATCTTTGGCTAGCATTTCCATAGACTCCTTCAAATAAAAAGTAGGTAAAGAAGCTACTTGGGAGGAAGGGATAAAAGCTGTAGCACTTTCTACTAATAGAGCAATAAGCAAAATTGAGGATTAAAGCTTGGCTCTATTTCCCAGTGATATTAGCGACCTCAAGAAGAAGAATATTTTTAAATGCTTAGCATGTCAGTCTAAAACGGCAAGGAAAAAGTGAAAATTATATAGAAGTCAGTGATACGCTATATGGAAAAATATGTAAATAAGTAGAATATAAAGATATAAAATTTATTCTCTCAATATACATAAATAATTTTAAATCATATTCTTATGAATAAGCTTATTCAGCTAGTGATCTAAATATAGACACCAGTTAGAATTCTTGCTAGATTGAGATTTATCCCAATAGAGTAGTCAGTAGCTAAGTTAATTTACGTTTTTTTCTTCATGATTTTAGCTTTTTCATTCTGTTATAAAAATAGATAAATGGAGAATTGTTAAAAAGATTTGTAGACTTTTTAGATAGTCAGTATTTAGCAAGTATAAAGACAGATAACTAGGGATTGATTAAAGTCGGTTTAACTAAGAAATTATCTCATAGACTTTATCTTATAGAATTGCTTAAAAGGTACAGTAGCTCATAATAATCCCAATCTTAAACCTTGGTTAAAGAGTAAGTGATGTTTATTAGTAAAGACCTCGTTCTTTCTCAACTTTGAAGTCTCTGCATTAGAATAACCGCAAGTCTGCATCAATGGAGCTTCCTCCATGCTCTCTGTGACTATCGAAAAGCTCAAAATAGATTTGACATTCTCGCGTGTTGACCGCAAGATAGGATACCCAGCCTTAAGTGCATGCGCTCAATATCGAGCAAACTATAGGGTCGAAGAAAGTTGTTCGACACTAACTGGTTTGATCAAAGAGGGCGTCAATTTTCGTGCTTATTTTTTTGTATATAGACCATCGATACCGACCTCACTGTTGTTCAAGGATGACCGAATTTATGTCTACGACGATTAGCATTCTGGCTGATATCCCTGAGGAGCTTCATGAGACGTTGATAAATTACTTGGAAGACCATCCTGATTGGGATCAAGATCGGGTTTTCTCAGCGGCACTATCATTATTTCTGATGCAGTACGGTCAATCAGACCGTAGGACAGCTCGTGTTTATCTGGATAGTCTATTTAAGAAAGATTTGCCAACCGCTTGTTAATGCCGACCCCCCAGCCAATCTCCAGTCTAACCATCCACCTCACCCCTGAACACCTTGGCTTCCTCGCCTATCTCTACCCCAAAGAAGATCCAGAAGACGCACTGATCAAGCTCCTCGATAGTGCCCGAACCCGAGCCATTCGCAGAGCAGAACAGCAAGTGAGAGTCCTACACCTAGACCAGGAGCAAGCCGAGGACCAGGAGGAAGACCCAGAGGAATCCGTGAGCTTGTCTGCCGATGTGGTGGAGAATCCGATTGGAGCATTACAGGAGTTATGCCAGCGTCAGCAAATCTCTATGCCCAGGTATGAGTTCGAGGTAATACCGGAAGGATTTCGCTGTTTGGTGCTGGCGATGGGATTGCGGGGAGTTGGTGAGGGGCGGTCGAAGAAGCAGGCGAAGGTGATGGCTGGGCACTGTTCATTTAAGAAGTGACTGCTAGGATAATTCTGCAGTATCAGTTTCAGAGCAATGCAATGTATCCATTGTCAAAGCGAGAATGTTGTTAAGAATGGAACTAAGACGCTGAAAACAGCTCAAGTGGTTCAGTACTTTCTGTGCAAAGACTGTGGTCGTCGCTTCAACGAGCGTAGTGGGACACCGATGGCGAGATTGAGAACGCCAGTAGAGACGATATCAATGGCCATCAATGCCCGCACTGAAGGTCTAGGGATTAGAGCCGCAGGGAGAGTACTTGGGAAATCTCCCACCAGTATTCTCCTTTGGGAGAAGCGTTTATCCGCACAATTATCAAATTTCTCTCCTCCTTCTCCAAAAGAAGCTGAGGTCACAATTAAAGGAGATGAAGTGTACACCCGCGTGGGTAAAAATCTTCCCCCCCTGGCTCAGTGAAGGTTGGACTATTCATTTCATCGACCGTGAGAGTCGCTATTGGTTCGAGGCTCGCGCGGGTCTTAAGGATGAATCATTATTTGAGAAAAGTGTCAAAGCTGCTTGGGATTGGGCTAAACCCAGTTCATCGATTCGTTGGTTCACAGATGGAGAACGTCGATACTCCAAGGTATTGTGGAAGCTAGCGAGTGCCTACTTGCCCAGGAGTACCACGACCCAGGCCTATCCTTTTCGCAAAATATGGCGAGCGGGTTTAGAGGTGGCGATGAAGCTCAAAGGGTCTCAAGGAAAACCTCGGGTAGTGTGGGTTAATCGAGAGCATCCTTATACGGCCATTAGCCCCAAGAGCGATGTCCATGCCAATCATCTTGAAGCCCTCCACAGTTCTTTGAGACGACGGGCTAGCAGTTATCGTAGACGCCAGAATCACTATGCCAAAACTGTTGAGGGATTACAAAGAGCCCTGAACGTGCAGCGATTGATTCACAATTGGTGTCGTTCTCACTACAGCCATGGATACCAGCGAACCCCAGCAATGGTGATGGGATTTATACAAAGGCCCGTTAAGATTGGCGAAGTGTTAACAGTCAGAGCTTTTGAATGCCTCACTTCTTAACTGAACAGTGCCGATGGCTGCGGAGGAGCTGTTGAAGAGAGCATCAGAAGGTCGATGTCACATTTCACCATCTAAAAGCTAAGGATGCGATTTTGAAGTGATGTGAACATTAAATTTATTTTTCGATTAAAGAAAAGTAAATTCCTTCATGGAAGAATTAAGACATACCACTGAGCAAGTAATAGCATCATTCTGTGAACAATTTAGTCATATTCCCAGGACAATCTTCATCTGAAATATATTTGTCGAATCCGAGTTCTTTTAGGGAGGCTAAAGAAGCGGCACATTGCCTGAAGAACGGACAACTGCTACTCGTCAATTTAGAAAACCTACCTCCAAAGTCGGCCCAGAGGATAAGTGATTATCTAGCAGGTTGTACTAACTCTTTATGTGGTGAATATACAGAAGTAGGAAATGGTGTTTATCTGTTTGCTCCTCAAACTTTTCCAATTGTGAAACAATCCAAGTATTGAGACTTTAGTGAATTTGAGAATTCCGCAATGACTCCCCCAATCGTCGCCCTCAACCCCAAGCCTATCCCTCAGACCATCCCACAACTACCTAAGTCCGTCCCTTCCTCCCTCAAACTGGTTAGTAGGACAGCATTTCCTAAGGAAACACCGGAAGGCACCCGGCCACCCAAGCGAGAACAAGGGTATGGAGAGCTGGGAGGAATACGCCGGAGTTCTAGACGAGCTTCCCAGACAACCAGACTAAAGAAAGTACCTCATTCGACATCCTCTGAAACCCTCCAGGTCAATCAACCGCGAACTTCTAGAGAATCAGCAGAGCTGGAGAGGCGATTCAGGAATCTGGAGCTGCGCCAGAAGAATCTAGTTGAGCAAGTCAGTAAGAGAGGGGAGCTGGAGTATCTGGCTGTTGCCAAGAATGGGGCTGGACGATACTGGATTACCGTGGCAGGGACGGGGAAGCCTTTTATGAGGGAATCGTTTGCTACACCTGGGTTCTGTTGGGAGTGTGCCGTTGAGATTGAGGCGAACTTTGAGATCCTTCAGGTGATAGAGCTACGGCCACCGGAGACTATCGAGCGGATTGAAGAGATGGTCCAGGCGGTGTTGGAGCGGGAGCGGGTTGCGGAGAGCTGGGGTTGGGGGTGACACCGGTCTCTGCTGTTTTGTTCTTGGATACTTCATCGGGCTGAGTATCTGCTCTTTCCAGGACAAATCCTCAATTCAGAGTAATTCTGGGTGAAAGATGGAGGTGTTCTTGAAGGCTAATGTAACTGTGACACAGAAGATTATTGGATGTCAACCCCATAGGCGATGTCGCGACAACCACAAGGCGGATCAACCCCCAAATTTGAACCGTATTATTTGGCGTACACTCCCTTTGCGTTAGCTCTTTTTCAGACCTCATACGATACCTTCAGAACAAAACGACAACCCGTGATCGAAATGACAACCAGTGATCGCTCGATTATTTGGACTGGGATTTTTGAGGTGGAGACTGAGTTTGAGCCGTTCTCTGAGTCGCTGATTTGCGCCGATAACTATCGGCTTGAATTTCGATAATCAAGCCATGATGAATTAAGCGATCAATGGCAGCCACCGCCATCATCGAATCAGTGAAAATGTCATCCCATTGGCTGAAGGGTTGATTCGCTGTAATCAACAAACTTTTTCGTTCATAGCGATGCGCAATTAATTCAAACAGAACGGACGTTTCCGCTTCCGACTTTTTGCAATAGCCCAAGTCATCCAAGATCAACAGATCATAGCGGTCCAGTTTTTTGAGCATTGGATGCAGCTGCAGTTGGAGCTTCGCCTGTTGCAGTTGCTGGACCAATGCGTTGGCTGCAAAGAACTTCACCCGCTTACCGAATTCCAGCATCTTTTTGGACACCCCAGTGGCCAGATGTGTTTTTCCAACACCCGAGGGCCCCAGAATAAGGCAATTCTCGGCGCGCTCCAACCAACCCGGATCTGCGGCTAATTGCATCAAGGGAGCTGGATTGAGCTGGGGACAATGGCTAAAGTCAAAGTTGGTAAAACTTTTTGCGTTTGGGAGCCTGGCTTCGGTGAGGGCACGTTTTAGACGAGCTTGTTCTCTTCGTTGGGCCTCCGTTTCGCACAAGGCTAGTAAGAATTCCGCATAAGACCAGTTTTCCTGCATGGCTTGGGATTCGATAGATTCCCAATGGGTCAACATGTGGGAGAGCCTGAGCTTTTTTAAATAGAGGCTCAGGTGCTGGTAGGGGCTCAGCGGGGACTGAGCAGGAGGGGAGGAGTTTGTCATAAAGTTCAAGTGAATGTTGTTCAATGCTGAGTTCAGGAACCTGCTTCATCTGAGGCGGCTCAAACTGTTTTTTCAGGCGATTGAGGGTAAGGCTGGATGAGCGAAGCTGCTGCTGTAAGTACACTGCTACGGCCTGTTCTTTATCTTGAACCGCAGCAATATACAGGGCTTCCACGATGATCTTGGCAGCCTGCTCCAGGTCAAATTGGGCTTTGAGCTGTTCCCAGATTTGGCGGTATTCAGGATTGGGAAGTAGGTCTGATTGCCAGGTGCAATAGATAAAAGCACGAGGCTTCAATCGCATTGAACCAATAACATGGCGATAGTTGATGCAACGGTCGCGACGTTTGCCTTTGCCACTGACGCGCTTCCTCGGCAATTCCACCACCGGGTGTCGCTCCAGATAGCCGACAATCCGGTCATGGTATAGATGCAGTTCCAATTGACGACCAATCAGTCGAGAAGGGACGGTGTATAGAATGCAGCGAACATCGATGGTGCTGCGTTTGCTGACTTTAGCCGTGAGCACTTCATAGTCAGGGGTTCGATATTTGGGCAGTGGTTGTAGATGGTCTTTCTCTTGCTCATACTTGGTTTGGCACTGCTGATTCAACTTGGCAACCTGTGCATCAATTAAGGCTTGATACTCAGCAACGCTCGTAAAATCTGCACTGCCGCGCAGATAGATCGCCTGCTTAATTCGGTTTTTGAGATGGCCATGGGGAGATTCAATGGAGCCATTCTCATGGGCTACACCTTTGTTGTTACGAGTGGGTTCTAGCCGATAGTGGTCACACAGTTCGTCGTACAAACGCGTGAGGTTTTTGGACCGGCGGCCGCCCATGTTGCGATAGGCTGCACTCAAACTATCAGTACGATGCTGTGTAGGAACACCTCCACAGGCTGCAAAGGCATTTTGCAATCCTTCTGAGAGGGCAACAAAGCTTTCGCCTCCTTGGATGATCTGGGCATATCGCCAGCCGCTATATCCCAGACGGTAATGGTATATCAGGTGCTCAAAGGGTTTGCCGGCAATGGTAATCGTGATGCCTTTGAGTTCTGTAAAATCGGAGAACCCTTGTACCCCTGGTTCATGACGCAATTCAAACATCACTTCAGGGCTTGGTCCATGTAAGGCTTTCCACGTTCTCACCCGACGTTGTAGGGTCCGCAGGACTTGGGGATACTGGCCTGGATACTTATCCTGCAGGTACTCATACAGGGTCATGGGTTTGAGGCGTGGGTCTCGACGCAGCATTGGTTCTAGCTCGTCTTCCCACACATCAGCTAAGGGGTCGGGAACGGTGCGTTGGTCCTGAAGGCGGCCGCGATTAGGTTGATGGGTGCCGGCCTCAATTCGTTGTCCGGTTCTTGTAGATATTTCGGCAATGTAAGCTGCATCAGCTTGTTTTAAGCCGAGGTCTCTTCCGTTCATATAAACACGAGTATGATAGGAATCAATTCTTTTGTTAGGCACTTGTACAGCCCTCTATTGATTAGGGATGTAAAAAGTGTCTTTTTTCTTGAGATTGAATTCTAGAAACGCGATCTCACACATCATTTCTAGGGAATTGAGATCTAGTTTTATCCTTCTCAGGGGATGCCTGGTTTCTTCATAGCTATAGCCGACGTGACATCGTCATTAATCCGTCAGCTCGATTGTCGTCTAATAGAAGATTTATGAAACAGGAATTTCGCTCACTAAACAAGCAATGAAAGGCATTGAGAAACGATTGAAGAGACATCCTCAGTTACCCAAGTGGGACATCCTAATTCATCCAATTTAGTACGGGGCTTCTTTTCAGGAAATCACCTTACACATTGCTTCTAGTACTGCTGTATGGTACAAAACCGGTATGCCACCGATTCCCATTCGCTGGGTCTTGATCCGCGATCCTCAAGGTCGATGCAAGCCACAAGCACTGCTTTGTACAGACCTAGAGATTAGCTCTATCAAGATGATGCAATGGTTTCGACAAGGTTGGCAGGTTGAAGTCACTTTTGAAGAAGTCCGTGCCCATCTCGGTGTCGAAACCCAGAGACAATGGTCAGACCAGGCGATTCTTCGCACCACGCCTGCACTTCTAGCACTCTTCTCCATTGTGACCGCCTTAGCCCATCAATTGCAGTCAACACATCCAGTCGCTTGTCCCATGACAGCTTGGTACCGAAAACTAAATCCATCATTTGCAGATGCACTCGCACAAGTTAGGCGGCACTGATGGCAGCTTCAGACTTTTCACACGTCAGTTACAGATAAGGATGTGATCAAAGTCCCTAGGAATTTATTCAACACCTGGTCTGAGCTTCTCTGCTATGCTGCTTGATTGGATAAAGTCGAGTTAAGAGGTTGTTGATTTAGTTGGACCTTGTTGAGCTGATTGACCATCTGGAAAGCTAGGATATGGGTTCATTTCATCCACAGTTACCCTTAAAGCAGCTTCATTGCTACTCAAGAGGTTATTGCAATGGAAAGCGCATACCCAACAGCCTCGATTACTCATGTCTTTGGCTTTCATTAACACCCCGCCATTAATGGATGGGTCTCGTCCACAAAGGCAGCAAGTCATGGTGTTTTGCTTATTCATAGGGGCTTGAAAGTCTTTTTTACCTACTATATACACCTACTGTTCGAAGATTGCAGTGATTAAAAAATTGCAATGCTGTGATCTAAAACACTTAATCTTTTTCAATCTGGAATAATTCTTCGAAGGAGTGATAAAGCTTTTATCCCTAAATTTATCAAGGCATATAGGCAATCTAATTATAGACCCAGAAACTCGGAAACATCATCAATTTTTAGGTAAATAAATCTCCCTCTTGGGTGGGAGAAGTCTTTCAATCTAGTGGGGGTAGATTCCCCGCTGCTTGCAGCGAAGAAATGGGATTGCAATCCAAATCTACGGTTTGGGAACAAATCGTATTCCATACCCCGTCTGCTTGCAGCGGGGTAGTTGATTTCACTCATTGGGGATGAGGGAGAATCGTCTTCAACCCAACCAATAGAAATACACAAGTAACCCATCTGGTGCCCTGCCAATAAGGATTAGAATGACCTTTTTCCTCACCCTATCAGTCTATTCCCGATTTGTTTGATTGACCCAGACCTTTTGGCCGCTAACAAGAGTCGATGAATCAGAAATCTCCATCCAAATGGCGAAGCGATTGAGTGGATGAGCGTCAAAGGCTACCAACAAACTTGAAACGGGGGCATTGAAGTGCAATCATCTCTGCCTTCGTTTGTGGGTCAAGATGAGTAGCAACAATGACAGCTTGGAGATCAGGCCAATGATTTTCTATACCTTTGATCCCACATCCATACGATGGTAAGAAGGTTCCATCCCAAACAATTTTACTAAGGTTGAGTTTTTGCAAATGGATACAATTCTGGCAAGACTTTTTGAGTTGGTTTGAGGAGTCTGGCATCTAGAACGGCCTCAACATAACTAATGCTACCAATGAACATGTGTGAGTAAGATCTTCTTCTTCACACATATCATATAGGGAGAAAATCAGCTATTCTCGTTTCCTGCTGCTTCCTCTATTCTTCTCTCGAGGTCTTGCCTTGTTCACTTTCAGGGAACGTCCCATCCATTCGGCACCATCTAGGTCTTCAATGGCTTTGACTTCATCAGCATCATTCCCCAAATCAACAAAGGCAAAACCCCGTAACTTACCAGTCTCACGGTCTTTTGGGAGATGAACATTTGTGACTTCTCCATATTCAGAAAAAATGGCCCTGAGATCTTCTTGAGCAACTTCGTAAGAGAGATTCCCAACGTAAATCGACATAAATAATACCCAAAATCAGCAAGGTGAGGACTAGACATGCCATCATTGTTTAAGCTATCGTCCCACAACTATTTAACTTCCTCCTTCCGCGAAATAAAGTATTTTCCTGACATTATGAGAGACTAGTACTTTGGTATCTTCCTCAAAAAATACTTCAGTTTCAGCCGATAGGTTGGAGTCTTCAAGGAAATTTGCAGCATATTCAATTAACTTTGCCTAATTAAATCATAGGCGGGAGGATATCAATGAGCATCTTTGATATTGAAGAGGAACGGAACGCCAGATTGTTCAGACCCACCATTTACTAAAACTTCTGGTACTTGAGAACCTCCTTCTCTCCATGCCTGTATAGCTTCTTTTTGCAACACCAACTCACCACCCTGAGCTTTTAGGGTTTCAGCGAGTAATCTTTGCGCTTCAGCCTTTCCCCTGGCTCGGTTTATCTCGGCTTGAGCCTCTTGTTCTGCTTCTTGAGCAACATAAATCGCTCGTTTAGCCCTTTGTTCAGCGATTTGCTTATCTTCGACGGACTTGGCAAATTCAGGTGAAAATTCTAAATCAACCACACTGGTATCGAGAACAATAATGCCGTATTTGTCTAACCGGGCACCCAAGACATCATCAAAGTCTTGTTTTAGTTCTGTTCTTTGAGTAATAGCCTCTTCAACGGTTTTCCTTGATGCTGCAATTTTGAAGGATTCCTGGGTTTGGGGAGCTATGATTTTAGTAACTATATTTTCTAGGCTGCCTTGTGTTCTACGAATTTCCACCACTTGAATTGGATCAAGCCGGAAATTGATGGCAAAACGAGCATTCAAATCTTGTAGATCTTTAGTGGAACTTTGGGCTGGAACTTCAAATTTTTGCACCGTTACGTCATAAACATCTACAGCAGATATTAAGGGAGGTTTGAAGTGAATTCCTTCCAAAAATGCAACGTCTCTAGCTTTCCCTAGAATGCTGACAACCCCAGCTTGGCCGGGATTAATCACAAAAAAACTACTTAACCCAAGAATCAGAAGGCTTATTACTACACTGATAAGCGGTAATAAATTATTACTGAACGGATTTTGTCTTTTCAAGATGGGTTCTTAAGGCAATGAATAACTGCACAGCCTTAAGTATAGTCATACAAACTGGGTTATTAATTTGAGCGGTCCAAACTGTTTGATCATAGTAAGGTACAGTGCTTCTAAGTACTGGACAAAAGTTGTAAAGATTGCAGGAACTCACGTTCATTACCGGGAGAAGGATTGAGAATCATCTGCCGAAAATGGTCAAATCCTAAACGGAATAGACTCTTTGCTCGACGTTCATGGGTTTTGAGGGCAATGGGTTTGAGTTGATGTAAAAACAGCCCTGTCTTCATCGCCCAATACAATGCCAAAGTCAATAGGGCAAATAGCTTTCGTAAGCGTTCCGCTTCAGTAAAGTGAGTCGATTCAAGACAAAAACCGCGAGTTTTGAAAATACCAAAGAGGGTTTCAATTCCCCATCGCAAGGCATAATCATCAATGAGCTGGTCATCTTGTGTCGGACCAATCACAACCAGCAGTGCACCATCTTCCAAGCGCAGTCCTTCCACCGCAACCGGCTGTCCCCATACACGGCAGTCACCTTTCAGGCGCTGGCGTTGACCCACTTGGAGATGAGCAAAGACCACCTTGGTTTGAAGGGCCTTACCCTGGCGCTCAATTTTATCCGTCGCTCGAATTCTGAGCCGAAACGGCAAGAGTGGAGCTAAGCGTAAATAGCGAACCCAAAGCTGGCCAATGAATTCTCGATCCCCACACAAATATCGGATTTGGAGATCAGGGCAGATATGCAGGAGCGCTTCAACAAATCGCATCCGTTCATCACTACTGGAGTTGCCTTTCTTCTGGAGCATCCACCACAACAGAGGGAAAGCAACTCCCTCATGGACGACACCAATGCTGAGGATGTTGAAGCAGTGAGTACCAAACTCCCAGGTGGTGCGGTCAATACTCAAGACCCATGGCTGTGGAGTTTGCATCCAGTCGATGACCAGCTTGGCGATGGTCGCATACTCAAGGTCAAATCCTCGGAAGAAGCGTTGCAAACGTTTGTACTTGGAGTCGGATTGAGCGCTCCCTTCAAACCCCAGTGCTAATTCACTCAGGTTAACGGTTTTGACCTTAAACAAGGCCAACAAGAACAAGGTCAGGAATGATAAACGGGCACCATGCCAGTTCAGGTGGGGTTGGAGAGCACTTTTGAGTTCGCTATATTGAGTCATGGGGTTTCTAGGGATTGTGGTAATCCTATTGAAATCCCACCTCTATAGACCTTTCAAGCTTTTTGTCCTGTACTGAGATCCTTGAGGGCCTCACTCATAAACTCTCGCCAGACGGGTGCCATCCATCCGCCCCCCGTTGCCCCCGCTCCAATACGGGCGTAGTTGTCATTTCCTTCCCACACCGCTACGGACAGTTGAGGAACGTACCCCACAAACCAAACATCTCGTTCAGATGAAGTTGTACCTGTCTTACCCGCAGCCGGACGGCCAATCTGGGCCGCAATGCCCGTCCCACTCTGAACGACGGTTTGTAACGTGCTGTTCACGGAGGCCACCGCCCATTGATTGAGTACTAACTTGGGTTGTGGGGGGTTATCAATCAAGGCTTTGCCAGAGCGATCCGTGACTTGGAGGATAGCAGTCGTTTTAGACTGCCAACCATTATTGGCAAAGGTAGCGTAGGCAGAGGCCTGAAGTGAACCCCTGAGTTGAGTGACAATTACGTAGACAGAGGTTGTCAATTGCATAGTCTTCTCTAGGAATCAGGATCTAGTTCAATCCAGAGATCACATCTGCAGAGAGAGCATCAGTCACTTTCGATTTTTTATATCCCCATACAGGAAAGACACTAGGGTTTGTACTCCTACGCAATTAGGAACCTCTAGTGCCAGCTCCTATTAAACCTCAACAGGTTCATCTTTATATGCAGACAAAACAATCCGGCTCTTCTCAAGAAACAGCAGCTGCTAAAGCTGGCATTTCTACCCGCACAGCCCACCGCATTGATAGTGGTACTCATCGTCCCCAACGCGGCCGCCCTCATGACTGGAAAACCCGTGAAGATCCGCTGGATGGATTATGGGAATTAGAACTTGAGCCGATGTTAGAGCGTGAGCCTCGATTAGAAGCGACTACTCTATTTGAGACCTTACAAGAGAACCATCCTGGGCAATATGATGACAAGATCAGAACCGTGCAACGCCGAACCGCTAAATGGAAGGCAGCTCATGGCAAGCCCAAAGAAGTGATGTTCAAAATTCAACATCATCCTGGGGAGATGGGACAGTCAGACTTCGCTCAGCTCAAAGGTTTCAGTGTGACGGTTCAGGGTGAAGCCTTTCACCATATCTTGTATCACTATCGACTGAGCTATAGCGGCTGGCAGTACGTGCAGGTGATTCAAGGCGGAGAAAGTTTTATCGGCTTATCCCAAGGGCTACAAAATGCTCTAACCGCCTGTGGTGGCGTGCCCAAGATTCATCGTACCGATAGTCTGAGTGCGGCTTATCGCAATACTGGCGGCCGCAATCCCCAGCTGACCCAGTTGTATTCGACTCTGTGTGACCATTACCGGATGCAGCCAACACGCAACAATCTGGGTGTCTCTCATGAGAATGGCGGAATAGAGGGGTCTCATGGCTATTTCAAACGACGCCTGTGCCAAGCCCTGTATCGTCGAGGCAGCTTTGACTTTGACTCGGTAGCTGAGTATCAGCAGTTCATCGAGCAAGTCATCGCCAAGCTGAATGCCAAGTGCCAAAAAAAGTTTGCACTGGAGCTGCCCACCTTACAGCCCTTGCCCAGATACCGAACTCCTGATTATGAAGTGCGCAGTGCCAAAGTCAGCTGCAATAGCACGATTGCCGTCCGCTGTGTCCTTTACACAGTCCCCTCTCGCTTAATTGGCCACCGCTTGAAATTACACCTATACCATGACCGCCTTGTCGGTTTCTTAGGCACCACTCCCGTAGTGGAATTGGCGCGGGTCCATGTCCATGGCTCTGAGAAGAAAAGACGCGCTCGCAGCATCGATTACAAGCATGTGGCAGAAAGTCTCAGGAGAAAGCCAAACGCGTTTCTCTACTGCCAATGGCAATCAGAGCTACTGCCCAATCTTCAGTGGCATCAGCTGTGGGAATCACTCAAAGCTAATTTTGAGCAGGACCAGGCCGCACGATTAATCACCGAAGCCCTCTATATCGCTGCAACTCAAGATCAAGAATCTCAGGTGGCTGACTACCTACAAACTCAACTGGAACAGTCCACCCTGACCTTGAGCAGATTAAAACAAGCCTTTGAATTCAAGCTCTCGACTGAGCAATATCCTGACGTCACCTCACAACAGCACGATTTATCTGACTATGATCAACTCCTCCACAGCAGACCCGGACAACCCATACCAGTTGCTGATGACAACCCTAAAACAGTTGCGGTTGAGGCATTTCCTCGACGAGTGGCAGAGCATCGAGCATCAAGCGACTCAGGAGAATTGGTCCTACGCCCAGTTTCTGTTGGCTTTAGCTCAAGGCGAAGCCAGCCGTCGGGAGCAGAATCGGATTTCACGCGCTCTAACCGAAGCGCAGCTGCCTTACGGAAAGTCCTGGACCAATTTTGAGTTTGCCCATGTTCCCACCCTTAATCCAGCTGCTCTCATGGAGTTTGCCCAAACGACTCACTGGCTAGAGTCCGGTAGCAACATTCTAATTTTTGGGCCGAGCGGAACAGGGAAAACACACGTCAGCTCTGCATTAGGAGCTTCTATTATTGAGTTGGGTAAGCGAGTAAAATTTGTCACAGCCACAACCCTGGTGCAACAACTACAGCTGGCCAAACTTCAATTGGAATTGCAGAGTCTCTTGTCCAAACTTGACCGCTATGATCTGCTTATCATTGATGATCTCGGTTATGTCCAAAAGTCCGATGTTGAAACCTCGGTACTGTTTGAGTTGATTGCTCACCGGTATGAGCGAAAGAGCCTACTCATCACGGCTAATCAACCTTTCAGTCAATGGGACAGCATCTTTCCTAACTCAATGATGACCGTGGCTGCCATTGATCGCTTAATTCACCACGCCACCATTTTCGAGATGCAAGCAGAAAGCTTCCGCAAACAAGAAGCGGCCAAACACACAGCCAAGTCTCAAAAGACTGACAGCTGATCTCTAGTCAGAATAAAACCTCTGTACCCCACTATTAATAGAGTTGCTTACTTATAAGCAACTCTATTAATAGTGGCTTTATTGATAATTGTCATTTTGTCCATGGCGCGATCACCTGAGGTAAAAACCATGATTTTCGATGGTCTCCGACCGCTCTTCGGGCATCTCAAGATGATATTGCAAAGATCTAAATCGACTCACGAGCCGCTATTAAAAGTATGAAGTTAGAACCAAAAAGTTTGGCCTATCTAATTGACATTAAACACCCCTGAACTTGGACAGTAAAATCAGGAATGAGATAGAACCACACAACATGTATCACATCTGAATATTCTCTTGTTCATACCTCCACTTTTCTTCAAATTCACTCGGTGTTAAATAGCTCAATGATGAATGAATTCTCTTCTTCATGTATACCTCTTCCAAGAACATTTCTATTCGTTCATTGACCTCTCTAAAATTTCGATATTCTGATAAGTCAACTTCCTCTTCTTTAATGGTTCTCATCAGTCGTTCTGCAAAACCATTTTCATAGGCTTTTCCTACTGCAGCCATACTGATTTTGACATCGTTATCCTCCAGCATTTTGACATAGTCATTTGCAGCATATTGGACACCTTGATCTGAATGATGAATCTCTGGGGTGTGGCCAAGCAAAGCTTTTTCCAGGGCTGTAATCGTCAAGCTCTTTTCCATCGTCCAATCCAAATGCCAACCCCGAATTCCCCGCGTAAAGACATCCATCAATACCGCTAGGTACACAAACTCTTCTCGGAGTCGGATATAGGTGATATCGGCTACCCATACTTGGTTGGGACGCACCATCGTTAGGGCCTTCACTAGATTAGGATATCGTTTGTACCCATGAACACTATTGGTGGTTCGCTTCCGCTGGACCCGCTGTTTAGCAAGTAACCCCATTCCTCGCATCAAACGACTGACTCGCTTGTGATTGACGGTGTGGCCTTCACGACGTAATTGCTGAGTAATACGCCGATAGCCATGGGTCGGATATCGACCTGCTACATCT
The DNA here is from genome assembly GCF_000018105.1 of Acaryochloris marina MBIC11017. Lineage (GTDB taxonomy): Bacteria > Cyanobacteriota > Cyanobacteriia > Thermosynechococcales > Thermosynechococcaceae > Acaryochloris > Acaryochloris marina. The sequence goes on from NC_009928.1 coordinate 79,254, forward strand.
GCAATCGCAGATTTAAGAATTACTTCTTTCCGATTTTCCTTCCCTGGATTTTGATGGTAGTAATATCGACTTCTACTGTATCCAATCACATTACAAATCATCTGAATGGGATAGTGTTCTTTGAGTTGATTTACCATTTCATATTTTCGTTGAGATTCCACATGTCGGAAGCCTTTTTTGCTACTTCTAGCTCCATCGTTAATCGACCAATCATCCGCTCCAATTCAGCAATTCGTTCTGATGCCTTATCGTTGACTTCTTGGGTTCCAAAAGCACGATAAGCCTGTTTGAGAAATTCATTCCGCCAGCGGCTGAGCACGGACATATGAATTTTGTGGGCTCGACAGGTTTCAGTCGGTGTTCGCTGACCACTAACCACTTCCAGTACCACTTTTGCCTTGAATTCGTTGCTATAACTTCTTGGCTTTTTTGCCATGATCCCAATTCCTCCAGGACTTCAGCTTACTCTCTCTGCTGACTGTCCAAATTTTGGGGGTCACTACAGCCATCTCTATCGGGGTCAAATCCACCGCTCCTAACGGTAACGAAATGACATTAGGGATGAGACTCGTGATGCCCAGTTTGCGACTGACATCAATCACATTTTTAATGCCCACTTTTTGGCCCAGAACAATTGCAGGGACATTCCGGGATTGAGCCAATGCTGTACGAATGGACATCGATCCACGAAACGTACGGTCGTAATTTTGGAGTTTGTATCGCTCCAAACCCCCATCATTGAAGCTAACGGGAGAGTCTTTAATACTGGAGTCAGGAGTATATTTACCCGTGGCAAATGCGGTATATATAGACAAACGGTTTAAACGCTGAGCCTGGTTGACGGTAGGCTTGGGTTGCCCGGTTAAACTCACTTTTCTCGCTATCAACACCCCCCACAATTGCTTTAATGAAATGGGTACGGGTGATAGGCGACTAACGCCATCTGATCAGCGGCGTGGGAATAGTATTGATGATTCCTGTGAATGGTCTGCTCCGCAATCTGCTGCATTTTCCAGTCCAGGGCGGTCTGTACTCGCAGGCCCCCTCTCACGAGAGCCTCCCGACCAAAGCGTTGGGTTAGCTCCTGAACAACGGTATTGGTGACATCTGGGGCTTGACTGCGCTGAAAGGAGGTAATCTCTCCTAGGGCAATTTCTTCAGCTTGTGCCGCTTCTGCTTCATCTGGGGTAATCCACTTCAACTCCAATAGCCGATTCAGAACAATGTTCTGTCGTTCTTTAGCAACCTCAAAATCCACGAAAGGGCTGTAGCTTTCTGGGGCTTGAATAATACCCGCCATCATCGCGGATTCACCGAGGGTGAGTTGCTCAGCAGATTTTTTGAAGTAACTGCGGGCTGCTGTTTCTACTCCATAGGTGTTATGGCCCCAATACACCTGATTTAGGTATAGCTCCAAGAGTTCATCTTTACTGAGGAGCTGCTCGATTCTCAAGGCGAGAACCGCCTCAGCAAGTTTCCGACTCAAGGTTCTATCTGGGGTTAGATAGAGATTCTTCACGAGTTGCATACTCAGGGTTGAAGCTCCCTGTACCGTTTGACCCGCTTGGTAATTCGTTAATGCGGCTCTCAAGATACCGAGGGGATTAATCCCGTCATGATGGTAGAAGTTGCTGTCTTCGATGGCTAGAACAGAGAGTTTGAGGTGAGGAGAGATTTTATCTAAAGGCACGACCTGGCGATTTTCTTCCTCATGCAGTCCCGTCAGTAGCTTCCCATTGATGTCATAGATGTAAGTGGTTTCGTTGGGAGCATAGGCCGCTAACGACCGCACATCCGGCAGATCGCGGTAGCTAATGGCCATTCCCATGAGCGCCCCAGCGACACTAGCACTCCCCAGGAGGGTCAGTGTCATCATCATTGTCCAGGTAACTCGGCCTATCCCCAGTAAAAAGGCAGAGGCAGTGGATTGAGTGTGAAGGTCAGAATGAGTGGCAGCACTAGAAGTCATGACGATAGGAAGAGGATGACCTTCACACACCCAAGGGGGTATGAGGCCACTATAAGGAAGTGACTAAAAAGCTTTCTATATCTGGAGACTACCCATTTTTATGAGAAGGTTTTCCTCAGTAATTCGCACTGCAAAATAACTCAACAAAATGTGGATTCAATGTGGTACTTAGCAATCCAGGACTTTTGAGGGTATATAAGTTGTGATTCTAATAAATTGCAAAACTGCTGCAATTCATCAGCCTTGGTATAATCCTAATTATCGCCCTTGGTCCCATACCCATGCCCATACCTATGGTCACTCCCCTGACGGCCCAAGTCCGTCCCTTCTGCTCCCAAGCTCCTAGACGAGACGGTATTCCCCAAGAAAGCACCGGAGGGTACTCAGCCACCCAAGCGGGAATCTGTTCATGAGGAACTTGGAGGAATACGCCGGAGTTCTAGGCGAACTTCCCGGTCAGCTAGACCAAAGCAAGTACTTCAGTCAGCGTCCCCAGAAACCCTCTAGGTCAGCAGAAATCACAGGTTCCTTTACCAGTGCTTGCGAGGTGACGACATGATCAGCAAAGAAGTCCTTTCCGCCCCACAAATCGGCCCAAAAATTCATAAGTCTTCAGGCTTACGCTGAACAAAAGTCCCGATACCTCGCTGAATCGGTAACGTATCCAAAACATCCAACTGGGCACAATAGGCCACATCCGCCTGTCCTCGCATTTTCAACAGCCGCTGACCATGACTGGCACTCATCAACAACTCCGGCAACTGGTCTTGCCACTGCCGAAATAACGCAACTGCAGCAATAGCCTCGTCATTCCCCGTTAGTTCGGCCAAAGGTGTTTTCTCAGCTATTAAAATGCCATCAATAACTGCACCAGCACAAACCGTATCTTCTAAGGAGTAACTACCTTGCCAGCCGGAGCCCACCAGCCAAACCGTCCCCGGTCGCTTGGTGGCGAGATAGTTGACAACGGCCTGACGGTTGGTCAGAGAGGCCATAATCACATTAGACGCATTGCAGACACTTTCAGAACATCGTGTTCCATTCGTTGTACTTAAAAATAGTTGACGTCCTTCCGTATTTTCAGGGGTAAACGCCAAAGGAGAGTTTCCAAATTCACAGGCTTCGACTTTTTGGCCGCCTCGTTCGCCAGCCCGAATCCGTTTGTCTTCTTCTATCCCTTCACTGGCTTCTAATAAAGGTTCGATATCACGAAACACCCTGACTGCTTCTGCTCCTGCATCAATCGCTGCGGCAATGGTACTGCTAGCTCTGAGCACATCAATTACGGCGGCACAGCCGGGGAGACAATCGCTGGGAACCTCTTCGGGGGTATGGTAAACGAATAATTTCACGGGATAAATATGGCCAATATCTTTATTTTCTATCGAGTTTTATTTTATGAGGCTAAGTCGCTACTGCAGTAGTGACTTATAGATTCTTGCTAGCTATCTTAAGAATCTTGTCTCTCAAGCGTTTTAAGCATTATTGCTTAGGTATAAATGCTACTCTGATTTGGAGCGGATCCAAAGATGCCTGCATTTATGAGTACTCTGAACAATCATCAGCAATCAATTTTGGTAGCTGATGACGAAGTACCTATTCGTCGGATTTTAGGTACACGCCTATCCAAAATAGGTTACCAAGTCTACACCGCTGCTGATGGAGTGGAAGCACTCGATGTCTTCTATGATCAATGTCCCGACCTGATTATCTTAGATGTAATGATGCCCAAGCTCGATGGTTATGGGGTCTGTCAAGCAGTTCGCAAGACATCGAGAGTTCCGATTATTATGCTGACTGCATTGTCGGAAGTCAAAGATCGCATTACTGGCCTGGAAATGGGTGCTGATGATTATATGGTCAAGCCCTTTTCACCGAAGGAATTAGAATCCCGTGTGCGATGTATCCTAAGACGATTGAGTCCTCTTAAAGCTTTCAATCATCAAATGACGGGTGTGATTGAAATCGGTTCAGTACAAATTGACACCGACAAGCGGCAGGTTTTCCGAGACCATGAGCGAGTCTTCCTGACTTATAAAGAGTTCAACCTCCTAGCATTATTGGCGAGTCGTCCTGGAGAAACCGTTTCTCGTCAAGAGCTGTTACAGAAGGTATGGGAGTATAACAAAGATTCCATCGTTGATACGCGAACTGTCGATGTTCACATGTCTCGTCTGCGTCAAAAACTCAAGGAGAAACTAGGAGAAACTATTCTGATTCATACGGTTCGTGGAGTGGGTTTTACATTGAAACATGGTGAGAGCGGGCCACTATAGAGAATTTCATCAAGTAGTAGACCATTAAAGGTGAGTTAGTACCCCTAAGTTAGGAAGCTTTCTATGCAAGCTAATGAATCCATATCAATAAATCTCTTTTTCCCTGCTTTTGTTGCAGCAATTCTCCTCATTATTTTCTTACTTAGCCGTTCAGTCCTGCAACAGCAAACGATTACGCAGGAGCTGGAGGAAAATCAAAGCACAATTTCATCCATAACTGATCAGATTCAAACCTTGGCGGATGCACGAGAACGATGGGTTGAGACAATACAAAAAGCCCAGGAAAATCTAGTCCTAATGTTTTTGGAATTGGAAGAAACCAAAGAGAAGGTAGGGCTCTTGCCCTACGCTGAAGGAGATTTACCAAAATTATTAGAAGCGGCCAAAGAGCAACTTACAAAACCTATCGAACACCAAAACAAATGATTAAGTTTGTATGGCGAATGGTCTATCGGTGAATTTTGAGTGATTTGGCAGCCTGTCGCATTAATGCTCAAAGTGAATGGGCTTCCAGAGCAGTCTGATGGATGATACCTACAAGTTGCCCAAAAACTTGAAACTAGGACATTGGAGTGCAATCATCTCTGCCATAGTTTTTGGGCCAAGGTGTGCAGCATCCATGACAACTTGGGGATCAGGCCATTGATGTTCTATATCGTTGATCTCACATCCATACGATGGCAAGGAAGTTCCATCCCAAAGAATTCCCCTAAGGTTGAGCTTTTGCAAGTGGATACAATTCTGGCAAGATTTTCTGAGTTGGCTTGGGGAGTCTGGCATTTACAACTGCCTCAACATAACTAATGCTATTTATGAAAATACGTGGGCAAGAAAGTCCTTCTCTTTCCCACACATATCATAATAGTTAGAAAAACAGCTAGTGGCTTTTTAAAGTAGCTATCTAGAGGACAATTGACCTTTGCCTTCATTAAGCCTTATTCAATTTGCCACCTCAAAGAAAAAACCTTGCTCAGCAATTGAATCAGCAACGACAGCATCCGGATTTAAGGGAATTTCTTTCTGCTGGATGACCAGTTCACCTGTTTCTGTGTCAAATATCAAGCGTTGATCGTCAGAACTGGCATCTTCTCTTGAAAGATTTTTCAAGTATTGTTGAACATCTTGTGTGTCAGCTTGGCTTGCTTGAGTATCAGCACTAGCCTCATCGTCATCAACTTCTTCAAGTTGCAGTGGAATATCTAGTGAGTCAGCCTGATTTACCTGAATGTCAGAACTAGCCTCATCGTCAAGCAGTAGTTGAGCTTCTTCAACTTGTTGTGTATCTTGCGTATCAACTTGGCTTACTTGAGTATCTTCATTAGCTTCATCGTCATCAACATCATCAAGTTGTGATTGAGTATCCTTCGTATCATCCAGATTTGCCTGAGTATCTGCACTAGCAATATCATCATCAAAATCTTCAATTTGTGTAGGAGTATCTAGTGAGGCAGCCTGATTTACCAGAGTACCTTCACTAATCTCATCATCAGGCTGTAGTTGAGCTTCTTCAGCTTGTTGAGTACCTTGCGTATCAACTTGGCTTACTTGAGTATCTTCATCAGCTTCATCGCCATCAACATCATCAAGTTGTAATTGAGTATCCTTCGTGTCATTCAGATTTGCTTGAGTATCTTCACTAGCTTCAACTTCGTTGTCATCAACATCTTCAGGTTGCGGTGGAACTTCTTCAGGTTGATAAATCTCTTCAGAGTTTGTCATAACATCTATTTTCTTGAGTCTGCACTATAAAAGCACATTAGCTATCTTAAAAGACTAGTATTTTTATAACTTAGCTAGGGTATATCCTAAACAAATTTTAATGAGGATTGAAATATATTTTTCCTTGACAATTGGTATTATAAGTCCTTTGTATAGCTGCTATTAGCCAGGATAGATTTCACCGAAATCTTACCAGAGTTATATATTTTTTGCATATAATTTAATTAGCCAATATCAGCTTCTAATTCGGGTGTTTATATGGGACTCATTGACATTTAGCTATTTCATTTGCTCATTGAGGGAGCCTGAACCTGGTGTAATAATTTTATCTAATATAATCCATAACTTTTTACGAAGATTATAGACTTTTCTTGCAATTCTAAGAACCGCAAGAAAAGTCATGTATTCTAGACTTTGTTAAAACTTTAGTTAATTAGTTCTACTAATCACTTCTAGATATATTTTCTTTGCTTCTTATCGTTACTACAAAGTTTATAGAACAATCCCTTAAAATGCTTTGATTGGGCTGTATTGGCTATGTTAAGTTTTGGGATTTATATCTAGAATTTTGATTTTATCCAGTTGGGAGTTTTTAATATGCCCTTGCCTTTATTAGAGTACAACTTGACATCTCAAAATCAGCGTGTTGATGGTTTTGAAGTCCCAAGCGATGAACAAAAAACATTCAGTTCAGGGAAACTTACTACCCCTACTGAAATTGCGACCATCATTGATGCTGCCTACTTGCAAATCTTCCATGAGCAACAGATGCTAACGGCTAACCGTCAGGCGACCCTGGAATCCCAACTCAAAGCCGGGCAGATTACCGTCAAGGATTTTATCCGGGGTTTGATTTTATCAGATTCCTTTCGACGGCTGAATTATGATGCCAACAACAACTATCGCTTTGTTGAGCTTTGCTTCCAGCGGGTGTTAGGCCGCCAGGTTTATAACGAAAGAGAAACCCTGGCTTGGTCAATTGTTCTAGCTACGAAAGGGCTTCAAGGCTTTATCGATGAACTGCTCAATACCGATGAATATTTGGAAACTTTTGGGGAAGATACAGTTCCGTATCAACGCCGTCGAATTCTCCCTAAGCAGGAGATCGGTGAGTTAACCTTTGCTCACGTCACTCGTTATGGTGAAGATTATCGGAATAAACTTGCCCGTTACAGCCGCTCTTCTGAATTTCGAACCTTGGATGTCCGCTCTGAGAAGGTTTCCCTATTTTTGACAACATTGGTTATCGTCGTGCTACTAGGCATTTTATTAACGCTCCTGAATGCAGCCCCTATTAGTTAGCGTTCGGGATTTATTTATAGGAAGTATTGTAAGTGATTCACTACAATACTTCCTATTCTGGTGTTCAAGGTTAATGTCCAATACTGGAAATTCAGAGTTCTATCTTCGGTCAGACTGTCAAAGAGAACCTCTTTGAAGAGAATGATAGTCTCCAAAGAGGTCTGTCAATTTATTAAGTCGTTATTCCAACAGTATTGCTTGTGAAAGAATCACTTCAAAATAGTTGCTGATTTCCTCAAAACATCAAACAGTGATAAATCAGAATCTTACGCAGGAGACACATTAAGTACTTTGCTACCTTTTTGGTTGAATCGCTTCAGGGCAGAAGAGAGTTGTTCATAGGGAATAAGATATTCACTGATGCTTGCTCTCACCTTGGCTGTCCTTGCTAAGGATGATTTGGTCACACGTACTCTATATAGCTTCTGCCGATTCCCCCCAACCGTTCCAACGACACCCTTAGTACCAGATGAATAATCACTCGCTGGACGGATACGGACAATTTTGCCACCCAAACGTGTAATCCGCTGTGTTTCTGCATTCATCCGGCTTAGAGGAACTTGAATCAAAACACTACTGTTTCGAAATTGATGATTTCGATTCTGGGTTTCACTGTTTTGTCGTAAACCGGTTACTTCATATATGAAAGTTTGGCGAGATTGCCCTAACATTATGTTTCTAACTCCTATTTCGCAACAGTAATGCTTGCAACCTTACCACCCAACTTATTGATCTGTTTCAGGGTGTTATTGAGTTGATTGTAAGGAACAATAAATTCCCGATTGCTCCTTCTCACCTTCGGATATCGAGGTAGACTAATGCCAGAAACCTCAATCCGATATAGACGGGCAGTAGAAGATTCAGACGAGCGTCCAAACGCTAGATTTGGGGTCGTTCCTTGTTTAGAAGACTGATATCCCCAGCCGTCGCACCCGCCAGAGGGTGCGATTACTGCAGAAGCGGAATTAGTAGCAAGTTGGCCAGCCAAGCGAGACGCTGCACCCGCTAATTGAGCGCGGTCGCTATTGGCATATCCACGGTATAGATTGAACAGGCGGGTAAATCCAACCGTTTGCTGACCGACACCTGTGGTCACCAAATCGCGGTAGTAAGGAACGATGGAATCACCAAAACTCGCATCATATTCCTTGGAGTCAATATAAGAATCAATATCTGCCTCATATCCCTCATTTTGGTAACGATCGAGATGTTCAATCACCTCTGCTTCACTATAGGGTGCTCGCCCTAAGAGGTGCTTGAAGTTTAATTCAATGACTCTCGTATGAAAATGAGGGTAGAGAAATTTGGACTTATATAATTCTGATTTAGCAACTGCACGAACAAAATCTTTAACCGTTAAAAGACCGTTGGCAAATTGAGACTCAAGCCCGCTGAGTCGCTCCGCTTCCATTAAATGGTCGTTTCCTAACACCTGGCGGTAAACCGCATTAATGGTCATCTCAGCATCTTTCTGTGACCAGTTGGGACGAAGCTCCGTAGGTGGCGTTTCATCGAATACTGATGTACCCAGTCGAGATGCTGATGTCGTTATTGCCACAAGTAACTCTCCTTTGACACTCGTGTATCGCTTATGTTTTTGGTCGCTGGAAATTCAATTAAGTGATAGTAATAAGTATCAATCACCTGGTTCTTTTAGATGAATACTAAAATAATGTCGGCAAGGCGTGAATATAAAAAGACTCAAGGAGGTGCCAAAAACACTATCTAGCAAATACACCAACCCAGGGCTGTTTCAAATTTTTAGAGATACTTTGAAGAACTGGAAAATCTTGAGAGGCAAACGTGCAATTTGAGGATCTGAGTATTAATAACCTTAGTTACTAAGTTCTCTGTGCAATTTGAAACAGCTTAGAGCCATAACACTAGATTCAATCGATAGCCTTACCAAAGGCAAACCAATATGTCCAAAACTTTGTTGGGGTTGATTAATACGAATGACGTATTTCCAATCTCCTTACCTATTTGAAGGAGATAAACCCAAAATAGCAACAGCTCAACTGTTATTCCAGCCGATAAACCAGAGCAGTGCCATTTTGGGTTATCAAAGCTTCTACATCTAGCTCAGTGCATTAATCGCATAGTCAATATACGAGTTGGCTTCAACTGCCGAGTCACCACTTAAGCCATGGTTTGCTTTAATGTGCTTCAGAGCCTCAACATACCAGCTTGGCGATAAATCAAACGTTCTATTGATCTCAGCTAAACCATTAATTAAATAGTCATCCAAGGGACCTGTGCCACCTGCGATTAAGCAATAGCTGATAATCCGTAGATAATAGCCAATATCTCTAACACACTTGGCTTTTCCCTCTGGTGTTGAGGCGTAATTGCTCCCCGTCATTTGAGTGGTGTAGGGAAACTTCTGATACACAGCATTGGCTGCACCATCAGCCAAACTATCTGCTTTGGAATTTAAAGTTTTCGCTGCATCCAGACTTGCAGCTGCCTGACGGAAGCGACCAAAGGCGACTTGCAATTCTGTCGAACTTAAAAACCGTCCTTGAGAATCTGCAGATGAGACGGCTTCAATCAAAGGGGTTTGCATGTTTATTTTCCTCTAAAGAATTTAGCAAAAGGAGGCAAAAATATATAAGTACAGAAAAATGAAGGACTGAATTTCTTCCTAGATTTAACCCACAGCAGAGGAAGCTAAATCAAAATAGCTACCTATTTCAGCCATAAGATTACTGCAATCACCTTGAGTAATCCCTTTAGGATCATTGGCTATTTCGATAGCTGCTTCTTTCATCTTCTGAACACCCGCAGCGACTGAACCGCCAGGAACGCCAAGAGCTGAGTATGTCTCACGTAGGCCATTGAGGCAACGGTCATTCAGGACACTGGCATCGCCAGTATAGACAGCATAGGTAACATAGCGGAGGATGATTTCCATGTCACGTAAACAAGCAGCCATCCGACGAGAAGTGTAGGCATTTCCACCGGGTGCACACAATTGGGGTTGATCAGCAAATAGGGCTCTTGCTGCATTGGCTACAATCGTCGATGCGTTGCCTGTGATTCGGTTGACAGCATCAATACGCTTATTAGCATCAGCCACCATTGCTTTGAGAGCATCTACCTCTGCATCGCTGACGTAAGCTCCTCTTGTGTCAGCCTGAGAGACTACTTTAGTAAAAGCATCTAGCATTCTGGTATCTCCTAAATTTTGTAATTCCGAATGAATTCAATTTTGTTGTAAAGAACAATCATTGAACAAAAAACAACCAGTTTTAACGCCCTGTTGCTATGGAGACAATGAAGCTAGAAAGTAGTTAACCTTAAAAATATCATTTGATTAAGATGCCTTGCTTTCTGGCGAATCTATTGACTCATAGTCAGTTGTGTTAATCAGAACTGGAAGACAAACTTCCAATATAAAGATTCATTTTGTCAGCATTTGATGCATTGATCAATGAATCTTAGAAAACACGCATCCTGAAATATTTGGAAATTGAGTCTTTATGCTTTTTGAACTCCCTTTATAATTAAACCAATGTAATTGTGCAAAAATTGTGCAATCGGTCTAATTCAGTCAAATAAACTATGTTTGCTATAGATTCTATTGACTGAGAAGCTTCTATACCTTGTTTCAGTAGAGGGCGCAGCTAAGAGATGAGAAAGACTGTCCTCTAATTCTTCAGAACGAGAACTATGGCAAGCATAATAAAAACCCAGAAGAGTTAATATTCACCACCGATGAGGTGCCTATTTCCCTTCTGGGTTTTCAATTGCTAGAGGAGGGTGGCAGCAATTTTAATCGTTAGACCACGATGGGCTAGCTAAGTGCATTGATGGCATAGTCAATATACGAGTTGGCTTCAACAGCCCCATCACCACTTAAGCCATGGTTTGCTTTGATATATTTCAGCGCTTCAACATACCAACTGGGTGACAAGTCAAAGGTGCGGTTGATCTCTGCCAGTCCGCTCACTAAATAGTCATCCATGGGACCTGTCCCACCCACCACACAGCAGTAGGTGATCATGCGCAGGTAATACCCTATATCGCGCACACACTTGTCTTTGCCCCGCTGAGTGGAAGCATAGTTATTTCCCTGTAATGAAGTTGTGTAGGGAAACTTCTTGTATACGGCATCAGCGGCTTGAGAAGCCAGGCTATCTGCTTTCTCGCTCAATGCTCTTGCGGCTTGTAAGCCCGTCGATGCTTGACGAAAACGTCCAAAAGCAACCTGGAGTTCTGTTGAGCTGAGGAACTTTCCTTGGGAATCGGCTGAAGCTAGGGCCTCAGTCAAAGGGGTTTTCATTTCTAAATTTCTCCTAATTACCGATATCTAAATGGGGCGCGATGGATGGCTATTTCTAACGAGGCCCGTTAGCCTACGGCGCGTGCCGCTAAGTCGAAGTAGTCGCTGACTTCTGAAATCAAGCTGGAACAATCTCCTTGAGTGACGCCATTAGGGTCACTCGCAATTTCTAATGCTGCATCTCGCATCTTGCTGACGCTCAGGGACATCGACTTGGTTGGGACACCCAGTGTTTGATAGGTTTGCTTGAGGCCGTTCAAACAGCGATCTTCAAGAATGCTGGCATCACCGGCAAAGATGGCGTAAGTCACATAACGCAGAATAATTTCCATGTCTCGTAAGCAAGCGGCCATCCGACGATGGGTGTATGCATTACCACCCGGCTGGATGAGTGAAGGCTGCTCCTCGAACAAATCACGCGCCGCATTCGCAACGATGGTAGACGCATTACTCGTGATTCGATTGACGACATCCATCCGCTTATTGCCATCCGAGACGACAGCTTGCAGGGCTGCGATCTGGGAATCACTCAGAAAATCCCCTCGGGCGTCTGCTTGTGAAACTACTTTCGCAAATGCATCATACATAGTTCTATTGGAATCTCCATAAATGTCATAAATGCGCTTTATTTCATGTGTGTCTTAGTACTGAAATAAGCTAAGAATTTCAATAATCTTGACCTTAAACTGCAAATTGATGAACAATTTGAGAAGGTAGCCAGAAAGATTATCCAACTTAGAGAAACATCCTTCAGCGAGAACAGCGCAAAAATTTACGGAATTTTATAATATTTACAAAGTTATGGATTTGTGAGATTTTCTGCTATGAAGCTAGAGCTAACACACCATTTGGGTGGTGCTCAAGCGGGTAACCATAGAAGTGAGCTTGGCCTAAACTCTCTAGGGCTTCAGGGTATAACCTACCCCGTGTACGGTATGAATTAGTTTGGGGTTGCCGCTGCTATCCCCAAGTTTGCGACGTAAGTGTGAGATATGAATATCAACGACCTGAGTGTCAACGTTAGCCTCATGGCTATATCCCCATACTTTATGCAAAAACTCTGACCGCGAAATAGGTTCTCCTGGATGGGTCGCTAACAATTCCAATACACTAAATTCCATATGGGTAAGGGAAATACGGCTACGTCCCTTGAAAACCTGTCTTTTGTTGGTATCGACTGTTATTGAACCAAATCGAATGACACCATTACTTTGATGATGAAAAGGAAGAGGTTTTGTAGTCTCCATTCGGCGAAGAATAGACCTAACACGCGATTCCAGCTCCTTCAATGAAAATGGCTTAACGACATAATCATCGGCACCCATTTCTAAGCCAGTAATTCGGTCAACGACATCGGAAAGCGCAGTTAGCATAATAATGGGGACTCTTGATGCCTTGCGAACTGCTTGACAGACCCCGTAACCGTCCAACTTAGGCATCATCACATCTAAGATAATCAGGTCAGGACGTTGATCATAGAAGACATCGAGTGCTTCCACCCCATCAGCAGCGGTGTAAACTTGGTAACCTATTTTGGAAAGGCGTGTGCTTAAAACTCGTCGAATGCTGGCTTCGTCATCCACGACCAAAATGGCAGGCGGATGACTCCTCATACTATTCATTAATTCTATGTTCGGATTAATCGCGTCTCAGATAAAACAGAATATTCAGTAAGCAAGAATCATTGATAGATGCAATGTCTGGGCAGTTTAATGATGCAATCCACATGAAGCGACAGGATTATTTCCCTGTTGGCACCATTCAATATCAATGATGGCTGCTACGATAAACAAACGGCTGTATATCAAGCGTTATGATTCTCACAAATGTGTATTAAAGACCATTTGGTAAGATAAGTGAATCATATCCATGGTGAGGGTTGTCATTGAGACAACCCTACTTTACTTCTCTTTGTCTCTAGCCTGAATTGTGTTTGCAGATCATTAGTCAACTCAAGACTAAGACCCAATCACAAAGGAAGCAATTATCACACCACTCAGTGCGCCAAAACCAATTAGAATTGCCGCTATAAGGCCAGTATAGCTACCGGATTCCTCTGAAGAAGAGCTAGCTGAGCTAGTTACTCGACTGGGTGTACTGGGGCGACTAGTGTTGGAACGACTGGGTGCACTAGAGCGGCTTGGTGCACTGGAGCGACTCGGCGGGCTTGAACGACGAGCAACGCCCGAAGACCGACTAGTTCTGGCAATACTATCCCGAAATTCCTCACCAAAACGAGTGACGTGAGCAAAGGTTAACTCACCGATCTCCTGCTGAGGGAGAATTCGACGGCGTTGATACGGAACTGTATCTTCCCCAAAAGTTTCCAAATACTCATCGGTATTAAGCAGCTCATCGATAAAGCCTTGAAGCCCTTTCGTAGCTAGCACAATCGACCAAGCGAGAGTTTCTCTTTCGTTATAAACTTGGCGGCCTAACACCCGCTGGAAGCAAAGCTCAATAAAACGATAGTTGTTGTTGGCATCATAATTCAGCCGCCGGAAGGAATCAGATAAGATCAAACCCCGGATAAAATCCTTGACGGTAATCTGCCTGGCTTTGAGTTGGGATTCCAGGGTCGCCTGACGGTTAGCCACTAGCATCTGTTGCTCATGGAAGATTTGCAGGTAGGCGGCATCAATGATGGTCGCAATTTCGTTAGGGGAAGGGAGATTCTCAGTCGTAAAGATCCTTGGCTGTTCATCACCCGGTACTTCAAAACCAGCTACACGCTGATTTTGAGACATAGGGGTGTACTCCAATAAAGGCAGAGACATATGTAAAACTCCTTGACTAAAAAATGGCCAAAGTACTGTGTAAATTGATAAATTCCAATCAAATGGCAATAGTAGAAGGCCGCTCGATATTTGAATATTGCTAGAACTTCCTTCTAGGATCTAATGATTCATCGTACTACTGAAGCGGCACCTTAGCTGACGTCTAGCTTGGAAAGTAGAAATTTGCAATATTTACTAGAGGTTAAAATACTCTGAATGGTCTAACTTCTGATAATAGCCTTTTAGCCTCTATATAGAGATTAGATTCTCCCGTATCTTCTCATGTTTTTTAATTAACATAGGTATTCAAACCTGACTGGGTTAAGATTACATTCTGGATGTGCAGTACTCATGGGTCCATCTGCAGAATCTTTACTTAAAAATTGAAGCATGATGAGTTTATATGCTTGAGCCTCAGATTAGGAAAACGGTAGAAAGACAGGTTAATGATAAAAAATGAATATAATTCCATGTTCAATCTAGTAGGGGTTGATTCCCCGCTGCTTGCAGCGAAGAAATGGAATTGCGATCCAAATCTACGGTTTGCTATCAAGTCGTATTTCATACCCCGTCTGCTTGCAGCGAGGTAGTTGATTAGACTGTATAATCATTCACTCGATAGGTGTTTGAGTACTGCAATCTTACTTACTTGGTATCCATAAAGATTTATGAGGCGAGATTTGTCCTTCCTTCAGTCAAAGTAGCCAGTATCTAAAAGAATCCAAGCAGTTTAATCCTTTCATTAATTATAGAAATCGAACTGTTTTGACAGATAAATGAATATTTTTAACTACTTATTTAGAATCATGCATTAATTCCAATACCTTGGTGAGTTAAGCATTCGATGCAAGAACTTATCTTCGGTCTAAAGATATCCATGATAGATTTTCAATCATAAAGATACCTATCGATTGGGCGGCTTAACGGAGTTGTGAGTCGCCTTTTCCTTGCAGGGGATAATCCGAATTTGACCTGTCCCTGAAAAAGTGGATAGGTAGTTTATAATGCTGACGCTTGTTCATCGCTTTAACGCCGTCAAAGTGTTTAGAGACTCATGACTCCTAGATGTCCAGCCGCCTCCACCTTGACCTTCAATGTTGGGTACTGTCAGTTTTATCCTCACTTGTTTACAGATGTCAAAGTTCCTTGGTCCCCCTCAGACCTCGAACAAAGAAAGACTCGACTGGATCTTGCAAGTGCTATCGGGATATCCACTCACTCTGAGTCATTGATGAGATAGGAGACCTCAAAAAGGACACACAGCCTGATTACGTCCAACACCGGCATCCTGGCAATTGAGGCAAAGTTGGCAATGGTATCGTTGCAGTCACTGCTACCGACGTTGAGGAAAAATGACATTGCCCTTCATGTTCCGAGTGTACCAACCCAAAAGTCGCATCAAAACTGAAGATGTTTATCAAAGCAAACCTGAAATTTCGGGTTCGATGATTGATGACCTCACTGTAAGCCCTGTCAGCTAAATTTATTTTGTTAGGAATATTTTTTATATATGGAAGCAACGATATAACTTGCTTGTAAAAACTGGAGCTTCCTCAATATATGGCTTCTCAATGTAGTTATCGCTGATATATCCTATATTTTCTATGAAATATCGGATCTTTGTAAGCGGCAGTAATCATTTATTCGAATCTATTCAGATGACTCTACTGGAACGCGCTGTATGACAGGAGCTGATTAATCTTAAGCACCTTGAGAAACAACAGACGTCAGGAAATACAAGGTACCTATAATTAAGATTTGTTTTAAACATACTGCACTATAGTATGATACTTACTGAGAATAACAGTCAATAAGAGAGTCTTTATTTTATCCATCTGATTTCCGAAAAGAAGTTGCAACTATCTCGGTCTTAATTTAGTTTCATCGCCTGAGACACAATCCCTAGCACTTGCTGAGGGAAGTTTTCTTTGTCCAATTGGTGGCGAACAGATACCAACTTCAACCATCACTTGACATTTTCCTGGTTGGGATGATCAACAAGAAATAATTAATTTGGAAGGAGACTTTTTTATGCAAACCTACGGTAACCCTAATGTTACCTACGACTGGTGGGCAGGTAACTCCCGCCTAGCAAGCTCTTCGGGTTTATTTATATCCGCTCACGCTGGACATGCCGGGCTCATATCCGTCTGGGCAGGTGGTTTCACCCTATTCGAATTGGGACGATACAGCCCTGATTTCCCCATGTGGAGCCAAGGATTGGTTCTTCTCCCCCACTTGGCAGCGGAAGGGATTGGCATCGGTGCTGGTGGTGTAATCGTTGATCCTCAAACGATCTTTGCGGTTGGCATGGTGCACATCATAGCTGGTGCGGTGTTAGGTGCTGGAGCACTATTTCATCTACTCAAAGCACCTCACGACTTGAGTGAGGCTTCTGGACGAGCGAGTACCTATCACTTTGAATGGGATAACACAGAGCAGCTTAGCCGTATACTCGGGCATCATCTACTCATTTTGGGATTCTATGCCCTGCTGTTTGCAGCTCGAGGTATGTTTTGGGGTGGGTTGTACGATCCTGATATCCAAGATGTCAGATTGGTGACGAATCCAACCCTTAATCCAGCCGTCATATTTGGTTACCAGACTCATTTTGACAGTGTTGATAATCTCGAAGATATTGTCGGTGGCCATATTTTCGTCGGTCTGTTCATTATCGCAGGGGGCATTTTCCACCTGTTGGTTCCGATGTTATCTTGGGCCAAAGAGCGGGTTCTTGTGAATGGAGAAGCCATTCTGTCCTATTCTCTGGGAGCAGTAGCTTTCTTTGGATTTTTATCTGCCTATTGGTGTTCTGTAAATACCTACGTATGGCCTGAAGAGTTTTACGGTCCTGCCTTACAAATCAAGTTTGGAATAACTCCCTATTTTGCTGATACGTTAGATCTCCCTGTTGGTGTGCACTCTGCTCGGTGTTGGTTATCCAATGCTACCTATATCTTGGCGTTCTATTTTCTCCAAGGTCACCTATGGCATGCCCTCAGAGGTCTAGGCTTTGATTTCAAGAAGGTAGATGAGTTCATCAATTCCATGGCTTACGAGACATAAGCTATTACGGTTAAGGACAAGATTTGGAAAAATACCATGGCTCTAAAAATCCTCTGAAGGGCAATCTAAACAATCAAATAGCTTGGATTTGACCTTCTTTGACTGAGAGCTAATACGACTCAACTCAATGTGTTGAAGAAAAAACCAAGGTAAGGGTGTGAACAACCTGGGCATTTCACACCCTTACCACCTTAATCATAATGAAGCAGGATATTGCAAAAACTGAGGCACTTAATTCAGCGGTCAACTAGTTTGTGAAAGGTCTATTGGTAACGTGGCTCTAATCAGAGGATGAGCTTTTGATTGGTATTACTCCTATAAAAACTAATACAAATTGTCAAAATTTATTGTTTACTTGCGAGTTTTCTGTATTAACTTTGTGCTAATCATCATTAAATTCATTGAGTCAAATTAAGATGTTCTTTTCTTGTAACAATATTTGATATCTTTACAATTGTAATGAAAAACTTGAAGATAGGCCTTGGTTTGACGGTATGTCTGAAAGTTGAACTCATCTGAGCCATAGGTATGAGCCGAGCAGGAATATTGCTGTTAAATTTGGGAGGGCCTGAGAGGCTAAGAGACGTCCGCCCCTTTCTATATAATCTATTTTCAGATCCAGAAATCATCCGTTTACGCTTTCCTGTTTTACAGGCTCCGCTTGCATGGTTAATTTCTGTATTAAGGTCTAGTAAATCTGAGAAAAACTACCAAAAGATTGGTGGTTTTTCTCCCTTGCGCGAGATTACTGAGTCCCAGGCATTTGCATTACAACAGGCATTATGTTCAGCAGGCTATCCGATTAAAACCTATGTAGGGATGAGATATTGGCATCCCTTTACGGAAGAAGCCATCGAGCAAATAAAGCGAGACAGAATCACCGATCTCGTCATTCTTCCCCTTTACCCGCAGTTTTCAATTAGTACCAGTGGATCTAGCTTTCGCCAACTAGAGAAAATTTGGATGGCCGATCCAGGCTTGCAGACCATTAACTATACAATCATTCCTTCTTGGCACGACTGCAAAGACTATATTCGAGCGATAGCTGATTTGATAGATGGCTGCATTGATCAGCAACCTGATGCCCATCAGGCCCATTTATTTTTTAGCGCTCATGGTGTACCCGTCAGCTATGTCGAAGAAGCTGGCGATCCTTATCAAGATGAGGTTGAGAAATGTGTGGGTTTAATTATGAAGGCCCTAAACAGGGATATACCTTACACATTGGCTTACCAAAGCCGAGTAGGTCCAATTGAATGGCTGAAGCCTTATACGGACGAGGCAATTGTCGAAGTTGCACAACAAGGGTATAAAGAGCTAGTTGTTGTCCCCATTAGTTTTGTCTCAGACCATATTGAGACCCTCGAAGAAATTGACATAGAGTATCGGGAGATAGCGATCAATGCTGGGATAGAAACTTTTATTAGAGTTCCTGCCCTCAACACAAATCCAGACTTTATTCAAGCCCTAGCCAAGTTGGTCATTCAAGCCTTAAGTGAACGCCCTGTTTTATTTAGTGATGTTTGTCCAGAGAACGCAGTGAAATTGTATCCTCAAGAACAATGGGCTTGGGGAATAACTCCCTCCGCAGAGGTCTGGAATGGGCGACTAGCTATGTTTGGGATGTTGGGAGTACTACTTGAATATTTCGTAGGATCTGGACCGCTACATTTATTAGGCTTAATGTAGTCATGGTCATAGTGAGGATGTTTAACCTGCCTCTCTTATTGGACTATTAAGAAATTGTAATGGAAGGGTTGTTCAAATTAACCTAATGTAGCTAACAAGGTTATCTTTTTCACAATTAGATTTTTTATCAGCAGTTATCATCAAGAAATGGGAAGTTTGGCATGAGGGAAAAATTATCAATTCAATTGAGTGAAGGCACTAAAAAAGCTCATACAATGGCAGAGAATGTAGGCTTTGTGCGGTGTTTTCTAAGAGGAGCAGTTGACAAGACATCTTATCGGAACCTCATCGCAAATCTATATTTTGTCTACACTGCGATGGAGCAGGAACTACGAGTTCTCAAGAAACATCCTATCATTTCCAAGATATATTTTCCTGAGTTAAATCGTAAATCCAGTCTTGAGAAAGATCTCTGTTTCTACTATGGAAATAGTTGGCAAGAGTCTATAGAACCATCTGCTGCTGCAAATAACTATGTAGAAAGAATTCATGAAGTAGCGACTACTCATCCAGAGCTACTAATTGCACACTCATATACACGCTATTTAGGCGACCTTTCAGGAGGACAAATTCTCAAGGGTATAGCTGAGCGTTCGATGAATCTATCGAATGGCGCTGGGACTGCCTTTTATGAATTTGAGTCCATCCCTGATGCGAAGGAGTTCAAGGAAGCCTATCGTCAAGCACTGAATGAACTGCCAATCAATGAGACGGTTGCTCATCAAATTGTAGATGAAGCTAATGCTGCATTTGGGCTCAATATGTTGATGTTTCAAGAGCTTGAAGGTAGTCTCATTAAAGCGATTGGGCAGATGCTTTTCAACACGCTCACACGACGCCGCAAACAAAACGGTCCTAACCTTGCGATAGCTGAATGATTTAGTTCATTATTCCTTTTCTACGGCTTGTTTTCCATAACACCTCAACACAGTTTTAGGCTTAACTCCTTGTTTCGCTAAACCTCTGTTTTCAACAGAGGTTTTTTTACTATCTTCGCAGCTTATTGATTCCAAAAGGGGTATGGCAACGATTAGATACTGTTGGCGAATTCAATATTATTTCTGAGCTAAATATTATGGCGCTTTATTCCCATCGGCTTGGATCAACACTAGGGAACACTTAAGGAGCGATCAAGGTAACCTGAAGTCTTAATATCACTCCCCTGAATTGCTCCTCCGCATGATTTCAACCCCTGCAATTTCAGCCACACTTCTGCCAAAGATCCGCAAAGATATTGGCATTCAGGCTCTATCAAAATCAATTCCCATTGCTCGCATTGCTAGAGAGAATCAAACCAGTCGTAAGTTTGTCTATGAGCTGAAAGCAATTGCTGTACAAGCGTTGGATGAATCCTTCCTCAGCGATAAAGCGGATGACGCAGTTCTGTTCTATCTACCGATCACCAAAACTTGGTTGTTCCAACTGATTCTAGTCTTGGTGCTGATCTGCCATTCCTCCTATCGAGGTGTTATTGAGCTGTTGCGTGATCTTTTCGACTGGTCCATCAGCTTGGGAACAGTTCGCAATCGCTTGCAAGTCGCAGCAGCCAAGGCAGAAGAAATGATTGTGCGTCAACAAAGTGTGGGATAGGAAGCTAAGTCTCGCCATTCCCACGCATGCTCCGTCAGCCCAGCACGTTGTGCAGCCGTATTTTTGAATCGTGAGTGGCACCAGATCCAGTTGAAATAAGTCAGCACCAATCTTAACATCATCGCACTCTGTTGCCAGACTTTGCCAAATTTATTCTGTCGTCGATGCCAGCGCCCGATCTGTTGACGAAGTATGCCATTGGTCCGCTCTAACCGTTGGGTCAAGACTTTACTCACGTGATGAATCACCTCATCGGGGAATTGTCGTGATCTCAGCCATCGGTTTGCCAATGGTGATAGGCGGTTTTGCCTTCAGTATTCTCAATTAATTCTTGAGCAAGTTCATCGGTATGTTTGCCAATGCGACCGCTGAACACCAAACCACTGTCTTTGGCGAGACTCAACACTATCCAGCAATCGCCGACGCTCAACTCTTCTGGTTCACAGTGCTTTTGCTTTTTTTAACAAAAGACCACAACTCATCCGCATTGATGACATCGGTCGAAACGGCTTGAATGTCTTGATTGTGAATCATTTGGGCTTTATGGCTCGCTGAACGAACCATGCTTACACAGGTGTTATAGGACACACCTGTGATGCGAGATAGGCCCCTCAGACTAATGCCTTCAGCATAAAATTGAAGGATGGCCTGGATGGTTTCAAAAGAGATCTGACGGCGATAATACAGGGTATCAAAGGTCTCACTGAAGGTTTGGTTAAAGTGTGGGCAAAGGTAGCGTTGGCTACATTTACTGGTTTTACCCTGTTTGTGGGGCTTTGGATGACCACATAGAAGACATTACATGAGGAAATAAAACAACTCATACCAATTTCGTGTAGGGATGAACTACTCAATATTTTGAAGTGAAGTATTGACAGTGCTTTAGCAGCTTAATACAGGTCATCTTGAGAGGTAATTGGTATCAACTCCCTATCGGTTTAGCAAACCCACACTTTTTTGATGCACGACCAAAGATTCCAAAGTGCATAGCCTAACCTGATTAGGTAGAAATAGACCTCAAGCCATCGAGAAATCATGGTTTATTTTGCTGTGGTAGTGTTACTCAAAATCCACTGTTTTTAAACCATGCCATTTTTTATCAAATTTACCCTAACTTCGCTAAACCACTAGGCAAGCTTTTTGCAATGGCTGGATTACTACGAAGTTCTTTTTGATAGATCTTGAATTAAATAATTTAAGAAACTTAAATGGATTGAGATTGAATAAAAATGAGGTCAATCTATTAAACATTTATTGCAATCAGTAAAAACTCGATATTTATCTTTATGCTACCTTGAAATAATGTTAACTTAAAAGACAATTCGATGATACTAGTTGATTGGCAAAAATTGGCAAAAATTAATGAACTTAAAGAGTATTTTGAGGCTGATTTTATTGGTTTTCAGGAGCGAATTGAGTATCATATTCTTGCCTTAGAAAATATTGATGCTAAAGAGCTTGATAAGCTGGCTTTGCTGAGAGTTCTTGAAGTTACTAATGGATGTACCCAGTGGGGATTTAGACGAAAAGATCAATATTGTTTATCGGTAGAGAAAACTCGTGAATGCATGAATACTGTCATGGGTTTTATTTTGTCAAAAAAAATAGATCTTCCTAGTGGGGAATCAATTTATTTTGCTAAGTCCACTGAACAGTTAATGGATGAAGTACGTGAACTATATCATAATGCTTTTAAGAAACATCATGCTAGATCTGAGAGAGAATTCTATGCTAGGTCTACAGCAATATTCTTGGTGTGTGGCTATAAGCGATTAGAAGTTGCAATGCAGGTAGTAAATAAAGAATTTGTATCTTTGTTTACAAAGCATTATCTGGACAAAGGTCAAAAATATATTACTCCCTATATTGAGGCTATCGTTCCTTAAATTAATAGCAGGTAGTATGCGTAAAGTCTTATAGTAATCACTTAGCTTTGCTGTTGCTGTATGGCTGAAATGAAAGAGAAATCGGTAAAGAGGCTACTCTAAACTAGAACGAATCCTTTCTTCTATTAGACCTCTTGCAATATTCATTTCACGACGTGTAACGGATAGCTTCGGCCAGTGAAAGTCTATGACGGAACGACCGTGCTGATGGCCGATAGCGCTGATAATCAAGCGGAGTATCCTCAACATGGCAATCAGGCCGCTGGATGTGGATTCCCGATTGCCCGGTTAGTGGTGTTTTTTTTGCTTAATCACAGGCACGGTAGTTTCGGCCTGTATTGCTCCGTGGAACATGAGTGAAATCGTCATCAGTCGGCTGCTTTATGAGGATCTTGAGGTTGATGATGTGGCAATAGCAGATCAAGCCTATGGCAGCTATGTTGATCTAGCCCTGATTCAACAACAAGGGGCGGATGGGGTTTTGCGTAAACATCATGCCCGCCACACAGACTTCCGCAAAGGACATAAAAATGGGATAGGAGACCACCAAGTCACATGGCGAAAACCAACCCGGTGTCCAGCCCACATGAGTAAGGAGGAGTTTGCGACGATTTCCAAAACGTTGACGGTCAGGGAGGTATCGCTTCGCCTATCGCGTCGAGGCTTTCGAGACCAGTTCATCATCGTCGTCACGACTTTACTGGATGCTCAGCGCTATAGTGCTAAACAATTGACTCGTTTGTACAGATGGAGATGGCAGGCGGTTGAGGTCAATTTGAGACACCTCAAAACCACCTTAAAAATGGAGATGCTCACAGCAAAGACACCTGAAATGGTGCGCAAGGACATTTGGTCCCATTTGCTAGGTTACAACTTACTCAGAAGCCTCATGGAACATGCTGCCCCTTTGGCAAAATATGACCGCTCTCGACTCTCTCTACAAGGGGCTCGACAACACTTGAATCAGATGCTGGGATTATTAGCAACGGCCACACAAAATACCTGTCAACGGTTGTATGCTCATCTGCTTGAGAATATTGCGACTGACCTTCTGCCTGTTCGACCCCATCGGCTCGAACCCAGGGTTGTTAAACGAAGGCCTAAGCCTTTCCCCAGAATGAGACAACCGCGCTCTGTACTCAAAGCCAAGCTGGCTACTTGATTAAGGTTAAGTCAGTGACATTGGTCCCATGAATGACTATTTAGTGAGCGGACTGGCAGAGATCAACCGCACCTTTGACTTGTCACCCAGTTGGTATGTTGAAGCGCTGAAATATATCAAAGCAAACCATGGCTTAAGTGGTGATGGGGCTGTTGAAGCCAACTCGTATATTGACTATGCCATCAATGCACTTAGCTGGCCCATCGTGGTCTAACGATTAAAATTGCTGCCATCCTCCTCTAGCAATTGAAAACCCAGAAGGGGAATAGGCACCTCATCGGTGGTAAATATTAACTCTTCTGGGTTTTTGTAGATTTCATCCATAATAAAAAAATTGTTGTGAAATTTATTCGTCAAGATGAATTATATTAACCTGCAAAAGTACTAGCAGCATGTCACATAAATGAATCTATAAGTTCCTATAGACGCAAGATTGATCTTTTTTAAATTCAGGTAACCAATGACAAATCGCGAAAATCAACCAGAAGGACAACTTACACCAACCCAGATGATAAAAAATCTTAAAGGGAGCGACTTGGGATTAAGAGTTTATGCGGCTTGGTGGTTAGGACGATTCCGAGTTAAAACTTCTGATAGTATCAATGCTTTGATAGGTGCCTTAGAAGATGAAGATGATAGAACAGATGCAGGTGGATATCCACTTCGACGTAATGCAGCTCGAGCTTTAGGGAAATTGGGTGACAAAAAAGCTGTTGTACCTCTTATGGAAGCACTAACCTGTACAGATTTTCATGTTCGTGAGGCTGCAGTTCAATCATTGGGTATGCTGGGAGATCAATCGTGTATCACAAGCCTTGTACAGCTGCTTCAGGACAAAATATCAGGCACAAACCCAGCCCCAGAACTACCTAATCTTAATCAACCTTACGATTCAATTCTTGAGACGCTAGGTGAGCTTGGAGCATCATCAGAATTACCATTAATCAGTTCTTTCTTAAATCATGAGTTGTTACGCATCCAATTCTCTGCAGCTCGTGCAATGTATCAATTGACATCCTCTGAAATAGATGCAAAGCAGTATGCTGACAGACTAATTGAAGGTTTATCTCATCAAGATTTACAACTTCGAAGATCAGTACTACTAGATTTAGGCGCAATAGGATATTTTCCAGCTGCAAAGGCAATCTTTAATACCTATGCGGAAAATAGTCTTAAGTTAATTTCTATGAAAGGGTTATTAAAACATGAAATCCAGAATGAAAATAATCCTACTTTGTCTGAAAAATCCGTTATTTTAATGGAGTTAATTGACAATCTAATGTAATAGAGAATACTCTATCTTGGTTATATTGATTGAGAGCACAATTCAAAGATAATATTTATTCTGCTGGTGATACCAATTTCATTAAAAGGATGAATACTCAATATTCTGTAGGGATTATTGCTGGATTCTAGCAGCTAAATCCAGCTCATACATATAGAAAATTAGTATTAAGAATATGTTTTCAATATGATCATGAAAATAAGTGACTACATCCAACTATGGTTTTTCTATAAATATAATTTAAAGTAAAGTCCAGAAATATATAAAGTTAAGTCTATAGTTTTTGACACGTGTACTTAGTATAAATAATCATCAAGAATTAATATATTTCATAAGAGATATGCAACAATAGGATTTATTATTGAATAAGTGTAATGTAAATTCGGCTTAGGATATATTTGGTTTTTTGAACTTAAATTGAATCACCATAAAATAATTAATCAAGATTTGCATTGATCTATATAATCAATTTTTAATCACATACAAAATAAACTTTGAAAATGACCCACTCTACTGATTCATATACATTAGCAAAATGGCTCGCTGCAGAATTCAGTAATCAAGCTCAAGCCATAGAAAATCCACCACTGTATGCTCATATACAAGTTAGTATAAGACCTTTGCCCAGAAAGCTATTGACTGGGTATTGTTTATATCTTGAACAAGCATATGCCTTTATGTTAAAAAAACCTTATCGTACGAGGGTAATACATATACTTGAACATAAGGATTCTATCTTAATTGAAAATTATGAACTTCATAAAAAAGAGCTTTTTCTTGGTGGAACTAGAGACCCTTTGATATTGAATAAAATCTCTACTGAGCATTTAATTAAGAAAGAAGGTTGTGACATGAACGTAGAGTGGACTGGTCATAGCTTTGTTGGAACAGTAGTCCCAGGGAAATCCTGTAAAGTTGTACGGAATGGGAAAACAACTTATTTAGATAATTCCTTTGAAGTTGATCAAAATAAATTTATTAGTATTGATCGGGGGAGAGATCCGGAAACCGATGAGCTTATTTGGGGATCAATTGCAGGCCCTTTTCATTTTTCTCGCATCAAGAGTTTTGAAAATGAATTGATCGCTACTTGAACTATTTTTAACTTAAAGTGAGTTTTTTTTGGAATTTAAGTACTCATTAGTAAATACTTATGTATATAAAAAAATTTGAAAAATGGTTTATCTAGAGTTTTCCTTCTATTGGATATTTGTGATTTTTAATGCTTCAAAAAAGCATCGATATTATTCAATACAATAATATTTTGAATTCAAGTTTAGCTATATTATTCAATCTGGAAATCCGAAATTTTAAGTAATAGTTAAACTCTTGCCACAATCTAATGGCACCAGTTATATTACTTGGAGATTCTGATAAGTATATGTGGAGCTTTTTTTTCAGCTACTACCAAGATATTTTATATCAATTTAACCTTTTTAGAATTTTAAATATTTACTATAATCTTACCGGAAGTTAAAAACGATATATAAATATATAAAAATTATGAGTCAAGAAAGGTTTAAAGCTCTTATATATAAGAAAGATTTAGATCGAATTTCTGGATGGGTCATGGCACATCCTAATTTAGAAACAGGAGGTGACTTATTTGGTTTCTGGACTCATACTGGTTCTCCGATAATACAATTTGTTTTAGGTCCGGGAGTAAATAGTAAACATAATGAATTTAGCTTTTATCAAGACAAAGAATTTTTAGTTCAATCAGCTGAAATTCTTATTAACGAATATGGATTGCAACATATTGGAGAATGGCATTCCCATCATCAAATAGATCTTGCAAAGCCAAGTAATGGCGATATAAATACAGTAAATAGTGCTCTTCATAAGCACAATTTTGATAAATTTTTACTATGTATAGCTAATTTAGAGCCAGTTGAGGATATTGATAGTTTTAACACCAGTCTAGGAGCCTTTTTATTTGAAAAATCTAATTCTTATTATAAAACTGGAGCATGGGTAGTTCTTCCAGAAGATAGTCCTATTCGAATGAATTTAATCCAAAAATATAAATGGAAGAAGAGTTTCCTCCATGATCCATTTCATTCAGAGAGTTGGAGAGGCAATATCTTAGAAACTAAGCTAAGTGATCCTACGATGATATCAACAAAACCAATCGAAATCTCCAATCATGTATGGTACAGATCTTTCGAGGGTCAAGCCTTACTTAGGGCCGTACACAATGATTTAGATGAATCATTTCAGAATTTAAAAATGCTTATAAAACCTTCTGAAGATATTTATTTTGTGTTTTATGACCAACAGAGTAAATGGCGTGTTGATTTGCCAGTAGACTATCCTCTATCATGTCCAGAAATATTTTTAAACGATGAAAAAATTGAGTTTATTAATTGGGATAGAAGATTATCGCGAGAACTATCTAGACTAATATTTAATTTGAATGGCATATAGTTAGGGTAACTAACATGAGTTGGAGTCTAGTACAACAAAAACGCTTGCTAAAAGAAAGAGAGATATTATCACAGTACTTTAAAGCATTTGAATGGGTTAACCCAACAGATAGTTGTAATACATGTATCGAAGGAGATTTATTAACTAATTCAAAAAATAAGTATCAGATCAGAGTTTACGTTCCAAGTGATTATCCAAATTCAAGGCCTGATATGGTTGTGGTCTCTCCTGACCCATTGATAGGTTTCAATGGTAAAAATTTGCTTGATTTTGGAGCAGATATGAAGATGCACACATTGTCACCAAGGAATGGACATGTAAATATATGCCATTATCGAGATTGGTTACCTAACCTGACTCTTTATCTTGTAGTTCTAAAAGGTAGGATATGGCTAGAGGCATTAGATGCTTATAGGAATTCTGGTTTAGAAATAAGTGAGTATTTACCACACATGTAATTACTCCCTTCCCGCCATAAGATTATGGAACAAGTGAAAATATAAAATTCAGGCTGTTTTGAACTTGTTCAGCCGATAGAAACTGGTTAGCAGCAAAGAACTCATGGAGCTGTTGTTTGATCTGTGTCAGGGTCGTTCCAAGAGGGAGATGGTGCAGACATCGTAAGCGTAGTAAGTGAATCACATATTCAACCAAGTTCAACTTGGGAGAGTAGGACGGCAAATATAAAAACTCAACTTGAATCGATTGGGTGAGCCCCATCTGCTCTAGATGGATAGCGAGTTGGGAGCGCATCTTGCCCTTATGGGTCGGATTGTTATCGAGAATAAGGCACAGTTGAGTGTAGCCCAGCTCAACGCTATCCAGACATAGGCCTGCAAAGTACTCAGAGATATCTTCCGTTTTAGCCTGTGGGCTCAGAGCGAAATACTCTTCGCCACTGTGGGCATCGACGCACAGTAACCCATTGAGCTTGTTGCGAGCCCGCTCATTACTCTTGACCTGTGGACGAGTGTTGCGTTCTGCCCAGCCATAGAACAAACTAGGACGCTCAGACACCGCAAATTCGTCAAAGAACAAGATGCGCTCATCCGATTGTCGTGATTGCAGTTTTTTTAACAGCCGCCACCCACTCTTTCTGGGCGTTCAGGTCAGCATTCGCATAGTCACGATGGGCGCGTTGGTAAGATAACCTCAACTCTGATAGCAATTCGTAGATACGCGAATCTTTCAGCTGCACCTCGAATCGCTGCTCAATCACAACGGCTAAAATTGCACCTGTCCACATATTGCGGTCAATACCATAGTCTGTCGGACGTTGCGTCAGAACCATCTCTTTGAGTTGTTGTTGTTCCTCTGGGCTCAACCGACTAGGTTTTTGATGTCGAATGGATTGGACCAAGCCCTGGAGTCCACCATCGAGATATTTGTCCATCCAACGCGTTAACGTATCATAGCTACACCCCACTTGTTCGCTCACTTGGGTACGACTGTGTCCTTCATTCAGCAATTTGATCGCGGTCAAGCGCTGTCGAATGTAGTGTTGTTGATTGCGGTAGTAGAATTTCTGCCACTCATCCGCATCAAAAGGCTTGTCCAGAAAGGCTTGTGTTCGATTCAATGTGACTATTTGCTCTTTTCCCCATTTTACAGCGGGAAGGGAGTAATCAGAGCTGATTGCTGAATAATGGATAAAGCTAACTAATTGGCAGAAGTGTGCAATGCGTCTGAACATTCAGTCCTCACTACAGTCTTGAATATATGAGCTGTCTTCCTTTGATTGCCCACCGTGAGCGTAGAACCTACCCCAGTGATATGAGTTATGCGGAGTGGGATGTACTTCGTCATCTACTGCTTCCTACTTAAGGATTCGGAAGACCTCAAATCGTCAGTCTCAGAGAAACCCTCGGTGCCATATTCCATGTCCAGCGCAGCGGTTGACAGTGTGAAATGCTTCCCCATGACTTCCTCTCTTACGAGACAGTCTATAAGTATTTTAAAAATTGGCATCGTAAAGGTATCAGGTAGACCATTCTCACTGCCCTACGGCATCAGCTCTGAGAAGGCGTGGGTCAAGCAGCGGACTTCAGTGTGGTGATTGCAGACTCTCAATCGGTGAAAACAGCAGAAAAAAGGGTTCGGTCTATTGACAAAAGCGAATATCTCAAAATGATTAGGAGCTGTGGTGGTTTTAGATGAGCATCGGGAACGTTTGTCTCGTCTAGAGGTTGTTTGAGTGGACCAAGGGTACTCTGGAGAAAACTTTGAGTGAGCGGTATGGAAGGTATGTGGTGAGCAAGTGCGCAAAGAGATGATCAAGCGAGAGACTCAGGGCTTTCAGATATATCCTAAGCACTGGGTTGTTGAACGATGTTTTGGTTAGCTGAATCGCTATTGTCATTTGGGGAAAGACTACGAGCTCTATCCAGAAACGAGTGAAGACATGATATATGGGTATTTTTTTTGACTGATCATGCATCGATTAACAAATTTAGTTCCGCCATCTGCGATGCTCAATCGGTCAAAGTGGGCAATCCCCGGTGTCACTCGATTGGGTTTGATGGTGGAAAAATGGTCAAAGGTCGTAAACGTCATGTGCTCGTTGATACTTTAGGGCTGGTTTTGATGGTGATGGTCACTGCTGCCAATATCTCTGACCAACGAGGGGCCAAAATACTGTTTTGGAAAGCTCGACGCCAAGGTGCGAGTTTGTCCCGTCTAGTTCGGATATGGGCCGATGCTGGCTATCAAGGACAAGCTTTTATGAAGTGGGTAATGGACCGTTTTCAATATGTCTTGGAAGTGATCAAACGCTCAGATAATCTAGCGGGGTTTCAGGTTGTTCCCAAACGATGGATTGTAGAACGGACGTTTGGATGGTTGTTGTGGTCTCGACGTCTTAATAAAGATTATGAGCTTTTGACCAGAACAGCTGAAGCGCTCGCATATGTGGCGATGATTCGACTCATGGTTCGAAGGCTGGCGCAGGAGTACTAAAACTTCTCAAACAGCCTCTTAAACGATACTTGTATTCAACCTTTTTGTCTTGTAGTTAAGAATACAGTTTTTTGTAATCAAGCATAAATTTAAACTGGCCATAGAAAAATTGTCATTATGGTTTGATAATTAGTTTTTATATAACTAATAAAATTTCGTAATTAAGATTCCATCATATACTTTGAAACTACAAAAAGTTGAATAAAGGGTAAATTTGGATACATTTTCTTATAGTGAAATTTAGATCTAGTGAAAGGATATATGAATATAAAATCAAACATAGATGGAACATTTCTGTAGGTTTCGATACGTTCTATTGCCTAAACGCTAGCTCCTGAGAAGCTAACCAACAGGAATGATTAATTCAGGAAGGAATGTAATATTTGCTTTGTTGATGGGTAACATTACTCTAATTAGGTTCAGATTCCTGAACTGTCAGAAATAAAATAATGTAACCATCAGTATCATTTGTAACAGAAATTTCCTTAGAACTAGAGTTTGTTTACTCAAGGCTTGTGTACGAAAACTGATTCAAAATTTAGGTTTTGATTCCATATTTTGTATTTGAATATACCGAAATAAGAATTGATTATTCTAATTTCGGTATATTTCTAAACTAATTTCTATTATTGGAAAAAATAACCATGAGAACAGAAACTAATAATCTAGGTAATGTAAGACTTAAAAGTCAAAATAATGATATTTTTAGTGGATTTGATACAATAATCCCAGTTCTAAAAATTGGTGGCTGGTCTACTTATGATGTTGGATATGGTCAACAAAAGTATAAACATAAGGGCTTTGACGTAATTTTCAAGGGTTTTAAAACCCAGGCTTTCATGAATATAACTATATGGCCAGCATCATATGATATTGGCCTTACAGTCTCATATAAGAATAAAGAAAAAACAGTAATACTCTATAGACATACAGATATAGCAGAGCCATCTAGTTTATCCAATGAAGTAATTATCGATATAGCTAATAAGGTTGGGACTGATTTATTAGAAGAACTAGTAAAGCTAAATCTTACAGAAGACCTAGAAAAAAGGTATCCATGGATCCATGATCCAGACTTTATCAAATAGTGGAAAAGAGCGATAATCTGTAAAAAATGGCTTTGGCTTTAATGGTTAAGTTTTCTCGTTACTTATGGATAGATGGGTGCGAATATGACAGAGAATTTAATAGTTTATTCTCAAATTTCTGAGCAAGCTTAGATGTAGTCATTGCAGGTATGCTTTCATTTAGGCGTCCAACAACTAGCATTGCACCTAATCTATTTCTTCGAAAAGCAACCATTTCTGAAAATAAAGTCATATTCCTTGCCTTCGCCGTCACTGCCATACCAGTGGAAACTTGGCCTATTGTTTGAGATAAGGAAGGGACAACTCTTTTTTCAATAACATTTACCGAACCCAAATAATAGTTACTCTTCTTAATCCCCGCGACAAACTTATCTAACGCAGCAGGCTGTTCTAACCCCAAGTCAAATATTTGAATAGCATTTTGATTATTCAGAGGGGTAACAAACCCAATTATGAGCGTCCATTTATTCAAATTCATATAAGTGACTAAATCTGTGATCTGAATCCCATTGCCACCAAAATGATCTTTCATGGTTGAAGATATTGCCCCACGGATAAGTGAATTGATTGGGGTTGGGACTTTTCGAAACCCTGGAGGTAAATCAGCCAAAGTTAACTTTGGCTGACGAGGACTATCAGCCGTGACTGGAATCGCCACAGCGAATTTGGGACTAGTATACTTCAAAAGGTAGGAATCAAATATTCCGATTACGATTCCAACTATTAAACTAGGGAATACTAGATTGATAATTTTAGTAGTTTTAGCCATTAACAATCGTTGTTATTACAGTATTAATGAGTTGAACACTAAAATTGACTATTGAAATAAAGAAACACTCTTAAAAGTAGGATAAAACTTTTAAGCCGATGTTTGATAATAACTCTATGTAATGTCGTAAATTTTAAAAGTATTCTCCTAAACGATTGGGCGTTGAACAATGCCAAGTCTGATACTGGCTAACGAACCTCTAATAAGTACAAAAAATGAAGAATGATTGACTTCAAGGTTTGCTGCTAGAGATTTTTGCTTCAATCCAGACATTCAGATCGTAAAACCCACCCCGCTGCTCAAACTGAAATCCACCGAGTAGCATTCCTAGCCAGATAGGAACAATTGACAGCTGTAGCTCCTGCTTTAGCTCGACCAAAGGCACCATCCCAGATGTCCCCTGTAAGTACGTTGAGATGGCATGTACCCATGCCAAAACATCCTCTTCTTCCAAGACTTGCAAGACTTCATCAGGTTGCTCAACCCTTAACTCAGTCTCCAGCTCTCCCAGCAACGATGCCTTGTCCTTGAGCACAACGATCGACTCACACTCCTCTTTGGGTAATGTTCGCCGAGTCACCGGGTCGGGTTCAGCAATTAGATCATCGTCTAACACCATGGATTGCCGAACCATCCCTATTTCGTCATCCCAATCAAGGATGGGACCGTCATCGTTGTGGGCATCTCGCCAGTCCCTGAGGAAGACCTCCGCTCGCCGACTCAAGATTTCCGCCATCTGCAAAAGGGCAGTCCCCGCCGTGGATAACTTCTCCTCTAATGGCAACTGGGCTATCACTAAGTCCAATCGCTCCTGCAACTGCTGGAGGTCACTCTCCACTGGAACCGCTTCCGCTTGATTCAACTGCTGCCAAAGATCGAGTTCCAGTTGCAATGCCATCGTGAACAACCTCCTACGGGAACAAAGGGCAGGGACGAATCGGGCATTGACTTGGATCCACTTCGACTTGCGTATCAAACTGATGCAGTACTTTTCCGTCTAAATGCTCAGAGAAGCGGTTGAGTATATTCCTGGAGTATTTCGTCACATCAGAGTTAGTCCACCCCAGGGTATGGACAGGCTCAACGATCGCAACCCGCTTTTGGCCTATCCACAGCTCCGCTGACATGGCATGAAGGGGCGCATCCCTTCTCGCTCGATACATCCGTCGAATAGCCGCAGGTTTGACGGGGACTTCCACCGTAACTTCAGGAATCAGCTTCCCCGTCTGTAGTTGATATTTCCGTTTCTTATTTCGGTTATAGCGATCGCGGTGTTTATACGAGGAACGTCGCACATGGCAACGCTGGCCCACCCAGCACTCCTTTAACTTTGCTTGGTCCACGGGTAGCTTGGAACATCGACGGCATTTTTCTGCGATCGCACGGGCCATCGTCCTAAACCATTTGCATCATTTGAGGGGCAGGCAAAGTCCAGCCTTCCGCTTCGTAGAATTCCATCAAGGATTCTATGGCTTCCTGCCCATGTTTAGCAGCCTCTTCATAGGTTTGGCCATCAGTAACGGGCTGCATCACCCGGTCAAATTCTGGTAACGACACTACATAGCATTGATCCTCTTCCGACCACTCGATCACCATTCGATACTTAGTCTGAGTCATTCGATAACGCCTCCAATTGCTGTAGCGCTTTCTGCACTTTGCGTTCCAAATAGAGTGGGGCATCTGCCCCATCTTTGCGGGCAACCGTGATCACCTGGGGCAATTGAGGATGCTTCCAGTTACTGTGAGAGTATTTGCCCGGTCGGGAGATAAACCCAGCCTCCTTGAGCATAGCCTTGATCTCACGAATCTTCTTAGGCATCCACCTCTCTCTCCAGCGATGATATAGCAGATGACCTCACTCTACCATGCTTATTAGTCAAAGTTTAGTCAAAGTCCAAATAATGATTCATTGGGTTATGTGTACGGAAATTGCCATTGACGTACACTAAAATGGACGTGGATTCAGATCGGCGATCGCAATGGAAGCATCAGGGTTAGTTCGCTTAGAAATCGATGAGTCGGCAGTTGATGTCGATTTGCTTAGAGCAGTCTTGGTGGAGAAAACCAAACCCTCCACGCGGGAAGGGTATACCAAGGATCTGGTGGACTTCTTTTTATTCGTGACCCAAGGGGAAATGGTCTATGGAGTTGAGGGACCGAAGCGAAAAAGTGAGATAAAGGCGCAGGTGAAGAGGGAATTATCTAGGCTGAGTCAATCCTTTGTGGGGATTGGCAGACTGAAGGCTTTAGAATTAGCCGCTCGGTATCGAGAATGCATGATGCAGCGAGGGTTACAAGCGAATACTATCAATCGGCGGTTGTCCGCAGTGAAGTCCATGGTGCGGATGGCCCGTCGTTTAGAGATGTGTGATTGGACTTTGACGGAAGTTGATGGTTTAACGGTGAAACCTTATCGAGATACCAGAGGAATTACAGCCTCTAAATTTCGACTGATGATGGTATTCATCAATCGGTTTTCCCTAGCTGGGGCTCGGGATTTCGCCATGATGACGCTACTCTGGGAGGCGGGATTGCGACGGTCTGAGCTGGTGGGCTGTGATGTCCGTCATTTTGACTCGGAGCAGAAACGGTTGTCGATTTTAGGGAAAGGAAGGAACGAAAGGGAGTGGATTGATTTGACGGAAAGTGGGGTACTAGCGATTTCAGAGTGGCTGAAACTACGAGAAGTTTATGCCCTCACGGAGCCGTTGTTTATCTCGTTGGATCGGGCGAATTGGGGGTCGCGGTTGTCAGGGACATCGGTATATCGAATTGTCCGGGCTCTAGCGAAGAAGGCTGGGGTGAGCGAGAACTTTGGGCCTCATAAGGTACGCCATAGTGGCACAACGACTTATTTGGAAATGACGGGTGGAGATTTGCGCGGAGCACAAGCTTATTCCCGACACGCCAATCTCAATACGCTCAAGTTCTATGATGACAATCGCAAGCAGCTTCAGAAGAAGGCGTCTGCGAAGTTGGCAGAGACGATCTCTTGGAATGAGGCATCAAGTGAGTCGTCAGATTAAGGCTGCTGCAACCAGTTCAGTCGTGAAGAGTTAATCACTATCTCCACTTAAATGCGCTGGGATCTATATTTGCCAGTAGATTTAGAGGATTTTGCCGGTGAAGCGGTAGCGGGTTACTCCCGCTGATTTTAACATGCTGAGTCCTTAGAAAATAATCGCCTGACCTGAAAGCCCTGCCTAAGCTTGCTTTGAGAAGTAGTCCCTTGTTACTCAGATCGGTGATCCTGCAACCAGTTCACTAGATCAGCAGGTTGCTTAAAGTCGGGCAATGCCTCACCCAAAGCTTCAATCTGAACTAGGGATAGAGCTCGGATCTGCGATCTCAACTCAGGAGCAACGTCACCAATACGACGGGTGAGTAGGCGAAGAATAAGAGATTGCCCCTCTTCCTGACGGCCTTCGTCCAAGGCTTCCTGGTATACCTTAGTTTGCTTGAGTTCGCTTAAGCCCAACATGCTCTCTATCTCTTCTCGGCTCAATTGTGGAAATTTATAGACCACAATTGTTTCAATTAACTCCATTATCGCCGCAAATCTTGGATTTGTCTGTTCTTGAGGCTGAACCCTTGAAAGCAAAGCTTGAGCCTGGGTGGCGGTATCTCCTGAATCAGCCACAATCAACTGCATCAGTCCCACGCCAAGAGAGTCAACGGATTCATCCAAGTCTTCCAAGTAAACGCGATGCACCTGATAGCTATTCAGATTGGCCCGGTACACATGGGGATAGTCCGTCTCAATACTGCGTTTGGGGTAGATAACAACGGCTTGCCAATCGATGGTGTTGGGATGCAGATTCAGATACAGATAAATCTCCGAAAAGAAACGCTGATAGAAAACCGGGTCACGTTGAAACTGAACTTCGACAAACCAGGCAGTCTGGTCTACAGCCTCCGGGGTGGGCAAGAACACTCCATCAAGGCATGCAATTGAGTTGATGGATATTCTATGGGGAATGGCGATCTGAATTTTGAGCTGACTGTCGTAAATTTAATTGAATAGTTATTCAATTAAATTGGACTGCATAATCATAGCCTGTAGTTCTTCATATTCCATCCCTTGAGTTGCCATTGCTAGGCCAGCATGAGCTCTGGCTATTCCTTGTCTTGCCTTTGGACTAAAGTCGTCACCAGCTTCCTCCGCACATTCAATAATTTTTACCGCCAGCGTTAAATTATCATTGACGAGTATCAATGCATTGGCTAAATATAGGTTAGACATTCGAGCGCCATCTCATTTTTAAGGTCATTAACTTTTAATTTAATAAGGTCTTTCCAAAATAAACGGGATATCACTGAGCTATTTTCTTGGTATGAAATTCAATCCAAAATGTTTTTTGAAATCAAAAAATACATCAATATTGGCCTATTTTTTACCATGCAAAAATTTCGAAAATTAATATTCCTAGGCTATCAATCTAAATATTGAATTGCTATACTTTATCCGCATGATGATCATCATGCGGATAAAGTGATAAAACTACGAGTTCTAAACAAGCAAGAATCAAAAAGACTGATTTAATTATAACGGCTTTTTCTGGATACTAATTGATGAATTTTTATCTTGCTTGCATGTAGTTTTTCATTTAAATGCTGTGAATAAATAATCCAATAAGGTTTCTGGTTCATGCCCATGATTCCCTCTCAGATCAAGGTCATTCATCGGCCAACGATGCCTAGAGTTAATGAATGGAGACCTGAATTGATTTGTCAATTATTGAAGCTTCTTCAATTTTCAGTGTATTCGCTGAGGATGAAATATAAATTTTTGTAAACAATAGAAAATAACTAAGTATTCATCTGTTTATTGAGCATGGAGATAGACACAAGCAATGGGTTACGACGTCACATTAGTGAATGAAGCAACGGGAGAGGAGAACACAATTTTTGTCTCGGAGGATGAATTTATTTATGATGCAGCGGAATTAGAAGGAATTGAACTTCCCGCCTCTTGTCGTTCTGGATCTTGCATTACTTGTGTGAGCAAGGTTGTTAATGGTGATGTTGAGCATGATCACTCTATCTTGAGTGATGCAGAAGAGGATGCTGGTTTTATGTTGACCTGCTGTGCCTATGCCCGGTCTAATTGCACGATTCTGGTGAATCAAGAAGATGAGCTGCTAGATTTCAGCACGGTAGCGTAAATAATCTATGACTTTTCCCGAAACTTATGTACTGCATAGAGAAGGTAACATCTTAATTTGCATGTTCTACAGATTGATTAGCCTTGTTCAAGAACGTCGGGATTAAACTCATACACCTCTTGACAGAACTCAGATAGGTCTTCTGGTAGAGTGGAAAAATTGATCCCAACCGTCGCGTGGTCCACTTCCACCACTTCAAACTCAAATCTTTGGGACCAGGCTATCAGCCGATCAACGATATCCTCCGTTTCGACATCGCAGTTGATGCCGTTGGTGCCCAATTTCCGAATCTTCTTAATGGCTTGAGTCAATTCGCGCAGCAAACCCAGCAGGGATTTGGGAACATCCATTCACTCTCTAATCCCATAAAACCACATCCGCACTCAGGTTATTTCGAATAATTTGGCCCAATTGAAGGGTTGACACTGTTGGCGAATTCCAAGAAGTCACGCTGGTAATGGCTGAAGTATCCTCTTGAAAAGAGATACACGAGTTTTTGCTAGTGGAACATCATTAAACCAAGCGTCTAAGCGGACAAAATTGAGAGCAATGGCACAGAAAACATTCTGTAGATGGCTCTTCGCTAACCCGATATACCTTGATTGGCGCATGCCAAATCGCCGTATTCCCTGTGAATGGGTACTCTCAACACCAGCCCGCAGGCTATATTTTTCCTTGAACTCAGTAGTTCGTTGTACCTGACGTCGTTCATTAAGGGCTTGATGTAACTCACGGGGACGGAACGTCAACTCTCTTGGCTGGGTCTTTGATTTCGTACATTGAGATCGCACTGGACAACTTCGGCAAGTGGTCCCCTGGAACCTTGCTTGAATGACATCCTTTCCGTGAATATCCTTTCCAGGCAACCATTTCGTACTGAAGTGGCCTTGAGGACAGACAACCTTCTGTTGGTCCCAACTGATGAGGAAGAAGCTCGAATCAAATCCGTTTCCTGCCTTTGCTTGCCAACTATGATTTTGACGCACTGGACCAATAACATCCATGTCATATTCTGCTTTGCTATTCACCAAATGCTCTGCCGAGAGGTAACCCCCATCTAACAAATGCTCTTTAGGCAACAACTGTTTTTTAGCCAGAGCCAGGTGAATGGGTTCAACAACTTGATCATCTGGAACCGTTGCACTGGTGGT
This sequence comes from Acaryochloris marina MBIC11017, assembly GCF_000018105.1. Taxonomy (GTDB): domain Bacteria; phylum Cyanobacteriota; class Cyanobacteriia; order Thermosynechococcales; family Thermosynechococcaceae; genus Acaryochloris; species Acaryochloris marina. The sequence continues at coordinate 117,815 of NC_009928.1, forward strand.
GTGCACATGAGTGATGAGACGTGGACTTTCAGGATCACACACTTCTGTTAAATGAACTTTATAGCCCACCCAATCCATACTTCTTTTATTGCTATAGCGGGCTTCGACATCGTAAGGAGAATGAATGGATGAATCAGAAGGGGGCATATCCTTCACTTTTCGCCATTCGACTGTGCCGTCTGCATTGGGCGGGTAGAATCGCTGGAGCCAGACTTGTCGCAGAGTTTCCACTGCAGGTAGATGCTTTAACCACGGTGGTGAACTAGGGGCATATATGGCGTCAAGCAGTGTCAAACCATCTTGACCGATAGTACTGCCCAAAGCTTTGCGTTCGCTATCGGGTTTGGGCAAGCGATAATTCTCTATTCGTCGACCATAGCGATCAAACCAGTCATCGTGCATGTGTTCGCTTAACCACTGTGGATCTGCGACAACCAAACTATTGAGAGCAGCCCGAAAGGTTTCACCAAATAACTCCAACCGATTGAGGGTTCGGATCGACGCTAGGATATGGGTCGCATCCGTTCGTTGTTGATGGTGTTCTTTAAGGAACCCTTTTGCTTGAAGGTGCTCAAGGAAGCTATCAAATAGCTGTTGTTCCTTGTCACCCGCGATCAGACGCTTGCGAAATTCACTCAAAACAGAATAATTAAATCCAGAGTCTCTCAGCGGTAGGCTCAGGGCATATTTCCAATCTATCCGGGCTCGAACGGCATCAGCCGCTTGACGGTCTGAAAGATTCTCAAGAAATTGCATGATGCAAACTAGCACAAGCTGCCAGGGGGATAGAGCTGGTTGTCCTTTCTTCGGAAACAGATCAGCAAAATCGTGATCGTGATAGATAATGCCAAGTTCATCACGTAGTTGCATATACAGATTGCCATCAGGAAAGGCAGCCCTAGCTACTTCAATGGTTTCACTGGGGATGTCCAACAAGTCTGTCGGGCGCATAGACATAACAATGAGCCTCCAGAGTGAGCGTGATTGAGTTTGAGTTTTAGCAGTACCATACCTCAATCCACAAAAGGCTTACTGCATCAAGTGTTAGAAGCTATTTTCAGCCGACTTAGATCATTGCGGAATATTTCGCCAACAGTGTCAACCCTTCAATTGGGCCAATTTAAAGCGTAGATTAACGAGTATTTATGGCTCTGGAGAACTCTGAGGGTAATAAAAAGACAGCTTCAGAACTGAAAGCTGTCTAAAAATATGCTGTGGAAGATTAGAGAAATGCTCAATTCTCATCTCTTCTCAATAGAGAGTACCCTAGTCGGAAATCAATATGATCGGATGGGTCAATCTCTTACTAGAGAATTATCAATGGCTCACTGATGAGTTGAAAAGCTAGAATTATCTCGAGGATCATCGAATGTCCTAGTCGGTGTTTGCCAAATTGTGTAAAACCGCTTTAACCCTTTCGGAGTGACATCAATATCATCATTTCTTAAGACCAATTCACCATTGGCGAACGTACAACCTATAGCTCAGAGAATGCCAAGGAACTCTTCGCGATTGGCTATGACGGGAATCACTTCATCCAACTCTTGACTGCTGTATATCTGTGCCACTTGATTTAAGCGCTCAGGATAGTGATCATCCAATGTCTGCGTATAGTAAAACAGCAATGGGGTTGGATGATCATCTCCAAACAGGGCATTACAAATGCAGGTGGAGGTCATCAACATCCACATGGCAATCTTCTTAGGATCTGTAGACGGATCCCGCGCAATATCCAAAAGCAAATCCATCAAGTTATTCCTTAGTGGAACATTCAGGATAGCCTCAACGTTTTTCCAAACAGCAAGGGTACTGGGGTTCATCAGCAAGTCAGCCTTGTGTTCATCATCTTATTGGGATACCTAATTTCCACCCATAATTTCAAGTTATCCCTCGTCCATCTGTAAATTGTTCTGGGTTGTAGTACCCCGTCATTGATTACTTGCCACAACCAATCACTAGAACATCTAAGCACCAATTAATTTTTGTGTTGAACCAAAATAGTGGATTTATTGGTATTAATAAATCATCATGAAATTGCTAAGAAAATCTATAACTTTCCCAGAGCTAATAGCGAATAATCCTTATCAAGCAGATATCCTGCTAATTCTCAGAGAGCTAAAATTATTAAGATCTAAGTAATTAGTTAGTAAAGTTTCTGTATTCAGGGATAATAGAGTGATTGAATCATGGGAGTCTTGCAGGTAAGCTGATTGCTCTCTTTGTTTAATCCTTAAATACACATATTTTTCATAATTGTGTTGTTTTCATCTAGGTTGATAAACTTAGCTTGAAGAAAAGTATTATCTGATTTCTTGATTCTATTTTCCTATGTAAATCTATCCACTTAAAAATTAAGATTTTCGTCTTTCTTGATTTATTTGAATTAGCCTACTATCAATAATAAATAAGGAATTATTGAAGAAGATGTCTCCTGATATTTTCGTGTAATTTTTTATTTCGTTGGAAGGTCTTTTTATGGACGTTAGCCTAATCATATCCAATATTCTTAATCCACCTGTGCTGTTCTTTTTCCTGGGTATGATGGCTGTTTTCGTTCAATCTGACTTAGAAATACCAGCCCCAATTCCGAAGTTATTCTCACTTTATCTGCTCTTTGCAATTGGCTTTAAGGGGGGCGTTGAATTAGTTAAGAGTGGGATTACCCAGGATGTAATGCTCACCTTAGCCGCTTCAGTGCTAATGGCCTGTTTTGTCCCGCTCTATACGTTCTTTATTCTCAAAATTAAGCTGGGGAATTATGATGCCGCTGCGATCGCAGCCACGTATGGTTCCATTAGTGCCGTGACATTCATTACCGCTAGTGCTTTCTTAACCGATTTAGGGATTGATTTTGATGGCTTTATGGTAGCCGCCCTAGCCTTAATGGAATCTCCTGCAATTATCGTTGGCTTGATTCTCGTTAACCTGTTTGCCGCCAACCGGGAACAAGACTTGGAATGGTCGGAAGTTTTAAAGGAAGCGTTTCTCAACAGTTCAGTGTTTCTTCTCGTCGGTAGTTTGCTGATCGGCGTCTTAACGGGAGAGCATGGTTGGGAAGTCCTAGAACCTTTCACCCAAGGATTATTCTATGGCGTGCTCACCTTTTTCTTACTCGACATGGGACTAGTGGCCGCTCGAAGAATTAAAGACTTGCAAAAAACCGGAGTTTTCTTAGTTGGGTTTGCCATACTGATACCAATCGTAAATGCTGGTATCGGGTTAGGAATCGCCAAACTGATTGGCATGTCCGTTGGCAATGCGCTCTTATACTCAGTACTTTGTGCAAGTGCTTCATACATTGCCGTTCCTGCCGCAATGCGCATGACTGTTCCTGAAGCCAATCCGAGCCTCTATGTTTCAACGGCGTTGGCTGTGACCTTTCCGTTCAATATTATTGTCGGAATCCCTCTATACCTTGCTGGAATCGAGTTTTTATGGAGTTAAGGGCATGCATCCTGTTAAGAAAATTGAAATTATTGCCAATTCCTTTGAACTCGGTAAAATTTTAGACGCTTTAGATCAATCGGGGGTTCATGGGCATGCCATTATTCGGAATGTGGCGGGCAAAGGGTTGCGAGGGACCACGGAAGATCTTGACCACACCATGCTGGATAACGTTTACATTATTGCCTTCTGCGCACCTGACTTGTTGAAGCCAGTCGTGGAGAATATTCGCCCTATCCTTAATAAGTTTGGCGGGACTTGTTACGTTACAGATACTCAAGAAATTCGGTCTGTGCGCTGCATTTCATAGCGAATGGCCACAGGCTTGGCATTTGTGATACTGTCCAGGTTCGCATCCAGAACGAATGGACTGACTGTGATTACTCAGACACCCGAGTGCCTTTAGACGCAAGATAACTCGACCACTTTGAATGGAGTTCCACTTTTGTTTATTCATGGCAAATCCTCCAATTTCATCTGTCCAAACCATTCCTGTTTTGTGGACGCATTGGCTTTTCGGAACAGCGCATCAAATTTCAAGTGGCAGGGCGCACAGAGAGCATTGAGATTATCTGGGTGATTGTTCTGTGGATCTTGGTCAAGGTGGGCCACCGTGAGAGTGAATCGCTGAGGTTTTTCTTCTTCCCCCTCTGAAGTGATCGGGAACCATTCAGGGTACGTAATCATCAGACAGAAAGCGAAGTGCAGCCGCTCAACCCCCGGTTTTCGACAGGGTTTACCGCACTGAGTACAACACCAGTTGGCGTCTTCCTTGACTTGCAATGCAATCTCATCCCAGTTTTCGGGATATCGTGCCCGGATCATTGGCATTACAGAACCTCCAATGTTTGTTGCTTTGGGGCTGGATACTTCCATTCGAGATAGGATTTAATGCAACGACCCGGATCATGGTCAGAAGTGATGAAAATGGCTAGGTCTGACTTCATACCCAACTCTTCTAAGCAGGCCAAGATTTCATCTCGACTAAAACCTTTGTATCGATTGCTAATCAACACACCACATTGTTTAGCGATGCGTTTTGCAGCTCTCACAGGTTCTTTCCCACACAGCACAACTTCATGAAGCCATTGGCGATAGGTGTTGTAGCAAGGTTCGGCGTCTTTTTCGGGGTGGAAGGGATGGAACGGGCTGATTAGGGGTGACTGGTCGATTCTGAAACCGGGCTGGGATTGATTTGCACGGGTTGATTTTGTAAGGGTAATATTCATCGTGATTTCTCCAAATCTGGAGCAGGTTGGAATCAGCTAGTAATGAGGGTCATGTTCTCGGCAATCTCATTGGCTAGAGTCACCATCATTCGTTGTTGTGTGGTGAGTCCTGACGAGAAAGCCTCTAAGACCGCTTCAGCGGCAGGGACCGAAGGACTGATGATCGAGAGTAGTGCCGACGTAATTGGACTGCCTCTCGACAAAGTTGATGTAGATATACCCAATAAGCCGAGAGCCATAGAAGACATTGAGCTTTCGGTTGTTGTCAGCAGTGGGCCTAGTCCATAGATCTGTAAATAGTTCATCAGTTATCCATGCGGCGTGAATCCCTTAAATTGCCACTGGAAAGGTTTGGCCATAGTGTGATTGAAATATTCAATAAAATCGAGGATGCGCTGTTGCAAATCATCCGTGGAGGTGAAATTTCCTCGACGAATCAATCGACGCACCAAAATACTAAACCAGCATTCAATCTGATTGAGCCAGGAGGTATGTTTGGGGATATAAACAAATCGGATCCGATGGCTGGGGTCGCTCAAGAAGGCCGTGCGAGTTTCCATCGATTGAAGGATACCAGATTGACCCTTAACGCCTAAATCTGAATCAATACCGCAACAGACAGCGACCCATCGCACAAGGGAAGCAGATCGATGGGTATTGAGCTGGTCGAGCAGAAAAACCCACCCATCGTCCGGTGCTGTTTCAACTGTCTTGGCAATATGATTGGCAAAGTCAAATTCTTTTCGCGTGGGTCCGATAGAAGGCGCAATCACCTTTCCCAGAGCCACATGCCAGTTGGCGATGAGACTGAGGGTACCATGCCGCTCATATTCAAATTCCAAACGACGCGGTTGACCTGGTTGCATAGCTTGGTCTGGGTGCAGTCGTTCAAGCGCCTGAATGCCAGTCATTTCATCCGTACTAACAAGGTGAATCTGGTGAGCTTCCAGTTCAGCTGCTGATTCATACAGTTGGCAAACCTGGCGCACTTTCGCCTCGAACGCTTCTGGGTCCTCAGGGTTAGCATTGAGCCAATAGCGACTCCGATGAGGCTGCAGCTGAGCCTCTCCCCAAAAAACGTCTCACACTGCTGGCCGACAGGTGAGGGACGATGCCGCGTTTAATCGCTTCATCAGCAATCTCTTCAGGCGTCCATTGACTCACAGGCCGGGCTGAGTTCTGAGGAGATTCACAGGCAATGGCCACAATTTGGACCACCTGCTCTGGGGTAAAGGTGGGTGGGACACCTGGACGTGGGGCATCTGTTAAGGTCGCCAACACTTGCTGGTTCAATGCTGGTTTGCTGTCGTCTACTTGCTCACAAAGGGCAAGACGCTCTTGGTTATCTACCCAGCGCTGACGCCAATAGCGAACTTGGTTGCGGTCGAGTTGCCATTGACGGCTAATCTGGGTGTTACTTTTGCCTGAGGCGGCTGATAGGATGATGCTCGCTCGACGCACCAAGCGATAAGGATTGGTGGTTTGTCGAACGATTTGGAGCAAACAATGGTGTTGTTGCTGTGATAGCTCAATAGGAGTGGCTTTGGGAGTTGGCATTGGCAGAGAAAGGATCTTGAACAAGAGGGTTTCTCTGAAACTATCTGATGTCTGTACAATTTTGCATAACTGATGGGTTATCTTCAAAATCTAGGACTAGTATGGAGTTCGTAGGAGAGAAGTTCAATGTTGTCGAGAACTTGATGGGGGAGAACTGTATGATTCATAACGAATAACCTCAAGGTTGTTTCTGTAAGTCATAGGCATCGCGTTGTTTGTTCATGAGCTAGTGGTGCCTTTTACTGTTTGGGAATGAATGAAATAGTGTCATAACCGCCGTGAATCAGTGCCTCAAGCATCAGTGCCACCTCCATATGCTTAAGGGCATCGACATGCCGACGCTCTGACCTCAGCGTCGTGGCCTCAGCCATAAGATAAGCAACGCAATCTCTAAAGCACTGCGCCTTTTGCCAGTCAAAGGGTATTCGTTGAATCTCTGGCTCTAACTGGGGCCAGACCAGCGGATTAAACAGTTTCTAGGCACCACTGATAGTCAAATCACCAGAAGCAATCAGGTTTTTTGCCGTGGTAATCGTCATGACAGCCACTGGGGAATACACGGTGTTAACGACGGGCAGATTCAGCGAGAATTGGGGTAAGCATGGTTGGTCTTTCATGGTTTTCTCCAAAAGGATGCTAATGAGGAAAGGCCAGCCCCGATGGTTGGGGGGATAGCTATAGGGCTGACCCAGAGATGGATAGGGGAAAACGTTAGGCAGCTTTGCCAACCTGTTCAAGTAAATGGTTGTGTGCCCAGTCCCACCAAGAGCGGCGTTCCCAGTTAATTGCTTCGATGTCTTGGCCTTTTGCTTCGTTGTAGAGGGGCACGATTACTGAATCGAGGTCTTCAACTGCGCCTGGAGAAACCCCAGAGAGTTCGTACACAGTATCGGCTATGGATTCTAGTTCTTTGCGCTTACTTGCAAGTTGCTCGAAGAATGTCTCCCAGCTTTTAATTCGGGTAATGGCGAGTTGATCCTTGAGTTCATTCAGGGCAACGAACATTAACACGTCCTGACACGCAACCTGTTTTAGAACCCTGAATACAGCTTCTTTGAGGGGAGAGCCTTTTGCTTTATTCGTCTTCCGCTGTTCTAGCCCCGTTGCTTCAAGGGTCAGCAGTCAAAACAGCTCAAGGACATGATCTCGGTTCCGTAGATTGCGGTTTCCGTGGTGAAGCTCCCAGGCAAATTTGGCGAGTTTGTCTTGTCCTGTAGGTTCATCAGGCTTGTAGGCGTTTATTTATCAATGGAACGGTTTTGGTCGAGCTATATCTTGGCATTGAGTCGTCTCCCCTAGACAAATAAAGCAGACTTTTGATAGCCATTGTTAGCCACACGGACCAAAATGGCAAAGAGTATCACCGCTAGTTTGAATAGCAAGACTCTTGAACTTGTCTTGTTTAGCTTGCTCACCTCATCTAGGGAATCTTAAAAGGTAGAAATCAAGATTACACCTTCTGGCAGTTAAGGGAGATGCCTGAAAGGTGGTTTTTGACCATCACACTCTACCTCACCCGATAATTTTAATGGACGCAGATTTTGACTTAGACTCCCTATATCAGCAGCTTCAGGACGAAGATGTCATTGAGTTAACTATCATCGACGGAGACTTGGCTCCCGGTCAAACAGCCGAAATTACCATTGCCAGTAAGTGGCTGACCAGATATCACCTTTATCTATTTTTTGAGCATCACTCGCAGAGCTTCGACTTGGCAGGGGTCAAAGAGGGAGCCAGTAAGACAAAGGTGAATTTAATCATTGACCACATGGATGCCATCAGCTCGGAGAAAGCCTACATATTTACTTATGGCAGTGAAATGTCTTGGAGTATTCAACTGGTGCGGTGGAAGAAACTCACTAGGGCTTAAGACTTTGAGTAGAAGTTGAGTGTTGGTAAACCCCGAATCAATACACTTGGACAAGACAAGTGAGATTCAACCATGACTCAGATTCCATCCCTGACTCACCAACAGCTAGAGCTGCTGAGAATAGCCAAGAAGAATACTGTGGCCGAATTACGGCTTTCCTATGAGTTTCCAGTGCTCGATGACAATGAACCCCCAATCGGCCATCCACCGTTCATCCAAGAATTGATTGATCACCATTTCATCCAGGTGCAAGTCAAAGAAACTTCCCTGCGTGCTTCCGAGTTTCAGCAAGAAAATTGGATGGAGTACTGTGATGGGATTGACTATCCTCACCAAGCCGATTGGGACCGATGGCGGCAGGGATTCATCGCTCAATTAAGTGAAGGGATTGAGAGCCTGATGATTCCAGGGAAAAATCTAAGGCAATTTACGCAGGTTTGGATCCGAGAGATTAGTCTACGAGCGGTTCAGCCGAGTAGTCCGTGAGTGGGGTTTGTGGCTGGGATTTAATTAAACCTAATTAAAGGCTGGAGTTGAAATTCAATGAGCGATAGATGTCACTACGTCTTTGGTTCAATAGCCATCATTCCCCTCATAGCTGTATGCAACACAGCTCAATGACATGGGGGATGGAGACAGGCTTAACCTGCATGTTTTGAGTAATTATTGGGTATAACCGACCGTTCTGTTGGGTGTTGAATATAGAATCTCCAAGCAAGTATTGAAGGGTTAAGCAGACTTGGACACTTTTCTTAATTGATAATTCAGCAAATCAGTATAAGACAACAAGGGAGAGCCATGATTCCATTGTGCAGGTAGCTCTCCGTTGTAAATAGCTTGGCGAATGTCAGTCAGGGTGAGACCGAATAGAGATGTGGCTGCTTCAGGCGAAATTCGGGAGGAAAACATGATGTCTCCACTAGATGATTGAGGAACGGATACGAGGAGAACATTCAATGCCAAAGAAATTATAAATATTTAGTTAAAAAAGTATAAAAAAATTAATGTTGTCTTTATGATTATAGCCCTACGAAACTATGTTAGTACTATTGATATAGAAGATATCCCTACATTAGTATGCCAGCACCCTATAGTTATGACCTTCGTCGTAAAGCCGTTGATGCCTTCAAGAATGGTGAACGGAAAGTCGATATCTGTCGAATGTTGAACATCAGCCGTAATACCTTGCATCTATGGATAGTCCGCGAAGAAGCTACAGGTGACTGTCAGGCGATTACCAACTACCAACAAGGGGCTCGCCACAAGATCACAGATTGGGAGCGCTTTCGTGAATTTGCTCAAGAGCATGGGGGTAAAACCCAGGCCCAAATGGCTAAGCTATGGGGGGATAATGTCACCCAGCAAAATATCAGTGATGCCTTGAGAAAACTGGGATTGAGTCGAAAAAAAAGACCTATGGCTATCGAGAACGAGATGAAACACAACGTCAAGCATTTATAGAACGATTACAGACCAAACACCCTCATCAGATCGTCTATGTAGACGAAGCGGGTATCGATAATCGAGCGGACTATCCTTATGGATACTGCCCTGTGGGTCAACGATTTTATGACCTCAAATCAGGCAAGCGGACAGAGCGAGTCAGTTTTATTGCTGCGCTCAAAGAAGGCCAGTTATTTTCTCCCATGACCTTTGAAGGGTCTTGCAATCGGTTGTTATTCGAAGCGTGGTTACAGCAGAGTCTTATATCCCAGTTACAACTTGGCGATGTGATTGTGATTGATAATGCCAGTTTTCATCATGGCCAGAGGATCGAAGAAATCGTAGCTGAAGCAGGCTGTGAGATTTGGTATCTACCGAGCTATTCTCCAGATCTCAATAAAATCGAGCGATGGTGGTTTGTGCTCAAAAACTGGATGAAGCAGCGGTGGGATGAATTTGATACCTTTCGTGATTGTGTGGATGCTGCTTTCAAAGAGCGTACTAACATATATCCGTAGTGCTATAACGGCGGCTTAAACCGATATTGGACTATCTTCCCTCCTAAATTCTAGGTGTAAGTTTTTAGTCTCGATGTTAGAGCTTGAGTCCCTTTGGGCAAAATTAGTCTAATCAGCTATTACGAACCTGATTACTTCATCAAGGAAATAGGAATATCTAGCCCCTATGACGACAAAGGTAGGGGCTGTTTTCTTTCTTAATCGAAAAATGGCTCATGAAGCTTGCGCCTTAAAAGAAAAAACACCACATTCTTCCCCAAGAGCGGTGTTTTTTCTTGAATGACAATGAATGCCTCAATCAGACTTATTGTTCCCATAGAGGAGAAAAGGCAAACATCACAAGAATGCCAATGAACAAGACTTAATCATCACAGGGTTATTGGAATTGGGGTGAACGTGGTTAGGAAGCTTTATCACTTCAGATAAATGAAATTTGAAACGACGTAATTATGTTTGGGGTGAAGCCAATCATCAGGCCAAGCACTAATGTAACTTCAAGCCTACAGATACTCTTCTACCAAAGTGATAAAAGAGGGCTAAGCAGAAGTGAAGATGCTAAACCATCCTCACTCAACTAGAATTATCCAACTCACATCCAGGTCTGGTTAATTGGAGTTGGATAATTCCGTCTCGTCCTCATCAAAGCGCTTTTGCATCTCAAAGACCTCGATCAGTTCTTTGTTCAGAAAGTAGTTGAGAAAGGTACGAATGATTGCGATGGCACCCAGTTTCCCGAGTGCCTCAAACGTAGGAGCAACGGTCGTGGCTAAGACATCTGCCCCCAATTGAAACTCCAGAGCTAATGCTAACCATCGTCCAAAAGTTAACCGCAATCGTCCCAATGGGAACTGTATGGTTGAGCGACGACGGCGCAAAACAACCGAGAGCTTGATGCTCACGAGCAGGCCCAACACAATACAAAAAGCCGCTACTGCTTCCAGTACTACTTCTAAAAAAGATACGATGATTTCCAAGTTGCCTTGGAAATGGTGGACGAATTCCATCAAGCTTCAACCTTGACCAGCACAACACCCTGCCAAAGAGACTACCCTGTTGTGTACCTTTATTGAGTTAATCTTGCAGGAGGATTGACAACTCAAAGGCTTGAGCGTATCACAAACATTTCCTGCCTAATCTATTCCGAAACCTGTTAACAGTAATACCCGTCAGAGATCGCATGTGCAAGAGACGCCTAGCGCAAATCCGGAGAAATCAACGTTGATAATAGTGCTGGCGAGATTGAGAGAGCCGAAGAGTCGATTCAGGTTTACAGTTTTTGCTGACCTGGTTCAGTCTCCAGAGATAGGTAATATAAAATCCTTAGGGAATCCAAAAAATAAAGTATTGGCCTTGGCTTGATATACATGAGTGAAGAAGTGAGATAGGTAATATAGAATCCGCAGAGAATCTAAAAATTTAAAAGAGTGAGTGAATTAATAGGTGCGATATCGCAGGTTGGTATCAGAGTGCGATGCTCGAAGAGCGGCCTTCGGCCATCGCAACCCCCGATGCCAATACCCCATACTCAAAACGGCACGTCATCAAATGTTAGCTCTGGTCCTGGCGTACCACCGTCCTCACTCTCAAATTCCAGACATTGCTCGGTTGACCACAGACAATGGAGACGACTGCGCAATAGTCATAATGTTTGCCTATGTGCTTACCTCAAATACAGCAGTGGAAAGGACAGAAAGGCGTTTACTCGATACTGGGATCTACCTTCTCGGCAGCAAACGAAAAATCTTGACCAAGTTCTTTAAACACCTCAAAGTCAGGGCAAACTACCTTTTTGAAAGAAAATCGCTAAGTCAAGAGGATTCAGAGAATACCAATAACCCAGCCAAATCCCCAGGCCACCAAACCTACCCCCACAATTTGGCCAACTTGCTCTCCTTTGGGTAACACCTTCTCAACGAGAACATATAGGGCGAGGCCCGTAATCCAATACAAATTCATAACCCCTCCCACTAGCAGCAATGCCATTAAGAACCAGCAGCATCCCATACAGTACATACCGTGCTCTAAACCCATGATCAGACTCCCGGTATTGCTTTGACGCCGATGTTGAACCAAGAACTTCACTGGGGAACGGCAGTGTTTAAGGCAATTATGTTTGATCGGGGTAAGCTGCCAAAGTCCCGCTGCAATCAAGATGCCACCAGTCAGCACGGTGTTTGTACTTTGCATTAGCGAAGAAAGCAATCCGCTTACGGTAAGACCCCATTGCACAACAACCGCAACACCGCTAAATAACGCCCAGGCCAGCAGGTAGCCAGCTGCGAAATAGCCGGATGTCCCATAGGGCTGGCGATGGGGTGATGCCTTTCGATTTAAGGCAGCGGCAAGCAAAATCATCGGGGTGGCGCTGGGTAGCATCATGGCAATCATCATGATCCACCACATGAAGAACATCAGCAGGCCATAGCCAATACTCCATGTTGTGGTTTCTCCCATGTCCATCATCATGCCGTCACCGGACGAAAGACGCGTCATCTCTATCCCACTCATCCCCATCCCTGCCCCAAGTAGGAGATAGATCCAAGACAGCAAGATGACGACTGTTAAGCCAGCCAGAACGATCCAGCGATCACGCTTCAAGATGGTTTCCAATTGGATTGATGTCAATAGACTCAACCTCCATGCGTTAGCGATGTACGACACCACTGCCAGAATGGCGCAGGATGTTGAATTGGCCATAGGTGTCTTGCAAATCTAGACGAATGGCTGCAGTTGCTTGTGTTGTACCACTACCCATCTCCGCAAATTCAAACTCAATGCCATTGGGAATATCAATCCTTACTCGATGTTCCTCTCCTGTCGCAGGGCTTTTAATGGGGCTACCGATAGATTTAAGGACACCAGGAATATCAACACGGGCAGTACGATGCTCTTGATCAACCTCATACTCAATGGGCTTATACAATGGCTCGTGAATCGTATCTGACATGGCGTGGAAGACCCACCAATGGGTTGCTCCCTCTTCAGTCTCCTCCCCATGCAGAATCTTGACTAACGCTTCACGCTGGGGTTGATCCGCTTGCTCATCGATAATGGCTTGTAGCTCTCCCTTCCCTTCAAATACTGGACCCGGCCATGCATAGAGCACTGCAACTTTTAGGTCATTGAGGGGAACATCACCAAAGTGCCCCTTGTCGATATGCAGCACTTCAAAGCCACGGCAATGACCATTCGTGGGTAGCGCTTCAAACTGGCACGGGCAACCATAGGCGCAATTGCAGTTGGAAAATTCCGTTCCTTCAACATACCAATCAATCATAGTGATATTTTCCTCACTACTTGATAATTAAAGCTCTCTCAACGAGAGTCGATACTGGACCTTAACCTTGAAAAACCTGTTGTTCAATTAAGGTGATTCCGGCCTTCAAGATAAAGCAGAACGTATAAATGGCGGTCTTCTTGCCTTTAAGTTTACATAGACTGTGACAGTGATATTGAGATGACATACAAATCTTTGTACGCAAGCTCTTCGTTTTGTTTTCTGCGACCTGAAGCACTGTGAAGTGGCATCGCTTGGAAGGAGATTTGAAATTGCAGCACGATACCAATACCGTAGACTTTGAAATTTTACCGCTAAACTAGCAGTGCAATAGAGCAACATTCCTGCTTTGCTTTCTGCCTATCTTTAACTTCCACTTGATGGAGTAGATATGGACTCTCCACAACTGAATCGCAGGCAATTCCTTACCTATCTGAGTGCTAGTACAGCATCGCTGCTGGTTCACCCAAAACAGGCAATCGCTTTTCCCTCAGAGAATCAGGATTACTCTGGTCCCAACGTCATTTTGATTCGCTTTGGAGGAGGGGTTCGGCGAAGGGAAACGATCGATCCAGATTACACCTATGCTCCCTATCTGCGCCACATTCTGGCATCTCGCGGTATCCTGTTTAGCAATATGATGTTGGACCAGCTCCGACACGTCACGACCAGCCATGGGGAAGGAACACTCTACCTGTTAACAGGTAAGTATGATGGGTTCAGCAAAAAACCAGGACTGCGAAATCGTTTCGAGCCCCAAGTTCCCACACTTTTTGAATATTTACGCAAAACATTCGCCATACCAGACCACCAAACCCTGTTAATTAATGGTGAAAATCGTGCCACTGAAGAGTTCTTCTCCTTCAGCAATCACCATATGTTTGGTGCCAACTATCGTTGTCAGGTTCTTAGCTTATATCGCTTTAAAGTGTTTCTTCTGCGTCAGCAGCTTAACCAGGGAGACTTAACAGGACAAGAGCAAAAGGAAGCCGTCCAAGCGTTACAGGAACTAGAGACTCTTGATTACCGAAATCAAGGGCAATTTCCCTATTCCCCAAAACTTACAGAGTTTTGGCAGGAGTGGCAGAACTACTATGGTACGACTGGCTTAGTGAATCCTCGTGGTGACCGGTTGTTAACAGAGTTAGCAATCTGGGCAATCAAGCGTCTACAACCCAAACTGTTGATGATCAATTACAACGACCCTGATTATGTTCACTGGGGTTTTCCCTCTCATTACACAAATGGCATCGCTGTTATTGATCGGGGGATACAGCGCATCGTCGAGGCCGTAGATTCGGATGACTATTATCGGAACAACACCGTATTTTGTATCGTTCCAGATTGTGGTCGCGACTCTAATCCCTTCCTTTCTGTCCCCTATCAACATCACTTCAATTCACGATCGGCTCACGAAATCTTTGCCTTATTTTTTGGTAAAGGAATCCAATCGGGGCAAGTTGTGGATCGCCCCGTTTCTCAGATTGATGTAACCCCCACGCTTGCTCAAATTATGGGGTTTAAGGCCGACTACGCCGAAGGAAGCGTTCTAGAAGAGATCTTTACCTAGTCAAACGAGGTACAGCCGTTATCAAAATGTGGAAAAAACTATTCTGGTTGCTGGGAACCCTATTGCTCGCGACGATCTTATGTCAAACACTCTTGACGGCGGTAATTGCCTTGGGATGGATATATCGATGGGTCAAACATCAAGTCAGCAAAACCATTTTCACGCAATCTAAGTTAGCTGAGACCACCACCTGGCACACGTTTGTCAGCAGATTTCCTGCGCTTATGCCTGTGCGGGACAAACCCTACTTTTTTCGCCGACAAATAGGCGTTTCATCTCCAAAGCATCTCCTCTTCAACAAATTACACTGGCTGTTGCACTCCTTATGGGTGAATCTAAAAACCGGGGTTGCTAGCATCTTGACGACTTGGTCATGTACTTTATTGCCCTGCATCCTCTGGGCAACAGCCTGGTACGTAGGCTGGCATATTTCCTTCAACAAACTATATGAGGAATCCGAGACTGGAATCTCTTTAGGCATTCTGGGGATGCTCATGTTCATGGTGGCCATGCTATATGTACCTGCGGCCCAAGCTCGACAAGCCTTTACGGGGGATTGGCGCAGTTTTTTTCAACTCAGATTTGTGCAAGCAATTGTCTGCTCTCGATCTTTGCAATACTTTTTTCTCTCAATTGGCTATGTTATCAGCAGTTTTTTCTTAACCCTAGGTAAAGCCATACCCGTTTTTTTGCCAAACACTAATCCTAATCTCTCAGCGCTAACAGCATCAGAGGCATTGGAGTACTTGAATCAATATTATTTGCTGATAGGTGTGCTTGGATTCCTGTTGGTGTGGGGTCTAAGAATGGCCGGGGGCTGTATTTATGCTGGGGCTCTAGTTGATCTCTGGCAGCAATCGTCACAACCACAGAGTGCGTTTCACCCCAACGAATCACACTTTCTCCAGTTGGTGGACATCCAGTATGGTAGTACCCATCATTCAACCCATGTCATCAGAAAAATCTTGTGGTTACCCGTTTCTGTCAGCTATCGAGTGATAGCCATGACTTTCTCTTTATTGGTTTGGGCTCTCGTTAGTTTTATGCCCTTCGCCTCTCAATTTGCTAATTATGCTCCAGTGAGGGGCTTTCTTAATCAGCCATTAGTGCAACTTCCCTGTTTTCGCTATGTCCCCAATGATCTAGAAACAGCAGCAGAAAGACTCCCAGACCAAGTCAGAGTTTAGGCTGGCACTGCTCCCTTATCACTCCCCGTCTTCAGTGTCGAATTTTGGCCGTTCCAGCGTAATTTTCCAAGACTCGCCACATTCCGACATTTTCTGACTAATGTTGTAAAAGTCTTCCATTAGCTCCTCAACCGTAGCCAGATAAACTGTGTGGGGTTTGTCCAGCTCAGGTTTTTCAATGGAAATCATGAAACAATCAAGGGCAGGCCAGAGCTGTTCCTCGACCCACCAAGTCGGTTCCCAGATGGCCTCTTAATCGGGGACATCAGAGAGTCGATAGAACCAGCGGGCCTGATCAGGCCCTGGACATTGTTGGATGCCAATCACTCGAACTATACCCTTGGGAGTGTGTAACCGCTGATGCAATCGGTAAAGCGGCTTGGTTGATGTGGGAATGGACTTGCTGAGTATTGCTAATGAGGTATTTTCGTTGAGCATGATAAGTCACCTTGATATAATTTAGCGAAAGGGACACAAAGACCTCTTGGACTGGAAAGACTGGGAGGCGTTTTACTGTTTTTTGGGGTGTGGATTAGCGGGGTTAAAGTTAATACAAAATCCATATGGAAAATGAAAAGCTAAACCTTGACCTTGAGTAGATAGGGGTGATAACGCTAGGTAATATAGAATCTGTCGAGATTTTGAAAAGGTGAAAGTCTGGGTGGAATTAATAGGTGCGATATCGAGGATTCGTATTGAATTTTGCGATCACAAACCCCATAACCCCAATACCACCCCCGAAATCACTTCCCTGAAATCTGCTCAACGGGCGAAGACACAGCCGTATTCTGCCCAACGCTCAGGTGATGGAGTAAGCCGCCAACGGGGACCCCAATGAGAAAACCGATGCCAATAAACGCGATTTTGAACCATGTTGCCTCCCTCCTGATCTCCTGCTTTGTCTTTCTCATTTTCAGAACTTGCTCAAGACGCTTACACTCAAGCGCTTTCAGCTTTTCCGCTTCCAGTTTTCGCTTGTGAACGTCTCGGCAATTTTCTATGTAGAGGTTGAATTGGTTGAAGATGAATTGTCGGGCTTGAGCGATGCCATGCTCGTGGGATTCAACGATAGCTTTCCCAGGGGTATGACAACGATTCGATACTGTTGGCGAATTCAATACTCTCTAAAAAGAGAATAATGGCTCAGGAGAACGATTTTAATTACGAGACTGGTGCAAGCTTGGCAAAACGGGATTGTCGTGTCTGGGCTAAGGGCACCTCCTCTAACCAAGACACTGCCCGAACGACATTCATGGCGACGGCTGCAACAACATGCTGCAAACGAGTCTTGGCCATGCCAATGTAGCGATACTGCCGAATCTCAAAGGTCCTAACACCCTGGGAGATGGTCCCCTCAACCCCTGCTCTTATGGCATACAGCTCCTCAAATTCTTTGGTTTGTTGCCGTGCTCTGGCCTTTTGCAAGGCTTCATAATTTTCTTGAATCTGAAAGGTCAGATTTCGTGGACCTGACTCTGACTTCGTACATTGAGCGCGAACCGGACAAGCTGAACAGTGACGATGACGGAATTCAACGCGAATGACAAGATGACCATAGGCATCTTTTCCCTTCTTCCAAGCTTTGCTGGACTTCCCTTGAGGACAGCGCACCTTCCTGTTTTTCCAGTTCACCTGAAAATCAGATAGGGCATATCCTTGACCCGCTTTTGCTTGCCAATGTTGGTTGACAGGGACGGGTCCAAATAAATCAATATCGTACGCTCTCTGGCTATCCACCAATATTTGGGCTGACGTGTATCCCTGATCCACCATATGTTGATCAGGAAGTAACTCTTTGAAAGCGAGCGCTTGATGAATGACTGGGATGTTGAGCTGGTCTGAGGTGGTCGCTTTCAAAGTCTCGTCATGAGTAATCAGGTGGGGCCGTTCCTCATCACAGGTTTCGGTTAGATGGACTCGATAACCTGTTCAGTTCATTGTGCGCTTGGCACTGCGTCGAGCCTCTAGATCATAGGGAGAACGGATCCGAATCGCACCAGGGGCTGAGTCTTTGGCACTGCGTAATTGAACGGTCTCATTGGGGGGATAGAATTGCTGGAGCCAAACTTGACGTAGAATCTCTACGGCCTCAATCTGGCGAAGCTGTTCACATTGAGGATCTGCATAAATGAGATCTAGCAAATAGAAGCCATCTGCACCAATCTGACTTGCAAAAACATCTCTCTCTTGTGGCTTAGGGGGTAAGCGGGCATCTTCAAACCGTTTACCATAACGGTCATACCAGTCTTGTGGGACATGGGCTTGTAGCCAACTGGGGACAGTTTCTGCCAGAGCATTGAGTGTATACCGTAGCGTTTCTCCCAGAAACTCCAACCGCGTCATCACCCTGATCGCTGCCAGGACATGGGTTGAATCAGTTCTCTGCTTTCCCCGACTACGAAGCAGATCGAGGTCTTGAAACCGTTCCAGCATTTTGTTGAACAGTTGATTTTCCGCTCGGCCATCTATTAAGCGATCGCGGAATTCACTCAAAACGGAGAAATCGAAACCAGTATCCGTCAGCTCCAGAGATAGGGCGTATTTCCAATCAATTCTGGCTCGAACCGCGTTAGCCGTTTGGCGATCACTCAGTCCTTCGACGTATTGCATGATTGTCACTAAGGCCAGACGCCAGGGTGCTACAGCAGATTGGCCCCGAGTGGGATACAAGCGTGCAAAGTCTTCATCTTGCCAAAAGACGCCCAATTCATCTCGCATTTTCATGTACAGATTCCCTTTGGGGAATGCAGCACGGGCAATACAGGCAGTTGTTTCTAGGATGGGGGTACCGCTTGAGGATAAGGGCACATCGGAAACCTCCTTTATAAGTGTAGCGACACAGTAATTACCACTACTGTAGGTGGGAACTAAAACGCCATAATATTTAGCTCAGGAATAATATTGAATTCGCCAACAGTATCGACCCTTCAATTACTCCTAGAAAATAATCGCCTGACCTGAAAGCCCTGCCTAAGCTTGCTTTGAGAAGTAGTCCCTTGTTACTCAGATCGGTGATCCTGCAACCAGTTCACTAGATCAGCAGGTTGCTTAAAGTCGAGCAATGCCTCACCCAAAGCTTCAATCTGAACTAGGGATAGAGCTCGGATCTGCGATCTCAACTCAGGAGCAACGTCACCAATACGACGGGTGAGTAGGCGAAGAATAAGAGATTGCCCCTCTTCCTGACGGCCTTCGTCCAAGGCTTCCTGGTATACCTTAGTTTGCTTGAGTTCGCTTAAGCCCAACATGCTCTCTATCTCTTCTCGGCTCAATTGTGGAAATTTATAGACCACAATTGTTTCAATTAACTCCATTATCGCCGCAAATCTTGGATTTGTCTGTTCTTGAGGCTGAACCCTTGAAAGCAAAGCTTGAGCCTGGGTGGCGGTATCTCCTGAATCAGCCACAATCAACTGCATCAGTCCCACGCCAAGAGAGTCAACGGATTCATCCAAGTCTTCCAAGTAAACGCGATGCACCTGATCGCTATTCAGATTGGCCCGGAATACATGGGGATAGTCTGGCTCAATGCTGCGTTTGGGAAAGATAACAACGGCTTGCCAGTCCACGGTCTCTGGATGAAGGTTGAGATACAAATAAATCTCTGAGAAGAACCGTTGATAGAACGCCGGGTCCCGTTGAAACTGAACTTCGACGAACCAGATCGTCAGATCGGACGCCTCGGGCGTGGGTAAGAAAACACCATCGATGCGAAAGGCAACCTGCTTGATTTCAACAGACTTAAATTCATAGCCTTGAGCCCTGTCTGGGGATTGACCCAGCAGCTCGAACAAGATGCCGGGGTCCGTCTGGAAGATGCGATAGAAGATGGAATCTGTCTTCAAGAGGTGCCGTACTCCTGAGCTATGCCAGTCATTCTACTGGATGGAAGTGACTCTAAAAGCTCGGTAGTGTTTAGAGGATATGGACAAGGACCATGGATAGCTGAAGACCACTGTAAATTTTCCCCGGTTTCGTTGCCTAGCCTAAATTTTGAAGATTCTTTCAATAGTCTTGATTGACTCAGATCATGCGGTGTTTCCGTTTAATGAAAGCCAAAATTATCCTCCGCTAGTCTGAACGAGGAAGTCGAGCCTTAGGAATGATGAAGACGGTGGAACTCAATGGTCAATGGCGGCAACTCTAGTTCCCTCAAACCAATGCAGGGTAAGAAAACCCAGAAAAATTTACAGGTGGGAATCTCTTGATTTCTGGTTCAATCTAGTGAGGATAGATTCCCCGCTGCTTGCAGCGAAGAAATGGGATTGTAATCCAAATCTACGGTTTGGGAGCAAATCGTATTCCATACCCCGTCTGCTTGCAGCGGGGCACTTGATTGAATGGTTACAGGCAGTGACTTCCAGGCCACTCCACAAAAGCCGAAAGAACGAAAAACGGACAAAGCAAGGCTGGGATAGTCTGCGTCAGGGAACTTTTATACTTAGGTGAAGAGTTCTCCCACAGGGGCAAAACCCTGACGTTGAATGTTTTCGGTCACTACTCTTGGCTCCATAAATTGCATCAGGTAATCGCGTCCCCCAGCTTTGGACCCAACGCCAGAGCATTTGAACCCTCCAAAGGGTTGACGATCTACGATGGCACCGGTAATACTGCGATTAATATATAAGTTCCCCACTTCAAAGTTGGTTTTGGTGAACTCAATATGAGACGGTGTGCGGGAGTACAAGCCACCTGTTAGTGCATAGGGAGAGTTATTCGCGACTGAGATCGCATCCTCAAACGTCTGCACACGAATTACGGAAAGGACGGGACCAAAGATTTCCTGTTGGGCAATTTGGGCTTGCGGTGGTACCTCACTAAAAATGACGGGACCTACAAAGTAGCCGAACTCTGGAGCAGTCCGCTCTAAGACTACTTTTGCCTCCGTTTTCCCTAGAGCAATATAGTCGCGAATCTTAGCTTGCACCTCTGCAGTGATAACTGGCCCTACAGTGGTACTGGCTTGATCAGCGGCTCCGATGTTCAAAGATTTGGCAGCCTCGACCAGCCGCTTCAAGAAGGTGTCATATATACGGTCGAGCACAATGACGCGAGAGCAGGCCGAACATTTCTGGCCACTATAGCCAAAGGCGGATCGTATTACCCCTGTGATCGCCTGATCTAAATCAGCACTTTGGTCAATGATGATTGCATTTTTGCCTCCCATTTCCGCAATCACTCGTTTCAGATGGGTTTGACCGGGACGCAGAACGGCAGCATCCTCATAGATTTGGCTACCTACGGCTTGTGAGCCCGTAAAGGCAATCAAGTGAATCTGGGGATGTCGGGTGAGATAGGGGCCAATCTCAGCCCCAGGTCCTGGCAAGTACTGATAGACTCCGGCTGGGAAGCCTGCCTCCACCAGAATCTCGGTTAACTTAGCTGCCACCACGGTTGCCGGAGCCGCAGGTTTAAGAATCGTACAGTTCCCTGTCACCAGTGCCGCCACGGTCATACCTGTGGCAATCGCTAGTGGAAAATTCCATGGAGCAATGACCACCACTATGCCTCGTCCTCGGTAGGCGTAGCGATTGGTTTCGCCGGGTAGATCTCGCTGGTAACCCGCTGATAATCGCTCCATTTCATCAGCATAGTACCGACAAAAATCAATAGCTTCTGAGACCTCTGCATCGGCTTCCGGTAACACTTTGCCTACTTCCAGCACAATCCAAGCAGCCAGCTCGTGGCGACGCTGCTCCATTAAGTCGGCAGCTCGTCGGAGGTGCATGACCCGCTCCTGGGCAGAGGTGTTCTGCCAACTAGCCATCGCAGTGGCCGCCGCTTTTATCGCTCGCTCAGTCTGCGGAATCAGGGCTTGTCCTACCTGTCCGATTACTTGGGTAGGTTGGGAAGGATTGACTGAGGCCTGGATCTGGTCTGTGATCATTGCCTGCCCTGCAATCCAAGGCCAGTAGGGCTTCCCTAATTCTTGACGAACCTGTTGTAAGGCTTGTTTGGTCTGCTCTCGGGCTGTCACCTGAGAATAGTCTGTATTGGCTACATTGTTATACGGAGCGTCTTCAGACAGCTCGTGCTGGGCAGTGGGCTGAACGACCGAGTGTTGCTTGCCCTCATGCTTGCCCTGTGGCGGCGCTAAAAGCTTTTCTGGATCAGGGCTCTCAATCCGTTGCCGGAGAAATGAGGTATTAGCAGTGTTTTCCAATAATCTTCGGATCAGGTAGGCCATACCTGGTAGGAGCGGACCATAGGGACAATACACTCGGACCCGATGCCCGAGATGAGCTATCGCTGCGGCCAGTGGATCGGCCATCCCGTAGAGGACTTGCAGTTCATAGCGATGTTTAGGGATTTGGAGGCGGTTTGCGATTGCGATGGCATGGGCTTGCGATCTCACATTGTGGCTTCCAATTGCTGCCGTAACTATCTCATGGTTCTCTAATAACGTCAGGGTCATGGCTTCGAAGTTAGCGTCCGTTTCCGCTTTGTCATTTAGGACAGGCTGAGGCCAATGGTTTTGAATCGCTTTTATCGTTTCTTGATCCCAATAGGCTCCCTTGACCAGCCGAATCGTGATGGAAGTACCTCGCTCCTGCGCCCAATCAATCAGGGTGTGCAAGTCCTGATTGCTATCACGTAGATAGGCTTGGAGCGTGAGGCCAATATCCGTTCGGTTTCTAAATTCTGGTTCTAATAGTAGGTCTTTAAGAATAGCAAGGGTCAAATCCTTATAGACAAACTGCTCCATATCAAAGTGAACTGCGACCCCCAGCTTTTGGGCATGACGTAAAAGGGTGCGGAGGTGTTGACTGACGATTTCCTGACTCCCTTGGGCATCGAGCGGATCAAATTGGGAGTAAAAGGCTGTTAGTTTGACAGAAACTTGAACCTTGGGAAAGGCCACTCCCTCAACCCTATCGATGAGGGCAATCTCTGACCAGGCTTTAGCTGCCTGGGCTAGCTGGGTCATCAGATGCAGATACCCCTGAAGATAAGCGGTTGCTTCTGCTTCCGTGATCACCGCTTCCCCCAGCCGGTCCAGGGTAAAAGCCAAACAATGTTGTCGCAGTTGAACCAGGCGCGGCAACGTTTGCGGTAAAGTTTCCCCCACAATGTAACGACGGGCCAAGGTGGAAACCGCTGATTTGAAAGTCACTGCTGCCACTTTCCCCAAAATCGAATGAGGTTGAGCCCAAGACAGTAGTGTGTTTAACCCTGAAGGTAATTTGACTTCAGGGAGTGATAGATATTCCTGTATGTGACGAGCAATCTCTACATTGTCCGTAAGGGATGGTAGCACATCTATCAGGCGAAAGATCTGGACCTGCAATGCTGGATTCGTCATTGCCCAAGCTAGCAGTCGATCATCCCAGTGAGGTTGCATCCACAGTCGTGTCGCTAAAGATGATGGACGGCTCATCTCCTTCATCAACAGGCGAGCAATATGTTGGGTCTCCAGCTCAAGGAGTTTGCAGGTATCAGCGATCAATCATCTCCCCCTAACCAATGCATATGGAATACTACCTACTCCCATTATTGTGATTGAACCCTAGAGACGCTGGCCTGTAGGTTCGTTTTACCCACATCCTTATACATTTAATCTGTCACTGAATGTCTGAGGGTGGCTGAACGAAGGAGTAAGATTTTTGCAATGATACCCAATCAGCTGGAAAGGATTAACAAGCGAGGATCTCTATAACTAAGCACAACCTTGAGCGTGACTAAAACCGGGGAAATTAATCAACTATAGAAATTTGTTCGACCTGGTTAACCCTTGATGCCAACTCTTGATTGCAATTTTCTGCTCCTCTTAGGCGTTTGCCAACTGCTAAGTCAAACAATATTAGTTATCTCAGACAAAAGAAACAATAAATAATCCGAAATTATACTGAGGATGCCGAGGACAAAAGATTTTACCCTAAAAGAATAGAAATGTGTTTTCTACACATCATCTAATTTTAAAATCAAAAACGCGGCTGCCAATAAAGAAAAAATAATTATTACAATGCAAGAAAAAATGGGGCAAAATCATCGGTCGCATATGGGGAATGATTCAGTTCTAAGTAAGACTCAAAATCCCTTTGTTTCCAATTTTTTACAGTTTTCTAGTAGTGTCTGTGCTGTGGCAGGAGGAGTTATTCTCTCTTCCAACACATCAGTAAGCAAATATGGGTTCATACTCCTAGCCCTAAGTTCTAGTCAGATTTTTATATCTAGCTCTATTTCAAATAGCAGAGGTTTGATGGTCTATTCTGCCTCTCTATTCATTTTTGTAGATTGCCTTGGGATTTATCGATGGTTGCTGTACTAAATTTGCACAATGCACAAAAGACATCTCCCAATGCCCTTAATCCCGATAATATCCAAACTGATTCAAGCACAAAAAATACATCATTATTTTCATTAAATGCTGATTCAGATATCGGCTGGATGAAGTTGGGAGATGCTTATCAGCATTTTGTTAAAGATCAACAAACTAATATTCCCCTTTCCGTATGGTTGATTGAAAATCCAAGTAGTCCTTTTTCTTTGCCGGGTAGTGTCGATCTCAGAGGGCATGATTGTATTCATCTCCTCCTCAATCGAGGGATGTCTCTATTTGATGAGGCTTTTGTTATTGGCTATACAATGGGTAATTGTTCAAATATCGGCAACCACCATATTTCTGTATATAAGCTATTTTCCAAAATTTGCTTCCCCGAAACCTATAAATTCAATAGCTTCCATATGAAAGCTTTTGACTTTGGATTTCTGTATGGAAAAAAAGTGAAAGTCAAGAATATACATCAGGTTAAATTTGATATTTACAATGATCACTTAATTCATGATATTCGCACTCATTTCGAAATAAGTCTAATGGAAGTTAATTGCTTATGGAATGCTGAAAAGATATTGTTAAATACTCAAGTATTTAATAGAGAGTCCTAAACAAAATAACAGCGAATTATACAATCTCTAGCAATAGGGAATTAATATCGTCGAATAAGAGTTTATGCTAAATAATTAAACACGGTGCTCAATATACTGTTACTTTGTTTGTATATGCAGCCTTTAAGATTCAAAGAGTTTAACCAATAGAATAACCATGAGTCATATTCATTCTTTTCCCTTTAGTAAGTTGGATTTCGTTAGCCAGCTCTTGGCAGCATTTCAATCCTCCCAGAACGGATATTGGCATTTCAATTTTTCAAACTCAAGTCTTTCACCTAATTATTCTGCATACTTAGGTGTAAATGAAAAAGGCACTGTGTGCTACGCAGGTAGCCATCGATTGACGAGTGAATCATTCCTTAGAACTGTTAAACGATTTAATGTGGCTGCTCGTCAAGAAAAATATAAGCCCTACTTCTTGGAATGGTCTGCAACTATAGAGCAAGGGAATACCTCAATTTGCACTGTAATGACTGACATACTACTAAAGCGAGTCATTTCACCTAAGGAGTTAAGACAAGCCTTAAAACAAAAGATTCTACTCCAATTCGATAATCTATTCGCTGCTGAAAAAGGTGATGCCAGTTTCATTCTTGATTCACACCTGAATGTTATCGACCCTCTCCTTGGATTTACCGCACATGAAATTATCAGTGAAGGGTTACTTCGTCAAAAAAAATGGGAGCAACTAAAGTCGTTTATTCTATCAATGGATGGAATCCCAATAATTAACCACAACAAGTTGAATAAAACCAAATTGCCTCCGTTACAGAAAAAATTGCTTGAACGAATATCTAAGCATGAAAAGTCTTTGGAACAAATTTCCGTAGCTTTAGGCAAAGATCCATTAGAAATTGCTTCACTATTTGCCCAATGGGTGCAGTTAGAGCTAGTCGAGATTGAAAGACCCATGCAATTCGATTGTGCTCCCATCATGATTATTGATGACTCACCACTCGTTATTAAGCAATTTGACCACCTTGTTAGGGCATTAGGGCATCAAGTGGTGGCTTGCCAAACACCTGATAATGCCGTTGATAAGATTCAACGAGTGAGACCTTCTATGGTTTTCATTGATATTAATATGCCTGGGATTACAGGCTTTGAACTAGTGAAGCAGATACGCCAAAATAGCAAAATTGCATCTATTCCCCTTGTAATCCTAACGGGTGAACAAAAACTATCAAATAAATGGCGCGCTCAATGGAGCGCATGTGAGTTTTTGACGAAGCCTTTAGGATTAGATGAAATCAAGTCCTTTCAGTCACAACTTAAGGATTTAATTCAACAATTTGTTGAAGGAGAAAGCTGTTTAGTAACTGCTTAATTGAAGCAATATTTATTCAATCTAGTGAGGGTAGATTCCCCGCTGCTTGCAGCGAAGAAATGGGATTGTAATCCAAATCTACGGTTTGGGAGCAAATCGTATTCCATACCCCGTCTGCTTGCAGCAGGGCAGTTGATTACGGCCCGCAACATCGTATTACGACTACTTTCATAATTACTCCCTTCCCGCCATAAGATTATGGAACAAGTGAAAATATAAAATTCAGACTGTTTTGAACTTGTTCAGCCGATAGAAACTGGTTAGCAGCAAAGAACTCATGGAGCTGTTGTTTGATCTGTGTCAGGGTCGTTCCAAGAGGGAGATGGTGCAGACATCGTAAGCGTAGTAAGTGAATCACACATTCAACCAAGTTCAACTTGGGAGAGTAGGACGGCAATATAAAAACTCAACTTGAATCGATTGGGTGAGCCCCATCTGCTCTAGGTGGATAGCGAGTTGGGAGCGCATCTTGCCCTTATGGGTTGGATTGTTATCGAGAATAAGGCACAGTTGAGTGTAGCCCAGCTCAACGCTATCCAGACATAGGCCTGCAAAGTACTCAGAGATATCTTCCGTTTTAGCCTGTGGGCTCAGAGCGAAATACTCTTCGCCACTGTGGGCATCGACGCACAGTAACCCATTGAGCTTGTTGCGAGCCCGCTCATTACTCTTGACCTGTGGACGAGTGTTGCGTTCTGCCCAGCCATAGAACAAACTAGGACGCTCAGACACCGCAAATTCGTCAAAGAACAAGATGCGCTCAT
The DNA here is from genome assembly GCF_000018105.1 of Acaryochloris marina MBIC11017. GTDB lineage: Bacteria > Cyanobacteriota > Cyanobacteriia > Thermosynechococcales > Thermosynechococcaceae > Acaryochloris > Acaryochloris marina. The sequence goes on from NC_009928.1 coordinate 144,890, forward strand.
CCGATTGTCGTGATTGCAGTTTTTTTAACAGCCGCCACCCACTCTTTCTGGGCGTTCAGGTCAGCATTCGCATAGTCACGATGGGCGCGTTGGTAAGATAACCCCAACTCTGATAGCAATTCGTAGATACGCGAATCTTTCAGTTGCACCTCGAAACGCTGCTCAATCACAACGGCTAAAATTGCACCTGTCCACATATTGCGGTCAATACCATAGTCTGTCGGACGTTGCGTCAGAACCATCTCTTTGAGTTGTTGTTGTTCCTCTGGGCTCAACCGACTAGGTTTTTGATGTCGAATGGGTTGGACCAAGCCCTGGAGTCCACCATCGAGATATTTGTCCATCCAACGCGTTAACGTATCATAGCTACACCCCACTTGTTCGCTCACTTGGGTACGACTGTGTCCTTCATTCAGCAATTTGATCGCGGTCAAGCGCTGTCGAATGTAGTGTTGTTGATTGCGGTAGTAGAATTTCTGCCACTCATCCGCATCAAAAGGCTTGTCCAGAAAGGCTTGTGTTCGATTCAATGTGACTATTTGCTCTTTTCCCCATTTTACAGCGGGAAGGGAGTAAGTGAACGTTACGCTCCTTCGCCAGTTTCTGGGACAGTTGTTGGCTATTTGTAGGTACGTTCTTCTTGATGTAAACACTCCATATCTTCCGGGTGCCACCGCCGCTGAGCACCCGGATGAGGCGCATCCCACAGTCCTCCTAATCCCTTCTGTTGCCAGCGATGAAGGGTTTGGCGAACGGTCCGAACATTATACTGGAATAGGGCTGCAATTTTCTCTACATACATCCCCTGATGACTCAATCGAATCATTGCGGCTCGATCTTTGACCCGTTGGGGGACTGTTGTTGCTGTCCTCAGTTCAAATAAGGTCTGCTCTTCTGAGCTATTCAATAAAGTACGTAATCCGGCACCCATCCGCACAATCTCCTAAATGATAGTGTGGGTAGATTCATTCAACTTCATCTAATTGAGCTTTTCAAGGCTGGGCTACTTAGCTTAAACTACACTAGAAATTAAACTAGGTATATGTAATCCTTTCATAATGCCTTAACATCCCTTAAACTCCTTAAGTTCCTTACCTTTATGTCAATACGCCACCTTCAACATCATTTAATCCAGAAATTAGCTAATCAAATAGAAATGATTTGGGTGAAAAAATTAGATATATCTTGTTACTTACTACCTCCAGAATTTACTTATTTAAAAGGTATATTTGAGGATCAAAATTTAGTAATTGAAAATATTTGTTATAAGTCAGAGCATTTTCGAAAATTACATATAGAGTTAGCTCATTTAGGCAATGGGCTGGATGTTTTACACTGTGTCATGTTTCCAAAAACTAAATATGATTTACCAATTTTTGGTGCAGATATAATAAGCGCTAGAGGTAAAATATCAGCTGCAATCGTTGATCTTTCTCCAGTTACTAGTGACCGAACTTTACCAAAAGATTATTGTAAGTATCTTAACAATTTACCGGAGGTAAAATTCTCTAAAATAAGAAAATTGCCTGATTGGGGCGATATATTTTCAGAATATTGTCTATTTATACAGCCACAAAATACTGAAGAAGAGAATCATTTTTTAAACCGCGTAACTTTATATTTAAGTTGGCATTGTGAGAAAGCTTTATTATCTCAAATTGTGGAGCCATCAGAAATATCAAATATCCATGAAGGACACGCCCATTACTGCCAGCAGCAAAAGCTTAATGATAAAACTCGCCGAATCTTAGAAAAAGCCTTCGGGAAAGAATGGGCTAATACCTATATGGATAGAGTCTTATTTGATTTTTAATTATATGAACTACCCCGCTCTAAGAGCTAATTTATAAACTAAACCTTAAGCTGCTAGGCGGCGAACCATAAGCCTAATGAAAGAGCCAAAAATCATTGCTTCACTATTTTCTGTATAGATTTCATAGTCTTTGTTCAAACGTCGATAACGGTTCATCCATCCAAAACTACGTTCGACAATCCAGCGCTTAGGCAACACTTCAAATCCTTTGGATTGACGCTCAATAGCATCAACCTTGACGGTCTCACCACAAACCTGCTGCACAGCACGCTGAAAGTTTGGTCCTGAGTAGCCTTGGTCAACCCAAAGCACTTATAAGCGAGAGAGTTTTTCCATGGCGTCACTTAGAACAAACACAACTCCCAATCGTTCTGAAGTGTTTGCTCCTGTCACCACAACCCCAATCATTAATCCCTGAGAATCGACGACTATATGTCGCTTACGGCCTTTAACTTTCTTGCCACCATCAAAACCATAGACTGCCCCCTTTTTTCCGTTGTCTTCACCGATTGAGAGCCAGCAATGGCAACAGCAGAGTCTTTTTCTCGGTCCATCTCTTGCCTCAATTGATGGCGCAGAGTGTCATGGAGCAAACACCAGATGCCTTTGCGTTGCCACTTCTGAAAGTAGTTGTGGCGGCTTCGTGGGCTAGTAAATCATGGGGAAGCATTTCCCACTGACATCCCGTCCTTTGCACGAAGAAAATTGCGTTGAGGATTTCTCCCAAGTCAACAGTTCTGGGGAGTCCAAATCCTTTATCTTTGGTCAACAGCGGCTCTATAACGTTCCATTCAGCATCACTGAGGTCACTGGCATAGGCTCGACGATGAGGATTTTCAATCTCAGGTAAGCGACTCATGATACATAGCGCTTGAAGTAGCTACAACCCACCCTAGAGGAGCAATTTAACGACCTTATCGCCCTTAATACTTACTTTATAAATTAGCTCTAAATATGATGAGTTCAATGATTGACTACCTAGAAGTCTAATCCCAAGTCAGTCATTAAAGGCATCAATTAAATCATTAGTTTTATATAATCTTAATGTTGCCAGAATTAATTGAATTACCTATCACATCTAATATCATTAAATTTCAAGGCAAAAAACCTGGAATAAATATGGACTTTAGAGAACATGTTTACTTTAGGCTCATGACTTTCTAATCATGACAGTATTAATCAAAGAGGTTATTTATATTGAAAGCTTATATATCGACAATTCAATAACACAAAACCCAGAAGAGTTAATATTCACCACCGATGAGGTGCCTATTTCCCTTCTGGGTTTTCAATTGCTAGAGGAGGGTGGCAGCAATTTTAATCGTTAGACCACGATGGGCTAGCTAAGTGCATTGATGGCATAGTCAATATACGAGTTGGCTTCAACAGCCCCATCACCACTTAAGCCATGGTTTGCTTTGATATATTTCAGCGCTTCAACATACCAACTGGGTGACAAGTCAAAGGTGCGGTTGATCTCTGCCAGTCCGCTCACTAAATAGTCATCCATGGGACCTGTCCCACCCACCACACAGCAGTAGGTGATCATGCGCAGGTAATACCCTATATCGCGCACACACTTGTCTTTGCCCCGCTGAGTGGAAGCATAGTTATTTCCCTGTAATGAAGTTGTGTAGGGAAACTTCTTGTATACGGCATCAGCGGCTTGAGAAGCCAGGCTATCTGCTTTCTCGCTCAATGCTCTTGCGGCTTGTAAGCCCGTCGATGCTTGACGAAAACGTCCAAAAGCAACCTGGAGTTCTGTTGAGCTGAGGAACTTTCCTTGGGAATCGGCTGAAGCTAGGGCCTCAGTCAAAGGGGTTTTCATTTCTAAATTTCTCCTAATTACCGATATCTAAATGGGGCGCGATGGATGGCTATTTCTAACGAGGCCCGTTAGCCTACGGCGCGTGCCGCTAAGTCGAAGTAGTCGCTGACTTCTGAAATCAAGCTGGAACAATCTCCTTGAGTGACGCCATTAGGGTCACTCGCGATTTCTAATGCTGCATCTCGCATCTTGCTGACGCTCAGGGACATCGACTTGGTTGGGACACCCAGTGTTTGATAGGTTTGCTTGAGGCCGTTCAAACAGCGATCTTCAAGAATGCTGGCATCACCAGCAAAGATGGCGTAAGTCACATAACGCAGAATAATTTCCATGTCTCGTAAGCAAGCGGCCATCCGACGATGGGTGTATGCATTACCACCCGGCTGGATGAGTGAAGGCTGCTCCTCGAACAAATCACGCGCCGCATTCGCAACGATGGTAGACGCATTACTCGTGATTCGATTGACGACATCCATCCGCTTATTGCCATCCGAGACGACAGCTTGCAGGGCTGCGATCTGGGAATCACTCAGAAAATCCCCTCGGGCGTCTGCTTGTGAAACTACTTTCGCAAATGCATCATACATAGACTTAAATTAACCTCCTAAATGGTATAAGTCTGATTCCAATAAAAAACGATTTAACACGCTGTTCAACCATGCTTAAATCATGGCTAAATTAAAAAGCTGTGAAAATAACAACTTGAGAAGGTAACAAGGGAAATTATCCAACTCTGCGGTAGTCACTTTGCATATTTCAATGCAAAAATTCATGGAAATTTATAATTTTTACAATCCTCGCCTTCAATTAATCTGGAGAAGAGAAAATCCTGGTGAGATAATTTCACGTTAACTTAAAGCTTCAGGGCATAACCTACACCATGAACTGTATGGATCAGCTTGGGGCGTTCACAGCTATCCCCAAGTTTGCGACGCAGGTGAGAAATGTGAACATCAATAACCTGAGTGTCGATGTTGGTTTCCCGGCTATATCCCCATACTTTGTCCAAAAACTCTGACCGGGCAATGGGTACCCCAGGATGTGTAGCTAATAGTTCCAACGCACAAAATTCCATATGTGTTGAAGAAATACGGCTATGACCCTAAAATACTTGCCTTTTGTTGGTGTCTACGGTTATTGAGCCAAACTTAATGACACCTTATACTTTGATAATGAAGCGGTTTTGAAGTCTCCCGTCTACGAAGGATAGTTCGTACACGTGATTCCAACTCTTTCAATGAAAAGGGTTTTACCACATAGTCATCGGCACCCATCTCTAAGCCAGTGATTCGGTCTACTACATCCGATAGAGCAGTTAACATAATAATTGGCACTCTTGATGCCTTTCGAACTATTTGGCAAAAACCATAACCATCCAACTTAGGCATCATCACATCTAAGATAATCAAGCCAGGATGTTGATCATAGAAGATGCCAAGTGCTTCATGTCCATCAGAAGCAGTGAATACTTTATATCCAATCTTGGATAAACGTATATTTAGAGGCTGTTTGAAAAGTTTTAGTAGTCCTCCGCTAGCCTTCGAACCATCAGTCGAATCATTGCCGCATACACAAGCGCTTCAGCTGTCTTGGTCAAGACCTCATAATCTTTATTGAGACGTCGAGACCACAACAACCATCCAAACGTCCGCTCTACAATCCATCGTTTGGGAACCATCTGGAACCCTGCTAGATTATCTGAGCGTTTGATCACTTCTAAGACATATTGAAAACGGTCCATCACCCACGTCATAAAGGCTTGTCCTTGATAGCCCGCATTGGCCCATATCCGAACACAAACTTGCACCTTGGCGTCGGGCTTTCCAAAACAGTATTTTGGCCCCTCGTTGGTCAGAGATATTGGCAGCGGTGATAATCACCATCAGGAGCAGCCCTAAAGTATCGACGAGCACATGACGCTTACGGCCCTTGACAATTTTTCCACCATCAAACCCAATCGAGTGACACCGAGGATTGCCGACTTTAACCGATTGAGTATCGCAGATGGCGGCACTGGGACTCGGATGACGCTCTTCACTCACCCGCACTTGCATGCGTAGATGGTCATTGATGTGGACCCAAGTGCCATCATCGCGCCACCTTCGAAAATAGCTATAGACCGTTGACCAACAGGAAAAATCATGGGGTAGCTGTCTCCACTGACACCCCGTAACCAAGAGATAAAAGATGGCATTAAGCACACTGAGCATATCAGTCGTGCGAGGTCTACCTCCAGGTTTAGCAGCAAGAATCAAGGCTTAAGTAATTCCCATTGCAGGGTGGTGAGGTCGCTATCAAAAACTGTCGGCATTGCTCTCAAGGTCCTGTCCAATGTTTGTGTATTGACAGATTTGTCCCTTGAGAGCTTTACTCACTTCTCAAACAGCCTCTTAGCTCGACTTTATCCAATCAAGCAGCATAGCAGAGAAGCTCAGACCAGGTGTTGAATAAATTCCTAGGGACTTTGAACACATCCTTGTCTGTAATTGACGTGTGAAAAGTCTGAAGCTGCCATCAGTGCCGCCTAACTTGTGCGAGTGCATCTGCAAATGATGGATTTAGTTTTCGGTACCAAGCTGTCATGGGACAAGCGACTGGATGTGTTGACTGCAATTGATGGGCTAAGGCGGTCACAATGGAGAAGAGTGCTAGAAGTGCAGGCGTGGTGCGAAGAATCGCCTGGTCTGACCATTGTCTCTGGGTTTCGACACCGAGATGGGCACGGACTTCTTCAAAAGTGACTTCAACCTGCCAACCTTGTCGAAACCATTGCATCATCTTGATAGAGCTAATCTCTAGGTCTGTACAAAGCAGTGCTTGTGGCTTGCATCGACCTTGAGGATCGCGGATCAAGACCCAGCGAATGGGAATCGGTGGCATACCGGTTTTGTACCATACGGCAGTACTAGAAGTAATGTGTAAAGTTTAGTTGGCCTTGCCATACCAATCTTGAAGCACAATCGTTTTCCAGGGCGTATTTGCGTTCTCTACTGTTGCTTTGAGTGTAGGCAGGCGCTGTCCAATGATACGAGGACGGCCCATTTGTTTTGGCTTTCGAGGGGGCGCAGGTTGCCATAATTCCGCATCCAAACGCAACCGAGTAACCACATGAACTGGCTGCGACATTTGAGCGAGAGAGGATAAGAATTCAAACGTGGCAAAGCTACTATCGGCAACCACATATATGGCTCGGTGAGGCAACCATCGTCGAACCTGCCGCAGCATTTGCCGTCCCCAATCGGTCAGTCGTTTATGACGATGGCGATGGATGTGGTTGTAGCGTTTTGAGGGGGCCAGAACGGTTAGAAAGGGTAAAGCCCAAGTTCGTTTGGCCCAAGGGATGGGTACCAAGAGCATCAAGCTCAACCAGCGCAAGCCACTGGCTTTGACTAGGTGTGAATGACTGGAGCGAACTGGATCACGATAAATTCCACGAGCGGCAATTCGTTTGCCCCAGCGACGCTCTATCGTGTCGTCTAAGCCCAGCAGTACTGGTCCCGTGGGGATAAACAGGTTAACCAACTGACGTAAGAGAATCTGACTGGCCCCTCGACTTGACCAGATGGCTCGATTTAAGACCCGATGATAACGCTGAGATTGCTGCTCCTCAGACAATCCCATCACTCTCAGAATTGCGCTGACTGTTCGTTTCCCAGGAGCGAGAATAGCACCGACGAGAAGTACTGAGGCTGAAGACCAAACCGGCTGAGAAAATAGAGGGCGAAACGCTAAGATCAAAGGCAGAAATATTTTCGGTAGCATTTTCTCAGGACTCTCGATACTTGCCTATCTCTGATCTTGCTACCGTTTCTTCGTATCAGCATAAATGGATAAAGTCGAGCTTAGAACTCTGCGAATGTTGGCTTCATCACCAAAGACTAAAATGGCAGGTTGTTGACTCCTTGAACTATCCATTAATTCTATCTGCGGACTACAAGTATCTAATGTAAGACGCTCAATATTTTGGTGAAAAATACAACGAAAAATATAGTAAGTTTGAGATAAATGTTTCCCATGAGGAAAATTAGCTACAGCTAATTCCTAAGAGGAGCTAAAGCTTAGGATAGTTAGAAAATGCTTACTAATTTAACTAAGTTAATAGGTATATAATATTTCAGTATTCAAGAGTCATTGATATCGCAAATACTACAGTTGAATACTTTCAACCTCGTGTACTCAGCAGTGGATTTTCCTATTGGCATACTTACGATTAGTGACGTACTCCAGACGTTGATGCAAGCATACAACGCTGGCTTCTCCTGTCTTTCAACCTTCGCGTTTTAGAGTGAGGCGACGCCCAACCCAACTGTCGGAGCGGCAATTAGCACGTACTCCACTGTTGTTATTATTTTATCGCGGCATTGTTCCCTTCGGCCACGCGCCTCTCATGCCGTCGTTGATTGACTTGCTTTGCTCTCAAAACAACGCGGGGCTTCCCACCGACTAAGCTAAAGGCTGCTCCGATCAATATGGAACTGTATAGAACCCATTTGAGATCTTTTGCCTAATACGCAAAACTGTCAGAAGCGTTCTATTTCAATCTAGTGAGGGTAGATTCCCCGCTGCTTGCAGCGAAGAAATGGGATTGTAATCCAAATCTACGGTTTGGGAGCAAATCGTATTCCATACCCCGTCTGCTTGCAGCGGGGCAGTTGATTGGTTATGACCTACTCAAGCAGTTTGACTGATACCGAATGGGAAATCCTCGAACCGCTGTTGCCAGAATTTCTACCGCCCAAGAAAAAGACAAAGCCTCTAGCCTGGAGTTACCGAGAGCTGATGGATGGGATGCTCTATCGACTCAAAAATGGCTGCAACTGGCAGGACTGGCCCAAAGACTTTCCTCCCATCTCAACGGTCTTTTGGCACTACAACAAGTGGCGCAAAGCAGGATCGATTGAGACGTTGATGACGCTGCTGAATGGATAGGTTCGTGAGCAGGTAAAAAAAGCCCAAATGGACAAGGTTGATAATGGCAGACTCGCAAGCGGTGAAGAACACTTGCAATGCGAGGGTGGAGTCGAAAGGGTTCTGTTTCTACAAAGCCACCCATGGAATCAATCGACAATACCCTTGGTTTCCCATTCTTTACCCTGTGCACACCCCCACATGCCTCAGACAATATGGGCTTACTGATGATGTTGACCCTCAATATTGAGTACTTCAAAGCCAAGCCTGTCAATATCCCTAAAATCACCTTTTTGTTGGACAACGGCTATCATTTGGATACATTGACTCAGAAGCTTGAAGCGGTCTATCCAGCCATCATGAGAAAGATCAGATTTGAGCTATCGCCGAAGCCCTTAAAAACAGAAAAAGCAGCTCAAGGGAAAACGGGCTTTGTTCCGGTTGCGACCCGATGGGTCATTGAGCGTTCCAACGCTTGGATGGGGCACTGTAAGAGCCTGACTAAGAACTTTGAGCGAACGCTTGTGAATGCAAAAGCGCAAATGGATTTGTGCTTCGTCAGGCTTATGCTTAAGAGGCTTGCGGCTAAGTCTTAAGATCTCAAATGGGTTCTATAGAAAGCACTATGATTCTTGCAAATATTTACTTTGTAACCATTTGGTAGGTTAGAAGAATCATATTCATGGTGAGGGTTGTCTGATAGACAACCCTATTCCCCTTATGTGAAAGAAGCTTTATACCTAATTAGAAGTGGCTCTGAGTAAGCAACTCCTCGTTAATTAAAAACTAAGACCCAACCACAAATGAAGCAATTATCACACCACTTAGTGCGCCAAGACCAATTATAATTGCCGCTATAAGGCCAGTATAACTTTCGGATCCCTCTGATGAACCTGATGAAATTGAACTGGCTGAGCTAGTAGAGCGACTAGGTGTACTAGAACGACTGGGTGCACTGGAGCGACTGGGTGCGCTAGAACGAGTCGGTGCGCTAGAACGGCGAGGAACGCTAGAAGACCGGCTTGTTCTAGAAATACTATCCCGAAACTCCTCACCATAACGAGTAACGTGAGCAAACGTTAATTCTCCTATCTCTTGCTGAGGGAGAATTCGACGTCGTTGATATGGAACAGTGTCTTCCCCAAAATTTTCCAGATATTCATCGGTATTAAGCAGCTCGTCAATGAAGCCTTGGAGTCCTTTCGTAGCTAAAACAATAGACCAAGCTAGGGTTTCTCTTTCGTTGTAAACCTGACGTCCCAATACGCGCTGAAAACAAAGCTCAACAAAACGATAGTTGTTATTGGCATCATAATTCAGTCGGCGAAAGGAATCTGATAAGATCAAACCCCGAATAAAATCTTTAACAGTAATCTGCCTGGCTTTGAGTTGAGATTCTAAAGTCGCCTGACGGTTGGCGGCCAACATCTGTTGCTCATGATAGATTTGCAGATAGGATGCATCAATGATGGCGGTGATTTCGTTGGGCGAGGGTAGATTTTCAGTCGTAAAGATCCTTGGCTGTTCATCGCTGGGTACTTCAAAACCATTGACACGCTGATTTTGGGATATTGGGGAGTAATCTAATAAGGGTAGGGACATATATAAAACTCCTTGACAAAAAATGGCCAAAATACTTTATTAGTGGAAAAATTCCAAGTAAATGAAATATTGAAGAAAGTAGTTCGATACCCAAGTATTTCTAGAACTTCATTTCTTGAATCTAATGATTTATCGTACTACTGAAGCGGTACAATAGCTGACTTCTGGCTTAGGAAAGTAGAAATTTGCAATATTTACTCTAACTACTACAAGCTTAGATGCTGAGCCTCATACCATACCCTAAGTATCGCTGAAAGAGCTAGCTTGTACATTCTTTAGATCAACATGTTCGGGCTCAACTCAGAAAAAACTATCAATTTCATTGATTAAGTTCTTCCTTTTTCTAGAAAATGCCATAATTCTCATCAATTAAATAGATAACGCAGTTTTTCCCTCCAAAAGTTGTAGCTTTTAATTTGCCCGATTCTCCTCACCTTGGGCTGTTAGAAGTTCGTAAAAGCTAATTTAGACAATGATGAAACCCTGCAAGGCCGAAAAATCAACTGTGAGGATTGAGGCATGCAAAAATAGCTGTCTCTGATGTTCTCCCAGATATTTGAATAGAATCAAGTCCCTTACATTAAGATGGGATCAATCATTTTTTTACTGCGCATCAATGTAAGAAAAGCGTCAAAATTAACAAATCTTTAGAAGATATATCAAGTTCATTTTATTATGAATTAAAGTTCTCATTCATAATAACTGTCAAATCATATATCATATCAACTATCATTAAGATTACCTATATCGATTGGGCGATTTAACCGTGACGTTAATCGCCCTTCCTTCAGCAGAATTAATTTAGCAATCTCTGAATCATTATTTTCTAACTAAGAATTAGCAGTAGGCATCCTAATCACGGAATTATAAATGTTTTCTGAAAATTAGACTATTCTTATAAAAGAAGTACAATTTTATTGAGTCTAATTAAGATATCTTCGAATTGTCACGAAATTTGATATCGTGACTCTTGGTAATAAAACTTGAAGATAGGCCTTGGTTTGACGGTATGTCTGAAAGTTGAACTCATCTGAGCCATAGGTATGAGCCGAGCAGGAATATTGCTGTTAAATTTGGGAGGGCCTGAGAGGCTAAGAGACGTCCGCCCCTTTCTATATAATCTATTTTCAGATCCAGAAATCATCCGTTTACGCTTTCCTGTTTTACAGGCTCCGCTTGCATGGTTAATTTCTGTATTAAGGTCTAGTAAATCTGAGAAAAACTACCAAAAGATTGGTGGTTTTTCTCCCTTGCGCGAGATTACTGAGTCCCAGGCATTTGCATTACAACAGGCATTATGTTCAGCAGGCTATCCGATTAAAACCTATGTAGGGATGAGATATTGGCATCCCTTTACGGAAGAAGCCATCGAGCAAATAAAGCGAGACAGAATCACCGATCTCGTCATTCTTCCCCTTTACCCGCAGTTTTCAATTAGTACCAGTGGATCTAGCTTTCGCCAACTAGAGAAAATTTGGATGGCCGATCCAGGCTTGCAGACCATTAACTATACAATCATTCCTTCTTGGCACGACTGCAAAGACTATATTCGAGCGATAGCTGATTTGATAGATGGCTGCATTGATCAGCAACCTGATGCCCATCAGGCCCATTTATTTTTTAGCGCTCATGGTGTACCCGTCAGCTATGTCGAAGAAGCTGGCGATCCTTATCAAGATGAGGTTGAGAAATGTGTGGGTTTAATTATGAAGGCCCTAAACAGGGATATACCTTACACATTGGCTTACCAAAGCCGAGTAGGTCCAATTGAATGGCTGAAGCCTTATACGGACGAGGCAATTGTCGAAGTTGCACAACAAGGGTATAAAGAGCTAGTTGTTGTCCCCATTAGTTTTGTCTCAGACCATATTGAGACCCTCGAAGAAATTGACATAGAGTATCGGGAGATAGCGATCAATGCTGGGATAGAAACTTTTATTAGAGTTCCTGCCCTCAACACAAATCCAGACTTTATTCAAGCCCTAGCCAAGTTGGTCATTCAAGCCTTAAGTGAACGCCCTGTTTTATTTAGTGATGTTTGTCCAGAGAACGCAGTGAAATTGTATCCTCAAGAACAATGGGCTTGGGGAATAACTCCCTCCGCAGAGGTCTGGAATGGGCGACTAGCTATGTTTGGGATGTTGGGAGTACTACTTGAATATTTCGTAGGATCTGGACCGCTACATTTATTAGGCTTAATGTAGTCATGGTCATAGTGAGGATGTTTAACCTGCCTCTCTTATTGGACTATTAAGAAATTGTAATGGAAGGGTTGTTCAAATTAACCTAATGTAGCTAACAAGGTTATCTTTTTCACAATTAGATTTTTTATCAGCAGTTATCATCAAGAAATGGGAAGTTTGGCATGAGGGAAAAATTATCAATTCAATTGAGTGAAGGCACTAAAAAAGCTCATACAATGGCAGAGAATGTAGGCTTTGTGCGGTGTTTTCTAAGAGGAGCAGTTGACAAGACATCTTATCGGAACCTCATCGCAAATCTATATTTTGTCTACACTGCGATGGAGCAGGAACTACGAGTTCTCAAGAAACATCCTATCATTTCCAAGATATATTTTCCTGAGTTAAATCGTAAATCCAGTCTTGAGAAAGATCTCTGTTTCTACTATGGAAATAGTTGGCAAGAGTCTATAGAACCATCTGCTGCTGCAAATAACTATGTAGAAAGAATTCATGAAGTAGCGACTACTCATCCAGAGCTACTAATTGCACACTCATATACACGCTATTTAGGCGACCTTTCAGGAGGACAAATTCTCAAGGGTATAGCTGAGCGTTCGATGAATCTATCGAATGGCGCTGGGACTGCCTTTTATGAATTTGAGTCCATCCCTGATGCGAAGGAGTTCAAGGAAGCCTATCGTCAAGCACTGAATGAACTGCCAATCAATGAGACGGTTGCTCATCAAATTGTAGATGAAGCTAATGCTGCATTTGGGCTCAATATGTTGATGTTTCAAGAGCTTGAAGGTAGTCTCATTAAAGCGATTGGGCAGATGCTTTTCAACACGCTCACACGACGCCGCAAACAAAACGGTCCTAACCTTGCGATAGCTGAATGATTTAGTTCATTATTCCTTTTCTACGGCTTGTTTTCCATAACACCTCAACACAGTTTCAATTCAAAAATAATATATCCTAGAACCTCTATATCAATTAGAGCTAATTTATAAAGTAAGTATTAGACCTCTTGCAATTATTTGTTTCATGGTGTGTTACGCACTCAATTTATGCCGCGATCTGACTTGAATTTTTAGTCCGCTACCATACCGTTAGCTGAATTATGCAAGAGGTCTATTAAGGGCGATAAGGTCGTTAAATTGCTCCTCTAGGGTGGGTTGTAGCTACTTCAAGCGCTATGTATCATGAGTCGCTTACCTGAGATTGAAAATCCTCATCGTCGAGCCTATGCCAGTGACCTCAGTGATGCTGAATGGAACGTTATAGAGCCGCTGTTGACCAAAGATAAAGGATTTGGACTCCCCAGAACTGTTGACTTGGGAGAAATCCTCAACGCAATTTTCTTCGTGCAAAGGACGGGATGTCAGTGGGAAATGCTTCCCCATGATTTACTAGCCCACGAAGCCGCCACAACTACTTTCAGAAGTGGCAACGCAAAGGCATCTGGTGTTTGCTCCATGACACTCTGCGCCATCAATTGAGGCAAGAGATGGACCGAGAAAAAGACTCTGCTGTTGCCATTGCTGGCTCTCAATCGGTGAAGACAACGGAAAAAAGGGGGCAGTCTATGGTTTTGATGGTGGCAAGAAAGTTAAAGGCCGTAAGCGACATATAGTCGTCGATTCTCAGGGATTAATGATTGGGGTTGTGGTGACAGGAGCAAACACTTCAGAACGATTGGGAGTTGTGTTTGTTCTAAGTGACGCCATGGAAAAACTCTCTCGCTTATAAGTGCTTTGGGTTGACCAAGGCTACTCAGGACCAAACTTTCAGCGTGCTGTGCAGCAGGTTTGTGGTGAGACCGTCAAGGTTGATGCTATTGAGCGTCAATCCAAAGGATTTGAAGTGTTGCCTAAGTATAATGGCCCCCAAAATTTGGACAGGTGTCTAAGCTCTGGATCCTTCAAAAAATGATAGGAGTGATTCATGAGTAAGAAACGAAAACAATACAGCCCAACGTTCAAAGCGAAGATCGCGATTGAAGCAATCCAGGGGCAGAAGACAACGCCTGAATTATCGAGCCAATATGGGATTCACCCGACGATGATCAACACCTGGAAGCGTCAGCTTCTAGAAAACGCCAGTGAACTGTTTGACAAGGGGAAGCGGGCTAGCAAAGCCCAATCGAACACCGAAGCTCAGATCAATGAGCTATATCGTCAAATTGGTCAACTGAAGGTAGAGCGGGATTTTTTAGCCAAGCACTCCGCACGACTGGGTCTGATACCCGAAAGTCCCTGGTAGATGCTCAGCATCATGCTCTGAGTGTGGTTCGTCAGTGTCAGTTGCTAGGAGTGAGTCGTTCAAGCCTTTACTACCAGCCGATTGCCCCATCAGGGGAGGAAATGACCTTACTCAAACTGATGGACCAACAATATCTAAGAACTCCGTTTTACGGCAGCCGTCGGATGAAAGCTTATTTGCAAACCCAAGGCTACACCGTCAATCGTAAGCGGGTTCAACGATTAATGCGTCAGTTAGGACTGCAAGCGATTTATCCCAAACCGAAACTCAGTGAATCGCATCCCGAGCATCAGATTTACCCTTATTTACTCAGAGGGGTTGATATTGTCTCAGTCAATCAGGTTTGGAGTACTGATATTACCTATCTCCCTGTGTTTCGAGGGCATTTCTATCTTGTAGCAATTATGGATTGGTTTAGTCGAAAAGTACTCAGTTGGCGAGTGTCGAACACAATGGATGTGTATTTCTGTCTAGCGGCTCTGGAGGAAGCCTTGAACAAATATCCCATCCCTGAGATTTTTAACTCAGATCAAGGGTCACAGTTTACAGCTCATGCTTTTACAGACTGCCTCAAACAGGCCAGGGTGAACATCAGTATGGACGGTCGAGGCCGTTGTCATGACAATATTTTCATTGAGCGATTATGGCGTTCTGTGAAATGGGAATTGATTTATCTCAAGGCGTTTGAGGATGGTCAACATTTATCTCAGGAGGTGAAAAATTGGTTTCACTGGTATAACCGACAAAGGCCACATCAATTATTAGGCTAAAAACACCTGATGAAATTTATTATGCGGGTGACTCACCTGTGTAATACTCGTTGAACAAGGCAAACATGGGGAGATTTCTCAGAGCTTAGAGACCCTGCAAAATTGTCCAATCAGTGGGGACCACTTCAAAGCGCTGGATTGTCGAACGTAGTTTTGGATGGATGAACCGTTATCGACGTTTGAACAAAGACTATGAAATCTATACAGAAAATAGTGAAGCAATGATTTTTGGCTCTTTCATTAGGCTTATGGTTCGCCGCCTAGCAGCTTAAGGTTTAGTTTATAAATTAGCTCTTACTCGAAAGTAATTTTCTTCAGATTGCTTGCCCCACCAACTAAATTCTGTGGGATTGGTGCTTCCTGTATGCTTCTACACTAGATTTATTATCAGTAATGAGCTTTGAGATAACTGCACAATTTTTGCACAATCTCATTGCTTTAATAAATACAGAGTTCAAAAAGCATTGAGACTTAATTCCCATAAAGGTTAGGATGCATATATTAGAAAAGTCCTCTTATCAGCATTCACCTGTTGACAATGTGGCTTTTCATATTGGAGATTAGTCTTAGCAGTTCTTAATAGATGGAACTGACAGTGATTCAAATTATTTGCCAGAAAGCAAGTTATCTTAATTAAATTATATTTTTTGGGGATTACTTAATTTCTAAGCTTTATTGCTTCTATGTCAGTAGTCAATTAAGTCTGAATAGTTTTTTGATCAATGATTGTTCTTTGCAACAAAATTGAATTCATTCGGAATCAAAGAATTTAGGAGATACCAGAATGCTAGATGCTTTTACTAAAGTAGTCTCTCAGGCTGACACAAGAGGAGCTTACGTCAGCGATGCAGAGGTAGATGCTCTCAAAGCAATGGTGGCTGATGCTAATAAGCGTATTGATGCTGTCAACCGAATCACAGGCAACGCATCAACGATTGTAGCCAATGCAGCAAGAGCCCTATTTGCTGATCAACCCCAATTGTGTGCACCCGGTGGAAATGCCTACACTTCTCGTCGGATGGCTGCTTGTTTACGTGACATGGAAATCATCCTCCGCTATGTTACCTATGCTGTCTATACTGGCGATGCCAGTGTCCTGAATGACCGTTGCCTCAATGGCCTACGTGAGACATACTCAGCTCTTGGCGTTCCTGGCGGTTCAGTCGCTGCGGGTGTTCAGAAGATGAAAGAAGCAGCTATCGAAATAGCCAATGATCCTAAAGGGATTACTCAAGGTGATTGCAGTAATCTTATGGCTGAAATAGGTAGCTATTTTGATTTAGCTTCCTCTGCTGTGGGTTAAATCTAGGAAGAAATTCAGTCCTTCATTTTTCTGTACTTATATATTTTTGCCTCCTTTTGCTAAATTCTTTAGAGGAAAATAAACATGCAAACCCCTTTGATTGAAGCCGTCTCATCTGCAGATTCTCAAGGACGGTTTTTAAGTTCGACAGAATTGCAAGTCGCCTTTGGTCGCTTCCGTCAGGCAGCTGCAAGTCTGGATGCAGCGAAAACTTTAAATTCCAAAGCAGATAGTTTGGCTGATGGTGCAGCCAATGCTGTGTATCAGAAGTTTCCCTACACCACTCAAATGACGGGGAGCAATTACGCCTCAACACCAGAGGGAAAAGCCAAGTGTGTTAGAGATATTGGCTATTATCTACGGATTATCAGCTATTGCTTAATCGCAGGTGGCACAGGTCCCTTGGATGACTATTTAATTAATGGTTTAGCTGAGATCAATAGAACGTTTGATTTATCGCCAAGCTGGTATGTTGAGGCTCTGAAGCACATTAAAGCAAACCATGGCTTAAGTGGTGACTCGGCAGTTGAAGCCAACTCGTATATTGACTATGCGATTAATGCACTGAGCTAGATGTAGAAGCTTTGATAACCCAAAATGGCACTGCTCTGGTTTATCGGCTGGAATAACAGTTGAGCTGTTGCTATTTTGGGTTCAACTTCTTCAAACAGGTAAGGAGATAAGGGAATAAGCTATACATAAAGAGACTGCCCAACAAGTTGGGAATATCTGATTTGCTTTAATTTCGCAATTGCCCTCTAGGCTGTTCGCAGAGTTTTGATCATGTAATCGCGCTCACAGAGTATAGTCTTGTTTGATTGGCAAGTTCACATCCCTAACATCATCAATTCTTATCACCTCTGTATTCTTTTTTCAAAAAATCAGGTGATTGATACTTATTACTATCACTTAATTGAATTTCCAGCGACCAAAAACATAAGCGATACACGAGTGTCAAAGGAGAGTTACTTGTGGCAATAACGACATCAGCATCTCGACTGGGTACATCAGTATTCGATGAAACGCCACCTACGGAGCTTCGTCCCAACTGGTCACAGAAAGATGCTGAGATGACCATTAATGCGGTTTACCGCCAGGTGTTAGGAAACGACCATTTAATGGAAGCGGAGCGACTCAGCGGGCTTGAGTCTCAATTTGCCAACGGTCTTTTAACGGTTAAAGATTTTGTTCGTGCAGTTGCTAAATCAGAATTATATAAGTCCAAATTTCTCTACCCTCATTTTCATACGAGAGTCATTGAATTAAACTTCAAGCACCTCTTAGGGCGAGCACCCTATAGTGAAGCAGAGGTGATTGAACATCTCGATCGTTACCAAAATGAGGGATATGAGGCAGATATTGATTCTTATATTGACTCCAAGGAATATGATGCGAGTTTTGGTGATTCCATCGTTCCTTACTACCGCGATTTGGTGACCACAGGTGTCGGTCAGCAAACGGTTGGATTTACCCGCCTGTTCAATCTATACCGTGGATATGCCAATAGCGACCGCGCTCAATTAGCGGGTGCAGCGTCTCGCTTGGCTGGCCAACTTGCTACTAATTCCGCTTCTGCAGTAATCGCACCCTCTGGCGGGTGCGACGGCTGGGGATATCAGTCTTCTAAACAAGGAACGACCCCAAATCTAGCGTTTGGACGCTCGTCTGAATCTTCTACTGCCCGTCTATATCGGATTGAGGTTTCTGGCATTAGTCTACCTCGATATCCGAAGGTGAGAAGGAGCAATCGGGAATTTATTGTTCCTTACAATCAACTCAATAACACCCTGAAACAGATCAATAAGTTGGGTGGTAAGGTTGCAAGCATTACTGTTGCGAAATAGGAGTTAGAAACATAATGTTAGGGCAATCTCGCCAAACTTTCATATATGAAGTAACCGGTTTACGACAAAACAGTGAAACCCAGAATCGAAATCATCAATTTCGAAACAGTAGTGTTTTGATTCAAGTTCCTCTAAGCCGGATGAATGCAGAAACACAGCGGATTACACGTTTGGGTGGCAAAATTGTCCGTATCCGTCCAGCGAGTGATTATTCATCTGGTACTAAGGGTGTCGTTGGAACGGTTGGGGGGAATCGGCAGAAGCTATATAGAGTACGTGTGACCAAATCATCCTTAGCAAGGACAGCCAAGGTGAGAGCAAGCATCAGTGAATATCTTATTCCCTATGAACAACTCTCTTCTGCCCTGAAGCGATTCAACCAAAAAGGTAGCAAAGTACTTAATGTATCTCCAGCGTAGATAATATGCTGACTGATCATTGGATAAACATTGTTACCATTTTATTGAAGCAAAAAAACGTTTTAACGACTCTGTCAAAATCTGTGTTAATAACACGGCAGCTTAAGCATCATTAGACTATTGATGGCGCTAATAATCAAATTACATACCAAAACCCTTTGGAGACCTTTTTCTCTCATAGGGTTTTTTATTTGATCAGTTAGCTCGTTTGAATAATAAGCTTCTTTCTGTAATAGAGTATGACTTGCAATATTCTAATCTGCGAATTGAATTATAGTTCATCAATACAATATATCTCATGTCGAAATCAAATATGCCTAAATCGATTAAAGTTCTTCCAGTAGTTTTCCTGCTTTTTATTTATTAGGATGATAATCCTTGTGTCATGAGCTGAGATCTTATTTATAGCTTATTTATTCCCTTGATATTGGAGTATTGGATTTAGTTATATCCTTTCATTTCATAAAGTGATAACTAATAAATGGTATGATTCTTTTCTTATATACTTTTTATTAAGAATAAACTTCAAGGTATATACTTTAACCGCACACAGAAAGAGGTATGGAAGATAATGAATATTTTGGAATTTTTCCAGAAAAGTGAAGGATCTTGGAAATCAATTAGGACAACCCATCATCTTGCATTCAAAAAAGCTGAATCAGGAGAATCAGTAATTTGTGTAAAAACTCTCTCCCCAGATGATACTCAAGTATTAGCTACCTGCAAAATCCATAATTTTGATCCCAAATTATCTATCGGCGGAGCATATGTCAGTTGGACGGGAGGGATGGAATGGGATAAGGAAGATGTCAAGCATGATGGGTCAACCGCATTCGCCATTATTCAAGATACTGAGCAACCGCAAAGTGGGAAAATACTTCGTGATCGTGGATATGCTGATGCAGCACCTGTAGTGAGTAGTTATCAACTGAGCGAGGAAGATGTTCTTACTCTAACCACCAACTATGGAGGTATGGATTCAACTGAGCAATTTTGGTTTGCTGCTCCAAATGTACGTCTTCGGACTAGCATAGTATCAATATCTGGTGGGATTACTACTGCCACTTTTTGCTCAGAAATTAGGATAATAAATACTAATGATTCTGAAGCTGTATCAATAAAGCAAGAGAAAAAACTGGTCCAAAATAAGCAAAGCAAAATTGTGATGAATAAAATGACTCCTTCTTTTGGATGGTGATTTTTGGGGCAGATAATCATTTATCAGACATAATCCCAGTTGCTAAATAAATCTAGCTATAGTCTTCAGCATTAGCTCCAAGAGAAATTAGTCATTATCAACTATTTTCCTAACCTAAATAGTTGAAAGTCTTTGCAATAATATAATTAGTTTTAGTACTATGACTAGTTTTATTTGATAGATATCTTGAAAAGAATATTTTTAGCTAAAAAGCTCATTACTTTTGTAGTTTTTGTTCTGAGTCCGTAGGATTATATGAGTTAACCAATAAACTATAAAACTATTCAGTTTGTTTGACATATATTGAGCTGGTAATATCTTCAATCTAGTGAGGGTAGATTCCCCGCTGCTTGCAGCGAAGAAATGGGATTGTAATCCAAATCTACGGTTTGGGAGCAAATCGTATTCCATACCCCGTCTGCTTGCAGCGGGGCAGTTGATTAAATTCTTTACAATAGCTGAGGAAGGAATACTTGAGAAAAAGGCTATGCAAAGATAGTAGCCACTATTAATATCTATTGAACTTTTTACGAATCAAAAATTTTTTTTTCTAGGATTTTGCAAGAGGGAATCAAATTGATCCTTGATTTTTCACAAAATTTCAAGTAAATCACTTAATTTCATTGATTTAAAATCAGTGATTTTTAATAGATACTTATAAAAAAGAATCACCGTACCTAATTACAACAAGAAACGATGATCTTATAAGAAACGCTATTTATGCAGATAAATCAACTTACGAAAGAAGTTAATTCAATGATTATACCTGAAAAGTTTTACCTCCGCTAATTCTGAAAATTAATGGTTACAGTTATGATGATTGCAAGGCAAGTGTTTCTTAATCACTTTTAGGAGAAAAGATAATCTGAATACTGGAGAAGTAAGGCTGAGAACATTATGGATTTGGTGGGCTGTTGAAGCAATGCTCATGTGGCTGTAATGAGCCACATGATGGAGACAGTTATAGGTTGTTTTAAACGAGCTTTGTAGCGGACAGTTTCAAGGTATGCAAGTAGTAGTGAGAGGAAGGGTGTAGTTAGTTATGTAATGGTAGGAATATTAGCAAAGCTGAAATCATAGATGGGCAGTAAAAAAAATTAACAATAGCGACCTCACCACCCTGCAATGGGAATTACTTGAGTCCTTGATTCTTGCTGCTAAACCTGGAGGTAGACCTCGCACGACTGATATGCTCAGTGTGCTTAATGCCATCTTTTATCTCTTGGTTACGGGGTGTCAGTGGAGACAGCTACCCCATGATTTTTCCTGTTGGTCAACGGTCTATAGCTATTTTCGAAGGTGGCGCGATGATGGCACTTGGGTCCACATCAATGAACATCTGCGCATGCAAGTGCGGGTGAGTGAAGAGCGTCATCTAAGTCCCAGTGCCGCCATCTGCGATACTCAATCGGTCAAAGTCGGCAATCCCCGGTGTCACTCGATAGGGTTTGATGGTGGGAAAATGGTCAAAGGTCGTAAACGTCATGTGCTCGTTGATACTTTAGGGCTGATCCTGATAGTGATGGTCACCGCTGCCAATATCTCTGACCAACGAGGAGCCAAGATACTGTTTTAGAAAGCTCAACGCCAAGGTGCAAGTTTGTGTTCGTATATGGGCCAATGCGGGCTATCAAGGACAAGCCTTTATGAAGTGGGTGATGGACCGTTTTCAATATGTCTTAGAAGTGATCAAACGCTCAGATAATCTAGCAGGGTTCCAGATGGTTCCCAAACGATGGATTGTAGAGCGGACGTTTGGATGGTTGTTGTGGTCTCGACGTCTCAATAAAGATTATGAGGTCTTGACCAAGACAGCTGAAGCGCTTGTGTATGCGGCAATGATTCGACTGATGCTTCGAAGGCTAGCGGAGGACTACTAAAACTTTTCAAACAGCCTCTAAACCATGTGAGATTAGCTTACGGCTTATCATTCCTCTCCAAAGCAATAATCTAGAGCAACCTCTCTGTCTGGGCATAGATCATAACTGCCAAATCTTGTTTGGAAAGATCAGTCTTAGAAAAGTTAGTTAGTCATCTAAGGGAGCAAAGGGTTTGCTTATATCCCATTCCTGCTTGATGAGCTGTTTGTACATTGTCTCTTTAATGATCATTTGTTTATAAAGCTGGATTAAAAAATCCTGAGCTTGTTCTTTACTCATCTTTTGGACTTGGTACTCAAATGATTGCAAACTGAATTTTTGTTCTAGGGAAAGCTCTACAAAATTGTCCACCGGTTATCCACCTCACATGTGTATTACGATTATCCAGGTAGACTACGTCAGGTAATCCTCTAAAGATTGACTCAACTGGTAGCCTGCCTCATTACTTTCATCTTACATAATGTAAAAAATATTTGACAAAAATGCTACGGCTTAATCTGCTCTTCAACATGTTCCTCTTTAAATTACAACCTAAGCCTTTAATGCCCTCTCTCTAATCTTGCTTGCCATCCTCATCCAGCCAATCTAGTGGTATGGCTAGAGTTTTCCCGGATCGCTCCGAAGATTTTCTGCTTCAATACCAATTGACTAACGCTCTTTCATCACTCTAGGCAGATAAAAACAGCGTTTTCACCCCAGGCGCAGCTCTGGGTATGGCTCCATGGAGTTGATTCATCATCACAATCAATTGTGGAAATCATAGAGATAATCTGGAAATGGGAAAAACCTCCAACCAAGGTTGAATCTGATTGAATAGAATCAACGGTTGTATCACTAACCTCAAGTTGTTGAGCAGATGTTTCCACCCTTTCCCTGTCTGCCAATATCGGTGCTGTGAAAACGTCTCTATCACAGGAGGGACTTGCTGTTTCGTGGATAATCCTGTCGGTAATTCAAACCTATCGGAGTGGAGACTCACCATCAGGTACGCACTCATGACGACCTGCCACCATCGTTCAATCTGGGCATAATCCGTGACCCGAAAATCGGCCCAGAACTCATTCTTGCTTTGCTTGAGACCATATTCGACCCAGTTTCACCTCGGGATCTAGTCCACTTTTGGTGATGCCAATTATGCGGTAGAGGATAGAGGGGTAAACCCTTTCCAGGTATGGTTATGGAACTCCTCCAACAATTCCTCCCATGCCAAGACACCCTCCATTTGGATAGTTGGGATCTTGACTCCATAAACCTTCAGATAACATTCCACATTTCTTCAACTCAAGTTTTGGCTTGTTGTCCAGTCTGTCATCAGACCGCTCACCGGTTTCACAGTCGCTATGAGCGGACATTGAGAGACCTTCCCGGTGTGGATTTCTGCTTAACTATCCTGCTTCAGGTCTGTAAGTTTTTCTGCCTTAATGAGACCTGCAAATGTCGCATCTTTACTGAACGTATGCCTCAAGTGGCACTCCCTTGGGCTCGACGAACCGTCCGTTTTGCAGAACACCTGAGTAAGATCGGCCTAGCCCTCGGCGGTGAAGCCGCAGCTCGTTTAAGTTATCTGATTAATTATGAAAGTAGTCGTAATACGACGTTGCGGGCCGTATTCAAACTTTCCCTACCGCCAGTGACAACTCCCAAAATATTAGGGGTGGATGATTTTGCATTCCGTAGGGGCCAACAATATGGCACCATTCTGGTGGATCTCGAAAAGCACCAACCTCTTGTCCTATTGCCAGATCGCGAGGCCGGCACGCTAGCAGATTGGTTACGGGAACATCCAGGTGTCGAAATCGTTTCTCGTGATCGCTCGAAGACATACAAATCAGCCATAACCGCAGGTGCGCCTGATGCGATTCAGGTCGCTGATCGCTTTCACCTGCTACAAAATTTAGAAGCAGTGCTAGAAAAAGTGTTTAACTCCAGCTCACAGGCTATCAAGACCGCAGAGTACATGCTGCTGAAATCCAAAATGACTGAGCATCAAGAAAAAGAGTCGAAATCGTTACCTATAGATCCGCCTGTTGATCCAAGTTCACGCAAAGCTCAAAATCGAGCTAGACGATTGGCCAAATATGAACAGACTCTTGCTTTACGGCAACAAGGATACAAGATCAAAGATATTGCCCATCATCTGGGTATTGGGAAACGCACCGTTTATACCTATTTAGCGGCTGATACCTTTCCTGAATATAAGGTGATTTCCTGAAAAGAAGCCCCGTACTAAATTGGATGGATTAGGATGTCCCACTTGGGTAACTGAGGATGTCTCTCCAATCGTTTCTCAATGCCTTTCATTGCTTGTTTAGTAAGCGAAATTCCTGTTTCATAAATCTTCTGTGTCACAGTTACAACGGGGTGATTCCCCTTCCAAGTCATGGTGCTAGCCCATCCCAACAGGGTATCAACATCGGTTAATAAGGTTCCGTTCCAGTGTTGCTCCACAATCCCCCAACATCGCTCAATGGGGTTGTACTTGCTGTGATAAGGCGGATAGTACAGGAGTTGAATAGCGGTGCCGATGTGATCGCTAAATGCCACCAGTCGATTGAGGAACTGAGTGCGTACCCCACTATTCTCAGGACCGTTATCCAACTTGATCTGGATGAGCTGCAGGGTTTGCTGTTCGGTGGGGGCCAGGGTGTTCCACCAATCCTGGAGATTATCGACCATAAAATCGCTCGTTTTGTGAGAATGGCCAAAAATGATGTGTAACGTATCGGTGTCCTCCTCTAGGATGCCGCAGGGAATATATTTTGGCCCACTCCCCATATCGTGATCACAGGCTTTCGTTTGGGTTCGAGTCTTGCCCCGACGAGAGGACGCCCCTAGTTCAACGGTGGCTTTGCAATCGATGCTCAATCGTTTGACGGTACCGTCATGGTCTTTCAGGTCTTTGTGTTTGAGATTGGCAAAGATGGCATCGGTTTCCGGCAGTTTTTTGGGGGTTTAGCTTTGAGGACACGGCGGAGTCGATAGCCTAACCGATTCAAGACGACGGCCATGGTACTCTTTGCCGGTACAGACTTGGGGGGAAATCCTTGCGTTCTCAAGTGGGTAATAGCGGCAGCCGCTGTTAAGCGGGTATAGGCAGTTGAGCTGGAAAAGGTGGGGTCTTGTTGGCAATGGGCTTCTGCAAGCTCCCGTAAGGCGGCTGCGACCTCTGGGTGAAGGTCTTACCAACGTTTCCTGCCACAGAAACCCGACTGAGCACCCACACAAATCATGCCTGTTCGCTTCTCACCTAAACCTGTTGCCACCGTATTTCGACCCCAGCCAAAGATAATTTCTGTGAGATTGGGGTTCCCGTCACAGTATTTGAGGGCGATGTCTGCCTGGAAAGCCCGGCGGCGGACTCCTGTCATTTTCGAGGAGGCAAATTTCAGATCTTCAAGTTGATTCCAGGTTAATTGGTCATGCATGCTCAGAGTTAGATTCAATGCATCACTATTACATTCTGTGGTCAGAAGTATGTGAGGTCTTTCCTAGAAATCGCCTAAGAGTCATACACGATGTAGACGAAGTGGTCTAGATCGATACACACCATATCTTCTTGAGCAGTGGAACAATGGTCATCAAAATACCAAACAACTGTTTGAAGCGATTCAGCAGCAGGGTTACAAAGGTAGTTATGCGACCATTGCCCGCTATACTCACCAATTTCGTGTGTCTTCACAACCACGGCCTAAACGCGACTCACTTAATCAACTACCTGGGCTTGGACCTGCTCCTCCGACCGAATCGAAGCCCCAAAAGCCTTTGACTGTCTGCAGTGCTGCTTGGTTGGTGATGCGTAAGCTAGAGCATCTTACTGAAGAGGATGAAGGGGTGCTAGAGCAATTGAGTCAGCAATCTGAGCTATTGGAAGAGATTGGCCTAGCTCAAAGTTTTCTATTCATCGTCAGGAAGTGATTACCCCAACATCTAGACCTGTGGTTAGACAGAGCGAAAAATAGTGCACTCAGACCTTTTAAGAGTTTTGCGATAGGATTGCTGGATGACTACAAAGCGGTCAAAGCTGCCCTGACTCTAGAGGTTAGCAATGGCCAAGTTGAGGGACAAAATAACCGTTTGAAGATGGTGAAGCGCCAAATGTATGGGAGAGCTGGCCTCGACCTTTTGAATAAACGCTTGGTACTGATGAGCTGAAAGGATGTTTAGGTAAAGCTTTGAGTACGTTTACTCTGCATCACCAAAAGTGGACTAGATCCCGAAGATGCGCAAATACGCAAATGACAAGTCAGCCCTCAGATTCAAGATCCGAAGGCTGGAGAGCAGAGAAATTTAAAAAAGAAATTGAAAAGCTGGCCAGCGGTTTTTATCGGTAGAGGATAAGTCCCTCCCCTAACTATCTTCTTAAAATGAAGAAGTTGAACTTATCTTAAGCATCAGATTAACTTATCTAAAGTTTATTAATTAATATCCTTTACAATTTTTTTATATTTAACATTGCCATATATCTATTCCCGACTGCTGCACCAAAGTCATATTCCACAAAACTTGGCTCTGGGAGAAGGATAGACCATCGGAGTCGTCATTAATTCATCTGGCTATTGAAAGAGTTAGCACACAGTTATTCAATGAGGAGCGATAGCCATTTTTATGGTTCTTTACTCAGCTTTCAGTTAGAAGAATGAATCAAGAGCATTGAAAGAGATGGCATAAACCTCTTTCTCTTTTCCCATGGACTTCCATTAGCAGATAACCGTGACGTACTCCAGACGTTGATGCAAGCATACAACGCTGGCTTCTTCAGTCTTTCAACTTTCACGTTTTGGAGTGAGGCGACGCCCAAATCCACTGTCGGAGAGGCAATTAGCACGTCCTCCAATGCTTTTATTACTTTTTCATGGTAAGGTTCCCTTCACTCACGGGCCTCTCATCCCAGCGTTGATTGACTTGTTTTGCTCTCAATTCAACGCGGAGCTCCCCTAACCCCAGTTCTGGTTAAGCCCATTTTTGAGCCCCTTCTACGAAAGAATGAAGGTTTCAGCCCACGCAAGAATAAGGGTCTTAGCTTATCCCGAACTCAGGTTTCCCTACTACTATGCTAAAGTTTTGGCGCATGACAAGGAAAACACCAACTCTACTGCGGCGATTGATTTGACTAATCCTGTTTATTTTTTTCCCAGGGCTGCTCTTGAGTCTCTATAGCTTTATCCGCTGGCGATTCTGACTAGATGGGGTACTGTGTAGCTTAGCCCTCCGCCCGATTCATTGTTGGTGAATCTTTCTTCTCATCAAGCCATCAATGAGTCAGATACATCACGAATTAACATCATGTGAGTATTCAAGTAGCCTTCCACTGCTTTCCGTTCTTCGGTTTTCAGGTGTTGGCGGCGCTCTAAATGAGACAGTACCCAGGTCACTAAACCCGAGTCGTCTAGTTTATCAAGAGAATGCTGGGGAAGCTCTTCTATCATTTGCCAGAGTCGGCGCAAAAGGGGAGGAGACATAGCAGTTTAACCACCTAATGATTTTGACACGGGTATAATGGGATCTTGTCCACTTTTGGTGATCTGAGTAAGAAATACAATTTAGAACCTCATTACTTACCAAATTGACTGAGGTTCATAACGCTATTCCAAGGGTTTCAGCCTTGTTTAGTCTTAATTTGTGAGCAGAATTACAACACATTTTTCTGGATCACCAAAAGTGGACAAGATCCGTATAATGGCTGATTTATAACTAAATTTAATATTTTCTTAAAATATTTCACTACTCTAATCTTACAGCCTAGTCTTTATCGTTAGGACAAAAAAAGCATCTTTACGGCCAGTCACCGAAGTATATTGAGAAGTACTACCTTTTATGAAAAACCTCCCAACACGAAAAGGGTGAGAGGTTTTTACCTAGTTAAATCAACTACCCCGCTGCAAGCAGACGGGGTATGGGAGATGTATCGCTCCCAATCCGCAGGCTTGGATTGTGATCTTTGTTCTTCGTTGCTAGCAACGGGGAATGTACCCTGACTAGATTCAATTGAGACAATTTTAGCCTCGGTGCCATCACTGCAGCCTGTTTTTTATTGCTCGTTCTGCTGCACTTTTTGCTTGGGTCGTTGTTGCTGAGTAATTCGACCCTGAGCCCTCCTTACCGTGCGAGAAATCGCCATCGTGCAGCAAAAAAGTGTGGGTTTGCTAAACCGATAGGGAGTTGAGTTGTCCTATCTCCTGATGCAAAGTCCTCTATGTGATCACCCTAAGATCCATAAACCTGGCAAGACCAGCAAAGGTAGTCAACGCTATCGCTGCTTGGACTGTCAACAAACTTTCAGTGAGACCTTTGATACCCTTTATTATCGCCTTCAGATCTCCTCTGAAATGATCCAGGCCATTCTTCAAGCTCATGCTGAAGGGAGTATCTCGCATCAGGGGTGCAGCCCATAACACCTGTGTGGTGTAGTTCGTTCAGTGAGTCATAAAGCCCAATTGAATCACTCTGTAGAAGTTAAGGCCGTTTCGACCAATGTCATTCATGCAAATGAGTTGTGGTCCTTTGTCAAAAAAAGCAAAAGTACTGTGAACCGAAGGAGTTGAGCGTAGGCGATTGCTGAATAGCCTTGAGTCTCGCTAAAGACAGTGGTCTCGTGCTCAGTGGGCGTATTGGCAAACATACCAACGAGCTAGCTCAAGCACTAATTGAGAATGCCGAAGGCAAAACCAACTGACATCATAGTCAGACGGATGGTTAGGAAGGATACTCACGTTAATTACCCCTTGAGGTAGTCCATGCAGTGAGTAAAGCCCCGACACAATGGTTAGAGCGGACCAATGGGCTATTGCGCAAACAGATCGGGCGTTGGCATTGACGACAGAATAAATTTTGCAAAGTCTGGCAACAGAGTTTGATGACTTTAAGATTGGTGCTGAGCTATTTCAACTGGATCTGGTGCCACTCTCGATTCAAGAACACGGCTGCCCAACAAGCCGGATTGACGTAGCATCCTTGGAGATGGCAAGACTTAGCTTTCTATCCCACACTTTATTGATGCACAATCAAATATAGGGGGTTAACTTCACGCACTAAGCTTGATTACTTTGTGATTTAGGAGTGGGCTACCCAGTTCTGACGGATTCATGGCGGGTCCTCCAAGCGCCTGGAGGTTCGCCAAAATAACGCTTAAAAGCGCGAGTGAAAGCAGCCAAATTGTCGTAACCGACATCCGAGGCAATTTCATAGATATTTTTCTCAGTCCTGTTGAGGAGACGGCTTGCTATATGAAGACGCCACTTAGAGACGTAGGTCATTGGACCTTCCCCGAGGGTTGTTTTGAAGCGGGCTGCAAATCGTGACGGAGATAACTCGACACTTTGCGCTAGGCTATCGACCGACCAATCATGGCCGGGTTGAGCATGGATTTTCGCCAATGCTCGACTGATAATCGGATCGCGAAGTCCTGTTAACCAACTGGGGTCTTGAGGATGCAACCTCGCCATGTAGGATCGCACGGCTCCAGCACAGAGTAATTCCAGGAGTCTTTCGACCATAAAACTACTGCCTGCTGATGGTTTATCCAACTCTTTGGCAATTAAGCTAGCCACACCCGTTAGATTCTGAAAGGATTCCACCTGAGAAACGGGGGCATGCAGTACCGGGGGCAGTGCAGCAAAGAGAGGGTTGAGGTATGTATCTCGTAGGTAAAAAATCCCACATAGACATAACAGGGAACTGCTCCGTGCATCCGCTGAACAGCGAAAGGGGATCTCTCCACCGCTTAATACATATTCCACTGAAATGCTTGGGGGCTCCGTACCTTGTGAAATTTGGTGAGGTGAACCGCTGAAGCAAATCACCATTTCTCCAGCTTCTACGACCATCGGCTTCACCCCTAGTTGGGGTGAGGTTAGCTCAATGTAGCCTCGCTCAACCAGATGAAAAGCCACTGCTCGGGTGCCCGTTTGAACCCTTAGGAGCTTACCTAGTTGTTGGGCACCGGGGACTGAAATGGCCCAAGGTGCAGTGTAGGACTCATGCAGCAAGAGGCTCCCACAAATGTCTAGCGAGTTTAAAACATCACTCAAAATATCGAATTCAAAATTCATTTCAGTAGTTTCAGCATAATAAAAAGTAGTTTTAGCGATTTATTCTCTTGTTGATTTACTTTAATCTGCATATTAAGTTCTATCGCATTATGAACACCACCGTAATCATTCATACCTAGGAGATGAATAGCAATGACAACGGAATTGTTTTGGTTAACGCTAACGGTGACATTAACAGGTCTATTTTGGATGCCTTATGTGGCCAACCGGATGCTAGAAATAGGAGTGATGGGGGCAATGAGAAATCCCACGACTGATGCGGCTCCGAAAGCAGCTTGGGCGGAGCGGATGATCCATGCTCACTCAAATGCAGTGGAAAACTTAATGATTTTTGCGCCGTTGGTTGGCATCGCTGCGATCGCAAATATTTCCACCCCTACGACTGTCGCTGCCTGCCAGCTTTACTTCTTTGCACGACTTGCCCACTATTTGATTTATACCTTCGGCATTCCTTTCCTCCGCACAGTTGCGTTTATTGCTGGCTTTGTCGCCCAGATGACTCTTGCAGCCGCTATTCTTGGCGCTGGCTTACCTTTACAATAACTACGTCGCCATGAATAATACTCAACCCTTTATGCTGGTGGCGGGTGCTGGTGCTGGGCTTGGTCAGTCACTTCTCCGCCGCTTCCAAGCAGGGGGCTACACTTCCATCGGGTTGGTCCGGTCCTTACCCGAGGGCAAGACCGATCTTGAGCTAAGACAGGTAGACCTGAGCCATACAGAGACAGCCTCAGCCCTGATTACTGAATTGATCACCACCTATGGCCCCCCTCAAGTTGTGGTACATAACACTGCACAACTTGTGATTCAACCCTTTGCTGAAACAACACTCGATGACTTTGAACAATGTTGGCAGTCCATGGTGAAAACAGCCATCGTCGTCGCTCAGTCAGTTCTAGAACCGATTGTACGCGGCGGTGGTGGCGCTTTCATCGTCTCTGGTGCAACCGCTAGTCTTCGGGGTAGTGCTAAGTTCTCCGCCTTTGCATCAGCCAAGTTTGCCCTAAGAGGACTGACTCAATCCATCGCTCGTGAATACCAACCAGCAGGTATCCATGTGGTCCACACTATTCTTGATGGGATCATTGATACGGAGCGGAGCCGACTGTTACACAGTCTCGACCCAGCCAAGATGCTTAAGCCAGAAGATATTGCCGAAGTCTATTGGCAATTGGCTCATCAACCGACATCCGCATGGTCCCATGAGATAGACCTTCGTCCTTATACCGAATCATTTTAAGTGAGCCAGGAATGGATAAAAATATTTTGAGTGGGGGGGAATTGCGGGGCATGCCGTTGTCAGACCCCTCTATAAGATGAATCTTCATTGTGCAGAACTGTATAATTCGATACAGTATTAGTAAGATTCAAACCAGCCCGATAAGACCGTTATCGACTTTAGATAAACCAAACTTAAGATGGCCCAGTTAACGGTTAGTGAGGTTCTTTCAAAGGCTCAGAATCAGCAATCTTTGCACTGTACTGAACTTAGTCATATCAATTTAACGGGAGCGCTACTAAGGGGATGCAATTTTTCGCAGGCTTATTTAAGAGGCGCTAACTTAGCCAAATCAATTTGTGATGAGGCTGATTTTTCATTAGCGACCCTTGTCCTGGCTATTTTGTCAGGTGCTTCACTTGAACGGGCTTGTCTTAGAAAAGCAGAATTGACCAAAGCAAAGCTTGATCGGGGAGTCTTTCATGAACTAAATGCCCCTCAAGCAAAATTTCATGGTGCAGATTTACATGAAGCCGATCTATCATTTGCCACGCTCTTGAACGCAGATTTATCAGCAGCCATAGGGCCGGGGGCAAATTTCAAAAATAGTAACCTGCAAGAGTCAACCTTAAGTAATGGTAATTTCAATGGTGCCAGTTTTAGGGGGGCTAAGGTGGTCCGCAGTGTGGGTCAGCGTTCTACGTTGAACGAAGCGGTTTTTCTCTTGGCTGATCTGGAAGCGGCTGAGTTTGAAGAGGTTCAAGCTCCAGAAGCTGACTTTACCAAAGCAGAATTAATCAATGCCAATTTCCAGCAATCCAATTTAAGTCATGCTGTTCTGCGTCAAGTGCAAGGAGATTGGGGCAAGTTCAATGGTGCTTCCTTGAATTGTACAGATTGGCAAGACTCGATGCTCTTTGGAGCCCAATTTGAGGGTTCAGACCTTACAGGAGCTAACTTCACTGGGGTGAATCTGCAGCAGGCCAACTTGGAGAGGGCAAACTTGTCTGATGTGAACTGGAGCAATGCGCAAGTCAGCGGTGCCCTCATGACGGATGTCCAAGGTTTAACACCACAAGAAGGCCGAGAGCTCAATGAGAGAGGAGCTCTAAATGTCTCCCAAGCATAAAACAGCAATTGGATCATGAATGCTCAGACAGATTGTGATAAAAAAGCCCTCCGCTGTTCCAAAGACCTGCAGAAGTTTTGGGAAAAGTACCATGCTTCTGAGCGTCAATTTGCTGGGACTAACTTGCCGGGTGCCAACTTTTATCAGATGAACCTCAGTGGCTTTGATTTCAGTCATAGCCGTTTATCAGAAGTGAATCTGATTTGGGCAGATATCAGCGGAGTGAATTTTAAGGCGAGCAAATTACAAAGGAGTCTTGCTATCTGGGTTCAGGCGTATTGGGCCGATTTTTCTGATGCTGATCTTCGCCATGCAGATTTCAGTTGCGCCAAGCTGAGTGCTGCTCAGCTAAAGCGAACAGATTTCAGTCAGGCTAACTTGATGGGGGCGGATCTGTCTGACAGCGTGGCGCAGGATTCTTGCTTTAAGGGAGCTAATCTCTGGGGCGTGTGGGCACAGCGCGCTAATCTGACCAATGCATGTTTGTCTCATGTGGACATGGCTACTGCAAAGCTAACAGGGGCTCAATTATTGGACTCAGATTTAAGTTGGAGTTGTCTATCTCAGGCTGTCTGCAAGGGTGCTAATTTGACCTCAGCCTGCCTGGAAGGCAGTGATTTGAGAAAAATTGATTTTCGAGATGCCTGTCTAAGTCGAGCAGATTTAAGTGTGACGGACTGTCAGGATGCATGTTTCTTCAAGGCCAATTTGTATGGGGCAGACCTAAGAGGGGCAAATCTCACCCATGCCAACTTCACGGGTGCTGATATTAGTGGCGCAATATTGCCTGAAGAGTATGCTTCAAAGTTGGAAGCCTTAGGACATCAACAGGCTCCAAGTGGAGAAAGATGGAATATTCAGTTGCCTTAGAGTGTTTTGAAGTATGGGAATTAAAGTGTTTAAGATCCCAATTTTTTTCAGGAAGGGTCTTTTGCAGGAGAGGCTGACCATCTTCATCCAACATTTCAATCTAGTGAGGGTAGATTCCCCGCTGCTTGCAGCGAAGAAATGGGATTGTAATCCAAATCTACGGTTTGGGAGCAAATCGTATTCCATACCCCGTCTGCTTGCAGCGGGGCAGTTGATTGAGGGATCGACAATTACCAAATAAACGTTCAGCAAAATAGTTTGGCATCCATGAAAACATATTGTGTTTATGACATCCACTTATTAAGTTATTAACAGCGTTTACTTTTTTATCACTGCATGGACTGTTTAAAATTGAATAATCTTGCCTTACGGCTTCTTCTCGGACATATTTTTCAACGCCGATGAGAATAGAAATAATAAATATTGAAAAAACTATACCCCAGCCGCCCATTTTCACCTGCTTCAATTAAGAACACTCCTTCTTTTCTAAAGCTGTTTTTGGTATATCTCAGCATAAGCACATAATCACAAAGGTAGTTTAGACATCTTGCAATATTCATTTGACGATGGGCACTGGTCTGTTAGCAGGATCTAGCTATAATGCCTTCGACGGAACCTGATGTAGATCAATGGAATGCCCATACTGTCAAAGTGAGAAGATCCTTAAGCGTGGCTTTGATAGTCTGCAAGATGGGACATTAGTCCAGCGATATCAGTGTAAGGATTGCAATCGTCGTTTCAACGAACGCACAGGCACCCCAATGGCTCGTTTACGCACCGCTAGTTCAGTGGTGAGCTATGCCATCAAAGCTCGCACCGAAGGAATGGGGGTCCGTTCAGCAGGTCGTACCTTTGGTAAATCTCATACCACCATTATGCGTTGGGAAAAACGCCTAGCAGACCAAGCACAGAACTGGTCACCCCCCGCACCAGCAGCCTCTGATGTGACGGTAGAAGGGGATGAAGTATACACTCGTGTAGGCAAAAATCTTCCCCCCCAGCCAGTCCAAGGGCTGGACCATCCACTTCCTTGAACGCGAAAGCCGCTATTGGTTGACAGCACTAGCTGGCCTCAAGGATGCACAACTTTTTGCAAATGGCGTTTACTCAGCTTGGGAGTGGGTGAAAGCCTGTGATGGGATTCGATGGTTTACCGATGGTGAAAGGCGTTATGGACAAGAACTTTGGAAGCTTGCCAGTGTCTATCTCAAAGGTGATGAGTGTCATCCTGACTATGGGCATCGCAAGGTTTGGCGAGAAGGGTTAGAAGTCGTGATGAAAGTTAAAGGGTCTCAGGGGAATCGGCGAGTAGAGTGGGTGAAAACAGAGCATCCCTTTACCGCTATCAGTCCAAGGTCTGAGATCCATGCCAATCATAATGAGGCTCACAATGCTGCCTTGAGGAGACGATGTAGTGCTTATCGAAGGCGGCAGAATCTCTACGCTAAGAAGCGGTTGGGGTTACAGCGAGTGCTAGACGTACAACGCCTGATTCATAACTGGGTTAGACCCCATTGGGGACTCAGTAAGCAGACCACACCAGCCATGGAGATGGGATTTTGTTCTCGCCCACTGAGTACTTTAGAACTCCTCACCAATAAAGGGTTTAGGTATGTGCCCTGTTAGTAGACCAGTGCCGGCGTTTCAGTCACATCCATCACAACGACATCCGGTCGCTCAAACCCTTGTAGCAGAGATTTCTGACCGGGTAAGCGAAAGAGTCCTGAGTTCATCAGAGCGGTCTCGACCTGGTGGACAATACGGCAGACTGTTGATTCAGAGACTTCCCAATCTCCAGCAATGTGGAAATAGGTCCGATATTCTCGCCAATATTGAAGGGCTACCAACAGTTGATCACATCGACACAACTTTGGAGGACGCCCTGCATTGGAGCGACTCAGGTGATAGGTATGCCATGCATGGAGCATGCGTTTAAAGGTTCGCTTGTAGACTCGAGTTCGTCGCTTAAAGTCCTTTGCACTCAGCTGTTGAGCTGTTTCGTAATTCATTGGGTATGGTACTGAATAGAAAGAACGTCAGGCTCAATACCATATCGCAAATTCAATTATGCAAGAGGTCTAATATCTTGAATAACTATTATAATTGAATAGGAAATGGCTATTGTTGCTTGTTTGAGACTCGTTGTTTTATCGCCTTATCAAGTTATGACAATAATCATGTGGATAAAGCATGACGATTCAATGTCTCGATTGAAAAACTGAAAATTTTAGTTTACAAAAGCACTACCAAATAGAAATAGAGCAACAAAGTTGTATTTGATGAGTTTACAAAAATAGTTTGAATTCTGTAGAAGAATAAATTAGTTCATTGATAACTCTTTCGTCTGCTGAACTCTTTTATCTAGTTATAAGTTATTTACCTTTAAAATGAGGTGGCTTTTGAATGTCTAACCGTTATTTAGCCGATGCATTGGCACTTGTCTATAATAATTTAACGCTGGCGGAAAGAATTATTGAATGTGCTGAGGAAGCTGGTGATGACTTCAGTCCAAAGGCAAGACAAGGATTAGCCAGAGCTCATGCTGGCCTAACAATGGCAACTCAAGGAATGGAATATGAAGAGCTACAGGCAGCGATTATGCTTACCCATTCCAATGAATAGTTGTTTTATCAAATATAATGTAGGCTGCTTCAGATTCGGATCGCCATTCCCAATAGAATACCCATCAACTCAATTGCATGGGCGCCATGGAGGTCAATTACAGAAATAAATTCTTCAGGTTCATCATCAACGCCTAGCCAGAAGTTCATCGATTTGCACTAGGGCCTCCTTAAGCTGACTCACGATAGAACGGGTGATCATCATCCCACCTTGAACCAGTACGGTGCCATTGAGTGGATGGAGAATTGGTTGTTGCACCCTTTTACCTATCAGAGCATCTAGATCTTCAATCTGGAGAGTGATCAAAACCGGGGAAAAGAGAAATTCTTCTACCTGAAATCCATCAAGCACCTGCACCTTCAGTATCCTTGAGATAGCTATACACACTGGCTTTTGAGAGATTGTAATCTTCCATTAGTACCCTGATCAGTTCTCCCTGCGCTCGTCGATTCCGCAATTCAGTACATTGCTGTGGCGTCAACTTACTATTGCGTCCAAAACTGACTCCACGGGCTCTGGCATTTTTAATCCCATCCATTTGACGCTCAGCCCGGATTTCAGTCTCGAACTGGGCAATCGCTCCGAGGACATTAAACAGCAATCGCCCCGTCGCATCAGTCGTATCGATATTCTGGTCAAGCACCTGAAGATGCACTTGTTTCTATCTAACTGCTCTGCCACTTGGCACAGGTGAAGCGTCGAGCGAGCCAGTCGATCTAATCGAGTAACAACCAGCGTATCCCCATCCCTCACATACTCCAGACAAGCCTTAAGCCGAGGTCGTTGATACGAAACACCACTCCGCTTTTCCTGGAAGATTTTGTCACAGTCCCTGAGCTTATCAAGCTGGACATTCAGACTCTGCCCTACGGAACTGACCCGCGCATAGCCAACCCTCGCCATGATCTGCCTCTCAATGTATCGCGATGTTTTAAACTATATGAGAAAGGTATTTTGAACCATTAATTAGACCTCTTGCATAATTGAATTTGCGATATGGTATTGAGCCTGACGTTCTTTCTATTCAGCACCATACCCAATGAATTACGAAACAGCTCAACAGCTGAGTGCAAAGGACTTTAAGCGACGAACTCGAGTCTACAAACAAACCTTTAAACGCATGCTCCACGCATGGCATACCTATCACCTGAGTCGCTCAAATGCAGGGCATCCACCAACGTTATGTCGATGTGATCAGCTTTTGGTGGCCCTTCAATATTGGTGGGAATATCGGACCTATTTCCACATTGCTGGAGATTGGGAAGTCTCTGAATCAACTGTCTGCCGTATTGTCCAGTAGGTCGAGACCGCTCTGATGAACTCAGGACTTTTCTGCCTACCAGGCAAGAAACATCTACTACAAGGGGTTGAGCAACCGGATGTCGTTGTGATGGATGTGACTGAAACGCCCAAATGAACTACCCCGCTGCAAGCAGACGGGATATCGTTTCAAAAGAGCTGTAGCTGCTGATCATTTCTATGCAGTTGCATGTATTCCTTACCCTGAACTTTTACATATTTCTTGATCATCTCTTCATCGCCATGCTTGCCTACTGTACTGGCAAAATAACCATCACTCCAAAATTCTCCGCCCCACAACTGTTGCTTTACATGAGGACAACGCTTAAATACCTCACGCGACGTCAAACGCTTTAACATCTTCACTATCTTGGTCACGCTGTATGTTCGGACTGACTGAATTAAAAAGTGTACATGGTCTTTGTCGACACCTATTTCGATAAACTTCACCTCATAACGATTCTCTATATCCATACAAATGTTGCGAAGCACTTCATCCACGCTCTCATCAAAGATGGCACGTCTATATTTTGCAGGAAACACTAAGTGATATAGCAATACGCTTACGTTATGACTCTTATGGATATACTCACTCATTCCTCGATCTTACGCTGCAAGCAGCGGGGAATGGCCCCTCAGAGATTCAAGTCGAGTTTTTATATCTGCCGTCCTACTCCCCCAAGTTGAATTTGGTTGAATATGTGATTTACCTACTCCGCTTGCGATTTCTGCATCATCTCCCTCTAGGAACGACCCTGACACAGATCAAACAACAGCTCCATGAGTTCTTTGCTGCTAACCAGTTTCTATCGGCTGAACAAGTTCAAAACAACCTGAATTTTATATTTTCACTTGTTCCATAATCTTATAGCCGGAAGGGAGTAATCCAATTTTATGCTTTTAGATACTGCTTATGCTTGAAGTATGCTTTACATGCTACAGATCTAAAATTATACAAAATACCATACCTAGATTCCGCTAAATTGCTATTTTCTAAGCTGATTTTCCCCTCTTTTGAAATTTGACTAGGTTTATAGGTAGATGCTTGCTTTGGTTTTATGCTTGGGACTTGATTAGATTTATAGGTAGATGCTTGCTTTGGTTTTATGCTTGGGACTTGATTAGATTTATAGGTAGATGCTTGCTTTGGTTTAATACTTGGGACTTGATTAGATTTATAGGTAGATGCTTGCTTTGGTTTGATACTTGGGACTTGATTAGGTTTATAAGTAGATGCTTGCTTTGGTTTTATGCTTGGGACTTGATTAGATTTATAGGTAGATGCTTGCTTTGGTTTTATGCTTGGAATTTCATTTGAATTATTTTTAGAAGTTTGAAGAGTAAGGCCAGGGAGAGTGTTTGTGCTAGCTGATGAGGTATTCTTTTCTTGAGCAACAGCCCTAATAGGTTGCATCTGCTTCTGAGGTAAGTTGATAATACCTAAGGAAAATAGAAGCGCAAAACATGAAATAATTAGACTAAAGGTACTAACCCCAAGTGACCAAGTCCATCTTTTTTCTAATTCTCCTTCAAAATTTGTAGATTTATTGTTCATATCATTAGATGAAAAATCATTAGAGAAATAGATATTAGACCATTCGCATTGATCTAATATCTTTTCAATTTTTCCTGCATTAGAAAGTTTATGCATATAGATTTTAGAATCGCTTATTCCAAATAAACTTAGGTTTAAGAGTAGATACTCATCAACTTGTTGGATATTAGATAAGAGATAACTCCATGTTTCTTGGCTTGATAGTTTAGGAATCAAGGGTTTATCAGTATTATTTATGCATTCAATAGTTGTGTTTTGTTTGCCATATGTCAAGTTAATTGCACCAATATACGTGCCAGGAAATGAAGTTTTTGAAATATTTTTAATATTTATAGTAATATCTTTAGGATATATTTTATCTTTAGAATTCTCCAAAATATTTTGTAGACTATTAGAATTATTTGGATTGAATGTAGTTGTTACAAGAAGATTATATTCCATCAAAAAAATTTCCTCGAAACATTTTATAAATAATTTTTCTATTTATCTTTTAGAAATTTATAACGATCTATTTAAGTTTAAAACCTGGATTATGGTAGCTCTTAAGATATAAATGAATTCAAAATCCTGATATTCAAACTTTATTGATCAATTCAAAAGAAACCTTGCTCTGCAATTGAGTCAGCTACAACAGCATCTGGATTTATTGGAACATCTGTCATATGAATAACTAGTTCGCCCGTTTCTGGGTCAAAAATTAATTGTTGATCGCCTAAGTTACTCTCATTGAATGCAACATCTTTAAAATACTGCTGAACTTCTTGGTTACTATTTTGACTTTTTTTTGAATTTCTCGATGCTTTCTCATTCATGGTAATTATATTCAATTATTTATTTCAAACTTTTCAGAACAATGTATTGTTTCAGATAATGGCATGACTTATATTTTGAAATTTTCATTCTTCATTAAATCCGAATTTAGCCTAGATTAATGATATGCAGATCATGAAATATATATTCTTTCATAGAATATTTTTTAAAATTTTAAACTGAATATACCTAAATTATATTCAGTTTAAAATTATCTTTTTACACAATTATTTTCATTTTTTATGGCTAAAACACAAAAAATCATAGTTTTGCAATCGAATCAGTAATAACAGAATCTAGACTTATAGGACTAACTTTTTGCTGGATTACGAGTTTTCCTGTTCCTGT
The DNA here is from genome assembly GCF_000018105.1 of Acaryochloris marina MBIC11017. Taxonomy (GTDB): domain Bacteria; phylum Cyanobacteriota; class Cyanobacteriia; order Thermosynechococcales; family Thermosynechococcaceae; genus Acaryochloris; species Acaryochloris marina. Next base: position 184,800 of record NC_009928.1, read on the forward strand.
ATCAAAAATTAAGCGCTGATCTTCTGAGTTAGTCTCTTCTTTGAACATATCCATTAGATACTGTTGAACCTCTGGAGTATTAGATACCTCAACTTGAAGTACATTCTCCTATTCGTCCTCCTCAGTTAGTTGTTTAAAATCGTTAGAATTGTTCATATCTCTAAACTCTTTATTTGCTTAATGTGAAAAATTGCAAATACAATGAATCTACCTTAATAGGTAGATTTCATGTCATAAAAAAGATTTATTAAAACGATTTAGCCTCCTAGTTGAGATCTTTCAATCTCAGATACTTAACTCCCACTATGTATCATACAAAATCCAAGCACTAGCATAGTATTTATTAATTTTTTAGATATGTCCGGATTTTACCAATGGAGCATGAAAAGTAATTAGAATTTTATAAACTAGACTAAAAGTCTTAAAATTAAATATATTATGTGGGCAATTAACTTTGATTCTCTTGATAATGTTAAATATTTTGAACCACTAGTCATTCGTCTAATCAAATTGAGCCAGTTGTCAGTATTCTCAAAACTCCTTAATCTATGAGCAACTAAGAACACCGAATAAATGAAGATTTTACTAGTTGAAGATCAAGAAAATATTATTAACGAATTACTAAATATTTTTAGTCAATATAACTATATTGTTGATGTTGTTAGAGATGGAGAATTAGGTTGGAAGTATAGTACAGCATTTGAATATGATTTGATAATTATTGATATCATAACCCCAAAAATTGATGGAATATCTCTATGCAAAAAACTTCGCACTGAAGGATATTTCACTCCTATTCTATTACTAACAGAACAAGGAAGTTTAACAGCAAAGATAAATGGACTAGATGCTGGTGCTGATGATTATTTAGTTCAACCATATCATCAAGCAGAATTAATATCTCGCATCCGAGCTTTGATAAGACGATGTAGTACTAGTCCTTTACCAATTTTGAGTTGGGAAAATTTATTATTGAATCAAAGTACCTGTGAGGTAAATTACGATGAACTACCTCTCAAATTAACAAATACTGAGTATGAATTGTTGGCATTATTGATGAGAGATAGTCAGCATGTATTCAGTTGTGAAGAATTAATTGATCGACTATGGTCTTCGGAAGATTTTCCATCTCCAGCTACAGTTAGATCACATATTCGAAGATTACGCCAGAAACTATCAGAAGCTGGCGCTCCTAAAGATTTAATATCTACTGTTCATGGGAGAGGTTATTACTTAAAACCTCTCATAGATAATATTAATAATAGAGATATACCTCATCGAAACAGTAAAGAGAACAATAATGAAGTCATTATTGTTAATAAATCAGCTATTCTAGAGCCAGAGTCAGTTAATGCCAAAAATAAATACCCTAAGTCAAGCTATGTATATCAAGAATATTTAAATTATTTAAATGAACTCTGGTCTAAAGAGAAACAGGGTTATATGAATTCTATAGAAAAGTTATCTCAATCTATTCTTAGCTTAAACTCTTTTAAAGATAAAGGTAAAAATACAACAAATATTCTAAATATCTATCATCAATTAATTGGAGCCTTTGGTATATTTGGATTATCTTATGCAATGCGAATCCTGAATAACTGCAAAAACATAATTATAAGTGAATCTACTCCATTCAATGATTCTATATATTTGGAAATTCATGAATCACTAACTCAATTAAAGCAGCATCTTTCCAATAATAAAATTATTGAAAATAATGCGAATTTTAATTCATATTTAAAACTATTTATAGTGACTAATAAAGCTATTAATCATGGTCAAAGGATTATTCAGCTGGGAATAGAACTTAGGGTAATTATTCATTTTATAATTTTATCTGACGAGGGCTGTGGAAACGATATTACTTCTGGCGTTGATCAATCCAAACCTGAAATCAATATTTTATCTCCTGATGTAGTTTTGATATTATTATCAGATAAATTGGCTATTTCAAATAATGAAAATTTATCTATAATTGATAACAAAAACGTAATTGATATTTACAATTTTTTTGTGAATTCCCATCCTTTTGTAGAGTTTTATATCTCAAGTGAATTCAAGGTAAGACAAATCTACAAGTTAAAAAAGCAAAAGGATATATTTACCATTGTAGATACTAGTATATTTAGTCAACTTACGCCAGCGATCACCCAAATCGCTGAGTTACTTGATCATCTCAAAGAAGTTCATGTCATAATTATCGACTCTGATGAAGACTGGTTATGCTCAATTCCAAATGTTATTAAGCAAAAGGGATATACAGCTACCACTCTTGCAGATGATTCTCAATTTTGGACAGTGTTAGAAGTAATTCATCCTGATGCATTAATTATTGAATATAAAAGCCCACAGATTGATAGCACTGAAATATGTAGGTTAATTCGTAATCATCCTTACTGGAACTACCTACCAATATTGTTACTTGTAGATGGTTTGAAAGTTGAAAATCAAAATCTTCTATACCAAGTAGGTGCCGATGATATTTTATTTAAACCTATCTCTAGTAATGAGTTAGCAAATAGAATTAGTCATAGACTAAAACGTATGCAGGATTATGCTGAACGTTTTAGATTGTATGCAAACTATTTCAGTTAAATGCATGTGGTACGTGACACTCATCCCTCTAACCCTGTGGGTGAGGAAACTCTTCTTTGAGCGATTCGACTTGCTAAACTGAGCCGGAGTTTAAGGCAGTAGAGGTTAAAACTCCAGAAGCGTTTACGTGTCTAGCACGGAAGCCCCGACGTGCACCGTCGTACTTAATCTACGCCTCAAGATATTGATTAGACCTCTTGCAAGATTCATTTCACAATGTGGTATTGCTGTTTGCCATCCCTTAAACAGCCAATGATAGCTCATGGTTATAGATAGCTGAAATCAAGTTACACTACAGCGCGTAACGACGACAACGATTGCGATAGCGCTCAGACAGAATTCTAAAAATCTTCAGGCTACGATTAATGTGTTCAATCTAGTGAGGGTAGATTCCCCGCTGCTTGCAGCGAAGAAATGGGATTGTAATCCAAATCTACGGTTTGGGAGCAAATCGTATTCCATACCCCGTCTGCTTGCAGCGGGGCAGTAGATTCCCCATTCGTTCTTGACTCAGAGCACGGTTATTCGCTTGGGGCTAGCAATTTCCAACCCCTGGTTTTATATTCCACCGATCTGGCGAGCTTTTTGAACTTTGGGAAGCCAACAGGCTAATGCCTCGCTTGCAATTCTCATAGAATCGACTGGTTGAACTCCAAGCCCGCTCAGCAGATGCCTTTCGAGCCATAGAGTTGAGTTTTTAGCGAAAGGAAACTCATGGGCCAGGGATTTACACAACTTGTTTAAGTCGTATTTCCCCGTACCTCTGCTATCCATCCAGTATCGACTGGTTTATTACGAATGAACTGAGCTGTCCTGATGACTTCATCAATCGTATTCGTTGGAAGTTTACTAGTTCTTGCCTTAGACTTTAGTACAATTATACTATTAAACTCGCATGTTCAACATAACAATATGCTTTGAATTAAGTGCTACACGCATCTCCAACTAATATTTGTATAGTTGGAGTCTTCAATCACATTCTCCAGATAATATGAGTTCCAAGCCTGACTAGCCCGTAATATCTTGATCAGCTTTAATGGAGGATTGGATGGCATCGGCACAGCTTCAACATCACACCTACACCTGGCAATGGCAAAATCACACCATAAACGTCGCCACTGAAACATTGGGCTCCGGTCCTTCCGTGTTACTGTTGCCCGCCTTTAGTACGGTATCTACTCGCGCAGAACTGACAACACTAGCTCAGGTTTTAGCCTCTCACTTTCAGGTTACGCTTCTAGACTGGCCGGGGTTTGGCGATTCCGACCGTCCTTCACTCCCGTATCAGCCGGAGTTCTATCGCCGCTTTCTGAAGGCATTTGTTCAAGATACCTTGCCTCAAGAGGTGGCTGTTGTGGCGGCAGGCCATGCTGCTGGCTATGCACTCGCCCTCCAGTCCTGGTCGCGAATGGTCTTGATTGCGCCGACCTGGCGAGGCCCACTGGCAGTTATGGGTGCCCCAGTAGCGGTGCGTCGAGGAATTCGCCAGCTAGTGATCGCACCTTTAATCGGTTCAGCACTGTATGGGCTGAATACTCGTCCAGGGTTCTTGAAATGGATGTATCGTCGCCATGTGTTTGTCGATGAAACCCAGTTGACCTCTGAATTTATTACGCAGCGATATCAAAACACGCAGCAACCCGGTGCCCGATATGCACCGGCAGCCTTTGTTACAGGGGGCTTAGATCCAGTGGATGAGCGAGGGGAATTCTTAGCTGGCTTGGCGCAACAAGCTGGGCCAGTGATGGTGATCGTGGCGGAACAAGCCCCACCTGGCTCCAAAGCTGAAATGGAAGCGATGGTTCAATTGCCGAATATCCAAGCTAATTACTTACCTGGAAGCCTGGGCATGGCAGAAGAGTTTGGTGACGAAATCGCATCAACTATCCAATTTTTCTTACAGGGAAACACAGCACTGACTTAGTTATTGACTCTTAATGAGATACTTCTCAGAGTAACTCTCCATTTAAAAGCTATTGATTAATTGGTGTTTGGTAGCTAATTTCACTGTCGCATCAACTTACATTGCCTGATTATTCTCTGATTATCATATTTTTTGATGTTTTAAAATCCTACTGCGGTCTTTTTCGGCACTTTACCTACTCCTTTATGGTTTCTAGGATTTATATTTTTTACTTAATCAATCCCATAAATAACCTCAATGGTTAGCTTTCATTTTCAATATTTATATTAATCATAGGTGTTTTCTTGGTGATTAAGTTAACACTAGACTAATCGCGAGGTAAATTTGACTAAAAATATAAGGGAGCCTCATAGGTGAGTGTGAATAGGTATTGAAAATGACCAATGCGGGATCAGAATCTTCCTCTACCATGTCTATGCATCCTGCTCGCCTGACACATCTCTGTATCGTTACCCCTATAAGATTTTGCACTGTAACGAGCGAATTCGAGAAAATCAGATTTTATCGTAGTACTTCTTTTAAGCTTTCTTGGAGGCAAAACACGGTTGTGGGTCATTCATGAGCAGGGGAATTGGCATTAACAACTGGCGTCCTTTATTAACGACCCCCTTGAGCCATCGCAGTCCAATTTTGAGATAACTGATTCCCCGTCGCCAATGCGGATCCACTTGCTCACGCAGTCCTTCAATTTGAACAGCCATCCCGTGAGTGGTGCTGTAAAGCAGTGCTACTGCAGCGACCAAGTAAAGTCGTTCAAGGGCATCAGCACAGCGAATTTTTGAGTCTTCTAGTTCAAAAGCTCCAGATTTGCTATCGAGAAATAATTCTTCCACCCGAAACCTCAAAGCGTATTGCCACAAGGTCTGTAGCGTGGGTGATTCATCCGTAATCACCGCCCATGGCTCTTTCACACCTCGAATATTAGCCAGCACCAGATTGCACCGACATACACCATCTTCCCAAAGACCCACATTGCGATAGAGGATTGCTTCACCTTTCGATGGCCACAATCTACGGACTTCCCTTGGGCATCGACGTGGACCATGGAGGATAACATCGCAAGGGATACGTAGACAGTAATGCCAACGGCTCTGCTGTAACCAGCTCATCAGTTGATGGTTCGCAAACCCACGATCTGCCAACAGCATCACATCTGGATGCTTTCGTAAGAACCAACGGGCTCGACGCAAGAGGGGTTGATATTCCTCGAAGCCGACAGCCGCACTTTTGTGCGCTAACACCAGCCATAAAAATGGCACAGCTCTGCCACAGCAGACGACCGATAGATGAATCATGCAATATTGATTCCACAAAACCGTTGTATCCAATGCCAGATAAAGACGATGGGATTACCGGTCTTTGAGCGCTAGCAGGACCAGAGGCACATAAGTTTGTTGATATCAATACGTTTATTGGATATGAATCGATGCCAGCGACGCTCGACACTCTGGGCTTTTTTTGCTCGACTCGGAACATAAGATTCCCAGGCAGACAAGCTTAATTGACCACTACAAATTAATGCACTCAGCATCCACGCTAGGGCAATGATATGACGCAGGTCTCGATAATGGCTGTATTGACGCAGAAAGGAGAAAAGTTGACTGTAAATTGCAGTGGAATGAGATATGTGGACATAGCTAATTTTTAGTGGAATCTAGCTTCACATGTTCTCTTCACTTTCTCTTGAAAGTCTTATAGATCAAGCCTCTATGGCACTTATGTCAGGCAGACAGTTTGAAACAGTCCTGACTCTGGAGCTTCATAAACTTCAGTTTTTTAAAATGTGTGTTGCTAAGGCTTATTCTTGCATTGTCAAAATAAGCCTATTGATCCTTTCTCAGGATTGCAGAAGCTTTGACTTTTACCGCTAATCAAAACTAACTCAACCTCAGATTAGTTAAGTATCCTGAGGCTTTATCAAGCTTGGTCATGATTATAGCTTTGTTCTATTCCTCATTTGAATCTATTTCAATATTTATTAACTGATGATCAAGTTTTAATTGTAAGAGGGAATAGATGGGAAAACAAAACTGTAACTCAAAAAACAGGAGAAATAATCATGTCTGCAAAAACATTGATTCCTCAAATTCCTTTGCTTGACATAGGAGATTGGTGTTCTTTTAATGTCCCATATGGCCAGGGAAAATTTAAACATAAAGGTATCCAAGTTCAATTTAAAGGATATGAGTCAGTAGCAATCATGAGTGTTGTTATGTGGCCAGCATCTTATGATATTAATCTTGCCTTGACTCATAAAGAAAAAGAAAAAATGGTAACACTTTACAGGCATACTGATATTTCGGAACCTCCTTGCTTATCGAATGAACAAATGCTTGACATAGCTAAACAAGTAGGGTCAGATTTGCTAGAAGAGCTAGTCAAACAATGCCTTACTGAAGATCTTGAGAAAAGGTATCCATGGATTCATAATCCTGATTTTTCTGTAGGAGAATAGAGATGCTGATTGCCTGAGCGGATACAAACCATCAATCGATCGATGATTTGATTGACACTTTGGGAAAGGTTATTACTTTTTCTCTAATCGTTCACATTTGTGGCTCTCATCAATATCTATAGCTGCAATAATTCATTAGTTATCTCAATTCATACCTTTCACGTACAATCTCAGAACAAGAACAATATTCCTTAACCACATCTCGAGATATTGAGGAAATTCGCCAAAACTATAACAGCGATGCAAAGAAAATGCGGGTTAAAGCCGCCAAAGCTAGAATTTCAGCTCGACGCAAAGCGGAACGAGATGCTCGGGAAAGAGCGGCAATTGAGAAGATTCCACCGGAGCATCAGTATGTGCCTGATCAGGCCAGACAACCATCCTGATCGGATAACCTGAGACATACACAGATACTCTTTCCATCAGTCAACCCAGTAATACTCGCAGCTATTCTAGGTGTCCTAGTACAGAGTATTCTCATCTAAGTTCATCTCATCTGAGTCATTGCCCAGGTTTTCGACCTCGGGGTACTTGAGTTGACACTGTTGGCGAATTATTCCGAGATGATCTCAGAAGGCTGAAATAGCTTCTAAAAATTGATGCAGTTAGTCTTTCGTAGATTTAGGTATGGTACTGCTAAAACTCAAAATCAATCAGGCGCTGCTCAATGACGGGATGACTCACGCAGGAATAGGTACTTCCCCAAACTTGAGATAGTGGATCAATAGTCGAATTGAATGCTTGAGCATGTCCACCGACTTTGAATAACATAAAGTCTTACGATGAAGCCGTGCCAAGTAATGTCGTAAACGCGTGTTTTCTCCCTCTACTCGTGTCATGTAGGTCTTGCTAACAATCTGGTCACCCTCTGGGATAAAGCCTGGATAGACGGGATTGCCATCACTGACCCAGAAGAAACATTACCAACAGACGATTGCTTGCCATAACGGTCGAAAGGTCTCAGCACTATGGTCACCCACAACCCAGCCTAGAATGCCGGCAATGGTCTATTAAGAGGATTTAGATTCTCGTAGCCTTTATTAAATAAGCATTTGAGCCTTCTATCTCCACTTACTTTGAAGACTATAGACCAAAAGGGTTTTGAACTTGTAGATCCTCTTAAGAAACCAGTTCCAGAATGCCAGGGTGAAAATGATCCACCACTGTCCAAATCCAGACCTTGTTGCGTTTTTTGCCCACAAAGGTTTCAAGTTCATCTAATTCTCCGACCTGTGGGATATCGTCGGGTTCATAAGCATCAGGTAATAGAACTCCAACTTGTTGAACCCAATGAATCACAGTGGTATGAGCAACGCCTATGACTCGTTCGATACCTTCAACCCCATTCCATTGACATACATTCTCAGGCAGAGTCGTTTCGTCCAATCACTGTATTCACGCTTTGAGCAAGTTGAAAGAAACTGTCGTCCACAGGTCACACAGATATGATTTTGTTTACCTCGACGATGCCCATTCTTATGGATATGTTGACCACCACACTCTGGACACTTCATACAGATTCCTCATGATGTTCGAAATAGTCATGAGGTTATCCTGACGCAATAAAATTCATCCCGTCATTGAGCAACGCCACAAAACTGTTCACCTCCAACATTCGTAGACTCTGAGGTGAAGATGATAAATGAAGAAAAAGAATAAGCTTATATTGAGAAGAGGAATTATGTTATTAGCTTATAAATTATAATTCATGTATTTCATTTAAAAATATTGTCATCGCTTAAGTCAGATTCTTCTATCTCAGCACATACAGGACAATAGGGATTGCGTTCAATTTTAGCGCCATACCAACGTAAAATTGAGGGCTTTTGAGAACCATATTCCATTATCTGATAGTTTGAATAAGCAAGTTCTCGGCGATTTGCCCAAATATAAAAATCTGCTATTAGGTCTTTTTCAAGTGAAGTTAATCCACTTTCTTTGTTTTTAGATAATTCTAACAAAGCAAGCTTAACAATCATATTAGAAATAGGTTGAATGTCGGAAGATAACCCAACTTGTATCGTTGCTTCAACCCTGTCATCTGAGACATAGTCAGGCATTTCATTGCGGGCTTGCTTAAAATGAGAAACTTCATCTGGAAAGCTATTGGCGAATTCCTTCGTAAACACACATGCTAAACATGGGCCAAGTCTTGGACGAACTCTTAAAACATCCCCACCTACGGCTCTAGTAATTGCTCTTCCAAAAATAGTTGTTATAGAATGATCCAAGGCAAACTGATTAATATTAAATCGACTTCTGTTATTATCAGTTGCACCAATAATTAAGTTGCATTGTTTAAGTTCTTTACTAACTTTAGACAAATCAGTATTAATATCAACCTCATAGGTCTCAACTTCAATGTATGGATTTTTAGCTAACAGTAAATCTTTAATTGCTTTAGTTTTGAATCGCCCTAAATCATTAATACCACAAATATGTCTCGATATATTTGATAATTCTAGTCTATCAAAATCAACTAAAATAAATTTTCCAACGCCTGCTTTAGCTAACTCTATCGCTACTGATGATCCTCCACTCCCTAACCCAATTAATCCTACATTAGAAGCATTAAGTATCGAGGTCTCCAAGAGACCTTTACTACGAGAGTAAATTTCTGAAATTCCAGGCACAATTTTTATAATTCCTTCAAAAATTTCTGCTTCAATTACTATAAAGACTCTAAATGCCTGTTCATTAGCGAATAATATAATGATTCTTGAATCATCATGGTCATTAATGTCAGTATCCCGGTAAGTTTTTTTAGCAAATTTTATACACTTTTCTTTATCAGAAATATCATCAAAAATTCTTGCAACAGCTCTTTTTGGGGTACCTGAGAAGTGAATCTTAGGTAAATCACTATAAATATGATAGACTTCTCCTTCATCCAAACAGTAAGAAAATAGATTGAGACAATCAGATTTTGAGTTCTTTAGCTTATTAAAGATTTCACTTATTTCATCATTAAATATATATATTAAAGGTAATTCCATTATAATATTCTCAAAACGAAAATTTTAAAAAACTAATTGGATCTAATTTGATTTCAAAAATCTAAATAAATATCTAAAATCATTGAGCCTGAAGTTTTTTCTAAATATCATAGATAAGCCAATAAATACATTCTATCTAGTAGGAAAAATTCTACATACTTAGAGATTTAGACTAAAAAATTCTATACAGACTCAACTTATCATATTAAATAATATTATATTTTATTTGATAGAACTGATTAAATTATGAATCATTATCCATATTACACAATTCTAAAAAAGCAAGACGGGCTCGTGCACTCACTGCAAAATCAGGATCCTTGCTTTCAATAGATCTAACATGAGATTTAATCTTAAATTTTATTTGTTCATTTTCATCTGTCATTAACCTATATTGCAACTGTAAACCCACAATTGCTGAATATCTCACAGCCCATTCCTCATCTTTCTCGCTAATGGAAAGTAGAGTTTCTAAAACTTCTAATTCTCGAGGATCTAAAGAATTTTTTGGCTTTATTGGCCACTGTATCTCACCCAAACCTTTCGCAGCAGTGCGCCTTACACTAGGAGAGAAATCTGTGGTCGCGGCCTTTAATAAGACATCTACACTCCTTGGATCACCAATACCCGCTAATGCTCTTATTGCCCAAGCTTTTGCAGTGTAGTTTTGATTATTGATTTCCTCCATGAGTGCAGGTACAGATTCTTTACCAATTTTTACTAGACCTTTAACAGCTGCAACTGCTGCACCTGGATTATTGTAACTAAGCACAGAAATCAAAGTTGGTATTGATTCGTCACTACATGCTTTTGATAAACTTGATACTGCAACTAGTAATTTAATTGAAGAATCTGCCTTTTCTACATCATTTATCAAGTCAGAAATTGATTTGCTCATGTCTTATTTTTTTACTAACTTAAATCATTTGAATTTCAAAATTTAAAATTTTTCTTTTCCTTGTTTCCATAAGCAGACAAAAAAGATATTTTGTATTTTACAATCTATTATAGTTGCAAACATGTTTTTTACTAATAATAGATAAAATCAGATACAATATTATCAAAACGACCTTTGAAGTTGTCCCGCAAAAGTCGTTTTGATAATATTGATAACCTATTTGTTAACAGTGGCATCAAAATGCCGACCTAAATGAAGCTTGGTCGGCAGAATTGAAATCAATATTTAAGGGCTGGCAATATAAATCTTTGCCAACAATATTTATAGGCTTGTTTCTATGATCTCCTAAAAAGGTGAACTTCGCTAGAGGGGAAATACCCACAGTACTTTGATCAATGAGATATTGCCCTCGATCTATTATGAAGCTAGCCTTTCAAGATGCCCCAGATGGCTTACTCTCTCTCTCTGCCACCAAACTCCTCACTTATAAACGATGTCCCCAGGCGTACAGCTTCAAGTACGAACGGGGTCTAACCTCACCCTCAGCTTTTGGTTCTCCTAAATTTGGTAATGCCCTGCATGGTGCTCTGGCTGACATCTATCGGGATTGGAACTACGCTTATCCCCTTCCCTCTCTGGATTGGTTTGCCATTTGTTGGCAACAGCATACTGGAGAACTAAGCTCAACTCAAATCCATGAGGGCTGGATGGCCTTGCAGCTCTACTATGAAAGGTATATGGCTCCTCTCCCCCAGATCCGAAAACCGCTTGGTGTAGAGGGCAAAATCAAGGCTAACTTTCAAGTTAATAACATCGAATTCTCTCTTGCCGGTCACTATGACCGCCTGGATTACTTTGGGGATGGATTGGAGCTAATCGACTACAAAACGAGCAAAATAGTTAAACCATCGGACGGAATTGATTGGCAGCTCGGACTCTATAACCTCATTCTAGAACAGACCTATCACCAAGCACTTCAGCGCTTGAGCCTAATTTATCTTCGACAGGGCCAGAGAATCACTTATGACGTAACCCCGGAACATCACCGGCAAGTCCGGGAGCTGATCGGGGACTTGGCAGTGAAGCTGAGGATAGATCAGGAGTGGGAGCCAGAAGTGGGAGGACATTGCGTTCGCTGTGGGTATCAAAAATATTGCCCTGCGAAGTCAGAGAAGCTAGAGCCTATACCGGAAGGGGCTAAGGAGGGGCGGCAAATGCAGTTAGTTTTGGGTCTTTAAATCCCAGAAGTATTTTTGGTATGCAACGATAAAGCTGTTGATAGGACCAATCTGCAGCTTTAATCATTGGGCAGTGGGTTGCTTCAGACAGGCTTTCCTTTCTTATTCTTGGAATAATCGATGAGTCTAAACTCCAATAGGGTGAAAATACTGTTAGTGGGTCTATCTCACTGCCTAATGGCTAGGATGGCGTTAAAGCCTTGATGCTAAAAGATTTGGAGGATTGGGGTTCCTGATCGTTGGAGGGAGAGAGACTAGGCAACACTACTGATTAGAACACCAATGGGGAGGATTCTAAAACATCCGTGTGATGAATGATAAGGAAACCTGTCTTCTCAATTGATAACCATCCACGTAAGAGCAATGAGATGACGTAGATCTCGGTAATGGCTGTATTGACGCAGAAAGGAGAAAAGTTGACTATAAATTGTAGTGGAGTTAGACATGTGGGCAAAGCTGATTTTTGGTTGAATCTAGCTTCATATGTCCTCTCCACCTTTTTTCCGAAAGTTACTTAGAAAAGGGCTTTGAGGTACTTATGTCAGGCAGGCAGGGGTAAATCTGCGATCGATATTGCTCAACAAAAAGGGGATCCTGAAATAATAAAGTTACTGTTACAGGGAATAAGTTAGATTTAAGTAAGGAATCTGTCTGTCCAAAATTTTCAGGGGTGGTTAACCAAGTTCTCTAAAATTGCCATTATGCATCCTGAACTTTGTCTTTTTTTATTAAGCAGCTTGGAATATTTCTTCGAGTTCACTAGCGCCTTGGATGAACTTCATTCTTCGATTAGATAAAGATACGAATTCTCCCATTCAGCTCAGAGACATCAGGCAACTTCCCAAGTCGTTTATTAGAGTGCCTTTCAATATGTTTTGCAAAGGGTACGGAAACAGCCGATGACTTACGCTAAACCAGATCTTCTCAATTCTCAATAGCTAGATCTTCCTGTCCGCACCTGGATTAAATCTACGGATTTTCTATGCTTTCCCCCCTTTGCATGCTCTTATTGACTGAAAGAGCATGTAGAATCAATCCATTAAACAGGATCGGTAGGGATAAGCCAGGGGACTATCCTCGGATCAGTGAAGGGTTTTTGCTGGTAATCCTGTGATACCGTTGCTGCAGCCTGAGTCATTACGATCAATCTTGATTCAAAAGATGTAATTATCTGGCCGTTTATCAGTACTATTGTATTATTCACGATAGTTGAATCGTTATGGTGAAATATACCCTTAAAGAAGAACCTGAAACTGTCATTGAAATTCCAGGAAAAGACTCCAAGAAGACCCGCTCAAAAGCAATGGAGCAATTAGTGGAGATGATGGATAATGGACAACTGAAAACAACTCTTGACAGAGGATTTGGGCTGAATGATTTTATTGAGGTTCAAGAAAAATCTCATAATGAACCTTCAGCAGAGGAAGATGAGGTCGCTCAAGCAGTACAAGTATTGAATCGTCTGGCATCCTTAAAGCTGAAACTGCAAGATACGCAACAAGATGCATTGGAAATTCGAGCAATTGTAGATTTGCTGTTTACTGATTCCCCTATCTCTGAGGAAGATGTGCATAGACTAAAACAAGGCTTTAAACTTCTCAAGAAATTTGCTCAAGCTAACATTCAATATCGTGAAGCTCGTTCTCAAGCGGAGGCTGCTAGGGCTATTCTCGACCAGGCTTTGCAATCTGAATTACCTGCATCACAAGAATCTTAGAAGAGCCGGGTCTAATTGTGGCCTGACGAAGAGTAGTAATGCTTTTCTAGAATATATCCGTAACGCCTTTCAGGATCACTCCTCAACTTAGACTTTGAGAATCCTAAAGGAGATCTAACGTCTTTAATTCAATGATTTATATACTGACATTTATGATCCTTGCTTCTTTAGTAGGCTCCACGTTCTACAGGCTACTGCCCAAGCCTAAAAGAAAACTTGAAGCTGAAAGAACTTCACAGCAGGACGATAAAAAGGGTGTAACTTCCGAGCAACCAGTCAGTTCCTCACCACAAGATCAGTAGTTGAGATGTATCAAAAAAAGGTTTCCTCTGATCAGCGTACAGGACAGCCATGAGTGAACCCCTACCCTCCTTAACCGTCAATCGCTCCTTCATGGAAGAATTCATTGAAGCGGAGAAACCCTGCTGTGGTTTGGGAATGGTGGAAGTTGAGGATCAACAATGTGGATTTGTGGCCCTACGACCGGAGCAGATGATTCCCCCAAGCGTGACGGATCTGGGTTTCAATTTTGGACATACAATTTTCGGAACCAGCACCTATGAAGTGATTCACTTCGCCTTTGAATTCTACGGTTTCAAAACCTTCAACATTCTCATCAACCCCAATAATGCAATTGCTCAGGCAGTTTTGGAACAGATGATTGAGAGTGGCGATTTTTTCTTCTTTGCTATTGATGAACAGACGGGGATTGCCACTGCCTTTCGCAGTGAGATTGATAATGACACCTTGCATAGTCTGGTAGAAAACTGGGAGCGGATTCAGCACTCCAGCACGACGGAAGACCAATACTATCAGGTGATGCTGAAGTTTGCAGCGAACCCACACCCTCCAGGAATTCTCCTTAAATGGGTGTGCAAGACTAATGTCGAGTATTTGGATTTGAGCGAGGATACGATGGATTTGACACCCGTATAGTTACTTGATTCTTAAATTATTGACAGGGGTTCATCCCCATTCGCTTATTAGGTAGAGAAAGAGAATACAAGCCATGGGTAAAACCAACGGTATACCCAGACCAACCCCAAAATTAGTCACTCATAAAGATTTTTCATACGAACCAGCGGAGAGGATTTATGGCAACACTCGATCTTGAGAATCAGCTGGTCACCGTTATTATCCTATTCAAAGTTAAGGACGGACGGCAAGCAGCCGTAATTGAGAAGGTAAAGGATCTCTTTAAGATCGCCAAAAAGCAGCCAGGATTTGTATCTGCTAACCTTCATCGTAGTCTAGACGGTCTCAAGGTCGCCAACTATGCTCAATGGGAAAATGAAACAGTTCTAGAAGCTTTCAGAAATTTACCTCAAACGCAGGCCCTTGCGGCTCCTCTTCAAGACTAGGTTGAAGAAGCTGATTCACATCTATATGAAATCGTAGCTTCTGAATCAAAGATAGGAATCCCGCAAATCAACGCCGGAGAATATTTTGTTCACTTTGCTGAATTTCGGATGCCGGCAAAAAACCAACCCCGAATGGTCGAGCTGGCCAAAGAGCATGTAGGGCCAGCCATGTCGTTAGAAGGGTTAGTTTCTGCAAATTTCCATCGGTCTCTAGACGGAGAGCGGGTGATTAACTACGGTCAATGGGAAAACGAAGACGCGATCACGAAGTTAACTCAACGGCCTGGGTTCGGCAAGGAAGATGGCCACTGGACAGGCTTGGCTGAAAATGAGTTTCATCTTTATGAGGTTGTTCTAGTTGAACCTGATGTTACTTAGATGTATGGATTAATGATCATGGACTTTTAATTACGCCATGCCTCCAGAGTTGACAGACCCACAATTTCAAATCTTTAGCCATCCCCCGATTCATCCGCAGATCATCTGGAGTCTCGACGTAAATCTTTAAGTCCAGATGTTCTAGAAATTGGGTCAGTGTCAGCACAATCTCCCCCTAGACAATGGTGATCGGATGGGGATGGACCTGAATCACTAGATAAAGTTGGAAAATCTTCACACAATACTCAGGTTCGACCTCTAAGCTCGATGTTGAGAGCAAACGATTCCCACCGACTGGAGTATTCAAGTGATTAAAAAAACAATTCCAAGTAGTTTAGAAACAAGAGCATCAAAAGCCTCAGATAAGAATGATGATTTATGTTCAGGTTGGTGGTTAGAGGTGGGTACTGCAAATCCTCCCTGTATAGATTTCTATGGGCCTTTTGAAGGCAAAGCTGAGGCTGAGGTTGCAAAACTGGAATATGTCCAAAAATCTACTAAAACATCTCAAATCGTTTTTTCTCACAGCAAATTTTGCCAGCCACGTCAGCGCACACTGACAGAGAAAGACTTCACCATTCAAGATTTGGAAGATTGCCCGCCCACATTTTTCAAAGCCGTCTTAGGTGGCCATCGCATTTATTAAACAAATAAGTTAGGGATCTGTAACTTTGACATATTCCAAGGACTTCCAGGTTTGCGAACATTTTAGGAGTATTTCTCTGCCATTCTGCTTTGACTCCCACTTCTTCGTTAGAAAAGTCCATGTTAGCTATGCAGCAAGTAAATCAGATCTTTCATAAGGTCACTGCTGATTCAGTCAGATGTGGAGCGCTAACTATATTCGCTGTGGCACCAGAACTATTCATCGGTGTGACGTGATGCCACTCACCCCATCAATTGCTTTAAAAAACGATGAAGAAGGTAGCAAAATCCTCTAAGAGTCTAAAATTTCTGATAACGGATATTGGTGTTATGAAGCTTAACTGGTTTAAATTTCTACCCCTGTCAGCATGTCTATTACTCTGTATTTTTCCGCGAAACGCAATGGCTCTTGAATCTCATGATGAAGTGCAAGAATCAACTAAAGTGTTTACGGAAATCAATCGCGAACCTAAAACTCGGATCCCCTCAAGTCTCCTACAACGTAGTCAAGCGATCGCCATTCTTACCAATGTCACCCAAGGGGGATTCATCTTTGGAGTTCGACGGGGCGATGGCGTCATCCTCATTCGCAAGCCGAATGGTGGTTGGAGTAATCCAGCCTTTATTACGATTACGGGAGGTAGTTTTGGTCTACAAGCAGGTGCTAGATCCAGTGATGTCATCCTGGTCTTTCCCAGTCAAACTGCGCTAAAGACTGTGCTTTCTGGGGCATTTGAATTTGGAGGGAGCGTCTCGGGAACTGCAGGACCTGTGGGAGAACAACCCGTTGAGTCTTTGGAAGGATTCAATGGGGATAAAGTCTATACCTACTCCCGCAGTGAAGGGCTCTTTGGCGGGGTGACTCTGGAAGGCTCCGATCTAGATGATGATGACGGTCTGAACAAGGAATTTTATGGGCAGCCTATTACTGCTACTCAAATTTTCCAGCGGTCCTCTATGCAGGCACCTGTAGTTGTTGACTCACTGAAACAGGTTCTTCAACAAGCTGAAGCTGGGATTCGTTGACCATCACTCAAGCTCAGTATTTAAGATATTGGGGGTTCGAGTCATGATGCCACTTCTCCGTAATCGTGCCGATGCTGGTCAACAGTTAGCAACTCAATTAACTCACTATGTAAACCAATCCAATGTTTTGGTAATTGCCTTACCTCGGGGAGGTGTCCCCGTTGCTTTTGAGATAGCAAAGGAACTCAATGCACCTTTAGATCTCTGCCTAGTGCGTAAGTTAGGTGTCCCTGGCATGAACGAGCTGGCAATGGGAGCAATAACTTCAGATGGGGTAATACTGTTGAATGATGAGGTTGTCAGTGAACTAGATATTTCTCCTCAGATTATTGAGCAAGTGGCAACCAATGAGATGCGAGAATTATGCCGCCAAGCTTATCTTTATCAAGATGATCGTCCACCATCCCGTATTCATGATCATATCCTTATTCTTGTTGATGATGGGATAGCTACAGCTACAACGATTCGAGCTGCTATTGTCATGCTTCAGAAGCAGCAGCCTTGTCAAATCGTTGTAGCTGCTCCAGTGATTAAAGCAGGGACTTATGAAACATTGAAAACCGAAGTGGAAGAAGTGGTGTTTCTGATAAACCCAAAGCCTTTGTACTCGATAGGCTTCTGGTATGAAGACTTTTCTCAAACATCTGATGAAGAGTTGAAACAGTTGTTAGCTATTAAATATCGATCCAAGTATCGTTAAAAAGCGTTACTACGTAGTATCTGAAGTTCTGCCACTCCTAGAAAGTCAGCACGAATACTCCATCTCATTGCAAATGGTCAAATGGGGTGGATGACAACGCTGAATATGGGCAACTATGTTCTGAGCCTGTTCTGCTTCTAAATCTTCTACATACCCAAACAATGCCGCTTCTGCTTCCTTGCGAATCAGAAAGGGACCAAAAAAATAAGTACATATCGGAGATAACGTTTTGATTTCAACCCACCAGGCTAGACCCAGGTGATTCGATAGATCAGCCAGGAAACTTAATAGAGTAGCCATCATATTTGTAGGGGTGTAATTTACAAATTACTCTTTATCATTCATTCGTCAAGACTAGAAGGAAAACTTGAGAATTATGTGAGGACTAAGAGGTTGTTTGAGAAGTTAGGGAAGCTCTCAAGAGAGTAATCTGTCAATGTAGAAATTTCGACAGGGCCTTGAGAGCAATGCCTACAGCTTACGCTAGCGACCTAACAGCAGAGCAATGGGAATTACTCGAGCCCCTGATTCCCGCTGCTAAACCTGGAGGTAGACCTCGCACCACTGATATGCTCAGTGTTCTCAATGCCATTTTTTATCTCGTGGTTACGGGTTGTCAGTGGAGACAGCTACCTCATGATTTTCCCTGTTGGTCAACGGTCTATAGCTATTTTCGAAGGTGGCGCGATGATGGGACTTGGAGTCAAATCAATGAACATCTACGCATGCAAGTGCGGGTGAGTGAAGACCGTCATCCCAGTCCCAGTGCCGCTATCTGCGATGCTCAATCGGTCAAAGTCGGCAATCCTCGGTGTCACTTGATTGGGTTTGATGGTGGAAAACAGATTAAGGGGCGTAAACGTCATGTGCTCGTTGATACTTTAGGGCTGGTTCTGATGGTGATAGTCACTGCTGCCAATATCTCTGACCAACGAGGGGCCAAAATACTGTTTTGGAAAGCTCGACGCCAAGGTGCGAGTTTGTCCCGTCTAGTTCGGATATGGGCCGATGCTGGCTATCAAGGACAAGCTTTGATGAAGTGGGTAATGGACCGTTTTCAATATGTCTTGGAAGTGATCAAACGCTCAGATCATCTAGCGGGGTTTCAGGTTATTCCCAAACGATGGATTGTAGAACGGACGTTTGGGTGGTTACTGTGGTCTCGCCGACTTAATAAAGATTATGAGGTTTTGACCAGAACAGCTGAAGCCCTTGTTTATGTGGCAATGATTCGACTGATGCTTCGAAGGCTGGCGCAGGAGTACTAAAACTTCTCAAACAGCCTCTAAGATCGTTCCGACAAAATTTAGCTAAGGCTCTTAACTTCCTAAAGCTTCCAGGAATTCCTAATTATGTATGACATGGATAGCCTTGTCGAGTGACTAGACCTCAGTCGCTTCAGATGATCGATCATCAGTCCCGTGTTCAGGGCTTCTGGTAGATCATAGTTGCCTCAGGGAATGTAGCGGTAATAGCGATCGTGACTGATGAGCAAGGCACGACCATTGCATCTATCAGCTAAAGCTTTAGCCAAGGTGGTCTTGCCTGCGCCACTACCACCAGCGATGCCAATGATTATGGATTTGGTCATGGCTCTGTTATATCTCCGGACAAAATTACGGTTCTTATACCAAGATTATTTACGAGAAACCCTTCGAAGAACTACTTTTCGCAAAACTGTGAGTATACTCTGAGGAGTCTACTCACAGCTCACCAAGTGTTTAGTGATGATTAGTCGTGCCACCAAAACAGGATCAATATGAAAATTTTTTATTTGACTTTACATTCATCGCATAAACTCAGTATTTGATGAATGTAAAGTACTGATGCGCTAATTAAAACTTGAGGATAATCAGCTAGTTCAAAGAGTTATTTGAGTAAACGAGTATATGGCAATTATCACTGTCACAGGAAATAAAGGTGGCGTAGGAAAAAGTACTACTGCCGTTCATCTGGCGACTTATCTTAGCGATTTTGGTCAAACTCTGTTAGTCGATGGAGATCCTAATCGAACAGCTATTAAGTGGGCTGAACGTGGATCACTCCCATTCAAAGTTGCTGATGAACGTCAAGCTGTTAAGCTCGCTAGGGAAGTTGAGCATGTGGTTTTTGATACTCCTGCAAGACCTGAATCAAATGATTTGCTTGAGCTTGCCAAGGGATGTGATCTACTTATTCTTCCTACTACGCCTGATCTAGTGAGTCTAGAGCCAATGCTTGAGACGGCAGCAGTACTTAACACTACAAATTACTTTTTCCTTATAACCATTGTCCCGTCCTACCCCAGTAAAAGAGGCGAAGACATGAAAAATGATCTAAGAACAGGAAAAATACCAGTATTCAACACAACAGTTAGAATGTCTGATGGGTTTAAAACGGCAGCAGAAGAAGGAGTACCTGTAAGGCAAGTGAAAGACTCTCGGAAACGAGCTGCTTGGAAAGATTATGAAGCACTTGGTAGTGAAATCATGGAGTTACTGAGTTGAAGAAAGGCAGATTTACCGAAGTAATCTCTGAAGCAAAACTTGCTCAGAAGCTAGATTCTGAGCAAATCGAGGATCAAAGAAGTGGAAATATTCCTCTCACAAAAATTAGCCTACCTAAGCAACAGCCCAGACGATATTTTGATCCTGCAAAGATGCAAGATCTCATTCTATCCATTTCTAAAAATGGGATCTTAGAACCGCTCCTAGTTCGACCTTTACCTAGAAGCAAATATGAACTTGTGGCGGGCGAGCGACGTTTGCGAGCTGCAAAAGCTTTAAAGCTAAAAGAAGTACCTGCTGTTATTCGAAAGTTAGATGACGATCAAGCATTACAACTTGCGATCATTGAAAACCTACAACGTGAAGATCTCAACCCAGTTGAAGAAACTGAGGCTATCATTGGTCTCATTTCCATACAGGTCAAAATAAACACTAGTGAGGTTCCTTCTCTTCTATACAAAATGCAGAATGAGGAGAAGGGGAAAATTACCCCAAGCGTTTGGGGTAATCCTAATGGAGATGCAATATTAGAAGTATTTGAGAATTTAGGGCTGAATTGGAAATCGTTTGTAAAAACTCGACTACCTTTACTTAAGCTTCCTTCTGACGTTCTAGAGTCTCTTATGCAGGGGCAAATAGAATACACAAAAGCGACAGAAATAAGTCGCATTAAAGATGAAAGTCAACGGAAGGAGTTTTTATCAGATGCCATCGATAAAGATCTGTCACTAAAAGAGATAAAGACACATATCAAGGCGCTAAAGACTAACAAAGAAGCGGTAGGTATCGTTCTAAAGTCTAGATTCTCAAATACATATACTAGTTTCAAAAAATCAAAAGTCTGGGATAATCCCAAAAAACAAAAGCAACTTGAAAAACTGATACTAGAGTTTGAAACTAAAATCGCTAAGCTAATTGAGGATGATTAATTTTGATTTTGGTTTTTATCGCTCAGAATGCTAAGAGAAAAAACTGCTCGCCACTAGACCAGTTTCTGGAAGTTGGTTTTGAAGCGAAAGTCGGCTAAAGATGATACCAGTGAGGATATCCACAGATCGGTAATGTCGCCATCACAAAGCCGTTCCATTCCTTTACTCCGCTCCCTGCCTTTACTTGGAGATGTTGCATTACTTGAGCATTGAGTCTTCACACGGTTGAACAGCCTGAACTCTTATTTCTTGAATCCACACATAGCTGAAATCTTCAAATTCTTCCCCAGGCATGGCGACACGATTCGTTCCCTTTTGCCTAGTAATGTATTTATCTCGCCATATTTCCCAGGCGAGGATAGAGGGATGCTCTATATCTATGCTGAACTTAGTCCATGATTTCTTTTGAAATCGCGAAAAATCAAGACGCATCAGTTTGGACTTAACTTCAATCAAATTCAAATCAATCAGCTTCTGAATAACGGCTGCATATTCGGTTGGAGGCTCACCATGGTTAATGATTGGCATCTCACAATACAGTTTAATTGTCTTACTAGGATACTTTTTGGCAAGCCGTAAAATCGCTAATTGTTTGAGGGAAAGAGTTGGGATACAAATCATTTGATTCCTCCGCGCTAGCAGAATAGTAGCATCAACCCAACCACTCAGCCCCAGGCTCCCCTAAAACCTGTTGCTTTATTTAAAGGATGGCTTACTACATATATTCACTGTAAATTTGTGCGATCGCTCGGCCAACACCATGAAATTAGTGGGAACAATCTAACTACCAAAAGACTCAACTTCATCAACGCAGGTTATAGGAGGTTCCACTTGACTGATTCCACAAATAGGCAAGAGAACTGCGAGTTAGGGCGGCAGCTTTGGAGTCTAAAGAATCTAGCAGAACAAACCAATGTCGCTGCTAAACAGGCTGAACAAAAGTCTCGCACTATTGGACAAGTTAGTCTCGCCCGTAAATTATTGGATATCCAACGGCAAGTTTGTGTTCTTCAACTAACACTCAAAGATTCTGAAATTCAGGATTGGACTGGGACGCAAATGCAAATACCATTTTAATCTCTTAATTACTCACACTCGGACAATACCTGACGCATCTTCCAAAGCCGCTACCAAGTCTTACATCTAGGATTATCAATCAAAAGTCATGCTCCTACCTCAAGAACAAGCCACTAGCTTCTTGCTATTGGGGTTGGGTTGCATGAAAATTGATTTCTTGTATCCAGACATCGCTAAACTCCTCAAAACCCTCCCCAGGTAAAAGGACATGGGGAGCCTCTTGTTGACTGGCAATGAATTCTTTGCGCCACAACTTCCAAGCCCGTATAGAGGGCAGCTCCAAATCCGCGCAGTATTCATACCAGCTATCCCTTTCAAAGAGTGAGGGACCACTGAGGACTTGCTTGGATTCGACTTCAATCAAGCCACAATCTACAAGTTTCTGGATGAAGGGAGGGGTCTTAATCGGTGGCTTTCTGGGATCAGTGATCGGGGTTTCATAGCAAATCCGCACGGTCTTACCAGAATACTTTTTGGCTGTTCTAAGTAGTTCTAATAGAGCCTGAGTTAAGGAGGGGATGGTGATCATGGGCTAACCTCACACAGAATCATCGAATTCTCCCGCTAGGCACTCACCCTGCCCATAAGGCCACTGCTTTCTTGCTCGATTTAGCTCAATCACCACCCAACCTAAGCCACTGTCATCCTATCAGAACCACCCAGCCCCCAAGTCCCCTCAGAGGCCAGGTACACCAGTTGCTTGCCTAGGATTTGGCAGCTTCTTGCTTCATCACATCAGCTAGGGTCACCCTCTTGGTTCCAGTCCGACGTTTCCCACTACCACTAGCCACAACAGGAGTCGGGTCTTGAGGAACGGCCAACTCATCATCTAGTGGGTCAGGATCAACAGGCGGATCAAGGACCGGGACCGAGGATTCATCCAAGATAGTCATGGATTCCTCCTCAGCCACGGGTGCAGCCTCCTCCAGGTCTTCCGTAATATCAGGAGTCAGATCCTCAGCCTCGACCTCAGAAGTATCCTCGACCGGGTTGTCGGCCAGGAATGCCTGGGTCTTGACCTTGAACCAATCGAGAGCCTGATCATGGAGATTCCAATGGGCATCAATTCGATCCGTGAGCTGAGTTTTGATGAGCGCTTGGACGAATGCCGTCTCCTGCTGACAACCTTTGCGGTAGACCGCCACAGTTCGTTCCTTTACCTCCTCAAAGATGGGGCCATGCTTCTGGCTTACTTTGAACAGGCCCCAAGAGCAGAGAGCAGTGAAGTTTTTCCAGCCCTGGATTTCCTTGCGAATGACGAACAGGAAGGCTTTGTTTGCAACTAGGCCCACTTGGGTAGCAGCACTGTCGATGACTTCGGTGTGGTCAGCTTGTTGGATTTTGACAGAAGTTATCAATTTCATGAGTGTTGTCCTTTAAATAACGAATAGTGGATAGGGCGCGACTGGTATGTGCCACCGAGTCGGCCAAGTGGATATTGAGAAAACGCAAGGGGTTGTTTTGGCCTCGCGTGAGAATATACCCTCGGGAAAAATCAGGCTCGATGGAGAGCCGTGGTGAGGTGGATTTGGAGAAAAACTTTGGGTGGGAGTGGTCCCTTTCCGGCCCGATCCAACGTTCACGGGGACGGGCGTTTACCGAGGTGCCTTCTCGCTGATTTTCAAGGGTAATCAGGAACCTTTGTCTTGGAACCATCCTAATCTAGACAGATATGGGAATCAAGGAATGCATACTAGGAATTGCTTATGAGTACTGGGGGATCTATAAGCTAGAGCTAGTGTGCTTAGATTACCTTCCACGGCTGGGACCTCGATCAATATCCGGTCCACGGTCCTGCCCAGGTGGAGGTGGCTGCTCTCGTTTCTTCATCTTCCAGCCTTCACGCATAATCTCCCCCGTGTAGTGCTGGCTAGCGCGTTCTCCTTTTCGAGCTTCGAGGTCGCGTATCATAGGCGAAAAAGAAAGGATTTTCTTGACCTGGAAACTAGAAATTCCCTGCTTAAAGGCATTGGTAGCCAGTCTCACCAGAAACTCCTGTGATTCTTCCTCGCTAATCTCTGCGGATAGCCGATTGTAAGCCAGTTGATTGATGTCCCGGTCCATCTGCTCTCGGGTTTCCTTTGAGATAGACTGTCCTTGCCTGAAATCTTTCTCGACATCGCTAATTTCCCCTAGCGCTTGTGCCGATTTACCCAATTGTTCAGCCACACCATACCAAGTCTGGAGTGAATGCAATCCTTCTTTAAAGTCATCAAAATCCTTATTCATTAGCCTTGTAGCTAGATCAGGAAAAGGCTTTCCTTGTTCGTAAGCTATTACATATGCTTTGGCATTATCTTGAAGAACACGACCTCGACCAACGGCTGAAGCGTAGATCGGCAACGTACTGGAGTTGGGAATATCCCATTGTTGAATTTGCTTCCCAGTGACTTGCCTCACCAAGCGCTCCATCAGCGTAGCCATTTGGAATGGACCCACACCCCCTGGAACTGGAGTAATATTCAGCGGAATATCGTAGGCAGATCGGTTGACATCTCCCAGAATCGGAGAATCAGCGAGAGGGATGAAGCCTGAATCTACAACTAACCGATGTTCAGGGATAATATGACGCTCGTCTAATTCATTCGGGCTTCCCATCGCTGAGACGACAATATTAGCTTGCCTTGTCAAAGTAAGATCATCATTTTTATCGAGGCCAATGACACTGATTCCAGACTCTTCCAGGAGTCGAGTTACCCCGCCACCCACAAATCCTTCTGCGCCCACAACAGCAACAACATCATTTTCTTGAGCAAACGGTTCGACTATACGGAATATGGTTTCTGAGGTAGCTGAGACCCGAAAGAATGGATTATCCCTCCTTAAACCATCTATATCTTTCTCATAAGAAATTTCTGATAGCCAACTCTTAAAATCTTCAGGGAAAGGATTTTGAACGATTACAGATATAGACTTTTTATTTACATGTTTGAGTAATCTGCCAAATTCTACACTCGTTGTGGAGGCATCCAAGTTGAGATGTTCAACCTCACAACCTAGCGCTTTAAAGGTTTTTACCTTATGTTCTGTTGAAAATCTGGCTGCCTCATACTTAGCCAAGAGAGTAGGATCTTCTAGATTAGGTGGTGGACTTAAGCGGATAATTGTTACACGCTGATTCGAAAAATCACCTGAAAATGGAGCTAGTATAGTTTTTACCTTTTTTAATACTGGCCCCCCAGTAACTTTATTGACCACCTGCTAACCTATCTAAAATTTCTGACACTGAGGTGAATGAAACTCTAGAAAACAGTTCCTCTTGTTCAGATTCACTCAGCACAACTTCTTTACGCTCCCACACATTGAAAGTTGAAGATAGAGGCCAAACGAGATAAATCTTTGTCAATCGGTCTGGAGTACCGATATTCTCAAACGAGTCAGCCACTGAGAACATTCCATAGTGACAGATCCAAGTAACATCGGTAATTTTAGTTGGGTCAAGTAATTCAGGATATTGGTTTGCAACCGCTAGGGCTAACTCTTCAAAGTGCCTAGAAACATGTTTTCCCATTTCGTTGTTGCTATAAAGTTCTGATGCCACCACATAAGCTTTCTGGGTTTGGTCATCAGAATAAATCCTGAGTAAACAATGACTCGGATCATCAGCTTGCCAATGAAAAATGGTCTCAACCACGGGGCTAAGCTTATGGGCTGCAATGACTTCTTTGCTGATCATGTCGCTACCTCGCGAATGCTGGTAATGGAGTCTGAGATTTCTGTTGGTACTTCTGAATCGCCTGGGGCATCCAATCAGCCCAATCTGCCCTTATTCCTCCATAGGCTAAGCGCTCATCATAGAGCTGTTGCAACTCCCTCGCCCATTCAACATAGCCTGATTGTCCAATAATGCCGTCCGTGGTCTGAATGTAATTTACTAAGACTTTAGGATTGAAGAAAAATTGTTCGCCCCAAGTGATGTCGCACTGGCTGATGCATTGGAGAAAAAACTCATAATCACAGAAGATCCTATAGTGGGGATTCCAACGTGGTGCCCCTATGCGTTGGTGAGTAAATCCATTGCTATCGAACAGCGAGCGCTGAGTAATCAGATCCTTAAGGGTCGTTTCAGGGTGAGGTGAGACAAAGGGGGTTCCCTGCTTGATCACCTGACCATCCTTAAGGACATCTCGACGACGCCATTGCTGGGGGAGGAAGAAGCGACACTGAGGCTGTTGTTCAATCCAAGTATTGATAGTTGCTACAAATTCAGCTCGAAGGCTATTGTCATCATCTAGGTAGCAGATATACTCTCCCCGAGCAGCATCTATGCCTAAGTTACGAGCAATGCAGAGACCAAAGCCTTCTGGGGGATGGTCAATTTCCAGGTATTGGTGAGCAAAGGGAAGTTCAGTAGATTGAATGAACTGACGGGTACCTGCATCTTTACCATCATTGATAATGACCCATTCAAAATCAAGGTCAGCTTGATTGAGCAAGCTAGAAAGGGCGTTATTTTTGAGGGTTGTAGCCCGGTGACGAGTGGCTGTGACAATCGATAGCTTGAATGGTTGATCTCCTATGATTAGTCCAAAAGAAGACTGAGAATAGTTACAAGTTCAATTATATGCCTTGTATAATTCCGATTGTGATAGAAAGCCCGATCTATGATGGAGCTAGCCTTTCCAGGTGCCCCAGATGGCTTATCCCCTCTCAGCCACCAAACTCATCACCTACCAGCAGTGCCCCAAAGCCTACAACTTCAGATATGAGCGGGGACTCTCTTCACCCTCTGCCTTCGGTTCGCCTGCCTTTGGGATTGCCCTTCACAAAACTCTCGCAGATATCTACAAAGATTGGAACTACGGTTACCCCCTGCCTTCCCTCGATTGGTTCGCCGTTTGCTGGCAGGCACATACTGGAGAGCTGAAACCAGCCCAGATTCATGAGGGGTGGATGGCATTGCAGATCTATTACGAGAAATACGTTGCCCCACTTCCTCAGATCCGCAAGCCGCTTGGCGTCGAGGGCAAGATCAAGGCCAGCTTCCAGGTGAACAATATCGAGTTTTCCATCACAGGTCGTTATGACCGCTTAGACTATACCGATAATGGTCTGGAGCTAATTGACTACAAAACGAGCAAGACGATTGGCCCATCTGATGGAATAGATCTACAGCTAGGACTGTACTTTTTGATTCTGGAGCAGATCTACCCAGAGGCACTGGAAACGCTGAGTCTGATTTATCTACGGCAGGGGCAGAAAGTTACGTTTGATGTGACGCCTGATCATCACCAGCAGGTACGGGAGTTGATCGGGGATATCGCGGTAAAGCTCAGAGCAGATGATGAGTGGAAACCGGAAGTTGGGGAATACTGCAACCACTGTGGATATCAGAAGTACTGTCCTGCAAAGTCCGAGAAGCCAGAGCCATTACCGGAGGGGACGAAAGAAGCGCGGCAGGTTCAATTAGTGTTGGGATTGTAATCAACACTTTAGTCATCCAAAGATGAGAATCTAAAAAAAATGGCACACTACAATTTCATTACAGTTTGGGACATTGATGCCCCTATTGAGGACGTTTGGGAGCAACTGATTCACTCTGAAGATTGGCCTCAATGGTGGCCTGCTGTCCAAAGTGTTATTGAATTGGAAAAAGGGGATGAACAGGGGATTGGCAATATCCGTGAATATCATTGGAAAACTCCTCTCTCCTATGCTTTAAGCTTTAAAACTCGTTTAGTTCGCATTGAACCGCCAATACTGATTGAGGGAATTGCAAGCGGCGAAGTGGAGGGAAAAGGAATTTGGGAACTTCAATCCATACCTAAAGGCACTCGTGTCCATTATTACTGGACTGTAGTGACAACCAAACTCTGGATGAATCTACTAGCATTGCTGCTTAAACCACTCATGGAGTGGAATCACAATGCAACCATGAGACAAGGTGCCCAAGGTTTAAGCCAAAGGATGGATACAGAGGTAACTTGTCAGGAGATGGCTGATTCCTAAGCTTTGGAAGTAAAGATCATGCAAGCTTTGATGATGCCCTTCAGTCGCAGTTGCAATGCTGTGATTTAGAGGGAGCTAGGAAATATGCCTGGGACTCTTGATCGATCAACCAATAAACCCTATAAACACCTACGACTAGCATCTCCCAGCAAGAAAACATGCACGAGTTTCTGTGCAAACTTGCACGGTATCACCCAATGAGCGCATCCCACGACTAGGTATGCTTCTGGTTCTCCGGTGAAGTAATAGTTGAGACAGACCTTGCACTTGTTCACCGAGTCGTAAAACATACAGGACAACTCAAAAAACTTGGGTGGGGCCATTTCCAGATTCGCAAAGCCCTCAACGATAACTTCTGAAGTCTTAAAGAGTTGGATTTCGATCTTCAAGCTTCCTGGCCCAGATATTTCCAAAGTCTGAGATTCTATGCCGACTTGAGTCTCAGACTTCAGTCCTACTCGCCACCCTTCGATGTCGTCGCTCATCATCCACTGTCACCTCCATCAACCAAACTCTGGGAATTCCCGCACTCGAAGATCCTTGGGCCACTCCTCAGCATCCCCACCCTTTGCAGAACAGTGCTTGGGAACCCCCACGGGATTGCTGCCGAGCTGCTTGATAAACACGGGGATATTGGCTGACTTGCATTGGTCTCGAATGGAGCGAATCCAAGCCACATCACAAGGCCGAGCGCCTGAGCCAGACTCACCCCCGGTAATGCACCAGATCGGAGACGATGATGCCAGATTAAGGTCTACTGCTTCCAATAACAGCTCACAACTCAAAAACCGGATGGCGGCTGGTATTTGCCCGAGTAAAGGAATCCGCTCGTCTGCGGCTTTCTGATTCTCGACTGATACGCCTAACCAAAGATTAGATAGGGGCCAATCCCACTGATACGATTCAAGGTCGGCTAATACCTTGTGGTTGATATTGGCGGATCGACCCTTATCGACAGCGGCAAGACGGATTCTGTTTTTGGCAGTCTTTAGATAATCCCGCATTCGTTTTTGCCGCTTGGTCAGCATCTGAATTGTGACTTTGGGATTGAGGGCAATTGCAGCAAAAATCTGATCCAACCACTCGTCTTTAACCGCTGAATGAAACGGATCAGACATCGAGGGCATGAATACTCGGGTCGGTTTGCGGAACTTGAATAGTTTCTCTAGTTGATCAGGGACAAAGTTCACCTGGCCCGTCCAGTTCCCCTTCTCATCCACAACACCGTGGTACTGGGAGAACTGTTGCAGTCGCCCTGACTTGGAAGCTCTGGCCACATAGCAATGTTCACAGCCGCTGCTTTTTGCACCTTTGGCTCTAACCTTTGTACAACCCACCAAACAGTTGATAGTGTGATCGGTCCATTCGATAGTGGTCATGTCTGTTTCTCCAAAAGTTTTTATCAGGCTTGCTTCATCCCTATGCTTCCGCTCCCCAACACTCCCAACCCGGACGAGGGCACCGGGCAAACAACTCAATTCGCTGGCCGCCCAAGGCATCACCTAGCCGATCCGCCATCTGGTAGAACTCTTCAGGCTTTTGAGAGTGCTGACCAAAGGGAGCCTGGAATGCGGTGGGAATATTAGTCAATCCAAGGGCGGTAAAGGTTTTGGCCTTACCCTTGCGGCCTATGAGAATATGTTCAGTTGCATTTCGACCGTAATGCCCTACGCCGAATCGTATGCAGAATAGGTCTTTTGTGACCTTCAGCCATGTGTGGATGGCCTTTTACTCAAACCTCCAGGACTCCATAACTCTGAAGGCCAATGGCAGGTGGTTGTTGGTCGTCCATAGCAGCAGATAGGAGTCGGGAGCAGCAATCGAACTCACGGGCATTGCCATGATTTCCTCATCCGTCATTGAGGGATAAGGGCACCGCCCCCGGTGGGTTTTGTCGCTTTCTCTCAGGTGATAGCTCCAAGGCGGATCAGCCGCTATCAGGGAGAATGCACCCACGGGAAGGGGTGGCGTATTGGGTATGAGGTTGAGCGTGATGGCAAGCTTCTGTTGGCCGAGCTTGTCGGTTGGTGCGTACTTAGTTTTCATGGGTGGCTGCTCAAGACATACCTGAGGAAGAGATAAAGAAACATGCCGAAGTAAATTGATTGCCATATAAGCCACCAGAGAAAGGTGTAGCTATTCATAAGGTGAGTTTCCATCGCTAAGCTCCCCACCGATTGGATTCTCGGCAAAACCCCTCGGGGTCTAGTTGAGATGACTTGAACCATTCGCCACAAGCACGACATTGCTGCTTAGGCTTGGGGGTAAGACCTCGCTTGACGGCCTGAACAATCCGATGCAGAAAGCTGTTCTCTAATTTCATGTCTAATCTCCTTAAGTCGGTCCTGCATCCTCCCCAAATGCACCCGCAGCCAGAGTCCAGGCATTCGGGTCAACGAGGATGGGTAGTGTGTATTCTTGGCTCAGGGCTAACCAGAGCTGGTCAGGATGTTGGTGGATAGCGTCATTGACCTTGCCCTTAGATGCCAACTCAGGAATGGAAAGCTTGTTGTCGAGAGTGTGCTGAAATACTTGTTCGTACTGGTGCAGTCGCTCTGTGCGTTCTGGCGAGATGGCTAGATTGGAAGCCCATTGGTTGGGAGAGCCGAAGATACAGAACTGGCAGCTCAGCCGCCCCCAGCCCAGGTAATAGGCAGGATGAACCTGCACTCCCCAGCGTATTACCTTTCAATTTATTTCAAGGGAACCAGAGTAATTACCACCACTGTCTCTATAGTTATTGCCGTGTCACTGCTGAATACCGATGGCCCATATTCTTATTGCTGAGGATGAACCACGGATTGCATCTTTTATCGAGAAAGGTCTAAAAAGCCATGGCTTTACCACTACTACCATCGGTGATGCGCATGCAACCCTATCCCTCGCGGCGAGTGGTGAATTTGATCTTTTAATACTAGACCTGGGATTGCCGGATAGAGACGGACTTGAAGTTCTAGCTGATTTGCGAGGACATGGGGCTAAATTACCCATCCTTATTTTGACCGCCAGAGATGATATTCAAGACAAGATTTCTGGCCTTGAGGGTGGGGCAGATGACTATATGACTAAACCCTTTCGATTTGAAGAGTTACTTGCCAGGGTACGTGTTCGCCTGAGAACCAATATCCATCAATCAACCTCTCAACCACTGACGATGGTGGCTCGTAATGTGGTGCTAGATTTACGGGCTCGTAAAGCCAAAGTCCATGATCAGTGGATTGAACTACCTGCCCGGGAGTTTATTCTCACTGAAGCTTTCTTCCAACATCCGGGACAAGTACTCAGTCGCCAGCAACTTCTAGATCGCGTCTGGGGATATGACTATGATCCAGGATCCAACATTGTGGATGTCTATGTGGGCTATCTACGCAAAAAGCTGGGTGACGATCTGATTCAGACTGTACGAGGGGTTGGGTATCGGCTAAATGCTTAGTCTAGATGAAGACGTTATGGCAATATCCAAACAGCAAAAACATCTACTGATTATTCCCAATCGCTCACTATGGGGAAGTTTTTTTCGCCAAACCCGGACACGTATTTTACTGATGTACGTTGTCCTGCTGAGTCTATTCACAGGACTGGCAATTCCTCTATTTCAGGTCTTGGTTACAGCTCAGGTTTCTCGACGAGTGCGGAGTGATCTCAAAGGAGCCAGAGAAGTTTTCCTGGAAGCCTATACCGATTGGGAACAACAACCCAATCAAACGAAGCGTGATCTAGAAGACTTTGCAGATCAGTTTTTATCAAATCAAATCCCCGAAGATGATAGCTTCTTCATCTTTATCATTGATCAAGATCTCTATCGCTCAAATCCACCGCGATTATTGGAACCAATGCGGCCAGGGTCTGAGCTTTATCAACAATGGGCCTCTGTGACTCAATTTAGTCGAGGAGAGTGGAAGACAGCAAATACGGATCTAGGCAACATTCTTTATAAAGCAGAGCCGCTGATCGTAGATGGTGAACAACTAGGAATTATGGTGCTTGCTCATGATACGGCAGGAGAGCAACAAGAATCTTTAGCCAGCGTTTATACCTTCACCTTAATTGAAGGAGGGGTTGTATGTATTTCTCTCTTGTTGGCTTGGTTCGCGACAGGGAGGTTACTCAAACCTGTTCGGGAGCTGGCCATTGCTGCTCGCAAAATTAATGAATCTGATTTAGACCTGCGTTTGTCCCCACAGGGGTCAGGAGAATTGTCAGACCTAGCCCAAACCTTCAATGCGATGATGGATAGACTTCAAGATAGTTTTAATAGCCAGCGTCGCTTTGTGAACGATGCGGGCCATGAACTCCGTACCCCGATTACAGTTATTCGCGGGCATCTGGAACTGATTGGAGATGACCCCCAAGAACAGCAAGAAACGATTGAACTGGTTCTAGATGAACTGGATCGGATGGGTCGGTTAGTGAATGACATGGTTGCCTTAGCCAAGTCTGAACACCCCGACTTTCTTCAATATGAAATGATTGATCTCAAGCAATTCATCTACGATTTGCATACCAAAGCCCAAGCCATAGCAAAGCACAATTGGCAGCTCACCCTGAAATGCTCTGGCTCAATGATGGGTGACCGTCAGAGGCTGACAGGAGCCCTACTCAATCTCCTGAGAAATGCTGCCCAACATACCCCATCCACAGGAACCATTGAGTTAGGTTGTAAACAAACCCTTACTCAAGTTGTTTTCTGGGTTAAGGATACTGGGAAGGGGATTGCTCTAGAAGATCAACAGCGAATTTTTGACCGTTTTGCTCGCTTAGGCCAACGCCAATCGGAAGGTTCCGGCCTGGGATTAGCCATTGTTCAAGCTTTTACCAAAGCCCACGGAGGTAAAATTGAGCTGATGAGTCAACTAGGTGTCGGCTCTACCTTTAGAATTACGCTGCCCCTCTCTGCCCAAAATAGCACTGTGGTATGAAAAACGTTCAATCTTTCTCCTGGGTACACCCAGTTCCAGTAGCCTGAGCAGACAGCAGATAGAGTCCTTACCACCCGAGAAGGCAACCAAGATACGGTCATAGGTGGACAAATCAGGGAGCGTCGAGGCACCAGGTACTTGGAGAGGCAAGACCATTTGGGTGGTACTCATGATCCTGCCCCTAACAACACAACTTGAGTCGAAGAGCGGGGCGTAAATCCATAATTCTGACAGTGGTGAAGTTCTTACTCCACTTCCCGGATTTGTCCTTGGAAATCATCAGAACGTGCTGTCTGGAGACTGTCGAGAACACCTTGAGACGGGTGCCGTTTTGTCTCCTGAGTGTTCCGAGGAAGTACACCAGATGATGCTGAGGCGAGTACACTTAATCGCTCATGGGATTTTCCTCCAGTATTCAATTGGTTAATTGGGGTTGTGGTTACCGTTAAAGTTCGAGATAGGTGACGGCAAACGAACCCTCAATATCTGCAGTGCATTTTATAAAGCAGATGCAATCACTGTCCGGTTCTAGGAAGTACTCCAACCAAAACTCATGGCGAACCTGATGAACTTCAGCAGGACAATCTGGATCGACAGCCAGCCAGGGCAAACACAACTGAGTCGTGATGACCGAGGGCATAGCAACCTTACAAGCCACCGATCCAATCACAGCTCACTTCCTGCAATTCCAGAACTTCGATCATGGGGCTGTCTCCTATTTCTATTCATAAGCAAGCGGTGGCAACTTCATCCTTCTGTTGAAGTCGTAATTTTGTTGTGGTGGCTCACCCAAATCTGGCAGACATTGAGCAGATAAAATATAGATGTATTCTTCTCCGGCAACTCCCTTAACGGTGGGTTGCCCTTTATTTAAAGGAGAGAGAACACGTCTTCACACTTGGGCCAAGACCTTCATTCCCACCTCCGTCTCGCCTCCTTCGTCCATCTCTCGAAGGTTCTTCAGGTATTCTGGTGTCGGATAAATTCCCCGTACCTTGCCGCAGTCTTCACAAAGCCAACGACAGTAGGGGCGACCAGAGGATTTGTGGATCAAGACTTGGGATGCGATGGCCTAAGGCCGGTCGGAGACCATCGCAAATCGTAATTGATGACAACTATGGCAACGACGAATCAGCGGCACCTCAATGGGTCGCACAGTTAGTTTCATAAACATGGTAAATTTCTCCTAGCAAGCAAATTTCAATGATTTAGCTTGAGGCGATTCTTCCCACCTTGAATCGCCTTTTCCTATTACTTCGATTGACTCAAGACCGCCCTATCTGCAAGCTTCTTTGTGCTTCAACTCCAAGTAGGACTTAATGACATCGCCGTGGCAGGCCAGGGGAATGCACTATGCTATGTTGTTCCTTGAGCAAGGGACAAATGAATTTCATTGTCAAAGGCAGTTTTCAGGTATGGGAATCGCCTTTTTCAAGAAATACCTCGGTAGCTCTATGACCTGGAATGTTGGGAATCCACCTAGTAAGGGAACCCTGAGCACATGTCTTATTCATCAGGTTTCTAAAGGTAGCTTTCTGAGTGAGCTGCCTTTTTTATGGCTTAAATCGCCCTCAGAGCATTTAGGCTGTGTTAAATTCACAAGTAATTATGAATGGCAATTATTGCTGGGCAATCTCAATCACCACAGGCTGCCCTTTCCCTATCCAAAGGGAGTCCAAGACCTTTACCCCAGCTTTGTCATTATTTATCTTAATCAGGGTATCCTCACCTTTAGAAATGTGAGAGAGGCTATCCACTCTCACAGCCTTTTCAGAACAGATTTTAGACAGCTTCGGTAGCAAGAAGCTGTCTTTTTTAATCTAGCCTCATCACTTTCCCTCACTCGCTGATTTACAGCGGATATTCTTAGAGCCTTCTAGCAGTTAAACATGACCACAATCATCAAGATTTCAATGGTCATTACAGGTTTGTAACTGCCACAATCCCTACATTGCTCGATGTGCTGATCATAGAGTCGATGGCTTGTGATCATGGTTTTTTATCTCAAAAAATACTATTGCCTACTTGGGTGATTCTCTAAATATGAGTCGCCTTTTCCACAGCTATTGCATCCTCTCCCCTCACACCAGGTCATCCTAGATTTAGCCAACTGGCAATCACTGACATCATCTGGTTGCTCTGCCCAGAACAACTCAAAAGCTTGCTGAATCATTCCGTCTCCAGGTTTTCGCATTCTGCCCCTGAACCTCAGCACCTCTACTTGAGAACTGCTCTGCCGTTCCACATGCCAGCATTGATTGCCCTCAAAATCAGGACAAAATTAGGCTGACTGTATCCCACGGAGTAGATGTAAGCAATATTTCATTTCTAAGATCACTTCCGCAATCGTTTTATACCCTGCTGATACACCTCCCTGATTTGAGGCGATGATAAGCATATGCCCTTGTAAGGTGTGCCATCTCACGGCATCCAAAACACCAGGAAGTAAAATTTGGTCCTCTGGTTTTTGCACAAACTTCTTGCCCTTTTGGGGGTAGTGAGAGTTCCGTCCTTATCTAGAATGATGAGTTTCATCGTTTTGGATAAGATATCCAATGTCTTATCTAATAATTGAATCTAAGACTCATACCAATAGATTAACCTCAACCCCATCGCAGCCACGTACTCCCTGATGACCGCCCCAAGGCTTTCCTGGGTTTGGGCTTGTTGGAAATCAATCAACTGGAAGGAGCGGCCATTCCAGACTTCGATTTTGGCGATGTGGATTTTCATGGGATTACCTCCGGTGATTCAGAAGGAAGCCCCCCGGCAGTGAACCAAGGAGCAGCAAGTGTGAGGGAAAAAGCAAAGATAAGACAAGAAAGAGAAAGGTTTGGGGGGGGAGGGGGGTGCTGTTGACTGGGTTGCAAGGCTGGGAGATATCCCACCAATATTTCAGAAGAGAAAACCCCGGACAGGAGCAGCCGGGGTTTTAGGGAGTAACCGAAGATCGAGTGACAAACCCAATCGGTGAGAGAAGAAACTCAAAAATGAAGTATTGAGGCTTAAATACTAGATAATGCTACTTATTGTTAGGTATTAGACTACATTTCTAGACCTAATCATGTGGTAAATTTGGCCACATATTAATCAAGTTCTCAACCAATCAGAGAAAAGGACGAAAAGCTGGCATCAAGCCGTAGGAGCCGCAAACCCTACCTTGGTCCGATCCAGGATGGTCTGGGCTGCCCTGATGCCAAGGGGATTATCAAGGCGAAGGCAAGGATTTTCTGAATTCGGTTCAAGAATCCAGGCAATACCCTCAAAGCGTTTGCCGCACTCCACAGCAGCATCAACCCTGATTTGGTCATCGACCCAGACGTAAGCGTAGGTAATTTCAGGAGGCATGGGTCTTGCTCCGTCAAAAGGACATGGGAAAACACCCCAGCAAAAGGCCAGGGTGCTAGGAGTAATATTGTTTGTTGTCGGGACTAGCGGTTAGTGACAACTGGAATAATAATTGCTAACGCCGCAGTCAGAATTAAGCCAAAAGCAAGATTCACCACCTGCTGGCTAGCCTTTAGATAGAGTTCAACCCTTTCGTTTGACTTGATAGATTGCTCTTTGAGCGCTTTCAAATCCTCACCAAAGCCAGTAAGTAACCCTTCAATGCGGTCAAGTCGATCAGGGTCAGATGCTGTCATCGTAAGCTCCTTGGTTATTGTCATTTTACCAATCTGAGATGGGAAGAGCCCTAGCCCGCAAGCCAGGGTGCGACGGAAGACGTTAATACTCACTGGAGTGCATGATGGTCATCACTCGGGTGGTGATGGCTGTGTTAGTGGGGTCTTCTGAACCGTGGATCAGATCCGGCGCGTAATAGTCAATCTTGAAAAAGTATTTTCCACCCTTGAACTCCACACTCCCGTAATCATGCTCTTTCCACAGGTCATTATCTTTCGTAAACTCATCGAACGTGCGGACCAATCGGAAGAGTTCTTGTTGTTCCTTTGACGAAAGACCTTGAACAAGCTGAGTCGTGTAGACCTGGCCTAGGGTATGGTCACCTTGGCGGAAGCGGTCATTGAGCTGGGCAATAGTGGGGGCTTGGGTTGCTTCTGTAATGGTCATAAGATTGTGTCCTCTGAATGTTCCTGAGACGGGGCAGGGGCAAGAGGTGCCCCTGTGGTGGATGGACTAGAATTCGTCCTCAGCCAGTAACTGCTGAGTCGTGAATATAGGCTGAACAAAAATCAGGCGACCTGAAGGATAGTTTTCTTCTACCCACCGTTCGCATTGTTGGCGACTGGTCACATGGGCCTGACTGGGAAGCTCGATGGTTAGGTCGATTTCTTTGCCGCCGCCTCTCACGCCAGGGTAGAAATCGATGGTGATATCGAACTTCCGAGTCTTGG
Source organism: Acaryochloris marina MBIC11017 (assembly GCF_000018105.1). Classification (GTDB taxonomy): domain Bacteria; phylum Cyanobacteriota; class Cyanobacteriia; order Thermosynechococcales; family Thermosynechococcaceae; genus Acaryochloris; species Acaryochloris marina. The sequence goes on from NC_009928.1 coordinate 222,448, forward strand.
GATAGAGAGCAGCATATCGTTGCTCTGGAGTCAGAAGTGCTACAGTCATGTCGTGAACCTCGTAGAGGGTTTACATGGAGAGCCGCTGGAGTCTCCTGCCCGGAATGTCCAGCGGCTCTTTTAATGAAAGTTTTGTCTCTATCCTTTGATTGCTTCTTCTAGCTTCTTTACCCAGTCTGGAAGACCTTGTGCTCTGCCTAGAAGATCATGTCTCTGGACTATTTCGGTGGAAGCCTTTCGGGGCGCTTTCCTTTCCTTTTGATATACTATAAATATAACGTTATACGTCTAACGTGTCAAGTAATTTGCTAGATTAGACATCTATTACGTTGTACGTCACACTTAAACAAAGGTAATTCGGTATGTACTCTGGCGTGAAAGTTGTTAGAACCCAAGAAATAAGCGTTCCTGGACTAGGCGACCGCATCAAAAGTGCAAGGGAAAATGATCCAAGATCCCTCAGTGCAATCTGTGGGGCAACTGGTATGAGTGCCACCAATTGGTATCGCATTGAATCTGAGAAGCAACTCTTGCCTGAAGAGACTTTGAGAAAAATTGAGTCAGTCTTAGGGGTTGATTTTGGAATTAAGTTTGACGAATAACTCGGTGAATTTTTAGACCTACTTCATGAATAACTATTGGGATAACTGACAATGACCAATGAGCGATGGACCGATGAAAGGCTTGACCGCCTCGCCGATATCGTTGCCAACAACAGAGCTGACATTCAAGTCCTGATCCAGGGGCAAGAAAGATTGCAGAATGTCCAAACTGGACTGGCAGAAACACAAGGGCAGCTAGCACAAACACAAGAGGTTATTGCTAATGCTGTTACTGCAATACAAAATAGCCAAGAGAGACAGGAGGAAATCCTCAGTTCGCTAGCAGCAGGGCAAGAGAAGCAAGACAGAATCCTTGACTACCTGATGAGCCGCGACTCTAGCAGCTAAGAAAACATTCCAAAAACTCATAACACCCCCCACAGCCCACTTCTCGGACTTGTCCTAGGAAGCTCCGGGGTTCTCCTCTGGCGCTTCCGCAGGGCCAAAGATCTTCCGGTGGAGGTTCGGGGGGTGGGGGTGTGAGGGAGCTTGGGTCTCAGTTCTCCTCATGGCTTGGACCGATTAGGCCAATCAAGTTCCCGTCAGGATCCATCACCTGGCACATATACTTCCCATCTTGTCGATCTAATGGGCCACGATAGAGCTTGGCTCCTAAATTGAGTGCTCGTTCAAGTACCACACCGAAATCTGCAACTTGCCAATAGGCAACATGTCCCGCTGCTCCTGATGGCACTTTGCTATCCGATTGATGAAAACATACTTCATGATTGCCAACTTTTATAAAGAAGTGCTCCAAATTCTCTAACCAGGTAATCTCAATGTCAAACAAGGATGAATACCACGCTGCTGCCGCATAGCGATCAGAGACAAAATACATGACTTCAGCAACATACTCAAACAAGCTACTCACCTACAATTACTCTATCAACTGCTGACACCAACACCGTCTAATGGAATACTAGGACACCACAACCCGTATCAGCCAGCCTAAAACAATCCCAAGTCTACCCCTGAACTTGTCTTAGGGTAGGCTTGGGATCTGTCTTTGGAGCTTCAGCAGACCCACAGATCCCCTGGTGGGGGTTCGGGTGGTGGTGTGAGCGAGTTCGGTTATGGTGGCATCAAAGATGCGATCGCGAATCCAGCTTCAACAAATTACTAAAACAATCATTGAGATATCTCAGCTTCTAGGTAGATACAGAATTCTCTCCACATCATTTATCCTAGGCTCCAATATCCCTGGACCGAAGCCATGACTTGCATCCCATTACTGGAGCCACAACAGTTGGAGTTGCTTAGTATCGCCATCAAACATCCCAATGAAATCATTAATCTTTCATATGAATTTCCTGTAACGGGTCAGCATGAACCACCGAGTCAACATCCTGCATTCATCCAAGACTTGATCGATGAAAACCTGATTCAAGTACAAGTAACTGGACTTCAGATCCAGCGTTCCAAGGTTCAGCAAGAAAGCTGGTCAGTGTATTGTGATGACATTCATTCCCCCTCCCAAAAAGATTGGGAGTTGTGGCGAAAGGCGTTTACTGCCCAGAGAGCAGGTAGCATCATCCCTGACATGACACCTGGGGCTGGGTTTGAAGAATTCAGTAACGTCTGGATTCGCGAGATTGACCTTCAAGTTATTCAGCCCCAAAAGCTATGATTGAAATAAGGTTTTCAGGGAAAGTCTGAAGCAGAATCGTCTCAGTTGCTTCAGTGGCTTATTGATGTGTGCTTAGCCCATGATTAGCGATTGCTATTTAGGAGGTTTCGTCATGAACAACACCATCTATGTCATTATCGGTATCCTCTGGTTTACTCTTTTCTTTTTCATGATCATCAACTTTATTTTATAGAGATAAATCTTGCTACATTTATGGGGTTTTGTCAGTCTTTTATGCAAACATCGCTACCTCGGTACTACCAAAATCAATCACCGAAATTCCGGTATTTGAGCATAGAAGTTAAAAACCACAAAAATGGCAATTCAGTCTACAAAAAGGTTTCAAGTGCTTTTCTCTGATGCACTCACCCAATCTCTCAGTGAAAGGGGCAAGGACAAGGAGTTGGTCTGTAGCCTGGTATTGGGATTGCGATGGTCTTCGACCGGCCTCCGGCCATCGCAAATAACAAGACCAAGACTTTAGCGAAAACCCCAGACACCCCAAAGCTCACTCTTAGGCCTAAAACGACCGAAGCTGCGATATGGGGCAATTTAGTATATATGTACTTAAATGAGAGGCGATTCTGTCACAATTACCGTCAGCCCTCCTTCTCCACATGGAGCGCTTTTAGGGCTTGATAAGCCGTTCCACAATACGGACAGAATCGATGCTTGAGAGACGCAATCTGTTCATTGCAATTGACACATCTGTCTCGAAGTTGCGTACCGCAAACATAGCAGTATTGAGCACGGCTATGAAGCCAGATTGAATCTGGAGGCGTTCCCGGCCGCCAACAGTGAGGGCAAAACCGAATCCCTTGGTTGGGACTAACCACCGTTCCACGACAGACCGCATCAAGATAATCACTGGGAATTTGGAGGGCAGCTGCTAATCCTTGTTTCGTTTTCCGATTCAAGGAACTGGTTTTATTGCGTTCTAGCTTGCCATAGCTTTGGGCATGGACCCCTGCCTTTATCGCCACTTCCTTTTGGGACAAACCGAGCGTTGTTCGGAGACGATGGACATAATCACCCAAGGATTCTCCAGCTTGTGGAACCGAGCTAGATTCTAAACGCTGCATTACAAGCTTACTCATCAATCATTCATCAGAGGTATACTTCATGCGGCTGTTGGAGCCTTAAGACTTAACAGAAAGATCATCATGTCCAAGCCTTTGGCAATGGTTACAACCGAGTTTTTAGATCGCCCTGGCTTAGCTGCCAGCACGGTTCGCTCCTACGAATTCACCTTATTGCCTTTGCTTCAACAATATGGTCAGTGGTCCTTAGAATTACTCGACCGACAGACCCTAGAAGAATATCTCAATTCCTTGAGCCATCTATCGTTCAAGACTCATCATCGTCACCAAGCCATCCTACAAGCACTCCTCAACTTTGCAGTTGAGCAAGGATACCTGCGGTCTAATCCAATGACCCGTATGAAACGGCGTAAGCCAGATCCTGCTAAAGGAGAGCATGACTCAGACTAGATCATTCGATACCTAACCCCAGACCAACTACAGCTGCAATACCAACTGGTCAGCAAAGATGCTCGTACTGCAGCTCTTGTCCGCTTACTCCATCGCACCGGTGCCCGTATTTCTGAGCTACTTAGCTTAGACCTTGAAGCACTGGATCTGGAACAGCGCAAGTTTCAAGTGATTGGCAAAGGTAATCGACAACGGTGGTGTTTTTACAGCGAAGATGCAGCAGAAGTTTTGCAGAAATACTTGGCAGGGTATCGGCACCCCGGATCTCCAGCGCTGTTTACCGCACAGCAATACTTAAGTGGCCAGGTGAATCGACTCAGTTATCGGAGTGCCCACCACAATTGGAAGCAGCTCATCAAAGGCCATCCAGCATTAGCTGGAATTCGGCTCCATGATCTGCGCCATACATTTGCCACCGAGAGAGTGGGCATCATTGCCCTAGAAGAGCTCAGGGCCTTAATGGGGCATCAGAGTATTCAGACAACCTTGCGCTACCAAAAAGTCACTTCTGAGCAAGCACAACACGCAGCTCAAAGAGCCTTCAATAAACTCTCTCAAACCACCCTTTAAGGAGAGTTGAGTATTTCTTGAGAAATTGTCCTTATCCATGTCTATACAAGAATAGAGCCAAATTTAGAGAGTATGGACAGTACTGTGCAAGTGCAGACTATGAGTCAATTTAAAAGCCTGGGATCCTTGCTAAGAGCTACAGCAATAGCGGGACACACACTTTTGGATTCATCTGCAAAATCCGCTATCTTGTCGCGAGGGAGTGGTAAGCGGAGCAAGCGATATGAAGCGCCAATGGCAGCCGGATGAACTGATTGAATCCTTCATTTTGTTGCCCAATGAGTTGGAGCTTATTCCCAACTATCAGACCAACGCCACGGAGCATAACCAGCTGGGTTTTGCTGTGCTGCTGAAATTCTTTCAACTTGAAGGTCGCTTCCCCAAGCACCTGGGCGAGATTCCTCAGATCGTCGTGGAGTTCATTGCCAAACAACTAAAGCTGACGCATCAAAGCTTGGTTGATTACAAATGGAAAGGCCGGACTATCAAGGAGCATCGAGCTATCATCCGTTCCTTTCTCGGATGTCGTCCCACCCAGCAACCCGAAAAGAAGTCATTGATGACCTGGCTCAAAGAGAAAGTGATGCCTCTGGGGCTCCATTTGAATGCGATTCGAGAGCAAGCCTATCAACGTCTGCGTCACCTTAAGCTTGAACCCCCTTCCCCCAAAGAATTGACCCGGCTTATCAGCTCAGCTGCCCACAACCATGAACAGGACTTTTGCCAAACAATTGCGGCACGACTCCCAGCAGATACTCGAAAAAGGATGGATGCTTTATTAGAAACAGAATTCACCCGAGACCATGAGGAAAGTCAGTTCCGGCAGTCCGACTTCAACCGTCTCAAGTCAGATCCGGGGCGTCTAGGCCTGAAAAGTCTCTTCAATGAAATCGATAAGCTGCAAAGTATCCGACAGATTCAGCTGCCTACAGATCTATTTGCCTCCTATTCTCCTAAGCTGATTGAGCAATATCGGCGTCGAGCCTCAGCCGACCTGGCGGGACGCCTACGCCGCCACCCAAAGGCCATTCGCTACACTCTCATTGCTTCGTTCTGTTATCAACGCGAAAAAGAGATCACTGATAATCTAGTCGATTTGCTAGTCCAGACCATCCATCGTCTTAGCATCAGTGCCGAGCGTCGTGTAGAGCGAGAACTGATCGCTAATTTCAAACGCGTCAATAATAAAGAGGCCCTTCTATACCGAATTGCGGAAGCGGCCTTAGCCAATCCAGATCAACCCGTTAAAGAGGTGATCTTTCCGGTCGTTAGTCCCGATAAATTGACTAACGTAATTGAGGAGCGAAAACGAACCGGCATTACCTACCGAGAAAAAGTGAATGTCAAGATTCGAGCCTCTTATTTGCATCACTATCGGCGGATGGTGCCGGCCATTTTGGAGACCCTGGATTTTCACTCCAACAACGAGCAGCATCGCCCTGTCATTGAGGCCATTGAATTGCTCAGGCAGTATCAGGGCAGTGGAAAGCGATACTTCACTGAGGATGAAAAGGTGATCACCACTGGTGTCCTAAAAAGCGGTTGGCGCGAGCTCGTCATCGAATCCAATTCCAAAGGCCAAGACCAGGTCAACCGCGTCAACTATGAAATCTGTGTCTTGCAAACGCTGCGAGACACACTGCGCTGTCGTGAAGTGTGGGTGATGGGTGCCAAACGCTACGGGAATCCTGATACGGATTTACCCCAAGATTTTGAAGCTCAACGAGAGCAGTACTATTTAGAACTCAACCAACCCTTGGATGCTGAAGCCTTCGTCACGAAACTGAAACTGGATATGACGGCAGCTCTGTCCTCCTTAAATACGAGCATCCCCAACGATCCACAGGTCAATATTCTGTCCCGAGGTAACGGCTGGATTAGTGTTACCCCCTACCCGGCTCAAGAGGAACCCAGTAATATCCACAAACTGAAACAGGAGGTGGCGAAACGCTGGCCAATGACCAGCTTGTTGGACATCCTCAAGGAAACGGACCTGCGCGTTAATTTGGCCTAAAACGACCGAAGCTGAGATGGGCCAATGACGTTGCTCAAGCATCGATTCTGTCCGTATTGTTGAACGGCCTATCAAGCCCCAAAAGCACTCCATGTGGTGAAGGAAAGCTGCCGGCAATAGTGGCAGAATAGTCTCTCATTTAAGTACAAATATAGTCAGGTAGAGAGGACCTCTTCAATACTTAGGTCTGCTTTGTATTCCCTGTTTCTCCCTCCTTTCGGCTCAGGAGTGTCACAAGATTTGACCCTATATTGTTGAGAGCCTCCCCCCCACAGAAGCCCGCCTGCGGTTTTCCCGCACGAGCCTCTTCATATAGCCTTTGTCAGGTTCAATAGAGAGAAACCAATCGCCTGGGGCGTGGTAATGGGTAGCATGCTTCATAGTGCAGAAAATCACCCCATGAAAAGCTTCGCCGTTGACTGCGACGATTGAGCCACTTAAATAGCAGCTTGTAGACTTCTCGCCTGAAGTAGTACAGAGATTGACTATTGTCGGTCACTCCAAAGTAGTTAAAGTGCCCACACAACTTCAAACTCACTACTCGCCAGATCACAGGAAGCTTATAGATATTGCGTACCTTCCGCAACCACATTTTTAGTTGCTTAAGGGAGCGACGTAGCCGTTTCTTTGATGTCTTACGTTTCATGCGGACATACCCCTTGCGACTCCGGCCCCAATAGTGGGTCAACCCAAGAAAATCAAAGGTTGATGGACGTTGCCCAGTCTGGAAACAGCGCCGAGCATTTCTTTTACCAAAGGCCAACAAGTGGGTTTTCTTTGTATTTAGTCGTAAGCCATATTTCTCCAGCCGTCGCGGCAGTACCCGCATAAATCTAATGGCATCTTCTTCATGTTCAAACACAGCCGCAACATCGTCTGCGTATCGAATAATGGCGCAATACCCTCGGCAGTGATGTCTCACTACGTTGGTAAACCATTGGTCCAACACGTAGTCGAGGAAGATATTCGCAATCACAGGGGAGACGATTGAGCCCTGAGGACTTCCGAGTTCGTCGTACACCACGCCTCCAGGTGTTTGTATGCCCGCTTTGAGCATCCGTGCTATCAGACGCAGAAGATTCCCGTCCTTTATTCGGATACTCAATACGGAAAGGATTTCCTGGTGAGGCATTGTGTCGAAGAATTTGGCTAGATCGATATCAGCGACCCAATTTACGGGTTTACGCATCACTTCCCTATTTAGCTGCCTTAAAGCATCATGGCAGCTCCGCTTTGGGCGGAATCCATATGAGGTGTCGATAAACACGGGTTCATAGATCGCTTCTAGGATCCGACGGGTCATCTCCTGAACTACTTTATCTTCCGTACAGCTGATCCCTAAAGGACGCATACTGCCATCCTCTTTTGGGATCTCTACCTGACGCACCGGTTGGGGTCGATACGACATTTGGCGTAGTTTCAGGTGTAGATTCTGGAGATTAGTCTCCAAATTTTCCTGGTACTCCGCCTTGGTCACTCCATCTACTCCAAGCGCTTTGTTTCCATCCAGCGACTCGAAGCAGGCTCGCAGATTTTCCACACTATAGTGGTGCATCAGAGCCGTGAATGGCTCCTCTGGATGATTACGAGCCCGACTAGCTATCCGTTCAACTCCTGTTTCCGCCATGAGTCCACCTCTGCGTGTAGATGACGTTTCCGTTGGACGGGCGACTATATGTGTCCCCCTTCGCTCCATGGGCGTTACTCCATTTCTTCACTACTATGAGGACATCCGACTTCCCATTAACCATCAGGCTTCCTCCTGGTTTGCCAGTTGTGCTGCCTTACCCCCACAAGGGAGGAGTTAGTGGGATCTCCCGAGTTCCCAGCTTTGCCTTGGTGACGTGCCACGGTCTTTGACCCCGGTGGACCTGCTAGAGCCATGGCTATTGGCTCTTTAAGTTTTGCCTTCCATGATTTAGAACATGTCGGCATCCACAGTTATTGGGGATAACGGGGCTCAATCCCTTCACGCTTACGCATTGCGGCCCATCACCTCCTTGTGTACGCTTCACTCCCCTCGTTACCGGGAACAGTGCAACACTCAGTACTTAGTGCCTAGCCAAGGCTTCTAGGGTGAGGACTTTCACCTCACGGACAAAGCCGAGCTTTGCTCGGCGCACCTAAATTGCCCCATATCGCAGCTTCGGTCGTTTTAGGCCTTGTGGCGACAGTATCTCCGTCGATTTGCGCTGGAGCATTGGTATCGGTTTGTCCGCCAGCGTCTCCATTGGACCGTTCCCCAACCCTCAACCATAGAGCAAATGGAAGCTTGGTCGGATCTGATGCCCCTGCTCACCTGGCAGTTATGGCTGGCGCGTTCCCTCGTCGAAGATACGCCACTACCCTGGCAAAAAAAGGTTGACTCACTATCTCCAGGACGGGTTGCTGACTCTATTACTGCACTTTTAGCAAGGATTGGTTCCCCTGCACCTGACCCCAAACCTCGCGGAAAGTCGCCGGGGTGGACGACTGGCAGAAAAAGAACTCCGCGACCTCGCTATCCAACAGTAAGGGAAAGAGCATCCAAGCCCCCAAAAACGGAGAAGGTAGCCGCCTATGCTTCCGATCTTAGTCTCGTAATATCGCGATCATGCGAGAGAAGTGCTCGCGTGATAATTTCTGCTGAAGCTTCTTTTTAGTCTAAATTCCAATTGATATGGCAATCCTAAATGTCGAAGCGGTTTTAAGATCAGTACATCGGTCCAATTGGATCTGAAGTTGTTCGATTTTATCTAGCGTTAACAGAGACATAGATGACCACACCACTAGATTGCAAGCTTAATTAAACCATTTAATGGTATAAAAATCTGTTCCTGCCATACGACGATCACAAATTTAGCCCCGTTGATTTCATCAACTTGCAGTTTCTCTAAGACTGGATCTTGAATAAATTATTAATAAATATCGTAGACATATAAAGATTACACTCCCGCTTCCCTTGGCTTATCCTTTGTTCTCACGGTAAATTGTCCTTGAAGCTAACCAGAGTACTTCAATGGGCACATGGGGACCAGGGAGCTTTGAGAATGATGATGCAATAGACTGGGTTGCAGAGCTAGAGAGCTACTCAGACGATGGCCCTATCATTGATGCCCTCAACACCATCATTGACAGAGCCGATGATTACCCACAACCTCTAGATTGCTCCGTTGCCATTGCGGCGGCAGAGTTAGTTGCTGCACAGTTAGGTAATTCCCATGAGGACTGCCCAGAGGAAATCGAGATATGGGTAGAGGGGCATCCAGCCCCCTCAGCAACGAGGATTGCCCAGGCTCGACAAGCCATCGAGGTAATTCTGGCTGAATCTGGACTCAAGGAAATGTGGCAAGATTCAGATGAATGGGAGAAATGGGAAGAAGCGATGGAGGATATGCTGTCTAGACTGCCATACTGAGGAAGAATTATGACTCCTAAAGATTTCTACAGACTTAAGCGATTGTTCAATACACCCCCTAAGATGGGGCTTTGGGAGTATTGTTGTGGACGATTACGACCAACCAGAAAATAGCGATGATGATATCCCTATAAATGACAATGCCGGGGCACAACTTATCCAAAAGCTAAAAACTTATCTTGCTCCAGGGGCGTCACTCCTAGAGCTAGGAATGGGGTCAGGCAAAGACTTGAATCTATTGAGTCAATCTTATGTCGCCACAGGCTCTGATTACTCTCAAGACCTTCTCGATTGCTATCTCAGACGATTTCCTAAAGCTGATTTAATCTTACTAAATGCACTCACATTACAGACTGTCAGAAAATTTGACTGCATTTATTCAAACAAAGTCCTTTATCAGTTGACCCCTTTCGAACTGAAAAAGTCGTTGGTGCAACAACATCGAATCTTAAGCGATAAAGGAATACTCATGCACTCCTTTTGGTATGGGAGCCACGTTGAAGACTTTCACGACACAATATGCACCTATTACACTGAACAAACCTTAAATGAAATCATTAGCAAACGTTTTGAACTCTTGGAGATACAGAAGTACCAAGAGATAAGGAAAGGGGACTCTATTTATATCCTGCTTCGCAAATCAACCCATGCGGTCCACCTCTGAATCACTGTTACTCAGGTTTTATCTTTCATACCGCTCTTGTTCATCAATGCATAATACTTGCTACGCTCAATCCATGGGTTCATGCTCAAGAAATGCTTACTCACGCTAATTGCTGCTGAATGTTTTGTCGGACTCGAAAATATCCTTCATCATCAGGAGGAAAAATTGATGAAATTTCAAGACATTTTTGAGTACTTCAAAAACCCTCCTCCTACCAAACTGTGTCAAGAAGTAGCAGCATGCTTTATCTTGTCTGTACTAATCGATTTGGGTGACTCCGATTTTACAGCCATAAGCCAATATCTTAAGTCTAAGCATCCAGCTTATCGGGTGTCAGATCACATTCTGTATATTGCCCGAAATTTCTTAGTTGATGAGGCTCTGATTCTATCTTATTGGCAAAAACAACCTGGTCAGGGCAGACCAAACCAAATGTATAAAATCTCAGTAGAGAAGCAAGGTGAAGCACTACAGCTAGCCCAACTCTGGCATCGTTATCTGGGTGAGTAAAATTAAACGATTGCTTATTGCTTGGGCATCTGGCTCAATAAGAGTGAGAATATAAGTCCAAATGATATGCCTGGGGAGATATCTAAGATGCCCAGCACCCATGATCCAATTAGAGGCATACCCCTAACCGATAAGCCAGCAGAGACTTCTAGATGCGGGATGTCCAATGCATCCTTCGCTCAACATCGCACTTCTAAAAGATGGTATGAGCTTTCAGTTGGAGGGAGAATTCTTGGCTCACCACTGGAATTTGACTTCTACAGACATGGAAATCAGCAAGGACCAAGTACACGGTCTACGGTCAAAACCAAGGAATTATCCAAGATTTCGTGAAGTCCTGATCCAGGCAATTCTACCTTACTCTAAGTAGCGCAGGTTTATCTCTATGCCCCTGAGAAGTATTTGCTTTCTCGAATAGACTTGGCAACTTGGTCATTAGAAAGAATAGCAGTGGAAGTACCACTGCAGTGTGGCGGTACACTCTCTGGGTAGCAGGCTTCCCATGCTTCCGCCATCGCTCTAACTGCAACTTCTAATGGCAACTTTTGTAGATGTTTATATTGGTGAAATTTGATACTGATCGTCAGTTGCTTTCTCAGGCGTGATATCTCATCTGAATCAGCCGTTTCACTGAATTGCTTCGGTCCCCCCATATCACTCCCCGCCTTGCAATGCTCTATTCCTAGTGTGGGCAAATTATCTAAAAAATGACCCACCTCCAGAATTCGTCCTACACTCAATAGCAATTAATTTGCTTATCAAACTGGATGAAAGTAGACAGTGAGGTTTAAAGATGCCGAAGAAAACTAAAAAACAAAGTAAGCCTTTAGCAGGTCAAGCGCTATTGACTAAAGTTAAAGCTCTAAACGATTTGACTCGGGAAGAAAAAGCCAAAGCTTGTGGTTACTACAAAATCGCTAAAAGTGGCACTGAACGCATTAATGTGATGGCCTTCCTGAATGCAGTCTTAGATGCAGAAGGAATGGACCTGGATGCACAAGTCAAGCGCAACAAGAAGATGGGAGGACGTCAACCCAACTATCGCATCAGCGTACAATCTAACGGCAAGCTATTAGTCAGTAGTGCTTACACCAAGAAAATGGAGCTGCAACCGGGAGATGAGCTTGAAATTGCATTGGGGCGTAAGCATATTCATTTGAGACTCAAGACTGAAGAAGATTAATCATTGTGAAAAAAGACTCCCCTGTATTCTCTTCTACAGGGGAGTTGAAAAAGCTTTTATAACCTCAGAGGAGTTTATTCCCGACATCCGCCTATGACCCATTGATATTGCCCTGATTCCCAAATAAATCCTCCAACCCCTGCTATACAATGCTCATAAGCACTTTGAGGCAAGACCATGAACAAAGGCGAGTTAGTAGACGAGATTGCTGATAACGCTGGGGTCACAAAGAAGCAGGCCGACACTATCCTCACAGCACTAACAGAAACCATCATGGAGACCGTTAGCTCTGGCGATAAGGACTCTCTAGTGGGCTTTGGCAGCTTTGAGGCTAGGGACCGCAAAGCTAGAGATGGACGCAATCCAAGGACGGGAAAGAAGCTTAAAATCCCGGCGACCAAAGCACCCGTTTTCAGTGCGGGCAAGGTCTTCAAGGAAAAGGTTAAGGGCTGATAGACTAAGAATATCGCTAAAGACTTAACCTCATTCCAACACCCAAGCTGGCGGATGCTCTGGTGATTCTGCCAGCTTCCTTATGCTGACATCTTTTTCCTGAGCATCAACGAGATAATCACTCAATTGCTAGCATTGGGGGGGACGACCTCGTAACGGTGATGTTTGTGAGGATCGATAATGATTACTACTCCTGATAGTACTCAGAGCTACCTTCAGGAGATAGGACGCTATCCACTCCTATCTCCTGAAGAAGAAATTAACCTCGCTCGGCAAGTAAAAGCGGGCAATCTACGGGCCAAACAACGGATGATCGAGTGTAACCTACGCCTGGTCGTCTCCATTGCGAAGAAACACCAGAATCGGGGTCTACCTTTATTAGACTTAATTCAGGAAGGAAACATCGGGCTTAGTCGAGCCGTAGAGAAATTTGACCTAAATCAAGGCTGTCGGTTCAGCACCTATGCTTACTGGTGGATTTGGCAAGGAATCACACGAGCATTGCACAATAAGACCAAAATGATTCGACTGCCGATTCACCTCAATCAGCTCCACAGCAAAATTAAACGTACCTACTTCCAGCTCAACCAAGAATATGGGCGTCAACCATCCCTTGATGAAGTCGCTTATGCAATGGATATTGACCCAACTCACATACAGGAACAGCTCCAACTCTCTCAAGAGGTTATCTCTTTAGATAAATTCGTGAGTGAAAACCAGGGAGACACATTAGGCGAACTCGTTGCCAAGGATCATTCTTCCCAAAAATACTTTGAGAATCTGATGAATAAAGATGAATTGTCCAAACTCATGGGGCACCTGAGTGAGCGACAACAATTCATCATTGGTCAACGATTTGGCCTTGAAGATGGTCAACCTAAAACGCTGGTAGAGATTGCTAAGTTACTCGACATGAGTCGGGAGGGTATTCGCAGAATCGAGAAAAAGGCTTTCCAGCAATTAAAAAAGTATGCCCAATTTGCTTAGGTAACCCCTAGACATCCAAGTACCCTGTGGTGATTCACAGGACATTCATCGGATCTTCAATCTTATCTGGGAACAAGAGCAGCTATCTAGAGGGGGAGCTTGCACCAAAGCCTCACAAGTTGTGCAGCCAAATCCCCCACCCCATAGATGATCTTAGGGATGGACAGCACACAACTACAATCACAAAGAGTCAGTCAAGAGTCTTGGATCTAAAGCAACATCAGAACCGCCATCTGAAACCATCGATCCATCAAAACCTTGCTGAGTTCCACTTCTTTGGCTGCTCTCATCCTTCCACTTCTGCGGTATATCTCTAGCATTGTCCCAACTACCAATTGATGACCAATTCGTTTCAAGATCAAAACGGATGTTGAGAAGGTCTGCTCCCTCAAAATTAGCTCCTTCAAGATCCGCACCAGAAAGATCCGCTTCATAGAGATTAGCTTCACATAGGTAGACTTCACAAAGGCTCGCCTGACTGAGGTCTGTCTCACTGAGATTGGCTTTGTAAAGATAGGCTCTACAAAGGTTGGCACCACGGAGATCGGCTTTATAGAGGTTGACGTTATAGAGATTGGCTTTCCAGAGACTAGCCGTACACAAGTCAGCCTCAATGAGGTTGGCGTCTTTAAGGTTCGCTTTACTTAAAATGGCACCACGAAGATTGGCTTTCCAGAGGCTGACTTCACAAAGGCTGGCCTGACTGAGATTAGCACCCGTGAGATTAGCCCCGATCATGATCGCTTTATCAAAGTTAGCCCCATGTAGATCCATCCCAGTCAGGCTGGCCTTGCTGAGGTTAATCGATACCTTGAGATTTTCCTTTCTCCACTCATTCCAAACTTCAACACCCTGACTCAGCAAGGCTATCTGTTCCTGATTAGCCATCGTTAGTTCTCAAGAATGCTCTGAAGTCAATTTTCTTATCCCATGCATGATAGCAATGCTTTCGGGAAATTCTGGAAAACAAACATGAGCTTGAAATCCCCATATTCCCAGTAACCCAGAAACACCAGAGAACAGGCATTGGAATGACTTGAGGCAACTCATCTAAGCTGCTGGGGGAATTCGTTAGACTAGATAGCAAGGCTTGCAAACTGCAATCCTCACACCACACTAAACTGACAGATGCCCATAACACTGTCAGTTTTTCATAGCCGACACCATTACAAGGCCCAAAACAGAAAGAACCCCTACAGCGCAGTATCTCTAGGGGGGTATACCGTTAAGAAGTTTCATATCGTAGATAAGGGGAACTCTGAGGAAACCCCTATCAGAATGTATCAAGCAAATCTGAGGATAGTGATTATCACTCCCTCAAATGGAAAAACAAATCTCAAAGGGTCACTCTAAAGCTATTTACGGGTTCACCTTAACGGTAACCTGTATAACGATTGCCTGTACTGCGTTCCAGGGATTTAGTAGGCCGGAAGGGAACCCGTAAATAGCAAGAGTATCACTCCTCCGACATACCCCCTAAGCGAGTTAACCAATGTGTAGTTTCAGGGCGTTTTTGTCAACTTAAGATGCCCAAATGCCGACCATGAGAGGACTCAGAGACACTGGAACCTCATCACCAGCAGCAAGAAACCCCTCAAAGCTCTCCAGGAGATTCAAGGGGCGACCCTGTATTCATGGACATCAACAAGGTCTTAAGGAATGCTTCCCAGACTCTACCAATCAAATTTGGGGATAGTTGGGGGCTCTAAAATCTCATCCTATTAATAAAATCCCTCTAAAGACACGCGCCTTAGAGGGATTCAACCGTGTTTCCATTTCTATTCAGATGCTATCAGTAGAATATGTGCATAGTTTGAAGCTAATAGCAGGTTTCATCGCTACCCACCGAAGCTTTCTACAACGGCACTCCCATCGCCCCACCCTCAAATCATCTGACGACAGAACAGAAGCTGGAACTGCTGGACTGGCATCCGATCTTCGCGGGACGATGCCCCAACTGTGAGAGGCCGATCCGGGAGACTACGCCACCGAGGAGTCACTGGGAGTGTGCGGAGTGTGGATGGAGGGATGAGTCAGAGCGCAATCACACTGAGAACTCGCCGTAATCAATCACCGGGATTCCAACATGAGGTTTTGCGTTTTCAAATCGCAAAACTCCAAATCCTTTCAAAGTTCTCATACAAATGCTGCCATTCTTCATCTGTTACTACTTCAGCTTCAGTCCATAGTGTAAGCAATACTCCAGAGAAAATTAAAGCTGATACAGTGAATGCAGTGTTCGCGACACGTTCACTCTATTTACTACGCTAGGCTGGCAGGCACCCATAACCCTGCCAGTTTTTTTATAGCTGATACCCGTCTCAATGCCCAAAACAGAAAGAACCCCCTACAGCACAGCATCTCCATGGGTCTCTATTACATTCAGGTTTTTTTGCACAACCCCTCGGAAAGGTATATTCCAGGCTTTTGAAGTGTAGGTATAACCGAGTAAACTATGGCTATGAGTCTTTTATCGTAAGAGTTTTAGCCATTTTGGGAAATTAGTGTGAGCGCTGAAAGATCACCTCAAAAAGTATACCTTTTTAAACCTTGCAAAAAGTGTGTCTTAAATTATGTCTCAGAAGTGCTTTCTCGAAAATCCTAAGAGATTGTAAGACATGTCTTTAACGTTTCTGGTCAATGGTTGCAAATAACCTCCGCAAACATACCACCCCCTTCTACCAATACGCTGCACCAGGGTTGTTAAGCGGCAACAAACTGAGGCATGAATGGAATGTCTGTGCTCCCAATATCTAACCCCATTTGTGAGAGCAAAGTAGTCACTTGCCCCCTGTGGTGTGTTTGATGATTGAACATATGCATCACCAAAGCCCAGCGGGGAACTGTGCGAATTTTGCCGTCAACCTTACTTTGATATGTTTGCTCTTCGTCCAACCAAATGGGATCTAGCGCTGAAACCCAATCTATGATCCGAATATCCAACGCTTCTCTCTCTACCCTAAGATCCGTAAATGAAGAAGCTAACTCTTGACCTAGCTCAGGAACCTGCACTGGATTGCCTGTGAATCGAGATAAAAATGCTAAATCCCCGTACATAATGTGGTTAATCGTCATGTAAATAGAATCAAAAAAGGCTTTTCGATCTAGCCGAAGCTCCTCTTCGGACAATCTCGAACACACATCAAAGAGCTTGATATTCATCCACTGATTATATTTAGCCAATAGCTGAAAGCATTTGTGTTCAGACATCACTACTCCAGATCAGAAAATTGACAACCTTTATGAATCCTATTAGTAACCATCCGACCTGTCACTTAGTAACCATCCGACCTGTCACCCACATTGATCGAGCTTTGCAATATTCAGTATGTTTTCTGGCTTCGATTTAGAATCCAGCATTCACTGGCCCAAAACAAGGGCGGCAATTGTTTGTGGCTTTTCTTGCCACCTAACGCTTCGTCAACAGGACTTCCGATGAAATACCAAAAGCTACTACCTTCGAATGATGCTGCACCTGCCATTCTGAGCAGCTGATAGAGTGCTGAGGATGGCCTCAGTAGGTATATGAAACGATGCTCTGTTTTCTTTTCTCATGTCCTACCTGTGTCTCCTCATCTCTACTTTTCAAGACGGTGCGTTGGGCACTCACACTAATTCTTAGAGAATAACTCAAACTCTTACTAGAAAAGACTCTTGGTCATAATTGACTTGGTCATAACTCCACTTCAAAAGCCTGGAATATACCTTTGCGAGGGGATGTGCGAAAAATTCCAGCCTCGATACCACCATGACCGCAACAACCACAGCCCATCCCTGGACTTGTCGTAGGAACATCTGGGGTCTGCCTCTGGCACTTCAGCAGGCCCGCAGTTTTCCTGGTGGGGGTTCGGGTGGTGGGGGTATGAGAGAGTTTGGGTGTGGTGGTATTGGCGTTGCACCCCGTATCACCCCGTATTACTTGTATTTCCGTAAAGTTTCGGATACAGAATACAAAAGTGCTTATTTACTATGGAGAAATAAATAGATAAATATATATAGCAGTTAGCAATTATGTCACCGTTAGAAACAGAAAATCTTCCTATAGATGAAAATGATAGCTCGCTAGAGATTGACGAGATAGATGTTGCAGTCCTTGATGATCTACTGAAAGATCTACAACAAGATTGAGGCTTGCAAATATTAATAGAAAAGATTAACCCTATATGGATCCAATTAACCTAGCCCTCTGGAAAAACTTAGAAACTCGTCTCAATACTCCTTTCAGGAAGAATATGGTCGATCTTGTTTTGGAGATGGCTCGTGACCGTACCACCGATCCGCATAAGATAGCGACTTGGATGGTGACTACTTCTACCTACATCTGTTATGCCATTTTCGGGACGAATAATCCCATGCCCTTGCTCTCACTCTATATCCGAGCACTAGATACTCAGTATCCAGCCACCATGCAGAAAATATATGAAATATTATCCTATGAAGGTCTGGTGATATACGCTCCCTCGTCTCTTAAACGTGACGACTTTACGAGTATTCTCTGGGCAGCTGGTTCGACCTTTGCTAACGGCGAATTGAAACTGATAGAAGACAAGATCCATATCAACCCAAAGGGGTTACAGCGATTGAGATCGATTTGGCAAGCACCCACTAGGAAATGCAATAACCTTTCGGGCAACGCTGAGTATACAAGCCAATAGTAAGGGTGGCGCATAGAGGCGAACAGCATAGACCTCTAAGATCAAATTAACCACCTCTCCACAAGCGGACGAGGTATCAAAGATCTTTCACTCCTAAACCGTCGATTTGGATTGTAAGCGCAGTAATTCGCTGCAAGCAGTGGGGATGTACCCTTTCTAGATTCAACCATCCCCAGACTCAACTGAACGCGAAGTTCAATCGTGCCAACAGCCACTACCTAGCTTGTAAAGAGTATGGGCAAATATACGTTCATCTCGTTCCTCAAGAATGTTCTCGACCTTAGCTCGATATCGCTGCAACAGACCATCCAGGTCTCTGGATGGTCTGTTGATCAATGCCGTTGGTGTTGTCTGACTTTCTTTGATGTGTGTTGCTACAAATTCTCCTCGCTGTTCACACGTAGGATATTTAACCAGCAACTGTTCGACAGTGGGCGGTCCAACATGCACAAAGTCGATGTAAAGGAATCCTGCAATCACGATTACAAGGGGAGCAATAACTATCAAGAAGACTCCAATTGCATAATCGCTGAGTTTCTTCATGTTCGTGCCTCCTCAATTACTGGATATTGGCAGCCTGATGATTGGCATTGCTTGATTATTGAGTCTCTCTTGGTTTCTGAATATCAACCCATTCAGCTTCATCAAGATTGCTGATGACATCACTGACCATTACCGAGAGAACTCTTGGCCCAATTTCACTGTATCCAAGACGGCATCCCTTTGCTTATCCTCTGTCCTCACGGTAAATTGTCCCTGGAACTCACCAGGGGATAAGCGATGAGCATATGGGGACCAGGCAGCTTCGAGAATGATGACGCACTAGACTGGGTGGCTGAACTGGCCGATTCTGATGACGACAATCCGATCATTGATGCTCTAAACACCGTCATCGACCAAGCAGACGAGTCCCCAGAAGCCCCTGATTGTGCGGTTGCCATTGCAGCGTTGGAGGTTGTGGCTGCATGGATGGGAGAACCCTCAGACGATTGCCCAGAGGAGGTGGAGGCATGGGTTGAAGGACGGCCAGCCCCACCCGCAACAATGATTTCTCAAGCGAGATATGTTGCCGAAGCCATTTCAGAAAAGTCTGACCTCAAAGAGTTGTGGAAGAATTCAGATGATTTTGAACTATGGCAAACTTCCGTGAATGATTTACTAGGCAGGTTGCTTTACTAAAGAGGACAAAATTAACGACCCAAGCTGTTTGATGTAACGCAGGATCTGATAATTTGTCATCAATCCTCTGATTAAATCATCACCATGACAAAGCAAGCTGAGTCCCCTCAATGGCAACCGATCAGGGTAATGCACGAATGTATTCCGATGGTCGATGGCATGTTGGAGGAGGTGCAAAGCCAGCACAGCAATATGCTGGAAGCCCAGAAGAAACCTCATACGATGGATGATGCCACCATTCAAAGGGTCATTGACGTTTACTCTGAGCAGCATGAATTCTTGTGGGTTTATAGGGAGCAGTTCTCTCGCTGGAAACAGGAAAGCCCCACACCTCAACAGTTGAAGGATATCAACAGGCTTGAGCAGCAGGTGGATAAAATTGACCAAGCGCTCACGGGCATTCTGAACATTGCAGATGACATCAAAGGTAAAACCATCGATAGCATCCTGGGTAAAAGCGACATGGAGCTAGCTATGGATGTGCTGATGGGTAACCTGAAGATGCCTGAGTAGGGTTGCTAGCATGAGTCCAGATAATTGAACTGGGGAGATATTCCTAATGCCCAGCACTCCAGATCCCATCAGAGGTATTCTCCTAAAAGACAAACCAGAAGGCATATCTCAGTGTGGGATGTCTCATGCAACTGTTGCCCAACATCTGTTCACAAATCAGTGGTATGAGCTATCTGCGAACGGGCAAGTCATTGGTTCGGCTCTGGACTTAGACTTTTATAAACAGGATGCTACTCAAGGGCAAAATTCTGGGTCTACTGTCAAAACAAAGGAATTATCGAAGGTTTAAAGCTAGGTTGCTAACATAATCACTCATTTTATTTCAATTAAAACTTCTTATGTAAAAATTCGATATCCAATGCCATCCTGACTAATTGGATCGGTTATCCGCTAGCCATAAACCTAAAACTATATGCAATCATTTAGTGGTCATAATGATACTGCTAGAGAGATTTTTTAACTCATGCCGAGAAAGAAAAAGCAAGCTAAACCCTTAACAGGAAAAGACTTAGTAGCCAAAGTAAAACAACTGAGTGATTACACTCGTGAAGAAAAAGCGAAAGCTTGCGGATACGTTTCTAATGACAAAGGTGGCTCTGAACGAATTAAAACTATCGCATTCCTCAATGCTCTTTTAGATGCAGAAGGAATTGATTTAGATAGCCAATCTTCCAATGGGAGCGGCGTTGGAGGACGAAGAGCAAGCTATAAAGTTAGTGTGCAGACCAATGGCAATATTTTGGTGGGCCGTACTTATACCCAAGCACTAGAACTTGAGCCTGGGGATGAATTTGAAATCTCAGTAGGTCGCAAGCACATTCATTTGACCAAGGTTGCTTAAGAGTTTATCCAGTCAATCAATAAACTCCCCTGTATAGTCTTGTACAGGGGAGTTTATTGATTGTGTAACCTCACTACATGGCAAACACAGAGGAGTATCTTTCCAACAATTGATATTCCCAGACCCAGTTATATTGCCCAGGTTCCCAGATACCCCCTATTACAATCCTTGCAGTACAATACTCGCAATCCTTTCAAGGTACTGTCATGAATAAAGGCGAACTCGTTGACGCAATTGCTGAAAATACTGGCGTCACTAAGAAGCAAGCTGATACTACCCTTTCGGCTACTATTGAGACAATCGTTGATGCTGTTAGCTCTGGTGAAAAAGTTACTCTCGTTGGCTTCGGCAGTTTTGAAGCTAGAGACCGCAAAGCTAGAGAGGGACGTAATCCTAAGACGGGTGAGAAAATGACTACACCAGCTTCCAAAGCACCTGTTTTCAGCGCTGGCAAGCTTTTCAAGGAAAAAGTAAAACCCTGATAGACTGAAGCATATCTATCATTCTATTTTCTACAATCTAGCTGGCAGATCTTCTTGTGATTCTGCCAGCTCTTTATTAGGTGCGATTACTTCCTCTGAGTTTCTTAAGAAATAACACAAGACCATTCCCATCTCTGGCATTTCAGGGTATTCCTCTACCAACGATGTTTGCAAGGCATCAAGCGGATGATTCAAACTGACAGCACTGGCGCTTATCTCAAAGAAATCGGACGCTATCCCCTTCTATCCCACGAAGAAGAAATCCAACTTGCCAGACAAGCTAAAGCTGGAAACCTTCGGGCCAAACAACGGATGATCGAGTGCAATCTGCGCCTGGTCGTCTCCATTGCTAAAAAGCATCAGAATCGGGGCTTGCCATTCATGGACTTAATCCAAGAAGGCAGCATCGGGCTGAGTCGAGCCGTTGAGAAGTTCGAGCCTGAGCAGGGGTATCGCTTCAGTACCTATGCCTATTGGTGGATTCGACAGGGAATAACCCGCTCGATACAGAATAACAGTCGTGTGATTCGCCTCCCTGTGTGGCATTGGCAGACAGGAAACCAAATCAAACAGACTCAACGACAACTCTCCCAAGAATTCGGTCGTGAGCCTACACTTGCTGAACTTGCTGAGGCAATGGAGATTGACCTCGACAAACTGAAGCAAAACATGCATCATCTTCAAGATGTTCTCTCTCTCGATATGCAGGTTGGCAAGGAACAAGACACCACACTAGGAGAACTGATCGAAGCAGAACAATCGACACCAACCCATCTTGAACTGCTGAACCAGAGTGAAGAGGTATCGAGTTATTTATCACTCCTAGATGAACGGCAACGCTATGTGATTGTCCAGCGATATGGATTAGAAGATGGCGAAGCTAAGACCATGCAAGATATTGGTCAGCAGCTTGGCGTCAGCCGGGAGCGGATTCGACAAATTATCAACAAAGCGATGAAGAAATTACAGAAAAACAGTGACCTAGCTACAGAAATCAAGACGGCCTAGTCCTCGCCAGGACCTAGGATAGAAAGAGCCCCCTAATGCTCATCAGCAGATCCAGGGGGCATACACCAGAATCATTAGGGTTCTCTGAAAACCCCACTCATAACCTATCAATCGAACCTGGGGAAATGCTGGGGGTCAGCGGATGCCTTGATACCTGTGCTAGCTAATATTAAGAAATGGAACCCACCCTAGCCATATACAACGGCATCCCCATCGCCCCACCAACAGCCAAAACCCCAGACACCCCAAAGTCTCACCCCCAAGACAGCCCAGACCCAGGAAGTTCCTATGAGAGGACTTGGAAGGGAGCTTGTGCCTGTAATTGATGTGGGAGCATGGGATACGGAGAAAACAGACTCTCCGACACTTACCTTGGCTTATCCTCTATCCTCAAGGTAAATTATCCCTGAACTCAAACAGGGGGTATGACGATGGGTGCATCAGGAGTTGGCAGTTTCGATAACGACGATGCAATGGACTGGGTGGCTGAGCTAAAAGGCTACGCTGACGATAGCCCGATTGTTGATGCACTGAATACGGTCATCGATCAAGCTGATGACTACCTGGAAGCCCCGGAATGCTTCAACGCCATCGCCGCTGCCGAGGTCGTCGCTGCACAGTCGGGCAACCCCCATGAGGACTGCCCAGAAGAAATTGAGGTATGGGTGGAGGGTCATCCTGCCCCCTCAGCGACGAGGGTTGCCCAGGCTCGACAGGCACTTGAGGTGATTCTAGCTGAGTCAGAACTCAAGGGACTTTGGAAAGACTCAGGTGGTTTGGATGAATGGCAGGGAGCGATGGAAGAGTTGCTATCCCGTTTACCTTACTGAGTATTGGTTTTAGAAGATTATTAGTCTATTTTGGGTATCCAAGGATAAAGCAAGTGAAAACCTCAAGCTCAAATGGATCCGAATACTTTAGTCATCTGGAAAAACTTAGAGACTCGTCTAGATGTTCCCTTTAGGAATAATATGATGGCTCTCCTTTTGGAGATGGCACGAGAACGGACAGCCGATCCCCAAAAAATTGCCACCTGGATGTTGACCACGTCTGCTTGTATCTGCAATGCCGTGTTTGGCATCAATGATCCAGTGCCTCTGCTCTCTCTCTACATTCGAGTGTTATGTGATCACTATCCTCGAACCATGGAACAAATTGCGCAGATATATTCTTACGGCAGCTTGAAGCGATATGTCCCTGTTATTGCAGATCGCGATGAGTTCATTGGTATCCTCAGTGCAGCAGGCTCAACCTTTGCGAATGGTGAACTGATACTGACGGATGGTGAAATCGATGTCAGCCAAAAAGGATTGGAGCGATTTCAATTGATCTGGAAAGCACCCGCCATGAAGCTTGAGAATCCTGGACCTTCAGTTTTATGGTGATGTCTTAGTGATGGAAATAAAAGCTCCTCAAAATAGTCATTCTGGGGAGCTGTTCAAGTGAGGAGGTTCTCAAATACTGTTACAGAGAATCTCATTACCGTTAGGGTGCCCATACCCGCTGTGTTTTTCTAGCTCAATTACAATCCTTAAAGATGCTCTAAGCTATTGTGTCTGCAACGTTCCAGGCCATTTATATGAACAAAAGCGAATTAGTCGATGTGATTGCTGGGAATATTGGAGTCACCATGAAGCAGGCTGACACTATCATCACAGCAATTACAGGAACCATCATCGAGATCGTCAGCTCTGGCGAGAAGATTTCTCTTGCTAAGTCTTTGACGCTCAAATTCTGCACACTATTCCGTCCGAACCGTCGCACCTATTAATAGACCTAGCCAAGATACAAACGCCTGACCAAGACGACTCGCGGCAAGTTCACAGCCGTAGATGAATATTTCAGCACCTTCTGTCAAATAGTCCTGCCATTGGCAAATCTCATCTGCATAATCCCAAAGGTTATCTACATCTAAACGAGTTGTTCCTAATTCAAGATGATCAGGTCCACCTTTGCAAATCAGGTGGAGACAAGATAGTCCTTCAAATTGACTCAAGAGCGTTTTGATTTGGGCAATCCCATCCGTTTCAATATCGAGAATATGAACCTCTCGACCCAATAGTGGGCTAGCTAGCAAATATTGGTAATTATCAATGGCAGTATCAACTACAACGAGGTAGGGAGTACTTTGGGAAAAGTTAATTGGAAAAGTTGGTTCGGTGCTTAAATTGGTAGTCATAGGGGCTAAGGTAGGTTTTATTGTCCCCCAGATACATGAGTTCGGCAGATTCAAAATTACCTCTCACAGTTTTCAGCATAATGGGCTGAGTCAGAGAAATTGCCTCACCTTAGCCTCAGTTTTTCTCAGGTTCGTTTAGATTCTGCAACAAAAAACCCCTGAAGCTATCAGGAGGTGTACACACAAAGAAGTTAATGAGAAGAAATTTAATAAATCTTGTAAGGGCAAGGCTGATCAGGAAAGATAGTCGATTCATTAACCTCACTCTTTCAGTGTGAGTCACGATGATTTGAGAACATGTTTGCAGAGGTGAGTATTATGTATAACTTCTTGCTGAAGTTATTAAGAAGTATTATCAACAAATAGATTGCCAAATATCTCTATTCATAACCGGAGAGGAAAGAAAATTAAAGGCTGGTAGACTCAGTAGCAGAGTGAACGATGCGCTTCGTTCTCGTAATGCGAGTATGAAAACTGACAGGCACCACCACACACTGTCAGTTTTTTCTTGTAAACGATACCCCCTCGGAATGGCCCAAGAGAGAAAACCCCCCTCAAAGTACGGGGGACTCCAGGGGGTATACCGTTAAGAGTTTCACCTTATAAACAAGGGGGACTCTGAGAAAAGCCCTTTCGGAAGATACCAATCAAATGTGTGGAAATGTTGGGGGGACGGAAATATTACTTTGTTCTTCCTTAAAGGTGTCCTTCCACTGTTTCCTTGTTATTAGAATCGGGAACTCTGTCTACACAATAACCGTGTGCTGATTGATGAGTCATCTCTACCCTCGCCTCACTCAACCTCAACAAAACTGAACCAGGAGGTTCAACATATGAGCTATGAAGTTTTTCAGCCTGCTGACCTGATGGACGGAATCAGTGCCAACCAATTACGCAGTGAGATTAACGATGCCCTAGCTAATGGTGTGACAACGATTCTGATAGATCTTAGAGATGTCACCTTTATGAATAGTTCCGCCATTGGTTCCTTAGTGGCTACGCTTAAATCAGTGCGAGGAGAAGATGGCACCCTCTCGTTATGCTCACTGAATGATCAGGTTCGTATTATCTTTGAATTAACCAAAATGGACAATATTTTCGATATTTATGCAGATCGCCAAGAATTTATGCATAAAAATGGTATTTCCTCCAGCTAACCTCATCCAGGCTCTTATGAATCAAAGCTTTGTTCTCGGAAAAGGTTTCAGCCACAATGCAGAGGGTGAACTGATCATCTCTCCCCAGGTTGAGGCGTTTATCCACTCCATCATCTAGTGGAAAAACAAACCTCAAAGGGTCACTCTAAAGCTATTTACGGGTTCACCTTAACGGTAACCTGTATACCGATGGCCTGTACTGCGTTCCAGGGATTTAGTAGGCCGGTAGGGAACCCATAAATAGCAAGAGTGCCAGTCCTCTGACATACCCCCCAAGCATATTAACCAATGCGTAGTTTTAGGGCATTTTTGTCAGCTTAAGAAGCTCATGTGATTGCCATGAGAGGACTGAAAGGTTCCGAAACCTCATCACCAGCAGCAAGAAACCCCTCAAAGCTCTTCAGGAGATTCAAGGGGCGACCCTGTATTCATGGACATCAACAAGGTCTTAAGGAATGCTTCCCAGAATCTATCAATCAAATTTGAGGAAATCTTGGGGAACGTACGGCTCATCCTTAGCAGCAGAATCCCTCTAAAGACTCGCACTCTAGAGGGATTCTAGTCTCAGCCTCTCTCCTAGAACCGTCAGGCTCCTGGGATATTGGCTGATCTTTTATTTTTAATCTATCAATCAACTTTGGGGAAATTTGGGGGAAGGGAAGACACTAGCCTTAATGCTTGCCATAATCCAGACATGAAACCCACCCAAGCCTTCTACAACGGAACTCCCATCGCCCCACCCTCAATCCATCTGACGACAGAACAGAAGATGGATCTGCTGGACTGGCATCCGATTTTCACGGGACGGTGCCCGAACTGTGAGAGGCCGATCAGGGAAACAACGCCACCGAGGAGTCACTGGGACTGTGCGGAGTGTGGATGGAGGGAGGATTTGGCGTGATTAGTTTTCATGCTTCAACTCCTTCTTTAATCTCCCGACCCTGACAGTAAAGAGGACCGCTGATCTCCAAATCTGGGATATCCTCGGCGCTCAGCAAAGATATTCGCTATTCATCCCGTTTAGATCATTCACTTTAGAGTTCTGCCTCTCTCATGAGCTAAAACGTTTAAAGTCTGGACACTCGCTGAGGGTTGCAATTCTGTACGCACGGTCAAACTTTTTCAAGTTTCTCCGGCAAAGTCGGGGGGTTACCAATCATTAATTAGTTTTGCGTATTTACCCGTTGCGTATTTACCCGTAAAGATATGATGACCCCATTGAGGTGTTTAATTTACGACCCAAACCCTTCTAATGTCTGACTGTCAAACGTTACTTGATTTTGCCGATCAGTTGATTGAATCCAATACAGGCGCAGTGCTGAGTCAGATACAACGTTTAGTGCTGATGGAGGCATTAACCCTCCGGGCAAAAGCCAAGACCTATGACCAGGTGGCATCTGAGACAGGTTACTCCAGTGGCTACATTAAAGCAATAGCCGCTGAACTGTGGAAATTGCTGTCAAAAGTCAGTGGCAAAAAGGTCACCAAAGGTAATGTCCAAACGATGTTGCAACAGCAGCTAAAGCATGAGCCATCACTACTGCAGGATGGGCGCTTGGTGGTTGAGACAGGGATGCTCCCAAACCGACAGCCAATTATCCCTAAAGCAACGGACGTGACGGCGGTGGTGACGGCGGCTAAAGCGACTGAAATTAAGGAGACTAACGGTAACAAGACTGACGTTAATCAAGCCGAAGTTAAGGAGAAGGCGACGGTTATACCATCCGTTATTCTGGTGGTGGATGACCAGCCTAATATCATGAACCTACTCACCAGCATTATGGAACAGGATGAGTATGAGGTCTGGCAGGCCAGCAGTGGGGCGGAGGGGTTGCAAATGGCCGCGAAGGTGCTGCCGGATTTGATTTTGCTGGATGTCAACATGCCTGATATGGATGGTTATACCGTCTGCCAGCAGCTCAAGGCAGACCCACAGACTACCGCCATTCCCATTATTTTTGTCAGCGCCCTGGATGAAACCTGGGATAAGGTGAAAGGGTTTTCCGTCGGTGGCAGTGACTACATTACCAAACCCTTTAACACCCTAGAGGTGATTGTTCGCATTGAGGATCAACTGAAAATTCGCCAGATCCAAGACCAAATGCTGAAGGCGGATCAAGCGCCAACTGATTCTCCTCAATCGAAGCCATCTTCCGCCAAAGCCGTCATTCTAATGGCGGATGATGAACCCAAGAACTTAGCCCTGCTGACGGATGTATTAGAGCAGGAAGGGTATGAAATCTGGCAGGCGGATAGTGGTGCGGAGGCGTTAAGGGTGGCCGGCATGGTGCTACCGGATCTGATTCTGCTGGATATCAATATGCCCGATATGCAAGGCTACGATGTGTGTCAACAACTGAAAGCAAACGCTAAAACCAAACTAATTCCGGTGATTTTTGTCAGCGCCCTGGATGAAACCTGGGATAAGGTGAAGGCATTTTCTGTGGGAGGCAGTGACTACATCACCAAACCCTTTAACACCCTAGAGGTGATTGTTCGCATTGAGAATCAACTGGAAATTCGCCAGATCCAAGACCAAATGCTGAAGGCGGATCAAGCGCCAACTGATTCTCCTCAACCGACGCCATCTTCCGCCAAAGCCGTCATTCTGATGGTGGATGATGAACCTAAGAATTTAGCCCTGCTGACGGATGTATTAGAGCATGATGGGTATGAAATCTGGCAGGCGGATAGTGGTTCGGAGGCGTTAAGGGTGGCCGGCATGGTGCTACCGGATCTGATTCTGCTGGATATCAATATGCCCGATATGCAAGGCTACGATGTGTGTCAACAACTGAAAGCAAACGCTAAAACCAAACTAATTCCGGTGATTTTTGTCAGCGCCCTGGATGAAACCTGGGATAAGGTGAAGGCATTTTCTGTGGGGGGCAGTGATTACATTAATAAGCCGATTCAGATCGTTGAATTAATGGCTCGGATGAAGCATCAACTGCAAATTTGGCACTAAAAATTTAACGAGATGACGATGCAACGCCACTCAGCCAGGGATCTCAAACTGACAAAACCGATGGCAAATTTAGCATGAAGGAATCATCAGATGAACCCCAAAACACCTTCGCTTTCCCTCCGTTGGGTTCTCATCATTCCATTCGTTGTGCAAATTTTTGCTGCCGTGGGAGTGGTCGGTTATTTTTCATACCGTAGCGGGCAGCGAGCGGTAGAAGATGTGGTGAATCAGCTCCAAAATGAGATTAGCGATCGCATTACCGAACGCCTCGATACATATTTACGCACGCCGAGCCTTGTGGCTGACAATTTGTCACTAGCCATCCAAACCCGAGAACTGGATATCAACCAAATCAATCGAGATTGGGAGCTTTATCTTTGGCGACATATTAATCTATACGACAACGTTAAAGGCGTTTATGTTGCCACCGAAGATTTGCAATACAGGCACATCATTTCTCAGGAAGAAGGGCTGGTGATGGAGCTCTTCTCTTTAGAGGATCAGTTCCTCCGTTATTATTTAGTCGATCCCAAGGGCAGTGTTACCGATGAACTCATAGAAGTTCTGGAAAAAGAGTTCAAGCCACGCTCTCGTCCTTGGTACACGGCCCCCAAGCAGGCTGGTAAAGCGACATGGACCCCGATTTTTATTTGGGTTCAAGGGGATACGATGAGCGTCGATTTTGCAACCCCGGTTTATGGTCCATCGCAACAATTCGAAGGGGTGGTGGGAACCAGCTTTTCATTGTCGAATATCAGTGATTATCTTGCCACACTTAAAATTGCTGAATCTGGCGAGGCATTTATCCTCGAACGCTCTGGCGCAGTCGTCGCCACCTCCACTGGAGAAAAACCCCATGGGATCGATCTCGACAGTCAAACAGTTGCGCGATTGAATGCTATAGATAGTCAAAATACTCTGATGCGCCAAACGACTCAATATCTCTTCGATCGCTTTGGCAGCTTAGAGAATATCAACTCCCTCACTCAAGATCGCTATAAAATTGAGGGTCGCCAATATTTCTTAAAGGTTGAATCTTATCGTGACAATTTAGGTTTAGATTGGCTGATTGCCATTGTCATCCCTGAATCGGATTTTATGGCCCAAATCTACGCCAACATTCGCACGACCCTGGCCCTTTGCCTGGGGGCATTGGGCATTGCTACCTTTTTGGGCATCCTTACCTCTCGTTGGATTTTGCAACCGATTTTACGCTTACAAATCGCCTCCAACAGCTTGGCGGCTGGGCAACTGGACCAAGCCATTGAGGTTAAAGGCATCCATGAACTCTCTAGTCTCGGCAGCGCTTTCAACAGCATGGCGAGACAATTGCAAGAATCGTTTCAAGCCTTAGAAGACAACAATGCAAAGCTGGATCAACGGGTGCAACAACGAACCGCCGAGCTGAAAGTCGCCAAAGAAAAAGCCGAAGTGGCGAACCAGGCCAAAAGTCTGTTTATTGCCAATATGAGCCACGAACTGCGCACCCCCCTCAATGGCATTTTGGGCTATGCCCAGGTGTTGGAGCGATCGCCCACTATCTCTGATAAAGCGCAGCAGCAAGTCCACATCATTCATAAGTGTGGCACCCATTTGTTGGGCATGATTAACGACATTTTGGACCTGTCTAAGATTGAAGCGGGCAAACTCGACCTGATGCCCAAACCCGTCCATCTGACCTCCTGCTTACAGGGGGTTGCCGAAGCCTGCCGGGTGCGGGCCGCCCAAAAGGGACTGGAGTTTGTCTATGCCGTTGACCCAGGGTTGCCCGAGGGGGTGGAACTGGATGAACAACGGCTGCGACAGGTGCTGTTCAACCTGTTGAGCAATGCCATTAAATTCACCCAGCAGGGCACCGTGACCTTGCAGGTGTCGGTCGCTGAGGTAACCCGATCCGATTATCGGCGACTGCGTTTTGGGGTAACCGATACCGGCGTGGGCATTGCCCCAGCCCATCTGGATCAGCTATTTAATGCCTTTGTGCAAGTGGGCGATCGCCAAAAGCAAGCTGAAGGCACCGGGCTCGGCCTCGCTATCAGCCGCCGACTTGTGCAATTGATGGGCTCACAGATTGAAGTGCAAAGCGCAGTGGGACAAGGCAGCCAATTTAGCTTTGAACTCGAAGTGCCATTGGCTACCGAATGGGAGCTATCTCCCAGTACCCTACAGAACCACGCTATTATTGGCTATGCCGGTGAACGGCGGCGTGTGTTGGTGGTGGATGACCGCTGGGACAACCGCAGTGTTTTGGTCAGTCTCTTGCAGCCCATTGGCTTTGAAATCGTGGAAGCGGAGGAGGGGCAGCAGGCCCTGGCTGTGCTCCAACAGCAGCCCTTTCATCTCATGATTACTGATTTGGCTATGCCCGTGATGGATGGGTTTGAGTTGCTCCGGCAGGTACAACAGTTGCCCATACGCCCCCCCAAAATGCTTGTGTCTTCGGCCTATGTTTCTAAGCAGGAACAGGAACTGGCGATGGCCGCAGGGGCAGATGCGCTGCTGCCAAAGCCCGTTGATGCGGCCAAGCTGTTTGAGCTTTTGGCGCGTGAGCTAGGGTTGGAGTGGCAATATGTGGGGAATGAGGCCCCTCAGGACATTACCTCTGCACCCGCAGCGGCAATTACCCTGCCGTCCCGAGAGCGGTTGCGATCAATGTATGACGCGGCGGATGCGGGGGACTTTCGCATGGTTCGCCGACAGTTGGAGCAGCTGATGGCGACGAACCCAGAGTATGAGGGGTTTGTAAGGCCGCTGCTAGCGTTGGCGAAGAAGCTGAAGACGGATGAGATTAAGGGGATGCTGGCGCAGTATGTCGATGATGAAGCGTCGGGATAAGGGATCTGCGGTACAAGTTGACAAAATCTTACTTTTTCTAACTCCGTCACTGAAGTAATGAAGTTAGAAAAAGTAAGGTGGGTCGGCTGTGTAACGCCTCGTAAACAAAACCCGTTAATTTCGCTTCAACTAATTAGGTTTTAAATCCATTTTTGATGGGGAAACCAACTGGATAATGCTGATTTGTGATTTGAATCACGTCTAGAAAAAGACTAGATCACAAGAAGAAAGAAAGTCTTTCGAACCTGGCTTTTTGCATCACTAAATCTAACTTTTTCGGTATTTCGCCTTATTGAAAAGTTGACGATAGTGGGTTCAACAGCACGGGACATTAAATCCCACAGCCAGTCTCAACAAATCTGAGGTGCCGATCTAAATACTGGTTGGTATCAAGAGCAAGAAGCTCAACTTACCCACAAAAAGGAGCAAGGACAATGACTATTGAAGCAAGATATGACATCGACCCCGACCTAACTGGAATCTCTCGTATTACTGATGATTCTCCCATTCAGTTCCTATCGAATCGCCTCGATCATTGGAAGGGATTGAAACATTATCGATTTGACTTAACCGTTCGCAATTCTTACCAGTTTGCTACTGCACCTAATCATGATGGCAAGCACGGTGGTTCGCTAGAACTCACCAGATTTAATAAGAAGTGGACTAATCAGAAACAGGACTACTATCAGTATAAAACCCTCTTTGGTACTGATTCAAGAGACGTTATTTACGAAACCCAAGACTATAGATACTTGGGGGGTTGGGGTGAATACCTTGACGAAACATTGAAACCTGTTTCACAAAACATATACGGTGGTGGCGGTAATGACACCATTATTGCTCATGATTTGCAAGGTTATAGCGACAGCGTAAAGAGTTATTTAAACGGTGATCCAAGTAGTATTAATCAATTTCATGGTGAAGCTGGAAATGACATTTTGAAAGGTAACGCGTTCCAGAACCTCCTGTATGGAGGGACTGGCAACGATACGCTAGATGGTGGCGGAGGCGATGATTTTCTCTCAGGCAATGAAGATAATGACAAACTATGGGGTGGAGATGGAGAAGATCAACTCTTTGGCGGAATAGGAAATGACATTCTGGTTGGTGGAGACGGATACGATGAAATAGACGCTGGTGATGGTGATGACACGATTTTTCTGGATGTTCCAATTGAGGGTAACAATAAGGGTGACTATGTAATTGGTGGAACAGGTGCTGACACCTTCGTCATTGGTGGCACGACAATGACTACTACTACTACCACCACCACCACACCCTATGACTGGAAGGGGACAGGTTTAGGTGCCACTACTGATGTAATGGGTGCTGTCATTGATGGTACTGGTTTAGGTGTCGCCTCGAAAGTTACCAAAGGTGTTGTTGGTGCTGTTATTGATATTTTTAAGGGTGCTGAAAGCAAAAATGTTGAAACAACCACAGTGGAATCAGTACCTGGCAACATAGCAACAGGAAATTATATCCAAATCACTGATTTTAATCCTAGAGAAGATGTCATTGTTATTCCTATAAGTGCTGAACTGTCTAATGTTGGGCGTACTATCACAGATGATAATTTGCGTACGCTAGAACTCTACTACAAAGACAGCGGGCGAGTTTTTGCCGAAATCAAGCTTGAAGAACTCTATAAACTTTACAACAACGACGAAGTTGCTCTGAATATCAACAACCGTGATGAGTTGGAGAGCGTTTGGGAATCTGTTCTAGACAGCTCACTCTATCTTGGTACATATGATGCCAATGACTCTAGTCCCACCATTAAGTTAGGTACAACAACAGAAAACTTTAAAAATGCTGATGGCAGTCTTACCGAAATCAAAACCACTGTATCTGAGCTAGATGCTAACTACATGGTTATTGGCGCTTATGCAGGAGCTAATATTCTTACTTCAGGTAAGGACGATGATCTCTGGGGAACTGACTATAATGACGTTCTCGTAGCCTATCCCACAGCTTCCAATAAAGAACCTCAGCATAATGAGATCAATAAGCTATACGGTTTCAACGGGGATGACATTTTAGCTGGTGGTGCTGGTGCCGATTATTACTTTGGTGGTGACGGTACTGATATTGTGTCTTATGCTGACGATAGATTTGACGATAACGATTCTAATGGCATCACAGTTAATCTTGCAGACTCGCTTGAAGGAAATAAAGAAGACTATGCCTACTTAGACCCTGAAAGTGAAAAAGCAATTTTTTCTTGGGCTTGGGATGTTTATGCAGATCCTCTGGACCCAGATCAGGCTGACAAGCTATTCAGTATTGAGGGCATTATTGGTTCCAAATGGGATGACAGTATTAAAGGAGATAAGTGGAACAACATATTCAATGGTGGTGACGGAAATGACACCCTAGAGGGTGGCGCCGGAAATGATACTCTCATTGGTGGTGAGGGTGAGGATACCCTAGAGGGTGGCGGCGGAAATGATACCCTCATTGGTGGTGCTGGTAGCGATACTCTAATCGGCGATGTTGTTGCTGGTAACGATACTCTAATCGTCGATGCTGGTGCAGATACTTTTGTGTTAGATACCACTGAAGGTGGCATCGACACGATCAGAGGCTTTAGCCTTGCAGAAAATGATGTGCTCTTGATTGACAATAAGAGCCTAGGTACTAGTCATGCGAAAGCCCGGAACTTGAATGGAATGCTCTCCGCTACGGGCCTTAAGCTTCAGTTAGGCAACGTAGGAATTGCGACTATCGAAAACGTCGATAGCTCTAACGTTCATCGAGTGCTGGGTCGTGTCGAATTCACCACTAGCTCACACATCAACACACCACTTGGCCTCGGCGATGATTTGCTGGCAACAGGTGACGGCAATGATAGGCTCACGGGAGGATCGGGTGACGACCTTCTCAGTGGTGGTGCTGGAAATGACACTCTGCTAGGCGGCACGCACAAAGACCTTTTACTGGGTGGTCGTGGGGATGATTTACTCGACGGGGGAAAGGGCATTGACCGTCTCTATGGCGGCAGTGGTGCGGACACCTTCGTCATCAACAACACGGTATCAGGCCTCAACAAGAGATCAGGCATCGATGTTATCCAAGACTTCAGTGTGGATGAATTCGATCACATTCAGATTGATGCTTCTGTCTTCGGTATCGGGATTAACGATCACCATTTAGTTCAGCTTGGCAATGACAGTTTCTTACGAGTGAACAACAGAAAAATTGCACAGCTTACCGGTGTGGATGTGAATACTTTCGTCACCGACGAACATGTTAACTTGGTCTAATCCCAAGGGGGTGGGTGTTGACCACCGCATTGGAAACGCAATAAACCAGGCAGTACCCACTAATTACTTGAATGTTCATTCCCTAGCAATGACTGTATAAAAAGAGCGATCACGGTTGGCCAAACTGTGATCGCATTCCCAGTCTCACCCCCCGTCGTCCATCCCGTTATTGCCTCTACTGACATCCCAGAAGAAAGTGGCACGTCTCAAGCCAATGACACCCGCTCCACAACAAGCGAGCACTAGCGAACCGTGATGAAGAGCATCATTGGCATCGGGCTTATGGATAAGAGCTTCAGACAAGATGTAATAGGCGTCGAGTCTTGCTTGAGCATAGGTTTTGGTTGTTGTGACACAGGCCAGCTTGCTTTTTAAGTAGCAGTATTTATGGTTTATCCAGAATATATTTGGATTGGGAGGCACCTTAGTAACTTTTCCTGACGCCACTTCCTCAATCACAGGCATTTGACATCCTCCATTACTTGGGTTCGCAACCAAGGATCCTTTTGGGGTGTTGACGTATCTTTCGTAATTGTCTAATCCGTGAAGCGTCATGGCATGAACTTCAAGGGCCAAACCAGGCTTATACCGTCGGTGGTTAATACCTGCCATTAATTCAGGGTTTAACAGGCAATCTGCAAGGTCGGTGTAGGTCTCTTCATCTGAGAAAAACAGATGCTTCCAATTCCAAACGTCGTACAGATCTATCTCGTCTAGTTCTGTTTCTGGGTCCACATTTGGCTGATGTGTTGCACCATAATACTTCTGCAATAGGTAGCAAACATGCTCTGAAAATATGGCTTCTTCTAGGTTTGGGAAGTCTTGAATTGCATTACGTCCGTATTCCCATGCGTCCCAATGGATTGAAAGGATATGCAAAATGGATTCAACTAAATCAAGCTTAGTGCCGGGGAATGTAATGTTTGTTTCTGT
Source organism: Acaryochloris marina MBIC11017 (assembly GCF_000018105.1). GTDB lineage: Bacteria > Cyanobacteriota > Cyanobacteriia > Thermosynechococcales > Thermosynechococcaceae > Acaryochloris > Acaryochloris marina. The sequence continues at coordinate 257,961 of NC_009928.1, forward strand.
TGGCTTATTAATGCGAGGGCCAAAAGTAATCCAGTAAACGGGGTTGCCCACGGGAGTAACTGCGGTTTTCATCGCTATTTCCTCAATTGGTTGATAGGTATGAAGTTGAGAATCTGGCTAGGTAATACAGATTCCGCGCGGATACTGAAAGTAGTGAGAGTTCAATCTTCCGTAGCTTTGCTAGTACCGCTGGACAATACCCACCCGTATACTCAAAGCCGTCTCAGACTCAGGTGGTATCAGCGGATTGAACTCACTTAACCAGGACGCAACCCGGTCTAGGATCTGATCTGATGGCAGTCCTGTGCATGGGTCTGGGTGCTGACCGTAGTCGGTCTGGTGGTAGATCCAGGCTTGCTCGATATAGCCGATAAAGGGGTTAGTCGTCATTGGGGATCCTCGTTATAATTAAATGAAAGGATTTATTTACGACCTCCTGGGCTGGGAAGATCAAGGAGGTCGTTTTATTGTGGTTGGGTGGGAAGTCTGGGAGGTGGTATTGGGGTAATTGTCATTGGTATCAGAGTTGCGATCGCGTATCACCCTCAGTTGATGAGTTGGGAAGGGGCAAATAATATACCCCTCCCTCAAAGCAGCTAAGCCAATATCACAATTCGCCCCGAAGTTCTTCAATGACCCCATCCCGCAGCACCATCTCGACCTGCATCTTGCGAATAAAGTGGTCGCCTTGCTTGACGTAAAAGTAGCTATCTACCTGGCCTTGTTCAACTTCCTCGCCCAGCTCCAATGTTCCGACCTTCTCCAGTTGCTGCAAGACTTGAGCTTTTTGCTGGAGCAGTTCGTTTTTGCGTTGTTCAGCTTGTACCTGGATGCCTTGGATCTGGTTCTGGGTTTCGCCTACAGCACTGCTATCGGCCCCAACAACTTGAATCGTATGCTGGCTTAGCTCCTCAACCATTTGATTGACCTGGATGGCCAGTTGGCCAAGCTGCTCGTCTAACTGATCAACTTGGGACTGGAGAAGTTGCTGTGCCTCGTCTTTCCATATAGGAGTGACGATGGCCTTGATGGTGATTGGACGATTGAGTAAGAGCTGATTGGATGATGGAGACTCAACCCAAAGTTCTGGTTTGGGCTGGGTGGGACGGTTTTGAGTAAGCATGATTTGCTCTCCTTAATTTGATAGTTTTGAAGGTGACGAATTAATATACCGCCGCTCTGATTTGCTAGTTGGCGATGCTGGGTAATATGTCACCAGCTTTATTGGCTCCTGTTGGAGATGCCAGGTAATGTGCCACCGCTCTGATTTACTTGGTTGGAAGTGACCGATAATCTGCCACCTTGAGAATTTAGCTGAGTGGTGCCAGTGAATATGCCACTCTTGTCATTTGCCGAAGTTGGGGCGATGGTCCCCCGCAGCCACCAGCCCCCAAACCCAGCGATGAGGGCGACTAGCACAACTAGCCAACCCCAATAACTGACATCGCCAAGCACAGCCATGCGGTACTCATGGTCTCGGCGACGTTGGGCAGACTGCATTAGGAATTGCTGGTTGTCGTTAATTTGCTTGCGCTCTCGCAGGGCCTCAATCCGCTCGTTGTTCTCAAGAATGCTCATCACCCACGAGAACACCATTTCGCCCACGAAAGTCCACGCTACTCCTCCACCACAGTGGCTTTTAAGAGCGGCTGCTTTCCCGGCGTCAGTTGATTGGCCGTTAGCTTACTCACTAGCGCAGCCACCTCTGGACGCTGCATAATTTCATCGGCTTTGGCCTGGATTCGGGCGTTGACGTATCGGTTGGCACTTTCATCCAACTCACCCAAAACTTGTACAACCTGATGGATGGTATTCTCCGTCGCCAAGTCGATAATCGGATCTATCTTCCGCTTCAGAACTTCCGGTAGTTCAGCTCTGGGGATTGCAGATTCTACCAGTGGTACCTCTTCTACCCCTCGCATCTCTGCTTTGACCGCATCAACAGGGTCAACCCCTTCCTCAGAGACACGCTCACAGACGAGGATAAACAGTGGGTGATATAGGTCGTCTCCTGTCTCAATCCCTTCAGCAGAAATCGCCTTGTGGATAGGCTTAAGGTCCACTTGATACATCTCAGATGTGTAGATGCACCAGCCATGCGTGTAGGTGTCTGCGTTGTTTTCAGCCTTGAGCTGGAGGACACCCTGCAAGGTCTCCAGATCATAGCCGTCCTCGCTCATTCCGCAGGCCCGTAGTAGCTTGTCGAGGTCATTTTGCTCAATGCCCAATGTTTGGGTTAGGTCAGTTGCATTCGTCATTGTTTAATTCTCCAAATGTTGTGCTGGTGGAATATGCCACCGTGGATTTTGATGGCAGCAAAGAAGGGACATGTGAATATGCCACCGTGGGTTTTGATATCGGTAGTGAGAGGACATATGAATATGCCCCCTCACTTTTTTTTGCGGTCAGTCGTCCATAACGAACTCTTCAAATTCCGCTTGCGACTCATCCCAAGGGGGTGTGTCATCAAGGTCATCGGCTTCCGCTGGTAATGTGCCACCAGGGTTACTCAGTGTTGGTGCAACCATGACGGGTAGGGGCACCTCTGCTTCAGCTAGCCCCAAAGCCATCTGGTAATAGCCTTCAACTTGGACCCTAGAAACTTCAATAGCCCCTTGAATCGCAGCTCGATTACGAGTCTGGATGGCGACAGACAGCACCTTTAGCACAGAAAACATAATGTCCATGCATAGCCGGGTAAAACTGGGTCCAGGGCCGTAGTGATTGCGAACCGTTTTGACAATTACCCCTCGCTCAGAGGTGAGTTTCCACTGAGTCTTTACCTTGAAATAGATATCAGACATTGCTCACCTCCGCTTTTGCACGCTTAGCTGACTTAGTAGTCTTGGTTGTCTTGACACTTTTACGAGTGGGGGGAGCTTGCAACGTTTCAGGACGATCTGCACTCTGCCGCCATACCAGATAGGCATCCGTCAGACGGTAGGTCATCGGAGACTTTGACCATTCTGGGAATTCCTGACCAATAGTGCGAATCACAGGGCCTAGGGAGTCCATCTTGCCACTAAAGAATTCCTTGAGCTGCTTAGACCAGGCGGGCGCACCCCCTCCCGCAACATAGATGCGCTTGGCTTGCACCACATCTATGTCACTACTCAATTGATGCTGGAGATTCACCCAGTACAGATCCCTAGCTTGGCGTAAGGAAGCCACGATGGGGCCAGCTTTCTCACCCAATGTCTTCTCAAGCCCTTTCTGGCCAACCCCCTGGGAAAAAATCAGCTTGGCACCCGTCAGCTCATTCGATGGTGTCCAGTTCATATGGTGCTGAATCATCAATGAGCCTCGTCCAGCCCAGGTCTGGATATAGCCCAAGCCACTATGCTCATCCTTGACCTTCGTCAAAGTGAAGTCCTTGTGACCAAACATCAGAATAATCGAGGGGTAGACCTTGGCATACGAGACGATTCCCGCACTCTCTGGCAAGACATTCACAAACCTCGGCGCACAGGTCAGTTGCTTCGGCCCGTACAAAAACTTGCTGACGTACTTCGCCAAATCTCGCTTCATCTGGGCAAAGCTTGGCTCCTCACTCTGAGGCAAGAGCAAGTCCAAATACATCTCGCAACCATTCCCAGCCTTCGAGATGGCATACCCCGCAATCGACAGCACCTTGGCAATCGCTTCAGGGTGCTTGTGCTGATCTGTATTCGTCTGCCTGAGATTGGTTTCGGCAATCTGGCCCGTCTGCCAGTACATCCCTCCATAGCCAAGGAGAGAACTGTGAGCGGAGTTGTCGTGGTCCGACTCCTCATACAGACTCTCGGTTGTTCTGAGGACAGCAGATGGTTGTGTAATACATTCCTCAATCGGAAGCTTGCCATCCGGTGCAATTTGCAAGAAGGCTTTGGTCAAACTTGCACCGACATCGACCGTCAAAAATATTTTTGTAGTCATGTTGAAAAACCTATCGGTTTGGTCAAGGTAATGTACCCCCGCCAAAATTGCGGTTTTTGGGGGTCGATTGGGGGTCGTTTAGGTACTCGAAAGCCCTATTTGCAAGGATCCTAGAGATGGTGCTACTTTGGGGGCAGATTCAAGAGGTTCTGGAGGGGTCGCTGAGGCTCCCACACCCATCACCACTCCGAGGCACCGGAACGGAAATTTACCCAATCGGACTGACCCTAAATTTTCGTAGTACATTCAGAAACATTTTTGTACTATCACGTAGTACTTCCGTAGTTGTTTTGTAGCTTCACTCTGTAGTATTCAGTAGTATCTCTGTAGTTTTTATGAGAACGATCACGTTTGTGGTCGATGGAATCGCTTTTTAAAAATTTCACTGCAGTTATTCCCATGCTTAAAACTTTCCTGAAGCGTCTGAACCGCTGAATCAAAGGCCGATGTCATGAAGACGATGCGGACCATCTATGGAGAGATGATTGACTATTACGATGAGGATGAATCTCTCGTAGATGCTCCAGAGCGCTATTACAGCGAATCCGAGGTTATCACTGACATCGACCGCATGAGTACCGCTGTCTGGGTCGGCTCCAACGCGATTGTTCAAAAGTTAGGCACCTACGTTAAACGAGAGGACTTTAAAGCCCTCAGTCGAGGATTTCTGCCTGAATCCTTAAAGAGTGTCGCGGGTGGTGCAGTCCAACGGATTCGGGGCAAGAAACCCAACGAAGAAGACAAAGAACGCCTTGCCCATGACCTGGTGCTGTCTGCGCCTAAAAGTGTGTCGATGGCCCTGCACTTAGAGGGGGACAACCGGATCTTTGATGCCCACATGGAGGCAGTTCTCGAAACCTTTGAGTTGCTTGAACGCGAGTATGCCCAGACCCGAATTCAAGTAAACGGGGTGCGCTCCGTCGTCGATACGGGCAATATGATTGCTGCATTGATGCCTCATCACACGTCTCGCGATGGAGACATGCAGCTCCACACCCACATGCTGATCATGAATGGCACTGAGGGGCCAGATGGTCGGTGGCGCTCCCTCTCTCATGAAAAGCTGGCTCAGGCCAAGTGGATCGGCAGCTTCTACCGTCAGAAGTTAGCTGAGAAAGTTCAACGGCTGGGCTATCGCATCTATCAAACCAAGGATGCATTTGAGCTAGTGGGCTACGACCGTTCTGATGTCGAAGTCTTTTCTAAGCGTCACCGGGCCATCGTCAAAGCGGTTCAGAAAGAGGGGCTAGAAGTTACTCCTGAGAATAAGAAGCTGAAGGTACTCCCCACTCGCAAAGCTAAGCGGGGTGTGGGCAAAAAGCTCGAAATCATCCAAGACCATTGGAGAGAAGAAGCCCGCTCTCAAGGGGTGGGTCATCCGGTTTTGGCTGAACCTCTGGCTGTAATGCCTGACCCAGACCGAGCCAGGTATGAGGTTGAAAGTGCTATTCGCCATTATGCGGAGTGGTCCTCAATCTTTGAGAAGGACGACATCTATGCCTATGTCTTCAAGACCCTCAAACGTCAAGGCATGGCTATGGAACAGGTGGATGAGGCCATCAAGCAAAGCAAGGAACTGATCCCCGTTGACCGTGGATTCACCACCGTCACTGCCGTTGAAGAAGAAGCCCAGATCCACCAGCGCTGGATGGAGGGCCAAGGTCAAGCTCAGCCGATGGTCGCTCATCCTTCCCTTTTGGGGATTAGCGTTGAGCTGAATGAAGACCAGGCCAAGGCCATACTCAATACCCTCTCCAGCTCTGACCGTTACCAAATCTGGCAGGGCTTTCCAGGGGTGGGCAAATCTCGCACATTGGGGGTACTCAAGACTTTACTCAATGGATCTGGCTTAAGTATTCGGGGATTCAGCCCCACGATTCCAGCCGCAAAGAAGCTCCAGGATGAGCTTGGAATCACGACCAATACCGTTGAGCATCTAGTTCTACATAAAGTTGAGGACAGCCCCAATCAAGTCTGGCTGATTGATGAAGCGGGCATGATGAGCCGACGACAGATGAAGGTGATTCTGGAGAAAGCTGAACCCATTGGGGCACAAGTCATCTTCGTAGGGGATGCAGGTCAAAACTCTGCGATTGAGGCAGGCAATCCCTTCAAGTTCATGCAGGCCAATGGAGCCACCACCCATCGGATTGAGGAGATTGTCAGGCAAAAAGTTGATGTCCAAAAGCAGGCCGTTGAACTGATTGCTAGAGGCAGAGGAATTGCAGCACTAGAACTCCTCGATGCTAATGGATATGTGATTGAGTCGGGCTGTAAAGCGGAAATGGCCCAAGCCGCAGCAGATCAGTTCCTCGCACTCCCCCTCAAAGAACAAGAGGAAACCCTGATTATCGCTGGCACCAATGAGGAACGACTCGATACGGAGCAAGCCATTCGTTGGGGTGAGAAACAAGCGGGACGGCTAGGGGAATCCAGCAAGATTGTTCAGCTCAAGTCTCGCAACCTGAGTATCGAACAAAAGCGACGGGCGGATTGGTATCGAAAAGGGGATTACGTTCGGCTACTGCAAACATCGAAGACATCATCCATCAAACGGGGACAGCTCTACAAGGTGGAGAAGCGAGAGGGAGATGAGCTGGTGGTATCTTCCTTTGGCGGTCGGCTCTATCGATTCAAACCCGCGAAATACAAACTAAAGGAGGTCTACAGTGCCCATAAATTTGATGTGGCCGTTGGAGATAAGTTGCGGTGGACGACAACGATCAAAGAAAACAACTGGATTAACGGTCAGCAGCTCACGGTCACCGCCCTCGATGGCTTGAATATGAAGGTCAGGGACCATGAGGGACGTTCCCATGATGTGCCACTGACGCAACCGCTTGCCTTGGAGTATGACCGGGTGTGGACTTCCTACCGCTCCCAGAGTGGCACGAAGAAACGGACGATTGTCATCACCACGAATGACCGGACCTCAAGCCGAGAGCCGTTCCTCGTCGATATTTCCCGACAAGAACATGAATTGACTGTCTATACCGAGAGCCTGAACAAACTCAGAAACCGAGTCGCCAAATCCAATGCTCAAAAAAGTGCTTTAGATCTAATCGAGGGAACCTATGGAAACCAACGAACAACAACAACAGAACGTCAACAATCAACAGCAGATCATCAACAATCAACAGCAGATCATCAACGAGCTTCGAGTCCAGTTAGCCCCACTCACGGACGCGATCACCATCTTGACCAATCAAGTCGAAGAGGTCCAAACTCAGAACCAACACATCCTCGACGAAAACAGAGAACTCAAGTCCCAGGTCAGGGAGCGGATCAACACCATCCCAATGGAAGTCAAAGCCGTTCTCAACCTATTTATCCAGGAGTTCAAGGAGGCGATGGCATCCAAGAAACCCTCGGATATGAGCGAGAGCATCAAGGAACTCGCCAAGGCAATGGACAACTTAAGGATGAAAATCGAGGATACCAGCGTGTTGCAGTTGACGATGAGCGACAAGGTATTGGAGGCCGCAGAGGAAATTATGCAGATCAAGAACAAGCTCCCCCGACACGCCCCACCCAAGACGGTCGCTCAACAGAATGGGGGTCAACCTCCTCAGACCTAGCAAACTGGGTGATGCAATGGTCTGAGGAGCAAGAGCTTGCAGCAAGTGGGTTAGGTGAACACCTGCTAGCCCTCTCTCAAAGCATAAACAGACTGAGTGAAAATCTCGATAATGTTTCTTTTAATGGCCTGGGCGAATTGGCTGAAGTCGTAGTAAGGGAGCTAGAACAACAAGCCCTCGCCCAGAACCTTACTCATATTGCCCAATCCATTGACCAGATTGACCAGACCATCGAACAGACGGTTAGACAGCAAAGGATCAGGAGCATTGCCGATGCTGTCACAGAATGGCGAACGGGCCAGGAGCTGGCAAATGCCGTCACCGAAATGGTGAATGTCCTGACTCAGGGCACTGAAGGGCTAGACCGGGCAATCATCCGACTCCAAGCCGGGATTGAAGCCACCCAATCTCTGGATGTCCAATTCCCCGCAATGGCTGAATTGGTCGATGCCGTTCATGATTGGCAAACTGAGGTGGAAGTCTCTGCGGTCATGGGCGAAGTGCAGGACTTGGTTGCGTCAATCACGGTGCCCCAATTCCTGGGCATGGATGACCTGGCTCAGGATGTCCATGCCCTCAACGAAGAACAAGCCTTGGCTGAGAGTGGCTTGATTGAGCAGTTAGCTGAGTTGACCACTCAGATTAACGAGTTGGTTGAACCCCAGCAAGTTCAGTTTGAGGGCATAACTCAGTTGGCCGAAGTGGTGAGCGAACTCCAGCAGGGGCAATCCCTCGCTCAGGTGCAACCTCAGCTCCAGGCCATCACCCAGCAGATTGAAGCGTTTAACGCCAAGCAACCCACTTTTTCTTTTGCCAGAATCAAGGAGCTGGCCGATACCGTCAGTGAATGGAGGGCACATGAGTCCATTGCTCAGCACATTGGCGCACTCAATGATCTAACCGTTCGCGCTCAACGAAGTCTGAGAATCTTCCCAGCTATGCTGCAATTGGCTAAATCCGTGAAGGCGATGCGCTCAGTGGATGCACTCATGAATGGGCCAGTCGCAAATCAGCTCAAGGAAGTCGCCCAACAGTTGACAGACAAGGGAATAAGCGTCACTCCTAAGCCCAAAACCATTGATGATCAGGTGTTCTGGACACCCGACTATGAGGGAGTGGCGCGGCCAGACTACATTGATGAAAAACACTGGAATGAATGGGTGTCTAGTTGTGCCCATCCTGATGTGATTGCCGCTCGGCTCCAATCCATCGCCGATGATCAGGTGATTGATCGGTTGCTGGGAGCCAAGATTGAAGACATCGCCACTCGTAGACGGGATGGGTCTTTCAAGACGGTTCGTACTCAATATCCCATTAAAGCGATTCGGTCTTTGATTAATGAGCGGTCTCATCCTGAAGTGTTGAGCTATCAAGAGCTAGCTGAAGGTGGGGGCTGGTGGGCTGATGCTGGAGTGGATCCGCTGTCCTTTGAAGAACTTGGCCCCAATGAGGAACCCACACTGAGTCTATATGGAACGTTTAAACCTGATACTCCCCGCATTGACGTAGACAAGACCCGCAGAGCTAGGGCTAAAAACCCCAATGCCCCAACCAAATATCGCAAGTATGAGAATCCATTGGGAACCAAGCGCGAATTGTTCGAGCGAGACATGGCATTCCAACCCGTCCCAGACCATATCGCTGAGCGGATCTTTGCCAAGTATGGTGTCACCCAAACCCAGGAGGAGAAAGCCAAGGGATTCTGGTACACGGTCTACAAGCATCCTGAGATTCCCATCTACCGGACTGAAGGCGATAAAAAAGATGCGGCATTAGTCTCTCAAGGAAGAGTCGTCATTGGTGGTCAGGGGGTCAACATCGGCTATCGGGCCAAGAACCAGCACGATGAAAAGCTCGAAAGAAGAGTACTGCACCCTCAGCTAGACGTGTTTGCGGTTCCAGGCAGAGAGTTCAGGTATGCCCATGACTGGGATTCTGAGCAGTCCACGGTCTGGAACGTTCGCCGTGAAATGGTCAGAGAGGCTGAACTCATTGAAGAAAGAGACTGCAAGACATGGAGAATTCCTTGGGATTCTGAGAAAGGGAAAGGCGTCGATGACCTGATCGCTAATCATGGCCCCATCGCCTTTGAGCGGGCCGACAAGAATGCCTATCCGATGGAGCGGGAAATCACGATGCACTATCGGGGCCAGTACACCCAGATTAAGAAGCGATTAAATCGTCACTTTGGATGCGCGGTCCACGATATTCCCATTTACCTAGAAGCGATGAAGGATGGGGACGAGATGGATGGCATTCGGGTCCTATGGGAGTCTTCCACTGCCCGGTCCTTCCAGCATTACCATGACAAGCAGCACTATATCGAGGGCATCATCAAACTCTCGGATGCCTATCGTAGACTCGTCAGAAAAGACGGTGACCCCAAGGCCATGCAAATCCTCGTCAACAGACTAAAAAAGCCCCGACCCATTATCAAGGTCGAGGCCAGAAGTCGGAATATAAAACGAGGCTATGGACGTTAGTCTACACGACGGGAGTTAATCACCGTACCACCGTAAGGACTAATCCAATCAGACCCCGGCATGGGAGGTGGGCCTGGAACAATCTCAGTGCGCCTCCAACCAGATCTATCTTCAATTTCTATGAGGCTCCGTTCTTGAGGTTTGCGGTTTTCTGGAAAGACTCGGCTTTGAATATCGTCTGAATAAATTTCTGACATCGGATTTCTCCTTAATTTGAGTTACAACGTGAAACTGATTCGAGAGAATATGCCACCCCTTTATCGGGACATGGAAACTTCTCGTTTGGGCTGTTCTTTCTCCTCAACGGGGGGACGAGCATTGTTCTTTTTAATCCTGGCAATGAGCTTGCTTGAATCTAGGCCTTTCTCTCGCCTCCGATTAATCGTATCTTTCTGTTCTTGAGTGAAGCCCGCTAGCTCATCCTGGCTTTCTGCGGTGGGACTCTCATTCTGAGATTGGGTATTTTTGGACTCTACATTTATTTTCTCATCCCCAGATTTCTGATTTTGAGAATCTGGTTTGGGTTCCTCAACCTCAGCCTGCTCATCTTGCGCTTTTGGCTTCGGAGCCTCTGTCTCAGCCTTCTGGCTTTTTGCTTCGCCTTGCTGCTCTTGATTATCCTTTGGCATGTCAGCCTCAGCTTTTAGGTCTTTCCCAGCGAGATTATAGCGATCTGGAAGCGCAATACCATTTTGGATTCTGAGAACCGTGCGAGTGCCCAATTTAATCGTCAGCGTCCCTTTGAAATTCTCAGGGTTTTTGAGGGCATCCTGAATCATCTGAGCCTGCTCTAAATTGACGGAACTGCGATTGTGGTCAATCATTCCATCACCATCAAGCCGAAATATCTCTTGTCGATTCAAAATAACTCGCAGATTGCTAATCTCAATGCTACGACCCAGCTTTTCAACGATATCCTCATTGATCATGCGGAGTGGGTCAAGGTCTTCAGATTCCGAGGTTTTCGCTTTCGGTGCTTCCGCTTCAGGTGCTTGAGAGGGTTCAGACCTTTCTGGTTCTGAGGAGTTGCGGACCACAGCCCTAGCCTCCTCCTCACTCATGCCTTCCTCTTGACCTTGCATCACGACCAGCTCGTCATAGTATTCCTGCAACTGCGGATCTTCGCTGATGTATTCTTGAATGTCAGCATAGGTCAGCTCTTCGTCCAGGGCTTTAGACAACAGCTCCGCATATTGGTCTTGGCTTGTGGGGGCATTCTGTACCTCTGCCCCCTGCTCAAAGGCATCATAGTTGGCCTCAGTGGTGACGAGTTTCTGAACGTCCTCAATGTCCATCCCATTAACAGCAGCTTGAGCCACCACCTTCTGATCCAGCTCACTCAATAACGTTGGTTTCTCACTGAGGCGAGACTGAATATCCTCCCAGGTCAGATCTGGATTCTTCTCAAATTCACCCAGTAGCTGGGAATATTGCTGTTGGGCGTCCGTTGATAGTTCGACCGAGGGATTCACGACAGAAGCATTCACTTCCAATACTGTTTGAGCTTCAGGCTCCTGGTTCAGCTCCTGATTAACTTCTGGGGTGGGGTTCTCTAGTTTGTATTGCGCCTCCACTGACTTTGCTGTCTCAGCTAGATAAACAGAGGTATCTTGAAGCTTCGCGTCAGCCATCTGAGATACATTCGGTCCCTGTGAGATAATCGCGGTTGCTTCATCCGGGCCTTTCCCTGCTTTGAGCGCTTGGTAGAAGACTTGCTTGTCATAGTCAGCTCCTAAGTCGGGCTGATTTTGGAGAGTCTCCTGAATACGCTCATAGGTGAGATTGGGGTCATTCTGTTGCTCAGATAGGATCTTTACATATTCATCTCGTCGCTCCATATCGCGCTCTGTGGGGATGGAGGCTTGGTTCTGTGCTTCAGCCATTGTTGCTTGTCTCCTTTGTACGGTTTCCATTGCACTACGAACGTTCTGCTGCACTTGCTCTGGCAGCTTGCTCAATGTTTCCTCAAACCAATCCTTGGCCCGATTGATGTAGTGATTCGTCATCCTCCACATATGGACCACGGGACGAGCTACCACGGTAGGAATGCCCTGTCTGGCATAGCTAATGGCAAGTTTGCCTGTATCAATCATGCTTTTCCCGATCACCGTCGGAGCGGCAAACCCGCTCAAGGGCCGTGCCCAAGCATCCGTCTTTGCGAGGAGATCTGGGATTCTGACTTTCGCCCAATCGTCAAACGCCCTTTGACGGAACCAATGGGTTAAACCCGGTTGGATCTGGCTGGACATCTCGGCAAACTGATTCGTGAGCCGTGTTTCGGTAAAGTCATGGATACTGGAGTGCATCCAGTGAGTGGCTTGACCCACGGCACCCGCGACGAAGGGGCCAACGATGGGGGTATGGGTCGCTGCCACGGCTACTCCTGGCACTGCTGCCATCTGAATCCCTTTCTTAGCCACACGCATTAAGGGAGCCGCTTGGAAAAAGAGTTGTTCTTCCTCCCTGAGTTCTTGATATTTTTTGCTGATGAAATTCTGAAATTCAAGTTTTTCCACTGTTCAAGTTCTCCATAGTTAGAGTCCTAAATCGTTGCAAGAGAATGTACCGCTACCGTCCAAACCCTCGATTTTGGCCTCGGTTCCGATTCTGGGTGAGCTTGTGGCCGTGGGTTTCCACCGCGACTTTGAGCTGGGCACTCTTCACATACCGCTCCGCCATCTTGGTTGGGTCTTGCACTTTCTCGGCATAGTCGCTCATCCGTAGCTTGGTCTTAATCACATCCGTGGGGGTGTTGTTCCGTATCTCCTGCTTCGCCAGTTCCATTGCCTGTTCAGCGGTCTCGATCTTGACCGCCACTCGCGGCTTGCGGAGGGCGACGGCATTGATGATGACGCTGTTGGTCGCATTCACGGCCTGCTGGCCGATTTGCAACGCTTCTCTAAATTGCTGTTCTTCGCTACTCATGCGGCTTGTTCCTCCTGTTGCTTCAATTTGTGGGATTCAACTTCTTGGGTAGAGGGCAGCAAAGCATCCGCAGACACCATGCGGTCGGACATGATTTGTTCTGGAGAATCTAACACCCGCTCTTGGGCTATCCTCTCCATCTGCCTATGGACATGGCTGTTGTACATCCGCTCACATTCGGTGAACCGCTGCATGTCCGTGCCATTCCGCTTCTTCAAGTTGAAGCGCATCCGAATGGGCCGATCATCCATGCCGGGGTTGGTGCAGATAAATTCCCCTTTCTTCAATCGCTTGATATCTGAAGCGGTAATCAACCGCTTCTTCTTCTCCTGTTCATTGCGGGAGCGGCTGTTGCCCATCTTCCCGTAGCTGCGAGATTTGGAATGGTAGTGCTTGGTGTATTCCCCCAAGTCCGCACTCAGGTCTTCTCGGACTTTGTAGCTCCCACTCTTGAATATGAATTGGGTGGAGGTGTTATCAAAGATCGACTCTGAGGTCTCAGACTGATATTTAATCTTGGGTTGGCTATAGCTCTGCATGGACACAAAGGAATAGAACCCATAGCTCCGATCCAAGGACACCACTTCTTCAAAGCTCGGCAGCATCAATCGGGCGAATTCATCTAGGAACACACCAAAGGGCCGATCCCGTTCTGTATCCTCATTCAGGTTGCGCTGAATCAGTAGGTGAATAGCAACTGCGACGAGGGGGGCCGTGGCTTTCTTGGCTTGTCCATCCAACTCAAAGAAGATGATTTGCTTACCCGGTAGGTCCAAAGGAATGGTGGATTGGGTGGGTTCGCGCCCATCGATGGACAGACAGGGGATGGTCTGCCGATTGACCATTGGTAAGAGATAGTTGATGCCACTCGCTAATATGCCACCAGCAGTATCTTGGGTGCCCGTCACGCTCATCAGGCCCACGAGCTGTTGCCTCACCCACATGCCCAAATCGCTATCTACTTTGAATGCCCCTTCTTGGTCCGCCAACTGAATCCGCTCGGCGATGCCCGGCAGGCCCATCAAGGCCCAGACCATCGGCAAGTCCGCATAGTCTGCCCGCTTTGCCATCATCAGCAATGCTTGTAGAAGGTACTCGGCGTGATTGTCGAAGAAAGGATGCTTGTTCGACATATTGACAATCACGTTATCGGACAAGGTTGAGGCGATGGACCGGGCAATCAGGGAGTCATCCGCATCCCGCATAAATCCCAGGTAGTCAAAGCCATGACTATAGGGCTTGCCCGGAGCAAAGCAGTAGCACTCATAAGGAATTTTTTGCTTGCGGGCATAGGGGATGAATATCTTCTTGAGGGTGCCTTTGACATCAAAGACAATCAGAGTGTGCTCTTGAAGAATGGCATCTGCTAAAGCTAGCTCAATTAGTTTGGTCTTGCCCTTACCAGAGCCGCCTACGATGGTGACGAGGGGTTGGAGGTCGGGGAGGATCAGGGGGTCATCGCTACCCAAGCGCAGGGCAATCTCATCCCGTTTTCGGTCTCTGATCTGCTTGAGTCCCAGCATCTTAGCTCGATGCTGTTCCCGTCTCGTGGCCCACCGGGCATCATCGGGTTCACGTCTCGTCTCATCCTCAAACCACCACAGGGCAATCAGGATGAGAGCCAATAAGCCCGTCAACCAGGGGAGAGGGCCACTGAATAGGGGAGACAGGTCAACTCCTTCAGATTGGGGCTGGGGAGGCTGTTCGGTTTTGTGCTGCATCATTCACCACCTTTGTTTTTAGCGATGGGGATGAATCTGTCGTTGTGTCTAAAGTAGTGGTCACAGCAATAGGTTTGTTGGCTGGAGTAACCCAACTGCACAAGCAGGGGCACTACGAGAAATCTGATGTTGGTCATGACGGTCAGAATTATCTACGCGATAATGTACCGCCATGTGGTATTTGGGGTGGGGTGGTGGTGTAGTGGGAGCTTTAGGAACTGAGTTAACAAGCTACAGTAAGAATGAATCTCAAGCTAAGCCCGTCAAGGAATGGGGAAGTGTAGTGACAGCTTATACCATTGACTTCAGCCCAATTACCAAACTCACAGATGAGCAGTTTGACCTTCTCTGTGAGGCCAATCCTGAAATTAAGTTTGAGCGCACCCCAACTGGAGAACTTGTCATTATGCCGCCAACTGGTGGGGAAACGGGTCGAGGTAATGCAAAACTTACCTCCCGATTCGTTGTTTGGAGCGAACGATATGGCCTTGGTGAAGTCTTTGATTCATCCACCTGTTTCAGAATTCCTAGTGGTGGTG
>NC_009929.1 GCF_000018105.1 Acaryochloris marina MBIC11017
TAGTAGGGTTATCAACGATGGTTTTTATTTCAAAAACTAAGCACAACAAATGTTGCCCTCATGAGCTAACCAAGCTGGTGGTAAAACTCCTCCGCCCTTCAGCTTGTTAAGTTGAGTGCAAGCCTTATCGCTGGGAGTTATATCTTGCTACCAACCTACGAGAATGTCAATCTATTTTTGAAATACATTTAATGGCCTCAAAGCCATATCTATCATAGAATAAGCTGACTTCAGTTTCTAGAATATTCCACAGAAATAGCTGAACATCAAGCCCTACAGTATAGACCTGTGGAAATCATCCCATCAGATGTGGATAACATGGGAAATATTGTGGGAAATGTGGGGAAAATCTGGGGATAAAATTTTAATCTTTACTAACCTAAATATCTGTAAAGTTTATTAGTTCACCTAAACGGAAAATTGGGGATCAGTTAGTATTGCAATTGAGATGCAAGTATCGGTTTTACGTTTGTTTTCAGAATTGTTTGGTATCCGCCAGTTTAATTCCCAAGACCGCGCACCGAAATCTATATCTCCTCACCTTATTGATTTTGGATATTTGTTTATGTCGATTTACGTTGGTAACCTTTCTTACGACGTTACCCAAGATGAAATTCAGGCCGTGTTTGCTGAATATGGGGCCGTCTCTAACGTTCATGTTCCCAAAGACCGCGAGACTGGCAGAATGCGAGGATTTGCCTTTGTTGAATTGGGCAACGATGCCGAAGAATCCAAGGCTATTGAAGAACTCGAAGGGGCTGAATGGATGGGGCGAACACTCAAAGTAAACAAGGCTAGACCTCGTGAGAACAATAGAGGTAATAACAACTTTAGTGGTCGAAACCGTTTTTAACGCAATCTGAAATTCGATGATGGGCTCTCCCAGTCTCAGGAAGAATGGACTGGGAGAGAGTTTTTTCTATGCGGTTAAGTTGCTCTCTCCAGCCACTCTTGCAATTGCTGTTGACCTCGTTCTCTCAATTGCTCTAGTATCTCTCTAGCGGCGATACTCTTCGCCAATTTCTTCTTCTTTGCTACCCCACTCCCTTCAAGCTGCTGACCTAAAACCGATAACTCACACTCGCAGATAAACCATTCATCGGAACTGACCATTGTGTACACAGGGGTCTCCCATCTTAAGGTTTGACAAACATCAACCAGCATCCCGACAAAGTTCTGCCCCTCCTTAAGGGGCTTCACCAATGCCGTATGCATTGATTTGGATAAGGGTGCTGTTACTCGTTTTATGTCTTCATTACCAGACTTGAACTGCGGCTCAGGTAGTACTGGCTGTGCTCGTTGCTCTGGTGAGACTAAGCTGTGGTGGATTCTAAGCTTCTATCCATATCAAACAAGCGTGATGACGAGCGGGTTGTTTGCGGGAATGGGTAGCGGGATGAATCGTCGTTAAAGTGTCTCCAGAAATTTTCACCTCTAGCCAAACATGGAATGGTGGTTTATTCTCCGCTTCTAGATATTTAAATGCTTCCCAGTTCCCTTCTCGATTGGAGGCAATGGTGATCACACTCGCCGCATCATGGATATGGCTAGACAGATACTGAATCACTTGCTGATGTAGCTCAAGTTCTTTGGACTGAAAGAGCAATAGGTAGAGATCCTGTACGGCTAATTGCTCAGCGTCTAACCGGTTCACAAGTTCACTGCGAAGGTGATCAACCCCCTGAGACTCAACCGCATATTTCAGGAGTCGTGTGAATTCTTTCCCAGTGAGATTTGCTAAGTCTTCGGGGGTCTGAAGTTGCTCCTGGTAGACCTTTTGATGGGCTGCTTTGAAGAACTCCGAGGCCTGCTCTTTATGCTCATCCTTGACCTGGGCAATATGCTGTCCCAATTCCTCCAGCTCAGACTGGGTATAGGGTAGGTCTTGCTGCTTGAGGCGGGCTTTGACAATCCGATGGTTGATCAGGTCAGCGACTCTGCGAATCGGACTGGTGAAGTGGCAATAGGCAGGCAGGTTCAGGGCAAAATGCCCTATCAAGACGGGACTATACACGGCCCGATTCATCCAACTGTGCAACCGTTGACGAATGGCTGCATTTGACCCTAACATCAACAACATTTGGTACATTGTTTCCCGATCTGGGGCAATGGCTCTGGCGGTGTGATTCCGATACAGCGCTGGGATATCCTGATCGGCTAACCATTGAGCGACGGCGAGGTTCGCCAGGATCATAAATTCTTGAATGAGGATATGGCTTGGATGAAGTTTACCTTGGATAAGGCTGCCTTCTTCTGTGAGCCACTGGCCTTGAGCCGTCTGGGTCGCTCCAATTGAACCTGATGTCAGCCGATTTCGGTACAGATGGGAGGCCCATTGGTGAGCCATTTCCAGAGTGTTATGAAAAGGAGTAGATGATTTAGGCTGGGAGGCTTCAGCATAGGTAAAGCGTTTGTGACTTACCAGCCAGGATTCAAAGATTTTGACGTCAACCATCTGGGCGTTCGGGTTGAGGGTAACCTGAACGGTAACGGTAGGTCGGGCTTCACCTTCCAGCAGGCTCAGCTTATTTTCGGACAGGGGTCTTGGCAGCATGGGTGCGTTCCCATTGCTGAAATAGCGTGTGACTGTGCGAGAGAGGGCTACCTTATCCAATATCGAGCCCATCTCCACGAGTTCGGAGACATCGGCAATATGTACGGAGAGGACTACCCCTGACTCAGTCGCTTCAATCCAGATAGCGTCATCCAGGTCTCGAGAAGTCGGTCCATCGATGGTGATGCCTTGAACTTGGGGACGTTCCCAGAGTTCATCAGCGAGGACAAGGCGCTTGGCTATTTTAATGACATCTGGGGAGAAACGGTTCTTGCTTTTGGGAGTCGTTTCAGTCTTTGCTGGTGGACTATCCTGAGTCAGTGGCTTAGGTTTCTCATCTTGCACCGCCGCTGTCGACTTTGCCTGTTCGATTGGTTTTTCCTGATCTAACGTTATGGGCTTTTTATGTTGAAGTACGCCTTCAGGCTTTGACTCCAGCTTTTGCGATAAAGGGGGTTTCAGCGTTGTTCTTTCTTGCTGCAATGATTTCTGTTTGGCCTGCTTCTTGGAGTGCCTTAATGCAGCTTTTCGCTGGGCTATCTTGGATGCTGTGGTCTTGGACTGGCCTGGGTCAAGCTGGGCTTCAAGTTTTTTAATTGCACTTTTGAGTACCTTGGCAGCAGTGGGGTTGCTGCATTGCTGGAGTTGAGAACGCAGTTGTGAAAGCTTTTCTAAAGTTGAAGAAGGCATGGGAGAGGAAAATCTCGCTAGGAGCAGACTTGCAGGTATTCTAATCTAGAGAAGAAGGATTCCAGCAGAATCTAAGGGTCTGGCTATGACGAACCACTATCTAAGCCTAGCCCCATAATCAATGACATTATGAACCACTGTGCTTTTCAGACCTCCCATCAAGCCAAAGATTTGCGGCATACCCAAGATGGTCAGGCCATCGCTGAATTTGTAGTCACTATTCCTCCATTACGAGAAGAAGATCCGCCCGAAAACCTCAAAGCAATTTACTGGGGTGAAAATGGAGAAACGCCCACCTTTCCCTACAACCTGGCGACCAACTGATTCTACAAGGGCAGCTCAAAATCACAAAAGTGACACACTAGATGGGTGAAAAAGAATATGTTGAGCAACAGGCAAGTCTGATCGTAGAGAAGATTAACCGAATTCAACGTGCCAGTTAACGCAGCAATCTATCGCAATCCTCAGTAATGCTATCTCAACAAGTGAAAGTGAAGCTTCGAGTAGCTCGGCCAATCTTGGAACCGTTGCTATTTACAAAGGGAATGATGATGAAATCCTCCAGAAATGCCGAATGTAGCCCATTAATGATTAGATACAAAGGAAGTTAATTCTGGGAATGCTATACGTTAGCATTCTTAGTTTTGCTGAAATAAATACACTGATCTACGACGAACTATGGCCCCTGACAACAAATACTCCACAGTACTCCTTGAGTTAAAGACTCACTACCAGGAGACACTCGCTGAACTTGAAGCTCAAACGAGTCAACTCAAGACCAAAATCACGTCTCTGGATACGTTGATTGAAGATCCTTTGTTAGGTTCAGACATCCTTTCAATCCTTCAAGGTGAAGCAGATTCACTCACCTCACCAGAACCAGTTTCTAAAACTGCCGACACAGTAGAACTTAAAGCCAAGTCTAAGAAAGCTACTCCAAAAGCTGCTTCAAAGAAGAAGTCTACACCCCCTAAGAAGCCAGCTTCAACTGCAAAGACAAAGGAGAAAGTAAAACCGGAAGTTGACGCTGAAGCTACCCCAAAGAAAGCCGCTCAAAAAGCTTCGCCCTCATCCGGGAAGAGAAAATCCTCAACTTCCAAGAAAGCTGTATCTCAGGCAACAGCAAAGAAGAAAAGTCAGAAGAAAACAAGCAGCTCTTCATCCAGCGTTCTGACAATGAACAAGCCCTATGACCAGATGAAGAAAATTGATGCGATCACACAGATCATGCAGGAAAATCCTGGGAAAGTCATGCATTACGATGATTTGATTGTGAGACTGTTTGGTGAACTAAGTAAAGATGATCAGAAAGCTGAGCGGGGTAGGATTAAAGCCGCCATGTACCAGGGGGCTAAAAATAATCTTTGGAAAAAAGCAAACGTACCAATGTGCTATATCTACGATCCAAGTCTAAAAGCTGAATCTAAAGCAACAACCTCAAAGACTCAAAAGTCTCGTAAAAAGACCTGATGTCCGATCAGTAGAGTAAAGACGTTCAAGATTCAAGCTGAAGCCATCATTCTTGAGATCAGGAATGATGGTGGAGCAAATAGAAAAATGCCTCTACCAATCTCCATTTGCTCTCCTGACAGCGCAAAAGTACTGCCAGCCAAGTAGTCTGTTAGCCTCTGAGCTAGCTTGGTTTCTAAAGCCGCCAAATTCACTAGGAGCATATCATCCGTTTTCATCGCGTTGATTGCTTCCTCAGCATCTTCAAATGACTTGGGGTGAAACACACGGATTTTATGGGGCGATATTGCTTGAAAGGGAAGAAGATTGTTCATAAACCAGTGCTCCTCTGCGACCAAGTCCAGGCACATCCTCAGCGTTTCGTGAATACTCCAGGCAGTCTGTTGATACATGCTCAAGCCTAGGATCTCACCTGATAGGTTACTCTCCATGACATCAGAGCCAGCGGAAAGTTCCAGCTCCACAGATTCTCTTGGAGTTCGCGGTTGACTGATCTGAAGGTTTTTTGAGGACACTGACTGAGGTAGTCCGTCCGGAATAGAGTTGAAAATTGAAGAAGTTATCTTTTTCGGGCAATGTGAAAGGCAGAAATGTTCAAGAGTTTGATGTGACCTGCAAAGTGATTGTCTATTTTCTTCTGCAATCCTACGAACAAGTCTTTCCTGCTTTTTTCATCTAACTCCAAGTATTGTGAAAAGGTACTCAACAGTGTCAAATATTCATCCACACTATATGAGGTCTCCCAAATAATCTGTTCGAAAACGATGCCTTCGAATTGATCTGAGGTAGCAACAATCTGTCCTAGTTCTCTCAATTCAGCCTCATGAGTTTCTCTGCCTTTGTAGTGAGACAGGGATGGAGCATGGATTTGATACACATCCTGTAACACCTGATGGAACTCTCGATAAGGAATGGCTGGCACATTCCATAACAGTATGAGCACTCCATTATCCTGTAATGCATTGGCCACTTTAGGGTACGCAACTTCTGCCGGAATCCAATGAATCGAAGTTGCTGCTAAAACAGCGTTAAACGGCTTTGCTTCTGGTTTCCATTCCTCAAATGAGGTGTTTTTGATCTCGAGATTTGGGTAGTGAGAACAATTTCTCCGAGCAATCTCGTAAAAGTCTGGGTTTGGCTCAAGACAGAGCATTGAAAAACCCAGGTTAGCAAACGAAACTGTTGCAGTTCCAGGGCCACAACCTATTTCAAGAATTCTCGACCCATTTTCAAGTTGAGTTAACTCGACAACTCGACTAATCAATGTATCAGGATAATGAGGTCGTGTTCTGTTGTAAGCCTCTGCTGCGGGAGAGTACCAAGTCTTTCTCTGTTTCAAGTCTTTGCTAGAGTACTGCTTGGTTGTTTGATCGTTATCTTTCACCACTCAGCCTCAAACTCAAAATGCTCTCTGCCTATTCTGAAACTACATTCTAATAAATAGGATTAGATACCTAACCTTGGATATCTGTCGGTCAGCCAGGTTAAGGGGGTGAAGTCAACTCTCAAACAAATCATAATGAGACACTCAGATACCAATAACGGCAAAGAAAATATGTAGGTTAAATTGTGCGATCGCTTGTCCAAATCAACTCATTGACGGGGAACTATCTGGCTATCAATAGACTCAACTTCACCAACGCAGATAATAGAAGGTTTCTAATGACTGATTTCAAGCATAGACCTACTAACTTAGGGCAGCACCTATGGAGTCCAAGGAATTTAGCTGAACAGACCCACGCTGCTGCTCAAAGCGCTGAACTACACTCCCGTAGTGTTGGACAAGCCAGTCTCTCCCAGAAATTACTGGATATCCAACGTCAATTATGTATCCTTCAACTAAGACTCAAAGATCCTGAAATTCAAGAGTGGACTGGAAAGCAAATGCAGCTACCATTCAGATAAAATGCTCAACTCTCCCAGATTCATACCTGTTCTTAACATTCAAATGCACCTCCATCTTTCATTCAGAATTACACTGAATTGAGGTTTTTTTCCTTGAAAGAGCAAGATACTCAACCCTACTAAGCAACTGAGAACCAGATAGGAAAGACCTTTTAACCCCAACACTCCGCTACCCGCTCCCACTCAAACTCCGCCTGAACCCTCTCCCAGATCCGCTTCATCTCCTTCTGTGGACGAAGCTCAATCACTTGTAAAATCTCAAAGTTCTCTTCAATTTCGACGGCGCACTCAAATCAAACCCCCGGTGTAGCAAACGATTCCCTCACGAAAGGCTTCCCCGTTCTCTTCACCAAAACTATTATTGCCCTAAGTTATTCTTGGAGATGGTCAGCGTCTCTAACTCGCTTCGACATCCATCTAGTTAGGAGATTGTTCGCATTTCAGTGTATAACCTACCCCTCGAATCGTATGGATAAGTTCGGTTCCAACCTGATTGGCTTTGAGCTTATTCCGTAGGCGAGACACATGGACATCAACTACTCGCGAGTCAACGATGGTCCCATTACTATATCCCCACACTTTCTCTAACAACTCTTGACGAGACACTACTGCTCCAGGGGTACTTGCCAATAGTTCTAACAGACTAAATTCCATGTGGGTTAGGATGATACGTTCTTGACCTCTGAAGACCTTCCGCTTGTTGGTGTCAATCCGGAGTGAACCGATGTTTAGCACTCCGGTAACTCGATAATTAAAAGGCTTTAGAGAACCCATTCGGCGTATGATGCATCGCACTCGTGATTCTAATTCCTTAGGTGAAAAGGGCTTGACCATGTAATCATCTGCACCCATTTCTAAGCCAGTAACCCGATCTCCTACCTCAGAAAGTGCCGTCAGCATAATGATCGGAACTCTCGAGGTCTTGCGGATGGCCCGACAGACACCATACCCATCCAGTCTGGGCATCATAACATCTAAAACAATCAAATCAGGGTGCTGACGATCAAAGATTTCTAATGCTTCTACGCCGTCAGCAGCAGTGAAGACGTGATAGCCCATCATGGATAGCCTAGTGTCTAAAATTCGTCGAATCGGCCCTTCATCATCAACTACCAAGATAGAATGCTGCTTATTGCTCTGATTATTCATGAATTCAGGCATCTTTGGCTACGCTTTAGTTCAACGTAGCATTTATACCTAAGTAATAATGCTTAAGACGCTTGATAGAAATGATTCTTATGATTAGGTCATTTTCGAGAGAAATTGCCTAGTCTACTGCTTCGGCATTTGCCCAAAACTCAACTCACTCCCAAACTCAACTCACCCCCAAACCCTCGTCACTCTCTCCCGCTCCAACCACACTCCGACCATCTCCCCAATCCGCTCCATCGTCTCCGGTGGCCTTAGCTCAATCACTTCCCCAATCTCAAAGTTCTCCTCAATTTCAACAGCGCACTCCCAACAGAACTCCGGCGTAGCAAACGTATTCCTCACGAAAGGCTTCCCCGTCCCTGCCACCGTAATCAAGTACTCCTCAGACTCATTCTTGGAAACAGCCAGATACTCCAGCTCCCCTCGCGTCCTGGTCTGCTCAACCAAATTCTTCTGTTTCAGCTCCAGATTCTTGAATCGCCGCTCCAGCTCTGCCGACACTCTAGGGGTTCTCGGTTGACTAGTCTGGGCAGCTTCTGAGGTCTGGGTCTTGGGAGAGTACTCAGGTTTGGCTGATCGGTGAGTTCGCCTAGAACTCCGGCGTAGTCCTCCCAGCTCCTCATGCCCTTGTTCTAGCTTGGCTGGCCGGGTTCCTTCCGGTGTTTTCTTAGGAAATGCTGTCCTACTAACCAGTTTGGGCAAGGAAGGGACGGACTTAGGTAGTTGTGGGATGATGGTCTTGGGTACAAGCTTGGGGTTGAGGGCAACGATTGGGGGAGTCATTGGGGAATCCTCAAATGCACTAAAGTCTCAATACTTGGATTGTTTCACAATTGGAAAAGTTTGAGGAGCAAACAGATAAACACCATTTCCTATTTCTGTATATTCACCACATAAAGAGTTAGTACAACCTGCAAGATAATCACTTATTCTCTGGGCCGATTTTGGAGATAGATTTTCTAAATTGACGAGTAGCAGTTGTCCGTTCTTCAGGCAATGTGCCGCTTCTTTAGCCTCCCTAAAAGAACTCGGATTCGACAAATATATTTCAGATGAAGATTGTCCTGGGAATATGACTAAATTGTTCACAGAATGATGCTATTACTTGCTCAGAGGTATGTCTTAATTCTTCCATGAAGGAATTTGCTTTTCTTTAATCGAAAAATAAGTTTAATGTTCACATCACTTCAAAATCGCATCCTTAGCCTTTAGAGGGTGAAATGTGACATAGACCTTCCTCTGCTCTCTTCAACAACATCTCCGCAGCCCCCATCTTCGCTTTCTTCTTCGATGCTCCCTAGCCTACTCCCTGTAATCCCATCGACTGCACTAAACAACGAAACCCTTCTGATATCTCTGAAAACTCGTACCTGGGCAACGATATTTGCTGTTTCTGGCAAAGCTCTTGCAATTGTCCAATCGGATTCTCCACCTGTTCATCAACCTGGCTGTTGGGTTGATCAGGGGAGGTCTCAGGTTGCTCGGCTTCTTCCTGGCGTGGATGTAAGATATGTACCTGCTGTTCGGCCTTGCGGATAGCTCGGTTCCTAGCCCGTTCAAGGAGCCTGATCAAAGCATCTTCTGGATCATCATTGGGGTACAAATAGTCGAGAAATCCAAGCTGCTCTTCGGTTAGTAGAACGTTTAGGCTGAGGGAAGGTCGAGATTCAATCATACCTGGAGAGTGGAAGACTCCAATTTAGAAAGGACTTGGTCGATGATGTTCTGATCTTTGATTTCTGGATCAGTGATTTCCTGGTCAGTGGATTCAGTAGCGTTACTCTTAGGCGTTGAACGTTCTCCAACAGCCACAACCTTGACGGTAACGCCATCTCTATGGCAGATGAACTCATAGAGCTTTCCATCCTTGAGCGTCTCCAGGCAGTCCTCACTCACGAGCGGGGAATGCTGGCGGATATGAATCTCTGGGTCGCGCTCCTGATCCCGCTGTATCAAAACCCTTTGCTTATCTGCTCTCCATACTCCGATCAATACCCAGTTCTCTGTCTTTGCTGATGCCCGTTGCGAGGTACCTGTTAACTGCAAAGATGTAATCTGACCATTCATGATATTGGGATAACCAAACACCATGATTGGTTTGTCTAAAACTGACTTGACTTTCTTAAAGCTCTTCTTCGATAGGAAGAGTTTGATGGGTTGTCCATCAACTTCCACAAAATACAGAGACTTTGTTCTCCCATCGTCAAACTCCTTCTCTCGTACTCGAATAATTCCGGGAATTCGGCACCAAGCCCGATGAGTGCCATTTCCAGGGAGCAGTGGAGGTTTCTCGGAAAGTTCACCTGATTTTGACTTTGATGTTGTCTTTTCTTGTTTTTGATTTTTTGAATTTGAATTCTTACTGTTAGGAGTGTCTACAGTCTTAACATGCGGCTTTTCCTGGGCTGGATTTGGGAGCTTCTTGCTCTGAGAGATTACTTCAGGTTTTGGCTCTATTTTGTTGAGTGAAGGGGGTTTCAACGTTGTTCTTTGTTTTTGTGATGCCTTCTGCCTAGATTTCCTCTCTGATTTCTTGTGTGCAGCTTTCCGCTGAGCTACCTTGAAAGAATTCGTGTTAGTTGTCTTTAACTGGTCTATCTTGGATAACTCGATCTGGTCCTGGCCTAAGTTGAGCTGGGCTTCAAGCTTTGCAATCGTACTCTTGAGTAGCTTGGCAGCAGTGGGGTTAATACAATCCTGAAGCTGCCTTTTAAGCTGGTTCAGCTTATCGATAGATGCAGAGGGCATGAGAACCTCCCTGGGATCGGACTTGCGGCCATTCTAGTGTAGAGAATTGGGTTTTGGGGAAAGTAAAAGTTTTTTCCACGAATCGTTACTGGCCTTTAATCTAGCCTTAAGATCAGAAATTATGAATCACTTCGCTATACAAGGAATACTCCTAGAGAGATCCCTGCGATATACCCAGGAAAGACGTGCGATCGCTGAGTTTGTTGTTGAAATTAACCCTCTGAGGGAAGAAGACCCCAAGGAAAATCTCAAGGCCATCTATTGGGGAGAGAATGGGGAGAAAGCACACAATGCATTGCATACCTTAGGATAAACAAACGGTACACATTTTTTATTTATTACGTATTTGTTCTATTTTTAAGGTTTCTCTAAAACTTTTTTCTCTTTATATTATTAATATTTAGGCCATGATAGACACAATATCATGACATCAAATAGGCTTCAGCAGAGAACTATTATTAAGTATTCAATAATAGTTCTCTATTATAATTGCACTATTTTCTCCACAAAATATTTACGATATTAGTAAGCTCTCCTTTTGTTCCAGATAAAAATAAACCACAGGCTTTCAAACCTAGGGCACGATGAAAGTTCTCAGATGCATGATTTCTTAGAGGACTCACAGCTGTTGCTGTAAGTGCAGTTAACCCATCAAAATTTAGAAATACGTCATCGTATAATGCTTTTGCATATCCCATTCGCATGAATTCAGCTTTAACGGCTATTTTTGCAATCCAATAGCAATTATCTACATTTGGGTATAATTGCTCTGAATCAAACCAAATGAGAGATTCGTTATTAATTAGTAATCTACTTAAGATCTGATGCTTTGGAGGAACAACCATTACAAATCCTACTAGATTAGAATCTTGAGATAAAACTTTTATATAGCCTGTATCATGTAAATCTTCATAAACCTTAAATGAGGCTCCGGGTAGAAAAAAACCTTTTGCATTAGCATCTTCAGAATTAGAAGGAAAAGACTTTTCTAATTCATAGCAAAAATTCAGTTCTTCAAATGATGGTGTGTAGATTTTCATTATTACTATGGCTAGTCTTAAAAAATTCTCTAACCATCTTAACTGACAATCCGGCATTGCCATTAATAAATTGGTTAGATGCCTCTCTCCATCCCATTTTCTTATAAAAACCTGAAGATTGAACTCTACAATTACACCAAATATGTCTAAGTTGCTCATCTTTTTCTAAATCGGAAATCATAAAGTCAATTATCTTTCGACCTATTCCTTTAGATCTCCATTCAGGTGCTGTAGCCATTGCTCTTAGCTGCCAAGCTAGGAATCCATTCCAATATGACTGAATTAAAGAAACACAGCAAATATTATTTTCTTGTCTATCAAAAGCACCATAATGTCTACTTTGATAATCGTGATCTTCATTGAACATAACTTCAGTGATTGGATACCCATTTCTTAATACTTGATGCCTTAATTTAAGAATTGAGCCTACATCAGTTTTTTTGAAGTCAATTTCATTAGCTTGATGTTTTATTATTAGCCTATCATCTTTAACTAGCTGCTCGAATGTAAATGGTTCTTTTTTATATGTAAGGCGACTAATTCCTGTTATTCTTGATAAAGTTTCAATATAGTCTTCTTGTCGAATAAGCTGATGGATTACACATCTTAGGATAGTGGGATTTTCTAGTATTGATAACCAAGCATCTCTAATCAATATTGATAAAGCCTGCATAACCCTCTTTTATCACTTTAGACAGAGAGAAAATCAGGATGCTTGAGCAATTTCCTCACCAGTGGACAGCAAAATGCCTCCATCTTTGATGTGAGTTGCTCAAACCCCTTTTTCAAAGCACGGCTGGGAAAGACTTCTAACCAGCGCTTTAGAAGATTCCAACTGATTAACGGTTGAATGATCAAGCGCACATTATTGAGCAGATTCTTCCACCCGTTTTGGTTATCCCACCAAGGATGCTGCGCAAAGTGTTGATGTGCCACTGGACAAGAGTCATTGAAGACATCAGCGAACAAACTCACCATCAAGAAAGCGCTCATCACTATCTCCCACCACTTTTCAATTTGTTCGTAGTGCGTCATGCGAAAATCAGCCCAACCCAAGGTATCTTTAGACTGTTTGAGACCATACTCAATCCAAGTTCTGAAGCCATAGCAATCCCCAATTTCATCCAGCTTGATCTCGGGTGCCGCTGCCATGACATAAGAGGTTGAGTTCTCTGGTAGCGTTTGGGGGTCCGTGGTTAATAGCCAATAGCGCTTCTGGTGGTGTCGCTGGCCATAAATGATCTCTTGCCTGTAACGAGTTTCAGTGGTGCCATTGCTGAAGGTTCGTTCAAATGACTGCCACGGTTCGGCAAAGACTGCTTGTTCTGCGGGTAACCACACCGCATGATTGCTACGAATCGCTAGGATATAGGGCAGCTTTAACTCCTCTAAGACATTCACAAAGTTTGTTTGAGCTTCCCCATACAAGCTGTCAGCCAGGACGAGCTCAAAGCAAAAGCCCATCCCTTGCAACTGTCGGATCATTCCAGCAGCAATTTGGGGTTTGCTGAGATACTCATCCTCCTCTTTAAGACGTTCTCGGGGTTTGTACACTTCAAAGGACAAAGGCAAAATCATCCCTTGAAACAGCCCGTAGGCAGTGACTGCGACGATGCCATTCTCTTTCTTGCCCACATTGCCGATATACTGCCGTTTCACATAGTCGGTACTCTTGCCTTTTTTGCAATCGCCCGTCTCATCGATCAATAGAATTAACCTGCGCCCATCCAGTATTTTCAAGATGATGTCCAATCTCTTGTCAGACAAATGTGACGCTACCCAAGGTGATTCACTCAGAAAATGATGCAGGCTTTGATGGTTCTCCAAGCCCACTGCTCTTGCAATGGCGGGCAATGATTTACGTTTGATATCACTAATCATCCCCAGATGGAGATGCTTGAAGGCTTCATAACTGCGGACTTGGGGAAATAACTCTGCAAATAGTTGGCAGTACTCATCAACAAAGCCAATGGTTGGTTCTGGACTTCTTGAAGCTGACATCACTCATTAGAAAAATAGAAACTGAGAATAGTCTATTTTTTATCTGTCTAAAGTGATAAAAGAGGGATAATGTCAGATTTGACAATTATGGAACTACGTAAAAACAAGAATACAGGTTTAATTTGAGCAATAGGATTATTAAGCAAATTACAAGAGTTGAACTTAAGATTGAAATTATAATGTGGGAATCCAATAATCGTTCTTATATTGCTATCACCATTACTCAAAGCATGCGTAACTTCATCTGGCTCCATTTCTGTTGTAGTGCTTTTTGTTAGAAGCTTAGAATTAATTAGATTCTCATATATAAAAAATTCAGTTGATGGTACTTCTTTCATTAAAAGGTATTCACCGTCCAAACTTCGTTCATTTAATTCTATATTTGAAGATAAAATCCCATGTGTCATATTTGGCATCATAAATGATGAAGTATATCTTCCTGTTTTTTCCCTTAGAAGAACACTCGCGGTAGCAAGGGTTAGAGTAAAACCATCAACTTGCCTTGAAAAATTATCGAATATTGCATTCTCAACAATTTCAACCGAGTGAGGATGATGGTAATCAAAGGTTATATTAATATTTTTTTCTCTTAAATAAGTTAATATGGCAAGTGTTCCTGCATGAGCAGGAGAGACTACTAAATGTATTGGATTTTCGTTGATCACACGGGTTGCTTGTTCAAGGTTCCAACCTAAACGAGTCGTTCTATTAAGCTTTTTCTCTTGATCGCATACCAAAGATTCCTTTGATTTAGTGAAAGCAAGAAAAGATGAATCATTTTCTGCATCTTTGATTCGTTTACTATATGCCGCTCTGCTAAAAATATCTGTGATATTTAGCATTAATATAATTTCTTCAAAATAAATTTTCTCAAGCCAAATCAAATTTTCTTCAATATTGAATGGAATGGGAAATTTATTAAACCTAGTATCAATATTAAATTTTTTCAGATGACTTATTTTTTTGATAGATGAATTTGCATAATTTTCAGGTATATTATTAAGTTGATTATCTCGTTTGTTTGATATGCTAGCCTTTTTGCTTCTATTTGATTTATTCTTTTCCCAAAGAGAGTTCACTTCATTTAGATTTATGTCTGTTTTCTTTGACCAAAGCTCTAGAGAAAAGTGCCAATCTTGAGAACCTTGCTTATTTACACGATGATCTTGAAGGATACCCAAAAAATCTTTTAGGCAATGTAGTGCATCTCTAATATCTGTTTTTTGCAAAGGGTTTCGTAAATCGTAATGGTCACACAGATATTTGAGATTATTGATTGTAGTTTTTACAATCAGTGTTTTTTCCTGAAGCCCATCTTCTTGCCAACTATATTGGATGTTTATTTTTTGAGTATGTTCAAATTCATCATTAGCGAATCTAAGTATGCATTCTAAAATTCGTAATACTCTTGTTTTTTGCGCAGGTCCATAGGAAATTCGGGGCATAAGCTAAACATCCTATAAAGTTTTGGGAAACCCTAGGGTATTTGACTTACCCCAAGGTACCTTAAAACCTACTGTCCTTGATTTTTCGTTATCCTAGCCTGAAGGTTGCAATGGGGCATATCCTCAATGGGATAGTAATGCACAGTTGTTAAGAAGATTTAGTACAAAGTATTGCTCCTGATGGTAAATGGCAGTTCCAACCAGGCTAACCAAGCTTAGGTACAGAAACTAACTATTCTGTCATCCAAGTCTTCAAGCAGCTGTAACTTTATATTTCTAGTATCGACGATGTCTATTCACAGATATGATTTGCAACTCACTGAAAACCTTTCAATTTCCAAAATAAAAATAGATCAGGAGATTCAAGTACTATCTAAATCGAATGATGCTGTAATATCAGAGTTCGCAGAAGCTATGCGAAAAGGGGCTGACTTTCCACCTATCACAGTTTTCTACGATGGTTCTGAATATTGGCTGGCTGACGGATTTAGTCGTATAAAAGCCAAAGAAGCAAACGGAGACAGTTATATACTAGCTGAGGTGGAGTTTGGCTCCCGTCATGAAGCGAAACTTTATGCTGTTGTAACTAACACGAATCAAAAATCGAATTAGCATAGATCAACAGAAAATCAAATAAGCCCTTTTAAATAAATCAGCTAGTCGTAAGGGACTGTGGAAGTAGCCGCAAAACCGTTTTACACTCCGTCTTGAACTAGTTCGAACTAGAACAGCGCCCAGATTTCTCTGGGGAAGTTCCCCAGAGACAAAACTCCTTTACTTGATAGTCACTCAACAAATTGGTACTCCATAAATTGAATGTCCGTACATGTAGTGAAGAGTAATATCAGTATCAATTCTCTTAACTAAGCTATCTCTTTGATAGTGCTCATCTAACTACAAGGAACAAAGATAATGAAACTCAAAGATCAGATAACCAAGATCTTTACTTAACTCAAGTTAACAAAAACTATAGCGATTCTCTGAATTGCTTGTTGCTTAAAGGCTGAGATGTTTTCATAGCGGTATTGTTGTTGTCACCCAATAACCCTGAATGCCGCCCAAGAAAGCCTCTAGAGAATTACATGAAGTTTCTACCCAGTCAGTTGAGATAGCTGAAATTCGCATGGATGGAGGCACGCAACCTCGTGCCAAATTATTTGAAGAAGTTGTTGACGATTATGCTCAAGATATGAAACAAGGGGCAACTTTCCCTCCTGTGATAGTTTACTTCGACGGAGAAGAATACTGGCTAGCCGATGGCTTCCACCGGGTCAGAGCTAAGGAAGCTATAGGGGAAACATCAGTTACTGCTGAAGTCCATCTTGGAACTCAACGTGATGCTGTTTTATATGCTGTTGGCGCTAACGCTGCACATGGCTTAAGGCGGACAAATGCTGATAAGCGCCGTGCCGTTATTAGACTACTGCGTGACTTTGAGTGGCGTGAATGGAGTGATAGGGAAATTGCAAGGCGTTGTGGGGTTGATCATAAAACGGTAGGAAGTTTGCGGAAGGATATATATCCAACTGATGATCAATCTAAAGAGTTTCGCAAAGGCGCAGATGGGAGAATAACTAATGTCAGCAATATAGGCAAGTCTACTAAGACGATTAATGAATCAAACAAACGACAAAGGAGAAAAAAACCAGCAGCTACTCTCAACACTATTGTTGAGCAATCTCAAAAGGTTCAAATAGACGATATTTGGAGGCTAGGTAAATCCCATCTTTTGTTTTGTGGAGACTCAGGGTCAGCCAAATTTCAGAAATTGTTACCAATAGAAATTTCATTACTGTTATTTTTCCCACGCAAAGACAAACCTTGGTTACCAGAGAAGCCAACAAATGTGCACAATACTTTACTATTCCATACCTCATATGGAGAAGACCTACACTTAGAGACATTAAGAGGAATCATTGAGAATTGCTTATCGGGCACTACTGACGCAAACGATCCTATTGTAATGATCAACCTTATTGATCCTTCACTATTCATTTTGATAGATGAACTAGAATGCTCGTGCTTTTGTGCTGAGCCTGATCCTCAACGATGCACAGACGCACTAACAGTCTGGACAGCCATCAACCAGACAGTGAAAAAAATATCCACCTAACTGAAATTACAAGCTCTTAAAATCTCGGAGATTAATATTGATACTCATAGAAATTCTGACGATCACCTATTGAGAATATGTTGTATGATCGCGTTAAGCATTTTTCTAGTACAAGGATATCTCTTCTAGTCGAACTCTAATTCGGCTCATAGTCATAAGACTAACCTTATCCAAAATTATCCTTATTTTGATTAGGTTTATCCGCGAACAGCATTAGTTATTACTAATGCTGCCTCCAAGATATCTCTTGAGACCCAACTCAAGAGATATAACTTTACACTTCCCTACTAGGTATGGGTTGTGTGTCTCCTTAATTAAATAGGCTGAACCCTTGATCGATCACGGGTTTCAGTGTATTTAAAGTCTAATACTTAACCGATAAGGAGGTAATTTATGGCCCAATAAGTGACAAAACCCCAACTTCTGCAAGTAGGGGCATCAGTCACATATTTAACGTGGTATTAGGCAGGAACCGAAAAGCTTGATTGGACCCTTGCATTTGGTTACCTGGGCTTTGCCGTGCTTAGATTTTAGCCTTAGCTTGCAACAAATTGCAAGCATTTGCTGAAACCTATGCCACGGCTCCCTTTCGCTACATTCGGAAAACTTCAGGGAGTTCGTAAATGAACCATTTTTTTCGCATCCAGCTACGGGCATGGGAGCTAGCCCATGTCTAGCTTTCAAAATATTTCGAGTAAATTACTTGCAACCAACCGCTCCAACCCCTGCGACCTCTGTGGGGATATCACAGGCAAATGCAGAAAGGCAGGCAACCTCAATCTCTGCATGACCCTCTCAGGCCAGATCGAGGGATATCGCTACCTAGGCCAATCCAAAGATGGCCTCTGGGGTAAATACGTCCTCAATGACGGGAAAGACCTCAGCCACGAAGACCGGGAACGCCGATGGCAAGAGCAACGGATTCTCAGAGAGCAACGCGCCCAAGCTGAGGCTCACCGCCATGCACAATCCCTCCCCGCAATTGAGCGGGATCGGCTCTACCGCCAACTCCTTGACCAGCTCACCTTGCACCCTGCGGATCGGGCTGACTTGCATCGTCGAGGATTCACCAATGAGCAGATCCAAGACTGGGGAGTGAAGTCAGTCGAACAGTGGCAACCGCTCTCTGGTGAACTACCCCATGACTTGCCAGGAATAAACCTGGATGGGAAGTCTCTCAACACCCCAAGGCCAGGTTACCTTTGCCCCATCATGGATGCTGACGGTCAGATCGTCGGATTCCAAATCAGATCCCGCAGTTCCGAGGGTGGTCGCTATTTCTGGCTCACAGGCAAAACTAGGAAACGGCCCAACGGACCCACACCCCACCTTCGCAATGGTGAATTACCCCTAGCCATCCACCGTCCAGAGCAAATCACGAGAGATGCATTCGCACTCGTTGAAGGTACTGGAGCAAAACCTCACCTCCTAGCTCAGCGCATGGGCCAAGTGACCATCGGCGCAGCGGGGGGATTATTCGCGGCATCCCCTGAAACCTTGAAAGCAACCCTAGCCCAGCTTGGGATAACAACTATCGAGTTCTACCCCGATGCTGGGGCGATTCAGAACAAGTCAGTACTGCGGCAATACCGGGTAACCTGGGCACTGCTAAAGGAGTGGGGTTACACTGTCACCGTTGCCTGGTGGAAGCAGACAGACAAACGCATCCACACTGACATTGATGAACTGGATGACCTAAGCCAGATTCAATATTTGTCTGTGGCTGACTTTGAACGGATTACAGCTCAATGTAATGGTCTATTGCATCAGCTTCAGCAGGCACTCTCAAAACTCACTCGTCCTTCATCGCCCGCTCAAGGGTTTGCCACTCCCAATGACCAACAAACCCACCCCACTGAATCTCGCAGAACGAAGCGAACTGCACCAGATGACGAGCGTCTTGCAACGCTGCCTGCAACAAGCCGTCGAGCTAGACGATCCCGTCGTCGCACTGCACGACTCCTTGCAGCTCATCGTAGACATGGATATATTTCCAAACTTCGACTGGAAAATTATCGAAGTCGCATTAGAAGACGTGCGGCACAATCAGCAAACTCCAGAAGCAGCAGCCTACAAAGCTGCCCTGAAGATAACGGGACTCTCGAAACAACAACACCTCTAGTCCAAGAGTACGAACCCGGCCAACGGCTCCAAACTTGGGAAACCCTTATCTCATCAGGATTCCCCTACATCCTTGACCAGTCCCAACCCGGTACTGGGAAAAGCTACGACTCTGGGAATGTCACCCCGATTGGCTTTGGGATGGAGCAGGTTATCTATCTTTCAGACCAGCACCGAAACCCCACCGTATCAACTTTAGAACAAGGAAATGGCTGGTGTGACCTAGAAGCACGGCATGGAGGACTAAACCGAGTCAAGAATCGACTCCAACGATCTGCCAAAGGGGATGCCTTCGCTGTTCCTGCTAACTGTAGTCGCATTGGTGTCTTGAATGCCTTACGGGACAAGAATATCCCTGGTGCAGATACCGCCAATCTCATCTGTGGTACTTGCATTGCTCGGGAAGCTTGCATCAATGCCAATGGGCCAGGGTATGGCTTTTTGAACCAACGTCGCAATGTCTTAGGTGCGCCGCTATTGAGGGCACATCCTGACTCCCTGCCAGACCCAGAGGATTACCCCCTGGAAAACACCATGCTGATCTGGGATGAACCGGGTCAGAACTTCCAGGTCAAGCAGTCCACAACTGTCACACTCACCGATCTACAGCAAACCATCTCAGCATTGATTACCTACCCCGAGATCTTTGCCCTGGTGCAGCCCTTACTCTCAGCACTGCTGCCCTTAATGGATGGCTCTATGAAGCTAGGGAAATATGGCCTGAATCATCTAGCTCTCAAAAGCCGTTTGCCCGATATGGCAGGAGTGAAGCTGGGGGAAATCGCTCTAATTCTGATGCCAAACCTGGGATTCCTCAATACCACTTCCGACTATGGGATTGACCTCGCAGATTTACCCAAGCAACTCAGAAAGAAGTTCACTGAGCGAGATTCTGAGATGGCAGAGCAAGCGAGGAACGGTGTGGTCAAGCAGTGGCTTATTCCCCTGATCCGCATCCTGCAAGGGGGAGCAGGATGTATCCAAGTCAGTCGCTATGGCCTTCTGACCCTGAATACCCCAAATCCTCGCCATCGAGATTTAGCCCAAGCTGCCCAAGCCAATGTATTTCTCGATGCCACTCTATCCCGTGAAGATTTAGCGCTGAAGCTGGGTTGCTCTCCTGATGAAATCCTAGTAGTCCGTCAAGCCATCCCAGACACCGGAAACCTGGAGGTGATTCAGGTGAAGGACATGGGGCGAGTGGGCATGAGTCGAGGAGGGGATCAACTGAAACGCATTGGGGCATTGGCCCAGCATTACCAAGATTTGGATGCAGCGAATACCCGAACGATTGATTTTAAGAAATTTGAAAAGGATGGGGCCTGGTGGCGAGATAGCCGAGGGGTCAATGATTTCCTCACCGTCCAGACTCTAGTCCTTGTCGGCACTCCCTGCCGCAATCTCAATGACTTGGCTGCTGAATTCGCCATTGTCTGTGGATATTATCCAGAAGACGATAACCCAGCGTTCACGGCATTTATTGACCGCTCTATCCTCGCAGAAATTCACCAAGCCATTGGGCGACTGAGGGCGCATCGGCGTCCGAATGAATCCCTACAAGTGGTACTGATTTCCAATATTGAGATGGACTGCTTCGTTCAGGAAGTCCAAGCTAAGGATCTGACGATTGAAGCAGCCCACAAAACGGAGCGAGTAGAAATCGCCATTGAGTCAGCCATTCTCCAACTCCAAGCCAAAGGCGAGAAGGTCACTCAGCAAATCGTTTCAGCAATGACCCAAATCCCCAGAGGGACGATTGCGCGATACTGGCGTCTGTTCATTTCGCTATTAGAAAGTTTAAATAGCAGAATGAACAATTCAAGCAACGCGCCAAATCCAGACCAAGAAACCCATCAAGCGATTGCGGGTGTTTTGGATGAGTTAGCGGATCTGCCCGTCAACGATCTACTACCAAGCCTGAATGAAGTATTCTTTGACTGGCTTAAACCCAAGGAATGGAGTTCGGTATGGAGTGAAGTCAGCGCATCGAGCCAGATGGCGATTCTGGAAGGGTTAGCAATGACGTTACCTGCAAAGATGCTGGAGAGAGGAATGCCAGAGCTGGCGGCATGAGGGTGCTGTTTGCTATCAGTTGATATCAAACAGCAGTAGATCCTGAAGCTTCATTATTATTTTAAAAATTGGATATTCAGCCGTTTATTTTTATGGCCTTTCTACATGGAATCTACGCTCCTTTTTGAGTCGTTAGAGCTACCTTTTATGTAGCAGCAATGGTTTTAGTTCTTGCATTCCGTTTAGGTACATATCTTTTGAAAGTCACTCATAGAAGTGCTTTTAGAGTTTGCAGCGCAGCGATTCTTGTTGAAAATACTCGCAATTGTAACCGATTGTATCTTTTGCTTTGACGTGCTTCCTTTGTTGGCGCTAAAGTACACGCAGGTCAATCAATCGACTATTCCTTCACCTAAGTTTTTCAATTAAGTACTTCTACTAGCGCTCAAGAAAACAGCAAAGGTCTAGCCTTTGCTAGAGTTCATTTTAAAAGCCAATCCTAACGGGAATTCCTAGTAAGGTTCCTGCAATGTTTCATATAGTCAGACCCCGATCTACGTTTAAACGACAACCACGGTCTGCCAAGTTGCACCGAGTCAGACCGTGATCTACTCCCCTACAAAGGAGATGATTTCATGCTAACTGTTAATACTCAAAAGGTCACTGCTACTCCAGTGTCTGATCTCACTGCTATGTCTCCAGACGAGGCAACAGAAGTCTATCAGCAGCAGTATCGCGAGACTTATGTTGACCTAGCGATCCAAGCGCAAGAGCATTTGGGGTTGCCAGTATTGAAAACCTTTGGAGAACTCTTTCAATTGGGTTGCACCGATCCAGAACTCAGTAACTCCATAGATCAAGAAATTGCCCACAACCCAATACTCACTGACTGGCCGATGCAGGATTCTGACTGTATCGGCCTAATTTCGCAGGGTCCATACGTCCAGTCTCAAATCAACTTTCATGGTGTTCCAGTGCGGGATGTCATGGAGTACGTCTGCGATCTGTTCCGTGAAACGCCTGAACCTAATGCAGCTCTAGATGATGTCGCAGCATAAGTTTGTGACTTCTCCCGTGGCTGATCAACAAGGCATCCATGTAGACCCTCAACCCAGTTCTGGCAGTACTTACACGGATTTTCTCAATACTCTCCATCTACTGGGAGTGAGTGTCTGTTTCGATGCCTCAAAAAGCAAATTCAACCTTTTGGAGCTGTCCGATAATCGCTAGAACCGGGTATCTCCTCAACCTCTTAAAGCCCCTTCTCATTCACTCCACATCTTCACTCGGAGTAAGAACCATGAACAAAGGCACTGGACTTCGACCACCACCCGACATCATCGCCACTATGGCGCGATACCCTGACCTATCTCCAGAGCGAGAAGCTGAACTGATCATTAAAGCTCAGAACGGGGATTACGAAGCTAGGCAAACCGTGATTTACTCTAATCTTGCCTGGATTTGTTCTAGGGGAGGGCAATTTTCCCGAAAAGGGATAGATGACGGTGAGTTGATCAACGAAGGGTATTGGGGATTAAACCGGGCGATTGATCAATGGGATCCTACCAAAGGTGCCAATTTACGCACCTATAGCGAAAGAAAGATCTATAAGTTTCAATCTGAAGCTATCCGTCAAAAAAATCATATCCGACTGCCCAAATCAACCTATGAGCAGCTTTCTAAGTTGAAGAAAGCAACTGAATCCTTGGGTGAGGATGCCACTGTTGCCCAGCTAGCAGAAGAAACCGAGATTAAAGAGAAGCGAATCAGGAAATTACAAGAGATATCTCAGCCCGTTTCCCTGAATAGTGTCACGGGGGAGCGAGAGAACCTTGAGCTACTGGATCAGCAAGCGGATGATTCCCTAGGAAGCCTAGATCCCGCTCTCTCATCAGAACTATTGGATTTAGTGGACAAGCTACACCCACGCCAGCGGGAAATATTGCACCTGTATCACTGGGAGGAACTGTCTTTTCAAAAGATCAGTGATTATCTGGGTCTACCCGCAAAACAGGTGCGGAAACTCTACAAGAAAGCTTTGGATCTTCTGCGGAAGTTCCTTCAAGGTGAGATTAACGAATTCCCACCTCTCCCCTTGCTAGAATGGCGCAATTTTATCTTTGCCAAATTCTTTCTTGCAACTGGATTATCCCAAATATTCAATATCGTTGTTGCCAAACTAAAACGCCTGAAGCGTCTCCATCGGAATAACCACATTGCAACCGTCCAATCGCAACTGACCGTATCTCAAAGCACTACAGAGGTATTGCCAGCATCAGGTCCTGAATGTGCCATTCAAGCACCAGCAGAACCCTCAACTCAATACTCTGCTTGGTATGAGAGGCTATGGCAATTCGTGAATCGTGATAAACCCACTCATTCACGAGTAAATACTCATCAGATTGATTCAGGAGGATTAAGGGATGGTCCGAAATATCTTGTGGACACTTTTTGGCATGGCCTTAACTGTATTGCTCAATTCCTGGGGTATTGGCCCGGATCGCCTCGCGGAAGTGATCAATACCGATGCCGCAGCGGAGATCGCTGGAGATGTCGGGGACAAACTGAAGGACGTTACTCAAAAAAGAAAGTAATACGGATAGTTGGGAATCCAACTTTTTAGGATGAATTTTGCCCATTAGTAAATAGAGATCCACAGCTAAAAATAGAGTATTTGAACTCGATTAAGCCTTTTTTAAGGGATTCAATATCTCTTGTCTAAGTGACTTATAAAAGGCGCTTAGGGTGGATATTTATTGGATTGTGCTTTAGATTCGTGCGCTTTTCTAGGCTTATTCAATTCTTTTGATTTTTTGACTTTTTGTTGACTGTTGTTCACCGTTTATTCTGAGTAAGTGACATGTACAAACATATTCCTCATGCGATCCCCATCGCTTTATGTCTGGCTGCAGTACCAGGGATTGCCCAGGCTCAAGACTTTCCAACCATTGAAGTTGCTCCAAGGCATGGGCACACTTTTTACTTCAAGAATGAAGAGGCTGTTGTTGTCGAAGCATGGCCTGGAGCCTTTGATGCGTTTGATTTTGGAGAACGGCCAAAGATTCCCAGTGCGAGGTTTATTTTTGTCAATCTCAAGCCAAAAGGCAATATCGATAGCACGACGTTAACCGTGGTCTATCGGGTTGGCACTAAGGAAAAAACAAAGACATTCCTCCTGAAAAAGACCAAAGGTATTCCGAGTCGGTTTAGTACTGCTATTGATGGGGCACCTCCTCTTGCTGCCCAACCGCAGCCCGTTCAACCCATTACGGTTACAAATGTATTTACTCCTCCTCCCAAGCCTGTTAAGCAGATACATAAAGAGAAGAAAGCTAAAAAGCCTAGAAAATTAAAGGTATCCAAAGAATTCAGTAGCCCCTTCTCATCAGGATTTGCGTCATCCAATTCAGTAGCGCAACCTCCCGCTAGTAAAGAGACTCAACAACCTGAACCTGAAGAAACTGAAGAGACTGACGTACCCGATTCAGTTGAGCCAAAGACTGAAGAGAAGGCTGAAACACCCCAGTCTGAACCATTACCCCTGATCCGCGCACCCAAGACGCTCCAGGCCAAAGCGACGATTGAGACGCCGACTGAGAAGCAACTGATCGCGCGCTCTAGTCTGGACAACTTTGGAATTGCCCGCTATCTCCTGCGAGGGTTGTACCAGGCTGAACGGCTGAATCAAATCAACACCCACACACCCCAATTTGGACAAGCTCAAGACACCGCTATCTGGCTCAGACGAGGGCGCAGCATTGAAGAAGCGCTAGAGCTATCGGGCTTACCGCCCGTGACTTTCAATAATCTTTTGGGACATGGAGGCGTGGGTAAATGATCAAGCCTCTAATACTCCTGTCACTCCTTGGGCAGCTCAATGTAGCTCCTTCCATCGGAGAGGGCAACATTGCCCCTGCCATTGGAGAGCAACCCAAGCCCGTTGAAACAGAGCCAGTCGTTACCGAGCTAAAACCTGAACCTGCTGCCGTACAGACAGATGTTCCATTGGAGACAGCCACTGCTCCCCCCGTGCCTATCGATATACCCGTTCCAGAGCCATTAGCAGAAGAATCAGCGGTTCTAGCTCCACCTTTAGAGCAGCCTGAATCCACATTAGAGGATCACCATCAACCCTATGGAGAAATACCTTCGACGCCTCTGCAACCTCCTTATCAGTCCCCTTTACCTACACCAGCACCGCAACCTCAGACATCTGTTCCCCCTAAGCCAAGGCAACAGATTCAGCCCTCTTCCGGTGTTGCCTATCGCCAGCCCACGGCACCCGTGCCCACAACCATTGTAGAAACCATAGGCTATCCCCTGACCTCAACATTTGCCGTTACCAGTGCATTTGGCTGGAGAGAACATCCGGTCCAGGGTAATACCAGTTTCCACGCTGGCATTGACCTAGGTGCACCCCACGGCACCCCCACCTTGACCATGCTCAGTGGACGGGTTATACATGCCGACTGGGAAGGGGGCTATGGAAAATCCGTGGTGATTGAGCATCCCGGTACGGGGCTGAAGACGCGATACGCTCACCTCTCCAAGATTCATGTTCAGCCCGGTCAATGGGTGGATCAGGGGTGGCATATCGGGGATAGCGGGGCAACGGGATTAGTCACAGGCCCCCATGCTCATATCGAAATGATTATGAACGGTCAGCCTGTAGATCCCTGGCCCTATCTGGCTCAGGCCAGCCGTCAAGCCGTTCTTATTAATCGCCTTCACCCGTGGGCTGGGTAAGTTTTTTCGTTTATTCCACTCAGAGGTTCAACTCATGCAATTTCACAACCTAAAATCTCTGCCAACCGCCTTGTCAGAGCAACTAGACAACGATGTAAAGGCAAATCGCAAGCAATATTTAACTCGTTATCTTCCGGTCTCGACAGCACTAGCTGTTGCTTCAGTTCCAATGCATCTGAAAGCAAAGTCTTTTAACTCAACTCATTTAACAGTGGAAAGCGGCTTATTCTTGCTGGCTTCTGCATTAGTAATGCTCCTTTTTATTGGCAATACGGGGGTGATTGCTTTTAGTCTCTGGACGACTCGACCGGGTGTAAAGGCAGAAAAATAACCATTTGCCATCCCGTCTCACCCTGGTCTGGGTAAGTTTCCACCAGTAGCCAATACTTGGAGGCTTCCGTGAAAAACGAAACAGCCCTTAGTCACCGCATTAAACGCCTCACCAACGCTTGTTACTATATGTCGCTCGTGTCTGGGGTCACTATCTACTTCATGTTTGACCGCTTAGATTTGCTTTCAATCCTGCTTAAAAGCGGACTGACCCTAGCAACGGTTTACGTGATTTATCTGCGGAGTGCAGCAGTCAAAGCCAAGCGGTCTAGCCGCTAATTCCCAATCATTCAACACCGCGAAACACACAGAGGATTTTCCCAATGCAACCGATTCAATCGGCTTCCCAAAGCCAACTCAAACGATTTTTCCACGAATACAAATACCTTCTGATCATGATTGCAGGCTTAGCAATTGCCTGCATTGCTGAACCTGCTGCTGCTCAATGCTTAGGTTGGTTATGTGGGCCTAAAAATGCCATCACCAACAATGGGGTCATCAATGGTAATAACAGTGCCACGGTTTTTATCGAATTCATTTTCCTGGCGATCCAAGTTCTAATTCTTGTGGGTCTGGGTGGACTCGCCGTTGTCTTCTTCTTCAAGATGGACCGCGATGAGAACTATGTGAAGCCTCTGGTTGCTCTACTAGTAGCGCTTTTACTTATTTTTGGTACGAACTTTGTTGCGGGCTATATCGTGGGGGATGGCAATAATGCCGGGACGAGTGCGAGTGGGAACAACAATGGTGCGAACACCACCCAAAGCCAACCCGTTCGGGGCGCTACAACGGTGTTCAATTAAGGGGGCTAATCCATGTCAGATGGTGATCGTATTACTTATACCCCCGTTCTGGATAAGAAACCATCCATTTGGATGATCCCTCAAGCCACCTTTATCGTCGGTGGGGTATCCGGGGTTTCCCTACTCGTGCTGTACATGATGCTGGCAACGATCCACCAGG
Organism: Acaryochloris marina MBIC11017; assembly: GCF_000018105.1. Lineage (GTDB taxonomy): Bacteria > Cyanobacteriota > Cyanobacteriia > Thermosynechococcales > Thermosynechococcaceae > Acaryochloris > Acaryochloris marina. The sequence continues at coordinate 27,292 of NC_009929.1, forward strand.
CACCGCCTTGGTGGATTCCGACTGCGTTATGGGTATCGATCTGCTCCGTGTACTGGGCGCTGTTAGGGGATACCCCCTGGAAGGTTCAGGGGCAGCTCCATAGGCGAATGCCAAGAGAGAATAAGCATTCTACGGCTGTACGTCAACCCGTCAACACCCTGAAGCCGAAGCTCAAGACCCGCAGAGTTGGCCCCAAGTCAGCTCGGCGCAAAGTCAAGCCCGCTGAAGAGGATGTTGATATTGCGGCCATCCTGATCTTTGAGATTGACGGTCTAACGGTAGGGGCCGCTCTCTTGCAGCGCAACAACCGTCTACAAGTGGTGTGGTTCTTCTATTCAAACGGGATTCCGTCTTCTACGACCGTCACCCAGGCCCGTGTAATCGGTGAACGGATTCAGGAAGGGTTTCGGGATTTGAGGAATGGGGAACCCCTAACCATGCATATGGGTTCCTTCTCGGATTGCTCCAAACGGGTGGCAGAACTGAACCGTATGGGGGAGGAAGCCCCCCTAGAGGAAAGCACATTCTTGTTGTCGTGGATGCGAAAGCGGGTCAAAGCCCTTAAGCGCTTGGGACGGTACAATCCCAAGTTTTTGCGGTTTTATATCGCCCATGATTTGGGGGCATTTGGACAGCACAAGGACTGGTTTTCCGGTCTGATGCAGACCATTGAGGATCAGGTGCAAACCCTGACGGGTCAAAAGTCTCCTCTGAAGGATCGGTTGCACAGCATGTTGGTGGAAGCCTTTGAAGATTCCTTCTATCAGAATCAGAATTTTTTTAGAACCTGTGGCATCCCCGTCACCCCAGCATCCGCAGATCAAGTCTGGGAATGGATTTACCGTCAGTTTAATGATGATACGGTGCCTCCCATCCCTCAAGTGATTACGATTACACGGGACGGGCTGAAGGCTCAGCAGTATGACCGTAGATCCATCTCCTCCGTGCTGCTCAAGCACTGCCCAGATTACGGCAAAAAATGTGTGTGGCTCCCTGGCCGCAAGAAGTTCGCTGGGGGTGTGATCCTAGAAGGTCGGCCTAACCGTTCCTATGATCCTATCGAGGGGCGGTTAGATCAGCTCCTAGACGCCAGCTCTCCGATTCTGGGAGATAAGAACCAGAAGACGAGCAACAACTCCCTCCATGATTTAGAAATTGTGGTCACCTTTACCGCAGAGCATCAAAAAGGCGTCTTGCAGGAGTCCCAGAAGAAAACTGGGCAGTCTAATCAATCCTTAAGGATGGTGGAAGAGAACAAGCGCTTGGATGGGGGAGCACTCTACAACACCAGGGAATCCCTGGACGCTGAGATGAAGCTACGCGACGGGTGTCATACCACTCGTGTTGGCTTAATGATCATTGCCTATCGGGACAAGAAACGGCAGTTGGACCGGGCACTGGAGAATATTGCAGCTCTACCTATTTTCTCCGGGGGCAAGGTGGTCCGGGAAACGGGCTACTTTGATTCCCTGTTTCTAGAAGCCTTACCGATCACAATGGAATCCTTGCTATCGGGGGATCCAAAGAAGCTCACGGAACGGTTTGATCGGCGGATCCGAGAAACCACCGCTGCTGCCGTGGGCTTGATGCCCTTGATCCTAGACAGTCGTCCTGATCTGCACGGGGTTGAGTTTGTCTCTCGCAGTGGGTCACCCCTGCTCGTGGACCCAATGGGCCGATTCCCCCACAACCACATGATTGTTGTGGCGAGGACTAGAGCGGGTAAGACCGTCCTGGTGATGCAGTTTGCGTCCAATGTACTGGTGCGTCCGAACCATCAGGTGATCATCATTGATGCAGGCCGAGAGGACGGCTCTGGCTCCTACGATGAATTCACGACGTTCATGGATTGCTCTCACTTCAGAGCAGGGGAAGATTCCTACAATATCTTTCAAATCCCGGATCAGGCCCAGCTCTCGGCTGAGAAGTTTGAAAAAGCGTTTATCACCTATCAAAAATTCATCCTGTCCGCCCTGGTTACCCTGACCACCTCCGCTGATGATGCTGCACGGTTAATCAGCTACTACGAGGATATCTTGACGAACTTGATTGCAGCTTTCTTGGCTGATGGGTCCATTCAGGAGAAGTATCAGCAAGCCTACAAGGATGGATTTGGGTCAGAAGCATGGCAGCAAATGCCCTGTCTAACAACCTTTGTAGAGTTTATGAGCCTGTCCCGACTCCCCGCTGAATTGCAGAATGAGGATGCAGAGAAGGCCATCCAGCGCATGAGAATGAGCTTGATTGCTCTGATGCAACGCCAGTCAGGCCAAGCCCTATCCCGTCCCTCCACCTTTAGAACGGATAAGCCCCTGGTGGTCTATGCCTTGGGTGGGGTGCAGAAAAACGCCGATATGGTCCCTGCCCTATTAGCAGCCAGCGCATCCATGCTGGCCCAAACCTTTAGCCGCAAAAAGACCTATGTGGTGGCAGAAGAAGCCACCCACCTGTGGCAATTCCCCAGCTACCGAACAATTGTGACGGAATGGTTCACAGGTAAGGCCAAGAGCGGAGTTTGGGTTTGTTGGGTGGGTCAATCCCTCAAGATTCTCCTCCAGCATAAAGAGGCAAACAGCGTCCTCGAAAACGTGGGTACAACCCTAGTGGGCTGGGTCAAAGAGGCTGCATTGAAGCCCCTGAAAGAGGCAGGCTTAGACCCTGAATTGGTTCAACCGTGTATTGGCTCCGATTTCAACCCTCCCCGAGATTGCAATAACTGTGAATATGCCACGAACTGGCTGATTGAAACGGACGGTAAATACCATGTGGGCCTGAATTACAACGATTTTGCCTCTCTGGGTATCACCATGAACGACCTAGAGAAGGTGATTTTGCGGGAGGAAATCTACAGCCAGATCAACTCCGACAACAAGTATGAGCGGGTGGCAGGCGTTGCTAGCTACCTGGAAGAAACCTCTATCGACAAACAAGGACTTAAGTCATGAGAAACATCATTACTGGACTGACAGCTATCACCCTGATAGCAGCCTCTTCCCTCCCCACCCTCGCCCAGAATGCTGCATCGGGAGAGAGTGATTACTGGCGCACAACCGATGTGGATTACAGCGTCTTTAAGAAGGATCAGCCCATCAACAATAAGGGGCTGTTTGAGGTAGATAAGAAAACGGGTAAACAGACTCAACTGTCTAAGGACTTTCAGAAAGGGGTTGAAATCTACCAGCAGGCTAAGCCCGTGATCGATCTCGTGGGTGGAATTTTTGGCTTGGGGGGTAGCTTGGGTTTTCTCAAGCACATTGACAACAACCTGGAGTATGGCGAGTGGCTATTTGGCAAGGTGCCCAGAGAGCAGCAGGCGCAGGAGCAACAGGCGCAAGGCACAGAGGCCAACGGGGCACCGCTGGGAGATGTCTATGGGGTTGATGGCAAAGTTGACCCGACCAAGGCGCGAGAGCAGGCATTATCGACGATTGAGGCCAATGCGGACATCAAGGCCGATTCTCCCTTTGGGGTGAGTCGCACCATGTACAAGCTCTTGGTGGGTGATCTGGCGGTTACCCGTGCGGCCCGGAAAAACCTTGAGCTGATGTTTGGTGAAGCGGGTCAACAGTTTGCCAAGGAAGCACGAGAGTACTCAGCCAATGTGGTCAAAACGTCAGGGCAGATGGTGGATCAGGCTCTTGAAGCGAAATCTACTCAAGATGTCAATAAAATCCGTGCCCAGATTGCGGCCAACGGACAGCTCCTCGATCAGGTGCAGTTTGCCGAGCAGCAGCAAACCCGCTTCTCGGTGGATCGGGTCAATGATGCGGTCTTGACCCAGTTGGAGCTAAAGCAGCAGGAGAAGTGGGACAAAGAGCAAGATGAAGCCTCAGCCGATATTGGCTTGGCTCAAGTCCGTCAGCTTACTTTCTCGATGCTGCATCCGAGTGGGTCCGAGTCAGGTCCAAGTAACCAAGCAGCCAAAGTTTCAGCTCAACAGAACCCTAGCTTTATTCGAAAATGATGTTTTCTTTAGATGCAATCCTGATTGCTGGGATTAACTTTGATAGCCCTCAAGATATTATCAACAACACCAAAGAGATTTCAGCGGAGATTGATAAGGCTCTGTCAGTGCTGTGGGGCTTTTTGGGGTCGAAGTTGTTTATTGAAATATCCAATGTTGCGGCGATTATTGCAGCGTTAGGCGTGGGCTTCTGGGCCATCAAATGGATTAAGGAGGTTGCCAAATCGGACGAGTTCTTTTATCCAGACAAAATTCCGCAAATGGCCTTTGGCTTGATGTTAGCAGTCTTGTTGGGCGCACCAACCGAGCGGGGCAAGCTCTTGACGGATGTCTTGATTTCCTATGACCGTTTTACAACAAATCTCTCCAATATTGTCCTAGTTGCCGCCCGACCCAACCCTGAAAAGGATCCCGTCGCCAGTGCTCAGGTTTCCCAGGCGGTTCGTGACCGAGCGGCTCAAGATGCCAAGAAGTGCGAGAAGTTGGGTCTATTAACCCAGGCTCGGTTTGATTGTGTAGATGAAGCCATTGAGCGAGTCTCCACCTCCTTAGAACCCTATAAGGAGGAGTGGGCATCGAAACTTCATCGTGAGCTGACTTCTGCACTGGGTCTCTTGAATGACCGTGCTATCGGTGAAGCCGCTAAAGAGAATATCAAAAGGGATTTCACTTTATTTGCCGGGGATGCGCTGAACAAGGTGTTGATTTTCGTTATGTTTGGCCTGACGGTTGCATTTTTGGTCCTACTTAGGGTGGCAAAGCCGTTAATCTCCATTGTGTTTCCCCTCTATATCGGCTTGAGTTATGTGCCCAGCTCGAAACCGCCCGTGCTCTGGGCCATTGGCATGTTGATTGACATCGTGCTCATTGAAATCATTTTCAAAATTTTCTTATCCATGATCGCTCAATTGGCCCTGACGCTCCCCTTGCAGATCGACACGTTGACATTGGGTCTACTGATTGTTTTTGGTGGAATTCCATTCAGCATTATTCTAGGTCGGCGTTTGTCAGATGGTCTGACGGGGGCAGGGGTGAGTGCATTTCCTGGTTTAAGTCGGAGGTTCAGATGAAGGTTAATGTTTTTGATAAAGCTGTCGCTAGTCCTCGGCAGATCCGTCCCAAGGCTGTTTGGTTAGGAATTATCCTGATTATTCTGGCTACTGTAGCCCTATCCTATGGACTGATTAATTTACGAATATCGTCAGTGGAGGGCAGGCTCGATCAGCTAGCCAATCGCCCGATTGTGGTTCAGTTTGGCAAGAATGCAGAACTGGTTAAAGTTGAACCCGTTACCCCTTCTGAGAATGTTGAAGAATTTGTGCAAGAAGTTCTTCCCCCTATGTTCGCCTGGTCTAAGAAGGTTCTCCCTGAAGTCCATCCCACTGGTATTGATCCAGGTCGAGATACGAAGTATGGCAAGCTGCCAACCTTGATTTTCTACTACACCAACGCTCTGGAAATTAGATACAGAAACGTTTTCAGGAAAAATATTGCCAATTACAAGCCTGACAAATTTGAGCAGGGTGAGGCAACGTTACTCAGGATTGAGCGATTGGTGAAACCTCGCCAAACCGAGGAAGGGTGGGAGGTTGATGTGTACGCCGATCTAATCACCCTGGATGTCGATGACGTGGCTTACATGTCTGAACCATTCAACAGCACGATCCACATTAAAGAAATATTACCCCCCAAGCACAATGCATCATTTACCCCCATCGAGGAGGCATTCGTTGCCGTGCTTAAACGAGGGCTGATCATCACACGAATTGCAAAGTTGGAGGCTTAAGCGATGTCCACCGCATTAAACAAATGGCAAGATCTGACGGGTGATGTCGATGATCCGTTGGATGAGATCGTTGAAGAAGCGGATGACGACAGCGATGAGGATTACAGCGTTGTCACCAAGCACACCCTGGCAACGAACCCCATGATTAAGTTGTGCATCTGGGGTGGTGGCATTTTGGTGGTCTTGCTGGGCATTTTTGGCATCTTCTTAGGTGTGACGGCTAATGGTGGCAATACCGCTAATAATCAACAGCAACAGCAACAGGCCGCAGTCCCACCGAACGCTCAGACAGGGCTATCCAAAAGTGACCAAAAGATTGTTGAGGATCTGTTGGAGCGAGAAACCTTTAATCGCCAGCAAAAGCGTCAGCAGGTTCTCAATGGGAAAAAGCAGCAGGGAAAACCAAAAGGGAATCAACGGCCTGCCTCCGTTTCACCGCAAAACACCGTATCTGCTCCACGGGTCATCTATCGGGCAAGGCCCATACAACAGCGCTCTCATGCCTCTTATCAGCAGGATAGGAATAGACAGTTTTTGGTGCAACGTCCGGTTGCAGTTCAACCCATAGAGCAGCCGATTGATGATCCTAATGCTGGATTCTTTACTGCCCCTGTCGCTGCTTCTAGCTCCCCCGCTAGAACGGGCAAGCGCAAGCTGCTGAAGCTTTCCAAATCTGATGAATTTAAGTCGAATAAATCGCCAATAAAACGGTTTACTCCTCCGGTCCAGGTTGCTAGTACTGCTCAGACTATTCCCCAGCCCAGTAAACAGTTTGGAAATCTTTCTGGTAACCTCCAAAATCCATATATGAATCAGATTGTGGCAACGGCTAGCCAAGCGGTGATTCCTGTGGATACGGCCATTAGCGCTCAAGTGGTCAACCGAGTCTCATGGATACCAGAAAATCCAGGTTTAGCAAAGGGGAAGGTCGTGCGCTTAAAGCTTCAGGATGATCTGAAGGATGGCGCAGGGGATGTCGTTGCGAGTCGAGGCACCATTGCCCTTGGTATTGTCACCCAGGCCACAGAGCAAGGGTTGATTTCAGTGAATCTCACCAAGATTGGATCTAAGTTTGTTCAGTCAGGAGCCGTTGAAATCCATCAAGACGGAGATCCGACGATGATTGCCAAACTGGAGACGAAGGGAGGGAATAACGGTTTTATCAAGACGGCTCTGGATATTGGTATTGGTGGGGTCCAGACCTGGGCAAGTAACCTCAATAATCCCACGAGTCAAACCGCGATCAGTAATGGTAATCAGACGTTCCTTTCCACGAACAACAACAATCGCAATAACACTGCTGCATTTGTGGAAGGGGCTACAGGGCGGATTGGGGAACGTCTTAGACAGTCTGTTAATGGCCCAACGCAAACCAAAATTGGTGTGTTTCGGTTTGGCGGTAAAAAAGTACAGCTCTATTTCGTGCGAGAGGTGCGTCTGTGAACCAATTGATAGTTGCGCTGTTATTCCTGGTGAGCTGGTCAACGGTCGCCTCAGCACAGCAAGTGAGAGAGTTGAACCTCAAAGGAACAACCAATATGCGGCCCATTGCCGTTGATCCATCCGGGGTGATTGTCCACCTCAACAATGGCGACAAGATACAGGGTTTGAGTCTCCAGCCACCGAATCAAATTGAGCTGTATCCATTGGATGGTCAGCTCTGCTCTGGAGTGAAACAGTGCCAAGGTCAGGCTCCTTCCATGCTGCAATTGACGAGGGTTAAACCCAAAAATATTAAGGGGAAGATATCAAATTCTGATGGCTCCTCGATGTTGGTGATTGTGACGAACTCTGGAGCCAAGCATGTTCTGTTTGTGGTGCCTACGAGTCGGGCCAAGTATCAAGTCGTCAATATTCAGTAATTTTTTGCAAATGAAGAAATAAAAAGTAAATAACTTATCCATAAAGAATAGAGAACATTAACTTGTTCTAAAGCCGATTAATCAAGATTATTGAGGTAAATATGATATAGTTCGCAAATACTAATAGTGCGATGGTTTTATTGCACCCGTATCCCGATCTAGCCTGAAATTTTAGGGTTCCTAGAAGGATATTCAATGAAAAAACAGTTTTACAGTAATCTTTTACTTGATCTTTGGATTGCCGTTTGTGGTTACGATTACAGGATATTTTTACATTGAATTAAAGCATGTTGGGCCACCGACTCTCGAACAATCACGGGTGCAGTATCCGACATGTGATCAGCGCCAGAGGTTCGTGACGGTCTGTGTGAAAGTAAGCAACTAGTTTAGGTGAATGGTGGCAGCGAAATAAAGCTGGAGTTGAGGACATTTTAGAAGATCAAGATAAGTGGGTACTTGCGTAAATGACATATAGATATAAAGAAGATAAGCCAGAAAATTGGATTGATAGGGAGCATGAACTACCTGAAGATAATACTTTATGGAAGCAATATGAAATCTATATTGATATTTTTAAGTTCTATTTGGACACCACTTGGAAAGTAGTAACTTGGTTTTACGCAATTACTGGTGCAATTCTCGTCTATTATTTCGACCATGCAGATAACAATAATCCTTATCTTAGATATTCTTTAGTGCTACCAGCACTTTTGAGTATTGGATTCTTTATTATTTTTGGAAAAGGTGCTCAAAAAAATAAGAAACTTAATGAATGGCTTGATTATATTCGATCAGAACTAGGTATTCCTGGTAGACCTCATACGGAAATACTTTTAATATTCTTAGAGCAAAGCAGGAACTTATTTGCTGCTGTCTTTTTAGGTTTAACAATTTTATTTGTTTCTAGCTTCTTCTGGTAATCATGTTAGTATGCTACTTCGTTAGATTAATCGAGTTCAAAAGAATCTATCTTGCAGTACTATTGCAAGCTTTTTTTGGAAGCAGATGAGATCCTCATGTTGTATAGCTTTAACAATGTCTATCTTTATCTAAAATTGCTATGTAAGTGATGCTCTGTTTTAGATATTGATTGGACTTTTCTAATCTTTACTAGCATCAATTCCAGTCGTTTTTTCGTATTTGAGGGAGGTATATAGCTTCTGAGTATAATCAACCAAAAGTGTCCAATACATCGCTATTTGCACAGATGTACAAAATTAGTGCTCAGCCTATAAAACGCTGAATCTATTGCTGTTAAGTAGTTTTCGGTAATTCTTTCTCTGATTTTCTATTCAACAGATGTAAATAATTAGATGCATCGATGCCATTAATTTGGGTTGAGCAATGTACAGCATTATTTGCACACCTATCAACGCCAATTGTTAGATCCATGACTCCAGAACGGAATAACTGAATCTCAAATCAAGCTGAAGACTCGTGTAATTTCATGGCTTACCCCAGATAATTTAACGATATCTGCCATAAAAACAGCCATGACTGAATCTGTAACCCTAACAGCCACAGTAATTGCTAATCTTGCCTTTCAAGAATTCCTAAAAACCAGTGCTGGTGAAGCAGCAAAACAGTTCACTGCTGATGCCCTTTCCTTGATGGGGAAACTCCGTCAGAAGATTTGGGATAGGCTACGCGGTAAACATGGCGCAGCAGAACAGGCATTAACCCAGGCAGAGACAGGTGATCAGAAAGCAATTGAAACTGTTGCTACTCTGCTAGATGTGGAAATGCTAGATGAAACTTTTGCTGGAGAACTACGACAGATAGCCCAAGAAATCAATATTCATATCAGCAAGGACAACGACACCCAAGTTCAAAATAACTACGGTGGAACCAACTTCCAAAACAGTATTTCAGGTGGAGAAGTCTATCAAGGCGATAACATCACCATCAATAAGACCATTTGACTAGAGTCGCCTGACCAGGACCGGGCAAAGTTAAATCCTCCTATTGGCATTCCCTCTAACCTTCCCCGAAGTGGGGTTAAGGAGTTTGTTGGTCGTAACCAAAAACTTCAAGACCTCCATGAGCAATTACAAAACAGCCAACGTATTGCAATTACAGCTATAGCTGGGATGGGGGGCATTGGCAAAACAGAGCTGGCATTGCAATACGCCATAGCTCAATTAGAACAGGAGCAATACCCCGGAGGAATTTGTTGGCTAAGAGCCAGGGGCCAAGAGATAGCAACCCAGATAGTGACCTTTGCTCAGACTAAACTGGGTCTTACTTTCCCTGATGGATTAGATGAAAAAGGGCAGGTCGATTATTGTTGGGGACATTGGCGAGAGGGAGATGTACTGGTTGTTCTCGATGATGTAACTGAGTTTGATGCAGTTGAACCCTATCTGCCTCCCTCAGATCCTAAGTTCAAAGTATTGCTGACAACTCGTTTGAACTTAGGCAGCTCTGTGCAGTCACTGTCCATTGAAGAACTAGATGAGGAGAGTGCATTGGCTCTACTTGAAACGCTAGTGGGACCAGACCGGATTCAATCACAATTGGAGGATGCTAAAACCTTATGTGGTTGGGTCGGTAACTTACCGTTAGGACTAGAGCTGTTGGGACGGTTTCTAGCGAGAAAATTAGACTGGTCCTTTGAAAAATTGATTGGGCGTCTTGAGTCCAAGAAATTAGCAGCGAAAGCTCTTATAACCAAAGAATCAGGAATGACGGCTCAGTTAGGGGTAGCTGCTGCATTGGAGTTAAGCTGGGTAGATCTAAGTGAGGCAGAACAAGAACTTGCCTGTTTATTAGGCGTGTTTGCAGTTGCTCCGATTCCTTGGCATCTGGTTGAAGAATGTCTATCTGATCGGGATAAAGACGATCTGGAGGACATTAGGGATGAAGGTTTAAGAGATAAAAATTTACTCAAACGAGTTGAAGAGAGAACCTACCAACTCCATCAAATTGTGAAGGAGTTCTTTCGGATTAAGTTGCAAGAATCTTCTGGTAATGGGGAGTCGCTGAAGCAGTCATTTTGTAAAGCAATGGTGGGAATTGCTCAGGGTATTGGAAACAATCCAACGATTGATGTAATTGCAGGGATGAGTGCCAGCATTCCCCATCTAGAGGAACTTGTCAGACAATGGATAGACATTCTGAGTGATGATGACTTAACCTGGCCCTATGTCGGCATCGGTCGATTTTATGAAGGGCAAGGGAACTATGGATTAGCTCTGCCTTTGTATCAAGAATGCCTGGAACAGACAAAAAAAAGATTCGACAGCGAACACCCCTCTGTCGCTCAAAGCCTCAATAACCTGGCATTACTCTACGACAACCAAGGACGGTACACAGAAGCAGAACCCCTCTATGTCCAAGCCTTGGAGATGAGACAGAATCTCTTGGGTACCGAACACCCCGATGCCGCAACGAGCCTCAATAACCTGGCAGTACTCTACTACGACCAAGGGCGGTACACAGAAGCCGAACCGCTCTATTTGCAAGCCTTGGAGATGAGAAAGAAGCTCTTGGGCAGCGAACACCCCGGTGTCGCTCTTAGCCTCAATAACCTGGCAGCACTCTACACAAACCAAGGGCGGTACACAGAAGCCGAACCGCTCTATTTGCAAGCCTTGGAGATGAGAAAGAAGCTTTTGGGCAGCGAACACCCCGATGTCGCAACTAGCCTCAATAACCTGGCAGCACTCTACACAAACCAAGGGTGGTACACAGAAGCCGAACCCCTCTATTTGCAAGCCTTGGAGATGCAAAAGAAGCTCTTGGGCAGCGAACACCCCGATGTCGCTCAAAGCCTCAATAACCTGGCAGCACTCTACGACAACCAAGGGCGGTACACAGAAGCCGAACCGCTCTATGTGCAAGCCTTGGAGATGAGAAAGAAGCTCTTGGGCAGCGAACACCCCGGTGTCGCTCTTAGCCTCAATAACCTGGCAGCACTCTACACAAACCAAGGGCGGTACACAGAAGCCGAACCGCTCTATGTGCAAGCCTTGGAGATGAGAAAGAAGCTCTTGGGCAGCGAACACCCCGATGTCGCTCAAAGCCTCAATAACCTGGCAGCACTCTACGACAACCAAGGGCGGTACAGCGAGGCAGAACCCCTCTATTTGCAAGCCTTGGAGATTTACCAGAAGCTCTTGGGCGATGAACACCCAAACACAGTTAAAGTTCAGAGTAATTTTGACGATTGCCGCCGAAGAATAAAGGAGTCGAATACTTAGCTATTTGTTGATTAATAGCTTTAGGTGTGCAGTAATTATGTATAATCGGCATTTTTAAATTTATTCAATTGCCAAAAATTGAAACCCAGTAAAATCGTCAATCTGAGCACTAATTTTGTACATCTGTGCAAATAGCGATGTACTGTACAAAAAGCTTTCATGTCCATTATTTCTTTAAACGCACAAGAATGAGCGATTTATAGAATTAGCTGCACAACTTTGAATCGCTACAAACTAAATTCAGAGGCTGATCTGCTGATTTATAGGCAATGATACTCAAGAAGTGGAATTAAAGTTTTAGCTGCACTTTTTCTGAGAAAAAAATAAATTCTTTAAGGAATTAGTTGCATTATTTCTTCCAATCAGTCGATTCTCTATTGGTCTGAATCTCAAATTTCGTTGAAGGGTCGCGTAAATTTATAGCTTTGCCCAGATAATTTAACGATGTCTGCCAAAAAAAGCCATGACTGAACCTATTACCTTGTCAGCCGCAGTAATCGCTAATCTTGCCTTTCAAGAAATCCTAAAATCTAGTGCAGGTGAGGTTACAAAAAAGTTCACTGCTGATGCAATAGCTAAGATGAGCGAGCTTCGTCAAAAGATTTGGGCCAGACTAAGGGGTAAGTCTCAAAAAGTTGATGATGCTTTAAAGAATACTGAGCAAGGAGATTCTTCAGCTCTATCAACTATTGCCAAGAATTTAGATGTAGTGATGGATGAGGACGCTGAGTTTGCATCTCAAGTTCAGGCCATAGCTCAAACTATCAATGCTGGCAAAATTCTTGACCAGAGCAATATGACACAGAATCTTTCAGATAATGCCAAGGGTTGGCAGACCAAAGTGGAAGGGGGAGTGGCGTATATTGGAGAAATTCATCAGCAGTTTACTGGAGATCCAATACTTAAATACGAGCCTCCAACCATCAATTCTATAAGAGGCTTTCATAACGGCATGCAGTCTTTGGTTTTGGAAGACATTGGAAATGTACCCGTTACAATAACTAAGGAAAAACACGAAGGAATTAATGGTGAATGTGATTACACAATTGAATTTGAGATTTTTAATAAAAGTAGAGCGGATCTGAAAATAAAAGCCATACTTGTCGAAGTCTTGTCTGTAGAACCGATTGAATCGATCATTGACTACATACCCTTATGTGGGTTGGGTGAAGCTCGACTGTATTCTTGCCGAGTTGATGGACGACCAGGAATATATCGATCGAACTTGTTAGAAAGTACATTTAGTGGATATATATTTCTTCAGAGCGGTGAGCAAGAAACTATCCAAATTGCTATTAATACCAAGGATGAAGGGAAATACACGCTACGTTCTTTATTGGAATTATCAAGTGTTGATGGACTGAAGACAATATCAGTTGGTGAGTTTAACAATGTACGATTTCTCAAACTTTCGAGATAGGCTCGATCATGAGAATGCTTTAGCGACAAGAATAGAATAAAAACTATAGCGCGCAGGTGCATCAAAGTATCTGTGAAAAATGAAGGTCCAGTTTCACTACTTTCCAGTGCCCATGTGTTTCACAAATGTTCGTGTTCACATGCAAGTAGTTGTCCGCTTCTACTCGGACTTGTCTGAGTGTGGTGGTAAGGTCGCACCTTATGCCGGGAGCAATGTTCTTAAACTAGGCCACCGCGTCTAGTTTGAGAATACAGGATAAACCTGTCGTGGCAGCTACTAAATTGCCCCCGAGCAAGGGGGAACCCTAGAATCTCAAGGCCAACTCAAATTCTGATTTCTTTAGATTGACTTGGTGCATTCCTCAAAACCCTCTATGATTAAAAACTTTGGTGATTAGCCTCTTATCTTTTTGGATGCTTCTTTGCCAAGGTGATTCAATATGATTGTGATCCGCGATTTAATTGCTCAAAGTCATGCCAGGACTAGGCTAATTAGAAGGTGGGTTGCAATGACATTTGAGGGTTGGTAGGGGTTGAAAGTCAGATCGGCTCTAGGCCATCGTCTTTTTCAAAACGTTGCAATGACATTTGAGAGTTAGTTGGGGTTGAAAGAACGTCGGCTTCCCAAATTCTTTTGTAATCCAGTTTTCTAAAAGATTTTTGTGCATGTAAAACTTTAAAACTGGAGGTTTTTATTTTCTTTATCTGCTAACTATTGAAAAAACGCAAATTCGTAAATTTTGCAGCTAATTCCTTAAAGCTGTGCGTTTAAAGAAATAATGGACATTTCAATTTTTTTTAGATCAACCAATTCTGATTCCTAAATTCTGGGTAAGTTTCAACAGACCATCACGCAACTCTGTTGATCATGCCTCGATATCCCAGAAGAATACTCAGCCTACTCCCCGCTGCTGCACTGGCACTGCAATCGTTTCCCGCAGTGGCTCAGATCATCAACCAACAAACCCTAGAAGCAGCCAACCATAACACCCAAACCCAGGAAGAGGGAACGATACCCGGACTCTACTATGACCCATCTGGTGTTGTGGCTCCAACCTTTGCCAATAGTCAAGCCTCAGAGACAGCGGGGAGTATTCGCTTACCCGCAGGTTCCCAAGCTCCTTCATTCCTTAACGGTGCATGGCCCGCGAATGCCAGCTCAGATCAAGTTCTCAAGATCGGTCACCTGAAAGATCATCCGCAGTTTAAGCAGTTTACGGAATTGAATATCAATGAGGTCTTAAAAGCCAGTGGCAAAGACCCTTCAACCGTAACCCTGTCTGAGGTGCCAATCGCATCAACAATGACAGTGGGAGAGTATCTGCAAATTAATCCTGGTGCTGCTGAGCAGTCCTTAGAAGACGCTCCCGCAGTGGTGCAATCTGCATTTGGGTACTACGAGGATGAACCCCTACTGCACGAACCCATTGATCAAACAGACATTGTTTTTATAGAACAGAAAGCATCCAACCCAGAGATATCTGATATCCCCGCTGAAGATTTACTACAGGGAGACTGGGGTGAAGCCTTCACCCAAGAGGAACAGAGTCAGCTATCGAAGACCCTCAGCAAGGTTAATGAACGTCTGCGAAAACTACCCTTAAAACAGCTTATTCCTTTAGCTCAAGGGATTGTCAGTGGCGATTGGGATACAGTCAAAAAGCAGGCCAAAGATCTAGCAATCAAGGAAGGTTCTAAAGTTCTGATCAAAGAGCTGATGAAGAATCCCAAAATCGCCAAAGCTATCAAGGATTTACCCTTGGGAACCTTACCCCTAGATAAGCTGGGATTGGCTGATGCGCCAGGGGTGGGAGAGACAGCGATAAAGGATATCCCAGGTTCTGAAGATAAGACCCTTAATCAAGTCCCTGGTCTTAAAGATGTGCCTCTTGACCAGATTGATTTAGCGTTGGCGTTGAGCTTCACTCGACTGGATTTGCTGGGGCGAATTGACACGACTGATGCTGCCGCAGTGGTCGATAACATCGACTATGTGATCAGTGGTGGGACCAAAGACCAAATTCCAAAACCTGCACCCTGTAAAATCGATGGGAAAGATACCAAGAACTGTCGTCACTTTGAGTTAGATAACGTTGATGGGGGTGGCGAACCCACGAAGTTATCAGGGCAAGCCTGGATTCAAGGGCCTGATCAGATGGTGCCCGGTGGGCAAGGCTGGTTGAGAATTATAGCCAATGGCAAGGAAGTCACGGGGATTAAGCCTTGGGTGGCAGGCAATGTCAAGCTGTACCTGGAAGACATGAGGGAAGGGTCAGGGGATGAGGTGGGATCTGCCCGGTTGTCCACGGCATGGCAGTTTGGCTATTCAGATCCAATTACTGGAAGTCATTACACCCCTCATTTCATCAGGATTCCAACCCCCTGGCGCATTAAAGAAGGTGGAATCATGTTGCTTCTAGCTCGATCTGGGGGCATTCCTGATGCAATCCGTAATCTCCAGCCCAGTCAACAGCAGTTTTGCAGGGAACCTACATTGGTTGCCTCAGCACAAACGAACAATGCCACCGATTCAAATCAGACGACTGGTGGTGCTGATGGCAGCTCACCCCCCCATAGTGAACAACATCATATAAATCAGTATTTGGCCCGCATTGCTTATGGTGAATCTACTGGAGGTACTGATATTGGGCCTCATCCCGATACTGGTGCATATGGTGAGTACCAGTTTATACAGAAGAGTCGAGATACGCTTTATACCAGGACGGGTATTGATGCTTGGTCTGAAAGTAAAGAAGAACGTGATCGTGCTGCATTAGCTTGGATTGATATTTATGGTCAGGAAGTCGGCCATGACATCATCAGCTATATTCGTTCAGGAAATTTTGAGGCTGCTGATTATTTGTTGGGGCGTAATCAGTTCACCAGTCTCCCTGGAGGAGCTGAAGATGTGAAGTGGAATGATCCAGTTGCCCTTGAAGTCTATGGTCCTAATGGCAATGCTCCAGTTACACCTACAGGTGCAAGTGCATCTTCCGGGGTTCCATTCTGTCAACCAACCAATGGCTCAGCTACTTTTGCCCAAGGTCCAGCACCGGAAGCAGGGCAGGTAAATGCAAGTATTTATCAAGCTGCAAGACAAATGTATGGGTTTGATACTTCAAGCGGGCCTGAAGGAGGAAGTCAAGCATGTGCTTGGGCTGTTGATCATGTCCTGGCTAAGGCAGGTATCGAACCGATGCGTACAGATAATGTCTTAAACGTCTTGGATAAGATGAAATCAGGAAGAGGTACTAGAATTAATTCTGGACAAGCTCAACCAGGGGACATTATTCTCTCGAAGGGGTATGACCATATTGGAATATGCATGACGGCTGGTTGCACTGAAGTACTATCAAACTCATCCAGTAAAGCTTCATTCTCTTGGCGATCTGATGGAACTTTCGATGGATGGTATGATCGCTCACGTTTTTTACATGAGGCACCTACGGAAGAAATTTGGAGAATCCAACGATGAGAAAGTTATTATTTGTAACTGCGTTAACTGTCCTAACTATCTTTAGCGGTATTCAAACTGCTCTAGCTAATGAGGAACAGCAGATAGCTAATGCTCTTATTCAGTCACTCCCTAAACCTGCTGAAGTAGAAAAGGTTGTTGTTTCAGGTTCTTATGCCTTAGTTAAGTGGGTAGGTGGCCCTACTGGAGGTATGGCAACTTTGATCAACACCGATAACGGGTGGCAGGTGATGTCGCAAACTACTCGTGGCTGGCCGTCTATCGAAATCTTTGCTAAAGAACGTGGAATGACTATTGAAGAGGCAGAGGAATTACTTGACGCCTATGATCCTAGTTGGCGTCAGTGGTAACGATAAACTTACTAATTTACCTTCAACACTCTCTAATTCTGGGTAATGTTCTGGTAGTTTCCCAAAACTGCCATGAGTCACCATACTGAACAACCTATACAACCCCCTCAGCAACCTAGTCCCCAGATTGACTTTCAGGTGTATGTGCTGGGTGGTCTTTTCCTTGTCATCCTCGTCCTCGTCGCCATCACCAAAGGAGAAATAGGACACAAGAAGCAAAAGCTTGGAGATGCCCGCACGGCAAAAGATAATGAGATGAGGAAGGCTCAACATCTCGCCTATGATGCTCTTGAGAAACGTGAGCGGAACAAGATTACGCTGTGGGCAGGGGAACCTAAAGGGCTGACGATTGATAACGAGAATCGTGAGATATTCATACCCCGCGATCTGAATTCCTGGATCTTCTCCTACCTTGAGGAGCATTTTCTAACCTTTGGTTCTAGTGGTTGCGGTAAGACCTTCTCCCTTATGGCCCCCCTGCAACGAGCCATGATTAAGTTAGGGTTACCCCTGTGTGTTTTCGATGCCAAAGGCCATGAAGAGACCGAGGATCAGGCTTGCCCATCTTCAGAGATTGCGGGCTATGCCAGACTTCATGGCTACAAGGTGAAGATCATCGCTCCTGGCGATAAAGATTCTGATGTCTTTAACATCTTCGACATGATGGAGGCTAAGGATGATAGACCTGCCTACGAAGACAAAGATAACGCCTATGTGATTTCTGATGTTCTCAATGAGAACATGCAGATGAACAATGCAGATTCAGGTGATCAGTTCTTCCCCTTGGCCTCGAAACAACTGATGCAGGCCATGTTTATGTGGGCCAAGATGCTTGATCCAGATGGGGATGAATTAATCCTCGCCTACTATCTCCTCAAGCGGGTGGCTCAAGTTGGTGCGGCTGGGATTGCTGCCTTAGATCTTCCCCCTTATGTTCAAATTGCGTTTGACCAATTTCTCGTCAGTGCGGGAAGTCCTGAGACAGCAGCCAGTATTGCGGGTACAGCTTTGATCTTGTTTGGGCGAATGATTACCCCAGCGACCACAGCAACATTCTGTGGCAAGTCCACGGTGGATTTGAATGTCACTGGCAAGACACTGGTTATCTTCAGATTGAATCCCAAGATGAAAGCTGCTACGGGTCCAATGTTGGCAACCACTATTCAGTGTTTCCTTCTCTCGAACTGCTATACAGCTCGTAAACAACCCTTGGCCTTTTTCTTAGATGAGTTCCAGATGATCAAGATCTGTGAAATTCAAAAGATTCTGACCGTTGCTCGATCCAATGGTGTGAGCCTCCTCTTTGCCACACAGGGAATGAGCTTTATTGAAGAGACTTATGGTGAAAAGAGAGCCATTGGCATTGTGGAAGGGTGTAAAACCCAAGTCCTAGGCCAGCTCAACGGGAACAAAGTCGCTGAATACTACGGTAAGCAGTTGGGCAAATCAGAGGTTGTCACTCGCAGTAAATCAAAATCAACTGGGAAATCCTCGTCAACTTCTAGGAATGATAGTCCTCATGCCAAAGATTTAGTTTCAATGGGTGAATTAATGGGATTGCCCCAAGGCTCCTTCTACGTGCTGAGTCGAGCGATTGGTAATAAGAGGCTGGCTCGTATTCCCATGAGACGGAACTTCGTTATTCCTAAGTGGGAAACGGATGATGCCAAGCGAGGGGTTAAAGAATGGTTCAAATATCGAAAGGTTGCCCGCAAGCGTAGCAAGGCCAAGTCGATGTCAAACGAGGAGATGATCCGGTATCGAGAAATGTCCGTTGCGATATTGCCAGATCCTAAAGATGATGACGACGATGATGGAGGCGATACCTTAGCAAAGGGAATTTCATCACTGTGAATTCTGGGTAATGTTCAAACATAGAATTCAAAATCTAAATCTATGACTGAACCAACAGAATCACAATTACAGTTCACGGAATTACAATTACAAGCCCTTCAATCCCTTGGGCTGAGTACTCCAGACTTATACGCTCAATATCCCAACTCTCATCACAATGCCATTGAAACCATTGAGCAACGGGGTACTGAAGTATTGCCGAAAGATACTGTCATCAATGAAATGCAGATCTACTACGGTGATGTCGCCTATGTTGCGGCAGTGACCTATCGGGGTGGGAAGCTGGTCGGCTTTGATCCCGTCGCCTACGCTCAACCTGCTGACAACGAATGTGTGAGCTATCGAATCAATGGTGTGTGGGCTTACATCCAGGTTGCAGGGCAAACCCTCCTAGACCTGATTGGAGAGATTGAGCTTCCACCGATGCCCACGGAGCAAGACCTTTTGGCATTGGTTGCAGCCTAAATCCTCATTTCTTTATTCAAAACATTGTGGAGATAAATAATCATGGCGGACGTTTTAGATAATGGTGGTAACGCCCAAGAAGGCCAACAGATCAACGAAACCTTGATCAACGGTACTGCCGAGCGGTTGCAGCAGCTCATTCAGCTTGCCTGGGCAATCCTACAAAAAGGTGATCAGTGGGCGCGTGGTTTGGAGTTGGGTAATAAGCAGCTACTCCCGGAAACTACGACCCTGAACGATCTGGATGCAGCCGAGAAAGCGGTACAAGATCCCAAAAATACAGCAGTGGAGGTGAATGCAGTTGAGTGACAATTACGTAGACAGAGGTTGTCAATTGCATAGTCTTCTCTAGGAATCAGGATCTAGTTCAATCCAGAGATCACATCTGCAGAGAGAGCATCAGTCACTTTCGATTTTTTATATCCCCATACAGGAAAGACACTAGGGTTTGTACTCCTACGCAATTAGGAACCTCTAGTGCCAGCTCCTATTAAACCTCAACAGGTTCATCTTTATATGCAGACAAAACAATCCGGCTCTTCTCAAGAAACAGCAGCTGCTAAAGCTGGCATTTCTACCCGCACAGCCCACCGCATTGATAGTGGTACTCATCGTCCCCAACGCGGCCGCCCTCATGACTGGAAAACCCGTGAAGATCCGCTGGATGGATTATGGGAATTAGAACTTGAGCCGATGTTAGAGCGTGAGCCTCGATTAGAAGCGACTACTCTATTTGAGACCTTACAAGAGAACCATCCTGGGCAATATGATGACAAGATCAGAACCGTGCAACGCCGAACCGCTAAATGGAAGGCAGCTCATGGCAAGCCCAAAGAAGTGATGTTCAAAATTCAACATCATCCTGGGGAGATGGGACAGTCAGACTTCGCTCAGCTCAAAGGTTTCAGTGTGACGGTTCAGGGTGAAGCCTTTCACCATATCTTGTATCACTATCGACTGAGCTATAGCGGCTGGCAGTACGTGCAGGTGATTCAAGGCGGAGAAAGTTTTATCGGCTTATCCCAAGGGCTACAAAATGCTCTAACCGCCTGTGGTGGCGTGCCCAAGATTCATCGTACCGATAGTCTGAGTGCGGCTTATCGCAATACTGGCGGCCGCAATCCCCAGCTGACCCAGTTGTATTCGACTCTGTGTGACCATTACCGGATGCAGCCAACACGCAACAATCTGGGTGTCTCTCATGAGAATGGCGGAATAGAGGGGTCTCATGGCTATTTCAAACGACGCCTGTGCCAAGCCCTGTATCGTCGAGGCAGCTTTGACTTTGACTCGGTAGCTGAGTATCAGCAGTTCATCGAGCAAGTCATCGCCAAGCTGAATGCCAAGTGCCAAAAAAAGGTTTGCACTGGAGCTGCCCACCTTACAGCCCTTGCCCAGATACCGAACTCCTGATTATGAAGTGCGCAGTGCCAAAGTCAGCTGCAATAGCACGATTGCCGTCCGCTGTGTCCTTTACACAGTCCCCTCTCGCTTAATTGGCCACCGCTTGAAATTACACCTATACCATGACCGCCTTGTCGGTTTCTTAGGCACCACTCCCGTAGTGGAATTGGCGCGGGTCCATGTCCATGGCTCTGAGAAGAAAAGACGCGCTCGCAGCATCGATTACAAGCATGTGGCAGAAAGTCTCAGGAGAAAGCCAAACGCGTTTCTCTACTGCCAATGGCAATCAGAGCTACTGCCCAATCTTCAGTGGCATCAGCTGTGGGAATCACTCAAAGCTAATTTTGAGCAGGACCAGGCCGCACGATTAATCACCGAAGCCCTCTATATCGCTGCAACTCAAGATCAAGAATCTCAGGTGGCTGACTACCTACAAACTCAACTGGAACAGTCCACCCTGACCTTGAGCAGATTAAAACAAGCCTTTGAATTCAAGCTCTCGACTGAGCAATATCCTGACGTCACCTCACAACAGCACGATTTATCTGACTATGATCAACTCCTCCACAGCAGACCCGGACAACCCATACCAGTTGCTGATGACAACCCTAAAACAGTTGCGGTTGAGGCATTTCCTCGACGAGTGGCAGAGCATCGAGCATCAAGCGACTCAGGAGAATTGGTCCTACGCCCAGTTTCTGTTGGCTTTAGCTCAAGGCGAAGCCAGCCGTCGGGAGCAGAATCGGATTTCACGCGCTCTAACCGAAGCGCAGCTGCCTTACGGAAAGTCCTGGACCAATTTTGAGTTTGCCCATGTTCCCACCCTTAATCCAGCTGCTCTCATGGAGTTTGCCCAAACGACTCACTGGCTAGAGTCCGGTAGCAACATTCTAATTTTTGGGCCGAGCGGAACAGGGAAAACACACGTCAGCTCTGCATTAGGAGCTTCTATTATTGAGTTGGGTAAGCGAGTAAAATTTGTCACAGCCACAACCCTGGTGCAACAACTACAGCTGGCCAAACTTCAATTGGAATTGCAGAGTCTCTTGTCCAAACTTGACCGCTATGATCTGCTTATCATTGATGATCTCGGTTATGTCCAAAAGTCCGATGTTGAAACCTCGGTACTGTTTGAGTTGATTGCTCACCGGTATGAGCGAAAGAGCCTACTCATCACGGCTAATCAACCTTTCAGTCAATGGGACAGCATCTTTCCTAACTCAATGATGACCGTGGCTGCCATTGATCGCTTAATTCACCACGCCACCATTTTCGAGATGCAAGCAGAAAGCTTCCGCAAACAAGAAGCGGCCAAACACACAGCCAAGTCTCAAAAGACTGACAGCTGATCTCTAGTCAGAATAAAACCTCTGTACCCCACTATTAATAGAGTTGCTTACTTATAAGCAACTCTATTAATAGTGGCTTTATTGATAATTGTCATTTTGTCCATGGCGCGATCACCTGAGGTAAAAACCATGATTTTCGATGGTCTCCGACCGCTCTTCGGGCATCTCAAGATGATATTGCAAAGATCTAAATCGACTCACGAGCCGCTATTAAAAGTATGAAGTTAGAACCAAAAAGTTTGGCCTATCTAATTGACATTAAACAGAATGCTATCGAATCCAAGGATCAGGGTGAAGTGGTTCGTGCAACCGTCGCTGATCCTTGGGATATTGAACCTGACCAAGTGGTTGATCAAGCCCTTGATAAATTAGAGCCACTAGAATCAGAAGCTATTGAAGTAGATGCAGTCGTAGTCGAACCTGAGCAACTACCCTCCCAAGCCCAATCGAATGAGCGCCCTCTCGTGAATGAGTTCATTGAGAAAGCAGGGGAGAATATCAAGCAGGGTGCAAATGACTTTGTTGCCCAAGCCAATGCGTTCCTTGCAGAGAACATTCAGGTGGAGTACCAGCCTATCCCTCAACAGGATGGCACTGTAGCTTTGGCTGTGGATACCCCTTCACTACTCACTCAGATGCAGTTAGCGGGTGGGGAATATGCTCAAGCAGCTAAAGAAAAAATGCAAAGTCTTGCACCACAGCAATATGAGCGGGTTTCCGAGGCAGTCAAAAACACCCAAGAGCGTGTGAAGAGTGCCTTAGAATCGGTGTCTGATACCGTGCAAGGAAGATTGAAGGAACCCTCATTAGGTCAACGTATTGGGGAGCTTGAGCACAGCGTAGGTCTACGGCTTGACAGCATGGGGCTAGGAATTGAGGATCTATTCCAAAAAGTTTTTGATATTGAGCTAGATAAGCATGGGACTGAGTTTGCACTCACACGAGAGATTGGGGAGTTTAAGGTTGAAATCGAAGCATTGCGCTCTCAGGTTGGTGGACTAGAAGGCCAAATCTCGGCCATGCAGCAGCAACAAGTGAAATCCCAGGAGATGATTGCAGCACTGCAATCCCCCAAACCGCAGCTCAATAATCCTCGTCTCAGTCAATGGCAGTCTAACTTTGTATCCACCATGAAAGACCGATTCCAGGCAGTCAAACAGTACATTGGCGAGAAGATCAATCAGGTCAAGGCTAAAGTGTCAGATTTGGTAGAGTCCTTCAAACACAAAATGGTTGAGCGTTTTCAGCCCATTGCTGACCGTCTAAGACCAGTTTATGAACAGGCTCAAGATCTGAAGCAGAAAACAGGTGAGCAAATCAATCAAGTCAAGGCCACTGTTGGCGAGAAGGTCGATCACGCTAAACAGTTCGTGGGTGAGAAGGCGATGGACTGGCAGGCTCAAGCTCTAGCTGCCACTGCAACCTATGTACTCGCTCAGCAAGGCAAGCAAACCCCACAGGGCACCACCATCTATGAAGGGCAGCATTTTGACTTTCACAGGAACCAGGGTAACTCTTTGCTGATTGTCGATAAGGCAACTCAACAGCCTGTTTATAAAAATGGTGAGTTCAACCAGAATGCCCCCAAGGATGTGAAGGACAAGCTTGTCAAAGCAGCTCAAACGACTCAAAAAGGGATAGAGCAAAAGCAAGCTCACAAACAAGCTAAGGAACAAGCACAGACTCAGAAGCCAAAGCCAAAAGTGGCAGCAGCCGCTAGGCGCTAAGCTTCCTGTTCTTCTGCGCTCGTTGAATGGGCTTGACCTTAGCCTGTTTGACGGTGGATTTAAACAACTTAATTACCCCTGGTCGGGCCGATACTCTCGTGAGTCGGCCCATTTTTGTCTGAAGGAGTATGCGACCCGTATCAGTGTCCCTCACTGTCAGCCCACGCTTACCCGTAGCAATCAGCCATTTATCTACCCGGTACTGGTAGGTATGGCGGTACTTGGTGCCTTTTGTCTTGGCTAATTCTTCAAGGATGGGGACAACGGTAGTTGCTGCATTGCGTTTCTTGTCTTGGTGCTGGAGAGCAGCTTTCATCAGTTCTTCCCGGTTCAAATCTGGGTTTATGGCCTCGATGGTTTTATAGGCATCCTCCGTCGTTCCTCTGGTATACGCCTCAATAAAGATTTCCAGGTTCATCACCTTGCGGGGGAGTTCGCCATCGCGTCTAACCACAAACTCATATAGCTTTTGATACTCATATTCGTAGTGCTTGGCAGTTGCTACTGCTAAAGGTTGAGCGGCATCGATGGCAAGCTCCAGCATTTCGGGGCTAGCTCCAACGATCAGATCATCAGCTCCCTTGTAGAGGCTACTCCACTTACTGAATTTAACCGTGCAGCCCTTGTCCTCTAACAGCATTCCCGTGCGAACCATGTCACGCCTAACATTTGCCACGGTCGATGGTTTGGTGTCCTGGTCGTACATAAATGTAATCTCTCGACCTGGCACGGCAAAGATAGCGAGGTCAGGGTTTAACCTTCGCTCTGGCAATTTGATGCCCTCGTCATCCTTGGACCGATACCCGGCATTCACACCAGGCAGACCAATGACGACATGGCCTTGAGAGGTAATGGATAGGGTTTTCTTGCCCCCCTCAGTAATCTTGATGGGGATTTGGGGATTGTCTCGAATTATTTTCCAAAAGTGATCGCCAGGTGCTGAAGTGGTGTCGTATTTCTTACAGATATATTCTTTGAACCAGTCTGGAACCTCAGTTAGGAAAATCCCTCTGCTTCTGCCCTGGGGATGCTCGTATTTCTGAAAGCGCTCTCTACTGCTGTCATAGCGGGGATGATCTGGTTTGAAGCTGCCCCAGGTGGAAAGTATTGGATCATCCAGGCTTTGGGCATCAACCCCTGCCCCGATCCAAAACCCGCCGTCCCAGCAATGCTCTATCTTGGCTCTCAATTTCTGCTGTTGTTCGACCCAGACCTGACCTGCTCCAAGTTCTGCAATTTTGTCCTCTAGCAGATACTCATAAACTGAATCACCCTTTAAGCTGTGGCAATTTAGCTCAATCAGATCCGGGTGAATCCCCGAGCCTTCAATTAGCTCCTCCCAGTGATGAGCCGCAATACCTGACTTGGGTGGCTCGGCCATTGCCGTTTGTGGTGTCCAGAATGCTGTGGGAGTGAATTCTGGTAGCTCTAGTTCCCTATCTAGCCCCAGCAACTCTCTGGGATTGAGTTGAGCGGCTGAACACTGGACCTGACGACACATTCCTTCGTAGTTCTCAGTGAAGATATACAGCTCATGCTTTTGTCGGCTGATGGCAACGTAGAAAGGTTCTCTTGATGAGGTGGGGTCAATCGTGCCACTGAAGATGACTCGATAGTAGGTCTGACCTTGGGCTGCGTGAGTGGTGGAGGTGATTGAGTAATCCAGCTCCAAGGGTTTGGATGTGTCTATCCATTTCTTGTGATTGATTTGGATCCTGTGACCTTCGACGGCTGTCACCTTGAACTGATCGCCATTGTTGCCATGTAGATTGTTCCTCGTCCACCGCAACTGGTCCCCCACTGCGACATTGATTTTCTGAGCGGTAAAGACGGTTTTATTCTCCAGCTTGGCTGGGTCGAAACTGGAGTATTGCCCCCCTTGAGAGACGACACGGACGACCCCAGAGGCTTCATCAACGCCGACTACTTTGTAGAGCTTTCCTTTCTGGAGCCGACTAGAGAAATTCTCATTGGGAATGACATAATCGTCAGTTTTGTAATACCTCAGATGACGGGTCTGCTCTGTAGTTAACCGTTTGTCCACCAATTGCCGAAGCGCCTGGTCTTCCCCCTTAATTACACCTTCGGCACGTAGCCCTTCTCTAATCAGAATCGTGATTGCCTTTCTCTCTCGGTGGGTGCCCGTGACGATTAGAGTCTGCTTGCGCTCCTTGGGTTTCAGGCTTAGATATTTCTCAGCGACTTGAGCGGCCCGAGTTCTGTGATCTGCGACCTCAGTGACGTGACCATACTCATTGAGTAGCTTCAAGGCTTCCAAGGGCTTGCCAATGCTGACCAGCTCGACTGCCCGCCGCTGGACAATGCGCTTTTGTCTGAGGATTGTTTTGATGTGGTAGGTTTCAGCTCCTGCCTTCATCAGTGAACGCTGAGGTGACCCCGCATTGACAGAGCTGTTCTGGTTGATGTCCCCGACTAACAACACACGAGCATTAACCGCCTCAGCCCGCTTCAGGACTTCAAGCCCCTGCTCCGCTGATTTCATCCCCGCTTCATCAATGATCCACCATTGATTTGGGCTGGTGTCTAACTTGCGGGTGATTAAGCCAGAGACGGTGGTGGTTTCAATCCCTAACTCTTCGGCTAAAACCCCTGCTGCTTTAGTGGTGGGACTGTAGCCTTTAATCTGGATATCCGGGTTGATGGCTTCGATGTGTTTTTGGAGTTCGCTGAGGGTCGTGGTCTTGCCCACTCCAGACAGGCCATGCCAAATGATCAACCGATTGCTGCTAGCGAGGGTGTTGCGGACTGCATTACGCTGATCTGCGTTCAGCATCTTATTGAACTCAATCTTACCCGTGGTGATGGGGGTGAATTTATGCTGACCAGCGGCCCAGAGCTGCCGTGTCTTTTCTTCCCTATCTAAAGCGTACTGAGTGGTATAGGTGTCATTCTTCGTGCGGATCAGTTGCGGGTGATTGGCAATCTCAGTCTGCAACTCTTCATAGGTGAAGGGCGGGCGCTGATCAAAGACCCATTGCTCAATTAGCTCATGGCAAAACTCAGCATTGCGCTCCTGTAGGTGGGCAATGGCACTATCTACGTATTCACGGGTTAATTCAGGCCGATGGACCCAGGTGGATTTCTTAGCAGGCTTGGGAAGCGTGAACCCATTGATGATCAGTTCCTCAACCCATCCCTTCATCTTTTCAGGGATATTGGTGTTGTCTTCTTTTTTATTGCGGGTTCTCAGGACTGCATTCTGGCGGTTTTCCTGGGTATCTTCTAGACCGTACTTCTTCAGATACCGCTCTACTTCCTGAGTTCTTTTCTTGAAATGCCAAACCGTTTCAGGGCTAAGTCCCTCAATGGTGCCATCAGGCCGCACGGTATACCCCAGTTCCGCTAGACCCTTATCAATAAAGTGGCGGTAGATGGAGCCAAGAGACAGAGATTTAAATATCGCCTCATTCGATAGCGATTGCCATTTCCCGTTGATCTGGGTAGCATTCATCACCACGATATGGGTATGCAGCGCTGGGTCTGAATAGGTTTTGCCGTCAATGGTGACAGGCCGGGCAGTAGCGTGATTGATGAAAGCCCCGATCAGGGAATTTGTATTGACCAAGGAGCGCTGCCCATTCCCATGTCTGACACGGGTTTGAGTATACCGGGACTGGAAGATATCGAAGACTTTCTGCAAGGCTTGCTCATGCAGCTCGATAATCCTGCGGTCCCCACCGACCAAGGCGAGGATCGAGGCTTCTTTGCCAGGTCCAAAGGTGAGATCTATCCCTAACCGCTCTTGGCCGTTCGTGGGTTTCTTGCGTAGGCGTTTGCCTGTTTGAGGGTGGTGTCCATAGAACAGCTTCTTGAAGACCTTCTGATTGATGACACCTTTGAGGTTCAGACTGTCTGCGCCGTTTCCATACCACTTGCAAGGCGATACTACTGGATCTTTGCCCGGTGCGTAGTACTCGTCCTCACTGTTCTTTAGTGCTTCGTCTTCTGTGTAGTACTCCTCAATCGCAGCATTGCCTTTGTTGATGAGCGTTGGCCTGAACATTTTTAATATCGTCTTTGAGTATCTATCGCTGCACCAAGCCTAAGCGGTAGTAAAAGTGATTTGACAAGTAACCTGCGTATTGGTCCAATTAGCATACAAACGGTCATTAGAAAGACGAAATCCCACTTAAGCAAGCCGATAGGTGAGTTGATGCCAGCGGGGATGGTTACACCAGGAATACCCGTCTCGATAGGTGGCACCTCGACTTGATATGGTTCACCTGGTCTACAAACTGGCTCTTGACCAGGAAATGTTGGCTTGCATTCCAACTTGTATTTTGTTACGTATTGTTTTCCCATTTTCTTCGACCTCGTTGAAAGGTTCGTGTCGTTGTTGATCCACTTTTTCAAAAAAGATCAACACTCCAACATTACCCCGAATTTTTGGTTTTCGGCCTTTTCTGAGATGCCCAAAAAGGTGGGCGTAGTGCATATATTAAAATTTTTTCCGACGATCCGCAGTTTTCATCCGCTGTAATCCACTCCTAGAATGCATTTGAGGGGTGTTTTTCCAGGATTTTTTGGAGTGAGCCAGAGGGTGTTTTTTAGGAACATATTTCCACATTAATTGGCTATTATTTATCATTCTTTGGCTATTAAAAGTCATGTCTTGACTATGGCTGGCTATGGTTGGCTATGGTTGGCTATTTGTTGCCAAAAAAAGGCTATTGCAGTCGGCTCAACTTTTTTTATTCTGGGTAATGTTGTGACGTGAAAGATTTTTGAAACTTTTGGAGCGTCACAATGAATTTTTCTCAGGGTGCAATATTGCATCTCAACATTGATACTGGGTCATCATCAACCCGTGGATTTTTCTTGGCTGACTTTGATGGAGGAACCTATGAGGGATTTATCCATCAACCTCCTAACGTTGGCTTCTTGATGCAGAGCAACTATGAAAACGATAAGAGGAGAAGTACAACCAAAACGTCACGGGTGACCTTCAGGCAGGGTAGTGATTGGGTCTTCCGCATTGTGGGCGAGATACCAGGCCATGCCGGGACGAAGACTGACCCAAACATGAGTAAGGCCGATCTGCTGGTCCCCAAGGTGCTTGCTTTCGTAGGTTTGGCCCTGGATCGAGTCCCAGAGCTATCCCCAGATCGGGTCAAGCTCGTCATCAACTTTATGCTACCGATCAGTGAGTGGACTGAGTATGCAGACTTGGAGAGTGACCTCCTCTCATGTCTGCTGGGTGGGTTTGGGTACAACGGTCGCCATATTGATTTTGCAGCTGTAGATGCCAAGGGGTATATGGAGGGGGCAGGGATGGCAACGATACCCCCACCGGATATCACAGCTTATGTCGGAGTCTGCGGTCATAAGGATGCCAACTTTATTGCCGTGGAGGATGGCCGACCACTGGCTTACCCGAAGTCCAAAACCTTTGAAGGGTTGGGGATGTCTTCGATAGTGAATTCAGTGATGCACTTTACGGATGATGTGCAGGGGGCAAAAGCCGTCTTCCGGTTTCTGGCATTGATGGATAAACCCAACAAGCAGGACCAGGCCAGAAAAGAATTAGCCGCACTCATCAAGCCCCACCGCTTAGAGCAGAAATTGACTCAGACAAGGGAAGGGTTCAACAAAAACTGGGGTGAGATTAAGCAACGTATTGATAGCGACCGGGGGATAAAGCAGGCCCAAGCGTTTTACTTGGTGGGTGGGAATGCCCCCATCTACAAAAGCCGATTCAAGGCCCTGTTTGGTAGTGCGTTTAAACCCCTCAATGGGGCTATCAAGCAGCTATCGGATGAGTTTGAAGAGATTAATACCCAGTGGGCCTATAGAGCCATCGATGTTTGGATGTTGCATCTACACGTAACCGGGCGCACCTGGACACCCAAAGGAGTAAAAGAATATGTCGGAGCAAAGTAGAACAAATATTAGGATTCGGCGGCAACCAATAGTAGGTTCCAGAGAAGCCCTTGTGATGAAATCTGCTAGAGCTTTTTACGGGGGGAAGTTCAGTGAAAAAGCTGGGCTGGTGTTAGTGGATGTATTTGAGCCGTTGCACATTGCTATGACCACTGGTTCTGAGCAGGAAGTAAAAGATGCGATTGCCCACTCATTGGATGAAATACGAGGTTGGCACCGAGAAGCCCTGAACCAATGCCAAAAAAATGGGTATGTTTCTGCTAGCCAGGTGGTGCAAGCAACAACCTCTGCTGATATGTCCCCTCAAAATTGTGACCCAGACGAAGATGAACCTGAATTGGAGTTTGACTAGAAAATGAGTAATCAAAGTTTTAGCAAGACCCTCAAGACCCTACAGATCAGCAAAGAAGACCTCATTGAACTTCGCGGTATCTGTGGGCTAGGAGAGATAGAGGAATTCTCTGAATCAGATATTGAGATGTTGAAGGAGGTGGTGCAGCACAAGCAAAGCGGAGCAATCACCTATACCGAAGCATGGCAGCAAATGCAGGCAGAGGTGGTGCCCGTTGAAGCTGAGCCAGTTGCTGAAAAATTAGATGGCACAGACCATATCTTGGAACGCGCCGAGAAAATCGCGGATGAGGATGGGGAACGGGTACTACGGTCTCTGGATGGATATGGCGATGACTTGCAAACCGATGTTACGGGAGCTTACATGAATCGACTCAATCACCTCTTTCAAAATGCCCGTGTGCAGAAAGCAGTCGTGGAGGAACCAGACGAGTTAGCAAAAAAGCCTGGGCCGTTCACCTCCAGGCTAAGAGAGCGGCTAGCAGCTCAAGCCAAACAAACAGCACTACCAGCTTCGACGACCTCATCTACCGAGACATCGCCCACCGAATGAGAGCGATTGCCCAAGAAGAGGTATTTATCATCCAAGCCAGGGAGTTGAAGCTTCAGGGGCATGAGCGAACGATCAACAAAATTAACCGGGGTCTATCCCTGATGGCGAACTCGTCGGCAATCCTTGTCCTCTTGGTTGTGTTCCTAGCTGGCTCTGGCCTGATCGTGGGAGTGAACCTCCCCAAGTACGCCATCTGCGACAACCAACTCAATCCTTGCTGGTGGCTGCGGTTCGGGGGTTCGGAGCGCAAGGTGCTGACCAATGACAAGGCCGCAGGTTTGTGAGTGTTTTGGTATTGGAGTTGCGGGATACAAATTGCGATCGCAACTCCAATACCAAGCCCTGATATCACACCTAAAAAATACAGCTGTACATTGCATGGATAAATGACGCAGAGTAACAATTACTGTCGCAAGGTTATCAAGCTTGTATCCCTTCTCAGGCAATTCTACTAGGCTTTAGAGACGTATTCCCGTTCCAGGGTGGGCTTGTATAGTTAGGTGTCATTTTTTTACTGCGTACTGTCTGTCTCTGCACAGCTATGTCTGGAATTCTCACAAACTTTTACCAGATTCAGCCACACACCAATCACAGATGAAATTACAGCAAATTCAGTAAAACTACACTCTGAATATTGATTGAGCTTCAATGATACTGGTAGGGAAGATAACGACCCCGTTCACCTGCCGCAGATAACCTCGAACTGCAACCGACAATCTTTCAACGGTCGGTGTGCAACGGGATTGTTATGCTAATGGTCTCAGGACAAATAAGGATGAACCGCTGAGGACTCGAACCTCAATCACCCCCTTCGTCAAGGCACTACTCAGAATACACTGATGGAGGAGGGTGCTTTACCGATTAAGCTAGCAGCTCGGATTGAATCATCCGTATAATTGGACTGGACTCTAGTTTATCTAAGCCATAAAGTTTCCGCAAGAGTGTTTCAAGACAATTCTTTACTCGGTCTGGATTACACTTGAGTTGTTTTAGCTTCTGAAGCGATAACGGAGAGTTCTCAGATTGAATGATTTTGAATACAGTATCAGCAAGCTGGCGATCTGAAGGTCTACTAGCTTGACATAGCTTGAAAGCAAGCTGTTTGACAACACGAGTAAATAGAATAAAATCATCAAACGACATATCCGAATATTTATTCGGGGCATTTAATTTACCGTAACTGCTGTGCGCTTTAACTTCTTCTTGAAGATGCAAAACTTTGGAATCTATTTTTGATACATCAATGTCAACATGAACAAATCGATTTCGCACCATTCTATAGTGATCAAATAATTCAACTTCTAAAGAACCAACAAGTCTTTTTGCTGCTTGATAATCTTGACAAATATTCTTGAGAATGCTTTTGAGCAGATCATCTTTTTTCTCATATCGCCAATCCGTTGAGAGAGGATGCTCATCTCGAAAACCTTCTAAGAATTCTTCTGCCTGTGCATAAACACTAATAATATAGAGTTGTGAGATATGGCTCCTCAGAAAGGGCATCTCAGAATCATCCACTCTAATACTATGTTTGGCTGATAATTCCTGAATATACTGATGAGCGCTTGTTGCTCTTGAGGAATTCACAATGAACTCTCGGATAGAAAGCTCAGTACATTCAACTATTGCATCAGACTTCCCTAAAGTCTTTTTGAGGCGTAACGTACAAGGCAGTCGAAATGAAGTTGGATTTGACACGAGTACTTTATGGCATGAATTTTCTGTACTACTATTCCTGAAATCAGCATAACTATAGTTATACGACAGACTGACGCATAACTCCCCTATGCAGAATATTAGATGTCAAGTGTCGTCTAACACCCCTGATTTGGACAGAAAAGCGACACGATGTCGTCTAACACTCCTATGTAAGACCCTATTACGTCAAGCTTTCAACAATAGCTCTTTGAATGCTGAGAATTTGTATGGGTGTTTTTGGACACTAAGTGTGCAAAACGGAAAATAGCTGTGCAATGTACATGTGTGTAGAAGTTGTTTATATTGCACAGCCCACACTCACTTGTTGTGTGTAATCCGCCCGCTAGGACCGGAGCATCCAAGGTATTGCCAGTCATTTAAAGCTAGAAAAAACGAACAAGTTTTGTAACTCTGATGAGCTTTCAGTCGGTCTTTTGCGATCGCAACTACGATACCAATCATCTGAAGAAATATTTGAGATTTATTTGTTCCGAGAGCTAAGAAATCTGGGGAGAGTTGTTACTAGAAGCACTGGAAAAGTTGCTCAACGACTTAAATCAATCTAGAGGACAACTCATGAATCCATCTCAGACTTCAAACCTAGCCACAGAAAAAAAACCTCAAGGGATGAGACTGAGGGACAGATTGATTTTATTTGGATTGCAAGAGGGTTACTACGACGTGTCTTCGCTGACCGCTTTCTATAACCTCAATCGTCCCAGCATGACGGCTCAGTATGGAGAGCAAATTCCCGGAGAGCGGTATTGCTATCGAATCACTGAACTGGGGATTATCTGGTGCCAGATTTGGCGTTCGAAACCTCTGATACCCATCCCCAGAACTTACACCTGAAACTACTTTATGGAGGTTATCTAATGAAAGGCTGTCTGATAGTTCTTCTGATCCTGATTACCCCCTTACTGCTCCTCGCAGGCCCCATCGGTTGGGTCTTAGGGATTATCGCTTGGATTTTGCTCCTGAAGTGAGGTGCTAGATTTTTTAGTTTTGCACCAATTCCGACTTCACACCTGAAATCACCCCACTTTTCAGATTCCATCTGGAAACTGAACTCTTAAGCTATGACCGACAACCCGCCAGAACCAACTGAGGTTAACCCTTCCGGGCAGACTGCTAGCCCCACAGAGAAGCGGGTTCTGGAGGCATTTGCAGGCATGATGCGGAGTTGCGATCGTATCCGCGATACCGTCCGAACGACCAGAGAGCGAGTAAATAAGGAAACGACAAATTTATAGATTCTCTAAGGAATCTGTATTACCTAATCATTTCAGTCTCCGCGTGGAATCTGAGTTACCTAGCCCATAGAGTGCCAACTTACTAATTTTCAGAATCCACAGAGATTCTGTATTACTTAACTGCTGGAGTAAAAACTATGACTGCAACAAAAGACGAAACACTGACCATTGTTCCTGGCTGGAGCGAGGATAATTCGAGCGATACCCCAGACGCATTGAAGGCATTCCTAGACACCAAGCCGATTAATCGCAGTACCTATATCTCTGCCCCTGGATATTCGTTTGATTTGGAAGTCCATCACTGGGGTGATCGTTTTACGATTACAGCTCGAATGGGCGAGGATGCCTGGAACATTTACAGCTCCCACACTTTTGACTTCAGCGACCAGGAAAGCTCTACAGATAGTTGGTATCGATCAGATGATATTCAGATGACTCCACAGCATTACGAAGCTGTGACCAAGCTTATTGGCGATATTGGCATTGAAGGGCCAACTATACCTACAGAGTTGAGCGGCTGGGTGAGTCAGGACCGAAGTGAGTCAAGGCATTTAAATTTTCGGTTCGAGGATAAAGGGAACAGGCATTACCTGGGACTCGACCTGGTTAGGCATGGCGACCCAGATAAGATTGACAGACTGATTCGTGATCATCGTTTTGATGAGCTGGTTGCTCTGGCAACTGGTGAGACAAATGCCCACCTGAATTATCCCCACCATGCAAATTTAACCAATTTGAGTCCTCGACAGATTGAGGATTTCATTCTAGCTGAGGCTGCTTGCTTAGCCCCAGAGTATGAGCTAGAGCCTCACCAGATGCAAAATATCCTCCAAGACATGTCAGCTTCAGTACTGAACTCTCGGGGATACAAGCCAGACTATGGGTATCAGATTGCAGCAGGTAATTCAGTCGAGCCTCGGACTAATGACTTCAGATCATCGGTTACGTGCAGGGGGGAGTGGGCACTGGAATTTAATTGGGAAGATGACTATCACTCGATGCCACTTGGTGGTGAACCGGGTGATACCTTCCAATCAGACGAGGATCGGGCCGCAGTCGTCACGGATTATGGGAACCTGGGCGCGATTGAGAAGATGATTCAAGATTCTCGCTTTCGTGAACTGGCAACTGCTTCAGTCAGCGCCCCTGCTCACTACCATTACTACCCTGAACTGAACAATATGCAAGGGGTATATCCAGAGGTAGCCAAGGAAAGAATAGAATCCCACCTGCTTCTTGTCGCTACTGAATATGGCCTCGCGGAACGAGGGGTTCGGTTGCTTGAGGATATGCGATTGAAGGTGATGGAGGATCGGGGAGACCACAAGAACCACTCCTACGATGGATTATTGGGAATTGATCGTGTACCCCAAGATGAGTTGCAGCAAACCTTGCCAGAGCTGGATGTGAAAGCATCTGGTGTTGAGCTGCTGCCTAATATTCAGGAAATACCCCAATCAAACCAACAGCCAAACATCGATCTTTATCAATCCTTATACGGAGCTGCTGATCAATATGGAGACTTCGATGTTGGTTTTACTGAGCTGGCATTGGGTAATGGGTACTCTGTGACAACCACCGATCAAAGCTTGAATATTTTCAAAGATGATGAGCGAATCATTCACGTTGTCGCTGAAAACCCCAGCCCTTATGATGGATTTTTGCAAGAGCCTTTGCAAATAGAGGACAAGACTACTCCAGGACAGAGAGAAGAGCTTCAGGTTGAGCTACATGAGCTAAAGCAGTGGGCAGAGAGAGATTTTGAAAAAAACCTTCAGGAAACACCAATCGCGGAAGGTGCTATTACCTTAGAGCAGTTAGCGAATAACACTCAGCAGATTAAAGGGCTAGCTGACACTCAAGTAACTAAAACGCCTTCTGTTCCCATCATCAAATCCACTCAAAACGTTTTCTGGATCACCCATGAGGCTAGCTACCTTAAAAGTAATCTGACCTGTGTCAAAACAACCAGAACCCATACCCAAGCAAAGCTTGATGCCTACTACATAATCAATGAAGGCTATGATCATTACGAGATTAATGATATTGAGCCACTGCCAGAATCTGTCTGTCACTTACTGGTCAAATTCTTTGGCTATGAGATTTGTGAGTATGATGATTCAGCGATAGAGATAGACCTGCTGTACATCTGGCAAGGGCCAAGAGATCCTGATATTAAGGTAGGAAATAAGAGCTGGTATCTGTGGCTGAATCTGTCAAGATTCCGCTGGGGGTTTTATCCCGAGCTAATGGCAATCATGGAAGGTCGCCTCAACGTTAATAGGTTGCCCCAGTATCCTTGGAATTCTCAGCATGAGTCAGTGACTGGCTGGGATTGTGGTGATTATGTCATTGAAGTAGCGTTTAATTTGTTCAACAGCCAATCAGAGGCTGAAGAGTTTGGGGAGTCCTGCTATGCCCTTGCTCTCTATGAGGAATATTGCAACCTTCTCAAGCTCCTCTACATCGATCCATATGGTGATGAACAGCGTACCCCTATCCGCAAGGATGAGGTTAAGGTCTTTCTCAGTTCATCCGTTTTTGATATCAGGTCTGGAGATCTGCGTGATCGCGATGAATGGGAGCTTGTCCCAATAGATGAATGGGACACCCCTAGTCTAGTTATTGGCGCTCAACTTTACTGCCAAGGTCGGGATGCTAAAGCAATAATAGCGTTAGAAATTCAGGAGCTGGGTGAGAAGGCGCATGACAAAGAGGAGGTGGTAACTGAGTCATTCAACGAAGACCAGTCTCCTGAGTGTATTCAAGAGGATCTGGAAAATCATCTAACTGTGGAGTTGATCGACGGTGAAGGCGAAACCCAAATTCGGCAACTCAGAATGACGATTCGAGATGTGGTTGTTGGTGTGAAAATTGGTTTTGAATCCTATCGAGGTGGGTTTAAGTCATACTATGAAGTTGATTTATCCGTTGTCGAGTCGATTGCAAAAGATCCACGTTTCAAGGAGCTGGTTGCTATCTCATCTGGGATGATCGATTACCCCTATGTAAAATACCCGGATTTTAGTAATGTCCAATGTTTGGACTCTGGAGATGATTTGAAGCGATTCGTCGAAAGTCGGGCATATAAACTTGGCGAAGAGTATGGTGATTCATCAATTGCTGGGAAGCTGATCGACGAGGTAAATCATTGCTATGCCCTGGAAGTAGATGTTTCTAGATATAAGATCCGCAACGACGCAGTAAAGGGTATTCCTTTCAAGCCGTCAAAATTTAGAGGTGGCAAGATCGACCAAAGCGGTCGCCTTCCTGAATCCTATGTCAGTGTGGGCAAGGTTTACACCGACGACCAGACAAAAAATCTAGAATTGCCGATCAGGATTGGCTCTGAAGAGTTTACTGTGACCGTGGGTGTCGAAACCCAGAATGGCACGAGCTACAGCTATGGCGATTCATTAGAGCCTGTTCAGGGTATTACCCAGGACCAAAGATTCAATGAGCTGGTGGCAGCGACTGCTGGGATTAAAGAGTATCCCTATACCCATAATTTGGATTTTCGACATCCAGACAAACTAACGGTTGAAGAGGTGCAATCTACCATTAATCGACGTGCTGAGATCCTTGGGGAGGAGTATGGAGTAAGGATTATGGGGGAGTCTTTGGTGGCTTGCATTGGCACTACTTATGCTGCATTACGAGGAACCACCAGAGAAGCTTTATTGCAGAGCTTTGTTGATCCCAGTCAAGAAATTGAGCTAGAGGCGAATTGCCAATGCGAAAACAGTAGATCGTCCGATCAGGTTCTCACGAGTAGTTAACCCCAGCTAAGGTGCAAGCTTTCACCTGGCCTTGTACCTTGGGCATCTGTGTCAAGCAAGCGGTTGCTGGAGAAACCAATCACCTGCACTAGGGCAAAGACCTTGCAGCAAGAACTGGATAAACATCGTCAGATCAATAAAGAGCCGCTTGCCCAAGTTTCAAAAATTGTAGATCTTGAGGATGAGGTTGAATTACTACGTTCTCAGAATCGAGAGTTGCTGGCTGCGCGGAAAGTAACTCAAGAAAAGGTGGTCAACTTACCAATTAGAAACCAGCCTGTGCACAAAAGTGATGTTAGAAAGGATAACTTTTCTGTGCAGATTAAAACTGAGCTAGAAACACTTGGGATTAAATTAACGAATACGCTACGCAAGACAATGGAAGTTGCGCATGAAGAAACTGTTGTCGAGGCCATTGAAGCCTTGATAACAGCTCTAGAAACAAGTGATATCAAGAGTCCTGGTGGGTTGGCTTAAAAAAGCTATCGAAGGTGGTTGGAGTCACAATGAAAGGCTCCAGAAACAAAAGAAGGTTCTGTATCCTGAAGGATTTAAAAAGTGGCATGAACAAGCAGTAAAGGTTAACTTTGTTCTAGATATTCCTATAGAATATCTAAACCTTGATGAACGGAATGAAGCAAAAGTGAAGATAAATAAGCCAGGAATCTTTGGTGCACCTTATAGGGATCTGCATTGGAAGGAAGCTAAAATAGAGATGCTAAATTTTCATAATTAGAATACATTTATATTATGAAAATTTAGCATCTCTTCTGAGGAATGAGTTAATTTATTTTTATGAGAAATTTGGAAAAATATTCTTGCAAATCCTCTTGATGCTGCCATAGAGTAAAATTTAATCATAAATGAGAAATAATCATAAAAAGAAAAAATTCAAAAAACAGAAAGACAATAACCCTCTAGACACAAAACAAATAGATTTAGAGATCCGTCTTGATGCAATTCTAAAAAGTAGATGCGGGGGAGCATATAATATTAATGGTATTAGATACCAAATCCTATATTCTATACTTAGAGGATTAGAACTCTATAATACACAATGCTCATTTAGCTCCATTAGATTAGAAGGTATTGAAGATTTAGATTGTCTAAAAATCAACTTAAATAATGAGTATATACAAATTAAAACATCTAAAAACTCATGGAATTGGGCGAA
Source organism: Acaryochloris marina MBIC11017 (assembly GCF_000018105.1). Taxonomy (GTDB): domain Bacteria; phylum Cyanobacteriota; class Cyanobacteriia; order Thermosynechococcales; family Thermosynechococcaceae; genus Acaryochloris; species Acaryochloris marina. The sequence continues at coordinate 65,858 of NC_009929.1, forward strand.
GCTAAAAGAACCAGTTAAAAACTTCTTAATAGTTCTAAGTGAAAGTCCTAATTCGCTTTTTTCAATAGTTTTAAACTCTACATTTAAATCGGATGTTTTGAAGTTATCCAAGAAAGATAAACTTAACTCTAATGAATATGAAGGAATCAAGAATAAATTCATAAAATTATGTTCTGATGTTGGAGCTTCAAGAAATGAGGCTGAATTACTTTTTGAAAAAATAGGTATTAAGAATTTACCAGAGAAAGAAATTTATGAGGAGATAAAAATAGGGCTAACGAACGATTTTCAATTAGGTAGCAATCTAGTAGACACATACTTAGCTGTTCTAGTTAGTAAGTTTCTTTACTGGGCACAAGAAAGAGTAACTATTTCAAAAAAAGATATAGAGTTAATCAGAGTATCAATTGGTGACCATATTGCAAGTGAAGAACATCAAGCTTATGGAAGAGGATTGATTGACAGGATATCTTGGAATATAGATGATAAACAGTCAGATTTTTTTGAAGGCAAAGGTACAAGACCTGGTCAAATATCAGCTGGTGTTGATGTAAGGAGAATACGCTGGCTGGAAAAAATTGACACTGCAATATATAAAACTAAAATTTGTGTACTCAAATCTTCCAGTGGTCAAGGAAAATCTGCACTACTTTACAGGTATGCTTACGAATACTGGAGGCATGAAGAGATTTATATTCTAAGAGTTGCTGAAACTGATGAACAAGCAGAGGCAGTATGTAAATATATTAGATTTATAGATAGCTTAGGCTTACCAATTCTCTTGCTTATTGATGATGCTGGGTTTCGAGCCAGAAAATGGCCTCAAATAGTTCGAGAATGTGTATCACTGGGCATATATGTTCTAATGTCGGTTAGACATGAAGATTGGTTTAGATTTGCTAGAAGGGATATAACGAACTGGGAAGTCATTGAGCCAACTTTAGATTTAGCAGAAGCAAAGCAGATATATTCGACATTAAAAGCAGAGAATTATGTACATTCAAACGCTACGTCTCCTGAATGGGCATATGAAAAAATTGGTACACCTAAACTTCTAATTGAATATACATATCTACTTACTCATGGGCGCATGATTGAAGACAGGCTCAGAGATCAAATTCAGCAGATTCAAGACCATAAAGAAGACCCTGCAAAAATTGAAATTCTAAGAAGAGTTGCACTGGCCGATACTCTCGGAACGCCTGTAGTTGCAAGTAGATTAATCAAGGACATTTCCCTAAGCTCAGACCCTCAACAACTTCTTAAATCACTGGTTGATGAGTATATAGCACTAGAAGAGACAGGAATACTAAGAGGTTTACACTGGGTTCGTTCAAATCACTTGACTTCGATTCTTCACGAAGGATATCCAAATATAGTAGACACCTTACTAAAGACAATAAACTCAGTCTTAGATATTGATCGTAAAAGATATATTGCAAAATCATTATGCATAAATGATCTTAATCTGAATGAGTTTATTACTGGATTATCACAATTAGTCTCAAATGAAGACTTAATGACTTTTCTTGGCGTTGCTCAATGACGGGATGACTCACGCAGGAATAGGTACTTCCCCAAACTTGAGATAGTGGATCAATAGTCGAATTGAATGCTTGAGCATGTCCACCGACTTTGAATAACATAAAGTCTTGCGATGGAGCCGTGCCAAGTAATGTCGTAAACGAGTATTTTCTCCCTCTACTCGTGTCATGTAGGTCTTGCTAACAATCTGGTCACCCTCTGGGATAAAGCCTGGATAGACGGGATTGCCATCACTGACCCAGAAAAAACATTGCCAACAGACGATTGCTTGCCATAACGGTCGAAAGGTCTCAGCACTATGGTCACCCACAACCCAGCCTAGAATGCCGGGGTGAAAATGATCCACCACAGTCCAAATCCAGACCTTATTGCGTTTTTTGCCCACAAAGGTTTCGAGTTCATCTAATTCTCCGACCTGTGGGATATCGTCGGGGTCATAAGCATCGGGTAATAGAACTCCAACTTGTTGAACCCAATGAATCACAGTGGTATGAGCAACGCCTATGACTCGTTCGATACCCTTCAACCCCATTCCATTGACATACATTCTCAGGCAGAGTCGTTTCGTCCAATCACTGTAGCCACGCTTTGAGTAAGTTGAAAGAAACTGTCGTCCACAGGTCACACAGATATGATTTTGTTTACCTCGACGATGCCCATTCTTATGGATATGTTGACCACCACACTCAGGACACTTCATACAGATTCCTCATGATGTTTGAAATAGTCATGAGGTTATCCTGACGCAATCCAATTAATTCATCCCGTCATTGAGCAACGCCCTTTTCTTGAGTATTTAGAGGGAATTTATGAAGGTGGAGAAAGACTATGTTTTCAGAAAAATAAACATCTTTTTGAGCAATCATATGAATTACAAGGAACAAGAGGTCCACAATTTCTAGTCATATATTCATCACCAATTATCAAAAATGAAAAGCTAGATAATTCTTTAGATAGCTTAGCTAATAATATAGCTGCCTTAGAAGATATTCAGTCTATCTCGTCAAACTTTGATAACTCATTAAGAGGTATAGAGTTATGCAGAGAATTCTTGCAGCAAATTCAAGATAAAATTTCAATTACAGGTGCTCAAAATAATTTTGCCCAGTTAGGTAAGATTTTAGACTGGTCAGCATTAGCAGAAGTTACATTACTTAATTGGCATGAATTATTATCAAATATTTCATCGACACAAATAATTTTTGAATTATCAATAGATGAATTTTGTATATTTTCTCAAGGATTTTATCGCTATGATTCCAAAAAATATTGTGATTGGTTTAATCAGAATTATGACTCTATTATTGGATATTTGAAGCTTAATCTTGACTGTTTATCGCTTGAATTATTTGATGATGAATTATATTTCGAATTCTTAGTTGATTTGAATTCTGATGATCCGAGTGGGTATGAAGAAACAAATTCACGACTAAGGAGATTTCGTTCAGCAATTCCTTTTTGTAAACAATATCAATCACATGGAATCTGGTTGTCGATAAAAACACCATTATTTAATGATACAGATAAAAATGTGAATAAGGATTTACTACCTTATAGTTCAGATGGTACTAAAGTTAATACTTGGCATGAAGTTGCCTATTCAAACTTCATACCCGATAGTTATTATGATTTTCAAAAGGCATGGAATCTCATCAGAACCGATGCAATTGAATTTGTCAAGTATTTATCAAAATTTTTTCGTAGTCTTCTTACTCATGGCTCGGATCCAAAAATAAAAAATCATACCTCAAATATAGAAGTTTTTATAACTTTAGATAAAGCACTCGATAACTTTCCATCTAGCTATGATGATAGTTCCGAGATAATTAGTTCATTACTACCATGTTCCTTACAAACTATCTTGAAAAAAGATAGTTATACAAATAAGTTATATCAAAGTTTTCATACATTTTTTTATAAAATGCGTGACTCTTTATTAAATCCAGAAAGTATAAATAACACAAAAGATATTATATTAAATTCATTCCTATTTGCTAATTATTATTTACCAAAGCTACACCATGAATTTGATACGCTATTTGAATCTTGTCCTGATTACTTCAATATAAAATCGTTGAACTCAATTGAGAAGTCTGCTTATAGTACTCTAGAAGATTTGTTGCAGGCATGTTTTTCATTTAAAATTTTTCTAATTAATGAAATAGAAAAAGAATTACAAAAATCAAGAGAATATCAAGTTCAGATTTTAACTAATAAAACAACTGAAGTATCTAATTTCTTAAAAGATATTGGTATCGATACAGTTTTATCATCAGATGTATATAATCTGTATGATGAAAAACATGATTACATAAATAGGTATTTCTCTCTTGCTTTCTCTGTCCATAATCCATTGAATTATCTTGAAGTTCTCAGATCAGTACTCGAAGCTATTTTAAAAATAAGTAATATTGCAGATTTCTTCTGCCTAATTCCTGTTTACAAAGAAAAATTGTTTTTACCACCAAGAAATGGATATCATATTAGCTCCCTTTCACTACTTAATATTCTAGGTAGTGGTGAAGATCTAAATTTACTTGAATTAGTAAGTATTACCCATTCTTTGACCATTCAAGAACTACCAGAATCTACTTTTTCATATCTGCCAGAACTAGAGTATGAAGAATATCTCCCTTTAACACTAAAAGGTGAAGCTGTAGCACTATATACATTAGTAATATCACTTGTAAAATACGCTCGAGCTATTCACAGACTTATGGCAACAAGAAATGATTATGAAGTTAAGCTTTATGAACAACATCTTAGTAAAATCTATGCTTTTAACAGGAATATTCTCAATAAAATTCATGAGTTAAAAGATAAATTTGCTTCATACTCAAACCAGCAAATTATTGACATGAATTTACTTAGTTTTCAACAATTCATTTATAAAGCATCTGAAAACTTAGAAACACCATCAATTGATAATATTTTATCTATTGATATATCTTCTGATTCTATTGATTTATCCTAACTGAATTCAAAGCAAAATGGTTTGAAATTTTAAGAAAGGCTATCAGATTAAATGAGCGTCATTGTTTATCTTTACTTATAAATTTCTTTGGATGAGGTAACTCAAAAAACTTATGACTTATCGTTTATTTGAATGCTCAAGCTGAAAAGCTTTTCACTGAAGGCATTATAAGAATAACCAATAGTAAACTGTCCTTCCGAGAGGGTGGAAATAGAAAGCACTCGTCAAGGTCTGCTGCTGATTTAGTTGTCACCAGCATGTCTGTCCCAGACCTTTCGTTAGCAGGGGAGCTGTCGGGTGAATATGGGTTGCTGCATAGCTCTGATTGATCTACTTAGTGTGGGGAAGATATAGTTGAACCTCGTCTAATTCTCTTTCAAGGTGGCAGCAAATCGTTTTCGTAGCAAGTCATGGACAAAGCGGTATCGACCACCAGTCCGCTGAATGAATCGTTGGTTTTCGGCATGGTCGAGGAATCTTGCGTAGTTCCAAGGAGCGACCCCTGAGTGATAAAGGGCTATTCGCAAAGATAGGTGTTTACATGCTGCATTTAAGCCGAAAATCAACCCTCCAGTCAGCCCTCCAGTCAGCCCTACAATCAACCCTCCAGTCAGCTCGTTAAATAGCCCGCCAACTACCCCACTAATCAGCCCGAAAATTAGCCAAACAATCAGTCCATTGCTGATAGAGTCTTTAATCCCTTGATTAGCATTTGTTTTATCCCGAGCATCAATTTGAGAAGCTGTTATTCCGCTAATTAGCCCAAAAATCAGCCCACAACTCAACCCGCCGAAAAGCCCGCTACTTAATCCGCTACTCAACCCGCCAAATAGTCCGAAAATCAGCACGCTGCCCAGTCCGCTTCGATAGAAAGCACCCCAAGAGAAGCTGAGCTTTTCTGATGTTGTGATATGAGTCAGTCCGCCAAATAGTCCGAAAATCAGCCCGCTACTCAGCCCGAAAATCAGACCGCTACTCAGCCCGCTACTCAACTTGTGAATCAGCCCATAAATCAACCCGCCAATCAACCCACCAATCAGTCTGAACATCCAGCAATACTGATTATAAGCTTTGGAAGTATCCAACCATGAAGGTTGCAATTTCTCAATTAGAAACTCTGCTGATCCTTCAAAATCTAGTTTGCTTGCTAACCAACTTAGATAGTGATGTGTTTGCTTTGGAGTGGGAGCCTTTCCTTTGGGGTATGCTCCTCGAAGGTTCAAATCATAGAGTTGTTTATGGATATATTCATCTAGTAATTCTTCTGTACTACTTATGTTTTGCCCTTTATACGCAACCACTAAAATAAGTAGAAATAATGGTGAATGAGCTAGTTTCATGAGTTCAGGCTGGCTTTGAAGTGCTTCCCATAATGAATCTCGCTTTCGTTCCGGGAGCTTTAGCTTATGGAGATAGTCATGAATCTGATCATCTTCTAGTGCCTGTAAGTAAATTGCTCCATTCAATTGCTTTAGATATTCCCCTTGTTGTTCAAGTGCTTCATATTCCTTGCGCCGACAACACACAACCAGGGGTAAAGCGAATCTAGTTAGAAAGGCATTGATTTCCCGTACGCATTGAATCTGTTTTGCTATCCATTGTTGGTCTAGAACTTCAGGTGTGATCTCATCACTCGCTACTGCACGAATTTGACGGTTTTTATGGAAGAAAATTTGAAACGACGCAAATACCTTCCTAACTGCTGAGGGAATCCAAAATTGCTGGTGTCTGAAACCCCTAATTAAGGATTTCATTTTTGTTTGCTCGTAACCTTCAAATTTATGCACATCTACCCTTCTCAGTTCGTCTAAGCCATCCAGCAATGGAAGTAACTGATGATGTCTCATCCAGTGCTTCGAAACAACGAAAGGGACACTATACTTCTCAAACAATTGCTGAGCTAGCCAATCAGCAAAATCCTGTTCTGCTTTCCATTCGGATAGTTGAAAGATTACGGGAATAGGTTTATCAAGTGATTGCTGTGCTTGGCTCAGTAAATCTCTAGCTAGAGCTAACAGTTCATTTGTCTTACCAGACCCCGGTTCTCCTAAGATCAACAAACGTCCTTTAATACTCTCCTGTTTATAGAGTTCTTGAGTAGATTTGCTGGTACTTACAGCTTTGGGTGGTGTGGATTCTAGGAAACGCTGGAATGTGCGTCTGATAAAATTTACGGTTATTTGTTCAGTTTCTTCTTCTTGAGCAGGTATTAAATTTCCCTGCCCAACCCGTTGCCGTTGCTCTTCCCTCTTAATGTCAATACGAATTTTGTTGTAGAGAGAGTCTTCCAAACGCTCAACAACTTGCTTGAGCAAGATCTCAATTAGTTCTTCTCGTACTTTTTGTCGTTGCGCTTCTGTGATTTCAGGTTTCTTGCGAACGAGGTACTTTTGAGCAAAGACGATGATTGTATCTAGATTGCCTGTCCAAATAGCGATAGCTGTTGTAGCCACAGCTATAACAGCAAATCCTGCAACGCCCCACCTAATCGTTGGATTTTTGTTTAGTAAATCTATTACTGGATTATTTTGTGAGTTATCCACTTGTTGGACTATGATGTTCGCTAGTATCCTCAGCAAATGAATTGTACGTAGGCTGCCCAATTCAGAAATTACAAACATACCCCAAAAGTCTTGTGAATATAACTTTTTTATTGCATTGTAGTTTTAAAAGTCATAATATAGCTTCGTTTTTCTGGTGCTTACCCTTGAGCTTCAATAGGAAAATAATTTTAGATCCTAATATAAAAATTAGATCCCTCAAACTGCCTAGCTTAACACTTCATCCCAGTAATTTGAATGATATTGTACAATCTAAACTTGATCGTAAGAGATAGTAAAATTAATAATGAATTTATAAATGTATCTGACAAAAAAATTAAAATAGAAAACTTCGAAATATGTTGATAGGTAAAATAACTAAAATTCACTATAAATATGAAGTATGGTGCCTAAAATACGCTGCTTTAACATTAGCAATGATGAGATGATAGAATACTCCTTAAACATATTTTTTAAAGTAATTAATCATTTGATATGTTATTCAAAATTAGACTCTTTGTTGCAGGATTAATGGGAGCAATTATAACATTTATAGGATTTTACATATTATTAGTTTTGACCGACTTAATTGTTCCTTACACTAGTCGATTATACTTTCTGCATATAAATACTATTTTGCAGATATTAATTGGGATAATCCAAATGTTTGCTTTAATTGGTCTAGGTGATATTGTTGGTAGATTTGTATCATTTTTTGCAAAAAATAGATCAAGTAATTTGACAAGAAAGGTAGCAAGTTTTTCCTATCTATTTGGCTGCTCTATTGTAGTAATTTTCTACTTTTCTAATTTAAAATCAGAAAATTTATCTAGGAATATATTTTTCAAGGCCGTTAATATAATACTGTCTCTTATTCCTTCCATAATACTTACCTTGAGGACAGGAAGAGTAGAGCCTTTATATACATGGATTTTGATAATTCCTAGAGTAATTGGTATGTATGCAGGTAGTACCCAAGCCTACGAACAAGCAAGCTAATTGATCGTAGCTATTGACTTATTGATGCCTTAGCTTACGAGATGTTAACTTTTGATTTTGTTAGGTTAATTTTCTTTATTCGCTAATGAATTATCCTAACACCTACTTATTCTTTAAGTTCACTCCCATAATTAATTCAATACTACCAATAGTCTCCTATAAATCTGTCAGGATTAGTTAGCCAGATTTCATGAATTAGCCATTCCCTCCTCAAACTTTCTGATTTTTAGTGAGTAAGGCAATACATGTCAAACCCCTGACCATTGCAGCCAGAGGTTTTCCTTGTATTCTCTGTTACTTACGCCACCATCCCCAGCGGATCGGCTGGCAGCTCAATCACCTGACCCTTCCGACTGGCCTTGCAGCCCGCTAGCAACTCCTCCCAAGCCTTCCGGGTGCTGAGCTTGTCGTGGGAAATTCCCCAGTCCTTCAGCTTGGCCTTGAGTGCATTGGTATCGCTTACCTCATAGTGAGCAAGAACTTCGGTTTTGATATCACTGAGCTTGGTCTTGGTGGCCTTGGCATCCTTCCAGGGTTGATTGTCGATGTCGAAGTAGGTTGCCAGTCCAAGCCAGTAGCCACGGGTACGGGCATCGTTGGTATCATCGGGCCACTTAGCGGAAACGGCCTTTCGTAATTGGGCAGAGGTGGCAAACTCGCCTTCAAAACCTGGCTTGCTAGAGGCAGTAGCTGCGGCAAGAACTGCACTCTTTAGAGCGGATAGTGTGTATCTCATTGTTTAATACTCCATTTTTGTAGTGTTGCGGATGGTCCGCATTCGGGCCTCGTCTAACGCTCTGAGGGGCGGGCGTTTATCGAGATGCCTTCTCGCTGATTTCAAGGGTTATCAGGAACCTTTTCGATGTAATTAGTATAAATCCCCTGATATTGGGAATCAAGGACTTCACACTAGGAATTTCTTATCGATTCTCTTGGTTGAATAAGCAAATGCTAGTGTGCTAGTGGTTGCAACATACTTGAGACTTTTATCTCTTCAAAGATATCTTGGTATGGCCTTGGGTACACTATGTATATGGCTAAACCTTTTTTGAGAAGGTCAATTAGCTTCGTTCGACCGAAAAAACGATGCCTAGTCCCACTGAAAGACCAAATACAGATTATACGAAGCGAAACAATATTCGTAGAATTGTCAAAATTGCATGTGCTCCTTTACTTTATAAGGTTTTAGTTGAGAAGAGAGACCTTGCGGGTGAGTTGGTCAGAGATGCACAAGGGAAAAAGGTTCTTGAAGAGATACCGCTACAGGATGCCACTAGCGCTCAGCTTTTTAATCACTATCGCCACAATGTTACTAATTACGAGGAGGCTATAGATTTAATTAAACAGTCTCAGAATGGCTATATTAGCGATAAGCAGGTCAAGTGGTGCTCTGCTGCTTCTGCTGAAGTGGTTATGGCTGTTTTAAGGACTGAGCATGAGATCACGTTAGAGAAATACTTTGAGCTGGAGAGTGATTTTCAAGATATTATTGAAGCCGCTCAGACCAATAACCTATTTGATATTATTCAACTGATCAGACAGTCAGTCGGTAACGCTGTGGAGTCTACTCTTCAAAAGTCATTAATCAGAGCGAATAATAGTAGAAACACGTATCGTAATGAGAATAACTTACAGCGTTGCAAGCTCTACCTGATTGATGACACTGTTAACCATGAAGATGATCTTAGTGTCATCAGAGAACGGGTAAACATAGTTCTAAAACAGCGAGGGACAAACAAATTAGCTGAGGCTTGGGCGAAATTAACTGACTGGGAAAGTTCTGAGGTTATTGAGCTTTTCAAGCGTGAAGGACTTATTCGAGACCTAAAAAAATTGGAATAAGTCTATGAAGAAAATCAAAGAATTGAAGTCAGAGGTTTTTGTCTTACTGAATGTTACTTCTACAATTCAATTAAAGAAAGAATATAAATCAATAGCCAGTGGTAAGGATTTCCGCTTCAAGAAAACGTGGATTGAATTACTAGAGAGTCTTACTAAATGTATCGACTTGAAGGCATCGGCTAAGGTAATTAAACAGAGTATGCATCGAGTTGGCCGGGCTGTCGGCAACTCCTATCAACAGACAGAAGAGCAGATAGCAACTATAAAAGAGCGCGTACGGCTCAAAAAAATTGCTCAAGGGAAAGATCGTCTTGTTGGTGGGGGAATATGAGATTTACAACGGCGAAGTCTTTAATCAACCTTGATCCTCTACCTGAAATCTGCGGTATATATTTTGTTGTGACTGCGGAAGATGAAATTATATATGTCGGCCAAACAACGAATCTCAAAAATAGATGGAAAGATGGGCATAAGGTTCTCAAGCGTATGCTTGCAGAAGGTATAGACCCAACTAAAGCAAGATTAGAGTGGCAAAAATTTCCAAAGCGCCTGTTGAACAGAGTTGAAAACTGTGCAGTAAGGGTTCATCAACCACGTCTTAATGAAAAATCTCCACCTGTTTTATAAATCTTCCACAGGATACTTTAGATTTATTTTAGTAGAGAATGTATTTGTCGGATTCTCTAAGAAATAAATATGTATACCTATAATAACTTAGATTTTTGGCCTGGGTGAAGCTGTTAAACCCTTTGGTTATTCTAGGCTCAATAAGTTTCAAAATATATTTAAAGTTGAAGTAATCCCTGGGAAATACTTGATGAACTCACTAATGCTTTAATCTCAAATGTTATGAATAATCCGTTAATTTACTTACTAGAAGTTGCTAATAACCTTAATAGTCTTGCGTTTGGATACTATAGTCAAGGACGGTATGAGGAAGCAAGCCCTCTCTATCAACAAGCCCTGGAGATATACCAGCAGCTAGATTATAAACATCTTGATGTTGCTAGTAATCTTGACAATTTAGCAAGAATCAAAATGTATCAGTTTGGAAATCTTGAAGAAACAGAGTCTCTATATCTTCAAGCGTTGGAGATGAGGCAGAAGCTCTTGGGTACAAATCATCTTGATGTTATAGCAAGCCTCAGTAGGCTTGCTGACTTTTACTTCAAGGTAACAAGGTATGAGGATGCAGAACCATTCTACCTACAAGCACTTAAAACAAGTGAGAAGCTACAAAGTAATGAAACTACTGATATTGCAGATTTCCAGAGTGCCTTGGCACTAAATTACTCAATACTAGAACGTTATGAGGAGGCGGAATCTTTCTATGTGCAAGCCTTGGAGATGAGGCAGAAGCTCTTGGGAACCGAACATCCTGATGTCGCGACCAGCTTCGAAGATCTGGCAGGCTTCTACAAATATCAAGGACGTTGTGAGGAGGCTGAAACCCTTTATATGCAAGCCTTAGAGATAAATCAGAATTTTTTTGGCTATGAGCATCTCAAAGTTGCAGCAAGCCTCAGTAGTCTAGCAGGCTTCTATTTCTACCAAAGACGTTATGAGAAGGCAGAATATTTCTATGTGCAGTCCCTTGAGATACAAGAGAAGCTAGATTCTGAAGATTTTTGTGACATATGTGATCTTCAGAATCTAGCGCAACTCTACTATGACCAAGGAAAATATGAGGCAGCAGAGCATTTTTATGCCAAGCTTCTTGTATATTTTCAAGAACTAAATGGATATGAAGATGATAGTGCAGTTACAGCTCAAAGAAATTTAGATGACTGCCGTCACAAAATAATGGAGTTAAATACTTAGTTGTCTGTTAAATTTAATTTAGATGTTCAGCTATTCAGTATAGCTGAAACTCTTTATCATGATAAATACGCTAGTACAAAAATATGTATTTTAGTGCAATGTTTTAGTTGCTACACATCTCAAAAAATAGAGATTTATAACATTAAAAGCTAGAGGTTTTTATATTGACATCAGATTGATAAGTTGATGACGCAGCTATAGATTAGGGCTTTCAGTCCCTTCTTTAACCTCTAGACTTCAAGTCTAGAGTAGTTAAGTTTTTAAAAAAAATTATAAAGTACATTTTACTCTGTTTCCAACTCCCCATATTTCGGACTCCACCACCGTCCCTTGCTGGCAAAATAAACGGCATTCTTATGCTTTTTATTAGTCCTTGCCTTTGGGTCAGAACACCTGAGCATTTGCTTGGGCTGACTATCCTTCTCGTACCTATAAATCTCCAGCTTCGCCTTGCAAACTGGGCATGGGTAATCCGTCAGTTCTGCTGGTGCGGTGGGCTGGTCAGATTTGGCTTTTGGTAATTGCCAGCTCTTGTCCCGGTCAGACCAGAACATCACCAGACCCCGACCATCATCAGCCGTGCAGCCGTCCTCACACTTGAGGAAATGCCCCTTTTTGACCTTCTTGCTGGGCACTTTGCCCATAGGCTGGCTACATTTAGGGCACTTGGTTCTGGACTTCTGCAAAGCCTTCCCCCCATTACTGCCGTAAGAGGTGGGTTCGGGTAAACCTTGCTTAGCCTTAGCCAGGGCTGGAGCAAAGTAGCTCCGATTCCAGCCGATCAAATAGTCTTGCCATTCCTGATTCCCTTCTGAGATCGCATCCAAGGAACTCTCCATCTGAGCCGTGAATTCAGCCTCTAATAACTCAGGGAGCGCCCCACCCATGAACTGGTCAACCTCAAGGCCCATAGAAGTCGGTTGGAGTCTGCCTTTGATAAGCGTCACATAGCCACGGCTTTTGATGGTCTTGATCGTGGGGGCATAGGTGGATGGTCGGCCAATCCCTTTCTTCTCCATCAGTTGCACCAACTTCGGTTCACTGTACCGAGAGGGGGGCTGGGTCTGCTTCTGCTGAGAATCGGCCTGGGCCAGGGTGAGGGGCTGTTGCTCCTGAAGAGTGGGCAGCTCAGTATCGGCCTTGATGTCTTTCCAGTATTTCGAGTAGCCCTTGAATTCCACGAGATTCCCCTTAGCTTTCCATTGAATCTCGCCAGATTGACTGATGACAATGGTCTTTCGGATCTGAGCGGGTTTGCATTGGGAGGCTAAAGCCCGTGTCCAAATCAATACATACAGCTTGAACTGATCGTCGGGTAGCGCTTGCTTCAGTTCTGCGGAGGGTTTGAAGATGTCCGTGGGTCGAATAGCCTCGTGCCCTTCCTGGGCTTGCTTTGAGACCTTCTGCTTGGATACTTTCTTGGGGACATTATCAGCGTCATTCTGCTCCAGCCATCGCTTGGCCGCTAAGCAGTAGTCTGGGGACAGCGCGACAGAATCGGTTCTCATATAGGTAATTAAGCCAGCCTCATAAAGCTTTTGAGCAACCTGCATGGTCTGCTCTGGACTGAACTTGAGACGTGAACCTGCGGCCTGCTGTAAGGCTGAGGTGGTGAAGGGAGCAGGGGGCTTCTTGGGTGTGATTTTGCCCTCGATAGAGATGACCTGATGAGGGTTGCTACGTGCGATCGCAACCAAGGAATCGGCCTCAGCCTGGGAAAGCACTCGTGTGGATTCTTCGGTTTTGGTCTCTGAACCAGAATCATCAATGCTGTGTTCGTCCTGGCCGTTTGCTTGGGTGCTTCCGTGATAGTAAGCCCTGAAGCCCTCGGCGTAATCCACGAAGACCGACCAATAATCCTGGGGAACAAAGGCTTGTATCTCCCGCTCTCGCTGGCAAACTAAATGAAGGGTCGCTGATTGGACTCGGCCTACTGATTTGGCCCCATTGTTCAGTCGCCAGACTAAGGGAGAGCCACGATACCCCACGAGTTTATCGAGGCAGTCTCTGCAACGACCAGCCTCAACTAAATCCATGTCTAGCGATTTTGGGTTAGAGATGGCCTGTCTAACGGCTCGTTCTGTGATTTCCTGATAGACAACCCGCTTGGGCTGCTTGAGACCTAGCACCTGGGCAACATGCCAACCGATAACCTCGCCTTCCCGGTCGGGGTCGGAGGCAATGAAAATCTCGTCGGCTTGCTGGGCTGCGGCCTTGAGATTGGCTATGGTCTTTTTCGCCCGGTCATCTCTGGGTTCGTAGCGGCATTTAATTTTGCCGTTTTCAGCAACAAAACCAAGATTGTCGGTGCCTTCATTTGCCAATTGCCGTATATGTCCAACCGATGCCTGGACATTCCAGCCTGGACCGAGGATGGAGCGCAGTTTCTTGATTTTGCCGGGGGACTCAACGATTAAAAGGCGAGACATGATCATTCCTCTTTGATGCTTTTTGGAAACATACCCAGAAAATCATCGCTTCAGTTTTGGCACTTACCGTTTTGATGATGACTTCAGGCAGATACTGCATATCTCTCCAGCTTCTTCATTATTTTGTTGAGGATTAATCGTATAGCTTCATGGCTCAATCCAATCTGTTGGCCGATGGCTTTCATCGACTTGGGTTGATTATCTTCCAAGCCATATCTCTGGCTGAGTACAAATCGTTCTCGTTCATCGAGATTCGCCATTACCTGAGACAGTTCTTCGTCAAGTTGCAGTGACTCCATATACTGAGTAGGCTGATCATCTCCAGCCAGTAAATCGAGGAGAGAATCTTTTTGTTCAGGACCAACGGGCTGATCGAGGGACGATACCTTTTGGAATAATTGCAGGGTACGATTAATGGTTTTCGGCTTGATATCGGTGGCTTCCGATAATTCTGAGAGGGATGGTTTTCGACCTAGTGTTTGATTGAGTTCTCGATAGTGCTTCTTGATTTTGTTGGCCTTATCCCAATGATTATGAGGTAGGTAGATGGGACGTGATTTTTCTCGCAGTGCAGCCGTAATCCCTTGTCGAATCCACCAGTAGGCATAGGTGCTGAAACGACAACCTTGGGCAAGGTCAAACTTGTCTACAGCAGTACTTAATCCAATGCTGCCTTCTTGGATCAGATCCAGCAGTGGTAGTCCTCGGTTCTGATGTTTCTTGGCAATAGAGACAACTAAGCGCAGGTTGCATTCGATCATCCTTTGCTTAGCCCGGAGGCTCCCCGCTTTTGCTTGTCTAGCCAGCTCAATTTCTTCTTCATGGGAAAGGAGAGGATATCGAGCCATTTCTTTGAGGTAGAAATGAAGACTGTCATGTTTGGTAGCCATCATTGAACCTGGGAAACATCACTGGTAGAGAATTACCCTGAATTGCCTGGTATGGGAAGGATAATTGATGTTTCTTAAGGTGAAGGCACCCATAAGGAAGCTGACAGAATCATAGCAATATCTGCCAGCTTGGTTGAGTAGGATTCGAGTGATTGAATTTGACGTAGTTTTAGTCTATCAGCCCTTAACCTTATCTTTGAAGTCCTTACCCGCACTGAATGCAGGGACTTTCATTGCTGGGTTTTTCATGGCTAACCAAAAACTCCCCAGCATAAGACCTTGCTGGGGAGTTTGTTGCATCAGTATTTCAATGGACTAAGCAACCTTGGTCAAATGAATGTGTTTGCGACCGACAGCAATTTCAAATTCATCTCCAGGTTCAAGTTCCAAGGCTTGGGTATATGTACGGCCCACCAAAATATTGCCATTGGATTGAACGCTGACTTTATAACTGGCTTTGCGCCCACTATTGCCGTTTCCGTTAGGAGATTGGCTATCTAAATCGATGCCTTCCGCATCCAATAGAGCATTGAGAAACGCGATAGTTTTAATTCGCTCAGAGCCATCTTTATCATTAGAAACATATCCGCAAGCTTTCGCTTTTTCTTCACGAGTGTAATCACTCAGTTGTTTTACTTTGGCTACTAAGTCTTTTCCTGTTAAGGGTTTAGCTTGCTTTTTCTTTCTCGGCATGGGTTAAAAAATCTCTCTAGCAGTATCACGATGACCACTAAATGATTGCATATAGTTTTAGATTTATGGTTAGCGGATAACCGATCCAATTAGTCAGGATGGCATTGGATATCGAATTTTTACATAAGAAGCTTCAACTGAAATAAGATGAGCGATTCTGTTAGTAACTCAGCTCTAAATCTTCGATAATTCCTTGGTTTTAACCGTAGACCCAGAATTTTGCCCTTGAGTAGCATCCTGTTTGTAAAAGTCCAAGTCCAGAGCCGAACCAATGACCTGCCCGTTCGCAGATATCTCATACCAACGACTCGTAAAAATATTCTGGGCAATCGTTGCATGAGACATCCCACACCGAGATATGCCTTCTGGTTTTTCTTTCAGAGGAATACCTCTAATTGGATCACGAGTGCTGGGCATTTGGAATATCTTGTCAGTTGTCTCCTTTAGTGGCTGAGCATTTATCTGCTCCCAGATACTGCCTTACACTATGGGCGAAGAGAAATCTAAAGAAGATCATAGATTTCCCTTCGCTTAAATTAGAGACTTGAATACAAAGATGAACGACTAGTGTCAGTTGTTTTAGGAGTTGTGGCTAGCCTCTAGTGCAGCCTGTGATGTTTCCCCCTTGTTTAGAAGGTTGACTTTGACAACTTTGTTCTGCTCCTCTTCAACTTTAGGTAGCCTAAGGGTAAGAAGACCTTGCTCAAAAGATGCCTCAACTTTGGTGTTTTGAATAGCAACAGGCAGTTTGCTGGCTCGACGAAAGTGACCATAATTGATGTCAGAGAATAACCGCTTGGTTCCTTCCTGCAGGTCTTCAGGGTGACGTTCTCCAGCGATAGAAATAGATTCACGAGTGGCTTGAATATCTAAGCTGTCCGCATTAACTCCAGGTAGAAAGGCTTTGAGAATCAGGGCATCACCCGTGTCCCATAGCTCTACGGCAGGTGCCCAACTCGGATAATTTGAAGATTTGCCTGTATCGATGGCATCCTCAAAAAGGTGATCGAGTTGTCTGCGAACGGTATCAATTTCTTCAATTGGGTTCCAGTAATTAATCATCATATGATTTTTACCTCACAGTTACTTGCAATCGAATAGCGAAAACAATCGCTTTCTTTGTGTTGCATCTAATATGCAATATCTGGCCTTCGTTGAGAATCTTGAGAACCCCACTTTTCATGTCGAGAAAACCCTACATATTTGGCAATGACTATAAGACAATAACTTTCGGGAGAGTTGATTATTGGAGTGAGTTTATTTCGAGTTGACTTAATTCAGTGTCAATGGCCGGGTTTGATCATTCATCATGCCAAACCATGATCTCAACCCCAATACTTCACACCTAACTTCCCCTAAAACTCCCACCACCTGAACAATTACTGGGAAAACTTAGGTCTGATGATGTTCTAGAAGTGAACCCAAGAAGCTCCAATGAATAATCCGAGGGTTAAGCTGAGGATAATTGCGCTTTTTCGGGTCATAGATTGCTCACCCGTGTATTTTTTAAGCAGCAGTTGAACTCTGAGAGCTGAATAGGAGTAGATCTAAAATGTGTCTTAGAATTAGCTTTCTGTAACCTCTCCAAGCTAGTGATAGGTTAGGTTTCCTCCATGCTTGGGGACGGCACTTGAAGCGATAAAGCTCTGAATTGTCCTGTCTTGATTGATGCGATTAGCAGCCTAATCTTTAACCATCATTGAGATCTCTGATTGCGCTTGCACTAAATTTAACCAGCAATGATCGGGTGCTTGCTCTAGGTCATTAATGATCTCCTCAGAATACTTACCCGTTAATATAAATGCTGTTTGAAATCCCATGGCCTTTCCGCCCCCTAAATCAGAGATAGGATCGTCGCTGATTAACAAGATCTCTTCTGGACTCAGGTCCCAGTCTAGGGTTGCTTTCGTAAAATACTCAGGACTAGGTTTTCCTAGGGTTTTGGCTTTTCTACCCGTTGAATATTCCAATCCAGTAACGATACATCCAACATCAGGTCGAGTAATGCCATTTGCATCTTTGAACACTCGATTTTTATGCAAGCAGAGGAAACGGCTTTTTTCATGGGCAATTGCTGAATATGCTGCATCAATATTGTGATTGTTAATGCTATATCCGCCACCACAAATCACAGCATTAACGTTAGGGGTGTCGTCTACCTCAACATCATGCTCTTGTATGAAAGTTTTGAGCGTTGGGCTACCGATTACGAGAGCTGTGTCGATATTCAGTAGTTCGCTCGATAAGAATTGAAGAGGTGTGAGCAGTTGATTTGCCTCAATAGAAAGCTCTCTTTCATTGAGAAGAGTGATTAGAGTCTCAGGACGTTTAACAGTGTTATTTGAAATAACCCCAAAGGGTAGTTGATTGAGACGACAAAAATCTATTAGTTCTACTGCTCCTATTAGCACTTCATGAGTCTTAGCTTTAAGCAGTACACCTTCGAGGTCGAATAATATGCCAGATACACGCATGTTATCTCATACCCATAAATGATGAGCCAGGTCGTCTATCTGACTACTATCAAGCTTTGTCGTTAAATCTAAAGCTTTACTTCGTTATTCTTCATATCTATCTAATGAGGAGCAAGAGGCTTCAGATCCTTCTGTATAACCAGTATCGATCTCAGTAAAGCAACCTACCTAGCAAATCATTCACGGAAGTCTGCCATAGTTCAAAATCATCTGAATTCTTCCACAACTTTTTGAGTTCAGACTTTTCTGAAATGGCCTCGGCAACATATCTCGCTTGAGATATCATCGTTGCGGGTGGGGCTGGCCGTCCTTCAACCCATACCTCCACCTCCTCTGGGCAATCTTCAGTAGGCTCACCCATCCAAGCTGCCACAACCTCCACCGCTGCAAGGGCAACCGCACAATCTGGGGCTTCTGGGGACTCATCTGCTTGGTCGATGACGGTGTTTAGAGCATCAATGATCGGATTGTCGTCATCTGAATCGGCCAGTTCCGCCATCCAGTCTAATGCGTCGTCATTCTCGAAGCTGCCTGGTCCCCATATGCTCATCGCTTATCCCCTGGTGAGTTCCAGGGACAATTTACCGTGAGGACAGAGGATAAGCCAAGGAATGCCGTCTTGGATACAGTGAGAGTGGGGCAAGAGTTCTCTTGGGAATGGTCAGTGATGTCATCAGCAATCTTGATAAAGCTGAATGGGTTGATATTCAGAAACTAAGAGAGACTCAAAAATCAAGCAATGCCAAGCATCGGGTTGCCAATATCCAGTAATTGAGGAGGCACGAATATGAAGAAACTCAGCGATTATGCAATTGGAGTCTTCTTGATAGTTATTGCTCCCCTGGTAATCGTGGTTGCAGGATTCCTTTACATCGACTTTGGGCATGTTGGACCGCCCACGGTCGAACAGTTGCTGGTTAAATATCCTACGTGTGAACAGCGAGGAGAATTTGTAGCAACACACATCAAAGAAAGTCAGACAACGCCAACGGCATTGATCAACAGACCAGCCAGAGACCTGGATGGTCTATGGCAGCGATATCGAGCTAAGGTCGAGAACATTCTTGAGGATCGAGATGAACGTATATTTGCCCATACTCTTTACAAGCTAGGTAGCGGCTGTTGGCACGATTGAACTTCGCGTTTAGTTGAGTCTGGGTAGGGTTGAATCTAGAAAGGGTACATCTCCGCTGCTTGCAGCGAATTACTGGGCTTACCATCCAAATCGACGGTTTAGGAGTGAAAGATCTTTGATACCTCGTCCGCTTGTGGAAAGGTGGTTAATTTGATCTTAGAGGTCTATGCTGTTCGCCTCTATGCGCCACCCATACTATTGGCTTGTATACTCAGCGTTGCTCGAAAGGTTATTGCACTTCCTAGTGGGTGCTTGCCAAATCGATCTCAATCGCTGTAACCCCTTTGGGTTGATATGGATCTTGTCTTCTATCAGTTTCAATTCGCCATTAGCAAAGGTCGAACCAGCCGCCCAGAGAATACTCGTAAAGTCGTCACGTTTAAGAGACGAGGGAGCGTATATCACTAGACCTTCATCGGATAATATTTCATATATTTTCTGCATGGTAGCTGGATACTAAGTGTCTAGTGCTCGGATATAGAGTGAGAGCAAGGGCATGGGATTATTCGTCCCGAAAATGGCATAACAGATGTAGGTAGAAGTAGTCACCATCCAAGTCGCTATCTTATGCGGATCGGTGGTACGGTCACGAGCCATCTCTAACACGAGATCGACCATATTTTGCCTGAAAGGAGCATCAAGACGAGTCTCTATGTTTTTCCAGAGGGCTAGGTTAATTGGATCCATATAAGTCTAATCTTTTTAATTAATATTTCTAAGCTCTAATCTTGTTGTAGCTCCTTCAGTAGATCATCAAGGTCAATATCATCTAGCTCGTCAATCTCTGACAAGATATCGGTTTCATCTATAGGAAGATTTTCTGTTTCTAACGGTGACATAGTTGTTAATTGCTATATATACTTATCTATTTATTTCCCTATAGTAAATAAGCTCTTGTGGATTCTGTATCCGAAAGTTCACGGAAATCCAGTGATACAAGATGGGTCAGATCCACATCATTCTCTGGCAACACGGCTTGCTCGACCTTGAGCAACTGGGGCAAAATTTTGAGTGGCGAATGAGCAAACAGGTGGAGTCGGCTAAGCAAAAGTGTCCAGTCGGTAAAAACTTGGTGGCGAAAAACAGGTAAACGCCAGGTTAGGCATAGGTATGAATTAATGCTGGATTGGGAAAAATGCAGCGGGAGATACTTTAAAAAACTCTGCCAATTCCTGTATATGCCTTGCTGTTAGCTGTCTTCGTTACTTAAAGACATCTGAGACAATTGACTCTGCCTTAAAGATAGGCACTAGATCTTTCTGCCTTAGCCCTCTCTCCTCCACTAGAACCTTCAGCAACTCGACCCCATTAATGTCAGGAATAGGTTCTAAGGTCTGCTCGTATTCCCAAACCAGTGTTCCCAAGATGTCCAGGTAGTCAGATTCATCTGAAGTGAGTTCACGCTCTAAATCAATAAGAGCATCAATTCTATTTTGAGCAGCTTGTAGCTGGCTATCGTTATGGATGGGTCGAGGTGGGAATTCCTGTATTAATCCTTCATAGCTAGGTGCATCATTGATTCCAAGGATCATTTTTCCATCTGCCTTTGTCATATTCGGCATGGGGTAAAACGTCAGGATGAAAACGAACAACCCCAAAGATGTTAAACGCTGGTCTCATATCTTAGAAGATGCTTCTTCTATGGGTTTGAAATCGATTGAAAGGCCCACTGCATTCAAGACCGCTGCCAATGTCTCCAAAGTTGGATTGCCATTACCTGATAAGAGTCGATGAAGATGTTGTCGTGTGATGTCGGCAGCCGTAGCAATATCCTTAACTTTGCCCTTGGCTTCGATCACATTCTTGAGTGCCAACAAAAATGCTTCTGTATTGCCGTCCTCAAGGGTTTCGTCCAGAGAAACCTTTAGATATCTCGCGGCATAATCGGAATCCGAGAGTCTAATCAGTAGGTCATCTTGATAGCTTTTTACGGGCATCGTCTAAGCTCCTCCCTGTTCATCTTTGTAAGCAGCCCATAGCTTTTGTGCCGTTTTGATATCCTTATTTTGCTGTTTTTTGGACCCACCCAGGAGTAAGAGAATGATCTGCCCTTTCATCTTGCCAAAATAGAGTCGGTAGCCTGGCCCGAAAAAGAATCGCAATTCATAGACCCCTTCTCCTAGCTGCTTGTGATCACCAAAATTTCCTAGCCTCAGTCGATCTAGTCGGACATCAATTCTTACTTGGGAGTTGGGATCAAGGTTGTCAAACCATTCATCAAAAGGGCATTGACCAGCAACCGTGACATATTTTTGAATGTCCCACTGCTGCTGATTCATGCTATCTCCTATTTATAAGTGTCGCATAAATGTGACAGTAATAGCCATCTTCAATTTTTAGGTTGTGAACGTATCCCTGATGCCACTACCTCTCAAAATTCCTCGATAGCCTAGTGAAGCGCTAGAGGCAGACCCCAGAAATTCCTAGGATAAGTCCAAGGATAGGGCTGTAGTTTCTGATTCCTTTTCCCAGTACTTTCTAAGAAGTTGGGTTTCCCCCTCGACCTATTTCTCCATCTCTAGAAAGAAGATAGTCAACGGCACGTTTAAGTTGTTTTGCTTCTTCACGAGTCTCTAGCATGGCTTCAGATAACACACCCATTTGAGCTTGTAATCCCAGTTGCCCTTCCATGAGACGTTCAAAGGCAGATTGTTGCTTTTCCTGCACTTGGAGAACACTTTCAATGGAACGTTGCTGATTGTCTTGAATATTGACCAAGCGTTCAAGCATTTGTTCAATGCGATCCAGTCGATCCGGTTGGCTAGCAGTCATATTTGAACACCCTCAACGTCATCAGGTTCCCAGTCAATTTCAACCAAGTCAGCAATTGTTTTCAGTCCAAAGTATTTGCAAAGCTGGGTGACGGTATGGTTATCAATCCGGTCAAAATGTCCGCGATAGATTTTTCCAACCGTAGTCGGACTAAGCCCGGTTCGAGCAGAGAGGGTTTTTTGATCAATCCCCACCTGTTCCATTAATTCTGGCAATTTAGTAATCACTTTCATAACTCCATCGTACTATCCAACGATAACACGATATCAGTTTCATGTTGACATGATATTAGTATCGTAGTATTATCAGGGCATACCGAAGGAAAAGGAAAGCGCCTCAAGAAAGGCTTCCACCACAACTAAAGACCGGGCGACAGCGACCTTCCCCCAACCGCTAGCAACCACCTGAAGCTGGTGCCGCGACCGTAAGGCGATGCCCTCTAAGGCTAAAAACTAGAGACGATTCAAAAAACTTTCATTGACGAGAGCCGCTGGGATTCCGACCAAGAAAAAACAGCGGCTCTCCTAGCAAACCTACTAAGAGGTATTAGCCAATGTTAACCGATACATTAACCCAAGCTTGGCAACCCTGGACTGACGCTGAGCTTTCAGAGCGTAATAAGCTAACTCCTAAGAAATGGCTCCAAGTCCCTATCCAGAATGGCTATCAGCACCAGCCTTGGGAATCTGGAGACTCTCGTCATTTCACCTCTGACACACATCCAGAAGACACCTGGAACTAACTCCAGGTCAAGCAAGGGGCATTTATTGCCCCTGCTTCATTACAGGAAAATCAGAGGACATAATTATGGCAACTATTGAAACAACCGCACTATCCCCCATTGCCCAACTTAATGACCGATTTCGCCAAGGCGACTACACCCTAGGCCAGGTCTTCACCACTCAAGGTGTCCAGGCTCTTTCATCAGTCGTTCAACAGGAACTCTTTCGACTGGTCCGCACGTTCGATGAGTTTACCCCAGGAAATGACCCGTATGGTGAGCACAATTTTGGGTGCATAAAATTGAATGGCGAAGTCTTCAACTTCAAAATTGATTACTTTGCCCCGGATCTGATTCATGGTTCAGAAGACCCAGGGGATTTATCCAAGACAACCAGGGTTCTGACCCTCATGCACTCCAGCGAGTACTAACTCCGCATTTCCTCTTGTATCCTGGCTTCCGGGCTGGGGTGCTTCTCATTCTCGGTTGATACAATGACAATAACCAAGGAGCCTCTGATGACAGTATCAAACCCTGATCACCTTGACCGCATTGAAGAGTTACTGACTGGCTTTGGTGAGGATCTAAATGCCCTTAAAGAGCAAACTATTAAAACTAATGAAAGGGTGGAAATCTATCAGAAAGCTAGCCAACAGGTTGTGAATCTGGCCTTTGGCCTCATCCTTACTGCTGCGCTTGCAATCATCATTCCGGTTATCACCAACAGCTAGCTCTTATCCCGTCACCCCAATATTTGCAACGCCCTGGCTCTTTCTGCCGGGGTATTTTGCCATGTCCTTTTCTGAAGCTGGACCCATGTCTCCTGAAATCACATATGCCTTTGTCTGGGTTGAGGACCAAATCAGGATTCCCCGCTCCCACGGCTTGATACCAGCTTTTCTTTCCCCTGATTGGTTAAGACCTTGATTAATATGTACCCAAATTTACAACTTGATTGGGTCTATAAATGTAGTCTAAAACCTAACAATAATTAGCATTATCTAGTATTTAAGCCTCAATACTTCATTTTTGAGTTTCTTCTCTCACCGATTGGGTTTGTCACTCGATCTTCGGTTACTCTCTAAAACCCCGGCATCTCCTGTCCGGGGTTTTCCCTTTTAAATCATTGGAGGGATATCTCCAAGCCTTGCAACCCAATTAAAAGTACCCCCTTCCCCAAAACCTTCTCTTTGATTTCTTATCTTTACTAATCAGCTCCTTGGTATCCCCCATCAAGGGGCCTTTTTCATGATGCCCGGAGGCAATTCCATGAAAATCCATGTTGCTCAAATCCTGACCTGGAATGGCCGCACGTTCTAGGTGATTGATTTGCATCAGGCCCAAACCCAGGAAAACCTTGGGTCGGTCATCAGGGAGTACGTGGCTGCGATGGGGGTGCGGTTAGTTTACTGGAGTAAGGTATTGTAATCCTGGTCTCAGCGGATGCGATCACTGGCGGTTCATTTGCAATCGCATCCACCTACAAGCTAGCTCAAATCATTTCCCTTGCTTCACACCTATTAATTACCCCTGGCTTATTCGCTGGGGGTTTCGCGTATCTGGAGAAAAAATAATATGACCGTTTCAGTACCACCACCCACATTGACCTCTGAGTCTCCAAGACTTTCTCATTCTTCATTCAACCGACCGCTAGGCTTAGGTCCAAGCCCTAGTGGATTGGCAATATTCTGTAATCGGGCCAACACAAAAACTTGGTATACCCTCGATGCTAATACCCAGCCACAAGAACTGGAATACCCAGCTCTAACAGGGTACTTGGTGAGTATAGAATTTCCTCCAAAAGAATATAGAGGCGAAAAGAGTCATAAGCTTCGATTCAAGATGCAGGCTGATCGGTTGTATACCCTGGAGGCAGGTTATAAGTCGGTGTTCGCTAAGGGATTCCTGAGTGAGATCGCAATGCTTACCCCAGAGCAACTCCGACAACCCATCACTATTGAAGCAACCCCTTCCGATCAAGAGGAAAAAGTGTTGTTTTGTTCTGTGTGGTTGGGTTCTGAGAAAGTCTACTTCCATTGGGATGACCAAACAAATTGGAAGGCGATTGCTCAAAGAGCTATGGCTAATGTGGCCGGGATAAGCGGTTAACGACTCTCATCAGAGATATGGAAAAGGGCGACCAGGAGTGTAGTGTGTCGCCCTAAAAGAGATTGCTGTTCACAATCGCATCAGAATTTACCACGACGGCAAAATAATCCGTGTGATGTTCACAAATCTTTTGCTGTCGAACCAATAGACCAATAAAAAGGCGATTCCCTGTTAAAAGACTCGCCTTCAGTTGAAGCAATTAATTGCTTCTGTTTCCTAGGGAGAATCTATCATGCCAACCGAAACTAGAATCCCAACCCGAATCAGGCTTGGAGATTGGAACGTGCAGAAGAAAGCAGGGGCTTATGTCTTGAAGACTCCACTCATGACGCACTGCTGGAGATGCAAGCAATACCACCTTGCGATCGCAGCTCTGCCAGTAAGTAATCCCAAGCAAACGCAATTCAAGTGGTTCTGCCAAGAATGCGCTCGTAATCTGGGTATCCAACCCAGTCAAGAACTGCTGAAGAAGTTACCGACAATGCACACCTTACATATTCAACATCGCAAGACTCAGATCAAGCGATTGCAGAATATCAGGTGGGCTGGGGTTGATTTGGAAAAATGCCATCAGGCTGCAATCGAAAATCGAACTGATGCTGTGTTCTGATGCTTTACTCTGCCTCATACTTTGAACCTCATAACCATCATGGTTTGTTGGTATCCATTTCGCGATCTCATCCTCGATCCTTCCAGGTTGATACCAAGCTACCCTTCCTGGCTCCGTCCCAAGCACTGCTTGATGATTGGAAGCATCACCAGCTCACCGAGGCAGGATATATCGACCGATATCGTCAGGAACTCCAGCAGGCATGGCCCCAGGTAAATTCTTGGTTAGCCTCCCTTACCCCAGAGGGAGATTGCACCCTATTGTGCTGGGAAAAGACGGGCGAGTTCTGTCACCGAAACCTGGCAATGAAGGTGGTTCGCAAGCATCGACCCGATTGCTACGGTGGCCGCGATATCTCCGCTGATCCAGGGCTGCAATGCTCTAACTGCCAATCTCTAATCATTCCCGGTGTTGATCAGAGTTATTGCCCTCGCTGTGGCGAGTGGATTCCTACACCGATATAAATATTAGACTCAGCTACACCTCGAATATCAAGGGCAACCCACGGCAAGAAAGTTGCCCTACTACAACGCATCAGTTTCCGCTAAGTGAAATTTACCACGTCTACTCACAGCTACATGCGGCTCCCCTGCTGGTAAAGCGATAGCCACTACAGCAGAATCACGACCTCAACAGAAGGGTGGCAACTCCATCCTTTTGTTTGCTTATGAATAGAAATAGGAGACAGTCCCATGATCGAAGTACTGGAATTGTGGGAAGTGGGCTGTGATTGGATCGGTGGCTTGCAAGGCTGCTATGCCCTCGGTCATTTTGATCCAGCCACTTTTGCTCAGGCTGTCGATCCAGATTGCCCTGCTGAAGCACATCAGGTCCGTCATGAGTACTGGATGGAGTACTTCCTAGAACCAGACGGTGATTGCATCTGCTTTAGGAAGTGCAATGCAGATATTGAGGGTGCGTTTGCCGTCACCTATCTCGAAATTGAAGGGTAATCACAACCCAAATTAACCAATTGAATATTGGAGGAAAATCCCATGAGCAAGTTAGTGTACTCGCCTCAGCATCACCTGGTGTACTTCCTCGGAACGCTCAGGAGACAAAACGGCACCCGTCTCAAGGTGTTCTCAACAGTCTCCAGACAGCATGTTCTGATGATTTCCAAGGACAAATCCGGGAAGTGGAGCAAGAACTTCACCACGGTCAAAATCACGGATTTACGCCCTGCTGTCCGACTCAGGTTGTGTTGTTAGGGGCAGGATCATGAGCGCTACTCAGATGGCCTTGCCCCTCCAGGTGCCTGGCGCCTCGACGCTCCCTGATTTGTCCACCTATGACCATATCTTGGTTGCCTTCTCTGGTGGTAAGGACTCTATCTGCTGTCTGCTGCGACTACTGGAACTGGGTGTACCCGCATATGCCTATTTGTTCATTGGCTGCGCCCACTGGTTTATTCCCGTAGAGTTTGCATAGAAACTTTTCAGCGTATTCCAGACGGGCAAGGTCAATGCTTGTCCGGGTTGGGTGAGGGATTAGCGAGGTTCTACACTTGTTTCTATCTAGCTCCTTTCGAGAATTGATTCGGCGGCTCCGCTCACCCAATGCTCAAATCCAAAACATTGTTCACAATAGAAGTGAGGATATCAATTCAGGCGAAAGAATCCTCCTAGAATTCTGAGGAGAGAGCCATGAGCGAGTATGGCGATTTTAATAATCATATTCCTACACCCCAGCTTGATCCGCTTCTGATGGGAGAGGTTATGGGTGCGGATGCCTTTTCAGAAGGAGATTGGGTATTGCTTCGTTCCGAGGGGAACAAGCCTACGAAAGTGACCTGTTGTCATCATGACTTGATTTTTGTAGATCAAGGAATGGGAGAGAATTTTGGAGATTCTCTGGTTAACTTTTACCCAGAAGAGCTAGGGTATCCTCTGGATCATCGCTTTTGGAGCAGTCATCAGAAGCGATGCTATCTCCGTTGTTATATTGATCCACAACTAAACACACGATGGAAAGCACTGTCATCAACACCATTAGAGCAAGAAAAGACAAAGCAATTATGCTTCCTGGGGCTTTTCTTGAGTTTGATAGCCTTACTTTCTAAGGTGTGTGATTACATTGCCAGAGTTTACTCAGTCTCAACGTTGGTTGGGCTAAGTCATTGAATCCATCCATCAGACTAAATCCCCAACACCAGTTGCACTTGCCGCGCATCCCTCGTCCCCTCCGGTAACGGTTCTGGCTTCTTGGACTTCGCAGGACAGTACTTCTGATAACCACAGTGGTTGCAGTGCCCACCAACTTCCGGTTTCCACTCATCATCTGCTCTGAGCTTTACCGCGATGTCCCCGATCAACTCTCGTACCTGCTGGTGATGATCAGGCGTCACATCAAACGAAACTTTCTGGCCTTGCCGTAGATAAATCAAACTCAGCGTGTCAAGAGCCTCTGGGTAGATCTGCTCCAGAATCAAAAAGTACAACCCAAGCTGTAGATCAATACCGTCAGACGGGCCAATCGTCTTGCTCGTTTTATAATCAATCAGCTCCAGGCCATTATCGGTATAGTCTAAGCGGTCATAACGGCCTGTGATGGAAAACTCGATATTGTTCACCTGGAAGCTAGCCTTGATCTTCCCCTCGACGCCAATCGGTTTGCGGATCTGAGGAAGTGGGGCAACGTATTTCTCGTAATAGAGCTGCAATGCCATCCACCCCTCATGAATCTGGGCTGGTTTCAGCTCTCCAGTGTGGTGCTGCCAGCACATGGCAAACCAGTCGAGGGAAGGGAGGGGGTAATCGTAGTTCCAATCTTTGTAGATATCTGCGAGAGTTTTGTGAAGGGCAATCCCAAAGGCAGGTGACCCAAAGGCAGAGGGTGAAGAGAGTCCCCGCTCATATCTGAAGTTGTAGGCTTTGGGGCACTGCTGGTAAGTGATGAGTTTGGTGGCTGAGAGGGTATAAGCCATCGATTTGCGCTGGGGGTATATTTCAATCGTAGTTCAAGACGCTCTGACACCCTTTAGCGATGACTTATTAGTGGATGGTCTCATTAACTTCAATATTGTGATTTCTGATGAAATACCGGGTGTTTAAAAATAGGCGAATCTCAATGGATCTGTTGATACTTCAGTTGAGAAATTTCTCAACTGGGAATATGCGAGATAACCCCGACGCCTTCACGAGAGAATTGTTAGTATACGTAGGATATAGGTTTTAGCGGTCATAGCTCAATGTTCAGTTTGAACTTGAACATGGCTCTGAAGAAAAGCAATTATATCTCTATTGAGAATGACTCTTAATTTAGATTTAACCTCAACGTTGAGATTTTTGAGTAAGGGCCAGCTCTCAGGACGCACCAATGTCACAAACACAGATTTCACCAGCACTCTCCTCTTTCCATTGGTCACAGTTACTTGAAGAGGTTTATCAAGGACGACAAACCTATGATTACAAGAGGGGTTTCAACATCGTTTTGCATTCCTACGATATTTGGATCGTGTGTCGAGGAATCGTTCAACTACATACATCGGATGGTGAGGGGAATGAAGCAATCTTGGGATTGGCTTGTCCAGAAATGCCCTTTGGTTTGCCCTTGACTCAAGTTTATCCTTATACAGCAACTGCGTTAACGGATGTCGTACTCATGCGTATCAGTCAGCAAGAGTTGGAGCAGTCGCCTATTCTGGCACAAGGGATTCAAGTTCAATTGAATCGACGACTCCAGCAAACTGAGGCTTTATTAGCTCTAAATCTTCATCGTCGTGTGAGCGAACGCTTTCAGGAATTACTGTTATTGCTGGCAAGGGAAATAGGGGAACAGGTCCCAAATGGCTGTCGGATTGGTGCTCGATTAACTCATCAACAAATTGCAGGTCTGATAGGGGCTACTCGTGTTACGGCTACTCGCATCCTTGGTGAACTGCGTAAGGAAGGATGGCTATCGATCGATAAAACTCGCCATATCATCCTCCATGGCTCTTCTATTGTGGATTTCCAGTAATTGTCATCACCTGCACACTAAGCATAAGCATTGCCTAGTATCCTCCCTCCACCGATCAGAAACTCTAATCCCCCAATCCTTGTAGCACCAAGCTATCCACGCTACCCTAGTGGCTAGGCAGTGGGGTATACCCACCCAAAGTATTTTCTCCAAATCCACCTCATGACGGCTCCAAATCGAGCCTGATTTTTCCCGAGGGTATATTCTCACGCGAGGCCAAAACAACCCCTTGCATTTTCTCAATATCCACATGGCCGACTCGGTTGCACATGCCAGTCGTGCCCTATCCACTATTCATTATTCAAAGGACAACACTCATGAAACTGATTACTTCTGTCAAAATCCAACAAGCCGACCACACCGAGGTCATAGACACCGCCGCTACCCAAGTGGGTCTAGCTGCAAACAAAGCCTTCCTGTTCGTTATCCGCAAGGAAATCCAGGGCTGGAAAAACTTCACTGCTCTCTGCTCCTGGGGCCTGTCCAAAGTAAGCCAGAAGCATAGCCCCATCTTTGAGGAGGTCAAGGAACGTACTGTGGCTGTCTACCGCAAAGGCTGTCAGCAAGAGACGGCATTCGTCCAAGCGCTCATCAAGTCCCAGCTCACGGACCGGGTCGATGCCCACTGGGAACTGCATGATAAGGCTATCGACTGGTTCAAGGACCAGACTCATGCATTCCTGGCCGACAGTCCGACTGATGATATTTCTGAGGTCGAGGCTGAGGATCTGGCTCCTGACATTTCGGAAGACCTGGAGGAGGCTGTAACTGTGGCTGAAGAATCCATGACTATCCTTGATGAGGCTCCGGTTCCGGTCCTTGATCCGCCTGTTGATCCTGACCCGTTGGATGATGAGTTGGCCGTTCCTCAAGACCCGACTCCTGCTGTGGTTAGTGGTGAGGGGAAGCGTCGGACTGGAAGCAAGAGGGTGACCCTAGCTGATGTGATGAAGCAAGAAGCTGCTAAATCCTCCTAATCATACTCATACCAATCACCCAGCCTTTAGAAGAATCTAGAGGCTGGGTGATTGGGAGCTTGGTATCGTGTCAGGCATCCAAAATGGGACAACCTCACCAATGGCATAAGGGCTACTATTCAGTTCATTGCTTATAGAACAGAACGAACGGCTTTTAGAAAATCTTCACGGGTATAGGGCTTAGTGACATATTCATCTGCTCCTTGCTTTTTACCCCAGAGCTTATCTAAATCCTGATTCTTTGTCGTGCAGATAATCACAGGTAATTGCTGAGTCGCTTCACTCTTCTTTAGAGTTCGGCACAACTCAAACCCACTCATTTCTGGCATAACCACATCAGTAATGACAAGATCAGGCTTTTGAGTTTCAGCTTTTGTCACAGCTTCTTTGGCATCATCTGTGCTAATAACAAGATAGCCAGCTTCTTTTAAATATAGACACATTAGCTTTAGTTCAGCCGGACTATCATCTACGACTAAAACAGTTTTCATTTACTTTTTTCTCCCGTAACACATAGAGGTAAGAACAAAAAAATGGCTCCACCCAATACATTTAAGATGCCCTTCTTTAATCTAAGATGTTCTATTTTTTACGTCGGAAATCCGCTTCCAGCAATGGATGTGTATGTGGTGGCATAGGCGCAAACCTTAGAAGGTGGAGCGAGATGGTGCTACTATCCTTCTAGCGCGGATTAATCAAATGGTTTGTATCCCAACTCTTTCCCTCAAGCAATTAGCGATTTTGAGACTTGCCAAAGAGTCTTCTGGTAAGACTATTAAACTGCATTGTGAAATGCCAATCATCAATAGTGGCGAACCTCCAGCAGGGTATACAGCACTTATCCAGAAACTGATTGACTTGGGCTTAATCGCAGTTCAGTTCAAACAGATGCGTTGTGATTTTTCAAGGTATCAGAGAAGGTCTTGGGCTAAATTCAGCGCAGAGCTGGAGTATCCCTCTATCTTGGCCTGGGAAATATGGCGGGATAAATTTATCGCTAGGCAAAAGGGAACAAATCGTGCTGCCATACCTGGGGAAGAATTTGAGGATTATAGCTATGTATGGATTCAAGAGATAGGAGTTCAGGCAATTCAACCTAACGAAGACTCAATACTCCAATAATGCAGCATCCCTAAGTAAAGATAGAGTTTTGTGAGGTGACCTTGCGGAACTGGGGTGCGCTAAGCTCTTTCTTGTTTCGGGGGCAGCTGCTCTGGCATCAAATCGGGTCAGTCCTCGGAGTAAATTTATAACTTATCTAGAAGTTGCTTCAATTCTTTGAATCTTGTGCGCTGAGTCTTATTCAATTTAATAGCGCTTAGACTTCTTATGACTTTTTCAAGGTCATTTAGAGAGCGATCAGCCTTTGTAGTTTTTGCTTTTTTGGTGGGAGACTTTCGTTGTTGTTCGTGCCAGCTAATAGCTTTTCTTAGTTGTGAAAATGATACGTCATGAACCTCAACGATATTCTCCTCTAAAGGCAGTTTCCCCGCTAGCAAGCCAGTGAGAGCCATAGGTTCTGGTAAGCGATAAACTTGCTCCAATTTGGATACTCCTAGTTCGAGTACACCAGTTATACTTTCAGTATAGGAATTCAGAAAAGTCTCTACTATATCCTGATTGACCCTTGATCCTAAGTTTGCAAGGTGTTCCTTTAGCTCAGTTGATATAGGTTCTCCATCGCGAATTGCTTCTGCAATCTGTAGAAATTCATTTAAACCTCTGGTTACTCTACGATATGCCCAAACCTGGCGAGTAGTTATCGAGTCACCGCTTGGGCGGCGTACTTCACCACTCTTTATGAATGCGGTGAGATTGTTGTACCCTTTTTCTTTAAAGAGTTCTTGCTCTTCGATAACATCTAGCCGAGTGCCAATTGCAAAAGCATAAATAGTGCTTTGAGCTTGAGCCGTTTGGAGAGCTTGGTCAATCTGACCTTGATATGTTTCAATTTCTTGAAGCAGTGACTGTAGTGTTTGATTCTTTCTTGCCTTACAAATATCAATAGCCCGGAGCCAATTCTCACGATCTACAAGATTGATCCTTTCAAGATTAACTACCTCGTCTGTTGGGTTTTTAGGTACGATGGCTAACTTGCGAGGTAAGTTTGATTTATTGGTAACAGACTTTACTCTTGAAAAATTTTTTTTAGGCATTGACCTCTACCTCATATTTTTCATGCATATTGCTGCTAGATGTTATTTCTTCAAGATGCTCAGCTATTGCAATAAAAGGTGTGCGATGTTCTGGCTTAACTCCCGTATAGGTATAAAGGGATTGTCCTTGGGCTGATAATTCTGCATAGACAGTTAAATCCCGGACAGGTGGTGCAATCCATGATGGTTCAGACTGATGTGGGAGTTGTGAGCGCACATCCCACTCAATAAGTTGCTGATAGATACTTTTGTGCAAACTTGTTGGCTTCATCCTATTGGGGACAATCATCGAAACAATCATTTCAGGATTCACACGATCAGCAATTTCGCTGACTAGATTAAGTAGTTCTGGTATGTTCTTGAGCGCAAAATACTCTGTTTGTACAGGAACTATCACATTAGTACAGGCTACTAAAGCATTTTTTGTGAAAAGCCCTTCTCCCTTTGGAGTATCTAACAATACGTAATCATAATTTTCATAAACCTCATTGAAGGCATCTAGTGCATCTTTCAATCGGCTTTCACTAGACAAACCTTTCTCAATCTCTAATTGATAGGCCCCAAGGTTACTACCTGATGTAATAACATGAATTCCTCCCTCAACCTCGATTATGCCTTCTTCTAGTAACTTTGCTTGCTCTCTTCTTGGCGCAAATAGAATCTGACCTATGTCAGGTTTAGATGCGTCCTTTTCGATACCCACTGCCGAAGAGAGATCACCTTGGTGATCTAAGTCAATACATAAAACTTTTTTGCCTATGTGGGCCAAGGTTGCTGCTAGACAAAAAGCAAGGGTTGTTTTGCCTACTCCACCTTTAATTGCTGCGATTGCAATAATCATGGTTGTTTCCTGCAACTGCACGATTTCACAATTGATACAATACACCATAAATTCGTTTATGCATCTTTAATTGTGAAATCGTGCATCCAAGTGCAGACGTCTGCACTTGGAAAGTATAAGTGGATAGACGCTACTGTCTCCCTATGAGCACACCAACTATCCTCGGCATCGCTGGTGGCAGTGGTGCAGGAAAACTACCCTGGCTTAAGCTTTAATAAAACGCTATGATGGCCGCGCGCTCCTCATCAGCCACGACCGATACTATCGCTAAATGCCCTGTGGGAGCTACGACTTACCAGAAGCTCTGGAGACAGATCTGATGATCGACGATTTAGAGCAGCTTATTTGCTAGGAATGATACACCTATCGCTTCGATTGAATTGTCTAAGTATCTGGTTATCCTAGAAAGTCGAACTTACCAAGTTCAGCCCCAGAGTGCCTGAGGATGTTGTAGGCAGTCGTTACATGAAAGTAAACGTTGGGTTTAACAAAAGTGAGTAGGTAGGGTAAGCCAGAGAATTTATAGATTTCACCTCTGATGGGAAGGGATATGAGTTTATCCTTAGTACCATCAATTTGATCCGGTGTAAAAGTATTTAGGTAATCTACTGTTGTGCTTGACCGAGTGATTAGTTCCGGAAATTATGCTTCATTGTCTTCAATAGAAGGCGCATCCATCCCTGCAAGTCTAGCTACCCCTTTTCTAGCTACAGCTGATGCAATTTGAACTTGTTTTGATAAGGGAAACGTGTCAGGAAGGAGCCGGAAGTTGATCAGGGCACTAGGATCAATACCTTGACTCTCAGCATGGGCAGCTCCCTTCTCCAATATCCCAGCTAGATTATTGAGACACCGAATTAGCGGAGGTACCGAAGCGGTATACATCGACATCGCCATAGCGTTTCTATGCTCATTATTACTAGAACCATTCTTTCACTTGCATTATCCCCAACCTTAAGCAGGTTTGCTCTAGGTTCCTTTTTATATGCTTGAATTTTCGATACTATTAGTACGACTGGCTGCTTTGGGGAGAACCAAACAAAAGGTTTGTAGACTACATACTCCCTGCAGATCTATGGAGATATGGGTTTCGAGACCATCAAGAGCTTCGGTTAAGACCTCCATGTCGGTCAGAGCAGGCGTTGTAGGTAGTGGGGTAACGATAATTCTCGATCGTTTTGATCAACTGAGCCTGAATGTGTTAATTCACCAGTTCACTAGTGCACGCTATAGCCAGTGTCGTTCTATTTGGACTCATGGCTTTACGCTTTATCCTATTCAGTCTCTTGATTATGGGTGGGTACACCAGCAATAGCTTTGCCCAATTATCAACTCAGAAGACTCTAGATATTTACCGCTACCATGGGCTAAAACCCGCAATTGGTCAAGCGTCTAAAGATGGCATCTTTCAAGACTTCAAGTTGCAATCAGACAACCTAGCCAAAATTTGGGCTGATCCAGACGCTGAACAACATGAAGGCTTAGACAACAGCTGGGTTAAGAGCTTCATTGACCGTCAAGGGACTTTGCCCCATCTCAGCATTCAGTTCTCCCGAGAAGGGTATGGAGCCAATATCAGTATTGCGCCTAAAGGACTCATTCCAGAGCGGCTTCCCAAGCAGGGTCTTCTTACCTTTGAAGCCCGCTCCTCAGATCCAGTCTGTATTGGCCTTCGCCTGATGGAACGCGACGGTGAGGTGTGGGGATATGGTAACCCTGGACTCGAATATCAACCGCTTTGTGTCTCTCCTAATCAGGAGTGGACCCCTTTAAAAGTACCACTGAGTGCCCGACATCCAGGTTGGTTCCACTTTACTCACAGTGGCAATGTTGATCTAGGCAACCAAACTTTAGACGCAGATATCTTGGCTTTAGTGACGTTAGAACTGGGTCTTAAGGGAGAAGGACACTTGATACCTGGCCAAGCTGTTCTCGATATTCGGGATATACGCGTTCAACCAGATTCTCCGTAATTGCTGTACCAACCTACCTCCCGCATCTATAATTGACACGCTCATACATATTCGGGCACTGGGACCACATTCACAACAATGCGTGAACGTGGTGCAATACGTAGGCAATAGCGTTCATCTGTTTGGTCCCCTTGGGTGTCAGGATTGCGGATACTGCGTAGGACTGAGTCAAGAGCGGAGTATGTGCGGTTACCATCGACCACGAGCACCATTTGGACGTTACGTCCAGCAGCAAACATCTGTGGATTAACAGTGCCGATATCAAACTGTACCTGGCCATTGCGAATATCTTGCCAAATGACGTAAGTCCGCTTTAAGGGCGGATAGGCCCGAGAACCAATGCCGATGGTCAAGATGAGCAGGATGCCGAAGAAGACAATGGGGGGCGCAGCGGATGGGCTACTGCTAGCGGATAGGATGGCGATGGCGGCAGCGATCCAGAGAGCGATGAAAATCGCACCACCAACTGCATTCCAAAAGGCACGACGCTGCAGTTGACTTTTTTCAGATTGGGTCATTACAGGATTTTCTTGCAAAGCTGTTTTCATCAATTCTGAGCGCGTCATTGTTTTATTCCACCTTAGTTAGTTCTCTAATCCCCACGCTTGTACAAATGGATTCTTTTGACGAGGTTAATTTATATGCTCTTTCTAGATAAAGAGCATATAAAGGGGTGAAAGTATTGTAAATTTGTTGATTTGCTTCAAAGGGGGACATGCAGATCGGACTTATTGAGAGAATATCAAAATATTGAGAATGGAGAAGATCTGATCTTAGTGTTCGTCAACGGCTGTTTCCATACCCAAAGAAACATGTACCGAAAAATATTCACCAAATCAGTCAGTAGCTACAGCACTGCTTCCGTCAAACCAATGCAGGAGTAAGGAAACATGGCAAAATTTACATGTGGTATTAGGCTTACAAGCTAAGATTTCAGGTTATTTTTGATAAAAACCCGAAATCACTTGACTGATACTCATGCACCTCGGTTATGAGATACTGCATGGATAGTGAGGAGTTTTAATATCAGTAGGTTCTGATTGTGCAACTTAGCTGGTAGAGATTTTAACCCAACCAGTTGATTTGATTAAGAAGGAAAGACAAATCCAACTGTCGTCTCAGTAAACCTTGGGAATCTCAAGGAGCAGCAGAATATGGCAGAGCGAAAAATGTCTGGCAGTCAAAGCTTCAAACCCTCAGAGAGAGTAACTGAGCTAAATACCTCCTCAACCCAAATTCCGAAAATGGGCGGTGGGATGCCCCTCGTCAGGTATTGGGTTGATAAGATGGCATCCCCCAAGGGTGTTCAAATTTGGAAAAAACTGATGCACAAGAGTGCATGTCTATCTTGTGCCTGGGGCACAGGTGGGCAAAAAGGCGCTTTCATGAACGAGCTTGAGGAGCCCTTACAGCGATGTGTGAAAAGCTTGGAGGCCATCGCCTCGGAACTCCAACCGGGGGTGAAACCCCACTTCTTTGAAGAATACCCTCTATACCATCTGCAGACACTCACCTCAATGGAGTGTGACCGCTTGGGTCGGCTGAGTTTTCCAGTGATTTATCGAGCCGGAAAGTCACACTTTGAACCTATCTCATGGGATGAGATTTATCAGATCGCTGAGACAGCATTTAAATATCCACCGCATCGGGTTGCGTCCTATAGCTCTGGTCGCTCCTCTAATGAAGCTGCCTATCTGTTGCAATTAATGATCCGAGCCTTAGGGTCAAATAACCTCGCGGACTGCTCTGACTTATGCCATGCCCCTTCATCCGTCAGCCTAAGCACTGTCTTTGGGACGGGTACTTCCTTGGTGAGTTTGGAGAGTTTACAGCAAGCTGATGGCATTGTTTTAGTGGGGTCTAATGCTCCTGCAAACCATCCCCGGTTAATGAATGAGTTGATCAAGCTAAATGAGCGCGGGGGGACGGTGATTGTAATCAATCCCCTACGAGAAGTGGGTTTAATGAAATTTGGCTCTCCCGCCTTTCCGCTATCATCTCTCGTCCAGGGGTCAAAGATTTCCTCCTTATTCCTACAGCCTGTTCCTGGTAGTGATTTAGCTCTATTCATGGGCATTCAGAAAGTACTGCTAGAGCGAGAATGGATTCAATTAGACTTTCTCCAGTCTCATACAGATAATTGGCAAGAAGTTGTTGAGCAAGTCAAGGCAACGGATTGGGCTACCCTGACCAACATCTGTTGTATTTCCAAAGAAGAAATTGAAACAGCTACTGAGATGATCCATCAGTGTGATCGCGTTGTCTTTGCCTGGGCTATGGGCGTCACCCAACAGACTAACAGTGTAGATACCATCTTCAGTATTGCCAACACTGCCTTGATGACGGGGAATGTAGGTAAGTTAGGGGCTGGATTGATGCCGATTCGCGGTCATTCTAACGTCCAGGGGTTTGGGTCGATGGGGGTGACCGTTCGTTTGAAAAAGGAAATTCGGGAAGCCTTAGAGAAACTATTGGGACAATCCCTGAAACGAGAACCCGGCTATGATGCCCGTGCGTTGATTGAAGCTGCAGATACAGGCCAAGTGGATGCCCTACTGTGTTTAGGTGGGAATCTTTATGCCGCGAATCCTGATTTAACACAAGCGAAACGAGCCTTGGGCCAGATCGATACCATCATTTACTTGGCCACTAAGCCTAATTTAGGTCATTTTCATGGGCTTGCCGACAAGAATACCCTAATTATTCCGGTCTATGCCCGATTTGAGAATCCTCACAAAACCACCACCGAATCTGGGAATAACTTCGTCAGACTCAACGATGAAGGTAGGACACATCTAAAGAATGCTGACCTCACTTCAGAAGTCGAATTTTTAACAGAGCTGGCTCATCGGTTGCATGGCAGCTCTCCCGTGGATTGGCGAAGGCTACAAGAGACCCGCTATGTTCGGCAACTGATCGCCCAAACCATTCCCGGATACGAAAAAATAGGTGAGATTGATCAGACCCAAGAAGAATTCACCATTTCAGGACGTATTTTCCTAGAACCCAAATTTCCCACTCGAACTGGCAAGGCTCAAATGCAGGTAACGCCTTTACCAACCTTGTCACTACCAACCAGGCAAGAGTTTGGAATAGCACATAACACACCATCGATTGTTGTGGCCTTGATGACTGGACGTAGCTATTCTCAACACAATACGGTGGTCTACAAAGAGGGTGATCGATACAGAGGCGTCCCGCATCGTTACTGTATTTTAATGAATCTCTTAGATGTGCAGCAACGGGGTTGGGTAGAACATCAACGAGTTAACGTGCGCGGAGATGCGGGCCAGCTAAACAATATTGAAATTATCATCGGTGATGTTCGGGAAGGGGCAGCATTGATGTTTTATCCTGAAGCCAACCTCCTTATGAAAGCAAGTATTGAGCCACGCTCGGGTACGCCTGCTTATAAAAGAGTACCAGTTGTAGTTTTTTCTGAAATGAGTTCCGGTTATTCCGATGATCCCCTAGCATCACAGGAGCACTCTGATGGATCTTCTGATTGATATCTAGACGTATGAAAAAAATTACAGAATTTCTTGAACCCCTCCAGCAAGTGCTGGCTAATCCCGTAATCGCCAGTATCTTGGAGGTCGTTCTAGGTGTCATTGTCATTGCAATAGATTTCCGCATCGCCAGTGCTTCATTACCGCGTTATGTTCGAGACTCAGATCGGCGCTATCGCATTCGTAAAACATTCAATTTCATCAGCTATATTTTGATTTTATTGTTTGCCGCGAGTGTGCTGAGTGATAGCCTAGGCCAACTCACGGTAATCTTCGGAGTGACGGGTGCGGGGATTGCCTTTGCTCTCCAAGAAGTAATTGCGAGTCTAGTGGGTTGGGCAGCGATTTCATTGGGCCAATTCTATAAGCCAGGGGACCGGGTTCAGCTTGGCGGTATCGTCGGTGACGTGATTGACATCAGCATTCTACGAACGACGCTAATGGAATGCGGAGACTGGTTCTCCTTCAGGGATACGTTCTTCTTCCTTTAACCGCTCAACAGCAGGGGGATACGCTGGATTTTTATCCACATTGATCACCCGAGGTTCATGGGTATGAACCGCATTGAGTGCTTTGGCCAGAAAGCGCTTTGCAGCCTTTGCATCCCGCTTTGCTGTGAGTAAAAAGTCGAGCGTGTAGCCATCAGAATCAACCGCTCAATTAAGGTATCGCCACTTTTTGCGGATTTTGATGTAAAATTCATCGACTCTCCAGGAGCCATTGGTAGGCTTGAGATGTCTGCGACAGCACTTGTCCAGCTCAGGGGAATATTTGAGAACCCACCGATTGATGCTGCTGTGATCAACCTCTAATCCTCGCTCAAACATCATCTCTTCTAAATCTCGATAGCTGAGGGGAAAACGGCAATACAAGCGGACATTAAGCAGGATGATCTCAGATTGGGATTGGTATTGACGCTATTTAAATAGGTCAGCAGTTTTCATCGATAGGAGAGAAAAGAAGTACAGCCTACTAGATTACGATTGGTTCTCAGCTCAGACTCTATTTTTGCGACACAACTGCTTGATGAGTGTCTTAATGCGCTTTCGTAGTGCTATATCGCAATATCCTTTGTTTTCGAATAAAGAAGTGAGGTGTTCTCACCAAACTTCCAAAAAGTGAAAAAGAAAAAGTGAATAGGTCAATCATTAAACACTTTTCTTGAGAACTTAGTTTTACTTGAAACGTAAATTAACTATCCTGCTTAAGCCTCCGGTTTAACCGGAGGACTCGTAAGGTTTAACCTTTACCGCGGTCATAGCCTCATCCGAAAATTTGGGTGTTGCAAACCCCACAAGCTTTAGCCTTACAGTACGACTTCAGTGTGACAACAGCGTGTTATGGAGATGTGCTGCCGTCAATATCAAAAGTGAGAGTTTATGATCAGTGATTAAAATCCCCTTTAAAGGGTTCTTCCAACCCTCCGGTTTTACCGGAGGTGTTTGACTATCCACTTTTTCAAGTAAAGAATATTTTTCTGAATAATCATTTACTTATACCTCCTCATAAAGTTCTCACAATATTTCCACACTATTAAGTAGCAAGTCAAAGAAGTTCGAGCATGAAGGCTCTTCACAGATTCCCTCAAGCTTAGAGGACTATTAAAACATACAAAACTGTATTCGCTAAATATCTGCTATCTCTATACATCAGATAAAGGAGCAAGGATTATGAAGCACTTTCGTAAACAGTTGTTAGTTTTTGGTCTAGTGATACTGACATGTATGGGAATGACATTTAGTTTTCAAGTACCTGTTTACGCAGGAGAAATATTAGAACAGCCGATTAATTCTGTTCAAGTCTCAGACCCACAGTCAATACCAAGCAAAGAATCCTGTATACCCATTGGTGAAAAAATTGATTTAAACAACGCAAACGCATTAGCCTTTAAGGATTGCCCAGGCTATTATCCAACGCTTGCTAAAAAGATAATTAACAATGGACCCTTTGAGACTGTTGACGAAGTCCTCAATATCCGAGGTTTAAATTTAAAGCAGAAACAACTCCTTGAAGATAAGCTGGACTTTTTTACCGTATCTGAACCTAAAACTGATCTCGCTACTCGAATGCCACCTCGTCCCATGATGCGTTAGCTGACTTGTAAGCAGGGTAGTTAAGAACAAGGACATGAAGGCGTAAAAACTGACGTCATTGAATTGTTCTAGCTAAATATCTTAAACATTCTGAGAACTACCCATTTCGATTTCTGACGATAACAATCACAACTCAATCTTTTCCTATGAACTATGCACTATCTCCCCCAGATAAATGGTTCACGACCACCCCCCAACCACTTTTTGACTCCTGGTGGAAAACTCTTAAAGCTTTACGTCCTCTGAATAACGCTCTTGGGATAGATCTGGGAACTTCCAATACTTTGATTTATAGCCCCATCGAAGGGGTTGTACTCAATGAAGCCTCAATTATTGCCATCAATCAATTGACTCAAACTCCAGTTTCTGTGGGCAATACTGCTAGACAGTTGTTAGGACGTACTAGCACACCAGTAGCAGTATTACGTCCCGTCAGAAATGGGGTTATAGCAGACCTCAAACTGACCCAGATCATGTTGCAATCCTTCATTCGCAAAGCTCAACAGGGAACCCGAATCTTTCGCCCTCGCCTCGTCCTTGGCTGTTCTTGTGGTGCAACAAGTGTAGAGCGCGAAGCTTTGACTGAAGCAGCTTTGGAAGCAGGCGCAAGAGACGTTGTTCTGATTGATGAACCCATTGCTGCAGCTTTGGGGATAGGACTGCCAATTACGAAACCAAAAGGTAACCTCATCATTGATATTGGTGGTGGTACTACAGAGATGGCGGTTATATGCTCTTCTCAAGTCATTGATAGTCAAGTCATTTCCATAGCAGGAGATAGTTTTAATCAAGCCACCGTTGACTATCTCAGACAAACCTTCCAGGTCCATATTGGGGAATTGACAGCCGAAAGTCTCAAAATTCAATTTGGTTCTGCTTCGGACTCGGCCTGTAATGATACGCCAATGGAAATTTTAGGGGTTAATGTGGGGTCGGGATTACCCCAACGACTAGAAATCAATAGTGGTGAATTGCGGGATGCCATATCCATTCCGTTGCATAAGATATCGGTAGCTCTACTCAACTTTCTGGAAAGGACCCATCCTGAGTTAGTTAGCGATATTGCTGAGCGAGGAATCATGGTAACGGGAGGTGGGGCTTTACTCTCCGGCATTGATACGTTTTTTCAAGATTTGACCCATCTACCTGTTCATATCTCCCCCAATCCATTAAACAGCGTTGTTTTGGGAACAGGCAAGATTCTTGAATATGAGCATCAATCCAGCTACAGCTTCGCTTAAGCAGATTGAATCAAGCTATTTGATAGGGGTTATATCCCAATACAGTTGAACTATTTGAATTAAGGACTGATTGCTAACTCAGGTCATCTTCAGTCTTATCAATCGTCCACAACATGCACAGCTTTATGGAGTGCTCTTTATACCAATGGGTGATGGGATTTCTTCATACTATCCTCAAACTCAATGCTTAGTTTATAGAGCGGTTTATCCTGCATCGATATCGCTGGTAACCGTTAGATCGTTCCACCTTGCAGGAGGCTAACAGATGGATTTAAGTACGACGTATTTAGGGACGAGACTCCGTTCTCCCCTTGTGGTTGGGGCCTGTGCGCCATTATCAGAAAAGATTGATCATCTACGTCATATGGAAGATGCAGGCGCTGCCGCTATCGTTTTGCACTCACTGTTTGAAGAACAATTACGTCAAGATCGGCTTGGGTTTCATCATCATCTCACCCACGGCACCGAAAGTTTTGCAGAAGCCCTCTCCTATTGTCCAGAACCTGACGTCTTTCATGTGGGGCCAGAGCAGTATCTTGAGCATATCCATCAAGCCAAAGCCATCGTTGATACTCCCATCATTGCTAGTCTGAATGGGGCGACTATCGGGGGATGGACAAACTACGCTAAAAAAATAGAGGAAGCTGGTGCCGATGCCCTTGAATTAAATATTTACACCGTCCCCACTGAGATGGCGATTGCAGGGGCAGAAATCGAGCAAAGCTATATTGATATCGTTCATACCGTTACTTCCACAGTTAATATTCCAGTAGCTATTAAGCTCAGCCCTTTCTTTAGCAATCTAGCTTATATGGCAAAACGGTTAACGGATGCAGGGGTGAATGGCCTTGTCCTTTTTAATCGTTTTTATCAGCCAGATATCGATATAGAAACCCTAGAAGTCAGGCCCAATCTACTGCTCAGTACACCACAGGATATAAGATTACCGCTACGTTGGATCGCCATTCTCTACGGAACGCTGCCTGTGGACTTTGCCGCTACGAGCGGTATTCATACAGCAGCAGATGTCTTGAAAATGATGATGGTTGGAGCCAACGCCACGATGCTGGTGAGCGTCTTAATCCGGCACGGCATCGATCATCTTCGCACGCTTGAGCATGCCCTATGCCAGTGGTTAAAGGAGCATGAGTATGAGTCGATCCAGCAACTTCAGGGGAGTATGAGCCAGGTTAATTGTCCAGACCCCAGCGCATTTGAACGTGTTCAATATATTGAAGCTTTGCAAACTTATCATTCCTTAGGATTGATGCCGATGAGGGTCTAAAGCTTTCAAAGAGACACTCAAGCTAAACGATCTAAATCTTGATTGAGACGGTCAACTGACCCTTCAAAATTCATCCCTTTCTGATCAGTCTGTTCTTGTTTTGAAGCCATTGTTTCATCCATTTCTATGCACCAAGTTAAACGGATCGGTATCCTCACCAGTGGTGGTGATTGTCCTGGGCTTAATGCCATTATTCGGGCAGTTATTAAATGTGCGACTCACAAAGGGTGGGAGGTGTTTGGCATTCCCTATGGCACCCAAGGCTTTATTAATCTTGAATTA
This sequence comes from Acaryochloris marina MBIC11017, assembly GCF_000018105.1. Classification (GTDB taxonomy): domain Bacteria; phylum Cyanobacteriota; class Cyanobacteriia; order Thermosynechococcales; family Thermosynechococcaceae; genus Acaryochloris; species Acaryochloris marina. The sequence continues at coordinate 109,729 of NC_009929.1, forward strand.
GGACACTGTACTCCTGAGGACCTGAGGTTAAAAGAGCATGGATATGATGTCCCAGGATTGTTAGGGGGATTAGATATTTTGCAATTCCTCAGTGGCAGTATCTTGGGGGCATTAAACAAAGGCAATCCGAGTGATCCAGCGATCTCACAAGAAATTTTGCAGGGTTTTCAACGATTGAATCTTGACGCACTGATTGCCATTGGTGGGGATGGGAGTTTGGATATTATTGACGACCTTGCCCAGAAAGGGCAGTGGCGGTGGGTGGCAATACCAAAAACCATCGATAATGATGTGCCCTTTACTGAAATTTCATTGGGTTTTGATACTGCCGTTAATACCGTTACAAGATCACTCTACGATCTCACATTCACGGCAGCGAGCCACGATCGAATCATGGTCGTTCAAGTGATGGGACGTGATGCCGGACATTTGGCACTCCATTCAGGAATCGCAGGGGGCGCAGATGTAATTTTAATTCCAGAGCTAACCCCAAGCTTGAACCCGTCCGTGATTGATCAAGTGTGTCGTCAAATTGCCGTGCTTCGACAAGGTGGCCGCCGTTTTGCTTTAGTCGTGATTGCTGAAGGTGTGCGCAGACCAGATGGTCAAAAAGTCGCAAGCATTTGTGACTTTTTAGCTCAACAGATTCAGGTTCAAAGTCAGACGTTATGTTCGTCAGGTAATCCTAAGTTCTGTAGTCTTCAAGAAGTGGATTCTCGGGCAATCATTTTGGGGCATATCCAGCGAAGCGGGGTGCCTACAGCCTTTGATCGTTTATTGGCAGCTCGCTTTGGTAGGGAAGCCGTTGATCTTATCTCTCAACATCATTACAACCGTCTCGTGGTTTGGGAGAACGGCGAAGTTGCGAGTAAACCCTTAACGGAAGTTATCCCCAAAATCAAGGATTGTCATCGAGAGAAAAAATGTCCAGATCCAGTTGATCCACAAGGGGGATTGGTGCAGACGGCTAAGGAATTAGGGATTTATGTTGGAACATCATGAAGTTTGTCGATGAGTATCGAGATCCTGACTTGATCAAGTATTGGGTACGCGAGATTGATCATCTGGTAACACAGCCTTGGACCATTATGGAAATTTGTGGTGGGCAAACTCATACGATTGTGAAGCATGGAATTGATCAACTTTTACCAAAAGCGATCACCTTGATTCATGGGCCAGGATGTCCCGTCTGCGTGACACCAGTAGCATTAATTGATGATGCAATTACACTAGCCAAAACCCCTGGAGTGATGCTCTGTTCTTTTGGGGATATGTTGCGAGTACCCGGAACTAAGGGGGATCTGTTATCTGCAAAGGCACAAGGCGGAGTGGTACGGATAGTGTATTCATCCTTAGATGCCCTGAAGTTAGCTCAAGCCAATCCAGACCAACAAATTGTGTTCTTTGCGGTGGGGTTTGAGACAACGGTACCAGCAACAGCGATGGCGGTATATCAAGCCCATCAGCTAGGGATATCTAATTTTTCAGTCCTCGTAGCCCACGTCTTGGTCCCACCAGCGATGGAAGCAATTTTGTCTGCACCAAACTGTTTAGTACAGGGATTTCTAGCAGCTGGGCATGTGTGTACGGTGATGGGGTATACAGCCTATGAGGCGATCGCAACTCAATATCACACCCCAATTGTAGTGACGGGATTTGAGCCCGTTGACATTCTGCAAGGTATCTACCGCTGCATCCATCAACTGGAAGTCGGCAAAGCAGTGGTGGAGAATCAATATTCTCGTGTGGTTCAATCCAACGGAAATTCTGAAGCGCAACGACTGATGGCGGATGTATTTGTGACTAGTGATCGTCAATGGCGAGGTCTAACGAGCATTCCCAATAGTGGTCTAAAGTTACGCCCCAGGTATGCCTATCTGGATGCCCAGGCACTTTTACCCGCAAATTCCAGTACTTCAGATTGTGTTGCTCCTGCCCCTGAGAGCGATTGCATCAGCGGCAAGATTCTTCAAGGGGTTCTAAAGCCACCTGATTGTCCTGCCTTTGGTCATCAATGTACACCAGAGCACCCGCTTGGTGCCCCCATGGTGTCCTCTGAAGGCGCTTGTGCGGCCTACTATCGATATCGTCAATTTAGGGTTTAAGGCAGTTATCTTCACTGCAACACTAGACTCATAAGATCTTCAGCATTGCTTCATATTCTGAAGTTAGAGAGAATCTCAGCTTTTTAGATTGTAGTTGAGAGCACATATTCAATGTTGAAGGATGTTGCTGCTTCTATCAAGGGGGGACACATACCCTCAACTACAGGAGGTGTTGATAATGATACCGACAGAAAAGCCATCCAATTCAAAACGGGCAAACGCTAAATCCAAGAAATCGAAGCATCGACGACGTAAAGAAATATACCGACAAAAGTTAGTCAGTCTTGGCGTACCTCAAAAGCCATTGCAATCTCGTTTACCAGAATCCACTCATGAAAAATTGAGTGATTGGGAAGCAGCATCTTAAAGAGTGACTTACCAAAATCTTTAGTCACTCAGGCTATTCAAGAGATATTTCCTGCATCTTCGGGTACCTAGTACTCATTCTATTGTTCGAGGCTGATGGGAAGCTGGCCTGCATCTGAAACATGAATTTACGGGAGTGGCAACAGTTCCCGTGGGTAATCGGTAGAAAATAGCACTGTGATCGCATCTCGAGAAAGGAGATACGATCACAGCCTCACGAAACAGCAATAGATTGTCTAGCTAACTTCCACTTTTACAGACTTTTTCATATCCTCTTCAGACTTCGATAAGGTGAGACTCAAGACCCCATTGTTGTATTCTGCTTGAACGTTATCGGTCTTAATAGGACTAGGCATGGGGATAACGCGTTCAAATTTTCCATAGTGGAATTCAGATCGAACGGTCCCTTCTGACTCTGCTTCAATTTCAGTCTTGCGTTCTCCTCGGATATAAACGGCATCTTTGGTGACTTCAATATCAAGATCCTTAGCATCAAGACCAGGAAGTTCAAATTTGAGATGGATTTCTTGATCAGTTTCGTCCATTTCTGCGGATGGCATAAAGGTAAGACTCTTTTCTCCATCGCTCTTAGAAATTGGCATTAACCGTCCAAACATCCGATCCATCTCTCGTCGCCAGCTTTCTAGTTCCTGGAAAGGTTCCCAACCTAATGGATACATGCGCTCAAAACTACGGAACGGATCACGAAGGACAATAGACATCATTACGCCTCCTCGCTATTACGACTGTTTTGGGGGCTCCCCACAGAAGTTTTATAAAGCACCGTTATGTTTGAAACGATTGGGGAGTCATCTCCTTCTACTTTGAATTTAAAAAATAAACTTGATGAATTTGTGAAGGTTTCCCTGCATCAACAGTATTGAGAGATATACATCTAGCCTTAAAGGAATCAGCAATGCGAGCAATGCAACTAGATGCCCCTGGTCAACTTCTTAGGTTGGTAGAACGCCCCATCCCCACCCCTAATCCTCACCAACTTCTATTGCGGATTCATATTTGTGGGGTTTGTCGAACCGATTTACATATTGTTGATGGCGAGCTGCCAGACCCAAAACTACCGCTTATTTTGGGACATCAGATTGTGGGTACTGTGATTGAACTGGGTGAACAAGTGACAGGATTCAAACAAGGCGATCGCATTGGTGTTCCCTGGTTGGGACGAACCTGTAACTGCTGCCGATACTGCCTTTCAGGCCGGGAGAATCTTTGCGATCAAGCCCGGTTTATGGGCTATAACCTAGACGGTGGTTTTGCTGAATATGCAGTGGCCGATGCCCAGTTCTGCTTTCCCATTCCTGAAGAGTATCCTGATCAACAGGCAGCCCCACTACTCTGCGCAGGTCTCATTGGCTATCGATCCTATCGCATGGTGGGCAAGGCCGAACGGATTGGTTTCTATGGCTTTGGCGCAGCGGCCCATATCTTAATTCAGGTGGCCAATTATCAAGGACGTCAGATCTATGCTTTTACCCGACCTGGGGATATGCAAGCACAGCAGTTTGCCCGTGAACTTGGGGCGGTATGGTCCGGGGGATCTGATGAAAGTCCACCCCAAAGCCTAGATGCTGCGATTATTTTTGCCCCTGTCGGGTCTTTGGTGCCAGCGGCCTTGACGGCTGTCACTAAAGCAGGGGTGGTGGTTTGTGCCGGTATTCATATGAGTGATATTCCTAGCTTTCCTTACAAAAGTTTGTGGGAGGAACGTTCTATTCGCTCAGTGGCCAATCTCACGCGCCAAGATGGGGAAGAATTTCTGACTTTAGCCCCTCAAATTCCCATTCAAACGCAAGTCCAGGCTTTTCCGCTGAGTACTGCCAATGAGGCACTGTCGGCATTGAGGAATGGAAAGGTGACTGGAGCCGTAGCTTTAGTAATGACTGATGAGTCAGGTCAAAAGGACTTTTAGCGTTTGAGGCTTCCTCACGTCCGAGAACGCTAATCCTTTGAGAAAGTTGTGAGTGTCCTTGCTACTTCACAACTTTCTCAAGCTTGGAATCTAAGTTCAAACTAATGTGCCAAAGAGTTTTTACATGCCGAGCCAGGGATATTACGGAAATAAGTCTTGTCGTGACGATGGTTTTAGCCATGTCTCAGCCTTCACAAATCTCTAACAACAAAGGCAGCTCCTTGATGTCTCTTGCCAGTACAAGTCTTTTTAAAGTGAGGGGGGTGACTAAAACCTATGTCATGGGTGAGGTGACGGTTGAGGCCCTCAGATCGGTGGATTTAGAACTTTTTGCAGGTGAATTCATCGTTTTACTAGGTCCTTCCGGTAGTGGGAAATCTACTCTACTCAATATTCTGGGGGGACTAGATGTGCCTTCCAGTGGTCAGGTGATATTTCAGGGGCAAGACTTAACCGCCGCTAATGATCGCACCCTCACCCGCTTTCGTCGCCAAAGTGTGGGCTTTGTTTTTCAGTTCTATAACCTTATTCCTAGTCTCACTGCTCGAGAGAATGTCGCTCTCGTTACCGAGATAGCCCCCCAGCCCATGCATCCTCGCGAAGCATTAGAACTGGTTCATCTCGGTGATCGTGTCAATCACTTTCCAGCTCAACTATCCGGGGGAGAACAGCAGCGGGTTGCGATCGCACGAGCGATTGCCAAACGCCCCCAAGTGCTGCTCTGTGATGAACCCACGGGAGCTTTGGACTTTCAAACCGGTAAGCTCGTCCTGGAAGCCCTCGCCCAAGTCAATCGGGAGTTAGGGACAACGACAGCCGTCATTACCCACAATGCTGGGATTGCCGCCATGGCCGATCGGGTGATTACCATGCGGAGTGGCGAGATAGTGGCTGTTCGAGAGAATGAACACAAAGTGAAACCGGGAGAGTTGGAGTGGTAGCCCTTGACCAAAAACTCCTTCGAGATCTCCGTCATCTCCGAGGACAGGTGATTGCGATTGCCTTAATCGTCGCCTGTGGAATTGCTTGTTTGGTGACCATGCTGAGCGCCTACGACTCCTTGCAGCTCTCACAACAGACCTACTATGATCGCTATCAATTTGCGGATGTATTTGCTCAGCTGAAGCGGGCACCGGATTCCCTTATAGAGCGAATTGCGGAACTACCAGGTGTGCAGCAGGTGCAGACGCGGGTGGTCGTGGATGTGAATTTGGATGTGCCTTCCTTACCGGAACCTGCAACTGGACGGTTGATTGCCATTCCTGAGCAGCAGACCCCGATGTTAAATGATCTGTTCATTCGTCAAGGCCAATATATTGAACCCGGACGACGAGATCAGGTTTTAGTCAGTGAGGTGTTTGCCCAAGCGAATCATTTAGAGCTGGGGGATACCTTGGGCGCCGTGATCAATGAACGGTGGCAGCAATTGCGGATTGTCGGGATTGCCTTATCACCAGAATATGTTTATGAAATTAGGGGAGTGGAGCTGTTCCCAGACAATCAGCGCTTTGGGGTGATCTGGATGGGGCGCGAGGCGTTGGGAACAGCCTTTGATATGGATGGAGCGTTTAATGATGTCGCCCTATCCTTGATGCCAAGCGCTAATCCGGCCAGTGTTATTTTCCGGCTTGATCAGTTATTGAAACCCTACGGAGGGCTGGGGGCTTACGAACGAGCTGATCAGATTTCCCATCAGTTTATCAACAGCGAAATCGAGAGCTTGGCAGCTACCGCAGTCATGGTGCCCTTTGTGTTTTTGGGGATTGCTGCGTTCTTGCTGAATCTGGTTCTTGCGCGGCTAGTGAGTACCCAGCGAGATCAAATTGCCGTTTTGAAAGCTTTTGGCTACGACAATCTCGCTGTGGGTTGGCATTACTTAAAGCTCGTCTTGGTGATTACCCTGCTTGGAGCCGGGTTAGGGACAATTGTTGGTATTGGTTTGGGGGCCGTTATTACTGAGAACTATGCCCGCTTCTATCACTTTCCGGTGCTGCGGTATCGAGCGGGCCTTCAGATTATGATCACTGCCATTGTTGTGAGTGGAGGGGCGGCTGTCCTCGGGACATTCACGGCAGTGAAACAGGCTGTATCTTTACCCCCCGCAGAGGCCATGCGGCCCGAGCCTCCAGCATCCTTTCGACGCACGATTATTGAGCGGATGGGAATGCAACAGTTTATCCCTCCAGTGGGGCAAATTATTCTGCGGAACCTAGAACGGCGATCGTTGCAGGCGAGTCTTTCAATTCTGGGGATTGCTGCTGCAGTAGCCATCCTCGTCATTGGTCGCTATTTCGAGGATGCCACCAACTACATGATCGAAGCCCAGTTTCGGCAGGTGCAGCGAGAAGATGTAACCCTGGTATTTAATGAACCGCTGTCCAGTCGCGCCCGTTATGAATTAACCCATTTACCGGGAGTAATGCAAGCTGAGCCCTTCCGGGCCGTTCCAGCTCGTCTACGATTTCAGCATCAAACCCACCTGAGTGGCTTGACAGGATTGGAGCCTCAAGGAGAATTACGGCGTCTATTAGACCAAGACTTCTACCCCGTACCTCTCCCTGATCAGGGGGTGGTCTTAACCACAAAGTTGGCTGAAATCTTAGGCGTAACGCCCGGTGATCCACTGACAGTGGAAGTTTTAGAGGGAGAACGCCCTACCCGGACAGTGCCAGTGGTGGGATTCGTCGATGAATTGATTGGTTTGGGGGCTTATATGGATATTCATGCCCTCAATCGATTAATGCGAGAAGGGCCAACCCTATCAGGAGCCTACCTGACCGTGGATGCTCACCACTTGGAGCAGCTCTATACCCAACTAAAACAAACCCCTGCTGTGGCTAGCGTGGCCTTGCGGGAGCGGGTGATTACTGAGTTTGAAAAGACCATTGGTGGCAGTTTTGCGATTTTCACGACCGTGTTGGTTATTTTTTCAAGTGTGATTGCCTTTGGGGTAGTCTATAACGTTGCCCGGATTGCGCTTTCAGAGCGCGACCGTGAACTCGCAACCTTGCGTATTATTGGGTTTACCCAAGGAGAAATTGCCGTCATCTTGCTCGGTGAGCAAGCCATCGTCACCGTTGTGGCGATTCCCTTCGGCTTTGCCTTGGGATTTGGCTTAGCGGCTCTGATTACTCGGGCCTACGATTGGGAATTGTTTCGATTCCCCTTAATTGTCACGCCCGCTAGCTACGCCTTTGCCTTTGTGATTATTTTTCTAGTAGCTCTGGGTTCTGGAGGATTAATTCGTCGTCAGCTCAACCATTTGGATTTAATTGCCGTGCTCAAAACCCGCGAATGAGGAGGAAGTTCCGATGCAACACAAACAACATCGCCCCTTAATCCCGTGGTTGCGCAGGCCGCAACAGAAGCCCACGGTGCCCTCCTCCCCTTACCCGCCAGGCGAAGGGTATTCTCCCCCTTCAACTCAACTTAAACCCCAAACCCCAAACCCCAAAACGCGCCTACCTCCCTGGAAGCGCCTCCCCCGTCGTCTTCCCTATTGGCTGTTAGGATTGGGCGTTGCGACCCTCGTGGCCCTTGCTTTTCGACCCACGCCAATTGCAGTGGACTTAGGCCAAGTTCAACGCGGTCCGCTCCAAGTCACCGTTGATGCTGAGGGTAAAACGAGGGTGCGAAATCGCTTTACGATTGCAGCCCCAGTGGCAGGACGTCTGGCCCGCATTGACTTGGATCCAGGCGATCCGGTTCAATCAGGAGCCGTCGTGGCTCGGATAGATCCCCTTCCTCTGACAACCAAGGTCAAAGAAGCCCAAGCTCGGTTGCAAGAACTGCGCGCCCAACTGGCAGGAGTGGAAACCCAGCGTCCTAAATCCGCAGCCTTGGCTCAAGCCCAAGCTCAGATTCGAGTGGCGATCGCCGCTAAACAACAGGCAGAGGCTCGGCTAGCGGATGCTAAAGCGGCCTTGGCTCAGGCCACTCGAGATCGCAAACGTGCCCAGGATTTGGAAGTGGCAGGAGCCCAGACTCGAAAGGTCCGTGAGGATGCTGAGTTAGCGGCAACCCAACGACAGCAAGAATTGGAAGTGGCTCAAAAACAGGTCCAAGGTGCGATCTCAACTGTCGCTGCCGCCCAAAAAGCGTTTTCTGTCCTCAAGGCCGAACAGCAAGATCCCGACTATTTATTAGAGGTCTATCGAGCCCAAATTTCCAGTACAGAATCCACCTTGGTTAATCTTGCGGATGAAGCACGTCGAACCGTTGTTCGAGCCCCCGTTGGAGGCAAAGTCTTTCGAGTACTGCAAGAAAGTGCGCGCTTTATACCAGCTGGTGAACCTCTCCTAGAGTTGGGAGATGCCAGACAATTGGAACTGGTAATTGACGTCCTCTCAACGGATGCCGTTAAGGTCAAACCTGGTGCTTTTATTCAAGTTGACCATTGGGGTGGCCCTCACACCCTCCAAGCCCAAGTGCGCTATGTTGAGCCCTCAGCCTTTACAGAAGTGTCCGCTTTGGGAGTAGAAGAACAGCGCGTCAACATTATTGCTGACTTTATTCCCCCTCCTCGATCCTTGGGAGATGGCTATCGGGTCGAAGCGCGTATTGTTGTCTGGGAGGACAAGGATGCACTCAAGGTACCCGTGAGTGCATTATTCAGATGTGAGAATCAGAAATGGTGTGCCTTTGTGGCAGAGCAGGGAAAGGCCCAGCGACGTCAAGTGATCATCAGCCAACGCAGTCAGCGAGAAGCAGCGGTGAAGAAAGGACTAGAAGTCGGTGAAAAAGTCATTCTTCATCCCACGGAGCAGATCAAGGCGAACCAACGCATTCACAGTAGAAGCTAGCGTTGCCCTCACGAATTCCTCAAGGGAATTTCATACCTTTGAAATAGAGAGCTTCAGCGTTGGGTTCAACCCTGAAGAGCTGCATTGTCTAGAAATCAATGAAGTCATGGAATATCTCTACTTCTTTGATAACGCCAGTCTTACGATCCGGGTGATCGAGTATCTACAGCAATGCAGAGGATTGTCGTTAGACCTGGTAACCGTTATTTATTTGTCTGGTGGATGGTTGATGCGGATTAAGTTCAAAGAATGGCTCGCCCCCAAAACAGCAACGAACGTTCGGGCCGTCATGGATGAGTTTGGATATGCTTGTATGCCTTCCCCAGCGATGATGGCCGCGTTGAAAAGTCTTGTGGATGGGCAATCGCCAGCAGCTGTGATGCAGCGCTTTCGGATTGCCGTCGTTACCCATGGCCCACCGAGTCGAGAAGAGATTGAAGCCTTTCAACAGCAGTTTATCCTACAGTCAGGCGCTTATCCCAAAAGTCTGCGGTAGGGACCATGAGGGAGGTAACAGTGTGATGATGAATATTAAGCTCAACCAACACCCAGAACCATTCCAGCCAGTGACGGATCCTTGGCAGGGTACCCTGGTGCAATCGATTCCCCAGCACCCATCTGAGACTCCTACCGTTCCATGGAACTTACAGGCGATACTGAGTCCGACTGGCATCCCTGATGCACCGGCTTTATCGGCTGGCGTTCGTGAGAAAAGCCCTACGGTACAATTTTTACTTCGATGGGGTTTGAAACTTTCCCCCACCGATCATTCGGTCGCAGGACTCAGAGATGCCTTGGCCCTTCTCCTGTGGCAGGCATCCATCTGCCAACTCTCTCAAATACTGATTGAAGAGGAGTTGAGACTCAACGTGTTTGGCCAGGATAAACTCAAGACCCAAATCGAAAAGGCACTAGCTCTCCTCTTTTGGCTGGGACAAAGTGATGCGATGATGCCCGCCTAAACTGTTCCTGCAATTATTGGACATCGCCCATGCCCATCGATTCTATCTCTTGCCCTATCCCCATCGAGCAATATCCCCAGGTTTTGTTAGCTCATGGTGGAGGGGGTAAGCTGATGCATCAGCTGATTGAGCAGATGTTCGGGCGTCTATTCCAATCGGAAGATCGTCACCACCATGATGCTGCGGTCCTTGGTGTCCCACCGGGACGACTCGCGTTGACGACCGACTCCTATGTGGTCCATCCCCTATTTTTCCCAGGAGGGGATATTGGTTCGCTAGCTGTCTACGGCACTGTGAATGATCTGGCGATGGCAGGGGCTCGTCCCCTTTACCTCAGCACCAGCTTTATTCTGGAAGAGGGACTCTCTATGACTACCCTTTGGCAAGTTGTGCAATCCATGCAACAGGCCGCCCACCAAGCTGATGTTCAGATCGTCACGGGTGATACAAAAGTGGTGGAACGAGGAAAAGGGGATGGTGTGTTCATTAATACGGCAGGTGTGGGGATAATTGAACATCACCAGACCATCCATCCTCAATCGATCCAGCCAGGTGATCTGGTCATCCTTAATGGTGACCTAGGCCGTCATGGTATGGCTGTTTTGGCGGAACGGGAAGGGTTGGAATTTGAGAGTGAAATCAAGAGCGATTCAGCTCCTCTGAATCATGTGGTGTTAGATCTGTTCGCCCATGGTGTCGAGCTGCACTGTATGCGGGATTTAACACGGGGAGGATTAGCGAGTGCCTTAAATGAGATCGCTTTGGCAACTGGGGTTGCGATCTCACTGGATGAAACCTGTATTCCTATCCGAGAGGACGTCCAGGGTGCCTGTGAAATTCTAGGATTTGATCCCTTGTATGTAGCGAATGAAGGCCGTTTCATCGCCTTTGTTCCACCACAATCTGTAGACTTAGCCCTTGCCAGACTGAATGCCCCACTGTCCTTCCCCTTATCTGGGCAGAGCGATACCCATCCTCAAATGAGACATCAGCATCCGGCACAGGTGATTGGTCAAGTCACAACCACCACATCCCCTCGGGTTACCCTAACCAACCGACTTGGTGTGGAGAGAATCGTTGATTTCTTAAGTGGGGAGCAACTCCCTCGAATTTGCTAAGTGATTGAGTCTCGTCAACGTAAATATACGAGTAGGACAATGCCCTGTTTCTGGTACTTGGATGCTCAGAAAATCCTCACAATTGAAGCGCTAACTATAGTTAGCGCCTTAAAAATTCTGATGTAAGTGATAGAGCGCCTTTAATTCACGCATTTATCTCAAACCAAATTCGAGATTCCTGGAGCTTAAATTCATGATTCACACAGAACCCCGCCTTTTCTCGGAAACCAGCCGTAAGCAAGCATTGATATTAGGTTTCGATGAGGTGGGCATTGCCGATATTCCCCTAGTTGGCGGCAAAAATGCCTCCCTAGGTGAAATGATTCAGCACCTGGTTCCTCTAGGCGTGAACGTCCCCAATGGCTTTGCCACTACCGCCTATGCCTATCGATATTTTATTCAGCAAGCAGGGATTGAAGCTCAACTCCGGCAGATTTTTACCGATTTAGATATCGAAGATGTCGATAATTTACGTCAGCGAGGACGACAGGCGCGCGCTCTGATTCTCCACACCCCCTTTCCCAAAGATCTGGAGCTAGCGATTTCCACCTCCTATTGCCAATTATGTGAACAATATGGCGTGGGCAATGTCGCTGAGAGTCGAGACTCCAAAACCCAAGAACGCCTGCAAGCCTACCATTACAACGTTGATGTCGCTGTCCGCTCTAGTGCTACAGCCGAAGACCTACCCGATGCGAGCTTTGCTGGACAACAGGAAACCTACCTGAATGTTCATGGCGTTAAGCAGGTTTTAGAATCCTGCCATAAATGCTTTGCTTCCATCTTCACAGACCGGGCGATTTCCTATCGCACCCTCAAAGGCTTTGATCATTTCCAGGTGGCCCTATCTGTGGGAGTGCAAAAGATGGTGCGCTCGGATCTAGCGTCTTCAGGGGTAATGTTCTCCATCGATACCGAAACTGGATTTAAGAATGCTGCATTAGTCACCTCTGCCTATGGTCTAGGTGAGAATGTGGTCCAAGGTGCCGTCAACCCTGATGAATTTTTGGTTTTCAAACCTACCCTCCAGGAAGGCTTAAGCCCCATTCTGAGCAAGCGATTGGGCAGTAAAGAAATCAAAATGGTCTATGACCTGGGGGGAAGTAAACTCACCAAAAATATTGCTGTCCCTCAATCTGACCGTGCTGAATTCTCGGCTAATGATGCGGAAATTCTCACCTTGGCACGTTGGGTTTGCATTATTGAAGATCACTATTCCCAGGTTCGGGGTATGGATACCCCCATGGATATTGAATGGGCCAAAGATGGCCAAACAGGGGAGTTATTTATTGTTCAGGCTCGTCCAGAAACGGTGCAGTCTCAAAAGGTTGCTAATCGCCTATCATCTTATCGGATGACAGTGGATACTCGACCCGCTGCCCTGATTGAAGGTCGAGCCGTAGGCGATCGCATTGGCCAAGGTACAGCCCGAGTGATTGCTTCTGTCCAAGGCATTTCCGAATTTCAGGCTGGAGAGGTCTTGGTGACCAACCGCACCGATCCCGACTGGGAGCCAATTATGAAAAAGGCCAGTGCCATTGTTACAAACCAGGGGGGCAGGACCTGCCATGCAGCCATTATTGCCCGTGAAATGGGTATTCCGGCTATTGTCGGTTGCGGTACGGCTACAGAGGTTCTCCAAACAGGACAGGACGTCACGATCTCCTGTGCTGAAGGTGAAGCGGGACAAGTTTATCCGGGGCTCCTTCCCTTTGTCGTTGAGGAAACAGCTTTGGATGAACTCCCTCCGACCCGGACGCAAATCTTGATGAATGTGGGCAATCCTGATGAAGCCTTTGGATTGGCTGCGATTCCCTGTGATGGGGTTGGATTAGCTCGGTTGGAGTTTATTATTGCGAACCAGATCAAGATCCATCCCTTAGCACTTTTGAGGTATGACGAGTTGACTGACGTCGATGCCAAACTGATCATCGCCCAATTGACGTCCCACTATGATCATAAACCTGACTACTTTGTGGATAAACTGGCCCAAGGGGTGGGAATGATTGCAGCCGCTTTTTATCCCAATCCAGTGATTGTTCGCATGTCCGACTTTAAGAGTAATGAATATGCCAACTTAATCGGCGGACGACAGTTTGAACCCATGGAAGAAAACCCAATGATTGGTTGGCGGGGGGCTTCTCGCTATTACGACCCGAATTACCGTCAAGCCTATTCCTTAGAATGTCAGGCTCTGAAGCGTGTTCGTGATGAGATGGGACTGCGGAACGTGATTCCCATGATTCCCTTCTGCCGTACTCCTGAAGAAGGCCAGCAGGTCTTGAAGGAAATGGCCCAGCATGGTCTGCAACGGGGTGAAAACGGTCTTCAGGTGTATGTGATGTGCGAAGTACCCAGCAATGTGGTGCTGGCAGAGGAATTTGCAGAGGTGTTTGATGGCTTCTCCATCGGCTCCAATGACTTAACCCAACTGACCCTAGGACTAGACCGAGACTCTGCCCTCGTCGCCCATATCTTTGATGAACGTAATGCCGCTGTGAAGAATCTGGTACGCCAGGTGATCTCCGTTGCCAAGGCAAAAGGCCGCAAAATTGGCATCTGTGGGCAGGCTCCCAGTGACTATCCTGAGTTTGCCCAGTTCTTGGTGGAGGAAGGGATTGATTCTATTAGCCTTAACCCAGATACGGTGCTTAAAACTCGGCTGGCCATTGCCCAAGTTGAAGCCCAAACGACAACTACCCACTGACCTTAAATGCGGGCTAGCACCAGACAGTCAGAAGGTGATGGCATGCGGTGTCATGGAGCGTTGATTCCTTCCGGATGCCCTCACACTTTCCTCAAGATTCAGCACTAAAACTCGAATCAACGGTATCTACATCTTCTATGGGACACATTGCAGTTAGCAGATTATGCTTCAGTCTCCAGCGATATCTGTAGCGACATCCTATTGTCCTTGTCAGGGAAAGGTTGTCGCGATTAGGGGTAGCGTGGTTGATGTACACTTCTCCGATGAAGTGCCACCCCTCCGCCATTTATTGAGAGCAGGTCCCCAGGCTCAGATTGCAATAGAAGGACTCACTTACTTAAGCGCCAATCTCATAAGAGGGATTGCCCTCACACCTACCCAGGGATTAGCAAGGGGGGCACGAGTGATTGATACGGGACAGTCACTCCAGGTGCCCATCGGAGAGCATTTGTTGGGTCGTGCGTTTAACGTCTTTGGAGACCCCATCGATGGCCTGGGTCCTTTAAAGGGCATGAAGCGATCGCTTCATGGGCAGGCCGTCCCGCTGCATCAACGCACCACGGGGACCGATATTTTGGTTACTGGGATAAAAGCAATTGATCTGCTGGCACCATTGGAACGAGGGAGTAAAGCAGGGTTGTTTGGTGGGGCAGGTGTGGGCAAAACCGTCTTGATTACTGAAATGATTCATAACATTGTGAGTCGCTATGACGGGGTCAGTATTTTTTGTGGGATTGGTGAACGTTCCCGAGAAGGAGAAGAACTTTACCGCGAGATGAAAGCTGCTGGCGTGCTCAACAACACAGTGATGGTGTTCGGCCAAATGAATGAACCTCCAGGGTCTCGCTTCCGGGTTGGCCATGCAGCTCTGACCATGGCCGAGTACTTTCGAGACCAAGCCCATCGGGATGTTCTCCTGATGATTGATAATGTCTTCCGGTTCATCCAAGCAGGTTCAGAAGTGTCTGGATTGATGGGACAGTTACCCTCTCGAGTCGGTTACCAACCCACCCTCGCGACTGAACTAGCAGAATTAGAAGAACGAATCTGCAGCACGGCTCATGGGGCTATTACCTCTGTACAGGCTGTATATATTCCTGCTGATGACCTAACAGATCCCGCTGCCGTCCATACGTTTTCTCATCTATCGGCATCTATCGTTCTCTCTCGCAAGCGAACGAGTGAGGGATTGTATCCAGCAGTCGATCCGCTACAGTCAGGGTCCAAAATGTTGACGCCAAGTGTTGTCGGTCAACGCCATTATCAAGTTGCACAAGCGGTGCGTAAGACCTTGGCAGAATATGAAGACCTCAAAGACATTATTGCCATGCTGGGCTTGGAGGAACTGGCCCAAAACGAACGCCAAACTGTTTATCGGGCGAGACGGTTAGAGAGATTTCTAACCCAGCCATTTTTCACAACGGAGCAATTTTCTGGCATTCCAGGGAAAATGGTCAGCCTGGATCAGACTTTAACGGGGTGTGAAGCCATTTTGGATGATAAATGTTCTGGCTTATCCGAACAAGCGCTGTACATGATTGGTGCTGTCGATGAGGCAGAGCTAGAGCACCAAGAGAGAGAAGCACAGGAGGTGGAGGAAATTGGCCAATAGTGGACGCCTGCACATCAGGATTTTTTTACCCCATGCCATCCTAATGGAGCAGCCAGTGATAAAGGTGACGGCCGAGTCTAAGCAGGGTGTATTTTGTCTATTACCCCATCACATCGACTGCTTAGCAATCCTAGTCCCTGGAATTGTCTCCTTAATTACGGAGCAGGGGAATGAATGTTTTGTGGCTGTGGATGAAGGCATTCTAGTGAAGTGTGGCCCAGAGGTGAGGATTTCGACTCGCAATGCTATCCAGGGAACCGATTTAGGCAGTCTAAAACAACAAGTTGATCAGCAATTCCGTCAAATTGATGAGAAGGAACGCCTCACGCGATCTGCCCTCGCTCAGCTAGAAGCAAGCTTGGCGCGTTACTTCAGTAGATTGTAAAGGCGGAGTTGCGGATGGAAAATGCACGACTAGCGAAGGGCATCAACCAAGTGGACAAGCATGGTTTTCAAAAGCAAGTTAAGGATAAAGTCAACCGCAAACTAAAGGCTCGACACGAAAAAAAGAGCGTTTGGTTTGGTCTCGGTCTGTTCGGGTTAGTGGGGTGGTCAGTGGCTATTCCAACACTATTGGGGATTGCCATCGGGAGTTGGCTCGACAACCATGTCCCCAGCCGCTATTCGTGGACCTTAACCATGCTGGTGGTGGGGGTGGGCTTAGGGTGTCTTAACGCCTGGTATTGGATCAAAAAGGAAAGTCACCATGAGTGAAACGATCCTCCTTTATTTAGTTTTACTCGTAGGGACAACAATTGTTCTTGCCATCCTTTTTAAAGCAGGGGCCGAACGGCTAGGCATCCCTCCTTTAGTTGGATATTTATTGCTAGGTTTTGTTTTACAACTTCTGGATTTTCGAGGCTTTCTAGCTTCCGAAGTGGTGTTGGAGGTCTATAGTTTTTTAGCTGAATTAGGGATTATTTCTCTACTGTTCCGTGTGGGATTAGAATGCAATCTCACTGGATTATTGCGTCAGTTACCTCGAGCTTGCTTGCTCCTCGTCGGTGATGTGATCTGTAGTGGTTCACTAGGTTTTATCACGGCCTATTTCCTTTTGAATTTATCTCTGGTTGCCAGCCTATTTATTGGCATTGCCTTGGTCGCAACCAGTGTTGGGATTTCAATTAGCGTTTGGCAAGATTCCCAGGCCCTTAATTCCATAAATGGAGAGTTGTTACTAGATATTGCAGAAATGGATGATATTGCGGCTATTATCCTGATGTCTTTATTGTTCTCCCTTGCGCCTTCCTGGCAGCATGGAACTGAAATCAAGTTTCTGCCGCTTTTAGAAACCATTATTGGGCCTTTTTGCTTAAAGGTGATAATTTTTAGCACCTTCTGCTTGATCTTTTTTCGCTATATTGAGCAGCCCTTAACTCAATTTTTTGAGCGCATAGAACCGGCCCCCGATCCGATGCTGATGGTTGCCGGAACAGGCTTTGTTATTGCTGCTATAGCAGGGCTTTTAGGTTTCTCAGTTGCGGTTGGGGCCTTCTTTGCCGGACTGGCATTTAGCCGAGATCCTCACGCGGTTAGAATCGATGCATCTTTTGGCACACTCTACGAATTTTTTGTGCCGTTTTTCTTTATCAATATTGGTCTACAAATTCAATTTACAGGCCTAGCAACCACAGTTGGTATCAGCCTAGTCCTGCTCAGTGCTGCCCTGATTGGCAAACTGATGGGAGTCGGAGGATTACTACTCCTGACTCAAGGTGACCTTTCGAGCGCAACACTACTCGGAATCAGTATGATTCCTCGAGCCGAAATTACGATGGTGATCCTGCAACGAGGACGTGACTTGGGCACTTGGGCCGTCTCTGTCCAGATATTTGCGGGTATGACCTTGGTTGCGATCGCAACCTGTATTATCGCGCCGATGCTGTTATATCCGTTACTTAAGCAATGGC
This sequence comes from Acaryochloris marina MBIC11017, assembly GCF_000018105.1. Classification (GTDB taxonomy): domain Bacteria; phylum Cyanobacteriota; class Cyanobacteriia; order Thermosynechococcales; family Thermosynechococcaceae; genus Acaryochloris; species Acaryochloris marina. The sequence goes on from NC_009929.1 coordinate 127,238, forward strand.
CCCAACTCCAGGAGGTGGAAGCATGAATAGTCATTCCCCTGCCCTATTCACCTCCTTAATTTTGGGGAGTAGCTTAGGACTCCTTTACTTCGGTGGACTATGGATCACGATTCTCCGATTTAACCGCACCACTCAACCCATCCTGTTGATGTGGAGTAGTTTTCTACTCCGTCTGGGCACGGTTTTAGGGGTGTTTCACCTTATCCTTCAGAACGGTATGAGCGATCATCTGCTGGCCCCTCTACTGCTGACATTTCTGGGATTTCTGGGGGCTCGAAATCTCTTAATTTCCAGCATTATTCCTCTGCCTAAAAAGATCAAGAAGGGCAGAAAAGACGTTGTGAATTATGACTTATAAGCTCTAAATCAAAGAATTTTCTCAATACTCTGTATCGCAAAGAAGTTTGGCCAAAAGACTTAAACATAGCTCTTTCAACACAGCATCAGAATTTATCGTTGTTATCACTTTTAAAGTTTCTTGGTATGGAGCCCAAATGTAATGCATCTAACACCCGATCAAACTATTTTTTGGCAATGGGGGTTGTTCTCTCTCAATGCGACGCTGATCTTCACTTGGCTTGTCATGGGGGTGTTGGTGGTTGGCTCATGGTTCGTGACCCGACACCTCTCTGCCTCGACTCAGATCTCCCGGGGACAAAACCTGTTAGAGGTCATTGTGTTGGGCATTAGAGATCAGATTCAAGAAATCATTGACCAACCCGCAGACCCGTACTTACCGTTTATCGGCACCTTATTTATCTTTATTGCCCTATCAAATCTGTTGAGTGTTATCCCCGGTTACCAACCACCGACGGGGTCCTTATCCACCACAACGGCTCTGGCACTTTGTGTCTTTTTCGCAGTCCCCCTCTATGGCGTTCAGAAGAAGGGTGTGCGGGGTTACTTACAGCAGTACTTGCAGCCTAACCCCATCATGCTGCCATTCAATATCATTGGGGATTTCTCCAGAATTGTGGCCCTAGCTGTCCGCCTGTTTGGCAATGTCATGAGTGGAACGATGATCGTCGGCATCCTACTGTCGGTAGCTCCCTTGTTTTTCCCAGTCATGATGCAGGTCTTGGGGCTCTTAACGGGCGTGATTCAAGCCTATATTTTCGCCATTTTAGCCATGGTTTTCATTGCAGCGGCGAGTCAAGTGGATCAGCACAACTATCAAACAGACAGTGAGGTCTCCCATGGATAATATTGCCCTTGTGGGCATGGCTTCGATTGTGATCTCTGGACTCACCATTGCCATTGGCTCCATCGGTCCAGCCCTAGGGGAAGGTCGTGCCTTATCCCAGGCACTAAGCGCCCTGGCGCAACAACCTGATGAAGCCAATACCATCACCAGAGTGCTGTTTGTGGGGATGGCATTGGTCGAATCAACGGCCATTTACTGTTTTGTGATTACATTGATTCTGATTTTTGCCAATCCATTTTGGACCTATGTGGTGGAGCAGGCCAGCACCAATGGAGGATAACCATGTTGATTGATCCACTTACTGTGGTGGCCCAAATCATCAATTTCCTGATTCTAGTGGCCTTACTCAGGCGGTTTCTCTACACCCCGATCACTCAAGTGATGAAAAAGCGAGAACGGCTGATTGCTCAACAGTTACAGGATGCTGCTCATCAGCAAGAAGTCGCTCAGCAAGAAGCTGAACGGTGGCGTCAGATGCAGCAATCTTTAGAACATCGCCAAGCCTCGTTTTTGACCCAAGCGCAAGACGCAGCAGACGAACATCGACATCAGTTGTTGCAGCAAATTCGGGACGAAGTGGATAGTACCCAAGCTCAATGGAGAGAGGCCGTCAAGCGTGAGCAGCACGTGTTTCTAAGTGCCCTACAGCAGCGAGCAGGACAGCAGCTAGCTGCAACCCTTCGATGTATTCTTCAAGACTTAGCAAGTGCCAATTTAGAGCAACAAATCCTGGAGACTTTTATTACTCGCCTTAGCCATTTACCTTTTTCAGAGCAGGGGGTTCTGGAAACATCCTTATCCAATGCAAGGGGAGAGGAACTCGTTATCTCCAGTACATTTCCAATGCCGGAGGATCGCAAAGCCCAAATTCTTGCGGTCCTCCATCAGTATGCTCCTGCGATGGAATCGAGTGTTTACCAGTTTGTAACCATTCCAGACTTGATTTGTGGGATTGAACTCAAGATTCCTGGATATAAGCTGGCTTGGACGATCGAGCAATATCTTGAGCAGTTAGAGGTGAAGTTAAATCAGGTATGGGATGGCATGGAAAAATCATGGGTTGAGCAGGGGTAGACCATGGAGGCTCCCAAACTCGATATTTTGAAACCCGTACTCCAACACATCTTTGCGGCCTTTGATCAGGTGGAAGGTGAGTATCCATTCGAGTTGCAGAGTCAGGAAATTGGCATTGTGACTTCTTTAGGTCATGGTATTGCCCGAGCGACTGGCCTGTTGCAGGTGCAATCGGAGGAGTTAGTCAAATTTCCCGGCGATCGGATGGGGCTAGCCTTCAACTTAGATCCAGATGAGGTGGGTTTGATTTTGTTGGATGATGGACATTCCCTGAAGGCAGGGTGTGAGGTCCAGCGCACAGGCCGGGTTTTGGATGTCCCCGTAGGAGAGGGTTTACTGGGTCGAGTCGTGGATGCAACCGGTCGTCCGTTGGATCAACGAGGATTAGTGACTGCGCAAGAACGACGCCCCGTTGAACGGGAGGCTCCTGCCATCATGGACCGGGCTCCTGTAACCGTGCCCCTTCAGACAGGCATTAAGGCCATTGATGCTCTTATTCCTATTGGTCGGGGACAGCGGGAACTGATTGTTGGTGATCGGCAAACGGGAAAAACTGCGATTGCCGTCGATACTATCCTCAACCAAAAAGATCAGGATGTGATTTGTGTGTATTGCGCCATTGGTCAGCGCAGTTCTGCCGTGGCCAAGCTAATTGCTGAGCTTCGCAATCGTGGGGCGATGGACTACTGCATTGTCGTGGTAGCGGAGGGGGAAGCCTCACCCGGCCTGCAATATATCACCCCCTATGCTGCGACCACGATGGCAGAGTACTTTATGGAACAAGGGCAAGATGTGTTGATTGTTTATGACGATCTGATTCAACATGCCCGAGCCTATCGTGAGCTATCGCTTCTATTGCGCCGCCCGCCGGGACGAGAAGCCTTTCCAGGAGATATTTTTTATATTCATGCTCGGCTGCTGGAGCGGGCGACGTGCCTGCGGCCTGAGTTAGGGGGAGGCTCTCTAACGGCGTTGCCCATTGTCGAGACGGAAGCCCAAAATCTATCGGCCTATATCCCCACGAACTTAGTCTCAATTACAGATGGACAAATCTATCTCACCCCTGATTTGTTTCAAAAGGGAATATTCCCTGCCGTTGATGTGGGCAAATCGGTTTCCCGAGTCGGAGGCAAAGCCCAGCTTCCTGCTTACCGAGATGTTGCGGGCGATTTACGACTGTCCTACACGCAGTTTGAAGAATTGGAATCTTTTGCTCGGTTTGGAACCCGTTTAGAAGAATCCACTCGGCAATCTTTAGAGCGAGGTCGTCGGGTGCGTGAAGTGCTGCAACAACCTCAATTTCAGCCTTTACCCGTTGCAGAGCAAATTGCTGTAATGCTAGCGGTGACTCAGGGACAGTTTGATCTCGTGCCCATTGAGCAAGTGTCCCAAGCCCAACAGCTTATAGGAGAAGCGATACGACGGGAGCTACCGAATATTTGCGATCGCATCCAGAATGCAGGGCAGTTAAGTGAAACGGATCGGGAGACGTTGCTGAACTGGATCGCCAACCACATATTAAAGGACTCAGACAATGAGTTGTAATGACTAAATCTAAAGGCCTGCTCTATGCCCTGAAGCCCATCCATTGATGATGTCTGCAATAACCAGTCAACATTCATACCCGGCCATTAACATCATGCAAACCCTAGAAACCCTTAAGCGAAAAATTGCCAGCACTCAGGAGTTGCAGACCGTTGCTAAAACGATGAAAGCTCTAGCCGCCGCCAATATCCGTCAGTATGAACAGGCTGCCAATGCCCTTCAGCACTACCGCCAGACCTTGGCGATGGCGATACAAATTCTCCGAATAAATTATCCGGATACGTTAACTCACCTGAGACCCCGTGCGCACCCTCGTTTGGGAATAGTGATTTTCGGTTCGGATCAGGGGATGTGTGGTCGCTTCAATGAGCAGTTGTCAGAGATGGTGATTCAGCACCTAGAGCAGCACTCTTCTCAGGGTGGGCAACCCCTTCTGTTAGGGATGGGAGCCCGAATTTGCGATAGCATCATTGATCAAGGTTACGCCATTGAGCGATATCTTTCGGTTCCAGCCTCAGTTGACGGCATCACATCTAAGGCCCAAACGATCGTTGTCCAGCTTGAACAATGGCGTAACCAATGTCAGGTAGACCAAATTTGGGTGTTCCATAATCAACCCATCCGTGGTCATACCAGTACCCCCCACCGACAACAGCTCTTTCCCCTTGAATCTGACCGTGATCGCTCCTCCTCCTGGTCGACTCGCTGTCGTCCAATGGTCTTTCTGAGTCGAGAGAGATTGTTCTCAGCCATATTTCGGCAGCATTTTTTTGTTGCCCTATACCAAGCCTGCGCTGAGTCCCTAGCCAGTGAAAATGCCAGTCGCTTGACCTCAATGCAGTTAGCGCAAACCAATATTGCTGAACATTTGATGGAGCTACAAGCTGCTTTTCAACAGCAACGCCAAACAAAAATCACGGAAGAGTTGCTGGATATCGTGTCAGGCTTTGAGGCCCTTAACCAATCCCACTAGTGGCTCAAGGCAGGGGCCGCGAGCGGTTCACAAAGGATATCTGCACAAGTTGCCACCGTTTGCCACTCTTGCACCACTTGAGTGGGGACTTCAACTTTAATGAACTTCATCCCTTTTGTCGGAATCAACAGGTAAAGAGCAGCGTCTAACTTAGGCACAACTGGTTGGAGATTATACTGGGCAACATTGGGGCCAGGGAGGAGTTCAGTATACAAAGACTCTGGGAGATTCTTCACTTTTACAGTTTTTCCTTGAGACGTGACCAGGGTAAGAGGCAGAGAATGATCGATATCTACAAAGCCAGGGCAGCCAGCTAGCATCAGGTCAATCTTAGGGGGGCTAGCAATGCCCACATGCTTGGATGCGACGACTAACCAATCATTCCCTTGTTGATCGAGTAGATGTTGTCGAGATTGATAGAGCATCTGACCTTGTGCTTCTCTTGTCATGCTCACGTCTGCGATCGCAGATGAACTGATCCCATTGCCCATATTGGTCAAGAGCAGCAGCACTAAGGTACTGATCATTAACAACAACAATAGATTTCTACGAATCCAAACTCTCATTTGTCTATTCCTCAATTTATATGGATGTAGAGGGTTATGAATGAGGTTGATAGTGGACCTTAGAAAATCTCACAAGAGTATTGCCAGCAACGCTCTAACAACATACGCTGCTGTTCAATTTCACATTTCCTGACATAGCAACGTTCCAACAGCTCTCTGTCATAAGTGTGGGAAAACATCATGGGATTTAGGATGGATTTAGGCTTAAATAGAGGCTGATTCAGGTAGAGCCAAACCATCATCACCAACCTCGTGAAGGAATGCTTTGGTTTCATCGGCTTACGACCTCCAATGTTTCATTGTGCTGAATGAAGCCAAATGAGCTTCAGAATCCTTAACTCATAGCAGCATGGCTGCGCTCATAAGTCACTCGAAAGCTCGGGTGGACTTTTCCTTGAATATGATTCCAGTATTTTGAGGGATCTACCTTAAGGTGAATCTCTGATGTCGCCCGACCGAGCATACTTTGCTGGCGGTGCTTAATAATCCGATGATGATCCATCATTAACCACCGGGCTTCTTCAGCGACCGACACCCAATCATCTCCAACTGTCTCAGTTTGGTTTACCCTTTGTGATTGAGGCATATCAGTCGGTGATTCACCAGCATGATACGCCACACCACGGTAGGTGAGATCAGCACTGATTGGGGGGACAGGGGGCTCCTGCAGCTCTCGGCGTCGGTAACTTAATCCACGATATTTCCCTACGCCAGCACTGTGGCCATAGTTAACCACTGGAGGACGATAGTCGTAATCAATGCCTCTATAGGTCAGTTTCATGGTCTTTTCTCCTTTAAGAAGTTCCCGATACCTCTTACTTAAAATCTATTGCGAGGGTCTGAGGAGCTTGTGAAGAATGGTTGACACCTCAATCTTCACAAGCTCCTCAAATTCGGAGAGCTGGATCAATCGGATGGATAAAGGGGTTGGGCAAATACCCTTCAATAAGTGTTGTTCTCCGAACGGTGGCTAGTCCGATTTACCGTTACCCTGAAGAATAAGGACTGAATCCGTCACCTCAGCTCCCTAGGAGGATTACAGTGAGAATCCTAGTTGTGGAAGATGATGAGTTAGTTGCTGAAGCGCTGCAAACTTTACTCGTCGATTTGAATTATGCCGTTGAGCTGGCAACAGATGGCCAGACCGCGGCAGAATTGGTCGAAGCATTCGAATACGATCTCATCCTTTCAGATGTAATGTTGCCTAGACTGGATGGGGTTGGTCTTTGCCAACAGTTGCGATCCCAAGGCTATCAAATTCCGATCTTGCTACTTACGGGCAAGGATAGCAGCCATGATCGCGCGATTGGACTTGACGCTGGGGCAGATGACTACGTCGTTAAACCGTTTGATCCAGAAGAATTAGCGGCTCGGGTAAGGGCCTTACTTCGCAGAGGGGAAGCCATCAAACCCCCAATCTTAAAATGGGAAAACTTACAGCTAGACCCCAGAGCATGTGAGGTCAAATATCAAGATGTTCTCCTCAAGCTCACTCCCAAAGAATATGCCCTCGTAGAGTTAATGATGCGGAATACCCGCCGTGTATTTAGTTGCGGAATGATTTTAGAACATATATGGACATATGAGGATACACCTGGCGAAGAAGCAGTCAGAACTCATATCAAGGGCCTCCGCCAAAAATTAAAAGCATCGGGAGCACCCACGGACTTGATTGAAACCGTTTATGGCATTGGGTATCGCCTGAAACCACTAGCAGAACTAAAAAAAAATCAAGGGACATCTGTTCAAACACCAGAAGTCAAAATTAAGCAGCAAACCATGAGTGCGATTGCTGATATTTGGATTAAGTTTCAGCCCCGTATCCAGGAACAGATCAATCAATTAGATAAGGCTGTAGTAGCAGTGACTGAGGGTTGCTTGAATAACGAATTAAGGCAATCGGCTCAACAAGAAGCCCATACCTTAGCCGGTGGATTAGGGACCTTTGGTTTATCGAAAGGGTCCCAGTTAGCGCGTGAGATTGAACATCTATTGCGATCTCATTCCTCCCTCGACGCCAAGCAATCCCTGCAGTTTCAACAGGATGTCGAGGCGCTGAGGCGGGAAATAAATTATGCTAGCCAACCTGCCACTCAAGTGACCTCAGACCGTCAAGATGAATTGGGGCAATGGGTTGTTCTAGTGATAGATGCTGATACCCCTTCCCGAGATGCTCTAGCGACGGAGGCTCGTCAGCATCAGATTCGATATCTAACGGCAGAGAGCATTGACCTGGCACGAGACCTCATTCAGGAACAGTCCCCGCATCTCATCCTCTTTGATCCTGCAGGCCAGTCTCCAATCCAAAGCCTAACCTTTTTAGAGGCTCTACTGTATCTTCCACTACCCATTCCAGTCTTGATCTGGACAGCTGATGAGGAACGGTATCAAGAGATGGCTAAAGCCTACTCTAGCGGCCAACGACCAATCTCAAAATCTTTACCCCTTCAACAAGTGTGGGATCGGGTTGAACACACCCTCCAAAGTAAGGGGGGCAAAGAAGCCCGGATCATGATTGTGGATGATGACCCACAAATCTTGGAAACCGTAGCGGCCCTATGCAAACCCTGGGGGCTTGAGGTCATTGGACTTGACGAGCCGACTCAGTTTTGGGAAACGCTGACCAATTCTCCACCGGATCTGCTGTTACTCGATGTAGAGATGCCCGAAATTGGCGGGATAGATCTGTGCAGGGTTGTTCGCAATGATATTCAGTGGGAGCAGTTGCCCATCATTTTTCTAACTGCCCACACGGAGGCTGATGTGGTCAACCAAGTTTATGCTTCAGGGGCAGATGATTTCATCAGCAAGCCCATTGTCGGACCAGAATTGGTGGTTCGTATTCTCAACCGTTTAGAACGGACTCGATTACAGCGCCGTCTTTCCACCATTGATCCTTTGGCCCGAGTGCTCAGCCGCCACGAATCGACCCATGCCCTGGAATTGCTGTTGAGTGAGGTGGCGCATCAACCTCGCAGCATGTGTCTTGTTATTCTGGAAATAGAGCGTCTTCAGCAGATTAATGATTGCTTTGGTTACGCGGTAGGCGACAGTATCCTGAGACAGTTTGCTCAAGCGTTGTTAGGGTTGGCATCTACTGAAGATGTGATTGCCCGTAGAGGTGGTAACCAATTCTTAGTGGGGTTGTTAGGAGCCACCAAAGCTGAGGGAGGTCAAAGAGTTCAAGACTTCTTGAATGTTGTCCATAAGACCCCCTATTCAATACCTGATGGCACCAACATTCAGATTACCTGTAGTGCAAGTGTGGTTCATTGTCCTGAGGACAGTCAAGATTTTCAAGATCTGTGCATTTTGGCAGAAGAGACGTTGACTGAAGCCAGAGCATTAGGGTGGGGGCAAGTTCGCATAGCCAATCAGTCCCTATCCCTCCCAGCCAAACTGCATGCCGAGAAAGGCTAGCTAGAATAGAGATAAAGGAGTCTGCTAGGTGTCTGGCCGTGACAATGGGTTCCGCGTAATTTGACAAACAAAATGATCCACACTTGTTGAACGTCACAGACTGCTCTGATCCCACTGAAAATTTCAGAGACTCTAGTTGCCCGTTCTTGGATGAGTAACTATTGCGCTAGAAATGTTTAGGCAAAATCTACGAGTCGATACCTTCGAACGCCAGCTTGCTGCAATAGTTGGGGTAAGTTTACTCATGGCAGCTTATTCCTTCGGAAGTCCGGTCAATTTAACCACTCCAAGGGGGGAAAACCTTTCTGTAGAGAAGATTACTGTATCGCTGGATGAGCGTTCTTCTAGTATTCATGATGCTCAGACCCTCAAGCTAGCCTCAAATGAGCCCCCTTCAACTTGTTACCAATTCCCGACTCAATTTCAAGGACAAACCATTTACGGGGTGCAGCTTCCCCGCCATCAAAAAGCGATCGCCCTCACGTTTGATGATGGTCCCTGGCCTCATAACACATCAACTGTATTGACTATTCTCCAGCAACACCAAGTCAAAGCCACTTTTTTTGTATTGGGTCGTAATGTAGCTCAATATCCCCACTTAATCCAACAGATTGCGACGGCAGGACATGCGATTGGCAATCACTCTTGGAGCCATGGCTATCAAGATCACAGCCTTGAAATGGCACAGGCTGAGATTCAGCAAACGACTGATATTGTTAAACAGCACACTGGACATAAGACGGCTCTATTTCGTCCCCCTGGAGGGTTTCTGGACAATGGTTTAGTAGCCCAAGCGAGTTCTCAAAAGATGGTTACTGTCTTGTGGACGATTGACGATACCTATGAAGGGTCTGTGGATTTAGCCGTGCAAAACGTCATTCAAAATGCAACACCTGGAGGCATCGTACTGATGCATGATGGCGGGGGTAATCGCGAATTAATGATTAAGGCTCTGCCTTTAGTGATCTCCGAACTAAAACAGCAAGGCTACCAACTCGTTACAATCCCACAACTGTTAAATTTGGCAGACACTCAGGTCAGGTCGGAGGATGCCATTGATTGCATGTCGTCCGACCTTACCTGAGGATACTGACTCCCTTTTGGGTGAAGAAGAGCGTGAATGTGCGATCAAGTTGTGATCGCAGGTATCCGTTCAGTCTATTCAAATGGAGTCTTCTGAAACAACCGTTTCTCCTTGAATCACCAAGACAGAACAAGGGGCATGGTGGACGATATGGTTGCTGACACTCCCAAGAAAAAGTTCCTTGAGTCCCGTGCGACCATGGCGTCCCACGACAATCAGATCAGCGTGCCAGTCTTTAGCCCGTTTACAAATCTGAGGCCCTGGATTACCTAATTCAGTCTCAAAGGTTGTCTTTATACCTTGATGCTCTGCTTTTAGGCAAAATTCTTGCAACCATAGTTTGGATTCCGCAATTTGTGCGTCCCAGGCTTGCCTTGCCAACTCGTAATCCACAGCAGATGGAGAAAGGTAACCTGATTCTAAAGGAGTCCCTACCGGTGAGATCGTTGAATTACCCAAAGGATTAATTTCTGCCTCTACACTATGAAACAGCTTTACCTCAGCTGCATGTAATTTTGCTTCTACCAATGCCTGTTCATAAACTGCAGGTTGAAGGAAGGAAGTATCTAGTGCAACCAAAATGCGATGATATCTCATCAGGATTCCTCCATAGAAATAACAACCGTCTTGACAGTTCCCATCCCCCCCTATATCTCCATGGTAGAGCTTTATTTTCACAAGCAGCGATAAAAGATTTTGCCGCAGAGCTGGCAAGTAATTGGAAATATGGCTTTATTCTTGTCTCCAGCGGAGGGGTTTCGTCAACGCTCATCGATTAGGCGAGGGGGGACGGGGATAGACAATTGGCACCCTCACAAATTGCTCATTTAGTATGCCTAGGCTCAAAGATAGAGATGGCAATATCAGTCAAAGTTAGTCCTATAGCAGGGGGGGACTTCACCTGTGATGTGAGGACATCCTGGTGTCAGAAGCGAAACATCAGCCAGCATGTGCAAAGGCTAAGGAGTCAGCATTATGGCGACTATCCAGATTGATGCCGAACGCTGTCAGAAATGTGGAAAATGTGTGCAGATTTGTCCAACGATCTTTGCACAACATACCAAAGGGGCAATTCCTCACTTGCTAGACACTACTCGATGTATCGAATGTGGGCATTGCGTCGCCATTTGTCCCAGCGAGGCGATTTCTCATTCGAGTTTTCCGTCTGGCACCATCGCTCCAATCCAGCCAGAACAACTGCCCGATACGGCACAATTCATGGAACTATTGCGATCGCGCCGTTCCATTCGTGAATTCAGCAAGAGGCAAGTTGATCGGGCACTGATTGAACAAATTATTGAGGCAGCCTGCTTTGCGCCCAGTTCCCACAATGTCCAAAGTACAGAGTACATCGTCGTCCAAGACCCCGCCATGCGCCAGCAAATTGTTGAACTGACCATCGCTCAATACCGACAGTGGCGCAAACTACTCGGCAATCCAATCGCACGAACCCTGACACGGCTGGTGAGAGGCTCAACCGGGCAAGCCACGTTAGACGAACTACGCGAAGCCTTTACAAACCTAATCAACCAGTACGGTCAGGGAAGCGACCCCATTCTGCGAGAAGCTCCTACCCTGCTGATCTTCCATGGCGATCGTCACATCGGTTTCGCTGGGGTTAACGCCAACCTTGCCTTGCAAAATGCCAGTTTAGTGTGTGAAACCTTGAAGTTGGGTGCTTTTTATACTGGCTATGTCGTTGCTGGCAGTAATTTTAATCCTCGGCTGGCCAGACTACTGAAACTCCCACCAAATCACAAAATCTATGCTGGTTTAGCAATCGGTCATCCTAGATTTCACTATAAAAATTGGATTGAGCGCAAACCTACTCAGATTCAATGGTTTTAAGACCTGAAATCGCCAGACAGTTCTGATTCTTCAGAATAACTTAAGCTTGTGAAGCATACTGAACGGTTAGTGTAACCCCGGTTGAAATTTTCACTAGCCATAAGCGGCTAAAGCTCATGTTTTCCTCATTATGTTGCTCTATAACCCTAAGCAGAAAAGCCAAGAATAGATGTTTGAGTCAGTCTTCCCTTCTGGAAGTTCGACGGAAATAGAAATCATCAGTAAAAGCTTGACTAGAGCGGAATACTTTAGGAGGTTGTCATGTTGAAAAAAATTCTGGTGGCTCTAGATCATTCAGCCTTTAGCCAGAAAACCTTTATGCAATCTCTGGTTTTAGCCAAGGCAACCCATGCAAAGCTGATGCTGTTTCATGTCATCTCATCGACTGAGGAAGGATATCCTCCTTATCCCTTGATGCCAGGTGTGTTGGAGGAGTTTGACCTGTCATATGCTGGAGTCGCAAACTCTTATCTCAATGACTTAGATGTCTTCAAAGCCAGCAGTTTTGAGTTACTCAGATCTCGAGCCAATCAGGCTAAAGAAAAGGGTCTGACCGTTTTCTACCAACAATCCATGGGAGATCCAGGTCGAGAGATTTGCGAAATCTCTCGACAATGGAAAGCGGATACGATCATCATCGGACGCCGCAGCCGAAATCTTCTTAGCAAAGTTCTATTGGGCAGTGTTAGCAACTACGTCACACACCATGCTCCTTGTTCAGTGTTGATTGTCCACCACCAGGATGTGCCGGAGTTCATCCCCAAACAATCTATAAATACTTTAGAGGCGAATAAACTGTCTTTCGAAGAATGGCGCGGAAAGTTGTCTTACCGCAGTATCTTAGTGGCCTTGGATGGGGGTGACATTAACCAGCCTATCGTTAATAGAGCAATAAATCTTGCCAAGAGAATGTCCACAGCTCGGTTGATGTTGCTGCATGTCTTGCCCCATGATGTGGCAAAAGTTCCCATTCCTAGTCCCCCTCCAACCGCAATTGCTCAGCAACGGCTGGATAACTATCCTAGTTTGCGTGATGACATCCTCTACAGCCAACAACGACAATGGAATGCCTATGATAGTGATTGCTTACCCCAATTGCGATCCTATACTGCGATCGCAAGGGAAGCAGGTATTCCAACTGAATTTATTCAACAACCTGGATCTCCCGGTGAAGTCATTTGTGAATTTGCTAAGAACAGATCATCAGACTTAATTCTAGTGGGTAATCGAGGTCGTTCAGGACTTAGCGAAATGCTTCTTGGAAGTGTGGGGAAATATGTTGCGAACCATGCGTCCTGTTCCGTGATGGTCGTTCGTCCTCAGCAACCGGCATGAAGACAAAAGATGTGCTCTTAGAACATCGCAGAGCGATCCAATAACTGTTGAGTGAAGGGAGTCAAACTATTGTGGATGGCAAACCTCATCCCAGTGGAGATCAGCGTTTTAGGGTGCTAGAGGCAACGATGAAACGTCATCAATATCAGCCCAATTCACTGATTGAAGTTTTGCATAAGGCTCAGGAATTGTTCGGATATTTAGAACGCGACATCCTATTACACATTGCCCACAGTTTAAAGTTACCCCCTAGTCAAGTCTATGGTGTAGCCACCTTCTATCACTTTTTCTCGCTAACACCTTCTGGACGCCATACCTGTGTGGTTTGTATGGGAACGGCATGTTTTGTCAAAGGGGCTGCATCACTCCTGTCAACAGTGGAACAGATCGCTCACATTCAAGCTGGGGAAACTACTCAAGATGGAGGCTTGTCACTCAGCACTGCTCGTTGCCTGGGGGCCTGTGGGAGTGCTCCTGCTGTGGTGTTGGATGGTCAAGTGGTTGGCTATCAAACCTCAGAAAACTTAGGTCAGCAAGTCACGCAAATGATGGACCATCCTCAATCTAAGGTCGCAACATAAATGGATTTACAAGAGCTACAAACCCTTGCTGAGCGAGAACAAGAGATTCTCGATGCGCCTTGCATCCGCTGCTGTACGGTGGGGGGCTGTTTATCTGCTAATGCCTTGGCAGTAAAAGAACAAATTGAAGTTGAGATCGCAACTCAAGACCTCAACCCTCCTATGCACGTTCGGGGGGTGGGCTGCATGGGACTGTGTAGCCGAGGTCCCCTAGTCCGACTAGACCCCGCAGGCATTCTCTACGATCAAGTAACCCCCGAAGACGCCCCTGAACTGGTCCACGCCTGCCATAAAACCCTCCAACCCCATCTGCCTAAAGCCTTATCAAATAGTTCTCCGCTCCAACCCTCCTCTTATCAGCCCCGACATCACCCTTTCTTCACCCTGCAACACCCCATCGTCCTCGAAAACAGTGGTCATATTGACCCTAAGGAAATCAAGGATTATATGGCCCAAAAAGGCTATCTAGCCCTTACCCAAGCCCTTTACGATATGACCCCCAGTGATGTAATTGATCAGATTACTCAAAGTGGTCTTCGAGGGCGAGGCGGCGGCGGATACCCCACAGGCTTGAAATGGTCAACAGTCGCCAAAATGCCCCCTGGACAAAAGTATGTGATTTGCAATGGTGATGAAGGTGACCCAGGTGCCTTTATGGATCGCAGTGTCTTAGAAAGTGATCCCCATCGGGTGTTAGAGGGGATGGCAATTGCAGCCTACGCTGTCGGTGCCAACCAAGGCTACATCTATATTCGAGGTGAGTATCCTCTCGCCATCAATCACCTCGAAACGGCCCTGCGTCAAGCTCGCAAGCAAGGTTTACTCGGTAGTCAAATTTTTGAGTCTCCCTTTGACTTTCGGATCGATATCCGTATTGGGGCGGGGGCCTTTGTTTGTGGCGAGGAAACAGCCCTAATGGCCTCCATCGAAGGGAAGCGTGGATTACCTCACCCTCGACCACCTTACCCTGCTGAATCTGGACTCTGGGGTTGTCCAACATTGATTAATAATGTGGAAACTTTTGCCAATATCGCTCCGATTATTCGCAATGGGGCTGAATGGTTTGTTGGGATTGGTACAGACAAGAGCAAAGGAACCAAAGTGTTTTCCTTAGCGGGCAAGATCCAAAATACCGGATTGATTGAAGTCCCCATGGGTACCTCCCTGCGCCAAATTGTTGAACAGATGGGCGGGGGTGTCCTTGATGGATCGGCTAAAGCAGTGCAAACGGGTGGCCCCTCAGGGGGATGTATTCCTGCCCATGCCTTTGATACACCCGTAGATTATGAATCTCTGACCCGTTTGGGGTCCATTATGGGGTCCGGTGGCATGATTGTCATGGATCAGGCCACCAATATGGTGGATGTCGCTCGTTTCTTTATGGAATTTTGCATGGAAGAGTCCTGTGGTAAGTGTGTTCCCTGTAGAGCAGGAACGGTTCAGCTTTACCAGTTACTCACAAAAATCTGTGATGGAAAAGCAAGAAAAGAGGATTTAGAGTCTCTAAACCAACTTTGCGAAATGGTCAAGGATACTAGCCTATGTGGCCTTGGAAAATCTGCCCCCAATCCTATTCTTAGTACCCTACGTTTTTTCAAAGATGAGTACTTAACGCTGATGCATAATGAGGGTTCTGGCGATTATCACCCCCCATAAGATAGCGTCAGACTTGGGTTTAAGACTGTTGAGTTTTGTTAGTTCAGAAACGATTTAACTTAACATTACAGAACTCAAAAAATGTCCTACTTTTTCTATAAACTTAGTCCGAATAATTCTGAAGATGAGCATGCAAAGGCACTGTTCATTTAAGAAGTGACTGCTAGGATGATTCTGCAGTATCAGTTTCAGAGCAATGCAATGCATCCATTGTCAAAGTGAGAACGTCGTTAAGAACGGAACTAAGACGCTGAAAACAGCTCAAGTGGTTCAGTACTTTCTGTGCAAAGACTGTGGTCGTCGCTTCAACGAGCGTAGTGGGACGCCGATGGCGAGATTGAGAACGCCAGTGGAGACGATATCAATGGCCATCAATGCCCGCACGGAAGGCTTAGGGATTAGAGCCGCAGGGAGAGTACTCAGGAAATCTCCCAACAGTATTATCCTTTGGGAGAAGCGTTTATCCGCACAATTATCAAATTTCTCTCCTCCTTCTCCAAAAGAATCAGAGGTCACAATTGAAGGCGATGAAGTGTACACCCGCGTAGGTGAGAATCTCCCCCCCCCTGGCTTAGTGAAGGTTGGACCATTCATTTCATCGACCGTGAGAGTCGCTATTGGTTCGAGGCTCACGCGGGTCTTAAGGATGAATCATTATTTGAGAAAAGTGTCAAAGCTGCTTGGGATTGGGCTAAACCCAGTTCATCGATTCGTTGGTTCACAGATGGAGAACGTCGATACTCCAAGGTGTTGTGGAAGCTAGCGAGTACTTACTTGCCCAGGAGTACCACGACCCAGGCCTATCCTTTTCGCAAAGTATGGCGAGCGGGTTTAGAGGTGGCGATGAAGATCAAAGGTTCCCAAGGAAAACCTCGGGTAGTGTGGGTTAATCGAGAGCATCCTTATACGGCCATTAGCCCCAAGAGCGATGTTCATGCCAATCATCTTGAAGCCCTCCACAGTTCTTTGAGACGACGGGCTAGCGGTTATCGTAGACGCCAGAATCACTATGCCAAAACCGTTGAGGGATTACAAAGAGCCCTGAACGTGCAGCGATTGATTCACAATTGGTGTCGTACTCACTACAGCCATGGATACCAGCGAACCCCAGCAATGGTGATGGGATTTATCCAAAGGCCCGTTAAGATTGGCGAAGTGTTGACCGTCAGAGCTTTTAATTGCCTCACTTCTTAACTGAACAGTGCCGCATGCAAAATCCTGTTGAACCAAGCCGCTTCCCTCATCCCCCAGTAAAGGTATGGGGGCGAGGCGTTAGGCTGACTTTGCTGACCACTCTTTGTAGTCTCTTCACCCTAGCTAACCCTCAGCTTGTTTCCGCAGAAACGGTCCTTGAAAAAATAGAACGTACCAGCACAGTAACCGCTGGAACGAACAAGAATACCCTTCCCTTTGCCTTCCAAGATGAGCAAGGGCAATTCCAGGGGTACTCGATTGAAATGCTGAAACAGATACAGGCCCAATTATCGAAAAAACTTGGTAAAGAGATTAATCTCGAACTTGTTGCGCTGACCCCCAACGAACGAATTCCTAAATTAGTCGCAGGGGAAGTAGACATTGTCTGTGATGCGAGCAGCTATACCTGGGAGCGGGACAAGGATATAGACTTTTCCGTCAGCTATGGTTTGACAGGCACTCGCTTGTTGATTAAGCAAGGGAAAAAGGCATGGGAACCTGAGATGTTGGTGAATCAGAAAATAGCTGCTGTGGCGGGCACAACGAATGAGATTGCGATTCGTCGAGCGCAGCCCAAAGCCCAAATCATCGTTCTCCCAGATCATACTCAGGGTTACAAAGCGCTGGAGCAGGGAACAGTTGATGCATTTGCAGCAGACGGCATTTTACTCGAAGGTTGGCTACAAACCAGCCAGAACCCCGAGGACTTCACCGTTGTCGGGTATTTCTCAAGAGAGGGCATTGCCTGCATGGTGCCTGAGAATAATTCTAAATTTGTTAATCAAGTGAATTACTCACTCGTGCGTTTTATGGAGGGTTACTTAAAGGGTAAAGAACCCTATGTCAAAACGTTTGATCGTTGGTTTGGCCCTGAGGCTAAAGTCCCTCTCACTCAAGATCTGAGATCTTTAGTCCTAGAAACCATGCAGCTAGTGATTGATTTTAAAGAAGAAATTCCTGAAAGCGATCTTTAAGATTACCAATCGTGAACTGTTTATTTCAGGCCGTCCTCTGATGAGGCGAAAGTCGAGCACTGCCCCAATCAGTCGGATTCGATAGGGGATGGATTACGGTAGAACAAGACTTGCAAACTGCGGTGAGATAAGGTTTGCAATGTGCCTGTTTCACCTTACCTTGACCAGCTATCACTCACGTTTTCCTCATATTGTCTATATAGCCTCAAATTAAGAGGTCAGATGTCACATTCTCTGAGAACTGACACCTTTTCCTCAACTTTGACTGCAAACAGTTTAGTTGTGAGGGCATTCGATTATGGCTACACTCAAGGATAAATCTCTATCCATCCAATCCTTAAGCAAAACAGTTCGACGCTTCCTGAGCTATATCGCTCAACCGATTCTCCGTATCTTTAGTCCCTCCCATGATGATTATCCAAAGGTGGGGGTCCAACCCTTTGAAGGTGATCCAGCTGATCCAGATTTAAACCAGGAAGGGTCTTGGTAAGGATTGGATACACAGCGGAAGGAAAAGGCTGGTATGGGCTATGGATGTTAAGACCCTCAAGATTGACGATCAACTGATCAGTGCTCGGGGAGATGAAACAATCCTTGAGGCCGCTACCGCATCAGGGATTCATATTCCGACGCTATGCAACTTGCAGGGTGTTTCCTTATGGGGAGCCTGTCGACTCTGTTTAGTCGAGGTTAGTGGAAGTTCTAAGCTATTGGCCGCTTGCGTCACACCAGTGGCAGAGGGGATGATCGTTCAAACCCAAACCAAACGGCTTAAACATTATCGGCGCATGATCGTTGAACTGCTATTTGCGGAAGGGAATCATATCTGTTCAGTATGTGTTTCCAATCACCACTGCGAATTGCAGGATCTTGCTATTGAGATGGGGATTGATCATGTGCGCTTTACCTATCAATTCCCAGATCGCTCTGTTGATATTTCCCATCCTCAATTTGGCGTTGATCATAATCGCTGTGTTTTATGTACACGTTGTATTCGAGTTTGTGATGAGATTGAAGGGGCTCATACCTGGGATATGGCAGGTCGAGGCCGGAAGTCCCGAGTGATCACAGATTTGAACCAGCCTTGGGGGGAAGCCGAGAGCTGTACCGCTTGTGGAAAGTGTGTCAATGCCTGTCCCACAGGAGCCATCTTTCGACGTGGTTCAACGGTTGCGGAGATGGAGCACGATCGGAGCCAACTTGAATTTATTTCTACTGCGAGAACGAGGCGAGAATGGGTGCAAAAGTGAGGGATAAATTCCAGACAGTGCAAGGAAATCAGTTTTGAGGTTGGAATAGTGAGTTTGAATGCATCTCGTGAAGGTGTTCGAACTTAGAAGTGCACAACTATTTTGGGTTACGGAGGTAGGATGGCAAAACTGAAGTTAGCGACTGTTTGGCTAGGCGGATGCTCAGGATGCCATATGTCTTTCCTAGACCTTGACGAGTGGTTATTTGAGTTGGCCCACCAAGTCGATCTGGTCTACAGCCCTTTTATGGATGCCAAGCAGTATCCACAAGAAGTGGATGTGGCACTCGTCGAAGGCGCAATAGCCAATACCGATCATTGGGAGATGATTCATCAGGTTCGTGATTGCACTCAATACCTGATTGCCTTTGGGGATTGTGCTGTTACGGGGAATGTCACCGCCTTACGTAATCTTTTGGGTACTGCGGAGGGGGTACTTGAGCGGTCTTACATAAACTTGGCTGATCTGGTGCCTCAGATTCCTGCAGAGGAAGCGATTGTCCCCCCTTTATTGGATTGGGTTAAACCCGTACATACCGTTGTTCCCGTCGATCTCTATTTACCGGGTTGCCCACCATCACCTTCTCGAATCAAATTTGTATTAGAAGCGCTACTGCAGGGGAAGAGGCCTCAACTCGAGGGTCGAGATCAAATTAAATTCGGGTGACAAAGCCTCAAACCAATGGTCAAGGGCCTCTGCTCAGTTCCTATCAATCGTGGACGTATCAAGGAGTACCAAGATGCTTAAAGTTAGAGACATTATGACCCAAGAGGTGATTGCGATTCAGGATACTGCAACAGTGGCACAAGCCATTGCTCTAATGCAATACCATAAAGTCCGCTCCCTCATTATCGAGCACCCTGAAGGTCAAACCGCTTACGGGATCATCACTGAGCGAGATATTGTTTACCGAGTCATGGCTGTTGGCAAAGATCCCCATGAAATTGGCGTTCAAGAGCTTGTCCGCGAACCCTGTATTACAGCCCATCCTGATCTCACTGTGGAAGAAATGGCTCAATTGTTTGCAGCAGCAGGCATTCAGAGAGCGCCAGTAATTGATGGACAGCAGCTTTTAGGCATCATTTCCGTCACTGACTTAGTGATGAAAACGGATGGAAAGCAGAACTATCAAGCCGATTGGCTCGCGTTGCAAGTTGAAAATGCGTTAAAGCATGCCCGGATTATTTGTGGTGATCCGCAAACCCAGATTTCAAAAGAATGCTCTGTAGCCTGGGATGTGGTTGAAGCTTTTGAAGACCAAGCTGCCTTAAACGGAGCTATTTAGTCCTTCAGAACAGGCTACTTTATCACTTTCAGTGTAGGTACCTCAGATGCACACTAAATCATCGAGACAATATTTTAGACAAGTGCTGTTGTTTCTAATGGCCTTGGTCATTACCCCATTGCTATTAGCGGTTTCTGCGGTTGGAGCCCCCAATTTCGTGACGCAAGATCAGATCACCGTGGGGGCAACAGAGGTCATTCAAGGTAACTATTATGCAACTGGGGACCGTATAACGGTTGACGGGACCTTAAAAGATAATCTGTTTGCAGCAGGAGACACCATTCAACTATCGGGCACCGTTGAGAAGGATGTTTACTTAGCGGGTGATGAAATAACGATTGATGGCACTGTTAAAGGCGATGCTATTCTGGCCGGCGCTTTGGTTGCCCTCAATGGGTCTGTTGAAGGCGATTTAATCGCCGCAGGGCAAGCCGTGGTGGTGAACGGAACGGTTCAAGACGACGTGCGGATAGCAGGAGAGGCACTGCTTCTCAAAAATCAGGCTCGGGTGAAAGATGACATGATCGCCGCAGGGCTGAGCCTGGAAAGTCAACCCCAAACGTCCATCGGTGGCACTCTCACGGTTGCGAGTGGTCAAGCACTACTGGCAGGAACGGTTGATCAGGATGTTGTGGGGGGTATGGGAGGACTAACCTTAGAGGGGACAGTGGGTCAAGATGTGGCCGTTACCGTCGGTGATAACCAGACTTGGAAACCTATATTCGGACCTAGCCCTCGCCTTAAGATTCCTGATGTGCCGGCAGGATTAACCCTCACAGATTCGGCCCAAGTCAAAGGTCGGTTGACCTACAAATCACCAACTACTGCCTCCCTAAAAGATGGATCACAAGTGACAGGTAAAATCACGCATCAACCGATTCCAGAATGGGAACCGACGCCAGTCAAGCCGACGAATATCGTGCTAGATCAACTGCAGCGCTTGCTGACGATTGGGTTAGTGGGATGTGCCATGCTTTGGGCATTTCCAAAGTGGACAGAAGGATTAACGCAGAATATTCAGACTCGACCGTTGAGAACGTTGGGTTGGGGCATTGTGACCAGTGTGTTGGTGGGAGTAGCAAGTGTTGTGATCGCAGTTCTGACCATCCTTGCATTTATTGTGCTTATCTTGACCCTCCAAGGATTAGCCTGGCCCATTCTGGGGGTCGGAACCCTCGCTAATCTGGCCCTATGGGTCGGTATTGGCAGCTTCGTGAGTTTGATTGCCCCCGTATTAATCAGCAACCTAGGTGGACGCTGGCTCTGCAGCCAATTCAATTTGAATAAGACCGCGAACCGATTTATCCCATTCCTGATGGGGGTAGTGGTTCTGATGTTGATTACCGCTATTCCCCTGATCGGCGGAATCATCAGCATTGTCATTATTTTCTTGAGCTTAGGTGCACTCTGGAATTGGGGAAGGTCACGGTGGGCTAAGCCCCCCTTGCAAGCTCAGGAGGCACTAGTGGGTTGAGCGGAGATAGGTTCTGGCATAACCGATGGGAGAAATCGCAATGATGAAAGTTGCAGACATTATGACTACAGAAGTCATCAAAATTCGGAATTCGGCGAAGGTTGCTGAGGCCGTCCGATTGATGCGACGACATGGAATTCATGCCCTAATTGTTGATCGGAACCATGAGCAAGATGCTTACGGAATTGTGACCGCCTTCGATATCGTTGCGAAGGTAACGGCCTTTGGTCGTGATCCACGGCAGGTGAGAGTCTATGAAATTATGACGAAACCTTGTTTGGTACTCAATCCGGAACTCGGGGTCGAATATGCCGCACGATTATTGACCACTACCGGTATACATGCCGCACCCATTATCCAGTGGAGTCTGCTGGGCATTCTCTCAATCTCTGACATTCTCGATCAAGGGGATTTCTTGGAGAATCCCTTGGAGGTGGAGCTTGCTCAAAAAACACAGCAATTAATTGCGGACGCTCATGCAATTTGTAAGCAAAAGGGCACTAACTCCAAAGCCTGTAGACAAGCTTGGCAAGACGTTGATGCAGTCCAAGCGGAAGCGGCTCATCAACGGGCCGAAAAGCTCGAAAAAACAGCTTTTGAAGCGTTTTGTGAGGAGTACCCAGAAGCCTTCAAAGATCGAGAGTATGATGCCTGGTGTAGTGGATAGCTAGCTCATGTTTATCCTAAAAAACAGATAACTTACAATGCCTCAGAGAATCATCATTGATCCAGTCACTCGGA
Source organism: Acaryochloris marina MBIC11017 (assembly GCF_000018105.1). Classification (GTDB taxonomy): domain Bacteria; phylum Cyanobacteriota; class Cyanobacteriia; order Thermosynechococcales; family Thermosynechococcaceae; genus Acaryochloris; species Acaryochloris marina. Next base: position 149,442 of record NC_009929.1, read on the forward strand.
TTGAAGGCCATGCCAAAATCTCGATTTACTTGGATGACGCAGGTGAAGTTACGGATGCTCGATTTCATGTGACGGAGTTTCGTGGATTTGAGAAGTTTTGCGAAGGCCGACCCTTTTGGGAGATGCCGGGGATTACCCCGCGCATCTGTGGGATTTGTCCAGTCAGCCACCTACTCGCGTCAGCGAAAGCTGGAGACCAGATTCTTGCCGTCCACATTCCTCCAGCGGCTGAGAAATTGCGCCGCTTAATGAACTTAGGACAGATTATTCAGTCCCATGCCTTGAGTTTTTTTCATCTGAGTAGTCCTGACCTACTGTTGGGGTGGGAGAGCGATCCAGCTCAGCGAAATGTATTTGGCCTGATGGCCGCAGAGCCGGATCTGGCCCGCAGCGGTATCCGACTACGCCAGTTTGGTCAGGAGGTGATTCAGCATTTAGGAGGGCAGAAAATTCACCCGGCTTGGGCTGTCCCCGGAGGTGTGCGATCGGCTCTAACCGACCAGGGACGTGAACAAATCCGAGCGGGGTTGCTAGAGGTACGATCAACGGCCCTTTCAACCCTGAAACGGTTCAAAGACTTGTTAGAAGACCATGCCAGTGAGGCTCGAATATTTGGGAATTTCCCCAGCTTATTTATGGGGTTAATCAACCCAAAGGGACTCTGGGAACATTACCAGGGCTGTTTACGGTTTGTGGATAGTGTCGGCAATATCATTGCGGATCATCTTGATCCGAGCCAATTCCAGTCCTTTATTGGCGAAGCGGTTCAGACTGATTCTTATTTGAAGTCTCCCTACTATCGTCCCTTGGGCTATCCTGATCAGACTCCAGGTCTGTGCCGTTTAGAGAGTGGCATGTATCGGGTGGGACCGTTAGCCCGACTCAACGTCTGCGATCGCATGGGCACACCCTTAGCCGATCAGGAATTGCAAGAATTCCGCCAGCGGGGCAATGGGACCGTTACCTCTTCCTTCTACTACCATTACGCTCGCTTAATTGAGATCTTGGCCTGTATTGAACGCATTGAGCAGCAGATAGAGGATCCAGGACTTTGTCAACCGCCCTTAAGAGCCCAGGCAGATGTCAATCAATTAGAGGGGGTTGGAGTGAGTGAAGCACCACGGGGGACGCTGTTTCATCACTATCAAGTGGATGCAACGGGGTTACTCCAATCCGTTAATCTGATCATCGCCACGGGGCAAAATAATCTGGCCATGAACCGCACCGTTGCTCAGATTGCTCGTCACTACCTCCATGGACCCGATATTCCTGAATCGATGCTCAATCGGGTCGAAGCAGGTATTCGGGCCTTTGATCCTTGTTTAAGTTGCTCGACTCATGCGGCAGGCCAGATGCCACTTCATATCCAGTGCAAATCAGCACATAGTGGCCAAGTCCTAAGTGAGGTATGGAGAACCTCAACGGGGGAATTTCAAGTTAAAGGTTGAGAATATCAGTGCTTTTGTCAATGATTGTTTCCCTTAGACAGGTGGGCTGATATTGTCCAAGAGTTGTAAGGTCCGCTCAGCTTCTTCAACATCAATAACGTTCAAAGCAAACCCCACATGGACAATGACATAGTCACCCACCTCCGCATGGGGAACATAAGCAAGGCTGACGTCCTTCAGAACGCCTCCAAAACTCACTTTCCCCGCCCGTAACAGTGGGTCATCATGATCCAAGATGCTGACAATCTGGCCGGGTACCGCTAAGCACATGGTGAATCTGCCTCGACAAAGGGCTGTTGTCTGTCAAAAGTCTCATTGACCTTGGGAAAGCGTCCCGCATAGTGGCGATGGGCAGCCATGATTTGTCCAAGGGCAATCCCTCCATCATTAGTAGGGACTTGCTGATGCCAGTAGGGGCGATACTGGTTTTCCCGCAACCTGTGGATGGCTTTTTCACTCAAATATTGATTTTGAAAACATCCGCCCGTGAGCACGATATATGGCTCGCCGATTTGATGGGCGATCTGGACAATGATTTCAACCAAAGTATTGTGAAACTTAGTGGAGATCCAGCTAGTATCAACGCCCTGGTCAATATCGGCCAGAATGGCTATCAGCATCGGTTCCCAATCCATCACGAAGGGCAATGAAGAGGAGAGATGGAAAGGATAGTCGTCTTCCGTTGCAACCCTGCCCAAGATAGACTCTAAGGCCATCGCTGCTTGCCCCTCAAAATGGGTGGTTTGCATCAGGTCCGTGAGGGATGCGATCGCATCAAAGAATCGCCCCACACTTGAGGTCAGAGGGGTATTCAGAGACCGATCCAGCATTGACTGCAATACCTGGGCAGACGGCTGGGAAAAAGCCTTCAAGGGCGCTAAGCCTTCCCACTCAAAAATCTCGCCCCCAAAGCAGGTATAGAGCAGCCCCATCGCCGTTCGTCTGGGCTCACGAGCGGCTTGGTCACCACCGGGTAAGAAAAAGGGACGCCAGTAGCCGACCCGCTCAAACCCAGTTGGTGTGATTTGCAGAAATTCTCCGCCCCAGACGGTCTCATCCAATCCATAACCCGCCCCATCCCAAGCAATTCCCAGAACAGGAGCTGCTAAATGCTGCTCTGCCATACAGGCCAACACATGGGCATAGTGATGTTGCACAGATAATAAGGGAACTTGCCATTGCTGAGCTAAAGCTTGGGCAGCTTGGGTGGAAGCATAATCTGGATGAGCATCACAGGCGACCAGGTTAGGTTGGCACTCGTAGAGCTGAAGTAACGCCTGAAGGGTTTGCTGAAAACGGTCGATGGAGGGCACGGTGTCCAGATCCCCCAGATGTTGACTCATAAAAACGTGATCGTCTAAGGAGAGGGCAATGGTGTTCTTTAGATGAGAACCCACCGCGAGGATCGTAGGGCGTTTTGGGGGTCGGGTAGATTGTGGCGTTGCCGATAAGCCTTTGGGGCTGGAATGATGAGACGGAAAAGTGACGGATAGAGGGAGCGGCGCATATCCTCGGGCACGGCGGCGGAGTTGAGTTTGCCCATTGATAACTTGGACAACTGAGTCATCTATAGGGTGCAAAATAGGGCGATTCTGGATCAGAAACAGATCGGCGATAGATTTGAGGTCATCCAAGGCTTTTTCCCCATTGAAGCTGATGGGTGCACCGTTGAGATTGCCACTGGTAGCAACGATGGGGAAGTCGAGGTCGGCCATCAGGAGATGGTGAATCGGAGTGTAAGGTAGCAGTACGCCCAGGTGAGAGCAACCTGGGGCGACTTCATCGGCAATTGGGTCTGCCAGTGAGAGGTGTCTTCGCTGAAGTAAAACAATGGGGGCCTTGGGCGATTGCAGCAGCTCCGCCTCCAGTTCAGATACTTCGCAGGTGTGTTTGACCCGTTCCAAAGATGGGTACATCAAGGCGAAGGGTTTATTGGGGCGCTTCTTGCGCGTTCTTAGCCGCTTTACTGCATCCGAATTGCGAGCATCGACTAACAAATGGAAGCCCCCCACTCCTTTTACCGCGACGATCAGACCCTGACGAAGGGCTACAGCAGCTAACCCGATAGCTCCAAGTCCCTCCGTCTTTTCCGCTATCCCCTCCTGGTTTTGTTGAACGGCCTGTCCCTGAAGCTGATTGCTAACCCAACGTTCCTTCTGCCAATACCCTACTTCAACGATGGGGCCACAGGTAGGACAGGCAATCGGTTGAGCATGAAATCGGCGAGATAAGGGATTCTGATACTCTGACAAGCAATCGGGACACATGTGAAAGCTCGCCATTGCGGTATTACCGCGATCGTAGGGTAAGGCTCGAATAATGCTATACCTCGGACCACAGTGCGTACAGTTGATAAACGGGTAGCGGTATCTGCGATCGCTAGGGTTGAACAGTTCACGGAGACAATCGGCACACGTAGCGACATCCGGCAGCAAGAGGGTGGTTTTAGGGCCGTTTTGGCTGGGACGAATCGTAAAGGTGTGCTCACCCAAAGGTGGAATACACTTTTGCTTGATAGTCTCAATTTCAGCGAGAACAGGGGGATTGGCTTGGAGTTGAGCGAGAAACTGGTTCAACCGTTCAGGGCCACCTTCCACTTCAATCACCACCCCCTGGGTATCATTCGACACCCAACCCCTGAGTTTCAATCGGGTCGCTAAACGGAAGATAAATGGCCGAAACCCAACGCCTTGAACGGCTCCTTGAATCGTTAGTTGGAGGCGCTGATGGGTCATCATCAAATATCCATTCCCTCGATCATCCATAACCAGGCTGCTTTGATTGAGGAGGCTAAAATTTATAGCCAATTTGGCGAAGAAAATCTTGACGCTCCAAGATGTCTTCTTCTCCTTCCACTCCTTTGGGAGAGAAGCCATCGATCACACCTAATACCCCAGCGCCTTGGTCCGTCTTGGCCAGGATCACTTCTACAGGATTAGCCGTCGCACAGTAAATGGTGCAGACTTCTGGGGACTGCTGAATCGCATTCAAAACGCTAATGGGAAAAGCATCTTGCATCAATAGAATAAAACTATGACCCGCGGCGATTTTCTTAGCATTACTGACAGCGATATCTTGGAGTGAAGGGTCGTTGCCCGCAAACCGGATCAGACAAGGCCCTGATGCTTCGCAGAACGCTAGACCAAATTTTGCCTGAGGGCAAGTTCCGACCATAATTTCATATAAATCCTCCACTGTCTTGATGAAATGGCTTTGGCCCAAGATTAAATTTGTATGTTCAGGGACATGCAGGACAACGGTGGTCACTTCCATAGTGCTTCGCCTCACAAAAACCGTCATATCTTTAAGTCAGCAAAAGCGCCAACAAACCACAAAGGGCAATTCCGTCAAAAACCCCGGCGCCGCCAATACTGAGGACACCGCCGCTCATAGCTGTTATATCCCTTAGATGTAATAAATCTGCACCGATTAAGGTTCCTATGATACCTCCAGCAAAAGCCGTCGCTGGAGCATGATTTATTCCCAATAACATTGCCGTTAATGCCGCAGTCAAAGGGGCGAGTAATGGGTTCATCGTAATCCCAATTCCAGGGACGATATGGGCGGCATAGAAACAAACAACGGTCACGATAGATGTAATCAGCAAGATGGCTGCTGGATTAGCCTGTCTAAATTGGTAAATGGCCAGAATAATGGGAATTAAGCCACCCCCCACATTCAGGGCTACGACCTTTGTTTGTCTCATTTTGAGCAATGGAATCCCCCAGAATTGACGTTGGTAGTACATCAAAAAGTTATCCATCGCGTACACAGGTGAGTCCATGCGATAAAGAGGGATATTGATCGTGCTACCCAAAATAACTAAGACCAATAGTGCGAGGGCCACTTGAGGCGTAAATCCTAACTTTGCAGCGGCAAGTTGAACGACATCAATCGTCAATACCAACCAGACGAAGGGTAGGAACAGTAAAAATAAGAGAAACAGCAGTAGAGAAACGGGTAAATAGATCATATGAATCATCCTTACCGTTCTAAACAGTTTTAACTAACCCAGCTAGACTGGTTAGCAACTGTTGTGGGTTAGTTTGAGGATAGTCTGCCAATCTGTAAAACTTGTGAGTTTTGGGGGTGAAACGAAGGTCTGCTTAGGTCTTGGCGACATTGATCCAAATAGGCATACCAAGCATCCATACCCGCTCCCGTTCGAGCCGATACCTCAAATAGGGTAGCTTGAGGAGCGATTTGTTGGAGCGAAGAGATCGCAAGGTCCCGTTGCCATCCCACAGCCTCCGCAATATCCGTTTTATTGATCAAAACGACCTGAGCCGACTTGAACATTGCTGGATATTTTTGGGGCTTGTCTTCGCCCTCGGTGACAGACAAGATGACGACTCTGATTTGTTCTCCTAAATCGAACGCAGCGGGACAAACGAGGTTGCCAACATTTTCAATCACGAGGAGATCCCAAGGTTTGGGCGGGAGTTTGGATAAAGCGTGGCTCACCATCCTGGCTTCTAAGTGGCATGCTGTCCCCGTTGTAATTTGAACGGCTGATACCCCAGCATGGCCTAATCGGTGGGCATCATTATCCGTCGCTAAATCGCCAACAATGGCTCCAATTTGCCAATCATTCCGTTTATCTTGGGCGAGTCGCTCAATCAAAGCTGTTTTCCCCGAACCCGGCGAAGATAGCATATTCACCGTTAACCAGCCCTGGTGCTGAAACAGGACTCTATTTTGATTAGCAATGCGATCATTGTGTTCCAGAATCTTGGCATGAAGGTCAAGGTGGCGAACGCTGGGAGCCTCTATGCTTGTTCCTGCTTGGTTCAATTGAGGGTCATGGCCTTGATGAATCTGGACAGATCCAGCACTACAGCCGCAATCTTCACACATCCTACGAAACCTCCATTGCTGTTAGCTCCAGTTCTCTGCCCTGACGCAAATCGGTAGTGAACTGATGACAAGTGGGACAAACATACACCCAGCTAGTGGGCTGAAAATCCAGATCACAAGCTGAACAGTGGCACATCACGGGCACCGTTTCTACTTCAAGTCGAGCATTCGCAGCCATTGTGCCAGCCGTAACGATTTCAAAGGCGAGAGTGAGGGCTTCAGGAATCACACCCGACAATTCCCCGACCCGCAGCTTAATCCAGTGGATATGCTGAGCACCTTGTTGAGCTGCATGGTCGAAGGCGATGTCTAAGGTGGTTTGCATTAAACTCACTTCATGCATGAGGCTTGATTGAACTGGAAACAGAATCCAGCTGTAACTGAATAAGTTCTTGAATGGCGTCCAGTGCTTCTGCAATGCCTTCCTCTGCCGTGGTGGACAGATGCTCACCCACAGCAAATTCGATGGCTTTGACTTCTACCCACCAGGCTTGGGGATGATGCCCATAGACTGAGTGGGTTAAAGCGAGTAATGAGCGCGGATCACAAGTATGCCCCATGGAAGGGACCGTGCTACCCGTGGTTTCCATTCCCCTAGGGGAAATTTGTGTAATTCTGACCGCCTGATCGGGGTCCATACGGCAGGCATCAATAAAGATTACGGTTTCTGTGTTCGCCAGTTCTGCAGCTAGTTCAGGTGTGAGTTGTTGAACGGTTAACGATCTTACCTGAGGAAGACGCCAAATCGCGACCTCATCTGCAATCCGAGGGCCAATGGCATCATCACAAAGAAGCTGGTTTCCATAACCAATCACTAAGATTGAATGGGGTTTAGTGGGTTGGGGAACGGCTGGTGAAGCGTTCATGAAGATGCATCCTTATACTCATCACCTTGACGATAGGGCTTAAAGTTGAAGAGCTTATGAGGGCTGCCAGGGCTTCAACCACTTCCCTTTTGACTCAATAAACGGATCAATATTGAGGAACTTGTGAGGATGGAAGTTCAAACTGGCCGATCAACCGGCTAAACCAGCAAACTCAATCGTCATAGCGTCTTCAAGTTTATGGCATAGGCTAAAAATGTAACTAAAGCTGCATTGCTCATCCCAATCATTGTGGAGGTGAGAGGATGTTTGCAATAACCCTGCTCCAGATATTGGCGATGATGGGCATCCCTTTAATCGTCACGACTGTTTCATCCCCTATGAATGTCACTGAGCATCCGTCTGTTCCAACCCTGGCCACTTCTCAAACCTGGCGACTGGAATTACTGGCGGATGGGAACTATCAAGTTTGTAGTCTGCCCGAACCTAAAGATGGGCGGGATGGTAATGGGGTTTGCTTTACCTTTGCTAAGCGGGGCGAATACGTGGATGGATATTACGGTTTCCCCCATTCTGGAACCTATATCTGTGTTCAAGGTAAAGCAGAACAGAACCGGGTGAGAGGGCAGGGGTTGGCATTGTCTTGGCCAGGTCACCCTTGGCCTCCAATCACAACGTCACAATACACCTGGCGATTAGATCAGCACTTAACCCTGCAAAATGGCTATGTTGTTCGCAGCGTCAGAGAACAGTCCGGAAGAGTCAATTGGCTTCGATTTGATGAAGTGAAGTTGGATATGGACGGATTCCATCAATATCCAACCGTGAAAATGCGTTCTCCTACTCAACTCTGTGATTGGCAGACACCAACAGAGTTCTGAGCCGAAAGACTTACACCCACCAAGACATACCTAGAGAACGTCAACGCTAAATTCGGAGGTGAATGATGGTTACCCTTCCCTCCTCTCCCAAACAATTTAATTTTCCTAACCTGGTTCAGGGGGTCGCTCAACTCTGCCGTCCCACACTCAGTGTTCTAGCGGCTATGGCGAGCTGTCTCTCAGTATTTGTGCTACAACCTCAGACATCAGTTTGGGTCTATCTACAGACAGCCACAGTATTGATATGTATGACGGCTGGAGCCTTTGCCATCAATGATTTCGATGATATTGAAAAAGATCGTATCAACCATCCTGAACGCCCCCTTCCCTCTGGCACTCTGCTACCTCATCATGCGTGGTGGATTGCAGTGATGCTATTCTGTATTGCTTTAGGCGCAGCAATCCCTCTTGGTCTATCGTGCTGGATTGTAGTGGCTATCAGTGCTCTGCTGCTTTGGAATTATGCCCCTATATTGAATATCAGCGGAATTCTAGGCAACGGTGTTGTATCAATGATTGTTGCGGCTTTAATCTTCTTCGCTAGCCTAGTTGCGGAACGCCCTTGGGCAATGCTCTATCCGAGTATCTTTTTGTTTTTCTATATTTTGGCTAAAGAAATTGTTTGGGATATTCACGATGCAGAGGGAGATCAACAACGGGGGGTAAATACCATTGCAAATCTATGGGGACTAACACCGGCATTTTCAATCGCTTGGGGATTAATAGGGCTACTGCTCATTTCGATTCCCCTAGCCATCGCACGACTCACCATGGCCCATCCGGCCTTGTTTGGATGTTGTGCCATTTTGATGTTGTTAAGCTATGCCCTCGCGCTCTGGCGGTATCAGATCATTCAGACTTCCCAGACCTATACAAACCTAATTGTGCTGGGACGCATAGGAATGATTCTTGGCTTATTCGGGCTATTTGGAACGGTCCCCTCTCTCTAGAAGTACAAGAGCTTAAGGACTGATCACTGTTGCGATCTCATCTCGACTAGGACAAGGTAGCCGTTCCTTCTCCAAGGCTGTTCTAGACCATACGGTGGCATTGCCGGATTGAACATCACCAATCTCGCAACAGGGAATACCAGATGTGTTTAAGGTCCGGCAAATTGATGGTGCATCCCGTTGGGGAGCTGTGAGTAAAAGCGCTCCAGAAGCAATCGCAGCCAATGGATCAATCTTGAAAACACGGCAAATATGGGCCGAGAGGTCTGATATTGGCACTTTCTCAAGGTCGATTACCAATTGACAGTTACTGGCCTGGGCTAGCTCCCAAAGAGCTGCTAGCAACCCCCCTTCAGTCGGGTCATGCATCGCCGAGACTTGTCCAGCTTGGTTTGCAAGTTGGGCATCACGGAGCACACTAATACCAGGCTTATAGAGATAACCCCTCGCCTGAGTCAGCTCATCGGAAGTTAACGCCTGACTGATTTGTTCAGAATATTCGCGAGCTAAGATTGCCGTAGCTTCAATGGGTACACTTTTAGTCAACAAAATGCGATCACCAGGCTTAGCACCGCGAGGAGTAATAAGGCTATCTCGCGCCACTTCACCAATCAGTGTTCCGACAACGATGGGTCGGTCTATGCCATAGGTGATTTCAGTATGCCCCCCAATTAAAGAGACATTGATCTCCTGACAAGCCGTGTAAATTTGCTGATGAATGCGTTCAGCCAAAGTTGCAGTGGTCCTCTGCTCGGGGAGAAGAATAGTGGCCATCAACCAGCGGGGAGTAGCTCCTGTTGTGGCAATATCATTAGCATTAATCTGGACGACATACCAGCCAATGTCATCTGTAACAAAGGTAATGGGATCAGATTTAATGACCCATAACTTTGCTCCTCCATCGACGACAGCACAATCATGCCCAATGCCTGGCCCCAATAAGACTTGAGGATCATGAATGGGAGTTTGAGAGAGAAGGTGGGCCAATAGATGTGAGGGTAATTTACCAACCGGCAGAGGATCCTGTGTCACCTTAACCTCCTCATCTAAAAATATCTTCTAGTCACTTTTATTAGCAGAAGCTTCGGTCTCTGTATCCTGTGATTTTTCTTGCAGGATATTCTGTAACATTCTGAGCAAGGTATCCGAAGAAAAAGGTTTCTGAAGAAAGGCTTTAACACACTGTCCAAGGGATAAAGCAAATGTCTCATCAACTAAGAGGCCACTGGTCACGATGACTTTAAGCTGAGGATTGATTTTTCGCAGTGTTTGAATGGTAGTTTCTCCACTGAGTGTTGGCATCTGCATATCCATCAATACAACATCAATCTCTGTATGATGTTGAGCATACTGAGCAATGGCATCAATACCATCAGCTGCAACCATGACCTGATAGTTGTGCTTTACCAACATACTCTGGGCCACTTCTCGAATCGGAGCTTCATCATCAACGACTAAAACGACCTCGCCCTGCCCGTTAGGACACTCTAATTCTTCTTCCTCTAGACTGCTGACTGATTCAATAGCAGGGAGGTAGACTTTGAATTGAGTCCCTTGACCAACTTCACTGTAGACGGTGATAAATCCATGATGGCTTTGAATAATCTTGTTGACCGTCGAGAGCCCCAATCCGGTTCCTCCCTCAGGTTCCTTGGTAGTAAAGAAGGGCTCGAAAATCTGTTCCTGTAGTTCAGGAGGAATTCCAATTCCAGTATCTGTAACGGTGATCAAGATGTACGGTCCAGCTTGGGCGTTGAGAAAATCTGCTGCAAGGGCTTCATCTAGGGGAAAGTTCATTGCATGGATGGACAAAGAACCGCCCTCTGGCATAGCATCACGAGCATTGACGAGTAGATTCATAAAGACTTGATGTACCTGGGTCGCATCGGCATGAATCGACCAAAGATCGTCAGGGATATGCGTAGATACTTCAATCGATTTAGGAAACGTTTTTAGGGTAAAGTCTCTCAGCTCACTCAGTAAGGGTTTAATGTAAAGAATTGCGCGTTCACCATCTGCGCCCCTGGAAAATGAGAGCACCTGGGTAATCAGTTTTGACCCCCGTTGTGCACAGGTTTGTAAAATCTCAAACTGGTGCTGAATTTGTTCACTGGCATTGGGAAGTTGCAAAGGTAAAAGCTGGGCTACTCCATAGATAGGCGTCAGAATGTTATTGAGGTCATGAGCAATTCCGCTAGCAAGTGCCCCAATACTCTCCAGTCGTTGAGCCCGTAAAAATTGTTTTTCGAGTTTTTTAGCCTGAGTGACATCGGTATTGACAATGAGTATGGCTTTGGGATTCCCTAAACTATCTTTGACCAACGTCCATCGGCTCATCACCGTGATCGCATCCCCTGATTTAGTCACCTGTTGCTGTTCGCCTTGCCACTTTCCATGTTGCCTCACATATTGTTCAATTTCTGCTGCTTTCTCGTCGGTTACTTCTAGTAACTGGCCAACTTCTTGACTAAGCGCTTCCCCCTGAGTCCAGCCATAAAGAGCAGATGCACCTTTGCTCCAGTATTGAATCCGACCATCAAGTCCCTGGACCAGAATGGCATCGGTGGCGACATTCAATAGCGCTGCTAGTTCTGAAATTTGTTCTTGTGATTGCTTGCGTTCTGTAATATCTGTCGCCACGCCATCCAATCGCAGGACTCTCTCTTCGGCATCTTTGATCACCCTGCCCCGATCTAATAGCCACCGAATCGACCCATCCGGCCGGACAATGCGATATTCTACTTCTTGGCTACCCGTCTCCAGGATACGTTCAGAAAAACCGCTAACTTTTGCCCGATCATCGGGATGCATAGCTTGTAACCAGAGTTGTGAATTATCTATAAATGCTGAAATAGGGCGTCCATATATCTCTTCAGCGGCTGGACTAAGGTACAACAACTCAAATGAATCTGCCTTTACGGACCAAACGATATCTTGCAGGGATTCTAGAATATTGTTGAGACGCTGTTGACTTTCTTGGTGTGCAACTTCGGCCAGCTTACCTTCAGTGACATCAAAAATTACGCCATCTATATGGAGAGGTTGACCATTTTGAGCCGGAATAGGTTGTCCTTTTTCCCAAAAGTACCGAATTTGATCCTGTTTATCCTGTATTCGATACTCCACTTGAAATGGCATCAGAGAAGAGACAGCCTCCTGTACGGTTGTAACCACTTGGGGCCGATCTTCTGGCACAATCATCGGATCAATGGAGCAAACTTCTCCGACTGAAAGGTCGATGGAATCATTACCTGTTAATGTTTTGCACTGATCATTCAGAAACACCATTCTATTGTGATCTTCAGGAAAGACCCGATAAACGATCCCTGGTAGATTTTCTGCCAATGTTCGATATTCTTGTTCGCTTTGTCTCAAAGTTTGATCGATTTGGTGCCGATCTAAGGCTTGCGCTAACAAATTGGCCACTGACTGGAGAAAGTCAATATCATTCTCATTAAATAGACGATGGTGGCCGGTATGAGCACCGATTACCCCGTACGTTTGATGTTGCCCTTGAAGAATGACACTCATCCCACTAACGACCTTATGATCCAGTAACAATGGCGGACCGCTAAATCGAGTTTCTGTCTCCAAGTTGTCAACAATGACTGGCCTAGAACTCCGCAATGTATAACCAGCTTGGGACTCTTGCTCAGTCCCAATGATGGCCTGACCCACCAGTCCAGGTTGCCAACCCACCCCGGCCTTCAGCAATAACGATTCACCATCGGGACGTAACTGAAGTACTTTGCAATATTCCACCTCCAAAGTCTGAGAGACGACTCTGACAATTTCATTCATCAAACCATCGATATCTCGACTTGCTAAGGCTAATGCCCCTAATTGAGCCACTGAAGTCTGTTGTCTGGCTCTCAAGGCTAAGGTCTGCTCGATTATTTTTTGCTTAGTGATATCACTGGCGCTTGCATAAATCTGTTGCTGCTGAAGGTATGGTGTGGCGGACCAGAGAAACCAGCGGTAGGAGCCATCATGGCAGCGATATCGATTCTCAAAGGCAATAGTATTAGTGCCCATTGCCAACTGCTCTAATTCTCTGACAGTGGCATCCCGATCCTCGGGGTGAACAAAGTTAAGGAAAGGCTGAGCCAAGAGTTCTTTGATTGAATAGCCTAAAGTGCTAATAAAAGCAGGATTGACGGTTTTAAAGTAACCGTCAAAGCCCGCAATACAGTGCAGGTCCAAAGAAACTGAAAGGAACCGATTACGGTCAGTTTCTGCGGTTTGGCGCTCAAGCTCTGCTGTGGTTTTCTGGGCCAGAATCGTCAGCACCTCTTCTATAAACGCCAGATCGTCAAGGGGCTGTCGGCATAAAACAACAATTAATCCCACTACTTGCTTAGCACTAGAGATGAGGGGAATCCCCAAATACCCTTCTATGCTTAAGTCCCTGAGCATCTGATCATGAGGAAAAACCGCTTGGACGCCCTGATGATACATACAGGATTGTTGTTCAATGACTTCCTCACAGGGAGTCCCAGCTAGAGCATATTCAAAGTTGGATTGGAGCTGTCCTGCCTTTGCCACCGCAAGGGTGCGAATCGTTGCTTGGCCCTCTATATTGACAAGCTGACCAATATGAGCGAAATCTGCAGGGAGTACTTGATTCAGATGTGTCACAAGGGATTGGAAGAAATCCTCACCAGTAGATGTTGCCAGACCTTTAGCCAGATGGTGTCGCATAAGATCTCGGCGCTCTAATTTCGATGTTCGATCTTGCACCAGCTGCTCCAGTTCTTGGTTGCGTTTTTGGAGTAGTTGATGATTTTGGGTCTCCAGTTGCGTGATTTGCTGCTGGAGTAGTTCCACGACCTCATAAATTTCAGCAGGGTCTACGGGTAGCAAGTTCCTCTGGGTGACAATGCCCCGCAAGGTTCCATGTCCATCAGCGACGACTAATCGACGGACTTTTTGCTGCTGCATTTTCTGATGGACGGTCCACAGGGAATCATCTGGAGTAACGAGGGAAAGAGGGGTACTCATCACCTCTTGTGCTTGAGTCTGGGCGAAATCCAGCTCCAATCGCTGAAATTGGACAATATCTCTTTCTGTAATAATCCCGATTGGGCAGTGATTTTCTGTGAGATCATCGGCAGGTTCAACCATAACGATACAGCTCACTCCCTGCAGATTCATGCACTGGGTAATCTGCAACAGTGAGTTAGTAGGTAAAGCTTGAACCACATCTGGGGTCATTACCTCCCTTACCCGACGAATTTTAAGTAAATCAGACGGTTGCAGCAGATTCCGAATTCGGCGAGGGGTCAGTAGTCCTTTCACCTGTCCTTGTTGATCCAGCACAGGTAAATGACGAATGTGCTGTCGATTCATCCGCTCTAATGCGGTGAATACAGTTGAATGCCCATCATCAACCAACGTTACGACGGGTTGGGACATCACTGCTGCAGCGGTGAGTTCACCCAACGAGCGATTCTCAGCAATTAAGCGAACAATGTCGCGTTCAGTGAGAATACCAACCATTTGAGTATCTTCCTCAAACAGTACACAACCCGTTTGTTCGATTCCCAATTGGGGGAGAGTGGGCTGGTTAACCTCATCTGCCATCAAATGGCAATGAAGGGCGGACCGACTCGTAAGACCAATGACTTCTGTTAATGGAGTATCAGGCGCAGCTATGAGGGGTTGCAAATCTAGGGCTGCTTCAAGTGGGAACGTCATGAATTGCTGCATCATCGAACCCACTTGCCCACAATTACTTTCATTTGATTGTAAATGCAGCTCGATTTTATTTTGCAAAAGAAGCATAAAACTCAATCAATGAGTGGTCTAACGTATCGTATTGACCCATATTTGCGGGAGGCGGAATGACTCAATCTTGAGGGATTGAATATATTCTCGTCACAATTTCTTCAACTTTCTCACTTATTGTTTTGGCATTCTTAGCCGTGTGAAAACAACAGATTCCAACGTCCCGCCCGTTCAATTATTTTTAGGTGGAGTGTGGAGAGAATCGTGTATTGCTGTCTACGAACAAACCTACGATTGCAATCTATTTCGGTCTCTATACTTTGGCACGCAAGGTTCATGGGCATCGTTTTACTCAAGGTATTGTCTTGTCTAGATATTGAAGGAATCCATTAGCCCAGACCAGTCTGTACCAAAGAAGTTTTATTGTCGTTATGCCGTCAATTGTTCATGAATAAACCATCTGAGCAACGCTCGCTTAATAGAGCGCAGAACTCCTTTCGTCTTTCGGAACTCTCTCCAGAGCATATTACTGAAATTTATGATTCATTTCATATTGAGGACGACCGAACGGGATTGAGTTCTGAAACGCTACAGCGTGCGATCGCAGATAATCTCTATTACATCCAGGGTAAATTCCCAGAAATTGCCACCCTATATGACTACTACATGGCTGTCGCCTATACGGTGCGCGATCGATTACTGCATCGCTGGATCAACACCGTCAAAACCTACCGTGAACAGGATGTCAAGGTGGTTTGTTATCTCTCTGCTGAATATTTACCAGGCCCTCACTTAGAAAATAACCTGGTTAATCTCGGTATCTATGATCAAGTCCAACAAGCGGTGGAATCCTCGGGATTAGATCTGAGATCCATTTTGGCGCAAGAAGAAGAACCGGGATTGGGGAATGGGGGACTCGGTCGTTTAGCCGCCTGCTATATGGACTCCCTAGCTACCCTGGAAATTCCAGCGATTGGCTATGGCATTCGGTATGAGTACGGAATCTTTGACCAGGAAATCCGAGAGGGTTGGCAGGTTGAAATTACGGATAAATGGTTACGTCTGGGTAACCCCTGGGAAATACCTCGTCCAGAGAACGCTGTAGAGGTCAAGTTTGGGGGCTATACAGAACCCTATACCGATGATCAAGGCGACTACCGAGTACGCTGGATACCTCACCAAGTGGTGAATGGAATACCCTATGACACCCCTATTTCCGGTTATCGCGTAAACACCACGAGCACGATGCGGCTTTGGAAGGCAGAAGCTCCAGAGTCTTTCGATTTTCAAGCCTTTAACGTCGGGGACTATTACGGAGCCGTCGATGCCAAAATTATTTCCGAAAATCTGACCAAAGTTCTCTATCCCAATGATGAACCCATCCAAGGGAAGCAACTGCGTCTTGAACAACAATACTTCTTCGTTTCTTGTTCCCTCCAAAATCTACTAAAAATTCATCTGTTGCGGGGTGACCCGATCGAGACCTTTCATGAGAAATTTGTGATTCAACTCAACGATACACACCCCGCGATCGGGGTTGCGGAACTCATGCGGTTGTTGGTAGATGAGTATCTGCTTCATTGGCAGAAGGCTTGGGACATAACCCAACAAGCCTTCGCTTACACCAATCACACCCTCCTGCCTGAAGCGTTGGAGACCTGGCCTTTGAATCTGTTTGGCAGTCTCTTACCTCGACATTTAGAAATTATTTATGAAATTAATCAGCGTTTTCTCGATCAGGTGCGGCTGAAATACCTAGGTAACCCAGATAAACTCGCCCGCTTATCCTTGATTGAAGAAGGCGGGAGCAAACGAATTCGCATGGCTCATCTGGCCTGTGTGGGGAGTCACGCCATCAATGGGGTGGCAGCATTGCATACAGAACTCCTGAAAGAAGGGGTCCTGAAAGATTTCTATGACTTGTGGCCCCATAAGTTCACCAATATAACCAACGGGGTAACTCCGCGTCGGTGGATGGTATTAATTAACCCTAGGCTAACCCAATTGATTACCCGCGAGATTGGTGAAACTTGGATCACACAACTTGAGGATTTCAAACGGTTAGAATCTTTAGCCGAGGATCCAGCGTTCCGCCAAGAATGGCGACGGGTCAAACGAGCCGTGAAACAGGATCTAGCAGACTATATTCAAGCTCACCAAGGACTGACTCTTAATCCCGATTCGATTTTTGATATCCAGGCCAAGCGCATTCATGAATATAAGCGCCAACATCTCAATGTGCTTCATATCATTACGCTCTATAACCGTATCAAACACAATCCCCGACTCGCGGTTCCACCTCGCACTTTTATCTTTGGAGGCAAAGCTGCCCCTGGCTATCAGATGGCCAAGCTGATCATTAAGCTGATCACGTCGGTGGGAGAAGTCGTAAATCATGATCCTGACATCTGCGATCTCATCAAAGTAGTCTTCCTACCTGACTTCAATGTCACCAACAGTCAGCGAATTTATCCCGCCGCTGATTTATCGGAGCAGATTTCCACGGCAGGGAAGGAAGCCTCCGGCACGGGCAATATGAAGTTCTCAATGAATGGCGCTTTAACCATTGGCACCCTCGACGGTGCCAATATTGAAATTCGCGAGGCAGTGGAGGCTGACAACTTTTTCCTATTTGGGCATACCAGTGAAGATATTGTTGACCTTAAGGCACAAGGGTACGTCCCAAAGACCTTCTATAATACCAATCCAGCCCTGAAAGAAGCGATCGACCTCATTGCCTCAGGATATTTTTCCCATGGGAATCGGGCGCTATTTCAACCCCTAGTGGATCAACTTCTGCAAGCAGATCCCTATTGCTTACTGGCAGACTATCAGTCATATATTGACTGCCAAGATCAGGTGGGACAGGCATTTCAAGATCAAGACACCTGGACCAAAACGGCCATTCTCAATGTTGCTCGGATTGGGCGGTTCTCTTCAGATCGAGCCATTCGGGAATATTGCCGAGAGATTTGGTGGGTTAATCCGGTCTCCATTCATTTGGAGGAATATCAGCAGGCCAAAGCCAGCTTGGCAGGAGAACACTGTCTGGATGCAGATGCATGTCCCTTTTGAGTCCTCTATGCCGCCATAAAGTCCTGTAGATTACCCGATTGGAGTAACTTCGATTTTGCAGTCTGTTCGAGTTTTCTCACCCATTCCCGACTGATGCCCATTTGTTGACTGACTCGGTAGAGAGAGCGTTCTCGCCCATCTTCCAGACCATAGCGGAGGATAAGAACAGTGCGCTCATTGTCATTGAGCTGAGCTAGAGCCGACCATAAAGCATTTCGCAAGAAATCTTGTTCCACCACTTCATTAGGACTGGGCATTTGCAAATCTTCTAACAAATCACCTAACTCCATCTCTTGATCCTTCCCTACTCGGATATTCAGGGATTCAGGATTGGATATCTGGGCGGCTTGTAAGGTCTTCTGCAGCTGTTCCAATGTAATGCCTAATTCGGCAACCATTTCCTGGTGAGTGGGGGTGCGTCCAAGGGTTTGGGATAGCTCTCGACGCACTCGTTTGATGCGGTTGAGCTTTTCCGTCATATGCACAGGGATGCGAATGGTATGGGACTGCATTGCGATCGCACGGGTGATAGATTGGCGAATCCACCAGTATGCATAGGTGCTAAATCGATATCCCTTAGCAGGATCAAACTTCTCTACCGCTCGCTCTAGCCCCAAACTCCCTTCTTGGATGAGATCAATTAAATCCATTCCCCGTTTTTGATATTTCTTAGCAATCGTGACCACTAATCGCAGATTGCCACAAATCATCCTGTGTTTTGCCCGCTTCCCCCGTTTCTGTATCTGGTCTAATTCAGCTTGGGAAATCCCTTGCGGTGGGTTTAGAGCTGATTGGATTTGTTGCCCTAATGACACTTCTTCTGCATGGGTCAACAGCGAGTATCCACCCATACGGGTCAAATAAGCCCCAAGAGCGTCTTTATTCGATCTCATGATTGTAAACATATCGATCACCTGTTCGCGTTACTGACTTAAGCTGGTTTGAAAGCGTCGGATTATACGATCGAGCGTCCGCCCATGACTAATGTGGATCTAGGAAGTCTGATTCTGACTCACTTCGACCAAGCATTATGGCAAAGCTCAACAATAAGAACAACGCCATCAATAACCAGCTCAATACCGTGACCCATTCTGGATAGACAGGGTGAAAAAATAGTTTTAAATCGGAGGGGATTCGCATATATCACACTCCTATTCTTCTAATAAAATCCGATAAACTGGCAAAAAAGATTGCCTCACAGCGAGATTCGCCGTTTATCCTCATTTCTACAGTAGAAAATAGTCTTGATATTCTTGTGAGGTCGATAATCCAATCTCTGACTCACCTTCAGGCCACGACAGAGGTTCTATACATCAGTAAAAGGCAGATCCCTCAGCCCATCTAAACTAAAGATTGCGAATAGCTGGCTGAAGTATCTGCCATGCCACATCTAAACCAAGTACTTCAACCAAGGTTCAAGGCTGAACAAAGATCGGCTCAAACTTCAGCTTGGAACAGTGATTAATTGCCTGGATCCGTCTCAAGATGGGTAATGCGTCCCCGCCAATAGGTAAAGGGTCCATCTTCCAATTGCCAGCTCACCTGACCAAAGGTCGGCATATCGTACCCACCCAATGTCCTATACTCGGACACCACACAACTCCAGGGGGTTTCAACGGCTTGTCCTGCAACCATTCTGGGTCGATTCGGTGCAGTGATACTAACGAGGTCACCATTAGGATCAAAATTGTAATGGACTCCTACGTCTGGTTCACTTGTAACCTTTACGGTGAACTCATTCAGTTTGTGCCAATGTAACGCTGAATTATTCAGAAACGCAGCTGGGAAAAAGATCAATTCTGCCAGGTACCGCATTAGCTCCCCTTTATCTGTACTCGGTCCTGCCACCCTTAAAAAGGGAATTGAACCCAACAGCCTTCCTTCCAGCCTCCCTTTACCTTGGACATAGCTGTCCACTACTTCGATATGAATAAAGGGGGCAAGTCGAAAAATGGCTCGCCACACAAACCCCGGTTGTCGAATCGCAAAGTCTTGGGTGGCCGTAAACGGTAGCCACCTTCCCTGCTCGGATAAACGCATTTCACCCGTTTGGTGAATCTGAATAGTGGTGGGACTATCCTGAGATGGCCCTTGGTCTGAGTCTGAACGATGCGATCGCATTGCCAATGCACAAATCAACCTGGGGGGTTGAAGGACCTGTTCATCATTGGTCAGCATTCTCAGAGCCTGGACTTGTTGCTCAATTGAGCGATGAAACTGCCAAGTGGACCCAAAATGCAGAATGAACAAGAGGGCTAGAGCCAATAAAATTGCGAGCCTAAGGGGCACAACAACCTCCCAAACCATAAAAAATAATCATGTTCAGAGGTTCTAAACCATCGGAAAACCGACTTTAACCTCGAGCAGATGGGTGATCAACAGGCGAGGATTTCCTCTCTGGCTTGGATGAATTCGCCCGGAAAGTTTCATCACACAGTAAGACTAACTGACCTCTCACTGCAGCGTGATCCAGTAAGTTATGGGCCACCGCTGCATCTGCTAAGGGTAGGCGATCGGCAATGATAGGTTGAATAGAGCCATCCGCCAGTAGATCCAGAAGGCTCGTTAAATCGTCTCGGAACCAATTGGGTTGACGCCGCTTCAAATCAGTAATGTTGTAAAAAACAGCGCTACGACGATCCGGCCAGATGCTTAACAGAGTCAGAAGGCCCATACTCTCCCCGACTTTCAACAGCCTTCCCCAATGTGCTGATAGCGCTGAGGAAAACCCATAGCTAATGAGTTGTCCCCCAGGCGCTAAAGTTTGGTATGACCCCAGTAAATGACGCCCCCCAATGGCATCAAAGACCACATCCATTCCATTGGGAGTGAGACGACGAATCTGCGGCTGGAAATTTTCCGGCAGATAATCTATCGGAGTGGCACCCAAATTGGCAATGAGATCATGTTTCGTTGTGGAATCAGTACCATACATCTTTAAGCCTGCGAGGTGACCTAACTCCAGGAGCGCAGTTCCAACACCGCCCGCAGCACCGTGAATCAAGATGCGATCGCCGGATTGAACCTTAGCAATTCGGTGCAGTAACTGATAGGCTGTCACGTACTGCAAAACTAGACCGACGGCCTCGGCAACATCCACCTCAGGTGGTACCAGAACACATTCATGGGCGGGTAAACAAACGTACTCACTATATCCCCCCACCACAGTCAGGGCCGCAATCCGCTGACCGATATCCAGCCCCGCGACCCCAGAACCGAGCTGATCAACAATCCCAACTATTTCATAGCCTGGGGTAAAGGGCACTTTGGGTAATCCCAGATAGAGTCCCTCGCGGATCAAAACGTCTGTAAAAGCCACACCAGTTGCTAATACCCGTACTCCCACTTCTCCCGCCCGAGGTTCAGGTCGTTCATCCATAACTATCTCTAAAACATCCGGTCCGCCGTGGCGGGAAATAATCACATGTCGGTAGCGCATACTAACACCTATGTTTGAGGGCTAAATGCTTTACAGTTGAGGGCATCTAGCCTCCAATCTAGAGTGGGATATTGTGAAAATTGTGAGGGCTGTAAGCACCCAATAGCGACGATCTAATCCCCTCACATTGTCTTCAACTTTTCGCTTTAGTCTCATGGCTAGAGAGGATCTGAATTGCCCCTCAAGATTAATCCTTCCCCCTCTTCCTGAGCACATGACGCTTGACTTCAAGCGTTTTCTCGCCATTAAGTTATGGGAATGAAGGATATCTTGATTGATAAAGAATCTTCTCACAGGCTTCCAACAGGGAAAGCGGTCAGAGATGTTAATAATTACCATCGAACGAGCACAACATCGCTGAAACATTACATGTGCTCATTACTGAACGGTCGTGGAGACACCCATGTTCAATATCATCCGTTACAGTCAAATGGTCGGATTAACTGCAATTGGGAACACCACTAATTCCCACCTAGGAAACGTGGAAGAGATCTGGCTTGACGAGTCTGGATATGTCACATATCTATCCAGTCGCCAGCGGTATTGGTCTCTTCGTCAAGTTGCGAGTGTGGGCAAAGAGACCGTGTCGGTTGATCGTCCCCTCATAGTGTCAACCCCACCCCATCTCCATCATGGATATCAACTCCCAGTCCGATCTAGGGTCGGAGAAACGTTGGGCTGGGTAGAAGATTTTCTGTTCGATTGGCATACAGGGGAAATCGTCGCTTATATCTTGGCAGGAGAGATTGCCAGTTACCTAGGAGAACGCGCAATCCTCTTCCCTGGGGATATCGAGAAATACACACCTGAAGCCCTCCTGATTCCAGAAGGAGCAAAAAATCTACTCAAACCGGAGTCAGAAGGGTCAAAGGATTTTATTTGCGAAAAATCTACCGAGGTTAAATTTGTTATCCAGGAGATGACGGATCGCTTACAGCGTTTATTCAACCTAAATGACGGACCATACGAGATTCAGATCAAGATTCAGCAAGTTAGCGAAGCTCTTGCTTCCACGAATAAGTATGATCAGCGCCATTTGGCTGAAGCTACTGAGTTTCTTCAAGGTCAATGGGCTAGTTTGCAGCATGGAATTAGTCGTAACCTCAATCTAGCCCAAACTGCTCTAGAAAAAGCTTGGCAAGAAATTGTGAGTCAGAACAAGCTTTAAAGGTTGATCACGATCTGGATGCCTATCTATTTTTGGTGTGCTGCTCACCCACCCAAATGAACTGACCCCTTTAATTTATGGAGGATTGGATATGTCCACTCTAACCCTCAACGTTTCTACTGTTAGCCCTCTCGGCGACCGTGTCTTTCTGAAGGTAAATAGGGCTGAAGAAAAAACCGCAGGTGGCATCTTAATGCCCGATACAGCTCAAGAGAAATCTCAAGTGGGAAAGGTGGTTAGTGTTGGGCCTGGTTTGAGGTCTGGGAATGGCTCCTATGCCCCCATCGACGTTCAAGTCGGCGATCAGGTGCTATATGCCAAATACAGTGGAACGGATATCAAACTGGGTAATGAAGATTATGTGCTGACCAAAGCTCAAGATATTCTCGCGATTGTCACATAGGGAATCAACGTGTTGGAGGTAAGGAATGATGGCTAAGTCAATTCAATACGATACAGCGGCTCGCCATGCCTTAGAGCAAGGGATCGATCTGCTGACTGAAGCAGTGGCAGTGACCTTAGGACCTAGAGGCCGCAATGTCGTCCTTGAGCAAAAATTTGGTCCCCCGCAAATTGTGAATGATGGCATCACCATTGCCAAGGAAATTGAACTAGACAACCCTTTAGCCAATACAGGCGTAGCCTTGTTGCGCCAAGTTGCAGCCAAAACCAATGATGCGGCAGGGGATGGCACCACCACAGCCGTTGTTTTAAGCCATGCAATGGTAAAGGAAGGGTTGCGCAATATCGCAGCGGGAGCCAATCCAATGGCAATACGACGGGGCATCGACCAGGCCACCCAATTTTTGTTGGATCAGATTGCTGAACATGCACTACCTGTGAAAGATTCCAATGCGATCTCACAGGTTGGGACCATTGCTGCGGGCAATGATGAAACTGTGGGGCAAATGATTGCTGCTGCCATGGCAAAGGTGGGTCAGCAAGGGGTGATTTCTTTGGAAGAAGGCCAATCAATGCAGACCGAAGTCGAAGTCACGGAAGGGATGCGGTTTGACAAGGGGTATATTTCACCTTACTTCGTAACGGATGCCGAGCGAATGGTGACGACTCTGGATGATGCCTACCTATTACTAACGGATAAAAAGATCACCTTAGTGAATGCCTTACTGCCCATTCTGGAGAACGTTACACAAACGGGTAAACCTCTTGTGATAATTGCTGAAGATATTGAAAAAGAAGCCTTAGCAACCCTTGTCCTAAATCAATTACGAGGTACTGTCAGGGTGGCTGGGGTTAAGGCACCTGGATTTGGCGATCGCCGCAAGGATCTGTTAGCTGATATAGCAGTACTCACTGGAGGACAAGTCATCAGCGAAGATACTGGGCTGACCTTAGAAAACGCCACCCTAGAAATGATGGGCCGTGCTCGCCAAGTGGTCATCACTAAGGACCATACCACCCTCATTTCGGAAAGCAATGAAGCTGCTGTCAAAGCGCGTTGTGAGCAAATTCATCGCCTGATAGATGAGACAGACTCATCCTTTGAAAAGGAAAAACTGCATGAGCGTCTAGCTCAGCTTTCTGGTGGGGTAGCTGTAATCAAGGTTGGGGCCGCCACTGAAACGGAAATGAAGGACCGTAAGTTAAAACTAGAAGACGCGATTAACGCAACTCAAGCCGCTGTTGAGGAAGGCATTGTTCCAGGTGGTGGTACAACCCTCGTGCATCTTGCCCCTCAACTTGAGGACTGGTCTGCTGAACATTTGGTTGGTGATGAACTGATCGGAGCCATGATTCTAGTCCGTTCCCTCTCTGCTCCATTGAGACAGATTGTGGAGAACGCGGGTCTGAATGGTGGGGTGGTTGTAGAGCAGGTTAAGACTTTACCGTTCAACACGGGCTATGATGCCTTGAACAACCAGTATGTGGATATGTTTACTGCCGGGATTGTCGATCCAGCTAAGGTGACTAGTGCTGGGTTGCGAAATGCCGCTTCCATTGCGGGTATGGTTCTGACCACAGAGTGCATTATTGCGGAGCAATCTCAGGCCACAACAAAGGATTTAGCGAATGCTGGTTGAGAAAGGAAAGGGTCCGGTGACTGATTCTTTGATCTGATGCTACGACATTAGGATTCCCTTCAATGTCCGATTTGGCCTGTATTCGTTGGCTGATCTTCATGGTTTTCACATAATTATTCCTTAATCTTTGGAATATTGGTAATCATCCATGAGATGGAACGGAAGGAAAAAGTGCCCACATAGATGGAGTGAGTCATCATGTCATCCGCATCAACTGGCGTACTAGATAGGTGTCCTGATATTACAGAACTGCCTGAGAAAGTGATGTGTCGTTATGTCAATGAGATGCAGCGAACCCAAATTATCCGAATTGTCAATATTCCCCAGGACTTCCTCGAGCGAACTGTATTACCAGGTGATCACTTAGTTTTTGAAACCTATCCCGACGCTGAGTTGGAGGTTCATACCTATGAAATGGCCAGTGCTACTTTGACGGCGAAGATTATATGAGATCGCTTGGCCATTCCAACAGTATCGGAAACAACTAGGATGTGTGCTTTATATAAAGAGTTGAATGGGGGATAAAAGGTCCCCTCAGGCCTTTAAACGCAAATGATTCTTGTTCCCACTCTAATAACCTTTGCCACTTAGAACTAGGTATGCTTTGGATCTATTCCCAAAAACAGGCCCCCTTTTGGTGGATTGAAATTGTGACGCTAGAACCACAAAGCACCCTCTACTATGGCCCTTTCAAAACTTCGACAGAAGCTGCAAGTTATCAATCAAACATTATTAAAGACATGAAGGCAATGCCTCAAAGAATTACTGTCACAATCCGCACATGTCAACCAGAAATCTTAGCCATCACCAATATTGAAGACCCGAATAGAGAACCCCCTTTCCTACCCGAACGATAGCTCCAAAAACGACCACTAATACTTCAACGAGAAGTATGGATACTCAACATCTAAAATTCATCCCTCAGAGCAACGTTTTTAAGCTGCTATGGGTCTTATTCTTATCTTTTCTAATTGGATTGGAGCGAGAAGGACATCATACTCAAACAGGTCGCTATGCTTTTGGTGGAGTTCGTACCTACCCAATGATTGGATTAGTAGGGTACTGCATCGCCTTTCTGACGAACGGTCAAAGTATCGCATTGGGAATGGGTTTTCTAGCCATTGCTGGTCTGATGGCTCTTTCGTATTGGCATAAGTTGCAAACAGTAGAAAATGCAGGGGTAACTTCAGAAATTGCTTGCTTAGCAACCTATTTGGTGGGTGCTCTTGTCTACTTTGGTCACTACTGGGAAGCCGCAACCTTAGCGATTACCAGTTTATTTTTATTGGAATTAAAGTCTGTTTTAGAAAAGTTGGCTACCCAATTTTCTTCAGAAGATATTCTTACATTAACCAAGTTTTTACTACTGACATTTGTGATCTTGCCAGTTCTGCCCAATCAAGCCTATGGCGAGTTTCAACTCAATCCCTTTAAGACTTGGTTAGTCGTCATTGCTGTAAGCGGCATCTCCTATGCCAGCTATCTGTTGCAGCGTGCATTTCAGGGGAGAGGGACTCTGATTATTATTGCGTTGATTGGTGGAGCTTATTCTTCAACCGTTACAACCGTGGCCCTTGCCAAACAATCCACCTCAGATCCTCTGCCAAGAAGGTATGCAGGAGCAATTCTCATCGCCTCAGGGATGATGTATTGCCGCTTGATCGTTTTAACGGGTATCTTCAATAAGTCTCTTGCAGCCCTCCTATGGGGACCTATGAGTCTCGTGGCAAGCATCGCTATTTTAGGAGGTGGAATATGGTTAATATTTACAGGTCGCTCAGCTAAGGTTTACTCAGTCCGAGCAACATCTCAAAATCCACTTGAGCTAAGATTTGCATTACTCTTTGCAGGGGTATTTGTGATGTTGCTAGTTTTGACACACTACGCAATTGAGGTTTTGGGTCAAGCGGGCATCTACACCCTAGCTGGTATTTTGGGGTTCGCGGATGTAGATCCTTTCGTCATGGGTATCACCCAATCTGCTGGTCAGTCTACTGCGCTAAACATTAGTGCGATCGCTATTTTAATAGCCGCAGCTAGTAATAGTATCGCGAAAGGTATATACACATTGGGTATTGGTGATTGGAAAGTAGGGAAATCAAGCCTTATTTTACAAAGTATTCTAGCTTTGATCAGCTTACTTCCTATTTTATATTTGAGGTAGAAAATGCGAGGTTACTAAAACTATTAACGCCACTATTTTGATTGAAAGTCTTGACAGTTTAGTGCATCGCTTGTTAGGACCCTTCCTGGGTGAACAGCACAACTAAGGTATGCATTTCGATTGTAAAACTTACACTTTAGACAATGATTACAACTATCTTTTCGCAAATATACTAAAGATCTGCGAAAGAGCTTAATAAAGTTTGGGGAACAGCAAATCAAGATCACCACTAAAATCGCTATTACTATTCCTAAATTAATAGAAGAACTGACATGATTATCAGATACTTCTCTAGGATTAGGAATATCAAGCTGGTTCACTAAAATAATTTTCCTAGATATTTGCTCTTGTTCAACCAGTATTTTAATCAAATCTATTGTGTATACCATGATTACATCCTGCTATTTACTTAGAGAAATTATCTTTTCAGTAACTAGTATTCTTCTGAAATAGTTAACAATAACTTTCTTGCGTCCTCGGCATAAACCAGACAGTTACGATAAGCATCACTTTCTGCCTGTTATAAGTTAGACATTGATAATAAAAATATATTTGTAAAATTTGAAGTATTTGTGAGAAAGCAAGAATGAAGTGAGCACTGATAAAGATATAGATAGTGCGTCTCTTGGCTGATGATTTATAGCTATAGGAATAAAAGGAACTTTAGCTTTCTTCTCGAATTATTAGATGACACCGATATATTTCTCATCAATATTTGGAGGATTAAATACTATATTTAATTTTAATAAATATAATTATACTGTTGAATAATATTTTTAGTGGCGGCAGATTTCTACTATGTCTCACAAAACCTCCAAGTTCTTAGAATAGACTAGGTACTAATCAATTCAAAGATTATGTGTAATTAGCTAAGCACGTCTAACCGAAAAGAATTGTTTAGGGATTCAGAGTTATGAATACTAATGATCTTGCATAGGATCCTTAGCCCAAAATAATAGTTATCCTCCGTTATAGAGATAAAATTCTTTCTTGACATGTGTACGTTGGTTTTTTTCTTCCTCCTATTTCTATGTTTCAACTTATTCTCCATGGCACCTTTTGAGCCTATATAAGAATTGGAATTCAAGCTTTACTTAACCAAGGGATAAGCAAAAAAATATCCTATGCATCTATGACAAATACCTAGGTTATATATATGTATATTTCTATAATTCAATACTATTGGAAATTAAGAAATATTTTCTGGATATCTAAAAGCAGATGATGGTCTTTTTTAAAGAAACAATCACTAGCTATGAAAGAAACCAACCAAAATCATCTAATATCAGCCAGCACTGAGCAAAAGATGCTAAGTAATCAAAGAAAGATTTCCTTTGGCACTTCAGTCGAAATCCTGAAAGGACCTTTGCGTGGATGTAAAGGTAAAATCATAGGAAGTACTAATGATGGTGTGTTTTTTATCTTAAAAGATTTTGACTCAGTTCAAAAAGACAACAGCCAGTTTGTAGAGGGTCCTTACTTAGGATGTGAACTTAAGATTTTGAGTTAAATGAATAGTTAAACTATCAGCAGGTAATTTCATAAACACTTTGACATTCACCGATCAATCAACGGCAGGTGAATAATCAGTTCCGCAATTTGTTAGTCTTTTTCCAAGCGTATAAATTAAAATTGAAGCCTACCAAAATAAAAAGTTACTTAGGAATGAAACTTAAGTCAATAGCTCTACAGAATTTGAGCCAGTAGGATCATTTCACTCACAAGATCTTCAAACTATATCAGTAATTTGAAGGTGAGGTGAAAAGGTAATACTATCTTCTACCTTCCACCACTTAAACAGATGGAGGTAATGATGAATAAGAGAATCTTGATCGCCATGGATGATTCTGATTCCAGTGAGTTTGTATTCGAACAAGCATTTCTCATCGCACAAGAACATAAGTCTAGTCTCAAACTACTCCATGTTCTAAATTCTCAAGATCAAAATTTACCTTCCAACAAGACACTTAGTGACCAATTACAATCTACTCAGAAAAATTCAAATGTAATGCCTGTTCAAAAGTCTAATTTCCCTAAATCCAATTCTGAGGGGAGGATTTTAAGGCGTCTAGTTGGTTGTGTAGAGAGAGCCAAGGCTGCCCGTATAGATGCGGACTATATCTGCATAATTGGAGAACCGGGACAATTAATTTGTGACTTAGCGCTATCTTGGCGTGCAGACTTAATTCTTTTGGGTGGAGAAGAACCAGCTAGTGATAGTACACCTTCTCACAATAGTGTCAGAAACTATGTTACACACCATGCACCTTGTTCAGTTGAAGTTGCACGACTTTCAAGGAATCAACAGCCATCAAACTCACTAGAAAATGAGGTTCTTTATTCACATCTTTCTGGTTGGCAATAATTTTAGGTACCCAGAAAATCGAAAAATAAATTCAGTTCCATAAGGGAGGGATTACGATGCTATATCCTTTATATTCCAGCGGAGCGACTTACTTCGTAGTTAAACTGGGTGTTCTTTGTTTAGCCATTTTCGTTTGGGGCTGGGCACATCACACCCCTAAGATTTCTAAGGAAATTTAAAAACTCTGTACTTTAGGTGCAGAGGAAACTCATGGCACTGGTCTATTAATAGGTACACACTTAAACTCTTTTTAGTGAGGAGTTCTAGTGTGCTCAACGGACGAGAACAAAATCTCATCTCCATTGCTAGTGTGGTCTGCTTACTGAGTCCCCAATGGGGTCTAACTTTTGAATCAGGCGTCGTACGTCTAGCACTCTCTGTAACCCCGGCCGCTTCTTCGCATAGAGATTCTGCCGTCTTCGATAAGCACTACATCGTCTCCTCAAGGCAGCATTGTGAGCCTCATTATGATTGGCATAGACCTCAGACCCTGTACTCATAGCGGTAAAGGGATGCTCTGCTTTCACCCACTCTACTCGCCGATTCCCCTGAGACCCTTTAACTTTCATCGCGACTTCTAACCCTTCTCGCTAAACCTTGCGATGCCCATAGTCAGGGTGACACTCCTCACCGTTGAGATAGACACTGGCGAGCTTCCAAAGCTCTTGTCCATAAAGCCTTTCACCTAAGCCTTCGGCACGCTACTCGAACGGTAAACCATCGAATCCCATCACAGGCTTTCACCCACTCCCAAGCCTAGTAAACGCCATTTGCAAAAAGTTGTGTATCCTTGAGGTCAGCTTGTGCTGTCAACCAATAGCGGCTTTCGCGTTCAAGAACGTGGATGTTCCAGCCCTGGGACTAACTGGGGGGAAGATTTTTGCCTACACGAGTGTATACTTCATCCCCTCCTACCGTCACATCAGGGCCTGCTGGAGAGGGGGGTGCCCCGTTCTTTGCTTGGTCTGCTAGGCGTTTTTCTCAACGCATAATGATGGTGTGAGATTTACCGAAAATCCCACCTGTAGCACGAACGCTCATTCCTTCGGTGCGAGCATTGATGGCACAGCTCACCACTGAACTAGAGGTGCGTAAGCGAGCCATTGGGGTATCGGTGCGTTCATTGAAACACCGATTGCAATCCTTACACGGAAATTAATCGAATTTCATGACAAACAAGCAATTTATGTCTGAAATATTAGTTTCTCTAAATGGGCGTAGCTAGTGGATCGGGGATGCCTTAGATTTCGGAATGGTCACCCCTGGGAATAGGGAGTCAAACCGTTCATTGACCCAAGTAAGCCGAAGAATGAGTAGATGATTGAAACCATCCTCACTCCAGCGCATGCCAACCCCCTTAAAGCGCTGTTGAATCAGCCACTTACAAGCACTTTCGACCATTCCTGACCCCAGCGGCATCTGTTGTTGTTCAAAGTGGCGATATCGGATGTGTCGGTGATGGCGCTGGAAATAAGCCTGTACCTGGAGCAACGTCGTAAAAGACTTGCCCGTAAACAATTGTGAGTGAATCAACATCGTCAAGGACCGCAATACGGGGTATGACAACGATTCGTACAAAAACTGATCATAGAGCTGAAAGCTATATCTGATAGCTATTTCAGACAACGGTTTTGTATTTTGAGGTGAGGTAGAAGTTCATATCGTTGTTTTGGACCCGTTTTTAAACTCACTGTTTGATTGCAGAGTAGTTTCAATACTCTGAGAGATCTCCAATATGTTCGGCAAGATGGTCAATTCTGAGCTACCCATGTCATCATCTTGAGAACATCTTATTGAACTGCATTTTCCAAATATTGAAATGCTCTTTGCGCTGCCCCTTTTGCTTGTTCAGATGTGACAGTCTGATATCGAAGGGTGGTCTGGATATGCTGGTGCCCCATTAACGCTCTGAGTTCCTCCAACCCCATTAGTCCCACTCGCTCTGTCGCAAAAGTATGACGCAGATCGTGCAACCTTATCCCTTGGAGTTGTGGATAGCCTTGAATCGATTGATGCCAGTGATGATGGGCTGTTCTGTAACTCAGACGGGTCACTTGACTCGTAGGGGTCTTTCTAGCCGTGAACAATGCTGGCGAAGGCGTATAGCGATAGTGCTGAATATAGGTCTGCAAGGCTGCAGCTGCATTTTCACTATAAAAGCACCAACGGGTTTTGTTGCCTTTACCCACGACCTGAAATTGCCGTTGCTCCAGATCGACTTCTGCCAAATCCAAGGCCAAAATTTCTGAGATGCGGGCCCCACTGTGATGCAATAGCTTCACCAGTGCATACAAGCGTGCATCGTTATAAACAGCTTGATACAAGGTCGTCAATTGCTCGGGTTTCAAAAACCGAATGGGCTGATCACTTAGATGCTCTCCCTTGGCTTTATCCGGTGAACGATGCTCTAACTGGGCAATGGGATTGCTGCGAATATACCGTTGGCGCACAGCAAAGTTGAGTAAGGCCTTGAGGGTGGCTTGATGCCGATGGTGAGTCGTGTAAGACAGGTGCGTCAGGCTATTGAGATACTCAGACAGGATGTCAGCATCTAATAATTCCACTGACCAGCTGCCATATCGCTTCAGTAACGGCATCAAGGTCAGTTCATAGGAGCGGGCTGTGCTCGTAGCCAGATGGGGGCGATCTAAAAACTGGGTTGCCACGGTGGCTAAAGGCTGATTCATCTGGAGCTTTGCTTAAATCTAAAGACTCACTTCGCCTCATGCACTATACCTCTGGGGAAGAAATATCCAGTGATAAATCCATGCAACCTTTAGAATCCGATTCCCTCCCCCTTGCCGATGAATCCTTGGCTGAGTATCTTCGCCGTCTACGAGTCAGACTCGGTCTCACCCAGAAGGAAGTCGCTCTCAAGGCCAATATTCATGCCCAAAGCTTGGGTAAGCTGGAGCGCGGCAAAACGTTGTCCCTCAATCATAAAACTCGTCAGGGCTTAGCTTGTGCCTTACAAATTCCACCTGATTACTTGGATTCCATCAGCCGAGGTCGAGCCATCCAAGCCACGCAAACTTTGAAATTCTGCCCCCAGTGTTGGCGCATAGGCAGTGCTCCAGAGCCGCTGTGGATGGACCTCAGATCTAAACACTGTTTTGCTTGCGGCACTCGACTACAAGATCGCTGTATCAGCTGCCAAGAACCCATTACCTCCCTCAAGCATCGTTTTTGCCCCTATTGCGGAACCCCCTATCAAACCCAGCAGCAGATCCAAGGAGTTTGAGGTCGTGGCCAGTGTACATGAAACCGCCTATCCACGTTTGAAACGGAATCCTTCAGATCAAGACCTTTCAGCTATCTACACTCCCACTAAAGAGGAAATGGCGCTAGCGCAGCACCTCACCCGTAGTCCTCAAACTCAATTGGGGTTTTTGGTGATGCTCAAAACCTACCAGCGCTTGGGCTATGCCATCAAGACCAGTGATGTGCCCGCTGCTGCTGTGCGTCACATCGCCACTATAGTTGGCCTACACGGTTTCCAACTGGATCTGACGACTTATGATCGCTCCCCCACACGCTACCGGCACCTGAATATTATTCGGGGGTATCTACAAATCACCAAGTATGGTCCTCAAGCCAAAGCGGTCATTGAGGCGTCCATGGAAAAGGCCGCAGTGACGAAACATGAACTCGCTGACCTCATCAATGTGGCCATTGAAGAATTGGTCCGCCATCGACTGGAATTACCCGCTTTTATTGCCCTAGATCGCGCAGCCCGTCAGGTCAGACAAGCCGTATCTACTCAGCTGTAAAACAAGTCAGTCAGGCCTTAAAGCGGACGGAGCGGGTGAAGCTGAATCGGTTGTTTTTGTCGGCTTCTCTAGCAGAGAAATCGTTATGGAACCGCTTGAAGGAAGACCCCGGCAAACCCTTGCTCTCGCGGCTGCAAGAGTGGATTGAGCGATTGGAATGGTTGGCTGATCTGCAGATCCCAACTTCCGGTTTGGAGGATATTCCCGCCGTCAAGATCAAGGCCCTCGCCGCAGAAGCCCAGTCTTTAGATGCCGCTCGCATGAAAGAAATGAGCGATGCTAAACGCTATACCTTAGCCCTGGCCTTGCTATCGACTCAATATGCCAACACCCTGGATGATCTCGCGGAGATGTTTATCAAACGGGTCCGCCAGCTCCATCACAAGGGGGCAGAAGCCCTGAGTGACTATCGTCGCAGGACGCAAGCTCGCACGGATGAACTCATCGATATCTTCTTGCATGTTCTATTGGCCTATGACTGGTCGTGCATCAAAAAAGAGTGGGTTTGTTAAACCTATAGGGAGTTGAGTTTTCCTATCCGCTGATGCAATGTCCTCTATGTGATCATCCAACAACCCACAAACACGGTAAAACCAGTAAAGGCAGCCAACGTTACCGTTGCCCCCACTGTCACCAAACCTTCAGTGAGACCTTTGATACCCTTTATTATCGCCGTCAGATCTCTTCTGAAACCATCCAGGCCATCCTTCAATCTCATGCTGAAGGCAGTAGCCTGAGGGGCCTATCCCGTATCACAGGTGTGGCTTACAACACCTGTGTGAGTGTGATTCGTTCAGCGAGCCAAAAAGCCCAAATGATTCATAACCAAGAAGTTCAGGCCGTTTCGACTGACGTCATCAATGCGGATGAGTTGTGGTCCTTTGTCAAAAAAAGCAAAAGCACTGTGAACCGGAAGAGTTGAGCGTCGGCGATTGCTGGATAGCCTTGAGTCTCGCCAAAGACAGTGGCCTGGTGCTCAGTGGCCGTATTGGCAAACATACCGACGAACTCGCTCAAAAATTAATTGAGAATACCGAGGGCAAGACCGTCTGTCACCATTGGCAAACCGATGGCTGGGAAGGGTATTCACGACAATTAGCCGATGAGGTGATCCATCACGTGAGTAAAGCTCTGACACAGCGCTTAGAGCGGACCAATGGCATACTACGTCAACAGACTGGTCGCTGGCATCGGCGTCAGAACAAGTTTGGTAAAGTCTGGCAACAGAGTGCAGTGACCTTAAGACTGGTGCTGACTTATTTCAATTGGATCTGGTGCCACTCTCGATTCAAGAACACGGCTGCCCAACGGGCTGGACTGACGGAGCATCCTTGGGGATGGCAAGACTTAGCCACCTACCCCACACTGTATTGATGCACAATCCTATGACTCTGAAGGCCGGATCACCACACGCTTCAAGTCGATGAAAATTGTGATTGGGGATGATCCACAACCGCTCATTGACGATTGCCAAGAGCACTTAGCCTACGTGGGCAACAACTACTTCTCTTTTTTGACTCGTTTCTATCGTAGCCATCGAGCCGTATTCTTCCGACTCCTAGAGCAACTTCCCTTGTGCTCTAGCACCCAGGACCAGTCTTTAATCAACGCGATTGAATTTATCAAAGCCCATGGGTCCAAACGCAGTAAATGGGTGCCGATGACCCAGATCGTCAATCAGGGTCCCCCTGATGAAGCGGTTGTCCCGTTGCTGGATCTCAGTTGGGTGCCTAACAAGTGGCGGTCGTTGATCACTGACCCGCAACAGACTACGCCCACTAAAATTCATCGCCTCTACTTTGAGTTGTGCGTGTTCTCTCATATCAGTCTGGAACTGCAGTCGGGGGATCTGTATATCCCTGGCAGTAATGAATTCGGTGACTATTACAGCCAGTTGATTTCATGGGAAGAATACCAGGACTCAGCTGAAGAGTATGGCAAGATGATCAATCTGCCAACGGAGGGTAAGGCCTTTGTTCAAGAGATGAAGCAGCGGTTGCGAGCGGCGGCCAAGACGGCAGATCAGGCCTTTCCCACCAATGCTCACTTGAGTTTCAAAAAAGACCGTCTGGTGATCCATAAACGCCAACGTCAATTACCTGAAGGATTGGCGGAAGTGAAGGCACTCATTGAACGGAAGATCAAACCCGTCTCTATTCTGGATGTGCTGTGTGACACCGAGAAATGGCTCAACTGGACCCAGTGCTTCGGGCCCCTATCTGGCTTTGATACCAAGATCATAGATCCGGTCGAACGCTATATCACCACGACATTTTGCTATGGCTGCAACATTGGCCCCAACCAGCTGGCACGGTCACTCCCTGGAACTGACCGTCGCCAAATTTGGTGGATTCATCATCGCCATATCAGTGAAGAGAAAATACAACAGGCCATTACTGGGATTATCGATTCCTACAATCGCTTTTCGCTTCCCAAGGTTTGGGGGTCCGGCAAACAGGCTTCAGTGGATGGTACCAAGTGGGATATGTATGAGCAGAATCTATTGGCGGAATATCACATCCGCTATGGCGGGTATGGCGGCATTGGCTATTACCACATCAGTGATACCTACATTGCTCTGTTCAGTCACTTTATTCCCTGTGGTGTCTGGGAAGCCGTTTACATCCTCGATGGATTGCTCAAGAATACTTCCGAGATCCAACCGGACACGATTCATGGTGATACTCAATCCCAAAGCTGTACGGTGTTTGCTTTAGCGTTTCTATTGGGCATTACGCTAATGCCCCGCATTCGAGGCTGGCAGAGCTTAGCGTTCTATCGACCGTCTCGGGGCACCCGCTACAAGCATTTGGACAGCTTGTTCACCGAAGTGACGGACTGGGATCTGATTGAGACACACCTGCCGGACATGTTGCGGGTGGCGTTGTCCATTAAGGACGGGAAAGTTCAAGCCTCTACTCTGTTGAGAAAGTTGGGAACCAATAGCCGTAAGAATAAGCTATTTCAAGCCTTTCATGAACTTGGAGGTGTCTTGAGAACTATCTTTTTACTGCAGTACATCAATGATCCTCAAATGCAGGAAACGATCCATGCTGAAACCAACAAGTGCGAGGCATTTAATCGCTTTATTAAGTGGCTCGCTTTTGGCGGTGAAAACCAAGTCCTCTCTAGCAACAACCGGGCTGAACTCCGAAAGCGCATCAAATACAATCACCTGGTGGCCAACTGTCTGATTTTCTACAACGTTTCAGAGATGAGTCGCATTCTCAATGAGGAAGCTCAAAATGGCCGCACGTATGATGCAGAGGTATTGGCGTTACTGAGTCCTTATTGGATGGACCATCTCAATCGGTTCGGAATATTCTTCTTAGATGAACAGCGAAATCCACCACCGATCAATTTCGAAATTCCAATTGCTCAAAAAGAACAAGAGGCAGAGCCTATGTTGGTGTAGCCGGTGGCTAAAACTATATTTGTCAGTTGGCAAGAGAGTTTAAGAATAGGACATCAGTACCGAAATTGACTTCGTATTTTGCCAAAGCCCTAAAATCGTCGCCTGAAATAGTTATCAGATATAGCTTTCAGCCCTATGATCAGTTTCTACATGAATCGTTGTCGGACCCCAATACTAGTAGGTGTTGCCCATGTCGCAATTGGTGTCGCCAGCGCCGGAACCAGACTTGGGCTTGAGCAGAGCGGGCATCCCCAAACATCACTTTTGTTGCTCGTGCAAGATGGCCTGCTGCATGAAAAAAATCGAGAACTGCCACAGCACAGTGAGAGAACAAGGTGCGGTAGACTCGCCAGAAGCCTCGCCCCCCATCACTTAACCAGATGACGCTTGGGGCCGATTCAAAGTCTTGTTTGTGGGCTTCGAGTTGCAGTAAGGGGATGAACTGGTCGATATCGCCCAATTATTAGACGACAATCGAGCTGACGGATTAATGACGATGTCACGTCGGCTATAGCTATGAAGAAACCAGGCATCCCCTGAGAAGGATAAAACTAGATCTCAATTCCCTAGAAATGATGTGTGAGATCGCGTTTCTAGAATTCAATCTCAAGAAAAAAGACACTTTTTACATCCCTAATCAATAGAGGGCTGTACAAGTGCCTAACAAAAGAATTGATTCCTATCATACTCGTGTTTATATGAACGGAAGAGACCTCGGCTTAAAACAAGCTGATGCAGCTTACATTGCCGAAATATCTACAAGAACCGGACAACGAATTGAGGCCGGCACCCATCAACCTAATCGCGGCCGCCTTCAGGACCAACGCACCGTTCCCGACCCCTTAGCTGATGTGTGGGAAGACGAGCTAGAACCAATGCTGCGTCGAGACCCACGCCTCAAACCCATGACCCTGTATGAGTACCTGCAGGATAAGTATCCAGGCCAGTATCCCCAAGTCCTGCGGACCCTACAACGTCGGGTGAGAACGTGGAAAGCCTTACATGGACCAAGCCCTGAAGTGATGTTTGAATTGCGTCATGAACCAGGGGTACAAGGGTTCTCCGATTTTACAGAACTCAAAGGCATCACGATTACCATTGCCGGCAAACCCTTTGAGCACCTGATTTACCATTACCGTCTGGGATATAGCGGCTGGCGATATGCCCAGATCATCCAAGGAGGCGAAAGCTTTGTTGCCCTCTCAGAAGGATTGCAAAATGCCTTTGCAGCCTGTGGAGGTGTTCCTACACAGCATCGTACTGATAGTTTGAGTGCAGCCTATCGCAACATGGGCGGCCGCCGGTCCAAAAACCTCACGCGTTTGTACGACGAACTGTGTGACCACTATCGGCTAGAACCCACTCGTAACAACAAAGGTGTAGCCCATGAGAATGGCTCCATTGAATCTCCCCATGGCCATCTCAAAAACCGAATTAAGCAGGCGATCTATCTGCGCGGCAGTGCAGATTTTACGAGCGTTGCTGAGTATCAAGCCTTAATTGATGCACAGGTTGCCAAGTTGAATCAGCAGTGCCAAACCAAGTATGAGCAAGAGAAAGACCATCTACAACCACTGCCCAAATATCGAACCCCTGACTATGAAGTGCTCACGGCTAAAGTCAGCAAACGCAGCACCATCGATGTTCGCTGCATTCTATACACCGTCCCTTCTCGACTGATTGGTCGTCAATTGGAACTGCATCTATACCATGACCGGATTGTCGGCTATCTGGAGCGACACCCGGTGGTGGAATTGCCGAGGAAGCGCGTCAGTGGCAAAGGCAAACGTCGCGACCGTTGCATCAACTATCGCCATGTTATTGGTTCAATGCGATTGAAGCCTCGTGCTTTTATCTATTGCACCTGGCAATCAGACCTACTTCCCAATCCTGAATACCGCCAAATCTGGGAACAGCTCAAAGCCCAATTTGACCTGGAGCAGGCTGCCAAGATCATCGTGGAAGCCCTGTATATTGCTGCGGTTCAAGATAAAGAACAGGCCGTAGCAGTGTACTTACAGCAGCAGCTTCGCTCATCCAGCCTTACCCTCAATCGCCTGAAAAAACAGTTTGAGCCGCCTCAGATGAAGCAGGTTCCTGAACTCAGCATTGAACAACATTCACTTGAACTTTATGACAAACTCCTCCCCTCCTGCTCAGTCCCCGCTGAGCCCCTACCAGCACCTGAGCCTCTATTTAAAAAAGCTCAGGCTCTCCCACATGTTGACCCATTGGGAATCTATCGAATCCCAAGCCATGCAGGAAAACTGGTCTTATGCGGAATTCTTACTAGCCTTGTGCGAAACGGAGGCCCAACGAAGAGAACAAGCTCGTCTAAAACGTGCCCTCACCGAAGCCAGGCTCCCAAACGCAAAAAGTTTTACCAACTTTGACTTTAGCCATTGTCCCCAGCTCAATCCAGCTCCCTTGATGCAATTAGCCGCAGATCCGGGTTGGTTGGAGCGCGCCGAGAATTGCCTTATTCTGGGGCCCTCGGGTGTTGGAAAAACACATCTGGCCACTGGGGTGTCCAAAAAGATGCTGGAATTCGGTAAGCGGGTGAAGTTCTTTGCAGCCAACGCATTGGTCCAGCAACTGCAACAGGCGAAGCTCCAACTGCAGCTGCATCCAATGCTCAAAAAACTGGACCGCTATGATCTGTTGATCTTGGATGACTTGGGCTATTGCAAAAAGTCGGAAGCGGAAACGTCCGTTCTGTTTGAATTAATTGCGCATCGCTATGAACGAAAAAGTTTGTTGATTACAGCGAATCAACCCTTCAGCCAATGGGATGACATTTTCACTGATTCGATGATGGCGGTGGCTGCCATTGATCGCTTAATTCATCATGGCTTGATTATCGAAATTCAAGCCGATAGTTATCGGCGCAAATCAGCGACTCAGAGAACGGCTCAAACTCAGTCTCAACCTCAAAAATCCCAGTCCAAATAATCGAGCGATCACTGGTTGTCATTTCGATCACGGGTTGTCGTTTTGTTCTGAAGGTATCGTATGAGGTCTGAAAAAGAGCTAACGCAAAGGGAGTGTACGCCAAATAATACGGTTCAAATTTGGGGGTTGATCCGCCTTGTGGTTGTCGCGACATCGCCTATGGGGTTGACATCCAATACCCAATACTGCTACCAGTCTTCGACGCAGTAGTTGGGGGACACTCTTCTTAGCTCGGGTGACCCGTGTTCCCAGGCGGGCTAAGATAGCGACTTTGACTTCTCGCCACTGGATTTTTCCCTTGGGTGTTTTCGGGGTGGGGCGAAAGGGCACCATTACACCGTCAGCAGCAACGGCCAAAGGCAGAGCAGACAACAACTCTGAAATCGCTTCACAAGGAGCCTGGTCACCTGATGCTTGAGCTTTGAGTTGAGTCTCTAGCGCCTGATAAGCTTTGTTGCCCATGACTTGCACCCAATTCCACAAGCTTGATGAACTGACGGATAAACCACTCCACTGACTCAGCATCCAACTAGCCAGTTCATAGGGCATAAATAGACTGAACAAGCAGCCTAGACGCACCAGTTCTTCACTGCTGTGCTGATAAGAGGTAATCCCAATGGATTGATCTAGAGGAGCTGATAGACTACCTGGACACCCTTTCGGACAACGACCTACCCGTCGCTTTCAGTAAATATTTCCCACCAGTGTCTGCATCTGACGAGATTCCCATCCCTTTGAGTGCAAGCGGGTTCCGCAGGTGGGACACCTAGGCCATTCAAATACTGTTTTTGCTCGCCGTGAGAGTTCATCCTCCAGAAGCCATCGAGCCAAAAACAAACCCATGTGCAGAACGATATAAACCATCTGACTCAGGCTGGTTGCTTCTTTGAGTGCTTTGGCCTGTACTAGAACATCGTGATGGTCTAGTACGGCTGGCAATTGCGATGGTAGGCTCATGACAAGTTTTTGATTCGGGTACAGGATCTATTGTCCTTGACCCGTTTTTCTTTGAGACATGCATCCCCGATTCTGTGCTTACGCCCCTCTAAATCTAATCATCAATCATTATTTAGAGAAATATTTATCTTCCAAATTATAGATAGCCCATCTATAAATTAAAATTTCAAGGATAAGAATAGAAATTTTTACCCAGAAATCTACAGAGTTCAAGTATTGTAAAGTAGATTGCAACATAATTACCTCTAAAAAATTAAAATTGAGTAGATTAAGACTAGGTGATTTGAATAGCTCTCTATAGTTTTAATTTATAAAATCTATCTGTGAATAATGTGAGTGTATTAAGTAAAGCAATTAATACTCATTTCAGTCTAGATATAAATCCCTTACTGAATTTGAATAATATATTGAATATCATGGTCTTAATTCTCTCCTATAAAGCTATATAGAACTAATCTATTGATTAAAATAATAGGATTACTTGCGACAAGGAAAACTTTGTTTCTTTCAAGCTTTTTTATCTTTTAGATATAAGGTTGTAAGTGTTCCTTCACAAGTTTCTCATCCTGTTTGGTTATAGTCAGAATGAGTTGATCATCCTTTACATTAAGAATGCGATCAATAAAATTAAATCACTTAGTGATTTTTATTTATTCACAAAGGTATCTCTAGATAAGCCTTATTAGTGTATTGCATTTGATTTAGCAGGGTGATTTTCAATACAACCCATCTGCTATTCGT
Organism: Acaryochloris marina MBIC11017; assembly: GCF_000018105.1. Classification (GTDB taxonomy): domain Bacteria; phylum Cyanobacteriota; class Cyanobacteriia; order Thermosynechococcales; family Thermosynechococcaceae; genus Acaryochloris; species Acaryochloris marina. Next base: position 190,217 of record NC_009929.1, read on the forward strand.
CTGGAGGCTAATATGATTAAGAAGATTTTGGTCGCCATGGATCACTCAATAAATGCTATTCAAGCTTTTGAAGTTGCAATGGAAATAGCAGAATCTTGCCATGCTCGACTTATGCTGCTACATGTTCTATCCATCGAAGGAGAGGGCTATCAAGCACATCCTGTTTTTCCTGGAACCTATCTCTATCCAGCTTTTTCTGACATACCGTTGAATCGCTTTCAACAAGAATGGAACAAGTATAAAGAAAAAGAGTTACATCGATTAGCAATACTGTCTGAGCAAGCAAAGTCAGTTGGAATTACTACTGAGATTACACAAAAATTTGGTAATCCTCGGCAAGAGATCTGCGATTTTGCTAAGGAATGGAACGCTGATTTAATTTTAATGGGAAGTCGAGGTCATTCTGGGTTAAAAGAATTAGTGTTAGGTAGTATTAGCAACTATGTTGTACATCACGCCCTATGTTCAGTCATGGTTGTACGAACACCGAATCAATTAGCAGTACAGCCCTCCACCAATTCATCGGCAGAACAGCTTCGTTTTATGATTTCAACATGATCACATAATCAACTTAATAAATTAACCATTTATCGTTGGAATAATAGACCTCTTGCAATATTCATTTCTTGATGTGTTAATAACTCAGTTGATGCTGCAATATGACTTAGATTTTTAGGCCACTACTATGTCGTTAGCTGAATTATGCAAGAGGTCTAATGACGTTGCTTGCTATTCAGTATATTGATAATCATTAAGAATATATTTATCCTCAATAATTACAGAGAGTCACTTGCCAAAGTTTCAATAGATTTGTACTAGGTGAAGACACAGATGATTGTCCTTACGAGCTTCTCCTCCACTCTCATATACATCTAAAGAAAGTAAATAGTCTATTATATTGAGTGAATATTTAATATTTTGTTCTTTGTATGAGGTGGAGAAAATCATAAATTTTATCTTCAAATTTAAAGAGATCTTTACTAGTGATATGATAGCGGGAAATAGTATTGACTTCGTCTCTATACTCTGATGGAAAGAGTTCGCAAACTTTTAATTCAGAGACAGCTTTTGGTGGATATCCAGTGAGATCTGTAAGTTGATTAGTAATTCTTTCTTTTTGTCCAGGGCGGTCGAAACCGCAGAATGATATGAAAGAATAATTATTCAATGAATTCTTCTTACGCTTGATCAATGTTTTCAAGGGATTAGCTATCTTAGAATCCCAGATCGGTGCAACCAAGATGGTGTGATCGTAGTTTGAGATCGGGGTTTCAATTGCCTCGATTTTGGGGCTTCTTTTGAAGATCATATCCAAAACAATCGTTAACATTGTCCGCCTCTTTTTTTCAATAATGGGGCAGATATCGCACTGAATTTCTTTGGCTAGATACTCAGCAAGTCGCCGATTATTACCTGAAAAGGAAAAATAGATAATCAAGATTCTCACAGACGTGCTCCTTATGCAAGAGTACAAAAAGGGAGACTCATTCAGCAGTATAGTTATGGAGACAAAGGCTGCAAAACTGCAAAACTATTGATCTCTTGATCTCCTCTATGGCGCATAAACAATTATGATTCGGTAATATCTATTTCATATGGATTTGATAGATTTCCCTATGACTTAATTAATTCCGATTAGCTGATGTGAATTTAGGGTAGTTTGGATCAACTCTTTTCCTTGAGGTAACTTACCTGTCTGTAACCATTCATCCATATCAGGTGGGAATTGAGGTTGACTCAACAGCGAATGCAATTCTTGACTTTCTAAAACCTCTTTCTCTAAAAGATGACTTGCAGTTAATTGGAGCATATCTTGATTGATGGATAGAATACTCAATGCCATATGGTGAGCCCCATCTACCACATCCTTAACTGCTTGATCAATTGCTTCAACGACTTGGGGACCAACGGTACGGCGTGGATTAGGCACTCCTTCTAGAAACTGTTGTTGTGCCTTTTCATACGCAATCGGACCAAGTTCATCACTCATACCGTAGAGGGTGACATACCGTTCAGCTAAATCGGTTGCTTTTTGGATATCATCACTGGCTCCTGTAGAAACAACTCCAAAAATCAACTCTTCAGCTGAACGTCCTCCTAGCAAAGTCGCTATCCGGCCCCGCAATTCACTTGCTGTGATCAAGAAGCGGTCTTCTTCAGGAAGTTGCAGAGTATAGCCCAGTGCACCAATGCCGCGGGGAATGACCGAAATTTTCTCAACCGTCCCTGCACCTGGCATTAAACTGCCCACAATAGCGTGCCCTACTTCGTGATAAGCAACAGTCTTTTTCTCTAAATCATTGAGAACGCGCGACTTTTTCTCCAGTCCTGCGACAACTCGCTCAATCGCTTCATTAAAATCGGACATGACTACTGCATCACGGCTCTGACGAGCTGCTAGTAGGGCTGCTTCATTCACCAAATTGGCCAAATCTGCCCCAGAAAATCCGGGTGTCCTTACTGCTAACTTGGTCAAGTTAATATCTTCAGCCAGTTTCACTCCTCTAACATGGACCTTCAAGATTGCCTCCCGACCCATCTTGTCAGGGCGATCTACTACTATTTGCCGATCAAATCGACCAGGACGGAGCAGTGCCGGGTCAAGTACCTCTGGACGGTTGGTAGCTGCTAACAGAATAACCCCAACATTTGGATCAAACCCATCCATCTCCGAAAGTAGTTGATTAAGCGTTTGTTCTCGCTCATCATTTCCTCCAGTGAATCCACCGGGTCCTCCCCGTGCCTTGCCTAGGGCATCTAATTCATCGATAAATACAATACAAGGAGCTTGTTGCTTTGCTTGTTCAAACAAATCGCGAACTCGGGCTGCGCCAATACCGACAAATAGCTCAATAAACTCTGATCCTGAAATACTGAAAAACGGCACCTTTGCTTCTCCGGCAATAGCTTTAGCGAGCAAAGTTTTACCTGTTCCCGGTGGGCCAACTAACAAGACACCTTTGGGTATTTTGGCTCCCAAGCGGGTGTATTTGTCGGCATGAGCTAGAAAATCTACAATTTCTAGCAATTCAGTTTTTGCCTCTTCAACTCCAGCAACATCGTCAAATGTTACACCTGTACTTCCTTCTGAGTAAATGCGTGCCTTGCTTTGGCCCACCGTTAGGGCAGCAGGGCCTGCCCCTTGATTTCGATTGATCAACCAACTCCAAATGCCAAAGAAAATTAACGGTGGTACAACCCACCCTAAAAGTGTCGGCAACCAGCTTAAGGAGCTTGGAGGTGGAGCAAAGTACTGAACATCATGCTCTCGCAAAAACTTGGGTAATTCTAAATCAATCCCAACAGGCACTGTATCGAATACTGCAGCAGTCTCAGTCCCCTCATTAAATCCATACTGATCGCTTTTCAAGATATATCGAATGCGATCTGGCCGAACCTCCACCCGTTCAACCTGCCCCGCCTCTACTTGAGTAATAAAATCACTGTAGGCAGTTATCGGGAACCGCGGTCCTCGCAAAACAAATAGATTTAGAAATAATAATAATGTAAACAGAATGAATAAACTGCCACCAAACCGCTTGGGCTCAAAATTTTTTCGAGTGCGATTAGGCTCTGTTTCAATAGGCATAGTTGCTTCTCCTGAATAGGTTGATTTTGTCTGTTATTCATTCAAAGCTGCATTGTTCAAGTCAATAAGATATAGCATCTGAGAATTTGAATAACAAATGTTTCAGTACCCTCCTTCAGACAAATAATGAATTTAATTTCACTTCATCCTGAAGTTAGAGGAAGAGTTTGAGTAATTTGTGAGGCATAAAGTGAAGTGGTTCTCAAAGTTTGGATAATTGTGAAGGACAGCTCAAAGATATATACTTTGTTTCCCAATATCGCTTGCAGGCATAATATCTCTTGATAGTATTCCTACCTTTAAGATTGGGGTTCACTACTCAATCTTTTTGTGATTTCACAAGATTCTCAATTTATCTTTCTAGCCTTAAGGTAGTTACCTTTCTGAATAGTGCGACTAGAAAAATCAGCGACTCGTTATAGAACAAAACGCTGATATCTCACTATCTAACAGATAAATACAATGGGTTAAGCAATTTCCAGAGCTTGATTGATCAGTGAGCAACTTGAGATAAACAGCAAAATTATTGCGGGAGATCAAGTATGAGTAATCAACATCCAAAAGTTTTGGTAGCAGGAGCCACAGGATATATTGGTGGTGGTGTATTAGAGGTTTTACATCAACAAGGTTTTTGGGTCCGTGCCTTATGTCGCGATCAAAACCGCCTGAGGAATGCCAATTGGTGCGATGACATTTTCATAGGCCATGCTACTCAACCAGACACTTTGAAAGATCTTTGTGAAGATATAGACGTTGTTTTCTCATCCATAGGTATTCATTCATTCAACCGTCACCCCACTTTTTGGGATGTGGACTATCAAGCCAACCTGAATATTCTTGAAGCGGCTAAAGCTGCAGGTGTCAAACATTTCATCTTTGTTTCTGTGTTACGTGCCTCTGAAATGGCACGTCTATCGCCCCTGGCCAAAGCAAGGGATCAGGTCGCTCAAGCGATCATGGCCTCAGGGATGGATTACAACATCTTTGCGCCCACTGGATTCTTTAATGATGCACAAGAGTTCTTAGTCGCAGCGAAACGGAAGGGTGTAATTCATCTGTTCGGAGATGGTTCTAGTATTTATAATCCCTTGAGTGCGCTCGATTTTGGTGAAGAAGTGGCTAGGGTGATCAAGGAGCCATTGCTTAGAAATACAGTTAGACCAGTTGGAGGATGTGAGAAATATAGCAATCGACAAATGGCCGAATTAGTTTTTGAAATTCTTGATCAAGAACCTAACATCAAATCAATCCCTACTTGGGTAATAGCCTTATGGGCATTAGCTCTTCGTCCTTTTAACTACAATGCTTATGCGTTGGTCAAATTCTTCGAGTTCACTGCTCGTACCCCAGATATGACAGGCGAGGCGATTGGTCACAGACATGTTGGGGATTTTTTGAGAAATCTTGCCAAAGGCATGTCTTTGGTAGAGGCAGATAGGGCTTTGGGCTTATGGAATGAGTCGCGATTGCCTGTGGATGCCAAGAGGTAAGGGCCATATCACTGTTAATCGATAAAACGGTTGGCCTAGTGTTCAATAACATCCGATTGGTGTAGAACGACGTTTCCCAATACCTCCTTGGAAGACCCTCAGTTTAAGGTTGGAATTGGTGAAATCGAGCGTTTATGCAGCTGAATTTATCGAATGTCTTGCTGCTCTTTTTCGGAGTTTGTTCATGAGTACGATTTCTAATCAGCCTCACAACTCTGCACATGAAGTTGAACTATCCTCAACTGCTGAACAACCCCTTGGGCAATGGCTGTTGCCAGGTGGAGAAGATCCCTCCCAATTCACATGGCAAGACGCTTGGCATCCCATTGCCTATGTGAAGGATTTAGATCCATCTCAATTGTCAACGTTCACGCTGTTAGAACAAGATTTGGTCATTTGGTGGGATCAATCGGCAGAAACTTGGAGGGTCTTTGCTGATCAATGCCCTCATCGGCTGGCTCCCCTATCTGAAGGTCGCCTTACTGCAGATGGTTTGCTGGAATGCCCGTATCACGGTTGGGCGTTCTCCGGTTTAGGTCAATGCTGTCGGATTCCTCAGCAGGTTGGTGGCCAATCAGTGGAGCAATCCCGACGGGCTTGTGTTCAATCTTTGCCAACAACAGTGAGACAGGGGATGTTGTTTGTTTATCCGGGGCAATCCGAACGCGCAGCTCACATCCCCATCCCATTAGTGGCACCGTTAGAAGAAGCACCAAATAAATGGATTGTCTTGGATGGGGTGCGCGATCTACCTTTCGATGTGCTCACACTGTTGGAAAATGTCTTGGATCCGAGTCATTTACCCTTTGCTCATCACCGTTCCGTTGGCGATCGCAGTGTGGCTGGCCCCATGGACCTAGTGCTCGACCACACTGAATTGGATAGGTAAGCTAGCAACAATCTAGCTGTTTTTAGCCAACTAATCATGCCTGACAAATATATTGTGACGCTAACGCCTGAAGAACGCAGTGAGCTGATACAACTCACCCGACGTAGAACCCTGTCAGCGCGAAAAATGAAACGAGCCCAGATTTTGATGTTGGCAGATGAGGGACACAAAGACGATACCATTACTCAAATGCTCAATGCAGGCATCTCTACCGTGCATCGTACTCGCCAGAAATTTGTTGAAGGTGGTGTGGAATTTGCCCTCAATGAGCGTCCCAGACCAGGAGGGCAAAAGAAGCTCGATAGCAAAGCAGAGGCCTTGCTAATTGCGACAGCTTGTAGCGACCCACCAACCGGTTGTTGCCGGTGGACCATGCAGCTATTGGCAGAACGGCTGGTTGAACTTAAAGTCGTCGAAAGCCTATCGGATGAAACTGTGCGACGTACGCTCGAAAAAAACAGCTTAAGCCTTGGCTAAAAGAGCAGTGGTGTTTTTCTACTGTAGGCGCAGACTTTGTTTGGCGGATGGAGAACGTTCTAGATTGGTATGCCCAACCCTACGATCCTGATGAGCCTGTTGTTTGTTTTGATGAACGGCCTTGCCAACTGATTGGCGAAACCCGGGTGCCCCGTCCACCGAAGCCCGGTCGTCCTCAACGCTACGACCATGAATATGAGCGGAAGGGCACTTGTAATATATTTGGCTTTTTTCAACCGCTCAAAAGTTGGCGACATTTGAAGGTGACTGAGCATCGCAAAAGCGAAGATTTTGCACTTTGCATGCAATATCTAGTGGATGGTCTGTTTCCCCAGGCTGACAAGCTACATGTTGTTTTGGACAATCTCAATACCCATTCTCCCGCAGCACTTTACAAAACCTTCAATCCAGATGAAGCCTTGCGGATTCTCAAGCGTATTCAGTTTCACTACACCCCAAAACATGGCAGTTGGCTCAATATGATTGAGTTTGAGTTCTCTGCCCTTTCGAGGCAATGCTTAAATCGGCGGATTCCTGATATTGAACAACTCCGGTACGAGGTCACTGCATGGGAAAAAAGGCGGAACCATGATAAGGCAACGGTTAATTGGTTGTTTACGGTGGATGATGCACGAACTAAACTCAGCCGACTCTATCCCCAAACTATCCTGTCATAATCACTGTGGCGAAGCACTAGAGATTAACCACGCGGATAGACAGGGATTTCAAGGAATTTGGAAAACGGCTGTTGGTCCTAAAAAAGGCCAATTCGGAACTCAATTGACTACCTTCATCGCCCCCAATCTGATGTGGCATGATTTGACCACTCAGGAAAAGAATCGTACTCTGACCGTTGCCTACTGCACACCTATTCGCAAGGGAGAATGCCGCCTGTTTGCTCGCTTCCCCTTTCAATTCGCCTCTCCTTTGCCAGCGGGGTTGATGCGCTACACCCCCAGTTGGGTCTTTCACTTGCTGCAAAATTCTATTCTAGAAGATGACCAAATTTTCTTGTACCTTCAGGAGCGTCATCTCACCCAGCAGAAGCAGGGGATACCGATTGCGCAATCCTACTATATGCCAACCCGAGCGGATCGGTTTGTAGTGGCATTACACCAGTGGCTGCAACGCTACACTGCGGATCCCTTCCCCAATAAGCCGTTGCCCCCAGCGATAGGGCGAGAACAGGTGATCGAACGCTATCACTCTCATACTGTTCACTGTGCTAGTTGTCGGACTACGCTGAGCCGAATCAAGAGAGGACGACAAGGGATGGTTATGGGGGCACTTGTGGCTTGGATAACGGTGCAACTTTATCTCTTAGATTGGGGAGGAACCGCCAAGTTAGCCCGAGTTGCCAGCATTAGCTTCATCGTTTGCACCATCATCTGGCTCAGTTTAGGGTGGCTTGAGCGCAAGTTTTACGAGGGCCGCTCCATCCCACTTCGCAATGTCTCAGAGAAATAGGACTTTTCACCAAAAGTCTTTTGGGTGAAATACCGAAGATTCAACTGTGCGGTGATCAAAAAACTGATTAGTAGGAATGAGATAGACGCATAACTTTGCTCAACATCGAAGAGGACGCAATATGTACAATCGATTGCTGGCTTGGGGGATGGCGAGAGCCAATACCGTTCCCGAAGAAAACATCAAGCTAAATGAATGTCAGCAGTTTGCAACCATGGCTCAACTAAAACACTGGCTGTTTGCTGATCTCCACGGTACTGTTTTAGAACTGGGTCCAGGGGCAGGGATTAATTTGTCCTACTATCCTCCAGACATTAATTGGATTGGAATTGAACTGAATCCATTTCTGCATCCGTATATTAGGCAAGAGGCTGACCGCCAGGGATTGTCATCGATTAACGTGTTTAAGGGAACTGCTGAGCAATTGCCCGTAGCTGACAATAGTATTGATACTGTCGTGAGTACCTATGTTTTGTGTTCAGTCACACAACTTGAGGAATGCCTATCTGAAATTCAACGTGTTCTGAAACCTGGCGGTCTGTTTGTCTTTCTAGAACATGTTGCAGCGAAACCGATGACTTTGGAGCGTAGAATCCAAGAAGCTGTTAAACCTTTATGGAAAACCCTTTTGCATAATTGTCATCCAAATCGTGAGACCTGGAAAACTTTAGAAAAGGCTGGTTTTGAATGGGTGCATTATCAGCACTTTCGGCTGTCGTTACCCGTGGTTAGCCCCCAAATTGTGGGAAAGGCCAGAAAATCGTTAGAAACTACTCTCCCAAAGGCATTAGCGCTAACTTCTGGCAATTAATTCTTGTAGACTTCGGAGCACAATAGCTGTACAGGATCATCTCAACGAGTTTGATAGTCTAAGATTCAGGTTCGAGTGGCTCAATCAGATAATCCTCAACGTTATGCTAGAGAGGAGCCGAGACCTAGCATTCGCAACGTCTTCCACTTGAATATAGCGTTTTCAGATTGGATCAAGGATTAGTTGGATTGTTACCTAAAATGTTTCGTTTAAATACTGCTGAGCAGGTTCTCATAGAGAATCATCAGTTTTCACTAATGGTTATAGATCAGGCTTCTCTGCGGATCTTGAACTGGAACATTGCTAAGAATAACCATCGTCATGAATGGCTGCAAGATTTTTCTAAACTTGTGGAATGGTATCCCCCAGATCTAATCTTCTTGCAGGAATTCCGATTCGATTCCACCCTCAAAAAGCCGTTTTACTGTGATGCGATGAGTTGGCAATTCGCCCCAAATATGAGCAACCCATATACTGATCAACATTTTGGAGTTCTGACTGCTTCAAAAGTTAAACATCAGTCTGGGAAGTCATTTTTAACTCAAGCTTGCGAGCCTTTTCTCAACACCCCCAAAGTATCCCTCATTACGGAATATTCTTTAGCTGGCTCAAAACAGACTTTATTGGCCGTGAATATTCATGGGATCAATTTTGTCAGTACTCGAAAATTTCAATCACAATTGCAACAACTGGAAGCACAACTGACGATTCATCCAGGACCAATCATTCTATCAGGGGATTTCAATACTTGGAACGAATATCGGATGAAGGTTCTACAGACAATGGTCCGTCGACTCGATTTAAGACAAGTGACATTTTCTTCTGCCCACTACAAAAATTTGAAACAATTTTTTGACTATCCTTTGGACCATATTTTCTATCGTGGCTTCACACAATGTCTAGGGAGTGAAATAGTGTTGGGAGAATTATCTTCTTCAGATCACAGCCCCCTGGTCGTCGAATTGATGCTTCACTAATCGCTATAATTGGCCGATAATTTCCCTACTAATGACCTTCATCGCCATAGAGCACCCCAATCATTTTCTCTCTGCTCACGGTATGACGGTCCCTAGTGTACTGTTGCTATTGGTTTACGCCTTAGGTGTATTGAACGCAGCTCATGCAGTCATGAATGTGCGATCTTCACAAAGTGCGATCGCATGGAGTTTGTCTCTCATTACCTTCCCAGGGATTGCTCTACCCCTATATTGGATCTTGGGACGAGTAGAATTCCACGGATATACCCAGGCTTATCATCAAGCTTACGCTCAAAATCACGATCTTGCCCATAACACCTATTTAGAAATCCTGTCCTATAAGGCAGTTCTTCCTACACAACTTGCCTCCCTTCAGAGGGTAGCAGGAGCATTAACTGAATTTCCGTTTACCCATAGTAATTCGGTTCAGTTGCTGATTAATGCAGAGCAAACTTACTCAGCGATGCAAGAAGCGATCTTAAATTCTAAGGAATATATTCTGCTCCAATCGTACATTCTCAATGATGATCACGTCGGGGACATTTTTCAAAAAATCTTGATGCAAAAGGCTCAAGAGGGGATTCGTATTTATATCCTGTATGACGAAATTGGCTCTAAAAACTTGTCAAAAAACTACATCAACGTCCTGCAGAAAGGAGGAATTCAAGTCTCAGCTTTTAATAGTGCTCAAGGATGGGGGAATCAATTTCAACTCAACTTCCGCAATCATCGAAAGATCCTGGTAGTGGACGGTCAAGTTGCTTTTGTGGGTGGCATTAACATTGGGGATGAGTATTTGGGACAAAATGCTCATGTTGGTCTTTGGCGGGATACTCATCTGAAGGTGAAAGGTCCAGCAGTCCAGTGTTTACAACTTCCCTTTCTCAAAGATTGGTTTTGGGCCGTTAGGGAAATTCCTGAAGCATGCTGGGAAGTTCACCCTGACCGAGGAAAGAACCAAACGGTGTTCATTTTTTCACCCGGTCCTACCGATCCTCAAAATGATTGCACCCTCTTTTTTGGCAGTATCATCAACCTCGCCCAACATCGCTTGTGGATCGCAAGCCCCTATTTTGTTCCAGATGACCCCGTACTCACGTCATTAAAAATGGCTGCCTTGAGAGGGGTGGATGTACGTATTCTCTTACCTGATCGACCAGACCATTGGCTTGTGTATCTTTGTTCTTATTCTTACTACACCGAAATGGATGCTACAGGCATTAAACTGTATCGCTATAACCATGGATTTATGCATCAAAAGGTGATGTTGGTGGATGGTTGCCTCGCAGGAGTGGGAACAGTCAATCTAGACAATCGGTCTTTTCATCTCAATTTTGAGGTCATGACCTTTGTTAGCGATGTTGAGTTCGCTCGCAACGTTGAACAGATGTTATGTGATGATTTTGAGCATTCGATGGAGATTAATCTGTCTGAATATGAGCTAAAACCTAACTGGTTCAAGCTGATTGTCAGAGTGTCACGATTGTTGGCCCCCTTGCAATAGCCGATGTTTTATCCACTCCCTATGTAAAGGTACGAATCCATTCCTTGGTCTTTCCAAAAAAAAGATGGATTTCAACGTCCACAAGTGATTCTTGATGGGAATTTAATGAGAGAGTAGTCCTGTTAATAGCAGCGGGATTAAAAATAGCAGCACACAAACCCATAGGAGAGTAGCTGGATCAACATTAAGGGTGATGGGTGGCTTCGGTTGATTTTTCATTGTTCATTGTCCTTCTGAAATTCATCAGCTTAAGTGACTGCAGCGATCGTTGTGGGCATAGGGGGCTTGATATGATCCCCAGATCTAGCCCGGTATAGATCTGCCAATCGTTGTTCATGATTGGCTAGATCATGTTCCACTTCTTCTAAAATTGATACGGTTTGAGGGTCAGTCAGTTGATTACATAAGTGATGAACATCAATCACCCCAGTTTGAATATCGCCAAGGGCACGCCGTAAAATCGATGTATCATTACTCGATTGCAGCCAACTTTGCAGAGCGGCATAAGCTTCACTACCCACGGCCCGCCAAGTGGCCCGTTCTCCAAACACATCATAAAGGTGAGCTTCTAGCCGCTCCACATGATAGTGCTTAGTTGAACTAATACCCTGTAAGAACAATCGCAAATCTTGATGGGAAACGCGATGACTATACTGCCTAAAAGCTTCTAGGGTATACCGTTCCCCGACAATGGTTGTATTGAGGGCTTTAACAATCTCCTGTTTACTAGAGCCACCCCAGGCTTCCCCTAACTTCCACCAATTAAAGGTGGAGTCAGTAAACTCTGGCAGCCTAGTTCCTTTAATCGTCAAGTTTAGACACTTGAGTAGCATGGTGGTGAACATTGGCAGATCGCTAGGTTGTCTGGCTGTGATCAGATTTCCGTCAACGACAACAGGTTCATTGACGTATATTGCACCAGCATTTAGGAGATCTTTATGAATCGATCGAGCACTCGTTGTATGCTTATCGCGAAGTCGGTCTGCTTCGATCAGTATCTGAGGACCATAGCCCACAGCCGCTACCCAGATACCCTGGTCTATTGATTGAGAAACCAACCGGACCATATTAGGGTTGGCACGAATGTGGCCCCCAGGAATAACGATGGCATCAAAATCCCCAGCCCTCACCTCAGTTGACGTAGCAATCGGTTTGACTGTAACCGAACCCTGTTTGTCTTGGTACCCCTCATTCATGCGGGAACCGATAACCGAGACAGTACCCCCTGCTTTTCGCAATGCAGTACTTGGAACTTGATATGCAGAGCCTTCAAACTGGTTCTCCAGTAAAATAGCAATTCGTTTTCTCGGCGTTGGATGTTGTGACATGAGAGTAACCTCTGATTCGCCATTTGATAACTAACTCAAACGCAAGATCGTCTGAGTACCGTTGTGATCCACAATATCTATTGCAACTACTTGTCCAGAGATATCTTTGGCAACCCATACGGCCTTGGGCGCATTGACTGTATGTGCATAGTTCACCTGATCACCTCCAATCGCAATCATCAAATCGTTCCCCTTCGCGGGTGGATCGTAAGTGATGGACGCTAAGGGTGACTGTTGAACGAGATTTTCATCTCCAATGTCTTCGTCAGTCACTTCAATTGCAAGGGAACATCCCTTATAATTCTTTGTAAGGTGATCAAAAAAAGCTAACCACTGCTCTTGAGGGATTTGCTGGGTTTCTTGAATCGTTTGTTCAGTCATAAACCGCTCCCTAGGAGTCTAAAGCTCCCCACCATCAAGAACTACCTTTCAACTTAGAAAATAAAATTGAGAAATTTGTGAAGGCATTGCCAGAGACCAAACGCTGCCCGGTATGTGTTCACAGATATTTCAATGCTGGGACTATATCCTTGCCCCAATCCCATAAGCCATTCATTGAACAAGGGGGCTCTGAATATTACTAGTGAAATCCCCTTGAAAGCATTAGCAGTAACCCCAAAAGTGCTTACCTCATAAGTTCTTCAATATTTGTCTTTACTGTTCCAGGTGTCTGGCTCATCTGAAGAACATTTGAGGGGACTCGATAACTGCAGATTACTTAACCGCCGGAAATGGCTTATCTTCTCTATTGTTCGCAGTATTGATGGCTAACGCTGGCAAAAAAGTCAGAATCTTAGAATCTCAAGAGCACCACACTTCACTGTATACGGTCGAGTCATTTCACTATCGTGATGAAGTGGTGGAGAGCAATGGAGAGAACAACACTTACCACGTAGGTGCTTATCTAGAAGATGGATTGCACGAAGGGGCAATTACCTCAGCCCTAAGGGTTGCTCAGCAGATTGGCTTGAAGTTGGTTTGCGTCAGTTACAATTTCCTCTCCCTATATTATGTGGATGGGGATAACAATCACACCCCCCATGTCTCTATGTTGTTGAAAGCTAACGGCCATGCTGCTCCTCTGGGGTGGTCCCTCGAATATCGTGATCCGAAGGTGATCGAACAATTGATGCCACTTTTGAGCTGGCTATATCATCATTACTTCCATGTCCAAACCAGTGGTTGGCACCATGTCCCATCCGATGCCCCCATTTTGATGGTTGGTTCCCATAACGGTGGACTGTCTGCACCTGATATGTATATGAGCATGTATGACTGGTGTAGACAGTTTGGGGCTGAACGGCCTATTTATGGACTGCTACATCCTGGGATTTGGCAGGCGTTTCAGCAAACATGTCCTCCTTTAGCCCGACTGGCGGGGCAGATTGGCAGTATTATGGCTCACCCTAAGATGGCGATCAACGCTCTAAGGCAAGGAGCTAGCGTTCTAGTTTATCCCGGTGGGGCACAGGATGTGTTTCGTCCTTATTGTCAACGCCACCAAATTCATCTGGCTGGGCGCAAGGGGTTTATTAAGTTAGCGTTGGAGGAAAAAGTTCCAATTGTTCCTTTGATCTCAAATGGTGCTCACGAGACGCTGATTGTGCTAGCTGATTTTTACCAGGCGATCCAGCAGCTTCACGACTGGGGAATTCCCTGGCTTGGTGGAATTGATCCAGATGTTTTTCCTGTCTATCTTGGCCTCCCTTGGGGGCTAGCTTTTGGTCCCCTACCCAATATTCCACTACCTGTTCCCATCCAAACGCAAGTCTGTCCACCGATAGTGTTTGAGCATTATGGGGCAGAAGCAGCGCGCGATCGCACCTACGTAACTGCCTGTTACGAACAGGTCCAAGCCCAAATGCAACAAGATTTAGATGCATTAGTGGACTCAAATCCATAATTGTTAGAGTAGAGGCATCTTTGCTAATCCCCAATATATGGGTTGTGCAGCTCAATGAAGATCCTCTTAGTTCATGGCCTGGGTAGGACACCGATGTCCATGATGGGCCTCGCATATTCTCTCGATCAGTCTGGCTATCAAACAGAATTTTTTAGCTACACTGCCTTTGCTGAATCTTACGAGCAGATCGTAACGCGTTTACGAAATCGATTCCAGATGTTGTCAAATAAAGGCCCATACGGAATTGTAGCTCATTCTCTCGGTGGGATATTGACCCGCTCAGCCCTATCTCTATCTAGAAGTTTCCCCCGCCATATTGTGATGCTAGGCACGCCCAATCAACCCCCACGCTTAGCAAAAATAGCTTGGAATCTATGGCCCTTCCAATGGTTCTCGGGAACCAGTGGTGCCAATCTCGCCAGCTCAGAATTTTATGCATCTCTGCCCCATTTGCACGCCTCCTATACCATCATTGCGGGTACCAGCGGTCCTCGTGGTCCCTGGAGCCCCTTTGGGATGGAGTTGAACGATGGGCTTGTGGCTCTGAATGAAACTCGTCTCCTGGAATCCGATCAACCCATAACCTTTCCAGGGATCCATGGCTTTATGATGAATCAAGCAACCGTTCAGACAGCGGTAGCTCAAGTCTTTCGACACACTTCATCTAAATAAATAATGGCCATGGCCCTAGACAGTTTAGGGATTTGGGTTAGGGACTTTTGGAGAGCGATTTATTCGCTGAGTTGTAATCCAGTGGTAAAACAATGATCCAAACATGAGCGAAATGATAAACAAGAATGGATTCCAAATTCCTAAAACTAAGGCGACTAGACCAGGACCAGGGCAGTAACCTGCCATTCCCCAACCAATGCCAAAGATAGCTGAGCCGATAAGTAACTGCAAATCGATAGCTTGTTTACTGATACCTCCCCACACGTAAAGGCGGGGGGTTCTATTGTCCTTTGCAGCTCTCTCTAGCTCTCGGTTATGACCTATAACATCTAGAGTCTTACTGCTTGAAGTAGAACTACTTCGAGCGATCCTCTCTGAGGCTAAATTAACCTTGTAAACCCGTGGGTGTGGGTTGGGGAGCCAAAACATATTCGTAAAGAGCCCCCCCGATAAATAGTCCTAAGATAAAGGTCCAACGCCAGCGTTCGTGGGGAGTAAGCTTGATCGCACCGTTAACCATACCGCTCACACCAGCAATGCGACCATTGAAGAGTAGAAAGATTGCCGCACTGAGACCGATTAGGATACCTCCTAACAAAGCCCTAACCCAGTAAAAGGTACCCATTTTTCTCCTTATTCAATTACAGCCCAGCGCTAGCATAGCCTGATGAGTGCTTAGAAAGATGCGTTCTCGACCCAGCTTTTCCACAAAATCTGTCTTCTCTAGCTGATCCATCACTGGACCCTTAACTTCAGCTAAATAGACCCTCACGCCAGCAGAGTTCAAATCAGCAAACAGTGCTTCAAGCGTTTCCAATGCGCTCGCATCAATGAAGTTTATGGCACTACAGATCAGTACAAGATGTTGCAAATCAGATATGTGAGACACAGCATGCAGCACATAGTCTTCCAAAGCTTTTATATTGGCAAAATAGAGACTTTCATCCACACGAATTGCTAACACATGTGGGTAGGTTTTTACAGGATTCCGTAGCACATTCCTAAAATGCTCAGAGCCCTCAATTCGACCAACAACTGCTAAATGGGGATGGCTGGTCCGCCATAAATACAGGCATAGAGAGGCCAGAACCCCTACGAGAATTCCAGCTTCAATCCCTAACCCCAACACAGCACCAAATGTGATCAGTAATGAAGCCGCATCTGCACGATTGTATTGCCACATGCGTTGAAGTGACGTGAAATCTATCAAATTCAAAACAGCAACGATAATGATCGCTGCCAACACAGCCTGAGGCAAAAAATAAAATAAGGGTGTGAAAAATAGAACCGTTAAGGCAATGAGCAAAGCTGTGATGATGGATGCTAAACCTGTGTTGGCCCCAGCACTAAAATTAACCATGGTTCGACTTAATCCCCCAGTGACTGGATATCCACCAGTGAAGGCTGCGCTCAGGTTTGCAGCTCCTAGACCGATCAACTCTTGGTTGGCATCAATTTTTTGCCGACGTTTACTAGCCAGGGACTTAGCCACAGAAATACTTTCCATAAATCCCACAAGACTAATTGCAACGGCAGTAGGCATAAGAGCTTGCCAACTCTTCAAGTCAAAGGTGGGCAGCGTCAAGGGCGGCAAACCCGCTCGAATCTCACCAATAATCTTGACCTGCGCCACTTCATGGAGTTGGAGTCTCCACACCAAAACAGTATTAACGAGCACCAGCAGCAATGGTCCACCTCTGGTCAAGGGGAGAATCAAATTTTGAGGCATCCCTAGCTTCTTCAGTAGTGGCTGCAATTGATGGTTGAAGACCAGCAACACAACTAGGCTAGTGAGACCAAGGATCAGGGTAATGCTATTCCTCTGAGGCAGGTGCTGCCAAATCTCCTGTAGTAATTCTGGAAAGGACTCGGTCTTTGGAAGCTGCAATCCAAAAAGGTGTTTAAGCTGGCTAAAACCAATAATGATGGCAGCTGCACTCGTGAAGCCAGAAATTACGGCATGACTGAGAAAGTTCACCAGAAAACCGAGTCGAACCACTCCCATCAGCATTTGTAGGATGCCTACTAAAAGGGCCAACATCATAGCCAAAGTTAGGTATTCAGACGTATTGGGTTGAGCGAGTTGTCCTACCCCTGTGGCCACTAACAGCGAAACGATGGCGACGGGACCCACAGCCAAAGTTCTGCTTGTCCCCAAAAGCGCATACAGTATCAGTGGCATGATGCTGGCATAGAGGCCAATCTGAGGGGGTAAACCAGCCAGCAATGCATAGGCCATGCCTTGAGGAACCAGCATGATCGCTACTATTACTCCTGCCATTAAATCGCCAATAAGGTGCTGAGAACGGTATTCCAGAAACCATTTTAGAAAGGGTAGATAGCGACTTAAGTGAGTGAGTCTATGAAGAGGCATACACTTTGAATCAGCCTAAAATCGGGTCTAATCTGCTCCCTGTGAGGAAGGCGTCGAGAACTTTCAATCGTTGCTTACCCCTATCAAGACAAGACTACCCCCCACAACAATACTGAATAGTACAAACCAAGGAGATAGCGTTGACCCCAAACTAGTCCCAAGGAGAACACAAGAGCCCGTTAAAATTTGGGCTAAACGAAGTATGTTTATGGATCGCTTGCCCTGAGTGGGATATCCAGCAGCCTTCCAAGCAGCTAAACCGCCTTGAAGATGATGAACATGGCTAAATCCTGCCTGCAACATTTGATGTGCAGCTTGGGTCGAACGGTCACCAGATTGACACTGAAGGACAATCCTTTGCCCCTGAAGACGAGGGACTGTGGCGGGGTCAAACTTGTCGATCGGTATCAGTTTTGCTCCAGGAATATGACTTTTTTCAAACTCCTGGGGTTTGCTGACATCAATCAATAACACCTCATTCCGATCCATCCATTGCTTGAGCGTGAGGGCATCAATTTCTTTTAGATTGTGCATTGCAAATGTCATTGTCTTCCCTCTTTGAAATGAGCCCATTAGGCTGATGGGATTGGTAAAGAACTGATCTTTTGGAGTTAGCAATCCAGTATTCCAAGCATCATTAAGCAGTAATCACTTGACCACATCGTTCATTAGCTGGGACCGCTTCCATGATCTTTTGTGGATTAGGAAGATCCAAAGCGTTCATAAACTCAATAAAAGTGTTGCGATCTCTTCCTTTAAACCGGGGATTCCATTGCTTCTCTTCACCAATCGAGGAGAGGGTAAGTCCTCGATAGTCATGCCCCGGAAAGACCAGAATCTCCTCCGACAGCGTAAATAATTTCTGGGTGACTGAGTCATAAAGTGTTCCTGCATCTCCGCTTTGGAAGTCTGTACGACCGCAACCGCGAATGAACAAAGCATCTCCCGTTAGTACACGATCTCCATTGACCAAATAGGCGTTATGACTATCTGTGTGACCGGGCGTCGCAATGGCTTGGATAGGGATAGTCCCCAAGGTTATTGTTTCCCCATCTTGTAAGTAACGATCAGCACAGGCGGCATGAGCATGCTCTGGCACGATCCCCTGACACCCTGTTTTTGCCCGTAATGCTTCAGTTCCCGTAATGTGATCAGCATGGATGTGGGTTTCTAGACAGAACTGGAGTTTTAAGCCCAATTCGTGTATCAGTTTTAAATCTCGGTCTACTTGCTCTAAAACAGGATCCACTAACAGTGCTGCTTTGGTCTCAGGATCAGCTATCAGGTAGGTATAGGTGTTAGATTGCTGGTCGAAAAGCTGTCTAAATAACCATATTTCACTATGTGAATGTCTTGCCATCATCACTATGCTCCCTATCAGATTATCTTCAGCTACTTGCTTTAGGGACATGCGCCCCAATTACTCCAAACCGGAATACCCTCTTGATCGCGAAGCTTTAGGGTCACATCGGCTTTGGTAACTGCAGCTGCAATCACAGCTGGCTGATTATCAACCTCCACTCTTGAACCCGTGAGGGTAATCTTATCCCCCTGTTGAATGATGAAATTTTGCTCCTCAAAGAACCAAGTGGGTCCTAGACGGATTTCAACATTATCTGCGTCAGACCTAAGCTGAAGATGAACCCCTGTGGACATTCCCCAACGAGGGGTAACCGTATCTACTTGTATGACCTGCCCCTGAATAGTCTCAACTGTGCTTGGATTGTAGAGTCTGCTGTATTGACCATAATTTTGTCTTCTATGGCGTCTCTGCCATCTTGGCGGCGAGTTAAGGCACTCTGATTCTGAGGCAGGGGAAGCATTGGTTTGGGCATTACTTTGTGCAGGGAATTGCTCAAAGCTAGATTCCATAGACTGTTGACAGGCAGTCAGGAGCAGCAAGAGTAACCCCGTCAAAAGAACCGTAACAACGGCCTTAGCATAGTTAGATTTCATGATTTTCCCTCCTGGCGTGATTCGATCAATCTCAAAGGAGTCTGCTCAAAGCAGGATCAAGACTGGGACCGTTGGGGTCTAGCTGCTAAATATTGGTAGAGAAGCCAACGGGTATTCACGTCTTGCTGAGCTTCTTGCAAGAGTTGTTGAGCCGTCTCTGGCTGGCTACGGGTTAGCATCTTGAATCGATTCTCGGCATACATGGATGGGTTGATGGGAACCTTGGGAGCATGCGAATCTAATACCAAAGGATTTTGGCCTTGGGTCACTCGTCGAGGATCATGACGATACAAGAGCCAACGCCCAGCATCTACCAAGGATTTTTGATGGTGCATGGCTGAAGACATCTCAATCCCATGAGCAATGCAATGGGCATAGGCAATGATTAGGGAGGGGCCTTCATAGGATTCAGCTTCGATAAAAGCTTTAAGGGTATGTTCATCCCGTGCCCCCATAGCAACACTAGCCACATAGACATTGCCGTAGGTCATCGCCATTAAACCCAGATCTTTCTTCGGGGTTGGCTTGCCTCCTGCGGCAAATTTGGCAACGGCAGCTCTTGGAGTGGACTTTGACATCTGTCCACCCGTATTGGAATAAACTTCGGTATCCAGCACAAGGATATTGACGTTGCGCCCACTGGCCAAGACGTGATCTAGGCCGCCATAACCGATATCGTAGGCCCAACCATCTCCACCAATAATCCAGACACTCTTTTTAACGAAATAGTCAGCCAGGGCCTTGAGCTGACTCATTTTTTCGATCAGCGAGTTATCCCGTCTGTCGTTTTTATGGGACTCCAGATGAATTTCCTGCTCCGTTAGCCATTGTTTCAATAGAACAACTTCTTGACGGATCTCAGCAATATCAGCTTCGTCATCTTGCTTGGCTGCTAAGAGTCGCTCAGCTAGAAACTGGATATAATCATGCTCGTCTTCTATGGTATTGACTACCTCCTCAAGAAGTTTACGAGCAAGTTCTTTTTGCTGATCAATCGCGACTCGGAAACCCAAACCAAACTCAGCATTATCCTCAAATAGGGAGTTAGACCAAGCAGGACCTCGGCCGTCAGCGTTTACGGTCCAAGGTGTTGTGGGTAGGTTGCCACCGTAAATAGAAGAACAACCTGTGGCATTAGCAACGACCATGCGATCGCCAAATAGTTGTGTTATCAGTTTGATGTAAGGTGTTTCTCCACACCCCGCACAAGCCCCAGAAAACTCAAATAAGGGTTGTTGCATTTGTTGATGACTAATTTTATGGAGATTGAGCGATTGACGTTGGGGATGGGGCAGGGTTAAGAAATAATCCCAATTCTGAACCTCAGTTTCTCTCAAAGGACGTTGGGGTTCCATGTTGAGGGCTTTCAGTCGGGGTTTTGACTTATTTTTCGCTGGGCAAACATCCACACAGATGCCGCATCCCGTGCAGTCTTCCGGTGCCACTTGAATGGAAAATTTAAGATCACTCCAAGCATGATCACGGGCCGCTGTACTCTTAAAGGTTGTTGGTGCTTTTTCAGTGTGTTCAGGGTCGTAGACTTTACTCCGAATGACACTGTGGGGACAAACCATGACACATTTCCCACACTGTATACAGACCTCTGGATCCCAAACAGGAATAAACTGAGCAATATTCCTTTTTTCCCATTTGGCTGTGCCCGTGGGATAGGTACCATCAGCGGGTAACGCACTAACCGGGAGCATATCTCCCTGGCGCTGAATCATATAATTGAGCACTTCACGGACAAACTTGGGAGCAGTTTCCGGCATCGTTGAGGCTTGACTATTGTTTACCTTTAACTGGCCGATTGAATCATCCATAGGGACTTTGTAGAGTTGTTCTAGAGCCGCATCTACTGCCTTAAGGTTCATGCGGACAATTTCCTCGCCCTTCTTGCCATAGGTTTGATGAATCGATTCCTTAATACATGCAACTCCCACATCACGGGGCAAGATATCTGAAAGGACAAAAAAGCACACCTGCATCACGGTATTGATGCGTCCCCCCATACCTACAGCCTGAGCTATTTGGTTGGCATTAATGCCATAGAGCTTAAGATGTTTCTGAAGTACTTGTTGCTGCACATGAGCAGGTAAGCGTTCCCAAATCTCTGTAGCTGGGTATGGACTATTTAGCAGGACAATAGCCTTGGGTTGGGCAGCTTTCAGGACATCAATTTTGTCTAGGAAGTCCCAATGATGACAGGCAATAAAGTTGGCTTGTTCAATTAAATAGGTTGACCGAATGGGGTCTGGTCCAAATCGGAGATGAGAAACTGTGACTGACCCAGATTTTTTGGAATCGTAGACG
Source organism: Acaryochloris marina MBIC11017 (assembly GCF_000018105.1). Classification (GTDB taxonomy): domain Bacteria; phylum Cyanobacteriota; class Cyanobacteriia; order Thermosynechococcales; family Thermosynechococcaceae; genus Acaryochloris; species Acaryochloris marina. Next base: position 211,967 of record NC_009929.1, read on the forward strand.
AAGTAGCCTTGGGCATAGTGATCAGTATGCTCGCCAATGATCTTGATCGAGTTCTTATTGGCACCGACAGTGCCATCAGCCCCTAGGCCATAGAAGATAGCTCTCATTCCCTGATCTGAATCCGTGGAAAAAGAAGAATCATAGGGTAGGCTTGTCAGCGTGACATCATCGTTGATACCAATAGTGAAGTGATTTTTGGGGTTGGTAGTCGCGAGATGGTCAAAGATTCCTTTGACCATGGCTGGGGTAAACTCTTTAGAGGACAGACCATAGCGCCCCCCAACAACCTTTTGAACAGAAAGATGAGAGGAATGTTCGCTAAGCGTGGCAAGGACATCCAGGTAAAGTGGTTCACCGAGACTACCAGGCTCTTTAGTCCGATCTAAAACAGCTATGGATTGGGTCGAAGGGGGTAAAGCGGTTATAAATCGCTGCGCATCCCAAGGACGATAAAGGCGTACTTTGATCACTCCAACTTGATCCCCTTGTCGGTTCAAAGCATCCACCGTTTCATGGACTGTTTCGCAACCGGAGCCCATCAGAACGATGATCCGTTCCGCCTCTGGATGGCCATGGTATTCAAATAGCTGGTATTGTCGACCTGTTAATTGAGCAAAGTCGTTCATCACTGTTTGTGTAACCGTGGAGCAATCCAGATAGTAAGGATTGACTGTTTCTCGAGCTTGGAAGTAGATATCAGGATTTTGAGCGGTGCCACGCAAGACGGGATGATCAGGACTGAGGGCACGCGCACGGTGGGCCATAACGGACTTATCCTGGATTAATTCCTTGAGGGTAGCGATGGACAGTAGTTCTACTTTCTGGATCTCATGGGAAGTTCGAAAACCATCAAAGAAATGGAGGAAGGGAATTCGGGTTTCTAGGGTTGCAGCGGTTGCGATCGCGGCAAAATCCTGGGCTTCCTGAACAGAAGCAGCACTCAACATTGCAAAGCCTGTCCCCCTCGCTGCCATTACATCACTGTGGTCTCCAAAAATTGACAAGGCTTGGGCTGCAACAGAGCGTGCAGCAATATGAAATACCGTAGAGGTCAGTTCTCCCGCAATCTTAAATAGGTTGGGAATCATTAACAGCAATCCCTGAGATGCAGTAAAAGTAGTCGTCAGTGCCCCCATTTGAAGGGCTCCATGGACTGCCCCTGCGACACCTGCTTCACTTTGCATTTCAACGACCAGAGGAACTACACCCCATAAATTTTTGTTATTAGCTTCTGTCCATGTATCAGCCCATTCAGCCATCGGTGATACTGGAGTTATGGGGTAAATAGCAATCAACTCATTCAGAAAAAAGGCTATCCTCGCAACAGCTTCATTTCCATCAAGGGTTGTGCAGGTACTATTCTTCATTAGTCGATACTCCTGGGCTTGCCATGCAATGACGACAGCTACATCCGCTTCTCGCTATGCTCAAGCAAACCCTAGGAAAAGAGTTTGAGAAAAATATGAAGATCGAATCACTATGGCTTGAAATTCTTACCATGTGGAGATTGATTAAAAACGGGGAAAACTTTGATATACCAGTACATTGAGGGAAGGAATAGACCTTATCGGAAATAAAATGGGTGAGAATAACTTCAAACGTCTATGTCGTAAGTCTTTGAGGCCGATTTTTCTCCAAAAATAAAACGCTTTACCAGTAAGGCTTTCAGCTATTTCCGATAAGGTCTAATGAGTCGTCATTCCTATTTTCTTACCTCTGATGATTCATCAGAATTCTTCTGCCAAGAAATCGTCTCCGCCAATTTCGCAGAAGCCTTCTTCTGAAGCTGTTTGCGATTGTCATCATAGAACTTGAGCGTATTCAGATTGGCGTGTCGGGAATACGCCTGTGCTCCGCGCAAGTCCCCACCCGTCATCTCTAAATAGGTGGTTGTCCCACTATGGCGGACTTTGTGAGGTCCAAAGTTCTCACTTACCCCCGCCTTCTTCGCCAATGCCCGAACAATTCGATATACCGATGTCCCTGACAACCGCGACCCCCAATTCGCCCGATCCAACGAGATAAACAACGGCTCCGTGAGGCCATAAACTTCTCGCAGTTCCAGCCACTCTGAAATCGCTAGTACCCCACTTTCCGTCAAATCAATCCACTCTCTTTCGTTCCTTCCTTTCCCCAAAATCGACAACCGTTTTTGCTCCGAATCAAAATGACGGACATCACAGCCTACCAGCTCAGACCGTCGCAATCCCGCCTCCCAGAGTAGCGTCAACATGGCGAAATCCCGAGACCCAGCCAGGGAAAACCGATTGACGAACACCATCATCAGTCGAAATTGAGAGGCTGTAATTCCCCGAGTATCCCGATAAGGTTTTACTGTTAGGCCATCTACTTCCGCCAAAGTCCAATCACACATTTCCAAACGTCTGGCCATCCGCACCATGGACTTCACTGCGGACAACCGCCGATTGATGGTATTTGCCTGCAACCCTCGCTGCATCATACATTCCCGATACCGAGCGGCTAATTCCAAAGCCTTCAATCGGCCAATCCCCACAAAGGACTGACTCAGCCGGGATAGTTCCACCTTCACCTGCGCCTTTATCTCACTTTTGCGCTTCGGTCCCTCAACTCCATAGACCATTTCCCCTTGGGTCACGAATAAAAAGAAGTCCACCAGATCCTTGGTATACCCTTCCCGCGTGGAGGGTTTGGTTTTCTCCACCAAGACTGCTCTAAGCAAATCGACATCAACTGCCGACTCATCGATTTCTAGGCGAACTAACCCTGATTCTGCCATTGCGATGGTCTCCGACCGACCTTCGGTCATCGCCGATCTGATCCACGTCCATTTTAGTGTACGTCAATGGCAATTTCCGTACACTAACGCCAAAATCTTATTATTTGGACTTTGACTAAACTTTGACTAATAAGCATGGTAAGCTATGGGGGTATTTGCCGAAAAAGAGCAAATCCTTGGCCAAAACCCATCCCCTACCTACGGTTTAAGACGATGGCCCGTGCAATCGCAGAAAAATGCAGGCGGTGTTCCAAGCTACCCGTGGACCAAGCAAAGTTAAAGGAGTGCTGGGTGGGCCAGCGTTGCCATGTCCGTCGTTCCTCGTATAAACACCGCGATCGCTATAACCGAAACAAGAAACGGAAATATCAACTACAGACGGGGAAGCTGATTCCTGAAGTTACGGTGGATGTCCCCGTCCAACCTGCGGCCATTCGACGGATGTATCGAGCGAGAAGGGATGCGCCCCTTCATGCCATGTCAGCGGAGCTGTGGATAGGTCAAAAGCGGGTTGCGTTCGTTGAGCCTGTTCATACCCTGGGATGGACTAACTCTGATGTGACGAAATACTCAAGGAGTATACTCAACCGCTTCTCTGAGCATCTAGACGGAAAAGTACTTCATCAGTTTGATTCACAAGTCGAAGTGGATCCAAGTCAATGCCCGATTCGTCCCTGCCCCTTGTTCCCGTAGGAGGTTGTTCACGATGGCATTGCAACTGGAACTCGATCTTTGGCAGCAGCTGAATCAAGCAGAAGCGGTTCCAGTAGAGAGTGACCTCCAACAGTTGCAGGAGCGATTGGACTTAGTAGTCGCCCAGTTGCCATTAGAGGAGAAGTTATCCACGGCAGGGACTGCCCTATTGCAGATGGCGGAAATCTTGAGTCGGCGAGCGGAGGTCTTCCTCAGGGACTGGCGAGATGCCCACAACGATGACGGTCCCATCCTTGATTTGGATGACGAAATGGGGATGGTTCGGCAATCCATGGTGTTAGACGATGATCTAATTGCTGAACCCGACCCGGTGACTCGGCGAACATTACCCAAAGAGGAGTGTGAGTCGATCGTTGTGCTCAAGGACAAGGCATCGTTGCTGGAAGAGCTGGAGACTGAGTTAAGGCTTGAGCAACCTGATGAAGTCTTGCAAGTCTTGGAAGAAGAGGATGTTTTGGCATGGGTACAGGCCATCTCAACGTACTTACAGGGGACATCTGGGATGGTGCCTTTGGTCGAGCTAAAACAGGAGCTACAGCTGTCACTGGTACCTATCTGGCTAGGAATGCTACTCGGTGGATTTCAGTTTGAGCAGCGGGGTGGGTTTTACGATCAGAATGTCTGGATTAAGACGGGTGCCTTGAACAGCCAGCCTTGAAGACTATCTCCCTTTTTTCGAAGACCGCTGCAAGAAGCCGTACCTGGATAACTCGGATGAGATGCCAGTGATACACTCAATCAGCGAATCGAATACGAATCACGGAGCAGCGGGTGACACAACAGGAGTCCATTGACCATGATGGTCTGTTCAAAGAATTGATCGAGACGTTCTTTTGGGAGTTCTTAGATTTGTTTTTACCTCAAGTCTTAGACTATGTGGAGCGCGGACCCGTCACGTTTTTATCCCAAGAGGTATACAGCAGTATTGGTGCAGAAGAGAAGCGCATCATAGACCTGCTGGCTCGGGTTCAATTTCGAGAGCAAGAAAGCTATTTTCTGTTTCATATAGAGCCGCAGTCTTCAGTCCAAGCGGACTTTGAGAAACGCATGTTCTACTACTTCGGACGATTGCAGGAGAAATATGATTTGCCCATTTACCCAGTGGTGATTTTTTCCTATGACAGTCCCCGAAAGGAAGCAGAGAGCAGGTATACCGTTGAGTTTCCTGATTTTCAAGTCTTACAGTTCAATTTCCGGGCCATTCAACTCAACCGCTTGCACTGGCGGGACTACTTGAGGCAGCACAATCCAGTAGCGTCGGCTTTGATGGCTAAGATGCAAATTGCCAAAGAAGATCGGCCTCAAGTAAAGATGGAATGCCTGCGGATGTTGACTACCTTGCAGCTAGATCCAGCGAGAACTGAGTTTATTTCTCAATTTGTCGATACCTATCTCAGATTGGAAGCGGACGAGGAACAACTCTTTCAGGCAGAAATTGATACATTAGAATTAGGAGAAAGGGACGCAATCATGCAGACATTGACGAGTTGGGAAGAAAAGGGCCTTGCACGCGGTCGGCAAGAGGAGGGAGCAACCATAGTTCTGCGTATTCTCAACCGCAAATTAGGGAATCTATTACCTGAAGTTGAAGCCCAAATCCAGTCCTTAGAAGTTGAGAAGCTTGAGGAACTGAGCGAAGCACTTTTGGAATTCGAGAGCTTAGAAAATTTGAACGCTTGGTTGCAAAATTTTGAGAATTCCTAAATTAGCTCTGGGTAACTGGTTATGCTATGTGTGTATTGCCAGTAACTAAGGCTTCACACAGTTCAAGATACAATTTCCTGGTTATTACTTAATTCAATAGAATCGAGATATGACGGCAACAGGAGCATCCCCGACATTACTCAGCAGTTTCAATCTTCATGATTTGCCACTCGCCAATCGGATAGTCATGGCTCCCATGACAAGATCGCGAGCTGGGGAAGAAATGTTGGCGAATGCAATGATGGCTGAATATTACGCTCAACGGGCATCAACAGGCTTGATTGTTACAGAAGGAACCTTTATCTCAGACCAAGCCATCGGTTGGCAGCATGTCCCTGGGATCTACACCCAAGAGCAAACCCAAGCTTGGCAAGTAGTAACTAAAGCTGTTCATGAAAAAGGGGGTAAGGTTTTTCTGCAACTTTGGCATTGTGGGCGAGCTTCTCACAGCAGCTTTCATCAGGATCATCAGCTTCCTGTAGCCCCCTCAGCTATCAAACTTGAGGGGGACTCAATTCATACCCCACAAGGCAAGCAGCCCTACGAAACCCCACGTGCTTTAAGTACCGATGAGATTCCACTGGTTGTTGAAGATTATCGAAATGCGGCTATCAATGCCAAAACGGCTGGCTTTGACGGTGTGGAAATTCACAGTGCCAACGGTTATCTGCTCGATAGCTTCTTGCAGAGTAAAACCAATCAACGCCAAGATCGTTACGGTGGAACTTTGGAGAATCGCTATCGATTTCTAAAGGAAGTCGTAGAGGCAATTTCCCAAGTCTGGCCAACTCACCGCATCGGTGTGCGACTTTCGCCGAATGGCGTCTTTAACGACATGGGGTCACCAGACTATCGTGAAACTTTCTTGTATGTTGCTCAGCAGTTAAATGCCTTTGATCTAGCTTATCTCCACATACTAGACGGTCTGGCCTTTGGATTCCATGAGTTAGGTGAGCCCATGCAATTATCAGAATTCAGGTCTGTCTATAACGGAACCATCATTGGCAATTGTGGTTACAGTCAAGAGGATGCAGACGATAGAATTTCGAACGGTAACGCTGACTTAATCGCTTTTGGCCGACCGTTCATCAGCAATCCAGATCTAGTGGAACGTTTCACAAACGGCTGGCCCTTAAACCCACCTGCAGAGCAGAGTATTTGGTATTCATTCGAGAGGGAAGGATACACAGACTTCCCAATCTATTCAGAATCCCAAGCCTAAACCACCTAATTCAGGATTTTCTACAATTGACTGATATCAATCGAGATTCTCTGTTTTTTGTTTATAAAAAAACGACTCAACACCATCAAAGCGCCAGGGAACTGCGATGTTTGACGGGTCTGTGACTTTTGACAATTTCAAACTTAGCGCTCCCAGCCATTAATCATCCTGGTTATTTCCGCGATCTTGAATTCATTCCCTTGTTCTGACTTGTGCCAGAGCTCAAACCGTGCTTCGTATTTGTTGCTCCAATCTCCTTCATAGACCGTTACCTCAGCATTGTATGGAAAGAATGTCTCACCAGAATCCGACCAACCAACATAGCGCGTCGAGCGAGACGTCAGTTGTTCCTCAGATAAGCGTTGTCCGGTTTCTACGTCATAGACCCTTGTGTAGACATATCCGGGAGTGGTTGGGTTAATAGCTCCGTTGAGCAAATATATTCCCGGCTGCATTCCGTCGGAAACCTTGAAGTGTGGGGAATTCGGGCGCTTACCTGGGTAACGCGACTCGACAGGAATTAAACCTGTCGTTTTGATTTCGTCTTGATGTTTCAGAACATCTGCTAATTCAGCGAATACCTCACCTATTGTTTTCTTTGTAAACTGTCGGGCAGTCTCAGGTGCTTGGTCATAGATTTCGAGGTATAAGCGATCACCTTCAATAATGACGTAGGATGTGTTGCCGGGGGTACCTTCATGAGCTCCTTCAACAATCACAGCCACATCGTCAGACCCTGCAATTGCTCGCGTTATATTGCCGCGATCCCGTCCTATTCCGTATGGCTCTTCGAAGGCAATTAGCACACGGGTCTGGTGCACGGAATCGTCATCATCGTTGCTATAAAAGCCATGGCGTGTCGTTTTATATTCACCCATGACCTTTTCCCGCCTTACTGCATATTTGATTCCACGTTCCTGACGAATCTCCCATCTGGAGTTGCCAGCTAGATACCGAAACAGGATGGATCTGGGCTCGGCGTCAAAACTTGCCATTGGTTCGGCAGAGATATTAATGCGAGCCTCGTCTGGCCGCGACAGATGCCCCCCATAGCTGGAACCGATCAGACTACAAGCAGGAAGCAACGAAATCAACAAAGCGGTGAAGATGGAAATGTTGTGATTCATCTAACTAGCTAAGTTTAAGTAGACCAAAACTTCCCCCTATCACGAAATAAAGTGGTAGTTTGTCTACCTCTCAAATCCAAGCCTTTTCTACATTAGCATCACGATATAAAGACTCAGTATTAATGGAAATTCATCAAGTTAGCGTTCTTAAGGTCTGGGGTAAGGCAACTTAATAAGTATTATCTTTTTGCTTTTTAATACCTGCCATAGCCAATCGCTAGAAAGACTAAAAATCTGTAGATTACAGCTTTTATACGAATAATCGAACTTCTTGAAATTAATAAATCAATATCAAATGGCTAAAACAATTTACATCTATCCCAGACCGAATAAACGCTTACATTTTTTTCTAGGCTCAAACAGAGAGAGGTATTTTGGAAGAACCACCAAAAGTGACGAGTCGGGTAGAGAGGACTTGACTGACAGCATGATCCAAGAGCCCAACCAAGCGAAAAGAAACAGGTTTCTCGCTCTCTGGAGCTTGATCAGTCCTGGCTGTCTACTTCTAACAGTCGGCTTGTATTATCTTTTGGGGATTCATTGGAACCCAGGCACTCTCGATGCATCGCTGTTAATGATCACGATTTACGTCATTTACTGGGGGTTGCTAGGAAGTCTTCAAGGGGCATTGCTCCTCAAGTTTCAATATAAGACCTTGGCATACAAGTGGCTTCGCAACACCAGTGCAACTGGCTTTCTCATTATGCTAGTTCATGACCTAACTTTGCTGAGCACTGGCATCAATATGGGTGGACAAGGGGTGCTTATTCTACTCCTAAGCCTACCCATTGTAGCTATCTTGGGAGGATGGGTCTTAGGCTACGCTCAATTTTTGCTCCTTAGAGGTCATCATAGCGTGGCATCACAGACCAATCGCCTACCCTTCATGTGGTTTGTAGCCAGTTTTATATCCTGGATCATGGGTTTTATTGGTATTTTTTTTAGTGGCAGTATCCCCGTTTTCTTTATCCTCTTTGCCGCAGTTGGGGGTGCTATTAAAGGCTGGGCTGTGATGAAGTATTTAGGTCTGTAGAAAAATTCCACCTGTAAATTTTTCCGCGTTGCATTACCCAGACTCAGTTTTGGAGTTTTTACAATGGTCTCATGTAACTCAGAATAAGTAGTATCTCCTTATCAATTAAGCCAGATTTTTACCCTAAACCCCAGATTGAGCAAGCGGTTGGACAGTTTCGCAATCAGGTTTTGCCTAAACTAGATCGCCAGCAACATAAATATTCGACCCATATCTTATTTTCACTAAAACTTAGACAAAAAATTATCGCTACCTCGTTCAAGGATTGAGATCACGGATCCATATATCTTCTTCAATACAACTCTCTTTAGCCCATTCCAATAGATGATTCTGAATCTGGTGTTGTACTTCCAAAGACTGACTGGCTATGTTGGCTCGTACACTAAAATAGGCGGTGCCTCCCTGAGGACCATCTGAATTATGGGTAATGCCTGCTAAATAGACAAAATTCCCTGCACTAAACGGATTGTTGTTATCGCGAGGGGTACTAACGATATTCGAAATTCTGGCAATAAGACCTTCTTGGTCTGGCGTGTTTAAGGCAAGATGCATCATGTAAGCCTGCGGCCAATAGAGATAGGTGTTTTGGGCAGCAGAGACAGGCTGCAAAAATTGATTAGATTGGATGCGACCTTGAATGCAGGTCAAATCTTCTAGGGCTCCTTTGGCGAGAATTTCCATCTCAAATTGGTTTTGTTCGGGCAAAATCAGATTAAACTGAATGGCTTCCACATATAGGTGCTGGAGTTCCAATAACCCAGTAACTTTGGCGACTACTCCAGCACGATCTTGCCCTCCCACACGGAATAATAAGGAACGGTTTTGGATATCTAAGTTTTTGACTGTGACCCAATCTGTGAGGACCTTGTTCATATTTCTAACCCCTTGAACAGCTTGAGACTATTGTCTTACCCCACCTTCACATTGAAACAAAAGGTCTCAGGCTGATCACCCCCAAACCCTACTCACCCGCTCCCTCTCCAACCACTCTCCAACCATCTCCTCGATCCGCTCCATCGTCTCCGGTGGCCTCAGCTCAATCACTTCCCCAATCTCAAAGTTTTCCTCAATCTCGACGGTGCACTCACGGCAGAATCCCGGTGTAGCAAACGATTCCTTCACGAAGGGTTTCCCCGTTCCCGCCACAGTAATCCAGTAACATCCGAAGCCATTCTTAGAAACAGCCAGATACTCCAGCTCCCCTCGTGTCCTGGCTTGCTCTATCTAATCCTTCTGTCGCAGCTCCAGATTACGATCCGGCCTGCTACCAATTCCTCGAACTCACGCCTAGTACCAGTAACCGCAGAATAGTGCTTGAGATTACATAAATCCTGTATTAGTCAAGAAACTGTAACTAAACATAATTATTTCATTGACATTTTGTTACACTTTTGTTACATTCAGACACATCAGACCACAACACACATGATTTATCGGAGTCCAAAGACATGAATTCATCTGGCAATTTCTTCGGCTTTAACCCTTTTGCTGAGGCTTGGAGTGGTCGTCTAGCAATGGTCGGTTTTTATTTAGCTATTGCAATTGAATTAGTTACTGGTAAAGGTGTTCTACATTTCTGGGGTTTGATGTAATCCCTCAAATATGTCTTTCGTTACTGAACATCTATAAACCGCTCATCTGGAGATTTAACTGTTATGAATTCTCAGTCTTCCTTCACAGGATTTAGCGCCTTTTCCGAAACTTGGAATGGCCGTCTTGCAATGATTGGTTTCACCCTAGCCTTGATTACTGAAGCACTTACTGGGGAAGGCATTATTGGTCAAATTATTTCTTGGTTTACTTTCTAAAGACTTTTGTAATTTTATCCTCTCAATTTAGTCTTACTTACACATCTGTATAGGTAAATTTGTCTGGCCCACTTCCAAAGTTTAACTTTGTCGGGTCGGTTAAGGCGAAACTTATAGCAGTCAGTAATATTAGGGATTTGCTAGCAGCAGTGCGGTACAAGTAATCGTTTTAGTGTTTGCTTTCAAGATTGACTGGTTTTTTCTGGTTCAATTTTCAAGCCCATACACCAATTGCTAGATCTCTACTCTACACACATTGATAATTTAGGATGAGTATCATGTCGATTTACGTTGGTAACCTCTCTTATGCCGTTACAGAGAAAGATCTAAAAATTGCTTTTGCACAATATGGTGCGGTAAAACAGGTCAAGCTCCCCATTGACCGCGAGACAGGCAAGAAGCAAGGCTTTGCTTTTGTAGAAATGGATAATGATGCTGAAGAAGCCAAAGCAATCAAAAAACTGGACGGAGGTGAGTGGATGGGAAAGACTCTCACAATAAATAAGGCATAACCTCAGGTAAATAGAATGGATAGTGATAATTTTGTTGTTGGAAACCTCTCCTAGAGACAATTTACATTAAGAGGATCTATCTCATAGCTCAAACCAATGGGCTATGAGATTACATGATCAGATTTCTCCACTTCATCCACACCCAAGATCATGAACTTCATTTCCTCCCTCTGTCATTCATACTGATAGAGCTTTTCACCATCTAACTACTGCATGTACTAAAGGGGAATACCTCTAGATTTTTACCACTACCGAGATTCTGAGCCTTAAAAACTCAGTGATACACTCGAACAGCAAGGGCAGAATAAGGTATTCCTGATCATAATGCTCCGCTTTTATAATCGATCTAAAGCTGGATAAAGAACTCACGATACATTTACAAAACTGTGCTCAATTTTCAGCGTCAGTGGTTCTAGCGCTACCTTGGAGTGATGTTCTGCTGACCTAAGAAACTACCCAAGCATTACATCTTCAACGAATAACTAATTCTGAGCCCAAGAAGGTGGTGGAAGTGGGTCAGGGTCCATCACAGATAGATCAACTTCAAACACAACTCTTAAGCCATTATCTTCTACCTGATTAACCTGAAGCTTTCCAGAACGAGTAGCGACTAAAAGGTTTCCCTGCAAATCCCAGTCTGCCCATTGATACGCATCCAGAATCTCAATGCCTTCATTGGACTGCATCGAATAAAGAACCGACATTCCATCTACTGCTTGATCTTCTCCAAACTCACCCCCAGCCAAACCTAAGCTTTCTAAATAAAGGATTCGATGACCTTCAGGTTGTATTTTATAGAGTCGTGCATTCCGATGTTCATCCCACAAGTCATTGGGTTGCCGCAATGGAGAATCGGCTGTTTCCGTCCATCCCCGATGACGTTCATTGGCAAATTGCACCACTGGAATGGAACTGAGATTGTAAGGAAATGGAACGTCTATCTTAAGGTGCTCATCACTTTGATCAGGGGGTATGAAATAGTAACCGCGCGTCCATGTACCGCAAGTACCAAAAGCATAGATCGCTCTTAGCCAAGGTAACTTTGAAATCGCAATGTAGGTTTCACCATGTTCCCAGGTTGCATTGGGCTTGTGGGCAAAATAACACAGGAATCGACCATCGGGTGAAAGGTCAGAGCGACGGGGATAGATGCGCCCATGTAACCAGGCACCTGGTTCATACGTTTGCTGGGTTAGATCCCACCGACCGACATGGAACCATTTGCTAGGCCCGCGTCGAAATACTGCAATCACAGGCGCTTCAGAAGCAGGGATACAGTAGATACGGGGTGAATCCATTGCCATCACACCATCATTCCCGATATGATTTCACTCCACCTCCAGCGAATGTTCAACCAGGAAGCGACCCGCAGACAAAGCCACAAAACTACTCTCATAGAACTCACCGTCAGTATGGACCTGTCTTTCTGGGGTAATCACCCAACATTGATATCCCCACTCCAAGGAACATGAGACGCCAACGAGCCAGCCATCTGGGAATCCTACCAAATCAGTCAGTGTCTCTATCGCCATGACAACCACGCGGTGAGGCGGCAAATCGTGAAAAAAGTACCATGTTGACACCATCTTAGTACAAGATTACTATATTGGTCTAGCACCCCCATCTTGATCTTTTGGAGATCCCCTTATGAGTGCCAAAACAGAAATGACCGAGAAGCAAAAAGCCCTCGATTTGGTGATGAAAAACGTGGAAAAGACGTTTGGCAAAGGGGCAATCATGCGGCTGGGAGATGCCGCTCGGATGCAGATTGAAACCATCTCTACGGGTGCTTTACCCCTAGATCTAGCCTTGGGCGGAGGGCTCCCCAAAGGTCGGGTCATTGAAGTGTATGGCCCTGAAAGTTCCGGGAAAACGACGGTGGCCCTCCATGCGATCGCTGAAATCCAAAAATCTGGGGGAGTGGCAGCGTTTGTGGACGCGGAACATGCCTTAGATCCGGTTTATGCCGCGGCTTTGGGAGTGGATGTCTCTGAGTTGCTCGTGTGCCAACCGGATTCTGGGGAAATGGCCCTGGAAGTGGTGGATCAGCTGGTCCGCTCCAGTGCCGTGGATTTAGTGGTCGTCGATTCCGTCGCTGCTCTCACTCCAAGGGCTGAGATTGAAGGGGATATGGGCGACTCCCATATGGGTTTGCAAGCACGTCTAATGAGCCAAGCTCTGCGCAAGATCACCAGCAACATTTGCAAATCGGGTAGCACCGTCATTTTCCTCAACCAACTCCGTCAAAAGATTGGGGTCACTTATGGCAGTCCCGAAGTCACCACTGGAGGGAACGCCCTCAAGTTCTATGCGTCCGTTCGCTTGGATATTCGTCGTGTTCAGACCTTGAAGAAAGGCACAGAGATGTATGGTATCCGGGCAAAAGTGAAGGTCGCTAAGAACAAGGTCGCTCCTCCATTTAAGCTAGCGGAATTTGACATTCTATTTGGTCAAGGGATTTCCACCGTAGGATGCTTAGTAGACATGGCTGAGGAAGCAGAGGTGATCGTCCGCAAAGGGGCTTGGTATAGCTATGACGGCAGCAACATCGGTCAAGGCCGGGAGAATACTATTCAGTACTTTGGAGATCATCCAGAATTTTCTCAGAAGATAGAGCAGCAAGTCCGTCAGAAGCTTGAGTTAGGGGGCGAAGTATCGGCCAATTCGACCACTCCTGTGGAAGTCGAAGATGAGGAGGCAGCGTAAAAATATTCCATGAATACTCAGGGCAAGAAACTATACCCATTTGTCCCCTCTGGACCAAATTTCCAGGAGTCCCTTAAGTTCTTCGTTGAGCTTGGCTTTGAGAAGCTTTGGGAGAATGAGAATGATGGGTTGGCCGCATTACGTTTTGGTGAAGCACAATTTCTCTTATCCAATATCGATATTCAGGAATGGCAATCAAATCAAATTATTGTCTATGAGGTAGATGATCTGGAGGCATATTATCTAGAACTTCAGGCTAAGGACATCCCCACCAAATTTCCAGGCCGGAAGATTGGTCCCCCGACCGATTATCCTTGGGGACGCGAAGTCCAATTTATTGACCCAGGAGGGGTATGCTGGCATGTCAGGCAGTATGAAGGGAATTAGGTAAAGTTAATTTCGTAGCAATTGGTCGATACGAATGCCAACCTGTCAATCAATAACCATTCTCTTCTAATCCCCAATCAACCCCAACAAACCCTCCGCAGCCCCCCACTTTCGCTTCCTTCTTTGACACCCCCTCACCAACCCCTTCAAGGCCATCACCTACACTGAACAGCGAAATCCTTCTGGTATTGTCTCAAACTCATATCTGGGCAACGATATTTGCTGCCGCTGGCATAACTCCTGCAATGCCCCAATCGGATTTTCTGTCACATCACCAGCCAAGCTCACGGATTCCTCTGGGTCTTCCTCCTGGTCCTCGGCTTGGTCCTGGTCTAGGTGTAGGACTCTCACTTGATGTTCTGCTCTGCGAATGGCTCGGTTTCGGGCGCTATCAAGGAGCTTGATTAGGGCATCTTCTGGATCTTCGTTGGGGTAGAGATAGGTAAGGAATCCAAGCTGTTTCTCCGTTAATCAAACTGTCAGGCTGATGAGGGGCTGGAGATTGCTCATCAGCAGGCAGTGGGTAGTTCTCTTCTAAAGAGACTATCTAAATACACACGAGTTGTACGGCGATCTGTTGTGCCATTCTGCATTAGGAATAACGATAGCGCCGCTGAAAGAACCCGACTCTGATCCCAGTCAGGATGGGTGTCTAAATAACCTCGCAAGGCATCATGTAGCTCTTCAGGGATATCGGCCAATATGCTAATCGTAGTGGACATGAAGTGGTTACTCTTCTCAAA
>NC_009930.1 GCF_000018105.1 Acaryochloris marina MBIC11017
GTACAGTTGCTTCGTGACCTGGGGGTATTTGATTTAGTGGATACCTACAACGTCACCAGCGCTGATTATGAAGCCTACGATAAAGCGTTGGAGAAGGGACGCCAAGTGCAACGACAACGGCAGTCTTTGAGATTGGAGGCCAAGGGTCTATCTGGGCAGATCAGGGAAATCATTCAGGAGCAGAAGGTCATTCAAGCTAAGTTGACGGCTTTGGGCAGAAAGGCCCACCCCAGGAAGGCAGCGCTGAAGGGGGAGCTGGAGCAGTTAGAGCAGCAGAAACAGGCCCTCAAGGACCAGAAGCTGGGATTGGTGGAGCGAATTGAGCAGCAGTCTCAGGCGTTTACCCAGGCCCGATATGAGCAGGTTGAGGCCCGGATGCGGATGGAAATCATGGTAATGACGGAGGGGGATCAGCGGTTGGAAGACATCAAAGTGAAGGCGTTGGAATATCGCTATCAGATCTACCGCCATTTCCGTAATGTCATCAGTGAGGGTCAGAGTGCTGTTGCAATTGTCAATAAGCTCATTAAAAGGGTGGCCCATGAGTTGGTGAAGGTGGGCAGTGAGGAATCCGTGAGTCTGTATGTGATTCGCTATTCGGGCAATGAAGCTTACAAAGACCAGATGCTGAAGGCATTTCAGGCGAAATGGAATCAGAGATTGGAGAAAAATAGACCAAGTTGTGAAATCTGTAAGAAAGACGGTGATCTAATTACAGAAATGGAAAAGCGATCTGAAATAGATGGATTTGGTCATGGATCTGATCAGGAAATCGGGCCTTTGGAAGGGGGTGATGATGGGATCGAGGGGGGATCTGAGGTGAATTTGGGGGGTGATGGATAAATAACGGCTCTTCACTAGTACCTGTCATTCTCAAGAAAATGGTCATTCTGTTAAACATGTGTTTGCAACAAAATATGAAGCGTTGCATAAATGTCGTGAAGGCTACAGATATCAAAAAAAGTTGGAAATCATTCTATGAAATTGTAAGTTTTTTAGGATGAGCTCACAAATGAGAATACGTGCATATTAGAAGTCTTTTATATTCAACACTTATAAAAGCATTTTTTCACAAGATATTCTTACTTAGTAAGCATTAGTCTGAACAGTTTTCTCGGTTTTTTGTGCTTTATCTTAGGGCTTTTAGGTCAACTCAGTTAGTTAACAATATCTCTAAGGAGAAAGACAATGAGATATGCTAGATATTTTGTTCTAGTGGGTCTTGCACTAATCGCTCTATTTTTCTATGTCAAAGCTACTTCTAGGAATAAAGGTTGGCCTTGGGATAAGAAAACTGATGTCACACGCAATGAAAGATGCATCTCAAAACTATGGTTTTATATAGTTTCTTTAAGAGTTCCAATTATCTCAATATTGGTAATCTTATCTCTTCCAATAATCTCGGCTACAGTAGCAAAAAGATTCTTGGGAAACCTCTATTCTCTAGAATATAGTTGGCAGATTTCAGTGGTAATTTTCGCATCAGGAATGATGTCATTAATTGCTATAACTACACTTGAAACTATCGCTGAAAATATTGAACTAAGATTAGAGTTGCCTTTAGGAGAGCGACATAACTTTTTCACTAAAGGTAGATTTTCGAGGGGGGCATTTACATTAATTCTTGCTTCACCAACTGTTGCAATACTATTCTATAAATCATTAGATATAGGAGTATATCAAGTAGTAACAGGAATAATTTTCGGTGGGCTGGCCTCGATAGTATTCTTGTATTCAATACATTCTTTTCATAACTGGGCAAAGACAAGACATAGAAAGCTCTTTGAAGGCTTTTTTAAATTTATACTTACAGGCAATATAAATTCTTGCAACAATCATAAGTCATTAAATGGATATTTTCATTCAAATAGTCCTGCATCAAGAACTATTTTGAATGAGCATATTTGGAATCTTTTACTGTTTGTAAGTGGGTTATTTTTCTATTCAATTACAGCTTTTATATTCTATCCAGGAAATAATATTCTTGGCCTAGATGATCCACCAGCGCTCTGGTTTGCATATTTAATTATTTGGATGCTCACGGGGATATTAGGTGGAATTACTTTTTTAGCCGACCGATTTAGAATTCCGGTTCTTCTTGCATTATTTATATTTACTGGTCTGTCTTATTTAGCTTTTGATGTTGATCATTTTTATTCGCTTGAACCAATAACTAAGAACTCAGTTATGTATACAGCTGATAATAGTAGACAGACTGATGATTTTATCTCAATCATAAATAATAAATTTAGCAAGTCATCATTAGATAAGGAGAAACGTACGCTGGTTATTGTCGGAGCTAGTGGCGGTGGAATACAAGCATCTGGTTGGACTGTTGAAGCTCTTGAAGGACTAAATCAAGATTTAGGCAAGGAGTTTACAAACTCTATCGGATTAATTAGTTCTACCTCTGGGGGCTCAGTAGGTACTATGTACTTTCTTGATGGCTTGAAGGATGGAAGCTTACCAGAAACTAGTTCATCCAATTTGATTTTTGAAAAAGCAACTAGCAATTCATTAGATGCGATAGGCTGGGGATTATCTTATCCTGATTTTCTTCGGATAATCTCATTACCTCCCTTAGCAGGGGATGATCTAAAAGATCGTGGATATGCTGTTGAAGATGATTGGAAAAATCTGATGCAGAATCCTGATACAAAATTATCTGACTGGAAAAGAAGTATTGATAAAGGAGAAATTCCTATTCCAGTTTTTAATGCAACTCTCATAGAAGATGGACGTAGATTTTTAATATCGCCTGTCTCTCTAATTGATGGAAATCTTCAGGATTTAGTTTGTAATCAGAATTCTAATCAATTAGATCGTAAAGCATTAGATTTCAGAACTCTCTTTCCAAATAAAGATTTATTTGTTACTACAGCAGCTAGACTATCAGCAACTTTTCCATATGTTTCACCTATCCCAAGGAATCAAGAAGCTCAACATTTAGAGTGTCCTGGTTCATCAACGGAGTCTCATGATTTTGTTTATCATGTTGCTGATGGTGGTTTCTTCGATAATTCTGGATTATTTACTGCAATTGAATGGGTAGATAATCTCCTTAAAAACCCTGTTAGTGAATTAGAGGTGGAAAGAATATTATTACTTGAAATAACAGCTTTCCCTGGAGAAAAACTAAAAGGACAAAAAGGTAACTCTGGTTGGTTAAATGAATGGGTTGGCCCACTGTTAACTTTAAATAGTGTTAGAGATTCTACACAAAAGGCGAGAGATCAAAAAGAAATTGAAGGTTTTGCAGATCTTTGGAGAAGTAAAGGAATTAAAGTTGAGCATTTTTCAATTCCATATAATTCCAATAATCAGCCTTTGTCTTGGAAATTATCACTCAATGAGAAAGATAATATAAGAGATGAATGGAACAGCTATAAGCGCTCAAGTGAGTATCGATGTCTAAATAAGTATTGGACTGAAACTGATAAGTGGGATTCTAAAGAAAATTGCTTAGCTAATGAAGAGAAATTAACTTAGTAAAATAACATTAGATCCTAATGAAAACGACTTTGTGAATATTGATTAGGGCATTAAAAAATGTCAAATTAAACTTTTCCAACAAAACCCCCAGTGCAGATCTCAAAAACTACTCTGCACCTGCAGTAGCAAAGTATATCTGTATGCTTCCCCAACTCGTCTCTTAATTCCAAACCTACGCAAAAACACCCAGTAGGCCCAGAAGTAGCTGCTACTTACCTTGATTAGACATCGTTTCCAACTATTGTAAGGAAAGATGAGCCACTAGTGAAGCGTAAGTCAGCTTCAGAGGGAGGGGACGACAACTACACTGAACCCACCCCTGGATACAACCGCAGAGAACCCACCGATACTCGGAGAACTCAGCGAGGATATTCAGCTCGGCAAACACCAGGAAGAGTCCGACCCCCCAGAGTTTTTGAGTCCAAATTTCACGCCCTTGAGCGCAGTCAAAAGAATTTGGTACAGCAGACTAAATTAGAGGGTCAGCTTGAATATCTAACGGTTTCCCAAAGCGGTTCAGGGCAGTACTGGATAGCAGTGGAGGGAATCGGAAAGCCATTCATCAGATTTCCCTGTGAAACTCCAGAGTTCTGCTTTGTGGCCGCATTAGAACTAGAGGAAACGTTCGATATCTTGCAAGTGATTGAATTGCGTCCTGGTGAGACCATTGAGCGGATTGAAGAGATGGTTGACGTGTATCTGGGGTATGAGCGGGTGGCAAAGTGTTTGTTTTATTCAGTACCTGTTTGAGAATTGTTTGAAACCCCTTATTAAATCTGGCTTTCAGCGATTTTGAGTATTTTGGCTATAATCTATGTCAGATAAGGCTTCTGGAGAACTCTTCAAGCAGGTTCTTAGGGGGGGTACACGAGTGCTTTTCTTTGTAGTCTTAAGAGGTATGAAGTTTTAAAATAAAATCTTTGTTATCAATCCATATTAAAACAGCTTTCTTCCAAGACAACTTAATGCATTTATAAAAAATTTCTTTTTAGACTGCTTTCTTAAAATGAACACATGAAACTATAGTAATATACGATATTTATGCTTAATTCGACTTTAACGCACTTTAGTTTTTAAACTTAACTAATTATAAGTCATTTTTTAATGGTGATGAATATGGTAATCTAATATTATTCGTAAGATTTAAATAACCTGAAAGCCTTCTCAGTGCTTACTAAGATTAAACTGCATTATCGTAACTTATTTTTGATGCTATAGATTGTTAGATATTGCTTTATTGGCATTGCTTTAAGGCTAACATTACGTTAGCAATTTTAGGTAGATTTGGTGTAAAAAGATCAACTAAGTTTCATTTTATGAATTAATCTAGAAATCTTTTCCTGTATAGGGTTTGATCGAATTTACATTTCAAACTCTACAAAAGTTTTTCAAGCCTTATCTACTTAGTGTAATATTATGACTCGCAAGCCAAATTCTTCTGACGATCGCCCTTCTAACAACTCTATCAGAGAAATCCTTGCTTTTCTTCTTGATGCACTAAGAATTTTGCGTGGTAATCTGACAGCAAAAGTCATATTTCTTTTGATCAGTAGTGGGGTTGCCCTACTCACAACTCAATGGTGGGTGCCATTTATTCAGACTTTGATTTGTGACGTTTGGGAACAAGACTGTAATCGAATTGATGCTAGTGATCGGTTAGTATTCTGGAGTGGTTGTGTTTTGACCACAATCGGTATTCTATTGCTTTTATATTATTACCCACGGCAAAGTTATAAGCTAAGAGAAGATCATATTAGGCTTTATGAAACAACTGAGCGGACAAAATCAGAGAAGATATTAATCAATGCCGTTGAAGCAGAAGTTACTAGCCGTCTTAATCAGTCTTTGCATAATCAAGTACTAATTAATTTAGGTAAGACAGAAAAATTTACGCAGGTAAAACGACCCTGGGATTATCTAATTAAAGTAAGGACAAGAGTTGAAGAGATACTTCCATCAGATGTAACTATCCAGCAAGTATTCGATCGTTCTGACATTCAAGGTCGTCTTCTTGTATTGGGACAACCTGGCTCTGGCAAAACAACGGTAATGCTTGATTTAGCCAAAGATTTATTAGAAAGAGTTAAGGATCCTAAAGAGTGTATTCCTGTATTACTTAATCTCTCCTCCTGGGCTAGCAAACGACAATCAATTCCAGAGTGGATTGTTGAAGAACTCAAGAGTAAATATGGTGTTCCAGCTAGCATTGGCAAAAAATGGTTGGCTGAGCAAAAACTATTAGTACTTTTTGATGGTCTTGATGAAGTGAGAAGTGATCGCCAGCATGCATGTGTGGAAGCATTGAACCAATGGATTTCTGGTGATGATAGCAATAGAATTCCAAAGCAATTTGTGGTGTGCAGTCGCATTGAAGAGTATGAGCAACTAGAAGCTAAACTTCAAATGAATGGTGCAATTTGCCTGAGTGAACTCTCAAACCAACAAATTGAAGACTATTTAGTGTCTATCAAGCAACAACATCTATATTCTTTTTTTAGTCAAAATCCGGCTATTCTAAATTTAGTGCATACCCCATTATTCTTGAGTATGATCATCAGTGCTGAGCAGTCAGCACCAGGGGAGTTACAAGCTTTAACTGGGAAGGATAAAATACAAACGCGTGTACTTGATATCTATGTTAGCCAGATGTTGGGGAGGGCTAAAAATTATACACGTAAGCAAATGCGTACTTGGTTAGTTCAGATTGCTAGTCAACTAGAAAGAGATCAGCAAACTGAGTTTTTGGTCGAGCGGATACAGCCAAGATGGCTGCAGAATGAAAAATTAAAGTCTTCATATCAATTGAGGGTGAGTTTGCTTTTTGGGATATTCTACAGCTTGTTTAGTGGAGTGTTTCGTAGTTTGATCCGTGCTGCCATCAAGAGTTCATCCAGTCTGCCTACACTTTTCATAGATGTACTACTAGAAGGGCTAATTATTGGGTTAATCTACAGACGAATAAAAGGGCCAAAGTCTGGATTGATAGAAGGAATGATTACTGGCTTGATAGTTCAACTTACGATTAAATCAACTGGAATTTTTATATTAACTGGATCACTACCTGAAGCCCTGTTTTTTGGACTTCGGGATGGATTGTTTGATGGACTAGTCATAGGCGTTATGCTTGGATTGGGTAAAGATTTGATTAATGGATCAAACCTTATTACTCCAGTTGAAGGTATCTCCTGGTCATGGGAAAAAGTTAGACGTGGTTTGTTTTATGGCTCCATTGTTGGTCTTATCTTTGGAGTCATTAGTGGTTTAGTTGATGCAATAGTTGTTGGGCTGAGTGTTGGAATAAGTAGCGGATTGATTAGTGGTTTGAGTGCGTATGAAGTGGAACAAAAAGTTTCTATCAACCAAGGAATTTGGAAGTCTTTACACTCTGGCTTAATGCAGTTCATGATTATTGGACTAGGTGGTGCTCTGATGGTTGTTCTGCTTGGTATATTCAATCTTGAACAACAGCCAATTACCTTTTTAAGTGACTGGGTTAACTGGTTATGGTGGGGGCTGGACTATGTACTGCTGAGAAATATAGAAGTCCGCAGAGGTACCGGGTTGATTGGTGGTTTGTATACCTGGATTAGATTAGGACTACTTGGTGGATTAGCTGGTGGGTTAGGTGTTTGTCTTAAACACTTGAGTTTGAGACAAATACTCTTCACAAATGGGCTAGCTCCCTGGAACTATGCCAGATTTCTCAATGAATGCTCAGACTGTCTTTTATTACAGCGTATCGGTGGTCGATTTCTGTTTATTCATAAATCCGTCCAAGAACATTTCTCTGCAATGTCTTTTGAGAATTCACAAACTTAGCTAAAGAAAAAATAGGCTGATAGAAACTCATATTAGGGGTAATTGAAGGGTTGACACTGTTGGCGAATTCCAAGAAGTCACGCTGGTAATGGCTGAAGTATCCTCTTGAAAAGAGATACACGGGTTTTTGCTAGTGGAACATCATTAAACCAAGCGTCTAAGCGGACAAAATTGAGAGCAATGGCACAGAAAACATTCTGTAGATGGCTCTTCGCTAACCCGATATACCTTGACTGGCGCATGCCAAATCGCCGTATTCCCTGTGAATGGGTACTCTCAACACCAGCCCGCAGGCTATATTTTTCCTTGAACTCAGTCGTTCGTTGCACCTGACGCCGTTCGTTAAGGGCCTGATGCAATTCACGGGGACGAAAGGTTAGCTCTCTAGGCTGGGTCTTTGATTTCGTACATTGAGATCGTACGGGACAACTTCGACAAGTTGTCCCTAGGAACCGTGCTCGAATGACATCCTTTCCATGAATATCCTGTCCAGGCAACCACTTTGTACTGGAGTGACCTTGAGGACAGACAACCTTCTGTTGGTCCCAGTTAATTTGGAAGACGCTGGCATCAAACCCATTCCCTGCCTTTGCCTGCCAGCTGTGGTTTTGACGCACGGGGCCAACAAGGTCCATGTCATATTCTGCTTCACTATTCACTAAATGCTCAGCAGAAAGATAGCCTCCATCTAGCAAATGCTCTTTAGGCAACAATCGTTTCTCCGCTAAGGCAAGGTGAATGGGTTCAACAACTTGATCATCTGGGACGGTTGCACGGGTAGTATGCACATGAGTAATGAGGCGGGGATTATCGTGATCACACACTTCAGTGAAATGAACTTTATAGCCCACCCAATCCATACTTCTTTTATTGCTGTAGCGGGCTTCTATGTCGTAAGGAGAATGAATGGATACATCCGAAGGGGGCATATCCTTCACTTTTCGCCATTCGACTGTGCCGTCTGCATTGGGCGGGTAGAATCGCTGGAGCCAGACTTGCCGCAAAGTTTCTACAGCTGGTAGATGCTTTAACCAGGGTGGTGAGCTTGGGTGGTATATCGCATCAAGCAGTGCCAAACCATCTTGACCGATAGTACTGCCCAGGGCTTTGCGTTCGCTATCGGGTTTAGGCAAGCGATAATTCTCTATTCGTCGACCATAGCGATCAAACCAGTCTTCTTGCATGTGTTCGCTTAACCACTGTGGATCTGCAACGACTAAACTGTTGAGAGCAGCCCGAAAGGTTTCACCAAATAACTCCAACCGATTGAGGGTTCGGATCGCCGCTAAGATATGAGTCGCATCCGTTCGTTGTTGATGGTGTTCTTTGAGAAACCCTTTGGATTGAAGGTGCTCAAGAAAGATATCAAATAGCCGTTGTTCCTTGCCTCCCTCGATTAGACGCTTGCGGAATTCACTCAAAATAGAATAATTAAATCCAGAGTCTTTCAGCGGTAGGCTCAGGGCATACTTCCAATCTATCCGGGCTCGAACGGCATCAGCCGCTTGACGGTCTGAAAGATTCTCAAGAAATTGCATGATGCAAACTAACACAAGCTGCCAGGGGGATAAAGCTGGCTGTCCTTTCTTTGGAAACAGATCAGCAAAATCGTGATCGTGATAGATAATGCCAAGTTCATCACGTAGTTGCATATACAGGTTGCCATTAGGAAAGGCAGCCCTAGCTACTTCAAGGGTTTCACTAGGGATGTCCAACAAGTCTGTCGGGCGCATAGATATAACAATGAGCCTCCAGAGTGAGCGTGATTGATTTTAAGTTTTAGCAGTAACATACCTCAATCCACGAAAGGCTCGCTGCATCAATGGTTAGAAACTTTTTACAGCCGTCTTAGATCATTGCGGAATATTTCGCCAACAGTGTCGACCCTTCAATTACCCCAAGTTAAGCTTTCCCCTGAAACTCCCTAGAGCATATCCCCAGACGCTACACTGACTTTGCCTTAGTAGAGAAGATCTGCTTTATAAATTATGCTTCAAGAGAAGGATACTTCCCGTCTTGAATATACAGCGGAAGACTTAATCTCCCATAAATTGCAGCAGTCTAGAATACTGGTAGCCAAGCCTAAATTTGACCGTGAAGGAACAGATTTACTCGCTTTTTTGGAGATGGGTGATGGTGTTAAATTTTGCCGAATTCAATGTAAAGGGCGTTCGCTTGCAAATTCCGAATCCTCCCAAGTGAATCTCCCAAAGTCCTATATCACAGAAGGATTTGTCTTATTTCTCTATGTTGAAGAATCGGCCAATGTCTCTGGTCTGTACTGTTTCTTTCAGACCGATTTTCAGAATTTGCAGTATTGGCATGAGAATATAAAAGGCGAGTATTCTCTAAATATTTCGAGGAGTAACGGCTTTGTTGCATGAATCGCGTAAAGGCTAGATGAATTGCCTCTCCTCGTTATTCTTAAGCTTCAACCCAAACAGTCTCGGGTTTGGCGATCTGAATCATTCGATTGAGTGCCGCACACTGCAGGAGTAACTCTGTGGCTTGATTATCAAAGTTACGGGAACGTACCTGACCCCCAAAGATAGTTTTGAAGCGAAACATCGTCGTTTCAGCTAGAGACCGCCGATGATAGTGGGCTTGTTTTTTCCACCTCTTTCGTCCCTGTTTTCGGATGGCTCTGAGATTTTGATCTCGTGGATGGGGTGGAGCATTGCAGTTTCCATGTTGCCAAATTTTGGCATTCTTCCTTGGGGGAATTGCAGCTGTGGCATTGCGCTCCATGAGGGCATCATAGCAATGACTTTGGTCATAGGCTCCGTCAGCAGAGACCTGTTCAATCTCATCGTCGATGCCTTCAAGGAGATCTTCAAACACTTCACCATCCTGAACGTCATTGGTTGTCACGACACCCGTGAGAATTTCTCCAGTGGACTCATCAACACTCAAGTGAAGTTTACGCCACGTCCGACGTTTGCTCACACCATGTTGCCTGGTTTTCCACTCTCCTTCACCATAGACTTTGACCCCTGTGCTATCGATAACGACGTGAATGGCACCTTGCTTAGGTATAACGGGCAATGAAATCGATAGCTGACCTTTCCGCCGAGAGACGGTGCTGTGGTCACAAACGGGAAGCTCAATTCCCATCAACTCAAACAATGAATTTAGAAATCCTTCGGTTTGACGCCCTGCTAAACCATAGATACATTTGACGGTCTCGAAGGTGGAGATTGCTGTATCGCTATAGGTCAGAGAGGCTCCCCGCTTTTGTCTCGGTGTGGTTTCTAGCCAATGAACGATAGCTGATTGTTCGAGCCAGAAGGTCACACTTCCCCGCTGTTTGAGACCAGCGTTATACTCGGACCAGTTGCGGATTTGGTAACTCATGGGCTAGCGGTTTTTGGTGGTACATAAACTCTAGCCCGCGCCTAATCCGCAGCACCTATTCATGCAACAACGCCAGGAGTAACTACAAAGCTAAATTGGAGAGCTTTAAATTCGATGATACTAAGATCGAACTTTTACGCACCTTGATCAAGACAGCTGAGTCTTCTGGAGAATTTAGAAAGCTAATCTACGGAAACTTAACGGCACAAGCTGGTCCCGCGACAGCAAGTGTAGAATTAACTGTTGAAGATCCCAATGCTGGCGTCTAATGCCCATCTGACAATGACTTGAGGAGATAGTGGTAGTGTACCTGGAGCGGGAGCGTGTAGCTCGGATCTGGGGGTGAGGGATGTCGTGTAATCTGCTTGTATGTAATTCATAACAAAGCTTGGGTCTTGGCCTCTTTTGGTGAACCGAAATGGGAAGTAGGGGAAATAGCGTCTTACATCAGCTACAAATTTGGAGTGAGGCTGACGGCGTAACGGAAAATTTGTCGGTTGCATGTAAGGCATTATGTCTCATTGCTCATTGGCGGGTTAGCTCAAGAAAATAGTTCAAACAAGAAGTATGACCATTGCATAGAGAATGATTTGCGTAGCGCATAGTGAAAACAAGAAGCTGCAGGTGACGGTATGCTTGATAATCGACTCTGGGAAAGTAATTTAGATGATTGAGTTGCTTGTATGCAGCAGTAGATTCTATTCCCGCATCGCGCATCCATTTTATGTAGATTATTGGAAGTAAAAGCATAGCTACCGTTGTTGCAGGAGGGATAATAGGAGCAGATTTGATAAATTTCTGCAAAGTCTCCGAAGACGCGAGCCAACCGATTACAATCACTAGCAATGCGCTATTTTTTAGCTGCATTTCTAGCATTGTCGAATAGATACCTGAGACAACAGAAAGGAGTTGTTCGGCGCGCTCCTTTTTCGTAGCTGATTCAGTCATATTTGTGTCGTCAACTGGGGCATAACGTCTAAGCAAGTATTGTTGACAATACAATTATACAGTTAGCAGTATTTCAGTATATCCACATAAGCTGTTATACAGATAACTGTATATAAGGGTTTAGGCTCTGATAATCTAATCAAGCTTTGCGACGATCAATAATATCGTCCTCTTCAACATCAACACCCCACATCTTCAGAGCTTCAAGTAAGATTTGGCGTTGAGTCTTTCCAGTTGTAGCGGCTTGGATCTTTAAATCTCTGTGGACATAATCAGGAATTTTGACAGTCAATGGACTGTCCTCAGACTCAATTGGCTTGATTGTACCTTTCGCTTTTTTAGTTGCTTCTGACTGAGCACTAGGAAGTTCTTCTGCAAGCTGTCCTAATGCTGCGACATCAACTGCAGGTATGTTTCGCTTATTTGCCATTGTCCATCCTCACTCGCAAGTTGTACTGAGATGATATTAACCATATATACAGCTAACTGTATAACCATATATACAGCTATATAGTAGTATTACTTTCAATTTCATTTGCTAAATCAGCAATTTCCTTCGCAGCCTTTCCATTTGGTTCCATGATGATGGGGGTTGAACCATGAAAGCGGGCTGTTTGAAATGGCGTTCGTAGCATAACTTCAGTCTTTAACACGGGTACAGAAAAGGCTTCAAACTGATTGCGAGTATGGGTGATTACGCGAGTGTTCTCCCTCCCTTGAGTTATCACCGCAAAGTAAGGAATTGACCTCTTTGTCAAACGTGAAGCATTTTCTACTAGCCTTTTGGTCTTAACCGCTTCCAACACGTCATCCTCTGATGGTCTGGAAGGGATCAGAACCATAGACGATACCCCGATTGCGTACACCATCGATTGGTTTCCAAACCCTGCTATGTCAACTAGGACAATTTGATTATCTCCAGCTAGACCATCGATGGCATCGATAATTCCGTTTTCATCGGGTTCAGCCACTAAAGGAATATCCTCAATTTCTCCTTTGGAAAACCAACGAGCCAAATTGCTGTTGGGATCAGCATCTACCACTCCTACTTTGAATGACTTTTTGTGCCAGTGTGTGGCGAGGCTGGCCGCTAATGTCGTTTTCCCTGTTCCACCTTTGGATGTAGCAAAGGTGATGATTAATGCCATATTGATATCCTGCTATCAGTAAATACAGCTATACAGTTTTAAATCTTTCAAGCTAACCGCAAATCAATATAGCAACATTCTTGCTTGCAGTAACCTTTTTCTTAAAGTTAGCAATCAAACTATACAGATATCTGTACCTATATCTATCTGTAAATACTGTTAACTGTATAACAGCAAAGCTTTATCATACTTAGCCCAAGCCTATAGTCGTAATGCACTAGCTACTATGAAAAGCTGTAGATACAGCTATATTGTTTTATGGATATCTGTTAATTCATAAATCATTAAATACTGTTAACTGTATAAAAATAAATCCTCATTACACTTAGTCCAACCTAAAAATTTGTACTTGTATCATTACTTTAGTAGCTGCATATACAGTTATACTGTTTTAATGCTCTACAGCTTTTTGATATAAGAAGTTACTAAGAAACTCATGATGTATGTCGAACATCCCAAAAAGAGTAAATTTGATAAAACATCAGCAGAACTTATCATTTACAGATTTTCAACGAGTTTCCAGTACTTCCAGCCCTGAACCAATCATAAGTTCAACTTAATCGAAGGGTCTTTAATGACCTCTACCTCCAAAACCCCCTAAAATCGTTCTACAACTGACTACAAAATAATTGTTTTGTTATCAGTTTGGTGTGAGTGGAATCCTCAAGGTGAAAATGGTCATTTGCCGCCAACGAAACGAACACTATCGCAGTCGGGAGTATCTGACCCTGGCGGAAGTGAATCGGCTGATCATGGCCGCCGAGTTGAGGGGTCGTCACCCGATCCGAGATAAGGCGTTGTTACTGCTGATGTTTCGTCATGGGTTGCGAGTCAGTGAAGCAATATCCCTGAGATGGGATGCGGTGATGCTGGAGTTGAAGGCCATTGGGATTACTCGACTCAAGGGGTCCGTCAGTGGGACGCATCCATTGCAGGCTGACGAGGTGGAGTCATTGAGGGACTTACGCGCTGAAGGTTACCCAGATCCGTATCTGTTTGTCGGGGAGCGGGGTGGACATCTCAAGCGCCATGCGGTGACGAGTCTCATCAATCGCTGTGCGGAGTTGGCGCAATTAGGGATTAAGTGCCATCCCCATATGCTGCGCCATAGCTGTGGGTATCACCTGGCGAATCAGGGGTTGGATACGAGGTTGATCCAAGACTGGCTGGGACATCGGAATATCCAGCATACGGTAACGTATACGATGCTGAATCCGAAGCGGTTTGGGGAGATTCAGTGGGGGTGAGTGATTAGTATGGGAAGTGGGGGACAGTGTAGCTGTTTAGCAGATAATGGTAGATGAAGTTCAGCTTATATTCCGTCATGCAGATCTGGAAACGGCGATGTGAATTGACGATAATCGCAGAAATCTCCAGAGTAAGGGTCATGGTGTTACTGTCGGGGTAATTGGCTTTTTCTTATCAATGGACCGAAAATGGTCGCTAAAGTGTTCAGAATACTAAACGGTGATTAAGTTTTGGCTGTCCCCCAACTGACCATATCTGGGACACAAGAATTCTACATCTATTGATCTATATAGCTTTCAGAAACTTTCCTAAAACTGTCCAAGCATAGAAAGTGGGACAGTGCTGTTTTCATGAATTTTCAAAGTTTTGAATCTATTGGGTATTCTATAAGTATTTATACTTATATCTATGATCTATATGGGGAAAGGATTTCAGCCTTATCAACCAAAACGGGTCCATTGATATGAAATGGCCTAATTGGGTGAAGGTGATTTGGTTTGATCGCAAGATCTATTTTCTTTTGTTTGAGGAGTTATAGATGCAATGTGACAAAAAGGAACATTATGTGATTATTAGTAATTAATAAAATCAGGTAATATAAACAGTTTATTGCTTTTTTCAGGATAATTTGGGAATGCAATGTGATAAAAAGGAACATTATATGATTATTAGTAATAAATAAAATTAGGGAAATTAACTGTTTTATACTTGCCAGGAATTGTTTAGATTAAGGATGAAATCTAATTAATGTTAAGAAATAGTATTTATTTATTGTGCGTTAAATATGGTTAATGTATCCTTTAAGAATACAGGTGATGTTTTATTGATGCGGCACTGGTCTCTTAGCAGGATCTATACGTTCACAACCCTTTTGGACTATGGACTTCAAAGTAAATATAAATAGAGAACTCAAATGCTTATTAGATAGGCGTTATAGAAATCTAGATCCTCTTAAGACACCAGTGCCATTGATGCTGATTAAAGTTTCATCGTACTTAGAATAGAAAGGAATTGATATATAAATCTATCTATATCTATCCTTATTACTACAATCCCAATAACTCTAAATCTAGTTAATTTTGTTTTCAACTAGTATTTTTGATTCTCAAAATAAATTGAATCAGGTATTTTTGGTGATGTGAATGAAGTTGAGAAAGAATAAATTCAATTATCTCATTCATCTTAAGCATAGATTACCCTAATCTATGCTTAAGTTCCTTATCATCTCTCTCCTCAATTAAGAACTGCTCACACTTGATAAAGGTGCCATTGAATAGCTTTATTTAGTCAAAAAGCTATTCAAAGCTCGAATGCTAGATTTATTAAAGACTGCTTGAATATTAATACAAAACTTGTGTTTTTATCTAAGATTATTTGTTGAGTAATAAATATTTCAGATAAAAATATGTTTATTAAGGTGTAAGTCTTATAATCTGAAAAAAGCTTATAAAAGATAGCTATCTTGTGTTTTAAATATTCTATGAGATTTTCATGGTAGATGTTCTCAATTCATTGATTTAGAGGAACTAGTTTTTTTAGTTGTTGAAAATGAAGTATAGGTCTCTTATGTACTTACGAAAGTTTAATCATTTTATCTATGTTATGCTCGCAGTATCTTTACTAGCGAGTTGTAAAGGCCTAAAACAAGCTGAAGAATTTGGAAAGCTCCATGAAAAACTTGAAACTAATTTCGCATCTTTAAGCAATGATATATATTTATCCTGCTTAAGAAAAGCGAGCTACCCTGATGAAGGATATTTTCCAGCAATAATAAGTTTTAGATCTGATGAAGATAAAAAGTGCAAGGAAAAATTTCTCCCTGTATACAAAAAAAGTAAATGATGCAAATTTGACATTAATTAATTACGTAAAAGGCATAGGAACGCTAGCTACAAATAAGCCAGGTTTGTTTCGACCTAATATTGATAAGCTTAAGACATCATTGGGAACTCTAAATACGAGTTTACCTACTATAGGTGTCTCCTCTCTTGATTCAAGTACTATTGATTCGGGCTTTAATCTTGTCAATCTGTTAGCAGATATATTTACGTTTAACTTTCGTAAGAAAAATAGTAAAGACTACGGTTATTTGCTCTAACAAAGATATTCAGGCTTTTGTACCAGCATTGAAAAAAATTGTTAATGTTGGTTATATACCGCTGCTTGAATCTGAGAAAAGAATAGTTAATTTATACTTTGAGAATCATACACCAGATTCAGGTGTAACTAATACCTTATCTGATTTTATAGCTTCTCATCAACTCACTGAAAGCTATAATACTGCTCTCAATAAAACCATAATGCGTAAGATTGCAGCTGAGTCATATATTAAAATCCTAGATGAAACAGCTGATTCTCACCAAAAGTTAACGAATATTTTTCTTAAGAAAAAATCAATTAATGATCCTAAAATTGAAAAAAAATGCAAGAAGTTTTTTGAAGAAGGAAAAGAATTAAGAAAGGATAAAGAAAAAAAGACTAAACAGGTTAGTGATGAACTAGAAATTGAGTCTTTATCTAAGGAAGAAGTCGAACAAGTACAACAAGTACTCTCTCAGTACTATAGAAAAATAAAGCCACTTGCTAAGAATATCAATAATGCCTTCTAACTTGACTGTATCAATTCTGATTATCTTCTCTTACTTAAGAAAGCTGGCTGTAATTACTGAGAAATTTAGATTGAAGGACTTAATGGCATGACAAACTTGAATACCGAAGACTTAATCAAATGCCGAGATCATTTGAACGAAATTATCGAGAACTATATGGTAAAAAGGAGAAATATTTTCCCTGGCTCAATAACGAGGGATCAATTTCTTCTATTCGGCTCAAAAATAAGAATATTGATTGGAATTTCAGATGAAATGACCCTTATGATTGTAGAAGGGCTACTTGTAAGTGCAAACGAAAATCAGCAGCGAATTGATGATGCTGTTCTAGTTATCAATAACCGAATTGAAAGATTGAATCAAATTAATCAAGCTATTGAAGACTTTGCGAATGTAATTAATTTATTTTCGGGGATTCTTGGAGGTATAGTAAGTGGATCTATACCTGATTTACAGAAACTCCTTGAACCATTTTTTGATGGATAAGTAACTAGAGAATATCTAACTTCTTTATATAAATGCTCTAGTGGTAATTTTTTAAACTGAAAGAGCATATGCAATTCTTAAAATATAAGTCAATTCTCTTACTAAATTAGTTGGAGAAATCCTGGAATTTCTGTTTCGAGAAGAAAGATCTAAAATTTTAGAATTCATGCCTTCAAAAAAATAGCTGAAAGAATTTTCGGTAGTAAACCAATTAAAGAAGGTGAATATCCTGAATTTTGTTTGGTTATACAGAATATTCTGCAAGTACTATATTGAGTTTTTTCCCAGCAAGGAGCTATATTATGCCGATATTATCAGTCACAACTGATCAGAATGGTTTCTTCATGAAAACTGAAGAATATGATCCGCCAGGTCCATTTCCGTTAAATGTTAATCTTTCAGCAAAACTTCTCTCCCCAGATCAAACTAAAGTATCTAGTAGTCTTGATATTGATGCGGTAGGAGGAGAAACAAATCAGAAACGTGATTTTCAAATTAATACAGGTGAAGAAATATCTTTAGGAGAGTGGAGAATTGATGGTGGTAATAATATTATTATTGTAAACGGGAAAACAACTCCAGTACGTGCAAACACTGAAATAGAAATTGAGCTAAATGTTTCACTATAATTTTAAGGATTGGTAGTGATTTAAAGGTAGTGAAACTCTTCAAGAGTTATCAGATATGCGTTATGGTCAAGGCTGCCTCATTCTAGTCCAGCATGGAATAGTTTTACTTGTAATCGCTAACGAGTTCGATTGCTTTTTGAAACATATATCATAAAGTAGGAAATACCTTCCTACTTTATGATAGTGGTCAATAAACTGAGGTCTGCAGTGATATAACTATTGTCGGTTACAATATCTCTATCTTTTTTTAGTTTAATAGACCTATTTATTCTGGCTAGAAGTGAACCAATAAAATGACCAATAATAAACTTAGTAGATATTTAGTCTCTCAAATAGCAAAAAAAATCCCTAAAGCAGTATTTCTAAAAGAGACAAATAGAAAGATTATTTCACTGACAATTGATGATATACCTGCTCAAAATGAAGATGATAAACAATCGGCTCGGAAGATTTTAGAAGCCATAGAAGCACATAATGAATCGTTTTCAACAACTGTAAGTGCAACTTTCTTTATAACCACTGATCATGTCAAGTATGAAAGTGATAAGAGTAAATTAGATTTAGATATACTTAAAGAAATTAGTGATAAAGGTCATGAAATCGGCAATCATGGAAAAATTGATCGACGTCATGCAAGTCTATCCAAAATAGAATTTGAAACTGAATTTCTTGAAGCACATCAATTTTTGTCACAGCATATTAGTCAACCCGTTTGTTGGTTCCGACCTGGACAGGGTTTCTTTAACAAATCTATGTTTGATACATTAATAACAGTAGGGCAGAGCTTAGGTTATCAAGAAAAATTTGCTTTGGCATCAATGATTCCGTTTGATACACTGAAATTTTTAGATGATCCAGACTTCACATTAAAGAATATAGGTCGCTTTACTTTTCCTGGCTCTATTCTACTTTTACACGGTGGCTTTAGTCATCAGGCTATTAATACTGTAGATGTCTTGAATAAGCTGTTACCACGACTGCATGAACACAATTATCAAGTTGTTTCCTTGTCCAAACTAATGCTTTCATAAATTGGAAGTTGTGATTATGGCCTCAGCACGAGAAAATCTAGAATCAGCGATCGAAAGTATTAGAAATTCTTCCAATGAATTTGCATTCCAATTTCGCATTATTAGATTCCCCAATGCATTAATAGGTATAGCAGAAGGCGATTCATGGTTTGATTATCCACCATCTTGGATCGAAGATCCTGAAAAAGGTGATCTAATTAATCAATTAAATACTTTTAAGCTTGGGGACGAGAGAAAATTTAATATCTTACGGATAGCTGAAGCTGGTGATACATTGGAGAACATGGTATTCGGCAACGATCTAGATAAGCTAGGTGAACCCAGGAAAAATCAGTTCCTAAGAACTTTAGCATTAGTCAGGAGATATAAACCTAAGTTTGTCTTGTTTTCTGGAGGAGGTAATGATGTTGTCGGGGATGGATTAGAAGCTTTCATCAATCACAATATGCTAAAAGGTAAATATGGACTGCTGCGAGATAGTTATGTAGACTATATTTTAGAAGAAGTATTTCGAGAAATTTTTGAAACGTTTATTAGTGAAATACTTGATATTGATGACAACATACAAATACTCTTGCATGGGTATGGTTATGCAATACCTGATGGAAAACCTGTGGTCGGTGATGAAAACTTTGGTTTTATTGGCCCATGGATGGCTCCCACCTTTGCAAGGAAGCGAATTGACTTTGAGGATGGTCAGAAAATCATTATAAAGTTGATCGATAAATTTAATATATTACTCAAAACAATTGCGCATAATAATAAAAATAACGTGCATTATCTAGACTTGAGAGAAGTCATTCAACAAGATGACTGGGCTAATGAGCTTCATCTCACCGTGACTGGCTATGAAAAAGTGGTTAAAGTTTATACGGACAAGCTCCTAGAAATCTTCCCCTAATGAGCCATGATTTTGTTAGCGTTCATTAGATCTGTAATAAGTTAATCAGCGGTAATTTAAGCGCACTGCCCTCCATGTCGCAGTCATGCTATGAAAAATCTGTGAACATAAAAATCTTGGTTTCAGATTACTTTTTTGGGAATTTAAAATAGCCCTGCACAGACCTTAAATACCCTCGGTAAACTTAGCGATGCCTTTTCCTTTGAGTCATTGACTACACCACGTCATAAACACCGTGAATCAGTTCCTCAAGCATCAGTGCCGCCTCAATATGCTTAAGGGCATCGATCTGCCGATGTTTGGACCTTAGCGTCGTCGCCTCAGCAATCAAATAGGCGACACAATCACGGAAACATTGGGCCTTTTGCCAGTCAAAGAGAATCCGTTCAATCTCTGGTTCTAACTGTGGCCAGACCAGTGGATTGAAAAGTTTCTAGGCACCACTAAGGGTTAAATTCTGGGATTGCATCAGGGTTCATGCCGTGGCTACTGTCATGATTGCTACGGAGGAATAGACGACATTGATGATGCTGTGACGAGTCTCATCAATCGTTATGCTGAGTTGGCGCAACTGGGAATAAAGTGTCATCCCCATATGCTGCGCCATAGCTGTGGGTATCACCTGGCGAATCAGGGGTTGGATACGAGGTTGATTCAAGATTGGTTGGGACATCGCAATATCCAGCATACGGTGACCTATACGATGCTGAATCCGAAGCGGTTTGGGGAGATTCAGTGGGGGTAACGGATGAGTAGGTGAAGGGGGCGATTGGTAAGTTGTTGTGGGAGCGTAATATATCCCTAGTCTGAAATCATTTAGTCAAAAAATCATAGGAATTTTCCAGATAATGGATAATTATCTAGAGTAGACTAGGTATATATTACGCTCCCTCTGTGATTGGATTCTCTCTAGTTGTAAGAAGTCAATTTAATAGCGTACTTAACCTTATTGAGAAAGATATCTGTCTCTCTCTGGAAACTGACACGGTATCCTTCCCTGATAATTTAAAGTCATACCCGAGGTTAGTTTTATGCTGAAGAAAAGAGACGCAGGTTGAGTGGTAGTGAGGACAATCCATGTAAAGCAGACAGAGCTTAGCTTCGGGTAAGCATTAAGCCTATCAGATTTGCGGACGTTAATCAATTTTGGCTACTCAAGACTGATAGATTTATTTTTTCTGATCGGTCGCTAACTTGTAAATGCTGGAAACTCAAACCACTATAATCTTCAAACCTAAAACATTCTAATGCACAACGAATTACTTTTTATTGTAATTGGTTTTTAATTTCTTCAGAAATACAAAAATTATATTTTTCTATAACGAAACTATCACTTTCGTCAGATTTACATAAAGAGTCAGAGTCAAGATCATTATCTGGTTCTGGAATTTGTGTATCTATTGACATTCTAGTATTTTT
This sequence comes from Acaryochloris marina MBIC11017, assembly GCF_000018105.1. GTDB lineage: Bacteria > Cyanobacteriota > Cyanobacteriia > Thermosynechococcales > Thermosynechococcaceae > Acaryochloris > Acaryochloris marina. The sequence continues at coordinate 21,085 of NC_009930.1, forward strand.
TGATAGCAGCCAACCTAACGGTAAAGTTGCTCTTTCTCCAATATAATTATCTAAATATATTGGTATAAATCGTGTATTATATATGATTTTCATATTTGATTCATTTTTATTCTTTTTTATATTTGAAACAGCTAATGGATGAGTGTTAAGGTCATCTTCTGCTTGCTCAATAATACTATTAGCACGTGAATTTCGAACATTGACTACTGTGCGCAATGGAGAAAGTATTTCATTCAAACCCTGATGACTGGCATCAGAAAATTTTCTTGTATCAGGTGAATCAACAAGTGCAATATTTATAAGACTAATTCTCAGAACTTTTTCTTTAGATTTTTTAACTGTTTTTGGATTATAAATCTGAGTATCTTCAAGGATTTCATCAATAATATCTCTTGCAGTAGCTACACCTGAATTATCAAAATAACCTCCGTCTACAAGTCGGCTTTTACTGATACGTTTTGTAGCTGAGGTTTCATCTTTAACGTAATGTTTAAACCATCCAGCAGGAGTGAATATAGGAAATCTCGCACTAATGAATGTAGCAGTACTAAGAGGAATATTAGGATAAACTAAATCAAAATCAAAAAAAGAATTTAACCCATTTGTTGAAAATTTAAAAGGACTAAAAACTACTCGTTCACCCGTTTCAACGTTTGTAGTATTTAAAACTAATGCAGGATTTTCCTCACATAAATTCCAAAATTCCTTGTAAGAATTTGAAAAATAGTTTTCATAGTTCTTCATTTCAGTACTGGCATTAAAAGTATTATCCCAATATTCTTCTAATGCAAGCTCTAGACCACGTACTCTATCCCATGTACTAATAGGTATTGGGATAAATCTTTGTAGTAAATCAGGAAACAGAGCTAAAGAAAATAATGGCGATAGAAAGTCATTACCTAATATTTTTTCTACATATGGAGATATTTTTTTGTGAACATTTATAGTTGTTGGGCTATTAATATTTTTATTCTGTTGCTGTGCAAACTCTTTAACTAATGCTGAATACACCGCTGAGCCTAAACTACCACCTGATACAGAACTAATTGCAAAGACATGGCTTGAAAACTTTCCATCACTTGTATCATGTAGCTTTGCTAACGTAGATGCTGCATGGTATGCAGCATATATTCCACCACCCTGTGCAGAAACAATATAAACAGGATAAGCTATATTTTTTTCGATATACTTATTTTTATCATTTCGTTTTTCTATCCAACTATCAAATGCATCTGGTATGCTTAGAACAATATCTTTCTTTTTAGAATTTTCAGTTTTATTTTGTTCTTTAATGCCATATATATGTCTTATTTGATGATTATCATTCCAGTTAAACTGACTTGATATTAGAGCTAGTATAATTATGAGTGTTATAGTAGGTATTTTTTCTCCAGGCAATATATTTATATATCTAAAATCCTCTTTTGGTGTTGAGTAACCCCAGTAGTAAATATTAGAAAAAATAACTGAAAAACTTCCTAGACAAAGAGCTGTGATACTTATTGGACCAATGAAAACGATGAATTTTACTGAAGAGTATTTAGGAACAAGCAAAAGAAATACTAATAAAGTTATTACAATACGTGATATAAGAAGCAGATTGACCTCAATTAATTTCTTTTTCTTATCGACCTCACTAGAAATACATTTAATCTTGTTTTTATTGAACAGATATAGGAAAATATTAAAAATTAAGCATGTTATAAATACAAATAAAGATTGAAAAGAATAACTGCCAGATGTGTTAGCAATTGTGGGCATAGTGAAAAATATGAAACAGATTAGAGCTGGTGTGATCACCAAAAATTCTGTAACTGGATTAAATAAGATTTGATTCTCATACTTTTCTAAAGATTTTTTTTTAACTTCGTTCTTGTTAAGCAAGAGATTTTCTTTTATGATGTTAATAATATCACGTCTATAGAAAATTATCTGATTAAGACAAAAAAGAATAACCCCAGTCATTGCAAGCCATATCAATGCAAATAGATCAGAATCACTTAGCTCTCCAATATCTATATATAACTTATATCTATTAACTTTATAAATACCCGTTAAGAGACCATATGTTGGTAATAGACCAATTATTCTTGGAATATATTTTAATGCTGAATATTGAGCATGTAATTTGTTTAAATGTAGCTTTTGTTCAGGTTCTACAGTCTCCTCCTTTTCAAACCATTTTGAATAAGTTAATGACTCACCATTAGTATTCTTGATTTTATTAAAAACATATTTTTCAGAAAGTAAACGCCCTGACATACAAACAAGAATAGAAAGTAACAGCACAAAAAATGTGCTTATTATGACCTTAAGATGCTCTTGATCATATATATAAGATCTATAAATTTCAAGACTTTGGTCGATATAGCCAAAAATAATTAAACTTAATATTCCTATAATTGTAGGAACCCATAAATGAAATGATATTTTGCGCAAATATATAAAAATAATAGAAATAACAATTATCCAGCAAGCGATATTAATAGTGAGGAGATAAATTACTAGTAAAGATAACAATAGGAACGAGATTGAAGACAATGTCTTATTATTTTTTGTTGATTCCATAGAAGTAATATAAGTATTTTTGTTTGCTCAAAATTGATTTAGATAGTATTTCTATTTAGATATAGAGAATAAATATATCATAAATGATACACTTAAAGTACTTAAACTTTCCATCTAGAATAATAATAAGATATTTCTAGATTATTTATTATTTTTGCTGAGCAATTAAGTTTTTTTTGTGATGCTAAATACTTTATAACTAAACTATGCATTTTTCAGTTTAAGATTTTGATACTGTATATCTTTGAGTTCAAAAAATTGAATAACTTTCAAGAAGTTAGATGTAGAAATTTGCACGAGAATATGTATCTTAAAATACTTAAATCTTCATCTAGACTGGCATACTAAATATCTCTATCAGGTCATCAGTAGTGAAGAGTAAAAAACGATGCTGAGAATTTTTCAGACTCATATGTGATGCAGAGAATATTTGAAAATTAAAATGACTTGTGAGTAAAGATCATGAGCATATACTTCCCACGTCGAAATCGGTAAGTGACATTATCAAGGGGTAAAAACAAAAAGCAACATGACTTCAACAGGTGTTACAGGAGTATGTGAAACGATATTGTTGGAAAAATTTATTGGTCATTGGTTGTGAAGTCTGGAGCAAGGGTTATAAAAGTGAACTAAGGTGTAAGAATATTCCAATCTTTAGAATTAAATAGATACGTTGCCTAGTCTTAGTTTTGGAGGTCTACAATGGTCACTTACCACACAGTTTAAGGCCCTTGAGTAGCAATTGAACAGGAACGTACGCTATGGCTGAAAGCTATATATATAGTAGATTTCAGAGGCTGTATTTTTTACTTTAGAAACTGTACCATTTAGACCTTAGGTTAATTGGTACAGAAAAACGGAACGGAATATCAAGGGTTTCAGGCCCCTTCTGGTTGAGAGGTTTAATTTGGTACAGAAAATTTGGAAGCTTAGCGTACGTTTCTGTTCCGATACTGATACTGTTGGCGAAAGTATTACAAATGCAACTACACATGTATTACAGGATCATAAGTGCAACGAAATTCTGTAGGTTGTGCCGTGCGTAGTATTTGAATTTCATATTTGTAGCACATTCGCCAACAGTATCCGATACTACCCATACTCCTCAATCGGCTTGTCTGGGATAGTCAATCTCGTCACAGAACTCGGACCAATTCTCTTGCTGAAACTCAGAGGCACGTATAGAAGTTTCTTTGGCTTGTACCTGAATGAAATGGTGATCAATTAATTCTTGGATAAACGTTGAATGGCCGCCTGAAGGTACACTGTCATCCAGCACTGGAAACTCATAGGAAAGCCGTAGTTCAGCCACAGTATCCTTCTTGGCTAATCTCAGCAGTTCTAGCTGTTGTTGAGTTAGGGAAGGAATCTGAGTCATGGTTGACCGTTTTGCAACAGTTGCTCAATCCGATCCAAGCGTTGGTTGACGCCTTCAAATTGAGTATTCATATCTTTACGCAACAGTTCAATCTCAATCCTGTTGTCAGCAATCTTGTCCAGTAATCGGCTCTCACTAGTGGGGACGATAGCAGCAACACTGGTATTGATCAGGAAGAACAGACCACCTATCAGAAAACCAATGACAGCCAATATGGGCAGCAAGTCTTTGGATAGATCCACCAAAGAAGAAAAACGGGTTGGGGTAGTGTCTTGGTTATCTGAGGTCATTGTGCTGTCTGTGTCCTCAAACGCAAACAATGGAAATTTGTTTATATCGTATTCTGAGGGCTATTGACTTGGCCCCTCCCAATGAACAGCGTTACATAGTTCTTCTAAGGTGACGTTCAGCATTTCACAAAGTTTTTTTACCTGGCAGGGGTTAAGAGTGGGGATTGACCGCCCATTCTCCCAATTTCCAATCGACTGTGGTTTTACTCCTAGCTCATTAGCTAATTGTGTCTGACTTAGTTCAGCCCTCTTTCGCTTCAAAAGAAACCATTCAGAGAAATCGATATCCACACTTCGACTCAGTAGCAAACATGAGTCCATAATAGTCCCTGCTTTTGTATATCTTGGTTCATTTACATTGTAGAGGCACTATAAAAGATTAGCAATAAATAACAAATAATTTGATTAATCCCAATATATTTGGTATTATTGTTTCATACAACAAAAGGCACCCGGTCGCCTGGACAGTTCCCGGATGCCCTAGTTAAAACCCCGTAAAGGAAATTAACTATGAATACTGTACTCGAAACGCCCACCACCGTTAACGAGCTGGAGAAGTGGATCGACGCTCAGGTCACAGATCCCCTCCATCCCGAAATGGTGATGGTGGAACTTCAGATTGAACAATACCCCGGTGTTCGTGAAGGGGGCGACTTGTTTGAAGTCTTCGCACCCGTCATCTGTAAACCTGGACTACTCAGACCTCGCTTAGAGGCTTGGGTCAAAGCCACCTATGGGAATGACCACTGGCTAGCCAACTGGCGTACCGTTCCCTCCACTCGCCAAATTGACGCTGAGAACGATTACGAAGACGAATTCTAGGAATATCCTGGGGGCACCCTGCCCCCTTCCACGCCACATATACCCAGTCGCTACATAGGGTTAAAACAATGAAACCGACTCCCAGAAACAAACTGGTTCCAATCGTTCAATTTACGACTCAAGTTGAGCTTGACTGTCAGCAAGTCGCAGCCCTCAACCGCTTGGTCTTAGGCAGCACAGACCTCAGTGACGATCAGGCACTCAACCTCTGGCAAGCCCTCAATCCTTGGGTCATGGAATTCCAGCACTCCACCCCCAGAGATGTGTTTGCCTCATTGCGGTTTATCGCTCTTGCCAAGCCAGCAACGGAACCAGAACCCCTCTACCCCACTGATCTTTTGAACTCCGTAGGCTCAAACATCGAAACCGATAGCCCAAGCTGCCTTTGTGCATGAGGGACCGCCTACTCTCCGTGTCGTTCCCCCATCAATCCCAACAATCCATACCTGGAGATAGCCATGAAAGACCATCCCTGTCTTCCTGAATTCCCCTTGGATCCACCCATCGTCAATGCCGCTTATTCACCAATGGCAATTGTGACGATAGCCACGGCGAAGAGTCTGATGCAGTCTCAGGAATTAATGCTCAGTGGTGCTCAGAAACTGTTCAATCCAGCGGTCTGGCCCCTGCTTGAACCAGAGATTCAACGGATTCCCTTTGACCGTCAAAAGGCCCAGTGCTTCCGTGATTGTGTTGCCTATCTCATGGCCGAGGCCACGACCCTCAGATCCGAACGTCGTCAGAACGATGCCCTTAAGCATATTGAAGCCGCACTGATGCTAGAAGCCCTGATTCATGGCGGCTACGACGATCTGCCATTCATGTCCGAACAGTAAAAAGCATCGCCAATCTTTTGCTGAATCAAGCGATGCCTGCTGATGCCTTCATTGAAGAACCATTCAACGAGGTTATTCAAATGAATCCTACAACATTGCCAAAACCAGTACCCGACAACATCGAACTGCCCTCCTACGAACTTCACACGAGGCCCACTGCTGACAACTATCGCAAGTTCAATGTGTTCTATGGCTCTCGGCTGATCGGGTACGTCTACATCAACTTTGTCCAGGGCCAATCCAACTTTGTCGGCACGACCCTCGATCATCGGTCCTTCGGTCCCTACTCCCGCAGGATGAAAGCGGCTGAAGCGGTCTTAGAAGCTTTCACAGCAGGACTCACCGGGCAACAGCGAATGATGGTGGCTCTTGCCAATGAGCTAGTCGAAAACATGATCGTCATTGCTGGGTGATGCCAAAACCTTCAAATCACCCAGGCCAACAAATCCAATCAACATTGAATATTAGCGAGGACATTATGGAAACGAATATCCTAGCCCATCAAATTCACGGCGTTTCTGTAGGGATGCAGAAAGCTGATGGATACGTGAACGCAACGAAAGCCTGTGAGGCGTATAAAGTTGCGACGGGCAAGACGAAGCGAACAGAGAACTGGACTCGATCCGCACGAGCTAAAGCCTACATCGCTTACGTGGCCTCCGTTACGCGAAAAAGCGTAACGGAACTGGTACTTGTTCGTAAAGGTGGAACCCCTGAAGAACAAGGCACCTGGATACACCCTGACCTAGCCATCGCTTTTGGCACCTGGCTATCCGTCGAGTTTGAATATCAGCTCACTCAATGGGTGAAAGAGTGGGAGAGCAGTCAACGCCCTCCCATTAACATAGACCCCGATCAGCCTAGCCCCCATGAGATTGAATCTGTCCTCCAAGCGACCTTTGGTGAAGTCGTTGAACCCGCGAGGTTAGCCATCGTCAAATCAAGTGCCATTGTCGGCGTTCACCCTGAATGGTCCGCGATTATGAGTGAGGGTCTGGACGCTTTACCTTCCCTGCCCCCAGAAGAACAAACCTATACCCCAACTGAGCTGGGCCAACTGCTAGAGCCTAAGCTGTCAGCCATCAGAGTTAACAAACTCCTTGAAGCAGCGGGCTATCAAGAAAGCTATCGAACCGCTCGAAATGTCCTGAAGTGGAAGCCCATCGACAAAGCGGGTGATTTGGCGGTGATAACGCTGGAAGAGAAATCGAATGGCAAGCCCATTGAATCTTTGCGGTGGAAGCATTCAGTGGTGGATGTGCTGTTGTCGTTAGTGGCAGACAGTGAGCAGGCAAAGGTGGGATGAGGGATGGATCATGAACATCAAACTCAAGAAACTATCTAGAAGCACGAGCCGCAAAGGGTTATAACTCCTAGAGAATAGCCCACTCAAGTGCCCGTTCCACTCATACAGTGATGCTGAGAACAGTAACTGTGCCAAGGCATACAAAGCCTACCTCTATGCAGTGCTAGAGCTGAACCAGAAACCGAGGGATGCTGCCCTGAAATTGTCAAAGCAGTGCAAAATCTTGGTCTCAGGCCGATGGAAGCCCCCCACGAGAGCTGCCGTTGTGAGTGAAATCAGGGAAATCGTCAGGCAAGGCTCTGTGGTGATTGGAACCCATCGCGCACCGGATCCAGGGCATGGACTCGCAACCTACCTCAGATGGAAGTATCCCGATGCCGATCAGTTGGAGCTAACCCATGCAAGATAGAAAAATCCTTTCCCTCAGCCGCTCGACCACTCAAGCAGTTACACCATCTCAATCTCAGACTAATACCCCTAGGGCATTTCGACGACCGCTTGAGGAAATCTTGGAGGATCTGAGACGGCCTATTCCTGGGCGATTTATCAAGACCAAATCAAAGAAAGGCGTGGCCTTGAGGTTTGTCAGTTGGTACGACATCGTTCGCATTCTAGAGGCCAGGGCACCGGGCTTTGAATATGACTGCTCACCACACTTTGGCGACGGAAAAACCGTAGTGAAGGCAACGATAACGATTCATGGCGAGGACGGTAGCCTTTCGCGATCAGCTCTGGGAATTGCCGACAGCGACATTGAAAGCTGGGGTGATGCGACAAGTAATGCTAGCTCAATGGCCCTTCGCAGAGCTGCCGCTGAATTTGGGCTGGGTCTGCATTTGTATTGGGAGAAATAGGCCATGCAAACCGATACGAAATCCCATTCCTTTGGGCAGTGGACAGGGGTTCATTGCCAGACTCCCATTTCCTCTATTACCTGGGATCAGCACCTCTTTTTTTAAGAAATACGAATAAGCTATTCCATTTCTCCGGTAGGTGGGGTATTCCTCTAGCAACGGTGTTTGGGGATTTAAATATGGCGATTCAGAACGACAGCGTTCAAGCCTATTTGAAGGAGATGGGCCGTTACCCACTCCTCTCCCATGAAGAAGAAATCAGACTGGCCCGACAGGTTAAAGCTGGTGATCTCAAAGCCAAACAACGGATGATTGAGTGTAATCTGCGCCTGGTGGTCTCCATTGCCAAGAAGCATCAGCATCTCGGTTTACCCCTGATGGACCTAATCCAAGAGGGCAGCATTGGTCTCAATACTGCTGTTGACAAGTTTGACTTAGCTCAAGGCTGTAAGTTCAGCACCTATGCCTATTGGTGGATTTCAGAGGCGATTAAGCGGGCATTGAAATCCCAGTCCCGCACTATCTATATCCCTATTCATCAATGGGAACGCGCCCACAGGATCAAGAAGGCTGTTCGCCAATTAACGCAAGAGAAAGGGCGTACTCCCACCCTCAAAGAACTCTCAGCAGCGACTGGCATAAAGTCTTCACTGATTCGCAATACCCTGCAATCATTTCAAGCTGTTTCTTCTCTCGATCAGCCCGTTGGCCCAGAACAGAAGGATGCTCTTATTGATTTAATCCAAACAGAAGACGCTGCTCTCTCGATCATGGATGGGCTAGAAATTGAAGATGCTCTAACCCGATGCATGGCCTACTTAACTGAGCGGGAGAGATTCATCGTTGATCAGCGGTATGGCTTAACGGATGGTCAGCCAAAATCAATGGGAGTCATTGGCAAGCAAATTGGTGTCAGTCGAGAGCGGGTTCGGCAAATCCTCAATATCGCCATGAAGAAGATGACAAGACAGGTTCGCTCAGCTTAGTCATTGCGAGTTGCAACCTGTGCAGCTTTACTTCGGACTAATCAGCAACTTGCAACAGATTGACCAGAGTTATAGGTCATAAGCTTTGAAGTGTTTGCTGTTAATACTACTCGGCCTTGTTTATCCCGAATCCATCTTTGTGCCTCAACAATGGTAGGGTTGGACGCTGGGGTCAGTGATTGATTATATGTCTCTCGTTTTGTGAGATTGGATGTTTCTGTAATTGTTGAAGAAGGAGAGTTTTGGGGGGATATTTGTGGCTCTCTCAAGTCTTGCCAAATGGAGGGTGGCGTTTGGATATGATGTGGGCCAAGAGGTACTCCACCTCTTCCAACATTCACGAAAGTGCTATTTCCGAGAGATTGACCAGGACGACAACTTTTTATAACGTCTTTTGGTTGAGCTAGTGATTCTTTGTATTTTTCAGCAGCATCAATTATAAATTGACCGTTTGAATCAAAAAAACCTAATGATTCAATATTGAATTGAGTTAGAGGTGCATCAATCTCAATAAGACTTTCTTCTAGACCTACCAGGAGTCTAACATCGAAATCAATTAAACCACCAATACCAAGTCCGTTTGCATCATATTTTATCTTGCTCTTATTTCTCAACAGCAAAATATTATCAAGTTCAATATTTAAATCACCGAGACGTTGATTTTCCACAATCATAGAAATAGAAGCATTATCCTCCAGAGTTAGATTATTGCCTGTGATAGAGAGAGAGCCTCCAGGTGCATTGCTTGAAAATAATCCAATTTCTGCGTTGTCTCTAAGAAGTATTTCTTTCGAAGCTATTGTAATATTTCCTGCTTTCCCAAATACATTAGAATTGCTGGATATTTTACCCATATTTTCTAATGTAGTATTCTTTGAATTGATCAGTATATTTCCACCACTGGATGACTGATATGAATTTGAAGATATAGTGCCACTATTATCAATATTGAGTGCATTCCGTGTATTTATGAAGATATTCCCACCAGTCCCATTAAAGTATGAATAAGTATCAATCAATCCATTGTTTTCAACATTTAAATTTCTTGAATTTATACGTAAATATTTATTTCTTGAAGAATCAGAGCTATCAATTAATATCTTGCTGGAATTTTTTACATTTATATCTTTGAAAGACCCAACATCTTCATACCCCAATAGCCAGCCCTGATTGGTAGGCTGTAAACTTACGTAGCTTCTTGGTGCTACACTACCAATTTCAATATTTCCATTGAGAACTTGGATGCCACCTCGTAGGAAATTTATACCTCCGCCTAGAATTGATATCGTATTTCTAGGCTTAACCCTCAAATTTGGATATTCAGAAAAGCACAGATTCATGCATGTAGTAATACTAGGATCTACAACATAAACTGATTGGATATTTATATCTTGAGCTGTGTTACCAAATTGAATGCCGATTGGAATACTTAACTTTAGATTTTGTACTGGTTGAGGATTGATTGCACTAAACGATTTTCCATCTTTAAATATAAATCTACTTCCTGTAGTTGCAAGAAATGATCCATTTAAATCTAAAAAAGAATTAGGTCCAAAATAAATCCCAGATGGATTCATCAAGAATAGGTCAGCATCACCTAGTACACCTAGAGTGCCATTAATATTTGATGGATTTCCACCCGTTACACGGGTCAGGATCAAGTTGATGTTATTGGGATTTGAGAAGTAAACTTCCTGACCAGTCCCTATACTTAAGTCCTTAAGGCTATGGAATAGAGATTTATTTCTTGAAGCCCCTCCCTTGATCAGAATCCGGTTTCTCTGTTGCTCAATTACCGAATTCTCATTCCCTAACGTCCGATCAGCAGATACTTGGGCTAATCCTGGTGTGAGCAAAACGCTCCAAATGGCTAGAGCACTGGTCAACAAGATTGATTGATTCATATCTTATCCACTTCATAGTCAGTGGTTGTATGAATAGCTATATCTAAAGAATTAGAGCAGTCACCTAAAAGAGTTTTCAGGATAAAAAAGATATTTTGCTTGAGTTCTTACAAAAATTCATCTGATTTCGATGGGATTTTTGAGTTTATACAGACAATGTTCTAATTACTGGGGCATTAATCTAGATATACTGCGGACGACTTGTGACTTAACATTGTGGTAGAGAGATTTGGCACACTGGGAGTATCCCCGCACCTATCCTCCACTCCCATGATTAAAATTGATTTCACCGCAGAGGAAATCCAACAACTCAATTACGAACGCTATCATCACCCTCACCCACGGGTGCAGCGACGGATGGAAGTGCTCTACTTGAAGAGTCAAGGTCTTTCCCATACCCAGATCTGCCAGCTTTGTCAGATTAGTCGCCCCACTTTAGCCAAAACTCTTCGTCAGTATCAACAAGGAGGGATTGAAGGGCTGAAGACCCTTGAATATAAAGGTCAACCGAGTCTACTCAACGCTCATAGCGATAGTGTGAGAGCTTACTTTGAGCAACATCCTCCCCGCACCAGTGCAGAAGCTCAAGCGGTCATTGAGCAATTAACAGGCATCAAACGCAGTCCCACCCAAATCAAAGCCTTCCTCAAACGCATCGGTTGTCGTTATCGAAAAGTGGGGTATGTGCCGGGAAAGTCGAGTCTGCCCGAGAAAATTGAGGAGCAAGAGCAGTTTCGACACACTCGCCTTGAACCCTTATTAGAGGAAGCTCAACGCCAAGAGCGTCTTGTCTTTTTTGTGGATGCTGCTCACTTTGTTCACCGTGCTTATCTAGGGTTTGTCTGGTGCATCACTCGGATCTTCATCCCTTCTCCTTCTGGTCGCCAACGTTTCAATGTCCTGGGCGCGCTCGACGCTATCACCAAAGACCTAGTCAGCGTTACCAACCACACCTATATCAATTCTCACAGTATGTGCCTGTTACTGGCCAAGCTGGCGCTACTTGACCCAGTCATACCCATCAGCGTGATTTTAGACAATGCGCGATACCAGAAATGTCAGCTTGTAACGGACTTTGCCGAGATCGTCGATATTGAGCTGGTCTATCTGCCCTCCTATTCACCCCATTTGAATTTGATTGAGCGACTCTGGCGTTTTGTACGCAAGGAATGTCTCTATTCAAAGTATTATGCTGATTTTCCCGCCTTCAAAGGGGCCATTCAACAGTGCATCGACCAGTGTAATGGAGAGCATAAGGCGAAACTCACCACCTTACTATCACTCAAGTTTCAGTCTTTTAAGAAAGTTAATATCTTAGCCGCCTAGAGTATAGTATTTGGGGGCCAAGACCAAGTTGCGATCGCAAAACCAGTCAAAGCCATTGTCAAAGACTTAGAAAGTACCACCTCAACTGAATCTGGGTTGTTGCCTTTGCCTTAATCCATAGACCAAACAGCTTAAGCGTTAAGTCACACCGTATCCTTAAACATCCGGTCTTTGGGTGGAGTCATTCTAGCCACCTCCTCTGTCGAGAAATAGAAAAGGGTATAGAAAAATGTCCGATTTCGAGGTACAAAGAGAAAAGCTAGAGCATTTGTACTATTCATCACCAAGCTTTCTATCTGATGAAATGATTGAAGCTGAAATAGGGTACATCCCCTCAGAAGTCATTGAGGAGGGTGATGACCTCGATTCACAAAACAACATTGAAGCGTCTCCAACGGTCCTTGACCTAATCGGTGAGGCTGTTGAATTATGGGTGCTGAAACGAGGTGGGGATGACTGAGCTTCGCGAGTTTTCCTTCCTCGTCTTGCATACCAGCGGCGAAGAGACCGTTCAGACGGTCGTGAGTACCAGTAAGGATCTGGCTGAAAGTGCTTTGTATCGCTGGATTACAGATATCAAATCACTACAACTCTTGGCTTCCAAGAACGAGTAACAACAATGATTGCTTGTTGTTCATTACTGATGGAGTCATCCCTCATTGAATTAATTGACAAAGTAAGAACCGTGGCTAGAATATCGGCAAAGTTGCTGGGTAGGTGATATGTCAGATAACCGAGTTGATTGGTTTGGGTTTGCCCTCAATAAAGGGTTACATCTTCTGGAGGAATTCACCCAAGGCATCACCCTACCCAGTTGGCTGGCTCCTTTGAGTATGGTTGGTGTGTTAGCAGCCTTAATTAAGCTGATACCCTCCATAGAAAAAGGCTCCTTTCTAGCTGGCATTGGGGGTTATCTGCTTTTAGGTTTATTGATCGTCAACGTGATCGCCCTATCAATTTTCGTCTACCTACCTGGCAAACTAGTTACCTTCAAGTCCCGTTCAGTCTCCCGGACAAGATTAACGCTAATGAGACTTCTGTTGATGGGTGTTGTAGTGATGCTCAGGGATATGATTAAGGTGGCCTTGCATCTTGCCTTTGATCTTGTAATTCTTCTCTTAACAGCATTGACCTACCCTTCACGACAAAATGAACAACCGTTGAATCTACAAGGCTGTTAAGAATATCTGCCCCCTGAAAACGTTGCAATAGTGCCTTGCTAGGAGACTTGGATCACTGCTCCAAGGTATTCACAGTCATCAACAGGTGATGATACTGCTCACGGTAACGACTCTCCCGTCATGGGACCATACCTGTGATGCTTCTAGAACGAGGGTTTGGAGATGACTGCAATGTTGAGCAAGCAAACTATTCCAAATGCAAGTCTTGAAGATGCTATCCAGGAAGAGTCTGTTCAAACCCTGGATGGACAAGGCAGCTCAGCCCTCTACAAGGACGTAGATATTTATCAAATTCTCGTCGCTGATTTAGTCATTCACCACAAAGAGATTCTTCAGAACATTCCACTAGAAATAGCCATTCAAACGATGAAATCAGCATGGAAATTGTCTCATAGTACTGATGAAGGCTTCAAAGGCTAAACAGAACGCTCTCAACCGTTGTACATTCGTTGGCTGTGTTATCCCAAGGAAGCCGCCATACCTGTTTGGCGGTATGAAGACCGTATTAATAGTCGCTACAACTGCTGATAAATTCTTGAGGGTACGTTTATGAAGCTCATCAGAAAAATAGTTGGTTTTGGCCTACTCGTCATAGGCGTTCCACAAGTCGCCAATGGTATTCAGCAGATCATCGAAACTGGAGGTGATCCCCGAGTGGTTGGGAGATTGACCGCTCATGTTTTATATATTGTCGTCGGTCTCTGGCTACTATTGTCCAAAAATAGGCTTAAAAGCACTTGACCTATCCAGGTCAAAGGCACGGATGATACACCCTTAGTATTCTGCCGGATTGATGAGAAAGGGGATCAAGCAGCTTTAGCCCCCACTTCAACTTTCACCTCCAGACCTGCACGGGATAGCATCTTGACTAATTTATCAATGCTAAATCTCTCAATATCTCCCGTCATCAGGTCACTAATGCGAGGTTGAGTCTCCCCGAAAAATTGAGCTGCCTTTTGTTGGGTCCATCCTTGAGATTGGATAAAACTCCGCAAGCTCAACATCAGATCAGCCCTAATCTTAAGGTTCTGGGACTCCTCTGCATCAAACCCCAGATCCGCAAATACATTTTGACTGCCTTTCGTCACTGTAAATTCTTCTTGATTCATCACTGTCTACTCCCTTGACTTTCGGTATTGAAGTAATTGCTGATAACGTCTCTGTCCAATCTCGATATCTAACTTTGAGGTCTTCTGAGTCTTTTTCTGGAACGCATGAAGGACATACACAGCCTCTGCAAATTTGGCGACATAGAAGACCCGGTATGCGTCTTCAGTGCGGATTCGGACTTCCTTAACCCCAGCTCCAACAACAGACATGGACTTGAAATCCGTCGGCTTCTCACCTCCTTGGACAAGCCGAAGCTGAAACCCTGCTTTGCGTCGTGCGCTTTCTGGAAAATCTGAAATATCTTCTAATGAAGTTCCTATCCAGTTGATGGGCTTGTCCGTCATATCCGAATTATACCTGATTTGGCATAATTAGAATTTAGTTAGCAATGCTAACCACTCTTGGCCGGGAGAGAGTATTGCTGTATCGCTAGGTGTTTAGAAAAGTATTTATACTTTCTTGTTGATACCATTCTGAAAAGATAACTATTTGAGGAAACCAAAAGACTTGCTGATAGGGTGTTTCAGCGTATGGATTCTCTAACCAGTAGCTAACGGTCAGTATGAACAGTCGCAACGAGGATCGTGATTTACTCCGAGCAATCAAGGCTGGTATCGATAAGTCGCTGAGACGTTCTGAGTAAACATCTATCAATTCACAGATATATATTTAACGCTGGTTCAATATACATGAACTGGGCGATGGAGATAACTTATGGCCGATATCCCATCTCTTTCTCTCCCACAACTAGAACTCCTCAGACTTGCTAAAAAACATTCTGTGGAAGAACTTCGGCTTGTCTATGAGTTCCCAGTGCTGGATGATAATGAACTTTCAAGCGGCCATCCACCGTTTATCCAAGAATTGATTGATCACCATTTCATTCAGGTGCAAGAGAAAGGAACTTCTTTATGTGCTTCCGAGTTTCAACAAGAAAGCTGGACTGAGTACTGTGACGAGATTGACTATCCCAAGCAAACTGATTGGGAGCGATGGAGGCAGGGATTCATTGTCCAACTCAGTGAGGGCTTTGAAAGCCTGATGACTCCAGGAAAAAGCTTGGGGCAATTCTCTAAGGTATGGATCCGAGAGATTGGCCTTCGAGGGGTTCAGCCAAGTAGCCTGTGAGTGAGGCTTGGGGCTGGGATATAGCACTAAGCCTCTACATCCTCGTCAGCTTATTTTTCCAAATTCAAGCGGCCTCAATATGTTCCTCTAAAAAATGGCAAATGGCTTAGTGCCTTCTAGAAAGGTATACCTTCCCAGCCCACTAAGCCATTTAGAGGTGACTCTAAATATATGTCAATTTCCAATTTGACAGTATCTAATCATCATAGACTCTGCGATTTAACCAGCGGTCAAGCTTATCTCGAAAATCGCCTCGTTTGTCGCCTCTACGCCAGCGCCAATCATCATTTCGATGTCTGCGATCTCGCCATCGTCCATCCCGCCATCGCCCATCTCGCCATTGTCCATCTCGCCATCGTCCATCTCGCCATCGTCCATCCCGCCATCGTCCATCTCGCCTTCGCCAACGGCGATCTCTCCAACGACGATCTCTCCAACGGTTATCAAACCGATCTCTACGACCTTTACACCGAACACGACCATACCGACGCCAACAGTATCGATTACCTCGACCTCTGCCAGCCACCAGTGTTTGAGTCTCTTCAAATTTTTCTAGCGGAGTTTCTGAGCTGAATGTTGCAGCTTGAGCAGGGGAAAGAACAGATGTAGCCCCAACCATTAGTGCAGCAGCCCACATCATATAAGATTTGGCCATTGCTTTTCTCTCACTTATCCAACTATTTGTAAGTGTTACCTTAGTTACAAAAGCCCAGCATGTCAGTCTAAAAGCAATAAAAATAAACTTCTACTTAAAGAGAAAAAAGTTAAGTTTAAGTGGAAAAATATGGAATTAAGTGGAATTTAGAAGGGCATGATTTGTCTAGTTTTGGGGCTGCCTGTCATGGGTTAGAGTTCAGTTTCTATAAGGATTCTGAACATCTGGATGATTCTTTAGGTTTGAATTCAATGAGTTGGTATTGAAGTTGCTATCGTATCACCCAGCGTCTTCACTCAGAGCTAATTTCTAAACAGAAACTAAAGTCACTAATCGACACATGAGCAGTCGAATAAAACAGATATTAATCATGACTTCAATCGTTTCTAAATAGATTTCGTAATCCTTCCCCAAACAACGATAGCGATTCAACCACTCAAAATACCACTTCGATAAACCATCTGCAAAGATTTTAACCCTCATAGTACTCAGAGGGTCTTTTGCTGTATATGCCAAAGTTTATCCCTGTAACTTCAGCGGATGACTACCCATCGACAAGATTCACCCATGCCTTTATAAGCAGGAATCACAGGTCCGATCGCAACCATCACCACCCCAAAAACACCCTAATCCCAATCCCGTAACCACCCCTGTTCCTTCGCTGCCTGGGCAAGGACCATTCGCATCCACTCAGACGGATTATCCACGTGCTCCACAATGGCATCCTTGAGCCGCTGATCCAGCCTGAACGTCACCTGTGCCGTTCGGGGTTCATCCCCCTCAGGTTTAAAACACTGAGCCTTAAATAAAGGGGACAGGGGTTTGGTTTTATGTCCACTCATTGTCTTTATCCATACGCTGAAATGCATGGGATTTGAGCCAATGCTATCACACTAGAATTTGCTTATAACTCCCTCCAGACAAATAACTTATATTGATTAAATTTCCCTTGCACTGCATAGGAAAATAGATATATTGTTGACATGGATGAGAGGGACTTCTCTACAACCCTCAATCCTCTGCACTAATCAGGTCCATAGCCCATCGGTGGGGGCAATCAATACCCACCCTCCAGACGATGCACTCGGAATGCATCAGGAAGCCTAAACCCCTTCCAACCCGCTAACGGGGCTGTTCCTCAGCGAGAGAGGACAGAGAACGCTGAGCGGGTCAGTCCAATGTTTCTAGTCGCTACACCAGGAGAAATACATGGATAATTCACAGACCATTCTGGATTTGCTTTCACAGATGCAAGCCACGGCAGACGACATCAAACGAACCTGTCAAGAGACGAGGGAACGGCTGGGCCAGCAACGACGGTCCATCCATGATCAGGTCCAAGAGACGCTTGATCGGTATCCCTTACTTTGACCGATACGACCTTGCGATCGCAGTACGCCACACGGACGCTTCACAAAGCTGCACAACCGATATTCGAGATTCGGCGCGAGGATTGGGCGCAGACCACCACTGCGAGAGTCCCACCGTACTCTCATTCAGAGAGTTTCGTCACTCAAATTCAATGGTGAACATCATGTCTAACAAAAACTTTGAAGCCTGCACACGCAACGCCCTCACCATCGCGGCTCGTCAGGCTCTAGGACTGGCGGAAGATGCCAAGCTACGGAAGCATCTCATCATTACCTACCTGCCCGAGAACGTGCGGAAGCGGGACGGTGAAGATGCGGATACCACTTCTGAGCTGTGCCAATTCGCCCAGCAGTTAAAGGATGGCTCGGTCAACCTCCGGGGAACGGAACATTGCATCCGACTCGCTGAAATCCTAGACCTAGATGATACGCAGATGGCGAAAAAGGCAGTCAAACCCGAGAAGAAGGCCAAGGGCTTAACTCGGATGCAGAAGGCGGTCTACGGACTGCTGAAGCAAGCTGCAATGGGTGATGCCGTGGGGGTCGCCGCAGCCTATGAGACGGCTTTAGTCTGCAACCTTAAGAATATCGCTGGGATTCTCACAACTGGCGAGACTCTGAAGGGAAAACAGGATGAAGTCAGTGCCCTCGTGGATGAGGTCTGCGGTTTGGCGGGGGTTCAGTACAAGGATACTGAGGGGGTTGAGAAATACCTCCTTGGTTTGTATCCGAGCTATGCCTCCGATATTGCGGGTGCCTTTGAATGGCACACGGCAAAAGCCTGGAGTACGGCTCGGTACAACATCGACCAGTACCTCCAGTCCAGCCAACATCAGGCTGCTTAACGTTGCTCCGAGAATCCCCTCCGATCCTTCACTGGGTTGGAGGGGGTTCTTTTTTTTGTGGTTATTCCTGAATTAATGCCAAGGAATTGATGGGAATGACTTTATTCCGTTGATAATCAACAATGAATAGGTTTTTCTTGGGGCCGATCACCAGTGGAAGCGGGGGCTTTTCTTGCAACAGAAGCCATAAAAGGATTCGTTGGCCTTGCGGTCAGAGTCTTCGGTGAAATGGCTGACATCAAAGTTGATGAGCCCTTCAAACTACTCCTATTCAATGCCACCGAAAAATACGTCCAAACTTACATAAAGCACCACGGCCATGTCCAGGTCATCCCCTTAGATGCCATATATTCCGGTGCTAGGAGTTAGCGGCTATAAGGTCTGGGCTAGAAGTTAATTCTTTTAGACAATTAATGATGGTTTGTTAATCTCAAAAAAACATAATCCTTTCATTATCAAGAGCAAACGCACTGATACTTAGTTGTTCTAGCCGTTAGATTTATCCGATAGAACATATCTAAAGAATCAATATCTATAAAGTTGCTTTAACCCAGACCTTTTGGCCGCCAGCAAAAAATGCAGAAATTTGCCAGAAAATAGATATTAAATCAGCACAGACTAGGGTTCTGTTTCGCTTCCATGCATCAATGCCCATGGCCGTCATCGTGGTCATCATGGTCGTCACCATGTCCGTCAAACGTCTTCGCATCCCAAGCCCAAAGATGGGAAAAGCCATGATCTATGTAGATGATCCGATACCCTTCATCGTTCTTGCCGGACGTGCTGTCGGCCATGATCTCACGAGCAAAAGCGATGTAAACAGGGCCATCCTCCTCCGGTGGAGTTTCAACCACCTTGTAGCACCAATACTCATTGTTTATGAGTCCACCCACATATTCCATCTCATCATCGTGCCAGTCCACATCAAAGTGGCTGCTGCCTTCATGAGATTCTAAATGGTGCCACACAAAAGAAGCGTGACCCTTTTGGGGGTTATTGCCTTGAGATAGGGTGAAGGAACCGATTGAGGGGGCGAGATACCCAAGCACGTGGTCTGGTGCTTCGAAGTTCGGATCCAGCTCTTTCTCAATGTTGATTTTATGTCCGTGGGGGCCTTTCATAAATTCTCCTGTAGGAAAAGATCAAATTGGTAATTCTTCTAGGGTTATGACAGAGTCATTGTCATAACCGAATGGTAAACATAAAGTTTTATACATTCTTATTAGCTATTCAGCTTGAAATCTAATGATTACGAAATCTGAAATATATCTTTGAACTTGGCGTTCGCGTAACAAATTAGTGAAACAAATAATCGCCTAAATACACCTAAAACCCTTACTGGTAAATGCATAGAACAATAGCCCTGTTGGTGAAAGGCCATTTCTTTTCTCTAAATATTGCGTCAAATTGCTTGGTTTATGAGTCTATTCAGACAAAGAATAATTTTTCAGAAAGATAGATCTATAGGCTGTAACGTTTACATAGAAAGTATTGCAAGTATTTTGAACAAGAAATCTTTTTACATTTCTATAACGCGAACGTCAAGTTGAATTTTGCCATCAACCCTCCCCAGCTTACATAGGAACTCAGCTTGGTCACAGACAACACCCAAGCCCGCATTTCTACCAATGAAATAGCCTGCAATCAGACCGATAGCAAAACAGCAAACCATCAGGGTCACCCCTTGCCATCGGTCCTGGTTCAGCTTGACTTTGAGCCGTTCTGTTCGTGTGAGCCTCGTGCAGTTTCCACGACCTGATTGAGTATGGTGTCTACCCGCCGATCCGTGACGAGCGGTTCGGGCTGATCGTCATTCCTTAACTACCTCCACACTATCCCTCACGGGTTTGATCGGCCCACAGAAAAAGCATGGCGAGATGCAGCCCATAACTTCAAGAAGCATGTTGAAGCCTTGGAGCAGTAAGCAGCGTAACATTACCCGAAATCCCCCTCCAACCCAATGAAGGATCGGAGGGGATGCTTTTTTGGCTTTTTCTGGAAATAAGGATTAGGTCTTTGAAATCTGAAAAATCACTCAAAAGAATAATCTAAATGTTTTTACATTGAATTTAGTTGTTGTTCTGAAGTGACTGGAGATTCATCCGGGCAAAATGTTCAAGCAACATCCGATGGATAAAGATATAACCACCACCAACTTTTTGTAGAAAAAGACGCTCAACAGCATAATCTAGGAAGCGGGAATAGTTCCAGGGAATATAACCCATACGGTAAAGCATAAAGCGAAGAGTAAAATGTTGAAGACAAGCAGCACCACCACCATACAGTCCGCCGATCATTCCAAAAATTGAGAAACCGATCAACCCAATGGGTAGCCAAAATTCAAATCCACCGATCAGTCCAAAAGCTATCCCGCCGATTAGCCCAAAGAATAGCCCAAAAATGAGTGTATTGCGAGCAGTCATCCACAGTCCCTGATTTGCTTTAAATTTCTTTTGAAATGATACTTCTGGACCTCTGAATCCACTAATAAGCCAGTAAAGCAACCAATAGAGTAACCAATAAATTAGTCCAAAACTCAGCCCAAAATATAGTCCACTAGTCAGTCCAATAATCAGTCCAATAATCAGCCCTAACAGTGAAGCATTCACTGCTACTTTCCGAGAAGTCCTCAACGACTCAACTGTTCGTATATCTCTTAAAAATCCAATAACTATGCTAGGCAACAACCCTATAAATAGTGCAAGATACGACCCAAAAATCAACCCCAGATACGAGCCCAACATTAGGCCACCTATCAGCCCAAAAACCAGCATAAAAACCAGCATAACCATCAGTCCACTAGCCAACTGATATCTAGTTCTTTGAGGTTTTGTTTGGAGCCAATTTGGCTGCAATCGCTCAATCAAAAAGACTACTTGAGAATGCTGAACCATTCGTTGAGATAACCAAATTAACCACCGCCTTGATTGTGGTTGGAGATACTTCAGTGTAGTTCCCCGTCGTTTGAACATGCGTTGAATATAGGTATCAAACAGTTGCTGATGAAAAGCGTCTGAAGCAATTGGCTGAGAAAAGTCCTTCCATCCTGAGTCTTGATAGGAGAGACTCATAATGCTCAATATCAAAGGCGAGGAGGCAAACGCTTTAATTTCAGAGTTCTGACTGAGCATTGATCTCAAATTCGCCAATGAATCTCCAGACCGTTCTAGATAATCATCAATTTGCTGGAGAGTTAATGGCTGAACGTAAATGGCACTTCGCAAACTTAACTCCTCAGTAAGAGCTTCGTAGTCGCGAATACGGCTACAAACAACCATCTCAGTTCGGCCATGAGTTTGGATGAATTGATTTAGAGCCTTTACACAGGTATTCCGATGTTGAGCATCAACTTCATCGAGTCCATCCAGCAACAAGATTAATTGCTCTTCTTCGATCCAGGCTTTTCCCAATGACTTAGAAACGGTATAGGTCTCATAGAGTTCCTGTACTAACCAGTCCTCGATGGACTTTCGCTGTCTAGCCCAAGACGACAGATTTACTACCACTGGTAACGGCTGGCTCAGATCCTTTGATGTTCGAGCAAGAAGGCTTTCTGCTAGCTTCAGTAAGGTTACTGTCTTCCCTGCACCAGGCTCTCCTAGTATCAGTAAGGTGCGTCCTGCTCCGATGTTTTCAAATACATCTGCGGCTGATGTGCCATTAGGCAAAACATTTATAGTCTCGGAAGAGATTTCCTTGACTCCTGCTAGAGGACTATGAACATATTCACTTCGTTCTTCTAATCCAAGTTCAATTAAGACTCGGGTATGTAGTGAGTTTGATAAGACCCCATCAATCCAGAACTGTTGGACCTTACTTAGCAGAACCTGACGCCATCTATACTCATCTTGTCTAAGAGGCTTTGTTGTGCTCAGAGGAGTTTGAGGAACCTGAACAGTACCATATACATTGACAACCCCGACCTTTTGAATCTGAGTTAATTCCAGATCTCCTCCTGAAATGCCTCCAATCTGGACATCTTTTAGAACACTATCCGAAATATTTAAACTCTTCTCAGCCCCCTGGTTAGGTTGTTTATTCATCACTAGTTAGGTTTTATAGAAAGAAACCAGTAGCAACCCCTAGCCAGGGAGTGATTTTTTCAACAATCGGTTTGACTTTGCTCCAAAGGCTGGAACCTGCTGCTACCGTTTCACCTGCTTCTTTAAGTACCGTAGTGGCCTTTTTAAGGCTTTTTGCAGCATAGTCTTTGTCTGGTTTTTTTGCTTGAACTTCTTCCTTAGCAGTTTCTAGGTGTCGAAGTGCTTTACTAGCGCCGCTTTTTGGTAGCTCTGCACCTTGCAATAAGTCTTCCAATTGAGTAATGAGGCCCACGACATCAGCCTTTGTCAGTTGAGCTTCCATCCCATCCGTCCCAATTTGCTGAGTTTGGTTCACAGTCTGATCCTGCCCAGCTATTCCACCTATCTGGACATTAGAGTTTTGACCACCACTGATATTGATAGATTGAGGAAGATTTTCTTCTGACATATCTGTAGTTGGAATTTTAATTATGTACCCTTTAAATTGTCAGTCCTTTCACTAGATGTTATAGTTCTCTTCATTAAAATTTGAGATTGAGAGACATGATTCAAAGACAATGAGCAAGTGAAAAACGCATTCATTACTCTAGAGTCAGCTAATCCTAGTTAAGCTGCTCTAGCAGCTCTCTTGGAATACTATTGGTGTCGTTCAATCATCGATGAGATAAGTGCACAATCACCGTCTGATTTAATAATTTACTTAACCTCAATAATCAGCACCGAGGCAATTTCTAGCCAAGGAGAATGGGCTAGAAATTGCCTCGGATTAATCATCTAAAACTAAATTAGAATTACTCCATTTTCCATCTCACCTCCACCTCCCAAGCCCTAGCCCCTCATAGGCTTTTCTTCGCTCATCACTCTGCCCTTTTCGGCCTCAGTCGATAAACATTGCCATCAACCCTCCCCAGCTCACACAATGGTGCAGCTTGGTCACAGACCACCCCCAAGCCCACATTCCTGCCGATGAAATAGCCCACCACTAGCCCAACGACAAGGCAGCAAACCATCAGGGTCACCCCTTGCCATCGGTCCCGATTCAGTCTGACCTTTAGCCGTTCGGTTCGCGTGAATGTCGTGCGTTCTCCACAACCTGATCGAGGATGTCGTCTACCTGCTGATCCGTGACGAGAGGTTCGGGCTGATAGTCGTTTCCCAGCTTCCCCAGGCCATCGTTTAGTCCCCGGTAGAATGCCCCATCTACAACCTTGGCCGCTAGTTCCTGGTTATGTTGAATTCTGCCTTCCATCCCTTGGGCAATTTGCAAGCCCGCATCATAGGACCGTTGTGCTGGAATTGATAGGTTGTGTGCTGGATTGTTACCCGTATGACTGCCTGCATCAGTGCCTGTATGGCTACCCACATCGTTACCTGCAACCATATCGCCTTGCTGCACGGAAGTTAATGCGGAACTCTCTTGCTCATAGGCTGCATTCACACTCTCTTTGCGCTCCTCCCAAACTTGGCTCAATGCATCATAGTCTGTGATTTCCCCACTATCGACCCAGCTACGAACAATGCCGATGCAGTATGCGGTCTGTTGCTTGAATTTTGTTCCATTGGGTTTTAGCCCCATTGCCTTGAGGGTGTTTGCTAGCTCCTCTTCTGAATCTTCAATGCCGTTGAAAAACTGCTCCAAGAGTTGTGTCCGGGATACTGCATCGTTACTGGATTTCGTCGTCATCGTCTATAATCTCCGCACTAATTTGTTGCACTGATGGTGTGGCCTTGATTGCCCCGTTTGAGTCTACGGTTCTACCTGGATGGCCTCTTTTTCTAGCCTCCAGCTTTGCCCGGTTCTCTGCCTTCTTCCTTGCCTTAGTGATGTCTCGAAAGTACTGGCTCAGTGTCTGGTCGTTAATATCGATGCCATTTTTTTCCAACACCTGGGCTATCGTGCCAAATGTATGACCGTCATCTAGAAGTGATGCAATATCCTCGTACATTTCCTCGATGGCAATCCTACGGCTGATGTCCTCGGATTCTTTCGGTGGGGGTACATTCTGCAATGCCTGCCTGACATCGGTGAGGATGCTTCGTTTTAACTTTTGTTTTGCCATGACTCCTCCATGATTTCTATCGCTATGAGAGTCTACGGAACTACCTGTGTTGATGCCTGTGTTGATGCCTGTGTTGATGCCTGTGTTGATGCCTGTGTTGATGCCTGTGTTGATGCCTGTATTCATGCCTGGGTCCGTGCCTGTGGTCTTGCTTGGAAGTTATACGGAGGGAGTCTTGGGAACTGCCTGTGGCTATGCCTGTGGTCATTCTCTGGAGATTCTATGGAAACTGTCTGGGGTTATGCCTGTGTTGGTGCCTGTGGTTGTACCAGTGTTGGTATCGGGGTTCATTCTCGGAAGTTCCGTATGCTCAAGTGTGGGGGATACCTGAAGGAAGCTTTATTTATTACATGACAGGAATCATGATGAGAACTTTTTCACTGCCTGGTGCTGTGCTGGGGTGGGAACATGACGGGTGCTTTTTCGCAGATGGTTTCATTGCATGGTCACTGCCTTGTTCAATGCCTCATCCAATGCATGGGCTGTTGTGGGGGGAATATACGATGAATACTTTTTTGCAGCTTCTGGGACTGCACGATGGGAATATGACTGGGGCTTTTGCAATGCTTGGGTCACTGCCTGGGCTGTGGTGTACGGGAAGTCTGTCGGGATGTATGGGCGAGGACTTGTTCGGTGCTTTTTTCGTGATGGGACGGGGACTTTTTCGTTGATGTGTTCACTGCATGGTGCTGTTGTGTCGGTGGAGTATGGCGAGGAATTATGGCGAGTGCTGGGGCGGCGCTTTTTTCACGGTGGGTTGGGTGCTTTTTACACTGCATGATGCTTATGCCTCTGGGTAACGATGCGAATTACAAACCGATAACCAAACGAATTTCAAAGTGGATAGACAACAGGTAGCAAAACAAGTTTCAAACCGATAGACAAACAGATAACAAGACGGACAGCAATCAGGTAACTGAACCGATAGCGATGTGGATTACAAAGTGGATAGCAATGAAGTGACTATGTGGACAACAACGAGGTAACTGAGCGGACAGCAATCTAGGTAACCACCATGATTTCCAACTCAAAAGTTTCAGGGCGAGGATTAGGGCATTACCACGCACGTGAGGACGGGCAGGAAGCACCAGGCCATTGGATAGGTCAGGGGGCAAAGGAACTTGGCTTGAATGGAGAAGTCAAACGAGCAGACTTAGAGGCAGTGGCCCATGGAACTGCACCGAATGGCATGAGGCTAAAGGCCAAACGCTCTCAATGGAGACAAGGCAGTTATCGTAATGGTCATCGTGCAGGTACGGATGCCACCTTCAGTCCACCAAAGTCCGTATCTATCATCGGGTTAGTGGGCGGGGACAAAAGAGTGATCGAAGCCCATGAACATGCAGTACTAGACACATTGAAGGAGATAGAAGAAACCTGTTCAATTGCCAAGATACGAACGGGTGGCATTCGTAGAAACGAAGTGACGGGCAAACTGATTATCGCCAAGTTTGATCACAGGACGACTCGACCGAACGATCAGGGTATCCCCATGCCACAGATCCATACACACAGCCTGATATTCAACTCGACAAAGTGCAAGGATGGCAAGTGGCGTAGCTTGGAGAACTGGAAGTTCTTCAGGACGGATAAAAAGCGATTGCGAAGGCACTATATCAACGGGTTAGGAGAAAGACTCAAAGAGATAGGCTATCGAATTAAATCCGAGCGTGATGGACTTCACTTCCAGGTAGAGGGCATAACGAGAAGCCAGGAACTGGCCTACTCTGAACGGACCAAAGAAATAGAACGAGAACTGGGTGAAAGTGCCAATGGGGTCAGATACAAGAAAGGCAGATTCGCGGCATTGAAGACGAGAAACCCAAAAGTACCCTTTGAGCATGAACGGGTGCATAAACAATGGAAGGAGATGGCATATCGGGAAGGCATTGCCTTTGATAGAGTCCCTGGTTTAGTCCGTACACCTAAGGAGATACCCTTACCGACACGAGTCAGACTTGAACTCAAGTGTCTACAAATCTCTCACCGCATCAAAGCTCAAGTAAGCAGAGTGCATGAGGTCTGGGATAAAACACATGGCAAGGTCGATATCAGTCATTACAGTGATGCTGACTTGATGAAGTTACTTCAACCGAAACATCTCAGTGATAAACACTGGAATGAATTGGTGGTTGAGAGCAGCATCGAACCTGCAATCGCCAGTGCATCCTTTGAGACAGTTCCAGGTGAAGATGCCGTTGAATTGGTCTTGGGTAAGAAACTGGAGTCTCTGGGGGGCTATGCCCAGCAATACGTCACCAAATCAGTCGAAGGTTTGTTGGATAGCTACAAGCATCTAGAGGATGGCGGCTTATGGTGTCCAGGCAGTGGAGAGTATGGGCAGCTCAAACCAGAATCCCCCAGGAAGGACGAGAAGGGCAAGACGATTAAATATGAGAATCCTCCAGGGGTTCCCTTGGGGGTGATGCTGCCTGAAGGACCGGGGATTGATTGGGATGAGATTCGGCGCAACGTCAATGTTCCCGTGGGGATTACGGAGGGGAAGAAGAAGGCGGCGAGTGCATCATCAAGGGGGCTGAATACGATTGCTCTGTCTGGGATGAATGGAGGGCTAAAGAATGGGGACTTGAGGGACGACTTGAAGGGATTTGACTGGAAGGGCCGCAAGGTCTACCTCGTGTTGGATAAGGATCCGAGTCATAAGCTGAAGACACTCCGGGATGGGGCAAGGGAGCTGTATAAGCTGGGAGCGATGCTGGATTACTATGGGGCGGATGTGGTGATCGGGACGATTCCCGGCAAGCTCAAGGAGAAGGTGGGGCTGGATGACCACTTCTCCAAGGGAAGGACATTGGCCGATCTGAGGTGGCGGTCGGTGGATGATTTTGGGCTGAACTCTCCGTATCTGACTCAGAAGTACCGTAACCATAACAAGGAACGGATGGAGCGGGGGTATAGCGCCTATGACAATCCCATCGTGAGAGAGGATGGGACGAGGAATGATCTGGATTTTGGGTTAGGGCGGTGAGGGATAATGCTTGAAAATGAATTCACTAAAAGCACGTTGTAATTTTAAATTCAAAAAAATTTGGAGAGGGAGAATTTAAACTGATCTGAAAAAATACCCAGTTAAATTTGGCAAGATATTTAACAGTTTACTGATATAAACTCTAAAAAGTATATTTAGGAAAAATGTATATATGATTGCTCGGAAATTAGAAAATCTATAAATGATAATTAATAAACCAATATGGTTGAGACTTCAAGATTCATCAATCTCTTAATATTATACTAAACATAAATCAATGAATTTTTCCAAACCTGCTTGTATATAATTCCTTAGCAATTTAAAATCGATCATAAACGTTTATTGACCTATAAAGTACAGCCATCTAAATTCTTTTATTCATGACAGAATCTGAATATCTAGAGAAAGAAGCAGAATATACAAGAGCAGCTGTTTTGACCTTAATCGATAAGATTGAAGAGTTAGAACGTTATGCTTTGATCACTACAGGGGCAATTTGGAGTTGGGCAGCCGCTAACAACCAAAGCTCTGCTATTCATTATCTTCTCTGGTCGCCATTTTTTATTAATTCACTTTTTGCTTTTCGTGCTTATGTAAAGTGGAGACATTTAAAACTACACATGGAGTATCTCGCTAATCTCGAAAGTAAACTAGACCTAAAGATATCAATTGGAATCGGCAACACAACATTAAAAAAATGGGGAAAACTTGCTGAGAAGACTGGCTCTTCTTTCTGGATCATACTGGTTTTAGTCAATTTTTTTGTATCCCTATTTGCACCGTCTCTCATCACTTCTTAAAGTTCGTTTATATCATTGATCATGCTGCATATAGCTTTCATGCTCAGACTGTAGAATTCCCTCTACTTCCCCGTCCGCTTCGGAGCATATCGCCAGCCCCCATGCAGCAGCCAAGTGCGATATTCTCGCTCCTTTCTTTCAGCCTCCCTCTTAGCCTGCACCTCCGACGTATTCAAACACCAATCACTCAACAGTGGGGCATACTTCGCTGTCTTCTTGATGCAGCTTTTCTTCGTCCGCATCCCGAGCTTGTACTCAAAGGCTGCTTGAATGCCCTCACCGCTATATGTCACGACAATTATGGGGATGACCAGCATCAAGGTATAGGTCACGATTTGGGCGTAGATACCAAAAATTGGATTGCAGGAGATTACAAAGTATTCATATCTTCTATAGCTCATCGTCTTCAGACACCTCTTTCTTTGCGAGGGGTAACATTTCAGCGGCGTATTTCGTTCTCAACCGAATGTCTTCTTGAGTGTACGGTTTAGATCGACTCGCCGAGATCAGCTCTGGCCGCATATGGGTTTTCCATCGTTGCTCCGATAGCTGAATGATTCTCTGGTTCTTCTCAGGGACTCGGATCCGACGCTTGACGGGGATAAATGCCTCCGTCTTCGTCTCAAATCCAGGTGACACCATCAATGCTGTCCCTTGGGGCATCCGATTGATCTCCGTGGCCTCTAACGCCAATTTCACCTTGACCTGATCCGAGACATTACTAGAGCTACCACCCTTGTTTCTCCCTCTAGACTTCAGGGTGTAATCCACCTCAATATCCCCCGTCCACTTCGCCATCTGATGAGCAACGTTGATGTTGTTGGGGTTCATAAAGGCTTTAGTCGGTGAACCCGTATAGATAATCTCTGCCCCTTCTTTGCCATATCTTTCAATCAACTGGTGAACCGACTGAAAGCCTAAGATGCCACAGAACCCATCCTCTCTCCCTTCACTCAGCCAGTTCTTGATTTTGGGCAGGGTCAGGGCTGGCAACTCATCACAGAAAAAGGCCAGGGGTGTTTCCCTCGGTTGGGTGAGATTAAGCTCAATGACAGCATGAGCGAACATGCCGATGGAAGGCGACAGCACCTCTTTGTAGGCTCGGTTGAGACCAATAATCAGCATTTGCTTTGGCCCCACATCGAGGGGGACCGTTGTTTTCCCGATAATTGAGGGCAGAAACTCTAGTGCCGTCATCTTGTCTAGAAGCTGGAGACAGGTGGACAGGAGAGCCGTAAACTGTCTAGCGTTGCGTTGGGCCGCAATCACTTGCCCAAACATGGCAAAGATGGAGGGGGGAATCTGGTCTCGGTTGTCTTTCAGTCGTTGGGGCAGATCATCGAGAGACAGCATGGCTCTCAAGGTGAGGATATCGGCATACTTCCAGGTCTTAATCAGGCACAGTCCCGCCGCTAAAGTCTGGGTACTGGCATCGTCCCAGAACTTATCCCCTTCACTTTGAACCTTGGACTGCACCATATTGAGCTTGGCGACCTTGATGATTTCTTCCGCTCGGATGGTATCGATGGGGGACCGTAGTAAATCAACGGGATTAAGGGTGCCCGTCTCTGGGAAGGTGGGAGCTAAGACTCCGACCTCATACCCACACCGTTTGGCATAGTCGGCAATCCTGGCCGTCTGTTTGGGGTATTTGAAATCGACCATCACACAGCCCCATCCCTGAAAGACCACAGAGAGCATGAACTGATTGAAGAAGGTGAAGGATTTACCGCTGTCCGGTCCACCCTCGACCAAGATTCCCGGTAATACCCGTCGAAACCAGATGGTGTCTTTGGATTCTGGGTCACCCAGCCAGAGAACGGACTTGTTTAAAGTGGTGCCGAGTTCTTTGATGCCTTGTCTCCTAGCTCGGTCCAAAATGGCTTGGTCTCCGATACCTCCCTTCGCTAGTTTCTTCTTCTTGCCCTGGTAGTTTTTGGCAATGACGGCAACAAGGACTAGAAAGCCAAGCAGGATAAAGTCCGGGGCATTCTGTCTAAACCATTTCGATTCAAAGAAGGTGGGTTGTTGGGTCGTGGTATTGGCATTGGTATACATATACTATCTCCCATCCCTACCTGTGCGTTCTAGGGTCTTCTCATGGTTGCGATGGATGCTAGCGGCCTCAGATCGAGTGATGTCATTGGCTTGAACGAATCCTTTCCTGAGTTCTAGGGCTGGTTTGTCCTGGCCGTTGCGAATGAGCCTGACGTTGCGGGCATTCTTGCTCTCAATGATGAAGTTCTTTCCTCGGAACACATAGCGGCCATCCGTGAGTCGTTTGCCGTTCTGCTTATTGATTTCATGGAGCTTGCGGCCTAGCTCTCTGGGTTTGCGACTGAATTTGTCCTTACCTTTTCCCTTATCATCCTTGGCTTTGTTGTCTCGTCCCTTGTTGTCCTTCTGGAGAGGAAAAGCATTGGCTAGAAGACCGAATACGATTTGATTCATTTCTCTAGCCAGTTCAGTGGCCTCATACTTTCTGACGCCAGTGTATTCATCTGAGTTGGGCATGATGGATCCTCATAGAGTGCTGTTTGAGGATACGGATTCATTGAAATCGTCCTTTCAAATGATGCCTATGGGACGTTTGCCGTTGCCGCCGCTTTGATTCCCTCTAGCTTGCTGGGATCCGGGAGATGATCCAGAGGATTGAGATTGCGGCTCTCACAGCGCTTGAGATGAATCGCCGTGGCATCCAAGGCCAAATCAATGGGGAGATAGCGCATAAAGTACTCACGGGTCTGCTGTTCCGTGGGGTTGTTAGCCACAGAGTAAAGCAGTTTCTCTCCCGCATAGAATCGGACTCGATACATCTTGCCCCCATAGCTCAGCATCCAGTTCGTCCAATCCTGCCCTCGTTTACGGATGAATTTCTCTGAGCTGCACAAGGTCGCTTGGGCTTCGTCCATCTTCTATTAGACGACAATCGAGCTGACGGATTAATGACGATGTCACGTCGGCTATAGCTATGAAGAAACCAAGCATCCCCTGAGAAGGATAAAACTAGATCTCAATTCCCTAGAAATGATGTGTGAGATCGCGTTTCTAGAATTCAATCTCAAGAAAAAAGACACTTTTTACATCCCTAATCAATAGAGGGCTGTACAAGTGCCTAACAAAAGAATTGATTCCTATCATACTCGTGTTTATATGAACGGAAGAGACCTCGGCTTGAAACAAGCTGAAGCAGCTTACATTGCCGAAATATCTACAAGAACCGGACAACGAATTGAGGCCGGCACCCATCAACCTAATCGCGGCCGCCTTCAGGACCAACGCACCGTTCCCGACCCCTTAGCTGATGTGTGGGAAGACGAGCTAGAACCAATGCTGCGTCGAGACCCACGCCTCAAACCCATGACCCTGTATGAGTACCTGCAGGATAAGTATCCAGGCCAGTATCCCCAAGTCCTGCGGACCCTACAACGTCGGGTGAGAACGTGGAAAGCCTTACATGGACCAAGCCCTGAAGTGATGTTTGAATTGCGTCATGAACCCGGGGTACAAGGGTTCTCCGATTTTACAGAACTCAAAGGCATCACGATTACCATTGCCGGCAAACCCTTTGAGCACCTGATATACCATTACCGTCTGGGATATAGCGGCTGGCGATATGCCCAGATCATCCAAGGAGGCGAAAGCTTTGTTGCCCTCTCAGAAGGATTGCAAAATGCCTTTGCAGCCTGTGGAGGTGTTCCTACACAGCATCGTACTGATAGTTTGAGTGCAGCCTATCGCAACATGTGCGGCCGCCGGTCCAAAAACCTCACGCGTTTGTACGACGAACTGTGTGACCACTATCGGCTAGAACCCACTCGTAACAACAAAGGTGTAGCCCATGAGAATGGCTCCATTGAATCTCCCCATGGCCATCTCAAAAACCGAATTAAGCAGGCGATCTATCTGCGCGGCAGTGCAGATTTTACGAGTGTTGGTGAGTATCAAGCTTTGATTGATGCCCAGGTTGCCAAGTTGAATCAACAGTGCCAGGCCAAGTATGAGCAAGAAAAAGAGCATCTGCAACCCTTGCCCAAATATCGAACCCCTGACTATGAAGTGCTTACCGCTAAAGTCAGTAAACGCAGCACCATTGATGTTCGTTGCATTCTATACACCGTTCCTTCTCGGCTAATTGGCCGTCAATTGGAACTGCATCTATACCACGACCGGATTGTCGGCTATCTAGAGCGACACCCAGTCGTGGAATTGCCGAGGAAGCGTGTCAGTGGCAAAGGCAAACGTCGCGACCGTTGCATCAACTATCGCCATGTTATTGGTTCAATGCGATTGAAGCCTCGTGCTTTTATCTATTGCACCTGGCAATCAGACCTACTTCCCAATCCTGAATACCGCCAAATCTGGGAACAGCTCAAAGCCCAATTTGACCTGGAGCAGGCTGCCAAGATCATCGTGGAAGCCCTGTATATTGCTGCGGTTCAAGATAAAGAACAGGCCGTAGCAGTGTACTTACAGCAGCAGCTTCGCTCATCCAGCCTTACCCTCAATCGCCTGAAAAAACAGTTTGAGCCGCCTCAGATGAAGCAGGTTCCTGACCTCAGCATTGAACAACATTCACTTGAACTTTATGACAAACTCCTCCCCTCCTGCTCAGTCCCCGCTGAGCCCCTACCAGCACCTGAGCCTCTATTTAAAAAAGCTCAGGCTCTCCCACATGTTGACCCATTGGGAATCTATCGAATCCCAAGCCATGCAGGAAAACTGGTCCTATGCGGAATTCTTACTAGCCTTGTGCGAAACGGAGGCCCAAAGAAGAGAACAAGCTCGCCTAAAACGTGCTCTCACCGAAGCCAGGCTCCCAAACGCAAAAAGTTTTACCAACTTTGACTTTAGCCATTGTCCCCAGCTCAATCCTGCTCCCTTGATGCAATTAGCCGCAGATCCGGGTTGGTTGGAGCGCGCCGAGAACTGCCTTATTTTGGGACCCTCGGGCGTTGGAAAAACACATCTGGCCACTGGAGTGTCCAAAAAGATGCTGGAATTCGGTAAGCGGGTGAAGTTCTTTGCAGCCAACGCATTGGTTCAACAATTGCAACAGGCGAAGCTCCAACTGCAGCTGCATCCAATGCTCAAAAAACTGGACCGCTATGATCTGTTGATCTTGGATGACTTGGGCTATTGCAAAAAGTCGGAAGCGGAAACGTCCGTTCTGTTTGAATTAATTGCGCATCGCTATGAACGAAAAAGTTTGGCTCTCTGGGAATTAGCGTGTAGCAGTCCTACATTTAGTGTGTTTCCTTTTTCATCCCTATGGAATGATCTGAGGTAGTACTTCAGAGCAATGGCGTAATGGATAACTCAATTCGCATCCCGCTCAACCTTCCTGATATTCGAGTTCTAGAGCTATCGAAGACTGAGAGAGGGGATTGGCTCATCAAGATTGAGAGTACGCTTCAAGGAACAACCTGTCATCAATGCGGACGTGAGATTACTGACCTCCATTGTCATGATCAGCCTTTTCGGATTCGTCACCTGCCATTATTTGAAGTCCCCGTTTACTTAGAAATTCGGCCCAAGCGTTATCGATGCAAGTATTGCGATGACCATCCCACAACAACTCAACATTTAGAATGGCACGAACCTCGCAGTCCCAATACAAAAGCATATGAGCGTTGGCTTCTGCGAATCTTGATCAATTCAACGGTCTCAGATGTTGCCAGAAAACTAGGCGTTAGTGAGGATATCGTCAGTGGAATCATTGATCGTTGGATTGCCGCTCAAGTTGACTGGAGCGAATATGCAGACCTCAAAGTTATGGGGATGGATGAGATTTCTCTCAAACGAGGCCATCGTGATTTTGTGGTTTTGATCACGATTCCTACGACGGATGGGGTGGATATATTGGCAGTTCTAGCCGACCGTAAACAGCAGACAGTGGCAAATTTCCTTCAATCGATTCCCATTGATTTACGCCAAACCATTGAGCGCGTCTGTACGGACATGTACCAAGGATTTGTCAGTGCAGTCCGAGAACAATTGCCGCAAGCCAAAATTGTCATTGACCGCTTTCATGTGACCAAAGCCTATCGTAATTGTGCTGATACGGTTCGTAAACGTGAGGTCAAACGTCTACGACGAGAGCTCTCTAAGCAAGAGTATGACAGCATCAAAGGCGCGATGTGGCCTTTTAGAAAACGACCAGAGAATCTGAAAGAGTCAGAGCAACAACTCCTTGAGCGATTGTTTGCTTATTCTCCACAACTGAAACAGGCGTACAACCTCCGAGAGAAACTCACGCAGATATTTGAGGGCAGGTACACCAAGCACGGAGCTAAATGTGCCATCCGTGCTTGGTGTAAACAAGTACTCAAGAGTGACATCAAGGAATTCGATTGTTTTCTGACCACTATCAATAATTGGATGGACGAGATGACCAACTATTTCCTGGAGGGGTGGACCAGTGGTTTTGTGGAAGGATTTAATAACCGAGTCAAAGTCTTAAAAAGACGATGCTACGGTATTTTCGATATTGAAAGACTCTTCCAAAGGATTTCTCTTGACCTCAATGGGTATCAGACATTCGCTGTGACCTAAACACTATATCTAGCGGCTACCACGCTAATTCCCGGAGAGCCAAAAGTTTGTTGATTACAGCGAATCAACCCTTCAGCCAATGGGATGACATTTTCACTGATTCGATGATGGCGGTGGCTGCCATTGATCGCTTAATTCATCATGGCTTGATTATCGAAATTCAAGCCGATAGTTATCGGCGCAAATCAGCGACTCAGAGAACGGCTCAAACTCAGTCTCAACCTCAAAAATCCCAGTCCAAATAATCGAGCGATCACTGGTTGTCATTTCGATCACGGGTTGTCGTTTTGTTCTGAAGGTATCGTATGAGGTCTGAAAAAGAGCTAACGCAAAGGGAGTGTACGCCAAATAATACGGTTCAAATTTGGGGGTTGATCCGCCTTGTGGTTGTCGCGACATCGCCTATGGGGTTGACATCCAATACATTCTCCATTCACCCGAGGCAGAATAAGCCATTCGGTGTCGCCGGTTGCGGGGTGAACAAATCCATACAGATAGGTCCATTCGTAACGATGGTCCACCTCAGCAATTGGACGCTGACCCACAGGCGCCCAAATCTTTCGAATAATGGGTTTAAGGCCTAGACGATGTTCATCAAAGGACCAAACTTCGACCTGAGCATTAGGGTAGCGTCGCTCCAATTCTGCTTTGTACTCAGGCAGTTTTTTTAAAAGCGGCTTGGGCCTCTGGTTCACCTTTACGGTGGTGAGGGCGTGGGCATTGCAGGGACTGCTCTAATCGTTTGAGATAGTCCCAACCGCGTTGGGGCCACACCTTCTCGACTCCTGTCATCTGAGCGATGACCTGGGCTACTTTGGGGCCGTTCCATAGACCACCGTCGGCGGGTGGTGTTTGTAGACGAGTCAACAATTGTGCACATTGGTCTTGAGTCAGGAGACTGCGAGATTGATGAGGTCGCTTATCTTTGCGTCGGTTGCGTAATCCATTAGCTCCATGGCGGTTATACTCCCTGACGATTTCTCGAGCGTAATCGTAATTGAGACCTACCACTTGGGCTGCTTGAGTTAGCGTTGTTTGCTCACTGACGAGCCACAACAGATGCCAGCGGCGCGATTCTACTGGGTCTTTGCTGGCTCGATAATGAGACTTCAGTTCGTCGGGCGAAAAATGAGGTTCGAGATATAGTTTTCTTGGCATTCTCTAATGATGCATTATACCGGGGTGATATAAATCGGATTTGGTATAAGAATTACTATCTGGGGAACGGGCGCAATCTTTTTTCGACACTCTATTCGGCCATAGTAGTGCTAGTGGTGTATACCTTTCCCTGGATTGGATTAGGATTGGCTATTGTTCTGGAGAGTGATGAACGGTCAGCAGCGGGTGTTGTGCCTGTGATACTAGGGATAGGTGCTATCTCAATGCAATACTACTTTCGCCTTCAAACTGCCCAAAGGTTTCACCAGCCCTTGCGCTATGCCTGGCTCAGCTGGCTCAGTGGCATACTGGTATCGTCTATTGCTGTTGGTTCAATAATAAAAACTGAAACTGGCTGGGGCTGGACTTGGCGTGGTCGTCCTTTAAAAGTTCAGGCTCAATAACCCATGCGGAAAAATACCCTGTCTCTATCAACCTATACTGCTGCCTTTACCGATCAAGGGCAAGGAGCACCATTGATCTTCTTGCATGGTTTCCTAGGTAGTAGCGACTGCTGGCATCGCATCATCCCTGAGTTACAGATAGCTTACCGCTGCCTGGCACTTGATCTTTTAGGCTTCGGTGGCTCTTCTAAACCGCGACTACGCTATAACATCTGGCATCAAGTCGAGTTTTTGCAACAATTTATTCAAACCTTAGATCTGCAAAATTTCCATTTGGTTGGTCATTCCTACGGTGGTTGGACAGCGGCAGCTTATTCCCTTGCCTCAACAGGGCTTGGTTGGACATCACAGGGTTGGTCCTCCTTTACACCAATTTCAACCTCGATTCCACCTCCGACTTCCCTAAATTTGATTGCACCAGCAGGAATTCGAGACGATAGCTTTGCTGGTCGCTACACTTACATGAAGCCTTTATTATGGGAGACCCCGTTGGTTGATTGGGGATTAAAATTGATTGCTCCCATGGCCAGAGTTGTCAACCAGCAATCGGCATTTCAAAAAGTTTTTCAGGCTCGTCAAGAACTTTTGAGGCAGCCAGTCGCCAAGTCTTTTCTGGTAGATCGCTGGCGGCCTGAAGATGCCATAGATACTGTTGACCAATATTTACAGCAGTTACAGATTCCTACTCAGGTCATTGCGGGTCAGCAAGACACCACTATTCCGCTCTGGCACTGTCAAACCTATGCCGAGAAAATAGCGACATCGACCATTAATGTTATCCCCAATGCAGCTCATGATCTAATCCAAACTCATAGTTTTGAAATTGTCCGAATTATTAACCGTTTTTTGGAACAGTTTCAGAACCGGGTAGCGGGTTAGCAGTCATAATGCCTGAGTTAAGACAACTTAACAATTACTATCTTTTTCCTATCTACTCCATCTTTGACTAGAACGGCTCCGTAGAGTGAGTCTCCCTTTTTCGACTCTTCAATTGCCATACGCATGAAATCGCCATCGTTCATAGTTGTCTTCAGAAATGCTATGAAGCAATATGTCTAGACAGACCATAAATTGGTAAACGTATTTACAAAGCATGCTCTTAAACTATTCAAGCAATATTTGAATTGAAATATTCACTTTATTAATGAGACTTTGCATTTATCTGAAGTAAACATTCAAAAGAGTTTCAGAGTGAAATAATTGCATGTAAGTAATAATTAAAGTATATATCTTGATAAGAATATGGAACTCAACAAGGAGTATGTTCGAAAAATTATTAAATGGTTGAAACTTGCTTACCCTGAACTACCATTCACTATGTATGACATTGGTGTCAGATATGGAATCCATTACTTATATATCGACCTGCTGAGCTTAAACCATTTTAAAGTAATTGGTTTTGAAGTAGACAAGAAGGAGGCAGAAAATCTTACAAAAAATAGCAAATCAGGTATTTCAGAAGTATGGCCATATGCTGTTGCTAAATCAAAAGGAAGGAGGAAAATATATATTACGAAGCATCCAGGCTGTTCTTCATTTTATCCCCCAAATCAAGAACTCTTAAGTCAATATTCGTCATTTGATTTCTTCAAAATATCTGAAACGAAATTCGTAGAGACCATCTCAATTGATGATTTCATAGAAGGACATGAAACAACTGCACCAGATTATTTAAAGATAGATGTACAAGGTGCTGAATATGAAATCCTTGAAGGTAGTGAATTAGCCTTAAACAATATCACTGGAATATTTTTAGAAACTCAATTGAGGGAAATATATTTAGGTGCCCCGCTTTTCCCAGAAATTCATATGTTTCTCAACAATTTAGGATTTAGGCTAATCTTCTGTGAGTATAATGCTGATCTTGGCGGAGAACTGATAGAGTTTGACGTAGCTTATGTGAGAGATTATAAATCGGTTACATCGAAAAAAGATCTACTCAAGTTGGTCTTATTCTGTTGTATTCATAAAAATATTGATTATGCAGTTAATGCAGTAAGAAATTCATCTCTTACAGATTCTGAAAAGCAAGAAATACTGAATTTATTTTCACGACCTTTGCAACCAGAGAAAATGCTTGTCAAATCAGACAGTCCATATATTAGCAGTAATATTGAACTTAGGAAAATTCATGAAGACTGGTGGATTAATAAGCCCTAGAGTATCTGTTGGGTAGCAAATTAAGGATGGCAATTGAGATAATCAGAGGGTACTAGGAAGTATGTGGACATCCCGAATCTGTGACACAGGACTAAATCCAAGGATTGAGCAGTTTGACTCCAGTTCCTTGAAAGTCATTCGTATTTCTGGTGACGAGAGTAAGGCCATGTTCTAAAGCAGTTGCTGCTATTAACGCATCGTAAGCAGGCATTGGATCTGGTACGTGAAGCTGAGCAGTCCTGATGGCGATACTCGTACTGATGGGAATGATGCGTTCAGCATAGTTATTTAGTACATGATCCGTTAACCAAAGACGTAGCACTTGGCCCTGCTTTTTATCACGGCGTTCAGTAAGGAGTACCCCTCGCTCAATTTCAAATACAGAGATTGCAGAAATGTAGGTTTGTTCTCCAGGTGTGCTGGTTGCCCATATTTCAACCTGCTTGTTGGCTTTTCTAGAAGCAACTTTACGGAGTTCAGAGATAACATTAGTATCCAGTAAGAACATCAAGACAAATCTACCTCTCTCAAGGTTGAATCCGCATCCCGTACTGATTCAAACTCAATCTCAGCACAATCAGGCATCGCTAACAAATCAGCTACGCTTTTAGACGAATGGATTAACTTATAGTATTGATCCACCGTTAGCAACACATGGGCAGGTGTTCCCCGATCTGTGATGAAGACAGGCTCTTTTTCAGCAGCCCGTTTAGCTTTGCCCACATCTTGATTAAATTCTCGACTAGAAATGCTTTGCATATGCCCCTCTGCAATGTAGATATGTAACTACATTATAAATCCTTACCAGATGTATAGAGAGACACCAGAGTGTCAGGCAGGGCATCCTAAAGGAAGAATAATATTCAGATAAGATTTCAATCATTAACAATGAGTGCCAATCAACCCGTCCCTTTGCTTTACAGTGGTCAAGTCGGAGACTATTTTGGAACGGAGTATGAAGGGCTGCCAGCCAATGTGCATCCCAGTATTAATGACGTTGGGGTGCAACTTATCCACCGCGATTTAATCTATCTTGGTGTTCTCACTTGTTCAGAGTTTTCCCAAGTTCAAATTTACGCATTCGCTACTCCAGATCGACAGACAGTCGTCTCGGTGATGGCAGGTGTATCTGAATTATGTGGAATTGATTGTGTTTGTAAGTTTGAAGACGGTAGTTTTCTGACCACAACGACAACTCAAATCGCTCATAACGCCTACGATGAGCAGAGACTATTCCGTATTTCTTTCCCAGAGCTTAATGCAGTAGAACTTTTGGAACAACATCAGAGTTTTGCTCAAGAATTTGAGGATCGATGTGGTGGTGTTCAGGCGATCTTCATTGATCTACTATCACTCGCTCAAATGGTCGATGAATATACGCTCAGGCAAAGATCTAATCCTGGTCATGGAATTCTTCAGTTCACGACAAGCGTTGCTCAAGCTGGGTTTACCCAGATGATGATGGACGATAACAATGAAGATGATTTGGATGAAGGCGACGATGATAATGTAGATCAAATTGAATACGATGAAGAAAGTATTGCTCCTTTAATTCAGGCAATACTTCAGGATGATTTAGACCAAATAGAAACGCTTTTAGCCCAAGGTGCAGAATTAGATCCCAAAGATTGGCAAGAAGAAGTGCCACTTGTAGCGGCGGTCTATCGACAAAATCCCAAGGTGATCCAACGACTTATTGCCGCAGGAGCAAATCTGGATAGGCTTGACCTAGCTGTGGATTGTAGTCCGGTTGGTATGGCCATTAAACAAAATAGCCCTAATTTGGTTACACTCCTATTACATGCAGGAGCTTCACCAGATTCTGGGGATCTATCTTGGACCGGATTAACTCTGGCCATTAACCAAGACAACTTACCGATTTTAAAAATACTTCTTGAGGCAGGGGCTGATCCCAATGCTGACATGGAAGATTATGATCGCGCCATTATGCATGCAGCATCTCAGGGCAACTTAGAGATGGTGCAGCTACTTGTAACTCACGGCGCAGACGTCAGTGCTTGGAGTCAAGGCGATACCGCCATTATGAGTGCAGCTCATAATGAACATAAAGCTGTGTATGAGTATCTGTATCCATTGGTTGATGATGAAACCCGTCGCTATGCTGATAAACATGGACAGGCAGTAATGGCTAAAGCAGCTAAGCGTAAAGCCCGCTTATCCAATAAAGGAGCTGAAAAGCTTGGAGATGCGGCCTTGTATGGGAAATTAGCTCAAGTTAAGCAACTCTTGGCGGAAGGTATCAATCCCAATGTCATTACTGAATGTGGCAAAAGCCCTCTTATGATGGCTGCTATGTATGGCCACAAAGTTGTGATGGCCGCTCTGTTAGATGCAGGTGCTGATCCTAATCTAGGTAGTGATGAAGAATATGCAGAAGGCACGACGGCACTGATGTATATTGCCAACAGCTTCTTTGCGACCAATCGAGTAGAGGTAATTCAGTTTCTTGTCGAGCATGGTGCGGATGTAAATGCAAAAAATCACAAAGGCCAAACGACACTGATGGTCGCTGGCGAAAATGTGGATGTAGTGAAAGCATTAATTGAAGCAGGAGCAGATGTTGATCTCCGAGACAATGAAGGTAATACAGCGATGATGCTTGGGAGTTGGGCAGTACAGCAATTACTTAAACAAGCTGGTGCGTCAGAAGAGGGCTTGAATGATATAGCCCTAGTTAAAGCTGCCCGTAAAGGTGATCTATCTATCATCGAAGTCCTTTTACAAGAAGGAGCCAATGTAAATTATGGCGATGGTAGTGCATTAGTCGCTGCTACTGGTTCTGGGCACTTAGCCGTCGTTGATCGCCTCATCAAAGCAGGAGCTGATGTAAATTTAGGCTGGAGAAGTGGATTTACACCTATTGCTGACGCTGCTTACTCTGGTAACTTGGAAATAGTAGAGCGACTACTCAGTGCTGGGGCCGATCCTTTTCAGAAAACCCATGATGAGGAATTCCATGATGCGTTGGGTTACGCTGAACTTGGACAGGCTGAAGGACACCATCGAGACAAAGATTATGGAGCCATCATTGAACGATTAAAACGCTAACAACTTTAATGTTGACAGATGTGAAAACTATCGTCCCAGCAGTGTGGCAGTATCCAGTATCCCTCGCCTAAACCCTTCATTGATCTTAA
This sequence comes from Acaryochloris marina MBIC11017, assembly GCF_000018105.1. GTDB lineage: Bacteria > Cyanobacteriota > Cyanobacteriia > Thermosynechococcales > Thermosynechococcaceae > Acaryochloris > Acaryochloris marina. The sequence continues at coordinate 62,971 of NC_009930.1, forward strand.
CCATGATCGATATCAGGGGCTTTTACTATTCCAACACCTCATCATTTTCTTAGGGATGTTCTTAGATCGTCACTTTAGGATATAGACCATCTTTAAACACACAGCCTTCAAGAATGTGCTGGCCCAGCTCATAGATTAAATCCAACGCATTACAAGATGCCTTCACAATTGCCGGGGTGCAGTTGGCCGCAAGGTAAGCATAAATAAATTGCTTCACTTTATTTAGACCCTGAGCTTTATCAGAGAGCTATCCTATCAAGGAGTATACTTTCTGGGAAATAAACGAATCGCACAAAAAATGATCATTACTTTGGCATCACTTAAAGGTGGGAGTGGAAAAACTAGCTTAGCCGTTCATTTGAGTCACGCTATATCTTTAGAAAAGAAAAAAGTATTATTAGTAGATGCAGATCCCCAAGCTAGCGCGCAGAATTGGGCCGCTGCAAGGGAGACTAAACCTCCTTTCACTGTAGTGGGTATGGCCAGAAACACTCTCCATCGTGACCTACCTGATTTGTTAGATAATTTTGATCATGCTGTAATTGATACCCCACCAAGGGTGTCTGCCCTCGCTAGAACATCAATTCTGGCTGCTGACTTAGTAATTATACCTGTTCAACCTTCTAGTTATGATGTCTGGGCTGCGGCTGAAACTGTTGCTTTGCTTGATGAAGCTAAAGGATTCAAGCCAGAATTGAAAGCAGTTTTTGTAGTGAATAGAGTACTAACTCGTACTTTAATATCTAAAGATGTAGTTGAAGCACTAGCTGAATATGACGTTCCGACATTATCGAATAAGATTACTCAGAGAGTCGCCTTTGCTGAAGCATCTTCAGGTTATACAGTTCTTGAATCTGAGCCCAAAAAATCTGCTGCCAAAGAGATCAAAGCATTAAGCAAGGAAATACTGAAATTTCTTGAGTTAAAGAGATGGTGAAGAAGAGTAGGATTGCGAGTAAACCAAATATTCCTAAGAGTGCTGATGAGTGGGTGAGTGCTGGAGGTCTTGATCCAGACTCTAAATCAACTGCTAATGAGAATGTGGCAAGTTGGGACTTTAGTTTAATTCAAGATAGAGACAATGATACTAGGGAAATAAATCAGTCTCATGTTGAATCTTTAGCAGATTCAATAGCAGTTCTTGGTTTAATTGAGCCTCTCGTAATTGATAGAGATGGGAAGCTACTTGCTGGGGGACATAGAAAGGTCGCTATTTCACTACTAGCAGAACTAAATCCATCTGCTTACAAGACACACTTCCCAGACAATCTTGTTCCTGTTCGTGTAATTAATATTTCTTCTGACGAAAACCCTGATCATGCTATTGAAATCGAGATATCTGAAAACGAACTAAGGAAAGATTATTCTAAAGCAGAGATATTGGCTATTGCTGAAAGACTTCGAAAGGCTGGATATAAGGATAATCCTGGAAGACCTAAAAAAGGGGAAAAGCGACTTAAACCTGCTTTGTCTACTATATTTGGAAAATCTATTCGAACTGTTGAACGATATCTTGCCGAAGAAACCCCGTCAAATGGCGAGGTTTTGAAATTAAGCACCAATGTTCACTTAAAGAAAGCCCTAACTCATTTAGATACATGGCATAAAACAAGAGGCAGGACAAAGAAAGAACAGGCTCTAGCAAAAAAACTACTTGAACTTAAGCCACTGATGGAAGAAATTTTGGATGCTAAATCTTAGAGTAGGGTCTCGTAGAATATATCACCCATAGACATCACCTAAAACTGTCTTATCAGCAACAGGTTTAATCAATACCAAGCACTGTCAGGCTTATTAGTGCAAGAACTGACGTTGAAAAAAACTAGCAATAGCTGAAGATACTCTTGGTCCACTCACATCTAGTAGCATCGAGTGCCCAGACTCATCAAACCAAGCAGTTTCAATCTCAAATGGAATGTTTTCTTGCATCATTCCTAGCACAATAGGCGGCACCATTAAATCTTTATGGGAATGGACTGCAAATACAGGACATTGAATATGGGATAACCTACGACGAGCATAGCCACTTAGTTGCCAGAGTGTTCTCAAAGCTTTGGAGTGATAAAACTCATAGACGGGTAAATAAAATGGTTCTTGAGGTGGAGCTTCTATGGAAAAGCTTGCCCAGCTTAAAAGCGGAATCAAAATCTCGGCTTTTCGAGATAATCGTAAGGCTGGTGCAGCTACGGCACAGGCATCTATCAATCCTTCGGAAGCCATAGTTAGCGAGATCGCACCGCCCATTGAAAATCCGAACATACCGACCTTAGAATAATGCTCCCTTGCCCGAGCAATTTCTTGTCGAGCTGCGGAGAGCATCCCTTCCGGTGTGATGTTAGAGAATGCTTGCTCTTGTTTATGTCGCTCTCGATAGCCATGCCCTGGTAATAAGGGGGCTACTACGGATAAACCCATGTTTGAGAGTGTAGAGATTGCTGGAGACACATCATAAGGATTTCCGGTAAAGCCATGCACGCATATAACCACTGCATCACCATTAGGCTTGGCCTTGCAGAACTGAGGCTTTGCGTCAGGCATCAACAGTTTTTCAATATCTGATGAGAGAAGGTCAAATCCTGAGAAATATGATGGCTGGTGCATAATCTCAACATCTCATTGAGTTAAAGCAAGGTTTGTTGGGTAGTTAAAATGATTTTAGTTGGTGCGGGTGTTACTCCAAATTTTAGAAATAAAACCTGTCCTCATGACTCAATACCCATTAAGCACGGACTTCGATTTCATATCCGGTAAACTTCCGAATATTGATGACACCCGAATCAAATATTAAATACTGTCCCTTAATACCCATCAAAATTCCACTCACTAGTGGTGTTTTGTCAAAATTAAACGAGGATATTTTTTTCGGAAATCTTTTGACTGGGTAGTTTATCTTCGTGACTGTGGCATCTAACTGATGTATCGCATTTTCACCGTATTTCTTTAAAAGCGCAAAGATGGTTTCTTGAATCTGCGGTCTAACCTCATGAGCTTTCTCATCCAATGGAATCGGATCGTTATTACCCTTTAGCATGGCTCGCCAGTTTGTTTTATCTGACATGAGTTGAGCTAACTTAACTTCAACTAAACCAGAAATATGTCGCGACTTTACTTGGTAGATGGGTAATGCTTCCGTAGCACCTTGATCAATCCAACGAGTGGGAATCTGTGATTGTCGCGTGATACCCACCTTCAATGCTGAAGTGTTGGCAAGGTAGACGACATGATCAACCATACAGTTGTGTTGACCCCATTCTGGTTCTCTACAAGTTCCCATATGAAAGTGACATTGCTCAGGTTTCAAGATGCATATATCACAAGCAGCAAGGCTTTTCATACATGGATAACAGTACCCTTGCGAAAAACTTTTACTTGTTTTTCGCCCACAATTTTGGCAATAGATTTGACCTAAAAACTCTAATTCAAGATTTTGATTGAGCAGTGGATTGAGTTGTAGCGATTGATCGCCCACTGGTAAGGTATATCCAACAACCTCATTGAGTTTCGTTTTCATTTTGCGCAAGGTACCTTGCATAATCAATGTTTCCACTCTGTTTCAAAAGTCGGGCTATCCTTCCCGACGTTATATCAAAGATTGTGATTTGGGTTGCCACCACTAGCATATATTGCATTGCACTTATAAAGACATTGATCAGCAAGCTGCAACCAAGGATTCGTCTTGGGCTAAAGTTTTCTGAAGTTGCTCTACCACTGGCCTTGCAGCTCTATGCTTTGCCGTCTTTTTACTAGAGGCAATGCCACTACCGATAATAACTTCGTCATCAACCTTGAGCCGACATTCACAGTGAAAGCCTTGCTCATGCTCCACAATCTCAAACTCTGCCTGTGGCCACTGAAGGCCCTGGCATAACTCCATGAGCAGACTCAGACAATTGTGCCCTTCCTGGTACTGCCTTAATTTATGGATCACGGGTGGAGGCTTAGGTGCAGACGGTTGGGGAATCGGAGGTGCTTCTCTATGCTCTGGATGAACTAAAGTACCTTCAAACTTAGCCTTGAGCCAAGCTAAACAAGCCTGATGTTTTGCACCCGTTTTATTCATAGAGATCCCCGGTTTAGCCGTCGTCCATAGCTGTTCGCCAATGAGAATCTCTAACCATGTCATAAAAGGTGGTTCCTGACTGACTTCAACATAAGCAGAACTGTGCCAAGCTTCTATTTGATTGAGAGCAATACTGACAATGCTGGCAGCATCATAGAGATGGTCTCCCAAGTACTCCAAGACCTGCTCTTGTAACTGCAGCTCATCCCCCAACAAGAGCAAGACAAATAAATCTTCCACGGTGACATTGCCAGACTGTAATCGAGTTTCAGCCTCAGCTTTAAGGTTTTCTCCTTGTTGATCTTCTAGGGCAAATCGGAGCAGAAGCGAGAACTCTCCTTGGGGCAGCTGGGCAATGATCTCGGGTGATTGTAGCTGAGCTTCATAGAGTTGTCGCTGCTGGGCTTTGCAATAGGTTTTATGAGTCTCCTCCTGGGCTTGAATTGTTGCTTCAATATGTTGGGAAAGCGCTTGTATGTCTTCTATGGAATAGGGATAGGATTGCCCCTTCAGGTGAGCTTTGACCATACGATGGTTGATTAAGTCTGGATATCGACGAATCGGGGAAGTGAAGTGGCAATAGGCAGATAGATTTAGGGCAAAATGCCCATGGGGTTCAGGGCCATACTCAGCCGGATTTAGCCAACTCATTAGGACGCGACGAGTATCCTCCTCAGATTGAGCATTGACGAGAGCTGCAAACTGATGGGTTTGTTCAGGGCCAATGGCTCGATGCATGTGATTCCGATAAATGGCAGGGATATTGTGCTGGTCTAACCATTGAGCCATGGCCGTATTCGCCAGAATCATAAACTCTTGAATAATCAGATAGCTCTGATACCGAGCGAAGTCCGTGGAGAGGAGATTCCCATTTTCATCTAGGTAATACCCTTCTGGCAAAGTGAGACCATCAAAATTCTTGGATTGGATTCGTCTTTGATAAAGCTGTTCTGCCCATTGCCAACACCGATAGATAAAGTTGGAGTCCGGTCGGCTGATATCCATGAGGGCTTCATCCGCTTGTTCATAAGTGAAGCGTTTATGGCTACTCAACCGGGATTCATAGACTTCAACGTTCTGAATCTCAGCGGATTGATTCAGGGTGATCTCTAGGGTGATCGTGGGTCGAAGTTGATGTTCTAGGAGACTGAGCTTATCTTCAGATAAACACCGAGGCAGCATCGGAGTGTTGTTATGGCGAAAGTACAAGGTTTGGATGCGTGACCTTGCTTCTTGATCGACGAGGCTTCCGGGTTGCACGAGTTCGGCAACATCAGCGATATGGACTGAAAGGGTTGTGAGATGCTCTTTTTCTTCAATCCAGATGGCATCATCCAAGTCTCGGGAGTGTGCTCCATCAATAGTTATCCCTGGCACTTGTGGCCGTTGATTGATGGAGGTGTGAAGGGCAATGGTCTCTGCTTCTTCAATAACAGACTTAGAGAAGGGTTTTCGAGGCATCTTGGCTAAAAGGTTGGATTCTCATACACTTTAGCGACAAAAACGGAATTGAAAGCATCATGCGGGTAATTGGACCATCTCCCGAATATTTCCCTTTACACCACCAACACCTGCAGTGAAGTTACGATCTGGGTGGTGTAAGTGCATTGGTAAACCATTCTTGGGCGCAATTGTGATGATTCCATATCGGTCAACAGAGACAGATGGTACAAACTCCATCCGAAAGGTTTGGAGCATAATAGACAGTACGATTTTGAGTTCCATCATTGCAAAAGCTGCTCCCATACATAGGCGTGAACCCGCACTAAACGGCATGTACTCCCACATATCAGGGTTGATTCGCTCCCATCGGCTTGGGTCAAAGCAATTTGGATTCTCATAGAGGTCTGGCATGTGGTGGGTGGCATAAATACTGCAATACACCTCTGTTCCAACTGGTAGGGAATATCCGCCCAAATCCACGATCTGATTGTTATACCGCCAGGTGAAGGGAGCTGGTGGGATCAGCCGTAAGCTCTCCTTGATCACGCGTTCGAGGAGCGGTAACTGGTCCAATTGGTCTAGGCGGGGAGGATCTCCTTGCAGAACGGCACCTAATTCATCCATCAGATCAGCCGCAATGTCAGGATGCTGAGAAAGTAATAACACCGTCCAACCGAGAGCAAGAGAGGTCGTCTCATGTCCTGCCGCAAACAACGAACCCACATGTCCTAACAACTCGGTTTCGCTCAAGCTTATTCCTGTCTCTTCATCCCGCGCCTGGATTAACATGGAGAGGACATCATTATCCTTAGACTGGCGTGCTCGTTTCGCTGAAATAATGCCCCTCATTTCCCTGTCAAAGCAGGCAATCAAATTTAGAAACCTTCGATAAGGTAAACCTCCAATGTCGTAAGGCATCAACGTCGTCAAAGGTTGGGAAAGGACTGCTAATGCTTGCTCCAGCAGGTGACCAACCCCTTGGCCCGCTTTACCGCTATCTTCGCCAAAGAGCGTCTTGGTGACAATCCGCATCGCAAGTAATCGTGTCTCTTCAACGAGGTTGACCGTGGTGCCAGGGCGCAGATGTGACAAGGATGATTGAGTGATATTAACCATATCTTGCCAATAGCTTTGAATGTGGCGGGTGTGAAAGGCAGGCATCATCAGCCGACGTTGAAGGCGATGTTCATCACCATTGACGCCCCAGAGGCCAACCAGAAAATGCTTGAGTGGCTGCTTCCGGTTTGAGACTGCTTCCATCGGATAGAGCGTCATGGAAAGAGGCGTCAGATTCCATTGAGAATGAGGTGTGCGGGCTTGACGAATTAAATCAGGCCCGTGGACGATAACAGTACCTGGACATTTTTCAAAAGGCGTGAACAGATTGGTCCCCCCTTGTTCGCACAGGGAGACCATTGGGCCATAGTCTTGAAATAGCTGGTTGGAGTAACCGATGGGATCTTGGGTAAATCGAAAGGTATTACCTGTTGTCCCAACTATAGGTGTAGATTTTGGTCCCGGAACGGTCCAGGCCATCTCTGTGTTGGTATCTGTAGGTGGTTTGATATTCGCCATATTTCCACTTGAACAATACGGTTGAACCAGAGTTTATCGACTTGATCTAATGAGTAGGAGCATTGAACTTTTCCAATTCTCCATTGAGTAAGTTAGAAATCCATACTTGTGATTGCAGGACCTTAAACTAGGGTACTTAAGAAGCTATACGCTGAAAACTAAGGAATGGATCTATGGATTTCCATTGTTTCTAATTTGCCGAGGCGGGACAGTTCCGCAAGCTAGTAACCCGGAAAGGGATCCGGTAGCTAGATGGCGTCAACTTAAATGATAAAACTGGGGAGATATCCGCGATGCACAGTACTCAAGAGTCTTTCAGAATAGTTCCTCTGAAAGTCAAACCAGAAGGAAAATCTGATTTTTTTAATCAAGAAACAGTCAAGGTATGCTTTGGGGATCGTTTCATTTCGAAAAATGAAAGACAAAGAGGTACTGGCAAAACTAAAAATGTATATAGATTAGCTAAGGCTTGAATGAATGCTCTATGTGTAGGATTAGTAGTTGGTTCTAAGAGTGGGTATCCAAGACCAAGAGAAAGTCCGATAATTACATATAAAAAAGTCACTACAAGTAAGAGAGAAAGATATCCTAAAGCAATTGAACGATTGTTCTTAAAAGGAAGTGCTTTCATTGCGTAGAAGTATAGGAAGTTTTCAAATGCTACTAAGAATAACAAAATCTGAAAACCGACATAAGGGAGGTAATGGTTTAGGAAATTTACTTCAGGACTCCAGACAAAGACAATTCTGAACCAGACAGTTAATAATATTTCAAGTGGCAGAAAATACAAAGCAATTAGAAAGGTATACCGAGGTGCTCTATTTTCGCGATAGGCATCCTGAATCCTTAAGAAGTTGAAGATAACATAGAGAAGAAAAGGAACCTCCCAAAATGGTAGAAGCATAGCTGAAACAGTTCGACTAGGCTCATGATCAATCACATTGCAGGCATGGTTGAACCCAAATATTTTATAAATGACTATAGTTTCTGGATCAACATCAACAACTGTGTTTGTTAAAACATATCCAATCACAAGTAGTGTGATTAAAGAGACATAAGCAATAATCCTGAGAATTTCTGGATTAAATTCCAAACTAAATGAATAATTTGGAGATGATTTCTTCCTCGAGTTCATGGCACCCATAATATTCCTTGAGACAATAAAATAAATAAGGCCTAAGGCTTTCTATAGTTGTACTGGATATATTCATACTAGCCTTTAGAATTAAGATATAATTGTCCCATTATTTGTAATTTAGAAATTCATATTGTCTCCTAGAAAATAAGTTATGTATCGGCTTGAGTCGAGGTAGACAATTTTTTCTCAAGAGATTGATAATAAGATTTATATTTAAGAATAATAGGGATACAAGTCTAAATTTTTTATCACAAGCGTAACCATTTCATCTGAAATCAACGAATCATAAGCTATAAGCCTGGATATTAGCCCAAGATTAAATCGGCTAGAATTCTCATTGACCATTTTGATCGACGGGATGGCAGAATTAATGGTCTTGACCAAAGTTTGTAGACACTTGAAAAAGGTCAACAAGAGAATATTGGATAGTACTTGCTGAATTCTAACTTGAGCACAGAATAACTTTTTGGTGTTCGCAGGCAGCCTTTCGGTGGCAGTATGCATTGCGGTAGTCCAGGTCGGTATGAAGTCCCATGAATGACTCAAGATTAGGATAGGACCCGATCGCAACTAAATCCCAGTCTTCATCCTGACCCAAGAACACTCCCTCATAGGGGCCAACCAGAAGAAACCGGCCACCCACCCTCTCCATCGTCGAGATGCTGATCGATGCGTATTGATTGAATGCGTCTTGACCTGAGATGTTTTCGCTGATCTGATGATTATCTTGAGGGTATTCCGCAATGGATCTGAACTTGAAGAAGTTAATCAGCGTAATGGGCTGATTCGCTGGTCTTTCGAGAATCAGCCGCCACTGATCGGCTTTAGGGCTTAAGTCATCGTGTCCATCTCCATACCAAACACATAGTTGTTGTACGCTTTCATCAATTTGAGAATTGACCTGCATTGCAAAAGCTCCCTGTACACTTTGGTCTATATCATGAATCAATTGATTGCTACCCTATTCGAGAACATGGCCACCTGAGCAATTGAGAACGGTGCCAGTCATATAGGCTGCCAAATCAGAGGCGGCTAAGACCATGACACCTGCTGTCTCTTGGGCTGATGGTAGTCTTTTTAACGCCGTCTTGTTTTGTTCAATAAAGGCTTGCATCTGTGCTCGGGTCAACTTCAGATTCTTACCCATTTCTGTGAACGTATAGTTGATGGTTGGCGATTCTGGCATTGCCTCTGATCGCACACCAACCACCCGAATACCGTCAGGCCCCCATTCGTTAGCTAGGGATTTTAAGAGTCCTTCCGTAGCGGCATGGGAGGCAGTAAGGGCTGGACTCCAGGGTGATCCGACTTTTGATAAGGTCGAAGTGATAAAAATAATCACGCCCTTATGTTGATGGGCCATGTGTTTATATGCGGCTTTTGCCGTCACAAACTGAGTTGCAGTTGCCGTTTTTTGAGGGATCAAAAATTGTTCCAGAGAAACGTCCACGGCTGGCTTGCCGTGATTGAAGTCGGCAGGATTGGAGCCAGTCAGGTTTGTGACAATATCAAGGGTGCCGGTCTCAGCGACGACTGCGTCTAAATAGGTTTGTACCTCATCTTCGTTCAAGGCATCGACTTGCGTCACCTCCTTGATATCGGATTGCCCAGAGCCAGAAACCCCATTCAGGCTAGAGGCAAAAACATTTGCACCTTGTTCGGCATATGCTCTGGTGACTTGCTGACCGAGATGGCCTCCAGCACCAAAGATGACCGCTGTTTTGTTGGCCAATAAGTTGTTGTTCATTTTTTGTACCTACTTCAAAAATTCAGGTGCTCCATGCTCGCGTTTGGCCCCCTGAAGATAGTGCGTTTTGTGATCTACTCCCTGGAGCGTCAGACCCACCAGTGCCCGCCACCCGCATGGAGAGCCACTGATGGTGTGAACTGTTAACGTCATTGACTGACCTTTGTTTCAGTGAGTGTCACTAGCAAGAATCATAGCTGTTTAGTTTTTAAATTCAAGTAGGCAGTTTTATCGCATATACTCATACAAATAGTACTTAGTCTAAAAATTAGAGTAAGCATGGTTTCTCAAAACAAGGCAAGCGAAAAAGTCCTAGAACCCCCTATCCCTATTATTGAGGGCGTTTGTCCGATGCCAGATATTGCTCAGCTTATTGGCGGCAAGTGGAAGCTGATCATCTTACAAATTCTGATTTTTCAAGGAACCAAGCGCTTTGGCGAACTGCGAAAGCTGATCGATGGAATCACGCAAACAATGCTCACCAATCAGCTCCGAGCCTTAGAACGCGATGGTCTCGTCAAGCGCAAGGTCTATCCTGAAGTTCCGCCCCGCGTGGAGTATTCAGCAACAAAGCGCGCGCTTGATCTAGAGGAAATGTTTCACGCTATGCATGCATGGTGGGAAAGAAACTGTTGAGACCAATTGTTCTCTGTCTCTTCTGATAAGGCCATTTCATATGTTCCTCAGGGATATGTCGTTCATAGACATCCCACCCATATCCCCTGCCCATAGAACCCTCCTCGCTGTTCCACCCGAAAGCCCCCTAAAAGCACCCCGATCAACACAGCCACAGGAGCCAGACCAAGTCCTCGTACTAAGTCACCGAACAACACAGCATCCTCTTTACCCTCAAGGAACTCTCGAATCGCACCCACCCATGCCCCCACATCTTCGACATGGCTGATCTTCAGTGCCACTTCCTCCCCACTCTCCAGCTCATCCACAAACTCCAGCACCGAGTCTTTGCTAACCTCACCCACGACCGACTCAACAGACTTCCCCGTGAATCCTTGGCGTCGCTTCCGTGACTTCGGCTGACGACAAAGATCTGACACATCCAAAAACATGGTCTGCTGAACCATCCCAGCTAAGAAATCCTCATCCAGCACTGGACCTTCAGAGTTGTATCGTTCCTCCCAACCCTGGATCATCAACTCTGCCCGCTGAAGACAAACCTCAGCCATATCCTTGATCGCATCCCCAGCTACCCTGAGCTGTTCTTGGGGAGAACGACCTTGCAAATGCTGATCCAACGATGCACACATCAAGGAAATATCAGCCTGCTCTGGTTCATCCAAAGCAGAAGCCAAAGCACTGACAAAATCTAGCTCAAGCTGAGTGTACATGGCGCTTATCCTTTAGCGGACATTCCGTGATCTCACACTCAGTTGGCTCCAAGCGGATCGGGGGTTCAAACTCCGTGATTCCGAATCGTTCTCGTAGTACCCTCAGTACTTCCCGCAAATATCGATTGACTTGAGTATTCGTCATGCCCATACAGTGTATAGGCTCAATATCGGCTAACTTCTCGCTCCCTTGCCAGACACTCACGGCTAGGGCATGGAGATGAGCATCCTTGGGCTTCTCCTTATACAGATAGAGTTGTGCCACAGGTGGGGCTTGGACTGGAACCACGATAGTTTCAACGGTTTCAATCTGTTGATGGGCCACTTTAAGATCCCGATAAAGCCCCCGTTGTTTATCGTTATTGGCTTTGCGATTCCGGTAATGAGAGCGCTTGCGAGGACAAGTCTTAGGATTCCAGCAAGCCGTTTCAGTTCCCGGACCATGCAGCCGGATCGCCTCTTGCTGAGAACGTTGTGAACAGTCCAGACATTTTTTGTTGATTGGACGAGCCACGAGAACAACATTTAGAACGACGACAATTAGACCAAACTAGATGGGAAGATTCTTGGGTTCTTCTCCATCTCCATACGCCATCAAGCCACTTGCAAGGTTTGAGGCTGAGGTAGCTCCTTCCCTTCCTGTTCGTACCAGAGACAGAGGGAATCAATCATCTCTTGCCCGTGTTGAGCTGCCTCTGAGTAAGTGGCCCCATCCGTACAGGGCTGGTTTATTTCTGGGAAGTCCGGTAGGGAAACCACATAACAGGAATCTTCATCGGACCACTGAATCAACATTTGGAACTTGCGGTTATCCATCAGGTTTCTCTTTTAAGGTTTTCAGTGCAGCGTCAACTTCTTTCTCTATATCGGGGTGCATCATCCCCATCCTTGCGAGCAATGACGATATAAGTGTCCAGTGCTGGATGCTTCCACTTACTGTGACTTCCCTTTCCGGGTTGAGCAGAAAAGCCTGCCTTGAGCAGCATGGCCTTGATGTCACGGATTTTTTTGGGCATGGCAGCTCAACCAACTGTCCTATCTAGTTTACAGGCTAGCCAGGGATAGTGACCGTTTTTTATGTAACTTTTAATGTAATCCAGATAAGAGCAATTATTTGGAGTAGGAATTTCCGCAAAATTACCTCTGCTGTCAGAGCAAGGGTTTTGAAAAGTCAATTCTATATTTGGACGACACTTCTGGAATTAGCATCATGAATCTTATGTATCTAAATTAGTGATCACTTGAGCATATTTTGTAGTGCAATCTATGTCGTGTATTAGATGTCGTGTACAACCCTAATCTCTGACATCCCGCCAGCCCATCTAGTTGAGTTTGATATGGAGATATCAGCGCTGAGCAAGCCTAGAATTCCCCACTTCCAAAACGGTTTGATTAGAGAACGGTTGAGGAGCTCCACCCCAACCGTTCTGGGATTTAGAGGGTAAAGTTGGCCTCATCAATGGAGGTGATGCTGTCAAAAGTGATTCGACCACCGCCCAAGGAAGCAAGATTTAACCGTAAGTTACCTCCCACTAATCGAGCATTGGCATCGTTAGAGTCAATAACACCATCACCATTGGTATCAATATCCGAGATGCCGATGGCAAAGCTACTCAAGTCGATCTGGTCGGCATTGCCATTGAAGTCCACGACAGTATCTCGGCCAAAGTCTCCGGCAAAGATAAAGGTATCATCCCCACCATTCCCCTGAAGCAGGTCGTTGCCTGCCCCACCGTTGAGGCTATCTGCTCCACTACCACCAACGAGGGTATCACGACCATCCCCTCCTGTGAGGACATCATCATTCCCACCCCCGAGAAGGCTGTCATTACCTGAACCACCATTGAGGGTATCATTCCCACGGTTGCCTTCAATTATGTCAGCACGGTTAGACCCAGTAATGTTGTCATCACCACCGCGACCTTGGATAGTCGCATTCGTCAGATTGATATCGGTAAAATCCCAGGTTTCTCCCACAGTTCCAGCCCCTCGAATGTTAAAGGCTAGATCCCCTTCACGGTTAATGACTTCAATCCCAGAAGTTGCATCAAAGGTGGCGGTGAGGCCATTAAAGTTCTCCACTAGGGAGGTGATTCTATCGGTGCCAGTGGTCCCTGTATCTTGGTAGATATCCCGGTCATCACCAGCATCCCAGAGGTAAGTATCTGCCCCATTGCCGCCATCTAGAATATCTGAGTTGTTACCCCCATCTAAGGTATCTCTGCCATTGCCCCCATTGAGGGTATCTAGACCATTACCTCCATTTAGGCTATCGGCACCGGACCCACCATTGAGAATGTCATCACCATTACGACCCTCTAGGGTGTCTCTACCACCATCACCATTAAGGATGTCATTATCTCCTCTTCCAATGAGGGTGTCATTTCCACCCCGACCGTTGATGGTATCCGCTAGACCAGTCCCTAGGAGGAAATCGGCTTGGGAGGTGCCCTCTAATAGTTCATTGAGGCCATTGATGGTAATGGTGACGGTGCCCGCGCCTGTACCATCAAGGGAAGTAACGCTGAAGGTTTCAGTGAGGCTCTCTCCCAAGCCTAATTCCTGAATCGCTGCTTGGGTATTGTCTGCCGTGTAGTTCCAGAACCCGTCAGCATCTACGGTGAAGGTGCCGTAGGTACCTATCAAGGTTTCTGCGGTTGCAAAGGCTTCACCTGGATCTGAATCTGTGACAATTACTTGGCCGGAGGTAGTTAGGGTATTGGGGTCATCATCTTCGGTGACGGAGCCAGAGTCATCTGTGACGGTGGCGATGTCATTGGTGCTCCCCACAGTAATATTGACTGTTGCAGTATCAGTGCCCCCATTGCCATCACTGATGGTGTAGGTAAACGCATCTGATCCTGTGTAGTTGGCATCAGGGGTATAGGTATAGGTGCCATCGTTGTTATCCACCAGGGTGCCATTACTCGGAGTGGTAACGCTATCAATGGAGAGTGTATCTCCATCAATATCGGTGTCATTGCCTAGGAGTAGAGCAGCATCAATAACAACGGCAACATCTTCATCGGTGGTGACCGTGTCATCGGCAGCAATGGGAGCATCGTTGACGGGATTCACGGTAATGTTGACGGTGGCCACGCTGGTGCCACCATTGCCATCACTGATGGTGTAGCCAAAGCTGTCTGTGCCAAAGAAGTCAGGATTTGGGGTGTAGGTGAAGTCTCCATTGGCGGAGATAGAGACGGTGCCATTGCTTGGATCCGTGTTGTCAATAACGGAGAGAGTATCCCCATCAAGGTCTGTATCCAGTCCTCCGCTGCTGCCGTCTAAGACATTGCCCGTGATGGCAACATCTTCATCGGTGGTCACGGCATCATCTACTGCAACGGGTGGATCATTGGTGCTTCTCACAGTAATATTGACTGTTGCGGTATCAGTGCCCCCATTGCCATCACTGATGGTGTAGGTAAACGCATCTGGTCCTGTGTAGTTGGCATCAGGGGTGTAGGTGTAGGTGCCATCGTTGTTATCCACCAGGGTGCCATTACTCGGATCCGTAACGCTACCAATGGAGAGTGTATCTCCATCAATATCGGTGTCATTGCCCAGGAGTAGGGCGGCATCAATAACAACGGCAACATCTTCATCAGTGGTGACTGTGTCATCGGCAGCAATGGGTGCATCATTGACAGGGTTGACTGTGATGTTGACGGTGCCTGTATCAGTGGCAGTGCCATCCGTGACGACGTAGTCAAAGGAGACTGAACCGTTGTAATTAGCATCTGGGGTGAAGGTGATATCCCCAGTGGCTGAAACATTGACGGTACCGTTGGTGACGGCTATCGATTGAGCAGTTCCTGGGGTTAGTGCAATCCCTACAATCGATTCAATACTCAGGGTATCGCCATCGAGGTCTGTGTCGTTGCCTAGTAAGTCAAGGACGGCTGTGGTTGTATCTTCGGCGATGGTGAAGGCATCATCTACTGCGACGGGCGGATCATTACTATTCTCAAATCTGAATTGGGTACCATCTGATGAAGTTAAGTTAATTCCTAAATCATCAGAAGTAAAATCGATAGTGTTGACTAAAGTAATTAATAAAGTTCCCTCACCAAAGCTAGCACCATCCTGGGCATGAAATTGAGTACGATCATTGAATGAAACAACATCAACACCTTGAAAACCATTGAAGCTCAGAATATCTCCACCCACACCTCTAACAAATTGATTAATGGTATCTGTGCCATCCCCAAGGTTGTAAGTAACTGTATCGGTATCGGTATCAGCGCCTAGATTAATTAAGTCATCCCCAGCCCCCCCATCAATAACATCATTACCACCAAACCCATCTAAGGTGTCATCTCCATCTCCACCATTGAGTGTGTCAGCATTGGCGTCGCCTTTTAAGGAATCAGCTTGGTTGGTACCTGTGATATCAAAATTCTCAAAGTTAGCATTGACGGAAGTTGTGTTGCCTCCAGTAATAAAGGAGGAGCTCATAGTGATGCCTGAGGAGATTAAATCCGAAAAGTCTGCAACTAAGAGATCTGTACCCTCTCCTCCATCTGCAGTGTTTGATCCTAAACCGGCATTGACGGTGTCATTCCCTTCTCCAGCTCTAATGACATCATCACCAGCACCTGTGTTGATGACATCATCACCAGCACCTGTGTCGATGCTATAGTCTCGGAAGTTGACATAGTTAATCGTATCGTCGCCACTACCAGTTAACAGGTTTTCAATCGTTTCGATATTGGCAATGGATAAGCCACCTGTATTGATGGTTTTGCTACTCGTATCATCAATATTGAGCGCGTCAGTAGTACTCGAGAAATCTGCCTCGATGAGTAAGTCATCCCCAGCCCCCCCATCAATAACATCATTACCACCAAACCCATCTAAGGTGTCATCTCCATCTCCACCATTGAGTGTGTCAGCACTGGCGTCGCCATTTATGGAATCAGCTTGGTTGGTACCTGTGATATCAAAATTCTCAAAGTTAGCATGGACGAAAGTTGTGTTGCCTCCAGTAATAAAGGAGGAGCTCATAGTGATGCCTACGTTTAATTCCGAAAAGTCTGCAATTAAGAGATCTGTACCCTCTCCTCCATCTGCAGTGCCTGAACCTAAACCGGCATTGACGGTGTCATTCCCTTCTCCAGCTCTAATGACATCATCACCAGCACCTGTGTTGATGACATCATCACCAGCACCTGTGTCGATGCTATAGTCTCGGAAGTTGACATAGTTAATCGTATCGTCGCCACTACCAGTTAACAGGTTTTCAATCGTTTCGATATTGGCAATGGATAAGCCACCTGTATTGATGGTTTTGCTACTCGTATCATCAATATTGAGCGCGTCAGTAGTACTCGAGAAATCTGCCTCGATGAGTAAGTCATCCCCAGCCCCCCCATCAATAACATCATTACCACCAAACCCATCTAAGGTGTCATCTCCATCTCCACCATTGAGTGTGTCAGCACTGGCGTCGCCATTTATGGAATCAGCTTGGTTGGTACCTGTGATATCAAAATTCTCAAAGTTAACATGGACGAAATTGAAATTTGAGCTGCCTGCAGTAATAAATGAGGAGCTCATAGTGATGCCTACGTTTAATTCCGAAAAGTCTACAACTAAGAGATCTGTACCCTCTCCTCCATCTGCAATGCCTGAAGCTAAACCGGCATTGACGGTGTCATTCCCTTCTCCAGCATCAATGGTGTCATTCCCACCACTAGAGGTGATGATGTCATCTCCGGCACCTGAGCTGATGATGTCATCTCCTGCACCAGACTCGATATTATTGTTACCATCACCACCATCAATAGTGTTATTACCATCACCAGCATCAATAGTGTCATCTCCGGCACCAGACTCGATAGTATCGTTACCATCACCAGCATCAATAGTGTCATCTCCGGCACCAGACTCGATAGTATCGTTACCATCACCACCATCAATAGTGTTATTACCATCACTACCTACGATAGTGTCATCGCCACCACCGCCGATTAGCGTATCAGCATTAGTTCCCCCTATCAAAGAATCATTTAGATTAGTTCCAGTAATATCAAAATTTTCAAATTCAGAGCTGCTATAAAATTCAGTATTTATAAATTCCTGGAATGAACCTGGTGGGTCATCTTGAATTAGTGCACTCGAACCACTGGTAGTGACGTTAACACCAAATTCAACCAAAACTTCGGTTGGAACCCCTAGCAAATTTGTTAAAAAAATTGCCCTTACCCCTTGTGAGTAATCAGCAATCAGCAGGTCAGTACCTTCATCGCCATTAACAGAATCAGTTGGAATAGGGTTATTAATGGAATCACCAAACCCAAAACCACTGCCACCCCCAACTATAGTGTCATTTCCACTACCCCCATCAATGCTGTCAATACCTGTACCCCCATCAATGCTGTCGTTTCCAGCACCACCATTAATCGTGTCATCTCCGCCACCACCCAAAATAGTGTCATCGCCGTTACTACCATTAAGGACTTCATCTCCAGGCCCACCAATAATTTCAGCCTGTTCAATTTGAATTAATTGACCATCTAAATTGATGATTGCGGTATCATCCTCGGCTTTCAATTGCTGTAATGCAGATGGACTCAGCTCCTGTCCCAACACCAAAGCAGAAAAAATTGCCCCTTCATCCCCAGGACTGTCCACAGAATTCAGTTGAGAATCAATAAAATGACCAATCTCTTCTAGCAAGACTTGAACAATGGTTTCAGGGTTCGCGGCATTGAAAGATATAAGTTCCTGAGATAAATAAATCGTGTTGGTATCGGTCGAAAAAGCTCCATTCGCACCGTTAATCTCAGCAGCTACCCGAATTTCAATATTAGGTAGTTCACTGTAGTCACCATCAGCCCATGCTTGCTGCAAGTCTGCCGCCGCATCATTGCTGAAAGTACTACCAAACGCCAACTGAAGCTTGTCTAGGAAGTTATCGTCAAGGGCAAATGATTGAAGACGTTTGAATGTTTCTGACATCACTACTGCAGAAAGCTCAGTCCCCATTGCTTGATAATTACTTTTCATGAATTATTTCCTAAATTAATTTAGTGCTAATGAGAAATTAAAGATCTTACTTTCGGGTTAGAACTCCGGATTCTGACAACGAGTTAGCTTTGAGGCAGCAAAAA
Organism: Acaryochloris marina MBIC11017; assembly: GCF_000018105.1. Lineage (GTDB taxonomy): Bacteria > Cyanobacteriota > Cyanobacteriia > Thermosynechococcales > Thermosynechococcaceae > Acaryochloris > Acaryochloris marina. The sequence goes on from NC_009930.1 coordinate 81,398, forward strand.
CTCTAACTACAGCAATTCCCATGAATATTTATTCCGCTTCCTTTAAACTTCCATTAACCGGGTAAATTGCCGATATACATTGATTATGAACTGGAGGACTCGGGTCTCAACGGACATAGTATTTATTCCAGAAAATACATATTAGAAATAAAGACAGCCCAAGATTACTCCCGTAAAACCAGCAAGATAATTTAGTACTGTTAATAGCAACAGCACTAAAAAAATTACGAGGACAAAAATAATTTCAAAAACCTCCGGGTTACTGATATTTCAGCACCTTCAGCCCTTAAATAAGCCTCGATTACCAATCCAATAAAGAGAGAGAACGACGCTCCTAAAGTCTGCTCTTTGTCTCTGGCTTGGGCGATGGAGATAACCTATCCTTAATGCCTTAACAAGCATTAAGGATAGGTTATCTATGGGGTTAAGAATTCAGAAAAACTCTGATAAAATTCGCATAAATAGCATGACAATGTTCGATTTACTAACAGCAGATAAAAAAGAAACACACATTTAGTACTCTATTTTGCAAATGGGATGTAATAATCACCAAATCATTCCAAAGTATCAAGAACCCATCATTATTGAGTATATCGCTCAGAAAACTCTGAAAATCATATCGAATTCTAATTGAACAGTTAAACGAAAGAGATAATTAATTTTATTTCATTGCTAATTATTTAATTACGGATTGTAGGCTATCTTACATTGACCTAGGAAATAATCGAGTAACTAAAGGTATCCAAAAGTAACCTCTTGAGAACCAGGAGATGTTAATTAATGTTTCTTCGTTCTTCAAAAGTCACTAGAATACTTGTGAAGAGATTAACAATATATGGATAGACTTTGCCTAAATTATGCCCTTTACCCCTGAAGAAGCTGTTATTTCCTTAAATAGAATCCTGTCAGCGAAAAATATAGATTTTAGGCTGAGTGACGTCCAATCTCTTATTTTCTCGGGGTGCTGGGAAAATAAATCCTATGCCCAAATAGCGATGGATTCAGGGTATGAGGCGAATTACATCAAGAAAGTTGGATCTAATCTTTGGCAACAACTCTCCACCGTCTTTGCAACGAAAGTCACGAAGAACAATATCCGGGTGATCCTAACAACGCACCTACAAGATACTCATAACCTTTCCCTTCCCGCTGTCACCCCTGATCATCACGCCCCCCATCTAGACTGGGGAGATGCCAATCCCCTCTCCACATTCTGGGGCCGTCAGCAAGAATTGATGACCCTTGAGCAATGGGTAACGCAGGATCGATGTAATCTCATTACCATTCAAGGCATTGGCGGTATTGGCAAATCAGCCCTTGCGGTGAAGTTGGCCCACCAGTTACAAGATCAGTTTAATGTCGTGATCTGGCGCAGCCTTAAAAACTTACCCCCCTTAACGGAGTTGATGGCTGATCTGCTTCTTGGGGTCTCTCACCAACAATTGACTGAGATCCCAAATACGCCATCAGAGCTGATTTCGCTGTTTGTGAACTATTTGCAGCAACAGCCCTGCCTGATTGTTTTGGATAATGCAGAAAGCCTGCTCCAGACGGGGGAACAGTTTGGCACCTATCAACCCGGTTATGAAGACTATGGCAAGTTCTTACGGCAGATAGGTGAAGCAGTCCATCAGAGCTGTCTGCTATTGACCACTCGGGAACTCCCAGAAGAAATCGCCATCCTGGCCGGAGAGTTGCTCCCGATTCGGGTTCTGAAATTGGCGGGGCTGGGGACGGCCTCTGCCCACCAGTTATTAGAAGCTAAGGGATTGATGGGAACACCTGAAGGGACAACCGCTTTGATCAATTTTTATCGAGGTAATCCCTTAGCGCTGAAAATCGTAGCAACGTCGATTCAAGATATTTTTGCGGGGAATATTGCAGAGTTCTTAGACCAGGGCAACATTGCTTTTAAGGGGATTCAGCGACTACTCCACCAGCAATTCCAGCGCTTATCTGACCTGGAAGTAAAAGTGATGAACTGGTTGGCCATCCATCGAGAACCGATGACGCCCAAGCAGCTATTAGATGATTTGACTGAAAGCTTTTCCCCAGGGCTCCTCTATCAAACTCTGGAAGCGTTGAGTCGGCGATCGCTGATTGAGCAGGGTATCCCGATTCAGCATGAAACGGAGGCACCCTCCCTTGGGTTCACGCTTCAACCGATGGTGATGGAGTATATCATTGACCAGCTGGTTGCTGAATTTAGTCAAGATATCGTTAACCATCAATTCAGCTCCCTCAACCAATATGCCTTGGTCCAAGTTATAGCCCATGAATATGTTCGTGAAACTCAAATTCGTTTGATGGTTGAACCTATTCTGCAACGCTTGGAGAAAACCTTTAAAGATTCAACCCGATTGGTGCAGCACCTCAAGCAATTCTTGGCCCAGATGCAGACCTCTTCTCTCACAATCCACTATGCTGCGGGGAATGTTCTGAATCTCCTGCGCCGTTGTGAGGCGGATATATCTGATCTGAATCTATCTCAGTTAACCATTCAGCAAGCTGATTTGCGGTCCTTGAAATTGCACCGGGTCAATTTTGCTCAGGCTGATCTAAAAACGACGCTGTTCTCTGAAACTCTGGGCAGTATTTTTGATCTAGCTTTTAGCCCTGAGGGTGATGTTTTAGCCATTGCGACGAATGAAGAGGTAAAGCTATACCATTACCCTCAGCTTCGTGAGTTTGCATCTCTGGTTGGCCATCGGATATTGGTCTGGTCCTTGGCTTTTAGTGAAGATGGCTTGCTCCTGGCTAGCAGCGGGATCGATCATACGATCAAAATCTGGAATGTCAGCACAGGGCTCTGCCTCCATACGTTAGAAGGCCATCAGGCTGGCGTATTTTCTGTTGCTTTTGAACCACAGGGGAGCAAAGGATCTGAAGATTATATCCTTGCCAGTGCAAGTCACGATGGCAGTGTGAAATTGTGGAATGTCAGCCAACAAATATGTCTCCAAACCCTCCAAGTGGAGAACAAGCTACCCCGCAAGGTTTCTTTTGACAGCATTGGCGAGAAATTTGTAGTGGGTTATGTGGATGGGAGTATTCGTGTTTCGAACTCAGCCTTGAGTGAAGAATGTTGGCTCCCCTCCGATATTGGAAGCCCAGAGTCTCCTCTCAGTTTCAACCCTTCAAATCAGACGCTTGCGATGGGGTATGGGAACGGGCTCATTAAGCTCTGGAATGTGTCGCTCCAGCAATGCGAGAACGTCCTCGAAGGCCATACCAGCCCCATTTTGTCATTGGAATATTGTGCGAATGGTCAAATTTTAGCCAGTGGTTCGGCAGATAATACGGTCCGACTATGGGACGCCCAAACTGGGCAGTGTCTTAAATGCTTACTGGGTCACTTTTCTAGAGTATCCGCTATTGCCTGGCACCCTAGTACTAGGTCTCTGGTAAGCGGTAGTGAAGACAGCACGGTTAAGGTTTGGAACAAGCAGTCAGGACAATTAATGAAGCATATCTATGGTCATAACGATTGTGTCTGGACCATCGCCTTCAGTCCAAACCAACCGATCATCGCGGTTGGAAGTAACGACCGAGGGTTGAGAATTTGGGATACCCAAACAGGGCAATGTTTGCACGATCTAGCGGGCCATACAGGGCGAGTTAAAACCGTGGCGTATAGTGCTGATGGCCAGTTGTTAGTTAGTGTCACGTATGGCTACGAGATCAAGGTATGGGATCCAGAAGAAGGGAGGTGTTTACAGACGCTTCAGACCTCGGGGAAATGGTGTTGGGACACGGCTTTGAGCCATGATGGGAGGACCCTTGCTATGTCTGGGGGAGATAATGAGATCCAACTGAAGAATCTGGGTACAGGACAACAGTTGGCCCCTCTCGTTGGCCATCAAGACTATTCCCTTGGAATCGCCTTTAGTCCTGACAGTCAGCGAATTGCTTCAACTAGCTGGGACCAAACGGTCAAGCTATGGGACCTATCAACTGGCGAATGTCTCCAAACTATTCCTGACGATGATTGGGCATGGACGTTGGCCTATCACCCCTTTGAGCCACTGGTAGTGACAGGGTGCAATGGGGGCACTGTGAAACTATGGGATATCACGAATGGACAGTGCCTAAATGTTCTAAAAGGACATCAAGGGCTTGTTATGACCGTCTGTTTCAGTCCTGATGGTCAAACTATCGTCAGTGGTAGCGCAGATCGCACTATCAAACTTTGGGATCGGCATACTGGACAATGTCTTCAAACTCTTGTAGGTCATGCTGATGGCATTTTTACGGTTGCTTTTTCATCGTTCAATCAGACTTTGGCGAGTGGTAGTGTTGATGAATCAGTTAGGATATGGGATTTCAAGTCAGGGGAATGTTTGCAGACCTTACGCTTCCCCAGATTGTATGAAGATATGAATATAAGAGAGGCTCGGGGGTTGACTTCAACTCAAATCAACCGATTGAAGAAGTTAGGCGCAACTGTGTAGGGTAAACATCAGTATGTTTCAACGAAGAATTTGGAAATTGTACTAAAAGCTCTCGAAATTATTTGATTTTTAATATTGTGGTCTGTGGGTGCCATTGCGCCTCAAACAATTCGCGCCAACATAAAATATTGGGGCCATATCTTATGTTGACGCGAAACAGCTGCTCAGTTATTTGGAGTACAATCTCCATTGATGGCATCCCAACCCGTTACAGCGTCTTGCTCCTAGACTTTCCCAAATGACCGTCCCCGAAGTAAAGCTCATCGTATTGGCAGACCAGGCCGCCACTCCCATTGATGCTGCCAGGTCCCGTACCCAACCTCCAAAAAGTACCCCAGCAGATCTACGACGGACGCGAGTGGAAGAGTTCATGAGGTCTCGCGAAATTAGCTCCAACACCCGCAAAGCCTATGAGCGGGACTTGAAGCAGTTCATGGACTGGACGGATAAGGGTTGGCATGAAATTTCAGCCAGGGACTTGGATCGGTACAAGAACCATCTGAAGGTGGAACCCAATCAAAGAGGCCAACTCCGAAAGAATGCAACCATTAACCGCAACTTGGCCGCATTACAGAGCTTCTTTAAATGGCTAACCGTTCGGGACTACATCACTAAAGATCCAACTTTGCTCCTAGAAAAGCTCAAGGCCGATCCCGTGCTGCCCCAGGAATTCAGCCAGGATGAGGTGGATAATCTCTATCAGGCTATTTGCGATCGCGGCTTCCATACGTTCCGAGATCGGGCCTTACTGCACCTGATTGATCATGGGCTGAGGGCATCGGAGATTCACAGGTTGAACGTTGGGGACTATGACGGGCAGCGCATCATCATCCGAGTTGCTAAAGCTGACAGTGTGGGTACGGTGCCACTGCTGAAGAAAGCTCGAAAAGCCATTGATCAGTACAAGCAGTGGCGAGAGCAGCAGGGGGATGTACTGGGAAATGATTCACCGTTGTTTGTCTCCCACTCCAACAACAGTAAGGGGCAGCGATTGCAGTATTGGGGCATTTACAAGATCTTCAAGGCCATTGCTGATATTGCCGAGGTGGAGAATGCCCATCCACACCGGGGACGGCATACCCTAGCGACTCGGCTGGTGATGAAGGACATGGATTCCGTTCTGGCTCGACGGATTACCCGGCATACTTCGGAGCAGTCTTTTGTCCGGTATTCGGATCGGGGGATTGAGCTGAAGGCAGAACAGGAATTCTATGAGGTACATGGGGAGGTACCAGGGGATGGAGTGGCTGCTGATAAACCGGAGAGTATCCAAATTGAGGCCATTGGTGAATAATCAATGACGTGGCCCAAGATTAGTTTTTATAGGGATACCACTGAATAAGATATCCATTCTTTCTCAACTGGAAGTCACCCTAGTTATTCAACTCTTTCTTGAGAGGGTTACCGTCCTGGCGACTATCAGTAAGAAAATCGGGAATTAAAAGTGGATAAAATGTGACGTAATGGAACATTTTTAATTTAAAAAAATTAAAAAATAAAGAAATAACCGAATAGAATCGTAAAATAGAAATACTCTGAATATCACCTATCAATCAACAAGTTAAGATCAGCGTTTAGCATTGATATTCTCAGAGGATCTTGAATACCGAAGCCATTATTGAATAAGAATTTAGGTCTTGTTTCTCCATGAACTTTGAAGCCCATTAAATATAAAAACTTTGAACGTGTAGATCCTGCTATTGGATCGTGCCTAGCTTATAAACTTCAGATAAATATTATTTGAGAATTATAAACTAACAGCCAATAAAATTGCAGGTTTAAAAGTAAGTCTCACAATGGATTTCAGAGTGTAAACCTAAGGCTTCTAATTTATATTTACTAGAGTCTTTTTGACTTCTTTATTAGTAAATTATATAGAGTCTCCCACTTATTACTGCTTTTCTTGAAAGTCTAAATGGCCCTAAAATATCTCACCTAATTTCATCTTTCTTTACTCAAAAGCTCCGAATATTTTTAGAGCCTTGTTGTTATCTATCATCTTTATGAGATTAGTCGACTTTGGTTTTAGTTGTAGATATTGAGTAGGTTTTGTCCATGCATGCTCCAATTATTAAGTTGCACCCAGAAGAGCAGTTTTTCCCCATGGATCCGCTCCTCTTTATTCAGACTTCTCGATTCCGTCACCATAGAGGATTTAATGTTATCGATGCTGGAATAGATGAAGGCTTTAACACTGAAACCCAGACATGGGATAAGAACAACTCTAAAGATCCCAAGTATTTCAACGTTCCAGTTGACTTCATAAATAGCCTTACACTTCATTCAGATGGACGTAATCGCCGCCCACGCGACTCGAACGCTGGGGACGACTTAAATGTCTTTCTCCAACCCGAAGGAAAGCCGACAGGTCATTCGACTCCGACCAATAATGTACCCGTGTTTCTGTTCGAGAGTGCTGGCGGTTCACATCGGTTCTTACAGTTTTGGATCTTCTTTGGTTTCAATGGTTCATTATTGAGTCACCAAGGGGATTGGGAAGATATAACTATCAAAGTCAATGGTGATGATCAAGTTGAAGGAGCCTTTCTAAGTGCTCATGGGGACAGACCGTTTTTCCCACAGAGCGAGCTGATGATCGAAAATGATCGTGTAGTTGTATTTTGCTCACGCGAAACCCATGCCTTTTATCCTGCTCCCGGTACACATGGTCCCATAGGCCAAGATAAAACCGCAGCAGGGGGATTTTCTTGGGATACTGCTGGCAAAGTCGAAGATTTATCTGTGCAACCCTGGCGCGACTATGCAGGTGCTTGGGGTGAAGTAGGTGAATTGGTCCATACTACAGGACCACTAGGCCCTTGGTTCAAGCGATTTGACGTGGAAATCTGATACACCTTTTTGTTAAAAAGCTAGCCTTAGACTTCAACAGCAGGAGTTAAGTACAAAAAACTTAAAGACTACATATCATATTTTTCCCATAAACAACATCTGGATTTTCGAGGATTACCTGATGAAAATTGCTTTTCTATAGAAAACACCTTGAATTGTTCTAAAGCAGAGTCATAAAAGCATCCAGAGCCATGAAGGAAGCGAGGGCCAGAAATGTTGCGGTGAAAATGTTTATTCGGAATGATCTGAGTCAGGCTAATGCCACTTCCAGTGGTTTCCACCTTGTACAAGTCAGCTCTATCGTGATTTCCGAGCCTTGTATCAGATGACATCGCAATAAGCCAGGCTGTCCCACTGCTTACTGGATCAGTGAATAAATTTATATTTTGGTAAGCACCAGACTCGTTCGGTACAGAATTGATAGGTGTGAATACAGAAGAAGTTTGAGCAGATAGATTTTGAACGGAGACACCAGCAGTATAAAAATCTAACCGTTCCGCATCCCAATTCGCAACCACAAGCAGAGAACCACCCTCAAAGTCACAAAGTCCGCAAGCTCCTGCTGTGTCATTAGCTCCAGAACGGTGAATGGTCAATGGATCAATACTGATGGGGTTTAAAGAAGTAGGATCTGATGGATTATCAAAAATTCTGTAAAACTTGACTTCTGATCCGCCCGTTCTCTCACCTATTATCTCTAAGCCAACCACTAGAATATTGTCAACAATTTGGAGCCCCCCACCGTGATTAAAAGTACTAGATGTTAGAACCACTTTCTGAACATGAAGGGACTCATCGGTAAAGTACAAATACGATTGACTGTTGGCACTGCCTGAAACAACATACCCCCCCTGGGGCAGCTTCTGTATTCCCCCTTGATGTCGATCTGAAAAGAAGGAGAAATTTGAGATTGAACCATTCGGTAACGGATGATAAGGAGAACCATCACGATTAGTTGTCGTAATAAAAAGCTCAAAATTCCCTGCATTATCCTCATCGGATAGTAATTTATCAAATGCGTCTTTAATGCTCATAATTTTTGGGTTGATATTGAAGTATTGACAAATCTCAAGTACTTTGATGGAACGATAGAGATTCAATTTTTGCGGAAAAATATAATGAAGAATCACACTTCTGAATACAAAATACGCAAGCCATAGTTTTGAATTGATTGAGATTTGAGTGAAAGCTATTGCAGAAAAAAACTTTAAGTCAGGGGAGAAGGACGGTAGGAAGATACTTCAATGTTCAGATTTGAGTGAATCGTCACCAAGTCATTAACAGAGATATAAGTAGAGTTAGTCCTATCAAATTTCACCTTCACTCCACTATCTAGATATTCTTTAGGCATCATCCAGGCTAGATCTGCTTTTGGAGGTACCGTCAAAGCTTCCAAATTTACAGTTGGAGCAGCTTGATGCTGGTCAAAGGTCAGGGTAACGGGCGATGTCGTGAGGTTCCTGAATGTAATTCTCGGCAATGTAGTTTTGGGCGTTATAGATTGAGGTCCTATACCAGGCGAGACCAGTTGCCCTTGCTTCATGGCAGCAGCTAATTTTCGGAATTCTTGCTGATACGCCATCAAGGTGTATGGGCCAAACAAAGTAGATGCCCCTTCATAGTGCTGCCCCTGGTATTCTTCAAAGGTTGTAATGTATTGCGAGAAGGCATTGGAGTAGGCGGCCAAGGCTAAATAGTCCGCATTCAATTCAGCCTGGACCGCTGCCTTTAAACGACGTCCAGCCATGGTGGTGATTTCGCCAGGAATACCCGTCAAGACCAAATTACCAATTTTAAGAATTTGAATCGGCAATTCTTTTGGAGTAATTGGGAAAAAATCCGTTTCAGGGTTGGCTAAACCGGGAGCGAAGGCAATTGGTTTGGGAGCATGCCCATCAATAAAATCTGGAGTCAGCTTGCTATCAAATTGTCCTGGCAGTTCAGCACCGGGCACTTCAATCGCTGCAATTAACCCAGAAAAAGCTAGGATACTGGCTTCGTCTTCCGTGATTGAACGGATGGTAATGCCTTCTCTAATGGGAATGGGTGGCTTACTGTCTTCGCTACTACCTGCAGCAAAGGAGATTCCTAAAGCTGCTGGCCAAGTTCGTTTTCCAGGCCGATCTTTTATCTCAATATGGGACATATCGATAAAGGTATGTCGATAGTCAATGCTGCCGTGTAGTTCTTCCGTTGCCTGATCAAATAAGGTTTGAGCCAGTTGATATTGCTGCCCACCATGTTTTTTCATCCGCTCGATATCATCAGCACCCGTCGGAATAGAACCGAAGGCGACATTACCAGATACATCACCACAGTTGGCGTTAGCAAAAGCGGCAACGATGGGTTCATATGCCTTTTCTTCAAATAGCTCTGCGGCGTATCCTTTGTTATCCCCCGTCACTAAAGTGTTGTATTGTCCACGATCTGTAGGGTGAATGGCATACCAGTTCAGTAGACCAAGGGGCTTTTCGTTTGTATCAGTCAGATGCACAAATTTCAGCAGCAACATCTCATTGTCCGTGTCGCTTCCATACTGATAAAGTTCAGACTCAGGGTTTCGAAAGTATGCTTCAGGCGAGCGTTGCCTTCCACAATCTTCGATATGCCCCCGATTAACGTAAATTTTACCGGGGGCGAGTTGATTATGAGCTTGCTCAATGGCTGAGACAATCCCAGCGACAATAGATTCAAAATTATGTCGATCAAACCCACCCGTTTTATTCGGTCCACCCAGAGTATGGTTGTACAGATAATAGTGGGTATATCCGCCAGGACCACTATGGGTGTGGGTGCCACTAATTAGGAGGTTATCTAACTGGTAGAGTTCAGGACCGTATATTTTTTGGAGGCGTTCAACAACCTCTTGTTTGACGATATGCGTACCAGACCAGAGATCAGTGGATACAATTGCGACTCGTTTGAAGGACACTGGTTCAGCCACAATAAAAACCTTTGCAAACAACCGAGATTCAACTCCCGTTGTGCGCTGGTTCTTATCCGCCATGCCCTGCATACCTAAACCAATAGCAGGATCTGTTATGTCACTTTTACCGACTCCAATAAGATAGTTAGAAATAGGCTGGCTAGCTACTTCAGGTTGATAACTATGACCACTGAGTTGATTTAGAAGGACTGAGCCCATCGCCATACTGGCAGTGCTCAGAAAGTTGCGTCTAGAGATGTTTGTTTTCAACGTCATTGGTTGCATCACTTAGATTGATGTACCAGATAATTCCACTAGATAGGTATTGCTCAACTCAATAAAAGTGAGACAAAGTTTAGCAATACTTTTTGGAATTAAGTATCAGTTTTTAGTTCAAATAATTGTAATTAACTCATAGAAATTTCTAAAGATTGCCATTATTAGCTAAAAACTATTATTGCCATCATTATTTTTGGAGTTAAATAACATAGTTCAATTGCCAATAGAGATCGGCTAGACTTAACTGAATCACCTTGAGTTCTACCTTCGTTATTACTTCTGAAAGACGGCCATTATTTATTCATTACTTAATATTTCTTTATTTTTATGTAGCTAAGAATATATTCGAATGGCTTTTATCTAGTAGTTTCAGCTACAAGAGAATTTTAAAAAAATTGCATGCCAATACTAGGTTGGTGAATGACGGTCAACTAAGCATTTGCGTGCGTCTTTGGACGGGCTATTGCATCGGTGAAGACTGTCAGCTGCGTACTAGTGATGTTGACAAGGCCCCATACTCTCGGTGTTATTTTCTGGCACCAAACTAAGAGCAAGCGAGATACGCGAGAAGTGCTGATACATTTCCATTTAGGGGTTTTTGGTATAACTTCTCAGAAAAGTGTATTCCAACTTCAAACCTTTTTATCTCATTTTCAGAAATTATTTTTATAGGCTTGAAAAGACTCTAACTTAATTTGATCAAAGATTTATTGAACAAGAGTTTCAATTTCTCAGAACTTCTAGGTTTCTGCACCCAAAAGAGAGTATTTTCTGTTGGCACAGGAGATCAAAAATAGGTATGCATCTGAAAAAGCTTGCAACAAAAGAATATAGCCCTATCCCAATACTACTGCTCGATCAAGACCTCAATTATTCGTGTCTGGACTTGCCTTCACCTCACTATCAATCGAATCAATTGCAAGGAAAGCAGTTGATTCGTCCGTTTCTCCGACTCGATCAACAAGCAGGATGATGGTGGTCTGTAATGATTGCCCTGCAGGAACCAGAGTTGAAATATGAACAATGAAGTCGTCGAATTCGCCCACTCGTTCAGAGTCTTTTAATCCGTCTTCAGCAGCAGCCTGCTCAGCTTGCTTTCGAGTAGGAAAGTCTTTACTCACAGCACAATTTTTTGCGTCTTCAATTGCCTTGACTAGATCAACAACTGCTGTCTGAGAACCAGAGTGAACGATCATCGCTGCACTGGCATTACCCTCTCTTGCAACAAAGCCTCGAAAATCTTGCTCCACGAGGCTATCTTCGGTACTCTCAATTTCTCGGACATAAGTGAACGTTCTTGTCTCTACATCTGGTACTGATGGATTGCCCACTCCAGTTTCAATCGATAAATTATCAAAGATCATGGTTGAAGCTTGACTATCCTCGCTTGTGACAGCCACAAACCTTATTGTGTCAGTCGGGATACTCTTCTTGAATTTTGGGCCATCAAGTACCTGTTGCATGCTGATAGTCTCCTAAAGAACGACTTTTATAAAACCAACGATAAAAAACATTTTGTCTATTGCTATTCTCCAACCAAAAAGCCATGATTAAATAGGCGAGAACACTCATCGGCAGTGGTCCCTTAAAAGGCTCTAGATTTCCGTAGCCCCTATTCTATAAACATTTGAGACTTCCAACTCCATTTATTCTGAAGTTTATAACCTAGAAAGGTTTTGAACTTTTAGATCCTGCTAAGAGACCAGCGCCAACACCTCCAAATATAACTAGACCCGTAGTCTGGCGGGGAGACTAGTAGCAATATAAAAGTAATGAATCAGGATAAAAATGCTATTTTGTGTTGTCTTAAATTGTTGAGTTTAGTGAAGAATGTGAGCAATGTACTTCGACAGGAATAAGTGTCAAGCACTTTTTTCAAGTATTCAGATGAGATGAATTTCGTTGTGAACACTCTGCACCAAGGCACTTGGGCTGTCCGACTCTGAATTTAGCTGGCTTGACCGACCACATAGCAATGCTCTAGCGGAATCTTCTTAATCGCCGCTTTCTGCCGTATATCTCTTTCTGCTTTCTTTCGAACAGCAATCCTAGCCCTAGCAGCTTTAGCCCGCATTGCCTTGGCATCGCTGTTGTAGTTCTTCTGAATTTCTTCAGTATTTCGAGAGGGGGGATGGCGTATTGATTTTGATCGGTCAAAGGGAAGTTAGTGTCCCGATTTATTCGCCATGGTTATTGAGACGATCATGCTTGGCATGATCTCTGCGTGAGACGAGGAAGAAAATCGCTAAACAGCTCTCCTCATTGGGGAAAGCACCAATCTCATCAGCTTTGGTTCGGAATTCTCGGAACAACCGTTCTAGCGCATTGGAAGTACGAATCAGCGAATGAATGGATTCATCAAAATCATAGAAACTCAAGGTCAGGGCAAAATCTTTGGTAAAGGTTCTGACCGCATCGGGTTCAAGGCCCAATTGAAGGGTTGCTGACACCAGATACAACGAAGGCTAGAGGCTATACAGAGAAAGGATTCTAAGGCTTGATATTTCTCAATATTCTTTAGCTTTTAGTAATGATTTAGTTTCTGGTCGAACGTATTTGCGTCGTTTCAGGCCCCTAAAAGTGCTTGATTGCACCTGGTGTCAGCAACCCTTCAATTGGGCCTTTTCGGGCCTTTCCCCCATACTCAATGTCAGTAGTATCCCTACGAGTATTGATTATTATGTCAATGTTCTTGGCTTTCAAAAAGATTGGGACTGGGGCGATCCACCGACTTTTGCATCTGTTTCCAGAGATGACGTTTGCATCTTTTTATGTCAGGGGGCACAAGGGCAGTCTGGAACATGGATATCAATAAGTACCTATCCAAAATCAATTACATAATCTTTTCCGAAGCCCTTAAGGATTTTGTCGATGTACAGACTCAGGCTGCCTAAACACTTGTAGGCAGCAAATTCAATCCACTCATATTTCATAAAACGCCAGAAAATCTCAATCAAATTCAGATGCGGTGAATAGGTAGGTAGCCAGAAAATTTCGACATTCTTGGCTTTCCAGTCCTCAATTTTTTCTTCAATTTCAGCGTTTTTATGGACGCTGGCTTGATCCATCACCACAACCGTGTGTTGATCACAGGTCCTACTAAAATCATCGATACAGGCCACCACCACAGCACTGGTAATACTCTTGTCAAACACATAGGAAGTGAGGTCATTGTGCCGATTCATCAACCCCAACACGTTGAATCGACTGCTGCGTTGACTGGGAAGTCCTAGTGTTTCCCCTTTCTCCTGCCAAGCATAGGGGACATACGGCACTAAGCAAAACCCGCTTTCATCGAGATATCTCAGGTCCAGCTCACCTTTTTCCTCTTGGCGCTTCAAGACCTCTAACTGATGACGTTTGGTTTCATACTCCACTGGGTCTGGCTGGCCTGCAACGACCCGCCTGAGACGACGCCAGCTCATGGAACATGATTTGAGGATGCGCTTGAGGGTGGTTTTGCTCACCGCTATGTTCCAGGCTTCTTTGATCTTGGCCAACACAGCATTGAGGTTATGCGGAGTCATTTTTGCCCACGCTCGGATTTGCTCCTTCTGCACGTCATTCAACTTAGGTTTACGGCCCCGGCCTGGCTGATCATACAGACCCACTAAGCAGTGGTTGTCCCAATCATCTAACCAGGTATAAACCGTTTTTCGGGTGACGGCAAAGATGCTCATTAACTCTGTGACATTGAACCCTTCAAAACTCAACAGAATGCAATGGGCACGTTGACGGACTTGGTGGTGATAACTATGGCGATGAATCCGGCTGAGTAAATGGATGGTCTCTGGGCTCAATCCCTGAATAAAACGTTGTTTCATTGGGCTACAAGCTATTCGCTATCAACTGAACTGAAACCACTTATTATGATGTAAATATTTCTGGCTATCTACTTATTCGTGGCTGATGTTGATGCGTTGTTCACTGAGTTCAAAGCGAAAGGAGCCAGGATTCGGCAAGCACCTACTAATTTCTCTTGGGGAATGCGAGAAATGAATATTGAAGATCCTGATGGGCATCGATTGCGGATGGGAGCTGCAACGAATGAGCCCAGTGATGGAGTGCCATTATGTGAGGATTGATATGGGGGGATTGCGGGAAATTCAAAGCAATCTTTTCCGTACAGCCTGTGCCGTGGCACCGTATTGCTCTGCGATCTCTTGATAGTCAAATCGTCAAGTCATTGATCAGAATCTGCAAGTCTGGTTTAAATTTTGTGGGGGAGGTTCTGTGTAACCGGAGTTTTTTACAGCGATTGAACTGCAGAAATGATTCTAATTCCTTGCGTAGAGCAAGGAACAACTCCTCGACTTTTAAGACAATCGGTTCCAGTACGAGATGATGAATATGCAGCAGCGATTTACTTCTCTCAGTACTGCAGTCCATTCGAGCGACCAGTTTTCCATCCCACAAAATGGGGAGGCAGAAGTAGCCGTATTGGCGTTTGGCCTCAGGCACATAGCACTCAATTAAGTAATCAAAATCAAACAGCGCTTTGAGGCGCTTACGCTGAATGACAAGATTGTCAAATGGTGAGAGTATTTTCAGTTTGCTGCGGGCTAAAGGTTTACTGAGCAACTCCAGTGAATTTGGCAAGGCATAGTAGAGACGATCACCGACATGAATCTGCAATAGCTCACCGGAAGAAACCATGTCCTTCAATGTCATATCAATAAGCGGCTTGGTACCCTTCAGCAAATAGGCAATTTCAGCAGACTGGCCTAACCCGTTTGCGCGCAAATATCGCGTAATCAAAAATCGAGCGTATTCCTCTGGAGCTGGTAGGGTGATATCTGTCCCTTCAGGCAATACCCGCTCGGTGAGATCATAAACTTTTTGAAAATTGACACGGTAAGGAATCATGAGATCCCCCTGCATAAACAGATATTGCAGGGCGCGCTTGGCAGGCTTGGTTTTCCATGCACCGATCCTTGTACCAGTATGCTCAAAATCTTTAGCCATCAAAGGGCCTTCAGTGGCAATGCGTTTGAGCACCCATTTCAACATCTGCTCATCACGTTTATACCAGTGGCTTAGTTCACCACTTGCCAGCGCATACTTGCGAGGCAGACTGAAGCGGTAGTCCCGAAAGGGCAGGTAGGCGGCTGCATGTGACCAGTACTCAAAAACCTGTTTGTCAGAAAGCAGCTGATCGAGCTGGGAAGCCTTGTAACGAGGATTGCGATTCCACAGGGTATGGTGATGGGCACGTTGAACAACGGAGATGGTATCAATTTGGATATAGCCAAGGTGCTCAATCGCCGATAGGGTCGCTTCAATGGCACGACCAGATTGCTTTCTCGGAGGTAATCTTTGTGAGAGCAGGACCAGTTTTCTGGCTTGTTGAATGGACAGGGATTCTTTCATAGCCTAGTAATCACCAGCATCCCTCGCCTAAGTCTTCCATAAATCTCATCCATGTTCGACCTCAGCAGCTTCAGTTTCCCCACCCCTCATCTTTCTTTCACAGATGACTCTGAATAGTCGTCTCAGGGCAAAGATCCACTATCAGGATGCCAGTCTTCTAAAATTCTCGACCTGGCTAAAGATTCGCTCCATAGCATAGTGGACTGCATCCAAAAACTGGTGGTAATAGCGAACACACTGTTGCAGATTGGTGAATTTACCCCTCATTAAACGGACTCGAGTGGACACACACAAGCGTCGCTTCTGGCACCTGCTCCTCAGCCTATAGCTTCAGGCTCTCCCTAGCCTAATTAGGGCTTGCTGGCGTTTATTTATCAATGGACCTGTTTTGGTCGCTAAGGTGTTCAGATTACTGAACGGTACTTAGGTAGCATCTGCTTCTTCCAGGTGAGTCTCTTCAATTTCTATGGCATTGTTAGCATTAACGTCCGCTTCACCTCCTAGGTCAAGCTTTTGACGCACCTGCTGTTCTACATCTTGAGCAAACTCTGGGTTATCCAAAAAATATTGAATCGTATTCTCCCGACCCTGGCCTATATTGCTACCGTCATAGCTATACCAAGCCCCTTTGCGGACAATGATATCTTTCTCTTCCGCCATATCGACCAGGCAACCCATGGTTGAGATTCCCTGGCCAAAAAGGATGTCAAACTCGGCTATCCGGAAAGGAGGTGCAACCTTGTTCTTGGCAACTTTGACCTTCGCTCGGATGCCATACATATCGGTCCCTTTCTTCAAGGTCTGGATCCGACGAATATCCAGACGAACCGATGCATAGAATTTGAGGGCGTTACCTCCCGTGGTCACCTCAGGGTTACCATAGGTGACCCCAATCTTTTGGCGAAGCTGATTCAGGAAAATAACGGTGCTGCCAGACTTAGCAATATTGCTCGTTATCTTGCGTAGGGCTTGACTCATCAACCGAGCCTGCAAACCCATATGAGAATCTCCCATGTCTCCCTCAATTTCAGCTCTGGGAGTGAGAGCAGCCACGGAATCAACCACCACTAGATCCACCGCACTGGATCGGACTAACTGATCCACAATTTCTAAAGCCATTTCACCAGAGTCAGGCTGACTTACGAGTAGCTCAGATACATCTACACCTAATGCTGCTGCATACACTGGATCAAGAGCATGTTCAGCATCCACAAAGGCAGCGACGCCCCCAGTTTTTTGGATCTGGGAGATCGCATGGAGGGCTACAGTTGTTTTACCGGAACTCTCAGGGCCATAGATTTCAATCACCCGTCCCCTAGGAAGTCCACCTCCTAAGGCTAGGTCCAGGGTCAATGCACCACTAGAGATGGTCTCGACCTGCATCCGAGTGGCATCCCCTAGTCGCATGATGGCCCCTTTCCCAAACGTCTTCTCAACGTTCTTC
This sequence comes from Acaryochloris marina MBIC11017, assembly GCF_000018105.1. GTDB lineage: Bacteria > Cyanobacteriota > Cyanobacteriia > Thermosynechococcales > Thermosynechococcaceae > Acaryochloris > Acaryochloris marina. The sequence continues at coordinate 98,718 of NC_009930.1, forward strand.
ATCACCAAGTCGAGGGCTTTTTGCTTCTCGTTCATTTCATTTTTGGCACTCATGAGTGAATCTCCAAAGGGGTGAATTGGGGGGATGCTAGACCAATATAGTAATTCTGTACTAAAATGGTGTCAATAAGATACTTTTGTTCATGTTTTACCTCCACATGGTGAGGTTGTAATGGCAACAGATACACTTGCTGAATTGGTTGGATTCCCTGGTGGGTGGCTCGTAGGCGTCTCTCTTGATTTGGAGTGGGGCTATCAATGTTGGGTGATCACACCAGAAAGACAGGTTCACACTGATGGAGAATTCTACGAGAACAACGTTATAGCGTTGTCAGCAGGCCGCTTCCTGGTGGAACATTCCTTGGAAGTGGAATAGGGCTATTGATCAGCAAGCTGCAACCAAGGATTCATCTTGGATCAGGGTCACCTGAAGTTGCTCTACTACTGGCCTTGCAGCTCTGTGCTTTGCCGTCTTTTTACTAGAGGCAATACCACTACCAGTAATAACTTCGTTATCAACCTTGAGCCGACATTCACAGTGATAGCCTTGTTCATGCTCCACAATCTCAAACTCTGCCTGTGGCCACTGAAAGCCTTGGCATATCTCCATGAGCAGACTCAGACAATTGTGCCCTTCCTGGTACTGCCTCAATTTATGGATCACGGGTGGAGGCTTAGGTGCAGACGGTTGAGGAATCGGAGGTGCTTCTCTATGCTCTGGAGGAACTAAAGAACTTTCAAACTTAGCCTTAAGCCAAGCTAAACAAGCCTGATGTTTTGCACCCGTTTTATTCATAGAGATCCCCGGTTTAGCCGTTGTCCATAGCTGTTCGCCAATGAGAATCTCTATCCATGTTACGAAAGGCGGTTCGTGGCTGACTTCAACATAAGCAGAACTGTGCCAAGCTTCTGTTTGATTGAGGGCAATACTGACAATGCTGGCAGCATCATAGAGATGGTCTTCCAGGTACTCCAAGACCTGCTCTTGTAACTGCAGCTCATCCCCTAACAAAAGCAAGACAAATAAATCTTCCACGGTGACATTGCCGGACTGTAATCGAGTTTCAGTCTCAGCTTTAAGGTTTTCTCCTTGTTGATCTTCTAGGGCAAATCTGAGCAGGAGGGAGAACTCTCGTGGGGGCAGCTGGGCAATTATTTCCGGGGATTGCAGCTGAGCTTCGTAGAGTTGTCGCTGCTGGGCTTTGTAAAAGGTTTTATGGGCCTCCTCCTGGGCTTGAATCGTTGCTTCAACATGTTGGGAAAGCGCTTGTATGTCTTCTATGGAATAGGGATAGGATTGCCCCTTCAGGTGAGCTTTGACCATGCGATGGTTGATTAAGTCTGGATATCGACGAATCGGGGAAGTGAAGTGGCAATAGGCAGATAGATTTAGGGCAAAATGCCCATGGGGTTCAGGGCCATACTCAGCCGGATTTAGCCAACTCATCAGGACGCGACGAATATCCTCTTCAGATTGAGCATTGACGAGAGCTGCAAACTGATGGGTTTGTTCAGGGCCAATGGCTCGATGGGTGTGATTGCGATAAATGGCGGGGATGTTGTTCTGGGCTAACCATTGAGCCATGGCTGTATTTGCCAGAATCATAAACTCTTGAATAATCAGATAGCTCTGATAGCGTGTGAAGTCCGTGGAGAGGAGATTCCCGTTTTCATCCAGGTAATACCCTTCAGGTAGAGTGAGTCCATCAAAATTCTCGGATTGGATTCGTCTTTGATAGAGCTGTTCTGCCCATTGCCAACACCGATAGATAAAGTTGGAGTCCGGTCGGCTGATATCCATGAGGGCTTCATCCGCTTGTTCATAAGTGAAGCGTTTATGGCTACTCAACCGGGATTCATAAACGTCAACATGCTGAATCTCAGCGGATTGATTCAGGGTGATCTCTAGGGTAATCGTGGGTCTAAGTTGATGTTCTAGGAGACTGAGCTTATCTTCAGACAAACACCGGGGCAGCATTGGAGTGTTGTTATGACGAAAATATAAGGTTTGGATGCGCGACTTTGCTTCTTGATCGACGAGGCTTCCGGGTTGCACGAGTTCGGCAACATCAGCAATATGAACGGAAAGGGTTGTGAGATGATCTTTCTCTTCAATCCAGATGGCATCATCCAGGTCTCGGGAGTGGGCTCCATCAATGGTGATCCCTGGGACTTGGGGTCGTTGATTGATGGAGGTGGGTAGGGAAATTGTCTCTGCTTCTTCAATAACGGGTTTAGAGAAGAATTGTCGAGGCATCTTGGCTGAGGGATAGGAGCTTCAGTACACGATTAGGGGTTGAGAACGAAAAGAAGATTAGTCTGGCTTTGCATCTCTGAAGGGTGCCCCCCAATGCTTCCGTGATTCTCTGTTGAAAGGGGGTTTCCATTTTTGGATGAGGGCTTGCTCTAGCTGTTGCCGGGGATGATAGTCTGCAGGTGCTTCTCTCCAAAAACTAATGGTGACTCGCACGGGTAATTTGTGGATTCGGTGGGCTGCCACGTAATTATGCAGGTAGTCTTTACAATCATGAACGCCTTTCCATCGCTGGTTGGATTTTGAGGTTTCACCTACGTATAACAGCAATGGCAATTCTTGATCAATGACAAAGTATAGGGCTGCAATGCCTTCATCAAAGGTGTCTCGCCAAAATTCGGTGTTTTGTTGCTTGAGGCTAAAGGGATCGATGCTGGCTGGATCTGTTGAGGGTTGGGCTAAATCAAAAAGTGACCCTTGCTGAGTTGGGGCAGATTCATTGACTTGAGTTTGGTATCTGAAGATCCGAGCTTTCCATTCTTTGAGGGCTGTATCACTCATTTGTAGAATGGGGGGGCTGGAACTAGAAAACCGGATATCTCGGAGTTCTAGGTCATTGAAGAGTGAGGATTGCTCAGCCATAACTGGATTATTTCAATTTTGTGGATTAGCTTAGCGCAACTCAGCAAACTCCAGTTGATTTGACTAAGTTAGGGAGAGGATAGAGATTATGGGAAAAAAGTTTGAGCTGAAGGTGGCGGCTAACAACCAATTTCATTTCAATTTGAAAGCAGGCAACGGCCAAGTCATTCTCACAAGTGAGATGTATACCACTAAAGCGGCGGCCCTCAAGGGCATCAACTCAGTCCAGACAAATGCCCCTCATGACAATCTGTATGATCGGCGGGAATCCAAGAGGCAAGAACCCTATTTTGTCCTCAAAGCCACCAATGGACAGATTATTGGTAACAGTGAGATGTACTCTTCCACTTCAGCAATGGAAAATGGTATCTCATCTGTAAAGACCAATGCGCCTGGGGCACCCGTCGAGGATTTGACGGTAGATAATTAGGTTTCCATGTCTAATCGTTGCCAACAATGCGATCGCTTTAGCGGATACCTTGGCTCCCAGTATTTAGTCTGCGCCATCCATCCAAGTGGCCCCAATCAAACTCCTTGCCCAGACTTTACAGAAGTGATTGAGGACTGGCAACCGCTGGGGGCATTCTATGAGGGTGATCAGTTAATAATAGATTGGGCGGGTTATCTCACCTCATCGGAGCGGCTAGAGGTACTAGTGTCGCACCCGTACTTCTCAGGTATCTGTCCAAAGTGCGGTGCAAGGTTTGGGGATAGCAGACCCATCCACTACGATTGCAGGGAATGTGGTTGGATTGATGATTCGATCAACTGAGACAAATAACTAACCCCAGCTTTTACCTTTGACTATTCTAAACAGTAGCTAATGAACTGGATTATTCTGTTAATTTGCGTGATTGTATTCATCGTTTACTGGAGTAAACGGAGGCAAAGCCGAGGCAACCTCGGCAAGGTCATTGACTACAGTAAAGGAAATCAGGGTGTGCGAAGGGAGCAATGGCAGAACTACTCTTCAAGCGAAGCAAAGCTGATTCAGAGGATTGGCCATGAAGCTACAGAGCGTCTGATCGTCAGCGTACTTCTGGATAATCCAACCAAATCGAGAGCCTGGTGTATGGACAAAGCCTTACGTGACCTGGAACGAGATCAAGGTCTGTAAGACAATGGCAACCCCAAGACAGCTACTCTGTATTCTTTTTCCCATAGCAGTGTTGGGATGCAGCCCTCCCCCCAGCAACACGACCCATGAAATTACTTCAGCGAACACCGCTCCTGTCAAAGTTCTCAGCACGAGCGACGGGGATACTTTAAAGGTGCAATTTCAAAACGGTAAATCGAGTAAAGTCCGTATTGGCTGCATTGACGCTCCTGAGTATTCACAAGAATATGGCTTAGAAGCAGGCCTACGACTCAAGGCATTGATTCCAACCGGAGCAACTATCAAGCTTCGGAAAATCACCACTGACCAGTATGACCGCACAGTGGCAGAGATTTACTCGGAGGAGAAATCAGTGGGGTTACAGCTAGTGAGGGAAGGATATGCGGTAGTGTATCACCGCTACCTTGATGGTTGTTCCGATACAGCAAATCAGTATGTTGACGCAGAGAATGATGCGCGATCACGAAAGCTCAATTTCTGGAGCCAGAGTGATCCGGTTATGCCGTGGGATTATCGCAGGAATCGGCGATAATATTGGACCGAGGGTTAAGGTTTAATACATCTGATCTACTATGGACTTATGCGCTAACACACGCCCATGTCCTATTCCCTGTCAGCCACCAAGCTCAAAACCTACGGACAGTGCCCAAAATCCTATCAATTTAGGTATGAGCATAAATTACCTTCACCAACCATATTCGGCTCCACCAAGCTTGGCAATGCTCTCCATGCAGCGTTAGCCAATGTCTACAAGGATTGGAACTACGCTTACCCTCTTCCTTCCCTGGACTGGTTTGCTGTTTGTTGGCAGCACCATACCAGTGAATTGACTCCGACGCAGATCCATGAGGGGTGGGCAGCATTGCAGCTTTACTACGAGCGGTACATTGCCCCACTTCCTCAAATCCGTAAACCGCTGGGGATAGAGACAAAAGTCAGGGCAACCCTCCAAGTCCGCAACATCGAATTTACCCTGTCTGGTCGGTATGACCGCTTGGATTATATTGATGATGGTCTGGAATTGATTGATTACAAGACCAGTAAATCCGTCAATCCTCCTCCATCCGTGGATATCCAATTGGGTTTTTATTATCTGATACTGGAACAGATCTACAAGAAAGCGCTCAAACGTCTGAGTCTAATCTACTTGCGTTCTAATGAGAAACTGATCTATGAGGTCACACCTGACCATCACCAGCAAGCCCAATCTCTGATTGAAGATATGGCGATGAAGCTCAGATGTGATCAGGAATGGAAACCCGTGGCGGGACAGCATTGCGATCGCTGCGGGTATCAGAAATATTGCCCCGCGAAAAATACTAGACCAGAACCGCTACCGCAAGATGCTAAGGAAGTTACGCAAGTGCAGTTGGCTTTGGGGTTTTGATTGAAACTATTCAAGGAGAATTAGGAGCCAGCATCAGAACCTGAAAAAGCGACTCAGGCAAGGGTGGCATCTCTATCGCCTCTCCTTGATAGTGGATCTGAGAGAACGAGGCGAGATTGAATACACCATGAGGAACATCCAGTTTGTTGTCTCTAATCCACATTCCTAGCCGATAATCTACGCGCCATCCCTCCAGACCTTCCATTAAGTCGATCCAAAAGTGCAAGGGAATCAACTGAGTATCCACCCGGCAAGACCCTCGATAAACTTGGTGGGGAATGTTGTGCCGAAAGAGTTGAGTATGACATAGACGGGTCATACCATCACACTCAGTAGGAGAGGCATCTAATGGGTTTAATAGTTGGCGTAGTTCGTCAATTGTCATATCAAGAAAGCTAAGGTTAGTCAGTTGGAGCTTACGATCTCAGAAATTCCTGATTCGCTAACCACAAAGCTTCATCTGTCGGCTGATCGATCATCCCTAGTGCCGCAAAGACGCGCAGTTGGATATCCCGTCCGCCTCGACAAGCTAGTTCCGGGTTGGTGTGGCAGATATGCTGTTTTCCGCTACACAGATACTCAGTGATTTCTGTCGTTCGATCATCGCCAAGGACTAAGCCTCCATCCTCTGGAGATCGGAAGATGCAGCTTTTGCACTGAGCGGGGTTGGGTTCAAGGAAATGGCTTCTCATGATTTTTCGGATAGTTCATTTAATGCTTTTATAAAATCATCAAGATTGTATTTATTCTGCTGTTAGAAAAAGAAAATATTGCTGATAGGGAAAAATGCTCTATCTTCATTGTTACAGCACAACATAAACCCATAATTAAGTTCATCAATTCCATAAGATAGAGTAAAGCTATTCCCATTATCCTTAAAAGATACACTGGCAAAATCAAAGGGATTAAACCTTAAACTAAAGAATGTTGCGTCGATAATCTCGAAAAGGCTTACACCGAAAGTATCAATAAATCTTATGCATAGTCTTTCTTGAGATGGTGTCAGCGGTTTATGACTAACTTTAATCTTTCCAGGTTTATTCATTTACATAATGGTGATAGTGGGCCAAACCAATATTCAGGTGTCCCTGGCTGCATAGACCTTGGGCTAGTAAACAGTAATGGGCAGTTACTATCATCGGCTTTCGAACTACTTGAACTTGATAGGACCAAAGCAGTTCATCCAAAGGTAATTAGACCCACGAAAATCATACAAATATTGCCAAATATATTCCTTACCCTATGATTCGTTTGAGCCTCTTTGACTGTTAGGTTTAATTTTCGGATTTTCTTAGTCATGATTAGTCATTTTTAAGATGATTAACAGATTCCCGGTAGAAACTGAAGTTAATTTTCCTGTCGCTGAAGCTCTGCCACATTATCCATGGCCTTTCGTGCGATCAGCCTCCAATCCGTCCGATCATCCCACCGCTGAAAAATTCTCTGATTCCCCAACCAGACTGCACAAAAAAGAACTTTGTCATCATCAGCGGGAACAGCCTCAATGGTGATCCGCTGTTTGAGTTGGTCTGGAGTCATACTTGAGATCGCAATCAGGAACCCCTTCGCAAAAGTCGAATCATAGCCCGCCTCCAAAGTACAGGGACGATGGGCCAACATCTTGAACCGCAGCTTATATGAAGTCTTTCCTCTGTATTCCTTGGGAACGAACTCGATACTGATCAGGTAACCTGTCAAAGCAGGTTGCTGTAGCTCAACAGGTTCAGAGTCTTTATCGAGGATATACCAAGTGCTTGTTTTGGAACGATTACAGAATATAGCCAAAGCCGATGGACTATCACCAAATCCCAGTGCCCTTTCATGGCTAGGATCTTGGGATTGGAATTGATATTGCTGTGATAAGGGTTGCAATACAGCTTTGGGCTGTGTTGATGGGGTTACTTTGTTTGTGTTTGTGTTTGTGTTCATTTTTCAGGTTCCATAGGGATTTTGATAACTCTGTGCATTTGTTCAGCGAGACTCCAGCAGTGATCGCAAATTTCAGGGTAGTCATCATCAGCACCTTTACACCAGGGCTGAAGATAGCCACAGCACTGACACTCGTAGTACTGCCCAGGTTCACATCCAGAGCAAAAGGACGGGCTGTGATTACTCAGGCACCCCAATGGCTTTAGTTGCAAGACACCTCGGCCTCTTTGAATGAAGTTCCACATTGCTCTATCCATTGGTCAAATCCTCCAACTTCATCTGCCCAAACCATTCCTGCTTGGTGTAAGCATTGGCTTTTCGGAACGGCGCATCAAATTTCAAATGGCAGGGCGCACAGAGGGCCTTGAGATTGTCTGGGTGATTGTTCTGGGGATCTTGGTCAAGGTGCGCCACTGTGAGAGTGAATCGCTGAGGCTTCTGTTCCTCCCCCTCTGAAGTGATCGGGAACCATTCAGGGTGGGTAATCATCAGCCAGAAAGCGAAGTGTAACCACTCAACCCCCGGTTTTCGACAGGGTTTGCCGCACTCAGTACAACGCCAGTTGGCGTCTTCTTTGACTTGCAACGCAATCTCGTCCCAGTTATCGGGGTATCGTGCCCGAATCATCGGCATTACAGAACCTCCAATGTTTGCTGCTCTGGGGCTGGATACTTCCATTCGAGATAGGACTTAATGCAACGCCCTGGATCATGGTCTGAGGTGACGAAGATGGTGAGGTCTGTCTTACTGCCCAACTCTTCGAGACAGGCCAAGATTTCATCTCGACTAAAACCTTTGTATCGAGTGCTAATCAACACACCACACTGTTTAGCAATGCGCTTTGCAGCTCTCACAGGCTCTTTCTCGCACAGCACCACTTCATGAAGCCATTCCCGATAGGCGTTGTAACAAGGTTCGGCATCCTTTTCTGGGTGGAAGGGATGAAAGGGGCTGACTAGGGGGGACTGGGCAATCCTGAAACCGGGCTGGGATTGGTTTGTACGAGTTGATTGAGTGATAGTGATATTCATGGCGATTCCTCCAAATCTGTAGCGGTTGGGGATTAGCAAGCAATAACGGTCATGTTCTCGGCCATCTCATGAGCAAGAGCGACCCTCAAACGTTGCTCATCCGTGAGTCCTGCATTGAATGCTTCTAAGACAGCCTCAGCGGCTTCCATCCTGCGAGAGTAGGGGCCGAAGAACTGATGTCTGAGAGTGGTGCCGACGTAATTGGATTGACGCTCGACAAAATTGATGTAGACATACCCGATCAACCGACTGCCATAGAAAACATTGAGCTTGCGGTCATTATCAGCAGTGGGTCTAGTGTGGAGTTCATAGGAAGGTAGATCAATGCCATCAATAACTTGTTGGGGAAGAGTTGTATGATTCATTTTGAATAACCTCGTTGAATGGTTCGTTCAATAAAAGGCATCGTTTGACTTGTCCCGAGCTTGGCGATGCCTTTTACTGTTCTGAAACGAATGGCACCTCGTCATAACCGCCATGGGTCAGTGCCTCCAGCATCAACGCCGCTTCCATATGTTTGAGGGCATCGATATGTCGCCGCTCCGACCTCAGCGTCGTCGCCTCGGCCATTAGATAGGCGACACAATCACGGAAGCACTGGGCTTTCTGTCGGTCAAAAGGAATCCGCTCAATCTCTGGTTCTAGCTGGGGCCAGACCGCTGGATTAAACAGTTTCTGGGCACCACTGAGTAATAATTCCTGGGATTGCATCAGGTTCTTAGCCGTCGCTACCGTCATGACTGCTACAGGAGAATAGGCCAAGTTAACCGTAGGCGGGTTGAGCAGAAATTCTGCCAAGTTAAGGTGATGAGCTTGCATGGGATTTCTCCAAGAAGAAATAGGGATGAGGAAAGGCCAGCCCTGATGGTTGGGGGGATATCGCCACAGGGCTGACCCAGGTACAGACAGGGGGAGAGGGTTAAGCTGCTTTGCTAACCTGCTCAAGCAAATGGTTGTGTGCCCAGTCCCACCAAGAGCGACGTTCCCAGTTAATGGCTTTGATGTCTTGGCCTTTTGCTTCGTTGTAGAGGGGCACAATCACAGCGTCGAGGTCTTCAACCGCCCCAGGAGAAACCCCCGAGAGTTCATACACGGTATCGGCCAGAGATTCCAGTTCAGTTCGCTTAATGGCAAGTTGCTTAAAGAAGGTCTCCCAGCTATTGATGCGAGTGACCGTGAGTTGATCCATCAGTTCGTTTAGGGCAACGATCATCAAAATGTCTTGGCCTGCTACCTGCTTAAGCACTTTGAATACAGCCTCTTTTAGGGGAGAGCATTTGGCCTTATTGGTTTTTCGCTGTTCTAGTCCCGTCGCTTCCAGGGTTAGCAATCCGAAGAGTTCAAGGACATGATCCCGGTTTCGCAGATTGCGATTGCCATGGTGTAATTCCCAGGCAAACTTAGCCAGCTTGTCTTGTCCTGTGGGGTCATCAGGTTTGTACTGTTTGACGATGTATTTTTTGATGTTGACCTTCTCAGGCTTAGCAGGATCGATATGCTCTTTGATGGCCTTGGTTAGAGCGTTGCGAGTGGCGTTGTTGTCTAGAGTGGCGGTCATGATTTTCTCCAAAAAGTGAATGAGGTTTGAGTGGTTATAAGAAACGTAGGCAGATTGATCCTCAGCAGCAAATGAAGTCCTGATCATCAGCTTCAACATCTGAGCGCACGGAGTTCAGCAGCTCCACGGGGTAAGAGGGCTTGGGTTCGGGCTGGGTTGGTAGAGCGGCTAGGGCTGTATATCTCAAAGAAAAAAAGATATCTCTGGGGGTGGAATGTTGGAAGGTGTGGACATAGGGGTTAAGTGACAACCAAAGATCCAAAGCTTGGTCATCGGTCAAATCTTTGCTACCTAGCACCAGGCGGTTGAGAATTGCCGTCTGCTGGTCATGGAGTTCAATCGTTGTGGTGAACTGAACTTGTGGAATGAGCTTGTATCTTGTTTTGGGTTTCATTGGTTTTTCCCCGTAGCGAATGGAATGAAGAAGGACAAGAACATGGCGAAGTAGATGGATTGCCAGAGCAAAAACCAAATGAGGGTGTAACCGTTCATCGTTGCCCCCTAAGTTTTCAAAATCTCTATGGAATCTGAACTGCTTGGATGATTAGTGGCTCACCCAGGCCAGGGAGATTAATGCTCAGACGGCAGCAGCACAACGCCGTATTCCGCATACAGCTTGATTTCTGGCAGGACGAAATCAGTGAAAGGAATATCTTGGGTAATGACAGGGCTGCAAGTACTGGGGCTGTCTTCGTAGCAGGCTAAGACAGCGCTATGGTCGTCGTTTACGGTCAGCAACCAAAGCTGGAATTCTTGGAGGTTGGGATTGCACTTGATGAGTCGCACCCGTTGATAACTTGCGATCTCGTCGAGGAGCCAGAAACATTCCCCTTTCTCTGCGAGTGTTTTGACGCCTTCTGTGTATCGGATGCCCAGCCAATGCTGATAGTGAGATTCACTGCAATGACAATGAGCAAGTTCAGCCTGAAGCTCTGAAGCTGTGATCATGGTATTTAGCCCCTGTGTAGCGAGTGGGTATGTGTGGTGTGGGAGGGGCAAAGGTGCCCCAGGATACTTCTAGAATTCTTCGTTTTCGGCTTCAATCTGGCGAGTGGTGGGGATGGTGCGCCAATCAGCTAGCCAGTGGTCATCACCAAAGAAAGTCTTGACCCAGCTCTCTAGGCGAGGCTGGATCAGACCTGGCTTAGACTTGACGGGTGCATAGACTTCAAATAAATCGCCACCCTCACGTACACCGGGGTATTTTTCAATCTGCATCTCGACTGCAATCACTTCAGGATGAAGGGGATCAGTGACTTGAGAGTCAACAAGCTGAAGCAGTTCAGTGACGGTGGTGGGTGCTTCGGTTAAAGTTGTCATAGTTATTGCCTTTGATTGGGTTTTAACTAGGGCATCCGAGAACTTACCAGGCGACCGGATGCCTTTGTTTGTATGTAATAACTATATCACACTGAGTGTGTAAAATTACACACTAAATAAAACTATAGACTTATTGCGTGTGTATAAAAAGTACACTATGATGCAAGTTGTCTAGCACTAATGCATCATAGATGTGTGGTGTTGGAATAGTTGCTATGACGAATAAATCACGAATGACGCGAATTAACATCACTGTCCCGGAAGATTTACTTGAAGAGTTCAAAGAATACTGTGACTCGCAAGTAAGATCTGTTTCTTCTCAAATTCAGTTTTTTATGAAACAGGCAGTTGAGTCTAATCAGAAACAGAAAGGGAATGAAAGTTCTTGATGCTGCTGAATAATCAATAAAAGCAACTATTACCAAGTGGTGAGATAAATGACCAACAGCAACCCCCAACGATGGACCGATGATCGGCTTGATGCCCTCGCTGCCTCTACCCAAAGCTTGCTAGAAGCAACACAGGCTAATACTAAAGCTATCGGGGAAAATTCTGAACTCATGCAGAAAGTGATTGAAGGTCAGCTAGCCATGCAGACTTTACATGGTCAATTGGCAGAGCAGACTTTGCAGCTGAAGCGGGCTGTTGACTACTTGCTGAGCAAAGATGGAGGGCAATCATGATCAATGGAATCTGAAGAGATTATCATCCGCTACTACCGCAATCCTATTCCTGTAATGGTCGATCCTGGTCAGAATCATCCACGACATGAGCATGATTTATTACTAGGTTGGATTTGTCAGGGTAAGGATAGAAGCCCTGTACTCAAGAACTTCCCAAATGCTGAAATAGTTGCTAAGGCTAAGTCTGAGTCTGAGGCTAAGCCTTATCTAACCCTAGTAAAGCAATAGTCTTCTTTATCCTGTCTTTCCCCGGTGCCCACTTATCCCCGGCAGTAATCCTCAACACTTCCCCCCAAGCCTTAAGCTGATTTGCCCTCGATAGCTTCACCAATGGCCGAGCCGCACTCTCAGACTGAGGCAGCACACTAAAATGCTCCTGCAAGAACAATACGAGTTCAGCAGCTTGAATACAGCGAAAAGCATGGATGTAAGTAACTCCAAGATTCTCTTCCACATAGACCTTGAATCCCTTGGAGTCTGGTAAATACAACTTGTTGTCTTGAATGACCTTTAATGCCAACCCAGAAGACAACAGAGCATCAGATCCAGTTTCAGTAGGTTCCAAAAATATTTCTTCCAGATCAGCCAAACTCTTATCCTGAAAATCGCGTAAATCCATCGCACCCAGAGTTTTAAGGTTTCAAAGCCAGGTGAATTATAGCAAGCCCTCCTTTGTCCGAAATCTTTACTAGGCAATATACAATCCATAGAGAAAGTGAGTTTTTCTCATGACTAAATTAATCAGTAAATTAGTCTCAGCCAAGACCTCAGACCCCAAAGGCGACTCATCGGCTAAGGCCAAAATTGATACCGCTCCGCAACTCTCAGTTGAAGATATCTGGGATACCCTGGCAGACCGTGACCTGTATCGACTCTCAATCGAAATTGATTCAGGCTTAAGACTCTCAGCCCGTCTAGATGCCGAAGATTTGGGCTTAGATCCTCATGTCGTTGATGAACTAGCGGGAGGCTACCGCAAAGCCTTCTCAGAGGCATTCACAAAGGCTCGAAATCAGCTCTCTGGCCTACAGAAAAAGTTCAATAAGAAATTCACCATCTACGTGAAGCCCTTCCGATTTATAGATGGCAGCATCATCAATGACGCCGTTGACTTTGCGCAGGAAATCAAGAATGAAGCGGCATCCTTACGCCAAGGCTTAGTGGATACCTACACAGATCAGCTCGAAACCTTCTTAGTGGAGCTGGAGCAGAAACTCAATGAAACAATACCCGGAAAAAAGAAGCAGATTGAAAAAGCCCTGATTTACTATGCTGGAGAATTCCCCAGTATTGACGATTTTTCAGGTAGCCTCCAGGTGATTATCGATGGCCCGGTCCAGCTCACCTCCCTGAAAAATAAGCTCAAGGCCGATGCTGATTTGCAAGCTGAGTTAGCCAAAAAGAAACGGCTGACAGCTAAGCAAAAGAAAGAAGCTCAGGAGATTCAAGAGCGGATCAAAACCAGTCAGCTTATGCTCAATGGCATTGCTCAAGCAGTGCAACAGTCTCGTGTGGCTTGCCTGGATGAGGGCTGGGAACTGCTAGCTGACCTGATCGACCGCTTCGGTGCTAGCCCTGATGGGAAGCTCACAACCAAGGACCAGTCTGCGATTAACTCTACCTTTTCCCGACTGGAGCTACTAGAGAAGCACAACCCAGAGATATCAAAGCACTTGGCCGAGGCCCGGAAGCTGCATGAAGTGATGCAGGGCACTCCCACCCCAGAGCAGACCAAGGATGCCTATGATAAATTCTCTGCATTCCTTGCCAAGCAATCCAAGTCAGCGAGTGGTGAAGGGGCTGAGAAACTTCAGAAATCCCTTCAGTTTGCCAATGATTACAAAGCTTTGGTAAGCAGACTGGAGAAGCTGATCGAGACGCCCGATGCCGAAACATTGGCCGAACTAGAGGCAGGGCAACTCGCCAATATCGAAACCACGCTTACCCGCCGAGTGACGAACCTCAAACGCCTCACCAAGAAAGCCCAAGAGTCAGCCAAATATGCCAACGAACAGGCAGCAGCTCAAGGGGGAGTGGACCCCGTAGCAGGCTTCTAAAGCTGGAAATACTTTCAATAACTGTAAGGAATTTATATTACCTAGGCTATCTAGATTCTGTAGAGAAATCAAAAATATAAGCTGATGAAACCTCTTCAACTCAAGCTTCAGACGCTACGAAAAGAACTCAACGCCGCTCACCTGGAACGCAAGTCTGTGATTGATGGCTTGCTGGCTACATTACTGGCAAACCAAAACGCCTTGCTGTATGGGCCTCCGGGAACTGGGAAAAGTTTGATTTTGAGAGAGATATGCTCTGCGATCGCAGATGCGAACTTCTTCCAGCGCTTGCTTCACAAGGCCATGTCCCCCGATGAAGTCCTAGGGCAAATCAGTCTTAAAGCCTTGGAACAAGACATCATGAAGCGCAACACCAACGGCAGGCTTCAAGAGGCTCACTTGGCCTTTCTGGATGAAGTCTTTAGAGGCAATGGGGTACTGCTCAATAGCTTGCTGGAATTGATGAACGAGCGCACCTACGACAACCCAGATAAGCAGAAAAGCCCCCTCCGCTCGATAGTCGGTGCAACGAACTCGATTGATTCTGGGAGTGATTTGGAAGCCTTTGCCGATAGATTCATTTATCGACCCTGGATCTTTGATCTGAAGACCCCCAGCTCTACTAAAAAGCTATTGAGCTGGACAATCAACGGTAATCGTCCCCAGGTGAGCCAAGGGTTGATTACATTGGCTGAACTCGATCAGATGTGTGCTGAAGCCCAACGGGTGAAAATCACCAGTGGAATGGTGGATGCATTCACTGAGATGATTCACAACTTGATCCGGGATGGCTTTGTGATTAGTGCCCGCCGACGAGTGAAACTGCTGCAACTGGTTCAGTGTTATGCCTACGTCCAAGGCGATGAGCAAGTTTATCTAGAGCATGTGCATGAGCTATTACCCCAGTGCTGTTGGAAATCCAAGATAGAGGAAATCAGAGAAATCAAGAAGCTGATTGAAACCACAGCACCCATCGCGAAAAAGAAATTAGCGGATATTGTCAAAGCCGCTCAGGGTGAAGTATCAAGGCTAGAAGAGAAACTGAATGATCCACGATTAGGCCATACTGATCATGTCTATGCTGCTGACTTTGCCAGAACACAGCTCAGCAACTTATCGAACAGCTTGAATAAGGTTCAGGCTGATTTATGCAGGAATGGGGCCAGCCAAAGAACTAAAGCAGAAGCTGATTTGAAGGCGAAAGCCCAGCGAGTCAGTGAACTAGTTGAAGGCTTATATTGATATGTTCACCCAGCTCAAGGCAGAACTCACCCCCATCACCACCGAAGTCAGCGAAACCTCAAAGCTGTTTTGGCAAGACTATCTCAACTCAAATCCTACAATGGTGGAGGTGACCCAGGACACGAATATCAAAACCCTCAATCGTTTTGCCCTGGAAGTCTTTCATCGGTTGTATTACTCCCCCATACCGGAATGGCTACCGGAGAAACCAGAACATCAATGGGCGCGAGTGTTGCACAACCAGCTCAGTGAATCTGAAGAGTTCCAAAATCTAACCCTGACTTGTACGGGCGATCCGTTAGGTTCTGCCATCGCTGCCCAATCCATGATCACCAATCTGTACCGACAGCTTGAAGAGGCCAGCGACGATCTGGAGATAGACGAACTCGACACCCTTAGAGCTAAGGCCCGCCGCGCCAAAATGGAGGGTGATGAGGAGCTATTCAAGGAACTCCAAGCCCAAGGGCAGGCCATGTCCCAAGCAGCACAAACCTTTGCTCAAAATTTGGAAGGCATGGAAGGTGAAGGCATTGGTGAGAGCGTTGAGGATGCTGAGGGGAATGTACAGGAGAAGAAAGACGAGCTGGAAGCCTTGGGGATGAGCTGGGGAAATGAGCCAGGTGACCGCAACCCCACACCCACCGGAGAGAAGCTAAAGCTTGCGGCTTTGATTGAACAGCGGCCACAACTCAAGAAGATACTAGCCCTCGCTGGAAATGCCTTGGAGACAGCCAACCGCAAACGCCGACAGCACCAGTCCGAGACGGGATATGGTGAGTTAGTGGGGATTACCACGGGGAATGATGTGGCTCAAGTCCTGCCTCAAGAGTTGGCAAGGCTTTCAGATTCCAGACAGAAACTGAGTTTTTATCGAGACTTTCTAGAAGGTCAGTTGTTTCAGAATGACTTACAGGCCCCAGAGGAGAAGGGGAAAGGTCCGATGGTGATTTGCCTGGATTGCTCTGGATCGATGGTTAAGGGCAATCGTTTTCTCTGGTCAAAAGCCCTGATCGTTGCGTTGGTGAAGTTGGCCCATGAGCAGGATCGGGTGGTTTCGCTGGTATTGTTTGAGTCTGTTTGTTACGACCCTATCTATTTCCATCCCAGAGAGGACATTGACCAGCTGATCCGATTGCTGGTTACGAGTCCCACGGATGGAGGGACAGAGTTTCAAAGACCACTGGAAACAGCCAGGGACATCATTGAGCAGGACAACAACTACAGCGAGGCCGATATTGTCTTTATCACGGATGGGATTGCGCCTTTGAGTTCCACTTTTGTTCAAGAGTACTCAAATTCCCTACAGAATTTGAAAACGGATTTCTTTTTGCTAGAAATTGAACCGAAACAGGGATGGTCAAGCGAACTCAGGACGTTGGCGAGTCAGTCTTGGGCAATTGATGCGGATGGAAATTTTGAGGAATTGGGGGCTGTGTTTACGGCTTGTTAGCGAGTGTACGGAGTCAGAAGTAGTAGGTGGTTGAGATGGCTGAGGTTTTGGGTGAGGCAGCGTAATCTTTTGATTTGCATTGGAAAGCAGATTACCAAGAGGCCGTTAGGTAATCCGCTATTCAGCTTTTTCTTGAATAGAGATAACCCTGTACATAGCACTTAGGGGTGATGATACAAGAGTTGCACAAATGGCAACCACCCAAGGGTTAATTAGGACTGCTGGCCTAATCACAATTGCGGTCAGGACATAGCCCCAACCAACTACGCTTGCTGTCCACGAGAGCCAGGTGATCCATCGAATCAGATGGCGTACTATAGTTGCCTTTCTGAGTCTGATTACGACCTTTCGTTGGACTTGCGCGTATAACATGAAAGCAAAACTTAGAAAGGCGAGAGCCCCCAACGCGAAAGCTACTTCATTGGAGCCCAAGCTATATCTTGGCATTGAGTCGTCTCCGCTAGACAAATAAAGCAGACTTTTGATAGCTATTGTTAGCCACACGGACCAAAATGGCAAAGAGTATCACCGCTAGTTTGAACAGCACGACTCTTGAAATTGTCTTGTTTAGCTTGCTCACCTCATCTAGGGAATCTTAAAAGGTAGAAATCAAGATTACACCTTCTGGCAGTTAAGGGAGATGCCTGAAAGGTGGTTTTTGACCATCACACTCTACCTCACCCGATAATTTTAATGGACGCAGATTTTGACTTAGACTCCCTATATCAGCAGCTTCAGGATGAAGATGTCATTGAGTTAACCATCCTTGACGGAGACTTGGCTCCCGGTCAAACAGCCGAAATTACCGTTGCCAGTAAGTGGCTGACCAGATATCACCTTTATCTATTTTTTGAGCATCACTCACAGAGCTTCGACTTGGCAGGGGTCAAAGAGGGAGCCAGTAAGACAAAGGTGAATTTAATCATTGACCACATGGATGCCATCAGCTCGGAGAAAGCTTATATCTTTACCTATGGCAGTGAAACGTCTTGGAGTATTCAACTGGTGCAGTGGAAGAAACTCACTAGGGCTTAAGACTTTGAGTAGAAGTTGAGTGTTGGTAAACCCCGAATCAATACACTTGGACAAGACAAGTGAGATTCAACCATGACTCAGATTCCATCCCTGACTCACCAACAGCTAGAGCTGCTGAGAATAGCCAAGAAGAATACTGTGGGAGAACTACGGCTTTCCTATGAGTATCCAGTGCTCGATGACAATGAACCTCAGATCGGCCATCCACCGTTCATCCAAGAATTGATTGATCACCATTTCATCCATGTGCAAGTCAAAGAAACTTCTCTACGTGCTTCAGAGTTTCAGCAAGAAAATTGGATAGAGCACTGTGATGGGATTGACTATCCCCACCAAGCCGATTGGGACCGATGGCGGCAGGGATTCATCACCCAATTAAGTGAAGAGATTGAGAGCCTGATGATTCCAGGGAAAAATCTAGGACAATTCACGCAGGTGTGGATCCGTGAGATTAGCGTTCGAGCAGTTCAGCCTAGTAGTTTGTGAGTTGGGGTTGTTGCTGAAAGTGCACTGCACCTAGTGAAGAATGGGTCTTCGATGGCCAAAGGTCGGTCGGAGACCTTCGTACAGGCAATCCGATATTAAACCATTGAAACTTGGCTAGATAGAAACGACCAAAAGTTAAGGTTTTAGAGATGCTGCTATGGTTGGAGACTTTGGTTGATGAAAAACACGAAACTCCTTTACTTAACTGGTGGCTACATTCGAGGACATCAGTTATCGATGGAGATGACGAACAATCGCTCCAAGTTGGTGCATTTTAGGGTTAATTTCTGTGGGAACCCCATGCGGAAGTTGCTCGCTAGTTTCAGAGTGACAGGCTTGCCAAGCCTTATACATCCCATTAACTGCAACATCTAAGGGAACTTGCCCAAGGGTCTCATGGTGGTGATGCTTAAGACTGATTACTAATTGATTACGCAACTTATGTTTCTCTTTAAATTTATCTTTTAGTAGAGGATTTCTATTGATATCTGCCATGAATGCCCTCCTCACACATTTCACTTGATGGCGATAGATTATCAAAGACTTTTATTCAATGAAAGTATCGACAACGCCAAATCATGAAGTATAAGAATATCTTCAGGATCTGCTAGAATCATAAATTCAGATAATTATCTTCAAATGAATAATATTGATTCAAACCTGGCTGGACCTGTCCATGGGTTGTTGATTGACATTTGCGATGTTCAAGTCAACCGTGTGGAATACTTGGTTATAGAGATGGCGAAGTAACTGGGAGGATATGACTATGCCCAGTAATACTGAATCGATCAAAGGCATAGCCTTAACTGAAAAACCCGCTAGCATTTCAAGGTGTGGTATGTCTTATGCGAAGTTTGCCCAACATCGAGCCTCCAAAAGGTGGTACCAACTTTCTAGCCAGGGGAAAAACCTTGGTTCACCTATCGAATTTGATTTTTATAAGCAAGATTCCCCAAACCGTCCAAATAGACGCACAAGTGTTGAGACTAGAGAATTAACAGGCGTTTAGAGTATTTTTCATAATAGTCAATATTTCCTGATTAATGCATTAAATTCCTAGATAAAGCTCCAGTATCTGACTATACACTTAGTATTTTACTGGCATTATCTATTGGTATCAAAGAATAGCAATATGCCATGATTAACCCATTCAGGTGATATTTCATGAGGAAAATATTAACTTATGCCTAGGAAGAGAAAACAGTCTAAACCCATAACAGGTAAAGATTTGGTTGCAAAAGTAAAACAATTGGGTGATTTGACCCGTGAAGAGAAGGCAAAAGCTTGTGGTTATTATTCGACGGATAAAGATGGCTCGGAACGGATCAAGCTCATGGCGTTCCTGAATGCGCTGTTGGATGCAGAAGGGATTAACTTAGATAGTCACTCCTCCAGTGGCAATGGTAATGGCAGAGGAGGGCGAAAAGCGAGCTATCGGGTCAGCGTACAATCCAATGGAAATTTGCTGTTGGGGAGCGCCTATACCAAAGAACTGGATGTTAAGCCTGGGGATGAGTTTGAAATCTCTTTAGGTCGGAAGCATATTCATTTGAACAAGGTTGCCGAACCCAGTTGAGGGAAAAGCACTGGTCTCTTAGCAGGATCAAATAAGGTCAAAACCATTTAGTGATATCGGCTTCTGGGTGGTTGATGAGAAAAGATTCAAATGCCTATTAAATAAGGGCAACGGAACTATAGATCCTCTTAAGAGATCAGCGCTGCAGAATATGCTCCATACTTTAAGAAATACGAATAAGCTATTCCATTTCTCCGGTAGGTGGGGTATTCCTCTAGCAAAGGTGTTTGGGGATTTAAATATGGCGACTCAGAACGACAGCGTTCAAGCCTATTTGAAGGAGATGGGCCGTTACCCACTCCTCTCCCATGAAGAAGAAATCAGACTGGCTCGACAGGTTAAAGCTGGTGATCTCAAAGCCAAACAACGGATGATTGAGTGTAATCTGCGCCTGGTGGTTTCCATTGCCAAGAAGCATCAGCATCTCGGTTTACCCCTAATGGACCTAATCCAAGAGGGGAGTATTGGCCTCAATACCGCCGTTGACAAGTTTGACTTAGCTCAAGGCTGTAAGTTCAGCACCTATGCCTATTGGTGGATTTCAGAGGCGATTAAGCGGGCGTTGAAATCCCAGTCCCGCACGATCTATATCCCTATTCATCAATGGGAACGCGCCCACAGGATCAAGAAGGCTGTTCGCCAATTAACGCAAGAGAAAGGGCGTACTCCCACCCTCAAAGAACTCTCAGCAGCGACTGGCATAAAGTCTTCACTGATTCGGAATACCCTGCAATCATTCCAAGCGATTTCTTCCCTCGATCAGCCCGTGGGTCCTGAACAGAAGGATGCTCTTATTGATTTAATCCAAACAGAAGACGCTGCTCTCTCGATCATGGATGGGCTAGAAATTGAAGATGCTCTAACCCGATGCATGGCCTACTTAACTGAGCGGGAGAGATTCATCGTTGATCAGCGGTATGGATTAACGGATGGTCAGCCCAAGTCAATGGGAGCCATTGGCAAACCAATTGGCATTAGCCGAGAGCGAGTCAGGCAAATCCTCAATATCGCCATGAAGAAGATGACTAGGCAAGTTCGTTCTGCTTAGGAAAATTTTTACATAACAGGATGAGTTCAACAGTAGGAGAATTCATGATCGAAAATATTAACAATTTACTCAAATTTCAGCGTTCCTACTGAGTGATTTAGTATCATTTTTGCCCACTCTAGACTTATATAAAGTCATCAATCTTGGATGATAAACCTCATTTTTGAGGTGCAAGTCGCTTAGTCTAACCATGATCGCAGATAATATCACCGATTATTATTTAGAACATTCTCAGCCCACACTAACGGCCTCAAACACGGTGTCGCTTAATGTGCCAATCATTGAATCATGGCGTTGCTACGATATCAGCAATAATGTGATTATTCGTGGACAAATCTTTAACCACTCCAAGTACCCCGCAGGGAAATCGCTTAAATCTTCCCCTATTCAAGGATGCTTGACTAAAGCAGGTCGGGTGTATGTGACCACGAAGAATTCCATGTATGAACTGGGCATTCCCCATCCTGATTTTGCAGGGGATGCTCAACTATGGATGGATGGAACAGACCATCAGCAATGGGCCAAGCTTACTTTCTGTGGGTGATCCAGCCATGGTGGCTATTATTTAATTTGCTCACTAAATCGTTTTCTAGGCCTGATTGGCCTATTTCTCAACTAAAGTGAGCTATTGAACTGCCAAGTTTATCGCGTAAAAATAACTTGGGCTAACTTCAAGGTGAATGCATTGCTTGCTTTAGGATCATGAATGTAGCTAGCTAAAGCTTCAATCAGTTTCTCAGGTTTATTCTGCTCAATTTGAGTTAGAGCATCTTCGATAAGAATTTCAGCCATTGGACCAATATGAACGGCTAACTCTGCTTTACATTGTTCGATAAATTCACTGTCAATGAGCGTAGGAGAGGCCTGATCAGCTTCGAGCTTTTCACTATACTTGGAATCCTTTGATTTTATTCCTTGCTCTGATGGTTTGGCTGAAGTTGGGGATAACTTCTCATCGGGAGGTGAAGAATCCTTAGCGTAGACTTTATGAGAAGGCGCAGCATCTTTGGGAATGAAGCGTCGCCAAGCCATGAAATAAGTTGGAAATTCAACCAGGATATATTGACGCCCTTGTGTCCGTGCATCTTTACAAAACTCGATAGCTGCCTGGCGTAACGATTTTCTGAATGATGGTCCAGGCTTAAACCATTTTCCTTGGATAGTAAGGGAGGAAGACTGATCATGCAGCAAACCTTTTGCTTCTAAATCCACTGATTGGATAATGGACACCCTATTCCCCCTGACCTATATCTTTTCCTATTCAAGATCAAAGACTTGCTCAACTTTAGTATTCCCTTCATTCGAGGCTAACCAAAGCTTTGGCATTTTACTTGCATTATCATTAATCGGTATTTCAGAGCTTTTAATTTGTGATGATTAAGATAGCTATTCAGGTGGAAAGATAGCGTGGCAAGCATACTTTACCTGCATCTGAACCATTCGCATCTACAAAAGTCCCTAGGTCGAACGACTTAGGCATTGCGTCAAACCGTACACTTAAACCTCAGTTTTTTTAGGGTGGGTTATTCTAACTGGTACCTTCTATGAAAAGTAAAAAAGGGTATAGAAAAATGTTCGATTTCGAGGTACAAAGAGAAAAGCTAGAGCATTTGTACTATTCATCACCAAGCTTTCTATCCGACGAAATGATTGAAGCTGAAATAGGGTACATCCCCTCAGAAGTCATTGAGGAGGGGGATGATCTCGACCCCCGAAACAACATTGAATCGTCTCCAACGGTCCTTGACCTGATCGGTGAAGCCGTTGAGCTATGGGTGCTTAAGCGAGGTGGGGATGACTGAGCTTCGCGAGTTTTCCTTCCTCGTCTTGCACACCAGCGGCGAAGAGACCGTTCAGACAGTCGTGAGTACTAGTAAGGATCTCGCCGAAAGTGCGCTGCATCGCTGGATCACAGATATCAAATCTCTGCAACCTATGACTTCCGGGGATGAGGAACAGCATTGACCAGCATTGACTCAAATTAACTGGACCGTATTGAAGTACTGGTATATCCCAATTGCTCAGATCATCCAGTCTACCGCCCGATCCATTGAGACGATGAGGACACAATTTAAGGAAACCAAAAGACTTGCTGATAGAGTATTTCAGCGTATGGACTCTCTAACCCAGTAGCTAACGGTCAGTATGAATAGTCGCAACGAGGATCGTGATTTACTCCGAGCAATCAAGGCTGGTATCGATAAGTTGCTGAGACGTTCTGAGTAAACATCTATCAATTCACAGATATATATTTAACGCTGGTTCAATATACATGAACTGGGCGATGGAGATAACCTATGGCCGATATCCCATCTCTTTCTCTCCCACAACTAGAACTCCTCAGACTTGCTAAAAAACATTCTGTGGAAGAACTTCGGCTTATCTATGAGTTCCCAGTGCTGGATGATAATGAACTTTCAAGCGGCCATCCACCGTTTATCCAAGAATTGATTGATCACCATTTCATTCAGGTGCAAGAGAAAGGTACTTCTTTATGTGCTTCGGAGTTTCAACAAGAAAGCTGGACTGAGTACTGTGACGAGATTGACTATCCCAAGCAAACCGATTGGGACCGATGGCGGCAGGGATTCATTGTCCAACTCAGTGAGGGCTTTGAAAGCCTGATGACTCCAGGAAAAAGCTTGGGGCAATTCTCTAAGGTATGGATCCGAGAGATTGGCCTTCGAGGGGTTCAGCCAAGTAGTCTGTGAGTGGGGCTTGGGGCTTTAATTCGGTTTAACGAAATTAAAGGCCGGAGTTGAAATTCAACGAGTGATAGGTATCTCTACGTCTATGGTTCAATAGCCATCATTCCCCTCATAGCTGTATGCAACACAGCTCAATGACATGGGGGATGGAGACAGTCTCAACCTGAATGTTTTGAGTAATTATTGGGTATAACCGACCGTTCTGTTGGGTGTTGAATATAGAATCTCCAAGCAAGTATTGAAGGGTTAAGCAGACTTGGACACTTTTCTTAATTGATAATTCAGCAAATCAGTATAAGACAACAAGGGAGAGCCATGATTCCATTGTGCAGGTAGCTCTCCGTTGTAAATAGCTTGGCGAATGTCAGTCAGGGTGAGACCGAATAGAGATGTGGCTGCTTCAGGCGAAATTCGGGAGGAAAACATGATGTCTCCACTAGATGATTGAGGAACGGATACGAGGAGAACATTCAATGCCAAAGAAATTATAAATATTTAGTTAAAAAAGTATAAAAAAATTAATGTTGTTTTTATGATTAACGGCGGCTTAAACCGATATTGGACAATCTTCCCTCCTAAATTCTAGGTGTAAGTTTTTAGTCTCGATGTTAGATCTTGAGTCCCTTTGGGCAAAATCAGTCTAATCAGCTATTACGAACCTGATTACTTCATCAAGGAAATAGGAATATCTAGCCCCTATGACGACAAAGGTAGGGGCTGTTTTCTTTCTTAATCGAAAAATGGCTCATGAAGCTTGCGCCTTAAAAGAAAAAACACCACATTCTTCCCCAAGAGCGGTGTTTTTTCTTGAATGACAATGAATGCCTCAATCAGACTTATTGTTCCCATAGAGGAGAAAAGGCAAACATCACAAGAATGCCAATGAACAAGACTTAATCATCACAGGGTTATTGGAATTGGGGTGAACGTGGTTAGGAAGCTTTATCACTTCAGATAAATGAAATTTGAAACGACGTAATTATGTTTGGGGTGAAGCCAATCATCAGGCCAAGCACTAATGTAACTTCAAGCCTACAGATACTCTTCTACCAAAGTGATAAAAGAGGGCTAAGCAGAAGTGAAGATGCTAAACCATCCTTACTCAACTAGAATTATCCAACTCACATCCAGGTCTGGTTAATTGGAGTTGGATAAATCCGTCTCGTCCTCATCAAAGCGCTTTTGCATCTCAAAGACCTCGATCAGTTCTTTGTTCAGAAAGTAGTTGAGAAAGGTACGAATGATTGCGATGGCACCCAGTTTCCCGAGTGCCTCAAACGTAGGAGCAACGGTCGTGGCTAAGACATCTGCCCCCAATTGAAACTCCAGAGCTAATGCTAACCATCGTCCAAAAGTTAACCGCAATCGTCCCAATGGGAACTGTATAGTTGAGCGACGACGGCGCAAATTAACCGAGAGCTTGATGCTCACGAGCAGGCCCAACACAATACAAAAAGCCGCTACTGCTTCCAGTACTACTTCTAAAAAAGATACGATGATTTCCAAGTTGCCTTGCAAATGGTGGACGACTTCCATCAAGCTTCAACCTTGACCAGCACAACACCCTGCCAAAGAGACTACCCTGTTGTGTACCTTTATTGAGTTATTCTTGCTGGAGGATTGGCAATTCAAGGCCATACCTCCGATTGCTCGGGTGTAGGGAAGTGACTTAATTAGGTAATACAGATTCTCAGCGGAATCTGAAAGTTTAAGTATGGGGTGCAAGCGGCCACTTTTAGGTGCAATATTGAGTATTGGTATCAGGGATGCGATCTCGGCCTAATCCCTAACCCAGCATACCTTCATTCTCTATACCGATCTGAGCCTGCTTTCTTAGTCATGCGGTTCACTCCCCTTTGCCTTGATACCTTTGAGGGAATGCATCATAGGTGTTTAATGTCAATTAGATAGGCCAAACTTTTTGGTTCTAACTTCATACTTTTAATAGCGGCTCGTGAGTCGATTTAGATCTTTGCAATATCATCTTGAGATGCCCGAAGAGCGGTCGGAGACCATCGAAAATCATGGTTTTTACCTCAGGTGATCGCGCCATGGACAAAATGACAATTATCAATAAAGCCACTATTAATAGAGTTGCTTATAAGTAAGCAACTCTATTAATAGTGGGGTACAGAGGTTTTATTCTGACTAGAGATCAGCTGTCAGTCTTTTGAGACTTGGCTGTGTGTTTGGCCGCTTCTTGTTTGCGGAAGCTTTCTGCTTGCATCTCGAAAATGGTGGCGTGGTGAATTAAGCGATCAATGGCAGCCACGGTCATCATTGAGTTAGGAAAGATGCTGTCCCATTGACTGAAAGGTTGATTAGCCGTGATGAGTAGGCTCTTTCGCTCATACCGGTGAGCAATCAACTCAAACAGTACCGAGGTTTCAACATCGGACTTTTGGACATAACCGAGATCATCAATGATAAGCAGATCATAGCGGTCAAGTTTGGACAAGAGACTCTGCAATTCCAATTGAAGTTTGGCCAGCTGTAGTTGTTGCACCAGGGTTGTGGCTGTGACAAATTTTACTCGCTTACCCAACTCAATAATAGAAGCTCCTAATGCAGAGCTGACGTGTGTTTTCCCTGTTCCGCTCGGCCCAAAAATTAGAATGTTGCTACCGGACTCTAGCCAGTGAGTCGTTTGGGCAAACTCCATGAGAGCAGCTGGATTAAGGGTGGGAACATGGGCAAACTCAAAATTGGTCCAGGACTTTCCGTAAGGCAGCTGCGCTTCGGTTAGAGCGCGTGAAATCCGATTCTGCTCCCGACGGCTGGCTTCGCCTTGAGCTAAAGCCAACAGAAACTGGGCGTAGGACCAATTCTCCTGAGTCGCTTGATGCTCGATGCTCTGCCACTCGTCGAGGAAATGCCTCAACCGCAACTGTTTTAGGGTTGTCATCAGCAACTGGTATGGGTTGTCCGGGTCTGCTGTGGAGGAGTTGATCATAGTCAGATAAATCGTGCTGTTGTGAGGTGACGTCAGGATATTGCTCAGTCGAGAGCTTGAATTCAAAGGCTTGTTTTAATCTGCTCAAGGTCAGGGTGGACTGTTCCAGTTGAGTTTGTAGGTAGTCAGCCACCTGAGATTCTTGATCTTGAGTTGCAGCGATATAGAGGGCTTCGGTGATTAATCGTGCGGCCTGGTCCTGCTCAAAATTAGCTTTGAGTGATTCCCACAGCTGATGCCACTGAAGATTGGGCAGTAGCTCTGATTGCCATTGGCAGTAGAGAAACGCGTTTGGCTTTCTCCTGAGACTTTCTGCCACATGCTTGTAATCGATGCTGCGAGCGCGTCTTTTCTTCTCAGAGCCATGGACATGGACCCGCGCCAATTCCACTACGGGAGTGGTGCCTAAGAAACCGACAAGGCGGTCATGGTATAGGTGTAATTTCAAGCGGTGGCCAATTAAGCGAGAGGGGACTGTGTAAAGGACACAGCGGACGGCAATCGTGCTATTGCAGCTGACTTTGGCACTGCGCACTTCATAATCAGGAGTTCGGTATCTGGGCAAGGGCTGTAAGGTGGGCAGCTCCAGTGCAAACTTTTTTTGGCACTTGGCATTCAGCTTGGCGATGACTTGCTCGATGAACTGCTGATACTCAGCTACCGAGTCAAAGTCAAAGCTGCCTCGACGATACAGGGCTTGGCACAGGCGTCGTTTGAAATAGCCATGAGACCCCTCTATTCCGCCATTCTCATGAGAGACACCCAGATTGTTGCGTGTTGGCTGCATCCGGTAATGGTCACACAGAGTCGAATACAACTGGGTCAGCTGGGGATTGCGGCCGCCAGTATTGCGATAAGCCGCACTCAGACTATCGGTACGATGAATCTTGGGCACGCCACCACAGGCGGTTAGAGCATTTTGTAGCCCTTGGGATAAGCCGATAAAACTTTCTCCGCCTTGAATCACCTGCACGTACTGCCAGCCGCTATAGCTCAGTCGATAGTGATACAAGATATGGTGAAAGGCTTCACCCTGAACCGTCACACTGAAACCTTTGAGCTGAGCGAAGTCTGACTGTCCCATCTCCCCAGGATGATGTTGAATTTTGAACATCACTTCTTTGGGCTTGCCATGAGCTGCCTTCCATTTAGCGGTTCGGCGTTGCACGGTTCTGATCTTGTCATCATATTGCCCAGGATGGTTCTCTTGTAAGGTCTCAAATAGAGTAGTCGCTTCTAATCGAGGCTCACGCTCTAACATCGGCTCAAGTTCTAATTCCCATAATCCATCCAGCGGATCTTCACGGGTTTTCCAGTCATGAGGGCGGCCGCGTTGGGGACGATGAGTACCACTATCAATGCGGTGGGCTGTGCGGGTAGAAATGCCAGCTTTAGCAGCTGCTGTTTCTTGAGAAGAGCCGGATTGTTTTGTCTGCATATAAAGATGAACCTGTTGAGGTTTAATAGGAGCTGGCACTAGAGGTTCCTAATTGCGTAGGAGTACAAACCCTAGTGTCTTTCCTGTATGGGGATATAAAAAATCGAAAGTGACTGATGCTCTCTCTGCAGATGTGATCTCTGGATTGAACTAGATCCTGATTCCTAGAGAAGACTATGCAATTGACAACCTCTGTCTACGTAATTGTCACTCAACTATCATAGGCGCTCATCTCTAAGCGCATGCCTATCGTTTTGGATAATTCTTCTTCAGTATTGTCCTCTCTGGGAATGGGTTTGAGATAATTTTATCAGTCAGCCCAGGCTATAACTTGTGCAACCCCAGTGTTCCATTTTCGGTATTCGGGGACCACACCATCCTCGTTTTTTTAATTCTCTAGCAATAAACAGATTGGTGATGCCATGGCCAACTAAAACAACAGAGCTAGCTTCATAAGATTGCTGTTCTAATAATTCGGCAGCTTTTTTCACTCGTTTTTTGATGTGGGCTTGAGATTGAGCATGTGATGAGCAACCCAAACTCAATAGCAACCTATCCAGAAAAAGCCATATATGAAAGGGTAAACGAATATTGATGGGACACTCAAGCCAAAAATCTACTTCACGAAAAATGGGATCACTGACAGGAGGAATGGTAGGTTCAAGGATTTGGGCAGAGTGCATCGAACGAGGAATATCGCTTGTGAACACTAGTTTTGCTGATTGAACGAGTACTTGAACATCACCTGTAGGAAAGGAGTCACTGGCAATCTTAGCTGATTGAATTCGATTAATGACCTGTGGTAACTCGTGACCACCTATCCACCCTTGTGGAGTGATGGTAGGTTTCCCATGTCTTATCAAGGATATGGTTCTGCTCATATCTCAGAAGTCTATTGTTCATCACTAAAGATAGGCTAGCTCACAATGGAAGATGCCAAATTTAGTTACCAAACTTAGTAGGTAGGCTTGGGAAGCGTTACTAGAGGGATGCAAGGCTAGTCGGAAGCGGCAGGTGGTTGAGCTACCAGCCGATCTATTGGGTGTAGCAGCTTAGCCCTTGGTCTTATTCACAAGAGTCCATATCCCCTTAGCTATGAAGCTTAAAGGGTTACTACTTTCGTATTGTCTTGCGATCGCAAAACCGCTCATTCCACATTCCCTCCATATCAGACCTTAACTAGTTAATATAAATCCCCTGTAGAATCTGAGATTTTATCGCTTCAAAAGCAGTCAACGGTATTTCACAGGTAGAATTGCAGAGCTTTCTAAGCAGCATCTCCAGCAGTCATGTGGATTGTCGCTGCATAAATCATCTCTACCAAGGGTTCGGAGTCTTTTAACTGGAGAAATTCTAAGGAATGAACCACTCATCAGTTGGCTTTAGATTCCTTAGTAGCTGCATGATAAAGAGGGGTGGCGATGGTTCCAAGTACGTTCAATACGGAAAGTATACTAATCAGCTTCCATGATGTTGAAAAATTATCTGGAGCCATAATGTTTCCCAAAAGCACCATGGAAAACATGGCAATAATGCCAAGGGTCACATATCGCACATTCTGGACAGTCTGATTGGTTGTATGGATCCTTAATAACAGAGAACAGTGAGCAAAGGCGACTGCAACAACGAGGAAAGAGAAACGAACCTGGAGCAATTCTCCCCAGTTGTTGATTTCTTGATTGGCTAAGATAGCCAGATTATTCACGAAAGCCCAAAATCCGCTAAATACTGATACTGCAATACCTATCTGACCAAATCTATGGTGTTGTGGATGACCAATTAAAGTCGAGCAACACAAACCAGTCATACTGTAGGTTCCTAGAGATACTGTCGTAAGCAAGATAGTGGCTTGGCTGGTATCAAAACTAGATGTAATCAGGGAATAGATAGCGGTCAAAGCGCCAAAAATCAAGCACCCAATTAGACTAATTAAAAATAAGCGTCGATAAACAAACCCCTGTGTCGGAAGTGAGTCAGACTTCTTAAGGTTAGCCTTCGACTTTGCAGAAAGTTCTGAAATCGGTGGAGGTGGTACCAAGATATCTGCGCTACAGCTGGGACAGGTCATCAATTGTCCAGATTGCCCATTGCTTGTTTCGATTTTGTAGCCGCAATAGGTGCAGTGAAATTTCATGTTGACCTGCTCTGAGGTGCGGTTTTCTGGATTCGTTCTTTATAAGCAGACTGAGTATAAGGATCATTCCTAGACCCAATGTGCCCACATGATTGGAATCTATGATTGTTCAAAGACATCCCATTATCATCAGCTTGCCCTAAGAATTGACATAGTTGATCGTTGGGCTAGTATTCTATATCTGCTGTTTAGACATAGAAAACCCACTAAATCCCCTTCTGAATCAAAAATCTCATCACCCTAGGCTGTTCACTGAAATGAGATTCATTGAGTACCACTGTGAAATCTTTGCCCGAAGTATTAGAGTAATAGGCCAGTTCAAACAAAAAAACTATCGTTGGTGATGCTAATTACGAGATTTACTGACCCGAAGGGTCACTCTAGATCAACGGTCATGATTCATCCACAATTACTGAGTAATACAGAATCCGCAGAGATTCCAAAAGTTTGAAAGTCTGGGTGAAATGAATAGGTGTAATGTCGGAGTGTTGGTATTGTTCAAGAGTTCGCATTGCCTCACTCCTAATCCCCAACACCACTTCCCCAAAACCTGCTCAATGGGCGAAGACACAGCCGCATCCTACCCAACAGTCAAGGCATATGTCATGCTGTTTTTTTAACAATCACGATCAGGATTATGCTTGGAGCCTTTTGGAAGTTTAGTTCTACATAAGAGTGCTTTACCAAGCTGCTGATCAGTCCATTCAGAAACGTTTGTAAGAATAGCATTTGTCAGGTTAGCGGATTCAAAATTAGCCCTACCAAGAGAAGCTTTACTCAGGTTAGCTTCGCTCAAATTTGCTTTACTCAGGTTAGCTTCAAGAAGGTCGGCTTCAGCAAGGTTTGCACCCCGCAAATCAGCATCTTCAAGATGGGCCTTATACAGTTGAGCATTGACCAGACTAACATCTTGCAAACCGATAAATTGATCTACCGGATCTTGGCTTACTTGTCGCGCAATAATCACCTTGATGGCTGCCTGTATATCTTCAGAAATGGGTTCGCTCTGAGCCTTATCCCTATCTAGGGGTGATTCTTTGGCAATATAACTGACCAGAAATTCCATAATTGTCCAATGATCACTTGGGGAATCCTGAGCTATTTTTTCCAAAGAATAAATCCCCCCAATTCGTACCAATGGATCTGGATTGCCGAACAGTTTAATTGCTTCTGCAAATCGATCTGAAACACTTCTTTGTTCTGAAACAGCAAGTTGCTTTGTTGCAATTGATCGATCGAATACGGAATCTTGGTAATTCAGAAACAATCCGAAAGCAATAGCAGTGCTCCCCACTAAACCCAATAGAGAAATAAGAACCTTAGCAGCTTCTCGATTATCTTCCTGGAGCAAAAAGTTCCATACTTTATTAAAAGTCATCATTCTTTTATTGTTATATAGTCAAATAGAAAACAGCCCCCCTTAAAATAGTTTGATGAATTGTCCATTAGTCAGTTTTAGCGGAGAATGGCTGTAACAGCCGCTTAAGGCATTTACTGCCAATCTTGATTAGGACTAACCACACCAACCTGACAATCTCGCCAAATCTAAAATATCCTCTTTTGGGAATATAAGGCTGGTTCGATTGGTAACTAGATGCAGCCAGAGCAATGATCTGGATACTGACGATTGCCAAAATCCTATAGATCAATGGAACTGACTTAACCTTGATCAAGCAGCCAGCTTAGGCTTTGAGAATAGAGCACAGTTATTCATCTCTACCTCCATAGTCCAGTCTGGATAAGAGTTTTTAACGACTTTTAAAATAGCCTCGCACTGATTTCAAAAAAAAGTGTATGTGAGTCATAAAGATGAAAGCACTTCTGTACATTTCTCTATCGCTTCGGCAAAAGTTCGCAAAATTTCATCTATTTGTCTGTGAATAGACCAGGGGGAACAACACCTTCCCATTTAGCGTTGAATTAGAGTTTGGCATTTGTTGAAGTCCTGGCATAGGTGTGGGTTATTGAATAATCTTGCCTAAGCAATATGAATTCTCTAGGGATTTCAAAAGACTGAGTTGTGTTTAGGTGGATAGGTGAATGATCGAGATAGGTAATACAAAATCCGTCGAGAATTTGAAAATGTGAAAGACTGAGTGAATTAATAGGTGTGATGCCGAGGTGTTGGTATTGAGTTGCGATAGCGGGGCAACACTCGGAATGAGATCCCAACACGAAACTCATCTTTACGGTTCCAGCGGCTGATACAACAGCGGTAGCAGCGAAGAAAAGTCAAGGGTCACCTTGAAGTACAAGCCACCTAAAAGGAAGCCAATCAAGACACCGTTGCTGGTGTGTCCAATACTAAATGGCCTATTTTAGGCCAGCCACATTTAAAGTTTTTGACACAGCCACACACTTGGAATCTGGACTGTAAACCCAGATTTCTCATAAGCTCGACGAGCTGGGGCATGACTTGGGTCTCCACCCGTAGCCACCGTTGCAACTTGCATCCCTGCTTCTTTCATTTTTGAGATCACAAAGTCATACATGATGGTGCCAATGCCCCTTCCCGCATGGTTGGGGTTTACGGCGTTAAGTCCAATCTCACCAACTTTCCGATCTAAGTTGAGTTGGAAAGAGATAAAACCAACGACTGAGCTATCAATCACAGCAGTATAGACTTCCCAATCAGAGTCAGGTGCGAGTAATGAGGCAAGAAGTTCGCCTTGTGCTTCATCTTCATGCGCTTGAGCCAAATTGTAGATCTCATCCCCCAAAATTTTACGGAATGAGGCAAAGACAGGTGCGAACGCTGCCTTTCGTATATTTTCTAAATAAGGGAGATCAGTTGAGTTCGCTGAGCGAATTACAACATTTGGTTTAGAGCCCATATTCGCTATTTCTCGGGTTCTTAGACAATACCCCTAGTTATAGCTATTGTTCTTCACTTTTTACTAACCAGCCCCTACTATGTCACGAATATCAGTCACTACGAAGCGAGGCAAGTTCAATAAGTCTCTATGGCTACTACTAATTATTGCCCTTGTTGCTCTTTACCTAATTGCCTGGCCTGTACCCATTGAACCTGTCGCATGGGAGGCACCATCCAACCCTGGCTACAGCGGAGCATTTGAATCCAATCAGCGTCTCAAAGATATTCAGAAATTACCTCTAAGGGACAATCATGGCCCTGAGGATATTGCCCTAGATAGCCAAGGACGTATTTATGCCTCGACCCATGAAGGTCGGATTGTGCGACTGCTACCCGATGGTTCAAGCTCACAGAATTGGGTCGAAACGGGTGGTCGCCCACTGGGCATCGATTTTGACAAGAGTGGTCATTTGATTATTGCTGATGCGTTTCGTGGCCTTTTATCCATAGCAGAAGACAAAACTATTACAGTGTTGGCCACTGAAGCGGACGGGGTACCAATTAGCTATGCAAATGATGTAGACATAGCCGATGACGGCAAAATTTACTTTTCAGACGCTTCTACAAAATTTGGGGCAAAGGAATGGGGAGGCACCTACGAAGCCAGCCTTCTGGATCTGATGGAACATGGAGGTCATGGAAGACTGTTAGTTTTTAACCCTACTGATGGAAGTGTTCAGACACTATTAGACGATCTGAACTTCGCCAATGGCGTTGCGCTCAGCCACGACCAAACGTATGTGCTAGTCAATGAAACGGGGAATTACCGAGTGATTCGTTATTGGCTCAATGGCCCCCAGAAAGGTCAATCTGAGACCTTTCTCAAAGACTTACCGGCTTTCCCCGATAACATATCCACGGGGCTAGGCAATCGCTTCTGGGTGGCACTGGTTTCTCCTCGAAGTGCGGTATTAGACCAACTATCGAATAAGCCATTTATGCGCAAGGTGATACAGCGTCTGCCAGCATTCCTACGACCTAAAGCACAGCCATATGGTCATATTATTGCTGTTGATGGCAGTGGTAACGTTGTTCAGAATTTACAAGATCCACAAGGGACCTATCCCCTGAACACAGCCATAACTGAAACGGAGGAATATCTCTATATTGGTAGCCTGGTAGCACCAAATATCGGACGTTTATCAAAGCCAGATGATTTTTAATCCTAAGGAACTTTCAATGAGTTAGTTGCCAAACTCAACCTGAAATTTCTTAGGTAATACAAAATCTATAGAGATTCTGAAAAATTGAAAGACTAGGTGATTTAATAGGTGTGATATCGGGGCTTGGGTATTGGGGCTGCGATCTCAGCCCCAATACCCAGCTCACAAACCTGCGGCCTTATCATTGATTGGTCAACACCTTGCGCTCCGAACCACCGAACCGCAACCACCAGCAAGGATTGAGTGGGTCGGAGCAGATGGCATACTTGGGCAGGTTCACTCCCACGATCAAGCCAGAGCCAGCTAGGAACACAACCAAGAGGATAAGGATTGCTGACGAGTTCGCCATCAGGGATAGGCACCGATTAATTTGGTTGATAGTTCGCTCATGCCCCAGAAGCTTCAGCTCCCTGGCTTGGATGATAGATACCTCGTCTAAGGCAATCGCTCTCATTCGGTGGGCAATGTCTCGGTAGATGAGTTCGTCGAGGCTGGCAGCGCTGTTTGCTTGGCTTGAGCCGCTAGCCGCTCTCTTAGCCTGGAGGTGAACGGCCCAGGCTTTTTTGCTAACTCGTCTGGATCCTCCACAACTGCTTTTTGCACACGGGCATTTGCAAAGACGTGGTTCAGCCGACTCATGTAGGCACCCAAAACAGCCTTTTGCAGATCATCGCCATAACCATCAAGGGTCTGCAGCACCCTTTCCCCATCCTCATCCGCGATTTTCTCGGCGCGCTCCAAGATATGGTCGGTGCCATCTGACTTTTCAGCAACTGGCTCAGCTTCAACGGGCACCACCTCTGCCTGTATTTGCTGCCATGCTTCGGTATAGGTGATTGCTCCGCTTTGCTTGTGCTGCACCACCTCCTTCAACATCTCAATATCTGATTCAGAGAATTCCTCTGTCTCCCCTAGCCCACAGATACCGCGAAGTTCAATGAGGTCTTCTTTGCTAATCTGTAAGGTCTTGAGGGT
Organism: Acaryochloris marina MBIC11017; assembly: GCF_000018105.1. Classification (GTDB taxonomy): domain Bacteria; phylum Cyanobacteriota; class Cyanobacteriia; order Thermosynechococcales; family Thermosynechococcaceae; genus Acaryochloris; species Acaryochloris marina. Next base: position 133,778 of record NC_009930.1, read on the forward strand.
CTTGCTAAAACTTTGATTACTCATTTTCTAGTCAAACTCCAATTCAGGTTCATCTTCGTCTGGTTCACAATTTTGAGGGGACATATCAGCAGAGGTTGTTGCTTGCACCACCTGGCTAGCAGAAACATACCCATTTTTTTGGCATTGGTTCAGGGCTTCTCGATGAAGATCCCGTATTTCATGAGCTGATGATTCGATAGCATTTTGGATATCTGCCGCACTCCCTCCCTCAATCGCAATATGAATCGGTTCAAAAAGATCCACTAATGCCAGCTCAACTGTCTTCTTGAACTTAGAGCCATAAAAACTCCTTGCACTTTTAATGATCAGCTCTTGCTTAGAGCCTGAAATCGGTTGGCAGCGAATAATAATGTTTGTCCTATTTGGCTTGGGCATATTCTTTTACTCCTTTGGGTGTCCAGGTGCGCCCGGTTACGTGTAGATGCAACATCCAAACATCGATGGCTCTATAGGCCCACTGGGTATTAATCTCTTCAAACTCATCCGATAGCTGCTTGATAGCCCCATTGAGGGGTTTAAACGCACTACCAAACAGGGCCTTGAATCGGCTTTTGTAAATGGGGGCATTCCCACCCACCAAGTAAAACGCTTGGGCCTGCTTTATCCCCCGGTCGCTATCAATACGTTGCTTAATCTCACCCCAATTTTTGTTGAACCCTTCCCTTGTCTGAGTCAGTTTCTGCTCTAAGCGGTGGGGCTTGATGAGTGCGGCTAATTCTTTTCTGGCCTGGTCTTGCTTGTTGGGTTTATCCATCAATGCCAGAAACCGGAAGACGGCTTTTGCCCCCTGCACATCATCCGTAAAGTGCATCACTGAATTCACTATCGAAGACATCCCCAACCCTTCAAAGGTTTTGGACTTCGGGTATGCCAGGGGTCGGCCATCCTCCACGGCAATAAAGTTGGCATCCTTATGACCGCAGACTCCGACATAAGCTGTGATATCCGGTGGGGGTATCGTTGCCATCCCTGCCCCCTCCATATACCCCTTGGCATCTACAGCCGCAAAATCAATATGGCGACCGTTGTACCCAAATCCACCCAGCAGGCACGAGAGGAGGTCACTCTCCAAGTCTGCATACTCAGTCCACTCACTGATCGGTAGCATAAAGTTGATGACGAGCTTGACCCGATCTGGGGATAGCTCTGGGACGCGATCCAGGGCCAAACCCACGAAAGCAAGAACCTTGGGGACCAGCAGATCGGCCTTACTCATGTTTGGGTCAGTCTTCGTCCCAGCATGGCCAGGGATTTCCCCCACAATGCGGAAGACCCAATCGCTACCCTGCCTGAAGGTCACCCGTGACGTTTTGGTTGTACTTCTCCTCTTGTCGTTTTCATAGTTGCTCTGCATTAAGAAGCCAACATTAGGAGGTTGATTGATAAATCCCTCATGGGTTCCTCCATCAAAGTCAGCTAAGAAAAATCCACGGGTTGATGATGACCCGGTGTCAATGTTGAGATGCAATATTGCACCCTGAGAAAAATTCATTGTGACGCTCCAAAAGTTTCAAAAATCTTTCACGTCACAACATTACCCAGAATAAAAAAAGTTGAACCCAAAGCACTGCACTGAAAATGCATTGTTGTAGTCAAAAAATGCACTAGATTTGCAAGGTTTTGCACTAGGAATACACTACATAGCTTCAAAAATGCACTAGATTTGCATGGTTCTGCACCGAAAATGCACTCTAAAAAAATCCTGGAAAAACACCCCTCAAATGCAGTCTAGGAGTGGATTACAGCGGATGAAAACTGCGGATCGTCGGAAAAAATTTTAATATATGCACTACGCCCACCTTTTGGGCCATCGCGAAAATTCCGAAAAACAGAAATTCTGGGTAATGTTGAAGTGTGGAAATTTTCTTAGTGAGAGGTGATCGACATGAGCCAAACTCGATATAAGACAAAAGTTATTTATCAAACTTGTAAATATGATCATCAAGGGCAGAAGTATTGCATCAACCCGAAAGTGGTCGAAGATAAAACTCAGCCCATCAAGGGTGTGGAAGTGCCAATCTTAGGTGAAATCATTCCGCCTCCTCCGTTTGGTCTAGAAAGCTATAGCGATCTGTTCTGGCTCCTCATCGCTAGTGTGTTCTTCCTGAAAATCTTCCCCAACCCAATTGCAATCATGATGGTGTTTTTCTCTCCATCCCGACGATAATGTTCCGCCCAACGCTCATCAACAAAGGCAATGCTGCAATTGAGGAGTATTACACCGAAGACGAAGCCCTGAAGAACAGTGAGGACGAGTACTACGCACCTGGCAAAGATCCGGTCATCACTCCCTGCAAGTGGTACGGAAACGGCGCAGACAGTCTGAATCTCAAAGGTGTCATCAACCAGAAGGTTTTCAAAAAACTGTTCTATGGGCACCACCCTGAATCAGGCAAACGCCTTCGCAAGAAACCCACGAACGGCCAGGAACGGTTAGGGATTGATCTCACCTTTGGACCGGGTAAAGAAGCCTCGATCCTCGCCTTGGTCGGTGGGGACCGTAGAATCATCGATCTGCATGAGCAAGCCTTGCAGAAAGTCTTCGATATCTTCCAGGCCCGGTACACTCAAACCCGTGTCAGATATGGGAATGGGCAGCGTTCCTTAGTCAACACCAACAGTTTGATTGGTGCCTTCATCAATCACGCCACTGCCCGCCCAGTCACCATTGACGGTAAAACCTATTCAGACCCAGCCCTGCATACCCATATCGTGGTGATGAATGCCACCCAGATTAACGGGAAATGGCAGTCTCTATCGAATGAAGCGATATTTAAATCCCTGTCTCTTGGTTCCATCTACCGTCACTTTATCGACAAGGGTCTAGCAGAGCTGGGGTATACCGTGCGGCCTGATGGCAGTATTGAGGGACTTAGCCCTGAGACAGTTTGGCATTTTAAGAAACGGACTCAGGAAGTTGAGCGGTATCTGAAGAAGTATGGTCTAGAAGATACCCAGGAAAACCGCCAGAATGCAGTCCTGCGAACCCGCAACAAAAAAGAAGACAACACCAATATCCCTGAAAAGATGAAGGGATGGGTTGAGGAGCTGGTTATCAATAGGTTCAGGCTTCCCAAGCCTGCTAAGAAATCCACCTGGGTTCATCGGCCTGAATTAGCGCGTAAATATGTGGATAGCGCCATTGCCCATCTACAGGAACGCAACGCCGAGTTTTGCCATGAACTCATCGAGCAGTGGGTCTTCGATCAGCGTCCACCCTTCACCTATGAAGAGTTGCAGACTGAGATTGCTAACCATCCTCAACTGATCCGCACAAAGAATGACACCTATACCACTCAGTACGCCTTGGATCGGGAAGAGAAAACCCGGCAACTTTGGGCTGCTGGTCAGCATAAATTCACCCCCATCACCACGGGTAAGATTGAGTTCAATAAGATGCTGAATGCAGACCAGCGTATCGCTGTACGCAGTACTCTCGCTAGCAGCAATCGGCTGATCATCTGGCATGGCCTGTCTGGAGTGGGCAAGACCACGACCCTCAGCGAACTCCAAAAGCATATCGAAGCGATTAACCCTGATATCCAGATCAAAGGCTACAGCCCCACCACTAAAGCAGCAGGGGTGTTAGCCGAAGAATTGGGCATTGAAACCACCACCGTCTCTGGGTTGATTACTCGCAGGTTAGACACTACTCCAAACCAGTGGTGGATCATTGACGAAGCCGGGATGAAATCAGCGGAGCAGGGGCTTGAAGTCTTGAAGCGGGCTGAAGCCGTCAATGCTCGTGTGCTTTTGGTCGGAGACATCAACCAGAACAGCTCTGTCAATGCGGGGTCACCTCAGCGTTCTTTGATGAAAGCTGGAGCAGAAACCTACCACATCAAAACAATCCTGAGACAAAAACGCATTGTCCAGCGGCGGGCAGTCGAGCTGGTCAGCATTGGAAAACCCCTGGAAGCTTTAAAGCTACTCAATGAGTATGGTCACGTCACGGAGGTCGCAGATCGCAGGGACCGGGCCGCTCAAGTCGCCCAGAAATATCTAAGCCTGAAACCCAAGGAGCGCAAACAAACTCTAGTGGTTACGGGCACCCATCGGGAACGAAAGGCAATCACCACCCTGATCAGAGAAGGGCTACGTGCTGAAGGTGTGATCAAGGGGGAAGACCAGGCGCTTCGGCAGTTGGTGGACAAACGGTTAACTACAGAACAGACCCATCATCTCAGGTATTACAAGACCGATGATTATGTCATTCCCAATGATAATTTCTCTAGTCGGCTCCAGAAAGGGAAGCTCTACAAAGTAGTTGGCGTTGATGAAGCCTCTGGGGTCGTCCGTGTCGTCTCTCAAGGGGGGCAATACTCCAGCTTCGACCCAGCCAAGTTGGAGAATAAAACCGTCTTTACCGCTCAGAAAATCAATGTCTCCGTGGGGGACCAGTTGCGGTGGACGAGAAATAACCTGCATGGCAACAATGGCGACCAGTTCAAGGTGACAGCCGTCGAGGGTCACAGAATCCAGATTAATCACAAGAAATGGATAGACACCTCCAAACCTTTAGAGCTGGATTATTCGATCACCTCAACCACTCATGCAGCCCAAGGCCAAACGACCTACCGAGTTATCTTCAGTGGAACGATTGATCCCACTTCATCAAGAGAACCCTTCTACGTTGCCATCAGCCGACAGAAGCATGAGCTGTACATCTTCACCGAAAACTACGAGGGCTTATGCCAACAGATTCAACGGTCAGCCGCTCAACTTAATCCCAGAGAACTACTAGGGCTAGATGGAGAACTGGAGCTACCTGAATTTACTCGATCCGCATTCTGGACACCTCAAACGGCAATGGCCGAGCCTCCCAAGTCAGGCATTGCCCCTCACCACTGGGAGGAGCTGATCGAAGGATCAGGGATTCACCCTGATTTCATTGAGCTAAATTGCCACAGCTTAAAGGGTGATTCAGTTTATGAATACCTGCTAGAAGACAAGATTGCAGGGCTGGGAGCAGGCCAGGTCTGGGTTGCTGACCAGCAGAAGGCGAGGGCAAGAATAGAGCATTGCTGGGATGGAGGATTTTGGATCGGGGCGGGAGTGGAGGCCCAAAGCCTGGATGATCCAATACTTTCCACCTGGGGCAGCTTCAAACCGGATCATCCCCGCTATGACAGCAGTAGAGAACGCTTTCAGAAATATGAGCATCCCCAAGGCAGAAGCAGGGGGATTTTCCTGACTGAGGTTCCAGACTGGTTTAAAGAATATATCTGCAAGAAGTACGACATCACCTCAGCTCTTGGCGATCACTTCTGGAAAATCATTCGAGACAACCCTCAAATTCCCATCAAGATTACTGAGGGTGGCAAGAAAACCCTATCCATTACTTCTCAAGGCCATGTCGTCATTGGTCTGCCTGGAGTCAATGCCGGGTATCGCTCTAAGGATGACGAGGGCATCAAATTGCCAGAGCGAAGGCTAAACCCAGATCTTGCTATCTTTGCCGTGCCAGGTCGAGAGATTAAATTTATGTACGACCAGGACACCAAACCCTCAACCGTGGCGAATGTTAGGCGTGACATGGTTCGCACGGGAATGCTGTTAGAGGACAAAGGCTGCACGGTTAAATTCAGTAAGTGGAGTAGCCTCTACAAGGGAGCTGATGATCTAATCGTCGGAGCTAGCCCCGAAATGCTGGAGCTTGCCATCGATGCCGCTCAACCTTTGGCAGTAGCAACTGCTAAGCACTACGAACATGAGTATCAAAAGCTCTATGAGTTTGTGGTGAGAAGGGATGGCGAACTCCCCCACAAGGTGATGAACCTGGAGATCTTTATTGAGGCGTATACCAGAGGAACGACGAAGGATGCCTACAAAACCATCGAGGCCATAAAGCCAGAATTGAATCGCGAAGAGCTGATGAAAGCTGCGCTCCAGCACCAAGACAAAAAGCGCAATGCTGCTACCACAGTTGTCCCCATCCTTGAAGAATTAGCCAAGACAAAAGGCACCAAGTACCGCCATACCTACCAATACCGTGTAGACAAGTGGCTGATTGCTTCGGGTAAGCGTGGGCTGACAGTGAGGGACACTGCTACGGGACGCATACTCCTACAGACAAAAATGGGCCGACTCACAAGAGTATCGGCCCGACCAGGGGTAATTAAGTTGTTTAAATCCACCGTCAAACAGGCTAAGGTTAAGCCCATTCAGCAAGTGCAGAAGGGCAGGAAATATAGCGCCTAAGAGCGATAGCTTTCTGTTTATGAGGCTATATTCATAAGCTGCTGTCGATTTAGTCAACTGCCCCGCTGCAAGCAGACGGGGTATGGAATACGATTTGCTCCCTAATCGTAGATTTGGATTGCAATCCCATTTCTTCGCTGCAAGCAGCGGGGAATCTACCCTCACTAGATTGAAGCGGAGTTTTCCCAGGTATAACTGTGAATACCTGATGGAGAAAACTTTTGGGCTTTAGCAGTAGAAGGCTACAATTGGTCAGGTAATGGTTTCCCTTGCTCAAGAAACAATCCAGTAATCTGGTACCAAGCATGGCCAAATGCGGGTCCACTTCACTCCCTACCCAGCCATGACACACGGAACTCTAACCATAATGATTCGTGAGTAAGAATCGAATGTGCCTTGTGTCAGCTTATCTGCAGTTCTTAACAAAGTTCCAAGACAATTACTTTGTTTAAAAGAAGGTCAACGACCGCAACGGGTAAAGAATCATGGGTGGAAAGGACAAAGGAGCAAATCCAGGGGAATGCGAAGGAAGGTGCTTATATACTTCGAGTCGGATAATAGCTTGAGGATAGTTGATGCAAAATCAAGATAAACCAACTTTAAAGCTCCCAATTAAATCTATATTTTATATATTTCTATTAATTGGGGGAATACAACTTATTTCTCAACTTGACAGACTTATAAGGTGCAACTTTATTAGCATACGAAACGTAAATCAATGTACGTTATATGGCCAAACAACTTGGGAATGGCTAAAACTTTTAATTGGTCCATTAATAGCCATAACCGGAGGTTTCATTCTTAATGGATACTTCAAAAATCGCGATGAAAGGCGCTTAGATAAAGCTAAAGAAACTGAATTAGATCAACTAAGACATGAAACTCTGATTACTTACTTTAATGAAATATCAAACTTGTTGTTAAACAAAAATTGGCCTAAGTATGGGAGAAATACAAACATCGAAGAAAATCCTAACTTAACGATAGTTGCTTTAGCTAAAGCAAGAACATCATCAGTATTAAACGAAATCAATGGAAAACGAAAAGGTTCATTATTACTCTTCTTACTTGAGTCAAAAGTATGGCAGATCATTACTGATATTGATGGAAATTCTAGTTGGGCAAATTTAAGTTTTTGCGACCTAAACAAAGCCAATTTAACTAGGATTAATTTAAGTGGAGCAAATCTTTCTGAAGCAAATTTAAACTTATGTAATCTATCTGAAGCTGAACTTAGCAACACTATCATGATCAACACTAAGCTAACGTCAGTTGATCTTAAGAAATCTAATCTAAGTGGAGCTAAGCTGATAAAAGCTAACCTAAGAAGAGCGAATCTCAGCGATGCCGTCCTCGAAAATGCAAATTTTAAGGAAGCAAAACTTACTGGTGGGATTCTTCTTTCAGAAGGCAAAGTTAAATTTTTTTTATTTTATTTTTCCTTGCGGTTTTATTCACTTCTTGTAAGAACCTATCCCTTTAGAATATCGAAATACGCTACCTATAAATCTGATAAAATACGTGTTTATATAAACTATCTTTTTGGGGCCAATCTCAAAGGGGCCAATCTCAAAGAGGCTTATTTAAGACATGTTTCTCTTCTTGGAGCTAACTTAGATAGAGCTGATCTTGAAAGTGCTAACCTATCACAAGCAAATTTAAGTTTCGCTAACCTTAGAGGGGCTTCCCTTATAGAGGCCGACCTTAAAGGAGCTTCTCTTATAGGGGCCGACCTCAAAGGGGCTGACCTTAAAGGGGCCGACCTCAAAGGGGCTGACCTTAAAGGGGCCGACCTTAAAGGGGCAAATTTATGTGACAAAAATATTATCAAGCCTATCAAAATCACGACAGGTCAAATAAAAAAAACCTTTAACTGGGAAACAGCCCTCTATAAGGAAGATTTCCGTAAAAAACTAGGACTCCCCCCTACCCCATCATCTAACCCACCAAAAGAAGAATCAGAGTAAGCACACCCAGGATATTCCTCCCCTATCCCTTCCCGAAACCAACAACCAAAACGGGTCATCTACCAAAAGACAACCCGACAATGAACCCAATATTGCTTGCCCCTCAACGCCTAGCCGCTGCTGCAACCTTCGGCTTTGGCTTATGAGCCTGAGCTTTGACCTTGGCTTGCTTGTGAGCTTGCTGTTTCTCCAAACCCTGCTGAGTCGTTTTAGCTGCTGATATAAGCTTGTCTTTCACTGCCTGGGGAGCCTTCTGATTGAACTCTCCATTTTTATACACGGGCTGCTGAGTGGTCTTATCGACAATCAGCAAAGAGTTACCCTTGCTTCTATGAAAATCGAAGTTTTCACCCTCATAGATGGTGGTGCCTTGGGGAGTTTGTTTTCCTTGTTGGGCCAAAACATATGTTGCAGTGGCGGTTAGAGCTTGAGCCTGCCAGTCCATCGCTTTCTCACCCACAAACTGTTTAGCCTTATCAACATTCTCGCCAACAGTCGCTTTGACTTGGTTGATCTGATCACCCGCTTGTTGCTTCAATGCCTGAGCCTGATCATAGACAGGCTGAAGTCTGTCAATCACGGGCTGTAAGCGTTCTCTCACTTTTTGCTTGAATGTCTCAAATAGCTCAGATACCTTGGCCTTGGCCTGATCGATTTTCTCTCCGAGGTTCTGTTTGATTTTCTCGAAACGATCTTTCATAGCTGATACAAGGTTTGATTGCCATTGGTTGAGACGAGGGTTACTGAGCTGCGGTTTAGGGGCTTGCAGTGCTGCGATCATCTCCTGAGCTTTCGCTTGTTGTTGTTCTAAATGGGCAACATTGGACTCTAACCCCGAAACGGTTTGCTGCAAGTCCTTGATCTCGGTGGCAAACTCGGCTTTGATAGCCGCACGAATCTGATCCGTGCTAGTTTCCAATGCGGCTACTCTGTCCTTCATGGAAGGCTGGTTTAACCGAGCTTGCACCGCTTCTGTAGCCGAATCCAAAGCACTTTTCATCCGGTCTTGGGTGTTCTTAACCGTCTGGGAAACCCGATCAAATTGCTGAGGGGCTAGATTTCGCATCTTTTCTTGGGCGGCTTGAGCATATTCACCACCCGCTAACTGCATCTGGGTAAGCAGGGATGGCGTATCTACGGCTAAAGCCAGGGAACCATCTTGTTGTGGAATGGGTTGATAATCAACCTGAATATTCTCACGCAGGTAAGCATTGGCCTGAGCCACGAAGTTACTAGCATTCTGTTTAGCTCGTTGACCCGCTTGCTCAATAAATTCATTGACGACAGGGCGGATAGATTGGTTTGGGGAGGGGAGTTGATCTGGTTCAACTACAACTGCATCTACCTCTATGGCTTCTGGCTCAAGGGATTCCAATTGACTCATAGCCTGATCGACGACTTGATCAGGCTCCATGTCCCACGGATCTGCGACGGGTTGGCGAACGACTTCTCCTTGTTCAGTGGTTGCGATCGCATTCACCTCTACCTTGGCATTCTCTGGATCTTGGACTGCTGTTTCAACGGCTTCCAGATCGTCTGGGGTCGTGGTTTCGGGAAGCAGTTTCTTATTGCCAACTTCCAGGTCCTTGAATGCAGCCCTCCCCCATTCATCCCCCTTCTTGACGAGCTGCCATGCAGCTTGACCCAACTGTTGCAATAGCTCAAGGGGAGTCAGAAGGATTGCCTCATTGGCCCGCTCAACTTCCTGTTCATTGCCACCATTCTCTAAAATGTCTGCCATTATTCTTTATCTCCAAAATTGCTTATATCGAGAAATATGGATTTAGGCTGCGACTAAAGCCAATACATCCTTTTCAGTGGGCATCGGGGGAAGCTCAAGCTCTCCCGTCAGATCTACGAGGATTCGCCCTGCAACCTGGATATAAGCCCACAGGCCATTGATGCGGAAGCTTACACATTCACTATCAGCGGGTTGAGCGTAGGCATTCGGATCAAAGCCGATCAGCTTGCCCCCTCGATATTGGATAGCGGGGGAATAGGCAACATCCCCGTAGTAGATCTGCATCTCATCAATGACGGTATTTTTAGGCAATGCATCACACCCCCGTTGCTCCAGGGTTTCAATAGCATTGTGATGAGAGTTGGGATATTGGGCATACAACTCAGGAGTGCTAATTCCCAAGCGTGTTAGTGCCTGTAACTGCGTTTCCGTGAACGTTATTTGTGATTCGGTTTGTTCAGACATAGATGTAGGTTTTGAATGCTATGTCAGAACATTACCCAGAATTTAAAGGGCTGAAATTCCAATCGCTAAGATTTCACTGCCGTCGTCTTGGGGAGATGAGGATTGCTGCTGTTCGGGTTCAGGCTCTGGCAATGCTTCTCTGGCACGGGTTTGATATCGGACCAACTCTTCATCGGTTTTAGCGAGGGCTTTGCTGTTCGCCCGTGCCACTCTGCGATACCGATACCATTCACTAATCCCCTGTTTGATTTCCTGTTGCTCCCACTGGGGGATCACTGTTTCATAGAGGACAGGGATTCTCGCCATCTTTTTATTTCTAAAAGCTCGGTTCAAGTAGTAGAACTGTCCTTGGGGGAGACCCAGTAATTCTTGTAGTGGCACCAGATCCTTCAGATGAGGCTGATTACTTTCGGAGCTGGATGAATGCTTACCTTTTGATTTGGATTTACTCTGAGACTTGATTTCTTTTTGACCAAACTGTTTGCTGTAGTATTCTGCGGGTTCGTTGGCGTTGAGCTGACCAATGACCTGTGTTTTGCAGCCCTCTATCAGGCCCATTGCAGCCTTCTCTCCATAGGTGCCTTTCAAGAAGGAGAACCCTTGGCTAGCAAACACAAAAAATACGCCATTGGAACGGGTGACGGTCTGCATCTCTTGGACACCGCACAGTTTAATCATTTGGCATTCATCCAGGAAGAAGCCAAGGGGCTGCGTTCTGGCCCGGTAAGCGTTAGCTAACATAAAGCACTGGATCGTCGTCGCGATCATCGGCCCCACGCTGGCCTTCAGTTCTGGGTTGAGTCGGAAGATAACGAGGGTCTTACCTTTAATTTCTAAGTCAACGGTGGAGTCACCGCAAAACGTAGATACATTCGCGGGAGTGAACATGCGGTTGAACTGAAGGAGGGTTGTACCCGCAATGCTGGCCCCCGTCTCCGCTGATTTCTCAGATGCCAGATATTGACTGAAGGAGGATCTGAGATATGGGGGAAGATCTAAGGATCTAATCCCCGCTGCTCCAATTTCGACAATTCGTTCCAAGAGGTAGAACGCCAAGACAAAATTAGCGTTGGGGTCTAGATAGAGTGCCAGCAAGAATACGGATTGCAAGAGCTGCTTCGCGGCCAGGGGGAAAAACTCATCTCCATTATCAGCGGCTGTTTTCGCTAAGTTCTCGCTAAGGACTTCGGCAACGACTCCAGCCCCATCTTTATCTTCATAGGCTTCTCGGCCAAACCGAGAGCGGATCATCTGATAGATATTGAAGACATCCGAGTCGTCGTATCCTGGTGCAATTATTTTGACTTTGTACCCGTGAAGCCTGGCATAACCCGCAATCTCTGAAGAGGGGCAAGTGGAGGTCTCTGACTCTTCATGACCTTTGGCATCAAACACTGCCAGAGGATAGCCCAGCTTGATCATGCATCGCTGGAGAGGATTGAGAAGTGAGTAACTTTTACCTGACCCCGTTGAACCTAATGCAACCAGATGTTCTTCAAGATGAGATAGTATCCACGAATTGACATAATCTCTGGGAATGAATATCTCTCTAGCTTCCTTATCAACCACCACCCCTTTAGGTTCTCCCACCCACAAGGCAACTTTGTTGCGCTTGCGCTCCTCCATCATGTCAAAGCCATAGGTCTTAGCTTTCTTTACCTCTTTCGGAGTCGCTTTACGGGCATCGCCAAGCTTTTGCTTTTTACTGAAGCCGTCTTTGAAAATCAGCAAAATGATGAGTATTAGAAACAAACCACCCATCAAATAAACCTGGAAGTCAATCTGAGGCCCAAATTGTTGAGGGGGCTGAGGGGGTTGCTCGGTATGTTGTGGCATAGGTGAAATTTCCGAAGGATATCTCTATCGGAAACTTACCCAGAATTAGTATTACTGGTCTTGATGTCTTATCGCTGCCATTGTCGCCATTTTGGATTAAAAGCATCAAACAAAGCTTCAGCTTCCTCAACTGTCATACCGTTCTCACGAGCATAAACATCGACAGGAGGCCAACCTCGCATTGAATCAGTAACAACAACCCAACCTTGATCTGAGTTACGTAGCGTTGCTGAACTACCAGCATGTCCATCAGTCCAACTTACTAATGCAAAATTCCCTACAATTGCAACTTTATTAATTACTGCTGAAGGAGATAACGCAGAACTGGCAGTAGCAATTACTTCCTCAACTTGATCATTTGATTGGACTTGCGCGATCGCAACTGGAGAACTCAGAACAAACATTAAGACAACTGCACTCAATATTTTCCCAATCATCTTGTTACTCTCCATATTTGTGTTTGAGGATTGTCAGACAAGTATCTTGAATTATCATACGTTCCATCAAAATTCCTATCTGAAACCCAACTAAACGATGCACGACCAGAAGAATTAGACAGAATCTGACTACAGCCTACATTCATACATACACCAATGTGTTGATAACCTTTTGAAAGGGCAATATCTCCGGGTTGTGCTTCAGAAGGATTGACTTGCTTACCTCGGCCAGCAGCAAACTTATCAGCCCAAGTCGGAACCCAATCAGTCTGCATAGGCTGAATTCCTGCTCTAGCTAGTACATGATCTACAGACCAAGCACAAGCTTGATTCCCACCTTCAGGTCCACCTGATGTATCAAATCCCCGCATTTGCTTAGCCGATTCAAAGATAGCGTTATTGATTTCTCCCGCTTCCGGTGCTGGACCTTGAGCAAAAGTGGCTGAGCCATTGGTGGGCTGGCAGAAAGGAACCCCAAAAGATGCAGTGGCACCCGTTGGAGTAACCGGAGCATTGCCATTAGGACCATAGACTTCAAGGGCAACTGGATCATTCCACTTCACATCTTCCGCTCCTCCAGGGAGACTGGTGAACTGATTACGCCCCAACAAATAATCAGCAGCCTCAAAATTACCTGAACGAATATAGCCGATGATGTCATGGCCGACTTCCTGACCATAGATATCAATCCAAGCTAATGCAGCACGATCACGCTCTTCTTTGCTTTCAGACCAAGCATCAATACCTGTCCTAGTAAAAAGCGTATTTCGACTCTTCTCGATGAATTGATATTCACCATATGCACCCGTATCAGGATGTGGCCCAATATCAGTTCCTCCAGTAGATTCACCATACGCAATGCGGGCTAGATATTGATTGATATGATGTTGTTCACTGTTTGGAGGTGAGCTACCATCAGCACCACCAGTCGTCTGATTTGAATCGGTGGTATTGTTCGTTTGTGCTGAGGCAACCAATGTAGGTTCCCGGCAAAACTGCTGTTGACTGGGCTGGAGATTACGGATTGCATCAGGAATGCCCCCAGATCGAGCTAGAAGCAACATGATTCCACCTTCTTTAATGCGCCAGGGGGTTGGAATCCTGATGAAATGAGGGGTGTAATGACTCCCAGTAATTGGATCTGAATAGCCAAACTGCCATGCCGTGGACAACCGGGCAGATCCCACCTCATCCCCTGACCCTTCCCTCATGTCTTCCAGGTACAGCTTGACATTGCCTGCCACCCAAGGCTTAATCCCGGTGACCTCCTTGCCATTGGCTATAATTCTCAACCAGCCTTGCCCACCGGGCACCATCTGATCTGGCCCTTGAATCCAGGCTTGCCCTGATAACTTCGTGGGTTCGCCACCCCCATCAACATTGTCCAACTCAAAGTGACGACAGTTCTTGGTATCTTTCCCATCGATTTTGCAGGGTGCAGGTTTAGGAATTTGGTCTTTGGTCCCACCACTGATTACATAGTCGATGTTATCGACCACTGCGGCAGCATCGGTCGTATCAATTCGCCCCAGCAAATCCAATCGAGTGAAGCTCAACGCTAACGCTAAATCAATCTGGTCAAGCGGTACATCTTTGAGGCCAGGGACTTGATTGAGGGTCTTATCTTCAGAACCGGGGATATCCTTAATCGCTGTCTCTCCCACACCAGGAGCATCAGCCAATCCCAGCTTATCGAGGGGCAAGGTTCCAAGGGGTAAATCCTTTATTGCTTTGGCGATTTTGGGATTCTTCATCAACTCTTTGATCAGAACTTTGGACCCTTCTTTGATCGCTAAATCCTTAGCCTGCTTTTTGACGGTATCCCAATCCCCGTTGATAATCCCCTGAGTTAATGGGATGAGCTGCTTTAAGGGCAGTTTCCGCAGACGATTATTGACCTTGCTTAAAGTCTTCGCTAGCTTGCTCCGTTCCTCTTCTGTGAATACGTCACCCCAGTCTCCCTCTATTAAATCTTCAGCAGGGATATCTGAAATCTCTGGGTTAGACGCTTTCTGTTCGATAAAAACAATGTCTGTTTGATCAATGGGTTCATGTAGAAGCGGTTCGTCCTCGTAGTATCCAAATGCAGATTGCACCACTGCGGGGGCTTCTTCTAAAGATTGTTCAGCCGCACCAGGATTAATTTGCAGATACTCTCCCACTGTCATTGTTGATGCGATTGGAACCTCAGACAGGGTTACGGTTGCGGGGTCTTTGCCACTGGCTTTCAAAACCTCATTGATATTCAATTCCGTAAACTGCTTAAACTGCGGATGATTTTTCAGGTGTCCGATCTTGAGAACTTGATCTGAGCTTGCGTTTGCGGGCCATGCCCCATTGAGATAGGAGGGTGCTTGGGAACCTGCGGGCAATCGAATACTCCCCGCTGTTTCAGAGGCTGGACTATTGGCAAAGGTCGGTGCGACGACACCAGATGGGTCATAGTACAGGCCTGGTATCGTGCCTTCTTCCTGGGTTTGAGTATTTTGATTAGCAGCCTTTATGGACTGCTGGTTGATAATCTGTGCTACTGCTGGGAACGATTGTAGGGTGAGTACAGCAGCAGGTAGTAGGCTGAATATTCGTTGGGGATATCGAGGCATGATCAACAGAGTTGAGTGACAGTCTGTTGAAACTTACCCAGAATTTTGGGATCAGGATTGGTTAATTTAGTCTAATTTTTTAGCCCAAATGTACAGTACATCGCTATTTGCACAGATGTACAAAATTAGTGCTCCGATTGACGAATCTGCTGGGTTTCAATTTTTGCCAAATTCCAGTTATTCAAAATTACTGCACACCTAAGTTCATTATTCATCAAACAGTTAAGTATCCAACTCCTTTATTTTTTTACAGCAATCGTCAAAATTGCTCTGAACTTTAAATGTGTATGGATGTTCATCACCCAAGAGGTTCTGGAGTATATTCAGGCTTTGTTCGTAGAGGGATTTCGCTTTGCTGTACCGTCCTTGGATATCGTAGAGTTCTGCCAGGTTATTGAGGCTACGAGCAACATTGGGGTGTTCGTTGCCCAAGAGTTTCTGGAGCATCTCCAAGGATTGCACATAGAGGGGTTTCGCTTTGCTGTACCGTCCTTGGATGTAGTAAAGTTTTGCCAGGTTATTGAGGCTTTGAGCGACATCGGGATGTTCGTTGCCCAAGAGCTTCTGTCTCATCTCCAAGGCTTGGTCATAGAGGGGTTCGGCTTCGCTGTACCGTTCTAGGGTGTAGTAGAGGAAGGCCAGGTTATTGAGACTTTGAGCGACATCGGGGTGTTCGTTGCCCAAGAGCTTCTGGCACATTTCCAAGGTTTGGACATAGAGGGGTTCGGCTTCGCTGTACCGTCCTTGGCTTTCGTAGAGTCCTGCCAGGCTATTGAGGCACACCGCGACATCGGGATGTTCGTTGCCCAAGAGCTTCTGTCTCATCTCCAAGGCTTGGTCATAGAGGGGTTCGGCTTCGCTGTACCGTCCTTGGCTTTCGTAGACTGTTGCCAGGTTAATGAGGCTTGTTGCGACATCGGGGTGTTCGCCGCCCAAGAGCTTCTGTCTCATCTCCAAGGCTCTGTCATAGAGGGGTTCGGCTTCGCTGTACCGTCCTTGTTTGTAGTAGAGTGTTGCCAGGTTATTGAGGCACATCGCGACATCGGGATGTTCGTTGCCCAAGAGCTTCTGGCACATTTCCAAGGCTTGGTCATAGAGGGGTTCGGCTTCGCTGTACCGTCCTTGCCTGTCGAAGAGTGATGCCAGGTTATTGAGGCTTGTTGCGACATCGGGGTGTTCGCCGCCCAAGAGCTTCTGGCACATTTCCAAGGCTTGGACATAGAGGGGTTCGGCTTCGCTGTACCGTCCTTGCCTGTCGAAGAGTAATGCCAGGTTATTAAGGCTTTGAGCGACATCGGGGTGTTCGCTGCCTAAGAGCTTCTGTCTCATCTCCAAGGCTTGGTCATAGAGGGGTTTGGCTTCGCTGTACCGTCCTTGGTTGTAGTGGAGTAATGCCAGGTTATTGAGGCTTGTTGCGACATCGGGGTGTTCAGTACCGAATCTTTTTTTTGCCTGTACCAGGCATTTTTGTCTCCAGGGTAAAGCTAAACCATAGTTTCCTTGCCCTTCATAATATCGACCGATACCTTGAAAAGGTAGGATCAAGTCATCATCACTGAGATGGTCAATCCATTTTCTGATAAGTTCCTCTAGATGAGGAATGCAACCTTTTATCTCAGTAATTACATCAATCGTTGGACGTTCATCAATACCCTGTTCAATACCCACTATTCCTCTGCAATAAGCCGTTTTGAGGGATTCCCCCTTGTCAGTGCGCTCATGCAACTTAATCCGAAAGAACTCCTTTACAATTTGATGGAGTTGATAGGTACTCTCTTCCACTCGTTTGAGTAAATTTCTATCTCTTAAACCTTCATCTCTAAGGTCTTCCAGATCATCATTATCCTGATCAAATAGACACTCTTCAACCAGATGCCAAGGAATCGGTGCAATCGCAAACATGCCTAATAAACAGGCAAGTTCTTGTTCTACCTCACTTAGTTCTACCCAGCTCAACTCCAATGCAGAAGCTACCCCTAACTGAGCCGTCATCCCTGATTCTTTGGCAATAAGAGCTTTCGCTGTTAGTTTCTTGGATTCAAGACGCTCAACTAGTTTTTCAAAGGACCAGTCTAATTTTCTCGCTAGAAATCGTCCCAACAATTCTAATCCTAACGGTAGGTTACCCACCCAACCACATAGGGTTTTAGCAGCTTCTAGCTGTGAATAAATCCGGTCTGGTCCCACTAGCGTTTCTAGAAGTGCCAAGGCACTTTCATCATCGAGTTCTTCAATGGACAAAGACTGCACAGAGCTACCCAAGTTCAAACGAGTTGTCAGCAACACTTTGAACTTCGGATCTGAGGGAGGCAGATAAGGCTCAACTGCATCAAACTCAGTTACATCATCGAGAACAACTAGCACATCCCCCTCTCGCCAATGTCCCCAGGAATAGTCAACCTGGCCTTTTTCATCTAATCCATCTGGGAGAGTAATACCCAGCTTGGTCTGAGCAAACGACACAATTTGGGTTGCGATCTCTTGGTCCCTGGCTCTTAGCCAGCAAAATCCACCGGGGTATTGCTCCTGTTCTAATTGAGCTATGGCGTATTGCAATGCCAGCTCTGTTTTACCAATGCCCCCCATCCCAGCGATGGCTGTAATCGCAATCCGCTGGTTGTTTTGTAATTGCTCGCGAAGGTCTTGAAGCTTTTGGTTACGGCCAACAAACTCCTTGACACCACTTCGGGGAAGGTTAGAGGGAATGCCAGTAGGAGGATTTAACTTTGCCCAGTCCCGCTCAGGCGACTCTAGTCAAACGGTCTTATTGATGGTGATGTTTTCACCTTGAAAAACCTCACCACCTGAAATGCTGTTTTGGAAGTTGGTTCCACCGTAGTTATTTTGAACTTGGGTGTTTGTGTCCTTACTGATATGAAAATTAATTTCTTGGGCTATCTGCCGTAATTCCCCAGCAAAGGCTTCATCTAGCATTTCTACGCCTAGCAGAGTAGCGACGGTTTCAATTGCCTTTTGATTACCTTGTTCTGCCTGGGTTAAAGCCTGTCCTGCCGCGTCATGCTTACCACGCAACCTATCCCAAATCTTCTGACGGAGCTTTCCCATCAAGGTAAGGGCATCAGCAGTAAACTGTTGTGCTGCTTCACCAGCGCTGGATTTTAGAAACTCTTGAAAGGCAAGATTAGCAATTACAGCGGCTGTTAGGGTAACTGGTTCAGTCATGGCTTTTTGTCTGGCAGATATCGTTAAATTATCTGGGGAAAGCCATAAAATTACGCGGCCCTTTAGCAAGTTTTGATAATCGATTGACTAATAGAGAATCGACTGATCGGAAGAAATAGTGCAACTAATTCCTTAAAGAATTTAATTTTCTCTCAGAAACAGTGCATCCATCTCTTGAAAAATCATCCTTGAGTATCATTACCTATAAATCAACAGAATACTCTCTGAGTTCAGTTTGTAGCGATTCAAAGTTGTGCAGCTAATTCTATAAATTGCTCATTCTTGTGCATACAAAGGGGTCTTGTCCTCTTTTGGTGAAACAGAAAAAAGTGTTGTAATTCTGCTCACAGATAAGAACTAAACAAGGCTAAAACCCTTGATATAGCGTTATATTTCTCACTCAATTTGGCAAGTAATGAGGCGTTAAATTGTATTTCCTACGCAGATCACCAAAAGAGGACAAGACCCATACAAAGAAATAATGGACAAAAGCTCAAAGCGAATTGTTCATTCAAAGAGTAGTTATACTCTTTGAATTATTTTCATTATTTAGGAATTAAATGCTGTCAATACTAATATAATTCCAAGCACGACAACAATTTGATTGAAGCTTAAATATATAGGTTCTATTTTTGGAAAAGTACTTTCTCTTTTGGCAGAATCAACTCCATAATCCAAAGAAAGAATTTTTTTTGCCTGAAGACGCTTTTTCCTCATCTGAAGGCGCACTTTCCTCATCTGAAGGCGCACTCTCCTTATCTGGTAAAGCACTTCATTTATTAGAATATTGATTTTTCCATTTGAAAAATACTTGGGAAAGTTTGAAAATATTTCGCGGATTCCGGAACAAAGACTCGACCAAAATCTATACCGGAATGGATTTCTAGGTTTGCTCAAAGAATAAAATTTATTTACTATTTTTTTTCTAAGTTTACTTATATGCTTAGCCTTTATCGATTTAATTTCCTTTTCAATCAATTTAATGTCTTCTTTAATAGAATCAATTTCTTCCTCCTCTATTATTTTTTCCAATAAGACAATTTCTTTTCGTGCTTTACGGGCACGAAGTATATGCTTACGAGCAGCTTTTTCAATTCTTTTAACAGCGCAATATCCAACTCCTCCAAGCAAAATCATTATAGCCCCGAGGAAATAGAGCAAATATTGTCTAGCTATAGTATTTTTTTCCAATTCCCAAACTGAAATATAGGCAGCAACAATGGCAGTAGCAGCGACTAAGATTTGAAATGTCAGAGATGATCGAAGTGATTCGTGATGCCGAACGTGCGTCCATTGATCTTCGTAGTATCTAAAATACAGGTCATGATTATTCGATTCATTCTGATTTTCAGTAGAGTTAGCCATTTAAATATCCGTAAAATAAAGAATTACAGTGAAATCATACATATCAAATATTCATGTGATTTTATCTATCTTCCTTACACTTCACAAAGTTTCCATCATTAACCAGAACTCAATCTATCAATATACCTGGATAACGTGATGTGCAACTTAGATTTTGGATAATCACTTCGCTTGTAATGCTATCTATACAAGGACTACAGGCTCATTAGAGTATTTAGAAAGCCCTTTTATTTCTAAGATTTATAACCTCTAATGAGAATATTCGCATTTGAATTTGGAAGAAATATGAACCTTACACTAATTTAAAGGGCTGAAACAACGTAAACCGGTTGAAATTATAGCTGGACATCCCGTTAGATAAGAATCAGCAGACTAGTTAAATCATGCCAGCACCCTCGACCCAAATCATATAGGGTGTCAACAAATATCCTCCTAGCTTGCCTCTCAAGAATATCTTCGACTCCAGCCCGATAACGGTTCCACGAATCTTCAAGACTCGTCGCTGGCCGATCAATGAACTCCATTGGAGAGTATCTCATCGATAAATCAATAGGTTCTGCTTGTCTCTCTTTGACATAATTGGATACAAATTCTGACCGTTGCTCACAAGTCGGATACTTCGCCCTCAATTCATCAATTGTTGGAAGACCTACATGCTGAGAACTGATATAAAAAAATCCGATGATTACAATGGCGAACGGCGTCAGAAAAAACAAAGCAAAAAAGGCTGGGATACCTAAAAATTTCTTCATCAGTTTTCTCTAAGAACCCCTGTACCCCAGGCCAGGGTGGATCAATTGATTGATATTGTTATCATGCTGTAATAGTTCATTTGTAATATAGTAGATTTTTACCTTGATTTTTCAATTTTCAGAGATAAAAGCCCCCTGCGTCACAACCTATGCTTAATTCACTGAATATTTACAACCTGATACTTGGCCCGACTCGTAGGCACCACAAATAGCACATGCTTAGCCCCAGAGTTCGTTACGATCACGAGCATTGATGACCCATCAGAGTTTGAGAGTTTACCCTTGATATTTTTGGGTCTGACCCTCGTCAATTGCAGCATGGAAGGAGCCTGCCCTTGGCATTGCTGTACCCCAGTACAAAGCTGACCATCCAAGGGATAAAGCTCAATTTGATTCGGTGGCTGAAGGCTCAAACCCTGAATCTTGTCACCATTGTTGAGGTGGACAATCACCCCGGATGGATCAACGGCAATGGGCCGCATATTGGTTGTTCCTTTGAGGTTCAACTCTCTAACTTGCTGTGCTGAGGCGACCGTTGACCAGCTCAGTAGAAATAGTAGTGGAACTAATAATCCCTTCACAGACGCACCTCTCTTACAAAATAGAGCTGAACTCTTTTACCGCCAAACCGAAATACGCCAATCTTGGTTTGCGTTAGGCCATTAACAGATTGTCTTAGTCGTTCCCCAATCCGTCCAGTGGCTCCCTCAACAAAAGCAGCGGTGCTATTGAGATCGCTGTTGTTCGTGGAAAGGAACGTTTGGTTCCCATTGGTAAAGGAGGTTTGGCTAGTAGGATTATTCCGGTTACTGGCCCAGGTCTGAACCCCACCTATCCCGATATCCAGAGCCGTCTTCAACCAATTACTATTCCCTCCTTTCGTCTCCAGCTTGGCAATCATCGTCGGATCGCCATCTTGATGGATTTCAACGGCTCCTGACTGGACAAACTTAGATCCAATCTTAGTGAGATTGACGGAGATTAAGCCTTGCTCTGTGGCCTGGGTGACAAAGCCAAGGGCTATCGTGCCTCGACTCGCAACGACATCCCCTGCACCATCCTTCAAATCGTCCTGAAGCTTCAACCGTACAACTTTCCCTTTAGCTAGCTTTGGATTTTCCGGTATCCATGAGACACGATTAACCACCTGAGCAGAAACAGCGGTATCCACGGGAATCACCGCTTGGCTAGCCGTTGCCACAATCTGATTCATGTAGGGGTTTTTGAGGTTACCAGAGAGGTTTCCAAGCTGCCGGGGTTGAGGCTGAGGAATGGACTTAGACGCACTCGCGATCTGGGTAGGAGGATTAAACAACTTAACGGGTTTCTGAGTTGTCTTAAATCCTTCAGACTTGGTTAGCTTCAACAATTTCCGTTGACCAGATACAGGAGACTTTCGGGTTGCAGCCAAGGGAGCCGTAAAGTACCCCGCATTCGGATCGTCCACTTCAGCCTGTGCGGCCACTGCCACCGGGCGTTGGACTGAAAACTGTCGTTGAGGTTGCTGAGGGGGTGGAGCAACAGGTCTCGGTCGATAAATCACCCGTGGAGGGGTCACGGTTCTTTGTGGCGTCACGGAGACTCTAGACCGTGAGGGTTGACCCAGTGTAGAGGGTGCAGTGACGCCTTTGTTCTTGTTAGCCAACCTTCGACCTTGCTGATCCTGGCGGTTAAAGGTTTCCCGCTTTAAGACCTCTTGCAAGAGCTGCTTATCTTCGGGTGACAGGGCGGACTGGGCAATAGCTTGGGAGGGATTGAACTGCTGCTGCTGTTGAGCCGTGATAGCGCTGCTGGAGTTCATGATCAGCAGTAGCCCCCCTCCCAGAATCAGAACGATGCTCACACAGGCACCCACGAGGATAATTTTAGTTTTGGGATTTTCGGCAAAGTTGTATTGGGTACGGACGGTATAGTCCTGATCCCCATCATCAATCTCTACCGTCGTGTCAATCAAAGACTCATCTTCCAAGCCGTCATTAACGGTATCTTTCCATTTATCTAAAACAGCGGCCATTACTAGCTCCTCTCGTTAAACGCTTCAATTCGGATAATCATCAATCCCCGTCGCCTCACCTCGGCATAGATTTGCTCAATGGGCGTAAATGCTGCCCGCTTTTTGGGGGCCTCAACTTCAACGAGGTGGATGACGTTGTTGAAGGGGGTAGAGGCATAGGCATCGTCATTTTTGTCCAGGTCAATCAACTCAGCGAACACCAAGACTTCCCAGCCCTTCTCGGTTTTCTGAGGGGGTGCAATCCGAGTGATATTGAGTAATCGAGCTTCACCCTGATTAAACTTTTTAGGCTTATAGTCACTAATCCCTTGTCGAAACGCTTCCCGGTAGGGAGAGGCCAGGGCATTACTGTAGACATCAATCAGGGTGGGAAGGGGGCCATATCGCGTATTGCGACCTGGATCAATGCCCGTAGGATGAACGTCTGGACTCACCCGCTGACTCCAGGCAAACAAGGCAGGTAGGGCCTCTTTGATAAACTCTTTGGCGTTCGCGTCTGGATTCAGCCGTTCGGCGGAAATCAGTTTGGCATCTTGACCCACCTGGACCACGGGTGGACCCGCTTCAATCGCCGTCAGGCGACCATTGATGGAGGCCAGTTGCCAAAACAGGGGGGATAGGACCACCAAGCCCCCCGTCGTCGCAATCAGAGCTTTGAGTAAAAAGGGCGTCAGTCCTGACGGGGTATCCCTCGCCACCTGTTCAAAGATAGAGGTTTTCAGCATATTTATCGTCTCCTAAGTAATCCAAGGGCAGACAAGCCAAACCCCAGTCCACCACCAGGGGGGCGTCGTGCCAGATAAACGACAGCGGGAATCATAACGATCACCAGGAAGATCGGCAGCAGCAGCGGATCTTCCCCAGGCAGCAAAAGCATGACCCTGGCAATTAACACGAGAAAAATCTTGAAGACCAACTCGATTAAGAACAAATCCATAAACAAGCCCATGCCAAAGACGATGGGTGGGTTGTCACTCGGGACAAAGGTCAGTCCCACATATAGGGGCATAATCAGGGCCACAATCGGCTTGGCAACCCGCAGCAGAATCATAAATGCTGCGGTGATTAAGAACAGGATTGAGGCAATTAGCTTCCTAGCGGTGTCGGCGATAAACAGCTTGATCTCCTTCTCCACGGTCTGCCCAATCACCTTGTCGCTATAGGCGACATAATCATCCGTAATCTCACCAAACAAGGCGATTGAATCTTTCCTGAGCTTCTGCGCCCATTCCACATTCCCAAAGGGTGCCGTGGCAGAGGTCACCCGCTGCTGTCCCTCGATGATGCACTGCTCTCGCTCCTCCCCAGAGGGCAGCTCCGAACAACGCTGGAAATCCTCTTGCATTCGGGCTTGAACTGCCCGCTGTACCTGGAGTTCATTCAAGGAACTGTTCGGTCCCGTTTCCAGCTTGTCTAAAACCATCTGAGTCAGGGCATTGCCGAGGCGATCCGCATTGACCACCACATTCCCTAACAGCTTGCCGCGATTCGTGGGGGTGCCCAGCAGGATAAGCAAGAGGATGGCAATGAGAAAGAGACGGATGCTATCTGGGGCTTGGTTCATTTCTGGATCAAGCCAGTGACGCACGAGGCGAAAGAACCAAAACGCCGCAAACAAGAAGGCGATAATCGCCCCCAAGTTGGCAATCTCGATAAATAGCGGGGTATTGAGGACATCCCACAACACTTGCACTGCCGCTTCCACTCGGTTCGTGAGTTCGTTGGCGTTATCGATAATGTCTTGGGGATTATCGGTGATGGCAGCTAGGGTGATCATCGGTTATTCGCCACAAAGGGAGGGGCTTGCTGAGTTTGAGCCGTCTGTAGGTTGGGATTGACGGGATCAGTTTGCTGGCCGGACTGGGCGACGCTAAACACGAGGTTCTGGGCATTGGCGAGGGAGAGGTTCTGGGCCGTGCGTTCAATTTCATCCTTCCAGTCCTTTTTCTGGTTAATCTCCAGATTGGCGAGGGTTGTATCGTGAACTCGATTCACGGAAAAACGGGTCTGCTGTTGCTCAGAGAACTGGAACTGTCCCAGCAACTGGCCGTTGGCCTCAATCTGAGCGCGGATCTTCTCCACATCCTGGGTGGAGTTCGCGTCATGGGCCTGGTCCACCATTTCACCGGAGGTGCGGATCACATTGGCCACAAAGTCTCTCGCTTCCTTGGCAAAGGTCTGACCATCCTCCCCAAACAGAACCTCCAAATTCTTGCGTTGGGCACGGGTGACGGCCAAGTCACCCACGAGGGTCTGATAGGCATACCCGCTCAGCCCCAGTGGACCCGTGGGATCTGGGACGGAGGCGAGGACCACGGAGGCGATCTGCTCTCTGACTTTTGCGGGATCGATCTGACCATCGACCCCATAGACATCCCCAATCGGCGCGCCATCAACGGTAACCCCGTTTTCCTGCTGCTGCCGAGGCACTTTACCAAACAGCCATTCTCCGTACGCTAGGTTGTTATCAATATGCTTAAGGAAGCTGAAATGCTTGCCAATGCCAAACAGGCCCCCGACCAGATCAATCACGGGCTTGGCCTGCTGATAGATTTCAACCCCCTTCTTGAAGTCCTTGGAGATCTGGGTCTCTTCCCCGGTTTTCTTATCGACCTCAAAGAGTCCTTTGTTGTTGATGGGCTGATCTTTTTTGAAGACGCTGTAGTCCACATCGGTTGTACGCCAATAGTCATTCTCTCCTTCCGCAACGTTTTGGGCGGCAACTGGTGTGGCGATCACCAGAAGGGAGATGGGGAGGAGTTTTAAGTATCTATTACACATGATCGATCACCTTTTGATCTTCAGATTGCTGCTGGAGGTATAGGGCCAAAGCACTGGCCTGCTCGTATTTATCCGTGGCGTTGCTCTCGGCAAAGATGCGGTCGCGCAGCTCCACCTCATCGAGGTTGTTCATCGTCAGCCCGAAGCTGGCAAAGTCGGGATAGTGATAGCCAAAGTGATATCGTCCCCCCGTGCGGATCAGCCATTGAGAGGCAAATTCTAAGGGGGGATTGTCCCGATCTGGGTTAAAGTCGCTGTCGGTGCAGTATCGAGCAATCTCAGGGTTAAAGCCGATCTCCGTTAAATCTTTTACGGCAGTGTCCTTAATCGCCCCGACGAGATAGGTGCCGACGTTGTCTAGGATGGAGCTGGCTTCATCCTTATGCTGGAGCAGGATGTTAAGGGATTGACCCACCCAACAGGCCCAAACCCCGGATTTGGCTTTCCCCGTAAACCACTCCGCGACAATGCCCCGATAGCTTTCAAAGCGCCAGAGGTTGGTGGATTCCTCGGCCACGACCCAGGTCCGTTTGCGGGTAAAGGTCTGGTTGAGCATACTGGCTTGAGCGGCCAGCAAGGCGGGAACCATATCTGCATCATCCTGGACAGACCCCAAGCCATAGACCACTAGGGGCTTATCGACTTGGAAGGAGGAGGGTTCAGAGATGGCTTTCCCGGACTGGCGCTGCATCAGGGCCACTAAGGACATCTTGATCCGTAAAATGGCTTGCTCTGCCTCATCAGACTGTAGCTCTGCGGGCAGACGGGCGAGGGCGATATAGTCCACGAATTTGCGTAGGCAAGGCATCTGACGCCATGCCTGAGTTCCATATCCTTCCGCATAGGCGTTGGCATAGGCGGTCTGGACGGGTGGCTCAGACAGGTAGGCCGTGACTAAGTTGGTCAATATATCCGTATAGAACTTGATCAGGGTGGCCGTATCATCACGGGTGGTGGTTAGGTTCTTGAGGGCACCCACTAGAAATTTCTTAAACAACCCTTCGGCGATATCCCGCTGCTCTGGTCGCATAATTCTGGGATCTGGTTTCTGGAAGATATTGAAGAAATCCGACCCCGCATCAAAGTGAGAAGCGTCCACGAACTGGGTATAGGCATCAAAGCTGCCTGTGTTATCCTCCCGGCCCGCGTCAATAATCACGACTTGGGTATCGGGTTGCGAGAGGACGTAGGTGGAGATGGCCTGGACGATAAAGGACTTCCCGGTACGGGTCGTGCCCATCAGGATCATATGGTTATGGGGCTTACGGCCAAAGGGGTCCACCTTTAAGGGGGAACCTGCCTTGGAAATAAATTCAATCCCCCGCTGGTCAGGCCGTCCGTCCATCACCAAGGGCATCATCCCAATGGCCGCAGCGGTGGTCTCTCGCATTTGCCGATTAAACTTCTCGGTGAGTTTAGCCAAGGATCCTTTCAAGAGAACGCTGGTGGTCACGGGCTGGGCTTCCAGAAATAGGGAATCAAAGTAGCCCGTTTCCCGTTTGGCTTTCTCCCCAGCAAAGATGGGGATGGAAGAGAGGCGCTGAATGGCTCGGTCTAAGGACCGCTTATCTTTCCGGTACACAATCGCCATCCATCCCACTTTGAGGGTATGCCCCCCTTCCCTGAGCTTCATTTCTGCTTCTAGGCTTTTGCGAGTGTTATAGATGGCCCCTCCATCCAGGCGCTTACGGTTCTCCGTCATCACCAAGGACTGGTTGGATTGACCCGTATTCCGCTGGGAGGTCTTGAGGACCGCTTTTTGTGGCTCCGCTTCAAAGGTGGCGATGATCTCTAGGTTAGAGAGGGCATCGGGTTTGACGGAATGCCGATCTCCGAGGATGGGGGAGCTGGCATCCAGTAGCTGGTCTAGTCGTCCCGTGTGGGGATGATACTCTCGGTTGGGGCGTTGGTTCAGGACCAGGCCCCCGGCATACATTTGCCGACCGGGAAGCCAAACCACGGATTTACCGTAGTCCGGGGTGTTCTGTAAGAGGACTGAGGAAATGGCCCGGCGACCATTGCGATGGGCCGTGATGCTCTCTCGGGTGACGACAATCACCTGGGGAATGGGGGGAACCTCACCGGAATTAAAGCGACGGTAGACCGCAGCCCAGACTTGTTCAGGAGTCATGGGCCGAGCGGACAGCCCACATTTATTGAAGAAATTTCGGTAGTGGATAAAGGATTCATCGTAGGCAGAGATCAGCAGCTCATGTAGCCGCTGGTCGAGCTGCTGGCCCTTGCGTCGCTCATCCCACCAATCCACGATGCTTTGCACGGTGGAGGTGAAGGGATCTTGATGCCGCCCCATTGCCCCTAAGTCATGGTGGATATAGAAATGCAGAAATTTGGGTTGATATTTCCCCCGCTTCTGTAAGGCTCTGACCCGTCGTCGAATCCAGTACAGAAGAAATGAGATCGGTTCACTGGGGCACTGTTCCCCCTGGCGATTAATTTCCCGGATGCGGTCCTCGCAGTTGGCAAAGGCCCCCATATGCATGGTCAATGGATCGCCGATGCGCAGGTCTCTAAATCCTTCTTGGATTTTCTCTGCGGTGACGCGGGCCTGTTCTCGGGTGCTGGTGGAGGGAATGCCATCTGAATCCTTCATCCAGACGGCCTGCAATTTCCCCTCACGCTGGAGCAGGAGGGCACCGCATCTAGGATCTGGATCAAGCTGGAAGTCAATCACCGCTGCGATATCGATATCATCCTCTGCGGGGCTAACTTTCCGCTGGGCCGTTTTGGGGCCAATGGTCTTGGTTTTACCGATTCGCTTCTTAAGGCCCGACCCAATATCCTTCTCTGTTTTGAGGTTGGCATTGACTCTCAGTTTGTCTGGGTGGAGTGCCCCCATCACCTTCCAAGGCTGAGACCCCAAGAGCATCCAGTAGCTGACGGTCAATCCCAGCCATAGACCCAGAACGGGAATCCAGGGCAAGGATAGGTGCAGGGTGGCGATGATCGATTGGAGGAGGACGATCAGGACCAACACCACGACCCCAAAGACAAACACCTCACGGGGAATCATGAGGATATGGGGCCGCTCGTCCAGGGCGGGCGTATATTGAATCGACTTTACTTCTTCTGTCATTAGACCCCCCTTAATTGGTTCCTGGATTCACAACGCCACCGATGGGTGTGCCACCAGTGGTTGTGTTACTGGCAGTTCCAGTCGTTCCGTTCCCCAGGAGATACCCCCCGAGATAATTAATGCCAATAATCAATAACAGTGCGGCCAGGATGGCTACGAAGGGGGCCATATAATCTTCTTCCCGCCGAAGTTTGTGAACGAGGGGGACGGCCAATGCCACAAGGATGGCCATCACCAGGATTTGCACGACAATGAAAAAGAAATCAATCATGGCGACTGCTTTGGTGTCCTGGGATAACACTGCATTCCCCCGCAGTACATCTTTCGGGCCGCACAGCCAGCCCACGCACTGCGCGAAGGTGGGTTCACAGAAGGCGAAGGCTAGACCAATCGCGGCAAGAATGACCCACTTATATTTATTGAGAAATCGATAGAGTTGACGGCGCTGGATGGGATTGAGTCGAGACATAGGAAATATCCTCTAAAGTATTGCTGTGTGGGCATTGAAACGTTATCGATAGGCTTTCCACCAAACGACCCCAGCCGTTAGGGCAGTGGTGATCAGGATAAAGACGGCCAGGGAAGCACAGATCCCAGATAAGGTACCGTTACCTGCGGTGAATGCCCATGAACCGATGTGGCTAATTCCCACGGTGATCAGGAGCAATCCAGGGCAGAACAACAGGAGAACTCGCCACGGATGGGCTTCTGTCTGATACACCATCTGCTTAATCAGGGGAAGGGCTGCTAACCATTGAATGAACACATCTGCTTTAGCTATCTTTTTCATGGCATTTGAAACCTTTAATGACGTGAGTAACTACCCAGCCCAGGGGTGGAACCGATTAATAAGAACGGCTTGACGGCTGGCCTGAGCTAGATACGGCCAGGGATCTACAGGCTGACCGTTCATAATCATCTCGATATGAGCATGGGGGCCTGTGACTAATCCCGTTGCCCCGCTATCCCCGATATGCCAACCTTGCTCCACCCATTGACCGGGCTGAACATGAATCTTGGACAGGTGTGCATAGCGAGTCTTCAGCCCCGTACCGGGATGCTCAATCACCACGGATTTGCCATAGCCCCCTTCCCAGTCGGCATGTATAACCCGTCCGCTCAGCATGGTTAGGGTAGGGGTGCCGTGGGGTGCGCCTAGGTCAATGCCAGCGTGGAAACTGGTATTACCCTGGACCGGATGTTCTCTCCAACCAAAAGCACTGGTAACGGCAAATATTGAGGTCAGGGGATACCCTATCGTTTCTACAATGGTTGTGGGCACGGGCTGACGATAGGCAACACCGGAAGAGGGCTGAATCTGTTGTCTTGGCTGAGGGGGAACGGATGTCTGAGGTTGCGGTGCTGGCGTTGGTAAAGGGGCCTGATAGGGAGGTTCTAGAGGCGTTGAAGGTATTTCTCCATAGGGTTGATTTGTTTCCTCTAATGCGGGTTTAGGTTGCTCCAATGGAGGAGCGAGGACCGCTGAATCATCTGCTAATGGCTCTGGAACGGGAATATCGATAGGGACTGGGGGAACCGTGGCAGTCTCCAATGGGGCATCTGTCTGAACGGCTTCGGGTTCAGGGTTTGGCTTGGTAACGACTGGCTCTGTTTCGACGGGCTTGGGTTGCTCTCCAATGGCAGGGGCAATGTTCCCCTCTCCAATAGATGGAGCTACATTGAGCTGCCCAAGGAGTGACAGGAGGATTAGAGGCTTGATCACTTCCCCACGCCTCCATGTCCCAAAAGATTATTGAAAGTCACGGGCGGTAAGCCCGATAGCTCTAGCGCTTCTTCAATGCTGCGCCCTCGTCTAAGCCAGATAGCGGTGTCTTGAGCTTGTCCAAATTGGGGTGTGTGGGTGTTGATTTGATTCAGCCGTTCAGCCTGGTACAACCCTCTCAGGAGATAGCGGGCAATTCCATAGTTGTCCAAGCCAGAGCGCGCGATCAGTTGCTTCTGAGTCGGCGTCTCAATCGTCGCTTTGGCCTGGAGCGTCTTGGGTGCGCGGATCAGGGGCAATGGTTCAGACTGGGCTGTTTCAGCCTTCTCTTCAGTCGTTGGCTCAACTGAATCGGGTACGTCAGACTCCTCTGTCTCTTCAGGTGCAGGCTCCTTTGCCCTTTTTGCTGGTTGGGGTTCATCGACTGGCTTGGATGCTACAAAACCAGATGAGAAAGCACTACTGAACTCCTTGGAGACCTTTAGTTTCTTAGGCTTTTTGCCTTTCTTCTCTTTGTGGATCTGC
Source organism: Acaryochloris marina MBIC11017 (assembly GCF_000018105.1). Classification (GTDB taxonomy): domain Bacteria; phylum Cyanobacteriota; class Cyanobacteriia; order Thermosynechococcales; family Thermosynechococcaceae; genus Acaryochloris; species Acaryochloris marina. The sequence goes on from NC_009930.1 coordinate 164,486, forward strand.
TTAACGGGCCTGGGAGGAGGTGAAAATATGTTTGTGACAGATTGAGTGGGCTGAGGCTGGGCAGCATAGACAGGTTGATTTCCAATCAGGGTAGTGGTCTGACTGGGAATCCCCTTCACTCGCTTGAGGACATAAGATTTAGTTGTTTCCTTGCCCAGACCATCATCAATAATCAGGGTGAGGGTGGTGCTGTCCAACTTGGCCCCTGGCTTGAGTTTGACGAAGATAAATTTGGCATTGGGAATCTGGGGATGTTCACCAAAATCAAATGCCTCAAACTGTCCAGGCCAAGCTTTGACGATCCGGGCTTGGGAGCCTTCCAGGGTAAAGGTATGCCCATGTCCTTCAGAAATTTCGACAACGGGTGTCGTCTGCGCCCGCACCATAGCGGGTACAGCGGCCATCAGTAAGGCCAAGGAGATAGATTTGTACATGATAATTACTCGGAATGAACGATGAGAAATAGTGAGTCAATTAATCAGTTTTCAAGGACTTAAGCACTAGAAAATATATGCCAATAGTCAAGCTAAATAGCCCAAGTTAATTAGCTAAGTACATTGAATTAACTAATTTGTAACTGATTAATTGAAAGTCTTAAAAATGGTCTAATCGAATTGAAATATTCTATTTTTGGCTTTGTCTTTTTCCTTGAGAACTGACAGTGGTGAACTAAAGGAATCTTTAAACGAATCCTCAGTTTTACCTTCTTTTTTGAGTAACGTCCTTGAGTTTTGCCCCGACATCTCCAGCGATCTCCGCTGCGGCATCGGTATTGATCACTTCCGCGAGGCGATCCGGGCCAATACCCCAGGAATTGAGCAATACAGTTAAGAACATGCCAAAAAGAGTCCAAAAGAAATTTCGGGCCATCCCTTAAACCTCCTGAATCAATCTGATGAGTATTTACTCGTGAATGAGTTGGTTTATCACGATTCACAAATTGCCATAACCGCTGATACCAAACAGAGTATTGAGTTGAGGGTTCTACTGGTGCTTGAATGGCAATTTCAGGATCTGATTCTGGCAATACCTCTGTAGAGCTTTGAGATACTGTCAGTTGTGATTGGACAGGTGCAGTGTGGTTATTTTGGTGGAGACGCTTCAGTCGTTTTAGTTGAGCAACGACCACATTAAATATCTGAGACAATCCAGTTGCTAGAAAGAATTTAGCAAAGACAAAATTGCGCCATTCCAATAGGGGGAGAGGTGGAAATTCGTTAATCTCGCCTTGAAGGAACTTCCGCAGAAGGTCTAAAGCTTGCTTGTAGAGTTTCCGTACCTTTTTTGCGGGTAGACCCAGATAATCACTAATCTTTTGAAAAGACAGTTCTTCCCAGTGATACAGGTGCAATATTTCCCGCTGGCGAGGATGCAGCTTGTCCACTAAATCCAATAGTTCTGATGAGAGAGCGGGATCTAGGCTTCCTTGGCAATCATCTGCTTGCTGATCCAATAGCTCAAGATTCTCGCGAGTACCCGTGACACTGTTGAGGGAAACGGGCTGAGATATCTCTTGTAATGTCCTGATTCGCTTCTCTTTTATCTCGGTTCCTTCTGCTAGCTGGGCAACAGTGGCATCCTCACCCAATACAGCAGTAGCTTTCTTTAGTTTAGAGAGCTGCTCATAGGTCGATTTAGGCAGTCGAATATGGTTTTTCTGATGAACGGCTTCAGATTGGAACTTGTAAATCTTGTCTCTACTGAAGGTACGTATATTGGCACCTTTCTCAGAACTCCATTGATCAATGGCCTTATTTAACCCAAAGTATCCTTCGCTGATCAGCTCACCATCTTCAATGCCTTTGCGGGACAAGCTTCCCCCCATAGAGCAGATCCAGGCAAGATTTGAGTAAATCACGGTTTGCCTTGCGTCGTTATCACCATCCTGAGCTTTCAAGATCAGCTCAGCTTCTTGCTCAGGTGACAAGTTAGGATGTCGGGCGATGGTGGCGATGATATCGGGTGAGGGTCGAAGTCCAGTGCCTTTGATCATGAGTCGGTACTCCGAATGAAGGGGTGGAGTGAATGAGAGAGTGCATTAAGAGATTGAGGGGATACTCGGTTCTAGCGAATATCGGGTAAATGTAAAGTTCGATCGCAATACTGGCCATCTTTGCGGTACTGCTTGGTGTCCAGGTCAATACCATTTGCTGGTTGTTACTTGCCGTCAGCTAAACACCAGCAAACTGGTTGGAATTTCTGGAGTACGCTTTTTATTAGTTGTGCTCAGTATCTGAAAAGTCTAAATAATGAGACTCTTCTTGAGAGATGGTCAGTTTTTGGATTTCCCCTACGGACCGATCTATCGGAACCGTCGCAGGATTCGTGAAGGCTGACGTGGATTTGATCGCCAACAGCCCAAGTGGTAAGAACGTGGTTTTAAGCATTTTATGTCTGGTCGAATACCTATACAGGGAACATAGGCAGAATGGCACTTGAGGTGCAAATTTGCCTTAACGATAGGTGTTTCAGTGACCGACGCCCCCGTGACATACGACCAGCACCACTAGGTTCGCCCTCTTTACCAAGTTGCTGAATTTCATTACTGGATAGGCGAAGCACCAAAGAATGCTGGGGGTTATTGAGAAAACTTGTTCGATGTGAATGGTGGCAAAATGAGCGAGAGCTGACGTGGATTTGATCGCCAACAGTCCAAGTGACAATAATGTGGTTTTGAGCATTTTCTGTGTGGCTGATGAGCTACACAGGAAGGGTAGGTAGGGTCGCCCTTGAAGTGCAAATTGGAATAGTGGGTATACTGTTTAAGTACAGACACCTTGTACTTATCATGCTCTCCAAAGATATAAGCTATACCCAAGCTAGAGCGAATCTGACTGACACTCTCAATGATGTGGAAGACAATCGTTCCATTGTTGTCATTCGTCGTCGAGGGCGGCCCGGTGTAGCTTTAATTGCGGAAGATGAACTGACCAGTCTCATGGAAACAGTTCACCTATTGAAATCACCCACCAATGCTAAGCGCCTTTTCGAGGCATTGGATGAAGTACAATCAGGGGATTTCGAAGTGGCTGATAGCATTCACGAACTGGCTGAGGAGCTAGGGCTTGAGCAAGAAGCGTAGTCTATCAGCCTCGAAAGACTCTACTGAAATCGCTTTCTCGCGTAAGTTTAGAGAAGACTTGCAGTATTGGGTTAAAACGGATCGAAAGACTGCCCTACGATTACTCGATATCGTGGATGCAATTGAGCGTGATCCCTTTAAGGGAATCGGTAAACCTGAGCCATTGAAGTTTGCTGGATCCGATTTGTGGTCTCGGAGACTGACCCAAGAACATCGAATTGTCTACTTAGTCGAACACGAGAAAGTCTATTTCTTAGCTGCCAGATTCCACTATTAGTCAGGAACATCAATATGATGAGATACTTTCCAAGCTGAGTTCCCAGAATGATCCTTTGAATAGGAGTATCCCTGCATTGAGACACATCATCAAAGGCTCGTGACTATTGATGGTGTCGATCTGGACTCTAAGTTTTCTAGGTTGAAAGTCTGAGTGGATCGAGTATTTTTAGCAGCCTTGAAGATTCAAGGGTTGTTCATCCTGCCTTGAAGGATAGGTCAAAGCGGTGAAGAGCAGGAATACAACATCAAAGACAAGATGCAAGGCCACTTTTATCACATCCCTGAGCATCACTAAAACACCCATCAACAGGAGTCTCATTAGCGTTAATCTTGTCCGGGAGACTGAACGGGACTTGAAGGTAATCAGCTTCCCAGGTAAACAGACGAAAATCGATAGGGCGATCACGTTGACGATCAATAAGCCTAAAAGCAGGTAACCTCCAATGCCAGCTAGAAAGGAGCCTTTTTCAATGGAGGGTATCAGCTTAATCAAGGCTGCTAAGACTCCCACCATACTTAAGGGAGCTAGCCAGCTGGGAAGGTTGATACCTTGGGTGAAATCCTTTAGTAGATGTAACCCTTTATTGAGGGCAAACCCAAACCAATCAATCTGGCAATCTGACATCACTTGCACCCAGAGACATTGCCGATATTCTAGCCACGCTTTTAGCGTTGTCAATATTGGATTCAGACCCCAGGTAAGATATGCCCCAATGGTGTAGCTCTCGTCAATTCATGAACAGTTTTCTCACTGAGTCAAATCAGAATCAACGATCCAGAATAAAACCAAGTGCAGCCTGATCAGCGTGGCCTAAGCTCAAGAAGCAGATTTGACCTGTAATTGATTGCAAGGAATACTGTCTACTTGAAGTGCCGTTGCTAGTTCACTGGAATGGACTTCAAGGTGCGCTCTTGGCGGTGCATGGAATAGTAATTTTTGGAGTGGAAAAACGACCCGCTCAAAATACCAATTCTCAATATTGGAGATGCGGACGATTTGTACCTGGTGAGTTGGATTTCGATAGCAGCACAAGAGCAAATCTGTCTGCTGTGACTCAAGAGTAGTATTCATAAGAAGGTATAAAACAACCTTTAGAATCAAGATTCTAAAGGTTGAGCTGAGGATTTTAGACGAAAGTGATGCGCACGCTTAACGATGGATTTATGTTCTATGGGAACTGTCTAAGCAAGAACAAAATCACGCGAATTTTCAAGTCTTGCTGACAAGAACAACATTAACAAACCTAAATTTTATTCTCTGAATCGTTATATTAATTTGCAATTTTATCCTTTCTGTGTATTAGGTATCTTTGAATACTTTGATTTCTATACAGGATGGTTTTTGTGATGACTATGTACCGACCTGCAGAAAATCGAGAATAGCTTCGTTGACTTGCTGCGGTTGGGCTAAAGGTAAGTCATGCCCTGCGTTCTTTACGACTGTAACTTGAATATCGGGAGCAACTTTCTGCAGCCTGTTGAGGGTCTTGGGAACTGAATAGATGATTTCATTCTCACCTGTTATGAACAGGGCGGGAATCTTCAAGGCTTGAAGTTCGGCATCTTTGAATACTTTGGCAAACACAATTGGCTGTGCTTGGTGGCTTTGAATGCCTAAGTAGATAAACTCAAACCAATCCTCAAACTTTTCCTCACCCTGACTTTGTGTTTTGATAAAGTCTTCAAACATCCACCTCGTCAGCTGCTTAAATAACAATTTGCTGCGAAATTGGAACAAACTTAAAAAGAGTGCAAACGCTATAAACTTGACTGGAAATGGAGAAATACCAGCGGGGGCAATCAGGCAAATCTTATGGAGTCTTTGGGGGTACCTCAAAGCATATCGACTGACCAACCACCCCCCATAGGACAATCCAGCGAGGTTAATCCCTTGCTTTAACCCCAATCCATCAAATAGCTCTTCAAGCCAGTAGTTGTAATCATCAATTCCTTTCATCACTTTCGTATAGGTACTACGACCGGGATCTGAGATGATATCGACGACATAGGTTCTGTACTGCTGAGACAGTTCTTGGATATTCGGCAACCAATTGAGCCCATTCTCAGAATGACCATGTAGCAATACCAGAGGACTGCCTTCGTCTGGACCACTAACTCTTACGAAGGTTTGACCATAAGAAGTATCGATGTAATGCTCTGTGGAAGGTATCGGCCATTTTTTTGCCCGAGCATCATAGTGAGCTAAGTATGTTTCTTTGGCCTCTGCTGACCTGAAGGGATGATAATCGCTGATCTTCATTGGTTGGGTTGTGCAATTTATTTCTCAATTTATTGGTTCTTTATCATTTGGTATTTGTTCCAGTTGCTCTTGCAATACTTCAATAGGCGGAAGTTTGTCTTGAACGGGTAGGGGTAGCTGATCACCAAGGTGATAGGTGGAAACGCCAATGGCTTGGTTCATATCTCGCAATGAGTATTCAATGATGGTTTGATTCTTAGATTTGCAAAGGATTAAACCAATCGTCGGTTGATCACCAGGTGATCTGAGCAGATCATCAACTGCTGCCACATAGAAGTTCATTTTCCCTGAATATTCAGGCTTAAACCCTGTCATCTTCAATTCGATGACGACATAGCAGTGCAGGCGGACATGATAAAACAGCAGATCTAAATAGAAGTCTTCTCCTCCAATGGTTAACGGGTACTGATTCCCTAAAAAGGCGAACCCAACTCCTAGCTCTAGTAAAAAATCTCGCATGTGATGCAGGAGAGCGTTTTCCAGATCGCGCTCTTGGACCTCTTCAGCGATACCCAGAAATTCTAAGTGGTAGGGATCTTTGAGCAATGCTTGGGCTAGGTCTGATTGAGGTTGGGGTAAAGCACGGTCAAAATTGGTGATCGCGCTTCCTTGTCGTTTGTGTAGATCGCTTTCAATTTGATGGACGAGAACACTCCGACTCCAGCCATTCTCAATGGTTTTCTGGCTGTACCATTGCCTAATCTGTGGGTCTTTTACCTTGTCTAAAAGAACGCAATTATGAAACCAGGGTATTTGTGCAGCAGCTTGCTGCACTATTTGTTGATCATCATAGGCTTCTGCAAAAGCCCGCATATATTTAAGGTTACGAGCAGAGAATCCTTTCATCTCTGGGAATTCTTGTCGCAAGTCTTTGGACAGCTGATCGATGACTTTTGCACCCCATCCCTGCTGTTGCTGACGAGTCAGGATCTCTCGGCCTATTTGCCAGTAGAGCAATACCAATTCTTGGTTAACGGCTAGTTTGGCCTTGACTTGAGCAGCCCGTATACGAGTTTTGACATCATTCAGAAAAATGTCATATCCCTCAAATGATGATAATGAACCTGCCATGAACGTCCCTAGCGTTGTCCATAGCTGTTATACCGCTTGTCTAAAGCCGTGGCAATTCGTCTAATCGATTAGTGGCTTTACTGGGGGATGGTGTTGCTGATTCAGCTTAAAACTCTTTCAAAAAAAATATTTTGAAGTTTCAGATACCTAATAAATGCACTAAAACTTCAATTTCTTTTAGGATACAAACTATTTTCTTGATTGCTGATGGGTTGAAGTTTTCATTTCTGCTGTGGTGTATGACAGAACAATCAAATCTTCTAGCTCAATTAAACGAGTCCCTGGTTTCCGCATCTGGTTGATACACATGATCAACTGATTAAGGCGTTCTCCATTGAGACGTGGCATTTCTGACTTTCTCATGTTGGATATTGAATTACTACTAACACCCATCGATTCAGCTAAGGCTGAAGTTGTGATGCCATGCTTATCCATAGTTTGTTTAAGCTTCCAAGTTATCAATGACCCATTCTCACTCACAAAATCCTCCAAATTGTAAGTTAGACAAGGTTTTACCTTATATATCAAATTGAAGTCTAGTTCATATTATTTTAAATTGTTTGAAACAAGTTTAACTTGTATGATATAAGCATAGTATCCACAAATTAGTTTGCAAAACTAACGTATAAATACCTGGTGTAAGAGCTTACAGATGGAAAATTCGACCTTACTTCTATAGTCCAAACCATGTCGATTGAAATAGTGTCCAGTGGATATTGGATATTGGAATAAAGTGTTTAATCCAACAAACAATCGATCTCGTTCAACAAAACTGGTCTGAGTCTTCCAAGCAGTTCTTCAGGTAAATTAACCATTCTGCAATAAGCCATTGATACTTCATTCACTCAAGTTGTCGATGTGCAAACCAAAAATCTATTTACAGGGAGGTGATTATTTGATAGCTTTAGTGCAAATTTATCTATCCTTAATGAGAAAGATTATTATCTAGCTACGTAATTCTCATTCCGTTCTCTGGCCTGAAGATAGAGAGAACACCAACATTAAATAAATGTCTACCGGGGGGTATGACATGAATAACCCATATAGATCACATCCTGCAACAACTTCAGAATTCCTAGCTTTTCATTCCATTCTGCCTAGATTGCCAACCAAAAACTGCTCTCTAACCGCTTCCAAACAATCAGAGAGCCATAAACCTTAAACACAACAATAGGCTGAGCAAGGTCTTCAGCCTTACATAAAATTCAAAGACCCTCTAACCGCTTCCAAACAACCAGAGGGCCATAAACCTTACACACAGATTACGGATCTGAAAGGTTTCAATTATGGTAGCCACACTTGTATCGGATCGACAATCGAATTTATCAGAATTTAATGACCGTCAGTCGCAATATACTCTGATTATCCAGGCGCAAGCTGGGGATTTAAGGGCTAGAGATCGATTTATTCGCCAAAATGAAGGTCTTGTTTTTCAACAAGCTCATAAATTCCGAGGATTAGCAGACTGGGACGATCTAGTTAATGCAGGAAATCTTGGGTTAGCCATTGCCATCCAAAAGTTTGATGTTGCCAAAGGCTATAAGTTCAGTTCCTATGCCGTCAAGGTTATTAGAACTGAAATCAGACGATTGATCCATGAGTTCAAGGGAATTAGCATTGAAATCTCCTTGCACCTCAAGGAGATTGAACAAGCCTCTCAAGCCATAAGGATGGACTTAGATCGAGAACCTACGATCACAGAGCTATCTGATGAGACGGGGTATTCCCAGCAGGTGATTTTCAATGCTTGGAATAAAGCGAACGTCGTTGAAACGGCTAGCTTGAATATTCCTTTGAATGATGATCAAGGTTGCGAACAGCTCGATGTCATTGGGGTTGATGACCGAACTTGGGAATTCACTGAAACCCTCGATCAGAAGAACTATATTGCTCAACTCCCAGATCGAGAGGCTTTTATCGTCAGAGCCAAACGAGACGGTTTCAGCAACAAAGAGATCGGAACAATGTTAAGTCTGTCTGGTGAGAGAGTCAGACAACTGTTGAAACAAGCTCGTGCCTTTCTCAAGCACTTAATGACTTACGGGGCTTGTTTCGTTCAGTTTCCCAAGCCTGTTCCAATTTCTCCAGTGAAGAGTAATAAGCAAGTCCTAAAGCGAGTGGACGCTACACGTCTGGGTGGACGCATCGGCAAGGTCATTACACAGGTTTTCAATCCATTTAAGGAGTGGCTGATTGAAGAGAACGGAGGGCTAAACCATGCTCAGGAACATTTTTTGGATTTTCGTCGGTGTAGCAATCACGGGGCTGTTGATGTCGCGAGGCATCAACTTACCCCAGTGAATCAGCGATGCCATCAACTGGAGAGACCTCAAGTCAATTGGCTAGGATATCTGGGATTCAACCCAGTAATTCTCAATATACTTTTACTGCCATTAGCGCTTGTATCTAAGAGCATTAGAGGATTTCAGAACAATGATAGACCGAACATAAGGAGGCCAATGATGTCGTTTGTTATTACAGGTGTATTTGGAGATGTAGGCATCGGATATTGGAAAGAACACCCTCGACCGCCGAATGATTGCCCAGAGACTAACGAAAGTTTGCACTAATCAAGCAGCGAATCTCTTCATTCTGATACGAGGAATTAACCGATGTTTTTCTTCTTCGGATCATATTGCCTCAGATCCTGAAACCCTTGATGATCTTTTGTTTTAAAGCCTTTGCGTATTGAGGGCTGAAGCGTAGTATGGTTCACTAAGAATCTTTGTATTTTTCCCCAGGAGGTGACGATGCCCTAAAAAAAAGGAATCCCAGCTACGGAAATAGCCAGGGCTCCAGGAAAAAACAAATATTTTTTCGAGATTGCGGGATCTAACTGATTGCTTTGAGCGGGCAGAAAGTTAGTGATCCACGAGGTGTGTTCTCATTATTCTAGAACAGCCGACTTTGTGCTGCAAGAATTTTGTAATTGAACTTTACTTATAACACCTCTCTATCTCGCTACTGATAAACGATAGAGGGACTTTCCATGCTTTCTATATTCGTGTATCCTGAGCCGCTAATGGTTCGGGAATCGACTCATATACCCATGCATCATCAAGGAGGCCATCAATGACCTCCACCACCTCACTCAATCTGAACACACCTCACCTTGGCTTTGGCACCTCAACGAGAACCCCATCTAAGCTGACCCCCTTCCGAGGAGCAAACCACTGCCCCATCTGTGACTCCCACGATGGCCGCTGCCGGGGCGGTGGTGAAATCGTTCTCTGCATGTCCGAGACTCAGGACATCGGTGTCGTCAACGGCTACAAGTTCCGCAAGCTCACCAAAAACTATCTCTGGGGCATCTGGGCACCCCACGCGAGTGAAGACTTCAATGCCATTGACTGGGAAACCCGCAAAGCCTTAAGGGAAAAGCAAGCAGAAGAAAAACGACAACAGCGGATTGCCAGAGAGCTGCCCCCACAACTCCGCGATCAGCAATATCGACAACTCCTCTCTGACCTCTCCCTCTGCTCAATGGATCAGGGAGACTTAGTTCGTCGGGGCATGTCCCAAGCTGAAATTGATGGCTTCCCAGCCTTCTCCGTGGGCCAGTTCCAGCGAGTCCAAGACCTGTCCCCAGATCTGCCCGGTGTCTTACCCGGTGGCATCCTCAATTCTCAAGGGGGCTATCTCTGGCCCCTCTACAATGTCCACGGTCAAATCACAGCGTTGCAGCTCAGGAAGCGGAATGTTGATAAAGACAATCGCTACATCTGGCTATCCAGCTCTACCAAACGCAATCCCAACGGCAATGGTCCTCATGTTAACGGCGAAATTCCTTTAGCCATCTACAAGTCCTTTGGTCCATACTCTCGGATTGCCCTCGTTGAAGGAACGGGGGTTAAACCCTATTTACTCTCTCAACGATTAAATCTACCCACGATTGGAGCAGCGGGGGGACTCTGGGCTTCCTCTCCTGAAACCTTGCAGGAAACCCTGACCGTCTTATCGAAAGATGCTGAGCAATCCCCAATTATCACCCTCTATCCAGATGCGGGTGCTGTGCGGAATCTCAATGTCTTCCGTCAGTATCAGCGAGTCATCCGCTTACTAGAAGAATGGGGCTATTCCGTGGAAGTGGCCTGGTGGGGACAGACCTACAAGGAGAACTCCTGCGATATAGATGAACTCACCTCATTGGAACTAGCTCAGATTGGGTTCAAGCCCACTTGGTTCTTCAATAGCTTGGGTCTGGAATATGAACTGGGTCAGTTATTTCTGAAGCTCAATGGCTTATCGGATCAAGCCACGACGATTATCAACAAACAGTACATCGAACTCTCGGATCTAGGCACGATTGATCCGGGGTCCGTCGTCGCTATTGCATCCATGTGTGGCACGGGCAAGACGGAGATGCTGAAGTCGCTGGTGGGCCAGGTCAAGGGCCAGGTGATTATGCCAGGGTATCGGAATAACCTGCTGTTTAATACTGAGGACCGATTCATTGAACAAGACGCCAACGGCAATACCCTCTATAAGCTGATTCACTTGTTCCGACTCAACAAGGAATACCAGGGCAATATCAGCATGGGCTTTCGCTCTGAACGGTCCATCCTGCTCTGCTTTGATAGTCTTCTCAAGATTGAACTTGATGATATTGAACCCGATAGCTGCATCATCCTAGATGAAGCCGATGCTGCTTTATTCCATGTTCTCAGTGGTCAGACCTTGGGGGATCGGCAGAATCAGATCTTGGAGCATTTTCATGCGATCGCAAACCGGGTCTTAGAAACTCGGGGCAATATCATTCTCTTAGAAGATTCCCTGTCTCAAATTCCCATTGACTATATCAAGGGCATTACAGGCGGGAAGTACAACACTAAGATTGTCGTTAATGAATACAAGCCCGATGATAACTTTCCCACGAAGGTGTTCTCTGGGCAGACTTCTCAGTTTCTAGAGAGAATCCTCAATGCCGTAGCCGCCAATGAGCGGTTTATCGTTGTTGCGACCTCTCAGGAATTCCTAGAGAAGTTAGAGCGGATGATTGCGGAGATGAACCCGGAGTTTGCCAAGGGGATTTTGCGTCATGACCGCAAGACTTCGGAGCGCACGGAGAACAAGATATTCCAGGCCAATCCCACGGAGTTTGTCGAGGACTATCAACCCACGGCATTATTTTTGAGTCCCACGGCAGAAAGTGGGGTCAGTATTGACGAACCTCGTCTGATTCCCTATTTCAGTCGAGTCTTCTGCTATGCCTCATCCAACCATGCCCGCAGTGTCTATCAGCAGCTCTGGCGATATCGGGCCAAGGTCACTCGTGAAATCTATGTGACTCGCAAGGCTCATATCCCTGATATTCCTTCGATTAAGTCCGTGGAACAAGTCATCATGCTCCAGTCCAAATATGGACAAGATGTGGCTGCCTCCATTGATTTAGAACAGCAGTTGATCCATGACCAGTCCCCGGAAACGGCTCAGCAGTTAGCGGCACTGAAAGCCTATCAGCAGAATCCCAACAACTGTCACAACGTCAGCTTTGCTCGATATCAGACTCGCTCGATTGCCTCACTGTTAGCTCTCAGAGAGTCCTTGATGCTGTTGCTGGAGGATCATGGACATCCTATTGAGATGGAGGAACTGAGAGACCGCAATGCCGATATCGTCGAGTCCTTCAGTAAGGTGCGGAAGCAGATGGAGCGGGAGACAGCCGTCATGATGGGGACGGCAGACGGGGAGCGATTCACGGTGGAGCAGGCCATACGAGTGATGGGGAGTTCTTCTGCCACCTATAAAGATACGTTGGATGCCAAAAAAGTCTTACTGCAAGATGAGCTGCCCGGTGTGGACCTTACAGATGAGTTTATTCATCAAGTCTGTGTGGAACATCGAGGGCGGTTGAAGAGTGCCACGAAGTTGCATTGGATGTCTTATCACCCTGAAATTGCTGAGGAATTAGACCGGAGAAACTTTATGAAACAGCTCAATAGTCAGTTCGTTCTCACTCATCGGTTAACCAATAATCGCATCCAG
>NC_009931.1 GCF_000018105.1 Acaryochloris marina MBIC11017
GCTTGAATGTCGTTGAGAATTGGAATAGTGCCAATGACTTCATCTTCTATGGCAAGAATGGTGACTTTGCCAGTAATCAAACGGCTATGCAAGAGCTATCCATGCTGTGTTTGCACCTACTACAAATCAGCCTGGTCTATATCAATACGCTGATGATTCAAAAAGTACTTTCTGAGCCGACGTGGATGAATCGTATGCAAGAAGAAGATTTGAGGGCGTTAACGCCCCTGTTCTACCTTCATATCAATCCTTATGGGCGTTTCCGACTAAACATGAATGAGCGTCTGGTGATTGAAAACTTGGCTGCGTAGGGAGTAGCTGCAGTGAGGTTGCTGAGTTGAGGCCCATCTCAGCAAGGCAACCTTTGCTCGACTATCGAGTAGTACAGCGGCAAAAAATACTTAAGTAAAACTTATTGATTAGAGGTGAATTTGCCCTGTTTTGGGGGGTGATCTATTTTGATTGCAGCTGGTGTCAGCGACCCTGACACTGTTGGCGAAATATTCCGCAATGATCTAAGTCGGCTGAAAATAGCTTCTAACACTTGATGCAGTAAGCCTTTTGTGGATTGAGGTATGGTACTGCTAAAACTCAAACTCAATCACGCTCACTCTGGAGGCTCATTGTTATGTCTATGCGCCCGACAGACTTGTTGGACATCCCCAGTGAAACCATTGAAGTAGCTAGGGCTGCCTTTCCTGATGGCAATCTGTATATGCAACTACGTGATGAACTTGGCATTATCTATCACGATCACGATTTTGCTGATCTGTTTCCGAAGAAAGGACAACCAGCTCTATCCCCCTGGCAGCTTGTGCTAGTTTGCATCATGCAATTTCTTGAGAATCTTTCAGACCGTCAAGCGGCTGATGCCGTTCGAGCCCGGATAGATTGGAAATATGCCCTGAGCCTACCGCTGAGAGACTCTGGATTTAATTATTCTGTTTTGAGTGAATTTCGCAAGCGTCTGATCGCGGGTGACAAGGAACAACAGCTATTTGATAGCTTCCTTGAGCACCTTCAAGCAAAAGGGTTCCTTAAAGAACACCATCAACAACGAACGGATGCGACCCATATCCTAGCGTCGATCCGAACCCTCAATCGGTTGGAGTTATTTGGTGAAACCTTTCGGGCTGCTCTCAATAGTTTGGTTGTCGCAGATCCACAGTGGTTAAGCGAACACATGCACGATGACTGGTTTGATCGCTATGGTCGACGAATAGAGAATTATCGCTTGCCCAAACCCGATAGCGAACGCAAAGCTTTGGGCAGTACTATCGGTCAAGATGGTTTGACACTGCTTGACGCCATATATGCCCCTAGTTCACCACCGTGGTTAAAGCATCTACCTGCAGTGGAAACTCTGCGACAAGTCTGGCTCCAGCGATTCTACCCGCCCAATGCAGACGGCACAGTCGAATGGCGAAAAGTGAAGGATATGCCCCCTTCTGATTCATCCATTCATTCTCCTTACGATGTCGAAGCCCGCTATAGCAATAAAAGAAGTATGGATTGGGTGGGCTATAAAGTTCATTTAACAGAAGTGTGTGATCCTGAAAGTCCACGTCTCATCACTCATGTGCACACCACCAGTGCAACGGTTCCAGATGATCAAGTTGTTGAACCCATTCACCTGGCTCTGGCTAAAAAACAGTTGTTGCCTAAAGAGCATTTGTTAGATGGGGGTTACCTCTCGGCAGAGCATTTGGTGAATAGCAAAGCAGAATATGACATGGATGTTATTGGTCCAGTGCGTCAAAATCATAGTTGGCAAGCAAAGGCAGGAAACGGATTTGATTCGAGCTTCTTCCTCATCAGTTGGGACCAACAGAAGGTTGTCTGTCCTCAAGGCCACTTCAGTACGAAATGGTTGCCTGGAAAGGATATTCACGGAAAGGATGTCATTCAAGCAAGGTTCCAGGGGACCACTTGCCGAAGTTGTCCAGTGCGATCTCAATGTACGAAATCAAAGACCCAGCCAAGAGAGTTGACGTTCCGTCCCCGTGAGTTACATCAAGCCCTTAATGAACGACGTCAGGTACAACGAACTACTGAGTTCAAGGAAAAATATAGCCTGCGGGCTGGTGTTGAGAGTACCCATTCACAGGGAATACGGCGATTTGGCATGCGCCAATCAAGGTATATCGGGTTAGCGAAGAGCCATCTACAGAATGTTTTCTGTGCCATTGCTCTCAATTTTGTCCGCTTAGACGCTTGGTTTAATGATGTTCCACTAGCAAAAACTCGTGTATCTCTTTTCAAGAGGATACTTCAGCCATTACCAGCGTGACTTCTTGGAATTCGCCAACAGTGTCAGGGTCGCTGACACCAGCTGCAATCAAACTAGATGGCCTTCCAATAGTAACGGAGCAATTTGGCCAGTAGACTGTATAAGCTAATCACGAAAGCAAGTGAGAACAAGCATTTCAAGATTCTGGCTTACTCCTCGTTCAAAATCGCATGAATGCAGATAGGAGAGGGAACACAACTGTTCCATTATTGTGTGTAAATAGAACAGTATAAACCTTAAATTCATACCCTATAAGGCTTTCAAGATAATTAAGCTAAACTGCCCAATAACCGTAAATGGAACAGTCCAATCCTTACTGGCCAAATTGCTCCGTTACTATTGGAAGGCCTAGATCACCCCTCAAAACAGGGCAAATTTACTGCTAATCAATAAGTTTTACTTAAGTATTTTATATCGCTGTACTACTTTATATGGGAGCTAAGGTTGCCTTGCTGAGATGGGCCCCAACTCAGCAACCTGATTACAGCTACTCCCTACGCAGCCAAGTTTTCAATCACCAGACGCTCATTCATGTTGAGGCGGAAACGTCCATAAGGATTGATATGGAGGTAAAACAACGGTGTTAACGCCCTCAAATCTTCTTCCTGCATACGATTCATCCAGGTGGGTTCAGAAAGTACTTTTTGAATCATTAGAGTATTGATGTAAANCAGGCTGATTTGCAGTAGGTGCAGGCAAAGCATGGACAGTTCTTGCATCGCCGTTTGATTACTGGCAAAGTCACCATTCTTTCCATAGAAGATGAAGTCATTGGCACTATTCCAATTCTCAACGACATTCAAGCCTTCATTGATCTCTTGCCGTAAGGCTTCATCATGCAAATACTGGCACAGGAAGATGGTCTTAATGGCTCGCCCTAATTCAGCCAAAGCCAAGTAGGTGGGGTGCTTGATGTTGTTGCGAGTGAATCGACTCAGAATGGCTTCAGGTTCGGCAGTGCCTTGCTTCATCGCGGTTGTGAACTGGATCATTGGCTCATATTGCTCCCGAACCAGATCCCAACGAATGGGTCGCTTTAAAATCGCCTTAAGATGGAAATACTTCTTCTTCTGCCCGGACATCGGCAGGTAGAGCTTCTGCTTGTTGATGCCCTTAAAGCGAGGCATCAGCTGGAAATTCAATAAATAGCAAAATGCAAACCCCACCTCGCTTTGGCCATGGGTATCCACATAGCTTTTATTCACTGACATTTGCGTGCAGTGTCGAAGTACGCCCTTCACCATAAAGGCCACCTCCGAAGAAGAACACTTCTTCAGTTGCGAGTAGATACATACGGATTTTTTCTCGACATGGTTAACCTAAGCCGGAGGATCACTCCTCCGACTTGGCTTCAAAACCGTGCGTAAATCTTTCGATTTACACGGCTCCTCAGTGGCTTGGTGCTTGTCATACATACCATTTGGCCTGAGAGGACTTCTCCTTGGCCGTTTTAACATAATGACAATGTCTGTGTAGTAGTTGAAGATTCTTGTATACGTCCAATCCTCCCATTGATGTAGGGAGAATGTGATCCACTTCAAGTAAATCTTCTTCTCGGAAGAACATGCCGCACTGAGCGCATTTCCCCTTCTGCTTCTTCAAGAGCATAGATACTCTCTTCGGAGCTTCTGGATGCTTCCCAGTCCTTGAACTCCAGTAAACTAGATTGCCATTGTAGGGACTTGCATCCCCCTTGACTTTGACATGGCGGATAATTGGAGTCTGTCGATGTTTGAGTAATTTTTCGGTTCTAGATTTAGTTACTCTAGTCGCGAAGACCCATTTATCTCCCCCGACAGTTTGCCAATATTTATTCACCACCCATTTCCTGGATTTGCCAGGATGGCGGTGGTTAGCCCATGTTTGAAGCTTTTGATACAGTAAATGGTCTAGACGGGAGAAGGTCTCTTTACTAGCCATGGTCGAATAATATCTCGTCCATCCTCTAATCACGGGATTGAGGTGGCGGATTAATGCCGCTTGCGGCGCTGCCTTATGGGCGTTGATGATACTAACGAGCCGATTGTAATGTACTTTTTGCTTCTTTCGACTGGGGGTAATGATGGTCTTAAATCCCAGCAATGTCCCGCATAATCTCCCCGATTGATGTTGACCGACCGGGAATTGTCTAACTGAGAATCCTAGAAAATCAAATCCAGGGTTTTCAGCTTCATACCTTTTGAGAGTATGGGATATATGCGTTTTGCTAGGTTTTAGTTCCAACCCCATGTCTTTTAGCCACTCATGAACTAAGCTCTGACATCTTTGAACTACGGATAAATCCTCGTGAAGAATCACGAAGTCATCACAGTATCGAATGACATCAGGAGTAGCAATTCTTTTTCGCTTATTCCCGTCGGCAATCTTTCTGATAGGAAAGGCTTGCTTGATTCGATACTCTAGGCCATGGAGGGCTACATTTGCCAACAAAGGAGAGATAGTCCCCCCTTGAGGTGCTCCTTCAGATGTCTGTAAGAACTGATGACCATCAATTACCCCAGCTTTTAGCCAAGTTTTTATTTGTCGGCGTAGAGTGGGAAAGGTCTTCAGCTTTTTGAGCAGTGCTTCGTGGTTTATTCGGTCAAAACATTGGGCTATATCAGCGTCCAACACATATTTTGCTTTCTGTTTAATGGCTGCAAAAATTTGTTCTATCGCGTCATGACATGAACGGCCTGGTCTTGAACCATAGGAGTTTGGTTCGAAAACCGCTTCCCATTCAGGTTCCAGGGCTAGTTTGACTAGTGTCATTCTTGCCCTTTCATACAGGGTCGGTATACCCAAAGGACGTTGTTCGTCTTTTCCTGGTTTAGGAATCCACACCCGTCTGGTGGGAGGGGCCTTTGAGCCGAGTTTAAGTTGACCCACTAGGGGCAGACGAGCTTCTGGGGACAGAGATTTAACTCCATCCACACCTGCCGTCTTTTTTCCCTGGTTGTCTTGTGTGACCCGTCTAACTGAAAGGCATTTGGCTGACCAGGACCTCATCAGAGTTTTCTGGAGTCTATGTACTACTTTGACATCGCCACGTTGTCTGGCTCTGAATATGCGCTTTTGCAACTTAAACACTTTCCGCTCTAGTTTTGGCCAGGGGATTGCGCTCCATTCCATCATCGGTTTGACCCGTGCTTTAGACATATTTATTGCTACTTGTTCCTATTCATTCCAAGTCACCGTGAGTCTGTCTGCTTATCCTCACCATTACAGTGGGGCTTTTGCTTTTGACCCAATCCTTCCCACCGCCTAACTTCTGGTTAGCACCTACTCTTAGCCAATCGACCTCCAAGAGAGATAGGCGGGGGTTACTTCGTTCCTAATAGCCATTGATTGAACTGTTAGAGTGATGCGCTCCACCGGGTTTATTGGAAGTGCTAACTGGTCGCTACTGGACACGCCAGCTCCGTATATCCTTGCCCTTTTGGGACTCCCAGCGTTATCAACCTAATTTCGCTGGTTAATGATTACGGTGGGTTAACCACATCTTCGCTTTCGCTACTCATAAGTTCTTGCTCGAAGGGGTTCAGAGCTAGGCTCCCTGTTACCTCCTTTTTTCCCCGCTTCAGGCGTTGATGGCTAGTCGCGAACCTGGGGGAAATGCTGTCACCGCTGCACCTGCGGGATAGGACTAGAGCGGTCTAGGATACTGACTCTCACCTATATGGCTATTAAGTTGTCAAGGTACAGTTGGGATATTTTCCCCTTCTTTACGCTTGCGGCTAATCCCCTCAAACCCTATTCAGGTCTAGTTTCTAGCCAACGAATCGCACCCAGTAGATCATCACCCCCCGGCCGCCATAGCGAACGTGCCATTCCGTCATCAAATTCTGGTCCCAAGATTCAAAGTGCCGAGAATCAGACGCACAAGCCGTGGTGGCTTCCCCCCAGATATGAGAAAGGCGAATCCGGAAAATCGCATTGGCCACATCCGTAATGGCACAGCTGAGGGCAATCTTGCTTAAAAACTTGCGTCGGACATAATGCAATTCAAAGTATCCTGCATCGGCTTCTGAATGAGCGATGCGCTTAATTCCTAAATTGGTGCCCAGTCCGTAAATACACAACAGTAGGCGCTTTCGCAGGGACTGGGGGCTCAATATTTCACGACTAGCCGCACTCTTGAAATGCTGGGTGAAATCAATCCGAAAGTCCGCTTCTTTGAGGACGTCCAATAAATGCGTTAGGGACCACCGGTGGTTGATCTCTTCCTTGAGTTTTTGAATGTTCATGGGTTCCGGTTGTGCCTCAAGCGGGGACACCTTAATTCGTCCTCCTCGCTTACTCAAGATCTCAACTTTGGAATTGTGAGGCATTCCCTGATTCAGTAGGGTCAAAGCGTTTTCCATATCAGTCTGGATTTGAGTGATGAAGGTCTCCACCTCTAGGGGCTGTTGTAGATCCTGGTAATACTCCTCTCGCCGCTCGTCAAAGTCTTGGGGTAAATCCAGGTCGGGATTTCGATAGCGATTGGCACCGGCGACCCAAATTTCCTTACACCGTAGTTTCTCTCGCAAGGCCCTGAGGACGCACATCTCATAGGCGATGCGATCTACTTTGTCTGGCTGGTCTTCATCCTGACCCAATACCGTCTCTTGCCAGTCTGCACTGACGACCCCTTCGATGGGAACGTCGTCTGCTGAGGCATAAGGTTTTCGGGGGGTGTCCACATAGGCTTTGAGTAAATCCACAGCCTGCAGGATGGGCTGGTATTGCTTGTTATTGCACCGAAAGTCAATCACTTCCAGTACCGCAGGAAGCATTTGCCGATAATGATGACCGTAGGAAGAACGGATCCTCGAGTGTAGAAGTTGTCGGTAAGTCTGACCGCCATCATTGTAGGAGTCAACAAATGCTTCCAGAGTTTGCTCACTGGCAACGGGGTAGATAACATCTCTGACCAAGCCATCTGGTGTGGCTAGGGCTGCGGTGGCCACCTGATAAAACAGTTGGGTGTGAGAGTCCGTTTTTTTGACTTTAGCGATCACCTCTGACGTCACTTTATTCTTGCTGCGTGTATCAATGCGATGGACGATCTGAATCAGCAAATCCATGATGTTGTCGATGATCTCTTGGCATCGCTGCCAGCAAAAACTCGCGAGTAAGGTGAGTCGGATGACTTTGGGGTGATGCCTCAACTCTGATAATGTTTCCGTTTCCACTCGGAGCCGATAACACTCCAGAACTCGTGGGGTCAGATGAGAAAACAAGGTATCTGGCAAAGCCACTTGGCGGAGTCGTTGGAGTTTGATGATTTCTGAAAGCAGGCTATTGAGACCGACTGGTCCTGGGTCTTTTTTCAACGCACTTAGGGGAGGATCTGGGATCTCTTTACCTGGGGTCACCTTGGGTTCTTGGATCAATTCATCAAGCTCAGTTTGAGTTTGCTTGGACAACTGCTGGAGAGTTGAGGAAAAAAGCTGATTCTCAAATAGGCGTTGAGCAGACCGAATTAAACGCTCAATTCTAGCAGGAGTGGGAGGTTCAATCTGAAGGGTACGCAGTTGAGCATAGACCTTCAATTTCAGATGATGATAATCCTGCTCTTGACTCAAGACGGTATCGACTAACCAAGTGCGTAGTTGGTTTTGGTCCGCCACAGTGGCTTGTCGAAACCCGGTGAATTTACGAATCTGGGCCCGGTGATAATAGCTATTTCTCCCATGCCAGTCATAGCTTTTGAACAGCTCGGGCAGTAGTGCTAACTGGTCTGCAACGAAGGTCAAGGCCATATGAGGTATCTCATACTTCTGTTCAGGAAAGCGTCCTTCATATCGGAAGAATTTAAGCAACAGGACAAATCCTAAGCAGTTTGCTCCTTGACGTTTGGCCAACAAATGCTCTTCGTCAGGCTGGATAGACCAATGCTCAAGCAGCTCTTCTGGATGCCATTTACGTTTCATGCAATTACGCTCCTATGAAAGTGAATTCATTAGAGCGTAAGGCAAGTTTTTGTACTATAAGTGTAGATTATGAATTGAGGGTGATGGAGGTCAATAGAATTTACAGTTCTTAATGCCTATAGCCGTTGCTAGGTAAGGATTTCAGCCTTGATTGCAGCTGGTGTCAGCAACCCTGACACTGTTGGCGAAATATTCCGCAATGATCTAAGTCGGCTGAAAATAGCTTCTAACACTTGATGCAGTAAGCCTTTTGTGGATTGAGGTATGGTACTGCTAAAACTCAAACTCAATCACGCTCACTCTGGAGGCTCATTGTTATGTCTATGCGCCCGACAGACTTGTTGGACATCCCCAGTGAAACCATTGAAGTAGCTAGGGCTGCCTTTCCTGATGGCAATCTGTATATGCAACTACGTGATGAACTTGGCATTATCTATCACGATCACGATTTTGCTGATCTGTTTCCGAAGAAAGGACAACCAGCTCTATCCCCCTGGCAGCTTGTGCTAGTTTGCATCATGCAATTTCTTGAGAATCTTTCAGACCGTCAAGCGGCTGATGCCGTTCGAGCCCGGATAGATTGGAAATATGCCCTGAGCCTACCGCTGAGAGACTCTGGATTTAATTATTCTGTTTTGAGTGAATTTCGCAAGCGTCTGATCGCGGGTGACAAGGAACAACAGCTATTTGATAGCTTCCTTGAGCACCTTCAAGCAAAAGGGTTCCTTAAAGAACACCATCAACAACGAACGGATGCGACCCATATCCTAGCGTCGATCCGAACCCTCAATCGGTTGGAGTTATTTGGTGAAACCTTTCGGGCTGCTCTCAATAGTTTGGTTGTCGCAGATCCACAGTGGTTAAGCGAACACATGCACGATGACTGGTTTGATCGCTATGGTCGACGAATAGAGAATTATCGCTTGCCCAAACCCGATAGCGAACGCAAAGCTTTGGGCAGTACTATCGGTCAAGATGGTTTGACACTGCTTGACGCCATATATGCCCCTAGTTCACCACCGTGGTTAAAGCATCTACCTGCAGTGGAAACTCTGCGACAAGTCTGGCTCCAGCGATTCTACCCGCCCAATGCAGACGGCACAGTCGAATGGCGAAAAGTGAAGGATATGCCCCCTTCTGATTCATCCATTCATTCTCCTTACGATGTCGAAGCCCGCTATAGCAATAAAAGAAGTATGGATTGGGTGGGCTATAAAGTTCATTTAACAGAAGTGTGTGATCCTGAAAGTCCACGTCTCATCACTCATGTGCACACCACCAGTGCAACGGTTCCAGATGATCAAGTTGTTGAACCCATTCACCTGGCTCTGGCTAAAAAACAGTTGTTGCCTAAAGAGCATTTGTTAGATGGGGGTTACCTCTCGGCAGAGCATTTGGTGAATAGCAAAGCAGAATATGACATGGATGTTATTGGTCCAGTGCGTCAAAATCATAGTTGGCAAGCAAAGGCAGGAAACGGATTTGATTCGAGCTTCTTCCTCATCAGTTGGGACCAACAGAAGGTTGTCTGTCCTCAAGGCCACTTCAGTACGAAATGGTTGCCTGGAAAGGATATTCACGGAAAGGATGTCATTCAAGCAAGGTTCCAGGGGACCACTTGCCGAAGTTGTCCAGTGCGATCTCAATGTACGAAATCAAAGACCCAGCCAAGAGAGTTGACGTTCCGTCCCCGTGAGTTACATCAAGCCCTTAATGAACGACGTCAGGTACAACGAACTACTGAGTTCAAGGAAAAATATAGCCTGCGGGCTGGTGTTGAGAGTACCCATTCACAGGGAATACGGCGATTTGGCATGCGCCAATCAAGGTATATCGGGTTAGCGAAGAGCCATCTACAGAATGTTTTCTGTGCCATTGCTCTCAATTTTGTCCGCTTAGACGCTTGGTTTAATGATGTTCCACTAGCAAAAACTCGTGTATCTCTTTTCAAGAGGATACTTCAGCCATTACCAGCGTGACTTCTTGGAATTCGCCAACAGTGTCAACCCTTCAATTACCCCTTTTAAGAAGTATCACGTTGGCCCACAGGTTGGTGAAAGTGATGCAGCCGTAGAATTGTTCAGCGACGAAACCCGCGAAGCTGACGATAGAGCGCTATTGCTCAAAGTTCGAGACATGGTGCGCGGTGCGGCTGATATCGCCAAGTTCACCCAAATTGTTGAGCAGATGCGAGATGCCACCGAGCGGAAGATTGAGGGTAACCCGGTCACTGCCGTGGAGGTATTAGGCGATAAGCTCAACGTTAATCAGGAAGAGCGCTCTGGAATTCTCACCCATCTGATCCAGGGTGGCGACCTGACAGCTTACGGCATGATGAACGCTGTCACCAGAACATCCCAAGATGTTGAGAGCTACGACCGAGCCACGGAGTTAGAAGCGATGGGATCTCAGGTTCTGAGTCTTCCCAAGGCTACCTGGCGAGAGATTGCGGTAGCTCGGTAGTTCTGTCCTCAGCCCTGGCTATCTGCTGGGGCTGAAGCCGATCAGATTCAATACCCTATTATCTACGACTTATCTTTGTAGACATCTCTCCTGTGAGCAATATTGACAACCAGTATGGTGAGTTTTTTGTCTTGAATCTGATAAATGACGCGATAAGCCCCCTTCCTGATTTTCCAAAGATCTTCAGCCCCCTTTAATTTTGCCGATCCAGATGGGTGTGGATCATCGGTCAAAGTTTTAAGGATGGGAACAATCTGAGCCTTAACTTTATTGGGTAGCTTTTTGAGTTGTCGCTCAGCGGCGGGTGCTAGGAAAACGGAATAGGACACGCTTAGGTCAATCCTCAAGCCCGATTTCACTTAAAACGTCTTCCAAAGGTCTAACCCCTACTAATCGAGCCTCGGCAATAGCTGTTTGGGCCTCGGCTAGATCTAGAGCATCTTGGAACGCTTCAATTGCTTCCAATTCCAAGATGGCTAAATTTCCCCTACCGATTTGTTCAAGAAACTCAGATACCGAGTATCCATATTTTTTGGCAGCTTCCTGAACTCCTGACCAGCCCTCATCAGTTAAAGAAACACCATGCCGACTCTTAGTAGATTCATGCAAGGTTGTTCGTCCGGGAGATTTGCCGGGGCGAAGATTTTGAAGACTTTTAGGGTTGATCTTACGTTTAGTTCCCACAATTTTAGAAGAGAGAGTATTCCATATTAATAGCATACTTATTCAGGTAGAAAGCAGTAAAAAAGCATTGACAATCTATATATATTCATAATATTATAGATATAACAACAAAAGACCGGGCGACAGCGACCTTCCCCCAACCGCTAGCAACCACCTGGAGCTGGTGATGCGACCGTAAGGCGATGCCGACTAAGGCTAAAAACTAGAGACAAAACTTTCATTGAAAGAGCCGCTGACCTTCCGTGACAAGAAACCTCAGCGGCTCTGACTCTGTAAACCTACAAGAGGTACTACAAATGTCTGACATTCTAACCCAAGCTTGGCAACCCAGAACCGACGCTGAGATGAGCCAGCCTTGGACTACTCCTAAGAAATGGCTCTCAGTCCCGACCCAGGACGGCTACCAGCATCAACCCTATGATTCTGGAGATTCTCGTCATTTCGTCCCTGATACCCACCCAGAAGACACCTGGAACTAACCCCAGGTCAAGCAAGGGGCATCTCTTGCCCCTGCCCCGTCTCAGGCAAGTTCAGAGGACCAACTTATGACCATTACAGAAGCAACCCAAGCCACCACTATTGCCCAGCTCAATGACCGCTTTCGTCAAGGCGACCATACCCTAGGCCAGGTCTACACCACTCAGCTTGTTCAAGGTCTTTCTTCAGAAGAGCAGCAAGAACTCTTCCGACTGGTCCGCACGTTTGATGATTTCAATCTCAGTAATGATCCAAGAGGAGAGCATAATTTTGGGCGCATCAAATTCAAGGGTGAGGTCTTCAACTTCAAGATTGATTACTATTCCCCTGACTTGATTCATGGCTCGGAGGACCCAGAGGATTTAACGATTACAATCAGGGTTCTAACCCTTATGCACTCCAGCGAATACTGACGCCCCCTCCCGCTGCACCCTGGCTTCCGGGCTGGGGTGCCCTTCTTGGAGAGTGATTAAAACCGGGGGATATGTTGATATACCGTCTTTAGAACGACATTCATCTAGCAAAGATTGAGTTGATTGGAGGGAATTCCAAAACCTTTGCTATAGCAGTAGATCACTTACCTAAGCAATCTCGCTTAGATGCATGTGTTGGAAAGCCGGAAGCCCCACTCTACATAATTTCCCCCGACATTATTCACTTTCTACACAAACATAAATACCGAATTAGTCAAGCTTAGGCTCTTAGTATTGGCAATGAAAGCAATTACTTCATCAGCGCCAGGCGTATTAAGAAATAGGAGGTGGCCTGATGAATAGGATTGGAGGCGATAGTCTCCACTGCTCCCTGACAATTGAATTTGATCCCCTTGGACACTCTGAAAGTCATAGATATAGGCATAATTAGCTGTGCCATAGGTGTTGTCGATGCCATCGTTATAGAAAACTGCTGACGCATCTCCTAAGACAAACATATCTGCATTCTGTCCACCCACAAGCACATCTACCTGGGAAGCTGAATTGGGTGAATTTGTATCAACGCCTATCAATGAATCATTGCCGGCACCACCCCAAAGGGTGTCATTATCAAGTCCGCCATACAGCTGATCGGCACCAGCATCCCCATAGAGCCTATCTTGTCCAGCTTCTCCATAGAGCATGTCGTTGCCAAATTGTCCCCGCAGGATATCATTTCCGCCACGACCAAAAATGTTGTCATTGCTGTCTGTACCGATGAGTTGGTCGTTGCCAGGGGTCCCCACTAGCGGTGCTTCAACGGGTGGTGTCAGTGGGGGATTGACTGGGGCAGGCGGGGTGTTCGGATTGGAGGGGTTACCAGCTGTAGTATTGCCATCGGTTTGAGCAACATAGGTGCCTGTGACACCCCCTGCGCCAAATACTTGAGTCCAGTAGTGGGAGTAACGCTGATTGCCAGTATCGTTTTCAAGCAAATCATACCCAATTCCCATGTGTGTGAAATTAGGATTTAGAATATTGGCCCGATGCCCGGAGCTGCCCATCCAGGCATTGAGAACAGCCTCTGGTGTTGCCTGCCCTGCAGCAATGTTCTCCCCCCAAGTGGACCAGCCAGTGTATCCTGCTGCTTCAATACGATCTCCAGCGCTGGTTCCAGTTTGTGGATCTCTATGGGCAAAGAAGTCACCCGTTGCCATGCGAGCAGAATGCTGATCAGCAGCTTGATCAAGATTCTGGCTGAGTTGTAGGGGTCTCAGCCCGCGAGATTCGCGTTCCTGGTTTACAAGATCTAAGAGTTGTTGATCAAAGCGATCCTGTTCAAGGATTGTCATGTTGTTCATTGTTCCTCATTTCATCGCGAGTAATGTTATCGCTCACCAGTGAAGATATAGTGAATTTCGACATTCAATAGATTGGCCTCACTGCAACTCAGTCCAAGTCTTTCCCACCCAATAATTTAGACAATATCCCTGTGCTTTCTCCCACACCAATCAGCCCCCTGGTTCACCACTGGGGGGCTTCCTTCTGAATCACTGGAGGTAATCCCATGAAAATCCAGGCTGCCAAAATCGAAGTCTGGAATGGTTGCTCCTTCCAGTGGATTGATTTCCAGATGGCTCAAACCCAGAACAGTCTTGGGGCAGTCCAGGCCATCCTAGATCGGACCAAGCTAAGGTTTGCTGATTCCAAAGCTTGATGCCAGCTTTTCTTTTCCCTGATTGGTTGAGAACTTGATTAATATGTACCCAGATTTACAACTTGATTCGGTCTAGAGATGTAGTCTAATACCCTAACAATAAGTGGCATTATCCAGTATTTAAGCCTCAATACATCATTTTTAAGTTTCTTCTCTCACCGATTGGGTTTGTCACTCGATCTTCGGCTACTCCCTAAAACCCCGGCATCTCCTGTCTGGGGTTTTCCCTTTTTAGCCACTGGCGGAATATATCCAAGCCTTGCCACCCAATGACAGCCCCCTCCCCGAACCTTTCTCTTTCATTTCTTATTTAGCCCCTTAGCATCCCCCGCTAAGGGGCTGTCATTAGATTTAGCGGAGGTGACTCTATGAAAATGTACATTGCCAACATCCTGGTCTGGAATGGCCGAGAGTTTATGATGCTCCCCTTCCAGCAAGCTCAAACTCAGGAAAATCTTGGGGTAGTCATCAGGGAGTACGTTGCTGCGATGGGGTTGCGGCTGGTGTATTGGAGTAAGGTTTGAGGCTGAGGTTGAGAAACAGCGGATATTCCAGGAGAATTCTGTATGGATGTTTTAATCCTAGAAATACTCTCCATTCATCTCAAGGTTGGCGATGTCTTAGAGTTAGCTTTGATTGACAAGAAGTTCGCAACGGAGCAAATGATCGAAATCCCTATTGCTTGCAAGCTGGTAAAAAAGGATGCAATCGTTGTTCACTTCCACCACCATGAATTGGACTTAGACTTCAATACGGTAGACATACACTCCAAAAATGACCATCGGTATCTGACCATTCATAGTCTGGAGATTGTTGATCCTGAGAAAGGATATCTAGTCATTAATGAAGAGGATGGAGCTGTTCGCTATCAAGTGGCATGGAAGAAAATATCGACTACTTACGAATAGAGTGAGCATCATATCCTTTCCCACTCCTCCTCCCCCAAACCTTCTCTTTTATTTCTTATCTTTTTTAATGCAGCCCCCTGGTATCCCCCACCAAGGGGCCTTTTTCATGATGCCCAGAGGCAATCCCATAAAGATGTACGTCGCCAAAATCGAAGTCTGGAATGGCCGCTCTTTCCAGTTGATTGATTTCCAGCAAGCCCAGACCCAGGAAAGCCTTAGGTTAGTCATCAGGGAGTGTGTTGCTGCGATGGGGTTGAAGTTAATCTATTGGTATGAGTCTTAGATTCAATTATTAGATAAGACATTGGATATCTTATCCAAAACGATGAAACTCATCATTCTAGATAAGGACGGAACTCTCACTACCCCCAAAAGTGGCAAGAATTTTGTGCAAAAACCAGAGGACCAAATTTTACTTCCTGGTGTTTTGGATGCCGTGAGATGGCACACCTTACAAGGGCATATGCTTATCATCGCCTCAAATCAGGGAGGTGTATCAGCAGGGTATAAAACGATTGCGGAAGTGATCTTAGAAATGAAATATTGCTTACATCTACTCCGTGGGATACAGTCAGCCTATTTCTGTCCTGATTTTGAGGGCAATCAATGCTGGCATGTAGAACGACAGAGCAGCTCTCAAGTAGAGGTGCTGAGGTTCAGGGGCAGAATGCGAAAACCTGGAGATGGGATGATTCAGCAAGCGCTTTTAGACCATCCTTGTGTGTCTGAAATACTATTCATTGGAGATCGTCCAGAAGATGAGCAAGCGGCCCAGGCTGCTGGAGTCGATTTCCAAGACGCAGAGAGTTGGAGGCAACCCAGAGAATAAGACAAACTTCGACATGAGCGGATGCGATCACTGGCGGTTCATTTGCAATCGCATCCACCTACAAGCTAGCTCAAATCATTTCCCTTACTTCACACCTATTAATCCATTTCACACCTATTAATTCCCCTGGCTGATTCGCTGGGGGGTTCGCATATCTGGAGAAAATCCTATGACTGTTTCCGTTCCTCCCCCCACACTTACCTCAAATTCTCAGATCCCTTCCCATCAGACCTATGTGCGTCCCCTTGGATTTGGTGAGAGTCCTTCTGGCTTAGCTATATTCTGCAACCGAGCCAATACGAACACTTGGTATACCCTTAGTCAAGACTCTCAGCCCGTGGAACTCCCCTATCCTGCGCTCACGGGCTATCTGACCAGCATTGAATTTATCAAAGGGGAGTATAAAAGGAAGCCCACCTGCAAACTCCGATTCAGGATGATTGCCCATCGTCCCTGTACTCTAGAGGCGGGTTCCGAGTCCACGTTCACGAAGGGGTTCTTGAGTGCGATCGCAAGCTTGTCCCCGGAGCAACTCCGCAGTCCGATCACCATCGAAGCGATTCCTGCTGATGAAGAAACTGTGCTTTTTTGTTCGGTATGGTCGGGAGGTCAGAAGGTCAGAACCCAATGGGATGATCAGACCAACTGGCGAGAGGTCGCTAGACGAGCCAAGGATAATGTGGCTCAACTTCAGAGTAGCTGATGAATCCAACCTCGACTGGCAAGCACTGAAAACTCTGACGGAGTATTGCCGGGAAGATATCAAAGGCTTTTTCGAGGATGAGGGATTCCAGATTTATCCTGGTCGCCTCCATCCCTACCAAGCTCTATTTCTCAGCAATTTTTTTGTGCAACTGGTCGGTACGCGAGGGGTATTGTGCTTATTACTGGCAGGCCCAGTAAGCCTTTGAGTTGTTCTGGGCAGAGCTACCGGATGATGGCAGTGATAGCCAGCTGACGAAATCTTGATGGCTTGGTGTGAGGGGAGCTTGAGACAAAAAAAGACAGCTTCGGTAACGAGAAGCTGTCGAGATATGTTCTGATAGTTATGGAGAAGTTATCCGTACTCATAACTATGAGGATGCCCCAATTGAGGCAAAGGATGACAAAATAGTATGGAAAAGGGCAACTGGAGTGTAGTGTGTCGCCCCTAAAGAGATTGCTGTTCACAATCGCATCAGAATTTACCACAGCAGCAAAATAATCTGTTCGATGTTTATAAAATCTTTTGCCGCTGAGTTAATGAATTTAGTGAAAGGGCAATTCATAGTTAATAAAATTGCCCTAGTTAAAGCATTTTGTGCTTCTATTTCCTAATAAAAAATCTATCATATTTATCAAGATAAACCTTGCTAGGTAGATATTTCTGCAAGTTCCGCCCTACTGTATTTATGAAGAATTTAGGCAATTACAATAGTTTTGATTCCCACGTTATTTTGGGAGAATCATTATGGCAATCACCGTCATTAACCTTCGCTACAATCGTAATGTCAAGGGCTACCGCTGCGACCGTGCCAGCGTCCTTGGTAATCCCTTTCACATGTTCCAAGAATCTGAGCGCCTGGCAGTCGTCGCCGCATTCCGCGAATACCTTCATGAAGTTGCCAATCTGGGAGCCAATCCCGTTGATGTGGTCCTTCTTCTGGCTGAAAAGTACTAACGTCACGGTTTCTGGAATGTGGAAGCACCCCAGTCGTACTCAAGTGATGGCAGAGCTAGTCAAGCTGGAGGCCATGCCAGACATGAAGTTGCTGTGTTGGTGCGTTCCCTTGGCCTGCCACGGCGATGTCGTTAAGTCCTACCTCGAGTGGAAGCACGAAGAAGCTTGCAGATAAGGCTGTCTTGATAAAGTGCGTGAAAAACAAAGAG
Organism: Acaryochloris marina MBIC11017; assembly: GCF_000018105.1. Lineage (GTDB taxonomy): Bacteria > Cyanobacteriota > Cyanobacteriia > Thermosynechococcales > Thermosynechococcaceae > Acaryochloris > Acaryochloris marina. The sequence continues at coordinate 17,548 of NC_009931.1, forward strand.
GCAGTTTCGTTGAGAAACTGCCTAAATTAGACAAATGATTTTTTGTTCAGAATTCCCACTGAAGAAGTGCAGTGAGCAGTCCTTATCTAGTCATTCTAGATACTCTTGCAAGAGTAATTCAGATATTACAGAGCAAATTTATAAGTAAAAAGGCGACCCCCATCTAGGAAGAATCGCCTCAAGTTGAATCGTTGAAAATTTCCTATCTAGGAGAAATCTATCATGTTTCAATATCAACCGGTGCGGCTCTAAGAGGTGCCGTTAGTTCGTTGTTGCCATAGTGGTCGCAAATTGAAGTTTGCGATGGTCTCCGACCGGCCTTAGGCCATCGCATCTCAAGTCTTGATCCACAAATCCTCTGGTCGCCCCTGCTGTCGCTGGCTGTGCAAAGACTGCGGTAAGTCACGGGGAATTTATCCGACACCAAAATTTCTGATGAATCTGCGAGAGATGGACGAAGGAGGCGAGACGGAGGTGGGCCTGAAGGTCTTGGCCCAAGTTTGATTGGAGAGAAAGTCATGGCTATCTATTCCGCATCCTACTTCGAGCCTCATAACCATCACGGAGCGCTGGTATCCATTTCGAGATCGCACCCCCGATCCTTCCAGGTCGATGATCGGTTGCCCTTCCTGGCTCCGTCCCGGCAATTGCTTGACGATTGGAAGCATCGCCAGCTCACCGAGGCAGGATATACCGACCGATATCGCCAAGAACTACAGCAGTCTTGGTCCCAGGTAAATTCTTGGTTAGCCTCAGTAACCCCAGAGGGAGATTGCACACTTCTGTGCTGGGAAAAGGCGGGCGAGTTTTGCCATCGAAACTTAGCGATGAAGGTTATTCGCAAGCATCGACCCGATTGCTACGGTGGCCGCGATATTTCCGCTGATCCGGGCCTGAGATGTTCGAAATGCCAGACAGTCATTATTCCAGGGTTGGATCAAAGTTTTTGCCCGTGCTGTGGCGAGTGGTTAGCTACACCAATATAAATACTAGATTCATCTATACCTGGAATATCAAGGGCAACCCACGGCAAGAAAGTTGCCCTACTACAACGCATCAGTTTCCGCTAAGTGAAATTTACCACGTTTACCCACAGCTACATTCGGCTCCCCTGCTGATAGCCGCCACAACAAGATTATGACTTCAACAGGAGGGTGAAATCGTCATCCTTCTGTTTGCTTATCAATAGAAATAGGAGACAGTTCCATGCGCAATTTAGTGTATTCGCCTCAGCATTACCTGGTGTACTTCCTCGGAACGCTCAGGAGACAAAACGGCACCCGTCTCAAGGTGTTCTCAACAGTCTCCAGACAGCATGTTCTGATGATTTCCAAGGACAAATCCGGGAAGTGGAGTAAAGACTTCACCACTGTCAGAATCACGGATTTACACCCCGCTGTCCGATTCAGATTGTGTTGTTAGGAGGTGAGGAGTCTGTGTAAACTCAATATTTCCCAGGCTAAACTGCCTCTCAAAGCTGGTGCAAATGAGTTGACTGAGTTACAAATTCTATTCTTGAGGCAGATGGCTTTGAATGACTTCTAATAACTCTGAGAATCGAAAAGGCTTATCAATAAAGCCATCTGCTCCTAATCCCAGAGCGAGATTCTTTTTCTCGCTATATGCAGTGAGTACAATAATGGGCAGCGTAAAGCCTTGCTGACGAAGGGTTTGGAGCACTGCCCTGCCACTAATGATAGGTAGCCCCAAGTCAAGTAGAACAAGATCATAGGATTCATGATAAATCTGATTCAAGGCTTGCTCTCCATCTGTAACAAGGGTGGGACAATAGCCATGTTTGAGCAGCCCTTTTTCGATAAAACTGGCGACACGCTTTTCATCTTCGACCAGGAGAATCCGCTTCATATGAATTGGGAGTTATAAGCCCATGCTAATACTCCGATGTTACAGAAGTCCTGCAATGGATATTCTTTGACGATATCTCAATTTACTACTACGAAAGATTAGAGAATTCTCATCCTCTCTGAGGCACGCCTCTAACCTATACCATGGCTTACGAATATCACAGAAATCCTGATGAGTTTTTGATCTGTGAAGGGTTCTGGGTTGCGGCCCCTGGCTTTATTCAAAACAAAGTACATCGACCGAATTACTTTGAACAGACCTGGCAAGAGGCGACCGGGAAGGTTAAGCAGCTCTCGCTAGTTTGAACGACTTGAAAAATAATATTTGGAGGGTTTCTGATGGTAGTACCCAGAGTCCTAAACGACTTCTATCCCACTCCAGCCACCGTTACAGAAAAGCTCCATAACTCAGTCTTCATCAGTGGGAATGTCTTTGAGCCATGTGTGGGCAATAATGCAGTCACTGATGTTCTAAACCAATGTCTAGGTATCACCGCTATAGAGTCTGATCTACGCTGAGATATTCCGGAATGACACACTACGAATGATGCAACCCATTCAAGGTTCTGGAAGGAGTGGGGTAAGTCTGAATTGTTAGTAAGTGACTAAGCCGCCTTTTAGCACGGTGGAGAAAATACTACCTCTGGCCTATGAAAATGCCGATGTTGGTGTTGCTTTTCTGTCGCGCTTCAGCTAGATGGAACTCTTTAACAGTCGAGCGAAGTGGATGGAAGACTATACAGATCATTTGCAGACAATCATCGTGGTCAGATCCTGCGTCAAATTCCGCACTAACATCAATGGATCTGATTCTGTGACCTGTGCCTGGTTTGTGTGGCAAAAGAATTGGAGCTGGAAAAAGTTAGGCGTAGATTGTCCATTTCAAATTTTTACGAAATTGGAGGAATTGAACGATGGAAAATAGCGAAATTGAGTGGACGAACCACACGTTCAATCCCTGGATCGGCTTTTCACACTACAGCCCTGGCTATGTAAATTGTTATGCTGAGACGCAGATGGATAAGCGGTATGATCGCGTGAAGTGGGGGGTTGTGGGCACTAGAACACGTACCTCAGAATCTTACTGGAAGCTGCCCTATAAGTGGAATCGCAAGGCCGCTGAGCGAGGGGGCACTGAAACGGTATTCTGTGGTTCTTTGGCTGATGTGTTTGAAGATAGAGATGATCTGATTGATTGGCGATTGGATCTGTTTGATACCGTCATCGATAAAACCCCGAATCTAACTTGGCTGCTACTCACCAAACGGATTGATATGGCTGTCCTTTTCCTGACTTGGGTGCGAGTCCCTCCTAATGTTTGGCTGGGTCACAGCATCTGCACCCAGCGAGAAAGCGATGTTGTCATTCCCAAGCTGGCAAAGCTCCAGCATAAAGTAGGCGGCATTTTCCTAAGTTGTGAACCCTTGCTTGAACCCTTGGACCTGGGTGCCCTTCCCGTGAATTGGGTAATTATTGGAGGTGGCTCTGGCCCTAGTGCTCGGCCTTGTGATGTGGCTTGGGTTCGCTCGATTCGAGACCAATGTAAATCAGTAGATGTCCCTGTGCTTATCAAGCAGCTCGGCAGCAATCCCGTAGGGGTTCCCAAGCTTCGTTCTGCGAAGGGTGGAGACATTCTGGAATGGCCCAAGGATCTTCGAGTGTGGGAATTCCCGGAGTTTGGTTGATGGAGGTGTCGGTGGATGAAGAGAGAGTACATTCAGGGCTGGCGAGTTGGCATCACGGATCATCCTGGTAGGCGGGAACTTGAGATTGAGGGACCGGGGGAGCTGCATATCGTGATTCGGAAGTTCAAAACTTCTAACTTTTACCAAGAGAACTACATCGGCTATATGGAAGATGGGAGTTTTGATGAAGTCCTGATCTGCACCTATATCTGTCCAGGAGGAACCAGTCTCTACCAAGAAGATGTCTGGCAGCAAAATAGTGATATCAACTTTGAAATCTTCTACCTGAGTGAACCCGCACATGCCTATTTGTATATTGGCTGTGCCCACTGGTTTATTCCAGTGGCGTTTGCGGAGAGACTATTCAGCGTATTCCAGACGGGCAAGGCCAATGCTTGTCCAGGTTGGACAGCGGATTAGCGAGGTTCTTCACTTTCCTCTATCTGGTGTCTTTTGAGAAATGATTCAGCACCTGCGCTCCCTCAATGCTCAAATCCAAAACATTATTCAAAATAGAAGTAAGGATATCAATTCAGGCTAATGTATCTTCCCAAGATTTAGAGGAGAGAGCCATGAGCGAGTATGGCGATTTTAGTAATCATATTCCTACACCCCAGCTTGACCCTCTGCGTGTGGGAGAAGTCATGGGTTCGGATGCATTCTCCGTGGGAGATTGGGCGTTACTCAGAACCTGGGAGAATAAACCTGTTAAGGTTACGAGTCTTCACCAAGACCTTATTTTCGTGGATCGAGGGAGAGGAGAGAGTCTTGAGGGTACCCTCGCGAATCATTATCCAGCAGAGCTGGGTTACCCCTTGGATCATCGGTTTTGGAGTCTGCATCAGAAGAAAAGTTATCTACGATGTCATTTTGACCGCAGGCTTCTCAAACGATGGGAGAAAACTTCTAGAGTTTTCGATCACTTCTCTGATGTCCTCAAAGCTTTCCTTATAGGAGCGATGGTTAGTATATTTGCTCTGATGATTTTTGGGTTTTGGTTGTATTACAAGGTATCCGGTCGGTTTAGTACTGCAATCAATAGTTCATCCAATCCATAACCCCATCCCCATCGTGAGCAAGTCTGATTGCTCCACTTTGTCCGAAAGCCAGAATTCGGGTCTTCGTTCACAATGGGGATATAGACCTGATGCCAGATCAGCGCATCCTCTTGAAACCGCTGAGGGGGTCAACACATGCCAACCTATGATTTTGAGCAGCAGTTTGAGATCGGGACTCATCATGAACAAACCCTCGATGAGTATTTTCAGCAGTACTTCTGGATTGAATCCACATCTCGTCAGGAGCAGCGACAGGGGATAGACCGCTGGTTTCAAGCACCCGATGGGTCATGGATGTCGGTCGAGTATAAAGCGGATAAGACAGCGGGCAGGACGGGCAATGCATTCATCGAAACGATCAGCGTAGATGTCAGAGCGGTTCAGGGCTGGGCCTATTCGTCCGAGGCCGATGTGTTGGCCTATTATGTTCCCCCTCGCCATACCGTTTGGCTGATCTGCTTTGTAGAGTTGAGGCAATATCTAGCTGAGTGGCACCAGCGTTATCCTATCCGTCAGATACCCAATCACGGTTATTGCACTGAGGGTCTTCTAGTCCCCCTGGTCTTATTGAGCAATATTGCGTTTGAAGTTTGTCATGTGACGTGAAACGAGTTTTTGGGGATCTGGTTGGTCGTAAGCGGGCTTCCAGCCTAGAAGGGCAGTCGCTGCATCCAAGTATTCATCACAACTTAGTCGTTGCCCAACCCCCATCAGGAACACCTGAGATATCGAGCAGTCATAGGTAGATAATTGGTTTGCTTATGATGACATTTCTACTCACCCTCTGCGCTTAATTTATTGAGACATATAGATTAGTGGCTTTTGGGGGATGAATGCAGATGAAAAGTATCTCCTTCATAAGGCAAGCTAGTGGCAGTATTACCAGGCATAACAACATCTTCTTCCGTCAATGGGAGTCAGGTACTCGAAAAAGTCTATCAGGGTCGCCAGACCTATGAATTTCGAGAAGGCTTCAATATTCCGTTACATCCGCATGATGTGTGGATTGTTTGTCGAGGGGTGGTGCAATTAAATACTTTTCATGGTGATGGGAATGAAGCCATTCTTGGGTTAGTGTATCCAGACATGCCCTTTGGTGTCCCCCTAACCCAAGTCGATCCATATGAAGCAATTGGATTGACGAATGTCGTATTGATGCGGGTCAGTCAGCAAGAAATAGAACGGTCTCTACATTTATCTCAATGGATGCTGGTTCAGTTACAGAAGCGTCTACAACAGACAGAAGCCTTCCTTGCCCTGAACAGTCAACGTCGCGTTGGAGACCGTCTCCAGCAATTGCTGCTGTTGTTGACAAAGGACGTGGGGGAGGTAATACCGGAAGGAATGCGCCTCAAGGTGCGATTCACTCATCAACAACTCGCAGAGCTAGTGGGAACGACCCGAATCTCAGTCACTCGAATTCTCGGATCATTCCGCAAAGAAGGTTGGTTATCCATCGATGGGACTCGTCACTTTGTCATCCACGAATCTTCCGTTGTGGATCTCCAGTAATGCTTTGCATCTGCACACTAATCATTAGCTCTGCCTAGTCTCCCTCCCCCCAACGATCAGAAACCCTAATCCTCCAATCCTTGTAGCACCAGAGCATCCACGCTACCCTAGTGACTAGGCAGTGGGACTCCCCCACCCAGAGTTTTTTCTCCAAATCCACCTCACCACGACTCCCCATCGAGCCTGATTTTTGCTGAGGGTATATTCTCACGCGAGGTCAAAACAACCACTTGCGTTTTCTCAATATCCACATGCCCGACTCGCTTACACATGCCAGTCGTGCCCTATCCACTATTCATTATTCAAAGGACAACACTCATGAAATTGATTACTTCTATCAAACTCCAGCAAGCCGATCACACCGAGGTCATCGACAGTGCTGCTACCCAAGTGGGCCTAGCTGCAAACAAAGCCTTCCTGTTCGTCGTCCGCAAGGAAATCCAAGGCTGGAAAAACTTCACTGCCCTCTGCTCCTGGTGCCTGTCCAAAGTGAGCCAGAAGCATGGACCCATCTTTGAGGAGGTCAAAGAGCGTGCTGTAGCTGTCTACCGCAAGGGCTGTCAGCAAGAGACAGCCTTTGTCCAAGCGCTTATCAAGTCCCAGATCACGGATCGGCTTGATGCTCACTGGAAGCTTCACGATCAGGCTATCGATTGGTTCAAGGACCAGACCCAGGCATTCCTGGCCGACAGCCCGGTCGAGGATACTTCTGAGGTCGAGGTTGAGGATCTATCTCCTGACAGTTCGGAAGACCTGGAGGAGATTGCACCTGTGGATGAGGGTGAGGAGCCTTCTATGACTATCTTGGATGAGGCTCCGGTCCCGGTCCTTGGTCCGCCTGTTGATCCTGACCCACTGGATGATGAGTTGACCGTTCCTCAAGACCCGACTCCTGTTGTGGCTAGTGGTGGAGGAAAGCGTCGGACTAGGAACAAGTCCAAGAGAACACCGCTTGGTGCCATGATGCTTAGCCAAGCCAAAACAGGAAAACCTAGTTAGATATCTGGCGTACCTGGCTCCTGGGGAGACCTGGGAGCTGGTTAGTTGGTGCAGACTAAATTTCTACAAATATTTTTAGTTTTATTAAGGGATTAATAGAAAAGAGGATGGTGTAATTTGCTTTGACCTAATCTATCATTGACAGGAATGTACAATGACTCTTCTACAAAAGATATGACTGTTAGTCGAATTGCTGTTGCTGGTCGTAAAGGAGGTGTAGGAAAAACAACAATTGCCTGTGGAATTGCATCGATTCTAGCTAGTATGCAGCAAAGAGTACTAGTTATTGATATGGATCCCCAATCGAATGCTGCTTATGTGCTTGGAGTTGATCCAACAAAGCCTGGAACCGCGTCTCTGCTGGTTGGTGATCATCTAGAACCCTTGAAAGTGGGTGATTACCTATGGGTATTACCAGGTGGCCCTGAACTCATGAATCATAATATTCAATCCTGTGATCAAGAAGAGCTTGCTGATGCAGTTTTTGGTATGGATTATGATGTCGTTGTTTTTGACTGCCCTCCTGGGAATGAACATTTAGAAAGACTTGCAATAAAAGCTGCTGATACGGTGCTCATAGTTTCTGATGCACATCCACTTGCATTAGTTGGAGCGAGTCGTGTAATTAAAGAATTGAAGCTAAATAGTCAAAAAGGTAGAAAAGGAGCTTCAAGGTGGGCGATTATTCAATCAAAAATTGATGCACGTCGAGCCATGGATCGTACTTTTGATTCTGATCTGGCAGAGTCATTTCCAAATTTACAACGGTTTGTTGTTCGCCAAGACACACAGTTATCCCTTGCTGCTGCAGACCAAATCCCACTCATGACTTACGATGCTAAGTGCCGTGGAGCCCAAGATTTGATAGTTGTTGCACAGTGGGGACTCAATGGCTCAGCGTAAAACCAATACAAAGCGTTTTCAACAAGCTTTAAATGTAGCTGATGATATGTCAGTGATTGACCAAGCTATATCTAATGATACTAATTCAAATCGATACTTAAAGACGGCTATCTTATTAGATCAAATAAAGCTACGCAGTGAAGACACTAGGGAACTAAATCAAGATCATGTATTTGCTTTATCAGAGTCGATTGAGGTATTGGGATTAATTGAACCATTAGTGGTTGATACTAGGAATCGGCTATTGGCTGGAGGTCATCGCCTATCAGCAATACATTTCCTCCGTGACAATAAGCAGGAACGATATGATGAGCAATTTCCTGGTTCTAAGATACCTGTTCGAGTAATGCCTTTTGATGCGGATCAAGATCCTGAAAAAGCTTTGCAATGTGAAGTAGCGGAAAATGAACACAGACGCGATTATACAGCTACAGAGGTTAGGAATTTAGCCGAAAGGCTTAAAAAAGCTGGATACAGTCACGGCAAGGGACGGCCAAGAAAGGGAAAGAAAGCCTTGCTACCTGCACTAGAGGTGATTATTGGTAAGCATACTAGAACAATTCAACGCTATCTTAGTGACCATCAAAAAGAAAATACGACAAATGTCGCATTAACTGCTGAAACCAAGAAACTGAAAAGGATTGAGAAAGATCTTCTGGCTTGGAAAAATGAAAATATGCACTGCACTGCTAATTCCAAGAAGGCTTTGCTGCTTAAACGAATTCCATCAATGGCAAAACTAATCAACCAAGTTCTTACGGAAATTCAAACTCAAGATGGGAATTAATTTTTGTCGAGATTACTATCAATCAAATCATTCTGAGGGAATGATTGTTGAGTGTTCAATGCAATCGGTAAACTGATTGCTCATACTTGTCAAAGATCTTCAGACTAATTTTGCTGCATGAGCCTTAGCAGTTCATCAGTGCTTACCTTGCCACTCATGTCGGCCCCTTCTAAGAGACTATCTGCCAAGTCTCGCTTTTGGTTGTGCAGTTCAACAATTTTTTCTTCAATCGTACCCTTTGCTACAAGTCGATAAATTGTAACGGGACGCTGTTGACCAATCCGATGAGCCCGATCTGAAGCTTGGTCTTCCACGGCAGGGTTCCACCAAGGATCCATATGAATGACATAGTCTGCAGCCGTGAGATTTAACCCAGTGCCTCCTGCTTTAAGGCTAATCAAGAAAATCTCACCCTCTCCAGCCTGGAATGCATCCACTCGTTTATGCCGGTTTTTCGCTGGGGTACTACCGTCTAGATATTGATATTGGATTTGTTGTTCATCTAAGTAACGGCGAATTATTTCGAGATGATCCACAAACTGGCTAAAGACTAATGCCTTATGTTTGTTATCGAGCAATTCATTGAGTACCTCTGCAAAGAGCTGCAACTTCGCACTGGGTAAATCTGTTTCTGGAAGGACCAAGCGAGGATTACAACAAGCCCTTCGTAAGCGCATTAGTTCAGCCAGAACCTGGATATGTTTAGGACCACTGGCAGCGTCACTCTCGTTCAATTTTGCCAATGCGTCCTGTCTTAAAGCCTCATAGAAGGCTAGCTCTTCTGGGCTTAAATCGACTTGTAGAACAATTTCAGTTCGAGAGGGCAATTCCTCTAAGACTTGGCTTTTCGTTCGTCGGAGGATGAATGGTTGGATTAACTTCTTTAAGCAACTCCGAGCGGCTTTATCTTGGTGCCGTTCAATCGGAATGGCAAAACGTTGATTAAAGCTATCTAAAGATCCCAATAATCCTGGATTGATGAATCGAAATAGGTTCCATAATTCACCTAAATGATTCTCAATAGGGGTGCCCGTTGTAATAATCTTCAATTCACCCTGGAGTTTCATAGCGGCTTGAGATCTTTTCGTTGAAAAATTCTTTATCGCTTGGGCCTCATCTAGAACAATTGTTTGCCACCTCACCTGAGCTAACATCTCAGCCACTTCCGCTTGCTGCAAGAGCCCGTAGCTACAAATAAGCATGTCAAAGGGCTTGAGATGCTCTAATAACTGTTGCCGATTACTATTGTCAAATTGCAGTGGTGTGAGAGTGGGAGCATATCTTTTGGCCTCCTTGTGCCAATTCATGCCAACAGAGGTGGGAGCCACAATCAGAGTTGGACCATGAGGGGCACGGGTAAGAATCACTGCTAGTGCCTGCAGAGTTTTTCCCAGACCCATGTCGTCTGCAAGACAAGCTCCAACTCCCCAATGGGAAAGTTTAGCCAACCAGCGAAATCCTTCAATTTGATAGTCTCGCAATTGGACTTGCAATGTTGAAGGAATCTCAGGTTCAAAATTTTTTATCTGGTTTAGCCTTTGTTTTTGATCACGCCAGTGTTTATCTGCTTGTAGGTTCCCGATATCCTCAACCAGATCTTCTAGGGCTACTGAGGCTAGAGGGTGAAACCTTAAACCCTTCCCATTGGGTTCGGATAAAGCCTGCAATTCCGCCAGTCGCTTGCGAAAAGACTGGGTTAGGGCCAGAAACTGACCCTCTTCTAGTTTGATAAACCGCCCAGATGTCTCATCGAGCAAAGCCAATAGCTTTTGAAGGTCTAGGACAAGAGTGTTATCAACATTTACCTCACCTTGGATCGCAAACCAATCTTGTTGTTGGCTAATCTTTAATTTGAAATGGTCTAAGTCTGCTCGATGTGAAATCCGAAATTTTTCGCCTTCGGGCCATTCCACGATGACTTGATCGGAGAGGGATTGTAGAGCGTAGAGGAGTTCTAAACAGTCTTCTGGCTCCGTGATTTGCCATTCTCCATTATCATCTCCATATTGGCTAAGGGTGGGGCATGAATGGATGGTCTTCTGTGCCAATTGTTCTTCTTCCGCTAAATCGCGATTGGTTTGCAACCGTCTTCCTTCAATTTCGGTAATCACCGTGCTCCCCCCAGATCCAGGAGGAAAATAAGAACCACAGTTCCTAAAAGGCCGAACCCTAATCATGGCTTTGAGGCCATCCCCTGCAGGAAAGAGATGGACATGAGGGATCGGATGGGGCGCAACTAACTCAGCGTTTTCAGTGCCACCGCCTATATCCGACTGAACTGTAACAAGTCCTGATATAGAGCTAATAGCTGAAAGCACTTGCTCTTTAGCCGTCTTGGGTACATTGAGGCAGTTGTATTTTCCCAAGATCTTGGCAATGCGGCGGTGACTTTCATTGATTTCAATGACTTTCAGGCGAGTGGGTGTTTCTTGAGTGACCAGAATGTCTTTCGCTCTGGGTATTGGAGGATGTAGTTCTAAAGTGAGCTTTCCCTGATCTTTTTCTTTGACCAATAGCTCAGGTTCGCCTTTGATGATGTCAATGCGGGTGGAGGGCAGACCCGCCCAAAAGACAGCGGGATGACCCACCAATTGAGCAATGGCTTGTTCCTTGAACTGATATTCCGTTTTATGGTAGCCAAAATAGTAGCTCACTTGGTCTTCAATCTCAGCACAAGTTTTCAAGTCTTGAGTTGTGAGATAGCCCAGGCTTTTGGGTTGATTGAACAGACGGCTCAGGGCAATCTTGCGCCCCTTGCTCCACCCTCCCTTGGCATTGCGTTTCTGTTCTTTGGGTTCGAGTGTGACGTTCTCAGATCCGATAGACACAAACCAAGCCAGCCGAGAAATGGCTCCCGTTCCGTCATTTAGTAGAAATTCGGAATTTAACTGTTCTAAGGCTTTTAAGCTGAGCTGCCAATCCTCCTGAGCAGTGACTAATTTGGCTAGGGGAAACTGAGGTGTCGGCAGGTCAGGCAACTTTGGTTTAGTAGCAGGTTGTTCAGAAGCCAGTTGTTGAATTAAAGCTTTCGCTTCAGAAGCCAGCCAACCATATCCAGAGTTATAGGCTTGACAACAATATGGAACAAGGACTTCGACTAAAGCTGTTTTTGCTGAGCTGGGGTCAACCCAATGGACACATAATGCACTGATCAGGGTTTGTAAGCTTTGGCCATATTGGTAGGGCAGTACAGAGGTATTGATCACTGAGTTTTGGTAGGATAAGTCACCTTGTTGGATCAATAGGACTTTTTTGAGCAGGGAATAAATCTGAGAGAGCCAATGGTCTTCGGACTCAAGGATCAAGTCGATATAGCAAATCGCTGAACTGAGTGATGCCCTGGATCCTTCATGGAGGAGTGTCAATAAATAGAAAATGCCGCTGATGGACTCAAAATAAACTTTGCGTTTGCTAGTGAGTTTCCTTAATGCTTTCAATGCCTCCACATATGCAGCAATCGCGGCATCAAAATTACCTTCCAAACAGGCCAACCATCCTTGGATAGCCAGGGCATCATGTTCATAGTCTGCAGGGATATCAACGAGACAGGCTTTAGCTTCTTCAATCCGTCCTCTTAATATCAGTTGTTCGGCTAATACAATACTGAGATAGTTTCCGCCTACGTCCTCACAAATTTCAATGAGAACCTCTAACTTGTCATCAGCAGAGAACAACATGAGGGAATCGGTGAGTAACCCATTGACCAGAAATAGATCAGCTAGTTCCATGGGAATGGTCCAAAACCAGTACCGATCAAAGGGATTATTACAAACGAGGTCAAGAACCTCATCTAACGCAATCTTGTCACTCCTGTAGCCGTAGGCATAGTAATCTTGGCAATACTCAGCAATGGCTTCAAAATCTTTCTGATAAAAGCCCATGCGAAAAGCACGGATAAATTCCTGGTAATCATCAAAACTCAGTCCTTTACCATTCCATCCTGGCTTAAATGGAATAATGGATTCTACCGCTTCAACCATTGCTTTGAACTTACCTTTGGCCACGGCATCTCTTGTGGCAATCTCAATGATTAAGGGGTGTACTCGGAGCTTAGTATTCTCCATCAGTAGAACTTCTAAGTTAAGGAGATTTTCAATGTAGGGCCGAATGGTTGAGCTAGTCAGCTTTTTTTGCTTTGGGCTAAGGGTTCCTATCGTTGCCAAGCAAGATAACAGGGCAGTGCGGCTTGTGGATGTGTAAATAACTGAAACAGCTTGAATAATTTCTCGTTCTAGATCAGAAAGTTGTTCATACTTGTTGACTAGGCTTGCTCTAACGGCAGATAAATCTTCCTGCTTCTCGGGGGAATTTGTGGATAGGGACACGTCGGTAGGGACTCGCTAGTATCTAAACCAGTTTAGAACGGGTCTCCATTACTCATTAGATCTGGAAAAACTTTTTTAAGTCGTCTTTATCGACTCCAGAGACTATGCAGGCGCCAAATCTATCTCACCTGTATATTGTTCCGGGTTTTCTTAACCTGTATAGATTTGAAATTTGCCGTTCTGTTGATTAGCCAACACCGAAGTAATTTGTCTGTTCTTGGATTTATTCTAAAAATATGCGTTCTTCCCCTCCCTAACTATGTTTCGGGAGGGATTTCATTGCTCATTACCAATTCTTGTTAATCTAGTTTGCATCTGACTGCTTAATCTTAAGGAGACTCATTAGAAGAACCATTATGGCTAGGAAATCTAAAGGTTTTAGTGAATTACTCCATCAACAACAAGATGATGAGCAAACAACCGCTCAATCCTTCAATCGGTTGCAAAAAAAAGTTAAGAAAACAACTGGAAAAGACCTTATTAAGGACATAGCCACTAGCCCAAAGGGCATTACCAAAATGTCTGACGTTTTGGAGGAATTTATTGATCCCTACAAAGAAACAACTTCTAGTTTTGAAGATGTGGAATCCTTGCTGAGTATTGCTGTTCTTGCCTGGAATATCGCCTTATTACCCGATGAGGACCGCCAAGAAGCTATAGAAATTATTTTGTCAGAAGCTGCCTCTGGGATGAACCAAAAGAGTCGAGCGGAGTTGCAAACCTTAATCCATCAGATGATTGAGCGCAAAGACTGTTATTTTTCAAGTTTTCAGCGCTATATTGCTAATTTTGACTTGCAGCCTCAAGGAGATAGTTATTTCCTTTCCGTTGCTTCTTCTCTCAAAGAATAGACTTTATATTATCTTCTCAATCAGTGTGAATTAGATGAGCCTAATGCTATGGGCGCTGTGATGGGGAAGTTTAACCGTTCTCAGTTAGAAAAAGAGGAAGCTTCTTTTTCCGCAATCACGGCAACGGTACGGTCTGATTCTGATAACCAACAGGAGCTTTTCAGCGCAGTTTTTATGTCTAGACCGTTTTAGGGCAGTGCTATTACAGTGACTACATCTCTTAGCCATGAGTCCACCCAGGCTTGTTGTCTCAAGTCTAAAGGAAGAGCCAGATAGTGTCAGTTAAGAGTAATACACATACCTTTAAGCTGACTTACATTTATGGGGTAATTTGCCTGTCTTTCGTCCCCCAATCATTGAACTCAACGAGTGGGTTTTGTATGGATATCTATGTCACCGAAATTCAATTTTAACCTCAATGGTCACGAGAAGGATCTGGTATGGGCTTAGCGATTGATAAAGCCATTGCTGAAGCCCATCGAGGTCGAGTCGAGCTAATAAGTGAGCCTGGGGTGGGTTCAACCTTCACTATCAGCATCCCCTTCAGAGACAGTATGAGTTGATTCAACAATGGCTAGAAAAGAAAGCTGAAAGGATGCTTCCCCACCAAAACTAATACACCCCATGGAGAGTAATCTGATCATTTTGAAACCGCTATTCAAGCAAAATTCGCTTTGCGGCTGAAGGTAATGAATTCAGCCTCCGCCACTTAAAAAGCTTTTTGCCACCCGCTTTTCAAAAGCCAATCGGTTTCAAGTTGTGGTCCATTTAGGGATTGATGCACGGGAAATGCAAAATCTATCGCTAGTCTGTAACCAGCAAGGTTCCCTTAGCCAACAGCAAAGACCGCAGTGATTAGAAGGATTCTTGTCTCTCAACTCATCGTAAACTGAGGAGCCGACAGCGCAGTCACTCTTAGAAGGGTTAGTGAAAGCGTACGCAACGAAGTGCCATAAGAGCAAAAATAAAGCCTGAAACAACGTAAACTCGTTGAGCGATCAAGGGATATCTTATTTCATAGGACTATTATAGTTCAAAAGAAATAAGCTATAACCTTTATTTAGTAATGCTTTCAGGCTTATTACTCTTGCTTTCAGCTACGCTTTCACCACCCCAAGTTCAACAATTCGTAGCGCGAAGTTTTGATGCGGTCTCGACCATATTGATAAGTGAAGGCTTCACTTCCGACCATTGGCGAGTCTTGAGACCACAATCCGGGTTGACCCAGAGGTGCTCACGCGGTAACACAGCTTCCGCTTTTGACATGAGATTACTCATTTCATCGGTGGGGGGTACCCGTGGTGAGTGGATGTCATAGACACCTGGACCGATCTCATTTGGATACTTAAAGTCTACAAAGGCATCGAGCAGCTCCATATTTGAGCGCGAGGTCTCAATGGTGATGACGTCAGCATCCATAGCGGCGATAGAGTCGATGATATCGTTGAACTCGGAGTAACACATGTGGGTGTGGATTTGGGTTTCATCCTCCACACCGCAAGCACTGAGGTGAAATGCCTTCACTGCCCAGTTGAGATAGTTATCCCACTCGCTCCTGCGTAACGGCAGACCTTCACGGAAGGCCGGTTCATCGATCTGGATGGCGGCAATCCCGGCAGCTTCGAGGTCCACCACTTCATCACGAATGGCCAGGGCAATCTGATGTGTGGTGACGGAGCGCGGCTGGTCGTCACGCACGAAGCTCCACTGGAGGATCGTAACCGGGCCGGTTAGCATCCCCTTCATCGGGCGATCCGTCAACGATTGAGCATACTCAGACCAGTAGACAGTCATGGGCTTGGATCGGCTGACATCGCCAAAAATGATCGGTGGTTTCACGTAGCGAGTGCCAAAGCTCTGCACCCAACCCGTGCTGGTAAAGGTAAAGCCTTCGAGATTTTCTCCAAAGTATTCCACCATGTCATTGCGCTCGAACTCGCCGTGAACAGGCATATCAATCCCGATCTCGTCTTGGAACGCAACGCATTTAGCAATTTCTTCCTTCATGAACTGGTCGTAGTCCGCATCGCTTAGCTTCCCTTTTTTCCACTGGGCGCGTGCTAGGCGCACCTCCTTGGTCTGAGGGAATGAGCCGATGGTCGTGGTCGGGAATTCCGGCAAACGGAGTTTGGCTCGCTGCTTGGTCTGGCGTTCAACGAAGGCTGAGGCGCGATCGAAATCGCTGGGCTTAACCCCAGCAAGGCGCTTTTTCACAGCATCATTGTGGATACGCTTGCTAGACTTTCGAGAAGCAACGGCGGCACGGTTGGTTTCAAGCATTTCTTCACTTCCGACTTCATCGAGAAGCTGCCGGAGTTCGGTGACTTCCGTGAGTTTCTCGTCGGCAAAGGCCAGCCAACTTTTCAGCTCATCATCCAGCTTTTGTTCGTTTTGCAGGGTGACGGGCGAATGTAGCAATGAACAGCTAGGTGCGACCCAAAGCCGATCCGCGCCAACAACAACCTTGGCCTTCTTCAAAAATTCTAGTGAGGCATCGTAATCATTTTTCCAGACATTGCGGCCTTCGACGATTCCTACGGAGAGAATTTTGTTAGTCGGGAAGGTATCCAGAACAGAGTCAATGTCTTCTGAACCTCGCACGAAATCAAAATGCAAGGCGTCAACCGGCAACGCAAGGTAGTCATCAAGATTATCTCTCACGCCACCAAAATATGTGGTGACGAGCAACTTTGCTGAGCCTTGGACCTTAGAGAGACGATCGTATGCCACCTTCAAAGCTTCGCGCTGTAAATTGCTCAGGTCGGTGGAAATAATCGGTTCATCGAGCTGTATCCATTCCGCCCCTTCGGCGGCAAGCTTGTCGAGGATCTCTACATAGACGGAGACAAGATTGTCGAGGAGAGTCAACGGATCGAAGTCCGGGTTGTTAGAACCCTGTACCTTGCCTAGGGAGAGATAAGTCACGGGACCGACGAGCACTGGCTTCGCGTTAATCCCCAGTTCCTTAGCCTCCGCGAGTTCATCAAAGACTTTGGTGCTGCTAAGGGAGAATGTTGTGTCCCCCCGAAACTCAGGCACGATGTAGTGGTAATTCGTATCGAACCACTTTGTCATCTCGCTAGCAAAAGTGGAAACCTTGCTCGTCTGGCAGTCCTTCTCATCCTCAACCCAAGAAGTGCCGCCTTCCGTACCACGAGCGATGGTGAAAGCGGTGTTGATGTCTGTCTGCCCGCCTTGCCACTGAAAGCGCGGTGGCACATTGCCAAGCAGGCAGCTCATGTCGAGCACTTGGTCATAAAAGGAGAAGTCATTGACCGGGATGAGATCTAGTCCGGCGGCCTGTTGCTTCTTCCAGTTGGTTTCGCGCAAAGTCTTGCCCGTGACGAGCAGCTCGGAAAGAGGAAGGTCGCCTTTCCAATAGGCTTCCGTAGCCTTTTTTAATTCACGCTTGGCTCCGATGCGCGGGTATCCCAGCGAATGTGTTTTGATCGGGGACTTATTGCATTGACTCATAAACTTGGCTCCGATGTGCGGGTATTATCCCAGCGATTTTTTTTGAGGTGATTCCCTTGTTGCCCATTGGCATGGCAATGATGCTATCAGCGTTAATTGATGAATACAAATGGTTATTATTCATGAAATAATGAGTAAAATTCATTGAAGGCCGATAACATTGCTCGAACGTAGCCACCTTGAGATCATCCGTGCGGTTGACCTGCATGGGACTATGACCGCCGCCGCGAATGCGCTACACCTAACGCAATCGGCGCTGAGCCACAGTATGCGCAAGCTGGAAGATCAGATTGGGGTGAAGCTTTGGTATCGGGAAGGACGCAGCCTTCGTCTCACCCAAGCTGGCACCCATTTGTTGGCCGTGGCCAACCGCCTGATTCCCCAGTTCGTCCACACAGAAGAACGATTAGAACAATTCGCCCGTGGTGAACGGGGAACATTACGAATTGGTATGGAGTGCCATCCTTGTTATCAGTGGCTCCAGAAAATCACTGGCCCTTACTTGCGTGCCTGGGAATCGGTGGATTTTGACATTAAACAAAAATTCCAATTCGGCGGCATCGGGGCTTTATTTGCTCACGAAATCGACCTGCTGGTAACTCCCGATCCACTTCTGAAGAAAAGGCTACATTTTGTGCCCGTTTTCGATTACGAACAAGTCTTGGTGGTCGGATCTGAGCATCAACTTCGGGGGGAGGATTGGGTGATCCCTCAGCAACTTGGGGAAGAAGTTCTCTTTACATATCCGGTTTCACAGGATCGCCTTGATATCTATACTCGCTTCCTCACTCCAGTGGGAATGACGGTCAGGCGGCAGAAAGTGGTTGAGACCACAGAAATAATGCTTCAAATGGTAGCCTGTGGCCGTGGTGTTGCTGCTTTGCCTCGCTGGTTGGTAGAAGAATTCTCTGAAAAATATACCGTGCATGCAGTGCGCTTGGGACCTGAAGGCGTGCAAAAACAAATTTTCCTGGGCGTCCGTCAAGCTGATCTCGAAGTTGACTATATCAATGCCTTTATCGATTTGGCCCGCAACTACCATGAACATCCTTGAAAAGGTTCATGGTAGTTGACGGTGCAAAAAAATTAGACTATCTAAACATAAAATTACGCTGTCTGTGGCACCTTCTTCTTTATGGGTTCGCTAGATGCGGTGATGATAGACGAGTTAGCGCCTGAATGAGCCGAGGCTCGAAACCATATGAATGTCTCTGAGCTATGTTATAGTGTCGAGCAAATCGGTTCTGATGGGAAACAGCCATCAGACGTAAGGGGGAAAGTCCGGTGTGAATCCGGCGCTGTCCCGCAGCTGTAAGGAGAGACGCAACTCTCTAAGCCAGAATGCCCACCGGTTGAAAACCCGTTACATAACTATCTGCGAGGTACAGGTAATGTCTGATAGCTTTTTTCGATTTCAACTGGGAAACCAAGCGTCTGGCTGTAGCCACGAACAGGTTGTGGAGATATAACCTACTTGCCATTGGTAGCGCCAGTAACTTCATCTATCCTCATGTCCCTTTAGTTAGCTTGGCATCGCTGGCGGGAGTCACTCTTAATCGCAGACAAGCCATTGTCTCTGCTGGGTTGATTTGGTTGGTTAATCAATTCTTTGGTTTTACCGTTCTGCAATATCCTCTCAGTGCGATCTCACTCCTGTGGGGCCTGTCTATGGGACTGGGGACCATTGCAGTTGCCTTGGTTGCCTCAATTCGGCCCCCCTTTAGTCGTCGCAGTTGGTGGGCACAAAGTTTATGGCTAGGCATTTCATTGTTGCTTGGTTTTTGTCTCTATCAAAGCGGTACGCTGCTGGTCAATCAATGGGTGCAAATGCATGGTCTCACGGCTGATGTGTTTCTATAGATGCTAGGACGAGAGGTGCTGTGGGCAATCGCGCTGTTTGCGTTCTACACCGCTTTAGTTCTGAGCCATCAACGTAACCTGCAACAGACTCTGCGCTAAGTCTTTCTATTTGATTGAAGGCCAACTTCATCTTCAGCCCAGTGACATTGATGAAATTAAGCCGCTTGGAGGGCAATTTTGCCACACATCTGAGCAACTTAGTTCCGCTGTACTCTGGTTGACTTAACTGCAAACGCTGGAAATTTCCGAAGTTCGGATCCATGACCCCATCCTCGTAATCAGCGACATAGAAGATCCAAAAGATGGGATCACTGAAACCTGTCAAGCGCTTACTTCAGATGGGCCTTTCCAGACTAAGGCTGAAATCTACTCTAAATCTTTAGAGCAGCCTCTAAAAACTTCAATTAAGGACGCTAAAGCAATGCCAGACACAAAAGAGTTAGAGTCTGCTCCCTTATCAATACTGCCTCCTATTCAGGGTGGGTCTGTGGAGGGGCTTGACGCCGAGTACAAAGTCATTCGCCGCAATGGCAGCGTTGTTGGGTTTGAGGCGGACAAAATCGCGATCGCAATGACCAAAGCGTTTCTTGCTGTCAAAGGTGTGCAGAGTGGAGTCTCTGCGCGAGTGCGTGAGCTGGTGGCAACGCTGACCACCAATGTTGTTACCGCCTTGAAGCGCCGTCAGCCCACTGGCGGCACCTTTCACATTGAAGATATTCAAGATCAGGTGGAGCTGGCTTTAATGCGCTCTGGCGAGCATGATGTCGCTCGCGCCTATGTGCTGTATCGCGAAAAGCGTTCTCAAAAACGTACCCAACAGCATGGCATAGAGGCAGCTCCAATTTACCTGATGGATGGCGGTGATCGCGTATTACTTGATTTGGAGCGCTTCAACGATTTGGTTGATTCCGCTTGCATCAACCTCGGAGATACGGTGAGTGGCAAGGCGATCGCTGATGAAGCCCTCAAAAATATTTACGATGGAGCGTCGGTGGTAGAACTACATAAGTCAGCGATATTGGCGGCGAGATCGCACATTGAAAAAGATCCAGACTACAGCAAAGTCACGGCAAGACTTCTTCTGCACAGGATTCGCCAGGAGGTCTTGGGTGCAGAAGTAACTCAAGCAGAGATGCAAGCCCGCTACGCTGAATATTTTCCCCACTTTATTCAGCAAGGTATTGCAACCGGACTACTAGACGAAAAGCTCGCTCAATTTAACTTGCAGAAATTAGGTTCGGTCCTTGTCGCTGAGCGTGATCTTCAGTTTGGCTATCTGGGGTTACAAACCCTCTATGATCGCTATTTTCTGCATACAGAAGATCGACGGATTGAGCTACCCCAGGCATTTTTTATGCGTGTGGCCATGGGACTTGCCCTGAACGAAATCGATCGTGAAGAACGGGCAGCGGAGTTCTACGACATCTTATCGAAGTTTGATTTCATGAGTTCGACCCCCACGCTGTTCAACTCGGGGACGGTGCGATCTCAGCTTTCTTCTTGTTATTTGACGACGGTACCGGATGCCCTCGACGGCATTTATAGCGCAATAAAAGACAACGCGCTGCTCTCCAAATATGCCGGGGGGCTGGGGAATGACTGGACACCAGTACGGGCGCTAGGTGCTCATATTAAAGGCACCAACGGTAAATCTCAAGGCGTAGTACCGTTTCTCAAGGTCGTTAACGATACGGCAGTTGCTGTGAATCAAGGAGGCAAAAGAAAGGGAGCCGTATGCGCTTATTTAGAAACCTGGCATTTGGATATCGAAGAGTTTTTAGAACTCCGCAAAAATACCGGAGACGATCGCCGCCGCACCCACGACATAAACACCGCCAACTGGATTCCCGACCTATTTATGAAGCGGGTGATGGAAGATGGCGACTGGACGCTGTTTTCGCCGGATATAGTACCGGATCTCCATGACAAAGTGGGCAAAGAATTTGAAACTGCTTACCTGGCCTACGAGCAGCAGGCTGCAAAGGGCGAACTGAAGCCTTTCAAGACCGTGCCCGCCAATACCCTCTGGCGCAAGATGCTGTCGATGCTGTTTGAAACTGGCCACCCCTGGATTACGTTTAAAGACCCCTGTAATGTGAGGTCGCCTCAGCAGCATATTGGCATGGTGCATAGCTCAAACCTTTGCACCGAAGTTACGCTCAACACGAATGAAAATGAAATAGCCGTGTGCAATCTTGGCTCAGTCAATCTTGTTAATCACATGGTGGAGAAAAACGGTCAAATGCAGCTCGATCAAGCCAAGCTGCAACACACCATCACCATTGCCATGCGGATGCTGGATAATGTGATCGACCTGAACTACTATGCCGTCAGCACAGCGCGGAATTCTAACCTCAAGCATCGCCCCGTGGGTTTGGGGATTATGGGCTTCCAAGACTGTCTGCACCAACTGCGCCTGCCCTACGCCTCTCAAGATGCGGTTGACTTTGCAGATCGCGCTATGGAAGCCGTCTGCTACTACGCCTACTGGGCTTCGACCGAACTGGCCCAAGAACGCGGTCGGTACTCCACCTACAAAGGGTCACTGTGGGATCGCGGTATTTTACCCCAAGATACCCTGGCACTTCTCAAAGAAGTACGCGGTGGATTTGTGGAGGTGGATGAGTCTTCTACGATGGATTGGGATCTGCTGCGAGACCGGATTGCCCAGCATGGAATGCGAAACTCGAACTGCGTTGCGATCGCCCCCACCGCAACCATTGCCAACATCATTGGTGTCTCTGCTTGCATCGAGCCAACCTACCAAAATCTGTACGTCAAATCAAATCTGTCAGGGGAGTTTACCGTCGTCAACGAGTATTTGGTGCGCGACCTCAAAGTCCGTGAACTTTGGGATGAAGTTATGATTGCCGACCTTAAATATTTCGACGGCAGTTTGGCAAAAATCGATCGGATTCCGCCAGAGCTACGCCAGCTTTACGCTACCGCCTTCGAGGTTGAACCCAATTGGATTGTGGAAGCTGCGGCCCGTCGCAGTAAGTGGATCGATCAGGCTCAATCGCTCAATATCTACATGGCCGGAGCATCGGGCAAAAAGCTCGATCAGATCTACAAGCTGGCGTGGCAGCGTGGCTTAAAAACCACCTACTATCTTCGCTCCCTCGGTGCCACCCATGTTGAAAAATCGACGGCTCCAGCCAGTAGCCTCAACGCGGTATCCAATAACGGCAGCAGCAATGGTATAGGCAATATACTCACTACCTCAAAATCTGAAAACTTGGGTCAGGTTTGTAGCTTATCCCCTGGCGATGCCAACTTTGATGACTGCGAAGCCTGCCAGTAAGCAACTGGTCAGTAAATTTGTTAACCCCTAAGGAGACTCTAATGATGTTGGTGTGGGAAGAAGAGACGACCGCTACAGCACAGACCAAAACTGTTCAGACCGAACCCGTTCAGGCGGTTCCATCACCGCAAGAAGCTGGCCCTCAAACAATAATGGCTCAACCGGAAACGCAACCCCCTCGTCGCATCAACGTTGCTGACAAGCGCATCATTAACGGCCAAACCGATGTCAATCAGCTTGTGCCCTTTAAGTACCAGTGGGCCTGGGACAAATATCTGGCAGGCTGTGCTAACCACTGGATGCCCCAAGAGATCAATATGAGCAGGGATATTGCACTGTGGAAAACCACTGACGGGTTAACCGAAGATGAGCGTCGCATCGTCAAGCGGAATCTCGGCTTTTTTGTCACCGCAGATTCTTTAGCCGCTAACAATATTGTTCTGGGCACCTATCGACATATCACGGCACCAGAATGCCGCCAATATTTACTACGTCAAGCCTTTGAAGAAGCCATCCATACCCATGCCTATCAATATATTGTCGAATCCTTGGGGCTAGATGAGGGCGAAATCTTTAATGCTTACCGAGAAGTGGACTGCATTCGCGAGAAAGATGAGTTTTTAATTCCCTTTGTCGAGACTTTGACCGATCCTACCTTTGAAACCGGCACCCCCGAAAACGATCAAAAACTGCTTAAGTCTCTAATTGCTTTCTCTTGTCTTATGGAAGGTCTTTTTTTCTATGTAGGCTTTGTCCAAATCTTGGCCTTGGGTCGCCAAAACAAAATGACGGGCGCAGCCGAGCAGTATCAATACATCCTGCGGGATGAGTCGATGCACTGCAATTTTGGTATCGATCTAGTCAATGCCATTAAGCAAGAAAACCCGCATCTGTGGACCCCTGAATTTTGCGAAGAGATCCGCGATCTGTTTAAGCGGGCGGTAGAGCTTGAATATCGCTACGCCGAAGACACCATGCCCCGTGGCGTGCTCGGGCTTAATGCCTCTATGTTTAAGAGCTACTTGCGCTACATTGCCAATCGGCGTTCTCAGCAGATTGGCCTCGACCCCATTTTTGCTTCTGAAGAAAATCCCTTCCCTTGGATGAGTGAGATGGTAGACCTCAAAAAGGAACGCAACTTCTTTGAAACCCGTGTGTTGGAATATCAGACCGGTGGGGCACTCAGTTGGGATTAAGCCATTGATTTACCGACAACCCGCGATTCTGGTATTGCGAAAATGATGAACACAATTGACCAACTCTGGGCTAAATTCAGCCAATGTTGGTCTAGTCCCACTGAGCATAGCGGAGAAACTAAGCTGTGACCGATCATCCTCAACCGGACTGGCAACAAGCTTTTATCACGACTAACCTGCTGGTCCTAGGCTACAACGCCTGGTGTGGATTTCTGACAGGGGCGCGGGGTGCAGTGGTGTGTAGCCTTAACTCACCGCAGTTGGGGATGACCGGGGAAAGCTTTCCGGCACACTACATTTCGCGCGCTCGTCTCGCCCCATTCCTCAACGCTTGGTTAGCTATTCCCGATACGGTTATTTTGACTCATCACCACATCACTAGCCACATTCTCGATGTGGTTGATGGCTATAATCCCGAAACCGACATAATTTTGCTGTTGGAATCGGGCGATCTCGCCTCTTTTTTTTACCTGCGAAATTTGCCCATCTCTCCCCCTCAAAGTTATGAGGTGGTTTGTAAAGGATGGGATGAATTTAAACCCATTGAGCCCGATTATCCCAAAACTCAACTATTTCAAAATAATCTCAAGTCTTAACCCTACCTGCAATCCATGACACAAACCACCTTATTTGTCTGCTCCCTCTGTCGATTTTCCAAGGATGAAGCTAGCCGGGATGGCATTTCCGGGGGGCAACACCTGATCAACCAGTTGCATCAGTTCCTCACCGATAGCGGACTACAAGATGTCGTGCGGTTAGAGCCGTTGCGCTGTATGGCGGGATGCAGCCACCCTTGCAACGTCAGTCTGGCCGCACCCGGTAAATTGACCTTTGT
The DNA here is from genome assembly GCF_000018105.1 of Acaryochloris marina MBIC11017. Lineage (GTDB taxonomy): Bacteria > Cyanobacteriota > Cyanobacteriia > Thermosynechococcales > Thermosynechococcaceae > Acaryochloris > Acaryochloris marina. The sequence continues at coordinate 42,202 of NC_009931.1, forward strand.
CCTCAGCCAGATATCACCGACAGAGGGAGCTAAGGCGGTTTCAGCATTTTGCCAGCAATACGCCACTTCTCCCGATGGTAAAGTCCCCTACTCGGAACGTCCGAACTCGGTTCGAGAGGCCACTGCGTTTGTCCTACCGCCACTCCCTACTGATGCCCCCACCCGCTAATGATTCAGCTTCTATTGAATTCAGTAAAGTTTGTCTTTTCTTCAAAGGAGTTCCTTTTATGCACAAAATTCCCGTTACTGTGGTCACTGGCTTTCTCGGTTCAGGCAAAACCACTCTGGTGCGGCATCTACTGCAAAATAACCAGGGTCGTCGAATTGCAGTGTTAGTAAATGAGTTTGGCGAAGTGGGCATTGACGGCGAACTGCTGAGGTCATGCCAGGTGTGCAACGACGAGGAGACTCCTAACGGCTCTGGCCCCAATATTGTTGAACTGGCCAATGGCTGCCTCTGCTGCACAGTGCAGGAAGAGTTTTTTCCCACCATGCAGGAGCTATTGAAGCGACGCGATGAAATTGACTGCATTGTGATTGAAACCTCAGGGTTAGCCCTGCCCAAGCCTCTAGTGCAAGCGTTTCACTGGCCTGAAATCCGCACGGGAGCTACGGTAGATGGGGTGGTGACGGTGGTGGATGGCGATGCTCTGGCTCAGGGGTGTATCGTCAACAATCTGGACGCCTTGCACACCCAGCGACAGGCAGATGACAGTTTAGAACATGAAACCCCAATAGAGGAACTGTTTGAAGATCAATTAGCCTGTGCGGATATGGTACTACTGGCCAAAACCGATGTGATACAGGAGGAGGATACATGTAGCCGCATCCAACAGTGGCTGCAGCAACAGACTTCGACAGGTGTCAAAGTTGTTCCCTGCCACCACGGTCAAATTAGCCCAGATATTCTGCTCGGTTTTAACGCGGCTGTTGAAGACAATCTCGATAGCCGCCCCAGCCATCATGATCAGGAAGAAGAGCATGATCACGATGACAACATCAACTCCATCTGCATAGAGCTGGAGCAGACCTTTGACCCAAACACACTGATCGAACGGTTGCAAGTCTTGGTACAGCAGCAAGAAATTTATCGGATCAAGGGCTTCGTCGCCGTTCCCAATAAAGCCATGCGGTTGGTGCTCCATGGAGTGGGGCAACGCTTTGACCAATTTTATGATCGGCTATGGCAAACTAGCGAACCCCGTCTGACTCAACTAGTGTTTATCGGCCAAGGACTGGACTCCCATCATATTACTGAAGCGATTTCTGCTTAATGCTCCTGACATGGCATTCCTTTTGCCATATGTGTTGCTGTTGATTGCCCATCGAAGAGGATTTTCCCATGACCCTTACGACTCCTTCCCTAACAATGTGTAGGTGGGACAAGGCAAATGTTTCGAACTGTTCTAGGGGCACGTAGGTTGGAAATCATTCAGGGCTGTTTCAAGTTCGCCAGAGATAATTCGAAAGTACTGGAAGTCTGTAAAAGGCAAAAGAACAACAAAGGATCTGAGAACACAAAAATATTGGTTCCAAATTTTCTCTCATGAACTTGAAACAGCCCTGGGAAATCATTGATTAGATTGGGTTTGGGACATCTGCACTCCTAATAAACGTCAAACTAAAAGACTGGAGTTATTTTAATTGATGTCGATGAAATACTCTGCAGGGTATGGGTTTCAGAACATTTCAACCATGAAATAAAACCCGAAATCAGTTGATTGATCGGCAGTAAGTTGCAGCTTTGGTTGTTTTGGGCCTATAAGGGCTGTTCAAATCGAGAACTAATCTATAATCCTTTGCTCAGGATGGAGTACAACGTGGCTAAAACAACAAATTGGGACACTAAGATCGAAGAATCGGATCCACCGAAGGTGGAAAGTTTGGTGGATTTGCTCCGTTATCGAGCTGCTTACCAGCCGGATCGGAGGGGGATTACCTTTCTGGTTGATGGAGAGGAAGAAGCCCTCCATTTCACCTATGCAGAGTTGGATATCAAGGCCCGTGCGATCGCAGCAGCACTACAGTTAGCCTGCCACCCCGGCGATCGAGCCCTATTGGTCTATCAGCCTGGGTTAGAGTATGTGGCTGCCTTCTTTGGCTGCCTCTATGCAGGCGTTACGGCAGTTCCCATCTATCCCCCCCGCCCGAATCGCTCCTTGATGCGTTTGCAGAGCGTCATCGCGGATTCCCAAGCCATTTTTGCCCTTACCACCTCTCAAATTCTGTCGAAATTAGAGCGACGGCTGATTGATGCTCCAGAATTGAGAGCGCTTAAGTGGCTAGCAACAGATAGCCTCAGCGTTACGGAACCCCGCCAAGCCTGGCAAGAGACTCATCCTCAGGGGCAAGATTTAGCCTTTCTTCAATACACCTCTGGTTCAACCGCAACGCCCAAAGGGGTGATGATTACTCATCACAATCTTTTAAAGAATTTATCCTTGATTCATCAATGCTTTGAGCATAGTTCCCAGAGCCTAGCGGTGATTTGGCTACCGCCTTACCATGATATGGGTCTAATTGGCGGGATTTTGCAGCCTTTATACGGGGGATTTCCCATGGTTCTGATGTCCCCATTTATGTTTTTCCAGAGCCCCATTCGCTGGCTCCAAGCCATTTCCCGCTATCAAGGAACCACCAGCGGCGGACCCAATTTCGCCTATGATTTATGCTTGCGAAAAATAAAGCCGGAACAGCTCCAAGGACTGGATCTGAGTTCCTGGCGGGTGGCCTTTAATGGAGCAGAACCCATCAGTGCCCAGACCCTTGAAGACTTTGCCACTAAATTTGCTCCTTATGGATTTCGGTCAGAAGCCTTTTTTCCTTGTTATGGTCTTGCCGAAGCCACTCTAATCGTGGCCGGGGGCCAACCGGATGCCCAACCCGCCCTCAAAACGGTCCAAGGGACTGCCTTAGAACAGCATCATGTGGTCTCGGCCCAGGCCAATGATGTCGATGCCCGCACCATAGTGGGCTGCGGCACTTCACTTCAAGACCAAGAAATCGTGATCGCTAATCCTGAAACTCTGCAGCAATGCTCGTCAGAAGAAGTCGGCGAGATTTGGGTGTCTGGGGAAAGTATTGCTCAAGGGTATTGGGGACAATCAGATGTATCTGAGGAAACCTTTCAGGCCCATTTGGCAGATACAGGCGCAGGCCCCTTTTTAAGAACAGGGGACTATGGCTTTTTGGTCGGCTCTGAACTTTATGTCACCGGCCGCCTCAAGGACGTGATTATTGTCAATGGCCGTAATCATTATCCTCAGGATATTGAGTGGACTGTGGTTCAAAGCTATCCCGGTATTCGCCCCAATTGTGCCGCTGCATTTTCGATTACTGAAGCGGGGGAAGAGCGGCTAATAGTGGTGGCAGAACTGGAAAGAAACTATATCAATCGCTATCGGAAAAACGGTAAGAAGCCATCCTCTCAGCCTCCTCAGCTCAATGATTTTGTCTCGCCCACATCCTTAACTGCCGATTCAGAACCTACTACCGTCGAAAAAGATATACTCACTCAAATTCGTCGGGCGGTTGCCAAAGAGCATGATTTGCACATCCATGCCCTTTGGCTGCTCAAGCCTGGTAGTATCCCCAAAACTTCTAGTGGAAAGATTCAGCGATTTACCTGTAGATCCAAATTTTTAGAGGGAGACCTAGACAGCGTAGCAAGAAGTATGCCCCGAGCTTAAAAAATGGCAGTCCACGGATTTTTTACAGGCAGAAAGTCAGTCTCAACTTAGAGGCTGTTTGAGAAGTGAGTAAAGCTCTCAAGGGGCTAATCTGTCAATACACAAACATTGGACAGGACCTTAAGATGTTGTTTGGGATTCTATGACCCTTCATTTAAGCAATCCTTGTTCTACCCCAATTGTTCTCGAAGTTCAATAGTCCGCCTCGTCCAAATGTTCTGAGACATCTCGGTAAAGATTAAAAATATGGTGGTCTTTTAATCCGTAAATCACTGTTCGTCCACATTTACGGCGGCGAACCATTCGTGTATTCCTGAGGACTCTCAGTTGATGGGACACGGCTGATTCTGACATCTCAACTGCTGCCGCTAACTCTCCCACCCGCATTTCTTCAATGGCAAGAGCCGATAAGATTCTCCAACAATTAGGGTCGCTCAATACGCCTAAAAATTCAGCCATCCGCTGTGCCTTTTCAAAAGACAAAATTTGATCGACCACCGGCTTCTCTGACCGGGGTTTCTCCAACAAGGAATGAGTGCTGATATCAAGGTGAGAGTGCGACATAACGTGACTGAAGGTGGCTTGATCCTAAGATAATTAACTCTAGATGGCTTTCTGCATACATTACTAATGACATTTTAATACTTGAGCAGTTATTCATATGTTAGGCTGTGAAGCATGAATGATTGTTCATATATTTAGTTATGGAGGTTTGCAATGGCAACCGTTACTCAAATGAAATGTGCTTGCGAGTCTTGTCTTTGCATCGTGACGATTAGTGATGCGATTCAAAAAGGCGGTCAGTATTTTTGTGGCCAAGCCTGTGCAGATGGACATCCCTCAGGCTCGGGTTGTGGACATACGGGTTGTCGATGCAGTTCATAATTTGAACTAAGCCCGCTTTTGTATTGATCTGAATGGATGGAATTAGAGGAGCTTCAAAGGATCGACATCAATTTGAAGACGTAAATTTTGTGGACACCGTTGTTGGCATTCTTGTCTGGGAAACGGCCAGTGTTCAGACTGGCCCAGTTTAGCCTGGGGGCGTTTAACTAACACATGCCAATAATATCGTCGGGCTACTCTCAAAATACTAGCGGGAGCAGGACCGAGAATACTGCCCTCATAGCGATGTAATTGGATATAAGCCTTTAGGTAATTGGCAATATCTAGGGCAGTATTCTCAACCATCGTTTCATTGAGACCACTGATGCGTAGGAGGATTAGTTGTTGGAAGGGCGGATAATTGGCTTCCCGGCGCTGCTTGAGTTCATTGATGAGAAAGGTATTCATTGAATATTGTTGAACGGCCTGAATGACGGGGTGTTCCGGAGCATAGGTTTGTAGGATTACTTGGCCAGGATGCTCCCCACGACCTGCGCGTCCTGCCACTTGTAGCAGGGTCTGAAAGGTGCGTTCACTGGCCCGAAAATCGGGAATATTGAGTAAGCTATCTGCAGCCAAAACGCCAATTAATTGAACTTGGGGTAAATCAATTCCTTTAGTGAGCATTTGTGTACCAACCATTAGGTCTGCCTGGCCACGGGCAAACTGATTTAGAAGCTGACGATGGGCTCCTTTCCGACGAGTGGTGTCACTATCAAAGCGAATCACTCGCAATTCGGGAAACGTTTTGTCTAATTCCTGCATGACTCGCTGGGTCCCACTTCCAAAAAATCGGAAGTAAGAGGACTTGCAGACAGGACAAGCTTGCGGTTGGGGCTGAGTGTAGTTGCAATAATGGCATCGCAACAGAGTTTGACGGGAATCAGGGCTATGGTGGTAGGTCATAGAAATGCTGCAGTGAGGACATTCAGCGACATAACCACAACTGCGGCAAGAGACAAAAGTGCTATGGCCTCGACGAGGCATAAATAATAGCCCTTGCTGATGCTTCTGCTGCAGTTCTTGCAAGCGTTTTTTCAATAGTCGACTGAAGATGGAATGATTGCGATTGGCCAACTCCAGGCGCATATCCACTATTTCGATGGGGGGCATGGGGCGAGCATTGACTCGCTGAGGGAGTTGAAGGTAATGAACCTTGCTCTGTGATAGATGAGGCTCACATCGCCGTGTTTGGGACCAACTCTCTAGGCAAGGCGTTGCTGAACCGAGGATAAGGGGACAGTCTTCCTGTTGGGCGCGCCACCGAGCAACGGTGCGAGCATGATAACAAGGGGCTGGCTGATCCTGTTTGTAGCCGGTATCATGTTCTTCATCTAGAACGATCAGTCCCATATTGGCTACTGGTGCGAAGATTGCTGACCGGGTGCCAATGACGACTTGGGGAGTGCTAGTGAGGAATTGCCGCCAGGTATCATACCGTTCTCCATCTGAAAGGGCACTGTGATAGACCCGAATGCGATCGCCAAATCGAGACCGAAACCGATCCGTCAGTTGCGGCGTAAGCCCAATTTCTGGCACCAGGACAATCACCGACTGCTGGCGAGCTAAAACAGGTGTAATAGCCTGCAAATAGACTTCTGTTTTACCGGAACCCGTGACGCCATGCAGTAAGACCTCAGCGTAACCTTGCAGCCGATTAAGTTGAGACAGGACCTTGGCTTGGTCGGGGGTTAGCATTCGAGGTTGATCTGGCTGAATCGGAGAGGTTTCCAACCGTAGTCGTTCCTGTTGCTGCAGGGTGATACAGCCTTTACTAGCTAATTTCTTGAGGGTGTTGCTACTTGTATGGGCAAGTCTCAACAGATCTTGTGCCCATAACTCCCCACCTTCTTGATTGAGAAGGGTCAGAATTTCCTGCTGACGCTTCGTCAAGTCCGGTACGTTGAGGGTCGTGAAGGTAACCACTTGTTGCTGTTTAGGCTGGGTTGGCGCTTGAGTTTGGAGGTAGCTTTTAACCAGACCTCGCTGTTGGAGCTCTCTTAAGCCGACCTGGGCTTTTTTGACCTGACGACGAAGGTATTGCCAGGTATAGTCTTGGGTTGGACTTTGTTGCAGGAGCGTTAAAATGTCTTGGGCAGCTGTTCCTAAACCGTGGACATCAACGGAATTGATGGAAGTGTGCAAACGAATGCGGCGTTGAGATCGCTGCAACAAACCCGGTGGCAAGGCTACTCGAATGACGGCCATCAACGACGTGTGATAGTAGGCGGCGACTTTTTCTAAAATCTGCCAATATCCCGGTGGAAATAAATTACGACAGACCACATCCACGACACTCAAAATCCTAGTAGTGGTTAGTTCTGGCGGAAGATCCGACAAGCAACGCATGGCGATTGCCCCCACTTGTCGTGCACCAAAGGGAACGTTGAGAATATCCCCAGGGCAAATATTGAGATCAGAAGGAATACGGTAAGTAAAAAGCTTATCAGTGCCAGGACAATCAACGAGGACTTCTACAAAAGAAGCCCCTTTAGATGTAGGAATTACTGTAGGAGGAGCTTTGGGTGTCGACATATCGGTGCACCCCGGAGATTATTGTTTGTGTGCCAGGGTCCAATAAAATGTAGCACCTTGATTCAACACTGCATCAAACCAAATTTGTCCGTCATGGCAGCGGATGATGCGCTGGACCGCAAGACTATTCGAATAGACTCTAAGTTGTCTTAGATATGGAAATATATATAGGTCTGTAGGTATTGCGACCTGCAAACCTAATTCCAATTTTTCAATTTTTATTCAAAATCAAGATGAGCAGCTATAGTGCGAAACGCCACCAGCATTAAAAAACGCCTTAGGTCTTAGACGATAGTATTTATCTTCTACGTCTTGCGATTGCTCATCATATGGATAGCTCAGTACTTCTTGCAGCTCTTTAACTAATGTGTAGTCACCCTGCATGGCTTGTTGGTAGGCGGGGACAATCAACCACTCTCTCCATGTGTATTTTGGATTAGTCTGTTTCATATGTTTTGATATCTCAGCCAAATTGCCGTCCTTAATAACGAGGTCGCGCCAGCTTTTTAGCCAAGATTGCCATTGTTCGTCGAGTTGTTGTGACGTTTTGCCATAGAAGCTCTTTTTCAAAGCTGAGACATCCTCAGGTATGTGGGATAACTCCCGGAAGAAAATGGTGTAATCTACCGCTGAGTTGGTCATTAACTGCATTAATTCCTTAAACAGCTCTGGGTTAAACTCAGTCAAGCCAAGTTTGGCTGTCCACATTTTTTGGACCTGTTTTTCCATGACTTCTGCAAAGCTGCGGCCTACTTGGTCAAACTGTTCTAAAGCATCAGCATCTTCTGACAGTAGCGGTCTTACCGCTTTCCAAAACATATAATAATTCGCTTCTGCTGCGATGGGCTGATAGAAGAATGAAAATTGTTCGGCGCCGCCAGTCCAAGGTTGAAACCAAGGGTCAAAAACTTCACAAAACCCAAAAGGTCCATAGTCGAGGGTAAAGCCACCAGCGGCGCAGTTGTCGCTGTTAAAATTACCCTGGCAGTAACCAACACGTAGCCAATTGGTCACCAGGGAAGTGAGACGTTGGCGAAATAGCGTAGCCAACTCAACCAATTGATCAGCAAAACCAAGGTTTTGATTAATATCGCTTTTGTATTCTCGCTCCATTAAATGGGACACGATCATGCTCAACTCTTCTAAGGCTCTTGGATGAGCCTTGTTGCGAGCGCGGCGGGCAAATAACTCTAGTTGCCCCACGCGCAAAAAGGAGGGGGCAACGCGAGTTGAAATGGCCACAGGATCGTCCATCAAAACATCAGGGTCAGTGGAGTAGGAGTTTTGAGAATACCAAGGCCGCTTAACGGTCTCAGATTTAGAAGCATACAGGGTCAAAGAACGCGATGTTGGCACACCTAAAGCCTGCATATATTCTTGCGCAAGAAACTCACGCACACTAGAACGGAGTACTGCGCGCCCGTCGCCACCACGGCAATAAGGTGTGGGGCCACCCCAGGGCGACCGCACATAGAAGTTAACAAAGCAGTCGAATTCGGAAGAGGTGGAGGATAATGCCTCAAAAACAACGCTCAGCAAGCCATGACATCCTCTCCCTTTGCCTCAATTATTGAACACTTCAGCGACTTAGACGACCCGAGAGCAGCCCACCGCATAGAGTATTCGCTAGAAGATATCATCATCATCACCCTATGCGCTGTCCTTTGTGGAGCAGATAATTGGGTGGAAGTGGCCAACTATGGTCGTTCCAAAGCCCAGTGGTTAAAGCAATGGATAGCATTGCCAAACGGTGTTCCCTCCCATGACACCTTCGAGTGGGTCTTTGCCAGATTGAAACCTCAACAATTGCAGCAGTGCTTTCTCAATTGGACTCAAGCCATCTATCAACTGAGCGCAGGAGAATTGATTGCGATTGACGGCAAGACACTCCGGGGCGCGATTGCGCCAGGTGAGCAGTGCAGCTTGATTCACATGGTCAGTGCATGGGCCAGTCACAATCGTCTAGTTTTAGGTCAACGCACCGTTGACGAGAAATCCAATGAGATTACGGCTATTCCTGAATTACTGAAAGTGTTAGAGCTTGAAGGAGCCTTGGTCAGTATTGATGCGATGGGCTGTCAAACAGCGATTGCCGAGACGATTATTGAGGGCCAAGGTGATTATGTGTTGGCCCTCAAAGGGGTAATTGAAGGGTCGCTGACACCAGCTGCAATCAAAATAGATCACCCCCCAAAACAGGGCAAATTCACCTCTAATCAATAAGTTTTACTTAAGTATTTTTTGCCGCTGTACTACTCGATAGTCGAGCAAAGGTTGCCTTGCTGAGATGGGCCTCAACTCAGCAACCTCACTGCAGCTACTCCCTACGCAGCCAAGTTTTCAATCACCAGACGCTCATTCATGTTTAGTCGGAAACGCCCATAAGGATTGATATGAAGGTAGAACAGGGGCGTTAACGCCCTCAAATCTTCTTCTTGCATACGATTCATCCACGTCGGCTCAGAAAGTACTTTTTGAATCATCAGCGTATTGATATAGACCAGGCTGATTTGTAGTAGGTGCAAACACAGCATGGATAGCTCTTGCATAGCCGTTTGATTACTGGCAAAGTCACCATTCTTGCCATAGAAGATGAAGTCATTGGCACTATTCCAATTCTCAACGACATTCAAGCCTTCGTTGATCTCTTGCCGTAAGGCCTCATCATGCAAATACTGGCAAAGGAAGATGGTCTTAATGGCTCGCCCTAATTCAGCCAAAGCAAGATAGGTGGGGTGCTTGATGTTGTTACGGGTGAACCGACTCAGAATCGCTTCCGGTTCGGCAGTACCTTGCTTCATCGCGGTTGTGAACTGAATCATTGGCTCGTACTGCTCCCGCACCAGATCCCAACGAATGGGTCGCTTTAGAATCGTTGTCAAATGGACATACTTCTTCTTCTGCCCAGACATCGGCAGGTAGAGCTTCTGTTTGTTGATGCCTTTGAAGCGAGGCATCAACTGAAAATTCAGCAAATAGCAAAAGGCAAACCCCACCTCGCTTTGGCCATGGGTATCCACATAACTTTTATTCACTGACATTTGCGTGCAGTGTCGAAGTACGCCCTTCACCATAAAGGCCACCTCCGAAGAAGAACACTTCTTCAGTTGCGAGTAGATACATACGGATTTTTTCTCGACATGGTTAACCTAAGCCGGAGGATCACTCCTCCGACTTGGCTTCAAAACCGTGCGTAAATCTTTCGATTTACACGGCTCCTCAGTGGCTTGGTGCTTGTCATACATACCATTTGGCCTGAGAGGACTTCTCCTTGGCCGTTTTAACATAATGACAATGTCTGTGTAGTAGTTGAAGATTCTTGTATACGTCCAATCCTCCCATTGATGTAGGGAGAATGTGATCCACTTCAAGTAAATCTTCTTCTCGGAAGAACATGCCGCACTGAGCGCATTTCCCCTTCTGCTTCTTCAAGAGCATAGATACTCTCTTCGGAGCTTCTGGATGCTTCCCAGTCCTTGAACTCCAGTAAACTAGATTGCCATTGTAGGGACTTGCATCCCCCTTGACTTTGACATGGCGGATAATTGGAGTCTGTCGATGTTTGAGTAATTTTTCGGTTCTAGATTTAGTTACTCTAGTCGCGAAGACCCATTTATCTCCCCCGACAGTTTGCCAATATTTATTCACCACCCATTTCCTGGATTTGCCAGGATGGCGGTGGTTAGCCCATGTTTGAAGCTTTTGATACAGTAAATGGTCTAGACGGGAGAAGGTCTCTTTACTAGCCATGGTCGAATAATATCTCGTCCATCCTCTAATCACGGGATTGAGGTGGCGGATTAATGCCGCTTGCGGCGCTGCCTTATGGGCGTTGATGATACTAACGAGCCGATTGTAATGTACTTTTTGCTTCTTTCGACTGGGGGTAATGATGGTCTTAAATCCCAGCAATGTCCCGCATAATCTCCCCGATTGATGTTGACCGACCGGGAATTGTCTAACTGAGAATCCTAGAAAATCAAATCCAGGGTTTTCAGCTTCATACCTTTTGAGAGTATGGGATATATGCGTTTTGCTAGGTTTTAGTTCCAACCCCATGTCTTTTAGCCACTCATGAACTAAGCTCTGACATCTTTGAACTACGGATAAATCCTCGTGAAGAATCACGAAGTCATCACAGTATCGAATGACATCAGGAGTAGCAATTCTTTTTCGCTTATTCCCGTCGGCAATCTTTCTGATAGGAAAGGCTTGCTTGATTCGATACTCTAGGCCATGGAGGGCTACATTTGCCAACAAAGGAGAGATAGTCCCCCCTTGAGGTGCTCCTTCAGATGTCTGTAAGAACTGATGACCATCAATTACCCCAGCTTTTAGCCAAGTTTTTATTTGTCGGCGTAGAGTGGGAAAGGTCTTCAGCTTTTTGAGCAGTGCTTCGTGGTTTATTCGGTCAAAACATTGGGCTATATCAGCGTCCAACACATATTTTGCTTTCTGTTTAATGGCTGCAAAAATTTGTTCTATCGCGTCATGACATGAACGGCCTGGTCTTGAACCATAGGAGTTTGGTTCGAAAACCGCTTCCCATTCAGGTTCCAGGGCTAGTTTGACTAGTGTCATTCTTGCCCTTTCATACAGGGTCGGTATACCCAAAGGACGTTGTTCGTCTTTTCCTGGTTTAGGAATCCACACCCGTCTGGTGGGAGGGGCCTTTGAGCCGAGTTTAAGTTGACCCACTAGGGGCAGACGAGCTTCTGGGGACAGAGATTTAACTCCATCCACACCTGCCGTCTTTTTTCCCTGGTTGTCTTGTGTGACCCGTCTAACTGAAAGGCATTTGGCTGACCAGGACCTCATCAGAGTTTTCTGGAGTCTATGTACTACTTTGACATCGCCACGTTGTCTGGCTCTGAATATGCGCTTTTGCAACTTAAACACTTTCCGCTCTAGTTTTGGCCAGGGGATTGCGCTCCATTCCATCATCGGTTTGACCCGTGCTTTAGACATATTTATTGCTACTTGTTCCTATTCATTCCAAGTCACCGTGAGTCTGTCTGCTTATCCTCACCATTACAGTGGGGCTTTTGCTTTTGACCCAATCCTTCCCACCGCCTAACTTCTGGTTAGCACCTACTCTTAGCCAATCGACCTCCAAGAGAGATAGGCGGGGGTTACTTCGTTCCTAATAGCCATTGATTGAACTGTTAGAGTGATGCGCTCCACCGGGTTTATTGGAAGTGCTAACTGGTCGCTACTGGACACGCCAGCTCCGTATATCCTTGCCCTTTTGGGACTCCCAGCGTTATCAACCTAATTTCGCTGGTTAATGATTACGGTGGGTTAACCACATCTTCGCTTTCGCTACTCATAAGTTCTTGCTCGAAGGGGTTCAGAGCTAGGCTCCCTGTTACCTCCTTTTTTCCCCGCTTCAGGCGTTGATGGCTAGTCGCGAACCTGGGGGAAATGCTGTCACCGCTGCACCTGCGGGATAGGACTAGAGCGGTCTAGGATACTGACTCTCACCTATATGGCTATTAAGTTGTCAAGGTACAGTTGGGATATTTTCCCCTTCTTTACGCTTGCGGCTAATCCCCTCAAACCCTATTCAGGTCTAGTTTCTAGCCAACGAATCGCACCCAGTAGATCATCACCCCCCGGCCGCCATAACGAACATGCCATTCCGTCATCAAATTCTGGTCCCAAGATTCAAAGTGCCGAGAATCAGACGCACAGGCAGTGGTGGCTTCCCCCCAGACATGAGAAAGGCGAATCTGGAAAATCGCATTGGCCACATCCGTAATGGCACAGCTGAGGGCCATTTTGCTTAAAAATTTGCGTCGGACATAATGCAATTCAAAGTATCCTGCATCGGCTTCTGAATGAGCGATGCGCTTAATCCCTAAATTAGTGCCCAGTCCGTAAATGCACAACAGTAAGCGCTTGCGCAGGGACTGAGGTTTCAATATTTCACGACTGGCCGCACTCTTGAAATGTTGGGTGAAATCAATCCGAAAGTCCGCTTCTTTGAGCACATCCAACAAATGCGTTAGAGACCACCGGTTGTTGATCTCTTCCTTGAGCTTCTGGATGTTCATGGGTTCAGGTTGTGCCTCCAGAGGAGATACCTTAACGCGTCCCCCTCGCTTACTCAAGATCTCAACTTTAGAATTGTGAGGCATCCCCTGATTCAAAAGGGTCAAAGCATTTTCCATATCAGCCTGGATTTGAGCGATGAAGGTTTCCACCTCTAGGGGCTGTTGTAGATCCTGGTAATATTCCTCTCGCCGCTCGTCAAAGTCTTGGGGTAAATCCAGATCGGGATTGCGATAGCGATTGGCACCGGCGACCCAAATTTCCTTACACCGTAGTTTCTCTCGCAAGGCCCTGAGGACACACATCTCATAGGCGATGCGATCTACTTTGTCTGGCTGGTCCTCATCCTGACCTAACACCGTCTCTTGCCAGTCTGCACTGACGACCCCTTCAATGGGGACGTCATCTTCTGAGGCATAAGGTTTTCGGGGGGTGTCCACATAGGCTTTGAGTAAATCCACAGCCTGCAGGATGGGCTGGTATTGCTTGTTATTGCACCGAAAGTCAATCACTTCCAGTACCGCAGGAAGCATTTGCCGATAATGATGACCGTAGGAAGAACGGATCCTCGAGTGTAGAAGTTGTCGGTAAGTCTGACCGCCATCATTATAGGAATCAACAAATGTTTCCAGGGTTTGCTCACTGGCAACGGGGTAGATAACGTCTCTGACCAAGCCATCTGGTGTGGCTAGGGCTGCGGTGGCCACCTGATAAAACAGTTGGGTATGAGAGTCGGTTTTTTTGACTTTAGCGATCACCTCTGACGTCACTTTATTCTTGCTGCGTGTATCAATGCGATGAACGATCTGAATCAATAAATCCATGATGTTGTCGATGATCTCTTGGCACCGCTGCCAGCAGAAACTCGCGAGTAAGGTGAGTCGGATGGTTTTGGGGTGATGCCTCAACTCTGATAAGGTTTCTGTCTCCACTCGGAGCCGATAACACTCCAGAACTCGTGGGCTTAGATGAGAAAACAGGGTATCAGGCAAAGCCACTTGGCGGAGTCGTTGGAGTTTGATGACTTCTGAAAGCAGGCTATTGAGACCGACTGGTCCTGGGTCTTTTTTCAACGCACTTAGGGGAGGATCTGGGATCTCTTTACCTGGGGTCACCTTGGGTTCTTGGATCAATTCATCGAGCTCAGTCTGAGTTTGCTTGGACAGGTGCTGAAGAGTTGAGGAAAAAAACTTGCGTTCAAACAGGCGTTGAGCGGACCGGATTAAACGCTCAATCCTAGCAGGGGCAGGTGGTTCAATCTGAAGTGAACGCAGTTGAGCATAGACTTTTAATTTCAGATGATGATAGTCCTGCTCTTGACTGAGGAAGGTATCGACTAACCAAGTGCGAAGTTGGTTTTGGTCTGCCACAGTGGCTTGTCGAAATCCGGAAAATTGGCGAATCTGGGCTCTGTGATAATAGCTATTCCTCCCATGCCAGTCATAGCTCTGGAACAGCTCGGGCAGTAGTTCTAACTGTTCTGCGACGAAGGTCAGTGCCATACGAGGAATCTCATACTTCTGTTCAGGGAAGCGTCCTTCATATTGGAAAAATTTAAGCAGCAGGACAAATCCTAAGCGGTTTGCTCCTTGACGTCTGGCCAATAGATGCTCCTCGTCAGGTTGGATAGACCAATGCTCAAGCAGCTCTTCTGGATGCCATTTCCGTTTCATGCAATTACGCTCCTATGAAAGTGAATTCATTAGAGCGTAAGGCAAGTTTTTGTACTATAAGCGTAGATTATGAATTAAGGGTGATGGAAGTCAATGGAGTTTACAGTTCTTAATGGCTATAAGCTTTACTAGGTAAGGGATTCAGCCTTGATTGCAGCTGGTGTCAGCAACCCTGACACTGTTGGCGAATTCCAAGAAGTCACGCTGGTAATGGCTGAAGTATCCTCTTGAAAAGAGATACACGAGTTTTTGCTAGTGGAACATCATTAAACCAAGCGTCTAAGCGGACAAAATTGAGAGCAATGGCACAGAAAACATTCTGTAGATGGCTCTTCGCTAACCCGATATACCTTGATTGGCGCATGCCAAATCGCCGTATTCCCTGTGAATGGGTACTCTCAACACCAGCCCGCAGGCTATATTTTTCCTTGAACTCAGTAGTTCGTTGTACCTGACGTCGTTCATTAAGGGCTTGATGTAACTCACGGGGACGGAACGTCAACTCTCTTGGCTGGGTCTTTGATTTCGTACATTGAGATCGCACTGGACAACTTCGGCAAGTGGTCCCCTGGAACCTTGCTTGAATGACATCCTTTCCGTGAATATCCTTTCCAGGCAACCATTTCGTACTGAAGTGGCCTTGAGGACAGACAACCTTCTGTTGGTCCCAACTGATGAGGAAGAAGCTCGAATCAAATCCGTTTCCTGCCTTTGCTTGCCAACTATGATTTTGACGCACTGGACCAATAACATCCATGTCATATTCTGCTTTGCTATTCACCAAATGCTCTGCCGAGAGGTAACCCCCATCTAACAAATGCTCTTTAGGCAACAACTGTTTTTTAGCCAGAGCCAGGTGAATGGGTTCAACAACTTGATCATCTGGAACCGTTGCACTGGTGGTGTGCACATGAGTGATGAGACGTGGACTTTCAGGATCACACACTTCTGTTAAATGAACTTTATAGCCCACCCAATCCATACTTCTTTTATTGCTATAGCGGGCTTCGACATCGTAAGGAGAATGAATGGATGAATCAGAAGGGGGCATATCCTTCACTTTTCGCCATTCGACTGTGCCGTCTGCATTGGGCGGGTAGAATCGCTGGAGCCAGACTTGTCGCAGAGTTTCCACTGCAGGTAGATGCTTTAACCACGGTGGTGAACTAGGGGCATATATGGCGTCAAGCAGTGTCAAACCATCTTGACCGATAGTACTGCCCAAAGCTTTGCGTTCGCTATCGGGTTTGGGCAAGCGATAATTCTCTATTCGTCGACCATAGCGATCAAACCAGTCATCGTGCATGTGTTCGCTTAACCACTGTGGATCTGCGACAACCAAACTATTGAGAGCAGCCCGAAAGGTTTCACCAAATAACTCCAACCGATTGAGGGTTCGGATCGACGCTAGGATATGGGTCGCATCCGTTCGTTGTTGATGGTGTTCTTTAAGGAACCCTTTTGCTTGAAGGTGCTCAAGGAAGCTATCAAATAGCTGTTGTTCCTTGTCACCCGCGATCAGACGCTTGCGAAATTCACTCAAAACAGAATAATTAAATCCAGAGTCTCTCAGCGGTAGGCTCAGGGCATATTTCCAATCTATCCGGGCTCGAACGGCATCAGCCGCTTGACGGTCTGAAAGATTCTCAAGAAATTGCATGATGCAAACTAGCACAAGCTGCCAGGGGGATAGAGCTGGTTGTCCTTTCTTCGGAAACAGATCAGCAAAATCGTGATCGTGATAGATAATGCCAAGTTCATCACGTAGTTGCATATACAGATTGCCATCAGGAAAGGCAGCCCTAGCTACTTCAATGGTTTCACTGGGGATGTCCAACAAGTCTGTCGGGCGCATAGACATAACAATGAGCCTCCAGAGTGAGCGTGATTGAGTTTGAGTTTTAGCAGTACCATACCTCAATCCACAAAAGGCTTACTGCATCAAGTGTTAGAAGCTATTTTCAGCCGACTTAGATCATTGCGGAATATTTCGCCAACAGTGTCAACCCTTCAATTACCCCTCAAAGGCAATCAAGGTGATTTATATAACGATGTGGTGCAACTGTTTGACCATGCTTGTCAGACTCAATTTCAGGGGATTGAGCATGATAGCTATCAAACCGTCGAGAAAGGGCATGGGCGAATTGAGCATCGCACCTATTGGACAATGGGGCAAACCGATTACTTACTGGGGGCTGAGCGTTGGGCTCAATTGAAGTCGATTGGGTGCGTTGAATCGTGTCGTCGTCAGCCAGGACACCCAGGCACACTTCAGCGGCGCTATTACCTTTTGAGCATTGAGAGTGATGCACAACGGTTTGCCGATGCTGTGCGCTCTCATTGGGGGATTGAAAACCAGTTGCACTGGATTTTGGATGTGGGATTTCGTGAAGATAAACTGCGTGCCTGTCAGGGATGCAGTGCTCAAAACCTATCCGTCATTCGTCATCTTGCAGCTAATTTGCTGCAGCAAGAGTCAACGGCTAAATGTGGGATTAAGGCAAAACGGCTCAAGGCAGGTTGGGATGATAACTATAGCACTACGGATATATGTTAGTACGCTCTTTGAAAGCAGCATCCACACAATCACGAAAGGTATCAAATTCATCCCACCGCTGCTTCATCCAGTTTTTGAGCACAAACCACCATCGCTCGATTTTATTGAGATCTGGAGAATAGCTCGGTAGATACCAAATCTCACAGCCTGCTTCAGCTACGATTTCTTCGATCCTCTGGCCATGATGAAAACTGGCATTATCAATCACAATCACATCGCCAAGTTGTAACTGGGATATAAGACTCTGCTGTAACCACGCTTCGAATAACAACCGATTGCAAGACCCTTCAAAGGTCATGGGAGAAAATAACTGGCCTTCTTTGAGCGCAGCAATAAAACTGACTCGCTCTGTCCGCTTGCCTGATTTGAGGTCATAAAATCGTTGACCCACAGGGCAGTATCCATAAGGATAGTCCGCTCGATTATCGATACCCGCTTCGTCTACATAGACGATCTGATGAGGGTGTTTGGTCTGTAATCGTTCTATAAATGCTTGACGTTGTGTTTCATCTCGTTCTCGATAGCCATAGGTCTTTTTTTTCGACTCAATCCCAGTTTTCTCAAGGCATCACTGATATTTTGCTGGGTGACATTATCCCCCCATAGCTTAGCCATTTGGGCCTGGGTTTTACCCCCATGCTCTTGAGCAAATTCACGAAAGCGCTCCCAATCTGTGATCTTGTGGCGAGCCCCTTGTTGGTAGTTGGTAATCGCCTGACAGTCACCTGTAGCTTCTTCGCGGACTATCCATAGATGCAAGGTATTACGGCTGATGTTCAACATTCGACAGATATCGACTTTCCGTTCACCATTCTTGAAGGCATCAACGGCTTTACGACGAAGGTCATAACTATAGGGTGCTGGCATACTAATGTAGGGATATCTTCTATATCAATAGTACTAACATAGTTTCGTAGGGCTATACCTGGTCAAGATCCTCAGCGTTGCTGCCAAGGGAATACCTTCTTCATGAAGAACTATGTGCGGTTGCCCTGGGGGCCACCCCCTTTCAATTGCATTTCCCAGCGTTGGCCATTGATGATTCCTTCAAACACAGATATCGCCCGACCATCGCCATAGCCGTTACCCGTACCGAAGGGACATTGTTGGTTATATTCGGTGCCAAGAATCGACAGTGCATAACCCGTCGTCCAGCCAATCTGACGCATAGGCTCATGGGCAGCAGTGATATCACCCGAAAATACATGGCGAAATTTTTCATTCAGCGCCAGCTCATCGCTTAACCCAAGTTCCTTAAAAAAGTGCTGCTATGAGCTACGTATTCTGGTTCTGCAAGCGGCGTGGGTGTTACAGGTACGAAATGTCCAGAAAAAACCTGGCGAGCACGGTGATCATCGCCATCGACCGTGGCATCAGGATCAGCATCTAAGGTGTCCATCAGAGAATAATCCGCCAATTGCACAAACTCATCGAAGGTCGTTACGCAGGGCTCAGCAGACGGTTTAGCTGGATATGACATTGTTGCTAGCGTCGGTATGGTCGGGATAGGTTCTATGTTTAATTTTAGACCTTGCAGAGGTATTGCAACGATTAACCACATGAAGAACCATAGAGCTGCAAGGCAATGGCAGTATATATTCTGGCTTGCAGTACTCCCAAACCCTGAATATTGCGAGGAAAATTATAAAAAAGGGGTCTTATTAAGGGAAGATCATCCTTTTTGAATGTTTAATAAAATTGGGCCATATCGCCCTAAAGGATGCCCTTGTAAAGGTTCAGATAGTCTGGAACCTTCTTGTGAAGTTCATCTATTAAAGAAGGGACTGAAAGTCCCAATCTATAGCTGCGTCGTCAACTTATCGATCTGATGTGATATGAAAACCTCTAGCTGTTAGTGCTATAAATCTCTATTTTTAGAAGTGTGTAGCAGCTAAAGCCTTGCACTAAAGTGCATAGTTTTGGACTAGCGTGTTTAGGATAATAAAAAAATATCGAACCCCGCCTCCTCTAATGCCTGTTCCCTGTTAGAACTGAATCTATAAAATTGACTATACAACCGACCACAAGAATCAAATTCTAAGATCTGAAAATTAACCACTTGCCTTCTAATAAACAGCTGAGTACTATATCTTAGTCAATCTATCTTCACTCAGGATACGAAGAACAGTGGTTACACTCAAAGACGCACGCCGGATCATTGAAGCTGCTGAGAAAAAGGCAGAGGAAATCGGCCAACCGATGAATATTGCAGTCGCAGATAGTGGTGGCAATTTAGTTTCTCATGTAAGGATGGATGGAGCCTGGATTGGTAGTATTGATATCTCAATCAAAAAGGCATATACATCGCGGGCTTTCGATATCTCCACCAAAGACTTAGCTGAATATAGCCAATCTGAGGGACAATTCTTTGGAATACATGCTTCCAATGGGGGAAAAATCATGATCTTTGCTGGAGGAATACCTCTGGTTCAAGATGGTCGAGTGGTTGGCGCTATAGGTGTCAGTGGTGGCTCAGGAGAGCAAGATCATGCTGTTGCAGAGGCTGGTGCAGAAGCCTTTTAAATGAACTAGCCCACCCTATAGAAGCATGGGACTGACGCCGATTTCTTCAATTTCTCAAGAACCAGCTAGCACAGAGATAATGTCTCTAACCGTTATGAAAAGGAGACGCTTGAGGCAGTCCCTCCAACATGGGAAAGACGCTACAATTCGCCCTGTACTGTGGGCAACTCCGCCCATACCTGGTGGAAAGCGTTCCGTTAGAAATAGCAAATGGGTCAAACTCACAGTTCATAACTTGATATAGGAGGCTGCAACTCGGGTTGGCTTAATGCTGATTCACAGGATGCTGCTCAGTAAATCGGGGGGTGAGGCAGTAGGGACAATCCAACCACTCTGGTAACAGCGCGGCTTTACAGACGTGGCAGTTGAGGGCTGTCTTGCGTTTGGCCTTCAATTCCGTTTTCAAGCCGCTATCCGAGAAAGTGACCCGTTCAACTTCCTCTAGAGAGGTTTCACCATTCTCAACCAGCTTTAAGCTATAGGCCAATAGGGTTTGCATTCCTTCTTCGACGGCCACTTCTTTAATGTGCTCGGTGGGGGCTCCTTCCGTGATGAGTGCCTTGAGTTTTTCGCTCACCTGCATCACCTCATAGACCCCGCACCGCCCCAAGTAACCAATGCCTGAACAGGTGGGACAGGCATCTTCAGTGTTAGCCGTCGCCAGAATATCGTCAGAGGTAGACGTGTTGGCTTTATAGAAAGTAATGTCAGTCTTCCCAGACGTCACTAATCCAAACTGCGCCAGTCTCTCCTGGGACGGTCGATAGGGAATACGGCAATCGGGACAGAGGCGTCGCACCAGTCGCTGAGCGACGACTCCTAGCAAGGAGGCGGAGACCATAAAGGGTTCTACGTCCATCTCGGCCAAGCGGACAATGGCACTAGCCGCATCATTCGTGTGCAAAGTGGTTAACACCAAGTGCCCCGTGAGCGCGGCTTCAATAGCAGTTTTGGCGGTTTCCTTGTCCCGTGTCTCACCCACGAGTAGGACATCAGGGTCTTGTCGGAGAAAGGCTCGCAGGATCGAGGCAAAGTCCATGCCTTTTTCTCGCAGCACCTGCACCTGGGTAATCCCTGGCAGTGTATATTCAATCGGATCTTCAACGGTACTGATATTAACTTCGGGGGTATTGCGTTCCGTCAAAGCCGAATACAAAGTGGTCGTTTTACCAGAACCCGTGGGACCCGTGACTAAAATTAGACCGAACGGACGATCGACCATGGACCTCACCAACTCCAGGCTCATTGGGTCATCAATCAAATTGTCGAGACCCAGCTGCATGGAAGAGTTGTCTAAGATCCGCAACACCACTTTCTCGCCATAGCGACTCGGCAAGGTGCTGACACGAAAGTCAACTTTACGTCCTTGAAACAGTCGAAGAATACGTCCATCCTGGGGCAGACGCCGTTCCGCAATATCTAAATTGGCAATGATTTTAAATCGAGAGACCAGGGCAGGCGTAATTCGCCGTGGAAGAGGTTGGAAGGCGTTATGGAGGAGGCCGTCTTTCCGAAAGCGAACTCGCAGGTTTTCTTCTTGCGGTTCAATATGAATATCCGAAATCTGATTCTGTAAGGCCTTCGCTAAAATCTTATTAACCAAAGAAATGATGGGTGCTGCATTTTCGTCTAGCAGTGCTTCATCTAAGTTGATGTCGGCATCATTGGTGGCCAGATCTTCAATGCCGCCTAAGCGATCGAGATCATCTTCCAGCCCATACTCAACGGGCAAATTCTCTTGGATCGTGGCTTGGCGTTTGGCTTGAGCGTCCAAAAACTTGGCGATCAACATTTGGTAAGTATCCAAATCCAGGACGACCCGTTGGAAGGTCATGCCATTGGAGCGCAATAAGTAGCCAATATCATCAATGGCGCTGAGGTGATCGGGATTGACCATACCGATCCGAACAACTGGCGGATCCTCTTCTTCATTGAGTGAAAGTGGTAACAACTGATAGCGACGGCAGTAGTCGAGGGGAATAACGGTGCGAATCAGCCGATCAATTTCATCGAAGTCAACTTGAGTAAGCTCAGGATCCAGACACTCTAGGCCATAGAGGATTTTTAACTCAAAGAGTTGCTGGCGCTTGATCTGCCGTAACAAGCGGGGAGGAAGTGGCTTCCCCGTCATTTTCTGGAGAATCACCAGCAGAGATCGACCTTTGCGCCGACTCTCATAAATCGCTTCGCGCAAGCGTGCTTGGTCTACATAACCACTTTTTATTAATTTTTCATTTGAAGGAGAAAAGTTATTTCTAACGAGTAAATCTCGCTTGGATGAGTCATTCCCCATGAGATAAAAACGCTATAAATTTAACTGAATTTGAAGCTAAAAAACCGTGTATTCACGAGTACATTAGGTTGTCGAAAACCCAAGGCCAATGCAGACTTACTCAGTCGCCACCTACCAATACCACAAATATCCTTTCGGCAGCAATTGTTGACATGTTGCTCCCATGACAATCAATACCTTCCCACACTGTAAGCTCTCAATTCTGTTGACATACAATCTTGGCATATACAGTTTATTTCTAGTTGTGGGCTCGCAAGATGAAAGCCTGCATCGCTAGTGTTTTTCTTTAGCAAATCCATAATTGGTGCGCTTATCGCGACTTCCTTAACTTTTTGGCATTGACCACAGATTAAAAATTGCGTCTGAGCATGTTCTTGTTCGCACTTTATGTGTTCGCAAGCGACATACTTATTGATCAGATCAAGGCGATGCACCAAGTTCTCTGCCATTAAAAACTCTAAAATTCGATACATAGACATGGCAGGCATGGTGTCACCCAATTCAGTTTTATAAGCCTCCACTAACTCATAAGCAGAGAGTGCTTTGCTCGATTTAAGTAACAGTGATAGCGCTAGTTTTCTTTTTTTAGTTAAACGCGAGCCGTTTTCTTTACAGCGTCGCTCTGCGTGATCGATCACCCGTTGAATAGCATCCATTCTTTATCTCAATGAAATTGCATTTTTAGTAGAGGCCAACGTTACTGTGCTCTGCTTGATTTCTGTTGCCCGCATCACATCACTTTTTTACTCCGGGGAACTTCAATAAATAGGGCCATTACACAAGTCAATCTTTAAGGCCTTTACAGCTAAAACACTAGCTCGCAGATATTTCGCTGTGGGCACTTTCATCATGTTCTTCTGAGTTCATTACATCTGTTAAAAGTGAGTAATTCATATTAGTGAACTCATGCGCTGTGACCCCACTCAGGAAATGGGTCGTTTAATGATTTCCAATAAGTGTGGCCCCGCACAATTTCTTCCTCGCTTAATAGACATTCATCAAGCGCTTGTGTGATGCGTTCTTTATCCAAACCCTGGCCGATAAAAACTAGCTCCTGACGCATATCACCAAAAGGCTCTACCCATTGCTTTTTAATTGCGGCGAGATATTCTTCGTCTTGCGGCCAGTTTTCCTTGGGTACGGCTTTCCAGAACATCCCTGCGACACCGTGGCGAGCTATGCCTCCAGCCTGACTCCAGTGACCCGCAAACTGAGGGCGCGAAGCTAGCCAGAAGTACCCTTTAGAACGGATTAACTTACCGTATTTGTCTCTACTGGACAGAAACTGGTAAAACTTTTCTGGATGGAAAGGTCGTCGCGCAACGTAGCTAAAACTGCCTATGCCGTATTCTTCGGTTTCAGGGACATGCTCACCTCGCATCTCCTTGAGCCAACCAGCCGCTTGTTGTGCGCGCTCGAAATCGAATAATCCGGTGCTAAGCACATGATCAATATTAACTTGGCCTTGAGCAATCGGTACTATTTTCGCGTGCGTATTCAGCGTTTTAAGAATGGCTGTTAAGCGTTCGATATCAGAAGGGAGCACCAAGTCGGTTTTGCTTATGAGAATGACGTCGGCGAACTCCACTTGATCGACCAGCAAATCGGCGACACTGCGTTCATCTTCTTCACCCAAAGATTCACCCGTATCCTTTAAGGATCGCGCCTTTTCATAGTCCTCCAGAAAATTGACTGCATCGACCACGGTCACCATTGTGTCTAGATCGGCAACATCAGAAAGCGAAGCGCCATCTTCATCCGTAAAGGTAAAAGTTTCAGCTACAGGTAAAGGTTCAGAAATACCAGTGGATTCAATTACTAAATAATCAAAGCGACCCTCCCGTGCAAGCTTGTTAACTTCCTCAAGCAAATCTTCCCGTAAGGTGCAACAAATGCAGCCATTACTCATTTCAACAAGCTTTTCCTCGCTGCGGTTGAGAGAAACTTCACTTTGTACAATCGCCGAATCAATGTTGATTTCACTCATATCATTGACAATTACGGCGACCTTCTTGCCTTCCCGGTTGTTCAGAATGTGGCTCAGCACGGTGGTTTTACCGGCCCCAAGGAAACCTGAGAGTACGGTGACGGGGAGTTTGTTTGTATGTCTCATTGATTTCTATTACATTTCAATATGGTTCGTCTTTGGTTTGGCCAACTGATTGAATATTGAAAACAAATGATATGATACATCGTATCATTTTATTCTTTTGAATTTCGTGGAGCAGCCTAAAAGTCACTGTCTGTAACCATTCGTTGGCCCAGTAATCAGTAGATGGAGCATGATAGCCCTCTCGTTTAGGCTTAAAGATCGCGAATCTGCATCCAAGTACCACGTGATCGTTGAAAGCTATATCTAGTAAGCATCCTTGGAAAATTTCCAAAAACTTTCCTGAGAACGGCAATTTATTGGAAAGTTTTTATTTTTTGATCCAAGCCGTGTTGTTCTATCACAGGCATTTCTCAGAATAAATCTTGTCTAGAAGTTATTAGGCAACATTTATTACTTTGATTTTTGATTAATATTTAG
The DNA here is from genome assembly GCF_000018105.1 of Acaryochloris marina MBIC11017. Taxonomy (GTDB): domain Bacteria; phylum Cyanobacteriota; class Cyanobacteriia; order Thermosynechococcales; family Thermosynechococcaceae; genus Acaryochloris; species Acaryochloris marina. The sequence goes on from NC_009931.1 coordinate 66,941, forward strand.
ATGTGGGTACTTACAGTTATGAATACTAGGTTTCACATAGATGTTTTTTGACCCCAGATGTTCCTTCTTAGAGATGGCTAGCACTTTTCTGTAGGTACTTATAGATGCAACAACAAGCAGATAAAATTATCCAAACTTTAAAAGCGAAAGGCCTGCGAGTCACACCCCAGCGTTTTGCAGTCTATGCAGACTTACTAGCTCGCTCAGACCACCCAACTGCGGAGCAAATTACGAATCATCTGAATCAAGATGGACCTACCTCTTCTCAGGCAACGGTCTACTCCTCACTCCAGGCCTTACGCGAAGTGGGGCTTGTTCGAGAGGTTCTCTTAGAAGAAGGTGTTTGTCGTTATGATGCCAATATCGAACCTCACCATCACTTCCGATGTCAGTCTTGTGGAGCGATTGAGGATATTGCCTGGGATCAGCTTCAGGATTTAGATTTTAAGGCGCTTCGCCCTGGGTTACAGGTCACTCATTATGAGATCACGGTACATGGTGGATATTGCAATCGCTGCCACCCCGAATAAAAGCAAAAAGCGTTTAGATACCCCGTTAATCTTATATCCTGCAATCGCAGAGTGATGACCCATTACCAATGATTTGCCCAGGACTTTTCGCAATTTTTCCCAGACTTAATTCACCATTGACAAGCCCTTGATTCAGATGGGTAGTAAGGACCGCTAACATTGAGGACAGATGGCATGAATTGATAATTGACAATCTAACAGATGAAATCCTAATTTTTTGGCTGTCTTGGAACCGATTTTCAGAACAGCATCACTTTTAAACTCAATGGTTTCATTGCATTTAACACAAATTAGATGGTGATGATGGTGGGGATAGGGCTGATTCAGTTCATAGTGTTTATGACCTTCAGCTAATTCTAACTCTCGCAAAATCCCCATGCGAGCCATTAATTTCACCGTTCGATAAATGGTCGATAAACTAATGGGCTTACCCTGTTCTTGCAGGAGAGTATCTAAATCTTCGGCACTCAAATGTTTGCCTTTTTCGAGGTCTATAAACACATTAAGAATGGTTTCCCGCTGAGGGGTGAGGCGCCAACCTCGATCGTTCAGTTCTGCTTTGAGCGAGTTAGCGTCGTACATAGTCTTTTCTCAAGAACATAAGCTTATTGAAAGTCTAACTATACATGGATGCTTTAGCAACAAGAAGATTTTATTGAGAAAAGAATAGCGGATTTTTTGCTCTCTGTAATTGCTGATCGCCTGCATTAACAGGGTGTTTGAGCGATCAACCTTATCCTTGCTCAGCGATATGAAGCGCTAGTCCAGCCCCATTTAGAGTCCCAATCTGACTGATGGTGACAGATTTTACTATGCTAAATCTCGGCTCTATGGACTTTCCCTAGAATTTAGTCCACCAGCTTATGCTTATCCGTTCTGTACCAGATGGGATGGGGGCGTTGGCTGATTCTAAAAAATTATGATAATGATAATCATTATATTAAACTCTTGCTGGCAGCAAGTCTATCCATGAAAGAGACAAATTCTTCCTATGACGTGGTGATAGTCGGTGCAGGGCCAGCCGGGGTCGGTTGTGCGGTTGCACTTCAAGAGCTGGGACTAGAAAACTTTATCTTGTTGGAACGACAGCAGGTAGGAGCCTCCTTTAGCCGCTGGCCAACGGAGATGAACTTGATAACCCCCTCGTTTCCGAGTCATGGTTTTGGCCTACTTGATCTCAATGCCATTACCCTGAAAACATCGCCAGCGATTGCCTTTCGCCGAGAACATCTTAATGGCCAGCAGTATGCGCTCTATTTGCAAACGGTGGTCAACCACTTCCAGTTACCTGTGAAGACAGGAACGGACGTTTTGGCAATTAAGCCCCTTTCTCAGTGTCGCGGCTTTATCCTCAAGACTTCTGGCGGAGACGTCAAAACCCAGTTTGTGATCTGGGCTGCTGGGGAATTCCAATACCCAAGGTTAAATCCATTTGTGGGAGCAGACCATTGCATTCACAATTCTCAGATTCGCTCTTGGAAAAATTTGCCAGGGGATGAATTTACGATCATCGGTGGCTATGAAAGTGGTATGGATGCCGCGACCCACTTAGTCGAATTAGGGAAGAAGGTCAGGGTTTTAGATCGGACTGGGGCTTGGGACAACCCGGATACTGATCCGAGTATTGCGTTGTCACCCTATACAGTGCAGCGTGTAAAGCTAGCCACTCAAACGGGTCGCCTCAAACTGATCGGCAATGTCTCCATTGAGGAAGTCAAAAAAGTGTCAGAGGGCTATGCCGTTTTCAGCAAATACGAGAAATGGCTGACAGTTCATCCCCCGATTCTGTGTACTGGTTTTGAGACCAGCTTGCAGCAGATTGCGTCGCTGTTCGATTGGACGGAGGGTTATGCCATGTTGAATGATCAAGATGAGTCTACTCTGACGCCAGGTCTCTTTGTGGCTGGCCCCTCAGTCCGTCATCACAACGTTATTTTTTGCTTTATCTATAAATTTCGCCAGCGGTTTGCGGTAGTGGCTGATGCGATCGCACGCCGTTTAGACCTTGACCCTGCACCATTAGAAATCTACCGCCGGCAAGGCATGTTTCTAGATGACCTGTCTTGTTGCGACAACGACTGTATCTGCTAACCCCTGTATCTGCTGAAAAATTTCTAAGTTGCTCAACATCCGCTATGCCCCTGCTTACTTCACCAGCTCAGCGTTCTATCGTCGTAATCGGTAAAGAGAATACGGGCAAATCTCAACTGGTTGCCTCGCTCACGGGATGTTTGCCCGACAGCATTAACTTCCGAGGCTCTACGATTGCCTGTGACACCTATATCGGAGGCGGACTGACTGTTGTGGATACCCCCGGTATTTTGTACCGTTCTGATCGGGTCACCACTCAAGCTGCACTGGCCCAATTAGAAACCCATGACACCGTGTTGTTGGTGATCAAAGCAACCCATATTGATGAAGATCTAGCGGATTTATGGCCCTTGGTGGTGGGGAAGCGGGGCATTGTTGTGATCACGTTTTGGGACAAAGCGTCTCAAGCTGGGTTTACCCAGCAGATTGTTCAATGCTGGGACCAAACCTCGAATCTGGCGTTTATCCCCGTTGATGCCAGACATCTAACCCCAGCCCAACACCACGACATTCGGGCAGCCTTGCAAGAGCCGACTATATTTTCCCCAGAATGGCAACCCATTCCCACGGGATGGCGAATTGAACCGCGACCAACGGTGTTAGAACATCCACAGTTTGGCTGGCTGGTAGCGATCAGTTTTCTATTGCTGCCGACCCTACTTGCGGTGTGGTTTGCCAATAGTTTCGCAGCAGTTGCCGATCCTCTGATGCAAGCGCTGCTCCAACCTCTAGTAGACGTTCTGGCTAATATACCTCTGTCTTTGCCCAGGGAAATGCTGATTGGGCGTTATGGCTTGCTAACCATGGGACCGTTGCTATGGGTCTGGGCTGTACCGACCGTTATTCTCTATGCCTTATGTCTGGGAACTTACAAGGCCAGTGGCTTGGTAGAGCGAATCACGGTTGCCCTCCATCCCCTGTTGCACCCCTTGGGTTTATCTGGACGGGATTTGGTGCGGGTCGTGATGGGATTTGGCTGTAATGTGCCAGCGGTGATCAGTACCCGTGCCTGTTCGAGTTGCGCTCGCCAAACATGTATGTCGGCGATTGCCTTTGGTTCTGCCTGTTCGTATCAATTCGGTGCCACCCTGGCAGTGTTTAGTGCAGCCCATCGGCCTAGTTTGGTGATTCCCTACCTGGGTTATCTCACTGTGACAACGCTGATTTACACTCGCTTGCTTGCCCCCAAGTCGGCTCGTTCGTCTCACAACCGGCTGATGATTGAACACCGCACATTTTTGGAAAGGCCCCGCTGGGCCACCATCTGGCGAGAAACCCAGGGCATGCTTCATCAGTTTTTTACCAGTGCTATTCCCATTTTTGTGGCCATTACCTTGATCGCGTCGCTTTTAGACGAGCTGAGTCTTCTGACTGCTGCTGCATCGATCATCCATCCCCTAATGCAGATCTTTCGCCTCCCTCCAGAAGCAGCGTTGCCCATGATCCTGGCCTCTATTCGCAAAGATGGTCTGCTGCTCATTGCTGAACCTGAAACCCTCTCTGCTCTCACACCACTGCAGATTCTCACAGGGGTGTACCTGGCAGGTGTTTTATTGCCTTGTTTGGTCACGGCACTGACGATTGCCCGAGAACAGTCTCTCCGATTTGCCCTGGCGTTAATGGGTCGCCAGGCAATCATGGCAACTTGCTTCTCCTTGATCTTGGCCTGGGGTGGATACTGGTGCTCGAGTGCATTAGCCAACGTGGTGTTCCCCTTGCCTTAATAGCGGTTCACCCTTGAGCGTAACCCATTGTTTCTAAACTCTAGGAAGAGGTTGGAAGATGCGATCACGCTTGGGCCACCATTGATCCTCTGCAACCGCCTGCGGTACTTAACCCGACGAGACTTGCCAGGGGTTAGGGTTGAATCTTGGTATCAGCAGCCTCTCAAGCAAAGCCGCTATTATAAAATGATAATGATAATCATTCTGATAACTCTTGAGATCTGCAATCACACTGTTCTCATTCAAGATGCAATAAGAAGGTGAGTATGCCAGAGAAACTAACTCCCAATCAGCGACGCGTGTTGGAAGTCCTCTTTTCCACTCCTCAAGAATTCTCTGCCCAAGATCTGCATAAAGAATTCAAAAAGCAGCAACAAAGAGTGGGATTGGCAACGGTTTACCGTGCCCTTAAGGTCCTTCAGAAGTGTGGAAAAGTGCACACGCGCTTGTTACAGAATGGAGAAGCGGTTTATAGTATTCCCTCTGCTCATCAACATCATCTAACCTGTGTGAGCTGTGGCAGTTCCATGCCTTTAATGAACGGTCCAGTCCACGAGTTAGAAAAGGAACTTGCCCAAACACAGAAATTTCAAGTTTTTTACCACACCCTAGAAGTCTTTGGTCTGTGTCAGAACTGCATTGAAGCAAAGGTTTAAGCCAGAAGAAAGGTGATTAGGTGAGCCTAAATCTCCTTGACTTCATAACACCGGGTATCTAACTGATTGCTTATCAAAAACGCCAGCTCTTTGAAGGTTATAATGATGCCACCTTTGCGACAACCCACGTTCTTCGGCTCTCTCTGACTTCATGACACATGTCAGCATGTACTATCCAATTTTTGGGCCTGAGACGCTCTGCCCCCATTGCCGACAAGTGATGCCAGCGTTGACCCTAACAGATACCTATCTTTGCAAACGTCATGGTGCATTTGAAGCAGATCCCAATACTGAAGAGTTAGTGCACTTACAATCTGGACGCCATTGGCGGTTATGGGACGGGCAATGGTATCGCCAACATATCCATCCAGATGGCATTCGTTTCGAAATTCATGAAGCGTTAGATCGACTCTATACCGAAGGATATCGGGCGACAAAAGTCATCATCGCCCCGCGCTATCGCACGTTGATTAACTCTTTTCTAGAGCATTCTCCCTGGCCTGATCAAACCTCATCTGGGCATCCCTATTTATACGGTCTACCCGTAGAATTTGGTCCTGATCCCGAGCAAGATCCCCGTTGGCAAGTGATTAATTTTGATCTCGATAAAGAACCAGGAATTCCCATTAATTCTCCCCATTCTCAGCTATTGTATTAGGGCTTCTGAAGCGAAGCTTTTGTGTCTCATTAGTCAGATGGTGCGCTTTTTCCGTAAACAAGCGACCTCCAAAGCGTACTGGAGGGGCTGGGGCGATCTGCATCAGAGGCTGAGTTGGAAGTCCTTGCAACTCCATGAAGCGATCTAAAATGCGATGAAACAGGCACCCAGAGCCAGTTTCTTGGTGGAGAATCTAAACTCTAGTCTGCGCAACTATTTCACGCTTCTCACACATCTTGGGACACCCAATTTAGGACATCTTCAGTTCTTTCTCAACCACCGACAATTCATGAGTAGGGCATTGTCAACTTAACGACCGATCACACAAAATGGGCACTATTTTTAACAATAGGCTCAGGATGGAGGGTTAAGCAGCAGTGCTTAGACCCGTCACATCACGCTAGCTTTCAAAACGCTGACTCAGCGTACTCAAAATTCAGGAGCAGATTGTTGATGTTGCAAGGGATGAAAATGTCCTCGTATGGGTTCAAATGTAGAGAAAAACGTTGAGCGTGGCCGGGAGATTTGAAGCGTCCCATCCGCGTTTCTCTCATCCTTGTCGGTCGATGTGGGTTCTCCGCTCGATTATTCAGTTCTTTATGCTGTCTGTGATCTACCCCCTTCAGGCTCTTTTTCGTGGCCACAGCATCATGCAAACGATTGTGGACGGTTCCCGCACTGATGCACGAATAAAATAGGTGGCGTAACAACTCAACGACACCTCAATAAGATGAATGGCAGGGGTTAGGGTTGAATCTTGTCTCAACGGTCTCTCAAGCAGAGTCGCTATCATAAAATGATAATGATAATCATTCCGATAACTCTTGAGGATAAGGATCTATGGGCAATGTTCTCGTTCTGAATGCCTCCTATGAGCCGCTCAATATCACCAGTTGGCGTCGAGCGGTTGTTTTGGTCCTTAAAGAAAAAGCTGAGCAAGTGGAACACAACGGTAAGTTTGTGTATCGAGACTTTCCCCTCCCCACGGTTATTCGATTGCTCCAATATGTCCGTGTTCCGTATAAAGAAATTACCTTAAACCGTCGGAACTTACTGCATCGAGATAATCATACCTGCCAATACTGTGGATATACTGGCAGTGATTTGACCCTTGATCACGTAATGCCGAGATCCCGTGGCGGCGGTGATACTTGGGAAAATATGGTGACGGCCTGTGTGCGCTGCAATGTCAAAAAAGGCAACCGCACTCCTAAAGAGGCACGGATGATACTGAATAAAACCCCGCGTCGCCCCCATAGTAGCTTGTACTTTGAGGTTACTAAACATTTTCGGAATGGGGTTCACCAAGAATGGCGCAAATATGTCATTGGCATGTAATGTGCATCTTCGTTTTTGGCTGAAAAATATATGTGAGGTGAGTATTCCTCCCTATCCATTTGGGGGTATCTTCACATCAAGGTGATAATCTTTTCGAATAGGATCGGAGAAAATAAGAGATATATCTGCTCTGTTAGCTAACCTGCTGAATATGGGTTAGCAATCTCTTGTACTGAATGTGTACTAAATTGCCTTATATCGCAGTTTCAGATAAAGTCATTCGCCTCCATACTGGGCCTTGAGTTCAGCGACGAGATCGTCATCTATCTTTTGAAAGAGGGGAGCCGGGACCATAAAGGAGCGACCTGCGGCTAAAAGTGTTAAATCCGATGCTTCAGTCATGGTGTGACGGCGTTCTACATCAGTCAGCTGGAGGGCATCAAACAGAGCTTGGGTTGTGTGTGGAATGAATGGAGCGCTTGAGATCGCATACAGCCGAATTAGGTTAACGCAGGTACGAATCACCATCGCAGTCTCGTCCTGATCCGTCTTAAACAATACCCACGGAGCCCGCACATCAATGTACTGATTTCCTGTTCTCCAAAGGGCATTTAAAGTCTCCGTTGCTCGACGGAACTCTAGGTTATGCAGATATTTGCGTAGTTTTTCCACCAGCTCGTTACAGGTCACCTGCAGCTCGGCTTCAGCATCACCAGGGGTGCCCCCCTCCGGCAAAGTCATCCCAAATCGAGATGCTGTAAATTTGAGGATGCGATTTACAAAATTACCCAGATTATCAGCCAGCTCCTTATTCACCTGCTTCTGGAACTGTTCCCAAGTAAAAGCAGAGTCAGCCGATTCAGGAGCATTGGCGATCAGCATATAGCGCCAATTGTCTGCTGAGGCGATTTCAAGGGCTTGGTCTAAAAAGACCCCTCTCTGGGAACTGGTCGAGAACTTGCCGCCGTAGTAGTTAAGCCAATTAAACCCCTTAATATAGTCCACCATCTTCCACGGCTCACGGCTGCCTAAAATCGTGGCGGGCCACATGATCGTATGAAAGGGCAAATTATCCTTTGCCATGAACTGGGTGTAGTGAACATCATCGCTCTCCTTCCACCAGCATTCCCAGTCATTGTTAGTGATATCGCCCCAAGCCTTTGTGGCTGAAATGTAGCCGATAGGAGCATCAAACCATACGTAGAAGACCTTCCTCTCAAATCCTTCAGTGGGCACTGGCACACCCCAGACTAAATCACGGGTGATGCATCGGCTTTTTAATCCTTCATTAAGCCACTTGAGAGCAATCGATTTAGTCAGGGTCGACCATTGAGTTTGTTTATCGACCCAATTGCGGACTTCATCACTGAGCTTATCTAGCCTTAAGAACAAATGCCTTGAAGTACGCAATTCTAGGTGCGTGCTGCCGGAAATTGTAGAACGAGGTTTAATCAGCTCGGTTGGAGTGAGAACTTTAGTGCAGTTCTCGCACTGATCGCCTCGGGCCTGTTCATAGCCGCAGTGCGGACAGGTACCAGTGACATAGCGATCAGGCAGAAACCGTTGATCGTCTAATGCATAGAACTGGCTGATTTCACGTTCTTCGATAAAGTTTTGCTTTGCTAGTTGTTGATAAAAGTACTGGGTGAGTTCATGATTTTCAGGAGCCGACGTCCGACCAAAATAATCGAAAGAGAGACCAAAGCGCTTGTAGATTTCCTTCTGCTTGTGGTACTGCTTTGCACAAAATTCTGCTACTTCTAGCCCTGCATCAATGGCCGCAATTTCAGCAGGAGTCCCATGCTCATCAGTGGCGCAGATGTAGAGAACCTCTTCCCCCTCTTGTCGTAAAAAACGTGCGTATATATCAGCGGGAAGCATTGAGCCCACAAGATTTCCTAAATGCTTAATACCATTGATATAAGGAAGAGCACTGGTAATGAGATATCGCATGTATGAGTGACTCGTACGGAAAACATCTAGATTATCGAGGGCTGTGAGGTTCGAGAATACCTCAGTATGTTATTGTTGACACTCCCCGGACTAAAGTCACGGGGCTACCAAGCTACCGTATTCTTTCCCGTGTATTGAAGCTACCTGTTTGCAGGGGTAATTGAAGGGTAGACACTGTTGGCTAAAGTATTACAAGTACAACTACAAGAGTATTACAGAATCATAACTGCAACGGAACTTGGTCAGTTGAGCTGTGCGTAGTATTTAAATTCTATACTTGCAGCTCATTCGCCAACAGGAACCGTTGCTATTGGAAAGCTAAACGGTGCCGCTGTATTAATACCTCCTGCTCCCATGGCGATTCAAGCACTTCGGCGTGCGTGGACAAATCCGGCTTGTCGAGCAAATAAGTCTCGGAATGTACTCATGCCTTGCTAAATCGTGTTGGTGATACCGACAAAGGGAAGCATTGTTGAGAGGGCAACAGAACTGAAACAAACACCAATGGTGACACAATTTTATGGTCTCAATGGGAAACTTTGCTAAGTCGTAACGTAAGCTAGCTATAGCTACTGTTCATGACTTGCTCCGGTCCATGCAGCCTAACTATCGTCTGTGTATTAGCTGTCGCCAAGTTGCCCCCAAATCTGAGCTTTGGCGAATTGTTCGGGTCTATCCAGATCATCAAATCCAGCTTGATCAGGGCATGGGACGCTCTGCCTACCTCTGTCCCCAGGCAAACTGTCTCAAGGCTGCCCAAAAGAAAAATCGGTTAGCGAAGGCTCTAAGGGCCAAGGTGCCCGATAGCCTTTATGAATCCTTGTGGGAACGATTAGAGCTCCCCTCAAGGATCTTCATAGACTGATTGGCAAAGGCAGATAATTAGTGGGCTCCCCATTGACTATGGCAATTTCTCCCACCAGCATTCGTGGCATGGTTTTAAAAAAGGGATTTTGGGTAACACTTCCAAGCCAAAATAAGTCATTAATTATCGATGACTGGAGGTCTACTAGCTCCCAATCTGGTCAGACTGCTCTTTGGAATCGCTTGTAAAAACTGCAGAATATTTATGCTTCTAAATCCAATAACCCTCAAGAAACGCTGTTATTGGAAAGCTCCTCTAAGAGAAAAGCCTTCGACGAAACTCTTCAGTTTGGGCTGGATTGGGAATTTTGATAACAAGTAATTCAACGAGTTCTTCCTCAGACACATCTGGATTCTGAGCTAAAACATGCTGATAGACAATCGATGAAATCGGGCCAATATATTCTGCTAAGACTTGCTGACATTTTTTTCCAAACTCAGGCCTAATCTTTGATATTGGTTTGGCTACATTTGGTTCAGCTATGGACTTAGATTCCTCTGTGGGTTCATAAGTTTGAGGTGGTTGTCGGAGAATGGGCTGATTCAATGAGGAGGTTGGCGGATTAATTCTCTCAATAGAAGAGTATTGGTTAGTAGGTGGGCTCTCTGCACTCGAAGTCTCTTTCACAGTTGATGATTGAGCCTCTGAAACTTTTTTTAAGTGGGTATTTAGATTAAATCGGCCACTACTTTCTAGTATGGAAATTTGCTTTAAAACCACTTCGGCATTGGCTGGGCGGTGACTGGCTAGTGGTTTGATTAACCACTCCAAGATAGTGGCAAATTGAGTCGAAACCTTCTGGGTTGATTTATTCCAATTGCATTCACCCACTCCTTCATCAAAGAACTCACTGAGTTCTTTTCCTATGATCAAGTAGATAAAACTACGACCCAAAGCAAAAAAGTCGGACTGGGGGACTGCCTGATCCTGAATTTGTTCGCGGGGTGTGTAAAAGGACGAAAAAACTCTCGTTCCTATAGGTTGATTGAGGGTAGTGCCGACAATACAGGCACTACCAAAGCCAACCAAGCAGATATGACCATTGGCTTTCAACATAATGTTGGACGGTTTAATATCTCTGTGCAAGACTTGACGACCATGAATGACATGAAGAATCTTGAGGACTTGCTTGAGCCACTGTATCGCCAACCTTTCATCTATGGGAAAGCCCCTCTGATTTAAATATTCTTGGAGATCTAAGCCAACGATTTTTTCCATGACGAAACAATGTAGAGGTTCTTTACTATTGCCTGGATAGAACATGAAATAAGAATTGGGTTCAATTCTAGGAATACCGGGGTGGTCTAACTGACTTAGAAGATTTACTTCCCGTTGGAATAATTCCACGTGCTTTGGGTGATTATCGGTGAGAATCTTAAGAATTTTAGGGCTACTACCTAAGTCACTGACTTCATAGGTTCTCCCAAGACCGCCTTGACCCCGCATCCCTAGGACACGATAGCGACCCTCTAGTAGGAGTTCTGAACCACAGCTTTTACAAAATAGATGGTCGTCAGAATTTTGAGGATCGGCACAGCCGGGATTAATACATAGACTCATAATGAAGAAATATGCCTAACAGGTCTGTGGAAACTAGCAACTCATTTCGGATTTACATCATGGGTCAAATCATCTGAAATCCTTTTACTGAATAGCTTTCCTTCGATACAGACTAAAATGGATCCAGCCATTAGTTTGACGTTCGATTGGGATTGAAGATGCCTAAAACTCAATCCTGTAAATGGATTTCAACATTCTTAACCCTTGAGCAGTTTGAAATATTTATCTCGCACTACTTGCATATCGGTAGTAGAGGGCTTTAGTCAAAGCTTTCTCTACATGCCGCCTTCAACTATATTTTAATGTTCCTGCATACTGCACCCCATGTCGTAATAAGCACAATTTTTACCACAGGATCACTAAAAGGTTCTCAGTTAAAGGGTTGCAGAGATTCAAAATCTATTTTCTCGATCACAAGTATTATCATTCTTACTTAAATATATTAATAACAGCTAAAAACCTTAATTAGTAAAGGTTCCATCTATATTGATAGTCAATCCTAAATTCATCTATTTGTTTGGGAATATGGTATTAACACGCAAATAATTGATTGTTCAATCTAGTGAGGGTAGATTCCCCTCTGCTTGCAGCGAAGAAATGGAATTGCAATCCAAATCTACGGTTTGGGAGCAAATCGTATTCCATACCCCGTCTGCTTGCAGCGGGGCAGTTGATTTGGCAGCAAACCATACTTAGAATAGCTTTCAGAATTTATCCATAGAAAATTTGACTATCTAGGATAAAGATGTTGAATTTTGAGTCTTCAAAAGTCCCTTGCTATATGTATTACGGCATGGGGTGCTATAGACGAAACATCCATTGCTGCCAAAATTAAGATCGTATCCCATGTGAATTCCCTTCATTCGAGCGAAACTCACCTTCCTTGTCTTAAACAATAGTCTGAACAGTCTTGTGCTGCTGCCATTAAGACTTTACTGGGATGTACAGCACACTTGAGATAAGCGTTATGGTGATAAAACTTACAGCTACGGCAATGGCTATTGTTAGCTTCTCTCAAAGAACCCCATGCACGACTGATTGTCTTCAAAAAGTTAGCATTCCAGTGAATCAGGATCATAAGTGAGATCACCATCCATACCCCCAAAATAATAGAGATATTATCGTTGATGGCAGAAACTTCATTTACATGAGATGTATCCAATCTATCCCTTGGAACAACAACTACAGGCCTGTATGATCGATTGTTGAATATTCGGCCCAAAGTCATGTAGTATCTCATTTTCAGTATCCAGAGTTTGATTAAAAAAATTGCTATGGCATAGTTCTGACATGCTCAAAAAGCTGAAAGAAACCTACGTTCAGTTCGTTGTTATATATCAACTTCAGAATCTATTAACGGGCTTATTGACCGCTTTTTAATCAATATTTTCTACCCCAAACCTAGAGATAAAATTTGAGCATTATGTGAGAAAAATTCCATTTATCTTGGCGTAGGTGTACTCCACACCCATCAGCAGAATGACCACTTCCTTGAAAATAGAACATTCACTAAGAATCTAACCATGATCACAGATGACTGGTCACATTTGTAATTTTTAGTGTACGTCAATGGCAATTTCCGTACACATATCCCAATTAATCATTATTTGGACTTTGACTAAACTTTGACTAATAAGCATGGTAAGCTATGGGGGGATTTGCAGAAAGAGAGCAAATCCTTGGCTGAAACCCATCCCCTAACTACGGTTTAAAACGATGGCCCGTGCGATCGCAGAAAAATGCAGGCGGTGTTCCAAGCTACCCGTGGAAGAAGCCAAGTCAAAAGAGTGCTGGGTGGGCCAGCGTTGCCATGTCCGTCGTTCCTCGTATAAACACCGCGATCGCTATAACCGAAACAAAAAGCGTAAATATCAGCTTCAGACGGGGAAGCTGATACCTGAAGTTAAGGTGGAAGTCCCCGTCAAACCTGCGGCCATTCGACGGATGTATCGAGCGAGAAGGGATGCCCCCCTACATGCCATGTCAGCGGAGCTGTGGATAGGCCAAAAGCGGGTTGCGATCGTCGAGCCTGTCCATACCCTGGGGTGGACTAACTCTGATGTGACGAAGTACTCAAGGAATATACTCAACCGTTTCTCTGAGCATCTAGACGGTAAAGTACTGCATCAGTTTGATTCACAAGTCGAAGTGGATCCAAGTCAATGCCCGATTCGTCCCTGCCCTTTGTTCCCGTAGGAGGCTGTTCACGATGGCATTACAACTGGAACTCGATCTTTGGCAGCAGTTGAATCAAGCGGAAGCGGTTCCAGTGGAGAGTGACCTCCAGCAGTTGCAGGAGCGATTGGACTTAGTGATAGCCCAGTTGCCATTAGAGGAGAAGTTATCTACGGCGGGGACTGCCCTTTTGCAGATGGCGGAAATCTTGAGTCGGCGAGCGGAGGTCTTCCTCAGGGACTGGCGAGATACCTACAACGATGACGGTCCCATCCTTGATTTGGATGACGAAATGGGGATGGTTCGGCAATCCATGGTGTTAGACGATGATCTACTTGCTGAACCCGAGCCGGTGACTCGGCGAACATTACCCAAAGAGGAGAGTGAGTCGATCGTTGTGCTCAAGGACAAGGCATCGTTGCTGGAAGAGCTGGAGACTGAGTTAAGGGTTGAGCAACCTGATGAAGTCTTGCAAGTCTTGGAAGAAGAGGATGTTTTGGCATGGGTACATGCCATCTCAACGTACTTACAAGGGACATCTGGGATGGTGCCTTTGGTCGAGCTAAAGCAGGAGCTACAGCTGTCACTTGTTCCTATCTGGCTAGGAATGCTACTCGGTGGATTTAAGTTTGAGCAGCGGGGTGGGTTTTACGATCAGAATGTCTGGATTGAAACGGGTGCCTTGAACAGCCAGCCTTGAAGACTATCACCCTTTTTTCGAAGACCTATGCAAGAAGCCGTACCTGGATAACTCGGATGAGATGCCAGTGATACACTCAATCAGCGAATCGAATACGAATCACGGAGCAGCGGGTGACACAACAGGAGTCCATTGACCATGATGGTCTGTTCAAAGAACTGATCGAGACGTTCTTTTGGGAATTCTTAGATTTGTTTTTACCTCAAGTCTTAGACTATGTGGAGCGCGGACCCGTCACGTTTTTGTATCAGGAAGTCTTCAGCAGTATTGGCGCGGAGGAGAAGCGTATCATTGACTTGCTGGCTCAAGTCCAGTTTCGAGGACAGGACAGCTACTTTCTATTTCACATAGAACCCCAATCGTCAGTTCAAGCGGACTTTGAGAAACGCATGTTCTACTACTTCGCACGATTGCATGAGAAATATGATTTGCCCATTTACCCAGTGGTAATTTTTGGCTCTCCGGGAATTAGCGTGGTAGCCGCTAGATATAGTGTTTAGGTCACAGCGAATGTCTGATACCCATTGAGGTCAAGAGAAATCCTTTGGAAGAGTCTTTCAATATCGAAAATACCGTAGCATCGTCTTTTTAAGACTTTGACTCGGTTATTAAATCCTTCCACAAAACCACTGGTCCACCCCTCCAGGAAATAGTTGGTCATCTCGTCCATCCAATTATTGATAGTGGTCAGAAAACTATCGAATTCCTTGATGCCACTCTTGAGTACTTGTTTACACCAAGCTCGGATGGCACATTTAGCTCCATGCTTGGTGTACCTGCCCTCAAATATCTGCGTGAGTTTCTCTCGGAGATTGTACGCCTGTTTCAGTTGTGGAGAATAAGCAAACAATCGCTCAAGGAGTTGTTGCTCTGACTCTTTCAGATTCTCTGGTCGTTTTCTAAAAGGCCACATCGCGCCTTTGATGCTGTCATACTCTTGCTTAGAAAGCTCTCGTCGTAGACGTTTGACCTCACGTTTACGAACCGTATCAGCACAATTACGATAGGCTTTGGTCACATGAAAGCGGTCAATGACAATTTTGGCTTGCGGCAATTGTTCTCGGACTGCACTGACAAATCCTTGGTACATGTCCGTACAGACGCGCTCAATGGTTTGGCG
This sequence comes from Acaryochloris marina MBIC11017, assembly GCF_000018105.1. Classification (GTDB taxonomy): domain Bacteria; phylum Cyanobacteriota; class Cyanobacteriia; order Thermosynechococcales; family Thermosynechococcaceae; genus Acaryochloris; species Acaryochloris marina. The sequence goes on from NC_009931.1 coordinate 82,251, forward strand.
TAAATCAATGGGAATCGATTGAAGGAAATTTGCCACTGTCTGCTGTTTACGGTCGGCTAGAACTGCCAATATATCCACCCCATCCGTCGTAGGAATCGTGATCAAAACCACAAAATCACGATGGCCTCGTTTGAGAGAAATCTCATCCATCCCCATAACTTTGAGGTCTGCATATTCGCTCCAGTCAACTTGAGCGGCAATCCAACGATCAATGATTCCACTGACGATATCCTCACTAACGCCTAGTTTTCTGGCAACATCTGAGACCGTTGAATTGATCAAGATTCGCAGAAGCCAACGCTCATATGCTTTTGTATTGGGACTGCGAGGTTCGTGCCATTCTAAATGTTGAGTTGTTGTGGGATGGTCATCGCAATACTTGCATCGATAACGCTTGGGCCGAATTTCTAAGTAAACGGGGACTTCAAATAATGGCAGGTGACGAATCCGAAAAGGCTGATCATGACAATGGAGGTCAGTAATCTCACGTCCGCATTGGTGACAGGTTGTTCCTTGAAGCGTACTCTCAATCTTGATGAGCCAATCCCCTCTCTCAGTCTTCGATAGCTCTAGAACTCGAATATCAGGAAGGTTGAGCGGGATGCGAATTGAGTTATCCATTACGCCATTGCTCTGAAGTACTACCTCAGATCATTCCATAGGGATGAAAAAGGAAACACACTAAATGTAGGACTGCTACACGCTAATTCCCAGAGAGCCTAATTTTTTCTTATGACAGCCCCCAAAAGGAAGCAGACAATAGCTACAAAGTTGAGTTTCCCGATTTCCAGGTTCTGCAGTTCAATTTTCGAGACATTCAACTGAATCGTTTGAACTGGAGAGATTTTCTGAAACGGGATAACCCTGTGGCGTCGGCATTAATGGCCAAGATGCAGATTGCTAAAGAGGATCGGCCACGAGTCAAAGTGGAGTGTTTGAGGATGCTGGCTACCTTGCAGCTTGATCCAGCTAGAACAGAGTTCATTTCTCAATTTATCGACACGTATCTCCGACTAGAAGCAAACGAGGAGCAACGCTTTCAAACAGAAATTGATACATTAGAATTAGGAGAACGAGAAGCCATCATGCAAACTTTGACTAGCTGGGAAGAAAGGGGTTGGCAAAAAGGAGAGGTGAGTATTGTTCTACGTCAACTTAATCGGAAGTTTAATCAGCTTTCTCCCGAAATGGAAACTCAAATTCAATCCTTAGAGGTTGATCAACTTGAATCACTGAGCGAAGCACTTTTGGAATTCGAGAGCTTAGATGATTTGAACGCTTGGTTGCAAAATTTGGAGAATTCCTAAATTAGCTCTAGGTAACTGGTTATGTTAGGTGTGTGTTGCTAGTAACTAAGACTTCACACGCTTCAAGATACAATTTTCTGGTTATTACCTTATTCAATTGAATAGAGATATGACAGCAACAGGAACATCCCCGACATTACTCAGCAGTTTCAATCTTCATAATTTGCCACTCGCCAATCGTATAGTCATGGCTCCCATGACAAGATCGCGAGCTGGGGAAGAAATGTTGGCGAATGCAATGATGGCTGAATATTACGCTCAACGGGCATCAACAGGCTTGATTGTCACAGAAGGAACCTTTATCTCAGACCAAGCCATCGGTTGGCAGCATGTCCCTGGAATTTACACCCAAGAGCAAACCCAAGCTTGGCAAGTAGTAACTAAAGCTGTTCATGAAAAAGGGGGTAAGATTTTTCTGCAACTTTGGCATTGTGGGCGAGCTTCTCACAGCAGCTTTCATCAGGATTATCAGCTTCCTGTAGCCCCCTCAGCTATCAAACTTGAGGGGGATTCAATTCATACTCCACAAGGCAAGCAGCCCTATGAAACCCCACGTGCTCTAAGTACCGATGAGATTCCACTGGTTGTTGAAGATTATCGACAAGCTGCTAGCAATGCCAAAACGGCTGGCTTTGACGGTGTGGAAATTCACAGTGCCAACGGTTATCTGCTCGATAGCTTCTTGCAAAGTAAAACCAATCAACGTCAAGATCGTTACGGTGGAACTTTGGAAAATCGCTATCGATTTCTAAAGGAAGTTGTAGAGGCAATTTCCCAAGTCTGGTCAACTCAGCGCATCGGTGTGCGGCTTTCGCCGAATGGCGTCTATAACGACATGGGGTCTCCAGACTATCGTGAAACATTCTTGTATGTAGCTCAGCAGTTAAATGTCTTTGATTTAGCTTATCTCCACATACTAGACGGTCTGGCTTTTGGATTCCATGAGTTAGGTGAACCCATACATTTATCTGAATTTCGGACTGTCTATAACGGAACCATCATTGGCAACTGTGGTTACACTCAAAAGGATGCAGACGATAGAATTTCGAACGGTCACGCTGACTTAATTGCTTTTGGCCGTCCATTCATCAGCAATCCAGATCTAGTGGAACGATTTACGAATGGCTGGCCCTTAAATCCACCTGCCGAGCAAAGTATTTGGTATTCTTTCGAGAGAGAAGGATACACTGACTTTCCGACTTATTTAGAATCCCAAGTCAAAACCACCTAATTCAGGGTTTGCTACTATTTCTCTTCTGTACCATCATTTGTGGGCCAACCCAGCGACGAGGTAACAATATGAAACTATCAGGAGAGGTTTGCTAAGCATTCACATCAAGTGCCTTCCTCTATCCAACTTGAGCTAGATTTTCCAGTACATTGGCTTCTACTTTGGATGAACCCGAGCAGGTGGATGTCCTTCAACTCTGGGATGGGATGCTGCCAGAGTTGCAAGCCCTCTCTCAGCATGAACGGCTCCAAGTCGCTGGCGAGATGGCCCTTGGGATTACTGAAGTCTTTTGTCAGCAGGCAGGGCTGCTGATCCAGGATTGGGAGGATCGGCATAACACCCAAGGGCCAGTGCTGGATGATGACTTCTTGGCCGGGATGGTTCAAGAGACCATGTTCCTTGATGTCTCGGATCTGTGTCGGCAGCCCAAGTCACGGAAGCGACGCCAGGGGTTTTCGGGAAAGCCTGTGGAGTCCGTCGTAGGTGAGGTTAGTAAGGATGCTGTGTTGGAGTTTGTGGAGGAACTGGAAAGCGGGGAGGCGATTGCTCTGAAGGTCAGCCACGAGGAAGACGTGTCGGCTTGGGTGGGTGCGATCTTAGAGTATTTGGAAGGGACTGAGGGGGAGGTTTCGTTTGGGGAGCTGGTGAATGGGCTAAGGATGCCTGTTGTGGCGGTTTGGCTTGGGGTTCTACTTGGGGAGTTTCGGGTGGAGCAGAGAGGAGGATTTTTTGAGGGTGAAATACTGATAGAAGCATCTCACCCGTACCAATAATTCCGATTGAAGTCAATCGGTAAAGCTGTAGAAGGGGTTTGTGGGGCAATGGAACAATAAACAACGTTGTTTATTGTTCCATTGCCCCACAAACCCCAACAAGCCTTAAATCTAGGCCATTGCAAAATTGTTTCCATGCCTTTCTTAGCAAGGCTTTAGGAGGTTGGCGACATCATAAAAGATTTCAAATGGGTTCTGTAAGATTGGCCTAAGGACAGGAAACTCCTGGGGTCAATCAGCGTCATATTTAGCACATAGGAATTGCGTAACTCTATGCTCACTATGCTCAAGCGGGCAGAGCGATACGCCTATAATGCTGTTTCATCGTCTGGTGACTTTATGAAAGATGCAGTTTCCCAGCTGCCCATTTCTAAGCGTGTTGTTGTTGCTACTACTTTAGCAACAAGTCTTGCGATCTCAACTCCAAATCCAGCCCAAGCAATTCCTTTAAGAGATTTGATCTTCCGTGGAGTTCAAGTGATTCAGCTGTCCAATCTTTCACATCAACAGGAACGGGAGCTAGGCGAGCAGATCCACCGCAACCTGCAAAACCAAGGCATGCGCTTACATCAGGGACGAACCCTCAATCGCTACGTTAATCGCATTGGTCAGCGTTTGGTGCAAGCGGGTGCCAAACGACGGAAAGTAGTTTACCGATTTCAGGTGGTGGATGATAAACGAGTGAATGCCTATGCCACCATGGGAGGGCGAGTCTATGTCACCACGGGTCTGATTAATGCCGCAGACAATGAAGCCCAGCTAGCTAGTGTGATTGGCCATGAAATTGGCCATATTGATCGGAAACATTTGGTCAAGCAAATTCGTAAGACGATGGTTGCCCAAGGATTAACCACAGCCATCACTGGCTCAAACCGAAGCCAAGTCGCCAATATTGGGGTCAACTTATTGGTCAGTCGCCCCCAAAGCCGGAGTGATGAATATGAAGCAGATCGCGAAGGATTAAGGCTTCTGAGGGCAGCAGACTATGCGACCTCAGCCATGCCTGCGTTCATGCAAAAACTAGTGTCTAACCGATCCACTCCCACTTTCTTAAGTACGCACCCCGCGACCCCTGATCGCATTGAGCGTCTGGAACAATACATTCAGTCCGGTCCTAAAAATGTGTGTGATCGCAACCCCGATCTCAGAAGTTGCGGTCTCAGTGAAAGTCGCTATCGGCAAATCGTTGGCAGTCGTTAAGGACCAGCGTGCGTATTGAAGTTAGCTCAGTAGACGAGCAAAAACCTAGCGTACCAAGCGAACCTGTTAGGTTGATGTAAAAACTACCAACGGCGTATTCCCGCAATCGAGGCATAAGCTCTGCCAGATTGCAGGGAGAATGGCGGACATCTAATTGGTCTTGGATCAGGTCATCCCAACCCGTGCGGCAAGCACCGGATGAACCAAGTAGGCAAAACAGGTAGGTGCCATTGGCCACGCCCGATAATGCCCGAGACTGAATCGTGGAGGTCTTAATGTCTTCGTAGGAGATCATGCGGAAGAGTTCCCCGAATCCCTGAATTTCCTTATCCAGCACGGGTTGGATGGCTTCTGGCGTGCCGTCACGCCCCGTCACGCCTGTCCCTCCGGTGGTGATGATGGGCTGTACAGATTCATCGGCAATCCAGCGAGAAACCACAGCTCGGATTTTGTAGATGTCATCGAGGACAATAACTTTTTCAGCTAGAGGATGTCCATGACTAGACCGCAGCCCCTTCAGATGAAAGATCATCAGACCAGTCTCCAGAGCTTCTGGGAGATCATAGTTGCAACAAGGCATGAAGAGGTAATAACGATCATGGCCTTTACTCGAAAAAGTGGACAGTTCATTTAAGCTGCAAGTGTTTGATTTCGTATCCTCCAGTAATCCTCTTCAAACTGTGAAGGGGCGCAATATCCAATGGTTCAATGAAGTCGTTGTCGGTTGTAGAACACCTCTATCCATTCTGCAATGGTCGTCTTAGCTATCGCTCGATTAGCGAAGGTTTTGGGATAAATTAACTCAGTTCTTGAGTTTGGACTAAGTTTAAATCTCCAGACAGAGTAAAATATCCCATGGCCCTTGAAAGCCTGAGCATAAGTTTTTCTGGTATTAACTCAGCAGTTAAGCAGCGGTTTTTGAGACAATCTTTGCTTTCCTGCGTTTGGAGACTCGTTTTTTGACCGTTGGATATCGAGTTCTTGGTGGTTGAGATTGGCCTTGCTTGCGTCCGGGTGATTTACCGCGAGTTTTTGGTGCTTGAGCAGGTGTTCCAATCGCCGCAATAATACTTGGGAATGCTTGAGCGACGCGTCCTGGTGATAGAACTTGTTGAGGAGACTGCCAGGGTAAAGGCGTATCCATACAGTCTGACCGAGCAAACCACAATTGCCAAGATATCATCCCAATCAAAGTACTCCATCGCTCTGTCGCTTCATTGGACGTGAGTTGAGGGGTCGTCCAATAGAGCCGTTGTTTGGCAAATCGATACCAATGCTCAATGCTAAAGCGCTGCAGATATCTTCGCCATAATCGCTCCAGACTTGGCATGCATTCTCCAGTCCAGGCCAGCCAAAGCGGCTTAAACTTTCGTCGTTTACCTTTCGGTTGGATGATCTCAACGCGCAAAATTTCCATTTCTCGTTTGGCCGAATTACGGAAATGGAATTGGCTCCAGCGAGTTACTCTGACCTGTCCAAGTTGGGTGTCTTCTATCTCCAATATTTCGCTGGCTTCTGGATATGTATTAGGGGCATTCAATTTGAACTTATGTCCATGCTTACGAGGAGCCCCTCGTCCTGAATAGGCGAGGGGAATACCATAGACACAGCGATTGGATGCTAAGCGCAATAACAGGTCGACTTCAATCCCTGCAGTGTGATTGAGAAAGATGCCATTACCGTAGTGACGGTCAAACGCGGCTAGAGGACGCACCGGCAAATGACGACAGACTTGCTTTAATTGAAACGTGGCTTTGGTCAAAGCGGTCTCAAAGCTCGTGATTCGTTCATGGCGTAGGGGCAGTGCCCAATGCTGACTTTCGTCTGGGACCCAAGAAAGGGTGCTATAACTTTGGCCTACCCCGACAGTATGTCCCCCTTGATGATGAAAACCTCTGTTTTTGAGGGTCTTGGCCTCGGGACGCAGCCAAGGACTACTATCTCCCACGAAGAGCGGCTGGTCTTGAGTGGAAACTTGTCGAACTAAATATCGGTGAAGTTTGGCACGATGGATACGACCATCATGCAGGGCTGAATAGGTACTCGACCATTGACGACGGAAGATAGGATGTTGAGACAAACACACAAATGAACGCAGGCTCGGACTCATCAATACCGCATCCATTAGCTCAAATAACGCGTCTTTACTGGCGCCAAAGCAGCTATACAGAGTTTGGCGGAATTGACGCAGATGGTCGAAAATCATAAGGGCAATGAGTGTGATGATTCATTGACCTTAAAGCAGTCGGTGTACTTCATTGACTGCTTTTCTCGTTTGCTTTAGTCCAAACTCAAGTCATTAATCCTCACCTCAGTATCCTCCAGAAGTACGTCATCATAGAGTGAGTGATGTCTTGGAGGATCAGTGATGTTCCCATTTTGCTGCCAACCGAATACTGGCCATCAAACGAAATCGAGAGAGAACTATCGACAGCACCAGCTTGAATTCTTGAAGATGATTCAGGATCATTTGGAAGCGGGTTTAGCGGCTGTTAGCGCAGCTATTAATACCATTGATGCTCAAGTTCAAAACTCTGACTCACAACAAGAAGGGGATGCCGCCTGATGATCTTACAGACGAAGGGGATGCCCATCTAAAGACTTTGGATCTTTGCCAATCTGAACTCGTCCTAAATCCCGCATAAGTTTGATATTCTGCAGTTGGTTAATCCAACGGCAGGCGTTTCATGAGAATTAAGGGACTGTTGAAAGCCTCACATCAAGTCAGAGATCAGCTTAAAATTGGCATCCCGATCAACGAAGTTCCTCAGTTCAAACAATATGTGAAAGATTCAATCAAAGTTACAGAGCAAATCTGTGCCAAAGCCAAGACTTCGCCCAATCAGTTACCACTCCCCTCCCGAAAAGCCTACAAATTCTTGAAGAGCGTTGATCTGAAGAATTTGCCCATCATTCAGCAGTGCAGCACACTCCAGAGCCAAAAACGGATCTCCATTCGTCAGATCCGTCCCCAACATCAACGCCTGCAGCGTCAAATCGCTGAGGTTGCCAACGGCTCTGGTTTAAATTCAAAGCAAGGACAAGATCTGGTCCAACAACTTCAACACACGGCACAGGACATTGAGGTTCTATGCAATCGCCAAGTGGCAACGCCTGCGAATTTAACGGGGCAATCCCGGCAAATCTATTGCTGGATCAAGTTCCTCTTGAGTGATGACAATCTTCAATCCCACCTTAATGCCGTACAGACCTTTTATCAGCTTTTACAACTTGGTCTTGAACAAAAGAAGCCTTCCGACAATACTAACTGGCAACAGCTCAAAGATCCTAAAAACCTATCCATCGAGTTTGCCCATATATCAGCGTTGTACCGCTGCAAACTTGGAACTGAACAGGGGAGCATCAAGGTCAATGAGGGATTTATTCTTGCCGATGAATTAATACTGGAAGCATTGGTTAACTCCATTTTGAACGGCAAGACGCCAAAAACGACCAGTGTGTTTTATGAGTACTCCTTATCAGAAGAGTTTGCGGAACTCCTAATGGAAATGGAACTCTTGGTGGAGGATCTGAACGAAACTGCTCAGGGAAGTACTTATAACCTTGAGGAGGTGTATCAAAAAGTGAATCAAGCTTATTTCGATGGAACTTTGGATAAACCCAAACTCTGCTGGAGCCGCACCTACAGCAAACGCAAGTTCGGACATTATGAACCCAGTAGGGATCAGGTGGTGATCAGCCTAAACTTAGATACGAAGAAGGTCCCCAGATATGTGGTTGAGTTTGTGATGTACCATGAACTACTCCATAAGGTTCATGGGCACCGAACTCAAAACGGACGCCAAATGGCTCATACTCCTGAGTTTCGGAGGGATGAGCGTTTGTTTCAGAAATATTTACAAGCAGAGGAGCATCTTCAACGGCTTGCCAGAGCGTCCTAGCGAAGGATGCATGTTCATTGATAAATTTATTCTTGGGAATGCTAATCCTTAGCATCCAAATATTGCTTAATCTACAACAATTGAAGATAGCCTATGACCACTGATAACAATTATTCCAAAGTCCTCCTTGAGTTGAAAACCAAATATGAGCAGACACTCGCTGAATTGGAAGCTCAAACGAATCAACTCAAAACTAAACTCAATTCCTTAAGTCCGCTAATTGAAAATCCAGCCTTGGGTGCAGATATCCTTTCTATCCTTCAAGATGCATCCGACTCCATCACCCCAACAGCAACAAACTCCGCCTCAACCGTCATTGAAACTGTAGAGCCTAAAACTAAGAGTAAGTCTCAAAAAGCTGCTCCAAAAGCTTCAACCTCTACCTCAAAGAAATCAACCTCAACTTCTAAAAAACCGCCATCTCAGGCCAAGACCAAGAAGACACCCCAGAAAAAAAATACAGGTCGTTCTTCATCCACCAAGCTGCCGATGAAAAAGCCTTATGACCAGATGACCAAAATGGATGCAATCGAAAAGTTCATGCAAGGGAATCCTGGCAAGGTCATTCACACAGATAACTTGATTAAGGAACTGTTTGGTGAATTGAGCCAAGAACAGCATAAAGCTGAACGTGGAAGGATGAAAACTGCCATGTATCGGGGTGTTCGACTGAAACGGTGGATAAAAGTACCCAAAAAGCAAATGTGCTTCGTCTACGAATCACACTTAGCGGCTGAATCTAAGAAAGCAACTACAACAAAGACTCAGAAGTCTCGAAAGAAGACCAAATGAAACGATAGTGTTTGATGTGCCAAAAACTCAAGCAGAAGCCATCATTCTTTTAACCGAGAATGATGGTGGAGCTAGTAGAAAAACTTTTTTGCCAATCTCGATATACTCACCCGACAACGCAAAAGTGCTTCCAGCGAAGTAATCTGCGAGCCGCTGAGCCAGCGTGGGTTTCACCGCCACCAAATTCACGAGAAGCATATCATCCGTTCTCATCGTGTTGATCGCTTCCTCGGCATCTTCAAATGACTTGGGATGATACACGCGGATTTTATGGGGTGATACTCCTTGAAAGGAAAGAAGGTTGTCCATAAACCAGTACTCCTTTGCGACCTAGTCCAGGCACATCCTCAGCGTTCCGTGAATACTCCAGGCAGTCTGTTTATACATGCTCAAGCCTAGGATCTCACCTGATAGGTTACTCTCCATGACATCAGAGCCAGCGGAAAGTTCCAGCTCCACAGATTCTCTTGGAGTTCGCGGTTGACTGATCTGAAGGTTTTTTGAGGACACTGACTGAGGTAGTCCGTCCGGAATAGAGTTGAAAATTGAAGAAGTTATCTTTTTCGGGCAATGTGAAAGGCAGAAATGTTCAAGAGTTTGATGTGACCTGCAAAGTGATTGTCTATTTTCTTCTGCAATCCTACGAACAAGTCTTTCCTGCTTTTTTCATCTAACTCCAAGTATTGTGAAAAGGTACTCAACAGTGTCAAATATTCATCCACACTATATGAGGTCTCCCAAATAATCTGTTCAAAAACGATGCCTTCGAATTGATCTGAGGTAGCAACAATCTGTCCTAGTTCTCTCAATTCAGCCTCATGAGTATCTCTGCCTTTGTAGTGAGACAGGGATGGAGCATGGATTTGATATACATCCTGTAACACCTGATGGAACTCTCGATAAGGAATGGCTGGCACATTCCATAACAGTATGAGCACTCCATTATCCTGTAATGCATTGGCCACTTTAGGGTACGCAACTTCTGCCGGAATCCAATGAATCGAAGTTGCTGCTAAAACAGCGTTAAACGGCTTCGCTTCAGGTTTCCATTCCTCAAATGAGGTGTTTTTGATCTCGAGATTTGGGTAGTGAGAACAATTTCTCCGAGCAATCTCGTAAAAGTCTGGGTTTGGCTCAAGACAAAGCATTGAAAAACCCAGGTTAGCAAACGAAACTGTTGCAGTTCCAGGGCCACAACCTATTTCAAGAATTCTCGACCCATTTTCAAGTTGAGTTAACTCGACAACTCGACTAATCAATGTATCAGGATAATGGGGTCGTGTTCTGTTGTAAGCCTCTGCTGCGGGAGAGTACCAAGTCTTTCTCTGTTTCAAGTCTTTGCTAGAGTACTGCTTGGTTGTTTGATCGTTATCTTTCACCACTCAGCCTCAAACTCAAAATGCTCTCTGTCTATTCTGAAACTACATTCTAATCAATAGGATTAGATGCCTAACCTTGGATATCTGTCGGTCAGCCAGGTTAAGGGGGTGAAGTCAACTCTGAAACAAATCATAATGAGACACTCAGATACCAATAACGGCAAAGAAAATATGTAGGTTAAATTGTGCGATCGCTTGTCCAAATCAACTGATTGACGGGGAACTATCTGGCTATCAATAGACTCAACTTCACCAACGCAGATAATAGAAGGTTTCTAATGACTGATTTCAAGCATAGACCTACTAACTTAGGGCAGCACCTATGGAGTCTAAGGAATTTAGCTGAACAGACCCACGCTGCTGCTCAAAGCGCTGAACTACACTCCCGTACTGTTGGACAAGCCAGTCTCTCCCAGAAATTACTGGATATCCAACGTCAATTATGTATCCTTCAACTAAGACTCAAAGATCCTGAAATTCAAGAGTGGACTGGAAAGCAAATGCAGCTACCATTCAGATAAAATGCTCAACTCTCCCAGGTTCATACCTGTTCTTAACAATGAAGCTCTCCCACCTTCAAGAGGATGGGAGTTTCTAATGCTAATCTAGAGCTACGCCAGTAGACCATAGATCACATAAAACAGGCCAGCTTCTAGCCTTACGCCTGGAACTTTTGCCAGAACGTAACTGACGGTCATTTCTGCCGATCAGCTTAAGAATGCCTCGAGCTGCAATATTCCGAGACCCGTTAATGTCAGCATTTATAGGAAAGACCTTTTAACCCCAACACTCCGTTACCCGCTCCCACTCAAGCTCCGCCTGAACCCTCTCCCAGATCCGCTTCATCGCCTTCTGTGGACGAAGCTTAATCACTTGTAAAATCTCAAAGTTCTCCTCAATTTCGACGGCGCACTCAAATCAACCCCCCGGTGTAGCAAACGATTCCCTCACGAAAGGCTTCCCCGTTCTCTTCACCAAAACTATTATTGCCCTAAGTTATTCTTGGAGATGGTCAGCGTCTCTAACTCGCTTCGACATCCATCTAGTTAGGAGATTGTTCGCATTTCAGTGTATAACCTACCCCTCGAATCGTATGGATAAGTTCGGTTCCAACCTGATTGGCTTTGAGCTTATTCCGAAGACGAGACACATGGACATCAACTACTCGCGAGTCAACGATGCTCCCATTACTATATCCCCACACTTTCTCTAACAACTCTTGACGAGAAACTACTGCTCCAGGGGTACTTGCCAATAGTTCTAACAGACTAAACTCCATGTGGGTTAGGATGATACGTTCTTGACCTCTGAAGACCTTCCGCTTGTTGGTATCAATGTGGAGTGAACCGATGTTCAGCACTCCGGTCACTCGATAATTAAAAGGTTTTAGAGAACCCATTCGGCGTATGATGCATCGCACTCGAGATTCTAGTTCCTTGGGTGAAAAGGGCTTGACCATGTAATCATCCGCACCCATTTCTAAGCCAGTAATCCGATCTCCTACCTCAGAAAGTGCCGTCAGCATAATGATTGGAACCCTCGAGGTCTTACGGATGGCCCGACAGACACCATACCCATCCAGTCTGGGCATCATAACATCTAAAACAATCAAATCAGGGTGCTGACGATCAAAGATTTCTAGTGCTTCTACGCCGTCAGCAGCAGTGAAGACGTGATAGCCCATCATGGATAGCCTAGTGTCTAAAATTCGTCGAATCGGCCCTTCATCATCAACTACCAAGATAGAATGCTGCTTATTGCTCTGATTATTCATGAATTCAGGCATCTTTGGCTACGCTTTAGTTCAACGTAGCATTTATACCTAAGCAATAATGCTTAAGACGCTTGATAGAAATGATTCTTATGATTAGGTCATTTTCGAGGGAAATTGCCAAGTCTGCTGCTTCGGCATTTGCCCAAAACTCAACTCATCCCCAAACCCTACTCACCCGCTCCCGCTCCAACCACACACCAACCATCTCCCCAATCCGCTCCATCGTCTCCGGTGGCCTCAGCTCAATCACTTCCCCAATCTCAAAGTTCTCCTCAATTTCAACCGCGCACTCCCAACAGAACTCCGGCGTAGCAAAAGTATTCCTCACGAAAGGCTTCCCCGTCCCTGCCACCGTAATCAAGCACTCCTCAGACTCATTCTTGGAAACAGCCAGATACTCCAGCTCCCCTCGCGTCCTGGTCTGCTCCACCAGATTCTTCTGCTTCAGCTCCAGATTCCTGAATCGCCTCTCCAGCTCTGCCGACACTCTAGGGGTTCTCAGTTGATTGACCTGGGGAGCTTCTGAGGATCGTGTCTTAGGAGTGAACTCAGGTTTGGTTGATTGAGAAGGACGCCTAGAACTCCGGCGTATTCCTCGCAGCTCCTCATGCCCTTGTTCTCGCTTGGCTGGCCGGGTTCCTTCCGGTGTTTTCTTAGGAAATGCTGTCCTACTCACCAGTTTGGGTGCGGAAGGGACGGACTTAGGTGGTTGTGGGATGGTCTTGGGTACGGGCTCGGGGTTGAGGGCGACGATTGGGGGAGTCATTGGGGAATCCTCAAATGCACTAAAGTCTCAATACTTGGATTGTTTCACAATTGGAAAAGTTTGAGGAGCAAACAGATAAACACCATTTCCTACTTCTGTATATTCACCACATAAAGAGTTAGTACAACCTGCAAGATAATTACTTATTCTCTGGGCCGATTTTGGAGATAGATTTTCTAAATTGACGAGTAGCAGTTGTCCGTTCTTCAGGCAATGTGCCGCTTCTTTAGCCTCCCTAAAAGAACTCGGATTCGACAAATATATTTCAGATGAAGATTGTCCTGGGAATATGACTAAATTGTTCACAGAATGATGCTATTACTTGCTCAGAGGTATGTCTTAATTCTTCCATGAAGGAATTTGCTTTTCTTTAATCGAAAAATAAGTTTAATGTTCACATCACTTCAAAATCGCATCCTTAGCCTTTAGAGGGTGAAATGTGACATAGACCTTCCTCTGGCCTCTTCAACAACATCTCCGCAGCCCCCATCTTAGCTTTCTTCTTCGATGCTCCCTCGCCTACTCCCTGTAATCCCATCGACTGCACTAAACAACGAAACCCTTCTGATATCTCTGAAAACTCGTACCTGGGCAACGATATTTGCTGTTTCTGGCAAAGCTCTTGCAATTGTCCAATCGGATTCTTCACCTGTTCATCAACCTGGCTGATGGGCTGATCAGGGGAGGTCTCAGGTTGCTCGGCTTCTTCCTGGCGTGGATGTAAGATATGTACCTGCTGTTCGGCCTTGAGGATAGCTCGGTTCCTAGCCCGTTCAAGGAGCCTGATCAAAGCATCTTCTGGATCAACATTGGGGTACAAATAGTCGAGAAATCCAAGCTGCTCTTCGGTTAGTCGAACGTTTAGGCTGAGGGAAGGTCGAGATTCAATCATACCTGGAGAGTGGAAGATTCCAATTTAGAAAGGACTTGGTCGATGATGTCCTGATCTTTGATTTCTGGATCAGTGATTTCCTGGTCAGTGGATTCAGTAGCGTTACTCTTAGGCGTTGAACGTTCTCCAACAGCCACAACCTTGACGGTAACGCCATCTCTATGGCAGATGAACTCATAGAGCTTTCCATCCTTGAGCTTCTCCAGGCAGTCCTCACTCACGAGCGGGGAATGCTGGCGGATATGAATCTCTGGGTCGCGCTCCTGATCCCGCTGTATCAAAACCCTTTGCTTATCTGCTCTCCATACTCCGATCAATACCCAGTTCTCTGTCTTTGCTGATGCCCGTTGCGAGGTACCTGTTAACTGCAAAGATGTAATCTGACCATTCATGATATTGGGATAACCAAACACCAAGACTGGTTTGTCTAAAACTGACTTGACTTTCTTAAAGCTCTTCTTCGATAGGAAGAGTTTGATGGGTTGTCCATCAACTTCCACAAAATACAGAGACTTTGTTCTCCCGGCTTCAAACTCCTTCTCTCGTACTCGAATAATTCCGGGAATACGACACCAAGCCCGATGAGTGCCATTTCCAGGGAGCAGTGGAGGTTTCTCGGAAAGTTCACCTGATTTTGACTTAGATGTTGTCTTTGCTTGTTTTTGATCTTTTGAATTTGAATTCTTTCTGTTAGGAGTGTCTACAGTCTTAACATGCAGCTTTTCCTGGGCTGGATTTGGGAGATTCTTGCTCTGAGAGATTACTTCAGGTTTTGGCTCTATTTTGTTGAGTGAAGGGGGTTTCAACGTTGTTCTTTGTTTTTGTGATGCCTTCTGCCTAGACTTCCTCTCTGATTTTTTGTGTGCAGCTTTCCGCTGAGCTATCTTGGAAGAATTCGTATTAGTTGTCTTTATCTGGTCTATCTTAGATACCTCGATCTGGTCCTGGCCTATGTTGAGCTGGGCTTCAAGCTTTGCAATCGTACTCTTGAGTAGCTTGGCAGCAGTGGGGTTAATACAATCCTGAAGCTGCCTCTTAAGCTGGTTCAGCTTATCGATAGATGCAGAGGGCATGGGAACCTCCCTGGGATCGGACTTGCGGCCATTCTAGTGTAGAGAATTGGGATTTGGGGAAAGTAAAAGTTTTTTCCACAAATCATTACTGGGTCTTTAATCTAGGCTTAAGATCAGAAATTATGAACACTTGTGCTTTACAAGGAATACTCCTAGAGAAATCCCTGCGATATACCCAGGAGAAACGTGCGATCGCGGAATTTGTCATTGAGATTAACCCTCTGAAGTAAGGAGACCCCAAGGAAAATCTCAAGGCCATCTATTGGGGAGAGAATGAGGAGAAAGCACACAATGCATTACAAGCTGGCGACCAACTCATTTTGCAAGGTCAACTGAGGATAAACAAGGTGACTCATAGGTTGGGCAATGAGGAATATGTGGATCAGCAAGCCAGTCTAATCGTTGATAAAATTAATCGAATCTACGATCCAGATTAATCAGCAATCATCAAGGTTTCCACTCTGTTTTAAAAGCTAGAAAGTTCATAGTAAGACGCCTCTATGTGGTTCCCATCAAGGTCATAGATTGAAGCACTATAAAATTCATGACCATATGTTGGTCGATACCCTGGTGAGTCGGATGCTTCAGCACCAACCTCAAGGCCAGTTTTATAAAATGCATCGACTGCTTCAAAGGAAGGTGCTGAAATGGAAATATATGTTTCCTTTCTAACCTCTGAATCTTGGCTTAAATCTGATCTTTGTGTAATCCAAAACTCTGGCCATGTTTCCCCATAACCAACGACTTGACCAGGGTCTTCATACAATCGGACATATCCCATGATCCCCAGAATCACATCATAAAATGATGTGGCTTGATCAATGTCTGTCACTCCTACAGAAACATAGTTAAGCATTTCTGCAAAGCCTAAAAAAGATAGGTCTCTGTATTAAATTTTACCCAAAAAAAGACCTAATCCAAGCTAAGGGCTGGGTTCTTGGAGAACTCTAGAAATAATGCTACATAGTCAGAAGCAAGGCGGATGGTCAGCCTGGAAGATGGCTGGAGAGTAGGCATAATTTTAAGGATCAATCCAAAATCATTTTGATGCCTTGCTTTGGGCGTAAAGTTATCGATGGTAATAGCTCAATGGACTGATCTGGAACAAGCTTAAAATGAAACTGATTGGCAATCATTGCTAGGATCAGAGTTGCTTCCATCATCGAAAAGGCTTTTCCGATACAAACTCTTGGCCCCGCTCCAAATGGGAAATAAGTGCAGCGAGGTAACTTTTGCTCAAAATTATCCTGCCAGCGTTCGGGTAAAAACTTCTCTGGCTCTTCAAAGAAGCGAGGATCACGATGTACCACCCATTGGCTAACAACAACACCAGCTCCCTTTTTTAGCCTATAGGGACCAATTTGACAGTCTTGAATGGCTTCACGAGTTAATATCCAGGCAGGTGAGTACAGCCGCATCGACTCACGAATCACCTTCTGTGAGTAAGCTAATCGAGGAAGGAAGGTTATGTTGGGTATCTTTCCATCCAGTTCCGTTTGTGTTTCTTTGCGTAGCTGATTTGCAACTGTTGGATGTTGAGCCAATAGCATTATTGTCCAAGTTAGAGCATTGGCCGTAGTATCATGACCAGCCAACAACAGGGTCATGACCTCATCTCGTAATTCTTCAAATGAAAGCTGATTACCGTCTTCGTCTTTTACAGAGAGAAGAGTAGACAACAAATCATCCTTAGGGGATTGATAGCGTTGTTCAATGATACTGATAACAATCTTGTTGAGGTATTGAATAGCCCTATTTGCGCGGAGATTACTTTTAGTTGGCATCCAGTCTGGAAGCAAAAAGTTGGTCTGTGCCCTGTGATAAATCTGGAGTGAGATTGCTTCAAGGGCATCCCCAATCTCTAGGGCAGTCTGAGTAACATCTATCCCAAAGAGCGCCTTGGCGATGACTTTAACTGTAAGCTGCCTCATCTCTTGATAGATATCAAGGATACCTCCTTTCTTCCAATGCTTAAGCAGATGGGAAGTTTCTTCCACGACTATCGAAGCATAGGCGGATATCCTCTCCTGGGAGAAAGCTGGTGTCATCAGTTGCCTATGTCGTCGCCATAACTCACCATCGCTGAGCACCAACCCATTCCCCAAAACCTTTGACAGAGAACGATAGCTAACGTCTTTGATAAAGCTCTGATATTGCGTATTTAGTACTTCAGCAATCAAATCAGGATGATGAAAAAGAAAAATCTCAATTGAACCCAAGCTAAGAATTGCAGTGTCTCCATATTCCTGGGCCGATTTGGTTACAAACTCAATTGGATTTCTTGCAAATGTAAAGAGTTCCCTCAACGCTGCCAGTCCGCTGATCCTATGGGCTTCATCATGAAGGGGTAGTTGGGAAGCGTTAGCTGTCATGAATAATTTACTCCGTGACCTTCTGAATAAAGATGGCTAAACCTAATAAGTCTCATCCTATTAATTTGAACTAGGAAAAATAGAGCTGAGCTGGTTTATCACATGAATTCCAAGGCTATCAAGAGTTAGTGGTGACTGAAATTCTAGTCTCAATAAGCAGGGGTGAAAACTAATCTTAATATTATGCAGAAAAAATAAAAAATTCAAGGCTATACAGTTAAATTAGTCAGATCAACTCGGTTTTTTTGAAAATAACCATTACAAAAATCTAGCTAGTATGAGTGCAGCAATAATACAGACTATTAACCAGTTAGATCGAGGAGATTATGCCCATATCACTTGAACGAAGGCAACTTTGAATCTCTTTTCTGAGACCGTTGATTAGCTAGTAACAAATTTTAGGAAGTTACGGAGGATTTCATTTTCTGGTACTGCCTCAAAATCAAAGTCAGATCCAATTACCTTAGTCAAAAGCTCAAGCACATGATTGAGTCTTCAGTGGGAAAATATGGATGGTCGCTTTTCCCATTTAATCAACCCATTACGAATGCTTATCTTTTTGATGAAAGCAATACTATCCAAGGACCATCTAACTGCTCAGTAGCTAAACTAATTAGGAGTTTAGATTTTGATGGTAATAGCGTTGGAAAATGCATACTCAGGGAAGAAACTTTGTGCGAAACCTATGTATGTAATATCACTGGACTAGTGAAAGCGCTTGATCACCTAGATATGCGGATAATTTCTAATGTTGTTCAAACAGCCTATGGATAAACCACTTACTTTTTCTATTCAGATATGAATTATCGAAGTCTTCTAGAAAAACCTTTTTTAGCATTAGGGTTTCTTTTACTGTCAGCAAACCATGTAAATCCGCAGATCCTCCCAGATACAACACTCGGACCTGAAAGTTCAATCTCAATGCCTAACCAACTTATTAATGGTATACCGAGTATACGGTTGACTGGAGGAGCGACAAGAGGGTCAAATCTTTTCCACAGTTTTTTAGAGTTCAGTATCAACAATGGGCAAGCTGTTTATTTTGATAATCCACTAAGTGTCAAAACTATCTTATCGAGAATAACTGGGAACAAGGTTTCACTAATTAATGGGGTACTAGGAAGTACAAGTAACGCTGATCTATTCTTTGTTAATCCTAATGGAATTATTTTTGGGCGAAATGCTGTCTTAGATATCAACGGTTCATTTTTTGGCAGCACTGCCAATCATCTTAGATTTATGGATGATTCAATTTTTTCCGCGAATCAGACCCATCAGGCTCCACTGTTAACAAATAGCTTGCCAAAAAGTCTTGAATTTGAAGGAGGGAATGGCCCAATACAGGTGATAGGCGAAGGCAATCGATTAACTGATTTCACAATTCTTCCTATTTTTAACCCTTTCGATCGTCCTCTCGGGCTAGCCCTAAGACCCCAAAATACATTTGCTTTGATCGGTGGAGAAATTCAAAGCCAAGGTGGTGTTATTAGATCTTCCAGTGGGCGAATTGAGTTGAGTAGTATCACCAAAGGAAAAGTACTTCTGAATCAACTGAATTCAGATTGGACATTTGAGTATTCTGAAGTAGACTCTTTTGGGGACATCGCTCTCAACCAGCGATCCTTAATTGATACATCGGGTCTGGTCGGAGGACCCATTAACCTTCAAGCTAAGAACATCCTCCTGAATGATGGATCAACTGTTTTAATTCAAAATCTGGGCAATCTACCTTCAAGCGATATCACAGTTAATGCTACCGATACAGTAACAGTGAGTGGAGTATCAAACGATCCTCGCTTTACACTTCCAGAAATCGCTCTAATCGCAGGGGATGAGTTGAACGTTAAAATCCCCAGTACCTTTCTCACAGAAGCCCTTGGCCTTGGCACATCTGGTAACATTAAGATTTTTTCCCCAACAATACTAGTAAATGGTGGTGGACAAATTCTGGCTAGAACCAATGGGCCTGGAACTGCTGGAGATATAACAATCACATCCCCAGAATCTGTTCAAATAGACGGATTCGCACCAAATTTACCTGTTGTTTTTAGCAATATAAGCACTGCCACCTTTAATAGGGGTAATGCTGGAAATCTTGCAATATTCACCAACCAGTTGCTTGTGACCAATGGGGCTAATGTTGGTTCTTCGACTTTTGGGCTTGGAAATGGAGGAGATGTCCTTATCAATGCGAAAGATATTACTTTGAAAGGGATCGTGCCTGTCTTGTTTATTCCTAGTGCAATTAGTTCTGCTACTTTCAGTTTTGGTTCAGCAGGTACGTTGACCCTAAATACCTCTACATTGACATTGTTGGATGGCGGTAGGCTCGGAACATCGACAGTATCCTCAGGTAATGCAGGCAAAGTCACTATCAATGCATCTCAATTGATCAAAGTCAGTGGGACAGTTCCTGGGTCAATCAATCCTAGCTTGATTGATTCTTCCGCAAATATTGTTGACCCAGCATTAAGAGAACAACTCGGACTGCCGGGTGCGCCCCTACCCAATATTCCCAGCGGTACTGCTGGGGACGTAACCATTAGAACAAAGACCCTTCTCGTAAATAACGGTGGTCTCATCAGTGTTCGGAATGACGGCACAGGTGACGCTGGAACCCTGAGAATTTTTGCTGATTCCATCAAGTTAGAAAACAGAGGGAATATTGCTGCTTCAACGGCTGTAGGAAATGGAGGTAATTTAGTTTTTCAAATCCAAGATCTTTTATTTCTTAACCAATCGAGTAACATTACTACCTCTGCCCAAAAATTTGGTATTGGCGGCAATATTGATATTAATTCAGGTGTAATTGCACTGTCGAATAATAGTGTCATATCTGGAAATGCTGAACAAGCCAGTGGAGGTAATATTCGCATTGAGACCCAAGGAATATTTGTTTCAAGCGATAGTAAAATCACTGCTTCCTCACAACTTGGCCCTCAATTTTCGGGCAATATTGAGATAAACACACCAAATATCGATTTCACAAAAGCAACATTGGATCTGGCTGTAAGACCTGAAGTTGAAGAGGTTGCCATAAGCTGCAATATTGATCCTGGAGAAGTAGCCAGCGAATTTACTCGTCCTGGCTCTGGTGGGGTTGCCTCAAATGCAGAAAAAACAGGGGAATTGAGAGTCGTTAAGAACAGGAATAATAATCTACAAACTCAAGAATATTATCTTGATCCAGAAACAGGAGAACCGAAAGTATACCCAAAGGTTGTTGGCTGGAAACGCAACCCAAATGGCACAATTGCCATGACTTCAGACCCGACAGAAGCAGTCCAGACTCAAGCGTTTTGCTCAAGAACTGCTCACAATAATCTATAATTTTTCGTGATTACAATAAAAAAAACCGTTGTCCTTGGCATTGCTGGACCCTGTTTTTTTGCGCATCCAGCTATCGCCCAAGCAGACTCTTTAAACCCATCGGATCTGATCCCTCGGAAATCGCCTTTCCCTGAAATACCCAGGCTTCCACAATCAGATAAACCCCTTAAAACTCCCTTGCTGCCGGGGCAAAATCCTCCTGTCTTAGTGGATGAATCTGTTCAAGTTGAAACCTTTATTTTTAAGGGCAATACCGTTTATTCGGATCTTGATTTATCTAAAATTGCTGTACCTTATCTACAGGAACCACAGACGTTATCTGACTTACAGGAACTTACGCAGAAAATCTCTGAATTTTACGCTAATGCCGGGTACGTCGCTACCTCAGCAACGATAGCTCAACAGGAAAACTCAAAGATAACGCCTGACAAAGCTGTGATCACAATATTGATCACGGAAGGGAAATTAGAAGCAGTCGATATCCAAGGCGCAGATCGGCTAGAAAAATATATTCGTCGGAGGCTACCTAAGCCCAACACGATTATCAACGAAGACACCATTTTAGAAGATATCCGACTGCTCCAGGCCAATCCTTTGGTTAAGCAGATTTCCGCTAGCTTGATTAAAGGAGCCTATCGGGATCGCTTTACCCTTAACGTTGAAGTGGTGCCAGCAAAACAGAGAAGTTTAGCTCTAATCTTGGACAATGATCGGTCGCCCTCCATTGGCAGTTTTCAGCGGAGTGTGGACTTTACAGATCGCAACCTCTTGGGGTTAGGAGACACCGTAAACTTCAAGTTCTCCAACACCGATGGCAGTAATTCCGTTCAATTCTCCTACTTCCTTCCTGTTAATTCACAAAACGGTACTGTGGGTGTGAAGTACTTCTACGGCTCCAGCAAGGTGGTAGAAGACCCATTTGATGAAGTCGATATCAGCGCAGTTGCTGATTATACTGAAGTCTTCTTCCGACAACCGATCATCCACGAGGCAACCGCTGACTCTGTTCAAGAATTTGCCTTGGGGCTGTCCTTCAGTCGAGAAACTAGCGATTTCACGCTACTGGGCATACCATTCCCTGTTTCTCGCGGATCTGATCCTATGGGTGAGACAAAGACGTCTGTTTTACGCTTCTCGCAGGACTGGTCTAAGCAATCTGCTGAGAACGTGTTTTTTGCCCGATCTCAGTTCAGTTTTGGCTTACCGATATTGGATGCAACCATCAACTCTACGGGTCCAGATGGGCGCTTTTTCCTATGGCGATTGCAAGGGTTGTGGGGTCGGAGATTATTCGACGACTGGACAATAACTTTTCGTTCCGAACTCCAGCTTGCGGATAGCCCCTTGGTCCCCGCTGAGCAGTTCACATTGGGGGGGTTCTCGTCCGCTCGGGGTTATCGTCAAAACCTGTTGTTGGGGGACAATGGCTGGCTCGGGGCAGTCGAGCTGGGGATTCCACTTTACTCCGGTTCATTGGGGAATTTAAGCCTCGCTCCTTTCTTTGAAGTTGGAACCGTTTGGGATAACCAACCTCAACTTATTGCCACTCCAAGCACCCTCGCCTCTACGGGCTTAGGATTACGGTTTCAGGCCAAAGACTGCTTGAGTGCGCGGATAGATTGGGGTATACCGTTAATCAACATGCCTGACAATCGCTCCACACTTCAAGAATCTGGCGTTTATTTCTCACTGCGATGCGATATTCTCTAGCCATACTTCTCAGTACAACTATGGTCCTGACAGGCCTACCCGTCTGGGCAGACGCCATCGAGGACGCAGGCCAGTACGCTGCAAAAGGCCAATCTCTTCTGGAGCAGGGCAACCCCAGTGCTGCGCTGGAGACCTGGCGGAAAGCTTTGCAGATATACAAAAAAGAGAAATCAGAAACAGGCGAGAAAAATGCGCTTGTGAACATGAGCGTAGCGCATCAGGCGAAAGGCCAATACCCTAGCGCCTGTTGGGTACTGATGGATGCGCTTGAGGTAGATAGGAGTGCCATTTGCCGCAATGTCAACCGACCCACGCCTGAAGAGGTTGACAACGCCCTGAATATCATCAAGAAACAACCAGACACATCACTCACCCTCAAAGCCCTACAAGAGCTAGGTATCACGTTACGAGTGATTGGGAATCTTGATGAATCTGTATCCGTCCTGGAGCTAGCTCTAGCCTCAGCTCAACGGCAAAATCTAGGTTTAGAGCAGAACGCGATCAGGATGAGCTTGGCGAATGTGCAAGCAGATATGATTCGCCAAGCTCAGAATCGATTTTCTTTATCAGACAATCCACTGACTAAAGCTCAATTTGTGGCGGTCCCAACTTCGACCCTCCCGGAAGTGTCGCAAACTTATCTGGATCTGGCTGAACAAGGGCCAGAATTTCTGCAAGCGCGATTAAATTGGCTCAAATTGTTCTTAGCTATTCATCAATGGGCTAACCAAGATCCAACAAATCCTAAGCTATCTGCACTCAGAGCCAGCTTGTTACCCCACCTGGCCTCCACGCTGAACAAAGCCGTGGTCGCAGATTACACCATCGAATCACCCATCGAAAGTATCTACAGTCGAATCAAGTTAGCAAAATACCTTCTGGAGATACAGCAGAATGATTTACCTGTATCCACGGAAAAGCATCCACTCATTCACGCCTTTGAACTGGTAAATTCAGCTCGCAATGATGCCCTGAATATCAAGAACAAGCGGGCGGAATCCTTTGCTATAGGGGTTCTTGGGAAGTTATATAAAACCTCGCAGCAAATTGAACAGGCACAAGAAGCGTTTGAGGCTGCTAGAGTTCTCGCGGCCACGAGTGAATCATCCGATTCAGCCTATGAGTGGGAATGGGAGTTAGCTCAACTTTACCGAGAAAAAGGGCAAACCCAAGAGGCTATCTCAGCCTATGAACGCTCCTTCAAACATCTCGATCAGGTGCGAGGTGATTTGCTCCCTATCGACTCGGAACTACTGTTCAGGTTCTCCGATAAAGTTAAACCCGTTTATCAGCAATACATCAGCCTATTGTTGGAATCTGACTCACCAGATCTTGAGAAAGTTGTTCTAACCAATGAGCAACTGCAAGTCGCCCAAATTGAGAATTTTCTCCACTGCGGAAAGCTGATTTTTGTATCCACAACCAAAATCGAGGATGCACCGACAACCATCCACATTCTGGAACTTGAAGATAGGTTTGAGATTCTCGTGCCCAACAACGAAACTTGGGCACGGTTCTCAGCGGATGGAGAGAGAGTCAGGGGACTTGCCCGTAAGCTCCTGATCGAGCTTCAAGATCAAGGCTTCTCTGATACGGATGACAATTATTTGTTAGCAGAGTCCCAATCGCTCTACCAGCTATTGCTAGGCCCCATTGAGCAACAGGGATTATTGCCAGACCAGGAGGATACGATTGTATTTGTCACGGATGGCCTGCTGAGCAACATTCCGCTATCCATACTCCATGATGGGAAGGAATACTTAATCGAGCGCTATAGCATTGCAACTAACCTGGGGAGGTTGCAAGCTCCCAAAGCAACGAACCCAGAACGACTTAAACTGCTGATCGCGGGAATATCGAAAGCAAGTCCAAGCCTATCTGCTCCACAGGTGCCCCAGGATCTTGAAGTCTTGACAGAAACTGAAGAAGAAGCCAATTTAATTAGCAGCAGTATAAGAGCATCTACCTTGCTGAACAAAAATTTTACTGCTGACAACCTTCAAAGGAAGTTGAACGACGATTACAATGCATTGCATATTTCCACCCACGGGCAGTTCTCCTCTGATCCCAATCAGACATTTTTACTGGCCTGGGACAAACCTCTACCATTACAAGAACTTGATTCCATCCTAAGACAGGGCACTCAGGTTGCTGCCAACAATTTGGAGCTACTATTTTTGAGCGCTTGCCAAACCGCCAAGGGTGACCCCTTATCAAGCCTGGGGATTGCGGGTGTCTCCATCCAGGCGGGTGCGCGATCAACAGTTGCCTCATTATGGCTAGTAGATGCTCAATCCACTGCTCAACTTGCAGGCAGCTTCTACGAATCACTAGCTAATGGCAAGACGAAAGCTGAGGCACTACGGAAGGCTCAATTAGCATTATTGGACAAACCCGCCACTCGTCATCCGTACTACTGGGCTTCATTCTTTCTCTCAGGGAGCTGGCTTTGATATCGATCCAGCGCTTGCAGTCCCTCAGTCGCTTTCTTTAGGGCAATTTGATTACCCTGAGCCTTTGCCAGTTGCTTAGCCTTGAGATACTGCTTCCTGGCCTCACTGAGTAATTTCGCATCAATATACCGTTCGGCTAAGACTCTAAAAATCTCTGGGTGGTTGCTACCCGACTGAACCCTATCCCTTAATGCTTTAATACTCTGATTTAGTAGACCCTCATCCAAGTAGGCAGCGTTTAAGTCTAGATAGGCTTCTTGGTCTGGATCAAGATTTAGACGGCGAATGAGCTGGATAGTCTGCTGAAGCCGCCTGGTTTTAGCGGAATCAAGTAAACGGAATATTGATGAATCCGCGACAATCGGAACGTCATTTCTATAGGCAACCACACTGACCTTGTAATGATTCTCTGAACTCAAGGGGGCTTGTTCGGTAGGATATGCCGCAGACGTTGAGGTTGTGGTTATTGACCATAATCCTTTTTCCTGATCAGCAACTTCTAGCTGATATTTCGTTGCGCCAGGAACAGCTAACCAAGTAAAGCTTGGCCGGGTTTCTAGCAGCCAACGACCATAGGGAGTGATAATTCTGGGTGTTTCTCCTGACCCTTGTCCTCCCTTGATTCGCTTACAAAAGCTACGAGAAGAAAGAGGACATTTTTTTCTGGAATTCCTAGTCTGTTTTTTAGGCTGACACGGTTGCTCAGATCCGCTGAAGTAGCAGAGGACCATACCACCCTTAATTTGTGAAACTATCTGGTCACCATTGCAAAGTAATTTACCGACGAGGTTCTGCTGATTCGTCTTCAAAATTCGGCCAATCGGTTCACAGGCATCGTTCTTGGGTTGCACCTGAGCCATAGACAAAGCAGGCCAAAGAATAAGTGAGGCCGTCAGAGTTAAGCTAACTTGCACCGCGAATTTCATCTGAAGAAGGGTAAAATACCTATTTTTTCTTTGTTAATAAGATTATAGGCTACGGTTTTTGAAATATTTTATCAAGAACACCGTCTTTCCATTCTTCGACCTCTGGTAAAAAAGAATCTAGCCGCAAGCAAGCCTTCCATGATTGCTGGGCAAGCGTATCATTACCTTGTTCCTGATAGACTTGGGCGATCAGGCAATGGGCGGCTGCCATTTCAGGATCTGAGCGAATCGCTTGTTGTAAACGTCCCTCAGCTTGCCTGTAATCTCCCAGCTTGAATTCAGCCCATCCCAAATTCTTCAGCAGACGCGCTCTACTTAAATCCTCGGCAGCCTTATCCAGTGCCCCTATCACCAAAACTTTGGCTTCTTCATAATTACCCTGCAAAATTTTGAGACGAGATAAATTACTTGCTGATCCTACGACTTGGATGTCTGTAGCGTTATCAATTACCAGCTTGTAGTATCTCTCGGCTAAATTGTTATTCCCTTGATCTTCATACATGGCAGCAAGATTGAATGTTGATATCCAATAATTAGGATTTGTCTGAGCAGCTTTTTGAAAATTCTCAATAGCACAGGGAAGATTCCCCTGGACCTCACAAACAAGACCGAGATTGTTGTAAGCTTCTTCGTTGTTGGGATTGAGACGTAATGACTGCTGGTAATTTTGTTTTGCAGCATCAAGCTGATTATTCAATTGCTCATCACGCCCCTTTATAAAGTGACGTTCGGCCATGAATTGATCGTATTCGCCCTTAATCTCCCTAATAGCAAAGGAACCCAAAACAGCTAATAAAACAGCTAAAAAACCCACACTACACTTGAAATAAGGAGAGCGGCTGGTTTTCTCCCAAAGCTCCAACTTTCCTATATCTTGAAGTAAATACTGAGTACTTTGATGCCGATCTCCTGGTTGAATCGACGTCATTTTATCCAGAAGATTAGCAAATCTGCGGTGTAAGCGGGGAGCTTGATCTTGCCAAATGGGTTGACCAGTTTGCTTGTCGATGGGGAGTTTGTAGGGCTGAATCCCCGTCAGTATTTCGATGATTGTCCGACCTAGTGCATAAAAATCTGACTGGGGTAGCGCTTTTCCATTAACCTGCTCTAGCGGGGAATAGCCCATGCTTTGAATCAAAGTAATATCGTCAAAGCGCTCAGTAATGTCATCAGTATTCTCAGGCGTTGCTAACTTAGCAATGTAGGTTTCGCTGATTGGCCTAATTGCACCGAAGTCTATTAAAGCCAGTGTTCCATCGGGTCTCACAATGATGTTTGAGGGTTTAATGTCTCGATGGAAAAACCGTTCATTGTGTACTGCATGGAGAATTTCAGCTAGTTGCTTAAGCCAGTTGAGTGCTTGATGGGGTGGTACTGGATCATGAGTTTTTAGCCATTCCTTGAGATTCTGTCCCTCAAAGCGCTCCATCACAAATCCATAGATCTCGCTTGGGCTTTGGATAGGATTTAGTTTGATGGTGTAATACTCCCACCATTCCGCTCTGGGAACGCAAGGATGGCGAATACTCCTAAGTGCAACATATTCACGCTCAAACATCGTTACTAACTTTGGTTGCACATCCTTGAGGATCTTTATGATTTTGATATCGTCATCACCAGCTTGCGCTTCATAGATATCGGTACGCCTAAGTGGGTGAAGATCATTCAACGGTTTTAGCAGGCGATACTTTTCCCCTATAAGCAAGGAAACACCACACCCCTGACAACACTCCAAGTGATCTGGATTTTGCCGCTGATCACAGTTTGGGTTTGGACAGTAACTCACTGGTCAACAACCTTGTTAAGCTGCCTGGGTAATCCGACTTTTGACCGCTCCAGTAGGATCTGTGTTCAGATATTTCTGAAGAACTGGAGGCATCTTCAATTCCAAGGCTCTTGCTGTGAATTCCTTCTCAATAACTGAACGCTCTGTTAGGGAATTGAGTGCTTCCAGGATTTGGGATTTTGAGGTAACACATTGGCACTCCTCAACTAAGTACTGAACCAAACTATCTAAGGTGATTGACTCATTCTGTTCTAGCTGCTGGGCCACGAAAACTAGGATTTGTATCTCCAGCAAATTGTAGTTTCCTTTATTGCTAAATTGCTGATCAAACTTAGAAAGGAAAGGATCACCCAGCCAGGTAGTTTCATACTCGACAAATCGACTAACCTGTCCACCAAAAAACTCTTTAATGCGACTTGCTATACTATTGAGCGCAAGTGGATTTCCACGATATTGACCAGCAATTTTTATCCATTCTTTTTTACCAGATAAATCGTATTCTTTATATATCCCTACAGACTCATCTGCAGTAACTCCCAACAATTGCAAAGTCTTGACTGGCTTCCCTGTATTACCCAATTCATCGAGATCTTTAAATATTTCTCTACTGGTTAAAACTATGCAACTCTGGTGAGATTCTTCTATAACTCTTCTTAAGAAAATCCCATAGCTGGAGTTCTCTTCTCCATATGGATTAAAAGAGTTACCTTTCAGTATTGATTCACACTCATCCAGAACTAACAAACATCGATTTGTCTTGAGTAGTTCTATGAAATCATCACTTGTGTATGCTTTGTCTTTATCAAAAGCTTCTGGGTTGACATCTCGAATAATATCTCGACATAAGTCTTCCATCTTGGGGGAGTAACCAATTGACTTCCAGATATACAGAGCATATTCATAATCTGGGGACTGGCGAACGGTGTCAACCAGCTTCGCAGCTAAACTGCTTTTTCCAATTCCAACCGGGCCTGTTATAACAACACAGTGATTAGCCTGGGTGTCCTTCAGTAAGGTTTCTACTTCTTTTGCTCGACCATATATATTCTCATGAGTCGGTAAGTAGCCAATCAAAGGCTGAGCTTTGTCAATCCATAATTCACCATTTTTAGGCAATTCATCTACCGATTGGAGTAAGTTTCTAACAAATCCCTGTATGTATGGCTTCCCAATTTTATGCTCATCGCCAACTGCTTCTTGGAGGAATCGCCATAGCCCAGGCCCAGCAGTATTACAGAGATAGACCTTCTCAAATCGTGACTTATCTGCCAAAGCCTCATAAGACAAGCCCTCGATAGAACCCCGCAGGATATAATTCTCAACCTCATTGAGCTTCTTGCCTCGAATTTTGAGGGATTGATCATCAACCCAGGCATAAAACTCTTCCAATGTTATAGCCATACCCGTCCCTGTATAGATTCTTTGCTAGAAATCCAAAGTAAGTTAATACAGATAAGTATAAATGATAGCTATTAACCTATTGAATTAATATCATTATCTGATGAATATTCACAGACTCGATGGTAATTATCTCTCAATCTCATGTAAGCAAGAAGCCATATAGCCCCATCAACAGCACTATAAGTCAGATGTCATAATAGATTATTAATCCTTTTCTAGTGGATATAGTGAATTATCTAGTAAAAAAACTATTAATTTAATTCTATATTTGTAGTAATCTTGCTTTTAAGGTCTACTAAACCTGGAGTCAAGATAATGCTTGAGCATAATTCCATCCCCGAACAGATTCAGCCACAGCTACTCAAGCTCTCCCTAATAGAGCTAGACGAGGGAATTCAACCCCGACAGAAACTCAGTCAGGAGGTGATTACTGAATATGCGGAGGCTATGAGACAGGGAGCTACGTTTCCGCCTGTTATTGTTTTCTTCGATGGCAATAAATACTGGTTGGCAGACGGATTTCATAGGATTGCTGCAAAAAAGGCGAATGGCGATCTTGAAATCATCACGGAGAAAAAGCTCGGCTCCCGTCGAGACGCGATTTTATATGCCGTTGGAGCTAATGCAACTTACGGGCTTCAGCGCAGTAATGACGACAAAAGAAAGGTGATTAAAAAAATGTTGAGCGATCACCAGTGGTGTCAGTGGAGTAACCGCGAAATTGCTCGGCGCTGCAAAGTTAGCTATGAGATGGTCAGAAACATCAGAAATGAGCTGCCTGACAACCGCTGTCAGATACAAAAGTTAACAAAAATCTCGCGAAAAGGAGATCGACGTCTTGTTCTACGAAAAGGTAAAACTTATAGCATGAACATATCAAATCTTAAACACCCTAAATAAAAAAAAGAGAATACTGCCTATTTACAATAAGCAGCGAGGGCCAGTTTGAATCCTGCTTATGCAAAGCAATAAAGAAAAAAAACTTAATACTATCAAATCGCTGCAGTTGACGAAACATTTTCAATTCTCGGAATCACTTTATTGCTGAGGGATTTACATGTTTTTATAACGATATGCTGTTCTCTATCGTTAGCTTTTAATGCCGCCCCAAAAGCCCCAAAGCAATTCTTCAGAACCCACCGTTCAGTCTATTGTGATAGCCAATATTCGCGTGGATGGAGGAACGCAACCGCGCTCCCAATTATACGAAGAAGTGGTAGCAGAATATGCTGAAGAAATGAAGGAAGGGGCAGATTTCCCACCTGTAACTGTTTACTTTGATGGCAAGGAATATTGGCTAGCTGATGGCTTCCATAGAGTACGGGCCAAAGAAACTTTAGGAGAAAAGAAAGTTGCTGCTGAAGTCTATTGTGGAACTCAACGAGATGCAGTGCTATACGCTGTTGGAGCTAATGCTAAACATGGATTGAGACGAACGAATGCAGATAAACGTCGTTCTGTAGAAAGACTACTACGCGACTATGAGTGGAGCAGATGGAGTGATCGCGAGATATCTAGAAAATGTGGCGTTAGTTCTACTATGGTTAACAATCTGAGAAAATCTATAGAATCGCCTGAACAAAGCTCTGCAAAAGACGATAATTTTATTTCAGATGATCTCTCTAAAATACGCCTTGCCCAAAGGGGTGGGAAAACATATGAGATCGATACCACTAACCTCAGTAAAATTAATCAGAAGAAGACATTATCACCAAGGCGAAAAAGAGCTAAAAAGCAGCCTAAATCTACTTCAGAGTCTATTGAGGCTCCACCTAAGCGCGTTCGGCCAGGTGAGGTATGGAAGCTTGGGAGGTTTCATTTTCTTTTTTGTGGTAATCCAGACTCTGATGAATTTCAGCAGCTTTTACCATCGGAAATTTCATTGCTACTTGTCTTTCCTCAGTCATCCGAGCAGTGGCCCCAAACTAGGCCACAAAATGCAAGAAGTGTAGTGGTATTCGATACTCCTTTCGGTGAAGACCTGCATTTGGAAACTTTAAGAGGAATTATCGAAAATTCCCTTGCAGGGACTACAGATGCTAATGATCCGGTAGTTATCATAAATCTCCTTGATCCATCACTGTTTATTCTGATAGACGATTTGCAATGCAGATGTTGTTGTGCTGAACCTGATCCACAGCGCTGCTCAGATGCTTTAACGGCATGGTCAGTGACAAATCAGCCATCAAAGAGGTTGTAATATTCCGTCAAACTTATCATTCGACCTATCATTTTGGAATTTTTGCTCAGTAATAGGTGAGCAACTCTCATTGAACACTTAATATTTTTCAATCACTCTTCCTACTTTGGGACGTTTGTTGTAGGATCTCAACAAGCTATTGAAACCCCTAATAACCTTTTTCGGTCATTCTTATCCTCCTCCTAAGGAGGATAGTCTTAACTTGCCCTAGTTAGATTCGGCTAAATCAGGCTAATTTTCCCAGGAGATATATCTTTACATCTCCCTAGCGTCTACTAGTTGTGTATCTTAGTATCGAAATTCGCTGAATGCTTGATCGATCAAGCGTTTCAGTGTATTTAAAGTCTAGTTCATTAGTTCTGGAGGTGACAAAGAAGAAAAAGCCCCTTTAAACGACAAACCCCCAACTTGGCAGGAGGGGAGAGTCGTAAACATATATTTTGCGGTAGGGCGGGAACCTAAGCTTCTTGGCAGGGGCATTGGTTACCTGGGTTTTACCGTGCTTAGATTTTAGAACACATTTGCGGAAAAATGCAACCGTGTACTTAAACCTTTGCTACGGCTCCCTTCCGCTACACAAATAGGGAGTATGCCGTGAACGCGGAACCAGTTTTTTATGGTCATGAGAACAAATCTCGTGTACCTCATCGCAGAACTCATGACCCATTACCCGCAGATCCTGTGGGTCAACGATTAGCTCTTTTATTTCCCAATGGTTGGGACTGGATCTTTGCTTCAGCACCAGATCCAGGTAATCCTGTTGATTGGGAAACAGTGAAGAAATTTCCCCTCTCCCCCGTGGAGATGTGGAGCCACCACCAAGACCCAGACTGCCTGATCGGAGTTAGGCCGAGTGCCCAAACCCGGTGGCTCGTCCTCGATATCGACAAGGACTCTCGCTATCACCCTTCGAGTGATCCCGAGTGGCTTCCAAAGATCCGACATGCCCTGGAAGACATCGGTATCTGCCGCTCACTCCTTTGCCAAAGCAGCCACAGTGGGGGGCTTCACCTCTACCTGCCTCTCCCCGAATCCGTCAGCAGTTTTTGGCTGAGTGTGTGTATCAAGCTCAACCTGGAAGCTGAAGGCATCAAGTTCTATGGAGGCCAATGCGAGCTTTACCCCAACCCCAAAAGGTATGTGCCCAAAGGTAAGGGCTACAGTCTCTTTGCGGCATTCCGTCTCCCTATGCAGCCGGGTAGTGGTTTTCATCCCCTTGACGCTGATCTAAATCCGCTCCCCTGGTCTCTGGAAACTTGGCTAGAGGCTTTCGAGCTATGTGCCGATGGCCAGGACATGGGGCGCTTGAGTCATGCGATCGCAGACGCGCAGCAGAACTTCAAAGTCCGAAAATCCGGTAACGCCTCCTCCCTCGCCACCTGGCAGGAAAGAATCCATGAAGAAAAACAGCAAGGCTGGACAGGCCCCTGCCAAACCAACGAGAAGCTGAAGATCATCGCCTGCGAAGCCCGCGTATTTTTGGGAATGGATAGCCCAGAGCAGATCGCAGAATATGTTTGCCAAACTGCTCAGAACACCCCAGGCTTTAACGAACATTGTCGCCATCAGCATGAAATCGAGCGCCGTAGCTATGAGGTGGCAACCTGGGCCATGCGCTACTACTGGCCCGCTGGTTCAGCCCCCACCCGAGACGCCAAATACCACGATAAGCAAGTTGCCCCCGCCGATTTCGGCTACCACCAATCCAAGCGTGAAGCCGCCCAGAACCGGATCAAACAAGCCGTTCTAGAACTCAAACGAGTCGATAAACTTCCCCCTGGTATCGCAGCTCGTGCCAGTGCGATCGCAAAACTAGCTCACACCAGCCAGAAAACCTTATACCGCAAGTCAAACCTAGAACTCTGGCACCCTCATCATTTACCCCCAGAACCCCCTCAGAAAGCCCCAGAAGCCTTACAGAAAGGGACTATTACACAACTAGGGTCAAACAATACTCACCTTTTAAACCAGCGAAAGCTGGAACTACTGTTATTCCGTTCCTTTTTACAACTCTATATTTATGTAGGGTTTGTAATCCAAACGATTAGAATCCAAGCCGCCGTCGCCCTGGCCCCTAAAGGCCAAAGGGCGGCGAAAGCGGCGCTTGAGAGTTCTGAAGATCTAGATCGGGGGGGTCTGGGGGGGAACTCCAAGGTTATTCCCATCCAAAATTGGGATCAGCTGCACTTATCCCTACCTCCGGGCCTGCAGCAGAAAATCTCTAACGCTAAGCGACAACAAAAGCGAGAGCTTGAGCTGGAACAACGCCGACGTCAACGGCTGAAAGCAAGAAAGTCACAGCGAAAGGCGCATAGTGAAGCAAACACAGAATTGCGGCCGCAACAAGAACAGCTTCCCCTTCACTTAGTTACTACCGGTGATCAGCCGATAGAACGACAGGCGCGACTCAGTGAACGAGAAGAGTTCGACCGTTGGTATCGGCTGGCTCAACAGTGCAAACTGGTCGCAGACTACTCTTGGAGGGACGGAGAGTATTGGGTACTAGCCGAAGAACAATGGCAGCCTTATTCGGAGTTATCAGCGGTATTTACACTACGGGCAATGGAAAGGATGTTTGGAGTTTCTTTTGATTTTGGAGACGGTAGGGATGATTAAAAAAACGATTTTTATCCTGAAAGATGAAGAATCCTTTGTGAAGGATTTTGATTTTAAGCAACAGCAACTGATGCTGACGAAAGAGGTGTCTGACGCGTATTGTTTCAACTTGATTGAGGCGACTGAAGTTGTTCGTTGTCTGGGATGGCTAGCGTCTGAAAGGCTTGTTATTAAGCCCTTTAAAGGAAAATTTGCCCCTGGTCAGATTATACTGACTCGTTCAATGTAAACGACTGTAACAGCTAGCTTTGACGTATTTCCCTCGTTGGCGCTAGAGTACTCCCAAGTGAATCAAGTTTTGGTTTCCAAGACCCAATTGATTTAATTTTGTTTTCTCACTTTTCTCAATAAAAAAACGGCAAAGGTATATCCTTTGCTAGCTCTGTTTACAGTTTTTTTTAAGCAGTATTTCGCCTGAAGATACCTGCCTTCATTCCGTTCGTCAGACCCCATCTAGATTAAAAAGACAACCACGGTCTGCCAAGTTCCAGCGAGTCAGACCGTGATCTACTCCCTGTAGAGGAGATGATTTCATGCTAACTGTTAATTCTTCACAGGTCACTACTGAACCTGTCGAAGATAGGCAACAACCACAGATTTCTAAAGCAACACCTGAACTCGTTAAAGAGGTTTATCAGCAACAATATCGAGAGACTTACGCTGAGTTGGCTATCACAGTTCAACAATCCCTTGGCTTCCCCGTGTTGGGAACCTTTGAGGCGTTGTTTCAACTGGGATGTCGCGAACCTGAAAAAAGCAAGTTGATAGATCAGGGGGTTGCTGAGCATCCTCTGTTGAAGGACTGGCCAATGGGCCAAGAGGACTGCATTGGCCTAATTTCGCAGGGGCCGTATGTTCAATCCCAACTCAACTATCATGGCGTCGCCGTTGGAGACATGATGCAGTACGTCTACGAGTTGTTTAGGGACAGGACTGTTGAATTTGCAGAGGTCTCTAACGCTTAGGTTTAGCGTTGAACACTGGTTCTTTTTAGTTTTTTTATCGCTGTTAACGAGGTCAATATGCAACCTCTTTCGCATCCTATTGGGCGAAGACTGTCTTTCAATCTCTCAATTAAAACGATTCTTGCGGTGATCTTTGGGTTAGGTCTTGGACTGCCCATTGGTTACTTCGCCATCCTCTCCTTTTTGCAACCCACTTCTCCAAGCACAGGCCAGAATGCCATTGAAAATGCTGGTGTTGAGCTTGGAAAAGGTGTTCGTCCATTGACTCCCTAACTCACGTATTGGAGAAACCGTATGTCTTCCCTAGCTCCCTATGTACTGTGGCCTCACGGTCGTGCTCGTCATGCTCGACAGCATTACCTTAAACGGTACTTTCACCGCTATACCCACCACCTGACTTTTGTGCTGACCTTCTTGGGTGTACTCCTTCTCAATGCTCAGTCAGCCCTATCTCAGAATCCAGGGCAGACTCTTGGGCAAGGTGCCAGGAATACTGGCACTCGTTCTGGAGCTGCTAGCTCGTCTTGCTTAGGCTGGATGTGTGGTCCTAAAAGTGCCATCGCAGCAAGCCCCCATTTCAATGATTCAGGATCACTGGTCGATCTGGCGTTTCTACTTCTACAAATTGTCGTGATCATGATTGTTGTTGTCCCCGTGGTCATTGGAGCTTGGAAAGCCTCCCGCCATGAGGAGTACGGGGGCTTTATTGCCTTTGCCTTCGTGGTGTTTGTCGGTCTGATTTTCTCTAATGCCCTCGCTGGCTACGTGATGGGCACGGGCAATTTAGCCTAAAGGATGAGGGGTTATGAGCGATAACACGATTCAATACACTCCCTCACTGGATAAAGCCCCAGATCGGTTTTTTATTCCGGGACAATTTCTGATTCCCTGGATAGCCATTATCACGGGTGTAGCTGTTTTATACCTACTGGTGGCTAGCGTAACCCCAGTAAGTCCCTGGCCCTTTGGCTTATTGCTAGTGGTTCTGATTGCGTCTCACTGGATCATTGTGGGGGATAAACCCTGGAAATTTGGGGGGAGTTTACATCGACCCAAGGAATATGTGACAGCTCACGCTGAATATAAGACCACCTCGACGAGTCTCAAGCCCAAGATTGGCCCCAAAGTCGTCGGGGGTGCCCGCAAGCGAAAAGCTTTTCCCATTGAAGATGAAGTTGATCTTGCTTGTATGGCGATTATTCGCCTTCAGGGTTATGTCGTGGGTGCTTACCTGCTGCAAGTGGGGCGGCGTTTTCGCTTTGTGTGGGTGTTTGATAGTCCTGGGTTGTCCAGCACCTTATCCGTGGACCAAGCGAAAGCTGCGGCCCAGAAGTTGGAAGAAGGCTTGATGGATCTCCCCCACGCAGAGCAAATGACCCTGCATATGGGGACAATGGCCGACTGCCAGGAACGACTCAACCAGCTTGAAGATCTCAAACGCCGCGCCCCATCGGATCAATTCCGATTTTTGTTGTCTTGGTTAAAAGAGCGAGTCAAATCCCTGACCCGACGGGGACAATATAACCCTAAATTCCTGCGGTTCTACGTCACCTATACCGTGGGTGTGGGTATGAGTCAGCAAGATGACCAAATCCAAGCGGTCGCCCAAAGCCTGCAAGAGATGTGGCAAGAGCATATGGGAAGTGGGGGCAGCAACATCTATGCCCGTACCGAGCAAATGCTCTTAGATGCCTTCCGCCACGGATTTTTACCCACCCTCGATTTCTTTGAGAAAGTGGGGCTTAAAGTCACCCCCATGACGGCAGATCAGATCTGGGCCTTCAGTTATCAGCGGGTCAATAGCGGTAAAGTTCCCCCCATTCCCCAATGGGTACAGCTGGATGAAAACGGGATAACTTGGGGCAAAAAATCAGAGCTACGGATTGCTAGCGTCCTGTTTGGGCAAGGCATCTTTATGGATAAGCGATTCGTCCATCTACCGGGACGGAATCTCTACTGTGGGGGTGTGGTTCTCAACAAGCGCCCAGCCCGAGAGTATGACCCTGATACTGGTCGTCTCCAACAGCTTATGGATGCGTCCTCTCCCATTAACGCCAAGAAAGTCAGCAATACTGAACTGATTGTCGAATTCACCCCAGATAACCAGCAGGATGTTCTCAAGTCCAGTCAGAAACGGACGGGACAGAGCAACCTCTCCTTGGTCATGTCTCAGAACCGCAAGAAGTTGGACGGTGGAGCCATTCATAACACCAATACTGATCTGGCTGCTGAGATGAAGTTGCGCCAAGGGGCGAGAGTGGTTCGCTGTGCTTGGATGGCGTTGATCTACCGCTCCACCCCAGATGCGTTAGATGTTGCCCTCAAACGGTTTCGCACGAACCAATCCCTGTTTGCGGGGGAATGTCTCGTGCGGGAACGAGGCTACTTTGATCAACTGTGGCTGGAGGCTCAACCCTATACCTGGCGTACCCTTTTGGCGGGGGGAGGGTTACTCAAAATATCCTCCTTCGAGCGCCGCATCCGGGAAACGACACCAGCGGTGTTGGGCATAACCCCCGTGATGCTAGATCGCCGTCCTCACAAAAAAGGCGTAGAGCTGCTCACGGATAATGGCACTCCCCTTTATGTGGATCCGTTGGCATCCGAACCCAAGCATAACCACATGATCATCCTGGGGGGTACGGGATCTGGGAAGTCATTTGCCGTCTCGGCTTGCTGTGAGCAGGTCTTAGCCGAAGGGGGGCAAGTTCTGATTATTGATGCCACCCGTGGGGATGGATCTGGCACCTACGATGAACTGACGACGTTTTTGGGCGGTGCCTATTTCAATACCACAACGGATTCCTTCAATCTCATTGAGGGGACGGATTTTCGACAGTTGCTAGGTAATCAGGACGCCTATAAATCGGCCCAACAGACTTTTCGCCAATTCGTCCAAACGGCCTTGATGGATCTGTGTCTGCCAGAGGATGTCAACAGCGAGAAGCGAGAATCCGTCAGTCGGGCACTCACCTTTTTGCTGGATAACTTTTTTAAAGAACCCAGCATCTTGACCCGGTATAACCGAGCCTTTGATGCAGGAATGGGAACCCCCGCTTGGGAGCAAATCCCTACACTGACGACGCTGACGGAATATATTGACCCATCGAATGTACCGCCAGAAGTCCTGACTCAGGACATTATTGCCGCGATAGACACCCTCAAGGTCTCCCTCTCCGCTTTACTAAGACGACCGATTGGGGCGATTATCTCTCGACCCACCACCTTCAACACGGATGCCAATCTCGTCGTCTATGCCTTGGGCAATATCGATAATGACGAAGATATGGCACCGCTGGCCCTCGCTGCTCAAGCGAGTGTCCTCAGTCGTTCCCTGGGTCAGAAGCCTACCTTGCTCGTGGGGGAAGAAGGCTCCAAGCTCCATAAATTTAAATCCTATCGGCAGATGCTGGGGAGTTTTTATAGTATCGGTCGTAAGAACGGGATTTGGACTATTTGGGTGGGAACGGATCTGCAGGTCTTGGCGAAGGCTGATAATGCGGCTGAAATCCTAGCCAACGTGGGCACCTATCTTGTTGGGGCCATTAACGAAGAGGAAGTACCTCTGCTCGTCAAACTGGGTATTCCCCGCGAACTGCTCATTCAAAACGTCGATGAAGAGTTCATACCCTCCCGGAAAGATGCCTGTAGCAAATGGCTGATTAGCAGTAACGGCAACCACCAGTTTGGCCGATATCATCCCAGCTTTGCCAACTTTGGGCTGACCATGAATGGTCCTGATGAAGTGCCCGTCAAAGCATCTTACAAAGCCCAATGCCCACATGAACCTTACCGATGGGTCTCAGAACTGGCCCATCATCTTAAGTCCCAAAGCCACGATGCCAACCATTAGCGAGGAATCCGATGTCACCTCATAAATCCATCATTTGTTCCGTTCTCCTACTCAGCGTATTAAGCCCGCTCTCTGTCTATGCCAATCCTCAGCCAGGGGATAGTCCTTACAACGTCAGTGATGTCTTTACCCCATCTGGAGATCAACCCAAGTCCAAAGGGGGGCTGCTCGGCAAGCTAGCAAAGGTCTCTAATAGCAAGGAGTTCAAGTCCGTCCAAGATATTGCCAAGTATGTCAATTTAGGGGCGGGACTTCTACGGACGACGGGCCTCAATGTTACGCCCTACCTCAATTATCCCAATATCCTGCTGGGGTTGCTGAGTCTCCAGCAAAAGCCAGATTCAGACCTCCAAAACCCTGAAGCGATAGCTGAGTCTCAAAGTCTCTTAGAAGTTTTAGGGGCAGCGGGTCTCCCAGATCCTGAGAAAGCCAAGATTGTCTTCTCTGATTATGACCTTGATGCTGAAGCGGATTCTGAGAATAATATCTTTGGTGTGCCCCCCGCCCTCCAGAAGCGGATCAGCAATAACCTCTCTCAGATTAAGGCAGGTCAGGCTGAATTAAATTTGCTGCTGGGTAGCAAGGGCCAGGAGCTAATTAAAAGTGCGAGAAGTAGTATTGCTCAGGCGGTTGCGAGTTCAGCGTCGATTGCAGATCAGGCTGAACAAGCCACTTCAAGTCAAGATGTCCTCAAGCTTGCTAGAAGGCAAGAAGCTGAGACGGCAAAGATTGGTCAGGCAACCTATGAAGAAGCCGTGCAAACCCGTGCCGCGATTTATCAGGGCAATAAGCAGTTGTACAACTTGGCTGAAATTGCTCAGGAGCGGAAAAAAGCTGAGCAAATCGAAAGAAGCTTTGTCAATTCAGGGCAAATGGGGGAGATGGGGCGATTGGCGGGGCTAGTCGGTCCTGCGACTCCCAATCGGCCTACCCGAAATAACCGTTCAGTTCCTCAATCCCAACTACCAAGACTTCCCCGTCTACCCGGTAACCCAGTTCCCCCGGCAACCCCGTCGTCCCCCAGAACCCCACCTTTTCGACCATGAATCACCTGTTCACACTACTGCCAGAAGTCATGGGCAGGTTAGAGGTCAGCCAATCTCTAAACCTCGCGATTGATGACCTCTGGCAGCAAACCCCTTTCTCATTCTGGTTTTTGACTGCTACCCATGTCAGTGCTTTGATTGCAGCCATCCTCTTTAGTACAGGTTGTATGCGTTGGATTAAGCGCTCTACCCGGTCTCTCTTTCCCCCATTGTCATGAACATTCTGATTGCCCAAGCACGGGAAGACCAAGCCTCCCGCATCCTAGAAAACACACTGGAAAGTAGTGCCACCCTTCGGACTGCTATTGATACGACCTGGCAGCAAACCATCAAAGGTCCGCTATTTGTGGCTTTAGGGGATGTGGGAGC
Organism: Acaryochloris marina MBIC11017; assembly: GCF_000018105.1. Taxonomy (GTDB): domain Bacteria; phylum Cyanobacteriota; class Cyanobacteriia; order Thermosynechococcales; family Thermosynechococcaceae; genus Acaryochloris; species Acaryochloris marina. The sequence goes on from NC_009931.1 coordinate 122,367, forward strand.
CATTATTGCCGTTGTCTTTATTGGCTTTTGGTTTATTAGTTGGGTCAAGATTCTCGTCAGTGATGATGCAATTGTTGGTCCCCATGCCTTGCAGGAACTGATTGTACCGATCTTGCTCCTGTTCTTATTGGGAAATCCCACCAATCGCGGCAACCTCCTGGGTGAGACGATTCTGAACTCCAACAAAGTGATGCAGAATATCTCGGATTATGTGATTGTATCGCTGCGCCAAGATATCAAGGACTTTAACCCCGTCCATGAAGCTGCCGTACAGATGTCCGCTACTCGCATATACCGCAGGGCTACCAAAGACTGCCTAAAATACGAATTTGGGGATAAAAATCGTCGGGCCTGCTTATTAGATGCGGACCAAAAAATCTTTGACTTGTTGTATCCTTACCGGACTCGTTCCTGGTATCGAGAGTTTCGAGAGCAGGTCAAAATTCCAGTGCAACTGTTATCCACGGGGATACCGGATATTGGTGAAATTAGAGGCCAAGATCCACGGGAAGTTAGTCACTTCTTGACGGGACTATCGGATGTGGTGTCGGATGCCGTGACATCCATTCTGTTCGGGATGGGGGTGGCCTTCGTTATTGCGATTGAACATGCCAAGCTGCTGACGGCCTTAGTTGCCCCCGTCTTTTTAGGCGCGTCCATCTTGCCCGTTCCTGGTAAGCCGATTACTTGGTGGGGAACGACCTACTCAGGACTGGGACTATTGGAAATCCTGTACAAGACCCTAGTGGGGTTAGGATCCCTTTCTATTCTGAATGCGGGACCTACGGACCCCTTGATTTTCCCCTTAGTGATTTCCTTATTTGGCATCTTCATTGCCATTTTGCTGGCAGGTGGCGGAGGAATCGCCTTATTTAGTGGCATTGCCCGTATGGGCACCGCAGGCTTACCCCGGAGGTACTGATGACTTTCTTTGATCGGCTGGAACGCCGCAGCATAAACCTACAGCCCATTTTGACACTGTTAAACACAGGTATCTGTGGTGCCCTTCTCCTCGTGATTGTGGGCCAGGGCTTCAATATCAATGGTCTTCGTCGCCAGGTGGAGACACTGGAGGCCCGCCCGGTTGTGGTGCAAGCGGGTCAGAACCAGGAATTGGTGAACGTGGAAGCCGTAGACCCCCGGAACAACATGCGGAACTTCGTTGAAGAGTCCCTTCCTCTATTGTTCTTGCTGTCGAAGCGCGTCCCGGAAGAAATTATTCCCGGTGGGCTGGATGAGGGGATTGACCTCCATGACATTGGCCGAATTCCGAGTATCGTCCATGCCTCATCATTCATTCTTAGCAGTGAGTATCAGCCTACCTTCCTGGCGGGAATACCCAATTTGATGCCAGAAGATTATGAACATGGCGGATCTAAAGTTCTTCGGGTGAATCGTACCGCAACCCCCAAGCCTGTCAAAGATGAACCCGGACATTGGCGGATCTACACCCAAGCGACCCTGTATCAGTTTGATGCCCAACAGAAGCCCGTGCAGGCCCGCACCTTTAATCGTGATGTTTATGTGCGGCCCGTGTCTCCCCCCAAATCATCCGCCACCCTGACCCCTGTGCAGGCTCTGATCAATGCCACTCGTAATCGAGGCTATGAAATCTACGACATTGCTGTTAACCCCACGGAGGTAGCTCGTCATGCCCAATGAAGGAACCACGACTGTTGTTGAGCCAGTCGTTGCAGATACTGCTGGAGAACATAACCTGGAAGCAGATGTAGGGGCAACGCCAAAGGATGCTGCCACCCCTGAAGCGGCATTAGAACCCCATTGGCAAGCCTATATTGATGCCGCCCCATCCTCCCTCAATACTTCAGATGAGGTTGGGGCCGAACAAGGAGATGAAGGTGGAGACGAGACCCCTGAAGATGAGGACGCCCCCCAGCTCCAGATGGATACCTATGGTACGGAGGCCGTCACGGACCCTTACACCATTAAGACCACCTATAACTTTGTGAACTCTCCCTATACAAGGGTGGCGATCATCGTGGGGGGGCTGAGTTTGGGGATTTTCTTCCTATTTGGCCTGTACAAAGTCTTTGTTACCGCTCGGTCACAACCCCCAGAAAACCCTATCCTCAGTGATGCCTATGCAGAATACCCCCAAGATTACGGACCTGAAGGCTCCCCACGGGAACAGGAGCTGGAAAACCAGCTGGACGACTCGCAACAACGGAATACCTACACAGACCAGTTAGATGAGGTTACGACCTTTAATCAACAGGCCCAAACCCCGCAAAAACCACCAACACCCACAGTTACTCAAAGACCTGCTGCTCCATCCCCGCGTTTAGTGGCAGCGAGATCCCCCATCCCCTTGCGGCCCTTAGCCGTACCCCCAACGCCACAACCCCAGCCCCAGGTTGCCCGACCCACCGCTGTATCGACGACTCGGCCAGAACCGGAGGCTGATCCAGTGGCTCAATTTGGCAGCGTTGAAAACGTGGGCTTCTATGGTGCCCCCGCATCAGAGTCCTATACACCCGTTGCTACAGCACCGGATCCTGCACCTCCCTCAAACACCACGGCGACGGCTCAACCTCAATTCCCCATTGAAGTGGCCCAGGCCAGCCCCACCCAGTCCTTAATCCCATCTCCTTCAGCTCCTCCCTCCCCTCCGGTGGACGGATACCAACCACCCACTGAGGGAACTTCCCAACCCCTAACGGAAGGAACAACCATTTCTCTACTGTCTCCCCAACCGCCTGCTTCCCCCGTGGGAACAGGCTCACCCCCTCAGACCTATCCTGCGCCTAGTACGGGAACCCACCTTCGTGCCCAGCTTCCCACCACCGCAATCTCATCCCCTGCTCAGGGCGTACCCCCTTCGCCCTCGGCTCCTGCTCCCTCAGCAGATAGCCGCATCTTGACGATGGACTCTAAAGGCAAAGCCAAGCTTAAAAGAGCTGTTGCTTGGCGGCCCAATAGCCCTGACGTTCTCAATGGTCAAAGCTACTCCCTAGAACTGACGAAGACATTCAAGAACACCGCAGGGGTTGAGATTTTCCCTAAAGGCTCCCAGGCCATTGCTCGGGTCACAGAGGCCACTCGTGACGGACTCGTGATGATGGAAGTCACGGCCATTAAAACCCAGAACCGGACCATTCCCATCCCCAGTGGTGCAATGGAAGTGCAGACCAAAGATACGAATTTCTTGGAAGCCAAGCTAGAGCAAAAAGGTGGAACCAGCTTCGGCAACCGTCTCCTGAATGGCCTCTTTCGCATGGGTGCCCAAGGTATTGCCAACTCAACCTCCCTGATCAATCGCCCCCTAAGCCAGTCCTCCTTTTCCAGCTCAAATGGCACCGTCGTCACCCAGCAGAATCCAGAAGCAGATCTGATTGCAGGCTTTGCAGAAGGGGCCACCTCTGAACTATCGGAGATTGTCAAAGATTCTGCCCCAAATCAGGATGCTGTCGTTAGCAGCTTCTACAAGCTCAGCAAGGGCAAGTCCCTTGATCTGTATGTTCTTCGAGATATTTCCATCAATTAAGGCCAACATTATGCGTTTACCCCCTCGTCTCCTTGGCCCCCTCGTGGGCTTGAGCTTCACCCTCGTGAGTACGCCTTCCGTCCAAGCAAAACCCGTGAACACCAAAGATACCGTCCAAATCCCTTCAGACTGGCTGAACAGCCGAGTCTATGAGGGCTTAAAAGTCGATCCTTCGGGAGTGATCATCACCTTACGCACGGGGGAAAAAGTGGGAGGGCTGACCATCCTGCCTTGGCAGCATGTGGATGTCAAACCCCTCAATGGTCAGCTTTGTGCGGGGGGTGGTCAATGTAATGGCACGGCCCCAACCATCATTCAGCTTTTTCGCAAATCCCCCCAACGGGTGAAGGGCTTAGTCTATAACGCTGATGGCACCTCCTTGATGACCATCACGACCAATGCCGGGAATACCTACCAGTTTCGGCTAGAACCCACCTCAGCAGCCCCCAAGCGCAAGATCAATATCAATCCCCAGTGAACCGATGAAACGTCCTCTCACCCTTCTGATCGCAGCGGGCCTGGTGGTTAGCCCCTGGTCCCTGCCCGTAAACGCTCAGATTGTCCGTCCCGCCAACCGTCCGACTTCTCGGCAGCAGGCGGTGAACCAATCCAGGCCCACCACACCCCAATCGACGACCTCACCCGGATTGATTTACTCCCCGTCTGGTGAACGGGCACCCAGCTTCTCTCAGATGTCTGGGGCCACGGCACCTGGACAGATTGAGCTTCCTGCCCATGTGCAGATGGACTATCAATTTAGTCGGGCGTTCCCGCGAGGCGCTACCCCGGACCAAATGACCAAATGGGGCGATATCCCCAATAATCCCCAGTTTGTCGGGTTCCATAAAATGACCCTCCGAGAGTTAAGCCGCTCCTCTGGCCAAGACATCGCTGGCGTTCCTCTGAATGAGATTGATTTGATACAGGGGATGACCGTGGAAGAGGTTACGCAACTCTATCACGGCTTGGAAGATAAGCCCTTGGATCAAGCCCCCAAAATCCTCCAAATTGCCGCTGGAATCACCAATGACCCCAAAGGCACCCTGAAGCAGTCCAAAGGGGCAGCGCTCACCTTTGGTCAAAAAGCGTTGATCGCGGAACTCGCCAAGAAACCCGCTCTAAAAGGGATTAGCCTAGAGCGTTTGTCTAAAGGGGATTGGGGCAATATCCTCACCCCTGGTGAACAGGGTGAAGTTGCCAAGATTCTCACGAAAGTCAATGGCAAGATTCCCTTAGAGAAGCTATTCCCCATGACCCAAGGGGTGATCGTGGGGGATTGGGAGAGCGTGCGGAAACAGGCCCAGGCCGAAGCCACTCGCCAAGGTTCCAAGGTACTCGTCAAGGAGCTGATGAAGAATGAGAAGTTCCGCAAAATGCCCTTGGGTTCCTTGACCCTAGAAGAATTGGACCTGGAAGAAACCTTGCCAGGGTTGATTGATCAGCCCATCGCCACGATCCCCAAGATTGCCGATAAGTATCTGTCCGACATTCCCGGCATGTCTGAGGTGCCCGTCGATCATCTGCCCTTTGACCTGAAGTTTACCCCCAGCAAAGACGATGTTATTGCCCGGATGGATGTCGCCTATGCGGGGCCAACGGAAACCCCCATTACCCGTGTGATTTCGGGCGGTACAAAAAACCAGAAGTTTAAGCCTGAACCGTGCCTACAGCAGCGCTGCTCCCATTTCGAGCTAGACAATGTGGATGGGGGTGGTCCGCCCTCGAAAGTATCGGGGAAAGCCTGGGTGGCGGGCAAAGACCAACCTACACCGGGCGGTAAAGGCTTTCTCGCCCTCGTCAATAACGGCAAAGAACCTGCGGGGATTGTCCCTTGGACCACCGCTGCCCATGTCAAAATCAGCCTAGAGAATATCAAGGAAGGGGGTAACGGAGAACCGGCTTCCGCTCAGCTCTGGGCACATTTCCAGTTCTGCAAAAAGGTGCCGCTGTTGGGATTGCAGTGTACGCCCCACTTTATCCCCTTTCCCACCCCGTTTAAGTTAAAAGAAAAATCATTGATGCTGATTGCCACTAGTGGGGGGCTACCTGCATATCTGCAGAATGCCCGCAATCAGCAGAACTTCTGTACCCCAGCCGTGGCGAATGCACTCCAGGCGAATGCATCCCAAGGCAGTGCCAGCGATACTGCCGCTGTATCCAGTCCCTCCCCAGATCAACACATCGCCCCAGCCACCTCCAACCAGGCGGACCAGAACCTGAGACAGTACCTAAAACGGATTGCGGCGGGAGAGAGTACGGGGGGAACGGATTGGCGTCAGCATCCTGATACGGGGGCATACGGCGTCTATCAATTTACTCCAGAATCCCGCGCTACCATGCTGCGACGCACGGGGATAGATCCCTGGTCGAAGGATCGGGCGACGGCGGATAAAGCCGCTGTGTTCTGGATTCAGATGATTGGCGGAGAGCAAGGGGTGGACCTTCTCGGCACCATCCAAAAAGGGGACTTTGCCAAGGCGGATCAGATCCTCAGCCCCAAGCAGTTCACCTCTCTTCCCGGTGGTCCAGAGCAAAGCAAAATTTGGAATAATCCTCAGAACCTGCAAGTGTATGGTCCCAACGGGAGTGCCCCTGATGGCGCACCCACGGGGGCAACGGGGTTTGGTCCCTGTGCCTCGACGAGTGGGTTCATTGGCCCAGAAGGGGATGGCATTGCCACGGGCCGACTGAAAAACCCAACACCTGGGGCCGTTATCACTAGTGGCTATGGACCCCGAGTACCCCCCGCCCCTGGAGCCTCATCCTTTCATGCAGCGGTGGATCTAGCGTTACCCTTGGGTGCGCCTATTCTCGCCGCTGATGGTGGAGTCGTTGAATATTCAGGGGTGAAAGGAGGGTATGGGAACTACATTTTAATCAATCATGGCAATGGTTTAGCGACCTGGTACGCCCATAACAACGCCAATAACGTCCGGGTCGGCCAAAAGGTCACCGCAGGCCAGCAAATCGGCACGGTGGGGTCTACAGGAATCAGTACGGGACCCCACCTTGACTTTGGGGTGGTGGATGGCTACAAAGCTGGAAACCTTTACTCAGGTCAAGCCGTTAACCCTCGTAAACACGTTCGTTTTTAGGAATTTAACGATGAAAAAATTGCTTACTACCTTACTGATTCTTTCTGCTGTTGCCCTTCCGAGCCAAGTGCTAGCTCAGAACAGCAGCATTGATGCCTCCTGCATTCCTGAGACGGGATCTCGCATCCCCGTGGAAAAGGCCGTTATTTATGCCACGACCACCCAGGATGCCACCACCTATCACTATGTTGTTCTCCACCCTAAAGACCTGTCTCAGTCTCTCGGTGTGGTGTTAGTCGAGGTAACAGGGGGCCAATGCAAAGGCCATTTGGTTGATTTTGCGGGGAATACCTTGCCCTTTGAGCAGTTTGTCCCCGCCCCCGTCGCTAAAGAATTGGTGGATCAAGCCACACGCAATTGGAACAACCGCCAAACCAGCCCTTAGTAGTGCCACCGCCATTTTGTTAGAGTCCTATCTCGATTGGTAAGGTTATGCATCCTCCTATCGCACAAATCCAGACCTCACAAACCGAGTCTACCCCCACCCACCCCCATCCACCGCAGCCTAGTACTCCGTTTGGGGGAATCAACCCCCAACTTTTGCTGATGGGGGGATGCATGGCATTACTGTTGGTCCCCATGCTGTTTCAAAAGTACTCCGGCCAACGGAAAGGCATCCTTGCCCGTGCCCGGTTCGCCACGGCCCGTGAGATCCATCAGTCTAAAATCTATGCCCGCAAGCTGATTCAGCAGAACAAGCACAATAAGGTGGCCCTGTGGATTCAAGAACCCAAGGGTATTATTATCAATCACCAGAAACGGCAGATTGAGATTCCCCCAGACAACAACTCCTTTTACGTCAGCCATTTAGAAGAGCATTCCCTGATCCTCGGCAATACGGGGTCTGGTAAGAGCTATTCCGTTCTCGATCCATTCAAGCGATCCGTGATCAAGCGGGGGCAACCGCTGTTTGACTATGACTACAAAGGCCATGAAGAATCCCCCCATAGCCTCGCCCCTAGTTCCAGTATTGCGGGGTATGCCCTGGATCATGGCTATAAGGTCTATGTGGTGGCCCCTGGCTTTCCAGATACCGATAAATTCAACATCCTCGATGTCTTGAAACATCCCCAGGATGGGGCCAATGCCTTTCAACTGTCCAACGTCCTCAATGAGAACTTCAAGCTCTCAGCTAGTGACCAAGGGGCTGATTTCTTCAGCTTAGCGGGCAACCAGCTAATCCAAGCCCTATTTATGCTCGTCAAAGGGTCAGAAGTCTGCGCAGATATTGCCCTAGCCCATAAGATCCTCGCCCTTCCCAACTTTTCCAAGCGAATTGCCGAGGTGCAGCTTCCTCAGTATCAAAAAGTGGCCTTTGATAACTATCTGGCGTCTGCGGATTCCCCCGAAACCGCAGCCTCTATCGCTACGACGGCCTCGATCATGTTCTCTCGATTTATGATTCCAGAGGTGCTGTCTACCTTCTGTGGTCAGAGCACGATGCCCCTGGAGATTACGGGGCGAACGATGGTGATCTTCCGACTCAATCCCCAGATTGAGTTTGCGGTGGCTCCCCTTTTGGCCTCGATCATCTATCTGATGATTAACCGCAATATCTACATGGCCCGAAAAGATCCCGTCCATTTCTTCTTGGATGAGGTGCAAACCCTCAAAGTCCCCAGCCTGTCTAAGGTCTTACAGGTGGCCCGTTCAGCGGGGGGCTGCTTCTACCTGGGCACCCAAGGCATAGACCTACTGGAGAGTACCTATGGGGTGAAAGAAACGGAAAATATTCTCACGGGTTGTAAGACCGTGTTTGTGGGCCAGCTCAGTCACAACGGCACCGCTGAATATTACAGCAAGTATTTTGGCATGGAGGATATCTCCTACAAGAATAAGTCAAGAAGCCACGGGAAAGGAGGCACTAACCGCTCCGAGGGAGACCAGCAGAACACCCGTCCCCTCGTGGAAATCCAACAATTGCTGGAGTTACCCCAAGGCCAATTCTATTGCCGCAATCGGGGTATCGGTAATAAAAAAGCCGTCCGTATACCCGTCCACCATCAGACCGTTATTCCCCCTTGGGAGCTGAGGGATATGGACAAAGGAAAGCAAACCTGGAAGAAATACCGGAAGCTACGGATCAAACAATCCAAGATTCAACCCCTGACGGACCAGGATCTAGAAACCCGCGAAAGCGTTGCCCGCTCCCTGGTGCCAGATCATGCCAATGTCGCTGCGGGTCAACAAGCCGCCGTGAGGTACTAAGTTCATGAAAATCACCTGTCCTATCTGTAAATGGCCACTCTACCTCCCCGAGCAGCCCCAAGAAGGGGAGGAAATGGGTTGCCGTCATTGCCACTCTTCCTTTGCCATGACTCACACCCATGTGGTGGAGAGTTGGGCCGTGACGACCCAGCATCAAATCCCGTCTGCTTATCTCGCCATTCTATTTATAAGGGAAGGAAAAACCCATCGCGTCCAATTGGACCGAGATATCCCACCGGGATTAAACTGCATCGCCTTGACTCCCCTCCACGGTTTGGGTAAACACCAACCCATCCTGCTGTTGGACCTGCAAACCGCTGGGGTCTATCCATTGACTCATCCTCGGCGGCTGTCCCGCCGTTACCAGCTCCAAGGGGCACTGCTGATCGCGGCTATAGCCGCAGGGATAGGCATGGAGTTAAATCTCCCCCAAAACGTGACGACAGGAGCTGGAATTACCAGCAGCTTGGCGGGTGCCTATGGGATTGCGCGATTCAATCATGGGAGGGAACGGGATCCGAAACGACGGACCCAGTTGTTACGCTCTCAAAGCCTGCTCAAGCAGAGCCACCAACTCGGCGAACGGGTGCGGGAACTGGAGCGAGAATTGTCCCAGTCCCAGACCTTGAGCCAGCAGTTGCAGGAGCTGTCCAATCGGCCCACCGTCGTCGGCCAGAGTAAAGAGACAATTTTGCAGAGAGGTCATAAGGTCATTGAGGGCAAAAATGCCGTCCTGCAACGACTGATTGACTGTTGCCGCAACAGCAAGGATTTGATTGATGTGGAGCTGATGGCTGCTCAGTTGAGTGAGCAGTTACCGGACGGCATCGATCAGCAGCTTTTAGCCTACCAAAGTGAAATTGAGAAGCTGGAAGAAGAGTACGAAGGGATGCTTCTCACGACCGTTTAGTGAACATAAGGAGACATTGTAAATGCCTAAATTATTTACACCTGAAAAGATTGAGGTGATTTCCCAGTTACGTCCAGAGATTCAGCAGCTACGGGAGCGTTACCCCTTTACCTTTGCAGAGTATGCAGAGACCATCTTAGCTGGGCAAACTGACCCCTTTCCCCCTGGTCATCAGTTTGAGCAGTTTGCCGTCTACTACGGGGATACGGCCCGTCGCCCTGGTTATCTGTTTATGGATGGTAAAGCCACGATTGATTTCGTGGAACCCATAGATACGGGAGTCATCCAAGCCAGGGGCAATTGGGATTGGGTCTATTTCCAGGTAGAGGGCTATGTGCTGCTCAACCGGATTGAACAGGCCGCACTCCCTCAGATGCCCACCCTGGACGAATTAGCCAATATGGTAGCCGCTGCAACGGAATGAATTTACAACGACCACTATTGAGCATCTTTGCTTGATAGCACCTGAACTATTCAAACAAATTCAAATAGTAAGAAGAGGACATGGATCATGCCCATCCATCAAGCTGCCCAAAATCAGACCCATGAAGTCCAAGAAGCGAATGCACGGGCCGTTGAAGGGTCCGCCCGCATGATTGCTGAAGCGATGCGGATGAGTTTTCGACTGATGCGGATGGCTCAGCGCAATGCTCAACAACTTTCTCAGCAATATGGTTCTGGGGCGAGTGACAGCGATACCCCGGACCCTGATACTCCTGACTTAGATGAGGATATCGAACTCAATCCACGGGAGGAGAACGAACTGAGTCAAGAAGCTGATATCCAGCTCAACCCAGAACAAGACATCACCATCAAAGTGGGTAAGACCACCGTCTATCCCATCCCAGAAGATACCCAACTAGAACAAGCGGATGTAGACAATCTGATCGCGGCCCTGGAGAACCCAGAGCAGTTGCAGGAAGAGGTTACTGTATTTGCGACCCAGACCTTACCGGATGGGAGTAAGTCGAATGAAAACGTCTTCCATGCAGTACCAGGGGAGGTGAAATATGACCCCCATAAACTGGTGGAAGCCTTTGCCCAGCAGAAGGTTGAACAGCAGGATGAAACCCTTAGTCAAGACCAGGAACCCGCTCAGATTGTGATTGAAGGGGAGACCCGGCCAATGAGCTGGGATACGCCCGTGGTGAATCAAGCAGCGGCTCCTATTATTGAGAACATCAAGAATAAGGTGACTCAAGGGGCTGAGGCGATTAAAGATAGAGCGGCTAATGCCCTTGAGCGCCAGAATTTACTCAATATGGCGTTTAAGGGAGGTACCGTCGCGAGAGCTGCCTATGACCAGGCGGCTCAAATACCTGGACGAGCAGAAAAGTTAAAGGAGGTGGTTGCTCAGGTTAAAGAGAAGACAGGACAAGCCATTGCGGAAGTGCGGGAGAAGGCTAAAGACCTAGATCCAAAGCAACTCATTCAGGGTAAAGACCCCGTGCAAGGTCCAGAGCTGCCCAGCTTGGATGACCGGATTTCCACTCTTCAATCTCAAGTGGGGGATCTCCAATGGCAAATGAATGATTTGCAAGACCAGTTAAAGTCTGTGGATGCCAAGCTGGATGTGATTGTCAACCGCACCAATCCACCTGAGCAAAGCAACAATGTCGATAAATGGCACAACAATTTAGGCGGAATGGTCAAGGAGAAGCTACAGCAAATCAAGGAAAAAATCACTACGGCCATTCAGTCCATCAAAGACAAAATTAGTGAGGTGATCAACAACTTCAAGGCGACGGCTTTTGATAAAGTCGAGCAGGCAAAAGAGAAAGTCACTGAGGTCAAGGACAATGTGACCAGTCGGGTTGATAATACGGTGCAATCCGTGCGTCAGGGGATTGCAGATATCCAAGCTGGTATGACCAATGCCGCCGTTGCTAAGCTCGTCCAGCAGTACGGCCAAGAACAACCCGATGGCAGCCGCGTTTATAACGGGGATCGGTTCTCCTATCAAACTCAGGGAGATAGCGTCACTATCTCTGCAAAAGGTCGGGGTAATGTTTTCCAGAATGGTCAGCTCACGGATAAGGCCAATGTTCAGGATGCCCAGGCAATCCAGGCATTACCCGCGAAGGTGGAGCAGGAATTTGCTCACCAGCAATCTGAGAAGGCTACAGCGAGTCAAGCAGTGGGGGCGGGTGGCCGTCGTCGCTAATCCAGAACCTGGATCTTTAATGTTGTGATGGTTTGCGTGGCTGGTCAGGGTTCATTCCCGCCGACCAGCTGCGCGATGAATCTCTGAAATCAAACCTTCAAACTTAGGCCGAGGGTTAGCGGGGAGACTGCTGACCTGGCTTTTTATACCCATCCTCACGTCAAAGGAGCTGAAAAATGCAAACTGCGATCTTAAGAGTTGGAGACGCAAGCCTCCTGGTGACCCCGGATGGTAAGCCGCTTCCCCACAAGGATGCAGAGCAGCCAACCTTCCACATCATGCCTAAGCTGTTTAACACAGGTGCTGGGATTGGGCTGGAGAACATCACTCTGTATGGTGCCCATGTTCTAGCCTTTGGCAAGAGTGGAGACGATGAAAAGGATTACATCAATGTCTTGCCCAAAGATGTCAGACTCACCAATCCTTGTCCGAATATCAGATATGTCATTGCAGGTACGGCTGATCGGAAGATGGGTTGGGACATTCCTTTAGACCCCAGCAAGCCCCCTCAGCAACTTCGGTTGTGGTGGCTCTTAGAAACACAAACGGATAGCACCATCATCGAGCACTATATCGACCTTGAATTTGAGCTAACCCAAAGGGGGAATGTTTTCTCAATGGCATCCCTCAATTTTGCTGTTGGAGAGGGGCCAAGGGCAGTTAGCTTTGTCGATCCTGAACAGGCTTGTGAATTTTTTACCAGGAATGATCCTGCCTATCAAATTGGATATAAGGGCGCGGATCTCATCATTCGCCAATCCAACAAGATCCAGTCCTGTGCTTGGTCTGATCTGGGGTTGGAAGAGTTTGAGGAAATGGTTCATCTGAGAGATATGACCCCAGTTGATAAGCACTTAGCTAAAATTAATTACATAATCATCGCCGTAGGTTTTCAAAACTCTTTCCACATATTCGACCAAAGATGCCCACCCCCAGTAGGCACTCATTTCAATCCACTGATATTTCATGAATTGCCACAGACGCTCAATCAAATTGAGATGGGGAGAATAGCTTGGCAACTCAAACAAGGTAATTCCCCGTTCGGCCCACTCTGCCTTCATCTCATAGATTGATTGGCTCGTATGGATAGGGGCTTGATCCACCACAATGACGGTGGGCAACTCCACGTCAGCAAAAAAGGTATCAATGCAATGACTGACAACCTCACTGGTGATGGTCTGTTCTGATGTATAAGCATGTAGCCCTTGTCGTCGACTCAAAAACCCCAGAACATTCAAGCGTTTACTTGAACGAGTCGGTATTTCCAGATAAGTCCCTATGGGTTGCCATCCATAGGGAATACAGGGGACTAACGAAAAACCACTCTCATCCATAAAGAATAGATGGATGTCTCCCTTCTCTTCCTGTTCCTTGAGATGTTCTAACTGCTGTTTTTTTCGAGGTAGTGGGCATATAAAGGCTGGCCTGATGTCCCTTGGCGAAAGCGATGCCAGCTTATATTAGACGACAATCGAGCTGACGGATTAATGACGATGTCACGTCGGCTATAGCTATGAAGAAACCAGGCATCCCCTGAGAAGGATAAAACTAGATCTCAATTCCCTAGAAATGATGTGTGAGATCGCGTTTCTAGAATTCAATCTCAAGAAAAAAGACACTTTTTACATCCCTAATCAATAGAGGGCTGTACAAGTGCCTAACAAAAGAATTGATTCCTATCATACTCGTGTTTATATGAACGGAAGAGACCTCGGCTTAAAACAAGCTGATGCAGCTTACATTGCCGAAATATCTACAAGAACCGGACAACGAATTGAGGCCGGCACCCATCAACCTAATCGCGGCCGCCTTCAGGACCAACGCACCGTTCCCGACCCCTTAGCTGATGTGTGGGAAGACGAGCTAGAACCAATGCTGCGTCGAGACCCACGCCTCAAACCCATGACCCTGTATGAGTACCTGCAGGATAAGTATCCAGGCCAGTATCCCCAAGTCCTGCGGACCCTACAACGTCGGGTGAGAACGTGGAAAGCCTTACATGGACCAAGCCCTGAAGTGATGTTTGAATTGCGTCATGAACCAGGGGTACAAGGGTTCTCCGATTTTACAGAACTCAAAGGCATCACGATTACCATTGCCGGCAAACCCTTTGAGCACCTGATTTACCATTACCGTCTGGGATACAGCGGCTGGCGATATGCCCAGATCATCGAAGGAGGCGAAAGCTTTGTCGCCCTCTCAGAAGGATTGCAAAATGCCTTTGCAGCCTGTGGAGGTGTTCCTACACAGCATCGTACTGATAGTTTGAGTGCAGCCTATCGCAACATGGGCGGCCGCCGGTCCAAAAACCTCACTCGTCTGTACGACGAACTGTGTGACCACTATCGGCTAGAACCCACTCGTAACAACAAAGGTGTAGCCCATGAGAATGGCTCCATTGAATCTCCCCATGGTCATCTGAAGAACCGAATTAAGCAGGCGATCTATCTGCGCGGCAGTGCAGATTTTACGAGCGTTGCTGAGTATCAAGCCTTAATTGATGCACAGGTTGCCAAGTTGAATCAGCAGTGCCAAACCAAGTATGAGCAAGAGAAAGACCATCTACAACCACTGCCCAAATATCGAACCCCTGACTATGAAGTGCTCACGGCTAAAGTCAGCAAACGCAGCACCATCGATGTTCGCTGCATTCTATACACCGTCCCTTCTCGACTGATTGGTCGTCAATTGGAACTGCATCTATACCATGACCGGATTGTCGGCTATCTGGAGCGACACCCGGTGGTGGAATTGCCGAGGAAGCGCGTCAGTGGCAAAGGCAAACGTCGCGACCGTTGCATCAACTATCGCCATGTTATTGGTTCAATGCGATTGAAGCCTCGTGCTTTTATCTATTGCACCTGGCAATCAGACCTACTTCCCAATCCTGAATACCGCCAAATCTGGGAACAGCTCAAAGCCCAATTTGACCTGGAGCAGGCTGCCAAGATCATCGTGGAAGCCCTGTATATTGCTGCGGTTCAAGATAAAGAACAGGCCGTAGCAGTGTACTTACAGCAGCAGCTTCGCTCATCCAGCCTTACCCTCAATCGCCTGAAAAAACAGTTTGAGCCGCCTCAGATGAAGCAGGTTCCTGAACTCAGCATTGAACAACATTCACTTGAACTTTATGACAAACTCCTCCCCTCCTGCTCAGTCCCCGCTGAGCCCCTACCAGCACCTGAGCCTCTATTTAAAAAAGCTCAGGCTCTCCCACATGTTGACCCATTGGGAATCTATCGAATCCCAAGCCATGCAGGAAAACTGGTCTTATGCGGAATTCTTACTAGCCTTGTGCGAAACGGAGGCCCAACGAAGAGAACAAGCTCGTCTAAAACGTGCCCTCACCGAAGCCAGGCTCCCAAACGCAAAAAGTTTTACCAACTTTGACTTTAGCCATTGTCCCCAGCTCAATCCAGCTCCCTTGATGCAATTAGCCGCAGATCCGGGTTGGTTGGAGCGCGCCGAGAATTGCCTTATTCTGGGGCCCTCGGGTGTTGGAAAAACACATCTGGCCACTGGGGTGTCCAAAAAGATGCTGGAATTCGGTAAGCGGGTGAAGTTCTTTGCAGCCAACGCATTGGTCCAGCAACTGCAACAGGCGAAGCTCCAACTGCAGCTGCATCCAATGCTCAAAAAACTGGACCGCTATGATCTGTTGATCTTGGATGACTTGGGCTATTGCAAAAAGTCGGAAGCGGAAACGTCCGTTCTGTTTGAATTAATTGCGCATCGCTATGAACGAAAAAGTTTGTTGATTACAGCGAATCAACCCTTCAGCCAATGGGATGACATTTTCACTGATTCGATGATGGCGGTGGCTGCCATTGATCGCTTAATTCATCATGGCTTGATTATCGAAATTCAAGCCGATAGTTATCGGCGCAAATCAGCGACTCAGAGAACGGCTCAAACTCAGTCTCAACCTCAAAAATCCCAGTCCAAATAATCGAGCGATCACTGGTTGTCATTTCGATCACGGGTTGTCGTTTTGTTCTGAAGGTATCGTATGAGGTCTGAAAAAGAGCTAACGCAAAGGGAGTGTACGCCAAATAATACGGTTCAAATTTGGGGGTTGATCCGCCTTGTGGTTGTCGCGACATCGCCTATGGGGTTGACATCCAATAAGCTTATGTCCATTTGCTTCAAAACGCGTTTAACTGTGGCCTTTGACACGCGTACTGACCACTGTTGTTCAATCTGAGCTAACACCTGGTTGAGTTGGATGGGAGATGCCTGAGTCCACTCATAAATCTGCTGTTGTTGGTCGCGATTAAACATCGGTTTTCGACCTCGACCTGGGTGATTATAGAGTCCTGCAAATCCTCGGTTGTTCCAAGCCTTAAGCCAGTTGTAAACCGTTTTAGGACTCACACTAAAAAGGGAGGCTAAGGTATAGGGGGTCCAACCCTGAGCGAACAAAATGAGGCAATGGGCGCGTTGTCTGACCTGATGATGGCGACTACTGTGATAAATCCGATGCAATAAGCGTAAGCTTTCGGTGGAGATAGGACGGACTAATGACATCAAATCAATGGTTGTAAACAGATGACTCAGGTAGTTTACATCCAGGGAATTCTATGTAATTAATTTTTTTCATCTGCTTACCTTCCACACCCATTTAGAAGAATTCGCTTCAGATGCCTGTATCGAAATGCCTCCCCACATCCTAAAACAGGCGATCCAGGATGCCATATGGACGGATGACATGCAGGAGAGCATCTGGAACAAAAGCAGTGGATATGAGCAATCTCCAGCATTGCAACGACTTTGCCGATGGTGGAATGAGAATGCACCCAACCCCGAATATCGGAGGGCGGCGAATATCGTGTTGTGGGTGAGGGTCGAGGATGATAGCGAGTATTGGGCTGGCTGGTATGAATGCCCAAATATCGATATAGGGGTTCTAACAAGTGAAATGAGTGCCAATGTTGGTCAGCATGTCATTGTCCAATTCCTGCAGGGTCGAGATGCCTATACACCTATTGGAGGCTATGGCTGCATGATCTGGGGTGTTGATGGTTGTGAGTATATTGATGTCGGTGCAACCGTTGATGAAGTAGATGAAGCGTATTACGGCCATCATATGTTGAAAGATTTCCCGGATCGCTTCCCCGTAGCCTGGAAATGCCTTCATGATTTGGCCCAGTAGTTTTGTGTTGAGTTTCTATTAGGTTTAATCTCAATATTTACTATCTAAGTCGTAGTTGCTGGTGCGATTCTAGCTCCATGCTGGCGAAGTGCTCAAGGAGCATTCGGTGGACAAATATGTAGCCACCGCCAACTTTTTGAAGGAAGAGGCGATCAGCAGCGTAATCCAGGAAGCGGGCGTAGTTCCAGGGGATATGTCCCATGCGGTAAAGCATTAAGCGGAGTGTGAAGTGTCTTAGGCAAGTAGTGCCACCACCAATCAGCCCAAAAAACAGCCCAGCACTTACCCCAAAAAACACCCCAGAAAGCAGCGACTTCTCAATTACCCCAAGAATTACCCCAAGAATTACCCCAAAATTGGCCCCAAAATTCAAAGCATTAATGGCTGACTTCCAAATCCCCTGGTTCGGTTGAAATGTATTCAACATGTCTGGGCCTCTGAGTCCACCAATAACAACACTAAGCAGCCCAAGAATCAGCCCATATCTCAGCCCAAGAATCAGCCCTTCAATCAGCGCATTAATCAGCCCCCAATACATTTCAAAACTCAGCGCAACAAGCAGCCCCAAAATTGGCCCCAAAATTAGCCCCAAAATTAGCCTTTTACGAAAAATACTTTTTGCTTCTCTCCAAGACCATTTCAAGGTTTCTACGGTTTTGATGTTTCCTGAAAATCCAACGATCAGCCCAATAATCAGCCCATAACTCAGCCCAATTTTCAGCCCCTGAAACAGCTGATACCTCAGCTCAGAAAACAGTTCAAACGTCGATGCAAACTTCAGCTCTAAAAGCAGCCCAAAAATCAGCCAAGAACTCAGCGTAGTAAGCAGCCCAAAAATCAGCCCAAAAAACAGCCCAAAAAACAGCCAACTTATTAGTCCACTTTCTAGACGATAGCGAAGTTTTTGAAACTTAGTCTGAAAGAAACTTGGCTGTATTCTCTCTATCAAAAACACAGTTTGAGATGTTCGAGACATTTCTTGAGCTAACCAGATCAGCCAAAGTGTTGCTTGTTCTTGGAGGTAGTTTCGAGTAGTTCCCTTACGTTGGAACATACGTTTAATATAGGTATCAAACAATCGTTGGCGAAAGATTTCTGATGTAACTGACCTTGGAAGGTTATCCCAGTCAGAACCCTGATAGGCCAGGCTCATAATGCTCAATATCAAAGGTGAGGAAGCAAAGGATTTAATTTCAGAGTTCTGGTTGACTATTGCTCGCAACGCTATTAATGATTCCCCAGCTTGCTCAAGGTACTCATCGATTTGCTGAGGGGTTAACGGTTTAACGTAGATGGCACTTCGCAAAGTTACCTTATCAGAAAGGGCTTCGTAGTCATGAATACGGCTACATACAACCATCTCGGTACGACCATGAGCTTGAAGGAATTGATTTAAAGCATGTACACAGTCATTCCGATGCTTGGCCTCAACTTCATCCAGGCCATCCAGTAATAGGATTAATTGTTCTTTTACGATCCAAGACTTCCCCAATGACTTAGAAACAGTATATTTATCAAAAAGTTCCTCTACTAACCACTCCTCAATGGATTTTCGTTGTCTAGACCAAGACGAGAGATTGAGCACCACTGGCAAAGGCTGATTTAGATCCGCTTCTGTTCGAGAAATTAGACTTTCCGCTAATTTCAGTAGGGATATTGTCTTGCCCGCACCTGGCTCTCCCAGAATCAGTAGTGTCCGTCCAGCACCGATATCCTCAAATATATGTGTGGCTGATGTGCCTTCTGGAAAAGCTTGCTTAGATTCAGGAGGGAATTCCTCGACACCTTCTAGTGGAGTATAAACATAGTTGTTTCTCTCTTCCAACCCTAATTCAATCAACACTTGGCTATGCAGCGACTTCGCTAAGACTCCATCAATCCAGAATTGTTGAACTTTACTGAGTAGAACCTTGCGCCATCTATGCTCATCCCGGCTTAAAGGTTTTGCTGTGTCCAAAGGAGCTTGAGGAACCTTAACAGTACTAAATACATTGACAACCTCAGCATTTTGAATCTGAGTTACCTCCAAGTCTCTCCCAGCAACGCCACCAATCTGGACGTCTTTGAGAACTCCACCAGAGAAATTTATACTCTGCTTTGATGGTTATTTAGACTGTTCACTCATAGCAGGGCTAGCCCTATAGCAGGAAGCCTGATGCAACTCCTAGCCAGGGAGTGACTTTTTCCACGATTGGTTTGATCTTTTTCCAAAGATTGGACCCTGCTGCTACAGTCTCACCTGCTTCTTTGAGAACAGTAGTAGCCTTTTTAAGGCTTTTGGCTGCGTAGTCTTTGTCAGGTTCCTCAGCTTGAACTTCTTCCTTAGCTGATTCCAGGTGTCGAAGTGCTTTGCTGGCTTGTTCTTTTGGTAGTTCTGTACTCTTTAATAAAGCTTCCAGTTGGGTGATGAGGTCAACGACATCAGCTTGCGTTAGTTGAACTTCCGTTCCATCTGTCCCAATCTGTTGGGTCTGGGTCACCGTCTGATCGCCTCCAGCTATTCCACCTATCTGGACGTTGGAGTTTTGACCACCGCTGATACTGATAGATTGGGAAGGCTTTTCTTCTGACATAGCTTTAGTAGCAATGTAATTTAGTACTTTGCTAAGTATCAGTCCAGCTACTGGATATTATGCTTTTCTTTAATAAAATTAGAGCTTTAATAATTAGAGAGTCAAAGTTCTTCACTCTTCATCTGAAAAAAAGCTCAAATTTTTTTCTGTGAACCTCACCGACGAGGAGATCGCCGTTGATGCTGTTGCTGCTCCTGGGTAATCTCATTCGCCAACTGCCCCAGATCCTCAAATTTGGCTTGCACCTCTGGGTTGTCAGACATCCGTAAGATCTGGCCCACCTTGACTTCCAGAATCACCTGACCCGTGTGCTTATCCGTGATGCTGGTATAGCCTCTGCCTGACCTGAGCCGCCAGTTGTCCCCTTCAGAAACGTAGTCGCCCCCTTGAGCCTCTTCTTGGCCGTAAGCGTGAGTAATCACTCTCACCGCAGCACAGGTTTGACTTGCGAGGCTGTTCCGTTGATTCTCAACCTCCTGATCTATTGGCTGAGTTGTTTTCTGGAATTCAGAAAGCGTCTGAGCCTGGGCCGTCACATGCAGGAGATGGCCTGCTCGATACCTCAGCAAAACTCGATTTGACTCTTTCTCCCTAATCATCGTGGTTAGTGGCCCGTGGGTCATAACCCAGGATGGGGTGAAGTAAACCCTGACTCGTCCATGCTGAGAGCCATGTTTTTGAGCCATCGCTTGGACAATAGGCACCATTGCCATACCAACCTCGGTCTTATGCTTTTGAAGCTCAAGCGCTTTCTCCATTAGGTATTCGCGCTCATAGATGTGCTTAGATCCAGCCTCAATAAACCGATACCCATCTTCAAGTTCTCCTCGACGGCTAGCCTCCATGAACACCTCTAGATCCATCCGCTCTGGGGCAAGATCCCCATCTCGACGCTGAACGAACTCCACCAGCTTGCGATAACGGTATTGATAATGTTTGAGGGCAATTTCTTCAAACGGTCTGGTCCTTGAAATCGCCAGCTCTAATTGCTTCGGACCCGCCCCCACAATCAGATCATCAACGCCTTTATGTTGGTTATCCCATTTAGAAGCGGATACCGAACAGCCTTCTTTGACCAACAGTTCACCCGCTCTCACTAAATCCTGACGGACATTCACGATGGTTAAAGGCTTAGTTTCTTGGTCATATAGGAAATTGAAGTGACGACCGGGAACAGCGAAGACAGCCAAACCAGGATGGAGTTGTCTTATAGGAAGTTTTTTCTTATTGTCATCATTGGCCCGGTATCCACCATTCACACCCGGCAGACCAATCGTGACATGGCCTTGAGAGTTCACCGCTAGTGTCTTCTTGCCACCCTCCGTAATATTGATGGGAATCTGGGGATTGTCCTTGACCACTGACCAAAAATGCTTCCCTGGCCTGGGTGTGATGCCGTACTGGTCATAGATCGTTTGGGCTAACCACTCAGGGACATGAGTTAAGAAAATCTCTCGGCTGACATCCGCTGGATGCTCATACTTTTGCGGTCTGTTCCTGCGGTAATCCATGCGAGGATGATCGGGTTTGAGGCTTCCCCAAAGGGATTCCGTGGGTTCTGGGTCATCCAATGAACTAGCGAGAACCCCCGCTTTAATCCAGAACCCCCCATCAGGAACATCCCTTAGCTTGGCAAACTCCTCAGAAATCTCTTTAACGACAACCTGCCCTGCGCCCATATCCTCAATCTTCGTGGACAACAACCGTTCCAAGATTTCTTGTCCCGCGATGGTTTCACAGTTCAACTCAGCGAGATCTGGGTGAATACCACTGCCTGCTAGCAGCTCCTGCCAATGCCCCTCAGCAATGGGGAAGGATGCCTCCATGAGTTTTTTGGGGTTTGTTTCTGGAGTCCAGAACACCTTAATGAATTTGGGCTTAGGTGTGATGTTGATCCCCTTCCCTTGTAATCGTTCAGCTAGGGTCTTCAATTCCTCCGTGATCGGTCCCTCAGCCACGGCTCCAACCTCCCGCATGTCCCTCACCGTCTGCCCCAACTCCTGCATCTCTAGGGTTTGGCCAATCATCTGCTGGACTTGCTTCACGGCCTCGTCAACCCCCTCTAAATGTTGGGTGATGGCAGCCTCAGCCCGCCGCTGGGCGATGGCCTCAGCAAGATTCTTCATCCCTTCATACTCGTAGATAGAGGGCTGTGACTGTAGCTGTTCTATGGAAGTCGCAAGTTCAGCTAGGGAAGCTTCTAGTCCACTATTGAGTAAGGTTTTCTCTGCATTAATGTCGTGAATCGTCCCCGCTAGTTTAGCCATGCCCGCATAGTCCGCTTGATTCACCTGAGCCACTTGCTGAGTTAAGCGATCCAGTTTGTCCAGCAGTCCCAGTTGATCCAAAGCTTGCATGTCTTGGTGGGTTTGCCATGTCTGAGCCAACTGACCCATCCCTTGATATTGATAGGGCTGAATGGGGAGTTGCTCTAGGGCTTCCGTTAACTGAGCAAGAGATTCGTATATCTCTCTCTGGGCCTGTACCGTCTGAATCTTCTCGGCTAAGGCACCCATAGACGGATAGATAGGAGAGTTCAGGCGTTCGACCTGTTGCTGGATCTGCTCCAGAACACCGCTCTCACTCAGCGCCTGGATGTTCTGATGTTGAGTGATGGTTTTGGCTAATCCAGCCATGCCTTGGTACTGGTGACCCTGGAGCTGCTGAATTGTCTCCGCTATCGGCGCAAGGGCATTCACGAGCTGCTGTTGGGATTGCCATTCTCGGATTGAGCGAACCAGCCTTTGCATTTGGGGGTAGAGAACGGGTTGAGCCTCTGCCCGTTCCAAGGCTGCGTCGAGGTGTTCTACGGCATCTGGTTGGTCGGCCTCCACCTCAGCGATTGCATCCGTTAGCCCTCGACTCGCCTGCCATTCCTGCAGGCCCGCATCCATCGCCCGGATCTGCTCTCGGTAGGTAACCTGTTCCACTGCCTCATCAATCTGGTCAAGGACGTACTGAATCTGCGTGAGATGTTCCGTGAGGTCTTGTTGTTCTTGCCGTTGGGTGATCGATGCCGCGAGGTTACCCATGTCATAGGTCGGGGGCTGGGGTTCCTCCATGCCTTCGGATAGCTGGTTAACTGCCTGATCCAATCCACTCGCTACGATCAGCTGAGCATTTTGATACGCGGTCCAGGATCGGGCTAATCCTGCGAGGGCGTCTCCGAGCTGGGAGCGCTCTTGCCGTTGGTGGGCATCACTGAAGTCAAGAGACCGCTGTTCTGGAGTTGTTGTTTGATGGACTTGATCTCCTCTGCCGCCGTCTCCACTCCCGCGTTCAGTTGCAGGTAAGTCATACCGGAGAAGTTCATCTTCTGGGTCAGATCCTCCATTGCTTTCGTTAATTTGGCGATGGATTCCGCCATCTTCTCCGACTTCTGGGCGTCCAAGGCGTCTTGGAGCTGTTCGATGAAGTGCTGGAGTTCGCCCCTGACGAGATGGGGTAACGTCCCCAACTCCTGGTTGACGCGGAGGTTCAATGTATCGATTTTCTCCTCCACTCCTTGAACGGACTGACTGAGAATTTCCATCACCGTGGCTTGGGTTTGCTGTGCGTCCAGGATAGTCTTCTGGTGCTCCAGAATCGTGTCCAATTTGGCTTCCAGATTGCTCATGATAATCCTTTAATAATTCAGTGGCATTGTCTTGAGCGATACTTTCACTGACTCGCTCATCTAGTTTTTTGAAACTCTGGCAATAGATAACAATCTCATGGGATTGCCGTGAAATCTTGACGTAGAAAGGCTCTTTAGAGGAGGTGGGATCATTGGTGCTGCTGATGACCACCCGCTTGCGACTTTGCCCTTGGGCACGGTGGGCCGTATGCACCAGCGCATAGTCCAGGCAAACGGGATGATCGAGGGAGATAGTGCGGTGCTGGCCCTCCTCATCTATGACATGCAGGGTGCTGCCCTCGATGGCTACTACCTTGACCTCATCTCCGTTAGACCATTTCTGCTCCTTGTTGTTATGGGTCCAGCGCAGATCATCCCCCACGGCGACATTTAGATTTTGAACCTCATAGACCTCCTTATGCTTGTACTTGCTGGGATTGAAGTGATAGAGCCGCCCCCCTGAACTGCTAACAAGCAGCTCATCTCCTAACCTACGCTCCACCCGGTAAAGCTTGTCTTTCTGAAGGGGCGTACTGCGATAGTTCTTCTTCTGAAGCTGGATATAATCCCCCACTTGGTAGAACTGAACCAGCCGTTTTTGCTCAATCGTCAGATGGCGACTGGCCAGTTGCTGGATATGGTGATCCTCTTCCCCCAACGTCCCCTCTGCCTTTAGGCCCTGACGGAGTAAGGACATGATCGCTAGTCTTTCCTTGTTCGTGCCCGTGACGAGTAGCGTCTCGGCCCGTTCTTCTGGGCTGAGCTGAAGATAGTAGTCAGCAAAGGTTTGCTGTCGAATATCTTCGTCTTTGATTTCTTGGATATAGCCATGCTCTTTTAAGAGGCTGACGGCATTTAGCCCCTGACCTTTGGCAATGAGAGAGACGGCCCGCTTTTGCACGGTGTTGCGCTGGCGCACAATCTGGCTGATATGGAAGGTGGTTGCCCCCGCCCGAATCAGAGACCGCATGGGGGAACCCGCTGTAATACTGGGGTTTTGCTTGGTATCTCCCACAAATAGAACACGGGCATTCGCTGCCCTGGCCCGACCCAGCAATTCCAACATTTGCTGTGACCCAATCATCCCTGCCTCGTCTACAATCCACAGTTGATGGGGGGCTAGACTCGGCTTGCTCACTAAGAGCTTGGCGACGGTATTGGTTTTGATACCCAGTTCCTTGCCTAACACCTTAGAGGCTTTAGTCGTGGGAGCATACCCTTGGATATCGAGGTTGAGATGAGTCAGAACCTGTTTCAATTGGCCCAACGTCCGGGTTTTCCCCACCCCCGCTAACCCATGCCAGAGGATAAATTGATCTGAGTGGGCCAAGGTTTTAGCCACTGCTTCTAGTTGCCCGACATTTAAACCGCTCTCTTTGAGCAGCTCCCTAACGCTGTACTCGGACATTAAGGGGGTTTGGGTTTGCCGTCCTAAGTCCCAGCTCTGATGAATGGCTGCTTCTCGCTCCAATGCCGCTACGGTGGTGAATCGTTCCGTATTGTTCACCTGATCTCGCAGGGTCAGCAATTCCTCACAGGCTGACATGGCTTGGCTTATATCCTCGAAGCGGAACTGGCGGATATTGCCGAAAACAAACTGCTCAATCTGCTCACGGGTAAAGGTAATGGAGCGTTCACTAAGATGGTTGATGGCACTGTGCAACGCCGTCGTCACCTGATCCGGTCGATACTCAAATTGAGGACTGAGATCCGGTTGAGGCATCCGGTAGTCTAAGGTTTGGGCCGCTTGCTGCCAGACGGCTTGTAAATCTGTGAGCTTCTGGCCCGGTTCCTTGGCTTTACGGCTTTTAAGGCAAGCGGTTTGCTTGTTTGCGGTGGTTGCTTCTAAACCATCTTTTTCGAGCTGTTTAAAGATCTGCTGAGAGCGCTTGGAGAAGGTTTCAACCTGCTCACGAGTAATTCCCTCAATCTCAAACGCATCCTTCGTGGCATAGATCTTGTATCCCAAGTTCTGAATATTCTCAGCCAGGTATTGCCGATAGATTTGCCCCAAGCATTCCTGCATATACATCAGGTCATTCTTACGGCTGCGCCAGGTGCCGTCTGGCATCTGGGTCGTATTCATCACTAGGGCATGGGTATGCACCTGTGGATCATTGGCCCTGGAGGTGTGGTGGTTAATCAGGGCAATCACCAGATTCTTCGTATTGAGGGTATGGCGAACCCCCCCGATCATCACCCGTGTTTGTCCATATCGCTCTTGGACGATATCCAGGGTGCGCTTGACGGCTTGCAGGTGGGCATCAAATAGGCGATAGTCACAGCCAATATGCAGGACCATTGAGGCACTTTTAGGCATGGAAAAAGTGAAGTCATCCCCCACCCGTTCCTTGTGCTTTTCGTTCTTGGGAAAACCCCTCAGCCTCTCCCCTTCCAGGTTGTAGCCATAGAAAACTTTTTTAAAGTCAGCCCGGTGGACATTTCCCTGTAAACCGAGGGCATAAGCGCCATAGCCATACCATTGAGCGCGGACGAGCTTTCGTAGAGCGGCTGCTTTGGATTCAGCCTCACTGACCGTTTTCCCCTTCCCCTTCTTCTGTACCGACTTGGAAACATCAGGGCTGTAGTAATCCACCAGCCCCTCATCCTGGAGGTAATAGTCTTCTTTTTCTTTGCAGCCCGTCTGCACGGGCACAATCTTCAGCATCGGAAAAGGCTACAGAAAGCGAACGAAAAGCCAGGTTGCCCGGCACCAAGCATGGATCAGGCGTTGTAGCAGATTGGGATATCTCCCCCGTTGATTCTGTTCCGTGACGGTCTTTGCTCCACCTAGCCACTGGTGAATAAAGGTATGGGAGCCAGGGGACAGGGGGAGCAAATCCAACCAGATCCACTCATGGCCATAGCGTTTGTAATTCGTGTGATGGACATGGGCATAGCCATAGGTTCTGACCCAAGGACGCAGGGCACAGCGGTACTTCCAAGCAGCTAGGGTGCGTTTGCGAAGTTTGGCGTCCGTCATCACCACATGGATCTAAAAAACATCGCCGTAATGACGGTCGTTAATGTCCCCGCCCATCCAATGAGGCGCATCAGTGGTGTGTATCGACATACCAAATAAAAAATAACTAGACCGACGAAGATGTCAAAGTGACTCATCGGAATTCTCCTTGTGAATAGAAGTTGAATTTTCTCGTGGGAATGTAATTACTTTCGGGCACAAAATAATACGCATTGCGCTCGAAATTGAATCAGTTTTGAAAAAGTTGAAACGAACTGAAATTTCTGCCAACTTCATCATACGCGATTGCCAAATTGTTGGCGTATGGTGTGGTATTTTCGCCGGGGCTTGGGGCAGCGCCCCAAATTGCCGTCTTCCCTGGATCTGCCCCGTTTCTGCCCCAGAATGTCCCCAGGCTGCCCCATGTTTGCCCCAAGTTGTCCCAGGTTTGCCCAAAATGAGCATATTGAAAGCTGAAAAATTGGGTTGAGAAAAAGTTGCCCCAGATTGTCCCTGAGTTGCCCCGGATTGTCCCCAGTCTGCCCCAAAAGATCCCATTTCAAGGATATGGAATGTTACGGGAATTGTGATGATGGTTGATGGTTTTTGACAAAAGCCACTAGAATGCCCCTAGAACTTTGAACACCACCGAAAAGATTTTTAACAAAAGCGACGCCACTTCGCGAGAATGCGGTCGCAAATTGGGTTGAAGTTTACTAACTAAATCAATGATTGATGCAACGATCACGTTCGACTTTGGCGGATCGGGGTGCCGTGCTATTGCACAAGTACCGGGTCAGCCAGAGCAACTGTATTTGCTATCACCGGAGATGGCGCAGATCGAACGAGGCCGAATTGAAGATACCTTTGCAATGCTCCATGAATTTGGAGAACCGAACCTAACCACCTCTATTTGGTTGGAGTTCGCGGGCAGTGCTTATGTGCTGGGTGACTTTGCTAAGCAGTTTGCCGTGAGTGGGCTGCAACTGAGCAAGCAAAAGTTCGAGCTGGGGATTACCAAGGCCCTGGCCCTGATTGCCTGGATTGCCCAGGACAACGGGCTGGAAAAGGGGGCTTCCATCGCCTTGGGGGTCGTTCTCCCCTGGCGCGAATATAAGGATCGACGAGCCTTTGAAGATCAGCTTTGTCTTCAGGTACAGAACTATATCTTTCGCGGCCAGTCCGTGGGGTATCAGCTGGATCTGTTCACCTGCTACCCGGAGGGCTGGGGGGTTCTGAACAATATGATGTTCTCGGAAGGACTCAATAACGCCGCTGTATGGATGTGGGGGTTCCGCGACACCACCGTACTTTGGGCCGCGAACCGTCAGCGCGAGGGCAGTACGGAGCCGTGGGGGTTCCGCCGTTTTATCGAGCGGTTCCAAGAAAGGGCACGGTTGCCCATCTGTGATGCTCAAGAAGTTGAGATTGATGAGCTGTACTTAGCTAGAGTTTTGGGGAGTGTCACCAGCTTAGAACCTGAACAACTGAGGTCACATCTATCTCCCCTCGTGAGTGGTCTGTCAGTTCTCTACCAGGAAGATGCCCTGACCCAACTGTGTGAGCAGTATGAGCGCATCTATCAGCTGTACTTCCAAGATGCGATCTCAGTCTTTGAGCGCAATACCCCCCAACACATTGAGCGGATCATCCCCTGTGGGGGGACGGCCTGGTTGTACCGTTCTCTCCTGAATGAGTACTTGAAGCAGAAGCCAGGGGTGCAGCAAAGCTGGGCGACTCAGCAGGAGCGGGCCGTGATGGACACCTTTGGTAAGAAGGTGGTCAAAGCTGAGGGGCTGCAGTATCGCCTGGATGATCCAATGGGCATCTTTGGCCTCGTCCGTGCCCAAGTCAAACATCGCCAACCATCAGCAGGAGGGTTAAAAGTTGCCAGATAACCGATTTGATAGACGGCTGCGTGTCCGTGCGGATAAAGGCAGTATTGAGCAGGCCATTGTGGAGGAAATTGAAGATCCCTGTACGCCCCCTGGAAGGGTGGGTGAAACGATTCTGCGAATGGGCCAAGCCTTCTTTGGTCATCGTGCGGCCCGTCGAATTCATCGCTCCGAACTAGAGGTAAAAAGTGCGGCGAGGGACTCAATTCGGCTGCTGCGAGAGCAGATTACCTATATTGCCCTCGACAGTGGCTTGAAAGATGAGCTGCCGCTGTTATTGGGCTTTCCCCAGTTTTCGATGAATGGTGTTTCCACCGAGCAAGGGGTAGCCCCCGTTGAGGAGTCTACCTCTGACATCCCTGATTTAAGTGAAGCATTTAAGGATAACTAGTCATGCCCCAAACGAAGAATCAACTGATTGAGCAGGTTGCCAAGCCCAATGAGGTCAACGACGAGCAAGCGAACCAACTGATTGAGCTGCTGCAGATGCAGGAAGGTAAAGGAAAGAAATACCCAGATGAGCAAGTTCAGCTCTTTGAGCGGGCCTGCCAGTTGACCCGCAAAGGGCAACCCGTACCGGATGCGGCTCAGATGGCATTGAATGAGGCTCAGCAAGAACCGCAGCCCCCAGCTCCCCAAGAACAAGCGGATGCACCCCCTAAACAGTCCACCTTGGATGGAGGGGTTCAAGACCTGGTTGAAATTGCTGAAACAGCGGGTGAAAGTACCGCCGAGCGATTAAGCCAACGCCCGGAGATGTTGTCGGATCAAACGATTCATGAATTTGATAAGGCATTCTTTGTCTCGTTGGGGTATCACCTCCAACGTAAGCTCTCCGCAAGGGATCAGAGTCCCACTCCGATAGATGTGAAAGTGGAGCCTGCGGGACTAGGAATTTTGAAGGGGGTTCAGGAACGCTTGCAGGCGAAAGAAGAAGCTGAGCGCAAGGTGTTAGTCGCAGCAACACAGACGACGGATCAACCTACTGAACCTGCCGAGGTTGTTAGTGAGCAGCAATAGCCTAAAGCAATCCCCCCAGCTCATGTCCAGTGATGAAATGGAAGTGGTGAGCCGCGAGGTATATGACGTTGCCTCCGCTGATGCTCAACGGCTGATTGAAGCAATCCATAAGCACCGGGACATCAATCATCAGTCCGTCTTGGAGGCTTACAATCTGGTGTTTACCAGGGAGCTGAATCGGTTGCTGCAATCTCAGAAGGTTTTGGGTGCGGTAGCGATTGATAAAGTCTCGCCTGATCGGGTTAGACTCCCCGTAAATGGTGCACCGAATGAGGCTGATCTGATCCAGCTTGCCCAACGGCAATTGTTCTTAGTCCTGGTGGCCGTCGCCGCTCAGCATGAGAAGGTTCAAGAGATAAAGGAACGTCGGTGTGAACATGGCATCACGTTACTGAGAAATCTCACGGATTTACTTCGGGAACTATTCGGTTCTCTGCTGGGTTTGGTGTTGCTGCTGGCAATGTTTTATGGGTTGGGGGTTGCGACTGGGGTAAACCTGCCGGGGGAGGTTATTTGCCGGGTGAGGATTGCTCAGTGTGCTGGGGAATAATTCTCGAGACTCAATATGTGGATTTTGGAGGATTACTATGCCAACTTTAAGAGCTGAGATAGCAGACATTATTACCCAGAATTCTGTGGAGAGAGCAGCGTTAGAAATACTAGCGTTGCTGGAGGAAAAAGGATTATCGCTCGTCGAAAATGGTTGGCTGGATGATGACACGATCTCTCAGCTTAATCACATTAGCGAAGAGAAGAATGATGAAAAGTAAGTTTGCTCTGTTAATGGCGACAGCAATAGGCATTTTGGTTGTCCAGCCAGCAATGGCGGCTAACTTAAGCTCAAGCGAGATTGATCAAATGCTTCAAAATATCGCCATACCAATAGCGATGATCGCATCTTCTATTCTTGCGATCCATATATTCTCCTCCGGGCAACTCTCATATGTACAAATGAGGAAACAACCAGGCAAAATCCGGGAGTTAATTGGGATTACCTGTATGTCATTCGCGCTTTGCTCACTCCCTTCTCTAGTCGTTGGGGAGTTTGGGAGCGGGAATGTAACGCTGCTTTTGATCAATGGTGCGTTGATTGCTTTTGGTTTGATGATTCGTTCTCAGTAAAGGTAGAGAACGCATGAGGATATCGTTTGAAGGGCTACAACCTGTTAGATACCTTCTGCGATCGCAACTCTGATACCAATCCACGGAGCTTAGACCATAGGAGAAAATCATGGATTGTGCTGCTACGCGGACCCCCGAGGAAAGAGAATTCTTGCGTCTAAAAGGTCGAGATATGGCCTTTGGCTACATCCAGATGGCCCGCAGGTGTCCTCGCCCGGAGGAGATTGCTAATATGGCGCTTACCGATTGGGGCCAGGGCAATATCTTCAATGGTGTCGTGGATCAACTGGGCCTCATCTGGGAGGACGTTGACGGCAAGATTGTCTATCGTAAGAATCCCCAGCGAGAGCTGGAAAAAGAGCAAGCCCTTGACCGCTATCGATGCGCGTCAAAAGAGCCTCCTTTCAAACAGTATCCAGATTTGCAGGAGATGTCGCTTGATGCACTACTGAGTGAATTGGAGAGCTGGCACAAAATCGGTGGATTTGATGAGCGGTATGACGAAGAGCGAGTAGAAGCCTTGGTCTGGATGTTGTGTTATCGCATTGCCTCGGTCATGGCAGAAGATCATTGTATTTTGCTTGAGATGGCCGCATACGCGATTGGCTATGAGCATAAGACCCACCCCACGGCCATCCCTGAATGGAAGGATTGGGGCATGGCGATGTGTGATCGGGTTCTGGGGTCAATCTATACGAAACCCGATTGAGTTCCCAGACGTTCACATTCCAGGCGGTTTCTGTGTTGCCTAGCTGCGATGACCGAAGGTCGGTCTTCGACCATCGCGCATCCAATACCAACTCCCCAGACTTCCCACCAAACAGCAGTAAAAACGACCCCCCGCCACTTCTAGTCCAAGAGGTCGTTGAATCCTTTCTTTAATTATAATGAGGATCCCAAATGACGACGAACCCCTTTATCGGCTACTTCGAGCAAGTTTGGATTGACCACCAGACCAACTACGGCCAGCACGCTGATCCATGCTTAGCGGTCTTGTGTATCACCTAGTCAGCCATAACTTACTTTAGAACTCAATTTCTTCCACCAAAAATGCACAAGACCTTGAGTGATCAATAAAGTTATTCTCATCCTCAATAAGCTTCGGTCCAAGTTCAGCCATCTCAGTCGAACCCATGGCTTCCATGAGATCATTCTCTGATTCAAACCACACCTCAGCAACACCATCAAACTCTTCTGCCATGCTTCTTGACTGTCTCATGCTTTCATTTAAAGGACTGGAGAGAGTATGCGACTGCACATATTTTTGAGTTCTCATCACAGCAGCATTC
Organism: Acaryochloris marina MBIC11017; assembly: GCF_000018105.1. GTDB lineage: Bacteria > Cyanobacteriota > Cyanobacteriia > Thermosynechococcales > Thermosynechococcaceae > Acaryochloris > Acaryochloris marina. The sequence continues at coordinate 153,878 of NC_009931.1, forward strand.
TTCATAAAGAATGGACCATGGCTATTCTGCCAATAATCCTGAAAAGCTTCTCTGGTGATATCAGCGCGACGATGAAGGCACATTATCAATTTGATCATGACACTCGAACTCTGATCGTTTTGGATTAAAAATGGCTAAAGACTAAGATTACCAGGCGGGCGGACCAACGCGAGTGGCCTCTGAAGAACCAAAAGTCTCAACGAAGTGAACGACGAGGAAACACTGAAAACGTAGCCTGCTCCGTGCATTGACTTGTTATGCGGCCTTTGTGGGCCACCGTGCAACCTCGTAGACGATTTCAGTTGGATTGAAATCATTCTCCAAGTAACCGCAATAGTGATCAATGATCATTCCGAATTCAAGCTTACAGCTGACAATCGCGAGGAAATGCCCAGCGATGGGCCAGAGTTGAGGAACTGAGCGTTGGGCGGACGCGAAATCGACAACAAAGAGCGGGCATGTCGGAACCCAATATCCCTTACCGCCCTGTTGAATAGCGTTAGGCGGAGTGATCATCAAATGACAATCAGTGTTTGGATCAACGTTATGTATTTGTTGAATGAGGTTCATCGCCTTATCGGGCCAAGCAACCTCGGTGTAGTGGTACTCGTTCGGACGCGTTTGAGATCCGGACCCGATGCCATCAGCAGTGGCGGGCAGAAAAGTGGAAATGATGTCGTGTGATTCAGGTGTGTAGACGCAGGGTGCGGAACTGAGCGCTTGCGACAGCGGTGGTGCGAGTGATTCGAGGAACGTGTTTCGATTGCGGCGTTGTTTGTTGGCCGACGCCTTGAGGAAGATCAATCGTTTGCGTTCATCGGAATCCATCTTTCGCGTCGGGTTTGCTGCGTAACTATTGATTATATAAATATTGTCTGGTAACTCCAGCTTGAGGGCTATTATCTTCCAACTACTTTTTAACTCCGAGATAATGACATTATCAAGTCAGCATCGGATAATTCCAACTCCAAGGGTGTTGTCCAGTAGTTCACCGTACTCACAAGGCCAAGTTTAAGAAGTTTAAGTCCTAATCTTCTTTCCTTTACCTTTTCGATTCAGATCACCAAATGAGGCCAATATCGCGAGGCTATAAAAATCAGTCACTAGATGGGGTATTGTGGAACAATCCCCAAAAGTGACGATTCTGAAGAAGATCCGCCCAGAAAACATACAGCAAACCTTTTTGAGCAAGGGACATTAAGTTCAGCAGAACCGTTGCAAATACTAAGCTTAAAGTCTCTTCATATTAATCAACCGTCTACTATATCAAGAGTTAGGAGACAGCTAAAATCACCCCAAAAACACTGTCTATTAAATCGTTAAATCCTACTTAGGAGGCAGTAGTGTCTATTAATCGATTTAGGAGACATCATTAGAGGCGAAATCTGCACGAGCGTGGGTTTTCATACTGAGGGTTTTATACCTCGATAAGTTTTAAGACCGGATCAACAACCCAATTCATTGCAGAATCGTCACTTTTGGGGGTTGTTCCACAATACCCCTTAGTGGGGTCTTTCAGAATCACTGCTTTTGGGGGTTGTTCCACTGATACCTCTTCTAGGTTCGGAAAGTCTTGCCAACAATAGTGACAAAACCAACAGATTTGCCCATGACTAATGTGAGGGAGGAGTTCATGGGAGCAAATGGGACAGTCAAACATGGGGAAACCTCTGGCGTAGATTGACTCACCCAGAATCATAGGTAAGTGCCCTTCGTTACGAACGATAGTTGATAAAGTTGAGAATCCTATGAAGATTATTGAAAACAAACGATGTTGACTGGGCTAAAGGTTGCAGAGATAGGCATTGTTAAAGTTTTAGGATGCCAGCATAACACTTTTGCATGGACCAAAATCCCTGAAGTCCTTAAGCAGCAGTAGTGGTAGCCCTAGTCTCTTCAGTAGAAGTGTTACCCTGAAATCTTTCTAGAACTTGGACCATGCCGTTCTTTGTTTGGATCAGCACATTCAGAATCAATCTGAGCAGATGGTTTGACCGCTGCTGTCGGCACTGGATCATATCCGCCAGGGTGAAAGGGGTGGCAACGACAAATTCGTTTCAACGCCAACCAGCTTCCCTTGAGGACTCCCCAAGTTGATATTGCTTCAATGGCGTAGGCCGAACAAGTCGGCTGAAAACGGCAAGACGGCAGAAATAAAGGCGAAATGAATCGCCGATAAAACTGAATTAATCCAATTAATAGCGTTTTCATACAACTAACTCAAACAGGGATAGACCATAAGCCTATCTCTATTTAACAATAGACATTATCGGAAATAAAATGAGTGAGAATAACTTCAAATGTCTATGTCGTAAGTCTTTGAGGTCGATTTTTCTCCAAAAATAAAACGCTTTCCCAGTAAGGTTTTCAGCTATTTCCGATAAGGTCTAATGAAAATATTGAATACGAAGTGGGTCTATGATCCATATTCTACCAACCTGGGGTCGGTTCAAATCAGGGTAACGCTTTCGCTTAAGGGGAAAAGGCTGCATCTGCTCCTGTACAAGGGCTTTAGGGGTTTTGATTATATAAAAGTGTTACCCTGACATCCTAGAACTTGAACCATGTCCGACAGTTAATTATTACGTAAATACTTTTTGGATTACGCATAATAGCAATATTGTTACGTAACTAAGGAAAATGTTATGCGTAAAACTATCAGCATTCCAGAGTCCCTAGCGTCTGAGTTGGAGCAATTCAAGGATCGGCTGAATGCCTCTGAAATCTGCACATTGGCCCTACGAAGGGAGGTTAAACGGCTTAAGGCTTTGGATAGCTTAGAAGCTGGTGCTGATGTTGAGCGCTTCCAATTGGAGCGACAACGGGACGGAGACCACTGGGAAGCTAAAGGCAAGATTGCTGGTATTCAAACGGCTGTAAGGCTTGGTTATAGGCCATTAAGCGAGGTATGCGCTTCAGTCGAGCTATGTACTCGGGAAGGATTACCTGTTATCGATCAAATTGCCCAAATTCCCGGAGTGATAGAGCTGATCGAGGATTGCATGAAAGATGATGAATGCTTATCTGTATTCACTGACGATTATGCTCACGGGTATGGTCTCGGAGCGCTTGAAGCCTGGGATACTTTACATACTCAGGCTGGGAAAGGGGCGGCGACAGGCGAGACAAATTCGGAGATAAACAGTGAAACCCCTAACAGATGATCAGATCAAAGAACAAACACAGGAATCTTGTGGTCACTGACCCCCGACTAAAGTACGTGGGCTTGCCTGGTCTCAGCCAGGAGCTAAGGAGTGACTAGACCATGAGCTACAGACAGTTTCGTACTTCCGGGTATTTCCCTAGCTCGGATAATCTACAAGCCTTCTGAGAGAAGGCGTGGGGTAAAGCCCAGAAATGCTGACTGTAGTGGTCTTAGGGACATACAACTCGAAAGAGGATTATCTCAAATGATGTTAAGAGTACCTGTCATATCAGCAGAAGGGGAAGCACTTATGCCCACCAAGCCCAGACTTCCCACCCAGCTACAGTAAAAACGACCTCCAACTTCTTTCTATCCCAGAGGTCGTTGAATCCTTTCATTAATTATAACGAGGATCCCAAATGACGACGAACCCCTTTTCCGACTACTACGAGCAAGCTTGGATTGACCACCAGACCGACTACGGCCAGCACCCAGACCCATGCATAGGACTGCCATCAGACCAGATCCAAGACCGGGTTGCGTCCTTGTTGTCAGAGTTCAATCCGCTGATATCACCTGAGTCTGAGACTGCTCTGAGTATCTGGGTGGGTATTATCCAGCGATTTTACCGGGATATCTCGGTCTAGATGCGATGGTCGTTGACTGCGTTTTGGATAAGGAAAAATATTTAAGGTGATCCTTGGAGCGAACAGAACGATTTTCCATTGTGGCCCCATGAGTCGACCCAATTAACCACTCGATAGCAAGATTAGATCCCATGTCAGAACCAACTTATAGCGAAGAAATAGAAGAACCCACTGCTGATCAAACGGTGTTTCGTCCCTATCCATATTGCCTCTGGTGTCGGTACTTAGCTGCACATTATGATTTTTGTGCGGTTGTGCCTTTTGGCTGGACTAACGGCCTAATCGAGCGGTGCCCAGAATTTGACTCCGAATATGGGGATGCTGAGACTTTGGCGGTTTTTGATGACATCATTCCGTTTTGAATTTGTGGCGGTTGTGATCCCTCCACCCACATTCCCCACAATCCCAGTGACTCCTCGGTGGTGTTGTCTCCCGGATCGGTCTCTGGCAGTTGGGGCATCGTCCCGTGAAAATCGGATGCCAGTCCAACAGTTCCAGCTTCTGTTCGTTCGTCAGATGATTTGAGGGTGACGTGATGGGGGTGCCGTTGTAGAAGACTTGGGTGGGTTCCATTGGATTTAGCTGTTTCGTTGATGGTCGCAAGCATCCCAAACTTCAGCCATTACTCGCACGGCTGCTTCTAGGGGTAAACGCTCCAATTTGCTCCTGTGATGAAACTTCAGACTGATTGCTAGCTGCATCTTTAAGGCAGCAATTTCTGGAGAAATATCTGATGCCTGGCTGTTGAGATTCGTCATATAAACCACTAATGCGTCTAGAGGCTATTATTCCCCTCTCTGATGATTTCCACATCTTGCCCCACTGTTTTGGGTATGCCCAGCCCCCCAACTATCCCCAGATTTGATTGATAGGTTTTGGGTTGAGGCTCGTTTGAAGTCTCTAATGCAGAATGTAGACTCCCTGGAGATGCTGTGCTGTAGGGGGTTTTATTTTGTCCCTGGCAAGAGCTAGGCGGTTCTTTCCATTGTCGTTTGGTCAGTGTTCTTCTGTAATTTCTTCATGATTTTGTTGAGAATCAGTCGAATCCCTTCACGGCTCAATCCAATCTGTTCACCGATTTCCCTCATCGACTTGGGCTGATCATCCTCCAGTCCAAACCTCTGACTGAGTACAAACTGCTCCCGTTTATCCAGATGAGCCATTACCTGAGAGAGTTGTTCGTCAAGTTGAAGTGATTCCAGGTAAAGAGTGGGTTGGTCTTCTCCAGCCATTAGATCAAGGAGAGTATCTTTTTGTTGGTGACCAACGGGTTGATCGAGGGACGATACTTTTTGAAATAGATGCAGTGTGCGACTAATGGTTTTCGGTTTGAGGTTGGTGGCCTTTGCTAATTCAGACAGGGATGGTTCTCTGCCCAGCTGTTGATTGAGTTCTCTGAAGTGCTTTTTGATCTTGCTGATCATCTCCCATTGATACTGAGGAAGGTAGATGGGGCGTGATTTAGCTCGAAGAGCAGCTGTAACCCCTTGCCGAATCCACCAATAGGCATAAGTGCTGAAACGACAACCTTGAGCGAGGTCGAATTTGTCTACTGCGTTACTCAACCCAATACTGCCTTCTTGAATGAGGTCTTGCAGGGGTAATCCTCGATTCTGATGTTTCTTGGCAATGGAGACAACTAGACGCAGATTGCATTCAATCAACCGTTGCTTGGCTCGGAGATTTCCTGCATTGACCTGTCTAGCGAGTAGTATTTCTTCTTCGTGGGAAAGGATGGGATATCGGGCTATTTCTTTGAGGTAGAAATGGAGACTGTCATGCTCAAGAGCCATCACTGAACCTCGCAAACATCATTGGTAGAGAATTACCCCGAATTGCTTGGAATGGGAAGGATAATTGATGTTTCTTAAGGTTATGAGGGATATAAAAAGCTGGCAGGTTAAACGGATTACCCGCCAGCTTGATTGATAGGACTCGAGTGATTGAATAAGATGATTTCAGTCTATCAGCCTTAACCTTTTCCTTGTAGTCTTTAATCTCTGAATGCAGGAATTTTCGTTGCTGGGTTTTAGGTATGATTACTATAGAGAGAATGACCATTGTTATGGTTGTCTAGCTTACTCTTGCAGATCCCAGCCCAAGATTTGGCTGGGTTTTTCATGGCGAACAAAAACTCCCCAGCATTAGACCAAACAGGGGAGTTTGTTGCATCAGTATTTCAATGGACTAAGCGACCTTGGTCAAATGAATGTGTTTGCGACCGACAGCAATTTCAAATTCATCCCCAGGTTCAAGTTCTAATGCTTGGGTATAAGCACGACCTACCAAAATATTGCCATTGGTCTGCACACTGACTTTATAACTTGGCTTGCGTCCACCATTGCCATTTCCGTTCGGAGATTGGCTACCTAAATCAATTCCTTCTGCATCCAAGAGGGCATTGAGGAAGGCGATAGTTTTAATTCGTTCAGAGCCATCTTTGTCAGTCGAAATGTATCCGCAAGCTTTCGCTTTTTCCTCACGAGTGTAATCACTCAGTTGCTTTACCTTTGCTATTAAGTCTTTTCCTGTTAAGGGTTTAGCTTGCTTCTTCTTTCTCGGCATGATTTAAAAAATCTCTCTAGCAGTATCACTTTGACCCCTAAATGATTGCATAGAGCTATTAGTTTATGGTTAGCGGATAACCGATCCAATCAGTCAGGATGATATTGGATATCGAACTTTCACTTAAGAAGTCTCAATTAAAAATGAATGAGAGAATCTGTTAGTAACCCAGCTTTAAACTTTAGATAATTCCTTGGTTTTAGCTGTAGACACAGAATTTTGCCCTTGGGTAGCATCCTGTTTATAAAAGTCTAAGTCTATGGCTGAGCCAATGACTTGACCGTTTGCAGTTAATTCATACCACTGACTTGTGAACAGATGCTGAGCAATCGTTGCATGAGACATCCCACACCTAGATATTCCTTCTGGTTTGTCTTTTAGGGGAATACCTCTGATGGGATCTTGAGTGCTGGGCATTTGAAATATCTCCCCAGTTCAATCATCTGGACACATGCTAGAAACCTTACTCAGGTAACTTTAGATTACCCATCAGCACGTCCATTGCTAACTCCATGTCGCTTTTGCCCAGAATACTGTCGATGGCTTTACCCTTGATGTCGTCTGCAATGTTCAGAATGCCTTTGAGTGTATGGTCAATTATGTGTCGCCGACTTTATTTAATCCTCTGTCTCTTGGGGAAATATCAATTCGTTTCCGTCGGGATCTTGTAGTTTTATTGAAGGATATCCCCAATAAATTTCCTCGTAAGTTATGTGCATACTTTCGATCATTTCTTTAAACCGGCTTGTTTCAGATTCGGTAAGTGAAATAAATACCCTACCTTGCCCTTTTCGATCAAGGTTGCTAGCCAAAATTAGCTCAAAATCACCCCGCGATACTTGTGCCACTAATACCTCTCCGGCCTCGTCATACTTCCAGCTTTGCGTAAAACCAAGCAAGTCGCGGTAGTAACTAAGGGATTTCTGAACACTGGCAACGGAAAATACTGGTCGTGTGTACCATTTATCTTTTTCTATTGGCATGATGCTCTCAGCCTACTAGACACATAACTATCGTTGGAAGCGTATTAGATCCCTAGTTTGCAATAAATTTGTCAAAAATTACTAAAATTTGCCAGAAAATAGATGATTATTCAGAATAGAATAGAGACCTATTATGCTTCCTCTGCTTGATCAATGACCGTATTGAGGGCATCAACAATTGGGCCATCGTCTGAGTAGCTTTCTAGCTCTGCTACTCAGACCATTGCATCGTCATTTTCAAAGCTACCTGGCCCCCATGTGCCCATAGCTCAAAGTCCTGATGAACTCAAAAAAATAATCTACTTTGAGGACAGAGGATAAACCAATGAATGAAAGAAGAATAAGTTTGCTAAGACTCAATTCGTTAAGCTAAGGCTAGTAGAGTTAACGAGGTTACGGCATGAGGAAACGAATCACCGCAGCGCTACTGACTACAGGCTTATCTCTACTGATATCAGGGGTAGCTTGGGCAGAATCAGAAGACCGCCGGAAAGCTGAGGCTGAATCTGCTCCTGTAGTGACGCATCTTGTTTTGCGTAATCACACAATCACGATGACTGCTGCGCCAGAAGGCCATCTTTATACAGTGGGTAATGCTGTTTCTGGAGAAATTCTCCATGTGGCTCTCACAGAGGTGGAGATGGAATCGCAATATCCCAGACTAATGAGGTTGTTACAGCCCGCTGTCGCGGATGAAGATACAACCCTGATGATGCTAGCTCCAGTTGAAAGATAAGTCTCATTTAAACTTGAAGATTCCTAGCCATCGGCCTCTACTGCTCAAGGCTGACAATTCGACCATCAGGGAAAATGGTCTCGTTTAAGATGGCATCTTCCAAATTCTTGAGATTGACCTTAGCCCCGGATAGATCAGCTCCCGTTAAGTCAGCATTCTTAAAATCAGTTTCTCTTAAATCTGCGTCCCTCAGATTTGCTCCTTGTAGGATGGCATCTGTCAGGACAGCTCGACAGAGTATCGAACTTCGCAAATCCGCCCCTGTCAAATTTGCTGTGGTGAGTAAGGCATTAGTGAGATTAGCTTCTTTCAAATTTGCTCCAGATAAATTGGCTGAAATCAGCCCTGCTGCTTGCAAGTTTGCCTGTTGGAATGATGTACCGATAAATGTTGCCCCATGCAGGATGGCATTGGTGAGATTCGCTTTGGCAAAAGAGGCATGGGCTAGGTTCTGCAGGCCGAGATTACAGGCTTCCAAGTCTATCCCCATAAAAGAACGTTGACCTTGAGCGTACCTTTTGGGGATGTCTGTTTTATCTTCAGCCATAGTTTGACGACGTTTAAGCGTCGATATACACAACTAGAGCTTCTACTATATCTTTACTAGCAATCTCTCATATCCTGCACCAAGATATGCGTGAAAAACTGCCGAAGAAATAAACAGAGGTCGCAAGCTTTTCTCTAAGAAATAATATTGATGATCACAAAAAAGACAAGGGTAAACCAGAGAAGGCCAACGAGGACATAGATGGTGTTTCTCATAACGAAACCTCCTAAGTAGCAATCGCTAAATATGGGCTAAGCACACATCAATAAGCCACTGAAGCAACTGAGACGATTCTGCTTCGAACTTTCCCTGAAAACCTTGATTCCATCATAGCTTTTGGGGCTGGATAACTTGAAGGTCAATCTCGCGGATCCAGACGTTACTGAATTCTTCAAACCCAGCCCCAGGTGTCATGTCAGGGATGATGCTACCTGCTCTTTGGGCAGTAAACGCCTTTCGCCACAACTCCCAATCTTTTTGGGAGGGGGAATGAATGTCATTACAATACACTGACCAGCTTTCTTGCTGAACCTTGGAACGCTGGATATGAAGTCCTGTTACTTGTACTTGAATCAGGTTTTCATCGATCAAGTCTTGGATGAATGCAGGATGTTGACTCGGTGGTTCATCCTGACCCGTTACAGGAAATTCATATGAAAGATTAATGATTTCATTGGGATGTTTGATGGCGATACTAAGCAACTCCGACTGTTGTGGTTTCAGTGATGGGATGCAATTCATGGCTTCAGTTCAGGGGTATTGATGCCTAGGATAAATGATGTGGAGAGAATTCTGTATCTACCTAGAAGCTGAGATATCTCAATGATTGTTTTAGTAATTTGTTGAAACTAGATTTGCGAACGCATCTCTGATACCACCACACTCAAACTTCCCTCACGCCCCCGCCCGAACAACCACCGAGGGATCTGCGGGCCTAGCGAACAGCCAGAGGTAGATACTAGAGGTTCCGAGGACAAGACCGAGGAGCAGGCTGTGGTTGTTTTGAGTTGAGTGATACGGGTTGCGATCGGTGCTTTAGTTAGCTCAAGCTTTGGTGGACACTCATACTTTGCAAAATGCTGGCAATAGAATGAACATCGGTCAGCAAAACGCCCTGCACCTTAGTATTCAAGATTGATTGATCAACTTGGCTTCCAACAAAACATAAAACTGGTTTTACCCAAGTAACTGCCCTACTTTTTTGGAGTTGTCCTGCTTGTCCTTTCACCGCCTTGAGGATGCTTTTGCCTTTTGGGAAAGGGTAAATTTTTCTGCCGTATTGCTTGGATAATTCATGTCCTTTGAGAACGATGGTTCCTTTGCCTGATTTAGTGTCAATACAGAAATGTTTCCCCGATGGCGAGATGGCGAGATGATCGATATTGCCCCATCTTGGGACAGGAATATCATGCTCGATGGTCCAGTTATAGGCTCGAAGCTGATTCAGGGTTGCACCAACCGTCTCCTCTGCTCTGGCTCCTTGGGCTGCTTGATTGGCTCGCCTCCAGTAGTAGTTGCCAGCCAGTATGCTAAGCCCACCAACGATGATCGAGAGTGCCCAAGCCTGTGAGTCAGACTTGAGAAGTGAACTGAGGATTGAGTGCCCTTGCACAACCACGAAGAGAGCTAACCCGAAAGATATGAAAGCTTTAAGCCTTCTTAGTCGAGCCATTCTTCTGGTTGATTGCCCTGGCTTAGTCATTAGACTTTGTTACTAGGGTGTTACTTCAACTGCAACCACAACTCAATACCATTGCGGGCCAGGATAAGCAGGCTGGCCGCGATGACAGTAGACACAAGAGCGGTCACCAATCCATTGAAAAGATTGTCAAGGCGGTTGTTAGTACGTTGAATGTCGGAGTCAATCTTATCGAGGCGTTCAAGAACTTGACGCTGAAAGTCTTCTGGCTGTGGAGTCGTTGATGTCATGATTGCTTTTTACCGTGAAACTTTTTATGACTAGCAGCCGCTGCTGCTATCGCATCATCAAGAGAGCATTGATAAGTCTTTAAGAACTGGGGGATCTCACTAATAGGGAGTCGTGGCTCGTGTCTGCCACTTTCCCAGTTACGAACAGTCGAAAGCGCCACATTTAGTTCAACAGCGATTTCTTCAGGTCTTTTATTTAGTCTTTCTCTAAGCTGTTTCATGTCCATAGTCAATAGACTACCTCGACATCATAACACTGTTAACTAAATTAATTAACTAAATTAGTTAACAAGTGTAGTTAACTAGACTAATATGTTTATATACCAAAGGGAAAGGAAAGCGCCCCGAAAGGCTTCCACCTCAACTAAATAAGTGAGTTCTACGAAGTGCTAGGTCACCCTGCTGAATACCGCAGACACGAAACCGGGGTAACGCTGGATTACGGTCTGAATGCCCTCGGTGGATGAATTAAAAGTTCAAAAACTATTCCCAAGTCAAAGCGGAAGAGAAACGGGTTGCAATCGACTCTCTTCCGCTGGCTTATTACAAACCAAGGAGATTCTAACAATGAAACAAGGACTTACGCTCGTTGAAATGGCTCAAGCTGTTCAAGACCAGGCTGAGGCCAAGCGCGATTTTGTTGCTGATACACGCACCCTTGAGATGAACCCTGATGGTTCGATTACAGTCGAGTCTGAAGAAGTCGAAGAAACATTTACCACCACTGAACACACCCACGGCCAGATATCCCAACGCCTCAGCATTCCCCTCAAATACTATCGACGGATGCAATCGTCAGCCCCCCAACTTCTGGCAGAAAACGTTAATCACTGGTTTAACACTAACCCTGAGCGGCGCATGATCCGCACCCTTGACGGTTCTGCTCGTGCTTTCCTTTCTGACCGCTATCGCAGAGTGGACAACTTTGAGATAGCTGAAACGGTCTTGCCCGTCCTGGCTGAATTTGGTCCGGGCTTGAAAATTATGAGCGTTGGTCTAACCGATTCTCGTCTTTATATCAAGGCTGTAAATGAGCGAGTTCAGCTTGATGTCAGAAAAGGTGACGCTGTTCAAGCTGGGGTGGTCATCTCCAACTCTGAGATTGGCCTCGGTTCTATCCGAATTGAACCCCTTGTATACAGGCTCGTGTGTCTCAATGGGATGATTTCTCAAGACTACAGTTTTAGGGGTAATTGAAGGGTCGACACTGTTGGCGAAATATTCCGCAATGATCTAAGTCGGCTGAAAATAGCTTCTAACACTTGATGCAGTAAGCCTTTTGTGGATTGAGGTATGGTACTGCTAAAACTCAAACTCAATCACGCTCACTCTGGAGGCTCATTGTTATGTCTATGCGCCCGACAGACTTGTTGGACATCCCCAGTGAAACCATTGAAGTAGCTAGGGCTGCCTTTCCTGATGGCAATCTGTATATGCAACTACGTGATGAACTTGGCATTATCTATCACGATCACGATTTTGCTGATCTGTTTCCGAAGAAAGGACAACCAGCTCTATCCCCCTGGCAGCTTGTGCTAGTTTGCATCATGCAATTTCTTGAGAATCTTTCAGACCGTCAAGCGGCTGATGCCGTTCGAGCCCGGATAGATTGGAAATATGCCCTGAGCCTACCGCTGAGAGACTCTGGATTTAATTATTCTGTTTTGAGTGAATTTCGCAAGCGTCTGATCGCGGGTGACAAGGAACAACAGCTATTTGATAGCTTCCTTGAGCACCTTCAAGCAAAAGGGTTCCTTAAAGAACACCATCAACAACGAACGGATGCGACCCATATCCTAGCGTCGATCCGAACCCTCAATCGGTTGGAGTTATTTGGTGAAACCTTTCGGGCTGCTCTCAATAGTTTGGTTGTCGCAGATCCACAGTGGTTAAGCGAACACATGCACGATGACTGGTTTGATCGCTATGGTCGACGAATAGAGAATTATCGCTTGCCCAAACCCGATAGCGAACGCAAAGCTTTGGGCAGTACTATCGGTCAAGATGGTTTGACACTGCTTGACGCCATATATGCCCCTAGTTCACCACCGTGGTTAAAGCATCTACCTGCAGTGGAAACTCTGCGACAAGTCTGGCTCCAGCGATTCTACCCGCCCAATGCAGACGGCACAGTCGAATGGCGAAAAGTGAAGGATATGCCCCCTTCTGATTCATCCATTCATTCTCCTTACGATGTCGAAGCCCGCTATAGCAATAAAAGAAGTATGGATTGGGTGGGCTATAAAGTTCATTTAACAGAAGTGTGTGATCCTGAAAGTCCACGTCTCATCACTCATGTGCACACCACCAGTGCAACGGTTCCAGATGATCAAGTTGTTGAACCCATTCACCTGGCTCTGGCTAAAAAACAGTTGTTGCCTAAAGAGCATTTGTTAGATGGGGGTTACCTCTCGGCAGAGCATTTGGTGAATAGCAAAGCAGAATATGACATGGATGTTATTGGTCCAGTGCGTCAAAATCATAGTTGGCAAGCAAAGGCAGGAAACGGATTTGATTCGAGCTTCTTCCTCATCAGTTGGGACCAACAGAAGGTTGTCTGTCCTCAAGGCCACTTCAGTACGAAATGGTTGCCTGGAAAGGATATTCACGGAAAGGATGTCATTCAAGCAAGGTTCCAGGGGACCACTTGCCGAAGTTGTCCAGTGCGATCTCAATGTACGAAATCAAAGACCCAGCCAAGAGAGTTGACGTTCCGTCCCCGTGAGTTACATCAAGCCCTTAATGAACGACGTCAGGTACAACGAACTACTGAGTTCAAGGAAAAATATAGCCTGCGGGCTGGTGTTGAGAGTACCCATTCACAGGGAATACGGCGATTTGGCATGCGCCAATCAAGGTATATCGGGTTAGCGAAGAGCCATCTACAGAATGTTTTCTGTGCCATTGCTCTCAATTTTGTCCGCTTAGACGCTTGGTTTAATGATGTTCCACTAGCAAAAACTCGTGTATCTCTTTTCAAGAGGATACTTCAGCCATTACCAGCGTGACTTCTTGGAATTCGCCAACAGTGTCAGGGTTGCTGACACCAGCTGCAATCAAGGCTGAATCCCTTACCTAGTAAAGCTTATAGCCATTAAGAACTGTAAACTCCATTGACTTCCATCACCCTTAATTCATAATCTACGCTTATAGTACAAAAACTTGCCTTACGCTCTAATGAATTCACTTTCATAGGAGCGTAATTGCATGAAACGGAAATGGCATCCAGAAGAGCTGCTTGAGCATTGGTCTATCCAACCTGACGAGGAGCATCTATTGGCCAGACGTCAAGGAGCAAACCGCTTAGGATTTGTCCTGCTGCTTAAATTTTTCCAATATGAAGGACGCTTCCCTGAACAGAAGTATGAGATTCCTCGTATGGCACTGACCTTCGTCGCAGAACAGTTAGAACTACTGCCCGAGCTGTTCCAGAGCTATGACTGGCATGGGAGGAATAGCTATTATCACAGAGCCCAGATTCGCCAATTTTCCGGATTTCGACAAGCCACTGTGGCAGACCAAAACCAACTTCGCACTTGGTTAGTCGATACCTTCCTCAGTCAAGAGCAGGACTATCATCATCTGAAATTAAAAGTCTATGCTCAACTGCGTTCACTTCAGATTGAACCACCTGCCCCTGCTAGGATTGAGCGTTTAATCCGGTCCGCTCAACGCCTGTTTGAACGCAAGTTTTTTTCCTCAACTCTTCAGCACCTGTCCAAGCAAACTCAGACTGAGCTCGATGAATTGATCCAAGAACCCAAGGTGACCCCAGGTAAAGAGATCCCAGATCCTCCCCTAAGTGCGTTGAAAAAAGACCCAGGACCAGTCGGTCTCAATAGCCTGCTTTCAGAAGTCATCAAACTCCAACGACTCCGCCAAGTGGCTTTGCCTGATACCCTGTTTTCTCATCTAAGCCCACGAGTTCTGGAGTGTTATCGGCTCCGAGTGGAGACAGAAACCTTATCAGAGTTGAGGCATCACCCCAAAACCATCCGACTCACCTTACTCGCGAGTTTCTGCTGGCAGCGGTGCCAAGAGATCATCGACAACATCATGGATTTATTGATTCAGATCGTTCATCGCATTGATACACGCAGCAAGAATAAAGTGACGTCAGAGGTGATCGCTAAAGTCAAAAAAACCGACTCTCATACCCAACTGTTTTATCAGGTGGCCACCGCAGCCCTAGCCACACCAGATGGCTTGGTCAGAGACGTTATCTACCCCGTTGCCAGTGAGCAAACCCTGGAAACATTTGTTGATTCCTATAATGATGGCGGTCAGACTTACCGACAACTTCTACACTCGAGGATCCGTTCTTCCTACGGTCATCATTATCGGCAAATGCTTCCTGCGGTACTGGAAGTGATTGACTTTCGGTGCAATAACAAGCAATACCAGCCCATCCTGCAGGCTGTGGATTTACTCAAAGCCTATGTGGACACCCCCCGAAAACCTTATGCCTCAGAAGATGACGTCCCCATTGAAGGGGTCGTCAGTGCAGACTGGCAAGAGACGGTGTTAGGTCAGGATGAGGACCAGCCAGACAAAGTAGATCGCATCGCCTATGAGATGTGTGTCCTCAGGGCCTTGCGAGAGAAACTACGGTGTAAGGAAATTTGGGTCGCCGGTGCCAATCGCTATCGCAATCCCGATCTGGATTTACCCCAAGACTTTGACGAGCGGCGAGAGGAATATTACCAGGATCTACAACAGCCCCTAGAGGTGGAAACCTTCATCGCTCAAATCCAGGCTGATATGGAAAATGCTTTGACCCTTTTGAATCAGGGGATGCCTCACAATTCTAAAGTTGAGATCTTGAGTAAGCGAGGGGGACGCGTTAAGGTATCTCCTCTGGAGGCACAACCTGAACCCATGAACATCCAGAAGCTCAAGGAAGAGATCAACAACCGGTGGTCTCTAACGCATTTGTTGGATGTGCTCAAAGAAGCGGACTTTCGGATTGATTTCACCCAACATTTCAAGAGTGCGGCCAGTCGTGAAATATTGAAACCTCAGTCCCTGCGCAAGCGCTTACTGTTGTGCATTTACGGACTGGGCACTAATTTAGGGATTAAGCGCATCGCTCATTCAGAAGCCGATGCAGGATACTTTGAATTGCATTATGTCCGACGCAAATTTTTAAGCAAAATGGCCCTCAGCTGTGCCATTACGGATGTGGCCAATGCGATTTTCCAGATTCGCCTTTCTCATGTCTGGGGGGAAGCCACCACTGCCTGTGCGTCTGATTCTCGGCACTTTGAATCTTGGGACCAGAATTTGATGACGGAATGGCATGTTCGTTATGGCGGCCGGGGGGTGATGATCTACTGGGTGCGATTCGTTGGCTAGAAACTAGACCTGAATAGGGTTTGAGGGGATTAGCCGCAAGCGTAAAGAAGGGGAAAATATCCCAACTGTACCTTGACAACTTAATAGCCATATAGGTGAGAGTCAGTATCCTAGACCGCTCTAGTCCTATCCCGCAGGTGCAGCGGTGACAGCATTTCCCCCAGGTTCGCGACTAGCCATCAACGCCTGAAGCGGGGAAAAAAGGAGGTAACAGGGAGCCTAGCTCTGAACCCCTTCGAGCAAGAACTTATGAGTAGCGAAAGCGAAGATGTGGTTAACCCACCGTAATCATTAACCAGCGAAATTAGGTTGATAACGCTGGGAGTCCCAAAAGGGCAAGGATATACGGAGCTGGCGTGTCCAGTAGCGACCAGTTAGCACTTCCAATAAACCCGGTGGAGCGCATCACTCTAACAGTTCAATCAATGGCTATTAGGAACGAAGTAACCCCCGCCTATCTCTCTTGGAGGTCGATTGGCTAAGAGTAGGTGCTAACCAGAAGTTAGGCGGTGGGAAGGATTGGGTCAAAAGCAAAAGCCCCACTGTAATGGTGAGGATAAGCAGACAGACTCACGGTGACTTGGAATGAATAGGAACAAGTAGCAATAAATATGTCTAAAGCACGGGTCAAACCGATGATGGAATGGAGCGCAATCCCCTGGCCAAAACTAGAGCGGAAAGTGTTTAAGTTGCAAAAGCGCATATTCAGAGCCAGACAACGTGGCGATGTCAAAGTAGTACATAGACTCCAGAAAACTCTGATGAGGTCCTGGTCAGCCAAATGCCTTTCAGTTAGACGGGTCACACAAGACAACCAGGGAAAAAAGACGGCAGGTGTGGATGGAGTTAAATCTCTGTCCCCAGAAGCTCGTCTGCCCCTAGTGGGTCAACTTAAACTCGGCTCAAAGGCCCCTCCCACCAGACGGGTGTGGATTCCTAAACCAGGAAAAGACGAACAACGTCCTTTGGGTATACCGACCCTGTATGAAAGGGCAAGAATGACACTAGTCAAACTAGCCCTGGAACCTGAATGGGAAGCGGTTTTCGAACCAAACTCCTATGGTTCAAGACCAGGCCGTTCATGTCATGACGCGATAGAACAAATTTTTGCAGCCATTAAACAGAAAGCAAAATATGTGTTGGACGCTGATATAGCCCAATGTTTTGACCGAATAAACCACGAAGCACTGCTCAAAAAGCTGAAGACCTTTCCCACTCTACGCCGACAAATAAAAACTTGGCTAAAAGCTGGGGTAATTGATGGTCATCAGTTCTTACAGACATCTGAAGGAGCACCTCAAGGGGGGACTATCTCTCCTTTGTTGGCAAATGTAGCCCTCCATGGCCTAGAGTATCGAATCAAGCAAGCCTTTCCTATCAGAAAGATTGCCGACGGGAATAAGCGAAAAAGAATTGCTACTCCTGATGTCATTCGATACTGTGATGACTTCGTGATTCTTCACGAGGATTTATCCGTAGTTCAAAGATGTCAGAGCTTAGTTCATGAGTGGCTAAAAGACATGGGGTTGGAACTAAAACCTAGCAAAACGCATATATCCCATACTCTCAAAAGGTATGAAGCTGAAAACCCTGGATTTGATTTTCTAGGATTCTCAGTTAGACAATTCCCGGTCGGTCAACATCAATCGGGGAGATTATGCGGGACATTGCTGGGATTTAAGACCATCATTACCCCCAGTCGAAAGAAGCAAAAAGTACATTACAATCGGCTCGTTAGTATCATCAACGCCCATAAGGCAGCGCCGCAAGCGGCATTAATCCGCCACCTCAATCCCGTGATTAGAGGATGGACGAGATATTATTCGACCATGGCTAGTAAAGAGACCTTCTCCCGTCTAGACCATTTACTGTATCAAAAGCTTCAAACATGGGCTAACCACCGCCATCCTGGCAAATCCAGGAAATGGGTGGTGAATAAATATTGGCAAACTGTCGGGGGAGATAAATGGGTCTTCGCGACTAGAGTAACTAAATCTAGAACCGAAAAATTACTCAAACATCGACAGACTCCAATTATCCGCCATGTCAAAGTCAAGGGGGATGCAAGTCCCTACAATGGCAATCTAGTTTACTGGAGTTCAAGGACTGGGAAGCATCCAGAAGCTCCGAAGAGAGTATCTATGCTCTTGAAGAAGCAGAAGGGGAAATGCGCTCAGTGCGGCATGTTCTTCCGAGAAGAAGATTTACTTGAAGTGGATCACATTCTCCCTACATCAATGGGAGGATTGGACGTATACAAGAATCTTCAACTACTACACAGACATTGTCATTATGTTAAAACGGCCAAGGAGAAGTCCTCTCAGGCCAAATGGTATGTATGACAAGCACCAAGCCACTGAGGAGCCGTGTAAATCGAAAGATTTACGCACGGTTTTGAAGCCAAGTCGGAGGAGTGATCCTCCGGCTTAGGTTAACCATGTCGAGAAAAAATCCGTATGTATCTACTCGCAACTGAAGAAGTGTTCTTCTTCGGAGGTGGCCTTTATGGTGAAGGGCGTACTTCGCCACTGCACGCAAATGTCAGTGAATAAAAGCTATGTGGATACCCATGGCCAAAGCGAGGTGGGGTTTGCCTTTTGCTATTTATTGAATTTTCAGCTGATGCCTCGCTTCAAGGGCATCAACAAGCAGAAGCTCTACCTGCCGATGTCCGGGCAGAAGAAGAAGTATTTCCATCTCAAGGCGATTTTAAAGCGCCCCATTCGTTGGGATCTGGTTCGGGAGCAATATGAGCCAATGATCCAGTTCACCACCGCGATGAAGCAAGGCACCGCCGAACCTGAAGCCATTCTGAGTCGGTTCACTCGCAACAACATCAAGCACCCCACCTATCTTGCTTTGGCTGAATTAGGGCGAGCTATCAAGACCATTTTCCTGTGCCAGTATTTGCATGATGAAGCCTTACGGCAAGAGATCAATGAAG
>NC_009932.1 GCF_000018105.1 Acaryochloris marina MBIC11017
ACCCGTTTTGGTTATCCCACCAAGGATGCTGCGCAAAGTGTTGATGTGCCACTGGACAAGAGTCATTGAAGACATCAGCGAACAAACTCACCATCAAGAAAGCGCTCATCACTATCTCCCACCACTTTTCAATTTGTTCGTAGTGCGTCATGCGAAAATCAGCCCAACCCAAGGTATCTTTAGACTGTTTGAGACCATACTCAATCCAAGTTCTGAAGCCATAGCAATCCCCAATTTCATCCAGCTTGATCTCGGGTGCCGCTGCCATGACATAAGAGGTTGAGTTCTCTGGTAGCGTTTGGGGGTCCGTGGTTAATAGCCAATAGCGCTTCTGGTGGTGTCGCTGGCCATAAATGATCTCTTGCCTGTAACGAGTTTCAGTGGTGCCATTGCTGAAGGTTCGTTCAAATGACTGCCACGGTTCGGCAAAGACTGCTTGTTCTGCGGGTAACCACACCGCATGATTGCTACGAATCGCTAGGATATAGGGCAGCTTTAACTCCTCTAAGACATTCACAAAGTTTGTTTGAGCTTCCCCATACAAGCTGTCAGCCAGGACGAGCTCAAAGCAAAAGCCCATCCCTTGCAACTGTCGGATCATTCCAGCAGCAATTTGGGGTTTGCTGAGATACTCATCCTCCTCTTTAAGACGTTCTCGGGGTTTGTACACTTCAAAGGACAAAGGCAAAATCATCCCTTGAAACAGCCCGTAGGCAGTGACTGCGACGATGCCATTCTCTTTCTTGCCCACATTGCCGATATACTGCCGTTTCACATAGTCGGTACTCTTGCCTTTTTTGCAATCGCCCGTCTCATCGATCAATAGAATTAACCTGCGCCCATCCAGTATTTTCAAGATGATGTCCAATCTCTTGTCAGACAAATGTGACGCTACCCAAGGTGATTCACTCAGAAAATGATGCAGGCTTTGATGGTTCTCCAAGCCCACTGCTCTTGCAATGGCGGGCAATGATTTACGTTTGATATCACTAATCATCCCCAGATGGAGATGCTTGAAGGCTTCATAACTGCGGACTTGGGGAAATAACTCTGCAAATAGTTGGCAGTACTCATCAACAAAGCCAATGGTTGGTTCTGGACTTCTTGAAGCTGACATCACTCATTAGAAAAATAGAAACTGAGAATAGTCTATTTTTTATCTGTCTAAAGTGATAAAAGAGGGATAAGAACGACCATGCCGACCAGGAAACAGGTAGGTGCGAGTCAGGTCAGGTGCATAAGCCACTAAATAGTCATGCAACTGGGATGCATCGGCACTTATCGCGTATCACGCTTGCCCTTCGTCTGATGCCAGCGAAACAACACCGATGGCTTGGGTCCACTGACGTTGTGTAATGGAATTTGATTAATAGTGACTCGGCTAATAAAAACTGGCTTCTTCAACTCATTATTAAAGTGCAATAATAGCTTTTTAAAATTTTATAATTACTTTACCCATTTCCTTTTTATAGATAATTACAATGTTGTAAGAGAAAAGTATTGATAACAAACTGACAACTATTCTAAAACTTTTAAATGCTTACATTCTAGAAAGAAAGAAATCAAAAATATTCCCCGTAAGCTACATTAGAAATATGTAATTTACTAAAATTATTCATATTTTTTGAGCCATTGATCTATCATTTCTTTATCTCTATCTGACTGTGCAACCTCACGTGCAAAAATCAAAGATTCTTTTACTGCTTCGAACTCTCCAATATCTTCTAAAACAAATGCACGATAATACCTTAACTTAAAATCATTAGGATCAATTTCCAATCCACGATCTATACATGTCAACGCATTGGAATATTGTTCTAATTCACTCATAGATAAACTCAGCACCCTATAAAGGGTTACTTTATCTTTATCCACATAATTTTTCTCAAGTAGTGACCAACAATCTTTAATAGCTTTTTTATACTTCTTATTATGATATTTTATAATAACTTTCAATATCTCAATTCTTTTATCCTTGTTCCATGTATGACAAACTTTTCTAGCATGTCGTTTTGCAGCTCGATGCTCATCATAGCTGAAGTAAAAATATATCAAGTTTAAATGATTTTCAATATCTCCTGAATCTTCAAGCTTTCTAATGATTTTTTCTAATCCAGTTTTAATATGTGATTCTCGGGATAACCTCCAATTTACAACCCACCTACTTGAGTCAAAGCACCAAAAGCATATTAAGAGAATTATTTGAGCTATTACAATTAAACTTGCATGAGGTTGAATTTCAAAATTATAAATTATTAACCAGTCACCAAATTGAAGAAGAATAGAACTTATTGGGTAAACTATCAATACAAAAATTAATTGTATATATATGTAAAAGTAAATTATTTCAGCAATAATACGTTTCCGAATGCGTTGAAAGAAAGGAATACAGATAATTGCAGTAAAAAATGACAACAAATTTCCAAATAACGAAACCCACCATTGGTCTGTTTGATAAAAAATTCCTATTTTCTTGATGTATCCCCAAAAGAATCGCCATTGGAAATCAGTTACGATCCCACCAAAATGCCAAACAGCTAAACAATGCCCAAATTCATGAATAGGTACACTTAATGGAAGCAAGAAAAATATTACAACTTGCTTAGCTAATTTCAAGTCATTATAGGTTATTTTGTCATCACAAAATTCTTTTCTTTGTTCAATTAATTCCTTTAATACTTTTGCACAATAAATCAAGAGTAGAATATTAGATATATCTACAATATATTTCATCAATACTAATTCACCATATAGATTTTTATTGTTAGATTATTTATAGAATAAGGTCAAATAAATCTGATTAAACTTGAATAATATTTAATTAATTTTTTTCACTTTCTCAAAAATCAGATTTGATTTTTGAGAAAGTGAAAAAAATTTGCTGAGATGTAGCAGAATATTGATGCCAAAAGAGAGAATAATTTTGGAATTATAGCTGGTTTCTATACCTCCACATCTTTTATCTAGGAGATTCCTTCACTCAATATGGAATTAATTACCCCTCTGCTTGCAGCGGGGTAATTAATTATCTGTATGGATGAAGGGCAGCTGAGTCACTGACAAAACAACATGCACTAAAAGAATTTGGATTAATCAGGGACAGTCAGCCCCTAACGCTTGTTGACTTTCTTCTGGAGGAGGGGTTTGACCTTGAACATCAGGAATATCAATATCTACCTCCAAATTCACTGTAGGAACTGCTCCGCAGGCAACATCAGATGTCTTTGACAACTCCTGTAGATCAGTCCAAAATCCTAAGAATTCCGTTGCAGGGATATCAGGGGTGGTTGGCGCAATGGGTGAGTTTGTCAGGGTAAAATTACCTGCCGTAACGCCAACACCAGTAGCAGTAACCGTAAAGGTACCCGCCGTATCATTAGCTGTGGCGCTCACACTGGCTACCCCATTATTGTCGGTGGTGACGGTGGTCGCGCTGAGGGTGCTGGAGGCTCCAGTGCTCGGTGCACTGTAGTTCAGGGTCGTGTTGGGGACCAGATTGCCAAACTGGTCAGTGACGGTAACATCTAACGTATTCGCAAAGGCGGTGTTGACGGTGGTTGATTGGTTGTTCCCCCCACTGATGGTTAACAAAGCCGGAACATCGGGAGTATTGGTGAGGTTGAAGCTGACTGGGGCAAGGGTACCAGAGCTGCTGGAGATCACATAGCTGCCAGCCACGGTATTGCCAGTGGCACTCACACTAGCCACTCCATTACTATCGGTGGTGGCGGTAGTGGCACTGAGGGTGCTGGAGGCTCCAGTGTTCGGTGCGCTGTAGTTCAGAGTCGTGTTGGGGACTAGATTGCCAAACTGGTCAGTGACGGTAACATCTAACGTATCCGCAAAGGCGGTGTTGACGGTGGTTGATTGGTCATTCCCCCCACTGATGGTTAACAATGCTGGAACATCGGGGGTATTGGTGAGGTTGAAGCTGGCCGGGGTAAGGGTGCCAGAGCTGCTAGAGATTACATAGCTGCCAGCCACGGTATTGGCAGTCAAAGTGGGAGCTGTGGCCACCCCTGTGGCATTGGTGACTACCGTGGTGGTGGGGTTGCCATTGAAACTCCCCGTTGCCCCCGTGGGTGAAGGGGTAGCCGTAAAGGTAACATTGAGCCCCGATACTGGAAGGGGTGAATTAGCAAAGTTTTCTGTGACTTGAGCTTCTAGAGCTGTGGTGAAGGCCGTATTCACAGTCGTTGTTTGATTATTGCCCGCAGTCACCGCCAAGCTATACCCTTGGGACTCAACAGCCCCAATATCTACTGTGCCGTTGAAACGATTGGCTCCTCGTTGGTCCGTGGTCAGCGTGGCTGCCATGGCAAGGGCATCACTCCCTGCATTGAGAGCAGGGCTATCCAGGAAAAAGGCGTGAGTTTGGGTGGGGCCGCCATAGTCGCCGAGGGGGAGCAGCATCGGATCGAGAGGGGTAGCCACACTGCCGACCAGGGTACTGGTGGTGAAAATCCCCTGGTTATCAACGCCAATCAGGTTATTACCCCCGTCGATAATCGGGGAATTGGTGGCACTTGCTCGTCTTACATCTGGAAATACCGTAGCTGTATTCAGGGCAATGATACTGTTAGCCACGGTTACCCGCGCAGTATTAGCACCGCCCAAAAAATTAAGATTGAGAATGCCACCTGAGCTGCTCCCTGGATTGGTCACTTCATTCTGGACAATGGTGCTATTGGTGATGGTGATGGTCGCGCCCAAGAGGGAAGTTTGTCCCCGGTTGTAGATGCCACCGCCCCCGAAGACCACTGTATTCCCAGAAATGGTGCTGTTGTTGACGATCACCACTGCACTGTTGTTAGCATTTTGTCCCAATTGGGCAATGCCACCGCCCACATTGGCATTATTGCCAGTAATCGTGCTGTTGTTGACGGTCATCACCGTACTATTAGGGCCGGCCCCCGTAAAGGAAGTGTTGGACAGGGCACCGCCATTACCCATGGCCGTATTCCCAGAAAGGGTGCTGTTGTTGATGGTCACCGTCACAGCATTGGCAGTAGTATTAAAGCTGGAAATAGCACCCCCATCATCTGCGGCTGTATTGCCAGTAATGATGCTGTTGTTGACCGTTAGCGTTCCTCTGTTGTGGATGGCCCCACCATCGTCTCCTTGACCACCAGAATTGGCTATCCCACCCGTCAGGGTGATATCGTTGACCTCTAACTCGGCACCTAGGGCTACATGTATCAACCGAAAGTCAGGGGCAGTAGTATCCCGCGCAAGGGTATTGCCCATGCCATTAATCGTCAACTTTTCGGGTGCCGTAATGGAGGGCAAACCATTCGCTCCGTTAGTCGCGTTATCTACCGCTGCCAGGGTGATATTATTCGCCAGATTAATCGTATCCGTCTCTGTATTGCCATTCGCAGTATTAATCGCGGCAATCAAGCTCGCGGCATCCGTTGCGGTAAAGACCTGTAATAATCCCGTATAGTCTGCTAGGGTGGTGGCCTCAAAAGCGCTACCCGTTTCAATGCTGCCAATCGACTGCTCCAGTATCCAGTTACCGCCTCGGGCTGTATCTCCGGTTAGATCTGTACTACCTGCCACATCCGCATGGGTCAATTCGGCAATTTTATTCAGCAGCGCCAGCCCCTCGGGTCCACGGGCTGTCAAACAGGCATAGATTAAAATATCTGCTTCAGTACTGAGTAAGCCTCCCCATTGCTGAAAATGGGCTTTGTATTTGTCTAAGGTTTCATTGCTCACATAGGCATTGCCCAGCCAAAACTCGCCCTCATCTCCCTCTGAAACGATATGGACGGCATCAACAGCTCCCACCTGTTGTAAGACGCTGGTGACTCGTTCGATGCCATTTTCGCTCACGGGGATGGCGACCGTTGTCGTCCCGGCTTCAGTTCCAAACAACAGCCTTTGATAGTCCGGTACTGTAGTGTCGAGAAAGACTAACTCGTTGGCGTTAGTGCCATCTGCATTAAATCGCGTCACGATTGGGGCACTATGTTGGCCATTGTGAGTGGTAATCAGCTTTTCACTGTCCCCCATCACATTGATGCGATTCGCTGCCGCCAACTGCACCTGATTGCCAGTGACGTCCCCGGCAATGGCGACGTCGCCATTCACTACTGGGGTATTCAGTAGCCAAGTACGACCTTCTGCATCAACCTCCACACCGGTTGCCACTGGGATATCCCCCCCTGTTAATAGTTCTGAAAGGGATACTGCTCTGGCGTTCTCTGTTGTATCAGGATCCAGTTGGTTTACTTCCAAACTGAGCAACATATCTGGATGATTGATACGTACCCGACGTTGACCGGGTACTGCAGCCAGGGTAACTTGCCCCCCCTCAGCGGAGAGGGAGCCTGTATTCACGACCGTGCCGCCAATCAGGCTTAAGTTCTGCCCTTTTGCCACTGCTAGGTGACCGGCATTGACGATGCTACCGGGCTGGTCCGTATTAAACAACAAACTTTGAGGGGTTCCCTCTAAAGCAGCATAGTCATTGTCGCCAACGGCGTTAAACCAACCCTTTTCAAAGCCAATTCCATCGGCAGTGGTTGCGCGAAAATCTGCAGGGACATTGATTGTGGCATTGGGACCAAACACAATCCCTGCCGGGTTCATGAGGTACAGGTTGGCATTGCTTCCCTGGACTTGAATCATGCCATTAATAATCGAGGCATCTCCTCCGTTCACGCGCCCAAGAATATTCTGAATGCCGGGATTGCTGAGAAAGGTTGCAATTTCCCCTTGGCTAAGGCCAAATTTCTTAAAGCTATGAAATAGATTGGCCCCATCGCCTGAAAGACTGCCACCACTGATGTTAAACCGCTTACCATCAGCGGTGACAATGGTCTGAGTGCCGTTGGGTTCAGTGACAATCGATTGGGCGTGGGCTGGCTGCATCCATAAGTACACTCCCAAAAACGGTAGCAATAGAAGTCTGGGTATAGGCCAAAGTTTCATAACAACCCTTGGATAAAGATGATTTAGACCGAAGCTGCGCTTGAGTATGCCCATTATGAAAGCATATTTGAATACTCACATATCATCATCCAGCACCATTAAAATATTTAAAAAGAGAAAATTATTTGATGTAGTTGAATGGCTAAATCCTCGAAATCATAGGCAGTCAAATGTAATGAGTTTTTATAGCAAGTTTTTGAGCATAAAAACCCCGTAACTTAGGCAGTAAGCCTAGATTTTTATCACTTTGGCCCAATTGAAGAGTTGCTGATACCAACTGCAACGAAAGCTAGAAGCTATACAAAGCAGAGACTTCAGGCCTTAGTATTTCTCAATTTTCTTTAGCCTTTAGTAATAATTTGGATTCTTCTCGAACGTATTTGCGTCGTTTCAAGCCCCTAAAAGTGTTTGATTGCAGCTGGTGTCAGCGACCCTTCAATTGGGCCTTGTAGTTTCTTGAATTTTTGGATAATTCTTACAGATGGGAGTTTACCTTTCATCAGGCCTATATTAGGTGCAAATTATTTTAGCTAATTTAGGGTTATCTAATAATTCAAAGAATTCGCTAATTCATCTCAAAACTCTAATCTAATGACATTTGGCCACTCTGTTAATTAGCTATTTCAGGTAATAAATATCAACAAGATAATACTTAATAATTTGTCTTAATCAAGACCTTATTAACGCTAACTACTAAACTAAAAAGTAGCTATTTCAGGTAGGTTACACACAAAATCCGAAATCATTTATCAGATTATAATTTCCCCTCAGCATCGTTCCATTTCCTTTCCTGAAAATTAAGGAGCTAAGTTATGGCATTATTTTGCGATCGCATAGCCATCACAGCGATTACCCTTACTGTTTTTTATAGCCTGCCTACGATCGCTGAGCCTCAACCTTCAACTCAAGCCTCTGACCTACGCTTCTCGCCTCGCTTCGGTATTGGCGCGAATAGCCCCAGCAGCGGTACAAACACCACCACTCGCCTCGAAACCTTTGTTCCTGTTTGGCAGAAGCCGGGTCGAGCATTGACCTTCTTCGAAGGCCGTCTCCTGCTAGATGACCAGGGCAACCCAGGTGGAAATATTCTGTTCGGCTTCCGTCAGTATAGTGATGATCTAAAACGTATATTTGGTGGTCATCTAGGTTTTGATATTCGTAACACCGATAATAATACCTTCCAGCAATTGAGCTTGGGTATAGAAAGCCTCGGAAAGGATATTGACCTTCACCTGAATGGGTATTGGCCCGTTGGCAGTACTCGCCGCCAAACCAGGCAACGTATTTTTGAGGTATTGCAACTTAATGGTGACCCTCGATTTACTGGGAATATTCTACTTTTAGACTTGCTGCGGCGACGTCTGATTACGCGTCAATTTGAAGAAGCCTTGGCCGGAGTGGACTTTGAAGTTGGAAAACAACTCCTTAGTTTTAAGAATGGAGGTGATTTACGAGCATACCTAGGCCCTTACTTTCTCCATAGCAGTATTCGAGGTAATACGATTGGAGGTCGGTTGCGCTTACAGGTACGACCTACTCCTAATATCAGTGGTGGAATTGGAATTCAGCATGATGATTTTTTCGGCACCCATGTGTTGGGAAATATCACCTTTACACTCTCAGTAAATCAGCCTCAAAGCCCAGTTTCACCAGCGAACAATGTTGTGGCACGAATGGGTGATTCAGTCATTCGCAACAACAGCATAATTGTAGATACCCCCAACACTACAGAACTTCTTGAAACTGAGACTCAAACGGTTGCAGCAATGAACCCAACCACGGGAGAGCCATGGTTTTTTCACCATGTCAACTTAGGTTTGGGCAATAGCGATGGCACCTTTGAATCACCATTTCCTAGCTTGGAAGATGCACTAGGAGTGATAAGGGGGGATGGGAATGACATCGTTTATGTAGCAAATGGGATAAATTCAGGTATTGAAGGATTTACGATTCCTGACAAGGTACAAGTTCGTTCAAGAGGAGCTGTACAGCAGATTGATGTTAACCCCATTTCATTCCCATTGCGGCCAGAGAGTGTTCTTAGGCTAGGCCAGGTTCAACTTCCCTTCTCTGGCGATAGTAGCTTCCCTCGCATCACTAGTACCGTCAGTTTGGGGAATAACACGCTGCTCTCAGGGTTTGATGTACAGGTAACGGGTGCCCCAGCATTAGTAGCTAACAACATTACTACTGCGACTGTTATAGATAATAGTCTTGCTAGTACAAATTCAACTACCAATGGCATCTCAATCAATGGCATTAGTGGCTCACTCAATCTTGACAATAACGCGATTAATATTGATAACCCTGCGATGGCAGGAGTGGATATTAGCAATGTTAGTGCGTCTACAGGCTCAGTTCGAATTGTAGGTACCTCAGGGAGCCGCATCCAACGCACGGGAAGAGATGGAGTGGTGCTGGGAAATAATACTACCATCGCAAATTTAAACATAGCCCCTTTACCCAACAACGTAGATTTTTCAGGCAATCGAGGCATCTTTGGCCGTAACGTTCGTAATGTTAGGGTGCAGAACAATCAGATTATTGTTATCGGGAGAGACTTTTCTCCAGGCATCAAATTAGAGAACATAACAGGTTCTGCTGAAATTATTAATAACCAGATTACCAGGAACCCTATATTTGTTGATCCTGCTGCTCCAGGTATATCTCACGGTATTTCTCTCAGCTTATCCAACATCAATTTGGACCGTGTAGTCATCTCTGAAAACACAATTAAAACAACAGGGATCAGTACTGACGGCATTGTGATTCAGTCTTTGAATGATAGTGCTATTCAATCCGTTACTATCTCTGGAAATACGATTGAAACAAATGGAGTACAATCTGACGGCATCGTGGTTCAATCTTCCAATAATAGTACTATTCAATCCGCTAACATCTCTGGAAATACGGTGGAAACAGCAGGATTGAACTCTCAGGGTATTTCCGTTCGGCCTATCTACAACAGTGTCATCACTACTGCTACTATCTCTGGAAACACCGTCTCAACGGATAGAATCTTTTCTTATGGCATTTTGGTTGAGCCGTTCAACAAAAGTACTATTACTACCGCAACCATCTCTGAAAATACTGTCTCGACTACTGGAATTGCTGATGGGATCTTGCTCCGACCCGGCTATAACAGTGCTATTACCACCACAACCATCTCTGGAAATAAAATTTCAACAGCTGGTTTAATTTCTGATGATATGGTTTTAAGACCTTTCTTTACTATTCCTAGTACAACTGCCAGTATTAATATCAGGCCTACTACTAATAGCGTTATATCCACTGCGATCATCTCTGGAAATACCGTCTCGACAACTGGACTTGCCTATGGCATTAACGTTCAACCTTCCCAAAACGGTACAATCACCGTTGCGACTATTTCAGGTAACACTGTCTCAACGGATAGATTCAATGCTGCTGGTATTAGGGTCCAGCCATACATAGACAGCACTATCAATAAAGCGACTATCTCTGGAAACACGGTTTCGACGTCAGGGAAAAATGCTGACGGTATCTTAGTAAGGCCTGTTGGCAATGGAGCCATCCAATCCGCTACTATTTCTAATAATAAAATCCTTCAAGCAGGGCGGGACAGTGTACGGATTCAAGCAAGACAGGATAGTTTACGGATAGGAAATTATGATGTTAATCCCATCTGTGCTGCTATTTCTGGCAATCGTAGTGATAATCCCAACGTTGCAATGGCAGGAGGGTTAGATTTTAATCTAATCTCTGCGAGGAGTCCTTTCCAGGTGGAAAGTTTAACAACTGTCAGTCTTGACAATAATAATGCAATCTTCAGCTTCGATGGCACGTTGGTTCCTCCTGGAACTCCTTCTAGTCCCTTTACGAATGTAGTTAGTTGTCCCTAGCAACTCATTTCAGTTTTTATTTTAGAGGTTGATTGAACTGAAATCCATTCCCTGTATGTCATTCAAGCGATACAAACTAAAATAGTTATAAAGGGCTTCGGGTTTTTATTCTGTTGACCTAAACTATTGCCTTTTAATGTTCAAAACCCGAGTTACAGAACATCCTTCCTTCCTCCATAATCTCAAAACCACGTTTCAAAAACCTTCTTATAGCAGCAAGGGTATTTTAGTAGTTATTTCTACTCCAAATAATCCCTCTTATCTGTATTACACGAAAACTTACACTAAAAAATGACCGTTTCACTCTAGACTCTGGAGTTCTTGCCAGGATTGACTTTTGGATTTCTGATGTTTGCTGAGGTCAACTAGAGCAATGACTCTAAGTTATTCCGGATAGCCATAGTTGTAGAATGCTCAAGACCCAAGGTGACTACTGCGATACTCAGAGCTTGCTGAAAGCAAGAAATAGCCTCTTCATAGCGCCCTTGGTTGTTGTAGAGTCCTGCCAGGTTATTGAGGCTAATCACGACAGAGGGGTGTTCGCTGCCCAAGAGCTTCTGTTTCATCTCCAACGCTTGCACATAGAGCGGTTCTGCTTCGCTGTAGCGCTCTTGGTTGTTGTAGAGTAATGCCAGGTTATTGAGACTTTGAGCGACATCAGGGTGTTCGCTGCCCAAGAGCTTCTGTCTCATCTCCAACGCTTGCACATTGAGCGGTTCTGCTTCACTGCAGCGCCCTTGGTTGTAGTAGAGTCCTGCCAGGTTATTGAGGCTTTGAGCGACATCAGGGTGTTCGCTGCCCAAGAGCTTCTGTCTCATCTCCAACGCTTGCACATTGAGCGGTTCTGCTTCGCTGTAACGTCCTTGATTTTTGTAGAGTCCTGCCAGGTTATTGAGGCTAAGAGCGACATCAGGGTGTTCGCTTCCCAAGAGCTTCTTGCTCATCTCCAACCCTTGCACATAGAGCGGTTCTGCCTCGCTGTAGCGCCCTTGGTTGAAGTAGAGTAATGCCAGGTTATTGAGGCTTTGAGCGACATCGGGGTGTTCGCTGCCCAAGAGCTTCTGACTCATCTCCAACGCTTGTACCAAGAGGGGTTCTGCTTCTATGTACCGCCCTTGGTTGACGTAGAGGAATGCCAGGTTATTGAGGCTCGTTGCAACATCGGAGTGTTCGCTGCCCAATCTCTGTCGAGTTTGTTCTAAGCATTTTTGTCTCCAGGGCAGAGATAAGCCATAGTTTCCCTGCCCTGCATAGAATCGACTGATGCCAACATAGGGCCATATCAATTCATCGTCATTTAGTGAGTCAACCCATTGATTGATCAGTTCCTCTAAGTGAGGAATTTTTGCACTCATCTGAGCAATCACATCAATCGTTGGACTTTCATCAATCTCCTTAGCCGCGACTACCATTCCTATACAAAAGGCTGCCTTAAGGGGTTTCCCCTGATCAGGACGCTGATTTAGTTTAATTCGGAAGTACTCCTGCACAATTTGATGAAGCTTGTAAGTACCCTGGACTACTCGTTTGAGTAAGTTTCTAGCGATTAAACCGTCATCTCTGGTGTCTTCTAATGCATCTGGATCCTGTTCAGACAGGCAGCTTTCAACCAAGGTCCAAGGAATAGGTGCAACCGCAAACATCCCCAAGAAGCAAGCAAGTTCTTGTTCTGCCTCACTCAACTCTACCCAGCTTAATTCCAACGCAGCAGCGATACCAAACTGTGCGGTCATTCCTGATTCTCTTTCTGTCAGCGCTTTAGCATCAAGCCGCTTGGATTCAAGTCGCTTAATCAATTTATGGAGGGACCAGTCGGGCTTATTGGCTAGATACCGCCCCACTAACTCTAGTCCTAAGGGCAGGTTCCCCACCCATCTACATAAGGCTTGGGCATCGTCGAGCTGAGGATCAATGCGCTCGGCTCCAACTAGAGTTCTCAGTAGGGATAAGGCACTCGTATCGCTCAGTTCTGTGATTGGGAGGGAATGAACGGATAGACCTAAATCCTGACGGGTTGTGATTAGAACTTTATACTGTGGATCTGATGGCGGTAAGTACGGTTCGATGGTCTCAAGGTCCATCACATCATCAAAAATAATCAGCACCTTTCCGGTGGGCCAGTGCCCCCAGATATAACTCACTTGTTTTTCTTCATCGAGTCCATCCGGGAAGGTCAGGACTAACTTGGTCCGGGCAAATTCGATAATTTGGGCGGCTAGCTCTTGACCTTTCACTCGCAACCAGCAGAGTCCACCCGGATAATGACCCTGATTGAGCTGGGAGATGGCATATTGCAGAGCAAGTTCGGTCTTCCCGATCCCACCCATACCTGCTAATGCAGTGAGGGCTACCGGATTGTTCTCTTGGAGGAGCTGGTGCAATTTGTGCAGCGTTTGGTTACGACCGACAAATTTAACGACACCGCTACGAGGGAGATTATGAGGGGGACTCACCTGGGAAGAAGGCGAGGCTTCTGATCCCTGACTCTGATAACTCTCCGTTGGTGGGCTGAGTCCTGACGGAGAGTTGTCTACTTTTTTGTTAGGGACTCTACCGCCCTCCGTATCCCATTGACAACATCCAAGAAAGCTTCATCGCGATCCGCCCATTTCGTCACGGGCTTGGCATCTTTAGGTAATATCTGAAGCTTACTGAAGGGTGACCCTTGCCAGTCACTGGGACGCAGAATAATAGGGATGACTCGGGCCGTGCCTTCGTTATGTCGGTCCATCGCTCTTTGCATCTCAATGTCGTAGCAATAGTCAGAGGCCATAAAGGGTGGGCTGACCAGTAGCAGAATGATTTGAGCAGATTCTAGATGGCTGTCGATTTTTGTTTTCCATTCTTCCCCGGCTTCGATGTCTCTATCATGCCAATCTGCAATTTTCCCCTGGCGTTTCAGGTTGGAAAGATGGGTGACTAGCTCTTTGCGCAAATCATCGTCTTCATGGGAATAGGAAATAAAGACCTCTAAGGGGTTGTTGGCGTCTGGATTCATGGGAGAAGGTGTGGGTGTTGGAGGAGTTTGAGCATTGCTTTTATCCTGATTCTTAGTTTCCTCTGTAACGGGCTTTTTGATCAGAACCGGGGTGAGATGTTCTTCAATACCTTCCATGCGGATAGAGGCACAGCCCAGGTTGAAGGCAAACTCCACATCTCGACCAGAACCCAGGGCATCATAGAATCCCACGGCAAAGGAGATCGCCGCTTTATCCTGGATCGCCCGTTTCATGCCGATGACGTAGGGAATATGTTCTGAGATGGCTTTTGCTTGCACCTCGGTGTAGCAGCCATTGAGGACCACACAGCGCAGTTGATCGGCAAACAGACTAAACAGGTCTGCAATCGCTTCACCACTGACCAATTGGGTGTTGCCACTGACATCTTCAAAGACCAAGCCCTCATCCCCTTCCCCATGACCTGAGAAATGAACGATCTGGGGATTCAGATCCAGCATGGCCCGCTGAATATCACGGGGACGGACTGCCAGGCGCTGTTCAAGCTGGAACTCATCTCGATGTTGTGCCCGCTGTAAACCCTCATCAATATCCCTTAACTCCTGATCCAATCGGAGAGGCTGTGTATCTTTGGGATTCGCTGCAAGGACAAGAATGGTTTGGGCAGTCATAATGGCAGGGCAGATAAATTCGGGCAGAGATAGTGGAACGCTCAATGATTGAAATGCGACGTGGATGTCCTTCGGTTCTGAGAGAACACCCCAAACGTTGAGGCAGGCATTGAAGGGAGATTAGAACGGTTTAAATCAAGAGATGACCTCCCCATCGCCTGTGAAGTTGGGGCCTTCTAGCCGCAGAAAGTAAAGCTGTCCCCCATAATCTCCAGCAACAACTGTGCAACCATCTAGGGCAATCTCACAACATCGAAATGCACCTTCTCCGGTGAAGCTCATCACTTCCATGCCTGTCTCCAGGTCCCACACCTTGAGGGTACTGTCCCCAGACGCGGAGACCACGGTTTGGCCATCGGGGCTGATGCTCACGCCAGTGACAAGTGAAGTATGTCCTATGAGGGTGCGCTGCTCCTGGCCCGTCGCCAGGTCCCACACCTTCAGGGTATTGTCCCAAGACCCTGAGACCACGGTTTGGCCATCGGGGCTGATGCTCACACCAGTGACAAGCGAAGTATGTCCTGTGAGGGTACGCTGCTCCTCGCCCGTCTCCAGGCCCCACACCTTCAGGGTATTGTCCCCAGAAGCGGAGACCACGGTTTCACCATCGGGGCTGATGCTCACACCAGTGACAAGTGAAGTATGTCCTGTGAGGGTGCGCTGCTCTTGGCGCGTCGCCAGGTCCCATACCTTCAGGGTATTGTCCCCAGAAGCGGAGACCACGGTTTGGCTATCGGGGCTGATGCTCTCGCCAGTGACAGAGCCAGTATGTCCTATAAGAGTGCATAGTTTCTTTCCAGTCTTTAGGTTCCACACCTTGAGGGTATTGTCCCTAGACGCGGAGACCACGGTTTGGCCATCGGGGCTGATGCTCACGCCAGTGACATATTCTGTATGTCCTATAAGGGTGCATAGTTTCTTTCCAGTCTTTAGGTTCCACACCTTGAGGGTATTGTCCCTAGACGCGGAGACCACGGTTTGGCCATCGGGGCTGATGCTCACACCAGTGACAGATGAAGTATGTCCCTTGAGGGTGTGATGCTCATTTCCAGTCTTTAGGGACCACACCTTGAGGGTATTATCACTAGACGAGGAGACGATGGTTTGGCCATTGGGGCAAATGCTGACGTCCCTTACAAAGTCAGTATGTCCTGTGAGGGTGCCATGCTCATTTCCAGTCTTTAGGGACCACACCCTGATGGTATTGTCCAAAGACGCAGAGACAACAGTTTGACCATCGAGGCTGATGCTCATGCTATAGACAAAATCAGTATGTCCTGTGAGGGTGCGCTGCTCATTTCCCGTCTCCAAGACCCACACCTTCAGGGTCTTGTCCCTAGACGCGGAGACGATGGTTTGGCTATCGGGGCTGATGCTCACATCAAAGACAGATGAAGTATGTCCCTTGAGGGTGCGCTGCTCATTTCCTGTCTCCAAGTCCCACACCTTAAGGGTCTTGTCCAAAGACGCAGAGACAACAGTTTGGCCATCAGGGCTGATACTGACGCCAGTGACAGATGAAGTATGTCCTATGAGAGTGCGCTGTTCCTCGCCCGTCTCCAGCTCCCACACCTTCAGGGTATTATCACTAGACGCGGAGACGACGGTTTGGCCATCGGGGCTGATACTGACACCAGTGACAGATGAAGTATGCCCTGTGAGAGTGCGTAGCTCCCTTCCCGTCTCCAAGTCCCACACCTTCAGGGTCTTGTCCCTAGACGCAGAGACGACGGTTTGGCCACACGGGCTAATGCTCACACGCCTGACAAAGTTAGTATGTCCTGTGAGGGTACGTAGCTCCTCGCCCGTCGCCAAGTCCCACACCTTGAGGGTATGGTCCCTAGACGCAGAGACGACGGTTTGGCCATCGGGGCTGATGCTCACGCCAGTGACAGAGTCAGTATGTCCTGTGAGGGTGCGCACTAATGCTCCCCCCGCTTGGTTGAGGTGGGGGAATAGACACCGTATCCAGCACTCTCCCTGTCCCTGAGCCAAAGATTGAGTCAAAGCGGTCATATCCGGTGAATTTTGACTCAACAAACGCCCATAGAGCTGACTGCGAAGCTGCTCAGGATGCTGATTTAAGACATGGCTGGATAACCGCAATCCACTTTGGACTATGTTTAGGTCTTTGTCCCTGGGTAACGTCTCATAGTCCAATAGCAGCGCATTGATATCGGTGACTCCCAATTTGCGTTGCATCCAACGATAGTCCCAGAGTAATTGGCGTAACTCATCGGTGCGTTCTGCCTGCTTGAGGTGATGGGCCAAATGCTCATAGAAATACCCATCCTTTGGTCCACGATGCCACCCCTCAGTGCAGCTCTGCTGATAAGCCTCCAGAAGTTCCTGATGCAATGCTTTTTCGTCGGCCTGCTGGGCCTGTAAATAATCCTGCTGTAAGTCATGGAGGCTGACTTGCCGCTGAGGATAGTCCCCCTCTAGCCGCAGCATACCTTTACTCGATAAGGTCGTTAGGATTTTGCCCGCATCTCGCTCCTTTAATGCTCCGGTATATTGCCATAGGCGAACAATGACTGCTTCAGGAATCAATTCATCGGCTGGAAACACTGCCAGTTCTTGATACCGTTCGGCAGCGATGGGGTTGGTTTCTGCTAAGACTGTTGCACTGACATGCAGGGCTTTGAAGACATCGGGGTAGGAATAATGACTAAACTGTTTTTGGATAAATTCAAGATCTGAATCTTGTAAGGCACTGAGGACATGGGGCCATGGGGTTAAATCCCGCACCATGGCACCGCATTGGGCCAGGGCTAAGGGCAAGTTTCCACATTCTCTTGCTACCGCCTGGGCTTGGGAAGGCAGTTCTGATATAGAGACGCCCACCCAAGCAGCTAATAACTCCAGCGCCTGATCGTCATTGAGTACTGACAGGGAAAAGTCAGTGGCTCCTAATCCCGTGATTAATTCTGAGTCACGGGTTGTTACCACCAAGGTACTTTGATGTCCTAGGACATTGAAGACTTCAGCATCATCGATGCGCCAGACATCATCTAGGATCAATAGACTTTGGCGTCCCTGCCATAGGGTTTGAAGTCGGGTTTTCCCTTCATTGATATCTTCAAATACCTGGCGTTCACCACAAAGGGCTTCTGCTAGATCGGTTTGCTGGGCCAGCAGGTTGGGTTCTATCCCCACGGTTAGCCAATAAATCCCATCAGGGAAGGCTGCTTGAACTTGAGGGTCATAGGCTAGGGCTGCGGCCAACACCGATTTGCCAATACCGCCCATGCCCTGGACACCAATGCGTTGCTGATGCCCCGTCATCACTACGGGCTGAGCTAGATTGTTGAGGACTTTCTCTCTCAGGGCTTTTAGGGTCTGAGGACGAGGTAAAAAGTGGGGGGGTAACTCTGGCACTCTCCACAGCTTTTCAGGGGGCGGTTGTTCTGATAAGGGTTGGAGGGGTTCGGTTTGAATACTGGATTTTTGGACTAAGACTGGGGTGTGGGATTCGGGGAAGCCCTCGATTTGAATGGCACTGCGTCCTAGTTCAAAGGCAAATTCAATATCTCGGCCTGCACCCAAGGCATCGTAGAAACCCACGGCAAAGGCCTGGGCTGCTTCGTTGCTGATTTCCTGCTGCATACCCACCACATAGTCAATATGTTGGGCGATGGCTTGGGCTTGCTCCTGGGTATAACATCCATTCAGAATGACGCAGTGGATATCCTCAGCAAACAGAGTAAACAAACCTGCGAGAGCTGCACCTGTGACGAGTTTGGGATTGCCTAATTCATCTTCAAAGAAGAGTCCTGCTTCACCTTCTCCCCGACCAGCGAAGTGAATTATCTGAGGAGTTTCATCCAATAATGCCCGTTGAATATCTTTAGTGCGTACATCCAGGCAGGGGCTTAGAGTGAACTGATCTCGATGCTCAGATCTGCGTAACCCGTTTTTAATGTCGCGTAATTCTCGTCCGACTTGGCGCAATCCATCGGGGTTGCTGGCAAGGAATAGAATGGTTTGCTGGTCTGGTGGGTGCGGACTCGTCATTCAGCGTTAATCTATGGGATATTTTGTTGTCTTTTTTCAATGGGGTTGAGCGTTTAGAAATGACTGCCTGCAATAGATAGCGAATGATGACGGAGGGCTATTTTGAAATTTAATTTAATCGCATCTAAAATTATCGTCACTTTTGATATGCTTTACGCAATTATTAAGGATATTTCTGTAATCTAGGACGTTGGTGGGAATGGAAATAATTGCTTTTTTAAGGGCTTTTTAATGGCTCACAAATTTGATTGAGTCCTGTCAGCCTCCTGATTTTTATGGTCTATCACGGGTATTGATCCAACAGAACGAACCATGCCACTTCCCCCTAACCCAATCTGTCTCCAATGCATCGACTATTCCCGAAGGGAAGCAAAGCGAGTTCATGGGCCGCAAGGGGATGGCTGCTGGACGGATAATCGGTGCGATCGCAAACGACATCACTACCGTCACCGCAAGGAAAGCAATGCTAAGCGCCGAGGAGAATACGCTAACCAGAAAGCAATAACAACCCCAGCAAAAACCACTGAAACCTTCTCAATTCCTGTTCAAGCACCTCCCGTGGCTTTGCTCTATCTCTACAAAGAAAAGCCCAAGGATGCCCATCTCCATGCTCTGGCCGTTAGTGTCTGGCAAGGGAGCGAGAAGTTAGCAGAAATTGAGACTGTCCACTGCATGGGCATGACCAATACTCAGGTGAATCGATACTTGAAAGAGGTATTGCAGGTACTAAGAGAAAGGTACGGCATCACGGAGTTTGAACCCCCGATTCGCATGGAGCCTTCTGAGTGTGAGATCTCGGATTGTCCACTGAAGGATAAGCTCCATGTTCAAACAGCTTGAGCTAGATTTTGCTAGTACGTTGGCTTCTGCTTTGGATGAACCGGAGCAGGCTGATATTTCTCTGATGTGTGCATCGTTGGATCAGCATTTGCAGGGTCGATCTACCCATGAACAGCTTCGATTAGCTGGTAAGAAATTGTCAAGGGTGCAAACTCCAAGAATGGATTAGACCTCTTGCAATATTCGTTTCATGGTGTGTTACGAACTCAGTAAATGCCGTGATCTGACTTAGATTTTTTGTCTTCTACTATATCGGTAACTGAATCATGCAAGAGGTCTATTGACTACCTCAAGGTTCAAAAATCCTTTATCGCCAATTACAATGAGCGTCGTCAGTAACCACAATATATGGAGAGTTCTCATACAGAGGAAGCGTGTGATTTGTTTGTTGCCAAACGACAGAAGAACAAAGGGATACATTGTTCAGAAGCCTCTGCTGATGCTCTTGCTGCGATGAAGACTGTTAAGTTAAATCAGACATGGGAGCATCTACTGGGTTGACCAGTAAATTCTGCCTCTCGTTTCAGCCCCTTAACCTAGACCTTTTGGCCATTAACTGGGCTATTTATACGTTGTTATCGGAAAGCCACTACTCTAGTTTTAGAAAAACTATCATGCCAGCCATAGAGATCATCACCTAAAAAAGAGAACGCTTCGAAAGGTATAAGTCGACATAATGTTCGAACAAAAATACTACTAAAACCTGGTTTTTTCCCAGAAATAGTAACAACCTTAGTTTTAGTAATAAACTTGGCTATAGTTTTCCCAAAGAGGCACTCAAGGCTCACATAATATGTTGTATAGAGTATTAGACCTAATAGAACGTCATTCATGTTTAGTATTACTTCTTCTAGACCCATGATGCCAAACAGGAGTCCTACTATAAATGCGAATAAAAAGAAAAATATATAATCAAGAATTAGATTAGTGAGTCTTTTCCCTTTTGGTGCAAGGTCAAGCTTTGAATATACACTTGCCATCGAAAACCTCTTATATAACTTATTTAGTCATATTATAAATAAGTTGGTTGCCATTTTTGTTCTTAAGATAAACAACTTAGATCTAATTTTTTGCCAAATATTTAATGACTATTTAAATCTTTATTCTCAGTATTAATATGGGCAATAATAGCGGATTTTCAATTAAAAAACAATACTATCGCTGTCAAAATCAAAACTTTTCCCGTGTTACCTTTTTCCTCAAATTACTCCTATCAAATGATATTAGCATTCATAAATTTTGAGTTGAATATAAATTTAATTTCTGTCCAGTCTGAAGTATTGGTACTACAGGAGTGCGGACAAAAACACTTCTGAGTGAATCAGGTACAGGGATATCTTACTTTCTCAAAGTCTAAATATAACTGCGAATACTGCAGAACTGCTAAGCACTGGCCAACGATCGCAAGCAGCCTTAGATCTTCTGCTTCAATTTCATCATGCTAATATGCTGATTAGCATGATGAAATTGAAGAGAACCTGGAAATCATACATAAATGGCGGGGATTCCTCAATTTTAGACAACCAGCCTTGACAGATTCGGTGAAGTGGCTGGGTTTGCCTTTAGTAGCTATGTTGATCGGAGTATTGCTGGGTGGTTATCGGGTGGAGCAACAAGAATGTTTTTGCGGGGGAGAGGTTGGAGCATGTCAACTTTTTGAGGGAATATTCAGACTGCACACAAGCCTATTGTATTGGTAGTGGTTGAAACTTGTAAAATTAAAGAATTTAATTTTCTTCCCAAGAGGTGACACGTTCCTGGTGAGGTTTTTATAAAGTAGGAGAAATAATTTTTTTCGATTCATCATATTGATTGCGTAATAGTTCTAATGATTGTTGATAAATTATTGCTACCCTGTTCTTTGAAATCGTGAGAGACAAACATTAGGTAACTCCAAAGGCAATAAGATTAAACTTCAATTTATGAATAAAAAAGCGATCGCACAATTTCACCTTGTTAATGGTACAGAAGTACTGTTTGAGGTTCCAAAACCCTCATCAGATGTGAAGTACAAAGAAGTAGCTAACGGTGACTTCAAACAAAAGGTAATAGAAATAGCTGATGGTGCAGAAGGTACTTTAGAGGCGGCCCTTAGCAAAGTTGCACCCGTTGCAGATACCGTTTTAAGTCGTTTGAAAGAAGGGTTAACCACCCCGGCGAATGAAGTGGAAGTCAAATTTGGGGTGAATTTAACTGCCGAGGGTGGTGTAATCTTTTCCACAGTGGGAGGGCAAGTGAGCCTAGAAGTCACCCTGAAGTGGACCCAGAATTAACCCTAAGCCTGCAATGACCGAGCCAGCAGTTCACCCAGACTATCGACAGGGAATTGTCCGTATCGTTAGAGTCAGTGATGATGATGATAAGGTTATCGAGAAAGTCATTGGAACGGGCTTTTACCTGAGTGGACGATACATCATTACTTGTGCCCATGTGGTTAAAGAGACACTCCACATCGACACCGCGACAGAGTTTACATCCGTGGAGGTTGCCGAGGGTCGGGATATCTATGTTCAATTCAACTGCATTGAACGAAACGCTGACCCCTTAGCCACACGGGTGGTTCCTTATAGTTGGCGGCTCCATGATGAAGATCTCGTCTTACTAAAACTCCAAGTGTCTCCACCACCCGGCGTTTCACCCAGTCCAATAACGCCAACTATCACCTCATACTATGACCATCCTTTTAAGGTTTTCGGCTATCCCAACGAAGATGGCCATTGGGCACAGGGTAAGTTATCTGGGGAAAATGATCGCCAGTGGATTGAAATGTATGGTGAAGATGAGCAATGCATTAGAATACAGCCCGGTTACAGTGGTTCTCCCGTTTGGGATGTTACGTTAAGTACGATTGTTGGCATGACCGTGGCGACCCTCGTCGAAGAAGATTCAGAACTCTACGATAATCCTGAGTCGAAAATTGGATATATGATTCCTTACCGACGACTTTTACCCCTCATACAGGAGATTGAGGTTCAGTTACTTCTCGACTTGCTTAAACCCCATCAGAAAGCGGTTGAGGATCACCTACAGGAGGCTTATGGGATCTACCACCCCATATCTGAAGATCCTCCAAGTGCTCTCGCTGACAAGCTCAGGGCAGCCATGAAGGCTAAGAAACTCCCCCACTTAATGGCTTGTCTCCTTCTCCCAGAGGCTCAAGCCCCGGAGACATTAAATCAATCTCTACGGCAATGGTTTTCAGATCGTGGGTATGACATTGAACAATATAAGTTCCAAGCGGATCAAGATTACAA
Organism: Acaryochloris marina MBIC11017; assembly: GCF_000018105.1. Taxonomy (GTDB): domain Bacteria; phylum Cyanobacteriota; class Cyanobacteriia; order Thermosynechococcales; family Thermosynechococcaceae; genus Acaryochloris; species Acaryochloris marina. The sequence goes on from NC_009932.1 coordinate 22,560, forward strand.
AGCTCACTCTCCAGAGGATCATGAAGATAAGCAGCCTCATTTACTTTTCTGGGTCCAAGATCAAGGAGCACTCTACAATGTTCAAGCTCTGTTAATCAAAGATGCGGAGTCCTACAATCCACGCAAATCCCTTGGTTGTGACCGTTTACTAGCCCCAGGTCAATTTGATGAGGCTCTCCCCTATGAAAAATTAGAGGAGCTTCTTATTGCCTGTCTTCAAGAATGTTCTGTTCGAGGGGTGCCAGCGAACCAAAAGCTGATTGTAGAACTGTTGCTCCCGATTAAACTGCTCAATAAGGCCGTGGAGCATTGGCAGGCTGAGTCAGCAGGAGAAGATGATTTCCTTTGTTTGCCAGAATCGATCGGTTTTCGGACCCAAGTGGTGATCCGGGCCGCAGATCGCCTTCGGGCATCTCAGGATCGCAAACGCAGAGACTATTGGTATGCTGAATGGAAAAATTATCAAAAATTAAAAGAGAAACGGGCTGAAAACTGTCTGTCCTCTGGGGATGACTTGCCCCCTCAACAACTGATGGCTAGGTTGAACACTATTCAACAGGTCGGTTTATATCTCACGGAGCCTCCCACCGAAATGGCTCCAAAGACCTCTTGGACTGGAGTGCTTTTTAGCTCAGTTGCTCCCATTGCTGCTTTATGGCCTCGGCAAAAACCTAAAAACATTGACTGTTCCCAAGAATGTTGCGAGCTATTAAGTCACCCGCTATGCGAATTGCCATTTCAAATCCATTGTTGCCGTAGTCAGGCTCACGGGACTGACACTGAGGACCATCTGGGCCACCATTTGTCTTTGATGTGGGAGAATCCCCATATGATCCCTCCCAAAGTTGCCCAGCGAGATCCTGAACCTGACCCAGCGTTAACTCCAACAATTGACCATCCTTCTGAGGTTTAAGCGATGAGTGACTGGAAAATCTTCAAAGGTGATCGTCAAAAGAAGCCAATGGCCATCAATAGCCTACCTGCCCCTCCCCCTTGGCGGAGTTTTACGGGTAAAGAGTCCGTTTCCAGTACCCAAAAAGAGCGGCGGGGAAAGAATTTCTATCCTCGTGAAGATGAAATCGAGATGGTCAATGCTGCGCTTTACCTTCGTCGTCCACTACTGGTGACGGGTAAACCAGGAACGGGAAAAACTTCCCTGGCTTATGCCATTACCTATGAACTAGATCTGGGTGAAGTCCTCACCTGGTCCATTACGACCCGGAGTACCCTTAGCCAAGGACTCTACAGTTACGACGCTGTGGGGCGATTGCAGGATGCCAAACTTCAAGGTCAAGATAGCCATAAACGGTTGGGTAAATACCTTAGATTAGGGCCATTGGGGACGGCCTTACTCCCCACAGATAAGCCTCGCGTATTGTTGATTGATGAAATTGATAAAAGCGATATCGATTTTCCCAATGATCTGCTGCATGTCTTTGAAGATGGCGAATATGTGATCGAAGAACTGGCTCGGATTGCGGATGAAGCCCCCACCATTGATGTACAAACTGCCTTGCGGGATGAACAGGAAGAGAGTTATCAAGAAACCGTCTCCATTCACAAAGGGCTGGTGCGATGTACGACGTTCCCGTTGGTGATTATGACCAGTAATGGAGAGCGAGATTTTCCACCTGCTTTTTTGCGTCGCTGCTTGAGATTGGATATGGGTGAGCCGACCCCAGAGCGATTAAGGGATATTATTGAAGCCCAATTGGGTAAATCACTGGCTGACGAAGCCGGAAAAATGATTGATGACTTTGATCAAAAACGCAGGAGTGGCGATGGGGATTTGGCAACGGATCAACTCCTCAATGCGGTCTATCTGATTGGTAAAGAGGGGGCACCCGAAAAGCTGAAAGAACAGTTGCTGCAATATCTCAATCGCTAAGATTATCCATGAGTTCAGCCCAGCCATCTCCCGATCCTATAAGAGGGTTTGCGACTCTCTTAAAGGGGGCTGGTGTTGAGTTGGATGTTACTGACCTTGCGGACACCTTGTGGTTAGCGAGCAAAATTGGCCCATCAGCAAGACAAGGATTGGTTGAGAGTCCCATTCCTGAAGACCCTCAGCTACCTCTTATTCCTGAAGAGGTTGGATCTAGTGTTCCACCTACTGAGAATTTGCCTGAAGCTGCCCTCCCTACCCCCCCCGATATCCCTTTAGTCAGTCCCTCTCAAACCGTTGAAACTGAAATGAAACCCGAAGGGTTTCCTCTGCAAGTCCCTGCTGCCCCATCTCTGAGGGGAAGACTGAATCTCTCCAGAGCGTTACGTCCCCTGAAACGCAAGATCCCGTCTCCTACGCAACGGGTATTTGACGAAGCAGCAACGGTTCATCAGTATGCAGAACAGGAAATTTTGTCTCCCGTAATGACTCCAGCCAAAGAGCGGTGGCTAGATTTGACCCTGTTAATTGAAGATCATCCCTCCACGTTCCTTTGGGAAGACACCCTGCTAGAACTAAAGCAAATCTTGGAGCGCCAGGGAGCCTTTCGCCAGATCCATACATGGCAAATACAACTACAGGTAGGGAGGGTTCGTTTATCCCCACGGCGGTATGGCCAGACGATTTCAGAACGCCACTATTCCAATCCTCGTATTCTTCAAGATCCGACACAGCGACAAGTGATTTGGATTGTGAGCGACTGTACGTCTAATCTTTGGGAAACAGCTCAATTTCAGGAATGGCTGGGACTTTGGGGTCGTAGTTCTCCCTTGGCACTGTTTCAACTATTGCCTGAGCGACTCTGGGACAGCACCCATTTAGGACAGGGGCGACCCATCCAATTAAGCGCTACTTCTGCGGGTGTTGCAAATTCCCGGCTGAAGTGGGAGCGACTGCTGGCTGATTGGGACAAAGAAGATGAGTTTGGGGATTTAGATCTTGAGCCAACACCTGAGACAGAATCCTCTCAGGCCACAGAAGAACCTAGCTCAGATCTAGATGTGTATTTGGAAACAGGAACCGCCTCGGATGATGACCCATTAGAGCAGGGAAATGGGCAAAGCAAGATTGCCTTAAACAACATTTATAAGAATCAGGTTCTATGTTTGCCAGTCATAACCCTAGAACCGGAGCCATTAAATCAATTGTCTCGGGTCATTGCTGGTCAAGTCGGATTTCAAGTGGCAGGCGTCGAACTCCATTGGCAAGACATAGCTGAATACAAATCAGTCTTAGAACGGATTTCCAATCATAAGATGTCCCCTGAGGAACGGGTGCGTAAGTTCCATACGAATGCATCCCCCACGGCCAGTAAGTTGGCGGGGATGATGGCGGCAGTTCCCGTTAGTCTGCCAGTCGTTCAACTGATTCGCCAGACATTGCTGCCCCAGTCTCGGCAGGTGCATATTGCTGAAATCTATATGAGTGGCTTGCTAGAGCTTCAACAGAAAGCTCCAGGACCTGGCAATCCTCATTCGCCTGAGCAGCCTGAATATGATTTTTTACCCGGAATCCGTTCGCTCCTATTGGAGACAGTCTTTAGGGATACGACTGAAGCAGTTCTTGACGCGGTGTCAGCCTATATTTCCAAACGTTTAGGGCTTTCAACCCGAAGTTTTGAAGCCTTAATTGCCAAGGCTCCTGATTTAGCCCCGGATCAACAAGCGGTTGCGATTCCCTTTGCCAGAGTTGCCACCCAGACTTTAAGGCAATTAGGAGGGTATTACCGCGATATAGCTGAGCAGCTTGATCCGAACCCTGAGCCAGTTCAGCCTGAAAACACTAATCCTGAACCTGAGGAAGCCTTTCCACCCTTACAAATCCTTCATTTTGAGACAGCACAGCTCATAGATGAAATTGAGACAAATTTTCCAGCTCAATTGCAGTCCGAGGAATTTGTAGTCAAAACTCTGGCTATACGAACCGGTCCAACGATTCAATCCTTTGAATATCAAACAGCCCAACTCACCTATTCCTCTGGGCAGCTTTTCCCGCCTCAACTCGCTGGATGGAAAATCCAATCCCAGCAGAGGCGAGGCCAGTTTTACTGTGAAACGCTTAGTGACGATCTGGTATTGAGAATGGTGTCCATTTCTGGAGGTCAATTTATGATGGGTTCACCAGACGACGAATCACAACGAAGAGACTGGGAAGTCCCCCGGCACCCAATTAAAATCCCAGCCTTTTTTATGGGCCGATACCCCGTTACTCAAGCTCAATGGAAAATCGTCGCCAGCTACCCAGAAATCAATCTTGGACTGAACCCCAATCCATCCAACTTCAAGGGCGACAATCGTCCAGTAGAGCAAGTGAATTGGCATGAAGCCGTAGAGTTTTGTGCTCGACTCTCTGCAACGACGAAACGCCCCTATCGTCTTCCGAGTGAAGCAGAGTGGGAATATGCCTGTCGAGCGGGAACTACAACCCCATTTTATTTCGGCGAAACTCTGACAACAGACATTGCTAATTACAACGGAGGCTATACCTATAATAACGGGCCAAAAGGGAAGTATCGGAAAGCGACAACCCCTGTAGATCACTTTCAGTATGCCAATGCTTACGGATTAAATGATATGCACGGCAATGTATGGGAATGGTGCCAAGACACCTGGCATAGGAGTTATAACGGTGCTCCAGAAGATGGGAGTGCATGGATAGGTGAGAATGATAACAATTCTAGTAAAGTCAGGCGCGGCGGTTCTTGGATCTACAATCCGAGGTACTGTCGCTCCGCGTCTCGCAGCGACGCTTATCCCGGTGACCGCAACTACTTTATCGGTTTTCGGGTAGTGTGTTCCGCGCCGAGTCCTTTTCCGTAACCCTTTCTCCCTCTTATCCTCTTACCCTCTACCGCACCCCATGTCACAAGCCACCGCAAAAGAATGGATTATCCAGGAAGCAACTCATCGAAACTCTTTTTATCTTGAAAACTTGGGGAATGATCAGGCTCTGAAGATGATGGATATTCCCAAAGGGGAGTTTCAAATGGGTTCACCTGACGGGGAGGTTGATCGGAAAGATGATGAAGGGCCACAGCATTTGGTTAAGATTTCTCGATTCTTTATGTCCAAGACTCCCATTTCTCAAGCTCAATGGCAAGTGGTCGCTAAGATGCCAACGATCAATATTGAGCTGGAGGAAAGTCCTTCAAACTTCAAAGGGGTGAAGCTGCCCGTTGAGCATGTGAGTTGGCATGAGGCCGTTGAATTTTGCGATCGAATGACACAACAAACGAAAAGTCAATATCGCCTGCCCACAGAAGCAGAGTGGGAATATGCCTGTCGTGCTGGGACCTCAACTCCCTTCCACTTTGGCGAAACCATCACAACTGATCTTGCTAATTACCGTGGTACAGATTGGGAAGAATACAAATGGTCGGGTTCTTATGGTGGGGGACCTAAAGGGGAGTATCGCCAACAAACAACTCCCGTCGATCAATTTCAAGCACCTAATAGGTACGGCCTTTGTGATATGTATGGCAACGTGAGGGAATGGTGCCAAGACATCTGGCATAGCAACTATAACAATGCCCCAGAGAATGGAAGTGCATGGATATATAAGAATGATAATGAGTCGTCAAAAGTTCTTCGCGGTGGCTCTTGGCTCGATCTGCCGGGATATTGTCGCTCTGCATCTCGCTACTATGTTCAGCCCCACTACCGCGACAACAGCATCGGTTTTCGTGTCGTGTGTTCATCACCGAGGATTCTTCACACCAAAAAGATGGGCAAAAACTAGCAGCATGGAATCTGTTGGGCGTTCCAGGGAAGAGTCCAGAACTATTCCAGTGATGCTCTACATCCGAAAATCAAACCAGGGTGTTTATCTTGGTTAGCCTAGACTGAAGAGTTGACTGCCCCATCAGATATTTGAATGATCCGATATGCCAGAGCTGATCCTCCGACCTGAACCCAAAATGGTCCAATACTTTATTGAAGACCTGACGAATGAGAAGGGTTTATCTATGGTGTTGATACCTGTGGGAAAGTTCCTAATGGGTTCACCGGAGGATGAACCGGAACGAAGGGAAAGAGAAGGCCCTCAGCACCCAGTAGATGTCTCAACTTTTTTTATGGGTCGCTACCCCGTTACTCAGGCTCAATGGGAAATCGTTGCCAGTTACCCAGAAATCAATCTTGAACTGAACCCCGATCCATCTAACTTCAAGGGTGACAATCGTCCCGTAGAGCAAGTGAACTGGCATGAGGCAGTAGAGTTTTGTGCTCGTCTGTCTGCAAAGACGAATCGCACCTATCGTCTCCCGAGTGAAGCAGAGTGGGAATATGCTTGTCGAGCGGGAACCACAACTCCCTTTTACTTCGGCAAGACCCTGACAACAGACATCGCTAATTTCGATGGAAACTATATCTACAACGATGGACCTAAAGGGAAATATCGGGAAGAGACCACCCCTGTAGATCACTTCAAATATGCCAATGCCTACGGGCTACATGATATGCACAGTAATGTGGCTGAATGGTGCCAAGACACTTGGCACGACAACTATACAGGTGCCCCAGAAGATGGGAGTGCATGGATAGATGAAAATGATACTAATCCTAATAAAGTCCTACGGGGCGGTTCTTGGTACCTTGATCCGAGACACTGTCGCTCTGCGTCTCGCGGCACCGATGAGTCCGATATCCGCAGTTACGTTTTCGGTTTTCGAATCGTATGTTCAGCGCCGAGCTCTCTTCCATAATCCTCGCCCTCTTTTATCCTTTTACCCTTGTCTTTAACGCGTCAGGGCAATCGGTTGTCTTGTCTAAATCTGAAAATAAAATATTCGACCCATATCTTATGTTCGCTAAATCTTAGACAAAAAAGTACCGCTACCTCACTCAAGGATTGAGATCACGAATCCACAAATCATCTTCGATACAACTCTCTTTAGCCCATTCCAATAGATGATTCTGAATCTGATGTTGCACCTCCAAAGACTGACTGGCTATGTTGGCTCGTACACTAAAATAGGCAGTGCCTCCCTGAGGACCATCGGAATTATGGGTAATGCCTACTAAATAGACAAAATTCCCTGCACTGAACGGAATGTTGGTATTGCGAGGGGTACTGACAATATTCGATATTCTGGCAATAAGACCCTCTTGGTCTGGCGTGTTTAAGGCAAGATGCATCATGTAAGCCTGCGGCCAATAGAGACAGGTGTTTTGGGAGCTAGAGACTGGCTGCAGAAATTGATTAGCTTGGATGCGACCCTGAATGCAGGTCAAATCCTCTAAGGCTCCTTTGGCAAGAATTTCCATTTCAAATTGGTTTTGTTCTGGCAAAATCAGATTAAACTGAATGGCTTCAACATATAGGTGCTGAAGTTCCAATAACCCAGTAACTTTGGCCACTACTCCAGCACGATCTTGCCCTCCCATGCGGAATAATAAGGAACGATTTTGGCTATCTAAATTTTTGACTGTGACCCAATCTGTGAAGACCTTGTCCATTTTTCTAACCATTAAGCAGCTTAAGAATCTTGTCTTACCCCACCTTCACATTGATACCAAAGGTCTCTTACTGATCAACCCCAAGATAAGGCCACTCGCTCGCGATCGAGAAAGTCTCCGACCATCTCCGCGATCCGCTCCATCGCTTCTGTTGGTCGCTGCTCGATCACTTGCTGAATATCAAACGTAGCCTCAAGTTCCAAACAACATTCCCAGCAATATTTAGAAGTATCAAAAACTGCTCTTACAAAAGGTTTTCGTGAACCTCTCTCGATGATCCAAAATTGCCCAGCCCCTATCTTTGATACTCTCAAGCACTCAAGCTTGGCTCGTTTCCTGGTCTTTTGAGCAATTCGCTTTTGGTAAGATCAAGTCTTTGGAATCTTCTTTCTAGACTGGCTGATGGTTTCAGAGATCTCTGCTGGTTGGTTCGGGGTTGAATCGTGGGCAGGGGCACCGATTTGTAATGCTTTGATGGGATCTGGATGATCGGGCTTGAAGTTTTTTGGAGGACTAGCTTGGGTTTGAGAAGCGTTGTTGAAGAATTCAAGGCTGATATCCTCCGCTCATTTCACGGCCAGTTTAACGGGACAACCGCCGAAGCTAAAGGTAACGTTTCAAAACTTACAGACGGCTGTTTATCTTCGACAGCAATTCCCTCGCTGCCTTTGTCTTTGCTTCCTGCTTAGATGATCCTTCACCATTTTCTTGAAGGCCCATCGCTTGGACATTACAACTGAACCCGTTTGGTCTCTCCGAAAACCCATATCTGGGCAAAGTAATCTGCTGCTTTTGACACAGCTCCTGCAATTGCCCGATTGGATTCTCCACCCAATCATCCCCCTGGCTAATGGGTTTTTCTGGGATTTCTCCTTGGTTTTCTTCGGATTCTTGGCCCAGATGTAAGACTCTAATCTGTTTCTCTGCTTGTCGAATAGCTTGTTTCCTGGCTCTCTCAAGAAGCTTGACCAGGGCATCTTCTGGGTCGTCGTTTGGGAAAAGGTAGGCGAGGAATCCAATCTGCTCTTCGGTTATATGGATGTTGAGGTTGTGAGAATGTTGCGATCGCAAAGTCGTCTCCAAAAAATTTAAGACCTGGACTTAATCAAAAATAATCTGAATCGTAAGCCCCTAAAGGGATTCAATCTAAGATTTTAATCCAAATATATAAGATAGTAGTTTGCACACATAGGCATTTAAATATTTAAGTATTTACTTATGTACATGTATACGTAAATGCATAAACAAAGAAATACGTAATATTAGTCATACTGAAGTCTATCAGCATTTACTTATAAACACGCATAAGCCTGTACTCATGTATTTGCGTATGCATTTGCATAAATATGCTCATACGTATAAGCTTGCTTATGCAAACATTTAAGAGACTACGTATGTGGGTAAGATCATTAGCTTAGTCAATGAAAAGGGTGGAAGTACAAAAAGTACAACCTGTGTACATCTGGCGACTTGGCTTAAGAATGCTGATTACAACGTGTGCGTCATTGATGCCGATCCTCAGAAAAGCTCATCTGTATGGATTGAGTCCTTAGAATTGGATATCCCATGCACATTGATGTTTTCTGCGGACGACCTAATTGATAAGACTGGAGACCTCGCCGATGAGTTTGACTATGTAGTCATTGATAGTCCTGGAAAAACTGATGAAATTACTCGCGCAATTTTGTTAGTGAGTGATTTCGCACTACTACCAGTCCCCCCAGCGGGCTTGGATCTACATCCAAGCCAAAAAACTGTTCGCCTCGTCAAGCAAGCGCAGAAAGTTAGGGGTGGATTGCCAAAAGGAGCGCTATTCATAAACAGAGCAGGTAAAAATACTCGCTTAAAGGATGAAACGAAGCAAGCTCTGAAAGACATCAAGGAAGTAGACACTCTTGAAACGATAGTCCATTTCAAGCAAGTGATCATCGATTCATTTGGTCAAGGTCAGACCGTCTTCTCAATGAAAGGTAGAGCTGCCAAAGATGCGGCGAGGGAATTCAACAAGTTATTTACTGAGTTATTGGAGATTATGTAATGGCAAGAAAACCGCTGAACCAAGCAGCAAAAGCATTTCTATCAGGAGAAGCAACAGATGTAGAGGCTTCCGTTGAGACGGTGACCCCAACAACCACTACGCCTACAGAGGTTAAAGACGATGCTCCAAATGGTTTGATTGATTCACTGTCTCTGACGCCTCAAGAAAAGCCTGCGCCAATGACAATTACCATCCTTCCCAGTCGGAAAAACAAACTTCAGCAATTATCCCAATCAACCGGACGTAATATGTCAGAGCTTATTGGAATTGCCTTAGACAGAATGTTTAATGATGCAAATATTTGATCCACTCCCACGGCTGAAGCTCGTGGGATTCGGGAATCAAATGCTCTGTAAGTATTTACACATGTATTATCTTACGCACTTAAATACGTATGTACATACGTAAGTTTATAAATACTCTCAACTTCAAACCCTACTCACCCGCTCCCGGTCCAGCCACACCCCGATCATCTCCTCGATCCGCTCGATAGTTTCCCCTGGCCGCAGACTTAAAACCTGCAATACATCGAACGTGTTCTCCAATTCAAGGGCGCATATATAACAATAATCGGGACTTTGTTAGCCCAGATTATCCATATTGCTTCTTAACTTTGGCGTGTTCATTGGAGTCATCTAAGGTCGGCAACGCTTGACCTAGATCTTCAACTTCATGCCCCACATGCTGGCCACTCCCTTTGCCATCTTCTGCAACGTTCAAGTCATACACTGTATCTCCCTCTTGTGGAGTAATATAGGCGGTTACTTTCGCTTCTGTTTGATTGTCATTATTGAAATAGACCTCATCCCCCGTTTTGCCTGTAACCCAAGGGTTATCCCACAAGGCGTCAAAGGCTTTTCCCTTAATACTTTGTTCGGTCTCTCCTCGTATATAAACAAAGCTTCTTGGACCCTCATGATAGACCTGGTTTAAGATATTCCGATGTATGTTGATCGGAGCATACCGCTGGTAACCACCAGATCCAACCTTGTATTCTGAATTAGGGATCTGATCATTACCATTATCAGTCCTGAATTTTGCCGGAGCATTTGTCCATAATGCTCGTTGAATTAGCTCATCCGATAGACTCTTTTGGGTAAATCCCCCAGTTCCTGATTTTTGAGAATTTTTGCTGTTGATGGGATTGCCAGTGCCAACCTGCTGCACTACATGGGTTAACTCATGGGCAATTAGCTCTTGCCCTCCACGATCTCCTGGCTGATAGGCTCCCTCTCGGAAAAATACATCCTGACCTGTTGTAAATGCCCGCGCCTGAATTGATTGATTCAATTGGTCTGACTGGGTATCCGTATGCACCTTCACCTCACTAAAATCAGCACCCATCACCTGACCCATTGACCGTTGCAACCTTGCATCCAAAGACTTTCCACTGCCTCTCGCACTATTGATTGCAGACTCTAAATCTGCTGATGCTTCTTCATCTGTCATTGCTTGACGACGCTGGATAGCAGCACGAAGACTTTTCGCTTGCATCCCACCTTCCAGTTCTTTCTCTTGCTGTACAGATTGCCCTTGATTGAATTGGGATAAAGAAGGGGCATTAATTTGCTGTACTACCTGGGAAGCAACCCGATCCGCTTCCTGTTCATACTTATCTCCCGGTTGTCCAAGGGTTAGCTTCCGCTGAATCCAGGGTTGTACCAATTCTCCGGATGGATTGGGAACCTTATCTTTCCAAGGCGTTCCAAACCTTTCCCACTTCTCCTGTTGAGCTTTCCATTCAGCCAAACCCTCTTCATTTGTTTTGGCTTGAAGAGGGGGAGGAACTGGTGTTGCTGATTGAGCTTGATCTGATGATATTGGTTGAGGTATCGGTTGTGACTTAGATTTTTCTGGCTTATAAGCATGAGTACGCTTCATCAACAGTCTCCCATTAGAAACCGAATCACATACATTTAATCCTAAACCCAAAGACAAAATTCTCAGGATAGAAATATTAATGGAGAAGCCTTAACTGACATAAAGAATCCATCACTCTACCTTGTGAATTCCTTGTCACCCCCAAAGACATTCTGGATTATGGAGGGAGTGCCTCTAGCATTGACATAGCATCTTCATAGCCTTTTTGATTCTTTAGTTGCTTGTATAACTGTGCTGCTTCTGTCATGTCAGCAATCGCACCTTTGCGATCACCAAGACTGCGCCGAACAATGGCTCGATTATAGTAGGCACCCGCATGATCTGGATTCAGCTGAATCGCCTTGTCATAGTCAGTAATCGCACCGTTGGGATCACTAAGTCTGAAACGGGTATTGCCTCGATTATAGTAAGCACCTGGATAATCTGGATTCAGCTGTATCGCCTTGTCATAGTCAGCAATCGCCCCGTTTAGATCACCTAGCTCAGACAAAGCATTGCCCCGGTTATTATAGGCAAGAGCATTATCTGGATTCAGTTGAATTGTCTTTTCAAAATCAGCAATCGCGCCTCTATTATCGCCAAGTCTGTACCGATCAATGCCTCGATTGTAGTAAGCACCTGCATTAACTGGATTCAGTTGAATCGCCTTGCTGTAGTCAGCAATCGCACCTTCGCGATCACCAAGCTCAGACAAAGCATTACCTCGATTATTGTACGCAAAAGAATCATCCGGATTCAATTGAATCGCCTTTTCAAAATCAGCAATTGCGCCTTTATTATCGTTGAAGTTCTGCCGAAGTAAGCCTCGATTATTGTATGCATTAGCATAGTCAGCATTCAGTCGAATTGCACGGGTGTAGAGTTCAATTGCAGCTTTATTATCATTTTGTTGCCGTGCTTTTTCCGCCCGCAAAAACCAATCATCTGCGGTTAGTTCAGCACTTTCAGAAATGGATGGAGAGGGGCTACTTGGAACAGTTTTTCCTTGATCGGTAAAGCTCAAGTAAGTGCTGATAGGAATACCAAGATTGAAGCCTGTTTTTAGATAAACCGCTCCCGTCAGTTGCTGTTGTTGTTCAGCATCCGCTCTACCATGAATCCCAATCAGTGACCCTTGCTCATCTAAGACGGCCCCACCACTCATCCCAGGCAAGGTGCTATTGCTATATACCAATGCATACCCATCAGCCAATGGGCGTTTTGCATTGGCAGTGATACTCCCTTGGGTAAAGTTAAACACCCGATCCGTTATGGCAGTGGTGGGGGCTGGAAATCCCGAGACAAAAATGGGGGTGCCGGATAGGGCTTGGGTTGAGTCACCTATCTCAGCTATGGTGTAACTTGTTTGACTTTCAAATTCTACTAGGGCTAAGTCCACACCTGGGAATTTCTTGACTCGCTGATAATCCAGAGAATAGCTCTGACCATCATGGGTGATGATTTCATACTCATCTTCCGTTTCCACTACATGGGCGGCTGTTAAAACGGTGTAAGTTTCTCCCTGCTTCTTAACCAACACCCCTGATCCAGGATTTTGACCTTCGATACGGACGGTTACCCCTTGAGCAATTTTCCCCACCTCCCTCGCACTCAACGCTTGGGCCGACTGAAAGGGAGTGGCAACCAATGCCGCTATACCAAGTGTAAAAACTTGCAACCGATAGTCAAATCTCATCTCAGGTATATTGCTGTTGCAACGATACTCTCCAATCATATGGGATTAGAGGAGCTATCCAAGGCGATTAATCGCTTAGGATAGCTCCTCTGACTATCTACAGAACGGGGTTATCGTCCCGCTTATTTCAGAAGCAAAATCCAGATGATAATCCCCCAGATCCAACCGATGGAGCCTGTGTGCAACAAGAGCGTTTAGAATCGTTGTAAGCTATCCCTCTATGGGAATGGAAGCGATCAAGTCTGATAAGACTTCGGCATTGCCAAAGGTTACTGGCCCCCAAGCACTCTGCTTAACTTCGAATTCACCATTAAGTGTGTTTACGTAGTGAATTCCTTGAATGGTTGTTGCATGAAGCCCTGTTTGATCTGGTGACATTTCAGCCAGACGATCTTGCCAGTCAGCATTCTCTCCCAACACCACCAGAAATAGGCCCACCTCAGCAAACATCCACATAGAAGACAACTTCTTAGAAACCAAACGACGCCGTTCCTCTAGGAATTCATGGCCACTATTGCTTCCATCCCATAGGGTTATAGCTAAAGCATATCGTGAAGTTATTCCGGTTTTTCTGGTAAAGAGCATACAGAGTTCATCTGGCAACTCTTGTATCTCTCGTGGATACACCGCAGGGAAAAGAAGAGATTTCAGATTTGATACGTAGTTTATAAATTCCATTTTTCTCACTCAAAAATCTATTGCAATCTAAACCAGTATCGCTATACAAACCAAGCAGTACTCCATTCAAAATTAAAAACTATTTGTAACCAATAACGTAATCAAAACGTAAGCTAAAATACCAAATAAGAATGCAGCCCAACACCAATTTCTTGAAACAATTGATGCTTTCATCGCACCTCTATAATCACCTGTCCTATACTTTGAAATTGCCCTAGCTGCATACGTAATTGCTATGCTCCCTAGAGGGGCACAACAAAAAATTGTTACTAAGATAGCCTGAGGAAGATAGTTAGGGATTTTATGCTGTCGTGCTAGGTATGGATTTAAAGAACTTTTCTGTAATTGATCTAAGCTAGAATTTATAGGTGAGTCAGTGATGACATTTTTGATTAACTGGCAAATTTCATTAGAATAGTATTGCAAATACCACTGAACCATCACATAGAAAAATCCAACACAAAAAAGTGTTAAGTTATATCCTACTAACCCGAATTTTGGAACAAGAAAAGCTATCAGAGAAGCTATCATTGAAACCCATATCAAGATATAGAGATATGGATGATTTAGCTGGATTTTAAAATGCAAAATTGTTTGATTAGAGTGACTTGTTAATTCTCCCTGAGCACGAAACCAAAAAGAATCACTATTAATTTTTTTCGGGCCAATCATGGATAGATGATTTCCATTGAGATCTCCTCGGTAATATCGAGGAGATTCTCTCCAACTCCTTCCTTCAAGATAGATATCCTCACTGAACCTTAAGTCAAGTCGCTGCTGCGCTTGAAGCATAGGTATAGGAATCGTCAATTTCCTACGTCGAGATGGAATCAATAGCATCGCAATCAATACTGTATTTATAACTAACTCGCATAATCGTTTCTTTATTCATCACACAGTATGAATTCAAAGATTTCTTCACTTCATAAATAACTTTTTACGTTGACTCAAAATATCATCGATAATTATGGCAATTACCGTTGGTATACCTCCAAACATCAAAATCATAATAAAAACTACAGCAACTGTAAGAAAACCTTCATCCATCTCCGTATCAAAGAAAAAACGCTGACCTTCTAAATATTGAACCGATTGATTATTCGCCCCTATCTTAAAAATTGCTTCATAGTAGGGTATGTACCCGTCCGAGATTTGAGAACCAATGGCACTAATAAATGCACGTTTCTCACCAAAAGACGTTTTCCCAATCAAAATAATCCCTGAGATTTTATGGTGGGAGAAGTTCTTGCTAGGAGTAACAACAATAGGAGTCTTTACCATCGCAGTATATAAATCCGGAACTCCCTTTAAATCTCTATCAGAGAACGTGGGTAGAACTCCCTTTGACTGCAAATAACTTTGGAGCCGCTTATACAAGTCTTTATCGGAGGAATAGTTCAGAATATCTGAGAGACGTAAGTCAGGGTCAACTATGAATGAACATTCTTTAGGTTTTCTACAGTCCGATGTCCGTACTAGAACATATCGTTCAATCTTCTCGATTGTCTTTGCTTCATCGAGGATGCCAGGACGCTTATACCAATATCCCCAAAGCTCATAGTTAACCCCAAAACCACCCACAATAGATAGAGCAATCACACTCATGAAGTAATACAGGGCAAGTCTTACAGGCTTACTTAAAGAGCTTAATAGTGGTTCTTTTGTGGAGGGCATACTGAGCTTATCAATGGCAGAAGAAATCTGATAGGCTAATTCCACCTTTTGGTTATGATTAGCTATAGGTACTGATACAACGTTTGGATGTTGCTTTGCTGTGATTCTGAATGGCTATAAACGTGATCTCCATTAGCCACCTCAGTGACATTTGTCACCTCGCCCAAAAAGTCTCCTCAGATTCTAGAGAGAATCCAACATCACTAGCCTTAAATACCCCTATTTCTTACTCAGATCCATGGCCAAATTCAACTATCTCAGATTGCTTTTCAGATTCTGCAATTAAAGTCTTAACGGAGGTCAGTCTTGTCATGCCTGAAAAACGGAATAATGATGAGCATTTTCAAAGTGTGGTGATTTAACTACTTAATTAATCCTGTCAGATATTTATGATAGTTTTAACAGCTCATATTTCAGGTTAATCATATAAATACCCTAAATCAGTTGTATGGTCTGACATAAAATCGTAGAAAATGGCTACCTCATCCGAACTTAGGTTCAAGAGCCTAATTTTGGTATGCGCTTGCGCCCAATAATGAACGGCATTAATTTAGCTAGATTTCTGGCATCATCAATGCCACGATGATGCGTACCATCTAGGGACAATCCAACCGTCATTAAGGCTTTAGCCATACCGTAGTGCTTTTTGGTTCTTAATGCCAAAGAGAATTGCTTCTTGAGGTTGAAGTGCTCCTCTCCCATGGGATAGGGAATCTTATGATACTTTGATTCCCGTTCAAGTTGATTTTTATCGTAGTCGCCCCATGAACAAAAAACAGAATTTTCGTATTGTTCAAACCAACGCTTGAAGGTCCCGACTGCTTGTGGAAACGTAGGTGCATCCTCAAGATCTGTTTGCTTAATCGTCGTTAGCTCTGTACAAAAATCTGTCAGCTTCGGATGTCTGATGGGTTTAATAAAAACCGTAAATTCATCGATTATCTCTAACCCTACTGATTCTACAATTACGGCGCCAATTTCAATGGTTTCAGTTTCTTTATGCGGAATAGAAAACGTATTGCAACAAGTCGCCTCCAAATCAACTATCAGATAGTAGTCGTACCTAAAAAATCCAATATTCATATTTGATTTAGTTCTTGAGCAATCTCAGGTATAACAGCATATTCAATGCTCAATTGGGTAGATCCTGAATAATTTTTCTGAGTTCAAGATATTCATGACGTTGGTGAGCATATTCATCGCCTGGATAATGTTTCACCATGCCGCTAGCAGTCAGACTCAGATAAAATTCACAAGTAGAATGGGTTAGCCGATTGCCTAGAGGCTACACGATAACACCTATCTTCCGGCTGTGTCTACGCAACGATTAGGCCCATTAGACTCGCTCTACGTCACTTTAACTGGGTTGTGTCGCAAAAATAGGGTGTTGGCCGAAAGGCAGTGGTAAATTGAGAGACTTTGTTCCTTTTCTTTCCAGTCAATGAAAACTGCTGACCTATTCAAATGGCGTCACTATCAATCTGAGATCATCCTGCTTAATGTCCGTTTGTATTGCCGTTATCCTCTTAGCTATAGGAATCTAGAAGAGATGATGATGGAGCGAGGTTTAGAAGTAGATCACAGCACTATTAATCGGTGGGTTCTTCAGTACTCCCCTGAGCTGGACAAGCGCTGTCGTCGGCATCTCAAGCCTACCAATGATTCCTGGAGAGTTGACGAAACTTACGTCAAAATCCGCAAAAAGTGGCGCTACCTTTATCGAGCAGTTGACTCTGACGGCTATACCCTGGACTTCTTACTCACAGCAAAGCGAGATACCAAGGCTGCAAAACGATTTCTGACTAAAGCATTGAATGCAGTTCATACCCATGAACCTCGGGTGATCAATGTGGACAAAAATCCAGCGTATCCCCCTGCTGTGGAGCAGTTACAGGAAGAGGAACGTATCCCTGAAGGCGAAACAGTACGGCAGGTCAAATACCTCAACAATATAGTGGAGCAGGATCATCGAGGGATAAAACGTCTGGTGAATCCTGGCATGAGTTTTGGATCGTTCAATTCTGCCAGAAGAACTTTGAAAGGGTATGAAGCGATGAACATGATCCGTAAAGGTCAGATCAACAATGTGGGTAAGGATGATGTAATGGGACAGATCTCTTTCATCAATCAAATCTTCGGACTAGCAGCATAGTCTTTGATAAAACTGAGCGGATTGTTGTACCCGGAACCACTATTTACGACACAACCCCTTATCCTGCTAACCAATGCTTGATGGTGGGGGACGATGTAACAGCTGATGTTGAAGCCGCTATCAATGCAAATTTACAAGGTTGTTTGGTGAGAACTAGAAAATATCTGCCCAGAGACGAGCTAAAGGCCCCCAATCAGGCATTTATTCTCAACAGTATTGCGGATTTAATCCACCTACTATGATGCGATCTTCCTTTGAAATCACAGTCTACTAACGTTGGGCATAGGGTGTATAGTCCGATGCTTTCTGGGCCAAACCCATGGTGCCGCACCATTATGCAACGATGCGCACAAAAGTGCTGGCATGAGAGGAGTAGAGTGAACACCAGTTCACGAAATCAGTAATAAAAGAGTGATGCTGCGGGCTTTCCTGGCTAGGGAAAGAATGTAATCCATGCATAGGGCCTTTCAACGGATTCGCACGGGGGTAACCTTATTTGCGATCGCAATTCTCACCTCCGTAATCGGCTATGTCGCCCTAGGCTGGCCCGTCATGGATGCGATCTACATGGTCGTGATCACCATCTTTGGCGTGGGGTATGGCGAAGTTCGGCCTCTGGAAACACCTGCCGAACGCTACTTCACCATTTTCGTAATCGTTGCTGGCACCTCATCCGTTGTCTATATCGTCGGAGGCTTCGTGCAAATGATCACAGAAGGGGAGTTAAATCGCGCTTTTGATACTCAGCGGAAATCTCGGATTATTGCCAAACTCAAAGATCACGCCATTATTTGTGGATATGGACGCATCGGCCAGGTGTTAGCGAAACAGCTAGACCAGGCCCAACAGGCTTTTGTAATTATAGATAACAATTCTGAACGGATACAAACGGCTGAGACCAAAGGATATCTGGTTCAGACTGGCAGTGCCACCGATGAAGTGACCTTAGAGGCTGCAGGGATTAACCAGGCTAAAGTTTTAGCCACCGTCCTCCCGGACGACGCCACGAATGTATTTATTGCTTTAACGGCCCGCGGTCTGAATCCCCAGCTCTTGATTTTGGCCAGAGGTGAGTCAGCGGAAACGGAGAAAAAGCTGCGGTTGGCAGGGGCCGATCATGTGGTGTTGCCCTCCAGCGTCAGTGGCCATCGGATCGCGAACTTGATTACCCAACCCACCGTTGTTGATGTTCTTTCCCAGACGACCGAACGACATGCCTTAAATGAGATGCTCACCCAGCTCAACCTCAAAATCGATGAGCTGATGATTCAAGAGAATTGCTTTCTACTGGGTAAAACGATTGGTGAGGTGGAAGTCCGAGGGAAAGGACGATTTGTAGTGATTGCCCTCCGACGCCGAGATGGCACCACCATTAATCATCCTGAGTATGGCCTTGTTTTAGTGCTAGGGGATGTGTTGATTGTCCTGGGCCATCAAGGAGATCTGCCCAAATTTGCTAGCCGCTATGAGCTGAGATCTGAACTATCCAATCCAAAAGTTGAGACCAGATGATTGATCTACTGTGGATGTTGCTCTGCACTGGCTTGGTATTTTTGATGCAAGCCGGATTTATGTGTGTGGAGTCTGGCCTAACGCGATCGAAAAATAGCATCAATGTCGCCGTCAAAAATATGGCTGATTTTGGTTTATCGGTGGCTCTATTTTGGTGTTTTGGCTATGCCCTGATGTTTGGTGCATCTCAAGGGGGCTGGTTGGGTGGGTCGAGGTATTTCCCATCCAGTGAGTCAAGCCCCAAACTCATTGTTTTCTTTTTATACCAGGCCATGTTTTGTGGCACCGCCACCACCATTATTTCCGGAGCTGTGGCAGAGCGGTTACAATTTGTCGCTTACCTGATCATTGCCAGTTTGGTATCCAGTCTAATTTATCCGCTCTTTGGCCATTGGGCCTGGAATAGTCTGGTGGAGAACAATACTGGCGGGTGGCTGGAAAATTTAGGTTTTATTGATTTTGCTGGATCCACCGTTGTTCATAGCGTGGGGGCTTGGGTGAGCCTGGCCACCTTGATCATTGTCGGGTCTCGTCAAGGACGATTTTCGGACCAAGGGGCAACCCAGATCCAAGGGTCTAATTTACCCTTTTCGGTACTTGGAGCCTTGCTGTTATGGTTTGGCTGGATTGGGTTCAATGGCGGCAGTACCTTGGCCCTCAATGAACAGGTGCCTGGGATTATCCTGAACACCATGATTGCGGGCATTGCTGGCATGGTGACGGCAGCCCTTTTAAGCTGGCTCCAACACCGTCTTCTAGCAGTGGAATCTTTGATCAATGGCACGTTAGCGGGCCTAGTCGCTATCACAGCCTGCTGCCATGTTGTGGCAACACCGTTGGCTTTTGTCGTCGGCAGTACTGGGGCAGCCGTCGCCCTATGGGTCTCCTATGGGCTACACCGATTGCGTATTGATGATGCAGTAGATGCTGTCGCAGTCCATGGCGGAGCAGGAGCCTGGGGCACGCTATGTGTTGCCCTTTTTGGCCAGTTAAGTGAGACAGGGATGAACCGTGCCAGCCAACTGCTGGTGCAACTATTAGGGATTGGGGTTTGTTTTGCTTGGGCCTTTGGCCTCTCCTGGTTGCTGTTATCTGCAGTCAATCGATTTGTACCTTTGAGGGTCAGCGCTGAAGATGAGCGGCTGGGACTCAATATCTCTGAGCATCATGCTAAGACCGATACCTATGAACTGTTTCAGGTGATGGATCAGCAGGCCAAAACCTCTGACTTAAGCTTACGAGTTCCCGTTGAGCCTTTTACAGAAGTGGGGCATATTGCGACTCGTTATAACCAAGTCATCGATTCACTGGCTCGTAATCACCAGGAGAGCGCTGAGACCCTGGCCCAAATTTATATGATTACAGCCGCCTCAGCCGCTGTAGTTGAAAATCAGCTATTTGACCCCCATGCACTGGATTTGGATGAGATTTGCGATCGCGATGATGAATTAGGAACTTTGGCTCAAGTATTACAACAATTAGTCACAGCAGTCCATCAACGAGACCAAGAACTAGCAACTCTTAAAACTCAATTTTCACCTGAGAATGGGCAGACATCAGATTTGAGAATTGGTTCTAAAGAATCCATTGGCGGGGCAATTGTAGAAATATTGATGGTTCGTTTTGGTGCTGTTTCTCCTCAGATCATTGAGGAGGTGGCTGCCATTTCTGATGCAAATCAGTTGAAGATATTGCTGAAATGGGCAATGGCTACAGATTCCATAGTCGTTTTTCAAGCTGGAATTCGCCGACAACTAGACACAGTTTCCGACAAGGCCACTCTCAATAAAAGCCAGGAAATTCTAGAGTAAACTACTAATCGTGGTAATTGAAAAGTCGTAAATCAATAAAGTATTGTTTTGCTAAACCTATGGGGAGTTGAGCTTTCCTATTCCCTCATGAACTATGCTATACCCACAAGTCTTGAAAGTCAGACTGCCAATTGCTTTTAGTACTTGTAGGGTAGGGATTCAGGTGGTTGGGGAAGACAAAGCAAAGGGAGTAGAATGCTTAACAAACAAGGAAACCACCGATAGTCACTGTTCCTCAAAACCACCTTCTAGTGACATTCACAAGAGTTCAGAACAGCAACCCTAAACAAACCCCCAGCAAGGCAAGCGCCGAGCGGGTTTTACAAACATCTTTTGTAGACTAACTTTTTATGCTAACTCCATCAGTATCAGGGAAAATCGTATCAAAAGATACTTATTATCTCTTGCTTCAATGATATTTTTGTATAAAGCTAACATCTAATTTAAGTAATAAGTAAAAATCAATATCCTAGATTTATCATTTCTTAGTTATTAGCTCCAAGACAAAACTATTTATATTTTTGCATCTAGGGTTCCAACTCAGCCTAAAAGCTGAGTGTTCGGTCCAAGAGATGCAGCCAGCCAAAGTCTAAACACGACCTACTCTGGTTCACGGAGGGATAAAAGCCCGGGAGAATTCTGTTGACCTTTACTTTGGTCATCGTTTCTCTTGGGCTTTTATTCATTGTTGAGTTTGAAGTTTCAATATTTATTCTGGAGATAAATCAATGGAACATTCAGTTTTTTCCTGGGGAATTATTATATTTCTCCTAGGAACGTTGGGTATAGGAGTCTGGGCTTCTCAGCAAATTAAAGGCGATAGTGTGAATTTTTTGGTGGCTGGAAGAGGGCTAGCATTGCCTTTAGCTGCCGCTACACTAATGGCACAATCTGTAGACTCTAATGCCACATTGGGTAATACCGACTTATCTGCAGAATTTGGCTTTTGGGCTGGGGCGGCCTTGCCTATTGGGTTATCTCTGTGTCTGTTCTTGACTGGGACTTTTTTGGCTAAACCCATGAATCGTATGGGGTTAATTACCATCCCCGATTTTTATCGAGTTAAGTACGGCAGACGAGTAGAACTCATTGCTTCTTGCATTATGTCCATTAGTTTTTCGTTCCTGCTGGCGGGAAACCTAGTCGCTGGCGGTTTCATGTTCCAGACATTTTTAGGGACTAGCTACGTTGGTGGTATTACTTTGCTAGCGACTCTGGTTTTTGCCTATACCGTCTCTGGGGGACTCTTCGCTGTAGCGTATACGGATGCGATGCAAATCTTGATTGCCTTGGTGGGTGCTTTGGGATTGCTTGCATTTGTATTGGTTAACTTTGGCTTAGATATTGCTCCAGGGACTGGCCCACTAGCCCTGGAACAATTGACTTCAGTTGGTTCAGGTGCAGCAGTTAATTGGGCTAGTCTTTTGGCATTAGGGTTTGGCAATATGGTCGCGATAGATTTTATGGCCCGCATTTTTGCAGCAGAAAGCCCAGAAACAGCTAGAAGATCCTGCTATGTTGCCTCTGCTGGTACTTTAATTGTGGGTATTCCCTTTTCAGTCATTGCTTTGTCGGCTAACAGCATTCTTGAAGGGGCTAATGTGGTAGCTGATGGTCCCGTACTATTTGCTCTGCTGCAAAATGTGGTGCCGCCAGTGTTGGGATTGCTGGTTCTAGTGGCTATTTTGTCAGCCTCTCTCTCCACTGCGGATGGTGCAATCCTGGGTACCTCTTCGGTCTTAGCTCACAACGTATTCGGAATTCGTCATGGGGGTACTCATGGACGTGGTGGCGGTGATCGTCTCCTCTTAGTAACCCGATTATTGTCGCTTGTAATTACTCTATTGGGTGTGTTCTTGGGCCTACGAGTACCTCAGACCGGAGTGCTGCTGCTGCTAGGTTTTGATCTGGGGTTTGCGGGCTTAGTAGTACCTTTGTTAGGTGGGTTATTTTGGTCCTATTCTACCCGTCAAGGGGCATTAGCCTGTATCTTTGCAGGCTCAACAACCCGATTGATTCTTTTTGCTTTGATGCCAACAATGTTTGGTATTGAGAATACACTGCTTTACATCCCCAATAGTCTCTTCACTAGCAATTTTGATGGGTTCCCAACTCTGATTAGTCCTGTAGTTGGCTTCATAGCGTTTGTAGTCGTTTCTAAACTCACCTACAAACCAATCCCTGTAGAGCTAGAGCGAGTAAAACTGCGTGAGGGAGTACAAGCCTTATAAATTCAGCGATAGAGCGCATCTCAAAGGATTGGCATAAAACACCCAGTTCATTCACCCCCAAACTCTACACACCCGTTCCCGGTCCAACCACACCCCGATCATCTCCTCGATCCTCTCGATAGTTTCCCCTGGTCGCAGCTTGATTACCTGCAACACATCGAACGTATTCTCTAACTCCAAAGCGCACTCGAAGCAAAACTCGGGCGTTTCAAACGAAATTTTGATGAATGGCTTACCACTACCTTCGATGGTGATCCAAAAATTCCCTAAGCTGCTTTGGGAAACCGTCAGATACTCAAGCTGACCCTTTTGCTTGGTCTGCTGGATCAGATTCTTTTGTCTGCGCTCAAGGGCATTGAACTTGGACTCAAATGCTCTGGATACTCTGGGGGGTTGGGTTCTGCTAGTTGTATGCCGAGCTGTATATCCTCGCTGAGTTCTCCGCGCAAAATCGGGTTCTCGGTGAATGTGGATAGGGGCTGATTCACGCTTGCGCTCATCGTCTCCAGCATCTGGAGATGGCTTGCGCTTTAATGGCAGATCATCTTTCCGTGCAATCGTTGGGAATGCCGTCTTGCCTGAATATGCAGAGTTTGATTCGATGTTTGTTGGGGTTTTCAGCGTAGGTTGGGCTGGCGGTTTTGGTTTCAGCGAGATGAGTTGGGGAGCCATCAGGAATCCTCTACCAAGACAAAATTAGTGTAGCTTCTGGGGATATGCTTAGGGGAGTTTTAGGGGAAAGCTTAATTTGGAGGTGTGGAAATTAAAGGCAGCTATAGGAAGATTTGCTATCGAGTTCCCAGGATGCTTCACCAATAATTAGATGATTGAGCTTACACAAAATTCTTGGCACTCCCTATGATGATGACTCCCAATCTAGGTCAGCAATCACTACACGCTATTACTGGGAACGATTTAACATTTTTTTCAGCCAACCAGCCACACATATTACCCATTACTTGTTAAATTCTTCGAAGCAGTCCATTCATTGAGAGCACCAAAGCGATAACACTACCTAAACCAGCAATCAGCAAATTGGTCATACATGACTGGCTGGCAGACCCCAGGGCAGTATTCAAGTCTGGGCTACTAAGTCGCTCATAATTACCTACTGCTACTGACATCTCTGGTAAAGAAGAGATTAAGCTACCAATAAAGTAATGGATTGTGGGGAACAAGCTAAATTCTACGAAATGGTTCTGAAATAGTTCGGTCCAAACTGCAAATAAGTCATTCAAGATATAACAAGATAAACACAACATAATTACGCCAAGAAAAAAGCGAGACCAGCTTGCCTCAAAGTTGGTATCATCGATATCTTCAAATAGCTCTGGTCGACGTTTTTTTAGTTTTGACTCAAATATCAAAAAAACAATAACACCACATAAACTAACTATTATGGCAATTACTAAACTCATTATATCTAATTCGGTATTCGCTCCTGAATGTTGAATAAATTGAACATTTCCTGTTAAGATTAAGTAGGTAAAACTAGCAAAAAAGAACATTAATAGTGACATAAATACATGCCAGAGAATTAATTGCTTTTCTAGCTTTGCTAATAACATCAAGTTCTTGATATGATTTGGATTTTTAATCAAAATCCATTTACAAATTAAAACTATAGGTGAAACAATAAAGATTAAGTAAACGTTAGATAAATTTGATCCAAGAGGTGTTGCAATCCCTCCTAGTCGACCTAGCCCAAATAATGACACAAGCATGATCCCTAACTCTGGGAGATTAGTTGTTGAATTAATAACGAGGGTTCGTTGAGAGTTGCCCCATATTAAACCTACCAAGCCAGCAGCCGAGCTTGTTGCCAAATCAGTTGACCTCGGAATAGCTCGAAAACTAACTAAACCAACGAGTATGAGAGTGACTCCAATAAATGGTAGTTCACCGAAATAGTTATAGAATTCTAGAAGAATATTCTGTAAACCTGGCATTAGAGTAATTTTATATTTTCACTAGATTCATACATTAACTAATTGACAAACAGTACTCAAATTATCCTTAATAATAGAAGCATCGACTAATTAAGAGAAAGAAAACTGAAATTTTTGATATAGCAATAATGCTTTAGTCGATGTTGATGGTCAATTTCAATCGCTCTTGATATCCTTAAAACACCTCACTCATTTTAAGAATGGTATGGTTGAGTTTAAATCCTAATCAAAACGTCATATTCATGTATAAGCAATAGTTTTATACTTAATATTATTTCCAAGTGGATCTACTGCTGGGGTGTCTACGATGATTCGCTCTCTCCAGACCATTGCATTCATTACGATCCTTTCTACGATGTCTCCAAGCCTTGCAATGGCTGAGATTTCACCGAAAGAAAAGTTAAACTCTTCGATCAGATCTAACTCTATCGCTCAAAATCCTAATACCCAAGCTGGTGATACTTTAATCAATCAACAGGCCTATATCTTGGGACCTGGAGATGAAATACAGCTCACTATGTTTGGACAACCCAATCTATTCACCACTAATTACCGGGTATTAGTCGATGGTACGGTGAGCCTTCCTCTAATTGGTCGTGTGTTAGTCAAAGGTCGCTCAATCGGTATAGCTGAACGAGAGATAGCTAAACGATATATCCGATTCTATAGGCGTCCTTTTATTACCATAGTTTTGGTGGATGCCCGAGTGGTCACGTTAGCTATTTCTGGAGAAGTTCGGCACCCTGGTACATATCCCGTTGAATCTCCTACCCAAATTCCTACCGTCACCCAACTGATCCAGCTTGCTGGTGGTGCATCCCAGTCCGCTGATATCAGCCAAATTAAGGTTCGTCGTCCACAGGAGAATGGGAAAGAACAATTCATCAGTGTTAATTTATTACAACTGCTTCAAGAAGGAGATTTAAGTCAAAATCTGCAACTGCGTGATAAAGATACGGTAATAATTCCGACCACTACAACCGTTGATTTCTCCAACGCATTACTCATACGTAATGCCAGTTTTTCTTCAGATCGGTCTGAACCCATCAACATCGCTATTATTGGAGAGGTTTACCGACCTGGTCCTCATACCATCCGTCCAGGTAGTGCAGATGTCCAAGAAGCAGGCACATTGGGTAATGCTAAAGCCGCTTCCACTGAACTTCCCACTGTCACTCAAGCCATACAAACAGCTGGAGGGATTAAACCTGAAGCGGATATTCGCCAAGTGAAAGTTATCCGGCGCCCTCACAATGGCAATCCTCAAGAGATAATCGTTAATTTGTGGGAACTACTCAAGGCAGGAGACTTATCACAGGATATCGCCTTGCAGGCTGGGGATACCATCGTTGTTCCCAAAGCGGTTGGTTTATCTGCTGCCGAATTGACTGAGTTATCCACAATAAGCTTTGCCCCCGCCACTATTGACGTCAATGTCGTTGGTGAGGTCAAACGGCCCGGAATAATCAAGATTCAACCCAATACCCCTCTTAATACTGCCATGTTAGCTGCAGGGGGGTTTGATGATCGCAGAGCGAATAAAAGCAAAGTAAAACTCATTCGCTTAAATCCAGATGGAACCGTGACTCAAAGAGAAATTAAGATTGACTTAGAACAGCCACTGAACGAGGAGAACAATCCTGCCCTTCGGAACAATGATGTGGTGGTAGTTGGTCGGTCTGGCCTGACAAAGGTTGGTGATAATCTTCGAAATATTCTTGCGCCAATAACAAGTAGTTTTGGTATATTCAGAATCTTATTCTGATTTTATAGGAATTTATCTATTTTTTTGAATCTAAACTACTAATGAATCTTAATGGAACTCCTAGTTCACCAATTCAATCAAGTACTATCCAAGTACTTGATTGAGGACACGTTCTAACCCTCGATAATATTGTAAAAAATTAGTTCTAAATAAGGGAATACTCCTTATACAATCCCTACTAACTATTCGGCTCTCCAACAGCTGAAAGGATTTTTAAATCTTCAGAATAAGCTGCTCCAATTCGATAATTTTTCAGGATTTCATCAAGGCTTTCTTCAGCCTCCTTTTTGTCTATAACAATTTGAAAATTACGTGCACCTTTAAAGGCAACAAAAGGAGAATTTGAAGTTGTAACGAGTTGACAAAATTCGCTAAAATCTTTAAATTTTTTTCCATTAACTTCCTTAACAATCCAACCCGCAATACCATGGTAGCCTCGATTCACCTCAGAGCCAAGAACTCGGGTTGCAACAACGATTTCTATTTTCTCTCTAGAGGGCCAATTTGATAGCTCTATCAAAAGCTCTTTGGGTGCTGTTTTTGACCAGTTAATTCCCCATGATTTAATGAGATTTTTAGTTAATGGAGAAAACACAATTCCACCAAATATAAAATATCTTGGTAGCTCATTGTATTGCTCAAGTGGTACTAGTCGGAAATCTTTTTTTTGTTTATTTAGAGTGAGCATTACTGTCTTCAGCTTGGAATTTCGAAAAAATTCAATACTGACTGTCTCACCCACTTGATGAATATCTATATAGTAGTTAAAATTTGTTCGATCTCCTTGTCGAAATACGACTGTGCCATCATCAGCAATAGCATGTCCATCAATTGCGTGTATGACATCTCCGGCACGAATGAATCCTTCAGCAGGGGATTCTGAAAGAATATGTCTAACTAGTATCCCAGTTAAGTTCTCGGATATTCCATAGCTACGTTTCATGCCAGGGTTTTCCATCTTTTGATAAACGAGTCCTAACCCTGGGAAACCGTTGAAGGTCTTGTCCTCAAGGTCTTGAAGAAAATGTCTTATGACGGGTACAGGTACCATATATCCAATATTGTCAGCACTTTTCCTTGCTTGCATCGCTACACCAACAATTTGGCCATTGCCATCCAGAACAGGTCCTCCACTATTGCCTGAGTTAATTGCAGCATCAATTTGCGCGGCTAGAAAGTACTCGCTGCTATGAGTATAAAACTGATGTTCTATACGTGAAACAATGCCTCTTGTAGTACTCAAAGCGTTTCCACCTGTGGGAAAACCATAGACAGCAACCTCTTGCCGAATCTCAGGCAGATCAGCAAATTCTAAGGGTGTTACACCTGAAAAAAAAGCATTATTCTTAACCGATAAGATTGCTAGATCAACTTCATGAGCAACACTGACAACTTGAGCCCTATAACGCTTGGCTTGACCGTGACGTCGAACTTCAACAAAGGTTTGATCGGCAACAACATGGGCATTTGTCAGAATTTTGTTGTCTGCGATGATAAAACCAGAACCAGTACTGCGTTTAATGACTGTTTCCCAAGGCTTCTGGTAGTCTGGCTTATTGCGAACTGAATAAACCTTAACGATAGCTCCTCTAATCCGCTGCTCATTATATGGCTCAGTGTTTCCAGCCTTAAAAATAAAGCAGGATACCATCAAATTGATGATGAGTAGACTGAGAACGACCTTCTTAAAATGCCTAGATATCGGATTGTGCATTCAGAAACAAGAGCATACGCTGCTATTAATTTGAACTTACCATAGGCAAGGAAGCCGGTGATAGACTCGGCGTTTCACCTCCCAAGCAATCAGTAACACACCCTTTGAATTAAAGAAATTTCTTAAAGCTAATATCAAACTTAGCTTAAAAGATTTAACCTACTTATAAAGTGTTTTTATTGACTTGAGCAATTTCAATTTTTCAGAGGTTGATATTTCGTAACGCAGTTCCGATCTCTCACTCATTTAGACAACAGAGACGACTATTTTTTCCAATGAATAAAACTACCAAAATTACCAATCTAATAATTTTTAGTTTGATTATAGGAATAATACCTGGAATTATTGACTTATACATACTGAAGTGTTTTACTCCGCAATCTGCTGTAGCAATCCCCAATACAGCAGGTAGTCTTCGTCCGCCAAAGTTAGTCGCATCAGATTTACCTCCAGGATTTCGAGAAGTCCCCACCCCAATCAGTTCACTTATCCGTGGTGCCATATCTTCAACCATTAGTGACCACTTTGGTAGTAACGAAATCCAGATCAGAGATTTAGTCACTTACATGAATCTGAATCAATGGACCCTCATCATTGGGTTTGTTACCCCGCTAAATAATGAGAATGCTGTTCAGATGTTTGATCTAGGGTTAGAGCAGCCGAGTGCTTTAGAAAAGTTTGTGACAGGTATTAAAAAGAGTAATTATTATTTGGGTTCAGTAAATATTGTTGAGCAAAGAGTTGCCCCTTCCTTATCGCAAAAGATTGGTCAAGTTTCCACTGGTATGGCAGTGATTGCAAAAGCGAGAAATGTCTCCTTATTTTCTGAAATGGTTGCTTTTCGAAGAAATAATTTAGGTGCAATGCTAATTGTTGGACGCCTAAATGACAACATCCCTTTGATGACCACATCTAAACTTGCACAGAAATTTGACAGTCAACTATTAAATTTTCAGTCATATCCACACCCATCAAACCAACAGTAATGGGTAACCTTAGCCCCTAGGGCTAAAACTACCCATCATCAGTAGATTGAAAACGTCTTTAGCTCGACTTTATTCATTTACGCTGTATAGCAAAGTATATCCATCAAGTGAAGTGAGTTGATAAATCATAATACTTTTTTTCATGCTATTGATTACCTATTCTACTTCAGCATCTTGAAAGGAGGATCTCTAGAAATAGTTACTTCAGAAAATCTTAATCACTCTGTAAATAGATTAAGGAAATATATAATGACTCTTTTTGTAACAATATTGAGGTAAAAAATGAGGGTTTTTCACCGACTAATCCATGTAGTTTTATTATTTTCTCTCTCACTATGTTTGGTGTTTAGTGATTTTGTTTTTGCAGATGGATGTGCTTTGGCAGAAGAACTAAAGGTAGTCACTTTTAATGTGGAATCTGGCAATGATACTGATCCCAATATGGTTGCTAGGGATATGCAAGCTATTCCTGATGTAGATTTATGGGGCTTATCTGAAGTAGAAAATCAATCTGCTGCAGATACATTTTTGCAAGCTGCAGGAGACTCAAATTTTGAAAGTATTCTAGGCACTTCGGGTGGTTCTGATAGACTTCAAATCATTTACGATAAATCAAAACTAAATAAGCTTAACTCTAGTCCTATGGAGCTAACGGGTATTGGTGGAGATAGAAAGCCATTGGTTGAAGAATTTGAGGTGATTTCAGACAATACAAAATTTTTGTTTGCAGTTAATCATTTCAATCGTGGAAGTGCACGGAAGCGGCAAGAACAAGCTCGAAAATTTAGAGATTGGGCAGGAAGACAAACTTTACCTGTAGTGGCAGTTGGCGATTACAACTTTGATTTCGATATAAGTGCCATGGATGGTAATCCTGCCTTTGAGATCTTCTTTGAAGAACCAGTTTTTAGTTGGGCTCGTCAAACTTGCTTATCATCTAACACTTGTCCATCAACAGGGACCCAATGTAATGAATGTTTTGATGGTTTGCTAGATTTTATATTTTTAAGTGGTGATGCAAAAAAATGGTCAAATCAGTCTGAGATTCTTTTTAAGGGAAGTTCATTTTGTGATAATGACCCAACAGGAGCTTCAGATCATTTTCCTGTGCAAGCCATAATTGATTTAGATGGAGATTTTCAACCCTTTCAACCTAATATCTTGAAAGGTCCTCATATCGCTAGTTTACTTCCAAATCCTTCTGGACGGGATGATACGAATGAGAGCGTTACACTGGTAAATACTGGGACAGAGGCTATCAACCTCGTTAACTGGATATTGAGAGATAAAGATGGCAACACATTGAAGTTAGATGAACTTGATACTCTTTTTCCAAGAGAACGGAAAAATATTCTACGTGACGGTCGCGATTTATCACTTAATAATTCATGTGACACAGTTGAACTTGTCGATCCTGCTGGTGAAATTGTAGATTCAGTTTCCTACATAAGACCGGAAGAAGGTGAAGAGTTAGAGTTCATATTTTAATTCACTACTAGTAGAGTGATTTAGACTGAGTAAAACACTGAATAAACCTTTGACTGGATAACTCACTCTGAATGGAGTTTTGTTCAAACAACAGAACTCTAAATCACTTTGGAAGCGTATATAGATCCCCAACCTGATATCCTTCAGTCCCAAAATCCTGGGAAATTGCCATAAAATAGGTAATTTCTCTGGGTGAACTGTGGATTTATTACGCTTCTAAGCTGGTCTCAGTGCTACTCGTCGGGGAGACGAGTCTATCAAGACTTATTTCCACTCAAAACCCTTTTGGAGTTTATTTCTCAGGGCGGTGAAAGACTGTTCCCGCCCATGAGTGAGATTTATTTACCTGCAATTTGATGATGTTTGCGATCTACTGAGTCTAGTCTCTCTGGGAACTCCCTAGAGACTTTGCTTAATAACCCAATTTTAGGAACGGAAATATATTTCGAGGTCAATCGCACCCCAATTTCAACTCAGATCCCCCAGAAAATCCATCATCACTCCCCTCCCACTGACCGATTTCCTGATCATTTCCACCACCATACTCATCAATTTCAGTTCGCTTTTCCATTTCTGTAATTAGATCAGTCTCTTTCTTACAGATTTCACAACTTGGTCTATTTTTCTCCAATCGTTGATTCCACTTCGACTGAAATGCCTTCAACATCTGGTCTTTGTACGCTTCATTACCTGAATAGCGAATCACATAGAGACTCACAGATTCCTCACTACCGACCTTCACCAACTCATGGGCCACCCGCTTGATCAGCTTATTAACAATGGCAACGGCACTCTGACCCTCACTGATGACATTACGGAAATGTCGATAAATCTGATAGCGATATTCCAACGCTTTTACCTTGATATCTTCAAGTCGCTGATCAGCCTCATTCATCACCAGAATCTCCATCCGCATCCGGGCCTCGACCTGCTCATATCGGGCCTGGGTAAACGCCTGAGACTGCTGCTCAATTCGCTCCACCAATCCCAGCTTCTGGTCCTTCAGCCCCTGTTTCTGCTGCTCTAACTGCTCCAGCTCCCCCTTCAGGGTTGCCTTCCTGGGATGGGCCTTTCTTCCCAAAGCCGTCAACTTAGCTTGGATGGCCTTCTGCTCCTGAACAATTTCCCTAATCTGCCCAGATAGACCCTTGACCTCTAACCTCAAAGACTGTCGCTGCCGTTGCACCTGGCGCCCCTTCTCCAACGCTTTATCGTAGGCTTCATAATCAGCGCTAGTGACATTGTAGGTATCCACTAAATCAAATACCCCCAGGTCACGAAGTAACTGTACCTGAATTCGATTATTGGTTAACCGATGAGTCAACACGAACTGGCTATTGAGCTGTTTCATAAAGTTTCTCCGGTCTAATTCCTCAGCAACTTCAGGGTGATAAGACATCCAATGCAACTTAGTGGCACTCTTGAGCCGTCCTCGATGCTCCACACAGACTTGATGAATAAACTCATCCGTCAATTCAACACCGGGCAACTCATCCTGTAATAAGACCTTCTTGGCATCCAACGTATCTTTATAGGTGGCAGAAGAACTCCCCATCACTCGGATGGCCTGCTCCACCGTGAACCGCTCCCCGTCAGCCGTCCCCAGCATCACCGCCGTTTCCACCTCCATCTGCTTCCGCACTTTACTGAAGGACTCGACGATATCGGCATTGCGATCTCTCAGTTCCTCCATCTCAATGGGATGTCCATGATCTCT
This sequence comes from Acaryochloris marina MBIC11017, assembly GCF_000018105.1. GTDB lineage: Bacteria > Cyanobacteriota > Cyanobacteriia > Thermosynechococcales > Thermosynechococcaceae > Acaryochloris > Acaryochloris marina. The sequence goes on from NC_009932.1 coordinate 55,232, forward strand.
CAGCAACAACATCAAGGACTCTCTGAGAGCTAACAGGGATGCAATCGAGCGGGTCTGATATCGAGCAAAGCTGACGTTATGACAGTTGTTGGGATTCTGCTGATATGCCTTCAGTGCTGCTAACTGCTGAGCCGTTTCCGGGGATTGGTCATGAATGAGCTGCTGTTCTAGATCAATGGAAGCAGCAACGTCTTGCCCATACTTCGACTGCAACATAATGACCTGTTCCACGGACTTAATCGAAGGAATATCCGGGATATGGGCCTTCCTCGTCACATAGATTTCACGAGTGACTTTTGCTCTGTATCTCCAGAGCTGCTGATAGACACTCCGAGCATGATTGGAGGAGGCATAACAGAACACTCTGCTGAAATAGGGAATCAATCGGGGTTCATCAATACTGACCCCACTTTCTGCGGTGGGACTCAAGAACAATGCCGTGGGCTGATAGTCTTTGACAAACTCAGTGGGATTAGCCTGAAAGAATTTGTTTTCTGGCCGCTCCGATGTCTTCCTGTCATGGCGCAAAATACCCTTGGCAAACTCCGGATTCACATCAGAGATCATCCGCTCCAACTTCTCAAGGAATTCCTGAGAGGTGGCGACGACAATAAACCGCTCATCGTTAGCCACAGCATTTAGGATTCTCTCTAGAAACTGAGAGGTCTGCCCTGAGAAAACCTTCGTGGGAAAGTTATCATCGGGCTTAAACTCATTGACGACAATCTTGGTGTTGTACTTCCCACCTGTAATCCCCTTGATATAGTCAATGGGGATTTGAGACAGGGAATCTTCCAAGAGAATGATATTGCCTCGGGTTTCTAAGACTCGGTTTGCGATCGCATGAAAATGCTCCAAGATTTGATTTTGCCGATCCCCCAAGGTCTGACCACTGAGAACATGGAATAAAGCAGCATCGGCTTCATCGAGGATGATGCAGCTATCGGGTTCAATATCATCAAGTTCAATCTTGAGTAGGCTATCGAAACATAGCAATATAGACCGCTCAGAGCGAAAGCCCATGCTGATATTGCCTTGGTATTCCTTATTGAGTCGGAATAAGTGAATCAGGTTATAGAGGGTATTGCCGTTGGCATCCTTGGAAGTAAAGCGGTCCTCGGTATTGAATAGCAGGTTGTTCCGATACCCCGGCATAATCACCTGGCCTTTGACCTGGCCCACCAGTGACTTCAGCATCTCCGTTTTGCCCGTGCCACACATAGAGGCGATGGCGACGACGGACCCCGGATCAATGGTGCCTAGATCCGAGAGTTCGATGTAGCGTTTGTTGATCACCGCTGTGGCTTGATCCGATAAGCCATTGAGCTTGAGAAAGAGTTGACCCAGTTCATATTCCAGACCTAAGCTATTAAAGAACCAAGTGGGCTTGAACCCAATCTGAGCCAATTCCACGGGGGTGAGTTCATCGATATCACAGGCATTTTCCTTGTAGGTTTGCCCCCACCAGGCTACTTCCACGGCATAGCCCCACTCTTCTAGTAAGCGAATGACTCGCTGATACTGACGAAAGACGTTGAGGTTTCGCACGGCACCCGCATCAGGATAAAGGGTGATAATCGGGGTCTGTTCAGCACCTTTTGATAAGACGGTCAGGGTTTCCCGCAGTGTTTCAGGGGATGAGGCCCAGAGTCCCCCCGCTGCCCCAATCGTGGGGAGCTGCAATCGTTGAGAGAGGAGATAGGGTTTGACCCCCGTGCCTTCCACGAGGGCAATTCGAGAGTAGGGGCCAAATGACTTGTAGACGGCTAAAGGAATTTCGCCGTTAACATGAGGACCATTGCCGTTGGGATTGCGGCGGGTAGAACTGGACAACCAGATGTAGCGGTTGTCTTCATGAACATTGCGCTTCCGCAATTGCAAGGCCACGATTTGATCGTGGACATTATAGAGAGGCCAGAGATAGCCCCCCTGTGAATTGAGGATGCCACCGGGAAGGACACCGGGCAGATCCGGGGAGAGGTCTTTAACTCGCTGAAATTGACCAACAGAAACAGCCCCAAAGCCGCTGATTTCGTTTGAGGACATGCCTCGTCGGTCCATGTCTCCTCGATCCATTGAGCAGAGGGATAGATCACAGAGGAGTTGTCGATACAGGTGATCGCGTTGGCCTACGGGCAACTCCTTGGCAATCCGTTGACGCCGTTCTTCCTTAGCTTGTTGATCACGGATGGCCTTGCGGGCCTGCCAATTAATAGAGTTGTAGTTGTCATCACCTGTGTGAGGTGCCCAGATCCCCCAGTTACTATCTTTCGAAAGCTTTCTGAACTTATAGCCGTTGATGATACCGACATCATAGGTTTCGGTGAGGCAAAGGATGATATCGCCACCTTTGCTGCATCTTCCATCATTAGAGCCGCAGATGGGGCAATGATTTTGTCTTTTGAAAGGAATCAGCTTTGAAGTAAATCGGGTAGGTGTACCAAAGCCTAGATGAGGTGAGTTCAGAGTGAGTGATGGTGTGGAGGTCATTGATGGCCTCCTTGATGATGCATGGGTATATGAGTCGATTCCCGAACCATTAGCGGCTCGGTGAATAAAAATATAGAAAGCATGGAAAATCCCTCTATCGTTTATCAGTAGCGAGATAGAGAGGTGTGGTAGGTAAAGTTCAATTACAAAATTCTTGCAGCAAAAAGTCGGCTGCTCTAGAATTAGAACACACCCCGTGGGTCACTAACGCCTGTCTTCCAAAACTGTTGTTAGATCCCGCAATCTCGAAAAAATATTTGGTTTTTTCCTGGAGCCCTGGCTATTTCAGTAGCCGGGATTCCTTTTTTTTAGGCCATCGTCACCTCCTGGGGAAAAATACAAAGATTCTTAGTGAACCATACTACGCTTCAGCCCTCAATACGCAAAGGCTTTAAAACAAAAGATCATCAAGGGTTTCAGAATCTTGAGCAGCATGATTTTATGAGGGAAACATGGGTCAGTTCCTCGAATGAGAATGAAGAAATTTGTTGCTTGATCAGAGAAAATCTAAATTGGTATCTGGGAATTAATTTGGTGGCCGAGGGTGTTCTTTCCTATATCCACCCTCAATGACTTTAGATACACCTGAAGTAATGGACGACATTATTGACCTCCTTTCGCTCGGTCTATCATTGTCCTGTAATCCTCTAATAGACTGAGATACAAGTGCTAATGGCAGCAAGATTATATTGAGAATTACTGGGCTGAATCCCAGATGTCCTCGCCAATCGTCTTGAGTTCTCTCCAGTTGATGGCATCGCTGATTCTCTGAGGTAAGTCGATGCCCCGCGACATTAGCAGCCCCGCGACTGCTACGCCGACGACAAACCAGAATGTGTTTCTGAGCATTGGTCAGTTCTCCAGGTTCATGAATATGACTCTCCTTATTGGTTTGTTTGAAAATCTTTTGAATAGCTCTGCCGATTTTCCCGCCCAGCCGTGAGGCGTCAACCCTTTTTACAGTAGGCTTCTCGATTCCTTCGGGATGAATTAGCTGGGTCTTGTCAGGTTGTGGGAATCGAACTAGGCAAGATCCATAAGTGATAAGGTGCTTGAGATATTCAAGAGCCTTTTGATAAAGCTGCCTAATTCTTTCGCCAGAAAGCTTGAGCATTGTCCCAATCTCGCGATAGCTATGACCGTCTCTCCTTGCACGGACAATAAAACTTTCGCGATCAGGGAGCTGAGCAATGTAGTCTTTCATGTTGATACTCTCGGCAAAATCCCAAGAATCTAGCTGTTCAAAATCTTCAACAAAATCAAGACATTCAATCCCTTGCTCTGTCCCAGTCAAGACATTGAGGCTAGAGGTATCAACTACTCGTGCTTTATTCCAGGCGTTAGTAATTACTCGATGTGAATATCCTGTACGTTCAGCCAGTTCATCTAGAGTGGGTTTTCGTTCTAACTCCAGCTCTAAGTCTTGTTCAGCTTCATCAATTTTTTTTAGGTGTTTCGTAATTTCTCTACTGAGTCCTCTTTGTTCACAAATCAACTGCCTGATTTCAGTTCTGATAGGCTTAACAGCGTAGGTACTGAATTGAAAGCCCCTCGATAGATCAAATTTTTGAATAGCAATGGATAGTCCTAGGGTTCCAGCATTCACTAAATCGTCCCAGTCAACTAATCCGCGATATCGTTTAGCTTCCTTGAAGACTAGCCGCTGATTCTTTCGTATAAAACGGTCTTCAGCCCTTCTGTCACCAGCCTGAGCGCGTTCAATCTGTGGGTACTGGACTTTGCGGCTAAACGGTCCGGTCTCCAGGGATTGCGAATTGAAAACATTGGTGTATACCATTGTTTAAACCTTCAGATCCGTAATCTGTGTCTAAGGTTTTCGGACCCTCTGGTTGTTTGATCGCGGTTAGAGGGTCTTTGGTTTTTTCATCAAAGGCTAACGGTGCAGTTAGCCTCAATCGGTGTTTAAGGTTTCGGACCCTCTGGTTGTTTGATCGCGGTTAGAGGGCAATAGCAATCTTGTGTCGTCGGCAATCTAGGTAGCGAAGATCGAAATACCCTATTACCTAAAACGGTTTTGTAGTGGAGAAATCGTTGATACTTCATGTCACCCCCCGATAACCATTTGTTTTAAGTGCCTGTTCTGTTTGTTTACAGCCCAGAGACGAGATTGAGAATTGTGTAGCTAGATAGAAATCATTCTCATTAAATATAGTACATATGTACCAAAATTATCAATCATTCACCTCCTAGTAAATAGAGTTTTTGATGAAATTGATAAGTTCGAGCTAGCTAGAGGTAAGGCATCCAGTAAGAGGTGAATTTCATTAAATTTACTGAAGCAATTATTGATCGCGGTTAGGGAATTCAAAGTCTGTTCAATGCCTGCTTGTGCTCACATGTTTGTGGTGTGATGAGTATCTCTGTGATGTAGGCAGGGTGGCAGGATTTGTAAGTTTAATGCGGTGCTGCCTACCATAAATATGTGACCTCTTTCTAGGTTTAAGGCTCTCTAATCTTGTTTCAAGGTGGACTAGGGGGCTGATTTGTTGTGTGAGTAGAGCTTTAGAGTTTCCTTTCGTTATACGCGAATGGTATCTGATTTAATACCAAGTTTAACTTGTTTATATAGATTTTAGATCAATTCTATATAATTTAAAGCAATTAAAAACACTCTTTTCAATCTAACATCATTTAATTTGATTAGATTGCAGTAAAAGTTGTGTAGTTTATGATTCGATGGGTACATCGTGGTTAAGCAATTGATAACCTGGAAACTCAAAGAACACATGGCTGCAAACAAGATTTCCGTACCTCAGTTGGCAGCCAGATTAGGAATTAGTGAAAACGCTGTAATCAATATGAGAAGGAGCGAGATGCCTCGTATTAATGGGGAACGATTAAATCAAATTATTGTGGCCTTGAATGCAATGCGTAAGAAAGGTAAGAAACGTATACAGGTTCAAGACTTGATAGTTTTGACTTTCTCGATGGATGAAGCTGATGAAGCAAGGATCCACGAGTGATTTGTTTCCTATAGCCCACTCTCCCTACCCTTCCTGTGTACCTCATCGGTCACACAGAAAATGCTCAAAACCACATTATTGTCACTTGGGCTGTTAGCGATCACATCCGTGTCAGCCCTCGCCAATCCCGCCACCATTCCCATAGATCAAGCCTTCAAACAAACTCAAAAGCTAGAAGTCTCAGATGTGGATCATCTATTAGACTTCACGGATACCCGCTACCGAGTCATCAAAGCCTTTCCCAGTAACCCTCAACAGTTGCGGGCCTTAAGCCTGTCTCGTAACGATCATCAGCAACTCCTTCTCAAGTGGACCCCAAACGGCACAGCCAAGAAAGCTAGTGTTTTCCTTCGGGTCATGGGGCCAGGGGGAGAACAAACCATTACGCTCCTAGTGAAGCGGTCTGGCAACGAACCGGACAACATCAGAACAGCCTTCGTCCCCAGCCAAACCGTTTCCAAAGATGCAGTGATCGGGGAAGTATCGCAAGTTTCCATCAAACCAACTGTTGCACCTATCCCAACCCAACTCATCCGCCCCAACAGGACCACCCAAAATCCACCCAAAACAGCACAGCCTGTTAAACCGCCCTTAACCCTCACTCACCCGAAATCCCCACCCGTCATCAAACTCAGATCTTCTCCCAAGCCCATCCTCCAAATAGCCAAAGTCTCAACCACAGGTCGGCCCCTCATCGACCGCTCCACATTGGACAACAAAGCCTTAGCCAACTACCTGATCAGAGGACTACACACCCCGAAGGGTCGGAAACAAGCCAACCGCCATCACGACCACTACTGGTTTGCTCAGTCGATGGCTCGATATCTCAAACGTGGCGTATCCATTGATAAAGCCTTGCGCTGGTCTCGACTACCAGAGAAAACCTTTAATGACCTCCTCGGCCACGGTGGCGTTAGTCGCTGAAAAGCCCACCGTTAAAGCAAACTTGCACCTTTAAAGCCATCTTACCTATGTTTCAACCATCCCCCTTTCGGAGATTGAATCCTCATGCTATCCCCATGCCTTCAAACCGCACGGCACTATGCCCATAAACATGGACCACCCTGGTCAGCTCCCCTACTCTGCATCCTTCTCACCCTCTGCCCCTTTATCCTCCCCCTCCCCCCAGGCACTCAGATCGCAGGGCTAGAGATTATGGCAATGGTTTGGTCCACCGCCCTCTTCCTCCACCTCTACCAAACGCTCAACATCCAAACCAAGCTGGGCCTCTATCTCTTCTTCTCCGGGATGATCGCCCTAACCCCATCCATGGTGAAAGCCCAAAACGTCGGCAATGCCCCCTCCAGTGCTTGTAACTCCGGTTTCTTCCTGATCGGCCCCATGCTCGGAGCCGTGGATACCTCCTTGGGCTGGTTTCTGGGTGGCGTCCTCGCTTACTCCCTTTGCGCCTTTATGATTGCCCTGATAATTGTCTTCTTCCTCGTTGTCATTGTCGGTTTAGTGATGGCTGGGGCAGAATCCCACAACAGCAAACGCACCCTGTTTGAAGTCCTCTCCCAATACCTGAACGTGATCATCACCATGATGGTGATCGCCTCCTTGGTGACCGTCTTTAACCTGCAATTGAGTAATAACGGCAACGCCGCTCCCATCCCCGTCGGTGGACAGAATCAGCCCCAAGGCGCAACCTCCGTACTGAACTAGGAGGTTGAGTCATGAACCAGACCGAACAGATTGAAAAAGAACTGCGCTACGGCAAAATCAACCCCTACATCGGCCCCACCCAATTCCAACTCCTGAGTGGACAGCAGATCATCACCCTCGCCGCCAGTGGCTGTATCTGCTTTATCCTCGGATTCTCCATTGGCTGGTTTATGGCCGCATTTCTATGGCTGGGCATCTTTGTCCTCACCGTATTGGCCCTGGGAAAAGACTACTCCCGCATCTTCGCCCGTATGAGCAAACAGCGACGGTACTACAGTGACCGTCCCAACTATCAAGTCAAAGCAGGAATCCCCCTGATGGTGATTGAACTACCTGAACCCTTCAAACTCAGTCAGCTTTTCCGTAGACAAACTAAGCAGAAAACCTTAAAGAAAATAGAACCCGAATTTGACCTGAGAGCCTATGGAGAAATGCTCCTCGGTGAAGACATTGGTTTTTACCTCGTCCATCAAGATAAACAGGACCGAGCCATGGTGATCTTCGGATTCACCCTCCAAGGCATCGACCCCACCCTGTCAGAACAAGAAGCCATGGACTGGCTTCAAGCCATCGTCATGGCCCTCCAGAAAATCCCTGGCATCGAACTCAAATTCTTCTGGGACGTGGAAGGCTCTGCAGATCAAGTCCTTTTACATCAACATGATCTCGTCACCCACCATGACCTCGACCCCCTGAGTGAAAAGCTGATTAAAAGTGAGGCCCAAGTCGCCGTTGATTTAGCCGCAGACGGTAAACTCGTCCATTCCGTCATCCGGGTCTATGCCAAATACAGACTCAGCCTCGCTGATGACTATGCCGTCAAAGAAGACCGCTTAGATAAGCTCCTGGCCCATACCCAGCCCCTAGTCGGCACCTTCCAAGAGTATCTCAACCCCCAACCCGAAGGCTTTAGCTCCAAACAAGCCTGGGAGAAAGTCTTAGACCGAGCCTATCAAGCCGGATATATTCCCACCGCCAAAGCGTTAACTCAAATGGGTGTCAAACCCCAGCCCATGACCAAAGAAGACCTGTGGGCCATCGACTGGGAAGACACCCATGCAGAACCCGCTGACCCCTGCCCCCAATCCATTACCTACAGTGAAGCGGGCCTCTCTCCCTTCAGCGAGAATCAGCCTCTGCCCTATCACATCCTCGGAGAACTGTTCAGCCCCGAACGAGGGTTACCCGCCGTACCCACCCCCTACCTCTACACTCTCTATCACCCCATCAAGAATCAATGGGCTGCCCTCGTCAAAATCAATCAGCTCAGCACCTACAACAAGATCGATAACTTCCTCTCTATTGGCTATATGAAATTTCTCCTCCAAGCCCTAGAGGGATTTCATGGCTATCGCCTCATCTCAGAAATCACCCAGATTGAACCCGACTCCCGCCTGAAGCTCGTCAACTCCGCCATCAAAGAACGCAACCGCAAAGCCATCGATGCTCAACTGCTCCACAGCACCCGCAACGTCCAAGCAGAAGCCGATGTGAATGAATTAGTGGATGCCTCCCGTGAACTCAGCTCCGGTCGCTGGCCCTTAAAAGTCAGCCTCGGTATCTGGGTCTATCGCAAAGATAAAGCCAGCCTTACCGCTGCTGTCCAAGACCTAATTCGCCGCTTGCCCACCAGCAAGACCGAGCAAGTCAGCAATCACCTCATGACCCACTGGATCTCCAGTCATCCCTTCCACTGGCAAAGCCTGTTCTCCAAGCCCCAACTGCGGCGAGAAGAATATCAATGCAATCAGGGGGTTCCCCTGATGCCCCTCGTCCATCCCCAGACCATTGATCAGCAGGGCATCCCCTTTGTCTCCAGAGGCGTTGCCATTCCCGTCCATCTCAACACAGCCCTGAAGAAGAACCTGATTGCCATCTTTGGACCTATGGGGGTAGGTAAGTCCGTATTGATGAACCGGATGATCCTAGAGAACATCATCCATCGCATCTTTACCGTCGTCATTGATGTGCCCCCCGGCAACGGCAAGAGTACCTATCAGCCGTTTATGATCCAGCTCCAACGAATTGGTGTCTCCGCAGCCTACTTCGACGTTAAATCCCACATCATCAATGGACTCGATGAAATCGATACAAGCTGGGCAGGTGACCTCCTCAGTGTCCAACTCCTCAAGAAAATCAAGCAAAACCATCTCAGTCTCCTGCGGGCCTTAGTCCTCGGTGACGACCTCGACCATCCTCTCTACAAAACCATCAAATCTGTCCTGGCCCTCAGCTATCAAGACTGGCGGGCCTTAGCGGACATTGACCAGCGCTATCGCATTGCCAAAGCTGCTGCTTTCGGCTCAGAAGACTCCAAACGAATGCCTATCCTCCAAGACTTCGTAGATTACTTTCCCCAGTGGGTAAAGCAATACAAACAGGATAAAGACTGTGAGGATTTAGAACTGCAGGCCATCGCCATGATCCGCACGGAACTGGAAGCCGTCCTCACCACGGACCTCGGAGCCTCCATCAATGGCATTAACACCTTTAACTTCGACCTCCAAACCCTTGTCATTGGCCTGACGGACTTGCAAGACCCCCAAGAGAGCGTCATCTATTCCATGGCAGCGATTAACTTGATGGAACTCCAGTCCTTTCGTTATCCCCGCTCCGCCATCTTTGGCGATGAAATCTCCACCACCTTTAAGTACCGCTCCATCTCCATCCGCTTCGCTGAGACCTGCACCCGAGGCCGCAAAGAAGCCAAGAACGTTGTCATCGCGGGCACAGAGGAAAACACCCTTGTCCAGTCTGAGGGAGGCCGAGATATCCTCAGCAACCTGGATGCCGTCTTCTATGGACACTGCAATCCCACCGCCGTAGAGAACGCCGCTAAGCATCTGCGCCTCAAGCCCGAAATCCTCTCCAAATATGTCCGAGCCGAATATGCCCCCAACCTGGCGGAACTCTGCACCTCCTGGTATCTGCGTAAAGGGAATCAACACTATGAGCTGCTGTTCTACACCTCAGCCCTGATGATTGCTCTTGTCTGCACCCAACCCGAAGAAACCGCAGCCAGAGACCGGATCCTGGCTCTCTATCCCGATAATCCCCTCCAGGGCTATATCAAATTTGGGCATCTGCTGAAACGGGCTTACAAACTCAACCTGCCCCTTTCCCTTATCGGAGCCTGAGCCATGAACCGTAAACAAGCCGTACTGTTTTCTCTAATCATTGTCTTCTCTAGCCCTCAGCTTACCCAAGCCCAGGTTTTCTCTGATGACATAACCCTACCGACGAATGCCCCCACCTTCCCATCGGGTGTTCCCAATACCACCGGGGATGTCAGTGTCACCCAGGATAATCCCTTTGACGATAGCCCCAAACCCAACTTCCTCAAAGACATCTTCTTGGGTACGAGCAACTATAGACCGATTCATTCCAGTACCTTGAAGTTGTTCGATATCCTCGGTAAAGCCCAGAAAGGCTTACAGACCTATAAGAACGTCAAAAAAGTCTATGACGGCATCCGAGGTAAGAATGCCAACAGCATTACCGATGGGGTGTTCAACGTCCTCGAACAGTACGGCATCATTGACCCCCAAAAAGCCACCACTGCCTCGAATCGCTCCACCCCTATCCTCATCGGTCAAGGGAATCAAGGTCCCGCCTATGCCACAGCTGGCTCAATCGGAGCCTTAGAGCTAGAACCCAAAGAACCCTATGAATGGCGGGTCAAAGCCTTAAACGAAAACATCGTCTATAAAAACGCCATTCAAAAGACCGGGGACTTTATCTACTCCCCTGAAGCCCAAGAAATCCTCAAAGTCCAAGATCAAGTCGCCGCTGATGCCAGAGACGCTGCCGCTGCCGCTGCTCAAGGAGAGCTAGAATCCGTCCTCGCCTCGACCCAAGTCAAAGACCAGAGCATCTATGCCAGCACCGTTGTTGGTGAATACGGCACCTCAGCTCAAAGCGCTAAATCCACCCAAGCCGTCAACAAACTTGAGACGAAGCAAAACACCGAGATTGCCAACATTCTGGCGGGCAATGCCTTTCAACTGAATGCCATCAACGAATCAATGGTCCGCAACACTTCAGCCTTGGGCAATATCGTCACTACCCAATCCATCCTCGTAGACAAACAGACCGTCTCCCAATACCTAGATGCCGCTCAACTCCGCCAGTCAGGTCAAATCTTCACCACCCTCAACAACCAATATTCCTATGAAAAGCGCAAGGACATGTATCGCCACCTGGCCGCAGCCGACACCAGTAACCTGCTTCATTTCCCAGGTTTGGTGGAACCTCAACCGAATCTTTCAGGACAAACGCAACCGTAGACTGATCATTGCCTTAATCTATGGCATCCTTATCGTCCTGCATATGGCAAGCCATGCCCATGCCGACTTTGCCGAAGACCTGATTAGCGATCTAGAACCGTCCGTTGCCCATGACGCATTTTGGGATGACCTCTGGAACGCCACCTTTGACCGCTCCACGGTTATCAGTGGTGATACCCGAAGAATTGCCTTTGGATCCGTGAGCACTGTCGTTCGTTGGGTGACCCTGATTGCCCTATTCGTCGTCCTCCTCCATTACGGGTCAGGAATGATGTTCAGCGGCACCAGCTTGCGAAAAGGCAATGAATTCACCATCAAAAGTGTCTTTCCCGTCGTCATCATCCTCGCCCTTCTCGCCAATCAGTTTGCCGGGGTCCATGCCGTGGGGCTGTTCGTCAATCAGGCCCGCTTAGGGGTTATGGGAGAAGCCTATGCTCAAACAGAATTCGCCACCACCTTCCGCAGTGCCATTAAAGACGCCTATCTGTCAGAGAAGTATCGAGAGAGCCTCGCCTTTCGGGCCAAGCAATGCAACCTGATTGAAACCCCCATTACCACCATTCCTTCCCTAGAAGAACCCACCAACCCCGAGACGCCCCTGACGGATGAACAGCGTCAGTACTACAAAAAGCTTCAGTGCATCCAGTCCATGGTCACCTATATCCAAAGTCTGCAAGCGCAAGTGGCAGCAGAATGTGAAAAAGGCTGTGTGGGCACCAACGTTGCCATCGTCAAAGATCTCAAAAAGTATGGAGTCGATGGGGTTCCTGGAGTCGTAGCCGAGAACTTGGATATCTTCGTCATCCCCATTCAAAAATTAGGAGAACTGGCCGCTGATGGAGCCAGACATGGAGCCCAAGAAACCTATCGTCTGATCTTCCGAGCCATTCAATGGGCCTGGACCTCGTTTCTAAATATGGGATTCTATCTCACGGCAGTGGGAGCACCCATTACCTACGCCATATCCCTAATGCCCACCAAGCGACATTTTCTATTTGATTTGAACCTGTTCGCCCTGCTGATGTTCTCCCTAGCAGAGTTTGCCAATATCTTCTGCATTGGGATAGTGGCCCTGATGCTGCAACGACCCACCCTAGTGGACTTAGGTGGGTATATCTTCCCTTTGACCTATGGATTACTTGCACCGATTGTGTCCGGTTCAATCTTCCTGGGTGGGTTTAAGGCCGCAGCCAGCTTTAGAGGGGGTGCCTTGGGTGTTGCCAGTGCAGCAGGAGGCATCGCTGGAGGGATTGCCACCTCAGTGATGATCTCAGCCCGGAACCGCCGAGAGCAATATTACTAAACCGATTTGCTGCTCAAAAGACATCTTGCCTATGTTTATTGCAACCGTGACTAAAGGGAGAAAATCATGCCCTTGTACCCAACCATCGCCGTTGTATTTATCGTCTTTGCCGTGTTGCTGATCATCATTCGTGGGGTCTTTGCAGATCTGACTCCCTTGGGTGGGTTGATGGCCTGCACCGTTCTCACCCTATTTGCGGGTTACCACCGCATCTTTGCTGGGGCAGATCAGCTTGCAGGGGTGGACTCCTTTTTCACCTTGGGCTTTGGATTGATCATTTGCCAGCTCTTTGTCCCAGACTTCCGATTCTGGTGGTCAGACTTCCGGTTTATCTACGGGATGACGGTGCTGTTCTACTTTGCCTTCTGCTGGACCTTTGACCATGTGTACATCCTTTGGTTTTGGTTCACGGGATTCGTTCTGCTTCTCCTGGCAGTCCAACTGCTGTTTAGCGCAGTGTCATCTGGGGGGCGTCCACCCCTGCATCCTGATTTAGATAAGGATTTCATGCTGTATGAAGACGAATGGCTCTTTGACGATGACTAAGAAAATATCTCGCTTCCTCCCCCTATTAGTTGTTTCAGCCTTACTGCTGAATATCCTTGTCTGTTTTTCCTGGTTTACCCAAGGAGCCAGAGCGCAAGCCCCCTCTCAGGTGTATATCCAGACTGACTCCGGGTTAGTGGTCAAAGGTCAGCCCGTGGACCCCCTCTATCGCAGTGATGAAGTCGTGATGCGGTTTGCCCAGGAGTTTGTCTCCGTGGCCTACACCTGGCCGATGAATGGCGAGGGTCACCGTGAAGGCAAGCTGATCTACCCCCTGCCTATGTACACCCAAGCTTTCAAGATCCATCCTGATATTCGTTCCCAGTGGTTAGGGCGTCAGCATGTCGCCTATGCCAAAGCCAAAGATCCCTTTGCCAACTATGTAGGCCAGTCCCACCATACCCCTCTTTTATCACTTTAGACAGAGAGAAAATCAGGATGCTTGAGCAATTTCCTCACCAGTGGACAGCAAAATGCCTCCATCTTTGATGTGAGTTGCTCAAACCCCTTTTTCAAAGCACGGCTGGGAAAGACTTCTAACCAGCGCTTTAGAAGATTCCAACTGATTAACGGTTGAATGATCAAGCGCACATTATTGAGCAGATTCTTCCACCCGTTTTGGTTATCCCACCAAGGATGCTGCGCAAAGTGTTGATGTGCCACTGGACAAGAGTCATTGAAGACATCAGCGAACAAACTCACCATCAAGAAAGCGCTCATCACTATCTCCCACCACTTTTCAATTTGTTCGTAGTGCGTCATGCGAAAATCAGCCCAACCCAAGGTATCTTTAGACTGTTTGAGACCATACTCAATCCAAGTTCTGAAGCCATAGCAATCCCCAATTTCATCCAGCTTGATCTCGGGTGCCGCTGCCATGACATAAGAGGTTGAGTTCTCTGGTAGCGTTTGGGGGTCCGTGGTTAATAGCCAATAGCGCTTCTGGTGGTGTCGCTGGCCATAAATGATCTCTTGCCTGTAACGAGTTTCAGTGGTGCCATTGCTGAAGGTTCGTTCAAATGACTGCCACGGTTCGGCAAAGACTGCTTGTTCTGCGGGTAACCACACCGCATGATTGCTACGAATCGCTAGGATATAGGGCAGCTTTAACTCCTCTAAGACATTCACAAAGTTTGTTTGAGCTTCCCCATACAAGCTGTCAGCCAGGACGAGCTCAAAGCAAAAGCCCATCCCTTGCAACTGTCGGATCATTCCAGCAGCAATTTGGGGTTTGCTGAGATACTCATCCTCCTCTTTAAGACGTTCTCGGGGTTTGTACACTTCAAAGGACAAAGGCAAAATCATCCCTTGAAACAGCCCGTAGGCAGTGACTGCGACGATGCCATTCTCTTTCTTGCCCACATTGCCGATATACTGCCGTTTCACATAGTCGGTACTCTTGCCTTTTTTGCAATCGCCCGTCTCATCGATCAATAGAATTAACCTGCGCCCATCCAGTATTTTCAAGATGATGTCCAATCTCTTGTCAGACAAATGTGACGCTACCCAAGGTGATTCACTCAGAAAATGATGCAGGCTTTGATGGTTCTCCAAGCCCACTGCTCTTGCAATGGCGGGCAATGATTTACGTTTGATATCACTAATCATCCCCAGATGGAGATGCTTGAAGGCTTCATAACTGCGGACTTGGGGAAATAACTCTGCAAATAGTTGGCAGTACTCATCAACAAAGCCAATGGTTGGTTCTGGACTTCTTGAAGCTGACATCACTCATTAGAAAAATAGAAACTGAGAATAGTCTATTTTTTATCTGTCTAAAGTGATAAAAGAGGGATACAAAGACCACCATTACGGGTGCCAAGATTGAGCGATTAGATGCAGAAGCCCATGAATGGGATGTCAGGCTGTATGCCACCCAATACCGTTTTGATGGTCAAAACAACCTGATTTATAACCCCGTCAAGGTCAATAAAATCTTGACCTTACGAGCTGTGCAAGGGTTTAGGCCCAACTGGCAAATTGCCGATACGGACCTGGGCCGCATGATTGATGATGCCCTGCATTCAGAGCTATTGATTACCAACATTGTGGATCTGCCCACCTAGAACAACCCAGAGAGCAAAGACAAGGAGCGAGACATGCCGACAGATAAACGCCAGGTCGAGGAAGCCAAAGCCATATTGTTGGATGACCCGGAACTCAATGAACTCTTAGAAGAGAACAAGATTTCTGAAGGTCGGCCCATCAACGATCTGGAGAAAATGGTCGATCCAGGGGATAAAGTCAAACACCCCTACTATCTCCAGCCCTGGTTCAGGATTGGGAGTATCGCCATCCCCCTGATCATCATGGGGTTTGTGGGCTACAAGATTTGGGGACCCAAACCCCAGAAGGTGATGGCCTTGGGGGACAAGGATAAGCAGATTATCGAGCTGACGGAAAAGCTTCAGCAGTCTGAATTAGAGAAAGCCCAGCTCACCCAAGACAATATGGGATTGACTCAGGCCGCAGAGTTAGAGCCATTTAAACAGCAACAGAAGCAGCTCAAGCAACAACAGCTCAAGCAGCAGGCTCAGAAACAACAAGCCAAACAGAAGAAACCCGTGCCCGTGCGTGGGAAACCCATTCAGCGCCAGAATACCGTTAGTATTCCTCGTCGGCTCTATCGCAACCCCACTCCCAAACGTAGCTATACTCCAGCTAAGCCCAGTCCTTCCCTACTGGCGAATTCTAAGCCTAGCGGCCCCTCCTTGAGTGAATGTGTGGGTTATGTAGAGCGGAATATCAACGTTCCAGGCTGTAACCGCTATCAGATCAGTCAAAAACCCCAGTCATCATCTCAGACCGCTTCCATTGGCAAAAACCCGACAATCCCTCGTCCCGCCTATACCCCAAGACCCCAGACTAAGCCCGTTAAGTTGGCCTTTGCCAGTCAAAGCAAGGCCAAACCTCGAACTAAAGTAAAGCCTGACTATCAGGTGAACTTTATGGCAGGGGAGATTCAAACGGTGGATCAGTTTGAGGCTGAGTTCTATGGTGCAGGCCAGAGCGCTGCTGCACCGACGCGCACCTCAATGAAGGCCAAAGTGATTGACCATGTGGAATGGATATCGCCCCAAGAAGCTCAACAGATGGTCATTCCTCTGAAAATTACCAGTGGACCCCACAAGGGCCAGACGGCTGAGGCCAAGATTCAGCAGATGAATGGTTTGCAGTTCACGGCTTATGTCACCCGCATCAATGGTCAAGAGATTGAACCAGGGACGATGGAAGTGAGGCGCAAGAATACCAAGTATCTGAGATCGCAACTGAAGCGTCAAGGAGGAGAGTCTTTCGGGGATAGAGTGATGGGGACAGTGGCTGCAATTGGTGGGGAGATTGCCACAGACCAGTTAGCGGATGTGCGGGGAGGGAATCACATTTCCCGACTGGTATCTAATCCTCAGCGTAGGACCAGAGAGGTGACGCAGTATTGGCGGTTTGATGGGGAGGTGGAGTTGGTTCCAGTGGGGTGATTTGCAAATACTGAAGTAGTTTGACTATTCTGGGTTACATATTCCAAAATATATATTTTCTTCCCCCTCTTGAGATTAAGGTTAGGGAAGGGTTTCATTCTTCATTCCACTTCTGGTTAATTTAATTTACACCTGGCTGCTTAATCTAAGACTGTCTGCGTTAAAGAAGCATTATGGCTAGAAAATCTAAGGATTTTAGTGAATTAATCCATCAGAAGCAGCGTCAAGAACAAAAAAACGCAGACTCATTTGAGCGGCTGCAGAACAAAGTCAAGGAAATTGCGGGAGAAGACGTTTCCCGAAACATGGTGTTCAACCCCCCGGATGTGAACAAGATGTCAGAAGTTTTGCAAGAATTAGTTGCACCATACGTACAGACAACCCCCAGTATTTCAGAGCTTGATAATTTTTTGAAAATTGCTGTTTTGGCTTGGAATATTGCCTTGACATCCCCGGAAGAGCGCCAAGTTGCACTAAAACAGATCTTTTCAGAAATGGCTTCTAGCACTGATCAGGACATCATAGAGGGCTTGAAAAGCTTAGTCGAGGAACTGATTGAACGCAAAGACCACTATTTCTGGTCTTGCCAACGCAGTATTACTAGCTTTGATTTACAAGATCAAGGGGATAGCTATTTTCTTTCAGTCGCCTCTACTCTTGAAGAATAGATTCCTGCTATATCAATAGATTTCCCTTCCAAGGGCCATTCTGTCTATCCTTTAACTCTGTCCAATTTTTCTGGGCCTACAAGCGTACCTTCTGTTCTAACCCTTAGCGTAGGACCAGGGAAGTGACGCAGTACTGGCGGTTCGATGGAGAGGTTGAGTTGGTTCCAGTGGGTTGAATAGCCTAAAAGAAGACAGCTTTTCTACCCTTCGATTTATTCTGGAAGTATGCATTCTTCTCCCTCCCTGACCATGCGTTGGGAGGGATTTCGTTGCAGAGCCTCATTCCGTTCAAAAAACCGTCCAACTTAAGGGTAATTGGACAGCAAGTTCTGTTGGATGTTTCCAAGATATATGTATCACAGGTTAGAAATTTTCAATACCTTTTGATTAGGACTAACTAAACAAAAACATAGCAAGAGAGATACTTGCTGAATATAGTGAAGTTTGATGCTCACGCGTTATATGTTCGGTTGGTTCGTCTTAAATTTTCAAGGAACCCCACGCTCACCATGTCAAGCAAGGTGGGGTATTAGCAGGTATCAGATTTATCGGACCTTTGAATTGTTACATCCATTGAATTCATAAAACCTTAAATTTTCTCGATAAATTAAATAAAAATATTCCTTCATTTTTAGGAATATATAGACACTAATTCAGCTTCTCGATCTCAAACGCGAAATCTAAAAATACAACTCCTCTTGAAGGGAAGTATTGATCAATGACGGGATGTCTTGAACTTCCGCAATGCTCTAAAGGGTCTAGTAAAAAGGTATTTCAGAAGATCTCCGAAAGGTAATTCGTATTTGGAATGAGAGTTGCTAGCGGATCCGTAGAATCTGCGTCCGCATGATTTACAGCGATAAGGCTGAATCCGAAAAAAACAGAAGTACATTTTCATGGAATCCTCTGAGTCGAGATTCGGTAAGATAACGACTTCTACATCTAGGACAGCGCTTAACCACAGCTCTCACTTTCGTACTTGGTTTAGGTAGCTTCGTTAATATTGTGGCAGTTGAGTATAGAAAGAGTCGTAATTTTCATGACATTCCTGTGTATTTTATTTGGAATGAAAGGAGTTTGAAGCACCAGTTTTATATCTCGGAGTATACTTCGAATAAGGGAAATATATTTTAAGGCACTCCATCGCTGGACTGAGCGCTTTCTGTGTAGTGGATAAGTAAGAGTAGTTCTACCCGATGAAAATATCATCAGATTGATAGAGTTGGTGGAGTGATTGAAAGAAGCACAATTTGTCTCAATGAGCTATGGCATATAACATTCAGACGCTATATGAAACAGATGTAGTCAAGTGGTCTTTGAAGCAGGCAAAACTACTGAAAGCTCGTAAGTTTGATTTGGTAGATCTTGAAAACCTAATTGAGGAAATAGAAGATGTGGCGAGAAGGTACAAGGACGTAATCGAAGGACAGATTGAAAATCTGCTGGTGCTCATCCTTACTGTTAAATACAAGCCTCAGAAGCAAACAAAAAGTTGGGATAAAGACGTCCTGACCAGTCAAGCTGAAATCCATAAGTGGATTGAGAAAGAGCCCTCCCTGCATCGTCATGCTCTATCTAGTTTCAACTTTTGCTACAAGTATGCTCGAATAAAAGTATCTATTCTCCATCAGATTTCCCTTGCATCGATTCCTGAGGAATGCCCAGAAGATGTCAGGATAACAGCTTGGGAATTGATTAATAGAGATGATGGGATGGACTAGCAACCTGCTGATCTACGAGAATTCAAGTTATAGACCTTGATATGCAATCTGGCAGCCCTAAATTAGATTTACACCTCATGGGCTATTGAGTAGTCCTTCTCATGTACGCATTCATAGGATGCCTATTTTAGCCATGTCTAATGATGGATATTTTGGTGAGGCAGTTGCTGAAACTTACGACAACGATGTAGATTCCTTTAACCCTGACGTAATTGAACCTGTCGTTGATTGCCTGAAAGAGCTTGCTGGGAATGGTAGGGTTCTTGAATTTGGCATTGGAATAGGCCGAATCGCATTACCCCTAGCAAAGCGAGGTGTTGAAGTTCATGGAATCGATCTTTCTGGGGCTATGCTCTCTAAACTTGCTGAAAAAACGGGTGGAGATCGTATTCCCGTCATTCAAGGAGATTTTGCTACCACGAAATGCGAAGGCTCATTCTCCCTGGTTTATCTGATATTCAATACCATCATGAATCTGACGACTCAAGATGCACAAGTTCAATGCTTCCAGAACGCAGCCGCTCATCTCGAACCTGGAGGACATTTCATTATCGAGGTTATAGTCCCTAGCCTTCAGCGAATACCCTTCGGTGAAACCAAGCATGTATTTGAATTCGGGGATGATCATTGGGGAATAGATGACTATGATTTCGTCTCTCAAACCTTAGAGTCGCATCACATGATGGTGAGAGATTCAAAAATAGAACTGTCCTGTATTCCATGTCGCTATGTCTGGCCATCAGAACTAGATCTGATGGCGAGGATTGCCAATTTAGAACTGAAAGGAAGGTGGGGAGGCTGGAAGAACGAACCCTTTACAAATACCAGTCGTTCTCACGTCTCAGTTTGGGAAAAATCTAGTGATGGCGATTAGACGCCATTAGAAATTGCTGGCCTCAACCCCTGACATATCAACCCATTTGCACCTCAAAGGTCATCCTGCCTATGTTTCCTCTGTAGCTCATCTACAGGGAATTTCTGTTAGTGACCCTCACTGTTTTCAAGCGATGCCCTACTCCCATCGTTTCTCTGATTAACATGGTTTTCCAGACTCTTTATTCATCGATATCACACGTCAAAGGTTTTCCCTTTGCCACTGTTGAATAAAATCAGGGAAGCCTGAGAACTGCTGTTTGGCTGCAGAGACAATTGAGTCACCCGTTGGCGGGCAATCGATACTTAGATTAGTAGCCAGCCAGTTACGCAATGGCTGAGTAGCGTTCCAACCTGAGGCTTTCTGGGTAAGGTCGTCCCACTCCAATTCGTCATATCCACAACCCAATAAGCGGCAGAATTCTAGCGAATTTGTAGCAAGAACCAGCAGTTCTCCCTCAGATCCAAGAACGATAACTGGAGCAAGCTCGGTATCGAGGTTATCTCGAAGCCAAAGAGCATATACGGAACCCGTAGAGCCACGGCCAAACACAGCAAACTGTTGCTGCATTGCCACGTCATTAGGAAACCAAGCCGCCATATCATCATCACCTATGGTACTAATCTCGAAGCAACCACTGATCGGATAACCATGATTGTCCAAAAAGTCGCATAGGCAGCGGATTGGCCGTGGCATTATGACACCAGGTGGGAATTTTGATTCGACTTTATCTGCGAGCATAATGGGCTGAAAAAGAAAGCAGGATTGGTGGTTTGATGGCGAGGTTGAGATTGTGCCGTTCTTTTGATTTGCTACTACCAAAGTAATTTGTCAGTTCTTGGATTTATTCTAAGAATATGCGTTCTCCCCCTCCCTAACCATGCTTTGGGAGGGATTTCATTGCTCATTGCCAGTTCTTGTTAATCTAGTGTGCATCTGGCTGCTTAATTTCAAGAAGACTCATCAGAAGAACCATTATGGCTAGAAAATCTAAAGGTTTTAGTGAATTACTCCATCAACAACAAGATGATGAACAAACAACCGTTCAATCCTTCAAGCGGTTGCAAAAAAAAGTACAGAAAACAACTGGAAAAGACCTTATTAAGGACATAGCCACTAGCCCAAAGGGCGTTGCCAAAATGTCTGACGTTTTGGAGGAATTTATTGATCCCTACAAAGAAACAACATCTAGTTTTGAAGATGTGAAATCCTTGCTGAGTATTGCTGTTTTTGCCTGGAATATCGCCTTATTACCCGATGAGGACCGCCAAGAAGCTATAGAAATTATTTTGTCAGAAGCTGCCTCTGGGATGAACCAAAAGAATCGAATGGAGTTGCAAACCTTAATCCATCAGATGATTGAGCGTAAAGACTGTTATTTTTCAAGCTTTCAGCGCTATATTGCTAATTTTGACTTGCAGCCTCAAGGAGATAGTTATTTCCTTTCCGTTGCTTCTTCTCTCAAAGAATAGACTTTATATTATCTTCTCAATCAGTGTGAATTAGATGAGCCTAATGCTATGGGCGCTGTGATGGGGAAGTTTAACCGTTCTCAGTTAGAAAAAGAGGAAACTTCTTTTTCCGCAATCACGGCAACGGTACGGTCTGATTCTGATAACCAATAGAAGCTTTTCAGCGCAGTTTTTATGTCTAGACCGTTTTAGGGCAGTGCTATTACAGTGACTACATCTCTTAGCCATGAGTCTACCCAGACTTTTTATCTCAAGTCTAAAGGAAGAGCTAGATAGAGTCAGTTAAGAGTAATACACATACCTTTAAGCTGACTAAAATCTATGGGGTAATTTGCCTATCTTTCGTCATATATTTTTCTAGATTTTTTCACCCACTCGTTGATTTCAGCGAGTGGGTTTTATGCGGATATCTAGGTCACCAAGATTCAATTTGCACCTCAAAGGCCATCTTACCTATGTTTCCTCTGTAGCCCAACTACAGGGGATTTCTGTTTGTGACCCTCACTGCTCTCAAGCGATGCCCTACCCTCATCGCCTCCATCCTCATCGCCGCTTCCCAGACCCTTCCTGTCTGGAGTCAGACTCAACAAGTCGGGTACTATCCAGCCCCCGAACTTGCCAATGTTCCTGGGCTAATCTATGACCCACCCCCGGAAGCCCAAGAGGTTTCTTTCTCTAGTCTCCCCGGTGCCAGCTCTCCTGGTTGGGTTGTCGTGGATGACCCCAACCTCACCTATGACCCCAACCGTGCTTGGCCCGCTGGAGCCACACCAGATCGGATCATCAAATTTGGAGACTTAAAGCAAAACCCTCAATTTGCAGGCTTCACTAAACACAGTCTTAGAGACTTTAACAATGCCATTGGCACCGACATCGGCGGAGTGCCCATCGGCCAGGTTGAACTAGTCAATGGCCTCAACCTCGAACAGGTCAAAGACATTTACAACAACGGCGATATCAAACTCAAAGACTCCGCTCCCCTATTCCAAGCCGTCGTCGGAGTCGTCCTCGACCCCACAGGTGCCCAGAAGCAGCTTCAACGCAATGCCCTGAGTACAGGTAAGAAAGCTCTGATCAACGAACTGAATAAAAACCCAGCCCTCAAAGATATCCCCTTTGAAGACCTCCTAGATGGCAATTGGAAAGGGGCCATCAAAGAAGGTGAACAAGTCTTACTTCGAGAAATTGGCAATGACATTCCCGCAGAGCTGCGCCGCTTACCCGTCGGTTCACTCACCATTGAAGTCATAGAAGGCAACTGGGAAACCGCCCGACAACGCGCCCAGAATTATGCCATTAATGAGATCCAAAACTTTACCCTCAATGAAATCATCAAAGAATTCCCCGAACTCAAGCGAGTACCGATTGGGGGCATCGTCCATATCGCCAATCAGCCCCTAGACCAAGCCCTTCCTCAACTGGCAGATATGGCCCTAGAACAGTTCCCTGGCATAGAAGACAAGATCCTAGGATCAGTCCCTGGCCTCGGTGATACGGCCCTTGGGTCCATCGTCGCTCCCGTCATCATTACCCTGTTTAACAGAGATATCTTAGGTAAATTCGATGCGGCCCATAGTGGTCAGGATGGGCCAGAAGAACATTATGGTAGGCCGATCAGTGGTGGCACCCCTGACGCCAAATTCAAGCCAGAACATGGGATTAAGAGTGCCACGAGCAGGAGCAAGCGACCAGAGCGAGGGTTCCCTCGGTTTGAGATGGCCCCTCTTGAACCAGGAACTACGATACTTGGTGATCCACTTCTAGGAAAAGAGTGGATGAGTCGAGATCAGGAAGTCCCAGGATGTAAAGGGTTTCTCTGTCTGTTTGGAAACAAAGAACGCGCAGGCATCAAACCCTTTGGCAATGGCTCTCTCACCAAATTCAGTCTGGGAGACATCACGGAATACGATGACAAACCCGCAGAAGCAAGGCTATGGATCGACTTTCAGATCTGCGTCACCATCCTATTTGAGAAGCACTGCACGGCTCATATCTTTAGTTTCAAAACCCCGTGGAAAGTCAAAGTGGGGGGCATCTTCCCGATCCTCGCTCGTCGTAGAGTCCAAGATTACTTTCCAGGGATTAACGAGAAGACTAGAACCATTGACTTCTGCCAAGTCCCTGACTTCTTAGGGGGAACGACAACAGCGGGGAATAGTCCCCCACCGAATAACAATGCCCTCTATGGTCACTTCGTCTATGCGGAAACCACAGGTCAATTGGTCAACGTGACCTCCGTCGATGGGGTACAGGAAACCTTAGCCCCAGATGCAGCCCAAGCCTTTGAGCAAATGGTGGCAGATGCAGCCGCTCAGGGATTGGATATCAAAGCGATTTCAGGCTTTAGGGACAATCAGACCCAACAGCAGCTATTCGACCTCCAGACTCAAAGGCAAGGCTCTCCTGAAGCAGCGGCTAAAGTGTCAGCCCCCGCAGGTCACAGTGAACATCACACGGGGTTAGCCGTGGATGTGGGTACGAATGCCAACCCCACGCTTGAGACTCGTTTTGCGAATACACCTGAGTATGCCTGGATGCAACAGAATGCTGGGAAGTATGGGTTTGAGTTGAGCTTTCCAGAGAACAATCGTCAGGGAATCAACTTTGAGCCGTGGCACTGGCGATTCGTGGGTACGAGTCAAGCCCAACAGACCTTTGCGAATGCTGCTGGAAGTCATACAGACCATAATCAAGGCAATACTTCAACGCCTTCAGATCCTCAACATCGTTTGAGACAGTATCTCGCCCGTATAGCCTTGGGTGAATCATCTGGGGGAACGGATATTGACGCCCATCCCAATACTGGGGCTTATGGGGAATATCAGTTTATCCCTGAGACTCGCAAAATAATATTGGATCGGTATGGTTTAGATGCTTGGTCCACGAATAAAGCCGAACGCGATCAGGCGACCGTCGCATTGATCCAAGCCTTTGGTGACGAGATTGGGACAGACATTCTTGGGTTGATTGAGGCGGGTGAGTTTGAGCAAGCAGATCAATTGCTTGGTCAGCATGTCTACAGTCGAGCGGGGAATGTGATTCGGTATGGTCAGTTCACCTCTTTACCGGGTGGAGCTGAACAGCATGACATCTGGAAAGACCCAGCAATTCTGGCTCAATATGGTCCGAATGGGAATGCAGGGCAGAATCCATTGTTGGCTGCAATCAATACGAATTCACAGCGGTGTAATCCTACGTTGTTGGTGAGTAATAGTCCCTTTGTTCAGGGTTCCGGTGTGGCCTCTGGGGAGTTACAAGATCCATTATCGGGTCAGCAATATAAGGTCACCAGCGATTATGGATATCGAACCGATCCAGTTTATGGAGGAACGGGCTTCCATTCAGGCATAGACTTAGCTTGGGATGCTGGGACACCTATAAAGGCGGCAGATGGGGGCGTAGTTGTTCGCTCAGAGTGGTTTGGAGGTTATGGCAACTATATCCTGATAGACCACGGAAATGGGTTGGCTACTTGGTATGGGCACAATCAAAACAATTATGTGTCTGTAGGCGATAAAGTGGACCCAGGGCAAGTTATTGGAACTGTGGGTAGCACAGGGAAATCAACTGGGCCTCACATTGACTTTGGAGTTAAAGAAGGTTTCGTGACTGGGGACCCAAATTCGGGCACCATCGTAAACCCAAGGAAATACGTTAACCTCCCCCCTTTAGGCGGTTACAGCCAACCATTCTGAGCAAAAAGTCATGAGAAAAACACTTATATTCACAACGTTTTTAATAGCAGGTCTGGCTAACCTATCCCCTGCCAAAGCCAACCCCGCTGCCGAGCAATGCCTAAATCAGATTAGGCTAAGCCAAGAGGAAGGTTCTCCGTCTGACTCAGCAAAGTTACTTGCTTCAATTGAGCACAATGGAAGCCAATACCACTTGATTCGAGAGGGCTACAACCTTCCAGGTGTACCTAATGCGAGAACTTACCTCAGAACCAATGCCCAAGGAGACTGTCAGGAAGTGTTGTCATATCTTGAAGGTTCCTACCCTTCTCAGAAAGTATATGAGGATCGGCTGGGCACAGCAGTCTTTAATAAACTAAGGCAAGCAGCTCGGTCGCAATCAGGGAAATGATTTTGGCTGCCCGGTAAATCTTGTCTGTGGTTTCGTTAGTCTATTTCTAGCGTGTTCCCATGCAAATTACCGTTCAATCTCTCATGCTACCTAAAGAACAGGTTGGACTCTGCCAAACCATCTGTTGTTCTGATTCAGAAAGGGGGCATGCCGAGATACGTGTAAAAACATGCAAGATGGTGCCAGAAGCTATATACATCAGTGCTTTTGAAGATTTAGCTTTTAGACTTTTAGATCGCCTCATAGGATGTCAAACAGCTCCGAAAAGCTTTGCCTAGACTAGATTTCGTCAAACTTAATCGGTAGTTGAATGGCTTGTTCAAAAGGTACAGGTACGGTCTCCAGATCCAAGACAAAATCTCCAAACCGCTTCAACTGCTCAGTCAGATAAGGACTCATCGTTGCCAGTGCCTCACGATCAATCGGATATCCCTCCGCACTGAGCTGTTGCAATGCCAGAGACATATCAACGGCATTCTGGAAAATCACAGCGCTGATTAAATTACCACACAGCGGCTTTCTTTCAATCCCTCCAATACTTCTACTTCCTACTCCGCTAGGTAGTGGTTTGTGATGGTTTTCGACTGGCCAATGCCCTTCGGAGAGACAAGAACTGCCAAGTAAAGGTTGACAAGTGACTGGTGGTTGCTTATTATGTGACCAGTGGTTACTTATTTATCTATGAGTTGGGCAAGAGCACGGAGTCAAAGCCAAAAAGCTGCTAGGCGAGAGGAAATTCTTGAAGCAGCTCAGTCTCTTTTCTCTGAGCTGGCATATGAAGAAATTAGCCTCAACGGGATTGCCCGTGAAGCAGGAATTAGCAAAGCCAATATTTATCGCTACTTCTCGACCCGAGAGGAGATTTTCTTAGTCATTTACGAAGCAGAACAAATTGTATTTGTGCGCGCATTAATAAACCGACTTCAGCAAATGGCATCGGTGGATAACGTATCGGAAATGACTCAGGTTTGGGTCGAAACACTGCTGCAACATGAAACATTACTCAATCTGATTCCCCAACTTTCAATCTCCATGGAGCGTAATTCCTCCGTTGAGCAACTGATTAAATTCAAAAAACAAGGTTATACCACCTACCAAGAACTATTAGAGAGTTTGGTATCGGTGTTCCCCCGCCTCAATCAGCAGCAGTGGATCATGGTGATTCAATGCACCTACTCAATGATTGCTGGCCTTTGGCCCCTCTCTAATCCCAGTGAAAATTTGCTGGAAGCGCTGCGGCATCCAGAAGTCAATCAGCCCCCCTGGGAATTTGAATCGACGATGACGTATGGACTATCCGCGTTAATTCATGGGGCGATCGCAATCAATAACGAATAATTTACCCGATAGCAAAGCCGTTCAATATCAACCCTCAATCACCACAATCAGGAGTCAAACTCATGAATCAGAAAACGGTCCTAATCACAGGGGCAAGTTCAGGATTTGGTAAACTGGCCGCCCTGAAGTTTCAGCAATCTGGCTGGAATGTGGTGGCTACAATGCGTTCTCCGGAGCGCGAAACGGACCTCACACAACTTGAAAATGTAGTTGTAACCCGACTCGATGTAACTGAACCAGCCAGTATTGAAGTCGCGGTTAAATTGACAATCACCACCTTTGGCACCATTGATGTGCTGGTTAATAACGCAGGCTACGGTGGCCACTCCCTGTTTGAGCAAGCAACAGACGAAAACATTCGGGCAATGTTTGAAACCAACGTCTTTGGCGTCATGAATGTGTCCCGTGCCGTTTTGCCGTTTATGCGTCAACAAAAATCAGGCTGCATCATTAACGTAACGTCCATGGCAGGTATGCTCGCCGCACCCACCATCTCAATTTACGCCTCAACCAAGCATGCTGTTCAGGGCCTCACGGAAGGTATGGCCTTTGATTACAAGCCATTTAACATTCGAGTAAAAAGTGTTCTACCTGGGGCCTATCCGACGACCCGGTTTAATGCCAATACCAGCGACATCCTTAAAGCTGGAGATGCCGAACTAGTGGCTCATGCTGAGAAGTTGCATACTCACTTGCAAGACGTCGCTCAGAAGATGGCCAACCAGGGTGGCCAAGTTGCTGATCCTCAAGAAGTAGCCGACAAAATTTTTGAATGTGCGACCCAAGACACCCCCATCAACAACCCGGTCGGTTCTGATGCAGAAATGCTAGCAGGGATGATCGCTAAAGCTGACTCTCGCCAGGCCTTTATCGACCAAGTTACCCCATTACTAATGCCGCCAGTGTAATAAGTCACCCGCCAACACAGTCATCACACGATTCAACGTCATCACGCTCATCAAGAGGTCAGATATGTTTGGCAATATGGTTTCCAATATGATGGTCAAGCCATCCCAGTCACCGTTGTTTGACAGTCCTACAGACTATGGACTCAACTACGAAAATGTGGAGTTCAAAGCGCGTGACGGTGTAACCCTGCGGGGCTGGTTGATCAAAGGAGGCACAGACCGCGTGATTGTGCAGAGCCATTTTGGTGTGCAATGCAACCGTGGTGGCTGGTCTCCCAAAGGCAGAGGGCCGATCGCACCCTGGAAAGAAGACATCAAGTTTTTACGCCAGGCCAAATACCTTGCTGAGCAGGGCTATTCCGTATTGATGTATGACCTGCGGGGGCATGGAGAAAGCGACCTAGGTACGATTCCGTGGGTGAGCTGGGGGCCTGAAGAAGCTAAGGATGTCGTGGCAGCAGTAGACTTTGTTTCGGCTCGACCTGAGTTTGCCAATGCCAGTGTGGGGCTGCTTAGTATCTGCATGGGGGCTGCTTCCACCACCTATGCCTACGGCTTAGCAGATGGGTTAGCCAGTCGTGACAAGGTAAAGGCGCTGGTTAACGTGCAGCCCCTGCTTTACAGCTACTTCGTCAAAGCACTGGGCATGCCTGGATTTATGGAGCGCGCTGGGGCCAAGGTCTCCCGCGATCGCCTTGGCTTCAATATGGCTGAGCCCAACTTTATCAACGATGCCCCTAAAATTTCAGTCCCCACATTGGTCCTTCAGAACCAGAACGATCCCTGGACCAATCTAGACATGGTGCGGTCCTACTACGATGCCCTGACCGTGGAAAAAGATCTGCGGATGCTGGACTTAGAAGCCAGCCGGTTTGCGGGCTACGACTATCTGGGACGGTCTCCAGAAGCGTTTGTGGGCTGGTTTGATCAGCACATCTAATACGACCAGCAACCTCAAGCGCCAAACCCCGGTGAATCCTTGGCTGAATATGTCAGGTGATTGCGTCTTGGTCAAGGTCTCAATCAGAAAGAGTTAACGGCTAAAGCAAATGTGCATCTGCAGAGTATTGGCAAGATTGAACGGGGGAAGACCACTAAACTTAATCACAAAACCAAGAATGGTCTTGCTTATGCCCTAGGCGTGCCAGCAGAGTACTTTGAGGCTGTATGTCGAGGGATTGCTGTGGAGGCGGCTTCTCGATTGAAGTTCTGCCAACTTGCTGAGTGCTGGGAACGATCCCGGATCCATTACGGATGCCTCTAAGAGCAAAATACTGTTTTGCTTGTGCTGCTGAGCTAAGAAGTTGGTGTAGTCAATGCAATGAACCGATGCTTTCCCTCAAACATCGGTTCTGTTCCTTCTGTGGTCAAGCTTATAAATCCACTCCAGTCAACACATAAATCGTGGTCGCTAGATTATGACATTTCACGTACAATGTCGGGAGTTTTCCCCGTCCAGAGATGAAAGGCTCGGAAGAATGAACTGGGTTCACTATAGCCAAGCAGCAAGGATATTTCTGCACTTGAATAGGGTGTATTAACAAGATAGTGATTAGCCAATTCCGCCCTTAAGCTGCTCAGTTCTTGCTTAAAGCTTGTATTTTCATCTTGCAGCCGTCGCTGTAAAGTGCGTGTGCTGACTGCCAGCCTTTTCGCGACATCAGCCATCGTGCATTGACCGCTGGCAAGAATTTCCATTAGACAAGCCCGAACGCGATCCCGAAAATGCGCATCTACTTCTAGATGCTGCATACGCTTGTGCAATTCAGGCTCGAAAATCGACCACATCCCAGCATTAGCGGTTAGAAATGGCTTTTGCGCATCTGCCGCTGAAAAGACAACACCATCAAGCTCACCGTTGTCCAGAGGTACACCGAAGAAAGCCTCATATTCTTTTGAACCGGGAATCGTGAAAGTACTTTGCACCTTAAGTGGAATAATGAAAGCGCGGGTCGCCAATCGAGTCAAATGCACGAGTAGCGCTAGCTCCATAGCAATGAGAGATTGGGGGATCGGTGGGTGTCCCGGAAGCTCTCCCAGGGCGATCTGAGTGTCATGGATAGTTTGTGTAACATCAAGGCGAAAAGGGCCAATCAATCGTTTATATAAGGCTAATCGCTGGATACCCTGATTGAGATTTTCGCTGCAAATACAGGCAAAAATAGGTGGGCTGAAAGACTCTACGGTGATAGATTGAGCAATCCGTAACGGAAAAGTTGGATCCTTTAATAAAAGAGTTTCTAACCCTTCCCAAAAACGAAAATACTCCGTGGAAGTTAGGGCAGGAGTAGGCTGGCAGAATAGGTCTAGGGGTAAATTCGCTTGACGTAATATCGCCTGGGGAGACACACCCAAATCTTTCAGCAAGACTTGCCAGCCCGAATCCAATACGAATTTATGGTTTGTTGGGTTCATTGAAACGATATCCCTG
Source organism: Acaryochloris marina MBIC11017 (assembly GCF_000018105.1). GTDB lineage: Bacteria > Cyanobacteriota > Cyanobacteriia > Thermosynechococcales > Thermosynechococcaceae > Acaryochloris > Acaryochloris marina. The sequence continues at coordinate 85,480 of NC_009932.1, forward strand.
CACAGTAGTCGAGCCACCAGTTAGCCAAATGCTCGGTTAATTATGAACTCGAAGGTTCCGTCACCTAACCATTTTCTGATAAACATCAGTGGCTTGGCCATGGAGCCTTTGACATATCTGCGCTTGGGGTTCTTGGAATTAACAGCTTCGACAAAAACCCTAGCTAAAACAATCGGTTCTGTGGCATTATCCATAGCCTTAGGATCTGCCATCATCCTGAGGTAAGGATCCATCTGTTTTTGATATGCACTGCTGTCGTAATACTTTTGCAATTGCTTACCTACGACATCGCCAAATTCAGTTTTGATACCACCAGGCTCCACTAAGACAACCTGAATATTAAATGGCTTTGTCTCAATCCTTAGACAATCGGACCAGCCTTCCAAGGCATGTTTCGTAGCGTGGTACCAGGCTCCTAGCGGTGTATAAATTTTCCCACCCATAGAAGAGGTGTTGATAATCCTGCCTGACTTCTGTTGGCGCATATAGGGCAGCACGATTTGAGTCAAATGAGCCAATCCAAACAGGTTTACGTCAAATTGGTATTGTGCATCGTCTAAGGGTACATCTTCTACTGGTCCGTATAAGCCAAATCCAGCATTATTGATCAAGACATCAATTCGTCCTGCATCGGCAATAATTTGGTCAACAATCTTCTGATTATTTTCGCGATTGGTAACATCCATCTGTACCGGGATAATCCCTAGAGATCTAAGCGATTCCATGCGCTCAATCCTTCTTGCCCCGGCATATACTTTGTGGCCCTCTTGGGCAAGTAACTTAGCGGTCTCCAGCCCCATACCTGAAGATGCACCAGTGATCAAGATGACTTTGCTCATTATTATCCTCCTCAATGATTAGACTAAAATTCACGTAGGGATTGACCCACTTGTTGTTGCAGAACAGGACTGAGATTCGTTCTGACGTCGTATCGAACATCCCCTTCGTAACGGGGAGCATATGTTGCATAAGCAGCGGCCAAAGCTTTTTGTTTTTGATGTAACATCACCACGTTGTAAGCATGGCTGACAACATAGAATTCATTGGCTTTTAACTGAGGTATTGTTATACTCACAAACTGATCAGTCGGCATACCATACTGCATGTTCTCGGGTGGCCCCAATTCAGATACAACAAAGCCTGGACAAATTAAACTAACGTCAATAAAGTCTGGTAGCTCTTCTCTCAGTGAATGAGTAAAGGCCAGCACTCCATGCTTAGTAGCAACATAGGCACCATTAAAAGGCGTCCCATGGAAAAGAGAGTTTTCCGAGCCAATGTTATAGATAGCTGCTGGAGTGCCTTGATCAACAAAGCGCTTACCAAATACTTTGGAACCAATGACGACACCAAACAGATTGACGTTGAAGATGGCATGAATATCTTCTAGGGGCATGTCTAGAACTGGCGCGTGATGCACCATCATGCCAGCGTTATTGATGAGTACATCCACTTTGCCAAAACTATCCCAAGCAAAGTCGGCCAGTTTTTCAGTGTCTTCCAAGCTACTGGCATCTGCGAGGATAGCTTTGGCTTCAATGCCATTATTATTGAGCGCTGTTATCGCTTCTTGTAGTCGATTTTCTCGCCGACCACTAATCACAACCTTTGCGCCTTCTTTGCCAAATGCCTTGGCATAACCAAAGCCGATTCCGGTTGTTCCACCAGTAATGACGATGACTTTATTACTAAAGTTATCCATGTACTTTTACCTTACGGTTGAGATTATTGTTGTGAGATGGAAAGCTGCAAGTGCTTTCGTTTAGTGATGTTGCTCCCAGTCACTTTTGGATTGAGAGCTAATTCTGATTTCTTGAGAACAGCATACGGGCTGAAAGTTTTTTGGGGAGTGACATAATGCGTCAATTTTGTAGCATTACACGCCAACTTTTTATACTCTCTAACCAACAGAGGAAAGCAACAAGGAATATCGTTCTGTTCAATACTTTTGAGCAATCCTTGCTACTTGGCTTAGAACATCAATGACATCACGGGCATTGAGCAGAGTGGTTTCAAGTTGAAAGTGATTCCTTGGTTTCACAACTCTTTGCCACACCCCTATCTCACAGAGCAGTTGAAGCGATTTGGAGATTTTGTCTTGGACTTAGAGACTGTACCTGTACCTTTTGAACAAGCCATTCAACTACCGATTAAGTTTGACGAAATCTAGTCTAGGCAAAGCTTTTCGGAGCTGTTTGACATCCTATAAGGTGATCAAGAAGTGAAAAAACTAGATCTCTAAAAGTCTTTCTATATATAGTTTCTGGGACCATCTTGAATGTTTTTACACGTATCTCGGCCAGACCTCAGAAATATTCAAAATCGGGGAAGTAACTAAGAAAAAATGTAGGTATCGAGTTAAAAAGATTGTTGTTGACTAGTCAACAGCCTGCAATCAATAAATTTGCACCCCACCATACAATCTGCCTATGTTCCCGTTAGCCCTACCTAGCAGGAATTTTCATATGCCCCAACAAACCACCCAACCCTCACCAGAATACAGAGGGTTCCACAACATTCCCATCAACTATGGCTGGCTCACTGTGGGCTTTCTCAGCATCGTCTTTATCATCTGGCTCAGTACCCTCAATCGATGCAGAACTCAAATTCCAGAGGGAATGCCAAATGCCAGAGAAGCCACCCCCAAAGAAATCAAAGAAGGGTCCAACAAAGCCAAACTGATCCGAGCTGAAGGCGACATCGAAAAGTCCGCGATCCAGCTCAACCCAGAAACAGGTATCACCCTTGGTCCCATTAATCCCGGTGGAATTGTCTCAGGTAAAAGCGGTGGCGGAAAAACTGAAAGCTTTGCCCTTCGCCTCATCGAATCCCTCGCGGAAGATGGAGCCTCCCTGATGATCAGTGACATCAAAGGCGAACTCATGGAGAAAACCGCTGCCTATCTTCATGACTTGGGTTATGACCTTCACTTTCTTGCCCCTGGCATCAAAGAAACCTCAAAGTACTCCGCAGATAAACTCCCCTTCTCCGGTGGCCTCAACCTCCTCGACCTGATTGCCAATGATGAAGACCTCGCAGGCACCCTTGAACTAACCCGAGGCATCAACATCAATGCTGCCGAGAACTATGAACGCAGACATCAATACTTCGGTCCCCAGTCTGACCTCCTACAACAGTCCATGATGCTCGGAGCCAAAAGCAGTGAATATGCTGACATGCTGATGGTCTGGGAACTGATGGGCCTCAACAACATCGCCGAACGCTTAGCCGCAGCCAAAGACAACGACAAGATGGGGAAAGGACTCCCCTACTTTATGACTCACCTAAGCCGAGGACTGAGGACCGTCGCCAACAGCTCCAGCAGTGCAAACCCTGGCCCCACCATTCAATCCACCGCCAGCCAGAACTGGGTACAATTTCTCGACCCCGAGATTGCCAAATGCATGACCAAGACCACCATCCCCTTGGACCTCACAGGCAAACAAGCCATCTTCTTCCGCATCAATGAAGACCAGCTAGAAGCCACCAAGACCTACCTCGCCGCCGCCCAACATATGCTGATCAAGCGCAACATCAGCTATACCCGCAGACGCCAGAACAACCTAGGCGTGATCATCGAAGAAGCCAGTTTCACCCTCTATCCCAACGCCAAGAAATGGTCAGCCCTCGGACGGCAGAATGGTCTATTGATGTGGATGGTTTATCAACAAGAAGAACAGATGCAGGAACTTTATGGCGAGAAGCGCTGGGAAAGCATCGCCGCCAACCTGCCGACCCGGATCTATATGAACCAAGGATCTTATAAGAGTAATCAAGTCATCGCCAACCGCTTAGGCAAGAAAACCATCATCAGCACCACGGAAAACGAGTCCTTTGGTTCCAACCATTCACGGAGTCGCAACGACAGCTTTCAGCAAGTGGATTTGATGACGGCAGACCGTTTAGATGCCATGAAGAAACCGGGGCAATGCATCATCGTCGATGCCTCCACCAACGGTCACCCGATCATCTATGAGAAGAAACAGCTTCCCTATAACGAGAACAGCCGTCAAGCCAGGATAAGGAAGCAGTGTAAAGTCGCATGGCGAGAGGACATCCTACCCAGCCTCCAAGAAGAACATCAGAAGCACTTTGGAGAGATCAATATCCAAGTAGCAATGGAGAACAGAGCCGCAGCCGCAGAGGATCTACTCCCACCCCCAGAGTATTACGCCATTGAAGAAGAAGCCGCAGAAATTGATGCAGAAGAAGGCACTGAAGACGCAACTGATGTAAACGAAATGGAGGAGATGGACGATGCAGCCTAGTCAAGACCAGACCTTAGAACGGGATGCTGAGAAAGGAATGCACCTGGCCGAAGAAGGCGTAGAGAAAGCCGCCAGATTGACGGCTGAGACTCTACGAATACTCAAGGCACAACTCGCTAAATACAACAATCGCGTGTCCATCAAATTTGAGTCACGAGCCGACGATATCGCCAACGTCAAAGCTGGGATGCAGGGAGGACTCAAGGGAGTACAGCTCAGGCAGATTGTCAGGGCGGGTGACTCGATCAAGGAAGTAGCTCAGCGAACCCAGTCAGCGGAGAAAGTGAAGCTGTATGAGGACCGGGTATTGTCCAGGGCACAACATGAACTGAATCGAGAGAAGGTAGAACATCGTCGATCTCAGCAAACGGATCAGTCCCAGAAGCAGAGTCAAAGGCAGTCTCAGTCACAGGATTTGGGGTTGTAAAATACCTCTTAATTTCCAAATTTACATGCTTGTGGATTATAAATAGGATGGCATCCGATGGCATGTAATTCGGCATTATGACTTTGCTCAATATTGAGCTTGTCACCGAAAGACTTTTCTGTGATGTTTATTGAATTATTTATAGACATGAAGCCCATAGATAGACTCAACGCACTGGCAAGCCCAACTAAGCAGTATTTCATGAGGTGTTAATCCTTTGTTATTTAAGTAACGGCAAATTCAAAGAAGGAAATATCTTGATTCACAGCAATTATGGGTAAGGATCACAAGGGAAAAAAGTACAGATAAATGCAACCTGATTAATGTCTTGCGGATAATCAAATTTAAATGTTCTTTCGTCAGATTCTCTAGCTATTTCACTGGTGAAATTTATTGCTGTTAAACCTAGAGAAAGTCCAATAGTGCTTGCAAGGCCAATTAAGCAATATTTCATGAGATTAAAACTCTAAAACGATTTAGAAAAACGGTATCACTGCATCTAGAAAAATCATCAATATTTTACGTTTATTGATACTAGCAACTTATATGAATTTCGATTGCCTATTTTTCTCTCTGCCCCAGAAAATTCTTTGATTTAGGTCTACGATCTCTCACCATCAGCACGATAGATAACAGTCTTCAAACCCAATCCTCACATAACGATTTGTCCCTCACAGGTCATCTTGCCTATGTTTCATAGGTAAACCTCGCGAGGGTTTGAAATGTCTACCTTCAAAGACCTATACAACACAGCGAAGGAGGCCGAGGATGTCGCCTTTGCCGTGTCCCCGATCCCCCTTGGATTCATCAAGAGTGGGATTCAAAATGTGGGGGTGCCATTAGTCGTAGCGGCTGCGGCCACCCATACCCCCTTTGTTGCTCCCCTAGCAGGCACAGCAATCAAGTGGGGGAGTGATGCCTTCCAGTCTGGCACCCATTCTCTGGCCCAACAAGCCATGAGCAACTTTGGGGAATCCGTGATGTCTGGCCTGCCAGCCTTTGGCGGGATTCAAACCAGCTTTAATTGGATTTCATCAGAATCTTCTCAGGTGATATTGGCAGGCCAGGATATGGTCACCCATGCCGTGGGATCTGTGGGTACTTCTCTGATGTTGGGCCGCACAGTGGCGAATTCTGCCGTCGTTGCCTTTCAGAAGATTCGACCCATGACCATCAATGAAATACTCGCCAATGGTCAACAGGCATTAGAGCGCTCTCAAGAATTTCTCACCAGTGTCGCCAGTCATATCCGTCAAATCGGCATCCATGCTGAATTATTTGTAGAACAGGAGTTTGCAAAATTGTCTAACAGCGAAGAACAGACTACCCAGGTTCAGCCCACTGAATCTCCAGAGCAAGCAACCGTCTTGGCTATGGATAAAACTCAAGTCGAAGCAGAACCCCAACTCAAAGCTGCGGCTCAAGTCGAGTCAAACGGCACCCAGCCTGAGATCAACGTTCAGCCCTCAGAGAATGGCAATGGTCAATCAGAGCGAGGGACACAGGCCAATATCTTTGAGGCGGCAGTGGAGACGGCTGCTAATATGGTCAATCCGATTCGTTCTGAATCTTCTCAAGAAGCAGAAGATTATGTATTGGGTTTAGTGGACAAGTTAGCCGCTGGCAATATGAACGTGGATCGGCTGTATATCAAGATGGATGGCATTGATATCTTCAAAATGAAGAACGGTGCCCCAGATCCATCCACCTCGATCACGGACTCTCAACGAGATGCCTTGCAGCAAGCCTTGGAAGACCCCGCAGCCTTTGGGGGGAATCTGGTGATTAAGCAGGGGAATAAAGTCTTACTGAATATCAAAAAGGGTCGGATACTGCATAACCCGATGGGTTTAGCCAAGCAATCTTTGAGCGCTGAAATGGAAACGAAGGAACACCTTCAACAGCAGCAGCCAGAGGCCAAACAAGCCACAGTTCCGAATAATCCAGCCGAGGGTCTGTGGTCCAAGTATGGAGCCAATGTTTCACCTGGCTTGAAAGGAGTCAAACTAGCCGCTGATAACGCCTTAAAAGATGGAATTAAGCCCAAAGAAGTGCGGGCGATGTTGGGTCAATCCGCTCACTTCAAAGGTCTCACGGCAGACAAAGGAGCCTCGGTTGCAGAAAAAGTGATTGCCCGCACGGTGAAGACAGCTCAGGCTAGGGTTGCCCAGCAACAGCGACCCAAGCAGAAAGTACAGCAGAAGGAGGAGCAAAAACAGGCAGCAGTGATGGCACCGGGCCTCTAATTAAGTGCCGTTGGCAAGCCTTTGAATCTCTTGATCGAACAGCGATTGAGAGGTTTCTTTTTGCAATAAAAAGTATTACTTGAAGGAGTTGTAGGTGCTTTGCCGTAAAGATGTTTGTACTTCGACCACAAAGCTAAAACCAGATCTTAAAATCAAGATTGCTGCACATCTTAAAAAAACATAAAAATAAGATGTATAGCAATCAATGTATAAGCACCAATAGTATTAAGCGATTTTACTGCGATGTCACCTCCTCTTCTCCGTCAACTCTGGCAAATGATTGAAGAAATACCCCAGCACTCCCTGGAGAAGCTTGATGACTCAGGTTTGGTGGGATGGGTGTTGTCTCACCTAGAACAACACAAAAGTCTGCAAACAGACGAACGAAAAGCTGCTGAGGACTATCTATATGACCACATACTGCTGATTCGCGATATTGCTGAATCGCACCAACTCCATCACTGCCCTCTCGCAGGCTGATGTACTAGAAATGGATGGGGTGAAGGAGCAAGGTACATAACACTCCATCTACGCAAAACCGCCAGCGAATAAAACCGTAGAGACTCATAAACAGCCCTGAAAGGATAACAAACAAGATAGCAAAGAACCAAGTCAGTCTAGATATTTGATGGATCAGATCAGTTGTTTTGGTCACCATTCACACGATATAGATTATTGCCTGGAGAATGCTAGCAACAGAAAAGAGCAAAACTAGCCATCTCTTTCAACGGCACAGCCTACTCAAGCGATTCGTTAAAGGAGAATTAGGTAACGAGTCGTAAATTAAGTACTAGCATTTATCTTGAATTCTTCTGCTTATTCCTAGCCTAAAAAAGGCATAAGAAAGTGCTGGAAAACTAAAGCGTCAATTATTGAAAGTAGGCCACTACAAGTTTAAATTGACATTAGTAAAACAGCTAGGTGCATAAAAATCTAATTATGAAAATAGTGTACAGCTAGTTCTTAACAAACTATAACTAAGTTAACTTTGTTTTCATAATATGTTGAATGCAAAGCGAGAAGTGCAGCAAGCTCATGATTTATTTCAATGCAGCTAACACTTTTTCATTGGTAATTCCCTTTTCAGTGGCTAGGAATTGGAAAAACTTCTTGAGTGCTACTCGTAAATCACTTTCGGTTGAAGAATCCCAGACCTTACGTTTGTACCACTTCCTGAAATGGCTATTGACCATGCCTTTAGTGATTTCGTCTATGGCTTCGACATCGGTATAGCCACAAATGAAGTGAATGAACAGCTCGACAATGTTGGTGTGTTTTCTAACGGTTTTCTTAGAGTACTTTTGAGAGAGGAAGCCAGCAAAGTCTCGATTGAGCTGTTCAAGGGACTTTCTAAAAGGTGCTCTGGCTTCTTCTGCGGCTTGCATGGCTTCCAGATATTCATTCATTTGATTCGCTGGGATGACCACTTTGCCAGTGTAGACTTTTGCCATTTTCCTGTCCTCCTGCGAGTGATCGTGGCTCATTTATGTGTTGATAACAGCAACTTAAGAGTATTGATAGTTCATTCCCCAATTTAGACTCTAGTAGTACAATAGAACTACTGCTTACAATTGCCTGTCCAGAAAAGAGGCAGGCATTTTTCCTGGGCATACACCTACGAGATTGCTCACCTCAAATTTTAATACGACTGCCCAATATCAAAATTGATTTGCTCACTCTGTAATGGCGTGGGCTTTTCTTTGACAATCTGCAACTTGACCCGATTCTGCACCATCTCAGGCATCCGCTGATTGAAGTTAATCGGCTTATCTGAGTCCATTAGCTCCTCATAGATGGGTGAGACTTTGTGAATCGCCAATAAATACAGCCGTTTCTGTTCTGGGGTGGCCGCCCGCATATGATCTGACTCTGAGATGAACCGATAAGCATCATTGAGTTCCGTATGTTCCTTACAGTAGGCGTAAACCTCCAGGTCAACCCGCTCCTTGGGCATCTCACCTAAGCGTTTCTGGACCCGCTTGGCAATAGAGTTGTACTGGCCTTTGTAATGACGCTTGACTTCAGCATCTGGGGAAATTGCATTAGCAATGGCGGCATTGTAATAGCGTGGTCCCACCTTAGCGATCACATCATCCAACCCCTTGCCTAACTTCGGATTCCACGGTGCCAGTTTGCAGACGACCCCCTCAGCTTGTAGCAGTTCAATGGTGCGGACCAAATCACGACGCACATTGAAGATGGCCGATAGCTTAGTGTCCTGGTCAAACGCAAAGGTGATTTTTCGTCCCGGCTTAGCTAATGCTTTGCCATATTCCGATAACTCTCGCTGGGGTAGGCGATGGTCGAAATCATCTTTGGCTCGATACAAAGCGGTGACCCCCGGTAATCCTACCGTTAGATGTCCCTGACTGAGGGATGCCCAGGTTTTTTTGAGTCCTTCCGTCAACACAATGGGTAGGTTGTACTGATCGGCCACATACCAAACCCCCTTGGCCCGCTCCTCTGGAGTCGGACTGATGGCATTACGCTGATAGATCAGCTCTGTAATTTCATCCGGGATATGGGGCAAGAATACCTGCTGGTCAACGCCTTTGGGTGTCTCGTATTTCACTTCCTCACCATCAAAGATTCGGGGCGTCTTCGGCTTTACCTGGCAATAGGAAGACGGTTGTGGGTTCCCCTCGATGACGGAGAGTAAATCAGTCCCCCCATAGCCAATCCATCCCCCTCCCTCAGCAATACGGGTATAGGCGCGTTCAGGATCATCGACCCATTTGCCATTAACCTTGTGAGTGCCATTGAGCTTTCGCTTCATCTCGTGGGTGACTTCTTGGCCTGCCCCATATTTCGGTTTGGTAAACTCAGCTCCGAGTAACGCCTCTAGCAAAACGTTGTCTCGGATTGATGGTTCAGAACTCCCTGCCTCACTTCTCAGATGCTCTGGGGTTAACAAGCTGGGATGAATGCCACTGCTCTTCATCTCGGCCCAGGTGTCCATGTCAAGCTGCCAAGGTTTCTCCACTCCCGTATAGTCAGGGGTCCAACCTTCATGGGGGTCGAATAGGGTCTCAATCGCATTCTCTTGGGCGTTGGAGGTGGCGACCCACTCTTTCAAGTCTTCTAGAGATTCTGTAAATACAGAGATATGTTTGGTCCGATGGCGCGAAATACCGACATAGAAAGACTCCCTAGCAGAAGTGGGATTGAGACTGGCAATGTAGATCGTCTCGGAATTGGTCCCGCCTTGTGCCCGGTAGGTCGTCGTGGCCCAATCATGGTCAATTTGCTGGGGCTTACTGAGATCGAGCTGATGCACTTGGCCTTTGTTGCCTTGAACCGTAGCAATCCCCTCTTGAATACGGATGCACTCTAAATAGGCATGGGTATAGATCCCTTCCTTTTTATTCGTTGAAGTGAATCTGAGCTTATCTCCTACGGCAATATGATTTTGCTTTGCAGTGAAGACTTCAGTTCTTTCATGTTGAGCGGGATTAATCTTGAATTGCCTGCCCCCTGGTGACGTAACTCGTAGATGTTGACCTTCAACTGCCAAGACTTTGTAAGGGACATGGGTTTGCAGTTGGGTATAGGTGCGGTGCTTACGATGGAGGACGAGTAAATCGCCTTTGCGGTAGTTCTCCGCTCGTTTCTTCTGGACCTTCGTGAGATTGCGATTCTTGAGCTGTGTGAATTCAGTGTTGTTGGTCAGCTTCCCTTCTTCGATCAGTCGAACTCTGAGTTGATCCGTGAAGGCTTCTCTCTCGGCATTGGTCCCGATCACCACTAAGGTTTTATCTCGTCGGCTTTGGGGTAATGAAATGTACTGCTTGACTGCCGCTGAGATTTTAGTGTCAGCATCTTCGACCTCATGGATATGCCCCTGTTTTTCGAGGACATTGAGCGCTTCAATGCCATGTCCTTCAGCGATGAGCTTTACTGCCGTTTTCTGTTCCTTGTTTTGTTGTCTGATGATTTCACTGAGCTTATGGACAGTGGCCCCGCTATGCATGAGCATTCGGACGGGTGCGCCTGCGGCGATGGCTCCATTCTGTCCAGTATCTCCAACAGCCCAGACCCGAGCGCCCACTTTGGTTGCTTTATTCATGACCATCTCAAAGTCATCAGAGCCAACCATGCCTGATTCATCGAGTATCCAGAGTTGGTTGGATTCCGTCGTGGGTTCACTGACGGCCAGTTGAGCGATAGTTGCGCCTTCCAGGTCAAAGGATTCAGCAATCTCGTTCTTGGCATTGTGGGTGGCCGCAAAGACTTTGATGACGGTTTCAGGGGGGAGCTGCTGTCGTGCAATTCCTAATGCTGTGGTCTTGCCCGTACCTGCGAGTCCTTTAAGGATTTGGTACTGATCTGGTGAGCTGAGCAATCGCTTCATCGCTTCAGACTGACCACTATTGAGGATGGTATGGCTGAAGTCAGCGATAGGATTGAGGGGAGTAACGCTATTATTGCCCTTGAGCCAGTGGTTGATGATGCGGATATCTCGATCCACTGCGGTCTGGGTGGTGTATCGACCATCCCAGGCAGTAAGTAGATCTGGGTGGTGATCAATCTCCTGGTTTAGGGGCTTTTCATCAAAGCTGCGGAGGTGAGAAAAGACGAAGCGCTGAATGTCTTCAAGGCTAAAGCTGGACTGGCGTTCTGCTAGATGGCCGATAGCAGCGTCAAGTAATTCTCTGGGTGTTTCAGTGCTTTTTGGGGTGATCGGGTGGTTGGCGGGAGTGAGACCCGTGAAGCCAACTGCTTCCATCTCATGGCCCCATCGCTCCTGCTTCTGTTCTAGACTTTCCGTGATGTTCTTAGCGATTCGGGTTTCAAAGACGGCTTTCTGTCTGTTCGCTGGAGTATTGCTCCAGCCCTTCTCTTTGAGATAGTCTTCGATTTCCGTAGAGCGCTTACTAAATACTTCAATCTGCTCATCCGTTACACCTGCTAAATCAAACCCCGTGGCCGTCTCCCGGATTTCATAGCCCAATGCTTGGACTTTAAGGGCTAGTTTCTGGTGGTAGAGGTCACCGAGGACGCCACTATTGCGGAGGGGTTCGTACCATAAGGCCCGATACTCTCCGTCTGGACAGAGAGTGCCATTAAACAGCACAACATGGGTATGGACATGGGGGTCACCTGCCCTGGATTCATGGTGATTAACCAGAGTGGCAGCGATGTTACCCGTTTTGATGGCTTGGCGCTTTCCATTGGCCTGGACTCGTGCCCCGGCATATCGGTTCTCAACAATCACCATCACTTCTTTGACGGCTTCCACATGAGCCTCCCAAAGGCGCTTGTCTCCGTTGGGTCCATGGATTGCCATACTCAAAGACTTTCCAGGAACGGTGAATGTGAGGTCATAGGCTAAGCGTTCTTTGCCTTTACCATTGACTTCGCCCCTCATGCGTTGGCCGTTGGGGAGATCACCGTAGAACATCTTTGTGAAGCGTTCAGCGGAATAAGGTTCATTGGGTGCCATGCTGCCGAACCATTCTGATTCCGTCATTTCTTGAACTTCTTCATCCTGGCTGTAGTAGCTTTCCTCTTTGGTGTAGTAGCGGGCACCGTCTTTGATGTTGGAGTTGATGGTGGTGATGTCTAGCATTACCCTATTCCCAGAAATGGAGGTTCCGAGTAGAGGATAGGCAGATTGTTATGTGAGGGCCAAATGCTTGGAAGACATACAATCAACGACTAGCCAGATTGAGTAGTTCGTCTTTTTGACGAGAGCTATCAGCCCATCCAAGAAGATATTGGCTTAGGGTTATGCTGGTCGATAATGGAAATTTCTTTGGCTGAAAATCGATGGTTTGTTGTCTCAACCCAGATTGTGAGAAGCCCCTGAATCAAGACTCGTCCAAGTTTTGTCAGTCTTGTGGCACGGAGCTAATACCATTACTTCGCCATCGATTCAAAATCATCAAGCCGCTGGGTCGTGGAGGATTTGGGAAAACCTACTTAGCAGAAGATGCAGATAAGTTAAACGAAAAATGTGTGGTCAAACAGCTTGTATATCAAGCGCAAGGCTCCCATGCCAATAAGTTAGTGGTTGAGCTGTTTATGCGGGAAGCAGAACAGTTACAGCAGTTGTGGGAAAACCCTCAAATCCCCTCCTTATTTGCTTATTTTGAGGAAGGAGGTTATTTATACCTTGTCCAGCAGTATGTAAAAGGTCAAGACCTTCTCAAGGAATTAAAAGAGCAAGGATGTTTCGACGATCAAAAGATCCTTGCCTTATTGAAGGATCTACTACCTGTGTTTTCGGCGATTCACAGTCGCAAAGTGATTCACCGAGATATCAAGCCTGAGAACATCATGCGCCGAGAGAATGATGGCAGGCTGATTCTGATTGATTTTGGGGTATCCAAACAACTCTCCAAGTCTATTGTGTCGATGGCCGGGACAATGGTGGGTTCTTTGGGCTATGCTGCCCCAGAACAGATGGAATCTGGCATTGCCCAACCTAATAGTGACTTATACAGCTTGGGGGCAAGCTGCTTTCATTTGATGACGGGGATTAACCCTTGGAGTTTATGGCGGAAGCAGGGTTATGGTTGGTTAGCGGAATGGCGAAAACATTTGCAACAGCCCATCTGCTCTGAATTAGGAACCGTTCTAGATAAGCTTCTTCAATTAGAAGTCGAAGACCGCTACCAAAGTGCTGACGAAGTTCTAGCAGATTTAGACGGGGCTAAGGCCCAAGCAGAGGCTGAGCAACTGCAGCGGTATGAGGCAGAGTTTAGTAATGCTGTGCAATCTGCCTATCCTTTGGAGGCCCATGTGCGAGACGGTCTCAAACAATTTCAGCAATCCTTGGGGTTAGCTGATGCTGAAGTGGATCAGATAGAACAGCCCATTCTCAAGCAAGCCGAAGCAAAACGACAAGAAAGAATCAAACAGCAAGCAGAAGTTCAACGTCAAGCCCAACAAAAACAACACGAGAAAAAACTTAAGCAAGAAGCAGACCAGCGAGAAGAAAAAGCTGCCATACTCTCGACAAAAAACTTAGTCTCACAAACGCCTCGTTCTACCCGTAAAACTTTGATTAGTGTGGGCTTATTTGGATTGATTGTGGTGCCATTGAGCTTATATGGATTGTCCACCATCTCTCGTGATCCAGATCCGATCCCAACTGTCTCATCTGACTTATCAACTACCTCAATCAACTTAAAAGGCTCTATAGCTATCGATGGTTCTAGCAGTGTTTTTCCCATTTCCGAAGTAATAGCTGAAGAATTTCAGTCTGTTAATAAGGATGTCAAGATTACAGTGGGTATTTCTGGAACTGGTGGGGGTTTCAAGAAATTCTGCTCTGGTGAAACTGAAATTAGTGATGCATCTCGCCCAATTAAGCAAAGAGAAATTGCTCTATGCGCTAAGAACAACATTGAGTACATTGAACTCCCGGTTGCCTATGATGTGTTGTCTGTCGTTGTTCATAAAGACAATGATTGGGCTGACTGTATGACTACAAATGAGTTGAAAACTGCCTGGTCAAAGAGTGCTCAAGGCAATATCAGTAAGTGGAATCAGGTCAATCCTAATTATCCAGATGTTCCTCTAACCCTGTACGGTCCAGGTACTGACTCAGGTACGTTTGATTATTTCAACGAAGCGATCACAGGTGAGGAAGGCAGCCGAGGCGATTTCGCCACCAGTGAAGACAACAACACCATTGTTCGGGGTGTTTCTGGTGATAAGAATGCGATGGGCTATTTGGGCTATGTCTACTATGAGGAAAATAAAGATTCTCTCAAAGCGGTACAAATCGACGACGGTGACGGATGTATCGCTCCTAGCGATGAAACTATTTCGAAAGGGACCTATTCCCCACTAGCACGACCGATGTTTATTTATGTCAGCAAGGTTGCTATAGATCGCCCTGAAGTGAAGTCTTTTATCGAGTTCTATCTGAATCCTAAAAACAGGCAACTCGTAGCTAATGTAGGTTACATCCCATTATCTGATGAGATTTATGCCAAAGCACTAGCCCGCTTTCAGGAAGGAAAAACGGGGACTGTTTTTCCAAATGGGAAAACAAATAACGTTGAGCTAACTGACGTTCTCTAGCTACTAAACGCAAAACTTAAGGCTTTGAATTATTACTTGGCTCTGGCTCCACCTCCATTCTGGCTGACTGTTGAGCTAGACTGCTGGATTACGAAGGAAGCGATCCCCTTTGGATATTCAGCAAGATTTTTCTAGAGTGTTTGGGATAGATTCCACCAAAGTCAACAGAAAAATCTTGTAGTACAAAAGTTTCAGATGCACTACAACTCTGTAGTGTAAAAGTTTCAAACGTGTGACAGTTTTGTAGTCAAAATACTGCAAACGTGCTACAAAAAACTGAAGTAAAAAATCCCACTGCAAAATTATGCAGCCCCAAGTAGTGGCGAATAGGTGTATCCAGGTGGGACTCCCCCTCAGACGTCCTTCAGCAACCTCTTGAACCCGTGCGCAGCGTGGGATTTGGCCGTTGGCGAGCAGCTCGACTGTAATCAACTGTATTCGACTGTAACTGACTGTAGAAAACCGTAAAAAAACCGGGTTTTTGGTTTGCACCTCAGAGGTCATTCTGCCTACGTTTCTTGGGTAGGTCTCAGAGGACAAAAAAATGGTTTACACCTTGACCGTTGCCGCTGACATGGGCTCAAGTTTGGGCAAGGGTTGCTACACGATTGATAAAGGGCCACCGAACGATGCCGAGGGATTCGTGGGCGGATTCCAGCGGGACACTCCTCGCAAAGGCTGGATTACTCAAGCCAATGCCGTTGACGAGGAAAAGCACCGGGACTTAACCCCAGATAGTTGCACCATTGAAGTCAGAGGTAAAGCGTGGACCGTGGGTGAATCAGCCCGATACGCCCTCCATGAAACTCGTGTCAGAGCAGCCAAATCTAACACCGCATCCATCCGGGTCTTAGGAATGCTCGGCAAGATTATTGAACAAGAAGACTTCACTGAGGGCAGTTTGGATCTGCGGGTGTTGCTGCCCGTGGGCGAAAGGAAAACATTTAAGCAACTCGAAGCCAACCTGACGAAAGCCCTCTATGAAGTCAGACTCAATGGCGTTAAACCCAGCTTGCGGATTAATCGAGTGCGGGTTTATCCAGAAGGGGCGGGGGTTGCTCAACGGGTCACCGTCCCTGATGCCCTGGTGCTGATGTTTGGTCATAAAGACATCTCCATCGTGCCCGTGAGGAATCAAGTGATTCAAGCTCATGCCTGTCAGACCATTACGGGTATGGGCATGATTGCCCTGATTAATGAGTTTCCCTGCTACATCAATGATGAATTGCTTTTAGCTGAGTTCTTACACTTAGAAGCCGTGGGCAAGGGGGGACTCAAGCGGCTCGTGGGTGAAGACAGCCTAGAGAAAGCTCGCATGAACTTTGAGCAGGCCAAGAAACGGACTTGGCGACGCATCCTGCAACAACTCATGCTAGAACCCAAGGTCAACACCGTGTCCAAAATCTATGTGACGGGTGGCTCGATGCGAGTCTGGTTGCCAGAGCTAAAAGCAATCTTTGGGGGTCGTCTAGCCTTTTTTGCTGACTCTTTGAAGTCGATGATTGCCGCCTATCCCGATATGCAAGAACCCAAGAACAAGGAAATCAAACCCCGGTTCACCGATTCATTCTTGCTGATGGAGGGTGCAACCCATGGGTAGACGGACAATGAAGATTCAGCTCCAGTACCCAGACCAATCCCTCAATGGTCGGAGGTTAGAAGCCTTGCGAGGCTACTTTGGCGACAACTTGGAGCGGGTGATGATTCAAGCGATGTGGTCCGTTGTGGGGCCACTTGGATCAACCTTGGCTGACTTGCCAGAGAAAGAGGTTCAAGGTCATATCAATAGCGGCAAACTCACCATTAAAGGCTTTCACCAAGAAGCCTTGGACATGATCGGGGGTGGGGGAGTTACTCCTGAAGTGACCCCAGAGGTAACTGAAAAAGTGCCCCCAGCAGTTACCTCTGAAGTGACCCAGGAACAACCACCGTCTGCTGCCCAGGAATCCGTTTATTCAGCATCTCCCCCAGAACAAAGCGGCGATCCACTGAACAATTTATTCTGATTTGCTGCTGACGATGCAATCTGCCTATGTTCCCATTAACGCTATTTAAAGAAGGACAACGACATGCATAACATTGGTGACATCCTCGAAATCCTGAAGACCTCCAAGGAACATCTAGAGCCGATGTTGGAGGCTTGCGGCTGGACAGACCAGACCGAATTCACAGATGAGCAGGCCGAAACCCTATTGGCAATGAAAGTTAGCCATGAGGAGAAAGGCCGAGACTATATTGAGGGCTATACGCGGAATATCGCTCATAACGTTGGCATAACAGGCACCCAATTTGACGAGATTCACCAGTGCATTATTGATGCCGGGGGGAGTTTGATTGACTACCGGGAGCGGTTTGAGGAGATTTGCCAACTGGTGAATGATTGTGTCTCTCCCGCTGAGGCCATCATTCCCCCTCAGCCCGTGGTCGAGGATACGCACCCAGTCGTTGAGGCCGAGGCTGATCCTGAATCAGTCCAGATGGATAGATTCATTGATGAGCAGGCGAACGCTGCCATTGCGACCACGATCTCTCAAATCAAAGGGTTTGCAGATCTGGCCTATGAGGAACAGGAACGGCTGAAGACTCTATTTATGACCAAGTATCGGCAGGGCTTAGCTAAGGAACTCCTCTCCGAGGAATTCAAAGCTGAATTTATGGCGCGGATGACCGCTAGCTTGGAGGGCAAAGGAGCTGAAAAAAAGCAGGGAGAACTCACTGGAGTACAGAACCCTACGCCATTGTTGTCCAGCAGCAACTAACGGCCCGGATGGATGGCCTGCTTGCGGAAAACGAGAAGGCTATCAAACAGCGCATTGTTGATTTAAAGCTCAAAGACAAGGAAATCAGTCAGCTTGAAAAGCTCCAGCGCATTAAGCGGACAGAGAGGGAAATTAAACGAGAAGGGACATGGTTCAAAATCGCGTTTATTGGCATCGGCATTCTCATTGGTCTTCCCGTTGGGGTCTTCCTCAATCACTTAGCTGGGCAGAATGCGGCTGTGTCTTCGCCCATTGAGCAGGTTTCGGGGAAGTGATTTCGGGGGTGATGTTGGGGATTGTGGTTGTTGCGATGGTCGAAGACCGCCCTTCGGGCATCGCAAACTCCAATACCAATCCCTGACATCACACCTACTAATTCACTCAGTCTTTCAACTTTTCAAAATCTCTATGGATTTTGTGTTACCTATCTGATTCCCCACCTATCTACTCAATACCAATGCTCTAACTTTTCATTTTCTTTGTGGATTTTGTATTACCTATCTGATTCCCCACCTATCTACTCAATACCAATGCTCTAACTTTTCATTTTCTTTGTGGATTTTGTATTACCTAACTATAGGGACTCAGCTATGAAAGTAACTCTAGACCAACCAGAACAAGAACTTGAAACCATCGCCCGAATGCTGACGGAAAACTACATTATGGAGGTTATCTAATGAAAGGCCGTCTGATTGTTCTTCTGATCCTGATTACCCCCTTACTGATCCTCGCAGGCTCCATTGGTTGGGTCTTAGGGATTAGTGCCTGGATTTTGATACTGAAGTGAGGTACTCCCATTCCCTCAGCGACCAAGCCACTTGATCAGGGTTGAAGGCACCCTAGCATTTCATTTTCCAGGCAGATTCTGTATTGCCTAGATGTGATGACATACGGTTGGTCGCAGACCATCGCAACTCCAATACCCATCTCCAATACCAACCTCCAGACTTCACACCTAACCAAATAAAACGACCCCTTAGCTCTTCCAGTCCAAGAGGTCGTTACCAATCCTTTCCCTAAATTATAACGAGGTCACCAGCATGACGACTAACCCCTATTTTGGCCACTTCGAGCAAGCCTGGATAGACCACCAGACCGACTACGGCCAGCACCCAGATCCATGCAAGGAATTCCCACCAGACCAGATCCTAGACCGGGTTGCGTCCTGGTTGAGTGAGTTCAATCCGCTGATACCACCTGAGTCTCAGCTATCTAAGGCTATCCGGGTGGGCATTGTCCACCGATTTTATGGGTGGCAGCTATGACAAATACTCAAAACCATGATGAATCTCCGGGTTGGGAGTGGGAGAGTTTAGCGATTGCATGTTTTATTGTCATCGCCATCTCAACCCTGGTAGGACTCATCGCTTTACCTAAAAAAGAAAGAGAAAACCTTTCTTGGTCCTTTTGGGCACTTACGATTCCATTTACGATATCTTTTTCTGTGGTTGGGTGCTGGTTGTTGAAACCTCGCGAAGGTTGTCCCCTGGAAGATAAAAAGCCCAACAGTGTAACTGGCAATTCTGAAGCCAGACGAGGGGCCAGAGCTGACGATCCGCAGGTGCATACTCATGCCATTCTGGATACCTCGTTTGATGAAAAGCTTGCTATCGTCACCAAAGATGTAGCTGAAATCGCTCAACGAGTGGGAGCGCTGGACATGGCTCTAGTAAAGCGGGTCAGGCCATTACAGACTAAAGCTACAACAGTAAGGGAAAAAGAACAGCAAGCTAGAACTGCCCTAATTGCAAGGCTGAGTGATTTGGGTACGGAGACTAGCCCCATAGATGCTTTGCAGGGGGCTATCCAGATTTGCTCCGATGCTCGGCTGTGGGAGCATCCAGCAAGGATTGCAACAGTTCACATTGACACACAGCGGTTTTACAACGAGGGGAAGATCTGGCCCACTATTCGAGACAATCATATCGTTTGGAGTCTTGACCCTGATCATGATCCACCAGACGAAACAGATGAAATTGAGCAAACGCTTTTCCGTCCCTTTCGTTGCTGCTCCCGGTGCAAATATATTGGCAAGTATTACGATTGCTGCGCGGTTGTGCCCTTCGATTGTGGCACGGGTAACCCATCTGAGCAATGCCGGGAATTTGAGTGTGAGGACGGTGGTACTCCAATTCCTGAGCTAACGATTGATGACGTGCCGTTTTGAGTATTGGGGTTCGTACTGTGGCAATGAAATCGCAAACTCCAATACCAACTCCCGACATTGCACCTATTAATGCATCCAATCTCTAACTTTCTGTTTTTCGACGAATAAAGTAAATCTTGCAAACTTACAGGTCAAATCAATGCCATTACTAAACATACATTATCGAACAACGCTCGACCCTCTCACTGACCCCGACCATGCAGAAAAAGCCCTTAACGAAATTAAGAAGTTCTGGGTCCTAAACGTACAATCTGATTTAGACAGTATCGAGACTGCATTTAAAGAAGAATTTCCCACTTACAAAATTTTTCTGCCTGATGTAGACCATTTGAAGCTTGCTCACCCGATCCCCGAGAAAAAAACGTTAGAGTACCAAAACTCTTTCGAGTACATCTCTAAGAATTATCTGGAGACTTACACCGATACATACGACAAAAGCGAGTATCCTGATTTAATCCCTTGGGATGAGCAGTTTGCTTGGGACGGTAGTTATAACAGGAAGCCAGTAACCCATCCCCTTCATAAATACCCCCAGTGGGATAAGCTAGCCCTTTTAGTCGATGACGAGGAAGGCAAGGCTAACGATATATTTTTGAGAGGTCTTTTTGAGCAGGTGCTCCCCTGTTTAGATGATGAGGGTAATCCGCAATTTAAGGGTGATGACTACCATATTCTAGGGTAAGGCCCAAGAGTGAGAGGGTTGTCTCTCACCAGGATTTTGAACCCTTGGCAAATGTGGTCTTTGTAATATCAAAGCTATATCTCTGGTGATGTGCCGTTTTGAGTGTGAGTTATTGGTATTGGGGTTTGCGATCGCACTCCAAAACCAATTCCCGATATCGTACCTATTAATTCACTCAAGTTTTTAGATTCCCTGTGGATTTTGTATTACCTATATCTGGAGACTGAACCAGGTCAGCAAAAACTATAAACCTGGATCGACTCTTCGGCTCTCTCAATCTCGCCAACACCATCCTTAACGGTGATTTCTCTGGGTTTGAGCTAGGCATCTTTTGCACATGCAATTGCAGGCAGGTATTACTGTTAGCAGGTTTCCAAATAGATGAGGTAGAAAATGTTCGTGGAATACTTAAGCCTTTGAGTTGTCAATCCTCCAGCATGAATAGCTCAAACAAGGTACACAACAAGGTAGTCTCTTTGGCAGGGTGTTGTGCTGGCCAAGGTTGAAGATTGATGGAAGTCGTCCACCATTTGCAAGGCAACTTGGAAATCATCGTATCTTTTTTAGAAGTGGTACTGGAAACAGTAGCGGCTTTTTGCATTGTGTTGGGCCTGCTCGTGAGCATCAAGCTCTCAGTTGCTCTGCGCCGCCGTCGCAATAGTATTCAATTCCCCCTGGGGCGATTGAGGTTAACCTTTGGCCGATGGTTGGCGTTAGCCCTTGAGTTTCAATTGGGGGCAGATGTCTTAGCCACAACCGTAGCCCCAACGTTTGAGGCGTTAGGGAAACTGGGTGCTATCGCCATCATTCGTACCTTTCTCAACTACTTTCTGAACAAAGAGCTGATCGAGGTCTTTGAGATGCAAAAACACTTAGATGAAGACGAGACTAATTGATCCAACTCCGATTAATAAGACCTGGATGCTAGATGGATAATTCAAAATTCGTAAGGATAGTTCAGAATCGTTGTTTTAGGAGGGCCACGATACCCCAAACAGCGATAATCCCATGCTTGAAATGCTGCTTAGGAAGCTCTGCAATCCTTCTGATGAAATACCGTTGAATGATTTTGAAGCTCTAAAATCTCAGATTCTGCAGGGGATTTATGTTGCCTAATACATCGTCAAGACTGAATTTTAGGGTGAGAATCTCTGGTAAGTCTTATTATGAAAGCCTTCTGAAGATTGTCTACCCTAATTTTTTAGCTTGACGCTGCACTGAGTAAAATTTTCGAGGTTCGGGATTAGGGCTGGTATTCGGAAATGAGATCGCAACTCACGATTAAGCCTTATCTTTCATTTTCTCGATAGAATTCATATTGCCTAGCTACTCTGACTAGGTCACTGAACCTCTTGAAGATAAGTTTTAAGTTATTTCAAGCCCAATGCGAAATATCCCGGAATATGATCCATTCGTTTGATATTGGGTAAGCTTGAATGTTAGTTGATCGCCCCCACCTCTAAAAATGCCATCTTGTTCATTTCGAGTGGTGCGTCATCATCTGGTGTTATTGGGTGACTGGGTCAAGACTTGATTGGTAAGAGTGTCTTCAAAATAAAGCTGTGATGCTTATTCAGAATCAGTATCGAATCATCAAGCAACTTGGTGAGCAAAACGGTGGAATCACTTATTTAGCGGAGGATTTGCATCACCCCTCTAAACAGCTCTGTGTGGTCAAACAAACGAAACCGTTTGTCTTGAATCCTACGGTTAATCAGAGGACTCCTAAACAAATCAAATTAGTTCAAGAGAGATTGAACCAAGAAGCGGTAAGCCTTGTGGAGGTTAGTAGCGAAAATGACCAAATCTCTAAGTTATATACCTGCTTCGAAAAAGAAGGACAATTCTATTGGGTTCGTGAATGGATTGAAGGCCAATCATTAGCTAAATGGGAATATCCTGTAGAACCAGGCATAATCATAGAAATTTTATGTCAGACCTTGCTTGCATTGGACTCCCTCCACAGTCAACGCATCCTGCATTTGAATCTGAAGCCAAGCAATATCATCTGGCGAAAAGGAGACAGTAAGGTTGTACTGACTGATTTTGGAGTTTTTAAAGAAATCACCAGCCTCTTGAACCTTCATGATGAACCTGGCCCCCGTATTGTCCCGTTTAGCTACAGGTCTCCCGAGCAATCCAAGGGCAGTAGAACGGGGCCTTTTAGCGACTACTATAGTCTTGGTTTAACCATGATCATCCTAATGATAGGGAATTCTTTTAACCAGTTCGAACAGGAATTTCACTTTTATGGGGAAGTGAGTTGGCGTCAATATGTACCAGAGATCAACCCTGTGCTAGCTGATATCCTCGAACGAGCGATTCACTATGATCCAGGGCAGCGGTTCGTCACAGCCCGTGAAATGCTGGTGGCTCTGCAGGAGGTTCCCGTTGAACCTTCCACCATGTAAGAATCTTCGTTGCTAGAATGCCCCATAATGCCGGGTTGTCTGTTCCCGGTTCTGGCCTTGGTCGTGGTCTTCTGGGAAAATGACCTCAGTGATAGGTAATCCTAGCCGTAAAACTTGGTGGCGAAGTTGGAGGATGTAGTCTGCGGTCCTCCCGGTGAGGGTGATCATGGTGGGGTGGGGTAGTTAGCTGCATAGTATCAATTGAGTATTTAGGAGTTTGACTAGTACTAAGCAGAACTTGGTTGGTACTTTTTGAAATCTTCTAACAGAACAGTTGTAAGCCAAGAGAAGATTCTGACCTGTCATTCAAGTCAGCCAAATTGAGCGGAAAATCCCCCCTGATTTGAACCATACATATCCCCACAGTTTCCTCAAAGTTAATGGATAACTTGATAGAGAGTCAGTTCATGACTCTATCGTATGAATGATCAAATTCCTGTTAAACAGATCCACTCCCCTAGAGTCGCTGATGAGCTTTAGGGGAGTGTTCACTGAGATATTCTGAGGTTTACATACCATCTCAATTGGTGATGGAAGACTCCTAAGTTAACACATAGGTGCCTGAGATAATTCTTGTGTGTTTTGCTTTATCTTTGTCCTAAGAGCTGGCTTCATATCATACCTATAGACTCTATTTGCCCAAGGTTAAAAAGTATTCTCGTGGTGATGTAGAGGATTGATAAAATTATTTTAAATGGATAAATTAAGGCTCTAATAGGAGGATTAGCCTCAAACACTTGTCAGATTGAGAATCTACAGATTGCTATATGTAAAAGAATATTGAGTGATTACTCTTATAATTTTTTACTTTTACTAATCACTAAAATATAACAACTATAATTCTGGTAATATTCATAGAAAGTTTATAGACTCCATTTTTACTCACTCTAAAAGAAAAAGACTAAAGTACAACCGTGATTAAAGCTCAGTAAATGAATCATGGTCTACATTGATAGACCTGATTAGCCTGTGCTCATTTCTATCCTTAAAATCGCTAAATCATTTGATTGAAGATTCTACTAGCATCTAGCTTAAACATCTATAGCTAGATTATGTAGGAGTCTAAGAAAATGATTTCTTCAAGCGTTTAGGTCTGTGTGAGCAATAGATTAATGATAGTATTTGCTGTCTATCAGTGTTATTGAAGATTCCTCTCTATAACAGTGAGATAATAGTTATCATTAGACTTCTCTTAAGCAACCGCCTAGAGATGCTGTAATTGTATTCAGCATTCTCTTAGACAATAGAATATTTTCGTAATTATCCTTGTTGAGAAGGATATTTCACCATAGGCTATTCGCTTTCAGTAAAAACCTTTTTTTGCCACAGCCTTATGAATTTTAACTGGACTATTTCTGTAGAAGGATAGTTTTAATTTTTATATTCCTTGGTGTCTGTTCTTTTTAGTTATTCAGTTTCGTTCGCTCTCTTGTTTATATCTGATTAATAGGAAGGAATTTATTCATATGCGACTATTCATCCGCCGCTTTGCTTTATTAACCTTAGTAGTAGCAAGTTGTTTAAGTTTGATGGGTTGGTTACAACCTGTTAGTGCTCTGGATATCCAAGGGCAATCCAACTCACCAGGTCTCCTGGCTGCTGCTTACCGTAATCCCGTAGATGCCAAACTCGAAACGGACTATGGCCAAAAAATCGACTTGAATAATACGAATGTCATTGCCTTTAGCCAATATAAGGGACTTTATCCCACTATTGCGGGTAAAGTGGTTCAGAATGCACCCTATAGCAGTGTAGAAGAAGTATTAAATATTGATGGTTTAACTGAACCTCAAAAGAAATTGTTGCAGCAGCACATGGGTGACTTTACGGTAACTGACCCAGATCCAGCTTTAGTCGGAGGTCAAGACCGCTATAACACAGGGGCTTATTACCCTGTCCGTCGTTCCTAAGTTCTCTATAGGGATGGAATATGCTGCGATTCCATCCCTATAGCGGCAAGGCCATGAACATTAAGAAGTAGTTTATAAGTCAGTCAATCCCAGGCTTGAAATAACTGATTTAACCCTTTGTGTCCAACAATTGGGTCCATCCACCATGAAAAATTTTTTGGGCCAACTTTGGAATTCAATCTTCCATCGATTCACCTTATTGGTTGTCGGTATTATTTTTTCCTGGGGTGTCATGTCGATGGGCTGGCTAAACAATGATGTAGGAATTGGCTGGGCTGCTCTGCCTCAAGGGGATGCGTTCACTAATCCCATGAGTATATTGAGGCTTGCTTTGCCTGTTGATAGCCAAGCTATTCATACTATTCATCAATATCTAGAAGAGATGCCACCTCAACTAGATGATCCCACAGCGCGGATGCAACCCAAACAATGGTCTGAGGTGGGAAATCAGATATCAAAAGCAATTAAAACGTTTAATCGAGAAGCTTCAGACCTTCTTTCTGATATTCCCACTCCCTATCGGCCTCAAGCTTTAGTCCGCATGAATCAAATCAACGCAGCACTAGCCGATCTCAAAATATTGTCTGACGAGCAAAGTAAAGACCTATTCGTAGCTAAACGAACACAGGCTTGGAACTCTATCGATTTGTTAGCGGCTTCTATGGTGCCAGAATATTCTGTCAACATACCCGAGGACTATCAAACGCTACCGCAGCTCAATGGTCGAGCAGTTGTTGCCCTCGACACTAGCAAGGGACCCATCACTATCATGGTGGATGGCTATAACGCTCCAATCACCGCTGGTAATTTCCTAGATCTTGTTCAGCGAGAGTTCTACGATGACCTCACGTTTACTCGTGAAGATGAGGCTTATGTGGTACAGACGGGGAATCCAGAAGGTCCCCAAGCGGGATTTATTGATCCTGATACAGGGCAATATCGCTCTATTCCTTTGGAGGTAATGGTCAAAGGGGACTCTGAAGCTGTTTATGGGGCTACTTTAGAAGAGCTAGGTTTATCGTTGTCTGAACCAGTCCTTCCTTTTTCTGCCTATGGGACTGTCGCCATGGGACATCCACAGGGCGACCCTAACGGTGGCTCGTCTCAATTTTTCTTTCACTTGTTTGAGCCTGATTTGACTCCTGCTGGATTAAACCTTCTAGATGGCCGCTACGCTGTTTTTGGATACGTGATTGCGGGCCAAGAGGTCTTAGC
Source organism: Acaryochloris marina MBIC11017 (assembly GCF_000018105.1). Taxonomy (GTDB): domain Bacteria; phylum Cyanobacteriota; class Cyanobacteriia; order Thermosynechococcales; family Thermosynechococcaceae; genus Acaryochloris; species Acaryochloris marina. The sequence continues at coordinate 111,599 of NC_009932.1, forward strand.
TCAATTACAGCAAGGTGACCTTCTACGTTCAGCTAAGGTGGTTGATATCTCTCCACCAAACGCCTTCACTTTCCGGTATCTAGATTGGATCCTTGTTCAAAGACTTAGTAGCAGTTTAAAGGGCATGGCTTGAACTGCTGCAAATCGAATGACTGATTCAAATTGGCCCCTACTATAAATGCAAACCCCACTCACAGACTACTTGGCTGAACCCCTCGAAGCCAATCTCTCGGATCCATACCTTAGAGAATTGCCCCAAGCTTTTTCCTGGAGTCATCAGGCTTTCAAAGCCCTCACTGAGTTGGACAATGAATCCCTGCCTCCATCGGTCCCAATCGGTTTGCTTGGGATAGTCAATCTCGTCACAGTACTCGGTCCAGCTTTCTTGTTGAAACTCGGAAGCACATAAAGAAGTTCCTTTCTCTTGCACCTGTGTGAGTAAATCCAGGATGGTCTGTGAGTTATCCATAAATTTCTCCTGGTATAGCGACTAGAAACATTGGATAGATCCGCTCAGCGTTCTCTGCCCTCTCTCGCTGAGGAACAGCCCCGTTAGCGAGTTGGAAGAGGTTTAGACTTCCTGATATATCCCGAGTGCATCGTCTGGAGGGTGGGTATTGATTGCCCCCACCGATGGGCTATGGACCTGATTAGTGCAGAGGATTGAGGGTTGTAGAGAAGTCCCTCTCATCCATGTCAATAATATATCTAATTTTCCTATGCAGTGCGAGGGAAATTCAATCACTATAATTTATTTGTCTGAGGGGAGGTATAAGCAGATCCTAGTGTGATAGCATTGGCTCAAATCCCATGCATTTCAGGGTATGGATAGAGACAATGAGTGGACATAAAACGAAACCCCTATCCCCTTTATTTAAGGCTCAGCGCTTTAAACCAGAGGGGGACGAACCCCGAACGGCTCAGGTGACGTTCAGACTGGATCAGCGGCTCAAGGATGCCATTGTGGAGCACGTGGATAATCAGTCTGAGTGGATGCGGATGGTCCTTGCCCAAGCGGCGAAAGAACAAGGGTGGTTACGGGATTGGGATTAGGGTGTTTTTGGGGTGGAGTTGGCTGCGATCGGATCTGTGATACTTGTTCATAGGAATTAGGTGAATCTTGTTGGTAAGGGCAGCCCTAGACTGAATTTTCAGATTTATTTTCTATGGATTTCTTGTAGATAGATAATCCTGCGGAAGAGAGCTGAATGAGGAACAGACTACCCGGAAACCGATAGTGCTTAAGTGATGCTCAGATTTGATGCTTATTCGTGAAGCAGAGCGGCAATTCCTCAGATTATTAGACGACAATCGAGCTGACGGATTAATGACGATGTCACGTCGGCTATAGCTATGAAGAAACCAGGCATCCCCTGAGAAGGATAAAACTAGATCTCAATTCCCTAGAAATGATGTGTGAGATCGCGTTTCTAGAATTCAATCTCAAGAAAAAAGACACTTTTTACATCCCTAATCAATAGAGGGCTGTACAAGTGCCTAACAAAAGAATTGATTCCTATCATACTCGTGTTTATATGAACGGAAGAGACCTCGGCTTGAAACAAGCTGATGCAGCTTACATTGCCGAAATATCTACAAGAACCGGACAACGAATTGAGGCCGGCACCCATCAACCTAATCGCGGCCGCCTTCAGGACCAACGCACCGTTCCCGACCCCTTAGCTGATGTGTGGGAAGACGAGCTAGAACCAATGCTGCGTCGAGACCCACGCCTCAAACCCATGACCCTGTATGAGTACCTGCAGGATAAGTATCCAGGCCAGTATCCCCAAGTCCTGCGGACCCTACAACGTCGGGTGAGAACGTGGAAAGCCTTACATGGACCAAGCCCTGAAGTGATGTTTGAATTGCGTCATGAACCCGGGGTACAAGGGTTTTCCGACTTTACAGAACTCAAGGGCATCACGATTACCATTGCCGGCAAACCCTTTGAGCACCTGATTTACCATTACCGTCTGGGATACAGCGGCTGGCGATATGCCCAGATCATCGAAGGAGGCGAAAGCTTTGTCGCCCTCTCAGAAGGATTGCAAAATGCCTTTGCAGCCTGTGGAGGTGTTCCTACACAGCATCGTACTGATAGTTTGAGTGCAGCCTATCGCAACATGGGCGGCCGCCGGTCCAAAAACCTCACTCGTCTGTACGACGAACTGTGTGACCACTATCGGCTAGAACCCACTCGTAACAACAAAGGTGTAGCCCATGAGAATGGCTCCATTGAATCTCCCCATGGTCATCTGAAGAACCGAATTAAGCAGGCGATCTATCTGCGCGGCAGTGCAGATTTTACGAGCGTTGCTGAGTATCAAGCCTTAATTGATGCACAGGTTGCCAAGTTGAATCAGCAGTGCCAAACCAAGTATGAGCAAGAGAAAGACCATCTACAACCACTGCCCAAATATCGAACCCCTGACTATGAAGTGCTCACGGCTAAAGTCAGCAAACGCAGCACCATCGATGTTCGCTGCATTCTATACACCGTCCCTTCTCGACTGATTGGTCGTCAATTGGAACTGCATCTATACCATGACCGGATTGTCGGCTATCTGGAGCGACACCCGGTGGTGGAATTGCCGAGGAAGCGCGTCAGTGGCAAAGGCAAACGTCGCGACCGTTGCATCAACTATCGCCATGTTATTGGTTCAATGCGATTGAAGCCTCGTGCTTTTATCTATTGCACCTGGCAATCAGACCTACTTCCCAATCCTGAATACCGCCAAATCTGGGAACAGCTCAAAGCCCAATTTGACCTGGAGCAGGCTGCCAAGATCATCGTGGAAGCCCTGTATATTGCTGCGGTTCAAGATAAAGAACAGGCCGTAGCAGTGTACTTACAGCAGCAGCTTCGCTCATCCAGCCTTACCCTCAATCGCCTGAAAAAACAGTTTGAGCCGCCTCAGATGAAGCAGGTTCCTGAACTCAGCATTGAACAACATTCACTTGAACTTTATGACAAACTCCTCCCCTCCTGCTCAGTCCCCGCTGAGCCCCTACCAGCACCTGAGCCTCTATTTAAAAAAGCTCAGGCTCTCCCACATGTTGACCCATTGGGAATCTATCGAATCCCAAGCCATGCAGGAAAACTGGTCTTATGCGGAATTCTTACTAGCCTTGTGCGAAACGGAGGCCCAACGAAGAGAACAAGCTCGTCTAAAACGTGCCCTCACCGAAGCCAGGCTCCCAAACGCAAAAAGTTTTACCAACTTTGACTTTAGCCATTGTCCCCAGCTCAATCCAGCTCCCTTGATGCAATTAGCCGCAGATCCGGGTTGGTTGGAGCGCGCCGAGAATTGCCTTATTCTGGGGCCCTCGGGTGTTGGAAAAACACATCTGGCCACTGGGGTGTCCAAAAAGATGCTGGAATTCGGTAAGCGGGTGAAGTTCTTTGCAGCCAACGCATTGGTCCAGCAACTGCAACAGGCGAAGCTCCAACTGCAGCTGCATCCAATGCTCAAAAAACTGGACCGCTATGATCTGTTGATCTTGGATGACTTGGGCTATTGCAAAAAGTCGGAAGCGGAAACGTCCGTTCTGTTTGAATTAATTGCGCATCGCTATGAACGAAAAAGTTTGTTGATTACAGCGAATCAACCCTTCAGCCAATGGGATGACATTTTCACTGATTCGATGATGGCGGTGGCTGCCATTGATCGCTTAATTCATCATGGCTTGATTATCGAAATTCAAGCCGATAGTTATCGGCGCAAATCAGCGACTCAGAGAACGGCTCAAACTCAGTCTCAACCTCAAAAATCCCAGTCCAAATAATCGAGCGATCACTGGTTGTCATTTCGATCACGGGTTGTCGTTTTGTTCTGAAGGTATCGTATGAGGTCTGAAAAAGAGCTAACGCAAAGGGAGTGTACGCCAAATAATACGGTTCAAATTTGGGGGTTGATCCGCCTTGTGGTTGTCGCGACATCGCCTATGGGGTTGACATCCAATATCAGATAGTTGAACCAGGAGTCACCGCGCAGAATACGATAATCATCTGAGATAATCTACCCTTGCTTATTGACGGCGATGACTTCATCTGAGCGCATAGTCAAGAGCTTGCAAGAATTTAAAAACATCACCAACATAAGCACTGTCATCCTCGTGAATTCGGAGAGCAATTCCTTAGGATATTTCAGTCGTTCTAAGCATTGAGAGAATGTGATTACTCAAGCAGGGCTGATACCACGATAAGGTCATTATTTACTAATATCAAGGAATTTAGGAATTTTTAGGTCAATATCTGTTGTGAGATTGAGGGTTCGCTTCTGGGTTGAGATCGAAAAACCATTCTTTAACAGGTGCAATGAAATCTTGGATACAACCTCCACAATGCAGCTATGTTTTGTAAAATAGATTCCAACCTTATTGGTGCAGAAAAGTCGTGAACACCATGCTAGGGAAGGATTACTAAGCCATTAGAGGGATGGAGTGAGACCTACAATGTGAGGCTTAATTACCTCACTTTCCTTCAAGCACATGTCAACTCCTCTGCTGTACCGTCAACTGCAAACTCAACTGAGCCAATGGATCAGTCCCAAGGATCATCGTCACCTGACGGTCTTTTCTGAAAATATTGCCGCGATTCTACAAGCCCAGAGTGGCTGCATGAGCCATTGGCTGTCGTACTTGAGTCATCGGTCCTGCCAAGCTCGTAGTCAGATGGAACGCCTGAGCTATTTTCTTCATAATCCCAGAATCCTCTCAGAGACTTTCTATGCACCATTACTCAAGCAATTTCTTCATGCTTGGGAAGGAATGTCAATGACATTAACCCTAGATACGAGCATGCTTTGGGACACCTATTGCTTGATAGAGGTCTGTTTAGCGTGGGGTGGACGTTCGTTCCCGTTAGCTCAAAAAGTCATGGAACATGGTAGTGCCACGGTTGCTTTTGTAGACTATTGCAGTGTTTTATCGATGACTCAAGGGGTGTTACCTCCTCGTTGCCACATCACGTTATTGGCAGACCGAGGCTTTGAGCACGGTGAGTTGATTCGCTGGCTCCGCTCATCTGAGTGGTCTTGGGCCATTCGAGCCAAATCTGATTTGCAGATTACCTTAGCTAATGGTCGCAGTAAACCAGTATCCAAGCTACTCCCTGAAGTTGAGCAAGCGTCACTCTTTCGGGATGTCATGATCCTTGAGGATATTCACTGTCACTTGGCCACAGCTTCAGTCTCCACAACACAGGAGGCTTGGGCGGTGATTACGGATACGCCGCCGTCATTGCAAACCTTTGCCGTTTATGGGCAACGCTTTGGCGGGATTGAACCCCATTTCAAGGATTATAAGTCGGCAGCGTTTGAGGTACCTCGCTCTCACATCAGAGATACTGCAGCCTTAGAACGCTTACTGATGTTACTCGCTGCTGCAACTCTCATCGCGATCTCTGTAGCCTTTCAGGTGATCGCTCAAGATGCGCTCAAAACCATTGATTGGCATACTCACAGGGGATTAAGCTTTCTGCAAATCGGTTTGCGGCAGATCAATCAGCTTTGCTACCTAAGATTACCCCTACCCCCGTTAGCAATGTTGCCCCGACAAAATCCGCCTCCTGCTTATGCCTCCCTAAAGAAACGAGCTGCTATGAAGACTTGCATTGAATTCGCTAAGGTAACTGTTATTTAAGCTTTTCAGCCTACTCAAAGTTTTCTGCACCACTAAGGATTCCAACTATTATCAGACCTAAGTGAGCTTGAGTTTACATCAAGGCTTCAATCCAGTTAAGGTTTATCAAAATACATTTTAGACTCTGCTACAGGCATAACCTAATCGCTCCATCATTGGTTCAATATAAGGAGTAATCCGACGGATTTTATTTGGATATTTTTTTCTCCATTTATCTTTTTGGGGAGGTGAAATAGTAGTACGGCTATGCGGATTGGAATTGAGATAGTTGATACAGTCAGCGGAGATAGTAAGTCCCGTATTTTTAGAGATAGCTTCTAGGACGGTTCTAGGATTTTCAATAAAGTTTTCATACCGTATTCTCATGTAGTTTGAAGACTTTTCTCTCTCAAATTCCTCCAAAACCACGCGATTATGCTCCACCCAGCTCCACGCACAAATCTCCTCTATAGAGTGTTTAACCTGAGATTGCCAATTTGGAGGCATCGGATATGACCAATGTTGGATCTTATTGCTATCACTGCTAGGCAAGTCAGCATTAACATTCACAATTTTTTCCCACCCTTCAATCATGGAAGATACATTTGCTCTACCATCCCTGACTAAATGGATATAGAAAGCATCAGGAAACATGCGTTTCAAGGCTTCCAAATGGAAACAATTTGCAATTGTCTTTTCTAGATAAGAATAGATTTGTCTTCTAAGAATAAAGTGATTAATGAGGATATTAGGTCTAAAAGTGTGGCGGTCATACACTAACTTCAAAGCAAAGAATGTTCTTAGCTTCATTAAATTTCCAGAAGTACATTCCTTGGCGGATATATATTCCGACTGAGATACCAATTTTTTTGGCGGAAATACTCTTAGCCATAGTGGTGTATTTTCACGATCCAGCGAAATAGGTTCTTGCATGCGTCTTATCGTCTCAAATAGATTAGTTGAGCCGGATCGAGGCGCTGCTAAAATAAAGATAGGTCTAACAAATTGAGGGCAAATGAACTTAAGCATTTTAAAAAGCAAGGATGTGAATTCAGCTATATAAATTTCAGCAGCAAAAGCTGCTGAAACTCCCTTTTTACCCCAAGGGAATCAGCTTTTGTCTAAATATTGTAATCGATTATACCTTTTTTGAAGGAAAAAACAAGTTAGTAGATGTCTTTAGTTATTTTTTCTTTACTTGAGTGCCTCTCCGGTGAGTAAGTTCAGGATGGTAGAGTTTATCAATTCCATAATTAGCCAGTATCAAAGAGGCTATTTGAGAATTTTTAGTATTCTTCACCTACCTATCTGGATCAGGTAATAGAATGGCTAACACTGTAACAATCGAAGACTGCAGAAATTTGGGTCGTGCATCAACAAAGTGTGGGTTTGCTAAACCATTAGAGAGTTGAGTTATCCTATGCCTTGATGCAATGTCCTCTATGTGGTCATCCAAAGACCCACAAACACGGTAAAACCAGTAAAGGCAGCCAACGTTACCGTTGCCCCCACTGCCAGCAAACCTTCAGTGAGACCTTTGATACCCTCTATTATCGCCGTCAGATTTCTCCTCAAACCATCCAGACCATCCTTCAATCTCATGTTGAAGGCATTAGTCTGAGGGGCCTATCTCGCATCACAGGTGTGGCGTATAACACCTGTGTGAGCGTGGTTCGTTCAGCAAGCCATAAAGCCCAAATGATTCACAATCAAGACGTTCAGGCTGTTTCGACTGACGTCATCAATGCAGATGAGTTGTGGTCTTTTGTCAAAAAAAGCAAAAGCACTGTGAACCGGAAGAATTGAGTGTAGGCGATTGCTGGATAGCGTTGAGTCTTGCCAAAGATAGTGGCTTGGTGCTCAGTGGTCGCATTGGCAAACATACCGACGAACTCGCTCAAGAATTAATTGAGAATACTGAAGGCAAAACCGCCTGTCACCATTGGCAAACTGATGGCTGGGAAGGGTATTCACGACAATTCCCCGATGAGGTGATTCATCAAGTGAGTAAAGCCTTGACCCAAAGGTTAGAGCGGACCAATGGCATACTACGTCAACAGACCGGGCGCTGGCATCGACGACAGAATAAATTTGGCAAAGTCTGGCAACAGAGTGCAGTGACGTTAAGACTGGTGCTGGCTTATTTCAACTGGATCTGGCGCCACTCTCGATTCAAAAATACGGCTGCCCAACGTGCTGGATTGACGGAGCATCCTTGGGAATGGCAAAATTTAGCCACCTATCCCACACTTTGTTGATGCACAATCAATTTTGTCTAGACTGCTCGGCTTCTACTATTTCCTGAAAAATGTTGTCCAGACTACGGGTGATTCCCCAATCAGGGAAATGAGACTTTAGCTTGCTCAAGTCCGAAATATAGCAAAGGTGATCACCTATCCTATTGGTCTCAACATATTCCCACTGAACTTTTTGGCCAGTGATAGCTTCAACCCGATCAAATGCTTCCAGGACAGAAACACTATTGTCACGTCCACCTCCCAAGTTATAGACTTCACCGGGCCTAGGATTTTTGCGATATGCCTCGAAGGCTTGAATTACATCGTAGCTGTGAATATTATCTCGAACCTGCTTGCCCTGATAACCAAACACCTTATAGGTTCGTCCGCTGACAGCAACCTTCACCAGATAGGATAAGAAACCATGTAACTCTACCCCTGAATGAGACGGGCCAGTCAGGCAGCCACCCCTGAAAATCCCCACTTTCATGCCGAAGTACCGACCATATTCTTGGGCAACAATATCCGCCGCAGCCTTAGATGCACCAAACAGAGAATGTAAACAGCGATCGACCCGACAAGTTTCTGGAATACCATTATGATCTTCTGGATTTGCATAGTCATACCGCTTCTCCAGTTCAATGCGTGGCACCTCATTGGGGGCATCCCCATAAACTTTATTTGTACTCATATGAATGAACACAGCCTCTGGGGAGAACTGACGGGTAGCCTCTAAAAGGTTAACAGTCCCTAATGCATTCACCTCAAAGTCAAGCAAAGGAATTTGACAGGCTTTATCATGAGATGGCTGAGCTGCACAGTGAATGATTAAATCGAATTTTTCTGCTTCAAATAATTCAAAAATACTTTGGCGATCACGAATATCGATACTGTGATGAGAAAAGTTCTGAGTACCCTCTTTAAGACGACTTAGATTCCAAAGCGTATCGCCTTGCGCACCAAAAAATTCGGCGCGCATATTGTTGTCAACTCCGAACACTTGACAGCCTTCGTGGTCATAATACTCAACTGCCTCTGAACCAATAAGTCCACTAGAACCCGTAACTAATACCTTCACACAAACCTCCTATCACTCATCAAAAAAAACATTCAGAAAACTTTAAACAACAGCTGGCAACACATTTGCTTCATTCAAAATTTCTGAAAAAACCGTGCGAATTTGTTCAATTGAATGCAACCGATAATAGCCTTCAAAGTCAGGATTTAGCTCACTCAAAGCCTGATCAGAGCAATCGCAAAGATAGCGCAACGCGTCAATACACCTCGCCACATCTCCTTCGGGCATGGTTACACCTAACCTAAATTTTTCAATCCGAGCCGCCATACAATAACCTTCACTGACAATGATCGGCTTTTTGAAGAGGGCTGCTTTTGTTAATAAGTTACTGCTGTAGGGGAAATTTTCATAGGCTGCGAATAAAACATCGCAGGTATCAATCATGCTATTAAAAGCATAACCATCTGGAACAAATTCAAAGTGAAAATAGCAGTTAGAGGGCGGTTCATCTCGCATTTTTTTGATCTGCTGAAATTCATCTCCAAACCGCTGATCAAAGTCTTGATGAAACATCGTTTCATCAAGTGCGCCCGCAAACACAAAAAACCAGTTTTCCTGAACCGACTGTCGCGCCACTTCCAGTAGAGTTAGGATCCCCTTGCGCTTGCTTAATGCACCAATGAGTCCGACAATCTTACGATCTCCTGCCTTTTGGCGAATTTCCTTGATCAGCTCATAGTCAGTCTGAGGTTGCGTTTCATCCGTAATGTCGGGGAAAGCAACCACAGTTTTTCCTAAATCCTCCTGTATATCATCCACCAGCTCTTCATTGAGCATTGCCAGAGCGTAACACCGGGGAGATCGGGCGATCGCATAGTGGGCTAAGGGTTTGCTAAGTCCCTTTAGGGAGCGTTGCCCAAATCTCAAAATGCCTGGACGAAAATAAAGTCCAGCCCAATTGTAAGGAAATACCGCATCAATAATGTGGTGTACTAAGTAGTAGCTGAGGTAGTTGTCAAGCCAGTTAAAAAAAACGTAGTCAGGAGAGTGACCGATCTCTTCTGAAGCATTACGGATAGACTTTGCTAAGTGCTGCCACCTTTCAATCACCGCAATGGGTCCGGGAACAGTGCCTAACACTGGAACTCGCCGCCGCTTATGCTTATGCATCTCGAAGGTCCATAGACGATCACGATAGGCTGGGCAGTGCTCTTCAATCCAATCGGTAAGATCTACAGGTCTAGGATAAAAAGCCATCACCTGATACTGCTGCTCAAGTAAAGTTTTACTGAATAACCTCAAATAAGTAAGGTGATGACCGTTTCCAGAATTAGTTTCAATTAACGCAATTGTTTTCATAATTAATAAATAGGCTCTAAGGTGTCGCCATCGGAGAGGAGTTGCCAGAGACAACAACCTTCAATGGTCAATTGACGGCCAATCAGTGCGATTGCATTTAAGTAAAATTCAATGAAATATAATACAGACAGCGTTGATATTACATTAAAGGCTCATGTTGAGGTTAGTAACCCTCCCATGATCCGTTGTACAGTGCAAGATGATGGTGTGGGTATCGACTCTTAAAAAATCAATTCTCTCTTTGGAGTTTAACTCTTGGCCAATCTGATTCTCTCATCACTGAGTATGGTCTTGGTCTCTATATTTGTCGAAAAATTATTGAAGCTCACGGGGGTACCATTGGCGTTGAAACCTCTGCTGATGGCGGAGCTACATTTTGGTTTCTGCTGGAATTGTCCACTTGACTAAGTCAGTCCAGAAGGAAGACACCTGTAGATTTTTCCAGGTTTTCTGCCCTGCATTGGGGTTGCATTCACTATAGAATCGCCAAGTGAGGATATTCCCATAGAATCTGTCATGCATGATGAATGTCAATTTCCCTTTTCTAACTGATTACTCAGTAACTCCTGGATTTCCTCTACCATAAATAGTTTTGTCACATATCTTTGTCCATAATCCACTCCCATAGTGCGTGTCTATATGACGAATAGCGATTCTCAAAGATGGACCGATGATCGGCTTGACGCCCTTGCAGCCTCTACTCAGAGTTTGCTAGATGCAACTCAGGCTAATACTGCCACAATTGGTCAAGTCCTTGAGCAGCAAAAAGTTACAGATAAGAAAATCGAATTATTGATTGAAGGTCAGCTAGCAATGCAGACCTTACATGGTCAATTGGCAGAGCAGACATCGCAGCTCAAGCGTGCCGTTGACTATTTATTGAGTAAGGATGGCGGACAATTCTGATCAATGGAATCTGACGAAATCATCATCCGCTACTATCACCAACCGAAACCTGTAATGGTTGATCCTGGGAAGAGCCACCCCTGTTACGAGCCTGATTTATTGCTCGGTTGGATTTGCAAGGGTGACTCCAAAAAACCTGTACTCAAGAAATTCCCTGATGCTGAGATAGTGGCTAAGGTTAAACCCGATACTAAGCCCAAAACTCGGACCAAGCTCAGAAGAATCCAATAATGTAGCATCCCCAAGTAAAGACACGGAGCAGAGTAGAAGAATGTGATCATGGTCGGTGGAGTTGCGATCTCAATTCCAGTATTGCCATTGCCATCCAATTGAGCATCTCAAGCACTCGTTTTTCCTGGCTGGCTTCACATCTCAAGCTGATCACTTTTCAACGTTGGTTAGCCTTGACCGGAGGGCATTAGATCTGAAATGGTGTAACTTCATAGGAGAGGTTTGATAACGCCTAGATTTTAGATGTTTTTGGGTGGATTGATGATAGCGAGTGGTTAACTCAAGAGGGAACCGTTCGCGGCAACGATCACAATACCAATACAACTGGTTTTTATGAATGTGCAACAAAAGATCGCCTGAGCAAAGAATGCAGTCAGACATTGTGAAGACCTGAGTGGGGAAATGTGAGTCAGAGTCTAACCTAACAAACCCTAATTTTGTCTCCTTAAAAAATAAATCCTAGGTGAGTGTAGTTTACAAGGCGAAATCTCCAGCAAGTTCTCTCAGGTCTGCCGTTTGTTGAGATTGCTGTGGGAGAATTCATGGTTTTAATTGCTATCAAACGTATTCCCCAAAACAAAAAAATTGATAAAAATCACCATAATAAAAGGAATGAATCACTCTTTTATAAACTCCCATGAAATCTACCTCCGAACGCTATAACAGCCTTGCCAGTTCCTATATAAAACTCTCTGACGAATTTCATCAGCTCGACGTGGCCCACATGGACCTTAAGCAAAAACTGCTACCCGCCATTAAAGCTATCAAAAACTATCAATCCTTAACCCATCAGCTTCAGCAAGACAACACCAAACTCGAACAAACCATTCAAACCCTCACAGATCAACAGCAACGCCTAGAGGAAGACCAGCGCACCCTAAAAGCAAAGGAGGTAGAACAGTCGATAATAATCAATGCGCTAACCGATGAGAAAACTAACCTCCAAGCTGCCCTAGAAGAGTTTCAAGCCAAGTATGATGCCTTGGCCGATTTTGAATCCTTGCTACAGTCTGGACCTCAAGCTGTTCTGGCAGAGGCTGAACAGCAGATGCTACTGGTAGAAGAAACCTTACAAGAGATAGCCCTCAACAGCGATCCTGACCTGAGTGAAAATGAGCAGCAGCTCATAGAGGCTTATCAGGATGAGGATGAAAGCTTATTCATCTCAACGGAAATCTCAAAGGATAGCAGCAGTCTAAAAATTCCAAACATCTTATCCTTCGTTGCTTAGACAACTATTAAACTGGGGCTTTCATGAGAATCTGACAACTCCCCTGAAGTTGAATCTTCCAGGGGAGTTTTTATGTCTTAGGTTTAATAACTCAAGCAACTTTGCTCAAATGAATATGCTTTCGCCCTAAGGAGATTTCGAACTCATCTCCTGGTTGCAGGTTCATTTTCTTGGTGTAGGCACTTCCCAACAATAGTTTGCCGTCAGTTTGTACGCTAATGCGATAGCTAGGATTGTGGCCTCTTAGTTGCTCGTTACTCTCACCTTTCGCATCCAGGTCCATCCCTTTTGCTGCCAATACTGCATTTAGAAAGGCCATGACATTAATGCGCTCAATTCCATTAAGAGTAACTTTGTAATACTCACAGGCTTTTGCTTTCTCTTCACAGGTGGCCTGCTTAAGTTGTTTGACTGTAGCAATAAGTGCATCCCAAATTAACGGTTTAGGGTTGATTGCTTATTTCTGAACATTGAATTGAATGTGGGTTGGTATATATCAAGATATATAAAATAACAAAGACAATCTCTTATCACTTTTATTTGAGATGTCAACGGAAATCACAAAAATTGAAATCTCGTAATTCTGCACTTTATTAAAATAAAATTAAAGTAGTTATTTAGAAGTGAATTATGTTTTATAGGGGATCGAAGCATGCTGTACGAAAAAACCATTTCCTTTGAAGATTATAAACAAGATAAACCCAATATTTTGGGGAGACAACTAGGAATTAGCTTAAAATTCCACCACAGTAATATATTACAAAAACTCTCTCAAGAGGCTGCATTGCAAGCTATGGTAGAAGCCTGGCAGTCTTGCCATTCTAAGCAGACCTATGAGTGTTCTAGTAAAGATTTCACTATTACTGTGCCCAGTCAAGAAATGGCTAATATATTGGAATGCAGGAATTTACTGTGAAGTTGAGTCAATTTTTCGGTGATAGGCTACTCTTTATATTTTGCACCACAGGTATCTAAATTGACACCCTTTGATATGTCTAGCCTAAACAAAAAAGCAGCCAGATAATACAATATGAATGCTGAAATTAGATACAAGTTCACCTCATAGATTGCTAGGTTGCACCGCTTGCAGGCGAATCTCCCGGATCCAAACCTTAGTAAATTGTCCTAATTCTTTCCCTGGCGTCATCAGTTGTTCAATTCCCTCTCCAAGTTGAGCGATAAATCTCTTCCGCCATCGGTCCCAATCCGCCTGGGTGGGGTAATCCAGATCCTCACAAAATTCTGCCCAGCTTGATTGCTGAAATGCTGAAGCCAGCATAGACGTTTCTACCTCTCTAACCTGAATTAGATGGAGATCAATCAGCTCTTGAATAAATGGAGGATGACCGTTCCTAAGCTCACTGCTATCAACCACTGGAAACTCATAGGAAAGCTGCAGTTCCTCTACAGAATGTTTTTTGGCTATTCTTAGGAGTTCTAACTGTTGTTGAGTCAGGTTTGGGATATGAACCATAACGGATCTGCATCGATCAGTCTAAAGTGGTTGATTTGAGTTTCACTGAAGAAATGACTCTAGGCCATCCATACCATCTAGTCATCACTGTTGATTAACTCCCATGCTTTAACTCTGATACTCTCAGGGCATTGCATAGGAAAAGTGGAAATATCTAGCCTTGTTTCATTGGCAGCATCTCGACGTGCCCGCTTATAGCAGAGATCAAAGGACTCTTCAAGGTGGCGGCGCAGGGAGGGGCGATCTTCAAATTCATCTTTTATCTGGTTCGCAGCATCAACGATGGTGATATCCCAGCTATCAGTGTGCTTAGAGGGCTGATATTTTATCTTCAGTAAGTGCCAAAGCATTCGTTTGAGCTGGCTTTTTACCTTGTCTCGATGGCGGTTACCCACATCCTCAACTTCCTCAATCAAGTTTTCTAGGTCGAGTAAGTCAAACCGACCATCTCGTAACAATTGAGCCTGTCGATCAGCCCACTCCACGACATCACGGTCATACAGAGTGCGTGTGTTAGTGGTCATGGTTTGTCCTCTTTCTCACGAATCAAGAGATCTCCAGGGCTGCAATCTAAAAATTCGCATATTTTATCTAAGGTTTCATGAGTCAAACGGGGCATAACCTCTGACTTTCTGAGTCGATAGACAGAATTTTCATGAATCCCCATGAATTGCGCTAGATCACGACTTGTTTTTCTTTGAATAGATAAAAGCTCATGAAGCTTCCACTTAATCACTGCTTGGTGCATAGTTTTCATCATTAAGATCCTAGCACTCACATTTTAGCACCAATAATTCTACGTTAAAGTGTTGATTATCATAGTCTAGATGTGTATAATAGGTACATAAGCAAAGGGCACCACCTCCGACCAAAGAAACGATGCCCTCGCTGAAAAAACCCTAGATAGGTTTAATCTTATGTATTCTACAGTTCTTAAGCCTTTAACCACTCAGCAACAAACCCAGCCAGATATGTGGCTGGTTCAGACTGAAGCCGATGGAATAGCCTTCATTAACGAACACACTGAAGATCCTCTTTGCCCTCCCTATACTCTGGCTTGCGTCCTACTCAAGGACTGCGGCCCCTTCGATTCGGATATCGATATTGATTTCGATGAGCATTGGGTGTTGATGGTGACCCGCAAGCCGACCCCTGAGGAGCGCACGACTCAAACCCGGATCGAAAACTGGGTTCTTTATCACCATGAGCTTAAGGGTGCTCTCAGTGACTGGTACACCGTTCAGGCCGATCAGACGGTTCGAGCTGAGAACGATTACGACGACGAATTCTAAGAATTTCTAGGGGCACCTTTGCCCCTCCCACTTCACTTACACCCACTCGCTACATAGGGGACTAAATATCATGATCACCGCTGAAGACCTTCAGATCGAACTCGCGCATTGTCATTGCAGTGAATCTCACTATCAGCATTGGCTGGGTATCCGTTACACAGAAGGCGTCAAAACACTCGCAGAGAAAGGGGAATGTTTCTG
This sequence comes from Acaryochloris marina MBIC11017, assembly GCF_000018105.1. Lineage (GTDB taxonomy): Bacteria > Cyanobacteriota > Cyanobacteriia > Thermosynechococcales > Thermosynechococcaceae > Acaryochloris > Acaryochloris marina. Next base: position 127,173 of record NC_009932.1, read on the forward strand.
GCTCCTCGACGTGATCGCAAGTTATCAACGGGTGCGACTCATCAAGTGCAATCCCAACCTCCAAGAATTCCAGCTTTGGTTGCTGACCGTAAACGACGACCATAGCGCTGTCTTAGCCTGCTACGAAGACAGCGCTAGTACTTGCAGCCCTGTCATTACCCAAGATATTCCCTTCACTGATTTCGTCCTGCCAGAAATCAAGCTGTATGTGGAATACGGCGTTGTGCTGCTGCCGTCTGAGCATTAATCTCCCTGGCCTGGGTGGTGCCTAACCACCCGCCGCTACATTCCAACCTCAGCGAGATTTCAACAATGAACCCTCAAGACTATGATCGGACGATCATCATGTTCTCTGGTGGCAAAGATTCTTTGGCCTGCATCCTCTGGGCCATCGAGAACAACTGCCCCAAAATTGAGCTTTGGCATCACCTTGTAGACGGGTTGCCCGTGCAAGGCCAGACCGCTTCCACCCTGATGGATTGGCCGATCACATCAACCTACTGCAAGGCTGTGGCCCAATTGCTTTCCATCCCCATCTATTTTTCTTGGCTGGACGGTGGCTTTGAGCGTGAGATGAACCGCTCCAATCAAGCCAAAGCAAAAACTTGGTTTGAAGCGCCTGATGGACTGCGCTCTGCTGGTGGCAATGGTGGTAAGCAATCTACGCGCCAGAAATTTCCCCAAATCTCCGCTGATTTAAGCATCCGGTGGTGTTCGGCGTATCTCAAGGTGGATGTTTCTGCGATCGCAATTCGGAATCAACCCCGATTTAACGACTCCAAAACATTAGTGATTACTGGGGAACGGGCCGAGGAGTCTCCTTCACGGGCCAAGTATGCAGAGTTTGAGCCAGATCGGACTGACAACCGTAACGGCAAATCCAAGCGCCATGTGGATCGATTTCGCCCGATTCATGGCTGGAAGGAGTCGGAGGTCTGGGCCATCATTCAACGACATGGCATCATCCCCCATCCTGCCTATCATCTCGGCTGGGGTCGTTTGTCCTGCATGTCCTGTATCTTTGGCAGTGCTAACCAGTGGGCCACTATCCGTAAGATTGCGCCAGCTCATTTTGAGCGGATCGCTAACTATGAACAGCAATTCGATACCACAATTCAGCGTCAACGGTCAGTCCGTGAGATGGCCAACCTAGGAACACCCTACGCCGAAGCCAATAATAGTCAACTCGTGGAAATAGCTCTTTCCAGTGAGTGGGGGGATTATCCTATCTGGACCCATCTCCAAGCCTGGGCCTTGCCTGCCGGGGCTTATGGCGAGAGCAATGGACCGACTTAGGGGGCAGTTATGAATGCTTACACAATTCTCTATTGCCTAATCTGGCAATCCATCTATTTTTCACTCTTTCTCTATTTCTTCATCCCCTTCGCTTCAGAGGATAAACAATGAAACCCACAACAAGATACAAACTCATTCCACAAGTTCAGTTCACCACAACGATTGAACTCCATGACCAGCAGACGGCAATCCTTAACCGCCTGGTGCTGGGTAGCAAAGATTTGACCGACGACGAGGCTTTGGATCTTTGGTTGTCACTTAACCCCTATGTCCACACCTTCCAACATTCCACTCCCAGAGATATCTTTTCTTCGTTGAGATATGCAGCCCTAGCTGCTCTACCAGATAATCCCAAGCCAGCTTACCCCTGGAGCTGCTAAATTCCGTGCACTCAGATATTGAAGCCGATGGTCAGGACTTCATTTGCTGCTGAGGATCATTCTGCCTACGTTTCTTATAACCACTCAAACCTCATTCGCTTTTTGGAGAAAATCATGACTGCCACTCTAGACAACAACGCCACTCGCAACGCTCTAACCAAAGCGATCAAAGAGCATATCGATCCTGCTAAGCCTGAGAAGGTCAACATCAAAAAAATACATCGTCAAACAGTACAAACCTGATGACCCCACAGGACAAGACAAGCTGGCTAAGTTTGCCTGGGAATTACACCATGGCAATCGTAATCTGCGGAACCGGGATCATGTCCTCGAACTCTTCGGATTGCTAACCCTGGAAGCGACGGGACTAGAACAGCGCAAAACCAATAAGGCCAAATGCTCTCCCCTAAAAGAGGCTGTATTCAAAGTGCTTAAGCAGGTAGCAGGCCAGGACATTTTGATGGTGGTTGCGCTAAATGAGCTGATGGATCAACTCACGGTCACTCGCATCAATAGCTGGGAGACCTTTTTTAAGCAGCTTGCCATTAAGCGAACTGAACTCGAATCTCTGGCTGATACCGTGTATGAACTCTCGGGGGTTTCTCCTGGGGCGGTTGAAGATCTCGACGCTGTGATTGTGCCCCTCTACAACGAAGCAAAAGGCCAAGACATCAAAGCCATTAACTGGGAACGTCGCTCTTGGTGGGACTGGGCACACAACCATTTGCTTGAGCAGGTTAGCAAAGCGGCCTAACCCTCTCCCCCTGTCTGTACCTGGGTCAGCCCTGTGGCGATATCCCCCCAACCATCGGGGCTGGCCTTTCCTTATTCCTATTCCCTTGGAGAAATCCCATGCAAGCCCATCACCTTAATTTGGCAGAATTTCTGCTCAACCCGCCTACGGTTAACCTGGCCTATTCTCCGGTGGCTGTTATGACGGTAGCGACGGCTAAGAATTTAATGCAATCCCAGGAATTATTACTCAGTGGTGCCCAGAAACTGTTTAATCCAGCGGTCTGGCCCCAGCTAGAACCAGAGATTGAGCGGATTCCCTTCGACCGACAGAAGGCCCAATGCTTCCGTGATTGTGTTGCCTATCTAATGGCCGAGGCGACGACGCTGAGGTCGGAACGGCGACATGTCGATGCCCTCAAGCATATGGAGGCGGCGTTGATGCTGGAGGCACTGGTCCATGGCGGTTATGACGAGGGGCCATTCGTTTCAGAACAGTAAAAGGCATCGCCAAGTTCGGGACAAGTCAAACGATGCCTTTCATTGAACGAACCATTCAACGAGGTTATTCAACATGAATCATACAACTCTTCCCCAACGAGTTATCGACAGTATTGATCTGCCTTCCTACGAACTCCATACCAGACCGACTGGTGAGAACGACCGCAAGCTCAATGTCTTTTTCGGCAGTCGGTTGATCGGGTATGTCTACATCAACTTTATCCAGGGCCAATCCAATTACGTCGGCACCACGCTCAGATATCAGTCCTTCGGCCCTTACTCCCGGAGGACGGAAGCGGCTGAGGCTGTCTTAGAAGCATTCAATGCAGGACTCACGGATGAGCAACGGCTGAGGGTCGCTCTTGCTCATGAGATGGCCGAGAACATGACCGTCATTGCTTGCTAATCCCCAACAGCTAGAGATTTGGAGTATTCATCATGCCCACTATCCACATTGCCAATCTGAGAAAGTCCCGGCAGCTTCAACCCGGTGTTCGATGTGATCGGGGGACTCCTTTAGGCAATCCTTTCCATATGTTCGCTGAATCAGAGCGAGATCGCTGCATTGCGGCTTTCCGGGTCTTCTTGTATGAGGTTGCCATTCTGGGAAATGAACCTAGCCAAGACTTGATTCGCAGAATTGCTGAGCAGCACAAGGTTATGCCCAGCGGTAGTTATAAACCATTCGGTCGAGGTGCAATGATGGCAGCGCTGGAGGCGCTGGGCCAGAAGTCTGAAGTAACGTTGCTGTGCTGGTGTCATCCCAAACCCTGTCACTGTGATGTGATCAAGGCTTTCCTTGAATGGAAGTGCCCAGCCCCCCAGCAGCAAACATTGGAGGTTTTGTGATGCCGATGATCCGGGCAAGATACCCCGATAACTGGGACGAGATTGCAACACGGGTTAAGGATGCTGCTAACTGGCGTTGCACTCAGTGCGGTAAACCCTGTCGAAAGCCGGGGGTCGAGTGGCCGCATTTCGCTTTCTGGCTGATGATTACGCACCCTGAATGGTTCCCAAACACTTCAGAGGGGGAGGAATAGAAGCCTCAGCGATTCACTCTCACAGTGGCCCACCTGGATCAGGATCCGCAGAATAATCACCCAGATAATCTCAAAGCGCTCTGTGCGCCCTGCCACTTGAAATTTGATGCGCCATTCCGAAAAGCCAATGCGTACACAAAGCAGGAATGGTTTGGACAGATGAAGTTGGAGGATTTGTCATGAATAAACAAATGTGGAACTTCATTCAAAGAGGCCGAGGTGTCTTGCAACTAAAGCCACTGGGATGCCTGAGTAATCACAGCCCGTCCTTTTGCTCTGGATGTGAACCTGGGCAGTACTACGAGTGCCAAGCCTGTGGCTATCTTCAGCCCTGGTGTAAAGGAGCTGATGATGACTACCCTGAAATTTGTGATGACTGCTGGGCTATCGCTGAACAACTGCACAAAACCATTAAAACCCCAATGGAATCCGAGAAATGAACGCAGCCACAAACAAATTAACCCCATCAACACAGCCCAAAGCTGTATTGCAACCCTTATCACAGCAATATCAATTCCAATCCCACGATCCTAGCCATGAAAGGGCACTGGGATTTGGTGATAGTCCATCGGCTTTGGCTTTATTCTGTGATCGTTCCAAAACAAGCACTTGGTATATCCTCGATAAAGACTCTGAACCTGTTGAGCTACTGAAGCCTGCTTTAACGGGTTACCTGATCAGCATCGAGTTCGTTCCCAAGGAATTCAGAGGAAAGCCTTCGGGTCGGTTCAAATCAGGGTAACGCTTTCACTTAATGGGAAAAAGGCTGCATCTGCTTCTGTACAAGAGCTTTAGGGTTTTTGGTTATATAAAAGTGTTACCCTGACATCCTAGAACTTGAACCATGCCGTTCTTTGTTTGGATCAGCACTTTCAGAATCAATCTGAGCAGATGGTTTGACCGCTGCTGTCGGCACTGGATCATATCCGCCAGGGTGAAAGGGGTGGCAACGACTAATTCGTTTCAACGCCAACCAGCTTCCCTTGAGGACTCCCCAAGTTGATATTGCTTCAATGGCGTAAGCTGAACAAGTCGGCTGAAAACGGCAAGACGGGAGAAATAAAGGCGAAATGAATCGCCGATAAAACTGAATTAATCCAATTAATAGCGTTTTCATACAACTAACTCAAACAGGGGTAGACCATAAGCCTATCCCTATTTAACAATGAAAATATTGAATATGGAGTGGGTCTATGATCCCTATTCTTCCAACCTGTAATTACCACAGGGCTTGAATGGGCTCAGACGGAATGGGATCAGGTCCTGCACCACCAATCCGAACATCCTGATCATCGATCATATCTATCGGTTGATTAGTTTTCATGGCGTTCTCCTGTCCCTTAGAAACAAGTACTTATCTAGGTTTCACCCTAACTTGAGACCTGATGAGTTGACCTACCCAAATATCTACATCACTGATTAAGGTATCCACACCGGATAGATGACTTATACAGCCAGTGGACCTAGCAACTCAGGCCGTTTCTGCAGTCGATGTGCATTAATGGGGTCTTGCAGTATCACCGCTTTTCGGGGTTGTTCCACTGATACTTCTTCTAGGTTGGGAAAGTCTTGCCAACAATAGTGGCAAAACCAGCAGATTTGCCCATGACTAATGTGAGGGAGGAGTTCATGGGAGCAAATGGGACAGTCAAACATTGAGAAACCTCTGGCGTAGATTGTCTCACCCAGAATCATAGGTGAGTGCCCTGCGTTACGAAGGATAGTTGATAAAGTTGAGAATCCTATGAAGATGATTGAAAACAAACGACTTTCACTGGGCTAAAGGTTGCAGAGAAAGGCATTGTTCAAATTCTAGGATGCCAGGGGAAAACTTTTATACGGCCAAAAATCCCTGAAGTCCTTAAGCAGCAGTAGCGGCAGCCTCTATCTCCCGAGTCATAGATTAGAATGAGCCATCAGCCTATCAGGCTGGCGGTGATCCCTCAATTTTGACTACTTTCTAACAAACGACAAACTAAAAGGCTGGAGTCATTTTAGTGCGTGTCGGTGGAATAATTTGCAGTGAAAGGGTTTAAGGCAATTTGACCCATGGAATGAAACCCAAAATATGTTGATCGCTATAGTCACGTTGTTATCCGCTGAGTGAAAACGGTGGAGCTAAATGGTCAATGGGAACAGCTTTGGTTCCCTCAAATCGTTGCAGAGAAAGAAAACCTAGAAAAATTTACAGGTGGACAACTTCAATAAATCAGCTCTTTGATGTCCGTCTTTGTTTAATAAAAAGAACTATGCATATTAGACAAAATATTACTCCAATCACAAAGGTGGTATATCCTAAAATTACAAGGAAGGTCACATCCATCCATAAGTAATGAGTATTGATGCTGTTGCTACTTTGGATATTTAGTTGAAACGAAAGATATTCGCTCAGACCTGCTTCATTTTTTACTGATAATCGATAAATATTATTCTTTGAGAAAGATATAGTATTAGAACTAAGTATTAAAATGTCATTGTATTTTTTACAAGAAAACTTTTCTGATATTAACTTATTTTTAGTGCTTTTATTCTTTCCTTTTATTGAAGATAGTCTTGGCTTAATAAGCTCAATAATATTACAATCTATTTCTAGTAACTCTGAATTATTAATTTTAAAGATGACATTATATCGATTTTCAGAAATATCATAATTCGTTTCAATATCAAAATATATACTATCATTAGATTTTAAGAGTATATTTTTAGTTAAAGGTTTAATAGTATAAATCTTTTCTTCCCACTTATAATAGATAAAGATAGATAAGAAAATAAAGAATAGCCCTATTATTCCTATTTTTTTATTTTTCATGAAGAATATACTAAAGACAGCAAAAACTAAGAGAACATGCCTACTCATAAAGAGCTGGTCGCACCTGGTGCTGCATTGGCAGATCTCGTGGTGTCGGGTGAGGGAGATGTAGAGGGAACTGTAGAGAAGATATTAGCGAGATTCTTGGATTTAGGGTCGGTTTAACCCCATATCAATCCTCACATAAGGGCACTCCATCACTGGGTTCATTCGTTGCAGATCCCACCCGTAATCGATGCCCATCAGGATCTTCAATATTCATTTCTCGCATTCCCCAAGAGAAATTAGTAGGTGCTTGCCGAATCTTGGCTCCTTTCGCTTTGTAATCAATGAATAACGCATCAACATCAGCCACGAATATTGATATCCATGTTCCAGGCTGCCCTTGTGCCCCCTGACATAAAAAGATGCAAACGTCATCTCTGGAAACAGATGCAAAAGTCGGTGGATCGCCCCAGTCCCAATCTTTTTGAAAGCCAAGAACATTGACATAGTAATCAATACTCGTAGGAATACTACTGACATTGAGTATGGGAGAAAGGCCCGAAAATTGGTTCTGAGCCATACTTTCTTTAGGTGTGCTAGTCATACTAATCCTCTGCTCATCAAAGATCTATCGGCTTTAAGTCTTGCCTAGAAAATAATCAGTACTGTAGAGAAAATAGTTCATTTGTGCTAAGTATAAACAGTACATATGAACCATAATAATGCTTATTCGATCAGTTCATGCTGTTGAGTGGGCCGATCCTGTCTGCCTGCCTATATTTAGCGCTCCAGTTTCTGCTGGTTTCCCCAGCCCAGCCGACGACCATTTGCAGAAAAATCTGAATTTACAAGATGCCTTGATTCCTCGACCCGCCGCGACCTTTCTGATGCGAGTCGAGGGGGATTCGATGGAAGGCTGTGGGATATTCTCTGGGGATTTGTTGGTTGTGGATCGCTCCATTGATCCAGTGGATGGAGCTGTAGTGATAGCGGTTCTAGAAGGTGAGTTTACAGTGAAGCGGCTCCGTAAAACCCAAGGAAAAATTTTGCTGACTGCTGAGAACCCAGACTATCCTCCCATCACTGTGCAAAGGGGAATGGATTTCTCTGTCTGGGGGGTCGTTACATTTGTGGTTCACGGGTTAGAAGCTTGAAACGATATCTGATCGGGCTTTGTGACTGTAACTCTTTCTACGCAAGTTGTGAGTCAGCTCTGAACCCTCGCTTGCAGCATAAGCCCGTGGTCATCGCTTCTAACAATGATGGGGTTGTTGTGACAGCCAATGCAAAAGCTAAAGCCTTAGGTCTGGTTATGGGTGTGCCCTTGTTCAAAGTCCAAGAGCTGATCAAGAAACACGATGTTAGAGTTTTCAGCTCCAACTATGCGTTGTATGGTGATTTGTCCTCACGAGTGATGACGATTCTGGAGACCTTTACACCAGAGCAAGAGATCTATTCCATTGATGAATGCTTTATGCGAATGCCGGAATTTGCTGAGGCTACGACATACTCTCATAAGGTGCGTAAAACGGTGTTGCAATGGACGGGGATTCCTGTGTCCATTGGCATTGCAACTTCCAAGACTCTCTCAAAGATTGCCAATCATGTAGCAAAAAAGCAAAAGCAGTATGGTGGGGTGTTTGATATTTCCACTGCCCGTAATGCTGAGGGGATTTTGGCTACCTTTCCAGTCGCAGATATCTGGGGGATTGGTCGCCAATACAATAAGTGGTTGTTAAGCCAAGGGATTGAGACAGCGAAGGAGCTGCGGGATGCTAACGAGGGGCTAATCCGCAAAAAAATGGGCGTGGTGGGGGTGAGGATGATCCATGAGTTGCGAGGTATTTCATGTTTGCCCCTGGAGCTGGTTGCTAAACCAAAGAAGGAAACTTGCGTCTCTCGCTCTTTCGGTCAGCCAGTGACGGAGTTAGCGGATTTGCAGGAAGCGATTGCGGCCTATGCATCTAGGGCAGCGGAGAAGCTACGCCATCAAGAACAAGTATCAGAGGCAATGGTTGTCTTCGTGCGGACAAGCCCTTTTAAGCCAGGATATTTTCGCCAATCTGCTACTGTGCAATTCCCCATAGCGACCAACTATACTCCAACAATTGTGGAATCTGCTCGTAATGCGATGAAGCGAATCTATGAACCGGGTCGAGAATTTCAAAAAGCGGGGGTGCTGATGGTGGGTTTGTGTCCTGAGACGACTATCCAAGGGCACCTCTGGGAGAAGGATGAGGGTTGGGAGAAACGGAAGCGCCTGATGTCGATCATGGATGAAGTGAATGATCGGTTTGGCCGTGGAACGCTGGAGATTGCTGCGTCGGGGCTAAGGCAGACCTGGCGAATGCAGTCGAAGTGGCGATCACCGAGGTATACGACGTGTTGGGCTGAGCTGCCAGTGGTGAGTTGTTGAGGGGAATTGCAGATAGGCAAATTGTAAGACTGATCCTGGTGATTTGATGTAGACCATCTTCTCGCTATCCGACATTCTGAAAGAGAATCGATAAACGAGTAATCAAAGCTCCAAGAAGAACATAGCCGATTAATACTTGAGACATGACTAGAAATTGACCAGTAATACTCAAAGGGTGTGCATGGATTTCACCAAAGCCCAGAGTCGTCATTGTAACAACGGAAAAATATAGCGACCTAAACCAAAGCTCAAACAAACAAATAAACCCCAAATTTTTCTTGCATAAACTTTGGTTCAAAATATCATCGCTAAAATCAACTAAAAATGGGTTAGCGAAAGGTGTAGGCCAAGAATCTCCATCAGGTGCTGGAGTTCCTATAAGATATGCAATTGAAAAAAATAGAGAACAGCCTACAAAAGTACAGATAATCTTTGTTGTAGAACTACCATAGTCAGATATCCACCAGAAAATTCTAATTACTTGTGTATAAGCAGAAACAAAAATATTAATCGCAAAAACAAGAATTAAACTAAGCCCAGGAGTTTCTAGTATTAATGCGGGAATCTTCTGTAAAATATTTATTCGCTTGTTGTTTCTTTTGAGCCAATGCAGATAGTGTTTTTTCCATTTGCGCCAATTCGCATATTGTTTGTTCCAGAATATCTTTCGAATATTTCGTTTCAGCTTTGATTTTATGTGTTCTTCAATTCTGGCACTGTCTAGTCCCACAGCAGAAAAATTAGTTTTGTCATCAATCCTACAATCTGTGATCCCAGTCTTGCCATCAACAAGTGAGAATTTTGCAATCGTTCCACACAGGTCCACATTGTCGAAAATAGTGCCTCTCAAATCAACACCAGATAAATTAGCTTCACTAAGATCAACACACCAAAAATCAATTCCACTTAAATTAGCTAGTCTTAAATCAGCTTTCTTTAGTATGGCTCCAGCTAAATATGATCCAGTCAAGTTTGCTCCTTTCAAGCAAGCCTTAGTAAGAACTGTTCCACCAAGCAATGATTGACTAAGATTAGCTTCGCTTAATTTAACTCCACTCAAGTTTTTTTCACACAAGTCTATTTGTGATAAATCAGGTTTTACACCTGGGTGACTTTCCCTCCAGCGATTCCAAGAATCGACTCCGTTCTTTAACTCCACAACATGCTCAGGATTTGCCATCCTTACCCCAAGAAAACAAAGATAAAATCAAGATAAGCTAAATCTTTTCAATCTATCAAACCCTTCCACCCTAAATGAATCAAAGACACATCCTATGATTCATCACCAATAGCAAATCTTCACCCTTCCCGATCACCAAAAGAACACTCCACCGTGATTTTGAGATTGCATTCCCCGCTGCCCTTCGTGATGTAAGGCACTCCCCCCTCACCCGCGACTTTGACCCCGAATTCCAAAGTCACCTTATCTACATTGGCCGTTGCCACCTCTTTGAAAGCATTGAGGGTATAGGCCGTATAGGTGCGAATCGTCCCCTGCATGGCCTGGAAGTTTTTCAAGGCCACATCACCCATGCCTTTCGAGGTGCGGGTGGTCCCTTCAGACTCAGGCTGTGGATGTGCTGATACATCATCCTCCGCTTCGATATAGATCACGGTTCCATCATTGAGGTGGATCGGGGCTAATTGGGTCATGGATTGGCTCTCGCGGTAAGATACGGCAATAGTGATACTGCATGGTCGAAAACATTCTATGGTGATATCAAATCCGCTGCTTATCTCAACTTATGAGCCGAGATGCCCTCATTGTTGGAATTAACCGCTATCAGTATCTCCCGGATCTGAAAGCCCCTGCCCTGGATGCAGAAGCCATTGCACAACGGTTGGAGGACGATGGAGAGTTCGATACTCTTTACCGATTACCGGAGATAATAATCCAAGGGGAAACGAAAAAGCCTGAGATTGGTGAAAAGGGATCTGTTTTTATCACGAAATTAAAGCAAGCATTAACGCAACTCTTTTTACCTAAAAGCCAACAAATACCCAAAACAGCTCTGTTTTACTTTTCTGGACATGGCTTGCCAGATCAAGATTTAGTGGGGGTTGATAAAGGTTATTTGGCTGCAAGTGATACCAATAAAAACAACCCTAGTTCGGGTCTGTCCCTGCTTTGGCTGCAATCATTACTATCCAAAAGCCCTATCCAGCAACAAATTATCTGGTTAGATTGCTGTCATAGTGGTTCGATCCTTGTCAATGTCGGGGCAGCCAACCCTGGACATGGAGAAAGTAAAGACCGCTGTTTTATTGCCTCATCACGGGACTTTGAAGAGTCTTGGGAGGACTTGAATAGTCCCTATAGTGTGCTTACCAAGGCGTTACTGGATGGGTTAGATCCCAAGCCTTTACCAGGACGTTGGATCGATACTTTTTCCCTGGTGGATTATGTCAACCAAGCACTGAAAGGAGAACTGCAAACCCCCGTCTGTACCAACTTTGGGGAAGCCATTAATCTCACCCGGAGCTGGCAAGTCCAAGAAGAATCAACCAGTGTAAGTCAAGTTGATAGCGGTATTTGCCCCTACAAAGGATTGGAGTTTTTTGACTGCAATGATGAAGACCCCAAATACTTCTATGGCCGGGAGCAGTTGGTGGGTCAGCTCCTCGATCAGGTGCGAACCTCTAACTTTCTGGCATTGGTAGGGGCTTCCGGGAATGGTAAATCTTCAGTTCTGCGAGCTGGGTTGCTGCACCAACTGAAGCTGGGGCGACGTATTTCAGGGAGTGAACAGTGGCGAATTCGGATTGCTCGACCGGATCGCCAACCGATACAGAATCTAGCCCTGGCCTTTGTCGAAGAGGGATTGTCCGATGGAGATAGGGCAATTGCTTTGGATAAGGTGGTTGGATTATTGGATAAAGGGACTGCGGGATTACAGCGATTAGTCCAGGCATCTGCTGCACCTCGAACGGTTCTGGTGATTGACCAATTTGAAGAGGTCTTTACCCGCTGCGAGAACCCAGAGGAACGAGAGCATTTCTTTGCTTGTTTGATGGGAGCTTTGTTAGATGTAGACAACAAGCTTTGCCTGATCATCGCCATGCGGGCAGACTTTATCGTCAAATGTATGGAGCAGGAATATAGTGGCTTGGCCCGACTGATTGATCAGCAAATGGTCAGTGTGTTGCCAATGAAGACCAATGAGTTAAGGGCTGCGATTTGTAGACCAGCAGAACAGGTGGACCTACAAGTTGAATCTGCCCTGGTCACTGAAATACTAAACGATATCGAAGGGGCACCGGGTAGTCTACCGTTGTTGCAATACACCCTGAAAGAACTTTGGAATCAGCGACAGGACAATCAACTAACCTTCGCCTCCTATCAAATTTTAGGCGGAATCCAAGGCACGTTGGATCAACGGGCGACGGCTATCTATAACAGCTTTGATAAAGCAGAACAGCAGACAGTTCAGCATATTTTTCAGCAATTGACTCAGTTGGGGGAAGGCACGGAAGATACTCGGCGGCGAGTATTTCAGGATGACTTGATAACGGAGCCAAAGCATCCAGCTCAGCGAGTACAGCAGGTCATTGAACGACTATCTAGCCCCGAGAATCGCCTGATCGTCACCAGTGAAGTGGTCAGCAAATCCGACCAATCCACCCGCATGTCGATTGTGGATGTGGCTCATGAAGCCCTGATCCGTCACTGGAAGCTACTTCGGCAATGGATTGAGCTGAATCGAGACTTACTGAGGAAGCAACGCAGGATTGAGGCTAGTGCGATCTCATGGCGAAATCAGGGGCAAAAGTCTGGGTATCTATTGCAGGGACTACCACTGATTGAAGCCATTCAATTTAACAAGGATAAGTCTGTGACTTTTCCCTTGTCAGACAATAGCAAAGCTTTTATCCAGAAAAGTGTCAGAGAACGCCGATTGAATCAGCTTAAGGCTGGAGCATGGTTGATTGTCCCAGCATTACTGATTCTCATCGTTAGCGAGTATATTATTCGAGAAAGTGGTGTCAGTAGAAACTACGTTCAATTGGACGGGGCAAGATCCACTGGAGAGAAACAAGCAGTTGATAGCTTAGTGGGAGGATGCAATGCTCAAAAAGAGGTACAGTGGCTACCAAGTTATTTAGCAGAACGTTTATTTGGGAATTGTCGCCCTCTGATACAAGCTCAGTTGGAGCATGCCAAACTCCGCCATGCTGACCTCCGCAGCGCCATTCTAATTCGTGCCAACCTTTTCGCGGCTGACCTCAACTTTACCGACTTTAGCGATGCCGACCTTCGCTACGCTGATCTCCGCCGAACCGACCTCAACTTCACTGATTTTAACCACGCCAATCTCAATTTCACCAAGTTGGGTAATGCCAACCTCAACGGTACGAACCTCAGTGATGCCAACCTCATCGGCACCAACCTATACAGCGCTGATCTACGCAACGCCATTCTCATTCGCGCCAACCTATTCAGTACCAATCTTAGTAACGTCAATCTCTATAGCGCTGACCTAAGTAGTACCGACATGAGCAGTGCCAACTTAAGTAACGCCGATCTTATCCGAGCTAACCTCAGTGGTGCTGACCTCCACAATACCGATCTTTTCTACGCCAACCTTAGTAACGCCAACCTTAGTAACGCCAACCTCAGCAATGCTATATTATTGAGTTCAAATCTTCGAGAGACAAAAAATCTCACCCAAGCTCAGCTAGAGGGCGCGGAACATCCATTGATTTGTAATTCACCTCTTCCCCAGAACATCAGGATTGACCGCAACAGAGACTGTGACAAGGTAGCTGCTGTCTTACACGAAAGATATCCACAGTTGTTCAGAGATATAGAAGAAGCAGAAAAACACGTTGAAGAACAACGACAAAGTAAGTGGAACTAGTCAATCAAAACACCAACTTCGCAATCGCCCCCTCAACCTGCTCATCGGTGACCTCAAGATACCCCGACAATGCGGCCAGCGTCCGATGTCCCAATATTCGCTGAATGTGCTTCGTCGGCACTCCAGCGTTGTGCATCCGTGTCAGGGCCGTGCGTCTGAAACTATGATTACTAAAGCCTTCCAGTCCCACCCGAGCAAAAGCTTGTCTCAAGATTCGGTCTGCTGAACTGACCCGGATATAAGAACGGCCATGACGACCAGGGAAAAGATAAGTGCGAGTCAAGTCAGGGCATAAGCCACTAAATACTCATGCAACTGGGGATGCATCGTTACTTCTCGCGTATCCCGCTTACCCTTCGTCTGATGCCAGCGAAATAACACCGATGGCTTGGGTCCACTGACATTGACCACATCACTGGTGAGTAATATACAGGCTTCACCGATCCTGAATCCGGTATAGAGGCACACACCAAAGAGGGCCAGATCGCGGGACTTGATTTCTTATAAAGGTATAGCTAGAGAAAATTTGATTTCTATTTATTTTAATTCTGTCATTGTTTTAGCTATCCCCTGTCTAGGATCTAAATTAGCCAAAGAGATCATCAACTGCACCTAGAGTAATCAAGGAACTTTTCTGAGCATCTGTCAGCCCAGTGGTTCTTGAAATATTCGTTTTTTCATAGGGCCTTGAAGGTCTGAAGGTTCTAATGCATTGCGCTGAATGCAAATCCCATAGCTTCACCGAGCCATCGTCACTTGCTGTGGCAATAGTTTGCCCGTCAGGGCTAAACTCAACCGAAATAACGCGAGCTGTATGGCCTTGAAAAATCTGTAGGCACTCACCCGTTTCCAAGGACCATAATCGTGCTGTTTGATCTTGGCTTGCACTTGCTAGACACTCCCCATCAGGACTGAAGGCCACTGACCAAATGAACTGTTTATGACCCGGTAACTCACGGATGCATTTTCTCATTTCAACTGACCAGAGTTGAATGGATTCGTAATCACTCCCACTAGCAAGGATTTGACCATCAGGAGAAAATGCCACCGACCGAACTCTAGTACCAACATCAATAACCAAAGATTCTTCTGACTCCAAATACCATAGGCGAACAGTTAGATCATCACTGCCACTAGCCATGATATGACCACTCGGACTAAACGCGAGTCCCCAAATTCGGTTTGTATGCCCTATAAGCTGTTTCAAGCATTCCCCACTAGCTACCGACAAGAGTCTGACAAAGGAATCATCACATCCTGTTGCCAGCCATTTCCCATCAGGGCTAAACGCCAAAGGAAAGACTCGATTACCATGCTCAATGCTATGTAAACAATGACCATCAGGATATGACCAAACCTTAACCACCCCATCTTGGCAGGCTGATGCCAGAATTTGACCTTGGTGTGAGAAAGCAACACCCCACAACCAATTTTGGTGCCCTCGAAAAACTTGGCGGTTATGACCAGTATGAATATCCCACACCTGCAAGGTCCCATCTTCATGTCCATTTGCTAGAGTCTGCCCATTTGGATGAAAGGACACCGACCAAGTTCGATTGATGTATCCTTGCAGTGTTTGCTGACACACACCAGTGTCTACTCGCCATAGCTTAACCATCGATTCACCGCCACTACTCACTAGAAGCTGACTATCCGGGCTAAAGGCAATACCCCAGATCACACTGGCATGTGCTTGAATTGTGCGAAAGCACTGATAACTGGCAATCTTCCAGATGCGAATCACACCTTGGTGATCCGAGCTAGCTAACCACTTTCCATCAGGACTAAAAGCAGCATCCCAAATAATACTTTGATGCCCCTGCAATTTTGCCAAACATGACCTTGTCCTAATCGACCAAACCATGACAGCGTTATCCCAGGCTGCACTCGCCAGTAAATTTCCATCTGGACTAAAGGTCACTGAGTTGACCATATTGCTATGCCCAGTTCCAGTCCACAGACACTGACCGGACCGAATATCCCAGAGCTTAACAGTGCCATCCTCGCTCCCTGTGGCGAGGGTCTCTTCATGAGGACTAAAGCAAATAGACTTCGGAGAAGCACCATGAACATCATTGATGGTTCTAAGACATGCACCGCTGTCCAGAGACCACAGTTTAAGGGTGTTGTCATCACTAACGGTTGCTAAGGTTTGTCCATCTGGGCTAATGTCAAGCGACCACACACGATCGCGGTGTCCTGACAACACTCGTAGACATTCGCCGCTTTCAACAGACCAAACCCGCACTTTGGAATCATCACTGCCACTAACCAGATATTGAGCGTCTGGGGTGAATGTCACACACCAAACCCAATCCCCAGTCCCTTGAAGGATTTTGAGGGGTTGATAGGAATGCATATCCCAGATGGTGATCTGGCCATCATTCCCCCCCGTGACCATACTTTGACCATCAGAACTAAAAGCAACGGAAAAGAAGGCCCCAAAAGATTGAGTAAAGGTACAGTTTCGGAAGTCTGATCCAGTAAGGTCAATTTGGTGAAGAGTCATGCCTTGAAAATCAGCTTGTCGAAATGTGAGCTGAGATAAGTTACACCCACTTAGGTCTGCTTGCAGCCAACGAAGGAGGTGCAGGCAATTGCTTGCAGCATAGCCCTGGGAAAATTGAGGATGTTCCCTGAAATATTGAAAGAACTGTAAAAGGGGACGTTGATCGGCAGCAAAGAGTTGAGCAATCGGCTCCAGAATTAATCGGGCTTGTGTCTTTCTCAGATAGTCTTTGGCTACGGGCTTACAAAGTGCAAAGCGGTTAAAGATATCTAATGCATTAGTTTCCAATTCTTGGATAACTTGTCGAATGATGCGGTCAGTTAAATACTCAATCAGTACTGGTTGAAGCGTAAAGCCAACTGAACTCTTCTCAAGGGGAAGTCTTCGTTTTAAATTCTGTAGGGTTGAGGGCAAGTCCCACTTATCACCGACACGAAGCAGATCGGTCCTGAGTGTAGAAATAGAAACAGGCTCCCGATGTAAGGCTAACCAATAGACAACCTCTTGTTCTTTCCAGGATAATCGCTCAAAGTGCCAATCTAAGAGCTGTTTTAGATCGTCAAATATAGGTCGGCCTTCTCGAAGGAAGGCTGAAATGCTGCCATTGAAAACCTCATTGATATGATTTGCAGCCAGTTCAAGAGCAAGGGGGTTGCCATCGTAAAAGGATAGCAAGTGCTCCCAATCTTTATCAGTAGCAGTAAATTCTCCCAGTTGTGTTAAAAGTTGATGCGCTTCTTCAACCGAAAGCCCTTGCAACTCAAGGCACTGAATATGGTTTCCACCTCCTGTGACAGGACGAATATCCCGTGGCTTTTCACGACTGGTGAGTAAAAGGCAGCTTTGGTGGTTTACATCTCTAATCTTTTGGACAAGTTGTCCGTAGCCTTCAAAGCCTTGACGATAGTTCCCTGCCTGCTCACCACCCTGAAGAATAGATTCAAAATTATCCAGTATTAAAAGACAGCGACGTGATTGAAGGTAGTAGAGCAACCGTGATATTTGCTTATCTTCAGATCCAGGTAGTTCAGTTTCCTGCTGATGGGACAAGAATTTAACCACCTCGGTTAGATAATCCCTCAGTGGTGGAGCGTTGAGCAGTTTCCCCCAAAAAACAAAGTCAAAATCCTCTTGAATCCCATTTGCCAATTTGAGAGAAAGATCGGTTTTGCCGACACCCCCATGCCCTAGCTTGACAGATAAATGTGTTTTTCCAGAACCTCGGATCCCTACTATAGCTACGAGGCGACAGTGATCATCTACTATCCATCGCTGAAGCATTGAGAGTTCGCGAGTACGACCGAAAAAAATAGAGACATCGGGTGCATCACCCCAGTTGCAACGAAACTCTCCGCATCTGGCATGTTTAATCCTAGTTTGAGTTTCGGACAGGGGCTCCAACAGGTTCAATTGATCATAAGGTTGACCCAGCAATAATCTACAGAGTCCATCGACCAGCCAATACTTGTAACTACTGTATTTGCTATTCAAGAAGTTATGTATGGTCTGATCTGAGGGTACTTTTTCGCTAATGGTTTGTTCCCAATCGTGCAGGAACTTCGATATTTGTAGGCGGCTATATTCAGACTTTCTATATTTTTCGTAAAAAGCTGTAATAATTTTTTGCTTTAGCTGAGGCGAAATTTCAGTTGAGAAATTAACTCTGCTCATTTGGAATAGGCCGAGGGATAAGTTTTTAGTACCACTATTGAATACATAATTTAGTTTACATTGGGTTGTTATTGGTTTGAAATTGGCATCCACTTGGCATCCACTTGGCATCCACTTGGCATCAATTCCATTTCAGAATACAAAAAGCTATTGATAAAATTTAAATCACGATTTTCTCACTTACAATTGAGATATGATTATGACTACAAGAGTAAGTAACTTATTAAATTACTCAAAGCTAAGAACTTATTAGTAGCTTCTTCTAAGGATGAATCCATTAATCTCAATATTGCTTGATTCCATTCCTGCTTCAAGAGGTATCTATGTTGTCGAAGTACATAATCTCTACCAAGCAATTACTACTTAAAGCAAATAAGTAGTTACGCTTTTCTCTATATATTGGATAAGACAATTTCACAGTAGATACATGAATAGTCATACTTAAAGGATAAAATTCCTTATTCCCGTTAATATTTAATAATTAAAGCACCATCTTCTGCATTGATAACAACCCTTTTGATACTACCTCTTACAATCATTTCTTAAGATTTAACACTCTAAATTATTGGAATAAATCATGCCAAATTCAACTATTTTCCAAGAGATCAGAATCGGTCTTTCATTCGAGAATCTAAGTCCAAGTAGTTTCAATTCAGATTTTCTTAAAATTAGTGACATCACCGCTAGCCAAGTTATATGTGGAGCGCGAAGTATAGACATTAAAGCTATATATAGAAACCACTTTAGCGAATTTATTTTAATATCGTCGAATTTGCCTTTTTTAGTCTCAATAATTCAATAATGTAGATTTGCTAATAATAAAAATTCCTTGAAATACTATCTAGGTTTAGTCTTAAGTGAGCTAAAAAAACAGAGTCTCTAGTAGGTATAGCTTTGAGGTATACTGCGTGATCTGTTCTAACGTTGATATGATTCGCAAATTTTCTCATTCAATATTTATAGCTTTGAAAACTATAGAAGAAAAAAACCTTAGCATTGGAATACCTTTTATGACAGTGCATTCAATGAATAGGAATACATACAGCTATTTGAAACTATCAAGAAACAAAGTTGAAATTTAAATATCATCTCTTACCAATAAAATAGTGGTTCGACGAATTTATAGCATTACTAGACAGTGGAAGAAAATGCTAAACATAAAAAATAAAGGTATTTCCCTTAATGGAGCATGTAAGCTTTCCTGGATAATATTCTTTTTCTTACTTACATCTTGCTCATATAGCGACAAAAATAATATTCAAATCACAGATGAAGTCTTAGATGTACATATAAATTATGCAAAGTCATATATCACTGTCCAAAGATATAGGTATCCAGGAATACCCTGGCCTGAAAAAACGGATAATACAGATATATATATAACAATGTTAAATGGATTTATACAGAAATATGTATCTGCATTTAATGCTTCTAATTCTACCTTAAACTTCTCGGTTGACCAAAACTTTACTCTAGTAATTGGACAAGTAATCTATGCAGGAAATTGGTCTAATAAAAATGGGAAAATAAGTTTTAATGGAAAATTGGATAAATTAGGTAATAATAGTATACCTAAAACCAGTGGTTGCAATGATTCACAAACAATAGAAGGTGAAAAAATTAAAGAAGACTTAGTAATTATATCTTTTAAAGAAAATCATGAATGTGATAGTACTAGTAAAGAAGGAAGTAGCCTATATAAATCTTCTGTATCATACAAAATCAGACTTAAAAGTTAATTCACTTAAACTATTGATTCCTTTATTTTATCTCAAGAAATAAAGGCGAAAATTGATCAAGTCTTGATCCAAGTTTTTTTAACTTATTTATTCAACAGAAAGCGATGATGAATTTATCTAGAAGTACAGCATCTTTATTTGGATCTTTTATTGTAATTTTAATTGATGCTAGTATTACTTTGGGAAATGTTCCTAGCAATAGGCAAACAGTACATTTTATAAAGTCTTCACCAATTGCCGATTCCAGGTTTTTATTGGATGGGTGTAAAATCTCTGTACTACGAGATACAAGAGATGACTGCAAAAAAACCAATTCAACCGAATCACAGACAACTAACCCCAGCACTGATAGTAAAAAAGGTCAAAAACCAAGCAATGAAATAAAAAAATCATTGATAATCTCTGATCACTCATTTTTTTCATGGAACTTACCTTTTTTTACATGGCCCATCGCTTCAAAATTAGCAACACATCCTCACATAGACTTAATAAAAACTAGCTCTTTAGAATCAACAGAGCCAATTAGAGACTGGTCAATGTACGATGAAATAGTTGTAATGGTACATGAAATTATTGGTCAACCCAATAAGATATCTTCTGGTGATACCCCACAGAGCCTCGCTGCCAAATTGAGAAAAAGAAGAATTAATAAGTATGCTTCAATAGAACTTGTCATTTGCAATGGAGGGACAGCCCAATTAGGTTCAGATAAACAATCTTTTGCCAGTTTACTTGCTGCTTATCTTGACAGGCCGATTATTGCTTATACCCACCCGGTGAGAGTTGAAGCTTCTTATTGTTTCAAAGGATGTAATACATCCAGAATAGTGAGAAGCAATCGGCTAGAGCATAATAAAGAAGGTACTAAATATGAATATTTAATTAGTGATAAACCAATAGATCGTCGTTTATATTATCCTAATAAATCTAGTAGTTCTATATCAGGTATACCCAATATTATACTTATAAATAATCTGAAGAAAGCTAATCAACCATCAGCACAGCCGCTTAAAATTCAACTTCCTCCTAGGAATGATTAGTACTAGACCTCTTGCTTAATTGAACTGTTGATGTGTAGAGGACTAAAAATTCAAATCAAATTTCGGCATAAATTGAGTTGGATACCTAACAAAAATGAATATTGAAAAAAGGTCAAGTTCATTAAAAGTGTTAGTAAAAATCCAGAAATATTTTAGGTTATTAATAACAAAAGAATAGTAAAAGGAGAGCAATAATCACTATTTTAAGGAATTAGGCTAACCATTTCTGACAGATCCCAAAGAGTATTTGAATTCACGCTGAGGGAAATACCCCATTCTTACCGAATCGATCTTGTTTCACAATTTAGAATCTATTCTAGGAGGTCTTTTGACACAAAGACCTCCTAGAGGGGTCAAAGCATTGGAAATTCGTGAAATGGAGGTCAAGGGGAGTAGAGAGATCGAGCTTATTGAGAATTTATTGAGTTATTGAGAATGAGGCGAAAGTGATTTTAGTGTACGTCAATGGTTCTTTCTATAAACTGGGTCTTGGCAGCTCAGACGACAGTATGTTTTTCTTATCTGGATTCAAGAATCACTGTTCTGAAGCTCTGAGAGATTAATATGAGAAACCAGTAGCTCGATTCATTTTGAGTCATGGTTTTTGGCAAAATTGTTCTATTCATCTTCCGTCAATTGAGTTAAATGAATGTGCTTTCTGCCGACCTTGATTTCAAATTCATCGCCAGTTTGTAAACCCATCTTTTCGGTATAGGCAGACCCGATAACCATCTGCCCATTCTGATGAACTTTGATCCGATAGCTTGCTTCTCGACCTCTACCGTCGCTATTGGCATCACCATCTAGTGAAATGCCCTTGGCTTCCAAAATGGCATTCATAAAACCACTCAGGTTAACTTTCTTGCCAACTACATAGCCACACTCTTTCGCTTTTTCCCGTTTCGAGAGGTGAGATAAGTCCTTGAGCTTATTGAGTAGTTCTTTCCCGACTAAGGGTTGTTTACCTTGTTTCTTCGCAGCTGCCTTTTTTGCCATTAATGCTGTACATCCCTGACTGAACTGAATTGCAAAGGACTTAGCCTACTACAACTTCCAACTTTCCTGAGTTCTGACCTTATTGTCACCTAACACCTTATTGACGGCATAAAAACAACGGAAGCTGTGAAATAGAGCTATTTAGTGCATCTGTATTATAGTCTTACTTCTATGCCGCTTTAATGTAGAAACTGTTGCCCTCTTACCTCCCCCAGCAACCCTGAAAACACCCCATCACCTCTTCTTGAAGATCCTTCCAGTTATCGTCGTACCACATCACCGTTTCTGGTTTCACTTGGCATGAGAGCTGCCCCACAAACCCCGTGGCGAGTTGTTGAGGGGGAGAGTAACGGTAAATATAGTTAACTTTTACATCAATATTTTAAGTTGGCCCAGTCTGTGCAATGGTTAAGCATATATACGGGTAGGGTCTCTATAGCTATCGCATCAAGTGTATTCCCCAGACTGAATCTTTAACGCAAAATCACCCATACTAACGGCGTCTTGCCAGAAATGCGGTCGGTTCCAAGCGTGTTCCCCCTCCGTTTTCTCCGGAACCTTCTGCTGAATTGAGTCTCAGTTCCGGCTCGGATATCGGGCCGCTTATCCGCAATTGTTCTTGTCGCAGGTCCATGAAGATGGCTGGCGGATTGGCCTGGGTTGACCTGTAGTGGTTTCGCTCTACTTGCTTATCTCTTCATCAATGACCTATGAAATTTCAGTTTCCACCGCTTCTGTCAGTTGAGAATAGTCAACGTCTCGTCATCATTGATCCCACGATCGATGCACCGCAGCATTTGATCAATGGCGTTTTACCGGGGACAAGTGTCGTCGTGCTGGACCCCCAGCAAAAGAGTGTCCCCCAAATTACCAAGGCGTTGCAGGCTCATGCGCCGATTGTAGAACTGCATTTGGTGAGTCATGGGGCACCGGGACAGGTGCAGTGGGGCAATGGGCCGCTGACACTAGCAAACTTGGGGGAATATGCGGCTGAGCTACAGCAGTGGCGGTCTCTGCTAGGGGAAGCAGCAGCGGTCTTTTTTTATGGGTGTCAGGTGGCTGCTGGGGAGCTGGGCCAACAATTTGTGCAACGGCTGAGTCAACTGCTGGGGACGGGGATTGCGGCCAATAAGAGTGTTACAGGCAGTGCTGCGATGGGGGGAAATTGGGATTTGTCCTATGAGCAGTCCCCTGCATGGTCATCCCATCGTTTATCCACTCTGTTGCCATTTACAGCTACAACGCTCTACACCTACCCTGCCCATCTCGCTGTGGACTTTAGCATTCAATCCACCTTTGCGGCGGGTACTAACCCTGCCTCCGTCAGCCTGGGAGACTTTAATGGCGATAGCCAACCCGACTTGGTAACGGCGAACATCTTGATCAACAACGTCTCGGTTCTCTTAGGGGATGGCTCAGGCGGATTCTCTAGCCAAACCACCTTTGCAGCAGGTACTTTCCCTAACTCCGTCAGTGTGGGCGACTTTAATGGCGATAGCCTAGCTGACCTGGCGGTGGCAAACCAAATTAGCAACAACGTCTCCGTACTCTTGGGGGATGGCTCAGGCGGATTCTCTAGCCAAACCACCTTTGCGGCAGGAAGTCGCCCTTTCTCCGTCAGCATAGGCGACTTTAATGGCGATAGCCTAGCCGACCTGGCGGTGGCAACCCCCGCTAGCAACAACGTCTCGGTTCTCTTAGGGGATGGCTCAGGCGGATTCTCTAGCCAAACCACCTTTGCGGTGGGTATTACCCCTTTCTCCGTCAGCGTAGGCGACTTTAATGGCGATAGCCAACCTGACTTAGTAACGGCAAACTTCGATAGCAACAACGTCTCGGTTCTCTTAGGGGATGGCTCCAGCGGATTCTCTAGCCAAACCACCTTTGCAGCGGGTACTAACCCTTCATCTGTCAGTGTGGGTGACTTTAATGGCGATAGCCAAGCCGACTTGGTGACGGCAAACAACGGTAGCAACAACGTCTCGGTTCTCTTAGGGGATGGCTCAGGCGGATTCTCTAGCCAAACCACATTTGCGGTGGGCACTGACCCTTTCTCCGTCAGCGTAGGCGACTTTAATGGCGATAGCCAAGCTGACCTAGTAACGATGAACTTCGCTAGCAATAACGTCTCCGTGCTCTTAGGGAATGGTTCGGGTGGATTCTCTAGCCAAACCACCTTTGCAGCGGGTACTAACCCTGCCTCCATCAGCGTGGGCGACTTTAATGGTGACAGCCAGGCCGACCTGGCGGTGGCGAACAGCAGTAGCAACAATGTCTCTGTTCTTCTTAATACCACACCCATCGACCATGCAATTAGCGTGGATACCCCACAGATTATCGAGGGGGATAGCGGTAGTCAAACCCTCACCTTTACTGTTACTCGCTCTAGATTTATCGGCAGTGTCAGCAGTGTTGACTTTACCATTGCCGGAACCGCCATCAACGGGAGCGACTTTACTAACATCGGCGGGACGAGTGGGGCAACCACAACTTCAGGCACTATTAACTTCGCCGCTGGAGAAACCAGTAAAACCATCACCCTTGATGTCTTGGGTGATACCAACTTTGAGCCTCAAGAAACGATTGCCATTACCCTGAGCAATGCCACAGCGGCTGTCAACACCACGATTAGCACTGCCACCGCCACCAGTACTATTCTCAACGATGAACTCTTTGCAGACTTTAGTGTTCAATCCACTTTTGCAGCAGGAATTCGCCCTAGCTCCGTCAGCGTGGGTGACTTTAATGGCGATAGCCTAGCTGACCTGGCGGTGGCGAACGACGGTAGCAACAACGTCTCCGTTTTCTTAGGGGATGGCTCGGGTGGATTCTCTAGCCAAACCACATTTGCAGCAGGAAGTCGTCCTTTCTCCGTCAGCGTGGGCGATTTTAATGGCGATAGCCAAGCTGACCTGGTGACAGCGAACTTAATTAGCAGCAACGTCTCCGTTCTTTTAGGGAATGGCTCGGGTGGATTTTCCAGCCAAACCACTTTTGCAGTGGGTACTAACCCTCGCTCCGTCAGCGTGGGCGATTTTAATGGCGATAGCCAAGCTGACCTGGCGGTGGCGAACATCGGTAGCACCAACGTCTCGGTTCTCTTAGGGGATGGCTCGGGTGGATTTTCTAGCCAAACCACCTTTGCGACTGAAAATAGTCCTATCTCCGTCAGCGTGGACGACTTTAATGGCGATAGCCAAGCTGACCTGGCGGTGGCGAACAATAGTAGTAACAACATCTCGGTCCTTTTAGGGGATGGCTCAGGCGGATTTTCTAGCCAAACCACTTTTGCGGTGGGTACTAACCCTCGCTCCGTCAGCGTGGGTGACTTTAATGGCGATAGCCAAGCCGACCTGGCGGTGGTGAACGGCAGTAACAACATCTCGGTTCTCTTAGGGGATGGCTCGGGTGGATTTTCTAGCCAAACCACTTTTGCGGTGGGTACTAACCCTCGCTCCGTCAGCGTGGACGACTTTAATGGCGATAGCCAAGCCGACCTGGCGGTGGTGAACTTCGTTAGCAACAACATCTCGGTTCTCTTAGGGGATGGCTCAGGCGGATTTTCTAGCCAAACCACCTTTGCGACTGGGATTGATCCTATCTCCGTCAGCGTGGGCGATTTTAATGGCGATGGCCAAGCCGAAATTGCAGTGGCGAACTACAGTAGCAACAACGTCTCCATCCTCAGCTCAAATACTACCCTGGTGGCCTTGGATAGCTCCCGCAACCTGGTGATCACTGATCGCTCCAACGCCAAAGACGACAATCTTACCCTCACCACGGATGGCACCAATTTCACCCTTACTGACCCCAACAATCTTCTCACCCATGTCATTTCTGGGGCCACGGGTAACGCCACAAACAACATTACAGTTCCTACAACTTTAGTCACAGGTCCTCAACTTTTCATCAATACGGGCGGAGGCAACGATATCGTCTCCGGCAGCAGCCAATCAGAAACCATCAATGGGGGGTTGGGAGCTGATCTCCTCAATGGCGGAGCTGGTGATGATGTCCTCACCGATGGAGCCAGTAATGGCACTGTCAATCCCAATGCCGCCGCTGTTGACCCCTCCCGGGTAGCGACCACCGCCTTTACCTCAACGAGTGGCTGGTCCAATGACACCCTATTTCCCCGTCAAATCGCCGATGTCAATGGCGATAATCGGGCCGATATCATTGGCTTTGGCAATAGCTCCGTCGCTGTGGCTTTGGGACAAGCCGATGGTACTTTTGGCACCGCCTTTACCGCTACCACGGCCTTTGCTCGCACCACAGGCTGGACGAATGAAGACCAGTTTGCTCGACGCTTAGCGGATGTCAACAACGATGGATTTGCGGATATCATTGGCTTTGGCAATAGCTCCGTCGCGGTGGCTTTGGGACAAGCCGATGGCACCTTTGGCACCGCCTTTACCGCTACCACAGCCTTTACTCGCACCACAGGCTGGACGAATGAAGACCAGTTCGCTCGACGCTTAGCGGATGTCAACAACGATGGATTTGCGGATATCATTGGCTTTGGCAATAGCTCCGTCGCGGTGGCTTTGGGACAAGCCGATGGCACCTTTGGCACCGCCTTTACCGCTACCACAGCCTTTACTCGCACCAGTGGTTGGACCAGTGAAGACCTCTTTTCTCGTCATGTGGCCGATGTAAATGGCGATGGTCGAGCCGATATTATTGGCTTTGGCAATAGCTCCGTCGCGGTGGCTTTGGGACAAGCCGATGGTACCTTTGGCACCGCCTTTACCGCTACCACGGCCTTTGCTCGCACCAGTGGTTGGACCAGTGAAGACCTCTATCCTCGACAAGTAGCCGATATAAACGGCGATGGTCAAGCCGATATTATTGGTTTTGGTCGTAGTGCTGTGGCGGTGGCCTTGGGACAAGCCGATGGCACCTTTTGGACAGCCACGGTGGTCAATCAAGGCTCAACAGCCAATCCCGATTTTACGGTGGCGGGTGGCTTTAACAGTGCAAATGCCAATCCTCGCTTTGTGGCGGATGTGGCAGGGAATGGTCAGGCCGATATTATTGGCTTTGGCAATAACCAAGTCAGAGTTGCCAATGTGGTAGCGGTCAATGACAGTCTGCTTGGGGGGGCAGGGAATGACCGTCTGGTCGGAGGAGCGGGCAATGATTTACTGACAGGAGGTGCGGATGCGGATAGGTTTGTGTTTGATGCCAATGCGGCGGTGAGTGGGATTAACCGGATTACAGACTTTAATGCAGTGGAGGGGGATCGACTGGAGATTACCCAAGCGGCCTTTGGGATTACGAATCTGAGTGAGATTACCTTCAATGCAACAACGGGGGAGCTATTCGTGGCAGGGACTTACAACAATACCTTGGCGATTTTCACGGGTCAGTCAGGGTTTGATGTGAATACCCACATCACGCTGGTGTAAGCCTGGGGTTTGGCTGCGAAAAGCTGGGATTCATTCCCTGACTTGGTTTAAAGACTGGAGGGTTTTTGAAATCCTGTATAGTCAATCCTTTGCACTCCTGCCTAAAAATACCAGCTTCGCTATCGCCCCCTCAACCTGTTCATCGTTCACCTCTAATTGTCGCCTATCAGTGCTGCAAGCGTTCTATGCCCCGATATTCGCTGAATATGCTTCGTTGGCACACCAGCGTTATGCATCCGCGTCAGTGCTGTGCGTCTAAAACTGTGAGTACTAAACCCTTCCAGTCCCACCCCAGCAAAAGCTTGCCTCAAGATTCGGTCTGCTGAACTCACACGTATATAACCCTCTTTTATCACTTTAGACAGAGAGAAAATCAGGATGCTTGAGCAATTTCCTCACCAGTGGACAGCAAAATGCCTCCATCTTTGATGTGAGTTGCTCAAACCCCTTTTTCAAAGCACGGCTGGGAAAGACTTCTAACCAGCGCTTTAGAAGATTCCAACTGATTAACGGTTGAATGATCAAGCGCACATTATTGAGCAGATTCTTCC
>NC_009933.1 GCF_000018105.1 Acaryochloris marina MBIC11017
ATTGATTCCTATCATACTCGTGTTTATATGAACGGAAGAGACCTCGGCTTAAAACAAGCTGATGCAGCTTACATTGCCGAAATATCTACAAGAACCGGACAACGAATTGAGGCCGGCACCCATCAACCTAATCGCGGCCGCCTTCAGGACCAACGCACCGTTCCCGACCCCTTAGCTGATGTGTGGGAAGACGAGCTAGAACCAATGCTGCGTCGAGACCCACGCCTCAAACCCATGACCCTGTATGAGTACCTGCAGGATAAGTATCCAGGCCAGTATCCCCAAGTCCTGCGGACCCTACAACGTCGGGTGAGAACGTGGAAAGCCTTACATGGACCAAGCCCTGAAGTGATGTTTGAATTGCGTCATGAACCAGGGGTACAAGGGTTCTCCGATTTTACAGAACTCAAAGGCATCACGATTACCATTGCCGGCAAACCCTTTGAGCACCTGATTTACCATTACCGTCTGGGATACAGCGGCTGGCGATATGCCCAGATCATCGAAGGAGGCGAAAGCTTTGTCGCCCTCTCAGAAGGATTGCAAAATGCCTTTGCAGCCTGTGGAGGTGTTCCTACACAGCATCGTACTGATAGTTTGAGTGCAGCCTATCGCAACATGGGCGGCCGCCGGTCCAAAAACCTCACTCGTCTGTACGACGAACTGTGTGACCACTATCGGCTAGAACCCACTCGTAACAACAAAGGTGTAGCCCATGAGAATGGCTCCATTGAATCTCCCCATGGTCATCTGAAGAACCGAATTAAGCAGGCGATCTATCTGCGCGGCAGTGCAGATTTTACGAGCGTTGCTGAGTATCAAGCCTTAATTGATGCACAGGTTGCCAAGTTGAATCAGCAGTGCCAAACCAAGTATGAGCAAGAGAAAGACCATCTACAACCACTGCCCAAATATCGAACCCCTGACTATGAAGTGCTCACGGCTAAAGTCAGCAAACGCAGCACCATCGATGTTCGCTGCATTCTATACACCGTCCCTTCTCGACTGATTGGTCGTCAATTGGAACTGCATCTATACCATGACCGGATTGTCGGCTATCTGGAGCGACACCCGGTGGTGGAATTGCCGAGGAAGCGCGTCAGTGGCAAAGGCAAACGTCGCGACCGTTGCATCAACTATCGCCATGTTATTGGTTCAATGCGATTGAAGCCTCGTGCTTTTATCTATTGCACCTGGCAATCAGACCTACTTCCCAATCCTGAATACCGCCAAATCTGGGAACAGCTCAAAGCCCAATTTGACCTGGAGCAGGCTGCCAAGATCATCGTGGAAGCCCTGTATATTGCTGCGGTTCAAGATAAAGAACAGGCCGTAGCAGTGTACTTACAGCAGCAGCTTCGCTCATCCAGCCTTACCCTCAATCGCCTGAAAAAACAGTTTGAGCCGCCTCAGATGAAGCAGGTTCCTGAACTCAGCATTGAACAACATTCACTTGAACTTTATGACAAACTCCTCCCCTCCTGCTCAGTCCCCGCTGAGCCCCTACCAGCACCTGAGCCTCTATTTAAAAAAGCTCAGGCTCTCCCACATGTTGACCCATTGGGAATCTATCGAATCCCAAGCCATGCAGGAAAACTGGTCTTATGCGGAATTCTTACTAGCCTTGTGCGAAACGGAGGCCCAACGAAGAGAACAAGCTCGTCTAAAACGTGCCCTCACCGAAGCCAGGCTCCCAAACGCAAAAAGTTTTACCAACTTTGACTTTAGCCATTGTCCCCAGCTCAATCCAGCTCCCTTGATGCAATTAGCCGCAGATCCGGGTTGGTTGGAGCGCGCCGAGAATTGCCTTATTCTGGGGCCCTCGGGTGTTGGAAAAACACATCTGGCCACTGGGGTGTCCAAAAAGATGCTGGAATTCGGTAAGCGGGTGAAGTTCTTTGCAGCCAACGCATTGGTCCAGCAACTGCAACAGGCGAAGCTCCAACTGCAGCTGCATCCAATGCTCAAAAAACTGGACCGCTATGATCTGTTGATCTTGGATGACTTGGGCTATTGCAAAAAGTCGGAAGCGGAAACGTCCGTTCTGTTTGAATTAATTGCGCATCGCTATGAACGAAAAAGTTTGTTGATTACAGCGAATCAACCCTTCAGCCAATGGGATGACATTTTCACTGATTCGATGATGGCGGTGGCTGCCATTGATCGCTTAATTCATCATGGCTTGATTATCGAAATTCAAGCCGATAGTTATCGGCGCAAATCAGCGACTCAGAGAACGGCTCAAACTCAGTCTCAACCTCAAAAATCCCAGTCCAAATAATCGAGCGATCACTGGTTGTCATTTCGATCACGGGTTGTCGTTTTGTTCTGAAGGTATCGTATGAGGTCTGAAAAAGAGCTAACGCAAAGGGAGTGTACGCCAAATAATACGGTTCAAATTTGGGGGTTGATCCGCCTTGTGGTTGTCGCGACATCGCCTATGGGGTTGACATCCAATATTCCACAAAACCACTGGTCCACCCCTCCAGGAAATAGTTGGTCATCTCGTCCATCCAATTATTGATAGTGGTCAGAAAACAATCGAATTCCTTGATGTCACTCTTGAGTACTTGTTTACACCAAGCACGGATGGCACATTTAGCTCCGTGCTTGGTGTACCTGCCCTCAAATATCTGCGTGAGTTTCTCTCGGAGGTTGTACGCCTGTTTCAGTTGTGGAGAATAAGCAAACAATCGCTCAAGGAGTTGTTGCTCTGACTCTTTCAGATTCTCTGGTCGTTTTCTAAAAGGCCACATCGCGCCTTTGATGCTGTCATACTCTTGCTTAGAGAGCTCTCGTCGTAGACGTTTGACCTCACGTTTACGAACCGTATCAGCACAATTACGATAGGCTTTGGTCACATGAAAGCGGTCAATGACAATTTTGGCTTGCGGCAATTGTTCTCGGACTGCACTGACAAATCCTTGGTACATGTCCGTACAGACGCGCTCAATGGTTTGGCGTAAATCAATGGGAATCGATTGAAGGAAATTTGCCACTGTCTGCTGTTTACGGTCGGCTAGAACTGCCAATATATCCACCCCATCCGTCGTAGGAATCGTGATCAAAACCACAAAATCACGATGGCCTCGTTTGAGAGAAATCTCATCCATCCCCATAACTTTGAGGTCTGCATATTCGCTCCAGTCAACTTGAGCGGCAATCCAACGATCAATGATTCCACTGACGATATCCTCACTAACGCCTAGTTTTCTGGCAACATCTGAGACCGTTGAATTGATCAAGATTCGCAGAAGCCAACGCTCATATGCTTTTGTATTGGGACTGCGAGGTTCGTGCCATTCTAAATGTTGAGTTGTTGTGGGATGGTCATCGCAATACTTGCATCGATAACGCTTGGGCCGAATTTCTAAGTAAACGGGGACTTCAAATAATGGCAGGTGACGAATCCGAAAAGGCTGATCATGACAATGGAGGTCAGTAATCTCACGTCCGCATTGATGACAGGTTGTTCCTTGAAGCGTACTCTCAATCTTGATGAGCCAATCCCCTCTCTCAGTCTTCGATAGCTCTAGAACTCGAATATCAGGAAGGTTGAGCGGGATGCGAATTGAGTTATCCATTACGCCATTGCTCTGAAGTACTACCTCAGATCATTCCATAGGGATGAAAAAGGAAACACACTAAATGTAGGACTGCTACACGCTAATTCCCAGAGAGCCAAAAATGTTGGCAGTTGTTGCTATTCTTCAACAGAGAAAACTTGCATAAATATTCCATGCAAAAAACGGCCAACTCTCTAACAGAAGTTGATCGACTCCCTGCACTTTACAAGTGTTGACACAGAGTATTTATATGGGGAAGCTGGAATTAATTTAATTATTATAAAAAGAAAATAAATGAAATACAAGTAAATTTTCTTAAAAAAGAATTTTAATAAATCACAGCCTAACTGGGTGGAATCTATCAGAGATACTGATCAATCGGTAGTGGGTCAAACAATGTGGGTTTGCTCAACCGATAGGGAGTTGAGTTGTTTTATTTCTCCCTGCAATGTCCTTTATGTAGTCATCCAAAGATCTAAAAACATGACAAGATCAGCTAAGGTATTCACCGCTAACGCAGCTTGCACTGTCAACAAATCTTCAAGTTAGTGGAGCTATACTCCCCGCTGTTTGCGGCGAAGAAATGTGATTGCTATCCAAATCTACGGTTTGGGAGCAAATCGTATTCCATACTTCGACTGCTTGCAGCAGGGTAGATGATTAAGGATTGCACTTGTTCACTAATACGACTGTCCGATATCAAAATTGATTTGCTCACTCTGTAATGGCGTGGGCTTTTCTTTGACAATCTGCAACTTGATCCGATTCTGCACCATTTCAGGCATCCGCTGATTGAAGTTAATCGGCTTATCCGAGTTCATCAGCTCTTCATAGATAGGTGAGACTTTGTGAATCGCCAGCAGATACAGCCGTTTCTGTTCTGGGGTGGCCGCCCGCATATGATCTGACTCTGAGATGAACCGATAGGCATCATTGAGTTCTGCATGTTCCTTGCAGTAGGCGTAAATCTCCAGGTCAACCCGCTCCTTGGGCATCTCACCTAGGCGTTTTTGGACCCGCTTGGCAATGGAATTATATTGACCTTTGTAATGGCGTTTGACTTCAGCATCCGGGGAAATTGCATTAGCAATGGCGGCATTGTAATAGCGTGGTCCCACCTTCGCGATCACATCATCCAACCCCTTGCCTAACTTCGGATTCCACGGTGCCAATTTGCAGACGACCCCCTCAGCTTGAAGCAGTTCAATGGTGCGGACCAAATCACGACGCACATTGAAGATGGCCGATAGCTTGGTATCTTGGTCAAACGCAAAGGTGATTTTCCGTCCTGGTTTGGCTAAGGCTTTGCCATACTCCGTTAGCTCTCTTTGGGGAAGTCGATTATCGAATTCATCCTTGGCTCGATATAGGGCAGTCACCCCTGGTAATCCTACCGTTAGATGACCCTGACTGAGGGAAGCCCAAGTTTTCTTGAGTCCTTCCGTCAACACAATCGGTAGGTTGTACTGATCGGCCACATACCAAACCCCCTTGGCCCGCTCCTCTGGGGTCGGACTGATGGCATTACGCTGATAAATCAGCTCTGTAATTTCATCCGGGATATGGGGCAAGAATACCTGCTGGTCAACGCCTTTGGGTGTCTCATATTTCACTTCTTCACCATCAAAGATTCGAGGCGTCTTCGGCTTTACTTGGCAATAGGAAGACGGCTGTGGGTTCCCCTCGATAACAGAGAGTAAATCAGTCCCCCCATAGCCAATCCATCCCCCACCCTCAGCAATGCGGGTATAGGCTCGTTCAGGATCATCGACCCACTTGCCATTCACTTTGTGGGTTCCATTGAGCTTTCGCTTCATCTCGTTGGTGACTTCTTGGCCTGCTCCATATTTAGGTTTGGTAAACTCAGCTCCGAGTAACGCCTCTAGCAAAACGTTGTCTCGTATTGACGGTTCAGAACTCCCTGCCTCACTTCTCAAATGCTCTGGGGTTAACAAGCTGGGATGAATGCCACTGCCCTTCATCTCCGTCCAAGTGTCCGTGTCAAGCTGCCAGGGTTTCTCCACTCCCATATAGTCTGGTGTCCAGCCTTCGTGGGGGTCGAATAGGGTCTCAATCGCATTCTCTTGGGCGTTGGAGGTGGCGACCCACTCTTTCAAGTCTTCTAGAGATTCTGTAAACACAGATATATGCTTGGTCCGATGGCGCGAAATACCGACATAGAAAGATTCTCTAGCAGAAGAGGGATTGAGACTGGCAATGTAGATCGTCTCTGAATTGGTCCCGCCTTGCGCCCGGTAAGTCGTTGTCGCCCAATCATGGTCAATTTGCTGGGGCTTACTCAAATCAAGCTGATGCAGTTGGCCTTTGTTGCCTTGAACTGTGGCGATTCCCTCTTGAATATTGATGCACTCTAAATAGGCATGGGTATAGATCCCTTCTTTCTTATTGGTTGAAGTGAATCTGAGCTGATCTCCTACGGCAATATGATTCTTCTTTGCCGTGTAGACTTCAGTTCTTTCATGTTGAGCGGGGTTAATTTTGAACTGTCTGCCCCCTGGTGACACCACTCGTAGATGCTGGCCTTCAACCGCCAAGACTTTATAAGGGACATGGGTTTGCAGTTGGGTATAGGTGCGGTGCTTACGATGGAGGATGAGTAAATCGCCTTTGCGGTAGTTCTCTGCTCGTTTCTTCTGAACTTTCGTGAGATTGCGATTCTTGAGCTGTGTGAATTCTGTGTTCTGGGTCAGCTTCCCTTCTTCGATCAGTCGAACTCTGAGTTGATCCGTGAAGGCTTCTCTCTCGGCATTGGTCCCGATTACCACTAAGGTTTTGTCTCGTCGGCTTTGGGGTAATGAGATGTACTGCTTGACTGCCGCTGAGATTTTAGTGTCAGCATCTACGACTTCATGGATGTGACCATGCTTTTCTAGGACAGAGAGCGCTTCAATGCCATGTCCTTCAGCGATGAGTTTGACTGCCGTTTTCTGCTCTTTATTCTGCTGTCTGATGATCTCACTGAGCTTATGGACAGTGGCCCCACTATGCATGAGCATTCGCACGGGTGCCCCTGCGGCGATGGCTCCGTTCTGCCCAGTGTCTCCCACGGCCCAGACCCGAGCGCCCACTTTGGCTGCTTTATTCATAACCATCTCAAAGTCTTCAGATCCCACCATGCCTGATTCATCGAGAATCCAGAGCTGGTTCGGTTCAGGGGTGGGTTCACTGACGGCAAGTTGAGCGATGGTTGCTCCCTCTAGATCAAAGGATTCAGCAATGGCATTCTTGGCATTGTGGGTGGCTGCAAAGACTTTGATGACGGTTTCAGGGGGTAGCTGCTCTCTAGCGATACCCATGGCAGTAGTCTTGCCCGTGCCTGCGAGTCCTTTGAGGATTTGGTACTGATCCGGTGAGCTGAGCAATCGCTTCATGGCTTCCGACTGACCGCTATTGAGCTGGGTATGGCTAAAGTCAGCGTTAGGGTTGAGGGGGGTAACGCTGTCATTACCTTTGAGCCAGTTATCAATGATGCGAATATCCCGATCCACTGCGGTTTGAGTGGTGTATCGTCCATCCCAGGCATCTAATAGATCGGGGTGAGTATCAATCTCTTGGTTCAGGGGCTTTTCATCAAAGCTGCGGAGGTGGGAGAAGACGAACCGCTGAATGTCTTCACGGCTGAAAGAGGATTGGCGTTCGGAGAGATGGCCGATGGCAGCATCTAGAAGTTCTCTAGGGGTTTCCTGGTTCTGGGGGGTGATCGGGTGACTGGCAGGGGTGATGCCATGGAAGCCGACTACTTGCATTTCAGTTCCCCATCGGTCCTGCTTGTCTTCAAGGCTTTCCGTGATATCTTTAGCGATCCGAGTTTCAAAGACGGCTTTCTGTCTATTCGCTGGGGTATTGCTCCAGCCTTTTACTTTGAGGTAGTCTTCGATCTCCGTGGAGCGCTTACTAAACGCTTCGATTTGCTCATCCGTTACCCCCGCTAGCTCGAATCCTGTATCTGTTTCACGGATTTCATAGCCCATCTCTTGAATTTTCAGGGCTAGCTTCTGGTGGTAGATATCACCCAGGACACCGCTTCTCGTCAACAGCTCTTTATAGAGCGCTCGAAATTCACCATCGGGACAAAGGGTGCCGTTGAATAAAACGACATGGGTATGGACATGGGGGTCACCTGCCCTGGACTCATGATGATGAACGAGGGTGGCAGCAAGACTGCCCGTTTTAATGATTTGCCGATCTCCGCTTTCCATCTTCCTGGCAGCGGCATATTGGTCTTCGATGATAGTGAGAACTTCCTTGATGGATTCCACATGGGCTTTCCAGAGTCGTTTATCTCCGTTAGGTCCGTGGATTGCCATACTCAAGGATTTGCCTGGAACCTTAAAAGTGAGGTCATAGGCTAAGCGCTCTTTGCCTTTACCTAGAACCATACCCCTCATGCGTTGACCATTAGGGAGGTCACCGTAGAACATCTTTGTGAATAGCTCAGGGGAATAGGGTTCATGGGGTGCCATGCTGCCAAACCATTCTGATTCAGTCATTTCTTGGACTTCTTCATTCTGGCTGTAGTAGCTCTCTTCTTTGGTGTAGTAGCGGGCACCGTCCTTGATGTTGGAGCTGATGGTGGTGATGTCTAGCATTTCCCTAGTCCCAAGAAATGGAGGTTCCAAGTAGAGGATAGGCAGAATGCTATGTGAAGCCCAAATGGAGAAGAGCTAGTAATTGGCAATATGGTTAACGCGCAGAACTACACTGCTAGTATTTTGTTGTTAACGACTGGCTTTTGTGATGGCGAATGAGGAACAGCTTTCTTTGCTCAAGCAGGGGGTTGAAGCGTGGAATAGTTGGCGAGAGGAGAATCTTGATGTTGAGATAGACCTCAGCAGTGCCGACCTCCGCAATGCCGACCTCCGCGATGCCGACCTCCGCGATGCCGACCTCTTCAATGCCGACCTCTTCAATGCCAGCCTCAGCAATGCCAGCCTCAGCGGTGCCGACCTCACCAATGCCAACCTCCGCGATGCCAGCCTCAGTAATGCCGACCTCAGCAAGGCCAACCTCAGATTTGCCAGCCTCAGATATGCCGACCTCAGCAAGGCCAACCTCAGCAATGCCAGCCTCTATGAAGCCAAACTCTTTGGAGCCAACCTCAGCAATGCCGACCTCAGACTTAGCAAAGCAATAAGAACCAACTTCATGGACGCTGACTTATCAGGAACTTGCATTACAGACTGGCATATTATCCGTGGAACTAACTTTGAATGTGTTAAATGTAGCTACATTTACCTTGGTTATAATTTAGAACAAGAGAAATTCACTGATCGGCTACCAGTAAACCCTGATCAAGAATTCAAGCCAGGGGAATTTGAAGAGTGGATCAAAGACAGTGCTGAAGCCCAACAAACTATTGATCTAACCTTTACTGAGGGTATTGACTGGCAAGCTTTCTCTCAATCCTTGCAAGGAGTTCGTCAGAAATATCCTGACAGTGGAGTTGGCCTACAAGCAATAGAAGAGAAGGGTACAGCATTTGTAATTCGGCTGAAGACATCACTAGATGCAGACCAAGGTGTAATTAAATCATCGCAGAAAGAACTGTATGAGACACAGCTACAGCTCCGTGAAGCCCAAGGAGAAAATAGAGTTTTACGAGAAATGTCAGAAGTCCTCGAAAAACTGGCAAGTCGGCCAACAACAAATGTTGACTTCAATAGAGAAACACAAGGTTCTGATAAGTCAAATCTCCTCATGACTTTCTTGTCATGGTTTCAGAATGGTCAAGCGATCATTGCGATCATTGCTTTGGTACTTGGAGTAGCATCAACCTATTTCATCCCCAAAATGTTTCCCAATGGTTTCCCACCTGTTAATTCTGATCCTCAACCGGAAGTGATCCAAAGCGCACCAAGTTCACCAAGAACTGAAATTGGGATTGGAAAGAGGATGGCTCAGCAGGTGCATCAATTTCTACTAACTAGTGAACAGGCAGATCGTCACGTAAATGCTGAGTCCTTGAAGCTAAATCAGTAAAATAATTCTTGTAACACAAAAGTTTCAAATACACTACAAATTTGTAGTGTAAAAGTTTCAAACGTGTTACAAAAAACCAGAAAAACTGCGTTTGCCCTCAAAGTTGGTACAAACCCAAGTGATGGCGGTTAGCCGTATCCGGGTGGACTCCCCCCACAGAAGCCTCCAAAAGCCCTCTTAAACCCTCTCCCCGTATAGGTTTCTTGCAGGTTGGGTACCAGAAGGGTACCACAGGGGTGCCAGCCGGGTACCAGCAGGGTACCAACAGGGCAACGTTAGGGTACCAAGGCCAACCAACAGGGTACCACTAGGGCAACGCTTGGGTACCAGAAGGGTACCAAAATCCAAAAGGCCGATTTGGCACTTTTCATGGACCTTGCCTATGTTCCCAAAAGAGCCATCTTTTTGGAGCAAGTTTTATGGAAACTGAATCAATCGAAGCGATCGTGATCGACCTGGGGACATCCCTCACGAAAGTTCTGTACTACCAACAGGGGCAATATCACTTCTTTGCTCAATCGAGTTCCGTCCTAGAGCTAGACCATCGCAAGTATCAACAACATGCAGCTCACCCCCAGACCAAGACCCATGCCATCTGGACTGAAGGGGCGGGCTATCTCGTGGGGCGAGGGGCCTCTCAACCCTATGAAGAAGTGGACCTCTCTCAAACCAAAGCCACTTCAGCCATCGCTAAGGTACTCGCCGCAATCGGAGAAATCAAAGACCGGGTGAACAGTGACAAGGCCATCAAACTGGAGAACGTCATCCTGTTGCTTCCCCTCAAAGAACGCAAAGAATATGAAACCCTAAAGACTGCCATCGTTAAAGCACTCTATGGATTTGGGTTCAACGGCAAGACCACAAAGTTTTGGGTCGGACGGTTCAATATCCAATATGAGGGGTATGGCATCACCACGATTTCAACGGAAGAACGAGCAGCCTTCGCAGTCTTTGGTCAGAAAGATTTGACCATTGGGGCCATGAATCAGGGAGACTTAACCCCAAATATGAGTCAAACCCTCGTGGGTTGGGGCATGTCCAAAGTCCTTGAAGAAGTGCAATACACCTTTGAGTCGGATGTGTATGGGGCCAAGTGCGTCTACTCCTATAACCAACGCCGCACCAACCTCAAGAAACTGATTCCCGCCGAGAAAGTTGAATTTGTCTCCGCTTCCATAGACCGGGCGTTGTCTTCGTCCTGGTATCAAATTGAGCGTAAATTGGATTCCTCCCAAGCCCTGATGGATGCCGTCACCATCTACGTCACCGGGGGCAGTTCTCAGCTCTGGCGCAAACAGCTCAAAGGGGTCTATGGTCGGCGGCTGAATTGCCTAGATGGCATCGCGAGAGAAATCGCAGAGACATTCCCCCAATTGGACAAAGACCCCATGATTCTGAGAATGGCTGATGCCTATCTGACGATTAGAGGAATGGTGGCCGCATGAGCAATCGCAAAACCTTGAACCTCAATTTCAGCACCAGGCCAACCACTCGATTAGCGGCAACGATTGACACGATGAATGAGCTGTATGGCACAGACATCAAAGCAGCGACCGCTAACTTGCTGGAATACATGATGGCTCCAATGACTGCGGCGCTATCAGGTGCATCCAGAAGCGAAGTTGACGCCTTGATTGCGAAATCCTTGGCTCGGGCGAGATTGCATCTTGAATCGGCCCGTTTGCATCTGCCCTGTGATGAGCTTCCAGAAAAAGTTGCAGAACCATTTGCCGCTCAAGAGGCATCTTGCCTATCCTCCCCACAAGAAGACTCTTCACCACCACCACTAGATGAAGATGAAGAGTTTGATTACAGCAAACCCATTGGAGTATTTGATGATGATTACTAGTGAAATCTTAGACCTACTGAAAGTTGATGATGCTGAACTAGAAGAGATTCTGGAAGCTTGTGACTGGACGGGTACCACTGAGTTCACAGATGAGCAATCTGAGACCTTGCTGGTGATGAAAGCTCTCCATGATGAGAAGGGGCATGACTATATTGATGCGTACCTTCGCAGCATCGGCCAGAGACTACAAGTGAATGACACACTGTTCAATGAAATTTATGCCGCCATAGAAGCAGCGAATGGATTTCTGATTGACTACCGGGAGCGGTTTGAGGAGATTTGCCAACTGGTGAATGATTGTATTTCTCCCGCTGAAGCCATCATCCCCCCTCAGCCCGTGGTCGAGGATACGCCCCCAGAGGTCAAGAATGAGGCTGATCCTGAATCAGTCCAGATGGATAGATTCATTGATGAGCAGGCGAACGCTGCCATTGCGACCACGATCTCTCAAATCAAAGGGTTTGCAGATCTGGCCTATGAGGAACAGGAACGACTGAAGACTCTATTTATGACCAAGTATCGCCAGGGCTTAGCGAAGGAACTCCTTTCCGAGGAATTCAAAGCTGAATTTATGGCACGGATGACCGCTAGCTTGGAGGGCAAGGGAGAAGAAAAAAAGCAGGGAGAACTCACTGGAGTAAAGAACCCTACGCCATTGTTGTCCAGCAGCAACTAACGGCCCGGATGGATGGCCTGCTTGCAGAAAACGAGAAGGCTATCAAACAGCGCATTGTTGATTTAAAGCTCAAAGACAAGGAAATCAGTCAGCTTGAAAAGCTCCAGCGCATTAAGCGGACTGAGAGGGAAATTAAACGGGAAGGGACATGGTTCAAAGTCGCGTTTATTGGCATCGGTATTCTCATTGGCGTCCCCGTTGGGGGCTTCCTCAATCACTTAGCTGGGCAGAATGCGGCTGTGTCTTCGCCCATTGAGCAGGTTTCAGGGAAGTGATTTCGGGGGTGGTGTTGGGGTTTGCGATCGCAAATCCTGATACCAATACCCCCAAATCACACCTATTAAATACACTGAGCTTTTCACTTTTTCAGTTTCTAGAGAGATTCTATATTGCCTAACTATTGAGGATTAATCATGTTCTTTTTTGCCTCTACAAGCCTGGTTTTTGGTCTTATGTCAATGGGTTTTTGCGGGTGGGCTATGAGGAACAATGCAGCTTACAAAAAGATTGATATCCAACTATTGGGCCTTATGCTTTCCGTGGTTTGCTCCAGTTCCCTTGGAATCGTAGCGGTTCTGTACCCCTACCTCGATAGCAGTGGCAGCGTAGCGGTCAAGCAGGAATTAATAGGGGAGATAGAACCAAACGACTCATCTGAGAGTTTGCCACTGTACTTGGATGTGTTGAACAAAACAGCTAGCCAAAAATTCGGTGATGAGCTTGTAACTTTATTCCAAGAGCCAAGCAGGTATGTCATTGTCAAAAAAAACGGACTTTTAAAGTCTGAGAAATCTAAAGACTTAAATACACTGGCACAATCTGATTGCGATCAAATTCTTGAGATTGCTGGTAGTAAACGAATTTATATTCGCTATATAGACGTTGGAGCAGCATCAATAAAAGATTTCGATTGTGATCTCTTGGCAGAGCTAGAGCGTAATCTCCCCATGAAACTGAGGCGTTAGCTTTTGATGCTGCTCTGCTTTATGCGATGGTTGTCGCTTGCTATCCGTAGGATTTCGAGCATCGCACTCTGATACCAACCCCCAACATCACACCTATTAATTCACCCAGTCTTTCAGCTTTTCAGATTCTCGACGGATTTTGTGTTACTTAATTGGTTGCAATTATGAACAATAAATTTCTCAACGGTTTTTTCAGGTGCAGCCTTATTGTTGCAGGGATTAGTGTATGTCAGTGGTTTAATCCAGTTAATCGCCAACCTTCAAAAGATGCATCAGTTAAGCATCGTACTCCAGCTTTATCAGAACGGGATGAGATTGGTCGATTGAAACGGGCCATTAATATCAATGGCAAAGATAAACTGGGTGATCAATTCATTGGCGCTTCAAGGGTGAAGGACCGTATTGAGATATGGAAACAGACCGACCTGATTAGATCTGGGAATCCCAAAAGCCTAAATGCTCTTGCAAAGTCTGATTGCGACAAAGCTCTTAGGATTTTTGGGATTGGTCCGGTCAATATGTTCTCTTTTGATCCAATCGATATTGAATATTTCGATGAGCAGGCACCTGATGCGAAGCGGTTTCGGTGTGATCAAATGGCAGCGCTAGAACGTGAGAGCTACATCAGGCCAAAGGAATAACTTTCAGAATCTCTATGGATTTTGTGTTGCCAAACTCAATTTCTCACTCATCCACCCAAACCAAAACTCAGTCTTTTGAAATCCCTACAGAATCTATATTACCTAGGCAATTTTTACTCAACCATTCATGAACAAATACCCGACAACAATAAAACGACCTCCCCGATCTTCCAGTCCAAGAGGTCGTTACCAATCCTTTCCCTAAATTATAACGAGGTCACCCAATGACGACTAACCCCTTTTTCGGCTACTACGAGCAAATCTGGATCGACTACCAGACCGACTATGGCCAGCACCCAGACCCATGCACAAGACTGCCATCAGACCAAATCTTAGACCGGGTTTCGTCCTGGCTGGCTGAGTTTAACCCGCTGCTTCCACCTGAGTCTCAGCTATCTGAGAGTATCCAGGTGGGCATTGTCCAGCGATTTTATGGGTGGCAGCTATGACAAATACTCAAAACCATGATGACTCTTCAGGTTGGGAGGGGGAGAGTTTTACAATTGCATGTATTGATGATGTGCCGTTTTGAGTATTGGGGTTCGTACTGCAGGGATGCGATCGCAACTCGATACTAAAATCCTCGACATTGCACCTAGTTATATGCCTTTATATTCTCAAAATCCGCAGAGAATCTGTATTGCCTAACCTATTATTGAATTTTCCTGTAAAGAATTAATGCTTGAACTCATGCATATAGCTGGCATTTATGGTGGCTTGTGCCTATATACTTTGTTTCTCGGTGTGATATGCCAAATCCAAACCCCAAACATGCTCACTTGAAACCCCAGCCCAGAGCTGATAATTCAACGGGTAAGTTATCTAAATCAATTAGTATTCGTTTGGAGCAAGACGTTTATGAATCGCTCTCCAAGAAGTATTCCGGTAGTGGAGAACTCAGAGCTTGGCTAAGGAAAGTTACGAGAGAGGCCGCAGAAAAAGAAGGGCTGTTATAGGGTAAGGAATGATGAATTTCTTTTCTAGGAAAAAAGAGCCGACCTTTGAAAACTCAATATTTCATTCCATAGAATTCTGCAAGAGAGGGGATGGCTATACTTATTTTTTCCGCTTTTTTGATCCGATCGCAAATGAATATCTAGTATCTAGAGTCCACCGTTTAGTGCCATTTGAGATCGATGTTTTGCTACAAGAACAGCTGGGTAAACAAGTTCTATCCTGTGATTTCCTTGAGGGTGGTTCTGTATTTCATTTTGAAGGCTACACGTTGAAATTGGGCAGTACGGAATTAAGCCAGAATTGAGAGATCGCACTCCTGATACCAATCCCAAAACCCGCACCCATCCCGCAAGATTCCGACAATGCAGCATTCCCAAGTAAAGGCAGGGAGCAGAGCAAAGCCATTGCTTTGCGAGAGCGACATTGCCGATCTGAGGTACGCTACACTCTTGCTCGTTTCGGGGGTGCCCACTTCCGCATCATCTCAGCCTGATCCTCGATCCAATACCAGCCCCCGGAACCTGCCCAGCGGCGAGCGTCTTCTCTTCTTTTAGCATCGTCACCGATAGACCCGCATTGCCATTCTCAAACTGCTCGGAGACTTCCCGCCAACCTAGCTCCCGGTAAAACCTTGCAGAGCTGACCCTAGCGTTAGACCAAATCGGCCTTGCTTGATTGGACTCTTGCAAATCCTCAAGCAAGTATCGGATCAGTCCTGTGCCAATGCCCTGATTTCTCCAGCCTGGAGCTGTCGCCATTGCTCTAAGTCGCCACGCAG
Organism: Acaryochloris marina MBIC11017; assembly: GCF_000018105.1. Taxonomy (GTDB): domain Bacteria; phylum Cyanobacteriota; class Cyanobacteriia; order Thermosynechococcales; family Thermosynechococcaceae; genus Acaryochloris; species Acaryochloris marina. The sequence goes on from NC_009933.1 coordinate 15,433, forward strand.
GTTCTCCGTGCCAGGTTGAGGGAATGAGGGTAGCGCAGCAGATGATTTCTCCATGCTGGTGTATTGCCCCATAATGACGGGTTTCCTGGTCTTGGTCTTCTGCAAAGATGACCTCAGCGATAGGCAAACCTGGCCGTAAAACTTGGTGGCGAAGTTTGAGGATATGATCTGCGGTCGTCCTGGTGAGGGTGATCATGGTGGGTGGGGTTGCGATTCTCGGAGAGCAGTCTAAGTCTTACTGACAGCAAGCAACAGCCATCATAAATTTTGATGCTAATTTCTTGGACCTCATACCTAAAATTTCGGATTGAGACCAATACTATAATTTTCAAAATCTGCCGAGATTCTGAGTTGCCTATCTCAATCACAAGACCTGAGAATTATAATGTTTGAGCAGCAATCTTCAATTGAGTGGAGTGTTTGATGCAAAAAACACTAAGGATAATAGCTATACATTCGAGCATAGCAATGGCTTTGATGATTCCGCCAAAATGCTTGGTTTCTTCTGCAGCAACTTTAACGACACTTGATCCATCTGATTTTTCTGGAGAACCCCAAATTACTTTTGATGCTCTGCCTAATCAGACTTCACTGAATGGAAGGGTAATCAATGGGGTCAGATTTAGCTTTGGAATCGGAACAAGTCCAGGTACAGATGCTCCATTTCAAGGAGTGGGGAGTGTAGAGTATGGCTTTCAATTTAGTAGACAAAGACATATCACTTCTCCCTATGTTAATTTTGCAGGGCCTTTGATTTTGCAATTCCCCAAGAAATTAACGCAGTTTGGTTACGGCTTTGCGATAGGTACTAATAGCGATGTTATCCCTTCCCTTACAACTGTTGAGCTTTTTAAAGGGACAACATCTTTAGGATCTTTAAGTTTCGATGGGAGACGGGATGGACCAAATATCTTCGGAAGCACTAACGGAGGTTTTGCAGGAGTTGCAAGCGATATTCCTTTTGATAGAGCAAAAATTAAGATAAATGCTCTTTCTCCATATGCTGTAGATAATATTCGCTATGTTTCAGTACCTTTCAAAGGTTTGTGAATAGAGTTTGAACAACTGGGTGTGCTGAAAGATAACGTTTCAGTTTTGGGGCAGCTTGGGTAATACTTTTCCTTTAATGTGAGTCTTTGAGAAGCATAAATAGGAAGAATTCTATTGATAATATACGAACACCTACCTTGTTGGGTGGATCAATAATCCAGATTCAATGAATAGCTTTTTATAAAATTCAAAGAATCTGTTAGCTCATATTTACAGGGGGGAAATAAGGTTATGATTTGGCGATCAAGATTGCTATTACTCACTTTTAGCAGTATTGTCTTAACTGGCAATATTCAGCTTCAATCAGTCAGAGCCGCCAACATTAAATATGACTTCACAGTAGATTTTCCACCATTACCTTTCCGACAGCCTTTGCAAGGCCAGAAAGGAGCTGGATTTCTTACCATAGATGATACTTCTCAGCCGATTTTCTCAGATACTAGGAGTGGTATTCCTCTTGATTTTTATGAAGTTGAGCAGCTAAATTTTAGTCTTCTAGGACAAACATTTACCAAGCAGGATGACATAGCAGCCAATAGACCATTACAACGCTTTCCACTTGTCGCGTTTCAAGGTGAACGACTTCAAGGTCTTGACTTTGCTGTAAACCGAAAAAGTCGAACAGGGCTTGGATTCATATTTCAAGTGGACACTTTAAGTTTGTCAGATGAATTTTTCTCACCCTCAGATGGAGATTTTACTGGTAATATCGGCGCTATTGTAGGTCCTGGTTTTTCAAGGAGTATTGTTGCTGCTCAAGGTTCTGGACTATCACTTGGGCGCGTAAAATTTAGGCGAGTTCCTCTAGATGATGGTGCCGTAAGCATTGTTTTAAGTATCTTCCTAAGTTCCCTGATCGTTGTATATAGGCAACGTAAACAACAACAACCATTACCCTGATACGCCATGCAACTTCCTCGTGCCAGGTCGAGGAAATGAGGGTGACGCAGCAAATGATTTCTCCCTGCTGGTTTAATCCCCCATAATGCCGGGTTTCATTGTCCTGGTCTTCTGCAAAGATGACCTGTCCATTATTTCTTTGTGTGCACAGCTTTAAGGAATTAGATGAACAATTTATGAATTTGCGTTGTTTCGATAATTAGCAGATAAAGAAAATAAAAATCTCCAGTTTTAAAGTTTTATATGCACAGCTCCTTAATTTTTCATACCTAAATGAAAGGAACGTCAGCTCTTTCAACCCCTAGTACTTGTTGACAGCCATTGCAAAAATTACTGAAGTTAATCCAATCAATCCAAAAGAATCAGACTTTGACTTGGCCTTGAGGTTCTGGGGTTCCCCCTTGCTCGGGGGCAATTTAGTAGCTGCCACGACAGGTTTATCCTGTATTCTCAAACTAGACGCGGTGGCCTAGTTTAAGAACATTGCTCCCGGCATAAGGTGCGACCTTACCACCACACTCAGACAAGTCCGAGTAGAAGCGGACAACTACTTGCATGTGAACACGAACATTTGTGAAACACATGGGCACTGGAAAGTAATGAAACTGGACCTTCATTTATCACAAATACTTTGATGCACCTGCGCGCGATAGTTTTTATTCTACTCCTGTCGCTAAGACCTTCTCAGGCTATTCATTAAACGAAGTAAATCAAACTTTGAAAAAGACTTAACTCACCTGCCTATCAACGATTTGATGCCTTTATTGCTTGTCGGCATACATCTAAATTATTTTGAACTGCGGCAGTATCGGGGTGTTCGTTGCCCAAGAGCTTCTGTGTCATCTCCAAGGCTTGTACATAGAGGGGTTCGGCTTCGCTGTACCGTCTTTGGTAGGCGTAGAGGTATGCCAAGTTATTAAGGCTTTGAGCGACATCGGGGTGTTTGTTGCCCAAGTGTTTCTGTCTCATCTCCAAGGCTTGTACATAGAGGGGTTCGGCTTCGCTGCACCGTCTTTGGCAGGCGTAGAGTCCTGCTAGGTTATTGAGGCTACTCGCGAGAAAAGGATGTTCGTTGCCCAAGAGCTTCTGGTTAATCTCTAGGGCTTGTTTGTAGAGGGGTTCCGCCTCCCTATAACGCCTTTGATTGGAATAGATTAATGCCAAGTTATTGAGGCTACTCGCGACATCAGGGTGTTCATCCCCAAATAGCTGCTGTCTCATCTCTAAGGCTTGTTTATGGAGGGGTTCCGCCTCCTCATAACGCCTTTGGTTTCTGTAAAGTTCTGCTAGGTTATTGAGGCTATTTGCTACATCGGAGTGCTCATGGCCCAGTAGCTTTAGTCTCATTTGTAGGGCTTGTTTATAGAGGGGTTCCGCCTCCTCATAACGCCCTTGGTCATCTAAAAGTCCAGCCAAAACATTGAGACTTTGAGCGACATCGGGATGTTCATTCCCAAATAGCTTCTTTCTCATCTCTAAGGCTTGGATAAAGAGAGGTTCTGCCTCCGCATAACGTCCTTGGTTATCGTATAGTGTTGCCAGGTTATTGAGACTTTGAGCGACATCGGGGTGTTCATTCCCAAATAGCTTCTGTCTCATCTCTAAGGCTTGGATAAAGAGAGGTTCTGCCTCCTCATAACGCCCTTGGTTGTCGTAAAGGTTGGCCAGGCTATTGAGGCCTTGAGCGACATTGGGGTGTTCATTACACAATAATTTCTGGAATATTTTCAGTGCTTGAGTACAGAGGGGTTCTGCCTCCTTATACCGTCCTTGGTTGCAGTAGAGGTTTGCCAGGTTACTCAGGCTAGCAGCGACATCGGGATGTTCGTCACCCAATAGTTTATGGAATATTTCCAATGCTCGAGTATAGAGGGGTTCGGCATCCAAATACTGCTCTTGCAAGTAATAGAGAGCTGCTAAATTATTCAGACTCTTAGCGACATCGGGATGTTCATCACCCAATAGTCTTTGTTTCATTTCCAATGATTGGATAAAGAAGGTTTCAGCCTCTGCATAGCGTCTTTGATGGCCGTAGATTGTTGCCAGGTTACCAAGGCTTTTTGCGATATTGGGATGTTCATTGCCCAATAGCCTCTTGTACATATTTAGAGCTTGGGTATTGAGAGATTCTGCCTCCTCATAACGTCCTTGGTTATCGTATAGTGTTGCCAGGTTATTGAGACTTTGAGCAATATCGGGATGTTCATTGCCCAATAGCCTCTTGTACATATTTAGAGCTTGGATATTGAGAGATTCTGCCTCCTCATAACGTCCTTGGTTATCGTATAGTGATGCCAGATTCGAGAGGCCAAGAGCGAAATCGGGGTGTTCGTTGCCCAAGAGCTTCTGATACATCTGCAACGCTTGCAAATAGAGAGGTTCTGCCTCCTTATAACGTCCCTGGTCTGTATAAAGGTTTGCCAGGTTATTGAGACTTTGAGCAATATCGGGATGTTCATTGCCTAATAGCCTCTTGTACATATTTAGAGCTTGGATATTGAGAGATTCTGCCTCCTCATAACGTCCTTGATAGTAATAGAGGGCAGCCAGGTCATTAAGACTAGTAGCAGTATTTTTATGCTCACTACCAAATTTATGTTGACACTGTTTGAGACATCTTTGCCTCCAAGGCAATGCTAAATCATAATTACCTTGTCCTTCATAAAATCGACCGATACCGACATAAGGCCAAATCAATTCATCATCACTGAGATGGTCAATCCATTGTCTGATGAGTTCCTCGAGATGAGGAATGCTGCCTTGTATCTCAGCAATTACATCAATCGTTGATCTGCCATCAATCCTCTGAGCAATACCAACCATTGCATTGCAATAAGCCGTTTTGAGGGATTCCCCCTTTTCAGTAAGCTCATCCAATTTGAGTCGAAAGAACTCCTGCACAATTTGATGAAGTTGATAGGTGCCCTTTCCTATTCGCTTGAGAAGGTTCCGCTTCAATAACCCTTTATTTCTAGCCTTTACGATTTCCCTGACAGATGTCTCTGGCAAACAAGATTCAACATGCTTCCACGGGATAGGAGCTATAGAAAATATTCCTAACAAACAGGCTAATTCTTTCTCAAAATCCTTAAGTTTCTTCCAACTCAACTCCAATGCTGCAGCAACTCCAAGTTGGGCTGTCATGCCGTCTTCTCTCTCACATAAAGCTTCAGCATGTAGCCGCATTGATTCGAGTTCTTGGATTAAATCGTGGATGGTTAGATCTTGGTCGTTAGACAGGTATCGTCCTAATAGTTCCAGGCCTAATGGCAGATTACCCACCCAAGCACACAACGATTTAGCATCCTCTAGTTGAATTTGAATTCGATCTTGTCCAACTAAGGATCCCAGTAGTTCTAACGCACTTTCATTATCGAGTTCCTCCAGGCAAAGAGAGCGGACAGACCGACCAAAATCAAGTCGGGTGGTGATCAGGGCTTTAAACCGTGGGTTCCATAGGGGAAGACAGGAGGCAACAAGCTCATACTCAACTACATCGTCAACAACGATTAAGACCTCCCCTTTGGGCCATCGTTGCCAAATGAAACTGACCTGGGCCTTTGCTTCGAGATCATCTGGGGGTTTCATTCCCAGATGGCTTTTAGAAAAATCAATGATTTGAGTGGCGATTTCTTGATCTCGTGACCGTAGCCAACAAATCCCACCTGGGTAAATCTTCTGGCTTAAGGACCGTTGAGCATATTCCCAGGCCAGCTCAGTTTTCCCAATCCCTCCCATCCCTTCAAGAGCAGTGATGGCGATTCGCTGGTTACTTTGCAGTTGCTCATGCAGTTGGTTGATCTGGGAGTCTCGACCAACGAAGGCAACAGCGCCACTTGGAGGGAGGTTATTTGGTGTATCAGTTGGGGGATGTAACTTTGTCCGGTCCCAGTCGGACGACTCTAGTCAATTCTGAATATTGATAGTTTCTGCTTGGTTTACTACTCCACCAGAAATCTTATTTTGATAATTTGTCCCACCATAGTTATTTTGAACCTGGCTACTGTTGTCTTCTATGACATGCAAATTGATTTCATGGGCTAACTGCTGAATCTCTTTAGCAAAGTCCTCAGACTCTAACATCTCCACATTCAAATATGAGATGACCGCATTCAAGGCTTCAGTATTGCCTGCATCTGCTTTTTGGAGAGCGGCTTCAGCTTTCTCTTTCCCTTTGAATTTTGACCATATTTTGGTCCGTAGTTGATCAATTAATGCATAAGCTGATGTTGCAAACTTTTTCCCAGTTTCTGAACCAGCGGCTTCAATGGCTTTTTGAAAGGCCAATGAGACAATGGCTGCTGCTGTGAAAGTCAATGGTTCAGTCATAGCACTTAGAATAAAGGCATCCAATAGATTATCAGGTGATTTTCTAGGATTTACGCTCACCTTCAGCAAGTTTTGAGAATCAGTTGATCAATCGAGAATCGGCTGATGGGAAGAAATAGTGCAACTAATTCCTTAAAGAATTTATTTTTCTCTCAGAAATAGTGCATCCATCTCTTGAAAAATCATTCTTGAGTATCATTACCTATAAATCAGTAAATCACTTTCTGAATATAGTTTATAGCGTTTCAAAGTTGTGCAGCTATTTCTATAAATTGCTCATTCTTGTGCGTTTAGCGAAATAATGGACACTTTTCAAATTCATTAGTTGTTGTACAGTACATCGCTATTTGCACAGATGTACATATTTTGTCCATTATTTCTTTATTTGCACAGCTTTAAGGAATTAGATGAACAATTAATGAATTTGCGCCGTTTCGTTAATTAGCAGATTAAGAAAATAAAAACCTCCAGTTTTAAAGTTTTAAACGCACAAAAGCTCTTCAGAAAATTGAAGAAATCAAAAATTGGGAAGCTGACGTTCTTTTCAACCTTTACCAACCCTCAAATGTCATTGCAACCCAGGACCAGGAAACCCGGCATTATGGGGCATTACTTTCAACCCATACCAACCCTCAAATGTCATTACAACCCACCTTGAAATTAGCCTAGTCCTGGTAAGACTTTGAGCGATTAAATTGCGGATCACAATCATATTGAGTGATCTTGGTAAAGAGGCATCCAAAAGCATTAGGGGCTATTTGCCCAAGTCCTTACTCATAGGGGGGGTTGAAGAATGCGCCAATCCATCTAAAGAAATTAGAATTTGATTTGGCCTTGAGGTTCTGGGGTTCCCCCTTGCTCGGGGGCAATTTAAGCGCTGCCACGACAGGTATTCCTGTATTCTCAAGCTAGTGCAAAAGCCTAGTCCTAGATTTTGAAGATAACCCATCAGTTATGCAAAATTGTACAGACATCAGATAGTTTCAGAGAAACCCTCTTGTTCAAGATCCTTTCTCTGCCAATGCCAACTCCCAAAGCCACTCCTATTGAGCTATCACAGCAACAACACCATTGTTTGCTCCAAATCGTTCGACAAACCACCAATCCTTATCGCTTGGTGCGTCGAGCGAGCATCATCCTATCAGCCGCCTCAGGCAAAAGTAACACCCAGATTAGCCGTCAATGGCAACTCGACCGCAACCAAGTTCGCTATTGGCGTCAGCGCTGGGTAGATAACCAAGAGCGTCTTGCCCTTTGTGAGCAAGTAGACGACAGCAAACCAGCATTGAACCAGCAAGTGTTGGCGACCTTAACAGATGCCCCACGTCCAGGTGTCCCACCCACCTTTACCCCAGAGCAGGTGGTCCAAATTGTGGCCATTGCCTGTGAATCTCCTCAGAACTCAGCCCGGCCTGTGAGTCAATGGACGCCTGAAGAGATTGCTGATGAAGCGATTAAACGCGGCATCGTCCCTCACCTGTCGGCCAGCAGTGTGAGACGTTTTTTGGGGAGAGGCTGAGCTGCAGCCTCATCGGAGTCGCTATTGGCTCAATGCTAACCCTGAGGACCCAGAAGCGTTCGAGGCGAAAGTGCGCCAGGTTTGCCAACTGTATGAATCAGCAGCTGAACTGGAAGCTCACCAGATTCACCTTGTTAGTACGGATGAAATGACTGGCATTCAGGCGCTTGAACGACTGCACCCAGACCAAGCTATGCAACCAGGTCAACCGCGTCGTTTGGAATTTGAATATGAGCGGCATGGTACCCTCAGTCTCATCGCCAACTGGCATGTGGCTCTGGGAAAGGTGATTGCGCCTTCTATCGGACCCACGCGAAAAGAATTTGACTTTGCCAATCATATTGCCAAGACAGTTGAAACAGCACCGGACGATGGGTGGGTTTTTCTGCTCGACCAGCTCAATACCCATCGATCTGCTTCCCTTGTGCGATGGGTCGCTGTCTGTTGCGGTATTGATTCAGATTTAGGCGTTAAGGGTCAATCTGGTATCCTTCAATCGATGGAAACTCGCACGGCCTTCTTGAGCGACCCCAGCCATCGGATCCGATTTGTTTATATCCCCAAACATACCTCCTGGCTCAATCAGATTGAATGCTGGTTTAGTATTTTGGTGCGTCGATTGATTCGTCGAGGAAATTTCACCTCCACGGATGATTTGCAACAGCGCATCCTCGATTTTATTGAATATTTCAATCACACTATGGCCAAACCTTTCCAGTGGCAATTTAAGGGATTCACGCCGCATGGATAACTGATGAACTATTTACAGATCTATGGACTAGGACGCGAGTAGAGTCAGTACGCTGCTGCCCTCTGGCTTTAACCAGTCCTTTGTTCTGACAGCATTGCAGCAATTTGTCTAGTAGTAGATGCTCTAGTTCACCAGCCATAAGGCGGTCTCGAAATTCGCTCAGGACGCTGAAGTCAAAGCCTTCGTCAGTTAGATCCAGGCCTAGCAGATATTTCCAATCAATGCGAGATCGTACTGCTTCAGCTGCTTGGCGGTCAGATAGGTTTTCCCGAAATTGAAGCACGGTTACCAAAGCCAGTCGCCATGGCGGTAGCCCTGGCTGACCAGTAACAGAAAACAGGGCTTGGAAGTCAGCATCGTCAAATACTGGGCCGATTTCATCTCGCAACGTCAGGTATGGATTGCCTTTGGGAAAAGCGGCTTTAGCGACGCGAACCGTTTCTGACGGCACTGGGTTAATGGACTGCGGACTCAGGGACATCGTTCATCGCCTCCAAGTATTGATACACCGCCTTTAGGCTAGCTCTGGTCCGATACTTTTGAGTTCGCCAACAGTATCCGACCGTTTTCTTTGCACTCTCGTTTTCATGGCATTGGAGCCTTGATTAGCATAAAGAAACTCGTCTAAAATTCAAAACTAGATAAACCCTTTATGATTTATCTTTCTTAGCTTCCAGCAGGGGACGATATGCTGATTGGCTACGCACGAGTATCGAAGGTTGATGGCTCTCAGGTTCTCGATCTGCAGATGGATGCATTGCTTGAAGCCGGTGTGCCAGAAAATAGGATTTACAAGGACAGAGTTTCTGGCAAGACGGCTCGACGACCAGGGCTAAAGGCTTGTCTCAAGGCGCTGCAACCTGGCAATACGCTGGTGGTTTGGAAGTTAGACCGTTTGGGGCGAGATCTCAAGCATCTCGTCGATGTTGTTGGTGAGCTACGGCAACGGGAGGTAGGATTTAAGGTACTCGCAGGTGCTGGTGCAGAGATTGATACCACCACTGCCAATGGGCGCTTGTTCTTTGCGGTCTTTGCGGCGCTGGCAGAGTATGAACGAGAATTAATTGCTGAACGAACACGGGCTGGATTGAAGGCGGCACGAGCGAGAGGGCGGATGGGCGGACGACCGCGCAAAATGGATGTTGCTACGCTTCAGATGGCGATGAGTGCCATGAGTGACCCAAGAGCGTGTGCTAAGGAGATAGCTCAGAAGCTTGGGATGACGACAGCGACGCTTTACACCTATGTCAACGGAGACGGTTCCGCAAAGGCCGCTGGTCTACGTTTGCTTGATAGGTCGCGAGAAGTCCAATAGAGAGGCTTTTTAGCTCACCGTTGCCGACGAATGCCTTGCTGTTTCAACTGTTATGGATAAACAGACGCCACTTTCAATATGGAATCAGCTAAACTCCCGGCAGCAGAAGTACTTGGAGCTGATTTATCAGGCTGACCAATCGGCTGAGCGGTTTGAAAAGATGAGTTGGAATAACGGTCGGCGTTCTCGACCAGCATCTGTCTGGCGATGGCTGTACTACGGCGATATCGATGATAGGCCCAGTCCTCTAAAGAGCCGATTGTTAAGAGCTGAGCTGGTTGACAACGGTACTGGCAGTACCCTAAATGCTTTAGAGCGTCGAACGTTAATTGAGTGTGATGGAACTGTCCCAGAGCTGTACATCAAGGTCACTCGCTTAGGCCGCAAGGCTGTCCGGACGGGAACTAATGAGTCTGTTTTTAAAGCACCTAGAACGCCAAAAGGGATGCTTAGTTACAAAGCATGGCAGGCGATGGTCCTTGTCTTCAAAGCAGGGAAAGAAGGGGTCCAGCATGACGGATATAGCAAATATACCGAAGGCATCCACATGTATACCTGGAGACATTTGGAACAGCTAGCCCCTCCGCTAATACAGGGTTATAGTTGTTCGCGTTTCACAGCCTTCGGCTTCATTTATTACAGTCGCCATTACGAGCAGTATCGAGAGACTTACCCAGATATAGACACACCTGAGTCACGACTGACGATAGATGACATCATTAACAAACTCAGAGCTTTCAGGATGCAGACACTTGTTCAACTGGTGCAGATGAAGCGAGGGGTAAAAGGGATCCAAGAAGCGGCTGATGAAATCGGTACACCTGTTAGTTTTGCTGCTCTCAGCCAGTTTGAGGACGGACAGACGATTAAGCTTGAACAACTGGAGAAGATAATTGACTGGCTAGTTCAATGAAACCACTGGGAAAGTGTTTCAGCCGAAACCGTAACTTTCTGTTCAAATGCCCCCGCTGGTCCAAGTGCTTTGATATCTCAGGGTTGTGCTTTTCCAGTAGTTCCAGTCGGGAAAAGGTAGAGTTAATTGCAGACTGGTCTTTACTGGTGAGCTTCCCATCAGGGCTAGCACCAAATCGGTCGATCAGGTCAGCTAGCAGTTCCCAGCCCTCATCCAGGCAAGCCACACGAGACTGTTGCACTGCTTGGGCAATACCATTGAGCATGAGCTGACTGGTTTTGATCCGCTCTTGAATCTCCTGAGCTTCTTTCTTTTGCTTGGCTGTCAGCCGCTTCTTTTGGGCTAACTCAGCTTGCAAGTCAGCATCGGCCTTGAGCTTATTTTTAAGGGAGGTGAGCTGGACGGGGCCATCGATAATCACCTGGAGGCTACCTGAGAAATCGTCAATACTGGGGAATTCTCCAGCATAGTAAATCAGGGCTTTTTCAATCTGCTTCTTTTTTCCGGGAATGGTTTCATTGAGTTTCTGCTCTAGCTCCACTAAGAAGGTTTTGAGCTGATCCGTGTAGGTATCGACTAAGCCTTGGCGCAAGGATGCCGCTTCCTTCTTGATTTCTTGAGCGAAGTCAACGGCGTCATTGATGATGCTTCCATCAATAAACCGGAAGGGCTTCACGTAGATGGTGAATTTCTTGTTGAACTTTTTCTGTAGGCCAGAGAGTTGATTTCGAGCCTTAGTGAATGCCTCAGAGAAGGCTTTGCGGTAGCCTCCCGCTAGTTCATCGACAACATGAGGATCTAAGCCCAAGTCTTCGGCATCTAAACGGGTTGAGAGCCTTAAGCCTGAATCAATTTCGATGGAGAGCCGATACAGGTCACGATCTGCCAGGGTATCCCAGATATCTTCAACCGAGAGTTGCGGAGCGGAATCAATCTGGGGATTAGCTGACAAGTCGCCTTGTGGGTCTGAGGTCTTGGCTGAGACTAATCTGGTGATTAATTTAGTCATGAGAAATACTCACTTTCTCTATGGATTGTATATTGCCTAGTAAAGATTTCGGACAAAGGAGGGCTTGCTATAATTCACCTGGCTTTGAAACCTTAAAACTCTGGGTGTGATGGATTTACGAGATTTTCAGGATAAGAGTTTGGCTGAGCTGGAAGAAATATTTTTAGAACCCCCTGAAACTGGATCTGATGCTCTGCTGTCTTCTGGGTTGGCGTTGAAAACAATTCAAGACAACAAGTTGTATTTGCCAGACTCCAAGGGCTTCAAGGTCTATGTGGAAGCGAATCTGGGAGTTACCTACATCCATGCTTTTCGCTGTATTCAAGCGGCTGAACTCGTATTGTTCTTGCAGCAGCATTTTAGTGTGCTGCCTCAGTCTGAGAGTGCTGCTCGGCCATTGGTGAAACTGTCGAGGGCAAATCAGCTTAAGGCTTGGGGGGAAGTGGTGAGGATTACTGCCGGGGATAAGTGGGCACCGGGGAAAGACAGGATAAAGAAGACTATTGCGGGGCTGGGGTTGGAGAAGGTCTAGTTATCTGATTCTCGATGAATACCGAAAAATTATAATTTCTGATATCTGAACTATGGATTACAAGTTGCTAGGCTGAACAAACTGAACATCTACCTCACGTATCCAAACATTACTGAATTGCTTGAAGCTACTCCCTGGAATCATCAGAGAGTCTATTCCTTCCTCCTTGCGGGCCATAAAACTTCTGCGCCATAGTTCCCAGTCTTCTTGAGTCGGATGGTCAATACCTACACAATATTTCGCCCAGCTCTCTTGCTGATACTCTGAAGCTCTCAAAAAAGATCCTTTGACCTGTACAGAGATCAAACCTGCATCAATAAGCCCTTGAATCAATGCAGGATGCCCCATCGGTGACTCTAAGTCATTGTTAACAGGAGATTCATAGGCAAGCTCAAATTCTTCAACAGAATATCGTTTGGCAAGTCTAAGGATTTCTAATTGATCCAGGGATAGAGATGGAATACTGATCATCTTAAAAACTCTCTACATGCAGTACAAATTTACTGATTCAAGTAAGTTATAAGGGCATAAACCAGGTTCTACCAAGGATTTGAATAACTGACTATCTTCTTCCACGTCACTAGCTGATTACTCCAAGATCTCCCTTTGTCACAGGCGGCAACATACGCTTTCTCAGGATCGAAGATGTCCATGTGGTCAATTGTCAGATCGAGCCAGTCATCGTTTGGCTCACCTCCAGACTTAGCAAAGTCTACGCTGAGGGTATGAGGACGAAAGTCGAGAAAGATATGGGATTTCGTCACATGCTTGCAGGCTATGGGAACCTCAAATCTTTGCATCGGTTTGCAGTGTTCATCAATGAGGGTTAATTCTAGGGTATCGCCAACCCTAAGCTGGTGCGATATTGGTTCTAAATCCTGATTCTTGTCCATAGAAGCTTAAACAAGACTATATACAAGTTTCCACTAATATAAAGGATGAATTATCACAAAAAAAGTATCTTTTCAGACCAATCACTACGTTTTTTGTTTACTCACAATCTTGGCATCAGGATATTTTTTGAGAACGGGTGTCCTGCTTTCACCCTGACAAATCCACCCTAGCAACCAATCACGCTCATATCGTGGATGATTCTTGCCAGGATCAACCATGACACGAATCGGCTTGCGATAGTAGCGGATGATAATTTCAACACGTTCCATAGGCATTACTGCCTTATACGCTACTGCTACCGTCTATTGCATCTACACGTCTTTTAAGTGCTTGCAGATCTTCTCGAACAGTCTGGATATCGCCTTCTTGATTGATAGAGTATCCCACCAAGTCTGAAGTTATAGATCTTAGATCGGAAACTGTTTGCCCCAATGACGAAATTTGCTCAGCATTCGCTAAAACAACATCCTTTAGGTCTGCAATATTTGATATGAGCTGCATCTGGCTTTGTTGTAGCTCTTTTTGTCCAGCAAAAAGCTGCTGCATGTTGGCCTCGAAAGATTGTTGCCAGTTTGATCCGTTGGTCATGACTTTCTAGTGTCCTTTTCCCATTTCATTAATAGCCCCGGTTGTATTTCGTATGTATCACAAATCTTCCTGAGAACGTCCGGGGAAGGCAGTTGATCAGGATTCTTATAGAGAGCGTAAGCGGTTGTCTTAGAGATGCCAGCATCTCCTCCGAGAGCATAGGGAGTTATTCCTCGCGAGTCCAAAAACTCCTTCACTGTATTAATCATGGGCATAGTTTCTGGAATTACCACCTTAATCATACTAACCAACTAGTTGACAATGCCAGCTAGATAAAACAATTCTATCTCCAAGCGAAGAATGCATAAGTAGTTGTTATTATCAAGTAGTTGAAATGTTGCCATCTAGTTGATATTATTAATACATAAAGCAAAGGCACCGCTTCTAACCGTGGAAAGTTCAAGCGATGCCCTAGTTAAAACCCGATAGAGGCCATAACTATGACAACTTTAACCGAAGCACCCACCACCGTCACTGAACTGCTTCAGCTTGTTGACTCTCAAGTCACTGATCCCCTTCATCCTGAAGTGATTGCAGTCGAGATGCAGATCGAGAAATATCCCGGTGTTTGTGAGGGTGGCGATTTGTTTGAAGTCTATGCACCCGTCAAATCTAAGCCAGGTCTGATCCAGCCTCGCCTAGAGAGTTGGGTCAAGACTTTCTATGGTGATGACCACTGGCTAGCTGATTGGCGCACCATCCCCACCACTCGCCAGATTAAAGCCGAAAACGAAGAATTCTAGAAATGCCCAGGGGCACCCTAGCCCCTCCCACACCACACATACCCACTCGCTACACAGGGGCTAAATACCATGATTACCGCTGAAGATCTTCAGGCTGAACTCGCGCATTGTCATTGCAGTGAATCTCACTATCAGCATTGGCTGGGCATCCGATACACAGAAGGCGTCAAAACACTCGCAGAGAAAGGGGAATGTTTCTGGCTCCTCGACGCGATCGCAAGTTATCAACGGGTGCGACTCATCAAGTGCAATCCCAACCTCCAAGAATTCCAGCTTTGGTTGCTGACCGTAAACGACGGCCATAGCGCTGTCTTAGCCTGCTACGAAGACAGCCCCAGCACTTGTAGCCCTGTCATTACCCAAGATATTCCTTTCACTGATTTCGTCCTGCCAGAAATCAAGCTGTATGTGGAATACGGCGTTGTGCTGCTGCCGTCAGAGCATTAATCTCCCTGGCCTGGGTGGTGCCTAACCACCCGCCGCTACATTCCAACTTCAACGAGATTTCAACAATGAACCCTAAAGACTATGATCGGACGATCATCATGTTCTCTGGTGGCAAAGATTCTTTGGCCTGCATCCTCTGGGCCATCGAGAACAACTGCCCCAAAATTGAGCTTTGGCATCACCTTGTAGACGGGTTGCCCGTGCAAGGCCAGACCGCTTCCACCCTAATGGATTGGCCGATCACATCAGGCTACTGCAAGGCTGTGGCCCGTTTGCTTTCTCTCCCAATATATTTTTCTTGGCTGGAAGGTGGTTTTGAGCGTGAGATGAATCGCTCCAACCAAGCCAAAGCAAAAACTTGGTTTGAAACGCCTGATGGACTGCACTCTGCTGGGGGCAATGGTGGTAAGCAATCTACTCGCCAGAAATTTCCTCAAATCTCCGCTGATTTAAGCGTCCGTTGGTGTTCGGCATATCTCAAGGTTGATGTCGGTGCGATCGCAATCCGAAACCAATCCCGATTCAACGATTCCAAAACTTTGGTGATTACTGGGGAACGGGCCGAGGAATCACCCGCACGAGCCAATTATGCAGAGTTTGAGCCAGACCGCACAGACAACCGTGATGGTAAATCCAATCGCCATGTGGATCGATTTCGCCCGATCCATGGCTGGAAGGAATCGGAGGTCTGGGCCATCATCCAACGACATGGCATCATCCCCCATCCTGCCTATCATCTCGGCTGGGGCCGATTGTCCTGTATGAGCTGCATCTTTGGTAGTCCTAACCAGTGGGCGACCATTCGCAAGATTGCGCCAGCGCATTTTGAGCGGATTGCCAACTATGAGCAGAGATTTTGCACCACGATTCAACGCAAGCGTTCAGTGCATGAGCTGGCTAATCTGGGCACACCTTACGCCGAAGCCAATAATAGCCAACTCGTGAAAATGGCTCTCTCTAGTGAGTGGGGGGATTATCCCATCTGGACCCATCCCCAAGCATGGGCTTTGCCTGCCGGGGCTTATGGCGAGAGCAATGGACCGACTTAAAGGGCAGCTTTGAACGCTTACACAATTCTCTATTGCCTGATCGGGCAATCCATCTATTTCTCACTCTTTCTCTATTTCTTCATCCCATTCGCTTCAGAGGGCCAATCATGAACAAACCAACCACGCGATACCAACTCATTCCACGAGTCCAGTTCACCACAACGATTGAACTCCACGACCAGCAGACGGCAATCCTTAACCGCCTGGTGCTGAGTAGCAAAGATTTGACCGATGACGAAGCTCTAGACCTGTGGCTGTCAATTAACCCCTATGTCCACACCTTCCAACATTCCACCCCCAGAGATATCTTTTCTTCTTTGAGATATGCAGCCCTCGCTGCTCTACCAAATAATCCCAAGCCTTCTTACCCCGTGGAGCTACTGAACTCAGTTCGTTCAGAGATTGAGGCCGATGGTCAGGACTTCATTTGCTGCTAAGGGTCAATCTGCCTACGTTTCTTATAGAACCCATTTGAGATCTTTTTATGATGTCGTCAATCCTCTAAAGCCCAGCTAGGAAAGGCATGGAAACAATTTAGCTTTGGCCTAGATTTAGGGCTCGTTGAAAAACTCTTTTATCTTTCTCTACCATCGTTAGAACCCTGAATCCCCCTTCACCGTGGATGATTTTCGACGATTGGTCTATTTGATTTGAGGTAACGGCAGTTTTATTAAGGGTCATCCTAAATCCTTGGAGTTGTTGCTGTAAAAGGTTCTTAGGCTACAACGAAAATCACTAAGATCTCAAATGGGTTCTATAACCACTCAAACCTCATTCACTTTTTGGAGAAAATCATGACCGCCACTCTAGACAACAACGCCACTCGCAACGCTCTAACCAAAGCCATCAAAGAGCATATCGATCCTGCTAAGCCTGAGAAGGTCAACATCAAAAAATACATCGTCAAACAGTACAAACCTGATGACCCCACAGGACAAGACAAGCTGGCTAAGTTTGCCTGGGAATTACACCATGGCAATCGCAATCTGCGCAACCGGGATCATGTCCTTGAACTCTTCGGATTGCTAACCCTGGAAGCGACGGGACTAGAACAGCGAAAAACCAATAAGGCCAAATGCTCTCCCCTGAAAGAGGCTGTATTCAAAGTGCTTAAACAGGTTGCAGGCCAAGACATTTTAATGATCGTTGCCCTGAATGAACTGATGGATCAACTCACGGTCACTCGCATCAATAGCTGGGAGACCTTCTTTAAGCAACTGGCTATTAAGCGAACTGAACTCGAATCTCTGGCTGATACCGTGTATGAACTCTCGGGGGTTTCTCCTGGTGCGGTTGAAGACCTCGACGCTGTGATTGTGCCCCTCTACAACGAGGCGAAAGGCCAAGACATTAAAGCCATTAACTGGGAACGCCGCTCTTGGTGGGACTGGGCACATACCCATTTACTTGAGCGGGTTAGCAAAGCAGCTTAATCCTCTCCCCCTGTATGTACCTGGGTCAGCCCTGTGGCGATATCCCCCCAACCATCGGGGCTGGCTTTTCCTTATTCCTATTCCCTTGGAGAAATCCCATGCAAGCTCATCACCTTAACTTGGCAGAATTTCTGCTCAACCCGCCTACGGTTAACTTGGCCTATTCTCCGGTGGCCGTTATGACGGTAGCGACGGCAAAAAACTTGATGCAATCCCAGGAATTATTACTCAGTGGTGCCCAGAAACTGTTTAATCCAGCAGTCTGGCCCCAGCTAGAACCAGAGATTGAGCGGATTCCTTTTGACCGACAGAAAGCCCAATGCTTCCGTGATTGTGTCGCCTATCTGATGGCTGAGGCGACGACGCTGAGGTCGGAGCGGCGACATGTCGATGCCCTCAAACATATGGAGGCGGCGTTGATGCTGGAGGCACTGACCCATAGCGGTTATGACGAGGGGCCATTTGTTTCAGAACAGTAAAAGGCATCGCCAAATTCGGGACAAGTCAAACGATGCCTTTCATTGAACGAACCATTCAACGAGGTTATTCAAAATGAATCATACAACTCTTCCCCGACTAGTTATCGACAGCATTGATCTGCCTTACTATGAACTCCACACTAGATCCACTGCTGATAATGACCGCAAGCTCAATGTGTTCTTCGGCAGTCGGCTGATCGGGTATGTCTACATCAACTTTATCCAGGGCCAATCCAATTACGTCGGCACCACTCTCCGACATCAGTCCTTCGGCCCCTTCTCTCGCAGGATGGAAGCGGCTGAAGCAGTCCTAGAAGCGTTCAATGCAGGACTCACGGATGAGCAACGGTTGAGGGTCGCTCTTGCTCATGAGATGGCCGAGAACTTGACCGTCATTGCTTGCTAATTCGTAACTGCTAGAGATTTGGAGTATTCATCATGCCTACTATCCACATTGCCAATCTGAGAAAGTCCCGGCAGCTTCAACCCGGTGTTCGATGTGATCGGGGGACTCCTTTGGGCAATCCTTTTCATATGTTCGCTGAATCAGAGCGAGATCGCTGCATTGCGGCTTTCCGAGTCTTCTTGTATGAGGTTGCCATTCTTGGAAATGAACCTAGCCAAGACTTGATTCGCAGGATTGCTGAGCAGCACAAGATTATGCCCAGCGGTAGTTATAAACCATTCGGTCGAGGTGCAATGATGGCGGTGCTGGAGGCTCTGGGTCAGAAGTCTGAAGTAACGTTGCTGTGCTGGTGTCATCCCAAGCCCTGTCACTGTGATGTGATCAAGGCTTTCCTTGAATGGAAGTGCCCAGCCCCCCAGCAACAAACATTGGAGGTTCTGTGATGCCGATGATCCGGGAACGTTACCCCGATAACTGGGACGAGATTGCGTTGCAGGTCAAGGAAGCGGCCAACTGGTGCTGTACCGAGTGCGGTAAACCTTGTCGCAAACCGGGTGTTGAGTGGTTGCACTTCGCTTTCTGGCTGATGATTATCCACCCTGAATGGTTCCCGAACACTTCAGAGGGAGAGGAACAGAAGCCTCAGCGATTCACCCTCACGGTGGCCCACCTTGACCAAGATCCTCAGAACAATCACCCAGACAATCTCAAGGCCCTGTGTGCGCCCTGCCACTTGAAATTTGATGCGCCGTTCCGAAAAGCCAATGCGTACACAAAGCAGGAATGGTTTGGGCAGTTAACTTTAGATGGATTGAGAAACGAAGAGTAAAAGGGCATATTGGAGTGCTGATATACCTGAACTTAAGAATCAAACTTCATCCAGCCAAGACATAGCTTTTTCATACAATTCCCCCAAACTAGCAAGCCAATACCCATCCACTCGACTTTTTTGCCATCAATAGAACCACCATCTCTAAGGTTAATACCGGCATTCCAATCAATCGCTAACTCTTCACGCATTTCATCAGTGACCATTTCATGATCAATGAATTCTTGAGCCATACAATCACACATTTCTGAGGCCATCGATTCACTCATGAATTTTAATGAGTGATCCATACAGGATTGGGATAATTTCGACTTCATTGATGGATCGTCGGAAAATGATGATTCATTCATTTCATTCTTAAGAATGCAGCAAGGGTTTAGATCCCAAAAACTAACTGAACCTGTCGCCCCTCCCTAGCCCCTTCCGGTAGAGGTTCTGGTTTCTCCGTCTTGGCGGGACAGTAACGCTGATACCCACAGCGATCGCAATGTTGTCCCACCTCCGGTTCCCCTTCTTGATCCACCCTGAGCTTCCCTGCTAAGTCCCCAATCAGCTCCTGACCCCGCTAGCGATGCGGTGAAGTGACTTCAAACGTGATTTTTGGGCCATATCACAAATAAATCAGACTCAATCTTCGAAGGTCCTGGTAATTAGCTCTAAAACCTAAGATCACCCTCTAAATCACCGATTATCACGCCTAGCTTGTGATCCAGCTTAGAGAAAATCTTTGACAGAGCCGATAGTTTACTTACAGAGAGAAAAACAAATCCAAAACAAGCAATCTAATTCATTAGAAAGTTTGAAATGATTCTCTCTTATCAGTACCGATCAACGTTCATTTTCTTATCAATTGCAGGATAATCCATCATGCTAAAGCCAATCAAAGTAACGCTGCTAGGCATTATGGCAGCAACGACAGCAACAATTGCCATCCCCCAAGCAAACGCTTACTCTTCTTTGGTTGGGCAACAGTCTGAAGCCATAGAGCAGAATGATAGTTCACTCGTTGCCTCTCATCGCCGTTTCCGCAGAGGTCGTAGAGTTCGACGAATTCGCTGGCGCAGAAAGTGGGTTTGCTATCGACGCCCCCATGTGTTCTATCGTCATGGACGTAAAATCGTGAAGTTCAAGCGTCATTGCTTCTGGAAAAAGTATCGCCATTCTGGCCATCATTTCTAAGTAGATACGGACTGAATTTACACCTTAGCTACGATTAACCCGCACTCCTCCCATATAGCGATCTGTGGACTGATCTAAAGGACTAACCCTGAAAGGGCAGTTCATCGATTTTGGAGTGAAGATTTTGGATCGCTAGATTGAAGAAACAGGTGGCGGCTATGAACAGAACCAATCAGGACTTTAAAGAATTTCTATGGTCCTTCATTTGAGTATTCGTTGCTATCCCCCAGTAAGATGAGCGCTCATCGGGTGATACCACTGCTCCAATCCCGTCTCATCCCCCACTACAGGATCAAAGAATGCACGAATGACTGAAATTATCGTGTATTTGTGCCAGGGGAAACAGCATGTTTGCCACTCTAAATCGGACCGAGCTTGCCGAGGTGGCCGCAATATCCAACTGTAAGTCTTTGCAACATTGGACTTTAATGATCCTACAAATGAGGTGGTATGAGCCTTGGCTTTCAGTTGTGTTGAGCATTTGAGCTATTTCCCATCACCACTGACGATTCATTACAGAAAGTTGGAGAAGTCATCGCCACACAACCATCAACAGTTTGTGGAGAATTTCTATGTTTAAAAACCCACCAGAACTCAATCTTGAGTACGGCATACTCTGTATAGGACTTCGAGCAGTGGTAAAACCTTTATTACTTTGAATTTTTTTACTGAACTTTCCACTGAATAAATCTGAACTTTTCAGGATTTTATCTGCCAAGAATATTGGCGATATTGAGGGCATCAAAGTTAAAGGAAACAAGCTAAACCATTAAATCTACTGGGTTACAGAGTTTACAACTTAGTTGTTGCCTCCTGGCAAACAACTCTTACCACCAAGCTTAGCCCTGACTTCAGTACTCAGTACTTACTCATCCAGATAACATTTCTGGTTTTCAAATGGCAGATGAGAAATGGTCTGCAAGCTTGTCATGCCTAATTTTTGATTTTTCACTCACATGTTGACTCAAATACTAAACTCCGATGCTATTAGAAACATCTTCTTCAGCTCAAGAAATCATTGTCATCAATCTAGGCTTTGCATTTTGTGGTGGAGCAATAAAATACATTGATGATGCTTTTGATTCTAGTGATCATGGAAAAACTTTAGCGATGATTTTTGCTCCAATTACAGGAGTTATATGTTATTTGCTCATAGCAACTGATATTGCAGCAGCGACAATTCTATTAGCTATTATGCTAGGAGTCGCCCTCAAAGGGAAAATCGATACAGTAGGTCATTTACTAGCATTAGCCATTGTTCTTTTACTTTTATATGTAAATCCTCCTGAAATCATGTTACTTCCCTGGCTAGTTTTAGGTCTCGCGGGTTTCGCTGATGAAATAGGGAACGATTTTGTTGACTCTCGGCCTAATCTCTTAAAAAGAGCTTCTTTTTGGAGTGGAACGAAATTCACCTACTTTTTTCTTGAATACCGTTGCTTCATGAAGGTGATGATGATAATTCTCTTCTTTATGAATATATTAAGCTGGCACTATTTAGTCGCTTTCCTGTTCTTTGATCTTGCATATCATCTTACGGGTACTTGGTCAGAACACTGGATAGCCTAAGCCAATATTTACTTGGAACATATTTTGTTCCAGTAAAACTCTAAGTTATGCAATGAGAAGTAAGGACATCTAGAATACCTATTTCTCTAAATGTCCTTTAAAAAAACCGAAGCAACGTGATATTGCATAAAAGACAATGACAACTATCAAAAAATTAGTTAATACATGAATAAAGACAACTGCAATAGTGAGCTATTAGTCATGCTCAACCATGAACTCTAAAGATAAGAATTTGGATTATAAATCTACTTTTTATATCACCAACCACATCATGCTTTATGTCTAGAAATATAACGATTGAAGAGCAAGGTATAAGGTTAAGCATATTGGGCAACTTCTTCATGGCAACCCTTGGCCTTTGTTTTGCTAGCTTATCCCACTCAGAAATGATTCTTCTAGATGGAGTATTTTCTTTAATTAATCTAGTTATTGCTTATCTATCTCTCAAGATATTAAGACGATCCAAACAGTCAAACGATTACTATAATTCTATTCCCCCAATTTATTTTGAACCATTGATAAACTTAGTAAAAGGCGTCATCTTAACTATTGTCTGCCTCTTAGCTTTTGGGTCTTCAGTAATTATTATCCTAAACGGTGGTCATGCTATATCTACAGGAAAAGCCATTTGGTATGCACTATTGGCAACATTAGTCTGTATGACTATTGCGATCAAGCAAGGAAAAAGAGCAAACGCATGTAGTTCTTCACTCATTGAAGTAGATGCCAAAAGTTGGTTCATCGATGGTTTGTTGAGCGGAGTTGTAGTCTTAGTTTTTACAATTGTGTTTTTCTTGCAAAATACAACATTAGCAATATTCTTACCTTACGCTGATCCTATTCTAGTTATTTTCTTGTGTTTAATAGTAGCTCCTATTCCTGTGGAGATTATAAAGGAGAACTGGCCTAAATTAGTAGGGGAAAAATATGATGTCCAGCTTGAATATAAAATCATTGATATTATAGACAAACATATTCCAAAGACAACAATACAAGACTACTATGTTAGTCATGGATACTTAGGTGATAAGCTTTACGTGCAATGTCATCTTTTAGTAATTGAAGAAATAAGTCAGAAGTTAAGTTTAGCCGAGCAGGATAAAATTCGTGCTTTTCTTTATCAGAAGCTAAGAGATGACTTTCCTAGCCTAGCCATTGATATAAATTTCATATGTGATCCAATATGGGTTGAAAGAAGGATATTGCATGTGAGTAAAGCTTGACTGATCCAAATATCTTTATAATGAAGTTCTCTAGTATCTCATTGGATAAGTCAAGATATCTCGACCATGAAGCCGGCACACGATGTCCTGGTATCCACTGAATATGTTTCATCAGAACCCAGCGTTATGCAACCGTGTCAGCAATAAGCATCTGAAACTGTTCGTACTGAAACTTATAAATTCAAAAAAATCACAATCCCAAAGCCAACTGCACTTGCGTAACCTCCTTAGCCTCTTGCGGTAGGGGTTCTGGTCTAGTATTTTTCGCGGGGCAATATTTCTGATACCCGCAGCGATCGCAATGCTGTCCCGCCACGGGTTTCCATTCCTGATCACATCTGAGCTTCATCGCCATATCTTCAATCAGAGACTGGGCTTGCTGGTGATGGTCAGGTGTGACCTCATAGATCAGTTTCTCATTAGAACGCAAGTAGATTAGACTCAGACGTTTGAGCGCTTTCTTGTAGATCTGTTCCAGTATCAGATAATAAAAACCCAATTGGATATCCACGGATGGAGGAGGATTGACGGATTTACTGGTCTTGTAATCAATCAATTCCAGACCATCATCAATATAATCCAAGCGGTCATACCGACCAGACAGGGTAAATTCGATGTTGCGGACTTGGAGGGTTGCCCTGACTTTTGTCTCTATCCCCAGCGGTTTACGGATTTGAGGAAGTGGGGCAATGTACCGCTCGTAGTAAAGCTGCAATGCTGCCCACCCCTCATGGATCTGCGTCGGAGTCAATTCACTGGTATGGTGCTGCCAACAAACAGCAAACCAGTCCAGGGAAGGAAGAGGGTAAGCGTAGTTCCAATCCTTGTAGACATTGGCTAACGCTGCATGGAGAGCATTGCCAAGCTTGGTGGAGCCGAATATGGTTGGTGAAGGTAATTTATGCTCATACCTAAATTGATAGGATTTTGGGCACTGTCCGTAGGTTTTGAGCTTGGTGGCTGACAGGGAATAGGACATGGGCGTGTGTTAGCGCATGAACCTATGGTAGATCAGATGTATTAAGTCTCAATCATCGATTCAGTTTTATCGTCTCTTCCTCAGCGGCAATATACTGATCTGCTGCCGCTGAAAAGCCATAAAGTAACGGTGACTAAACTTGCCAAAACTCTTTAGGGATTTCCGATCTTGGCTCTCCCTGAACTGTCTTGCTAGCATGGTTCACTGAACACCATTTATTCATCCTTTCCACGCTTAATGTCAGAGCAAGATAAATACGCCCCAGCCCCCACTCGAAATACGGAGGAGATTCAGAAGAACTACAACAGCGATGCCAAGGCAATGCGGGCTAAAGCTGCTAGGGCCAGGATTGCTGCTCGACAGAAAGCGGAACGAGATGCACGGCAGAGAGCGGCGATTGAGAAGATTCCGCTAGAGCATCGATACGTGCCTGATCAGGCTAGTTAGCATATAGAACCCATTTGAGATCTTTTTATGATGTCGTCAATCCTCTAAAGCCCAGCTAGGAAAGGCATGGAAACAATTTAGCTTTGGCCTAGATTTAGGGCTCGTTGAAAAACTCTTTTATCTTTCTCTACCATCGTTAGAACCCTGAATCCCCCTTCACCGTGGATGATTTTCGACGATTGGTCTATTTGATTTGAGGTAACGGCAGTTTTATTAAGGGTCATCCTGAATCCTTGGAGTTGTTGCTGTAAAAGGTTCTTAGGCTACAACGAAAATCACTAAGATCTCAAATGGGTTCTATAGGACTTTCTTTATCAATACTGAGGTAGATCTGCTTTGTGCTAATGTTTACAGCCATTCTGAATGTTCTGGTGTAGAGAGGGTACCGAAAAGTTCAACTTATCTGAATCCTGGCCAAAGCCTTTAGGCTCGTAGTTTAGAACCCATTCTCAACATCAATTACAGTTGTAATTTTAAATTTTGCTCTACGTTCATCAAACTGTGGAATCTGTTTCTATCCAATCGGGTAAATATTCAGAGTGCAGATTGTCATAAGTTGATAAGGTCTCATGATCATGAATAGATGGGAGCTGAAGGAAAGGAAGCTTTCCAGAAGATGGCATAGTATTTTTTGCAGATACCAAAGGCAAAGCCTTTTTCTTCGGGGGTAAAGGCTCTGCGACTTCGTCAGCAGCTTTGTTTAATCGCTCCTGTCCATATCTCTGGGAAGATAGCTTCGATGGGTAGGCAGCATCTACAGTTTTTTTAGCCAAAGTTCGCTGGGGTAGAATCACATTTTGAAATACGAATTCAACCGTTTCAAATTTGAGCCAGCCCCGAGACACCAAGATTTCTCCAAATCGCATTTCCGTAGAATCTTGATCCGATAAGACAACTTCTACTTGAGCCAAGGACAATAAGCCTGCGTCAACTAGGTAACTACCAATGCGTTTAATGCCAGGATAGCGGGATGCATCTGTCCGACGATGTACTGTTTGTTTTTGTCTCAAACGGTTTTGGCGTTTTTTTGACTGAGTTTTATTAAAGTGCTTTTTCGGTTTGGAGGGTGTGGTGAGAGAGGGTTTTTCTGTACTTTTCAGCCAACTCAACATATTCAATGGGTTTAATCGCATCCAATGGCCCGAAATTTGAATCGCGATGATACCTCGCTCACAGGCCAAGTTTTGGATAGGATATAAAACACCTCGATAGAGGATAAGTAAACTCATTAAAGAGCGCTGTTTATTCTCTTTTTCATACCTCCACCAGGCTTGTAATAAGTCTAGGGAATTAGTAAAGTGAACACTATAGTTTTTAGGAATATCAATAGGTTCATATTCATAAAAACCTGAAATGTTTGACTGGCGGATGGGCAAACATTTTTGCTTGGCCATAGATTCATGCAACTGTGACCAAAAGCTAGACTTATAACGAATTGAGCTAAAGCGTCGTTTACCAGATAATTTAGCTGTAGCAATTAATCCTTCAGATTTAGCTAATAGTTGCAAAGTATCTCCAATTGGCTCAAACCTAAGCTCAGCATTGCTCTCAAATGCTGAGTAGCCTGAAAGATAACTTGATACAAATACTTTTAAAAGTTCGGCATTGTTCATAAGGGTAAAGTATGAACTTTAGTTAAGATAATAGAAGCCATTCCATCATACGATTGTTCTCAAACGGGTTGAGTGATCTATATCAGTGACTGTTATAGATTTTATCTCTCGTGAAATATATTAGGGAAACCACTCAATAAAATTCTCAGATTTCAAACTAAATAGCAGAACGCTTAAGATCATGGAATAGCTTGATAAAAATGAGAAATAATTAATTTAACCCCAGCGACACCCCTATAATCTCTCCCTGAAGATTCTTCCAATTATTGTCGTATCTAAGCACCGTTTTAGATTCGTTAAAACACCAGCCATGCAATCACCCTCTCCACCTATCGGTGACCTCAAGATACCCCTACAATGCGGCCAGCGTCCTGTGCCTTGAGATTCGCTGAATATTCTTCGTCGGCATTCAAGCGTTATGCATCCGCACCAAAGCTGTGCATCTGAGGGAAAATAGGTGCGAGTTGGAAAAGGGCATAAGCCACTAAATAGTCATGTAGCTGAGGATGCATCGGCACTTCTCGCGTATCCCGCTAGCCATTCATCTGATGCCAGTGAAACAACACCGTGGACTCGGGACCACTGGTGTTGACCACATCACTGGTGAGTAATATACAGACTTCACAGATCCTGAATCCGGTATAGAGGCAGACACCGAGCAAGGCTGATAATCTCACTTAAATTCAAGATCAAAGCACTCTTGAACATGGGAATAATGGCGAAAGAGTTTCACAAAATATCTACATCGCACTGCCATTTAAACCCCGTTTCATATTGACCATAAATCGTCCACTGATGTTGATCTCAGTACGATGTTTTCAGTTCGAAATTACTTGAGAAACCCTTTATTGTTATTTGCCTAAGAAAGTAAATAATTAGGCTACTCATAACTAAGGAAAATCATCTTTCATTTAGTAACTTGAAACCAAGATGTAAACCATGAAGTCCTCTAACATTGAGAGTATAAAATCCTCCCATTGCTGGAAAATAATTGTTGTTGATGATAAAGAACAAGTTCATGCCGTTACTCGTCTGGCACTCCAAAATTTTCAATATAAGCACAAATCTCTAGAGCTTATTTCAGCCTATTCTAGTAGTGAAGGGCAACAACTATTAGAGCAAAATCCAGATACAGCCGTGCTGTTGCTGGATATAGTCATGGAAAGAGAAGATGCTGGTTTAGATCTAGTTAAATATACTCGTGAGAAACTCCATAATCGGTTTATTCGTATAATTCTACGGACAGGTCAACCATGGATTGCTCCCGAACAGTCCATTATTGAAGAATATGACATCAATGGGTATATTTTAAAGACTGAATTAACCCAGCACAAACTCTTTTGTTTTCTATTAACAGCAATCCGAAACTATCACAACTTACTAACTGTAGAAGAGGCTCGTCAGCATATATCTGCCCAAAACCAAGAACTAGAGAACTCTAATCTCATTTTGGAAAAGAAAGTGCAAGAGTATACCCAGATATTACAAAAACAAACTTTAGCACTTGTAGAAAATAATAAAAAGCTCGAATTAGAAGTTCAGGCTAAGCTCCATGCTCAACAAAATCTAGAAATAATCAATGAAAAGCTTTTTGAGGCGAATAAGAAGCTCTCCTTACTTGCCAACCAAGATGCATTGACAGGTTTGGCTAATCGTCGTTATTTCGATGTGTATTTGCAACAAGTTTGGGAATCTGCTCAAGAAAACAAGCATCCATTGAGTATATTGATTTGTGATATTGATTTTTTTAAGGGTTATAACGATAGTTATGGACATCCAGAGGGTGATCATTGCCTTCAAAGAGTCTCCCAAATCATTCACCGAGTTGCTGGGAAATCCGAGGGCTTTGCTGCACGTTTTGGTGGTGAAGAGTTTGCTATAGTTCTACCCAATACCAACCTCATAGACAGTCAAACAATAGCTGATATGTTAAGGTCAGAGATTCATAACGCTCGTCTCCCTCATCGAGCTTCAACAGTTAGTGAGTATGTAACAGTGAGTATTGGTGTGACCTCGATACAATTTCAGTCAGATGGATCAATAAATGACTTGATCCTTCGGGCCGATCAGGCCCTCTATGAAGCTAAAAAACTAGGACGTAATCAGTTCGTTACCCTTCACTAGAATCTATAAGGTTACCCAATTGAAAAGTTACTAACTGAATCTCCTTGTTTAACAACCCTGCCCCCATAACCTCTTCCTGAAGATCCTTCCAGTTATCGTCGTACTACATCACCGTTGCTGCTTTCACTTGGCGTGAAAGCTGCTGAAACGTTCAAATATCTTCGCCACTTGGTACTTCATCATGCACCTCATAGAATTCCTGCTCTGCCTTCAGCTCAATTCCTCGATCTGAATACCGGACAAAAGACTGTTCCGAAGCATGACAGGTAATCCGCCGAGCCAGAACTGAATCCATGTCCTTCATCACCAGCTGAGTCGCTAGGGTATGCCGTCCCCGGTGCGGATGGGCATTCTCCACCTCGGCAATCTCTGCTATCGCCTTAAAGATCTTGTAGATGCCCCAGTACTGTAATCGCTGACCCTTACTGTTGTTGGAGTGAGAGACAAACAACGGTGAATCATTTTCCAGAACATCCCCCTGTTGCTCTCGCCATTGCTTGTACTGGTCAATCGCTTTTCGAGCTTTCTTCAGCAGTGGCACGGTGCCCACACTGTCTGCTTTAGCGACTCGAATGGTGATGCGCTGCCCGTCATAGTCCCCGACGTTTAGCCTGTGAATCTCCGATGCCCTCAGCCCATGATCAATCAGGTGCAGCAAGGCCCGATCTCGGAAGGCATGGAAGCCGCGATCGCAAATGGCTTGATATAGTTTATCCACTTCATCCTGGCTGAATTCTTGGGGCAGCACTGGATCGGCCTTAAGCTTTTCTAGTAGCAAAGTTGGGTCTTTGGGGATGTAGTCTCGGACGGTCAGCCATTTGAAGAAGCTCTGTAATGCGGCCAAGTTGCGGTTAATGGTCGCGTTCCTTCGGAGTTGGCCCCGTTGATTGGGTTCCGTCTTCAGATGATTCTTGTACCGATCCAAATCCCTGGCTGTTATCTCATGCCATCCCTTATCCGTCCAGTCCATGAACTGCTTCAAGTCTCGCTCGTATGCTTTGCGGGTGTTGGAGCTAATCTCGCGAGACCTCATAAACTCTCCCACTCGCATCCATAGCAGATCTGCTGGGGTGGTTTGAGGGGGGTGAGTCCGGGACCGGGCAGTATCGATGGGGGTAATGGCCTGGTCTGCCAATACAATGAGTTTTACTTCGGGGACGGTCATGAGGAGAAGCCTAGGAGCGAGACGCTGTGATGGTTAAGGATGCCATCAATGGAGATTCTACTCCAGATAAATGAGCGGTTGTTTCGCACCAACATAAGATATGGCCCCAATATCTTTTATTGATTCCATTAGGTTCAAAGGACAAGAGCCATTTTAGTCTGTATCGATGAAAGGATATGCAGTGAAAGGGTTTTAGATAATTAGACCCATGGAATAAAACCCGAAATGAGTGTATGGGAAGACAAGTGCAATAAAGTTGGGAATAGCTTTACATACGAGATTTCATATTGCTATCCCTTAGCATTGATAGTAATTGTTGACCAGATTTTAATGGTTGCGTCACTGCCTGAGCTAATCAACTTTTTTCCATCAGGGCTAAATTGAATAGATCTTACAGATTTAGTATGTCCAATTAAATTACCTAAAGGCTTACCCGATAGGGGTTGCCAGAGCTTAATAGATCGGTCATAACTGCCACTTGCCAAGCTACGTCCATCTGGACTAAAGGCAACAGATAAAACTGGCTCAGTATGCCCCTTTAAAATCTTTAATAGCTTCCCTTGATGGCGTTGCCAGACCTTTACACTTTGGTCTTGACTTCCACTAGCTAAATATTGACCATCAGGACTGAAGGAGACAGATTTTACAGCACTTTTATGTCCCTCTAAAGAAAAAGTTAGAGCAAGCTGTTCTCTCTGCCAAAAGCGAATAACACCATCTCGACTTCCGCTAGCTAACGTCTGGCCATCAGGGCTAAAAGCGAGAGATAGAACATCTTCAGGGGTAGGCTGAATACGAATCAGTTCACCAGTCTTTAAATTCCAAAGCCTCAAATTTTTATCAGCAGCACTCGCTGCCAAATACTTACCATCAGGAGTTAGGGCAATTGCACTGACATCATCTTCAGCTTCATCAAGGGTATGAAGATGTTCTCCAGTCTGCAAGTTCCATAAATCAATGCGATTATCCCAACTACCGCTGACCAACGTCTGGCCATCCGAACTGATGGCTAATGACGACACCGCATCTTCATGGGCATTCAGAGTAGCTCTTAATTTCCCCGTCTGTAGATTCCAGAGATTAATTTTGCCATCATAGCTTCCGCTGGCTAAAGTTTCACCATCCGGACTAATAGAGATGGCATAGACCCATTTATTATGACTCTTTAAAGTCTGCATAGCCATGTGAGTGGTGATACCCGCTAATAAAGGATCATGGGGATATGTAGAACTCACTCCTAATTGTTCATGAGCATTAAGGGCATATAAAGCCGCTGTAGTGGATAAGATTAGGAACATAACCCAGTTGCGTTTCTGAGGTATTTTGGCCATTCTATTTTTCCTTTTCATTGAAGTTGACTAAAGTAATGAGAACTGGGAGTGCTATTCCTCATCAATTCTTATTTGAAGGTTCTGGAGATTTTGGCTTTTCAGGTGCTTGTTTTGGTGCCTTTTTCAATAAATTGTTTTCATACAATATTCGAATTAGAAATAAAAAAGTCACAATTCCTATCATTAATAAA
The DNA here is from genome assembly GCF_000018105.1 of Acaryochloris marina MBIC11017. Lineage (GTDB taxonomy): Bacteria > Cyanobacteriota > Cyanobacteriia > Thermosynechococcales > Thermosynechococcaceae > Acaryochloris > Acaryochloris marina. The sequence continues at coordinate 46,440 of NC_009933.1, forward strand.
GAAGGGGGTGTTAACCATGTCCAATGCCCCCACATCTTGTCAATGATGTGCCAAAGTAACAAAAACATTGCCAAGTAAGTCAATTGGTGTAGCTTTTTCCAATTCTTTTTTAGTTTTTTTACGCTCCAATCATTCGATGTGAAAGCTAGTAACAAGAAAATAGTGAACGTAAAAATTCCTTGACTATAGATCCAATAGGTTTGAATATCTAGAAAGTCAATTTCTCTTTTTATAATCATCAAATATCCATGAACAATGGATAGTATGAATGCAACTAAACCTAATAGACGGCGCTGCAAAAGAAGTTTTTTAGGGATGCCTGTTTCTTTTAGAGATGGAAAGACAATCCTTAAAATTGTAGGTAATAGGGTAACAACATAAAGCAATGCAGCCCCAAAACCTAGCCAATTTGCATAAGGTGGAGAATCAAGTATAGACATAGAAATGACCACATAGAAATATTTAAGATAAAAAAGCCGATGATTACCGCTATTTATCTCTTTTTCTACTACTATTTTTTTAGTTTGATCTTCTGATAGTTATAAAGCTAGGTTTATTACGAAAGTGTCTTTCTCTAAAGTAATATTGTTCTCACCACAGAACTTATTGATAAGCATCTTTAGAATAGAAAATTAATCTCTTTAGAAAATAAATACAGAGCTTTGAATACTGCTATAGGTAAGAGAGTATCGACTAGGCTATGGCTTTTACGAAATTTATAAATCCTCTTACTTATATATCTGAACAAATCAGTATAAATACGCGCCTCAACTAAACTTTTTTCAAAAAAACTTAAGCTATTAGTTTACTAATATCTAGTAGATTTATATGTAAATAAAATATTTTTTGGTAAATTAAAAAACTTAAATTCAATGTATGTATATATTGTGGAGATTTTGCAAATCTATTCAAGGCATAGTTTGAAAGAAATAAATCTTTTAGAAAAAAATCATATTTGATTTATTTAATGTATTTTAAATCACGAAAAACATGTGTTACGTTAATCATTAAGCCAGTAGTATTTTTCCTATTTATCTACAAATTTAAATGCATAATTTTTATCACGATTACAGATAGATATATACATGGAGTAACTAGTTATTTCCAAACGGCGAATATCAGAATTTCGCAAAATGTACAAATTTTTTAGATATATTCTAGGGAAAATTATGACAGCCTACCCACCTGTACGAGATTTTGCTGAACGTTTGAATCAAGCTAATGAGATTCGAGATCTTACTCGCGATGATGCCTCAAATGATTTTTCAACTGAACAACCGCCGACGAATGATGATGAAGCTAGATTCAAGCAACTTGGATTGCCAGGTTTCGCCTCTTTTACTAAAGCTTTAGGTCATCAAGATAATGGATTGGTTCAAGAGCAGTCCTTTAACTCGTTACTAACAGCAATTCAGGAAGGTACCCAAATAGCATTCGAAGGTGTTCAGTTGGGAGGTGGCATCCGAAAACTTGCGAATCCTCTGAATGCTTTTTCGTTCCAATTGATTGGAAATGATTCTCATGGAGCAAGAATGGCTGCAGCACCATCCTTCTCTAGCAGGAACTCAGCAGTTGATTTGGTAGAGCGATATTGGATGGCGCTCTGTCGTGATATCCCTTTTGATCAGTATTTTTTAAGTCCGTTGATTGCTGATGCTTGTGAAGATCTGAACAACCTCGGATTTGAACAGGAATTTGGATTTACCTGTACCCCTCAGACTATCTTCAGAGGCCCATATACTGGATGTGACATAGGTCCTCACGTTTCCCAGTTTCTCCTCCAAGATTTTGATTTCGGAAATCAACCTATTCGGCAGCTTCAACGCTATCCGCAAGAGGGGCTTGATTACCTCACTGACTTTGATGGTTGGTTTCAGGTGAATAATGGCAATATTGATCCCACTGGAACTGATTTCTTAGTGGGTGAACGCCGCATCATCACCCTGAGAGATGCTGGTCAATGGGTTCACATCGATTTCCCTTACCAATCAGCTCTTTGGTCTACTATTATTTTGCTTGGATTAGGTGCTGAAATATCCGAGGCGAGTCCCTACGCCAATGGGGATATTCGTTCTTCTGAACCTTTTGGTAGCTTGGGTGGTCCAGATGTGACTATTCAGCCTGCTTTAGCAGCGGTATATGCTCTAAAACATGCATGGTTCCAAAAGTGGTGTGTTCATCGTCGTCTCAGGCCAGAAGTTTATGCCCAACGCTTAGAGCTGTTCCGTAGAGGTCTATTAGAACCCACTGCCAGTGATCCGCTTAACAACGGTTTATTTAATCAACTATTTGGTGCTGGAGCAGATGTATGGAGACAGACTCAAGTATTAGAACGCATCTTGGAGCACAACAAGATGCAGAATCAGGTTAATTTTAGAACTGATCCAGAGGGAACCTGGTTGCTACCTATTGCTTTTCCGGAGGGCTCTCCAACTCATCCAGCTTATCCAGGTGGGCATTCTGCATTTGTTGCTGCTGCGGCAACCACTGCAAAAGCTTTGTTTCAAGATGCTCCTTTCCCTAATCCAGTGATCCCAACGAGCAATGGTCAAGGATTAGTTCCTTACACTGGACCAGCTTTAACGATTCATGGTGAGCTGAATAAGCTAATTGCTAATATCACTCTTTTCCGTGATGGAGCTGGAATGCATTGGCGAACTGACGGTACTGCATCAGGTATTAATACTCCACCAGATCGAATGGGTGTAGGAATTCCAACTGGTGGGAATCTATTGGGCGAAATGCTAGCAGTCAGTATGCTCAGGGATATCAAACGTACATATCGTGAAGAACTTGGTCTCTTTAAGTTTCAAGGACTTGATGGTGGCCCGATTGAGATTTAGTTCTATTGCTAGCCTTCCAAAAGTAATCAATAGAATCAAATAAATGCCAACTTGCTCCCCATAATCTCAAAACCGAGTTTCAAACCCCTTCACCTGACTGAAGGGGTATTTTAGGAGTTATTTCTACTCCAAATAATACTCATTATCTGTATTACACGAAAACTTACACTAAAAAAAGACTGTTTCACTCTAGACTCTGGAATTCTTGCTACGACTGACTTTTGGATTTCTGATGTTTGCTGGGGCTAGCTAGAGCAATGACTCTAAGTTATTCCGGATAACCAAAGTGGTAGGATGCTCAGGACCCAAGGCGACCTCTGCGATACTTAAAGCTTGCTGAAAGTCAGAAATAGCTTCTTCATAACGCCCTTGGTTGTCGTAGAGGAATGCCAAGTTATTGAGGCTACGAGCGACATCGGGGTGTTCGCTGCCCAAGAGCTTCTGACTCATTTCTAACGCTTGCACATAGAGCGGTTCGGCTTCTGTGTATCGTCCTTGCTCGTAGTAGAGGAATGCCAGGTTATTGAGGCTAGTGGCAACAGAGGGGTGTTCGCTACCCAAGAGCTTCTGTCTCATCTCCAACGCTTGCACATAAAGCGGTTCGGCTTCGCTGTACCGTCCTTGGTTTTTGTAGAGTACTGCCAAGTTATTGAGGCTCGTTGCGACTAAGGGGTGTTCGCTGCCCAAGAGCTTCTGACTCATCTCCAACGCCTGCACATAAAGCGGTTCGGCTTCGCTGTACCGTCCTTGTTTTTTGTATAGTAATGCCAGGTTATTGAGGCTAAGAGCGACATCGGAGTGTTCGCTACCCAAGAGCTTCTGTCTCATCTCCAACGCTTGCACATAGAGGGGTTTGGCTTCTGTGTATCGTCCTTGGTTGTCGTAGAGTGCTGCCAGGTTATTGAGGCTACGAGCGACATCGGGGTGTTCGCTGCCCAAGAGCTTCTTTTGCATCTCCAACGCTTGCACATAGAGCGGTTCTGCTTCTGTGTAGCGCCCTTGCTCGTCGTAGAGGAATGCCAGGTTATTGAGGCTACGAGCGACATCGGGGTGTTCGCTGCCCAATCTCTGTCGAGTTTGTTCTAAGCACTTTTGTCTCCAGGGCAGAGCTAATCCATAGTTCCCCTGCCCTTCATAGAATCGACTGATGCCAACATAGGGCCATGTCAATTCACCGTCATTTAGTGAGTCAATCCGTTGATTGATCAGTTCCTCTAAGTGAGGAATTTTTGCAGTCATCTGGGCAATCACTTCAGTCGTTAGACTGTAATCAATCTCTTGAGCTGCAACTACCATTCCTCTGCAATAGGCTGCTTTAAGAGATTCCCCCTGATCAGGACGCTGATGTAATTGAATCCGAAAGTACTCCTGAACAATTTGATGGAGCTGGTAAGTACCCTGGTCTACTCGTTTGAGTAAGTTTCTAGCGATTAAACCTTTATCTCTGGTGTCTTCTAAGTCATCTGGATCCTGTTCAGATAGGCAGCTTTCAACCAAGGTCCAAGGAATAGGAGCAACCGCAAACATCCCTAGAAAGCAGGCCAGTTCTTCTTCTGTCTCACTCAACTCTACCCAGCTTAATTCCAACGCAGCAGCGACTCCAAACTGTGCGGTCATTCCTGATTCTCTTTCTGTCAGTGCTTTAGCATCAAGCCGCTTGGATTCAAGTCGCTTAATCAATTTATGGAGGGACCAGTCGGGCTTATTGGCTAGATACCGCCCCACTAACTCTAGTCCCAAGGGCAAGTTCCCCACCCATCTGCATAAGGCTTGGGCATCGTCGAGCTGAGGATCAATGCGCTTGGCTCCAACTAAGGTTCTCAGTAGGAATAAGGCACTGGTATCATTCAGTTCGGTGATGGAGAGGGGATTTACGGATAGACCTAAATTCTGACGGGTAGTGATTAGAACTTTATACCGTGGGTCTGATGGCGGTAAATACGGTTCGATGGTCTCAAGGTCCATCACGTCATCAAAAATGATCAGCACTTTTCCAGCCGGCCATTGCCCCCAGATATAACTCACTTGTTGGTCTTCATCGAGTCCATCCGGTAGAGCCAGTGCCAACTTGGTCCGGGCAAATTCGATAATTTGGGCAGCTAGCTCCTGGCCTTTCACTCGCAGCCAGCAGAGTCCACCCAAATAATGACCCAGATTGAGCTGGGAGATGGCATATTGCAGGGCAAGTTCTGTCTTTCCGATCCCACCCATGCCTGCTAAGGCGGTGAGGGCTACCGGGTTGTTCTTTTGGAGGAGCTGGTGCAATTCCAGCAGCGTTTGGTCACGACCGACAAATTCAACGACACCGCTGCGAGGGAGGTTATGAGGAGGACTTGCCTGCCGGGATGATGGTGCTTCTTGTCCCTGATATGGATGACTCTCCGTTGGTGGACTGTGCCCTGACGAAGAGGTGTCTACTTTTTTGTCAGGGTCTCTACCGCCCTCCGTATTCCATTGACAACATCCAAGAATGCTTCATCGCGATTGGTCCATTGCGTTACAGGTTTCGCATTTTTCGGCAATCCCTGAAGTTTACTGAAGGGGGAACCTAACCAATCACAAGGACGCAAAATAATAGGAATGACTTGGGCTGTACCTTCATCATGGCGGGCAATCGCTCTTTGCATCTCAATGTCGTAGCAATAGTCAGACGCGATAAAGTCCGGGCTGACCAGTAGCAAAATCATTTGAGCGGATTCTAGCTTGCTGTCGATTTGAGATTTCCATTCCTCCCCTGCTTCAATCGCCCGATCATGCCAAGCTGCAATTTTCCCCTGGCGTTTCAGATTGGCAAGATGGGTGACTAACTCTTCTCGCAAATCATCGTCTTTATGGGAATAGGAAATAAAGACCTTTAAGGGGTCATCGGCGTCTGGAATCATGGGAGAAGGTGCGGGTGTTGGAGGCGTTTGAGCCTTGGGTTGATCCTGATCCTTAGTTTCCTCTGTAGTGGGCTTTTTGATCAGAATGGGGGTGAGATGTTCTTCAATGCCTTCCAAGCGGATGGCAGCACAACCCAACTTGAAGGCAAACTCCACATCTCGTCCAGAACCGAGGGCATCATAGAATCCCACGGCAAAGGAGATCGCCGCTTTATCCTGGATCGCCCGTTTCATCCCGATCACATAGGGAATATGTTCTGAGATGGCCTTTGCCTGCACCTCGGTATAGCAACCATTGAGGACCACACAGCGCAGTTGATCGGCAAACAGACTAAACAGGTCTGCAATTGCTTCACCACTGACCAACTGGGTGTTGCCACTGACATCCTCAAAGACCAAGCCCTCATCCCCTTCCCCATGCCCTGAGAAATGAACGATCTGGGGATTTAGATCCAGCATGGCCCGCTGAATATCACGGGGGCGAACTGCCAGGCGCTGTTCAAGCTGGAACTCATCTCGATGTTGTGCCCGCTTCAAACCCTCATCAATATCCCTCAACTCCTGATCCAATCGAAGAGGCTGAGTATCTTTGGGATTCGCAGCGAGAAAGAGAATGGTTTGGGCAGTCATGATGGCAGGGCAGATACATTCGGGCAGGGATAGTGGAACGCTCAATGATTGAAATGCGACGTGGATAGCCTGCGGTTCTGGAGAACACCCCAAACTTTGAGGCAGGAATTGAAGGGAGATTAGAACGGTTTAAGTCATGAGATGACCTCCCCACCGCCTGAAAAGCTGGGTCCTTCTAGCCGCAGAAAGTAAAGCTGTCCCCCAGCATCTCCAGCAATGATGGTGCGACCATCTAGGGCAATCTCACAACATTGAAATCCGCCTTCTCCGGTGAAACTCATCACTTCCATGCCCGTCGCCAGGTCCCACACCTTCAGGGTCTTGTCCCAAGACCCGGAGACCACGGTTTGGCCATCCGGGCTGATGCTCACGCCAGTGACAGAGTCAGTATGGCCTGTGAGGGTGTGCTGCTCCTCGCCCGTCGCCAGGTCCCACACCTTCAGGGTCTTGTCCCAAAACCCGGAGACCACGGTTTGGCCATCCGGGCTGATGCTCACACTCCTGACAGAGACAGTATGTCCTGTGAGGGTGCGCTGCTCCTCGCCCGTCGCCAGGTCCCACACCTTCAGGGTCTTGTCACTAGACCCGGAGACCACGGTTTGGCCATCCGGGCTGATGCTCACGCCATAGACAGAGTTAGTATGTCCTGTGAGGGTGCGCTGCTCCTCGCCCGTCGCCAGGTCCCACACCTTCAGGGTCTTGTCCCAAGACCCGGAGACCACGGTTTGGCCATCCGGGCTGATGCTCACGCCCTCGACAGGGGAAGTATGTCCTGTGAGGGTGCGCTGCTCCTCGCCCGTCGCCAGGTCCCACACCTTCAGGGTCTTGTCCAAAGACCCGGAGACCACGGTTTGGCCATCCGGGCTGATGCTCACGCCATAGACAGAGTTAGTATGTCCTGTGAGGGTGCGCTGCTCCTCGCCCGTCGCCAGGTCCCACACCTTCAGGGTCTTGTCACTAGACCCGGAGACCACGGTTTGGCCATCCGGGCTGATGCTCACGCCATAGACAGAGTTAGTATGTCCTGTGAGGGTGCGCTGCTCCTCGCCCGTCGCCAGGTCCCACACCTTCAGGGTCTTGCCCCAAGACGCGGAGACCACGGTTTGGCCATCGGGGCTGATGCTCACGCCAGTGACAGTGGATGTATGTCCTGTGAGGGTGCGCTGCTCCTCGCCCGTCGCCAGGTCCCACACCTTCAGGGTATGGTCATAAGACGCGGAGACCACGGTTTGGCCATCCGGGCTGATGCTCACGCCAGTGACAGAGTCAGTATGGCCTGTGAGGGTGTGCTGCTCCTCGCCCGTCGCCAGGTCCCACACCTTCAGGGTATGGTCATAAGACGCGGAGACCACGGTTTGGCCATCCGGGCTGATGCTCACGCCCTCGACAGGGGAAGTATGTCCTGTGAGGGTGCGCTGCTCCTGGCCCGTCGCCAGGTCCCACACCTTCAGGGTATTGTCCAAAGACCCGGAGACCACGGTTTGGCCATCGGGGCTGATGCTCACGCCATAGACAGAGTTAGTATGTCCTGTGAGGGTGCGCTGCTCCTCGCCCGTCGCCAGGTCCCACACCTTCAGGGTCTTGTCCCAAGACCCGGAGACCACGGTTTGGCCATCCGGGCTGATGCTCACGCCCTCGACAGGGGAAGTATGTCCTGTGAGGGTGCGCTGCTCCTCGCCCGTCGCCAGGTCCCACACCTTCAGGGTATTGTCCAAAGACCCGGAGACCACGGTTTGGCCATCCGGGCTGATGCTCACGCCCTCGACAGGGGAAGTATGTCCTGTGAGGGTGCGCTGCTCCTCGCCCGTCGCCAGGTCCCACACCTTCAGGGTATGGTCATAAGACGCGGAGACCACGGTTTGGCCATCGGGGCTGATGCTCACGCCCCTGACATTGGATGTATGTCCGCTGAGGGTGCGCACTAATGCTCCCCCCGCTTGGTTGAGGTGGGGGAATAGACACCGTATCCAGCACTCTTCCGGTCCCTGAGCTAAAGATTGAGTCAAAGCGGTCACATCCGGTGAGTCTTGACTCAACAAACGCCCATAGAGCTGACTGCGAAGCTGCTCAGGATGCTGATTTAAGACATGGCTAGATAACCGCAACCCACTTTGGACGATGTTTAGGTCTTTGTCCTTGGGTAACGTTTCATAGTCCAATAGCAGCGCATTGATATCGGTGATTCTCAACTTGCGTTGCATCCAGCGATAATCCAAAAGTAATTGGCGTAACTCATCGGTGCGTTCTGCCTGCTTGAGGTGATGGGCCAAATGTTCATAGAAATATCCATCCTTCGGTCCCTTATGCCACCCTTCTAAACAGCTCTGCTGATAAGCCTCCAAAAGTTGCTGATGCAATGCCCCCTTGTTGGCCCGCTGGGCTTGTAAATAATCCTGCTGTAAGTCATGGAGGCTGACTTGCCGCTGGGGATAGTCCCCCTCTAGCCGCAGCATGCCTTTCCTCGATAAGGTTGTTAGGATTTTGCCCGCATCTCGCTCCTTTAATGCTCCGGTATATTGCCATAGACGAACAATGACTGCTTCAGGAATCAATTCATCGGCTGGAAACACTGCCAGTTCTTGATACCGTTCTGCAGCGATGGGGTTGGTTTCTGCTAAGACCGTTGCACTGATATGCAGGGCTTTGAAAACATCGGGGTAGGGATAATGACTGAATTGTTCTTGGATAAATTCAAGATCTGAATCTTGTAAAGCACTGAGAACATGAGGCCAAGGGGTTAAATCCCGCACCATTGCACCGCATTGGGCTAGGGCTAAGGGCAAATTTCCACATTCTTTCGCTACCGCCTGGGCTTGGGAAGGCAAATCTGAGATGGGGACACCCACCCAGGCAGCTAATAACTCTAACGCCTGGTCATCGTTGAGTACCGACAGGGAAAAGTCAGTGGCCCCTAATCTTGTGATTAATCCTGAGTCACGGGTTGTTACCACCAAGGTACTTTGATGTCCCAGAACATTGAAGACTTCAGCATCAGCGATGCGCCAGACATCATCTAGAATCAATAGACTTTGGCGTCCTTGCCATAGGATTTGAAGTCGATTTTTTCCTTCATTGATATCTTCAAATACCTGGCGTTCTCCACAGAGGGCTTCTGCTAGATCAGTTTGCTGGGCTAGCAGGTTTGGGTCTATCCCCACGGTCAGCCAGTAAATCCCATCCGGGAAGGCTGCTTGGGCTTGGGGGTCATAGGCTAGGGCTGCGGCTAACACCGATTTGCCAATACCGCCCATGCCCTGGACACCAATGCGTTGCTGGTGCCCCGTCATTACTACGGGCTGGGCTAGATTGTTGAGGACTTTCTCTCTCAGGGCTTTTAGGGTCTGAGGACGAGGTAAAAAGTAGGGGGGTAACTCTGGCACTCTCCAGAGTTTTTCAGGAGGGTGTTGTTCTGAAAAGGGTTGGATGGGTTCGGTATGAATACTGGATTTCTGGACTAAGACTGGGGTGTGGGATTCAGGGAAGCCCTCGATTTGAATGGCACTGAATCCTAATTTAAAAGCAAATTCAATGTCTCGGCCTGCACCCAAAGCATCGTAGAAACCCACGGCAAAGGCCAGGGCCGCTTCATTGCTGATGGCTTGCTGCATACCCACCACATAGTCAATATGTTGAGCAATGGCTTGAGCTTGCGCCTGGGTATAACACCCATTCAGAATTACGCAGTGGATATCTTCAGCAAACAGAGCAAACAGTCCGGCTAGGGCTGCACCTGTGACGAGTTGGGAGTTGCCTGCTTGATCTTCAAAGACGAGTCCTGCTTCTCTTTTGCCACTGCCAGCAAAGTGAATAATCTGAGGCGTTTCATCCAGTAAGGCCCGTTGAATATCTCTTACCCTTACAGCCAGGGAGGATTTGAGTTTGAATTGTTTTCGATGCTTTGACCGCTGTATCCCGTCTTCAATATCGCGTAATTCTTGGGCTGCTTGGCGCAATCCATCTGGGTTGCTGGCAAGGAATAGAATGGTTTGCTGTTCTGGTGGATTCTGACTCGTCATTCAGCGTTAATCTAAGGGATATTTTGGTGTCTTTTTTCCATTGGGTTGAGCGTTTAAAACTGACAGCCTGCGATAGATTGCTAATGACGATGGAGACGTTATTTTGAAATTTAATTTAATCGCATCTAAAATTATCGGCACTTTTGATATGCTTTACGCAATTATTAAGGATATTTCTGTAATCTAGGACGTTGGTGGGGATGGAAATAATTGCCTTTTTAAGGGCTTTTTAATGGCTCACAGATTTGATTGAGTCCTATCAGCCCCTCGATTTTGATGATCTATCACGAGTTTTGATCTAAAAAGAACGAACCATGCCACTGCCCCCGAACCCAATCTGTCTTCAATGCATCGACTATTCCCGAGGGGAAGCAAAGCGGATTCATGGGCCGCAAGGGGATGGTTGCTGGACGGATAATCGGTGCGATCGCAAACGACATCACTACCGCTACCGCAAGGAAAGCAATGCTAAGCGCCGAGGAGAATACGCTAGTCAGAAAGCAATAACAACCTCAACAGAAACGACTGAAACCTTCTCGATTCCCGTCCAAACCCCAGCCGTGGCGTTGCTCTATCTCTACAAAGATAAGCCCAAGGATGCCCATCTCCATGCTCTGGCTGTCAGTGTCTGGCAGGGGAGTGAGAAGTTAGCGGAAATTGAGGCCGTCCACTGCATGGGCATGACCAATACTCAGGTGAATCGGTATTTGAAAGAGGTGCTGAGGGTACTAAAAGTAAGGTACGGCATCACAGAGTTTGAGCCGCCGATTCGCATGGAGCCTTCTGAGTGCGAAATTGCTGACTGTCCCCTGAAGGATAAGCGCCATGTTCAAACAGCTTGAGCTAGATTTTGCTAGTGCTTTGGCTTCTGCTTTAAATGAACCGGAGCAGGCTGATATTTCTCTGATGTGTGCATCGTTGGATCAACATTTACAGGGTCGTTCTCCTCATGAACAGCTTCGAGTAGCTGGGGATGCGATCAAGGATATGGCTGAGGTTTGTCTTCAACGGGCAGAGCTAATGATCCAGGGTTGGGAAGAACGATACAACTCTGAAGGTCCAGTGCTGGATGAGGATTTTTTAGCTGGGATGGTGCAGCAGACCATGTTTTTGGATATCTCTGATCTTTGTCGTCAGCCGAAATCACGGAAAAGTCGCCAGGGGTTCACGGGGGAGCCTGTTGAGTCAGTTGTGGGTGATGTTAGCAAGGAATCAGTGCTGGAGTTTGTGGATGAACTGGAGAGTGGGAAGGAAGTGGCACTGAAGGTCAGTCACGTCGATGATGTTGGAGCATGGGTGAATGCGATCGCACAGTATTTGGAGAGGGCTTCGGAGGCGTTGTCGTTTGCGGAATTGGTGAAGGGGCTGGGGATGCCTACTGTTGTTGTGCTGATCGGGGTGCTTTTAGGGGGCTTTCAGATCGAGCAAACCAGAGATTTTTATGGGAGTAGCATTTGGATTAAAATTTGAAATTTTTGAAAATGCAAGTGGGTCAAGACAAAGCAAGTTGGGACTGGTCGTATGGATGCATTCAAATATTTAGGCTGCTGCTGGAGGGCGCAGGGCAATTAATTCTGATGCTCTTTTCTTACCCAAGATGCTGGAAAGTTGGAGTTCTGAACAAGTCCAAACATCCTGACTTGACTTAACACCATTGTTTAAGAGGGCAAGATATTCACCACGGTACAGACGCAAAGGAACCGACAGAAGCCCAAGAGCCTCTGTTGGGAGACCTACCTCAAGCTGCTGCTGCATTCTGTCTACCTCCTCATCAGAAGGATTATTCCCAATATGTATCAGAGCAGCTAGCTGATGTGCTGAGCGTAAATAAAGCCGAGTTGCATCGGCAAATTTTTGGATATCACCATACCCAATTTTTCCTTGATATGGATTAGGGGTATATAGCCGTTCTATCTCCTCGATGGCTACTCCATGCACCCAGTCCCAAAGCAATGAAGCACGTTTACACCTTGCAAAATAGTCAAGCTCTCCTTGTGCTAGGTGTTGCAGAAGTCTAACAACTTCAGTTCCATAGCGCTCTGAAGCTTGTTGAGGGCGGATAGATTCACTTCTGCCTTTCTTCATCATTGGAGTATAGCCACCATCTGACTCTGGAAGCTGCTGCAGAAGAGCGACCAATGTAATTACAGATAAATCATCAGTTTGAATACTACGCACTAAGCGGATTAGGCGCATGGCTGAGTCAAACGACAGAGCAGACTCACCAACGGCCCGACCGAGAAGAGTCAACTGAATATAAACATCCTCTTCTTCGATCAAGTCCTGTTCCATCATTAACTCAATCAGTTCCTCCAGATGTTGTTTCATACGATCTCGCCAACTGGGATCTGAACGATTGGCAAGATACCCTCCATAGGTATTGGAAAGAACAGCCACAATCTCAGCTCTTTGAACTCTCTCCATCTGTGCTAGCAATCTGACAAGCCACGTCTTTAGACTTTGTGAATCTAACGAAGATCGGATAGGCTCCAACTGCCCTTGAACGTATTGCCGGAACAAGCTCTGCCTTTCGTAGCTGTTGTCAGCCAGTAGAATGGCTTGCCCTCGTGAATTACTTGTATGTCCCGGTCTACCAGCACGCCCTGCCATATTCTTGTATTCAGCCACAGTGAATTGTCGTCCATCTTGGCCAACGAATTCATGTTCAGCCAATATTACAGTTGAGGCAGGGGTATTAATCCCTGCTGCAACAGTTGTTGTGGCCGATAGTACTCTGACCTGTCCATCTAGACTTCTGAAAGCTTGCTCAACGACTTCTTTCTCTTCCCGTGTCAAGTTGCGATTATGAAATGCAGTGCCCCCATGTAGGCATTCCCGGAGAGCTTGAGACGTTGTAGGAAGGTCATATTGGGGTAGGACTGAGATCGCTTCGGTTGCAGGAGACAACCCTAACTCTTTCGCCAGATAATTGGCACATCCTTGTGCTGGCCCTTTCTGATTACGAAAAACAATAACGTTCTCTCCCTGCTGCACTAACTTCTGGACCAATGGCACGATGACATCTTGACTACTCGCTTTTTTTCTTCTGACCTGTATTTCACTGGGAGAGAGAAGCTGAGTGACCTGCTCATTTCCATCGGTATCAACAAACTGGAATATACCTGACCGATCTAGGGCACCCTCAACCAGCGGTACTGGCCGCTCTTGAGAAATTAATTTGTCACAGTCTAGCCATTCATCAAAATGGTTAACATCACCCACTACTGCAGAAAGAGTGATGAGCTGTATCTGAAAACCTCGCTGCTTGGCAGATAGAAGATATGTGAGCAGAAGTTCCACGCTTATTCCACGAGTTGGATCCGTTATAAACTGAGCCTCATCAAGGACGACTAGACCAAGCTGATTAAGCACCCCAGTATTGCTCACAACCAAGTTCAGAAACATTTCGTAAGTCAGTAAGGCTAAATCGTATTTGCCTCGAACAAAGAGATCGGTTTGATCTACATAATCACCACAGCAGCGGATAACCCGCATTCCGAGGCCATCACCATACACTTGAGAGAACTGCTCATATTTTTCATTTGTGAGCGCTCGGTATGGAAGTAAAAATACAGCCTTACGGCCTTCGCATATTGCCTGGATTGCAGCCAGCTCACCCACAAATGTTTTCCCCGAACCAGTGGGTGCGATCGCTAATAGTGATGAACCATCAAGAATTCGATAATCATTGATCGCTTGAAGCTGGAGGTCATTCAGGGTGGGAAACTGCTTGGCCCACTGGTTCAAGATTGTTAGGGGAAGGCCAAACCCGGCTAATTCTTGAATATCAGCATCTACTCTTAACCCCCCTTTTTGAGGGAACTTAGTATAGAAATGCGGCCCCGGTTTAATGGGTGGAAGAACCAGCCCTCCAGTAACATGGCCAAAGAGGACCGGAGTTTGCGCGATTCTCATCTTAATCGCAACGCTTCTGGCCTTCTCAACGACCTGGGCACTCATTTCTACTAAATCAATGGTCGGGGATGTTGTTTCTATGAACGTATCAATCAATGCCTTGGTGAGTAACCCATGCCCTTCACCAGGAACCTCATAAGCCTCTTCACTCTCCCTAGATGCCGCAAGTAATATTCTTCCCTCTCCAGCCAAGGTAGAAACGGACATGCTGATGCTCCTTGATACTGGGATATCTCCTAAAACTTTTGCTGGTGCCCCTCCACTAAAACAACAGTCAAGGATAAACAGCACTGCTTTAGCTTGAGTTTCCCGAAAATAGTGTGCTAGCTCCTCCATCGGGATTGTGGTGTCTGCTGGATCAGTGCGGCTCGTGTCATGAGCCACGATTTGATGATTGGAAGTACCATGCCCCGAGAAAGAAAGGATCACGGTATCGTCTGAAGTTGCCGCTCCCAAAGTGGACTGCAGCAGTTGACGAATTCCATGTAAAGAAGCGTCCTTATCGGTGATGAGTTTTGCTTGAATGTCAGGGATGGAGTCACTGAACAAGGCCCACAGTGCCTCAGCATCTCGTCTAGCACCTGTCAATTCAGGAATTGTGATGTCTGCGAAGCGATCTACACCGATAAATCCAGCCAGAAGAGCCATTTTGATGAACCAAGCAATGCGAACCTATATATAGTAGTCAAAAATAATTTATTCTGCCTTCAAACACTATATATGGACTAAATAATTCTTGCTATCATCAAATCTGTCTCCTGTGACTAACTCCGGCATAGCTCGCCGGAAACTCAGATTGATGGGAAATGGCAATCAGTATTTTTTTGCTTTTGATTCGAGCTGACACAGGCAAAGCCGGAATAACAGTCTGACTATGGGTACCATATACCTGAAGTAACCCACTATTCTTTAATGCCCAGCCTTACCAAAGTCGCTGAACTCACTGAGATCGCAACCTCAACCCTTGGTGAGTTCGCAACTGTGAAGTCATGATTATGCAGCAAAATCAATGATGGAAACGTAACAGATATGCCTGCTTATGCTGCAACTCCGAGGGCAGTCATCACCGTGGGTTGCCATTATTGTGAAGATACATATTTCATCCAAGCCTGAAGCAGTTCATCTTCAGATATACCTCTGAGTTGATCTGTGTGTTCCAGCATTGCAGCAATAGCAACCCGAATTAGTGTATTTTCTGTAATCCTCTCCCCAGAGTTTTTTCTGGCCCTATTGAGCTGCCTTGCAAGCATTGTCAATTGATCTAAGTGCTCTTGAGGTAAGCGAATCTCTTTTCGCTCCATTGTCAGATACTTTGGAACTTCGTTACTTACAGACTCAGGAAGTTCTTGAGTTCCTTTAGCTAGTTCTACCTGATGGCTAGACACATAATTATCTTTGACTTCAGAACTTTGTGAGTTAGATTCTTTGGAACTAACAGAGTTCGTAAGTTCGTTACTTAGTAAATCTGTTATTTTGCGTTTAGCCATTATTTTTGACCCTTCAACTCTCTTACAAGTTCATCAACCACTTTTCGATAGTCGTTTGCAGCTTCTTTCCCACCAGAACCTTTGTATTCAGTAATGAGTTTGCCATCTAGTATTGCCCTTTCATGAGCTACCAAATAGCGCACTACAGCGTTAAAAACTGGAATATCTTCATCCATTAGTTGTGACTGCATGTCTAGTGCCTCATTGATCCGACGACTATCTACACGCGAAAGCAATACACGGTAGGCAGTTTCTGAAGGAACTACCACTTGCCCAATAGTTCTAGTTAGCTCTCTAATATCTAACGGGGAAGGAGGTGATGGAAGTATCGCAAAATCAGAAAGCTTAAGAGTGATGGTCAGTGTCTCATTATCCAAGCCAGGAGGTGTGTCGCAGAGTATATAGTCATACCCACCTATTTTCCTTAGCTTAGATATGACATTGTGATCAGTTTCATGAGCCACATCAAATCCTGGTGATGCTCGATCACTTATCCAAGACAAGCTACCCTGTGGGTCAGTGTCTATAACTAAAACCTTTGTCTTACGCTTTTTTGAGAGGAATGCTGCAACACTCAATGCCGTAGTTGTCTTACAGCTCCCCCCTTTTCCTGAAGCGATTGTGATGATTTGCATTACCACCTAATTAAAGATACTTGCAGTTTTACATAAAGTCTGTAAGTTTGTAACCCATAGAATTCCTGGCTTACAAACTTACAGACTTATAAGCCTTTGGACTATGCAGCAGATTGTATGTATCCATGCCTAGTCAATGATCTACAGACTTACGAATTTACGAACTTCGGAACTTACTGAGATACTGAGTTGTAAACTTTGGAGACTACAAAGCATGTGACTTTGTTACCCACAAGTTTGTGAGCATATAAGATACTAACTTATATAGTTACGAGCTTACAGACTTCCATAGTGACAAGCCTACAAATTTAAAAGCTGCCAGATATAAACAATCAACTTACGAGTTTACTGACTTTGAAAGTAACAAACTTACAGAGTTGCTGATTTACAGAGAATATAGCTCAGGTATCTATAAACAAGCACAAGCTTTACTCATTTCAATCAAACAAACGAAGTTACGAACTTACGGACTAACATAGTTACGAGCTTAAAAAGTTAAAAACTGTCAGACAGAAACAACCAACATACTGATTTTCAGGCTTTGGAGACAACTAGCTTACAGAGTTCGTAACTCTGATACCTGTAAACTTATGTACTTAGTTAGTTACAGAGTTACTAACTTACGGAGTCTTGAACTTTACACACTACAATCTAAGGAAGTTACGGACTTACAGACTAATCTAGCTACAGACTTACAAAGTTTTTAACCATCAGCTATGAACAACCAGCAAACAGACTTACGGACTCCGAAAATAACAGACTTACAGAATATCAAGCTTACGAAATATTTCTCACCCCTAGACCCAAGCTACCCGCTCTCGATCCAGGTATATGCATACTGTCTTTTCAATTAACTCTGTCTTTTCAATTAACTGGGCTTAATCATAGAGTTATACCTAGGAACGGTAAACCTCAACAAGAGCAATTACAAACAGGTTAAGCAGTCAATAAATCAACAAGCTCAGCCTTCTTGATACCCTTTGGTACTGTAATTTCTCGCTGTATAGCCTCTTTTTTCAGATCAGAAACTTTCATCTGTTCGAGTAGATACCGCACATTATTAAGATAAGGTGGAGCGCATGGCTTCAAATGAAGTATCTGATCTAGTCCTTTAAGCTTTGAAGGAGTTAAACCACACTTCAGTTTGGTCAAAGGCTTGTAATCATGCCAATAGAGACGTTCTTTAGATGAAAAAATAGCACTGGCAAGCTTTGTAAGATTTACATCTACTAACTTACACTGAGGTAAACACGCTGCTGTCTCAAAGGCTTCTAATAACTCAGCTTCTGATGCAGTATTTAAAATGATTGGGTTTATTTCAATGGGTAAAGGAGCTGCATCAAACACTTCTGATAATACTTGAAGCTTACTCTTCGTAAGACCACACTTAAGCTTCGTCAAAGGTGTGAGCGAAGACCATCCCCGCCGGCCAGCAGCCTGGTAAATTCGATCTGCTACTAGTGCAATGTCTAACTTACCTAATTTTCCACGCAGATGCTGTAACGCAGCAAAAATCATGTCATACTCAGCGCTACAGATATTGATTGTGAGAGGTATTTGACCAGTTAATAGCTTCACTTGTTCTTCCGCTGAAGCATCTTCTGGAACAACAGCAACCCATACATACTCTTGTCCAGCAGCTTCCATTGCTAGAAGAATATGCTCATTACTTATCGCCTGATATTGTCGAGGTTCCGGTTCTTGCACTATTACTGGGATCCAATTTCGTAAATCTGGCTCCTGCAATATTGAGGAAAGTGCTGCAATCTGAAAACCGGACCCCTGTGATTCATCAGAAACTTGGACTTGTTCAATAGGTACTTGAATAAGCTGTCCAATATCTTTAAGGCTTAACATTAGAGCAATACCTCCCGAATCAGATGTTCATAAACCTGCTTAGCACGCCGATATCTCAATGGGGCAGGAACATATTTGGGGCCTTCCAATGGGGCACGACAAATCTCAATTTTGTATGGCAATTCAAAGCAGTGTTGACCTCTTCTAAATCTTTTTGGTGGCATATAAAAGAAGTTATTAAAAGCATCTTTCCACTCATTGTTCTTTGCAACTATATCTGCTAAATATCTATAACAGTTTCGGGCTTGTGCATCAGTATGCTGATATTGGTTAAGCACAAGGGGAAGTAAGTTCGGCCCTCCTTCCTCAAGAGCAGCCCGCCTCTGATTAACTTGAGGGATGAAATTGGTTACTAGAGCTTCTAAATTCCTGAGAGATGCACGGTCAATATGACTAGCTGGGACTAACAAGGTGTCAGACGCCTGAACACCTGCTTGGGCAAACCATCTCCAATTGGGCGGCATATCAATCAGAATATAGTCATAGTCTTTTGATAATTCTTTTAGGCGATTTCTAAGAAACTCAAGACGAATTTCTTGCTGAATTTTTACATCATGTGACTCTAGAAAGCTTTTATCAGCAGGTATAAGGTCAAATTGTACCTGTTGTTTTCCTTGGCTGAAAGAACAATGCTGAATAATGGCTTTACCGGGTACTTTTCCTTTTAAGAAATTCCATACTTTCCCTTCAACAACTGGTTGTTGAAGGGAATCCGTAAGATCTGCTTGGTTAGGATCGAAGTCAACTAGCAAAACCTTTTTCTGACTTTGTGCTAGAACAATACCCAAATTAGTGGTAAGAGTAGTTTTCCCAATTCCACCTTTGTTGTTGTAGACACCAATAATGATTCCACGCTTATCTTCTTGAAGAATTCTCAATAAGCAGTTTGAAACTTCCTGAGCGTTTTGAGTATTTAACGAAAGAATAGATGTTGCAGGGTGAACAACCTTGTGAAATCGCTTAAATAGTTGTAATTCCCAACCGTTAGATATTAATCCAAAGTGAGCACTCATTGCATTGTTACCAAGCAGTTGCTCTTTCAATTGTGCAAAGGCTTTCCAGTAATGAGGGCTGTTAAGAGACAGTTGTTGGCCTGTTGATTTCAGCTCAACCAGTAAAAAGGGATCTTTTTGTTGCTGAAAGAAATTATTGCCTTCTTTATCTGGGTAACGGCAAGCGATATCAGATTTTCGTGATGGGCTTGAATTAGCCTTGAATTGTGGGACTCGATCAAGCTGTCCAAACTCAAGAGTTACCAGTAGCTTCTCTATGATAGGGGTTACAACATTACCTTCATCTCCAGACCCTCTAACTGTTGGTCTTGAATCTAGCTGTAATTTCAATTCTGCTAGTGCATGTTCACTGATCTTTGGCATTAATTTAAGCATTCCCTGAAAAATCGATTATTTCCGCTGCTCGAATTGAAATAATTTTCTGAGTTAGCTACAACAAACCATGCACAAAATTTAAATATTTGAAATTTGAGATGGATTATTTTTTAGTGCTTTAAAAATTATGCCCAGTAAAGAATACTTATTCATACACTCAATTAACTTTGTATAGCTAAGTACCTTTGGACGATTGTGGGAAGGTAAAGATGATCTGCTTGAGGCACGAAGAAATAAAGTATCAAAGCTTAAGTCATGTCAAAGCCTAAATCGATTCCAACCTTTCGCTTAAATGCCCGTATAGTAAAGGTTATAATCAACATCGACTAAAACTTGTCATTTTTTTAAAGGGGTTTGCAAGCTACTCAATAGCGACTTACACAACAACCAGTCACCCCCAAACCATACTCACCCGCTCCCGATCCAACTACACCCCGATCATCTCCTCGATCCGCTCAATGGTTTCCCCTGGCCGCAGACTTAAAACCTGCAACACGTCGAATGTGTACTCCAATTCAAGGGTGTACTCGAAACAAAATTCAGGCGTTGCAAATGAAATTTTGATGAATGGCTTACTACTGCCTTCGACGGTGATCCATTAATTCCCTGAGCTGCTTCGGGACACCGTGAGATACTCAAGTTGACCCTTTTGCCTGATCTGCTGAACCAAGTTCTTTGTTTGTCATCAAGCTCAATGATTTTTCGATCAGCACCTTGCCTAACAATCGAGGATGAGTTTTATGCCATGGATTGGACAAACAGGGATTTCGTCTTCTCGATTCGTGCGATACCAATACTGATTGCATTTTTCGACGTGACAGACATACCGAGGGTATTAGACGACAATCGAGCTGACGGATTAATGACGATGTCACGTCGGCTATAGCTATGAAGAAACCAGGCATCCCCTGAGAAGGATAAAACTAGATCTCAATTCCCTAGAAATGATGTGTGAGATCGCGTTTCTAGAATTCAATCTCAAGAAAAAAGACACTTTTTACATCCCTAATCAATAGAGGGCTGTACAAGTGCCTAACAAAAGAATTGATTCCTATCATACTCGTGTTTATATGAACGGAAGAGACCTCGGCTTAAAACAAGCTGATGCAGCTTACATTGCCGAAATATCTACAAGAACCGGACAACGAATTGAGGCCGGCACCCATCAACCTAATCGCGGCCGCCTTCAGGACCAACGCACCGTTCCCGACCCCTTAGCTGATGTGTGGGAAGACGAGCTAGAACCAATGCTGCGTCGAGACCCACGCCTCAAACCCATGACCCTGTATGAGTACCTGCAGGATAAGTATCCAGGCCAGTATCCCCAAGTCCTGCGGACCCTACAACGTCGGGTGAGAACGTGGAAAGCCTTACATGGACCAAGCCCTGAAGTGATGTTTGAATTGCGTCATGAACCAGGGGTACAAGGGTTCTCCGATTTTACAGAACTCAAAGGCATCACGATTACCATTGCCGGCAAACCCTTTGAGCACCTGATTTACCATTACCGTCTGGGATACAGCGGCTGGCGATATGCCCAGATCATCGAAGGAGGCGAAAGCTTTGTCGCCCTCTCAGAAGGATTGCAAAATGCCTTTGCAGCCTGTGGAGGTGTTCCTACACAGCATCGTACTGATAGTTTGAGTGCAGCCTATCGCAACATGGGCGGCCGCCGGTCCAAAAACCTCACTCGTCTGTACGACGAACTGTGTGACCACTATCGGCTAGAACCCACTCGTAACAACAAAGGTGTAGCCCATGAGAATGGCTCCATTGAATCTCCCCATGGTCATCTGAAGAACCGAATTAAGCAGGCGATCTATCTGCGCGGCAGTGCAGATTTTACGAGCGTTGCTGAGTATCAAGCCTTAATTGATGCACAGGTTGCCAAGTTGAATCAGCAGTGCCAAACCAAGTATGAGCAAGAGAAAGACCATCTACAACCACTGCCCAAATATCGAACCCCTGACTATGAAGTGCTCACGGCTAAAGTCAGCAAACGCAGCACCATCGATGTTCGCTGCATTCTATACACCGTCCCTTCTCGACTGATTGGTCGTCAATTGGAACTGCATCTATACCATGACCGGATTGTCGGCTATCTGGAGCGACACCCGGTGGTGGAATTGCCGAGGAAGCGCGTCAGTGGCAAAGGCAAACGTCGCGACCGTTGCATCAACTATCGCCATGTTATTGGTTCAATGCGATTGAAGCCTCGTGCTTTTATCTATTGCACCTGGCAATCAGACCTACTTCCCAATCCTGAATACCGCCAAATCTGGGAACAGCTCAAAGCCCAATTTGACCTGGAGCAGGCTGCCAAGATCATCGTGGAAGCCCTGTATATTGCTGCGGTTCAAGATAAAGAACAGGCCGTAGCAGTGTACTTACAGCAGCAGCTTCGCTCATCCAGCCTTACCCTCAATCGCCTGAAAAAACAGTTTGAGCCGCCTCAGATGAAGCAGGTTCCTGAACTCAGCATTGAACAACATTCACTTGAACTTTATGACAAACTCCTCCCCTCCTGCTCAGTCCCCGCTGAGCCCCTACCAGCACCTGAGCCTCTATTTAAAAAAGCTCAGGCTCTCCCACATGTTGACCCATTGGGAATCTATCGAATCCCAAGCCATGCAGGAAAACTGGTCTTATGCGGAATTCTTACTAGCCTTGTGCGAAACGGAGGCCCAACGAAGAGAACAAGCTCGTCTAAAACGTGCCCTCACCGAAGCCAGGCTCCCAAACGCAAAAAGTTTTACCAACTTTGACTTTAGCCATTGTCCCCAGCTCAATCCAGCTCCCTTGATGCAATTAGCCGCAGATCCGGGTTGGTTGGAGCGCGCCGAGAATTGCCTTATTCTGGGGCCCTCGGGTGTTGGAAAAACACATCTGGCCACTGGGGTGTCCAAAAAGATGCTGGAATTCGGTAAGCGGGTGAAGTTCTTTGCAGCCAACGCATTGGTCCAGCAACTGCAACAGGCGAAGCTCCAACTGCAGCTGCATCCAATGCTCAAAAAACTGGACCGCTATGATCTGTTGATCTTGGATGACTTGGGCTATTGCAAAAAGTCGGAAGCGGAAACGTCCGTTCTGTTTGAATTAATTGCGCATCGCTATGAACGAAAAAGTTTGTTGATTACAGCGAATCAACCCTTCAGCCAATGGGATGACATTTTCACTGATTCGATGATGGCGGTGGCTGCCATTGATCGCTTAATTCATCATGGCTTGATTATCGAAATTCAAGCCGATAGTTATCGGCGCAAATCAGCGACTCAGAGAACGGCTCAAACTCAGTCTCAACCTCAAAAATCCCAGTCCAAATAATCGAGCGATCACTGGTTGTCATTTCGATCACGGGTTGTCGTTTTGTTCTGAAGGTATCGTATGAGGTCTGAAAAAGAGCTAACGCAAAGGGAGTGTACGCCAAATAATACGGTTCAAATTTGGGGGTTGATCCGCCTTGTGGTTGTCGCGACATCGCCTATGGGGTTGACATCCAATACGAGGGCTTTCGACAGGATTCTTAATTCCTGAGAGAGGATAATAGATTCTAAGGGCTTTGAGAATATCTTCAGCAGGATGCCCTTCTTCTAGATATAATCTCAACCAATCGCGGGTGGATTCATTTTCAGCCAATAGGCTTGAGAGTTGAATATGACTCCCTTGTTGGATGGAGTAATCAGTCATCAGCCCCTCTAACTGCCTCTCTAGTCGTTGAGCACTCGGAGCATCAAGAAGTTCTGAAATATAGGGTTGGATCGCCTTAGCTGCTTTACAGATTTCATCAGGTGAATATTTCATTATTCGCTATGCTCGATTACTCGTTGAATCTTTTTTAGATTGCCCCAAAGATGACAATCGCTTCTTATTCGTTCATCAATCACTTGATAACTCTTGCCCCCAGATCTGAGCCACCCTCTCTCGATCCAGATATACTCCAATCATCTCCTCAATCCGCTCCATTGTCTCCGGTGGCCAAAACTTAGTTACTTCAACAAATTAAAGTCTCTTTTAGTTCTGATACTGCCTCAAAGCAATATCCAGACAGCTTTCCAGTGTTTTTGAGCAAATATACTCTCTTCAGTAAAAATACTGGATTTTCTCCCTTTTTCGGGTCAAGTTTATTCTCTGATTTCAGTATTTTTAGCGTATTACCTCTAAAAAAGAAAAACTATTCTTACTCTTGGCTCATTAACTGGTTCTGGTTCAAGTCAACTATTTCGGTGAATGAGTCGCATATAAACGTGCTATTCATTCACTAATTGGGGGGATCACTTTTTATGTCAGTTGCAGTAAATTCCAACAAAGAGCATTCATCATTTCTAAATTTCATTCCAAAATTTAGGAGAACCTTAAGAACATTTCATCATACTCTTGATAGCAATAGTCCAGAATTTTTTATTGACTCAATTGATGATCAACCGGGCTTCTATCAGATGACATCTCAAGGGCCAAGGCTCAGGATTGGGCAGTCCATTGAAGTCGAGCATTCTGGACAATATCAGACTTATCAAGTGGATGATATCGAATTCTACAATGAACTTTCAGATATTTGGACGGCAGTATTGCATAGAATCTAGCTAATTTGCCTAAATCGGTTGGGAGTAAGCGAGAAAGTAATCCTTTGCATTATCACCCCCAAACCCTACTCACTCGCTCCCGCTCCAACCACACCCCGATCATTTCCTCGATCCGCTCAATAGTCTCCCCTGGCCGCAGACTTAAAACCTGCAACACGTCGAACGTATTCTCTAACTCCAAAGCGCACTCGAAGCAAAACTCGGGCGTTTCAAATGGAATTCTGATGAAGGGCTTGCCAATTTTAAGAAATAGATCCTCAGCTCAAGAGCCTTCAGCATCTATCCATCCCCTAACTGTCTCAATGGGTATTCCGATGGGTGCAAACAAAACTTTCAGAGTCTCTACTCCTCCCTCCTTCAAGGCATTCTGTAAACGCTGCCGAAAAGTTGGATCTATCTTTATTCTCTGCTCAACCACAGTCTGTATATCTGTCGGATTAGTTTTCTGCAACTGACTCAGTAAATCCTGAATTTCTTTTGCCGATTCAGCCGGGGTTTGTTTTATTTCTGGAGCGTAGTTGTGTTGAGTGGTTTGTTGAATTCCCTCATTTACTCCAGCCACATTCCCAACTGGAGCATTGATGTTTTGAGTAACTTTATCTTTGTTTGCCATGGTCTGGACCATTGAAAGTAACTGGGCATTTTTTTGGCGTTCAAAAGCTAGAGATTCTTTTGCTAAATCTAATGTTGCACCTTGGAGCTTCATTTTCTCAATAAATTGTTCTTCAAGAACCTTTAGTTGTTTACCATATAACTCTTTAGCTTTAGTTTCTATCGCACTCTTGTTAGCCTCAGGTGGTGCCTCCAGTCGAACAACAAAGGCTGCGCCTTTCTTTTCAATAGCTTGAATGCCAACCTCATATTCATTGAACTTGGATCGGAGTAGCTGAAAAGACTGAAAAAAGGCTTGCCAGTCAATACCATCAACAAAAATAAGATCAATCGTTTCAAGAGACTTCTGGACTAAAGCAACAAATTCACCTGGGCAGAAGTTTCCTTGGAAGGGGCGACGTTCTTCTTGATTTACTTTGAGATAGATGTAATCACACACCACACCTTCAAAGCCAGTCTTAGAATTAATACTCCAATCCTGAATACAAGCCCCTGTCAATATTGCATTTTGAAGTTTGCTGCCCAGGAAATTTGCTCGGTAAAGATTTGAGTTTCTAAGGTTAACACCACTGAGGTTAGCATCATTAAGGTCGGTACCACTGAGGTCTTTTCCTTCCCCACCTTTATTTACCAATTCGTGAACCAACTTCCATTTAGCGTCAATCTTTGTTTCAGCAGAAATTTTGGTATTCCTGAGGTCGGCACCACTGAGGTCGGCATCACTGAGGTTGGCATCACTGAGGTCGGCACCACTGAGGTCGGCATCACTGAGGTCGGCACCACTGAGGTCGGCACCACTGAGGTCGGTACCACTGAGATCTTTTCCTTCCCCACCTTTATTTACCAATTCGTGAACCAACTTCCATTTAGCGTCAATCTTTGTTTCAGCAGAAATTTTGGTATTCCTGAGGTCGGCATCACTGAGGTCGGCATCACTGAGGTCGGTACCACTGAGGTTGGTATCACTGAGGTCGGTACCACTGAGGTCGGCATCACTGAGGTCGGCACCACTGAGGTTGGCATCACTGAGGTCGGTACCACTGAGGTTGGCATCACTGAGGTCGGTACCACTGAGGTTGGCATCACTGAGGTCGGTACTACTGAGGTCTTTTCCTTCCCCACCTTTATTTACCAATTCGTGAACCAACTTCCATTTAGCGTCAATCTTTGTTTCAGCAGAAATTTTGGTATTCCTGAGGTTGGTATTCCTGAGGTCGGCATCACTGAGGTCGGCATCACTGAGGTCGGCACCACTGAGGTCGGCATCACTGAGGTCGGCATCACTGAGGTTGGCACCACTGAGGTCGGTACCACTGAGGTCTTTTCCTTCCCCACCTTTATTTACCAATTCGTGAACCAACTTCCATTTAGCATCAATCTTTGTTGCAGCAGAAATTTTGGTATTCCTGAGGTCGGCACCACTGAGGTCGGCATCACTGAGGTTGGCACCATTGAGGGCGGCACCAATGAGGGCGGCACCAATGAGGGCGGCACCAATGAGGGTAGCACCCCTGAGGTCGGCATAAATGAGGGTAGCACCCCTGAGGTCGGCATAAGTGAGGTTGGCATCCCAGAGGTTGGCACCACTGAGGGTAGCACCCCCGAGGTCGGCACCACTGAGGTTGGCACCCCCGAGGTCGGCACCCCAGAGGTATATAGACTCACCTGTATTCTTTTCTCTCCATTGATTCCAAGCCTCAGCACCCTGCTTCAATAAATCAACTTGTTCTTGATTAGCCATCACACTCTCAAGACATTCCTGGATCAGTCAATACCACTCAGCTCATTTACCAAACTGATGAATGATACCCACATATTCTGAATTGTACTAGCCCCAAAAAGATAGAATCCTGGTTAGAAAGTCAATGATTTATGAGCTGATCCATCATCTCCACCCAAAATCACCCCAGATTTCCCCTCGATTCCATCATCACCCCTCTCTTTCTGCCCGATTTCCTGATCATTTCCACAACCAAACTCATCGTTTTCAGTTCGCTTTTCCATTTCTGTAATTAGATCACTGTCTTTCTTACAGATTTCACAACTTGGTCTATTCTTCTCCAATCGTTGATTCCATTTCGCCTGAAACGCCTTCAGCATCTGGTCTTTGTACGCTTCATTACCTGAATAGCGAATCACATATAGACTCACGGATTCCTCACTGCCCACCTTGACCAATTCATGGGCCACTCGCTTAACCAACTTGTTGACAATGGCAACGGCACTCTGACCTTCACAAACCACATTACGGAAGTGTCGATAAATCTGATAGCGATATTCCAATGCCTTCACCTTGATGTCTTCCAACCGCTGATCGGCCTCCGACATCACCATGATTTCCATCCGCATCCGGGCCTCCACCTGCTCATTCAGAAACCTAACATTGCTCTGTCATTGGAAAGCTAACGTAAAGTATCACCACTGAACTGCTACTTCAAAATCATCAATAAGCCTAAAAATCACCTACTGCGCTGCAAGCAGACAGGGTACGGAATACTATTTCCTTCAAAACCGTAGATTTGGATTGGAATCCCATTTATTCACTTGAAACGGCGGGAAATCTCCCCCCCCCACTAGATTAAAAAATAGTGCCTAACTTTTGTACTTAGCCATTATGTTGGCAATACTCTTCCCCGCAATTTCGCAACCTTCAGATAAACAAAGCTATCATCATGAAGAAATCAGGATAATCAATATCAACAATGAAATCTATCAAGGGATTTTGGCTTTTTCTGGACACTGCTATAAAAGATATCCCTTGGGGAGATGTAGCCCTGCACGGTATTGAAGCCATGAAGGCGTTGCCGGATGCTTCAAAAGCTTGGCAAGACAATGCTGATAAGATTCAACAGCTTGCCCCTTTTGTGCAAAAGGCAGAACCACTGATCAAAGCCCTTGATATTCCAGTGACAAAGTTGGTTATTTCTGGGCTGCCATTTATATCTGCTGGCATTAACTTGCTGAAAATTGGGATTGAACTGGCAAAAGTGGAGTCAACTTTCGAAAGTTCAGTCACAATTGTCGCCCAACTCGCCTATCTCCAGAGTTTAGAAATAGTGTTGGTGAAACAGGATGAGACGATCAAAGCGAAACTAGCGCAGCTATCTCTCAAGGATGTTGTCGAGAAACAGCTTTCCAAATTTTATAGAACGGAACTGACCCTCACTGAGGCAAAGACAGCCACTACCCAGTTTCGAGAGTCCATATTAGTCGAGAAGTTTGGAGAAGCACTGACAGAGCAGTTGCAACAGGTCGGGCTGGACAACAGCCAAACTCAGCGATTAACAGATCAGGTTATTTGGGGGAGTCATCGGTATTTCCATCTGGCGATTGTAGAAGCTGGGGAGAGTGTAGAACCTCTAGCAGAGTTTTACCGTACTGGTGGACAGCAAGAGCTAGAACGCTACACAGCTATCGACGAGTATTTAGAAACGCAGATTAAACCAACACCGCTGGAGCAAGTCTTTGATGAGAGTGCCCCCAGAGTAAGCTTTCAAGATATCTACGTACAACTGGAGGTGCAGCCTTTAACTCAAGAAGGTGAGGTAAAACGTGGTGCTAGCCCCATCTGTAGTCATGAATGGACCAAGAAAATCCTAGAACAGTCAGCCAACCAGACCCGCAAAGTGATGTTTATGGAAGGTGAAGCAGGTCGGGGTAAATCCGTATTTTGTCGCATGATTGCTGATTGGGTGTATTCGGAATTTGGAGATGCTTTTATTCCCTTGCGGATTAGGCTGCGAGACTTACGGGCACTAGCTAACAACTTAACTGAAACTCTAGAAGACTGCCCAGATTTAGAGCAGGCAAAATTCGTGCGTGGGGAATCAAACTGGTTAGCGGATAAAAACACGCGATTTTTCCTTATTTTGGATGGCTTTGACGAAATACTGCTTGAAGGGCGTACCAGCGGAGGTTTAAAAGAGTTTTTGCAGCAGGTGACAGATTTTCAGCGACGTAGCCATCATCAGTTGTTAGTAACAGGACGACCCTTAGCACTGCAAGGAATCGATAGACTTATCACCCAAAACAAGGACTTGGAACGGGTGCGTCTGAAACCTATGAGTGATGAGTTGAGAGAACTCTGGCTGATAAAATGGCAAGCCATATTTGGAACGAATCAGGTCAATCAATTCCGGCAGTTTCTGACGGCCTGTCCTCAAGACATCACTGATACTCTGGCCCGTGAGCCGCTACTGCTCTATTTGCTGGCTCGGCTGAATCGCGAGGGGCATCTGACCCAAGAGATGTTTGCAGATACACAAAAGGGCTTCAATAGCGAAACTCAGGCCAAGCTGCAGATTTATCGGGAATCGGTGAATTGGGTACTAAAGAAACAGCGGCAGGATGAGAACTTACGGCTTTCAGGGTTGGACACCTTGGATGATTTACGGGAGGTATTACAGGAAGCAGCTTTGTGTGTGGTGCAGTCGGGGAATGAAACGGCTCGACTGGAAATGGTGAAACAGCGGTTTAAAGGCAGCAGCAACCCTGTAGCTGACTTGCTGAAGCAAGCCCAAGAAACCACTGGGCAATCAGAAAATAAGGCACTAAACAACTTACTGACAACCTTTTATCTAAAGCCGGGCGAAAAAGATAAACGAGGTTCAGTGGAATTTGCCCACAAGAGCTTTGGGGAATATTTATTCGCAGAGCGATTACTGATCGCCTTTGAAACGTGGACAGAGTTAGATAAACGAAAACGGTTCCGGCTAGATGAACGATCACTGAATGAGCAAATTTACGATGTATTTGGCCATGGCGGCCTGACTCAAGAAATTGTCGCCTACGTGATGGTGCTACTTGAGGAGGGTAACATTGACCGTTTACAGCTGTTCACACGACTCAGTCATTTCTATGACCGCTGGTGCCAAAATGAGTTTTTAGATGCTCTTCCACATGAGAATATTCCGCAGAAGAAAATGATACAACTTCTGGATCAGGATATCACTACCGGATTAAAGCAAGTGGATGTATTTACGGGCTTAAATGCGATGATTTTTCTGTTTAGGCTACATGCATCTACCCAGCCCAAGGACTATCCCTATCTTGGAGACGATACATCTCAACACGAAATCTATTTTTACCCCTGTGGTAAACCTGAGCCTGAAGGCTTGCAAGCAGACCGTCTTCTCAAAATCATTCGTTACGCAGATTCACTCGTACCAGGGATTTTTAACGAAACCGTTGGACCTTACCTAAGCAGCGCCAACCTCAGCAGCGCCAACCTCAGCTTCGCCGACCTCAGCAGCGCCAACCTCAGCTTCGCCGACCTCAGCTTCGCCGACCTTACCAACACCGACCTCCTCAGCGCCAACCTCAACGGCGCCGACCTCCGCAACGCCAATCTCAACAACGCTGACCTTCGCAGCGCCGACCTCAACAGCGCCAACCTCAACGGCGCCGACCTCCGCGATGCCAATCTCAACAGCGCTAACCTCAGCAGCGCCAACCTCAGCTTCGCCGACCTCAGCTTTGCCAACCTCAGCTTTGCCAACCTCAGCTTCGCCGACCTCAGCAGCTCCAACCTCAGCCGAGCCCTGGTTTCTGACTTAACACAGATCGATTATGAGTGGCTATCAGGTTCTAATGATGAATATCTTATTGTTCTTAGAACTCATCAAAACTTTAATATAAGAATTTTCGATTCAGATATAAACTCTAATGATCTTTCCCAACTTCAAACTGCATTAGATGAATTTACTAAAATCTCTGGGTATGAAGAAGTAACTGTAACACGAGAAGAATTAGGTTCCTTCTTCAAGGATATTCGATATAAAATCGCCCGATTGTTTTATGATGATGTGCAAAGAGAAGCAATAGAAACAGGACAAGAGCTTTATCGCACAGGTAAAGCGAATATCTTAACTCGATTGGAGTGGAAAGGAGTTGAATCTTCCAAACAACTGGCTGAAGCAACAGCTGCATTATTGGAAAATGTTGATAAATTCGACAATGTTGTTTTACAAGCTGGGAAAATTATCGTAGTAAAAATTACTGATGAAAATGGGAAATCAACCCTTTGTTCAAGAACCGTTTCTTCAGAGATTAAATTCCTACTAGAACGAACCCCTCAACTGATAGATAATCCCCAAGCTTTATACGATTTGCTGACTAAGAACCCAGAACAACTACAACCAAGCATTGAGAATCGGACGACTTTACCAGCTCCCTCCGAACCCCTCAAGTAACTCCCGTGATCACCCCCAGGACATGGCCACTCGCTCCCGATCCAACCACACCCCGATCATCTCCTCGATCCGCTCCATAGTTTCCCCTGGCCGCAGCTTGATTACCTGCAACACATCGAACGTGTCCTCCAACTCCAAGGCGCACTCATAGCAAAACTCGGGCGTTTCAAACGGAATTGTGATGAATGGCTTACCAGTAATTTCCACGGTGATCCAGAATTTCCCTGAATTGCTTATGGAAACGGTCAGATATTCAAGCTGACCCTTCTGCTTGGTCTGCTGAACCAGATTCTTTTGTCTGCGCTCAAGTGCGTGAAACTTAGACTCAAATGCTCTGGAGACTCTGGGGGGTCTGACTCTTCCTGGTGTTTCCCGAGCTGTATATCCTCGCTGTGTTCTCCGCACAAAATCGGGTTCTCGGTGAATGTGGATAGGGGCTGATTCACGCTTGCGCTCATCTGTACCAACATCTGGAGATGGCTTGCGTCTTACTGGCTGATCATCTTTCCTGGCAATCGTTGGGAACGCAGTCTTGTCTGAATATGCAGGGTTTGATTCGATGTTTATTGGGGGTTTCCCAGTCGATGAGATTGTTGGCTTGGGCTTCAGTGAGACAAGTTTGGGGTTCATACAACTATCCTCTGCCAAGATAAAATCAGTGTAGCTTCTGGGGATATGCTCTGGTGGATTTCAGGGGAAAGCTTAATTTGGGGGTAGGTGATTTACAGTGGGGAAACTAGAGGTAAAGATTATGCTGCGATGACTAACCAAGTGCTAGTTGAATTACTGAAACGCGGTATTGGAGTTTGGAATTCGTGGAGAGAAGAAAACTTATATGAAAACCTAGACTTTCGAAGAGTTCAACTCAGTGGTTCATATCTCAGTGAAGTTGACTTCAGTCATGCCAATTTTGAAATTGCGTACCTCAGTAGTGCAAAGCTCAGTTGCGCAAACCTTGAAGGCATCAACCTTAATCGTGCCTACCTTGGTGGTGCCGACCTCTACAGTGCCAACCTTAGAGGAGCTAATCTCATTCGAGCAAACTTCAATGACGCCCATCTTAAAGAAGCCGACCTGACTAATGCTAATCTCTCTGGTGCCCATCTTAGGGGTGCCAATCTCTTGAACGCAAACCTAAGCGGTGCCTTACTCAGTCGTGCCAACCTTGAAAACGCTGACCTAAGCTACGCCAACCTCGAAAACGCTGACCTAAGCTACGCCAACCTCGAAAACGCTGACCTAAGCCACGCCAACCTTAAGAACGCTGACCTAAGCAGTACCCACTTAAAAAGAGTAATTGCCCTGGATACAAGTTTTCTAAAATCAACATTAACTGGAATCTGCATACAAGACTGGAATATCAACATTAACACGAACTTTGATGATGTTATTTGCGAATACTTTTTTCGTTCATATAATCCTGACTTAACCCAACCAAGTAACCGCCATCCACTCAGCAGAAACTTCGATCCCGGTGAATTTGCTATCTTGATTAAAATGTCCTTAGAGACCATAGACTTAATTTTTGTAGATGGAATTGATTGGCAAGCATTTCTCCAGTCATTTCAAGACTTACGTTCTCAATTTAGTGAACAAGAAATCGCTATACAGGCTATCGAGAAGAAGGGTACAGCATTTGTCGTTCGCCTGGAGACACGACCTGAAGCTGACAAGAATGCTATTGAAGCTAAAGCAAAGGAGTTATACAGTGGAAAGCTTTTGAGAATGGAGCAAAAGTACAAATCTGATTTATTAGCAAAAGAGAGTGAAATAGCTATCTATAAAAAACAAAGCGCAGTTTTACTTGAAATTGTTAAGTTACAGGCAACAAGACCTATAGCAGTCGAGGCTACAGCCGTGGCAGAGAAAGCAACTAACCAAACTAAAATTAAAGACAGTACTATCGGTGCCATGCACAGCGGAAGCGGCAACATCACCAACTTTTCTCAGGCTATTGGCAGTAATCTCCATGAAATCACTAAAATAATCAAGAAATTAAAAAAATCGGCAAAAAATATACCTGAAGAATATCAAGAGGATCTTTCAGAAGATTTTGACGATTTGGTAGATGCTATCAATAACTCTGAAAAGCGAACTGAGAAAAGATTACGAAAACGAATCATGGCTTTATGGGCTATCGTTTGTGCCATCGCTGTAGGAGTCGCTGGAGCGACTGACTTTAGCAACAATCTTGTCGATTTAGCTCAAAAGTTAAATGTGCCCTTAACTGTCGAAGTAATAAAACAAAATCCACATGTTCTTCAGGAACCAAATCAACCTTAAGTTCAGTACTTGATTTCACTAGCAAGATCCATGAATTTACTGAAGCTATTGAAAGATACTTCTCTTTACTAGTGCTGATTCAAGCATTACCAGTCAACCAAGCTTTGATTGTCGCTTTGATTACTTTGAGATATCTGTTCTCCAATACAAATTCCTCTAGGGCCTTTTCTCCACCAGCTTGCATGGCTGAAACAACCCTCTGTTTAAATTCGGGTTTTGTAGCTATATTGACGTACTGAATCTGATCAGTTTCGCTAGCTGCGGGATTGCTTTGTTCAAGTTGTTGTAAGTATTGCTGTATTTCAGTAGCAACTTCTACTAGCACTTGCTGTTCAGGTGAAGCATAGTTGTTGACGTTTCCACTACCAGAATGAAGGTTTTCAATCTTTTCAGCGTTTATAGTGGTTTGACTTATAACCTGCTCATTATTCATTTCACCTTCATTATGAGCCGCTACATTGCCAACTTGCGCATTGAAGTTTTGAGTGGTTTCCATCGGTTTACCCGCAAGAGTTTTGATAACATCAGACATTTCTCTATACACTCTCAATTCTCCATGAGCTTCACTTAGCTGGAGCTTTGTTTTGTAAAGTTCTTTTTGAACTGACTCTATTGCACCTTTGTTTGCCTCATATGAAGTTTCCAGACGAACAATAAAAGCATTACCTTTCTTTTCGATGGCTTGTATACCAATTTCCTGACCAACAAACTGGGAGCGGAGTTGTTGAAAAGAATAGAAAAAGGCTTGCCAGTCAATTCCATCAATAAATATGAGATCTATAGTTTCAAGAGACTTCTGGACTAGAGCAACAAATTCGCCTGGACTGAAATTTCCATTAAGCGGGCGACGTTCTTGCTGATTTTCTCTAAGATAGATGTAATCACAGACAACATTATCAAAACTTGTATCACCGTTAATTTGCCAGTCTTGAATACAAGCCCCTGTTAGGTTTGCATACTTGAGATTGCTACTAAGGAAATTGGTTCCGATGAGATTGGTCCTTTTAAGCTTAACTCTGCTGAGATTAGCATGGCCGAGATTGGCATAACTGAGATTAGCCCCCATAAGAATCGCAGAACTGAGATTGGCATTAACTAGATTTGCACCCCATAGATTAGAAGATGTGAGTTGGGCACAGGTGAGATCTGCGTTGCTAAAGTTTGCCCCTTTTAGATTAGTTGCACTGAGATTTGTACTAGTGAGTTTGGTGCCACTGAGGTTGACACTCTTTAGATCGGCACCACTAAGGTTAGCACCACCTAAGTCAAGCTCCACAGTAGCATTCATTTGCCTCCAAGAATTCCAAACTTTCACATCCCCGATTAATAAATTAAGTAACCCTTGATCAATCATCTTATTACCTTAAGAAGTTACTGCTCAGGCTGATGCGCCAGTCTACTTTAGGATTGCTAGCAAAAATAACTCTGAATGCGTTCAGTAAAGGGATATCTTGCTTTCTCAAGGTTGAAATATAACCGTGAACGCGGCAGAACTGCTGGCCACCCGCCAATGAACGGAAGCAGCCCGATATCTTCTGCTTCAACTTCATCATGCGGATATCCCGTTCAGCCTGATTGTTATCAAAAGGCACTTGAAAATCATACATAAACGCCAAGACGGCAGCTTGGTGCTTTTGAAGTCAGTCTAGCAAGTTTTTCGGTGCTCTCTGCTTTGGTTTGCCTCGTTTCTTGGGTGCATTCTCATCGACGGTTGGCATTGGATTCGCCATGATTCCATTGGCTAACACTTGACGATAACGCTGCTCGTAATAATTCTGATGACATTAGCCCTGAATTTTTTATTGACTCTATTGAAGATCAGCCTGGCTTCTATCAGATAACAGCCCAAGGACCAAGACTCGGACCTGGTGAGTCCATCAAAATCGGGCAGTCTGGACAATATCTGGTTTATCAGATGGACAACATCGAATACTACAGTGAGCCTTCTGTTATGTGTATGGCTGTGTTGCGTAAAGTCTAACTCGTTTTTCTAGAGGGCTTGGGAGTGGAAAAGAATTCCCTGGCTCATTCACCCCCTACACTTTGCCACCCGCTCCCGATCCAGGTATTTTCCCACCATCGCCTCAATCCGTTCGATAGTCTCCGGTGGCCGCACCTCGATAACCTGCAAAATCTCAAATGTGTCCTCTTAGTCCAAAGCGCACTCAAAACAATTCTTAGGGGTTTCAAACGGAATTCTGACGAAGGGGTTACCGCTGCCTTCCACGCCTATCCAAGATTGCCCAGAAATGCTTAGGGAAACCGTTAGAACCTCAAGCTAACCCTCTAGATTGGTTTGTTGAATGAAGTTCTTTTGCCTGCGTTTAAGGGCATGGAGCCTGAACGCAAAAGCTCTATAGACTCTGAGGAATGAGATTCTTTCTGATGTGTGCTGAATTAATTGCCCTAGCTTTGTTTGTGTTCTCCAAGTATCCGCGAATAGTTTCTTTTGTTTAAGCTTATATCTCACTGATACCTAGTTGCTTCAACCACTTGACTGGTTTATTTATATATTCTGAAACCGACAACTGCACTTTTACTAGAGCATTAATATCTTTATCGATCTTGATTAATGTTTTTGTCTCCTCTCGAAGACGCTCGTTAAATTGCGAGTAAACTGCAATAAGCTTAAGTTTATTCAAAGGATTTGGATCAATTGCCACATTGTACATGTCGTATAATTGTGCTTTAGTACTTTGAATAGCAGTTATATCTGGATAAATTAGCGTAATTTCCTTTAGTGAATTCTTAGAATTTTTACAATCTCCTAAGCGGTAATGGCACAATGAAAGGCCTAGGTAAGCAACTGCTAGACGAAAATTCTTCTCTAATCCTATTGCTCGATTGAAGCTTAAGCGTGATTCTCGTAGTAAACTAATTGTCTCTTTTTCCGAAGAGCTTGCTTGATCTAATGAAATCAAGGCAGCGGATAAATCAGCTTTTGTAAGTCTGTCTAACTTAGCATCCACTGAGTCAATTAATCCAGTTAAAGCAGCTATCGAAGAAGCAACCTTTCCTGCAGAAAATATTAATCCTATATCCAATAGTAGTTATCCTCTTTTATTGATTAAAAAAATTTTATTAATTTATCAATATTTCATTTAAACAAAAATATAAATTTAATATTTTCTAGATTTAAAATCTAACATCATTCAAATCCCACTATTCAATTTTAAGGAATTGCAGCTCAACTCAAGATTCTTAAGCATCTATCCATCCTCTCACCATCTCAATAGGTATTCCTATCGGCGCAAATAAAACTTTCAGCGTCTCCATTCCTCCTTCCTTCAAAGCGTTCCGTAAACGCTGACGGAAAGTTAGATCTGACTTAATTTTCTGCTCAACCACAGCCTGAATATCTGTGGGGTTTTCCTCCTGCAACTGAGCCAGTAAATCCTGAATTTCTTTTGCCGATTCAGCCGGGGTTTGTTTTATTTCTGACGCATAGTTGTGTTGAGCAGCTTGTTGAATCCCTTCGTTTACTCCAGCTACATTCCCAACTTGAGCATTGAAATTTTGGGTAACTTTATCTCTGTTTGCCATAGTCTTGACTATTGAAAGTAACTGAGTGTTTTTTTTGCGTTCAAAAGCTAGAGATTCTTTTACTAAATCTAACGTTAAATCTTGGAGATCCATTTTCTCTATATATTGCTCTTCAAGAACCTTAAGGTGCTCACCATATAATTCTTTAGCTTTTGTTTCAATTGCACTTTTGTCAGCATCTGGTGATGTTTCCAAGCGAATAACAAAGGCTAAGCTTTTCTTTTCGATAGCCTGGATATAAATTTCCTGGTCATTAAACTGGGAGCGGAGTTTCTGGAAAGACTGAGAAAATGCTTCCCAGTCAAAATTGTCTAAAAAGATCAGATCAATTGTATCCAAGGATTTTTGTATTAGTGCGGCAAACTCACCTGAAACAAATGCCTTATCTGGATCAATAGGACGCCTTTCAGTTGGAACTATTTCATTAGTTGCATCATTAAAAATTGACTTTAAAAAAATAAAGTCACATACAACCTCTTCAAAATTAGTCCTATTATTGATATTCCAATCTTGAATGCACCCACCGCTTAGGATTGCACGTTGAAAATTTGCACCCAAAGCAACTGTTCTAATCATTTTAGAATTTTTGAGTTCAGCCATACTCAAATCTGCATCAATGAAATTCGCATTTAAGAGGACCGCCTCATTGAGATTAGCAGTGCTAAGATTGGCCTTATAAAAATTTGCCTGGGTGAGATTAGAATTACTGAGGTTTGCACCTATAAGGCTAGCTTTACCAAGATCTGCATTCAGAAGATCTGTATTTTGCAGGTTTGCGTTCTTGAGGTTAGCACCTCGAAGATCGGCATCTCCGAGATCTAAATTACTGAGGTTTGCCTCTTCAAGATTACCGCCAGATCCAATTAACCACAATTTTTCTACTTGTTTAGGATTAAAGCCCCTATCCCATGTTGTAAGTTCTGAGTAAAAGGCTTCACTGAGATTTGCTTCTTCAAGTTTAGCGCCACCGAGATTCGCACCACGAAGGTCAGCTCGACAAAGAATACTTCTATTGAGATTGGCTACGATAAGACTAGCTTTTCTAAGATCGGTGCCGGAAAGATTGGCATCTTCAAGGTTCGCTCGAACAAGGTCAGCCCCCTTGAGATTCGCACCACTAAGGTCTATTGGTTCATTAGGATTTTCCCATCTCCACTTATTCCAAAGTGAAGTTCCCTGCCTTATTAAATCAACCTGATCCTGATTAGCCATTATGATTTCTCAAGAAATCCTTTAAGCAGTTTATTGTACTCAAACTTATCACCAATAAATTGTCTGTTCTACTATTACCAAAACATAGCAGTTCTAACCTCTAGATATATTTTCCAGAGATTTAGTCGAAATCGCTTAATTCGAGGAAAGAAAATCTAGGTCTGATCAATTAACACCCAAAATCACCTCAGATCCCCCCTCAATTCCATCATTTCCCACCTTCAATTGCCCGATTTCCTGATCATTTCCACCATCAAACTCATCAATATCAGATCGCTTTTCAGTTTCTGTAATTAGATCACTGTCTTTATTACAAAGTTCACAAACTGGTCTATTTTTCTCTAATCTCTGATCCCATTTCGCCTGAAACGCTTTCAGCATCTGGTCTTTGTACACTTCATTGCCCGAATATCGAATCACATAGAGACTCACGGATTCCTCACTGCCCACCTTCACCAACTCATGGGCGACTCGCTTGATCAGCTTATTGACGATAGCTACGGCACTTTGCCCATCACTGATGACATTCCGAAAATGGCGGTAAATCTGATATCGATATTCCAACGCCTTCACTTTGATGTCTTCTAATCGCTGGTCCCCCTCCGTCATCACCATGATTTCCATCCGCATCCGGGCCTCAACCTGCTCATAGCGGGCCTGAGTAAACGCCTGAGACTGCTGCTCAATGGCTTCCACTAAACCTTGCTTTTGGTACTTAAGAGCCTGCTTTTGCTGCTCCAACTGCTCCAGCTCCCCCTTCAGCTTTGCCTTCCTGGGATGGGCCTTTCTGCCCAAAGCCGTCAACTTCGCTTGGATGGCCTTCTGCTCCTGAATGACTTCCCTGATCTGCCCAGCCAGTCCCTTGGCTTCCAATCTCAAAGACTGTCGTTGTCTTTGCACCTGGCGACCCTTTTCCAACGCTTTGTCATACGCCTCATAATCAGCGCTGGTGACGTTGTAGGTATCCACTAAATCAAATACCCCCAAGTCACGAAGTAACTGTACCTGGATGCGATTATTGGTTAACCGATGAGTGAGAACGAACTGACTATTGAGCTGTTTCATAAAATTCCTCCGGTCTAATTCCTCAGCAACTTCAGGGTGATACGACATCCAATGCAACTTCGTGGCACTCTTTAAGCGTCCTCGATGCTCAACACAGACTTGATGAATAAACTCATCCGTTAGGTCCACACCGGGTAACTCATCTTGTAATAAGACTTTCTTGGCATCCAACGTATCTTTATAGGTGGCAGAAGAACTCCCCATCACTCGGATGGCCTGCTCCACCGTGAACCGCTCCCCGTCAGCCGTCCCCAGCATTACCGCCGTTTCCACCTCCATCTGCTTCCGCACTTTACTGAAGGACTCGACGATATCGGCATTGCGTTCACTCAGCTCCTCCATCTCAATCGGATGCCCATGATCTGCCAGCAACAAGGTCAGGGACTCTCTTAGAGCTAACAGTGAGGCAATTGAGCGGGTCTGATATCGAGCAAAACTGACGTTGTGACAGTTGTTGGGGTTCTGCTGGTATGCCTTTAGTGCTGCCAACTGCTGAGCTGTTTCCGGTGACTGGTCATGGATGAGCTGCTGTTCTAAATCAATGGACGCAGCCACATCTTGTCCATACTTGGACTGCAGCATGATGACCTGTTCCACAGACTTAATCGAAGGAATATCTGGGATATGCGCCTTCCTGGTTACATAGATTTCACGAGTGACCTTTGCTCGATATCTCCAGAGCTGCTGATAGACACTGCGGGCATGATTGGATGAGGCGTAGCAAAACACTCGACTGAAATAGGGAATCAATCTCGGTTCATCAATGCTGACCCCACTCTCAGCGGTGGGACTGAGGAACAATGCCGTGGGTTGATACTCTTTGACAAACTCAGTGGGATTGGCCTGGAATATCTTATTCTCAGTGCGCTCCGATGTCTTGCGGTCATGGCGCAGAATACCTTTGGCAAACTCCGGGTTCATGTCTGCAATCATCCGCTCCAGCTTCTCAAGGAATTCCTGAGAAGTGGCAACAACAATAAACCGCTCATCGCAGGCCACGGCATTGAGGATTCTCTCTAGAAACTGAGAGGTCTGACCAGAAAACACCTTCGTGGGAAAGTTATCATCAGGCTTGTACTCATTGACGACAATCTTGGTGTTGTACTTCCCGCCTGTAATGCCCTTGATATAGTCAATGGGAATTTGAGACAGGGAATCTTCTAAGAGAATGATATTGCCCCGAGTTTCTAAGACCCGGTTTGCGATCGCATGAAAATGTTCCAAGATCTGATTCTGCCGATCCCCCAGAGTCTGACCACTGAGAACATGGAACAGAGCAGCATCGGCTTCATCCAAGATGATGCAGCTATCGGGTTCAATATCATCGAGTTCAATCTTGAGAAGACTATCAAAACAGAGCAAGATAGACCGCTCAGAGCGAAAGCCCATGCTGATATTGCCCTGGTATTCCTTATTGAGACGGAATAAGTGAATGAGCTTATAGAGGGTGTTCCCGGCATCATCCTTCTCAGTGAATCGGTCTTCGGTATTAAACAGCAGGTTATTCCGGTAACCGGGCATAATCACCTGGCCCTTGACCTGGCTCACCAGGGACTTCAGCATCTCCGTCTTGCCCGTGCCACACATGGAAGCGATGGCG
Source organism: Acaryochloris marina MBIC11017 (assembly GCF_000018105.1). Taxonomy (GTDB): domain Bacteria; phylum Cyanobacteriota; class Cyanobacteriia; order Thermosynechococcales; family Thermosynechococcaceae; genus Acaryochloris; species Acaryochloris marina. The sequence goes on from NC_009933.1 coordinate 87,179, forward strand.
ACGACAGACCCCGGATCAATGGTGCCTAGATCTGAGAGTTCAATGTATCGCTTATTGATAACCGTCGTGGCTTGATCCGATAGGCCATTGAGCTTCAGAAAGAGCTGACCCAGTTCATATTCCAGACCCAGACTATTGAAGAACCAAGTGGGCTTGAACACAATCTGAGCCAATTCCACTGGGGTGAGTTCATCGATATCGCAGGAATTTTCCTTGTAGGTCTGTCCCCACCAGGCCACCTCGACGATATAGCCCCATTCTTCCAGCAAGCGAATGACTCGCTGATACTGACGGAAAACATTGAGGTTCCGTACTGCCCCCGCATCAGGATAGAGGGTGATGATCGGGGATTGCTCAGCATCTTTCGATAAGACGGTCAGAGTTTCTCTCAAAGTGTCAGGAGATGAGGCCCAGAGTCCCCCCGCTGCCCCAATCGTGGGGAGCTGTAATCGTTGAGAGAGGAGATAGGGTTTGACCCCTGTTCCTTCAACGAGGGCAATCCGAGAATAGGGACCAAAAGACTTGTAGATGGCTAAAGGAATCTCACCGTGAACATGAGGACCATTACCGTTGGGATTGCGGCGGGTAGAACTGGACAACCAGATGTAGCGGTTGTCTTCATGAACATTGCGCTTCCGCAATTGCAAGGCCACGATTTGATCGTGGACATCATAGAGAGGCCAGAGATAGCCCCCTTGAGAATTGAGGATGCCACCGGGAAGGACACCGGGCAGATCTGGGGATAGGTCTTTGACTCTCTGGAACTGGCCGACAGACACAGCATCAAACCCATCGATTTCAGCCTGGGACATGCCTCGTCGGCCCATGTCTCCTCGATCCATTGAGCAGAGGGATAGATCAGAGAGGAGTTGTCGATACAGGTAATCGCGTTGGCCTACGGGCAACTCCTTGGCAATCCGTTGACGCCGTTCTTCCTTAGCTTGTTGATCACGGATGGCCTTGCGGGCCTGCCAATTAATAGAGTTGTAGTTGTCATCACCCGTGTGAGGTGCCCAGATCCCCCAGTTACTATCTTTCGAAAGCTTTCTGAACTTATAGCCGTTGATGATACCAACATCATAGGTTTCGGTGAGGCAAAGGATGATATCGCCGCCTTTGCTGCATCTTCCATCATTAGAGCCGCAGATGGGGCAATGATTTTGTCTTTTGAAAGGAATCAGCTTTGAAGTATATCGGGTAGGTGTACCAAAGCCTAGATGAGGTGAGTTCAGAGTGAGTGATGGTGTGGAGGTCATTGATGGCCTCCTTGATGATGCATAGATATATGAGTCGATTTCCAAACCATTAGCAGTTCGGGGAATAAAAATGTAGAAATCATTGAAAGTCCCTCTATCAGTTGTCCGTAGCGAGATAGAGAGGTGTGGCTAGGTTAATTTAAATTACAAAATTCTTGCCAGCACAAAGTCGGCTGTTCTAGAATCAGAACACACCACTCCTGTGGGGCACTAACTTTCTGGCTCGTCCAAAGCTCTCGGTTAGATTCCACAATCTCGAAAAAATATTTAGTTTTTTCCTGGATCCCTAGCTATTCGCGTAGCTGGGATTCCTTTTTTTTAGGGCATCGTCACCTCCTGGGGGGAAATACAAAGATTCTTAGTGAACCATACTACGCTTCAGCCCTCAATACGCAAAGGCTTTAAAACAAAAGATCATCAAGGGTTTCAGAATCCTGGGCAGCATGATTCGATGAGGAAAAAATGGGTCAATTCCTCGAATGAGAATGAAGAAATTTGTTGCTTGATCAGAGAAAATCTAAATTGGTATCTGGGAATTAATTTGGTGGCCGAGGGTGTTCTTTCCTATATCCACCCTCAATGACTTTAGATACACCTGAAGTAATGGACGACATTATTGACCTCCTTTCGTTCGGTCTATCATTGTCCTGTAATCTTCTAACAGACTGAGATACAAGCGCTAATGGCAGCAAGATTATATTGAGAATTACTGGGCTGAATCCCAGATGTCCTCGCCAATCGTCTTGAGTTCTCTCCAGTTGATGGCATCGCTGATTCTCTGGGGTAAGTCGATGCCTCGCGACATTAGCAGCCTCGTGACTGCTACGCCGACGAAAAACCAGAATGTGTTTCTGAGCATTGGTCAGTTCTCCAGGCTCATGAATATGACTCTCCTTATTGGTTTGTTTGAAAATCTGTTGAATAGCTCTGCCGATTTTCCCGCCCAGCCGTGAGGCGTCAACCCTTTTTACAGTAGGCTTCTCGATTCCTTCGGGATGAATTAGCTGGGTCTTGTCAGGTTGTGGGAATCGAACTAGGCAAGATCCATAAGTGATAAGGTGCTTGAGATATTCAAGAGCCTTTTGATAAAGCTGCCTAATTCTTTCGCCAGAAAGCTTGAGCATTGTCCCAATCTCGCGATAGCTATGACCGTCTCTCCTTGCACGGACAATAAAACTTTCGCGATCAGGGAGCTGAGCAATGTAGTCTTTCATATTGATACTCTCGGCAAAATCCCAAGAATCTAGCTGTTCAAGATCTTCAACAAAATCAAGACATTCAATCCCTTGCTCTGTCCCAGTCAAGACATTGAGGCTAGAGGTATCAACTACTCGTGCTTTACTCCAGGCGTTAGTAATTACTCGATGTGAATATCCTGTACGTTCAGCCAGTTCATCTAGAGTGGGTTTTCGTTCTAACTCCAGCTTTAAGTCTTGTTCAGCTTCATCAATTTTTTTTAGGTGTTTCGTAATTTCTCTACTGAGTCCTCTTTGTTCACAAATCAACTGCCTGATTTCAGTTCTGATAGGCTTAACAGCGTAGGTACTGAATTGAAAGCCCCTCGATAGATCAAATTTTTGAATAGCAATGGATAGTCCTAGGGTTCCAGCATTCACTAAATCGTCCCAGTCAACTAATCCGCGATATCGTTTAGCTTCATTGAAGACTAACCGCTGATTCTTTCGTATAAAACGGTCTTCAGCCCTTCTGTCACCAGCCTGAGCGCGTTCAATCTGTGGGTACTGGACTTTGCGGCTAAAAGGTCCGGTCTCCAGGGATTGCGAATTGAAAACATTGGTGTATACCATTGTTTAAACCTTCAGATCCGTAATCTGTGTCTAAGGTTTTCGGACCCTCTGGTTGTTTGATCGCGGTTAGAGGGTCTTTTAGTTTTTTCATCAAAGGCTAACGGTGCAGTTAGCCTCAATCGGTGTTTAAGGTTTCGGACCCTCTGGTTGTTTGATCGCGGTTAGAGGGCAATAGTAATCTTGTGTCGTCGGCAATCTAGGTAGCGAAGATCGAAATACCCTATTACCTAAAACGTGTTTGCAGTGGAGAAATCGTTGATACTTCATGTCACCCCCCGATAAGCATTTGTTTTAATTGCTTGTTCTGTTTGTTTTCAGTCCAGAGGACAGATTGAGAATTGTGTAGCTAGATAGTAAAAATTCTCATTAAATATAGTACATATGTATCAAAAATATCAATCATTCACCTCTTTGTAAATGGATTCTTAGGGTGTGCTTGTCGAGAATCAGGGATAAGGAAGAAATTGTGGCTCGGTGAAGAACAGTTTCTTTGCCTCAAGAACTATTTGAAAGACGCGTTAATTCTTGCTGCACATGACTTAGTTCCTTCCAGGTCTAGCTTTGTTTTGTAGGCAATGAAGGAAGCTACAGGACAAAGAATGAGGGTCCATTGCACAAATTAACTACCTGATTTGTGGATTGAGTCTCCCTGAGCCGTTTTGACGGTAAATTAGGAAGCCAATTTTTTCGCTTCTTAATTGGTATAGATAAATATTACATGTTACACATGGATTATGCAATTAATGATGAAATGCTAGCCTAAAGTTTGAATCTATACGTATTCAGTTGTAAATATAGCTTTACCAATAAATGATGTAATTTTTGGAAGAAGTATGAACAATGAAAAAAGTAGTGATCAACTGGAAACTCGCTGAAGTAATGCAAGCTAATGGTATTAGCCCAACCGACCTTGCTGCTGAGATGAAAATTAGTCGGAATGCCATATCAAAAATGAGAAAGCATTACATGCCACGCATGGATGGTGAAAAGCTAAATAATTTATTGATATCCTTAAACACTTTGAGAAAGCCTGGAAAGAGGCCAATACGAGTAAGCCACTTGATAGTTGAGAGCTATACGTTGGAGGAAATGGAGCGGGCAAAAGTTGGTGAGTCTACATAGATTTTGATCTCATAGCTACTCTCCCTACCCTTCCTGTGTAGCTCATCGGCCACACAGAAAATGCTCAAAACCACATTATTGTCACTTGGATTGTTGGCGATCACATTCTCGTCAGCCCTCGCCAATCCCGCTACAATTCCCATAGACAAGGCATTTAAACACACTCAGAAGCTAGAAGTTTCAGATGTAGATCATCTATTAGACTTCACGGATACCCGCTACCGGGTTATCAAAGCCTTTCCCAGTAACCCTCAACAGTTGCGGGCCTTAAGCCTGTCTCGTAACGATCATCAGCAACTCCTTCTCAAGTGGACTCCCAACGGCACAGCCAAAAAGGCCAGTGTCTTCCTACGAGTCATGGGTCCAGGGGGAGAGCAAACCATCACCCTCTTGGTGAAGCGGTCTGGTAATGAACCGGACAATATCAGAACAGCGTTTGTCCCCAGCCAAACCGTCTCCAAAGATGCCGTGATCGGGGAAGTAGCTGAAATTCCCCCCAAGCCAACTGTTGCACCCATCCCTAACCAACTCATTCGCCCCAACTGGAAATCCCACAATTCACCCAAAACCGCACAGCCTGTTAAAGCTCCCTTAACCCTCACTCACCCGAAATCCCCACCCGTCCTCAAACTCAGGGCGACACCCAAACCCATTCCCAGAATTGCCAAGGTCACTACTACAGGTCGGCCCCTTATCGACCGCACAACGCTAGACAACAAAGCCTTAGCCAACTACCTGTTGAGAGGACTACACCGGGCCAGAGGACTGCGGCAAATCAACCGCCATCACGACAACTACTGGTTCGCTCAATCAATGGCCCGCTATCTCAAACGAGGAGTGTCCGTTGATAAGGCCCTGCGCTGGTCCCGACTGCCTGAAAAAACCTTCAACGACCTCCTCGGCCACGGTGGTGTCAGTCGCTGAAAGTACTGCTGTTAAGGCAAATTTGCACCTTCAAAGCCATCTTACCTATGTTTCTATCGTCCCCCCATCGGAGATTGAATCGTCATGCAATCCCCCTTCCTCCAACACACTCGGCACTATGCCCATAAATACGGACCTCAATGGTCTGCTCCAGTCCTCCTCGTCATCCTCACCCTCTGCCCCGTTTTTCTGCCATTAAATCCAGGCACCCAAATCGCCTGGTTAGAAATCATGGCACTGGTCTGGTCCACCGCCCTCTTCCTGCATCTCTATCAACTCCTCAATATTCAAACCAAGCTGGGCCTCTACCTCTTCTTCTCCGGGATGATTGCCTTGGTTCCCTCTATGGTGAAAGCCCAAAACGTCGGCAATGCCCCTTCCAGTGCCTGTAACTCCGGCTTCTTCCTGATCGGCCCCATGCTCGGAGCCGTGGATACTTCCTTGGGCTGGTTTCTGGGTGGCGTCCTCGCTTACTCCCTTTGCGCCTTTATGATTGCCTTGATGATTGTCTTCTTCCTTGTCGTCATCGTCGGTTTAGTGATGGCTGGGGCAGAATCCCACAACAGCAAACGCACCCTGTTTGAAGTCCTCTCCCAATATCTGAACGTGATCATCACCATGATGGTGATCGCCTCATTGGTGACCGTCTTTAACCTGCAATTGAGTAATAACGGCAACGCCGCTCCTATCCCCGTCGGTGGACAGAATCAGCCCCAAGGCGCGACCTCTGTGTTGAACTAGGAGGACATTACATGACCCAGACCGAACAGATTGAAAAAGAACTGCGCTACGGCAAAATCAACCCCTACATCGGCCCCACTCAATTCCAAGTCCTAAGTGGACAGCAGATTATCACCCTAGCGGCCAGTGGCTGCATCTGCTTTATCCTCGGCTTCTCCATCGGCTGGTTTATGGCTGTATTCCTCTGGTTAGGAATCTTTGTCCTCACTGTGTTGGCCTTGGGCAAAGACTACTCCCGCATCTTTGCCCGCATGAGCAAACAGCGACGGTACTACAGTGACCGTCCGAACTACCAAGTCAAGGGAGGAGTCCCCCTGATGGTGATTGAACTACCTGAACCCTTCAAACTCAGTCAGCTTTTCCGCCGACAGACTAAGCAGAAAGCCTTGAAGAAAATAGAGCCTGAATTTGACCTCAGAGCCTATGGAGAAATGCTCCTCGGTGAAGACATCGGCTTCTATCTTGTCCATCAAGACAAGCATGACCGAGCCATGCTCATTTTTGGCTTCACCCTAAAAGGGATTGACCCCACCCTGTCAGAGCAAGATGCAATGGACAGATTGCAGACCATTGTCATGGCCCTCCAGAAAATTCCTGGCATCGAACTCAAATTCTTCTGGGACGTGGAAGGTTCTGCTGATGCAGTCCTCCTTCATCAACATGATCTCGTCACCCACAACGATCTAGATCTTCTCAGTGAAAAGCTGATCAAAAGTGAGGCTCAAGTCGCCGTTGACCTCGCCGCAGAAGGTAAACTTGTCCATTCCGTCATCCGTGTCTATGCCAAGTATCGCCTCAGCTTAGCCGATGACTATGCCGTCAAAGAAGACCGCTTAGATAAACTCCTCGCCCATACCCAGCCCCTAGTCGGCACCTTCCAAGAATATCTCAACCCCCAACCCGAAGGCTTTAGCTCCAAACAAGCCTGGGAGAAAGTCTTAGACCGGGCCTATCAAGCCGGGTATATCCCCACCGTCAAAGCCTTGACTCAAATGGGCGTCAAACCCCAGCCTATGAGCAAAGAAGACCTGTGGGCCATCGACTGGGAAGACACCCATGCAGAACCCGCTGACCCCTGTCCTCAATCGATTACCTACAGTGAAGCGGGCCTGTCTCCCTTTAATGAAGATCAGCCTCTGCCCTATCACATCCTCGGAGAACTGTTCAGCCCCGAGCGAGGCTTACCCGCCGTTCCCACCCCCTACCTCTACACCCTCTATCACCCCATCAAGGATCAATGGGCTGCTCTCGTCAAAATCAACCAGCTTAGTACCTACAACAAAATCGATAACTTCCTCTCTATTGGTTACATGAAATTCCTCCTCCAAGCCCTAGAGGGATTTCATGGCTATCGCCTGATCTCAGAAATCACCCAGATTGAACCTGACTCCCGCCTGAAGCTCGTCAACTCCGCCATCAAAGAACGCAACCGCAAAGCCATCGATGCTCAACTCCTGCACAGCACCCGCAACGTCCAGGCAGAGACGGATGTGAATGAACTCGTCGATGCCTCCCGTGAACTTAGTTCCGGTCGCTGGCCCCTCAAAGTCAGCCTCGGAATCTGGGTCTATCGAGCTGACAAAGCCAGCCTTACCGCTGCCGTTCAAGACCTGATTCGCCGACTGCCCACCAGCAAAACCGAGCAAGTCAGCAATCACCTGATGACTCATTGGATCTCCAGTCATCCCTTCCACTGGCAAAGCTTGTTCTCCAAACCCCAACTGCGGCGAGAAGAATACCAATGCAATCAGGGGGTTCCCTTGATGCCCCTAGTCCATCCCCAAACCATCGATAAACAGGGTATCCCCTTTGTCTCTCGCGGCGTTGCCATTCCTGTCCATCTCAACACAGCCTTAAAGAAGAATCTGATAGCCATCTTTGGACCCATGGGAGTGGGTAAATCCGTATTGATGAACCGGATGATCCTAGAGAACATCATCCACCGCATCTTTACCGTCGTGATTGATGTCCCCCCTGGAAACGGCAAGAGTACCTATCAGCCGTTTTTGAAGCAGCTTCAGGCCATCAATGTTGCTGCAGCCTACTTCAATATCAAAGAACACATCATCAACGTCCTCGCTGAAATCGATACAAGCTGGGCAGGCGATCTCCTCAGTGTCCAACTCCTGAAGAAAATCAAGCAAAACCACCTCAGTCTCCTGCGGGCCTTAGTCCTAGGAGATGACCTCGACCATCCCCTCTACAAAACCATCAAGTCTGTCCTGGCATTGAGCTATCAAGACTGGCGGGCCTTATCGGAGATTGATCAACGCTATCGCATCGCCAAAGCCGCTGCCTTTGGGTCTGAGCCATCCCAACGAATGCCTATCCTCCAAGACTTCGTAGATTACTTTCCCCAGTGGGTGAGACAGTACAAACAAGACAAAGACTGTGAGGATTTGGAACTGCAAGCCATCGCCATGATCCGCACGGAACTGGAAGCCGTCCTCACTACGGATCTAGGAGCTTCCATCAATGGCATCAACACTTTTAACTTCGACCTCCAAACCCTCGTCATTGGCCTGACGGACCTGCAAGACCCCCAAGAGAGCGTCATCTATTCCATGGCTGCGATTAACTTGATGGAGCTGCAATCGTTCCGCTATCCTCGCTCCGCCATCTTTGGCGATGAAATCTCCACCACCTTTAAGTACCGCTCCATCTCCATCCGCTTCGCTGAGATCTGCACGAAGGGAAGGAAAGAAGCCAAGAACGTGGTTATTGCTGGAACTGAAGAGAACACCCTCGTTCAGTCAGAAGGAGGCCGAGATATCCTTAACAACCTGGATGCTGTCTTCTATGGACATTGCAATCCCACTGCCGTTGAGAATGCCTCTAAGCATCTGCGCCTCAAGCCTGAAGTCCTCTCCAAATATGTCCGAGCTGAATATGCCCCCAACCTCGCGGAACTCTGCACCTCCTGGTATCTGCGGAAAGGGAATCAACACTATGAACTGCTGTTCTACACCTCAGCCCTGATGATTGCCCTGCTCTGTACCCAACCTGAAGAAACTGCAGCCAGGGACCGGATCCTGGCTCTCTATCCTGACAATCCCCTCCAGGGCTATATCAAATTTGGGCATCTGCTGAAACGGGCTTACAAACTCAACCTACCCCTGTCTCATATCGGAGCCTAAGTCATGAACCGTAACCAAGCTGTTCTCTTGTCCCTGATCATTGTTTTTTCTAGCCCCCAGCTTACCCAAGCCCAAGTCTTCTCTGATGACATAACCCTACCGAAGAATGCCCCCACCTTCCCATCGGGTAGTCCCAGTACCACAGGGGATGTCAGTGTAACCCAGGATAATCCCTTTGACGATAGCCCTAAACCAAACTTCCTCAAAGATATCTTCTTGGGTCCGAGCAACAATAGACCGATTCATTCCAGCACCTTGAAGCTGTTCGATATTCTCGGAAAAGCCCAGAAAGGCTTAAAGAGCTACAAGTTTGCTGAACAGGTCTATAAGGGCATTACGGGGAAAAACGCTAACAGCATCACCGATGGAGTATTTGGAATTCTAGAGCAGTACGGCATTATTGACCCCCAGAAAGCCACCACTGCCTCAAATCGCTCCACCCCCATCCTGATTGGTCAAGGGAATCAAGGTCCCGCCTATGCCACGGCTGGCTCAATCGGAGCCTTAAAGCTGGAACCCAAAGAACCTTATGAATGGCGGGTCAAAGCCTTAAACGAAAACATCGTCTACAAAAACGCCATCCAAAAGACCGGGGACTTCGTGTACTCCCCAGAAGCTCAAGAGATCCTCAAAGTCCAAGATCAAGTCGCCGCTGATGCCAGAGACGCTGCCGCTGCCGCCGCTCAAGGGGGGCTAGAATCCGTCCTCGCCTCTACCCAAGTCAAAGACCAGAGCATCTATGCCAGTACCGTTGTCGGTGAATATGGCACCTCCGCTCAAAGCGCCAAATCCACCCAAGCCGTCAACAAACTTGAGACGAAGCAAAACACCGAGATTGCCAACATCTTGGCGGGCAATGCCTTTCAACTGAATGCCATCAACGAATCAATGGTCCGCAACACTTCAGCCTTGGGCAATATCGTCACCACCCAATCCATCCTCGTAGACAAACAGACCGTTTCTCAATATCTAGATGCCGCTCAACTGCGACAAAACGGTCAGATATTTACCACCCTCAACAACCACTATTCCTATGAAAAGCGCAAGGATATGTATCAACACCTGGCCGCAGCCGACACCAGTAACCTGCTTCATTTCCCAAACTTGGTGGAACCTCAGCCAAATCCTTCAGGACAAACGCAACCGTAGGATAGCCATCGCTCTGGTCTTGGGGGTGATCATCGTCCTCTATCAAGCGACCCATGCCCATGCGGATTTTGCCGAAGACCTGATCAGCGATTTAGAACCCTCCGTTGCCCATGACGCATTTTGGGATGACCTCTGGAACGCCACCTTTGACCGCTCCACGGGTATTAGTGGTGATACCCAAAGAATTGCCTTTGGAGCTGTGGGTACAGTTGTCCGATGGGTGACCCTGATTGCCTTATTCGTGGTCCTTCTCCATTACGGGTCGGGGATGATGTCCAGCGGCACCAGCTTGCGAAAAGGCAATGAGTTCACCATTAAAAGTGTCTTCCCCGTCGTGGTCATCCTCGCCCTCCTCGCCAATCAGTTTGCTGGGGTCCATGCCGTGGGGATGTTCGTCAATCAGGCCCGCTTAGGGATTACGGGAGAAGCCTATGCTCAATCTGAGTTTGCCACCACCTTCCGCAGTGCGATTAAGGATGCCTATTTCTCAGAGAAGTATCGAGAGAATGTGGCCTTTCGCGCCAAGCAATGCAACCAGATTGAGACCCCCATCACCACCATTCCCTCCTTAGAAGAACCCACGAATCCCGAGACGCCCCTCACGGATGAGCAGCGTCAGTACTACAAGAAGGTTCGGTGTATTCAGTCGATGGTGGACTATATCAAAACCCTGCAAGCCAAAGTCGAGGCTGAATGTGCCGATGGCTGTGTCGGTACAAGGGTGGGTATCGTCAAAGACTTGAAGAGGTACGGGGTCCAAGGTGTGCCTGCGATTGTGGCGGAAAACCTGGATACCTTCGTCATCCCCATTCAAAAACTAGGAGAACTCGCGGCAGATGCCGCTAAGCATGGGGCACAGGAGACCTACCGCCTAATCTTCCGAGCCATTCAATGGGCCTGGACCTCGTTTTTGAATATGGGGTTCTATCTGACGGCAGTCGGCGCACCGATTACCTATGCCATTTCCCTGATGCCCACCAAGCGACATTTTCTCTTTGATTTGAACCTGTTCTCCCTGCTGATGTTTTCCCTAGCGGAGTTTGCCAATATCTTCTGCATTGGAATCGTGGCCCTGATGCTGCAACGACCCACCCTAGTTGACTTGGGCGGGTATATCTTCCCTTTGACCTATGGATTGCTCGCCCCCTTGGTGTCCGGTTCAATCTTCCTCGGTGGGTTTAAGGCCGCTGCTAGTTTTCGAGGGGGTGCCTTGGGTGTTGCCAGTGCAGCGGGGGGCATTGCAGGGGGCATTGCCACCTCAGCGATGATTTCAGCCCGGAACCGCCGAGAGCAATATTACTAAACTAATTTGCTGCTCCTTCCTCATTCTGTCTATGTTCACACTAAGCCCATGAGGTCATTGAGAGGTCAATAAAAAATGCCCTTATATCTCACCCTAATCGTCGTCTTTGTTGCTTTTGCCATTCTGCTGATGGTCATTCGAGGTGGAATGGCTGAACTCAATCCCCTATCAGGCTTGATGGCCTGTGTTGTCTTGACGCTGTTTGCCGCTTATCACCGCATCTTTGCTGGGGCAGACCAGCTTTCGGGGTTAGATTCTTTTTTCACCTTGGGTTGTGGGTTAATTACCTGTCAGCTCTTTATCCCTGAGTTTCGATTCTGGTGGTCGGACTTCCGGTTTATCTATGGCATGACCGTGCTGTTCTATTTCGCCTTCTGCTGGACCTTTGACCATATATACATCGTTTGGTTTTGGTTTACGGGATTTGTGCTGTTTCTACTGTTGGTGCAATTCCTTTTTGGAGTGGCGAGTTCTGGTGGTGGGAGAAGGATTAGAGGGGTTTGTGATCCTGATTCCGAGTTTGATTATTCGATCTACGACGAGTGGTAATGAACGATGACTAAGAAACTCTCTCGCTTCCTCCCCCTACTGGTGGTATCCGCCTTACTGCTGAATATCCTCGTATGCTTTTCCTGGTTTACTCAAGGAGCTAGAGCGCAAGCCCCCTCTCAGGTGTATATCCAAACCGACTCTGGGTTGGTGGTCAAAGGTAAGCCCGTGGATCCCCTCTACCGGAGTGATGAGGTGGTGATGCGGTTTGCCCAGGAATTTGTCTCCGTGGCCTACACCTGGCCGATGAATGGCGAAGGTCAAAATGAAGGCAAGCTAATCTATCCCCTGCCCATGTACACCCAAGCTTTCAAAATCCATCCTGATATCCGGGCAGAGTGGTTAGGGCGTCAGCATATCACCTATGCCAAAGCCAAAGACCCTTTTGCTAACTATGTGGGCAAGCCCCAGCATACAAAGACGACCATTACGGGAGCCAAGATTGAGCGTATGGACCCAGAGGCCCATGAATGGGATGTGCGCTTGTATGCCACCCAATACCGCTTTGATGGTCAAAACAACCTGATCTTTAACCCCGTCAAGGTCAACAAGATATTGACCCTGAGAGCCGTCCAAGGCTTTCGACCCAACTGGCAAATTGCCGATACGGACCTGGGCCGCATGATTGATGATGCCCTGCATTCAGAGCTACTGATTACCAACATTGTGGATCTGCCCACCTAGAACAACCCAGAGAGCAAAGACAAGGAGCGAGACATGCCGACAGACAAACGCCAGGTCGAGGAAGCCAAAGCGGCATTGTTGGATGACCCGGAACTCAATGAACTCTTAGAAGAGAACAAGATTGCTGAAGGTCGGCCCATCAACGATCTAGAGAAACTGGTCGATCCAGGGGATAAAGTCAAACATCCCTACTATCTCCAGCCCTGGTTCAGGATTGGGAGTATCGCCATCCCCCTGATCATCCTGGGATTTGTGGGCTATAAGATTTGGGGGCCAAAACCCCCGGTGGTGATGGCCTTGGGGGACAAGGATAAGCAGATTATCGAGCTGACGGAAAAACTTCAGCAGTCTGAATTAGAGAAAGCCCAGCTTACCCAAGACAATATGGGATTGACTCAGGCCGCAGAGTTAGAGCCATTTCAACAGCGACAAAAGCGGCTCAAGCAGCAGGCTCAGAAAGCTCGACAAGCCAAACAAAAGAAGCCTGTGCCTGTGGGGGGTAAACCCGTTCAGCGCCAGAATACCGTTAGCCTTCCTCGTCGGCTCTATCGCAGTCCATCTCCCAAAAGCAGCTTTACCCCAGCTAACCCCAGCCCCTCCTTGCTTGCGAAGGGTCCCTCATTGAGTGAATGTGTGGGCTATGTGGAGCGGAATATTAACGTTCCAGGCTGTAAACGCTATCAGATTAGCCAGAAACCCCAGTCATCACCTCAGACCAATTCCATTGTCAAAAACCCAACAGTCCCTCGTCCCGCCTATACGCCAAGGCCCCAGACTAAGCCTGTTAAGTTGGCCTTTGCCAGTAAGAGCAAGTCCAAACCTCGGAAAAAAGTAACGCCTGACTATCAGGTGAACTTTATGGCAGGTGAGATTCAAACGGTGGATCAGTTTGAGGCGGAGTTCTATGGTGCAGGCCAGAGCGCTACTGCACCGACGCGCACCTCAATGAAGGCCAAAGTGATTGATCATGTGGAATGGTTATCCCCTCAAGAGGCTCAACAGATGGTCATCCCTTTGAAAATTACCAGTGGTCCCCACAAAGGTCAGATGGCTGAGGCCAAGATTCAGCAGATGAATGGCTTGCAGTTCACGGCTCATGTGGTCAGCATCAATGGTCAAGCGATTGAACCAGGGACGATGGAGGTCAGGCGCAAGAATACCAAGTACCTGAGAGCGCAACTGAAGCGTCAGGGAGGAGAGTCTTTTGGGGATAGAGTGATGGGGACGGTAGCTGCAATAGGTGGGGAGATTGCCACGGATCAGTTAGTGGATGTGCGGGGTGGGAGTCACATTTCGAGGCTCGTATCTAATCCTCAGCGTAGGACCAGGGAAGTGACGCAGTACTGGCGGTTCGATGGAGAGGTTGAGTTGGTGCCAGTGGGTTGATGCGGTGTGTATCAAAGTTACTGAATTGTTTACAGAAAACATCAAACTGCAGCAACGATTTCAGCTCAATTCACCACATGTACTGAGCTGAAAGCCTGATAGTGATTTGAATTAGGCTTTAGATCCCTCGGGACTGTATTGCTTCGTAAGTTTATCATGCAATTTAAACCAGCCTGAAAGCCTCAATCTCATCCATAAACCACTTAGAATCATTTTTGCAGGACCGTTAATAATACTAAGATCCTTAATGCTCTCCCAAATAGTTATTCCGGCAGCTTTGCGATAGTCAGTACCAGTAATAACGCCTAAAAAAGTTGGCATGTTATCACGAGAGATACCATACTTAATACAAAAATCAGCTAATTCATTGCAATATTGAACGTATTCTAAGACATCTTGGTTGGTAATTTTTTTTATTTGAATATCTGCCAAAATAGCTCTTGCCTCTAAAAAAGTAGGGGCAGTTGTTGATTTTTGAGCACAATTAAAGGCTTCTTTGTTATAGTCCATATTTCGATAAATTAACGACTTAAATTAATTTTGGAAATGAAATTACAGTTTGCAGCTTTATAATTTGAGTAACTAATTTATCATATGCTTTTGGTGAAATATCAATTTCAAGAATTTAATTTATGCGAATGCTTATATTTCTTCACATTAGCAACTCTCATATTACTTTTTTATACAATTAAAAAAATCATAAACTACAGCTTTTGTATGCCTCTTAGAATATTCGTTTCATGATGTGCTATTAGCTCAATTTATGCCACGATCTGGCCTAGAATTTTAGTCATGAACCATATCGTTAGCTTGATGTTGAAAGAGGTCTTGTCCCTGTTATATCAAACGATTTTCACCGCATAAGTTATCATGCCTATGTTTCCTTTGTAGCCCATCTACAGGGGATTCCTGTTTGTAACCCTCACTGTTCTCAAGCGATGCCCTACCCTCATCGCCTCCATCCTTATTGCAGCCTTTCAGACCCTTAGTAAAAAGGAATTTTCCAGAGTATTTCTAAAGAAAATTAGTAGAATAATCTGTTGTTTCTCGTCAGTTATTCAAATTAGAATCGAGTTAAAATATTTCAATTTTATGTTGGGATAAATACCAAAGCCTGTTGAACCAAAGTTCTTTGTTTCTTGCCGGGAAAGATTTTTGGCTCTGATGTAAACCAGCCATCACCATGGTAAATAGCCCAAAATGTACCTTCCCAACCATCAACATCTGCATCATCTTTCAAAAGACCAATTTTTGAGTATTGTGGTTCAGATGCAAAAAAATTAAATTTACTAGCAATACCAGATTTGATAGGCCGTCTAGCATTATCAATAAACCAACGCAATATTTCACCGTGTTCATCATTTGGGTTTATACCTGGAATGTCAACCCAGTAGCTTTCATGCGTAAGTGTATCTCTTGTTCCGAGCTTAGAAGTACTACCGTACTGTATAGAGTAATTGGAAACTTCATCAAACCTGGGTGCATTTTCCAAAATATCGATAGGTTCTTTATACTCTGGCGGATTGTATGTTGCTGCAGGATCTAATAAAGTCATGGTATTTACACCACCAAGGAACTTTGCAGCATAGGCTCCTACATAGCTACCTAAGCTATGGGCAATTATGTTTATCTGCTTTGTTTCCACACGAGCTTGTTTCAGTATCTCTGACAGGGCATGACCAACACGTTCAACAGTTAGTGAGACAGAAATATAGTTTAGTGGTATCCCCTTTAAAGTGCTGCTTTTTGCAGCAGTACTCCAGTCCATGATTAAAATCTGATCGGATGGACTAATTCCGTATAGATTTTCAGTATTGACATGTGGTATTACTTCGCCTTGTTTAGATCGAATTATTTCATCAAGGCTATTTACAAAGTGTTCAATCCTACTAGATTTAGGACTACTATTAAATCCGTGTATAACTATCCATATATTTGGTGCATTAGCATCTATTTTGTAGCCTCTTTCTTTGTGGTTATATGGAAAAAGAGATACTTTATAATTGATACTGACTTCATATTCTAGACTTGTTTTAAGCTGGTCTAAATCAGGATGATTATTCATTTGATTTTTAGAGATACTCTTGAATTGTGATAGTTAGAACTATTTATTTAAAAGATTGTTTGCTCTTAGCTCTATAACTTAACTTGTATTTTGAAAAGACTATTAGCACTTTTAAAGTCAATCTTTAAAATTATTTAATATCTTTCTAAAATTTCTGTGACTCATTTTCTCTTAACTCAAAAACCCTTACTGACAAACTCTTGAATTGAATTCATCATTTCTTCAAAAAAAGGATTTTTAGGTTCCAATGGAGAGCCATTTAAAGCCAAGACAGGTTCTTTCAGTACAACACTGGCGTGAGGAACATTGAAGTGCTTGCCAATCCTATAGAACTCAGTGTTCTTATTATTCTTTGTAGTTTTGAAAATTAGTTCCTCTACCCCCTCAATATCCGCCGCCTGGTCGCATTCAGAGTGAGCTACGAATAGAGGTTGGCTTAAAGGACTTTTTTTACCAAGTTTTCCAGTTATTTTTTCTACTTCTTGAATAAGATTAGACAGCATTTTAGCGCCACCTGTATCCATCCTTGAGTATCGGTAGGGGTTATCGCCAATGAGGGGTTCACCCCATCTATCCTCCACCAAGTCAACAATTGATGAAATTGGGGTGCGTAGTAAAAATTCCTTAAGATTACCCTTCTTCCCCGCAATATCTAACGCAGCAGAGAACAGAAATATGCCTCCATTGATATCATCAGAATCTTTCATTGCCATAAAGACACTTAAAGAACCCCCAGTTGAAAGCCCACCAATGGATACTTTCTTCCCTTTAGTTTTTGCGTATTCAACCGCAAATTCTACATTTCGCTTCCATTCTTCTAAAGAAACACCTTTCATCCCATTCGGATTAAGTAGGCCATGACCTTGGAGTAATGGAATATAAACATTGAACCCTAAAGTCTTGTGGAAGAACTCACCAATTGCCCTCATGAAATAGGGAGAGTCGGTCAAACCATGGATTAGAACAATTGCTTGATCACGCTGATCTTCCCATTCCATAATTACGGGATGACATTCTGGTCTAATATCTGCTTCAGTAATATAACTGAAATTCTTATAATATTCTTCCCAGATTTTGAAATTATTTTTTGAATAATCTAACATGCTATATATCCAAATCTTAAAAATGAATATAGGAATATATTCGAGTATATAAAAACATATTCAATTTTAGTTGTTTTGGCAAATGAAATACATTTTTCTTTGCCTTATGGACTATTTGTGATACTCAATAATAATATTTCTTTCAGGTTGCATAAAATATCAATTTCGATCTGATATATACTGAATTTATTGAGATTAAGTCTAATTATTTAGAAAAATTTAATAGGTGTAAGTTTCTATGTCTTTGTATTACTGGTTAATGATTTATCACAAATTTACGAGCTTTAATCGATATTTAGGTTGATAATAAGCCTCTGTCCTAAAAATAAATGTATGTTACTTGCCCTTTCACGATTTAAGGTCAAATTATGTCACAATGCCTTGATTAAAGATGAGATCAATAAAGAATGATATCCTGACCTAAAACCTTGATAGGATCCTCTCTACTCGATCTTAAATTTCATATTAAATTGATTACTAATTGGTAAAAGTAATCATGTTGGTTACTTTTACCTTAGTGGTGCGTAAACTTTCTTATGCTGAAAATAGAAGAGCCTAAAGAATTGATATCAATGGTAGAAACCATCACTTTCGTTGAATTTTCCTGAAGAACCCTCACCCATAATCCTTTATAGAATCCTTTGCTCGTAAGTGATACAAAGGTAAGCAACCTTGAATTTTGGAATAAGTTACACATGTGTAGCCAAAATTTTGTGTTGCTAATACTGATTAGTGGCTTTTCCTGATATCAAGTCTGCATCTTTGGTAAAGGTGACTTCCCAAGCTATGCAGGCAACAGCCTCAACCCCTGACATATCAACCCATTTGCACCTCAAAGGTCATCCTGCCTATGTTTCCTCTGTAGCCCATCTACAGGGGATTCTTGTTTGTGACCCTCCATGTTCTCAAGCGATGCCCTACCCTCATCGCCTCCATCCTGATTGCAGCCTCTCAGACTCTTCCCGTCTGGAGTCAAACTCAACAAGTCGGGTACTATCCCGCCCTAGAACTCGCCAATGTTCCTGGGTTAATCTACGAACCACCCCCGGAAGCTCAAGGGGTTTCCTTCTCCAGTCTCCCCGGTGCCAGCTCTCCCGGTTGGGTTGTCGTGAATGACCCCAACCTCAACTATGACCCCAACCGGGCTTGGCCCGCTGGAGCCACACCAGATCGGATCATCAAGTTTGGAGACTTAAAGCAAAACCCTCAGTTTGCAGGTTTTACTAAACACAGTCTCAGAGACTTTAACAATGCCATTGGCACCGACATCGGAGGAGTGCCCATCGGCCAGATTGAACTAGTCAATGGCCTCAACCTTGAACAGGTTAAAGACATTTACAACAACGGCGATATCAAACTCAAAGACTCAGCTCCCCTATTCCAAGCCGTCGTCGGTGTCGTTCTAGATCCCACAGGTGCCCAGAAGCAGCTTCAACGCAATGCCCTGAGTACGGGCAAGAAAGCTCTGATTAACGAACTGAATAAAAACCCAGCCCTCAAAGATATCCCCTTTGAAGACCTCCTAGATGGCAATTGGCAAGGGGTACTCCAAGAAGGTGAACAGGTCTTACTTCGAGAAATTGGCAATGACATTCCCGCAGAGCTGCGCCGCTTACCCGTGGGTGCTCTCACCATTGAAGTCATAGAAGGCAACTGGAAATCCGCCCGACAACGCGCCCAGAACTATGCCATTGATGAGATCCAAAACTTCACCCTCAATGAAATCATCCAAGAATTCCCCGAACTCAAGCAAGTGCCCATCGGTGGCATCGTCCATATCGCCAATCAGCCCCTAGACCAAGCCCTTCCTCAACTGGCAGATATGGCTTTAGAGCAATTCCCCGGCATTGAAGACAAGATCCTAGGCTCCGTCCCTGGCCTCAGTGATACGGCCCTTGGGTCTATCGTCGCTCCCGTCGTCTTCAACCTTCTAGCAGGGGATATATTTGGTCGGTTTGATATTGCCCATAGTGGTCAAGATGGGCCAGAAGAACATTATGGTAGGCCGATCAGTGGGGGCACCCCTGATGCAAAATTCAAGCCAGAACATGGGATTAAGAGTGCCACGAGCAGGAGCAAGCGACCAGAGCGAGGGTTCCCTCGGTTTGAGATGGCCCCTCTTGAACCAGGAACTACGATACTTGGTGATCCACTTCTAGGAAAGGAATGGATGAGTCGGGATCAGGAAGTGCCAGGGTGTAAAGGGTTTCTCTGTCTGTTTGGCAATAAGGAACGTGCAGGTATCAAACCCTTTGGCAATGGCTCTCTCACTAAGTTCAGCCTGGGGAATATCACGGAATATGATGACAAACCCGCAGAAGCCAGACTATGGATTGACTTTCAGATCTGTGTCACCATCCTATTTGAGAAGCACTGCACAGCTCATATCTTTAGTTTCAAAACACCATGGAAAGTCAAGGTGGGGGGCATCTTCCCGATCCTCGCCCGTCGTAGAGTCCAAGATTACTTTCCAGGGATTAACGAGAAGGCCAGAACCATTGACTTCTGCCAAGTCCCTGACTTCTTAGGGGGAACGACAACATCGGGGAATAGTCCCCCACCCCAAGGCGAAGTAGAAGCCTTTGAACAATTCAAGTCAGATTCAGCCGCCATAGGCTTAAGCTTTGACCGAGATCCCCAAGGTCGCTTACTGGTGAATGAAGAGAATGAGGATGCGACCATAACCTGGGTTGCTCAGGAAGCAGGAACCTATGGATTTGAAGTGAATCAAGCAGACAATGGCACGATAACCTTTAATTACACGGGTGTTACACATCCATCGCCATCCCAAAGTGCAACCACCAGTAATGATGGTTTTTCGGGTGTTTTCCCAGGGACACTTCAACACCAACAGAGCAACAGTGGTTTGCAATCTAAAGCCCAATCCAATGGCGTTCAGCTCCAGCCGATTGATGGGTCAAGTGGTGCCCCACAATTGACGGGCATACCGGGTAGACCAGGGGCAGTCAGTAGCCAGGGAATTACAGCCACCAAACCCTCAGATCCTCAACATCGTCTGAGACAGTATCTCGCCCGCATTGCCTTGGGTGAATCATCTGGGGGAACGGATATTGACGCCCATCCGAATACAGGAGCGTATGGGGAATATCAGTTTATCCCTGAGACGAGGCAAATAATTCTGGAGCGTTATGGTCTGGATGCTTGGTCAACGAATAAAGCCGAACGCGATCAGGCGGCAGTGGCCTTGATCCAAGCCTTTGGTGATGAGATTGGGACGGACATTCTCGGCTTGATTGAGGCGGGTGAGTTTGAGCAAGCGGATCAGTTGCTCGGTCAACATGTTTACAGTCATGCTGGGAATGTACTTCGGTATGGTCAGTTCACCTCTTTACCGGGTGGAGCTGAACAGCATGAGATATGGAAAGACCCTGCAATTCTGTCTCAATATGGTCCGAATGGGAATGCAGGGCAGAATCCACTGCTGGCAGCAATCAATACGAATTCACAGCGGTGTAATCCTGCGTTGTTGGCGAGCAATGGAAGTGTCAATTTTCAGCAAGGATCGGGGGTGGCGTCTGGGAAACTGGCTAACCCTTTAGCTGACTCATCTTACGTTGTTACAAGTAATTTTGGATGGCGTTACGATCCTTTTACAGGGGACACTGACTGGCATTCTGGAATTGATTTAGCCCATTCCGCTGGCACCCCATTTAGGGCTGCAGATGGTGGAACAGTTGTAATGAGTCAATGGAATGGAGATTATGGGAATTTCATTCTGATTGACCACGGCAACGGGTTGGCGACTTGGTATGCTCACAATCAAACCAATTATGTAAAAGTAGGTGATACCGTAGATCCGGGACAGGTCATTGGCACAGTAGGAAGCACAGGCAGATCTACTGGTCCCCATATAGATTTTGGAGTGGTTGAAGGCTATGTAAAAGGGAATATCCATTCAGGGACTAACGTTGACCCCAGAAAACATATCAACTTCAAGGGATTGAGGCAGTAATCATGAAAAAACTACTATTTGCGGTAGCATTTCTGTTGTTAAATGCATTACCATCCCAGGCTTCACCCCAGGCCGAGGCTTGCCTCAATAAAACCATTACTCAGACAGAATCTAGCGTTTCATCGGCTCAGTTAGTTGCGTCTATCGAGCATGATGGAAGCCAGTACCATTACATAGAGGGGGCATCAAGTAACCCCAGGATTCCTGATGCAAGAATTTTTTTGAGAACGGATCATCAAGGCGGATGTGAAGAGATTATGTCTTACCTAGTTGGTTCCGCTCCATCTGAAAAAGTTTTCCGGGAAAGGCTTGGCAGTGAAGTTTTCCTTAAGCTTCAGCAGCAGGCCAAGGCATCAAAGTCGAATTGATAAACCTAATATCGGGTGCGACTACTATAAAGGTATGGGCAAAGAAGTTACCAATAAATTTATCCAAATCTTCCTCTAACAAGACTGAATTTGCACCCCACAATACAATCTACCTATGTTCCTGTTAGCTCCACCTAGCAGGAATTTTTTATGCCCCAACAAACCACGCAACCCGCACCAGAATACAGAGGGTTCCACAACATTCCCATCAACTATGGCTGGCTCACCGTAGGCTTTCTCAGCATCGTCTTTATCATCTGGCTCAGCACCCTCAATCGACGCAGAACTCAAATTCCAGAGGGAATGCCAAATGCCAGAGAAGCCACCCCCAAAGAAATCAAAGAAGGGTCCAACAAAGCCAGACTGATCCGAGCTGAGGGTGATATCGAGAAGTCCGCGATCCAACTCAACCCAGAAACAGGCATCACCCTTGGACCTATCAACCCCGGTGGCCTCGTCTCAGGCAAAAGCGGTGGGGGAAAAACGGAAAGCTTTGCCCTTCGCCTGATCGAATCCCTCGCGGAAGATGGAGCCTCCCTGCTGATCAGTGACATCAAAGGCGAACTCATGGAGAAAACCGCCGCCTATCTCCATGACCTCGGCTATGACATCCACTTTCTCGCCCCTGGCATCAAAGAAACCTCAAAGTACTCCGTAGAAAAACTCCCCTTCTCCGGTGGCCTTAACCTCCTCGACCTGATCGCCAATGATGAAGACCTCGCAGGCACCCTTGAGCTGACCCGAGGCATCAACATCAACGCCGCCGAGAACTATGAACGCAGACATCAATACTTCGGTCCCCAGTCCGACCTTCTGCAACAGTCCATGATGCTCGGAGCCAAAAGCAGTGAATATGCCGACATGCTGATGGTCTGGGAACTGATGGGCCTCAACAACATCGCCGAACGCTTAGCCGCAGCCAAAGACAACGACAAGATGGGGAAAGGACTCCCCTACTTTATGACTCATCTGAGCCGAGGACTCAGAACCGTCGCTCATAGCTCCAGTAGTGCGAATCCTGGTCCCACCATTCAATCCACCGCTAGTCAGAACTGGGTTCAATTCCTCGACCCTGAGATCGCCAGATGCATGACCAAGACCACCATCCCCTTGGACCTCACGGGCAAACAAGCCATCTTCTTCCGTATCAATGAAGACCAGCTAGAAGCCACCAAGACCTATCTCGCCGCTGCCATCCATATGCTGGTGAAGCGCAATATCAGGTATACCCGTAAACGTCAGAACAACCTCGGCGTCATCATCGAAGAAGCCAGTTTCACCTTATTCCCAGATGCGAAGAAATGGTCTGCCCTAGGACGGCAAAATGGCCTGTTGCTGTGGATGATTTATCAGCAAGAAGAACAGATGCAGGAACTCTATGGCGAGAAGCGATGGGAAAGCACTGCTGCCAACCTGCCCTCCCGCATCTATATGAATCAGGGGTCCTACAAGAGCAATCAAGTCATTGCCAGCCGCTTAGGGAAGAAAACCATCATCAGCACCACGGAAAATGAGTCCTTTGGTTCCAACCGTTCTCGGAGTCGCAATGACAGCTTTCAACAAGTGGACTTGATGACCGCAGACCGCTTAGACGCCATGAAGAAACCAGGGCAGTGCATCATCGTCGATGCCTCCACCAATGGTCACCCGATTATCTATGAGAAGAAACAGCTTCCCTATGACAAGAACAGCTCCCAGGCCAAGATTAGGGAGCAGTGCAAAGACGCATGGCGAGAGAACATCCTTCCCAGCCTGCAAGAGGAACATCAGAAGCACTTTGGGATGATCAATGTCCAAGTGGCAATGGAGAACAGAGCCGCAGCCGCAGAGGATCTACTCCCACCTTCAGAGTATTACGCCATTGAAGAAGAAGCCGCTGAGATTGACGCAGAAGAAGCCACTGAAGACACCACAGATATAGACGAACAGGAGGATATTCAAGATGCAGCATAGTCAAGACCAGACCTTAGAGCGGGATGCAGAGAAAGGAATGCACCTGGCCGAGGAAGGGGTAGAAAAAGCAGCCAGACTGACGGCTGAGACTCTACGAATACTTAGGGCACAACTCGCTAAGTACAACAATCGAGTGTCCATTAAATTTGAGTCACGAGCAGATGATATTGCTAACGTCAAAGCAGGGATGCAAGGAGGACTCAAGGGTGTACAGCTCAGGCAGATTGTCAGGGCGGGTGACTCGATCAAGGAAGTGGCTCAGCGAGCCCAGTCAGCGGAGAAAGTGAAGCTGTATGAGGACCGGGTCATGTCCAGGGCACAACATGAGTTGAATCGAGAGAAGGTGGAACATCGTCGTTCCCAGCAGTCGCAGCAGTCCCAGAAACAGAGTCAAAGGCAGTCTCAGTCTCAGAATCTGGGATTGTAGTCGGTATCAATCTAAGTTTTAAAGTCAGAAATAACAAATCAACTACCCCGCTGCAAGCAGACGAGGTATGAAATACGACTTGCTACCAAACCGTAGATTTGGATCGCAATTCCATTTCTTCGCTGTAAGCAGCGGGGAATCAACCCCTACTAGATTGAATTATATAGTCTAAGAAAATTGAAATATTGCAAGTTTACTTGCCAGAGAGTTCGCAAGTGAAAAACGACAATTCCTGATTCTAGCAGCAGTTATTTTCGATTTATGGTTAATTAGTTCAGTAAAATACTCAATTTCATTTAAAATACTCCTTTTAAAATCTTTTGAATGCCTTATTAAACTTAGCCTTTAAGATTTTTATCATCCCTATTACAACCTATTTAGCTTCCAGAGAATGCTTAAAATTGCCTCAAATAATTTTTAATAATATCCTGGTTAAATAATAGGTAAAATATTTTAACTAAAAATATAATTTTTCTAGGAGTTGAAATACATAGTTATGCCAATAGTGTATGGAAATGCTGGTAAATTTTTTGGAAATTACTGGTATATGAATTTTAACTTTGATTTTGAGCTTGGTGATGCATCAGAAGCTTCTGGAAATAGTGGATTTTATCTAATTCATGCCAGCAGATTAGTTTCTGTTAAGCCTATAGGGTTTTGCCTAGAATTATCTGAAAAGCCATTAAAATATCAAGTTGTTTATTCTAGTGGACATACTATTCAATCGTATGGTGATCAGTATTTCTACGATAAGTCACCTTCAGTTTATAGATTAGAGAAAAAAGCCGATTTTGACTACTCTTTACTTATGCCTGAAGAAGGAGGCAATGGGTTTCAAGCACAGCCTCATGTAGTAGGAGATGGTTTAGTGGTATACGGAACTAGCACAGGTAATGCATTTGTGCTAACGGGTACAGAGGGAGGAAACCCCCATTTAACCTTGAAGATATCACCATTAGGTGTCGAAGTTGGAAATGGCTAGAAAAATAACAAGGTCTTTGAAATATCTTCTTCTAAAATGAAGAATGGTTTTAATAACTTTATTATAATGAAGTGAGAAAATTAGATTCCTTAAAATATTGTCAATGACCTAAATTAGACCTCTTGTAGAATTGATCTAACGATCTGATTTAAGATAGAAAACCTAAATTTAGATCGCAGTATAAATTTTTTTGTTAGCTCATCACTAAACAAACATTGCAAGAGGTCTATTGTCCAAGGCGTAACATGAACTGAATTGCGAGAAGGTTGAACATCGTCGATCCTAGCAACCAGAACAGTCCCAGAAGCAGAATCAAAAGCAGTCCCAGCCCCAGGATTTTGGGTTGTAGATTTAGGGCTTTGTAATCGATTGCTGCTGTACTTGGGAAATCTAAGGATGCAGATGCGGGAACTAACTAAATTAAAAGCCTGACGTCACTAGCTTGGAAAATCACTTCACAAAAATTTAAGGCTAAATATCGCCTTAAATATTTGCATATAGGGGTTTCAATTATCAGGTGTCTTATAACCGTAGTTTTACGAAGATTAACGCGATGAAGCAACCGAAATTTGATGAAAATAGTAGTGACCAAGAGACCTTTGCACCATTTATCCTTGATAATTGCATGAATTCAGAATGGAAAGATGTGAGGCTTATCTTTGGAGAATGGGAATGGTTTGAGGAGAACTTTGGAACTGAAACATTCGACGGATACTATTTCAACGGCTATGGGCTGCAAGGGCTGGTGATGGCAGTACGTCTTGATGCAAACTTGGATGTTGAGCCAGAGACCATTCACTACAATTCAGAAGGAGACATTTGCAATATCCACTTCACAGAAATGGCGGAAGCGATCACAACTGCCAACCTTGCCTCGGAAATGATTAAGGACAAGGCGCAATTGAAACGAGCGATCCAAGTTGCGAGAGAAAATGGTTTTGAAGATTGAAAGCAGTAAGCGAAAAGCTTCTTAAATAGTGAATTTTCGAAGTGGTAAAGATGAAAAGGGTTTTAGACGACAATTTTCATTGATTACCTCTATGTTCAGAGTGATATACGTCAGGTTTCGTATAAATATAGCGAGCATTCAAGTATGACCGATAAGATCGACCTGACTTCTCAAATTTTAGAATTCAGGAACATTGGACTGCCCTTGATAGCGATCCGATAGCTGCATTCACCTAATCAAGACATGTATCAATGAATATTCTTAAAAAGATAATTGGATTTGGTTTATTAATTTATAGCGTTCCAAGAGTTGTGCATGTAATGAAGCAGGTTATCGAGAGTGGTGGTGATCCTCAAGCAATTGGAGCCGCTACCGCGTCCGTTTTATTTGTCGCCATTGGCCTTTGGCTACTGTTCTCAAAGGATAAGGATAGAAACCCTTCATGAAGGAAGGTTGTGACTACCCCTCAGAATTCTCATAAAACCCTTATAGCCTTCTCAGTCAATTACAGGGAATCACCCAGTTCGTCATCATTCCAGCTTCAGACACCCCTCGTACATTGAAGTCATTGAAGTTGGAGAACAAACATGAAACGCATTCATCAAACCGCTTTTTCAGTCTTAACAAGCTTTACCGTCCTCAGTATTGGCCTTGCTTCCTCCGCCCTAGCTGAAACCATCACCGTGACCCGTGGCCCCAATGGTGCAGCCCATCAGGTCAAAGTAGACCGTATTCCTCAAGATGCTCAAGTACGATCTGAAACTCCTACCACCGGATTTCCTAACATTGTCACCCGTGGCTCTCATGGTGCGGCTCACATCGCTAAAACGGACTCAGACCGTGACACAACTGCTCAGTCTTCGGTAAGACGTCAAGTTATCACTCGTGGCCCGAATGGTGCAGCCTACATTGCCAATTAGGTCATGAGAGCAACAACGAGCTGACCCAGAGTCCTTCATTCCCCCCAAGAGCTGATTGCAAGTTCACCTCACGTTGCAGTCAGCTCTTCTCTTCGTCACAATCTCCCTTTTTTCTCCAACAGACCCCTTACGACTGAGGGGACAACTCCTTAGTCGTGGGTTTTTCTTTAAACCTTCATTACACAGATCCAAATATCCTCGCACCTTAAGTACAAAAGGCTGAAACCTCAAACACAGTTCCCAAATAACGATTTGTCCCTCCCAGGTCATCTTGCCTATGTTTCATAGGTAAACCTCGCGAGGGTTTTAAATGTCTACCTTCAAAGACCTATACAACACGGCGAAGGAGGCCGAGGATGTCGCCTTTGCCCTGTCCCCGATCCCCCTTGGATTCGTCAAGAGTGGGATTCAAAACGTCGGTGTGCCCTTAGTCGTATCGGCTGCGGCCACCCATACTCCATTTATCGCCCCAGTCGCAGGTGCTGCCATTCAATGGGGGAGTGATGCCCTTCAGTCAGGCACCCATACTCTAGCCCAACAGGCCATGAGTAACTTTGGGGAATCCGTCATGTCTGGCCTACCCGCCTTTGGTGGGATTCAAACCAGCTTTGATTGGATATCATCTCAGTCCGCTCAAGTCGCCCTAGCAGGTCAGGATATGGTCACCCATGCCGTGGGTGCCGTGGGGTCCTCCGTCATGTTGGGTCGCACCGTCACCAATTCAGCCGTATTGACCTTTCAAAAAGTCAGGCATATAACCGTGGGCGAAGTGATCGCTAGTGGTCAACGGGCCTTAGAGCGGTCCCAAGAATTCTTGGAGAATGCCGCCAGTTATGTTCGCCAAACCGGGATACGAGCCGAATTATTTGTAGAACAGGAGTTTGCAAAATTGTCTAACACCGAAGAACAGACCACTAACGTTCAACCGACTGAATCTCCAGAGCAAGCCACCGTGTTCGCCACGGATAAAACCCAAGGTGAAGCAGAAACTCAAATCAAATCTGCGGCCCAAGTCGAATCAAACGGCACCCAGCCCGAGGTTAACTATCAGCCCTCTGAGAATGGCAATAGTCATACAGAGAATGGCAGACAGGCCAATATCTTTGAGGCGGCAGTGGAAAGCGCTGTTAATGTAGTCAATCCGATTCGTTCTGAATCTTCTCAAGAGGCAGAAGATTATGTGTTGGGTCTGGTGGATAAGTTAGCCGCTGGCAATATGAACGTGGATCGGCTGTATATCAAGATGGATGGCATTGACATCTTCAAGATGAAGAATGGTGCCCCGGATCCATCAACCTCGATCACGGATACTCAACGAGACGCCTTGCAGCAAGCCTTGGAAGACCCCGCAGCCTTTGGGGGGAATCTGGTGATTAAGCAGGGCAATAAAGTCTTACTGAACATCAAGGACGGTCGAATACTGCACAACCCAATGGGGTTAGCTAAGCAATCTCTGAGTGCTGAAATGGAAACGAAGGAACACCTTCAACAGCAACAGCCAGAGGCTAAACAAGCGGCAGTGCCCAATAATCCTGCTGAGGGTCTGTGGTCGAAGTATGGAGCCAATGTCTCACCTGATTTGAGAGGGGCTAGGCTAGCGACGGAAAATGCCTTAAAGGATGGACTGAAACCCAAAGAAGCGCGGGCGATGTTGGCCCAATCCGCTCACTTCCAAGGTCTTAAAGCCGATAAAGGAGCATCAGTTGCAGAAAAAGTGATTGCCCGCACAGTGAAGACTGCTCAGGCTAGAGTAGCCCAGCAACAGCGACCTAAGCAGAAAGTACAGCAGAAGGAGGAGCAAAAGCAGGCAGCAGTGATGGCACCGGGGCTTTGATTTTCATAGATGAATTAACTAGTGAAAACCCTTGGCTCTTCTTGAGTTGGGGGTTTTTGTCATAAAAAGTAGTACTTAGAGAAGTGCTCAAGTGACTTGCCGTAAAGATGCTTTTCTTTTGCTCTAACGAAAATGGTCAGGCTGTATGCTTAAGAAGCTGCGTATCTTAAGAAAATCTTAAATTAAGGTATAAATCAGCCATTATACCCATCTAAAGTTATTGGTGGTTTTAAAACTATGTCTCCTCCCCTTATGCGCCGTCTCTGGCAAATGATTGAATCGCTTCCCCAACACTCCCTTGAGAAACTGGATGACTCAGGTTTGGTAGCTTGGTTGCTATCTTACTTAGAACGTCATCACCACCTAAAAACGGACGAACGGAAAGCCGCTGAAAGTTATCTGAATAACCATATCCTGTTGATTCGTGATATTGCTGAATCACGTCAAATCCATCACTGTCCTCTCGCGGGCTGATTCACCATAAATAGATTGGGTAAAAGCTCAAGGTGCACAACAGCCCATCTATGCAACATCGCCAGCGAATGAAACCCTAGAGGCTCAGGAATAGCCCTACAAAAAAGCTAAACAGGATCATATAAAGCCATAACAACTTCATCAATTGACGTATTGGCGCTGTTATTTTCCTCGCCATGGGCAAAAAAGTAGATTTATCATCGGTAGAATGTCATGGGAAAGAGGCATAAGTTTTGCCGATCCATTTTGGACATTCAACCTTCTTCGCTATTACTCTCTAGATGAGAAATAAGTTAAGAAACATAAATC
Source organism: Acaryochloris marina MBIC11017 (assembly GCF_000018105.1). Classification (GTDB taxonomy): domain Bacteria; phylum Cyanobacteriota; class Cyanobacteriia; order Thermosynechococcales; family Thermosynechococcaceae; genus Acaryochloris; species Acaryochloris marina. Next base: position 116,595 of record NC_009933.1, read on the forward strand.
ATGAGCTAACACTACTCATCTATTAGTCTGTAAGGCTACCCTTTTAGATATCCAGGCTGTTTCATCGAAAATCTAAAAGTCAATCCTTGAAAGCAAGTCTTCATCAGCAGAAATTGACTTTGGCACAAAATTTTAGACTCAATATAAGATGTAGAGATCATAAAAATATTATAAAGGTACTCATTAAGAAACTATAGATAAGTTAATATTATTGCCATAATAAACACGACAAATCATTCTTATATAGATTTGTCTTGAGAGAGGGATATCCCTTTCTAATAAATAATGCTGGCCAGCTTATAAATTTTTGCTTAGACTATTCGTCAAGCCAGCCCTAGGTACTCGGATCCAAGGGCTGGTTTGCCATTAATGATGATTAAAACGCTTGAGCCTAAACAGAAAGACCTCATATTTTGCAGTTACCGTAACTCCTCGCCTCGGGTTGAGGTGGTACGGGTCACTAATATCGTGAACTGGTACTTTGAACGGGTTGTTTTCCCACAACAGCATCTAATGTTCAATGCACCTCGAAAAGCACACCTTGAAATCCATAGCAGTGAAATCGCCACAGCTATTCAGGTGGATTGCATTCCCTGTCAGCGATTACGTGTAAAAACAGCTTAGTTGATCTGGGGGGGAATGGAGATGAACTGTACCCAGATGCTAACAGAGTACTTGCTCCATCAATTTCCATGGTGGCGGGGGAGCCAATTGCGCTATGAACCCGCCAGCAAGACGGTCTATGTTTACTGTAAGTACATGCGTTATCTAGAAATTTTGTTGCATGAGGTCGAGACTATTTCCCGACTAGATATTGGAGTGGAACGATTCATCGTCACGGTGCCTCATGAGATGGATATGGTCGTTAAGTGTCAGCCAAATTCGCAGCCTGAGATTCTGTAAGCTCAGGTTTCAAAGGGTTTTGTAAGGTTACACAAAATCAGAAGTGTATTTACCCTGCATAAAAATAGGCTTCTCTGTTTCCACAAATCTTATATTGAGTATAGAAACCCCTATCAATAAATGAGGAGCATTACTTTAGACACGGATATTTATTTGGGAAAACTAAAATCATAGAAGTATATAAATAAATATTTTGATGTTAAGAGGATGTATGAAAAGTCTCATCTAACAAAGAAAGCTCTCTCGGCATAAGCTGTAGGTTCTAACAAACCCGCACCGAGTGAGCCATGAGTAAAGCATATAGTAGCAACCTAACCCTATCCCAATATGAACTGATAGCCCCTCTAATTCCGCCAGCCAAACCCGGTGGACGTCCTCGCTCCGTAAATATGTGGGCAGTCCTCAACGCCATATTTTATCTAGTGTCACAAGGCTGTAAATGGCGAGACCTCCCGGGGGATTTTCCCTGCTGGTCAACGGTCTATACCTATTTTCGCAATTGGCGAATAGATGGGACTTGGGTCAAAATTCATGACCGGTTGTGCAGTTGGGTCAGGGCTGATAATGATCGTCCTGCCAGCCCATCACAAGCCATTATTGATTCTCAAAGTGTCCCCACAGCAACCATGGTCAATCAAGCGGTGGGCTTTGATCGTGCCAAATACACCAAAGGGCGAAAACGGCACACAGCAGTTGATACCCTCGGCTTAGTTCTACGGGTGGTGGTCACGGCAGCAAGTCTGCCTGAGCGTGAAGGTGGCAAAAAGGTCCTCACTGCAGTCCATCAGATGGCAGAGGCGGTCCAACGGCTCTATTTGATTTGGGCAGATGGGGGGTACAGCGGTCAACCTTTTCTCCAGTGGGCGATGGACAATTTTCGATGGGTGATTGCGGTTGTACTCAGACCTGAGCAGACCAAGGGGTTTGTTCTGCTCAAGAAACGCTGGGTTGTGGAGAGAACGTTTGGTTGGTTCAATTGGTATCGACGATTGAGTAAAGATTACGAGCGATTAACTGATTCGTCAGAAGCGATGATTTATATCTGCATGATTCGACTCATGGTCAGGCGATTGGCCTAAACCCTGAGAGGCTGATCACTTTTCATACATCCTCTAAAGATAATCGCCAGTATTTTGTCGGGATGTGCTGTTCTGACACTAGCAGTATGTGATGCTCCTAGTTCTGTAGCTTCTACACAGAGCATTGAGATAACTGAGCAAATTCAATCTAATATCTCTGAATATGACTTATTTAATCGTGCTCTTAGAAAATATGAGCAAGGAGATTATAAAGGTGCAATTGCAGATTTTGACCAAGCTATTGCTCTTAATCCTCAGAACGTAATGGCCTATATTCATCGAGGGTTTACCTACGATGATATGAAAGAGTACTCCAAAGCCATTGCGGATTTTGACCGAGCAATTGCTCTTAATCCCGAACTGCCAGCAGCCTATGGAGGACGGAGTGCTACTTATTTCTCTTTAGACAATACATCGCAAGCAAAGCAAGATCTGGAGACTGCTGCAAAGCTTTTGAAGGAGCAGGGGGAGCAGGCGAAATATCAGGCAATGTTGGATATTCTGGATTACCTCTAAATACTCCAGTATGGAGTTATTCTCTTCATTCGGTTTCAAGAAAATTTCTGAACTAGACCTTATCATCTAACATTTGTTCTATTGTTGCTGATAACGCCCAGCCTGTTGGTGCAATAGCCCATATTGAGATGCGCAGGTTTGAGGTTAACCAGATAGAGGACATTGCACGAGGGAATAGGGCAATTCAACTCCCTATCGGTTGAGCAAACCCATACTTTTTTGATGCATGGCCTGAAATTTCAAGCATTGAAATTCAATCATGACTTGATATTTTCGATGAGTCGCGAATACCAGATCATGGCCTCATTGTTGCACTGCTATTGAGATCGCAACCAAAAGATGCGGATCCCCCAAAGAGCCCAGGATGGCCAGTAAGATTTAGCCCATTGTTTCGTTTCTTGCCTATCGCCCTGGGCTTGATCCTAGTTTTTTGCGATTACTCTTGGCAGGTGAAACCCCAGAAATCAGCTTATCGACCTAAATTCAGTTGTCGATAACCCATCAGTCTTCGAATTCCATTTAGAACCCCAGTCGGTAACTTAAGAAGCACATACTGATGGAGTAGCATCAGGGTATCAGGGAAGGTTTTTTTAAAGCGCATCGACCATCGACCCAAGGCATCGGTCACCGTTTGAGCACTACTTTTCGTTGCATAAGTTGTGGTCCCCGTGAAGCCAATATGCTTGAAATCCTTGGATTGGAATAAATATTTATCCACAACCCGTTTGGGTCCTAAATAACCCATCAGCTGATTGAACGGACTACTGGTTGAATCATGAAATGCAATGATTCCCCCATCCACAACAAATCGAGACCAAAGCAGAAAATCTTGCTCTACCATGTCATGTTCATGGTTGCCATCAATAAACAGCATACCGATAGGTTGTGTCCATCCTTCACAGGCATCTGCTGATGTTTTCACAATGGGAGTGACTAACTCTCTAATCCCAGCACTCGACACATTATGTTCAAACTCTGGATAAGAATCTTCTTGATGTGGGTCGATCGCATAGATATGAACGTTGTTACCTGCCGCTGAGCCTTGGCTGAGGCAAATCGTTGACTTACCTTTCCAAGAACCAATTTCCACGATCACCGTGCCAGGAGGACAGGCCTTCGCCTGCGAGTACAGGAATTGAGCTTCTGAATCAGTAAGCCATCCCTTTACATAGTCAGGAATGTTTGGAGTAATCATTTTTCAAACTTTTTGATTAATAAAAATGTGGCTCTCCGGGAATTAGCGTGGTAGCCGCTAGATATAGTGTTTAGGTCACAGCGAATGTCTGATACCCATTGAGGTCAAGAGAAATCCTTTGGAAGAGTCTTTCAATATCGAAAATACCGTAGCATCGTCTTTTTAAGACTTTGACTCGGTTATTAAATCCTTCCACTATTAGACGACAATCGAGCTGACGGATTAATGACGATGTCACGTCGGCTATAGCTATGAAGAAACCAGGCATCCCCTGAGAAGGATAAAACTAGATCTCAATTCCCTAGAAATGATGTGTGAGATCGCGTTTCTAGAATTCAATCTCAAGAAAAAAGACACTTTTTACATCCCTAATCAATAGAGGGCTGTACAAGTGCCTAACAAAAGA
>NC_009934.1 GCF_000018105.1 Acaryochloris marina MBIC11017
GCTAGATCCTGCTAACAGACCAGTGCCTGATTGCTGGATGAGGTTTCTTGTATTTGGCAAGATTGAAATAGGATGCGAATAGCAGCATAAAATTGATTACTAAATGCTGCTATTCGCACTACTTTTAGAAAGCTATTGAAAATAAGTGTTTCAGCAACTGGAGTAAAAAGTGATTTAACGAGTGTACCAAAGAAAAGCTGCTTCAGACTGAGCTTCTTAATTGAGAAGTTAGATGTAAAAAAAATACATCCATGCACTACTCAAATAGGAATTAAATATTACTGTCTAACTCCAGTGATCATTCCAGAATTTCTTCTTTTACCTGGTACAGACCTTTTTAGCCAGCAAAGAGGGCGATTATTATTATAGTTGGGAGGTTGCTGGTTAACATCAACAAATGTAAAGGCTCTACATTGAGAAGAACTAGCACACTCATTCATACACTGACCGACATTACCCACAGGAAATCCTGAACGGATATCTCCACCCTGACGATCTGTATTATATTCCACAAGGAAAACAGGCCCAAAAGTTTGTGCATGAGATATGGTCACAGAACCGGCAAGTATTGCAATACTTAGAAAAAAAAGTAAAACTAATTTTTTCATGATTGTTTTTCTCCAAGGTAGATCGTTTTTAGCATTAATATTCTGAAATGCAAATATTTCCAGATTTATAGTGTTACAAAACCTATTTATAGTTATCTAGTAATTAAAACTTATGCCAAAGTTCATAGTTTTAAAAGTTCATTGTTTTAAATTAGAGTTTTTAAGCGTAACACCATTTATTTGCTGAAATTAAAGGCTTAATTTTGAAGATTGGCTGATTTACAGAGCTTTAAGAAGACTGACATAGGCTGTTTTACTAGGTAATTGGTATAAGGTGTCTAAGAACCTCGGTACTTTGATGTCTTATCTTTTACCTTTTCCTTGTTTATGCATTTATTTATATTTTGTAACTTTTTAATAGGTATGAAGTGGGATGCAATGCCCTATAAAAAACCCCGAAAACAGGAGAGTCACGGGGGATTAAGAAGGTTGATAAATTCTTGGGTTTGCTTTGAGGTGCGATCGTGGGTTGGATGAGTGCGGGCACTGGTCTACTAACAGGGCACATACCTAAACCCTTTATTGGTGAGGAGTTCTAAAGTACTCAGTGGGCGAGAACAAAATCCCATCTCCATGGCTGGTGTGGTCTGCTTACTGAGTCCCCAATGGGGTCTAACCCAGTTATGAATCAGGCGTTGTACGTCTAGCACTCGCTGTAACCCCAACCGCTTCTTAGCGTAGAGATTCTGCCGCCTTCGATAAGCACTACATCGTCTCCTCAAGGCAGCATTGTGAGCCTCATTATGATTGGCATGGATCTCAGACCTTGGACTGATAGCGGTAAAGGGATGCTCTGTTTTCACCCACTCTACTCGCCGATTCCCCTGAGACCCTTTAACTTTCATCACGACTTCTAACCCTTCTCGCCAAACCTTGCGATGCCCATAGTCAGGATGACACTCATCACCTTTGAGATAGACACTGGCAAGCTGCCAAAGTTCTTGTCCATAACGCCTTTCACCATCGGTAAACCATCGAATCCCATCACAGGCTTTCACCCACTCCCAAGCTGAGTAAACGCCATTTGCAAAAAGTTGTGCATCCTTGAGGCCAGCTAGTGCTGTCAACCAATAGCGGCTTTCGCGTTCAAGGAAGTGGATGGTCCAGCCCTGGGACTGGCTGGGGGGGAAGATTTTTGCCTACACGAGTGTATACTTCATCCCCTTCTACCGTCACATCAGAGGCTGCTGGTGCGGGGGGGTGACCAGTTCTGTGCTTGGTCTGCTAGGCGTTTTTCCCAACGCATAATGGTGGTATGAGATTTACCAAAGGTACGACCTGCTGAACGGACCCCCATTCCTTCGGTGCGAGCTTTGATGGCATAGCTCACCACTGAACTAGCGGTGCGTAAACGAGCCATTGGGGTGCCTGTGCGTTCGTTGAAACGACGATTGCAATCCTTACACTGATATCGCTGGACTAATGTCCCATCTTGCAGACTATCAAAGCCACGCTTAAGGATCTTCTCACTTTGACAGTATGGGCATTCCATTGATCTACATCAGGTTCCGTCGAAGGCATTATA